>NZ_BBRE01000001.1:1320287-1516807 GCF_000975115.1 Demequina oxidasica | reverse complement strand
AGCCGACTTCTCTACCGGCAACTACACCCCCTACGACGAGGAGAAGTGCCAACCCCCCGTGGTGTGCACCGACGGAGTTGGTGAGTGGCAGAACGCAGTGTGGCACACCTGGACTGGTGGACCTATCACTTCAGACGACGGACCGTCCCCTGACGCCGATGGTTGGAACGCCACCAGCGGTGACCCGCAGTCCGCAAACCACGCACTTATCTACCACATGCCCGGCGTGCCCTACTTCGTGAGCAAAGGTAACTCTGGCAACGGTGACTGGTTCCTCTGGACCGCTGATCAGCCGTCCGACGAATGCCCTCCGCCTCCGGTCGACCTCTGCGCCAACATCGACGGCGTCCAGACCGTAATTCCTGAGGGCCGGATCCAGGATGGGGTCGACTGCAAGATTCCTCAAGAGCCGAAGCTTGGCGGGTCGTTCCTCCAGCCAGTGTGCGACGGCGATGCCCCATGGGTGAACTACAAGATCGTGCTGACTGACCCCGACGGCCAAGCCACACAGCATGAGGTTGCGCATGTCACGTTCATCGATCCTGAGGACGAGACTCGGACCACCGAACCCATCGAGATCGCGCTCAACACCGTGTTCGACGATGCGACCGGCACCTACACCTCCGAGGGACGCTTCCTGTGGCCCGGCGCGTCTGTTGCAGCGGACGGCATCACTCCCACGGGTTGGCCTGGCTGGGGTCAGGATGCGGCCGGCAACTGGGAATCGTTAGGCGACGGTAACTTCGGATGGACGCGTGGAGGAGTCACGATCCTGATGAAGGTCAATCCGGAACTCACCCAAGAGGGCGTTAACTACCCTCCCGCGACTCCGGACTGCGCTACCGCGCCTCCCGTGGATGTCTGCCAGTGGGACCCAGAAACGGGAACCGCGAACATGGTGACCATCACGAACCGCGAGAACCTCAAGGACTCGGACATTCTCTGGGTCGATGGTTCCGAGTGCACCCCTCCGCAGTACGAAGTCTGCCAAAGCGACGAATCCGGCACAGTGTGGTCATCGCTGATGGTTTACGAATACCAGTTGACGGAGGATTCCAAGTTCTGGGACTCCGATCCGGAGGTGGAGAACGGAGGCTGCGCAGAGCCGGCAACCCTCGGCGGAACGCTCATTTCCCCGGTGTGCGACGGGGATGTCCCGTGGCTCAACTACAAGGTGGTGTTCACTGACCCGGACAATCAGTCCACTAACACCACCGGAATGGCCACTATTACATTCCACAGTCCCTACGCGAGTACCCCAGACGCGAATGGCGTGATCTGGGACGACGAAGTCGTCGAGGTACCCATCGGAGAAGGTCGGATTCTCTGGCCCGGAGCTTCGACCGACGCTGACGGCAATCCCACTGGATGGCCCGGCTGGGGGCTCGACGCCAACGGTGAGTGGATCGCCATCGGCAATGAGAACTTCGGATGGACGCGTCAGCCGAAGGGAATCAAGGTAACCATCAAGGTGAACCCTGAAGCCAACGCGACCGTGAGTTACCCGCCAGCGACCCCATCGTGCGCAACCACGCCACCGACCGAGGTCGACCAGGTACTCGGAGCAGCACCGCTTCCGGAGGCCACCTCCGCTGTCGCGGTCGTCGCCGAGGTCACGTTCGCCGGATAGCCCTCCCGCACTAGCGAACATCGCAAACGCCCGTCTCGAACGAGACGGGCGTTTGTGTGTGTGTTGCCGTGCCGCGCGCAGGCACGGCAAAACTGAGTGCTCTCTCGAGTTGACCGTTGAGAGGAGTCTTAATCGTTGATGAAGACCGGAGTGCCTAGCGGCAGGCCAATTTTTGTCGCGATCTCCGTGACCGAGTCATTGGGCATACGTATACACCCATGCGAGACCATGGTGCCAATGGACGACGGATCGTCAGTCCCGTGAATACCAATCACGGCGTCGCCGCCATTGAACGAGTCCAGGACTGGGGAGTAGCCCGAAAGCCCATAGGCGTACGGCCCGTAGACCCCATCGGGGTTGGGCGGCTGCAGGAGCTCTCGTAGATAATAGGTGCCCCCGGGGGTGGGTAGTTCATCCTGCCCCACGCCGATGGGCGTCTGGAACACCATGTCCTCGTCGTCGTAAACCTTCAGATTGAATTCTTTGAGGTCAACGTCAATCCAGAACCGAGTGTCCGCGAGGGACACATCGTCGGTCTCAATCCAACCGGTTGACCCGTTAGGACGGGTAGGCAACCACACTTCGAGCCAACCGTCGGTGACGGTCTTAACTAGAAATACGAACGGAGTCTGATCGGGCGCAGTGAGGACGTCGCCTGCTTGCAGGGTCGTGAAATCAGATTTATTTGGGTTGGCGTAGACATCAATCGTGTTGCTCTTGGACGTCGCAATCTGCGAGAGCGTGTCACGAGTAGGCACCGCCACAGTCGTAGGGGCACTTGTGCTACCGCCGCTGGTAATTGCAGGAACGGAGGTCGCCGACGTTGCCGAGGGAGTAGCCACGGGATCGCTCGACGAGCACCCGCTCACCGCCAGCGCGAGGACGGTCAACGGCACGGCAACTCGCACAACGATTCTCAAGAGCACCCCCTCAGCGACTTGGACGTTTACGCCCACACTACGCCTCAAAATGGTTCCGCGAAAGGGTTCACGGACGGCCCCGGATCACCCTCAAGAACCTGGCGCGCATCCCCACCTTCGCAGGACTACGATTAGCGCATCGTCCCGGGTAGAGGAGTGTCACGCATGAATGAGACAAAGGTCGACACACCCGCCAAGAAGAGCTTCGTGACCAACATCGAGTACGCGGCGCAGGCAGTAGGAAACCCGGCATCAATGCGCGGCCTCTTCGCCGTCATCGGCGGACTGTTGGTTCTCCTCCTGCCCCAAGTGTCCAGCGCACTTCTGCAGCTCATCCTGATCGTCGGCCTTACCCTGTCCGCGGGGTCGGACGTCGTATACGCCATCATTGGCCGTCGTCGCTTTGGCAAGCGAGGCAACCGCTTCCTGGCATTCCTGCGTGCGCTCGCCACCGTCGTCTTCCTACTCCTACTGCTAGCCGCCCCGTACATCTCCAACGAGGGCGGAGAGATACGCCTTTCAATGGTCGTCGCGATAGTGGGCCTCTACGTCATGGTGCGCGGACTCATCATCGTGATTCATGCGCTGGGCCACAAGGAGGCCACTCACCGCGGCATCCGTATCACGGGCGGAATCGCAGCGATCTGCATTGGTGGTCTTGCAAATGCCGCCCCTGAGCCCACCACGAACACGCTCATTGCGGGTGGTGCAGCATGCGCCATCGTGGGCGGACTCGTCCTGGTGGCATGGGGCTTCAGGCTGGTCGAGACGGGCAACACCAAAATCGACCCCCGTACCGCCTCGCTTCCCGAGGTTCTCTGGGACTGGATCCGCGGCTCCAACGTGGGCAACAAACGACGCGAAGAACTCGCGGACACGCTCTACTTCGAGAACCCCGGCAAATTCGACAAGATGTCCTCGTGGTGGATCATGCTTGTACTTTCCGTCGCGATTGCCACCTTCGCAGTACTGGCCGACTCGACCGCCGTGGTCATTGGCGCCATGCTTGTCGCGCCGCTCATGGTGCCCATCCTTGGTCTAGCTGGGGCACTAGTCAACGGCTGGTCGCGCCGCGCCTTGCAGTCGGCACTGTTCGTGGCTTCCGGCGTAGTTGTATCAATCCTGCTGTCTTACGCGTTCGCAGCGTGGGTACCTGTGGCTACAGCGCTCGACACCAACTCTCAGATCACGTCCCGCGTCACCCCAACATTGCTCGACATGCTGATCGCGGTGGCTGCCGGTGCCGCGGGCGCCTTCGCCACCGTGAACAGTCGTGTCTCCGCGAGCATCGCGGGAGTCGCCATCGCCGTCGCGCTGGTGCCGCCGCTTGCTGTCGTCGGCGTCACACTGCGGGCGGGCAACACGGACGATGCCGCGGGTGCGTTCCTGCTCTTCCTCACCAACTTCGTAGCGATCGTGATCGTTGCAGCAGTGGTGTTCGTCCTTTCTGGTTTCGCGAGACCACGCGCGCTCCGAGAGAACCCGACCAAGATGATCATCACCGTGGTGCCGTTCATCGCCCTCGCCGCCGTCATTCTGCTCCCGCTTATGCTCACATCCGAGGGAATCGTCTCGTCGGCGACCAAACAGCGCGACGCACAAGCAGTCGTCACGGACTGGGTAGGCGACACCGAGGATCTGCTCGTTCAGGATGTGACCATCAGCGATGAAGAGGTCACGGTGTCGCTGATCGGCTCGGGCGACACACCTGCAGTCGACCAACTTCAGCAGGCTCTTTTTGAAAAGCTCGGCAATGAGGTCTCCGTCACGGTAATTCTGACTCCCGTCACGACGACGCACTTGCCGATCCCCACGGGGTGACACCTCCGCCAATGCAGAAAGGCCCGGTCACATGACCGGGCCTTTCTTGCTGGAGCCGCCTGTGGGAATCGAACCCACGACCTTTTCATTACGAGTGAAACGCTCTGCCGACTGAGCTAAGGCGGCGAGCCCGAATATTCCCGGGCCGAGCAGATAGTCTAGCGGGTCAACACTGCTTTCCCGAACTCGGCATCGTACCGTCGACCATGTATCCGTCCACGGCGTCGATCACACACTGGTTGGAACGTCCGTAGGCAGTGTGCCCCTCGCCGTCCCACTCGAGCAGAGACGCATTGCCAAGACGGTCAGTGAGGGATCGTGCCCACTTGATAGGAGTGGCTGGATCGTTCGTGGTGCCCACCACCAGGATCGGCCCCGTCGCGCTCGTCGCGTCAAGGTTTTCGATGTACTCGTTGGCCTCCCACTGCCAGCCGTCGCACCCGGTTCCCGCCGCGTACGCAAAGCCGAGCGTGGGCGCTGCGGCGATCACGGAATCGGCGAAGTCGTTGTACTCCTCGATCGTGTACGGGTCTTCGAGGGGGGCATCCATGCAGCCGATCGCCGTGAACGCCTCAGTTGAGTTTGAACTGTAATTGCCGCTGGACGGGTCGCGGTCCAGGTAGAAATTCGCCAACTGGAAGATGACTGACGCCGTCCTGTCCCTGAGCACCTCATTGAGGCCGTTCATGAGATATGGCCATGAGGTCTGGTCGTACAGCGTCACCGCAATGCCATAAAACATAAGAGTGCCGTTGACATCCATGTCATTCCCCGAGGGATACCCGACGTCCTGGGCGGTGACGGTCATATCGTGGATCTGCTGCTTTGCGGTGGCGGTGTCGCTGTCCAGGAGGCACTCCTCCTGCGTGTGGCACCACTCAATGAAGTTGCTGAGCGCGAGTTCAAACCCGCTGGCCTGGTCAACTGAGAGCTGGGTGTCGTCCAAGAGGAAGTCCACTGCGCCGTCGAGCGTCATCCGGCCCACGTTTGTCGGGTAGAGCTCGGCGTACGTCGCCCCTAGCTCCGTGCCATACGAATACCCGAGGAAGTTCAGCTGCTCATCCCCGAGCACAGAGCGAATCACGTCCATGTCTCGTGCGGCGCTGACGGTATCCACGTTCTCCCACACGGGCCCAGTGAGTTCGCGGCAGTTGTTCGTAAAGTCAATGAAGTTCTCACGGGCGGCATCAACGTCGGCCTGGGTGTTGAGCACCACGTCCGGCAAGTAGTACGCGTCGAGCGCGGCCCCGTCGCCACAGTTCACACCCGAGGACTGGCCCACGCCGCGCGGATCAAAGCCGATGACGTCATAGGCATCCAGGAGGTCGTCCCCCGCGATCGACACGAAGTACTCCGCGAAGCTCAGTCCCTCGCCGCCGGGTCCGCCGGGGTTGATCAGCATCGATCCAAGTCGCTCGTCAGAGTCGAGCGCGACGTGACGGTTGATCGCAACGCCAAAGGTGGGACCGTCCGGATTTGACCAGTCAACCGGCACCTGCACGGTCGAGCACTCGAGCTCATCGCACGGCGACCAGGCAAGTTGCTGGTCGTAGACGCGGGAGTCGCCGGGATTGGCAGGGCTTGCTGTCCCACCTGGGGTAACGGCCGATGCACTGGGATCGGTCGTAGAGGCAGTGCTGGGGGTATCGCTGGGTGAGACCTGGTCCCGCTCGGGCACGCACCCCGTCAGGACTAGGCCGAGTGCCGCAATGGCTGCCACTGTTCCGAGAAGGGTGCGCTTGTTCATGCTCTCAAGTTTATGGGGTCGCATTGAAACACCCCTACGTGGCCGGTCGCAGTGCGAGTGCCATAGCCTCGAGCGCGAGCAGCGGAGACACGTTTCCCGCGAGTCGCTTGCGAGCTGTCGACAATGCATCCAGGCACCGCATCGTGTCAGCGAGCGTGGTCCGTGCCGCCAGTTGCTCGATGTGGCTGCGATGCGCCTCGTTGATCAGTTCCACCTGGGCGCCCAGTTGGGTGGCGGCAACGTCGCGGTACAGCGACTGCAAGTCGGTGATGGCGCGATCAAGGACGTCGCGCTTGAGACGAGTGGCCCGCCGCTTCTGGTTGTCCTCTAGCTGCTTGACCTGAGCACGTAGCGCGGGCGGGAGTCGGCCGCCATCATCTGCTCCCAGCGTCCGCAGTAGCGCGTTACGCTCATCCGCATCACGCTCCTCGGAGGAGGCCTTGGCGTCCTGCTCGGAAACAGCCACCAGATCTGCGGCGGCCAGCACTGCGTCACCAACCCCGCGAATCTCGGTGGCGAGGGCCACGATCTGGTCGCGCCGTGCCCGCGCTCCCGGGTCGCGCGCCAGCCTTCTGGCGACCCCGATGTGGCTCTGTGCTGCAAGCGCCACCTCGCGCGCCAGCACGGGATCCACCCCATCACGGGTTATCAGTAGCTGCGCCACTGCATCCGGATCCGGCATGCGCAGGCTCACCACCCTGGAGCGGGAACGAATGGTCACGGCCACGTCTTGTGCAGCGGGCGCGCAGAGCAGCCACACAGTCCGGGGCGGCGGCTCCTCGATGGACTTCAGCAGCACGTTTGAGGTTCGCTCGGTCATGCGGTCCGCATCCTCGACCACAATGACGCGCCACTTTCCCTGACTTGGAGCGCTCTGCGCGACGGAGATCAGATCTCGCACCTCGTCGATGCTGATCGTCACCTTCTCGGTGGCGAGTAGGGTCACGTCGGCATGCGCGCCGGACAGTGCGGTCTGACACTCGCGACACGTACCGCACCCGCCGCTGTCGCACTGTAGTGCTGCGGCGAAGGCGCGGGCTGCATGCGAGCGCCCCGAGCCGGGCGGCCCAGTGATCAGCCATGCGTGTGTCATCGAGTTCGTCGAGCCAACCGCAGCGCGCAACGGCGCGATCTGCTCCTCCTGGCCGACGACGTCGTCCCAGACGCTCACCGGTCATCCCCCTCGGCTACGCGCGCCATGGCGCTGGCCACCACCGCCGCCACGTCAGCAAACACCTCGTCGATGCTATGCGCCGCGTCGATCACCGCGTAGCGCTCCGGCGCACGCGCCGCCAGCTTGAGGAAGCCCTGCCGCATCTGCGAGGCATGAGAGGCGGTCTCGCGCTCCACTCGGTCAAGCTCGCGCTCAAGTCGCCCGGACGCAGGCTCCATGTCCAACACCACGGTGAGGTCCGGCAACAGCCCCTTGGTCGCCCACAGGGAAATTCGCTCCACCTCGTCGCCTAGGCCGCGGGCACCGCCCTGATACACAATCGACGAGTCGAAGTACCGGTCCTGCACCACCACCGCCCCTGCCTCGAGCGCGGGGAGCACCAAGGACTCCACGTGGTGGGCGCGGTCAGCGGCGTACAGCAACGCCTCCGCGCGTGGCGCGACGTGTCCGCCATGCATGATGACCTGGCGCAGTTCGCGACCTAGGTCCGTGCCACCAGGCTCGCGCGTGGTCACCACATCGTGGGATCCGCCCGCCTCCGAGCGCAGCCACTCAGTGAGGCGCTCGATCTGCGTGGTCTTACCCACGCCATCGCCGCCCTCGAACACCACAAAGAATCCGCGCGAGGCCATGTGGCTACGCTACCGGGCGCCACCCACACGGGACGACCGCTGGAGGCAACCCTGGGCGCCCAAGCCACCGTCGCATCGGCGGTAGATACCAAACCGGGCCTAGGGCCGGTGCGAATACCTTGCAGAGGGCGCACCGTGCACCCTGGGGAGACATAGGAAGAGGCACATGATGACCACCCGTTGGGCTCTTGCCACCGCGGCCGCAGTGACGCTCGTAGCCGCCGCCTGCGCTGGGCCCGTCGCTCAGGAGACCCCGTCCACCCCGCCATCGGCCGATGCACCAGTCGCCTTGTTCCTTGGCGACTCCTACGCGCAGGGAACGGGGCTCTCCGAGTCGGAGTTGCCGACCCGGTGGACCACCGTTCTCTCTGGCCGGGCCGGGTGGTCCGAGATCAACGCCGGCTGCAATGGCTCCGGATACACACGCCGCGGCGGCGTATGCGCCACCAACTACGTGGAACGGGTACCTGCACTGGCCAATGCTGACCCAGACATCGTCATCGTATCTGGAGGGGTCAACGACCTCAGTGCCTCGCGCGAGCTCATAGACATGCGAGTGCCCGAGACTTTCACAGCACTGCGCGAGGCCTTTCCTGAGGCTCAGATCTACGCCGTCAACGGCATTTACTACACGGGTCTGGTTACCCCAGCGCTGCTCGCCTACCTCAATGAGGCAGTCGAGCACGCTGTCACCGAGGTGGGTGGGTCCTATGTAGACATTGGCGAGCCACTGCTCGGGCACCCCGAACTTATGGGGCCGGATACGCTGCACCCCAATAGCGCCGGGCACGCGCTCATCACTGACCTGACTCTGCAAGAACTGAGTCGAGTTGGAGGACCGGTTCCGTCACCAAGCGACACCTAGTCAGTCAAACTGCTACTCGCCAGGGTAAATAACACCTACCTGTGCACGTATCTCGTCAAGAATGCGCATGAGCTCAAGCGACTGATCGAGCGTGTGGATCTCGCTCTCGGTGTCGCCGGCTGCCACGCGGCGAGCACACTCCGCCGCCTCGTACTGGAAGCCGTTCTCCACCGTTCCGTCGAAAGTCCAGGGCGTGCCGTCGAGCGGCGTCACCGTCATGACGGTAGGCGCGTAGAACATATCCGCGAGTTCGATGCGGCCCTTAGCTCCGGCCACGTGGGCGACGACAGGCGTGCGCGCCTCCATGGTGGTGGTGAGAGAGGCCTGCGCGTTCTTGCCCGGGTATTCGAAGACCATGGAGACCTGGCCGTCGACGCCGGTCTCCCGGAGGCGACCCTTGGCAGTGATGTGCTCGGGGACACCAAGGATGTCGTGTGCGAAGGCGACCGGATAAATACCGAGGTCCAGGAGGGCACCGCCGGCGAGTTCTGGACGCACCATTCGCTCAACGTGGGTGAGCATCTGGCCGTGATCCGCCGCCACGGAAACGACTTCACCGATATCCCCGCGAGCGATCACCTCGCGGACCGCGTACATGTGCGGCAGGTGACGGGCCCACATGGCCTCCATGACGAACACGCCCTTGTCTCGCGCGGCATCGACAATCAGCTGGGCCTGCGCGGAGTTCTGCGTGAACGACTTTTCGACGAGCACGTGCTTGCCTGCGTTGATGGCGAGCAGTGCGGGCTCGTGGTGGTTGTTGTGCGTGGTCGCGACATAGACGATGTCAACGTCGGGGTCCGCGACGAGCTCCTCGTAGGTGCCGTAGGCGGTGGGGACGTCCATCTCGTCGGCAAAGGCCTGTGCACGCTCCTGGCTCGAGGCCGCGGCTACAGCCACGACCGATGACGCGGTGTGGTTGGTGACGGCATCGGCGAGCTTGCGGGCGATCCCGCCCGCTCCAAGAATGCCCCAGCGGTACGCGGGTGCGTCCATGGGGTCAGGGGCGGGTGCGGTGAACGGGACAGGAGTGGCTTCGCTGGCAGTCATAACGTCACCTTAGCAATGAGTGTGGGCTGCGGCACCCCCCAAGGCCGCGATTCGTTGTTTCCTAGCGCAAATCTCATCGACGTGCCCCTGCGGTTTCGCTCAGGGCACTCAGCGGAGTCTCGTCAGTGGCGCCATCGTGCGCACAAACGAAGTCGCCGCTGACAACAGGAAAGTGAGCTAACAGTCCGGTACTCTAACATGAGCCTTGAACCCACACACCGTCGCAACAAAGCGCGCGGGGAGGTAGGAGTCGTAAGTGATGTCGAGAAACTACAACCTTCCATTCTCACGCTTGGTAGCCGGAGTCGGCCTGACGACTATCGCCTTGTTCGCGCTGGCCGGCACGACCGCAAGCGCGGCCGACTCGTATGAGGAGGAGGGGCTCTCGGTAAGTCTCGAGTACCGCTCGTACACGGACTCCAACGGGAACGGCGTGCAGGATTCTCAAGACGATTTCATCTACGCAATCTCCACCGCAGTCTCGGGAAGCACTACCCGGGCCGAAATTTTCTCTTACACCACGAACAGCATCGAGAACAGGTTCGGAGTCATAGCCGACGGCACCGTAGCCGTCCCAGGCCTCACGGGCGAGCAATTGATCCGCGCATCACTTTCACCGAGCTCCGACCCAAGCGCGTTCGTGCTCTATTTCCTTAGCCTCGGCTACGACATCACACGCGACGGCGAGACGATCGTCGTCGAAACGTCAAGACTGTCCTCCCCGCCGATCGACGTTCGGGGTGCAGCACTAACAGCGACCATCAACGCTTCCCTCGCAGAGACACACGGTGACATCACCGACGGGCTCGCAGACGTGGGCGACGTGGTCACTTACAACGCCACGATCACCAACACTGGAGACGGCGCTTTTGACACCATCTCCGCTCTGGGGAAGTCGGTGACTGGACCCGCTGAGCGAGGCGCCAGTATCGACTTCCCTGCCACGGCAACCCATTCGGTCACCATCGAGGACGTGTTTGCGGGGGCGGTGCCGTCACGGAACGTCGTGTTCACCGGGGACTCCGCGCTCTCGGGTATCGCCGACGTCGTCGAGGATGCCTCCACCCCCGCCGTCCCTACCATTGACGCCAACCTGGGGCTCAGCGTCCAGCTCGATACCGCGTTTCGGGATGCCGCCACTGGCGAACCTGTCACGTGGCCCGAGGTGGGGGATGAGTTGTCGGTGACCGGCGCTCATGTCACCAATACGTCGAACGTAGCGATCGACGGCTACGACCTGATGTCGAGCACTTGTGCATCGACCACTACACCCATCGCACCAGGGGGCACCGACCTCTCGACGTGCCTTCCCTCAAGTCTGATGCTTGACCAGGGTCACCTCGAAGCCGGGGCGGCCTCCATCGCCGTCACCCCCACTAGGGTTTTGGTGGGTGGAACGTGGTACATCGTTGACGTCGGCGATCAATCAATACCGCTCGATGACGGGCTACCCGAATTCACATTCGCCGCCGCGGGGGTACTTGACGATGTCAACGGCGACGGGCTTGCCAACGAGGGCGAGACCATTGATTTCACTCTGACGACCACAAACACCGGACCCTACTCGCTGGACGACCTTCTCTTGCGTCTGACCGACGAGGGAGATCTTTCCCTTGCAGAGGCGTTCACCGCCGGCACGGCCCTCGCACCACGCGACACGGAAACGTTCACGCACAACTACACCGTGACGAAGGCCGATGAAAACCGCGGTTCAATCACTTATACCCCCACGATGTCCCCCTCCCTCAATTCCATCGCGCTCACGCCGATCGCCGCAGGCTCGGTGACCATCGAGGCAGCGGATGGCGCCTACGCTGACGCGTCGGGCCTCGCCGAGGACAACAGGGGGACGGTCACAGTTCCAAGTCCACTCACCCCAGGTGCGACCTTCTCTGCCCTTGTGGGAGGTGCGACTCCTGGAACTGTCGTCGACGTTTACGCCTTCTCGACTGCAGTGCCACTGGGACAACATGCCATCGGGATCGATGGTGGCATCACCCTCACTCTCCCTGAGGAAATCACTGACGGGGACCACCGCATCGGCGTCTACCTGACTACCGGTGACGTGATCGGTTGGGCACCTTTCACCGTAGAGTCACCTGCCGCCGATGCCTCGCCAGCCATGGTGACGCCAACCACATCGGTGAAGGCCGTCGTGCAGAGCGCTGGCGATGCACCGCCAGAGCCGCCGGCGCTGGCGAGTACCGGCCCTGAGAGCGCCGCGGGGATGACTCAATTGGCTCTCGTGCTTGCAGGGATTGGGGTCGTTCTGTTGGCGGCGGCCCGCCACTCTCATGCGGGGATACCGCGCGCCTAACTTAGGCTGGGCATCTTAGCCACTCGTCGGGCGAGTCTCCCCGGTTCTCGCCGAACTGAGATTCACGACCCAACCAGTACGATCTGGCGTGCGAACCAGTCACATGCAAGCCACTAACAGCCACCGTCGCGCGCCCCTAAGCACCAGCACCCTTGGCGCCATCGCGATCACGGGCGCCGCCGTGTGGATCGCAACCGTCGCGGCGTTCCACCTCATCCGCCCCGACCTGTCGCCCGGCAACGCGTACATCTCAAACTACGCACGCGGCGACTGGGCCTGGGTCATGCGTCTGGCGTTCCTGATCAACGCCGCAGGGTGGGCCGCAGCGGGCTTTGGCCTGCGTCGATCGCTCACCGGGATCCGTGGCGCCACAGTGCTCGCCACCCTCGCGGGCATTGCTGCACTCGGGATGCTTACCGCGGGCCTCTTCCGCGCGGATCCGCTCGGTACCGAGTCGCACAGCATCGAGGGCATCGTCCACTCGCGGGCTGCTGGGGCTGCGTTCATCGCGTTGATTCTGCTCGGTTTTGTGGGGTGGGCCGCCTTCCGTACGGCCGATGCGTGGGCCGGTTGGGCGATCCCATCTCTCGTCTTTGGTTCGTTGGCGATGGCGCTGTTCGCGACCTTCACCGCGTGGCCAATGCTGGTGGGCGACGGGTTTGGCTGGTGGCAACGCACACTTGCGGCGGTGCTAATCCCCGGGTGGCTCTGGGCGCTTGGAACACGACTCCGCCGGCCAGCCGGGAGCCACGCACCTATGCGGCGTGTCCAGGCTGGCGAGCTAGCGCCTACTCCTTCTTTGGCGCAGCCTTCTTCGCGGGAGCCTTCTTCGCAGCGGGCTTCTTAGCCGCAGCCTTCTTGGCCGGCGCCTTCTTCTTGGCAGGTGCACGCTTCTTCTTCGCGGGACCCTTGGCACGCTTGTCCGCGAGCAACTCAACAGCGCGCTCGTGGTTCATCTCATCCACGGTCTCGCCGCGCGGGATGGTCACGTTGGTCTCGCCGTCGGTGATGTACTCGCCAAAGCGGCCGGCCTTGATGACGATCGCCTTCTCACTCACGGGGTCGGTGCCCAGCTCCTTGAGGGGCGGCGCCGCGGTACGGCCACGTCCACGCTTAGGCTGCGCATAGATTGCTAGCGCCTCGTCGAGCGTGATGTCGAGCAACTGATCCTCGGAGTCAATGGTGCGCGAGTCCGTGCCCTTCTTCAGGTACGGGCCGTAGCGGCCATTCTGCGCTGTGATCTCCGCGTTGTCCTCGGGGTCGATGCCCACCACGCGCGGCAGGCTCATGAGCACCACCGCGTCGTCCAGACCAATAGTCTCGAGCTGCATCGACTTGAACAGCGACGCCGTCTTGGGACGTTCCTTGGAGTCCTCCGGCAGTACCTCGGTTACGTACGGGCCAAAGCGGCCGGCCTTCGCGACGATGGTGCGGCCGGTTTCCGGGTGAGTGCCCAACTCGCGCTCGTCGCCGCCCTGGGTCTCGAACAGCTCCTCGGCCTTGGCGACCGTAAGCTCGTCGGGGGCCAAATCCTCGGGGATCGAGGCGCGCTGCTGCTCACCGTCGACTTCCCGCTCCACGTACGGGCCATAGCGGCCGTTGCGGGCCGCGATGCCGTCGCCGATCATGAACGTGTTGATGGCGCGGGCGTCAATCTCGCCCATGTTCTCGAGGAGCTCGCGCAATCCTTGCTGCTCGACGTTGGGGCTGCCGAAGTAGAACTCCTGCAGCCAGTCCTTCATGGCGCGGTCGCCGGCCGCGATGCGGTCCAGCCCAGCCTCCATATCGGCAGTGAAGCCGTAGTCAACCAGCGACGGGAAGTGCTCCTCAAGCAGACCGACGATGGAGAACGCGAGCCACGTGGGGACCAAGTTGCGGCGCACAATACTTACGTAACCACGCGAGATGATCGTGTCGACCGTGGACGCGTACGTCGACGGGCGACCCAGCTTGCGGTCCTCGAGTTCCTTGATCATCGCACCCTGCGTGAAGCGGGGCGGCGGGTTGGTGGCGTGGGTAAGCGGCTCGAGGTCGCTGGCGTCGACGCCGTCACCCTCGGCCACCTGCGGCAGACGCGAGTCGCCGTCGGACGGCTGCTTGCCGTCCTCGTCCTCGTAACGCTTGGCCTCAGTGGTCTCGATGTAGAGCGCGCGGAAGCCGGGCGAGGTGAGGATGGTGCCGGACTTAGTGAACTCGACCGCGTGACCGGCGGAGGACTTCGCCCCAATCGTGATGGTCGAGGTAGTTCCCACGGCATCGGCCATCTGGGAGGCGAGCGTGCGCTTCCAGATCATCTCGTACATGCGGAACTCGTCGCCGCGAAGCTGCGTGCGCAGCGACTCGGGCGTGCGGAACTTGTCACCCGACGGGCGGATGGCCTCGTGCGCCTCCTGAGCATTCGAGTCCGCAGAGGCGTAAATGCGCGGCGAGGTCGGCACCGCATCCGAGCCAAACAACTCGATGGCCTGTGACCGAGCAGCCTTGATGGCCTCGCTCGATAGCGTGGGCGAGTCCGAACGCATATAGGTGATGTAACCCTGCTGGTATAGGGCCTGCGCGACGCCCATCGCCTGACGGGCACCGAGGCTCAGTTTGCGGCTTGCCTCCTGGATCAGCGACGACGTGATGAACGGCGCGACCGGACGCTTCTTGTACGGCTTCGAGGCCACATTGATCACAGAGAAGTCGGCGTTGGCCAAGCCGGCCGCCAGCGCACCGGCGGCGCCGGCGGTCAGGTGGTGAGCCTTGTCTGACGTCAGCACACCGCGGTCGTCAAAGTCCTTACCGCTCGCAACGCGAGCGCCATCCACCTTGGCGAGCTTAGACACAAACTTCGTCCCGGCATCGGGCCCTTCCTTCGCGGCGAACGTCGCGGTGAGGTCCCAGTACTCGGCGCTCTGGAACGCCATGCGCTCCTTCTCGCGGTCCACCACGAGTCGCAGCGCGACGGACTGCACGCGGCCGGCGCTCGAGCCCTGGCCCACCTTGCGGCGCATCACGTCGGACATGTCCCAGCCGTACAGGCGGTCCAGGATGCGGCGCGTCTCTTGCGCCTCCACCATCTCCATGTCAATGTCACGCGGCGCCGCCATGGCGCGCTCGATTCCCTCGCGGGTAATCTCATGGAAGGCCAGACGCTTCACGGGCACCTTGGGCTTGAGCACCTCGAGCAGGTGCCAAGCGATGGCCTCTCCCTCGCGGTCCTCATCAGTTGCGAGATAGAGCTCGTCGGCGTCCTTGAGGCGGCGCTTGATGTCCGCCACGGTCTTCTTGGCGCGCACCGACACTTGGTAATAGGGCTCGAAGCCGTTCTCGACGTCGACGCCGTACTTACCGAACGGGCCCTTCTTCACCTCCGCAGGCATCTCCCGGGGCTCCGGGATGTCGCGAATGTGACCCACGCTCGACACGACGTCGTAGTCGTCGCCAAGGTAACCGCCAATGGTTCCGGCCTTGGTGGGAGACTCGACAATCACGAGTTTGCGGGTCATGGGACCTACTTTCTAGTCAGATGGCGTGAGCCCACAATATAAGGGGCGCGTCGGTCACAGAATACATACCGAAACCGATGCCGCCACCCGGGGGCCTTTTGAGGTGTTTACCAATCCGTTGCTTTGGGGTGTCACCATGGGCCTATGGACATCACTCACGTAGCCCTGGCAATGACCGATGCAGCCGATGCCGAAATTCGCCCCCGCTTCCGCGCCCTGGCCGAGGGCGACATCGCTCTCAAGGGCCCCAATGACTACGTCACGGAGGCGGACAAGAACGCCGAGATCTTCCTCACCAAGCGCCTGCGCGAGATTGTTGATGTCCCCGTCGTGGGCGAGGAGGCGACCGCCGAGAACCCGGCGCTCCCCGACCTTCTAGCCGATGCATCGGCCGCCTGGGTTGTCGACCCGGTCGACGGCACGTATCACTTTGTGCACGGTTCCGAGACTTACGCGGTCATGGTGGCGTACATGGAAGCGGGGGTCGCGACCGCGGGTTGGATCCTGCACCCCGAGACTGGTGACCTATATATAGGAGTACGCGGCAAGGGCGCGACCCTCAACGGCAAGCCGATTCCCGTCCGGGTCGTCGGGGACGAGGCGTCCAGCGGGCGGACGCTCGGCACCCTGCGCGGCGTGGCATCGGCCCGCTACATTGACCCAGACGCCAGGTACGCGCTCCTGGAGGCCCAGGCGAGCATCGGCGAGATTGCCGAGCCGCGCATGTGTGCCGGCTGGGACTACGCGGACCTGCTGCAGGGCACCACCGACTACGTGTTGTTCTCGCGCACTCACGCCTGGGATCACGCCCCCGCAGCAGCGATTGTCCGCGAAGCGGGCTTCACCATTCGGCGACTCGACGGCAGCGACTACCTTCCTGGAGTCCAGGGCGCGCCCCTGTTGACGGCGCCCAACGAAATCTGGCCGGACGTGGCGGACGCGCTCGCGAGCAGGGTGAGCGTTACTCCCCGGGCATAATGCGCGTGGAGGCGCCCTTGATTTTGTCGAGCATTCCGTCGCCTTGGTCGACCTTAGGGGCGACCACATCTGACTGGCGCCGCACGACCAATACGGTGGCGAGCGTCCCCAATAGCACTGCAGCGCCCAGTGCGACCACCACGAACATCGTCTGAGTGTCGGCGAAGGGCGACTCAGTCTGGTGTGGCACCAGTGCGGCAGTGGGTGCGTCCACAGTGAGACCGCTCTGCCCGGTGAAGGGGTTGGCCGGGCCGCGCTCGCCGCTGCCTGGCACCATCACGAGGGCGTCATAGGGCTGAAGGTTGCCCCAACCCACCACATCGCTCCGGACGTCGGGGTTACCGCGAGTGGCGCTCGCCATCAGGCGATACTGCCACTGGGCGGGAGTCTCGTCTCTGTGCAAACCCGCAACTAAAGCCGCCGCTCCACTCGCGTAGGCGGTGGCGTAGCTAGACGACGGCTTGTCGTTCGCGTACATGCAGTCGCCACCGGTAGACATTGAGGTGAGGACGTCCTGCCCCGGTGCTGCGAGTTCGACGTGTGGGCCGTGGATCGAATCGGGCGTCCCGTTGCCCGCCGCGTCCACCGCCGTCACCGCGAGGGCAGCGGGGTATGCGGCCGGATAGCGCGGGCCGTCGAGTTCGCTGGTCGCGGTTTGGCGGTTACCAGCGCTGGCGACCACGAGGGCGCCGCGCGCGTCGGCGAAGGTTACGGCCTCGCGCACCCCGGTGTCGTCTCCGGTGTCGCTGAGGGATACGTTGATGATGTCAGCACCCTGGTCGACGGCCCAGCGAATGCCCTCCGCCATCCGCGCGGGCGTGGCGTCGTACCCCGCCGCGATGGAGTCGTCGTCGGTGCCGCGGAACACGCGGACGGAGAGTAACTTCACGTCGGGAGCCACCCCCACGACTCCGGATCCCGCCACTGAATTCGCGGCGATGATCCCCGCCACCTGAGTGCCATGACCAAACACGTCGGTCATGCCGCGCGCGTCCTCGCCGTCGCCCACCAGATTGATACCACCAACCACCACGCCGCGAAGGTGCTTGTTGTCGGCGTCGATTCCGGAATCGACCACGGCAACGGTGACACCTTCGCCGGTGGCGAGGGTATTCGCCTCGGTGGCCTGCAACATGCTCAGCGCCGGCGGACGTTCAGTGACGAACTGCTCGACTCCGTCTTCGCAAGCCTGCACCGTTGAATCGGCGACAAACGAGTGACCCCTCGCCAGGGAGGGCAGTACGGCGGCCGATGCCGTGGTCGCAGACGCGGCCGCGTCCGCTTCCCCTGCGGACGGTTGGGTAGACGAGTCGGGAGACGGTTGATCCGTCACGGCCGGCACGCCTTGAGGCGTCCGGCGCGCGGCCTCGATCGTGAGATCGGGCCCGGCGGCGAAGAATTGCATCCAGGCCGAGGTGGCCTGCCCTGCATCGTCTTTCGTGTATCCGAGGCGCAATAGCACGTCGTCAATGCCCGGCGCGTCCTCGCCTGCGGGCGACGGAATTGCGTAGGCAGTGCCGAGTTCGTCGACGAGTACGTAGCCACTCACCGAATCGATGCCTTCACCTCCCGCCAACACCAGCGCACCCCCGCGCGCGGGAACCGAGACCGCGGCGGCATCGGGCAACGTTGAGACCGAGGCGAGAGCCGAACCCGACTCTCCGCCTCCCTGTGCGTCGAGCAACGCGCACGGGAACTCATCAGTTGGCAACTCCGTGAGAACCTCGGCGGGCCAGTCAGCACCGTATTCGGATTCAGGATCGGTTTCGACTCCGATGGTGTCGGACGAGGAGACCTCGACAGACTCGCCAAGCGACGCGCCAGTCCCAATCAGGTAGAGCCGGTACGCAAGGGGAGACAGCGGGGCGAGCGTGCCCTCCGGGGTGACCAAATAGCGAGCCTCTGTCGCGTCCTGACTGATGACTTGACCGACTAACAGGTCAGTCCCCGGCGCTGCATTACCCGCGCCCGCGATAGTCAATGGCTCGAGGTCGCCGCCCGCCGTGAACAGATTGAGCCAGCGGCTGTCGACCTCCAGTGGCACCTGGTCCGCAAGGCCTACCGCGCGCAGCACGGAGGAGACGTTGTCCGGCGCGTCGGGCGACACGGCATAGCGGTGAGAGCCAGCGATGACGTACGTCACGTCGTCGCTGGTCACTACCGTGCCAGCGCCCTCGGGTGCGGCGTCGGCGTTGCCTGCGAGGTCCACCGCGGTGCCGTTGCCCACGGGACACGCCACCCAGCCGCTGTTGATGAGGTTCTCCGCGCCGGGAACATCGTCAGGCGCACCCACAATGCCGACCGTCGGGCCGATGGGGATCCCGTCGAGCGACCCACTGTCCGTGCCCAAGACGTTGAGTTCGCCCCCGGGCGCCAACAGGCGCGCGCTCGTAGAGTTGATGACCGGATACAACGTGCCGTTACTGGAAAAGTAACGCGCGCCGGAGTCGCTCACCAGAATCAGCGCGTTGGTCTCCCAACTCGGCGGCAAGCCTGGCTTGAGCAGCCCGTAAAAGACGCCTGCCACCAGCACCAGCGCGGCGAGTGAAATGCCCGCAACGACGGCCCGCATCGGCTTAGCTGGCTCGAGTTCCTTGCCTCCCGGTGCGCCGGCGGTGAAGGCGGTGAGCAGGCGGCGACGACTGAAGCTTTGGGCATCAATCAGGTCCTTCTTCGATGCCATCGACTATGCCCAGCCAGCCGCGAGAATGCCTAGCGGAAGCATCGCCACCAGGAGAAGCACTTCGACCGTGTCCGCCGCGCGTGCCAGCTTCAACCTCGCGCCAGGACTGAGCAGAGTCAGCCCAATGAGCACCGCCGTGGCCACCAGCAACACCACGAGCAGAGGCGTGCGTAGGTGGGGCTGCTCGAAGAGCACGGTGAGGGCGGTGGCGGCGAGGCCAAGCGCACCTAAGGTCATCACGATGAGCACCGAAGCCCTCGCGTAGACCTGGCGGGATTGGAACATCATTCCCACAAACACGAAGGCAGTGAGCAACGCACCAGCGGCATTGGCTCCGGCCACCAGCGGGGTCGCGACCAGCACCGCGAGGCCCACCGCAATGCGTAGCGAATTGAGGACCCGCGCACCCGCCGCGGCGCGAGCCTTCACCGCATTGGCATCGATCTCACCGGGCACCGCGAAGATCTCCTGGTCACTTTGGGGAGAGATCACCCGAATGCGCGTAGAGCTGAGAGCGAGCCACGGCAACAGGTTGCCCAGGGCGCCCGCGAGCGCGACCATCACGGCATATGCGGGGAGGACGGCATCGGGAACGAGGCCCGTGATGAGCGCCGGAATCCCGACGATCAGCCCCCACGCAATAGGAATGAACTGCGTTTCGGGTCTGCGCGGGGTGAACGCGAAGGCGATCCCTCCGGCGAGCATGACCGCGCCCGATGCTGCAGCCAGCGGCCACCCCCACACCGTGCTATCGGTGACGGCGAGGAAACCTGCGATGCCCGCGTAGACGGCGGCGGCCAGTCCGAAGGCCTGCCCCGACTCTGTCTGGCCGAGGCGTCCCAACACAGCCGATGCTGCAAGGAGGACGACGGCGCCACCACCGGCGATGAGGGGGCCGAGGGGCAGTGAGGCGCCCGCGCTTAGCAGCAGAACGGCGCAGAGCAACAGAAAGGTAAGACTCACGGCGAGCGCGGTGCGCGAGTTGTCCCGGGGAGTCCACTCCCCGTGGTGTTCGGTCGCCGCGTCGATCACGGCCTCGGTCACGTCGTCGTAGACCCGGGGCTCCTTGAAGGCGGTACCGCGAAGCAGCGTCAGGAGGTCTCCGTCGTGAATTCCCTGTGCGGTGGCGCTGAGGCTGGCATCGAGGGTCGTGCCGTCGGCTCGCTGCAGTGCGTAGCCTCCGTGAACAAGGGCAGGGTCAAGCACACCGAGGCTACGAGCGAAACCTGGCATGACCTCGATTAGCGGGACGCTGGCGGCTATACCAACATCCAGTTGGCGCTCGTCAATCAACACGGACACCCTCACGAGCGCACTCGGAGCACCTACGGATTGCGACACGTGGACTTCCTCCCTGGGACGGCATCGATGACCTCGGGCCAAGCATGAAAACTGACTCGACACAGTCTATTGCCGTATCCGCGCTCGACAATGGCCCGTGGGGGTCACTACGCATACCTGTGTGACGAATTCTACAAAGATTAATTGGGTCTCATGTTGCCCTTGTGTCCGCTTCGTCGGTATTCTGCGGGTGGTCGTGTCGTGCGGCTAGTGTCCAACACACGCGTGTTTCACAACAAGTTAGGGGAGGTGCGAGATGGCTGATGTCATTTCCGCAGAAGAGGGCGCACTCCGCAAGGGTGCGGAAGCGGTCGGTACAACGAAGGCGAATATTGAGAAGCAGATCAAGACCGTCCGTGGCGAGATTGAGCAGTTGCGCTCGTTCTGGACCGGTGGTGCTGCCAACTCGTTCACTCAGCTAATGAACCGTTGGGACGAAGAGTCAAGGAAGCTCAACGACGTGTTGATCACCCTCGAAGACGCCCTGCGTGGCACGGAGAAGGACCAGGCTGCCTCGGAGCAGTCCCACCAGCAGGCAATCTCGGGCCTCGGCTCGATGATGAACTAAGGACAGGGGTTATCTAATGATGGAATCAATGAGTGTTCGCCCCGAGCAGGTCACCGCACTGTCGGAGCAAATCCGTGGCGGCGCGACCGGCATCCGCAACGAACTGAACGAACTCGAAAACAAGGTGTCCACCCTGCGCGGCCAGTGGGGTGGTGAGGCACAGACCTCCTACGACGCAGCCCAGCGCAAGTGGGACGCCTCGATTGGTGAACTCCAGCAGCTCCTCGAGCAGATCGCACGCTCGACCCAGGAGATCTCCTCTGGCTACACCAACACCGACAACAAAGCAGCTCAGCGCTTCAGCATCTAGTTCGCGCTCACCCGTAGGTGAACCCCGGGGCACGTCGTCGCGGGGTTCACCACGTGCTCGTCTCTTTTCCACGCAAAGGACAATCCCGTGATTACTTCAGGCCTTGGCATTTCAATTGACAGCGCCTTTGTTCTTGAACAGATCAAGAAGGCTCAGGAACAGGTCTACCCGGACGAGTCCAGCGTGGCCAAGCGCCGAGGGCCACAGGTATGGACCGCCACCAATGTCTTTGACGACGAGCTCGATAGGGAGGCCAAGAAGATTGGCCAGCGCGCCCAAGTCCTGCGTGAACAACTCGTCGACTTCGCCGATGACATAAAAGCCGCTCTTACTCAGTTGTCCGAGGTCGACGCTGACGCAAGCATCGAGACGGACAAACTCCACGACCAGGCCGAGCAAACGGAAGGTCTGCTGACCACCATCGTCAACGATGACCCAGCGCCCACACCCACGCCCACTCCTACTCCCTCATCCACTACAAAGCGAGCTGAGTAGGTCCGTGCCACACCGTTTTTCGCCTCGTGTTGCGCTGGTCTCCGTTCTCACATTCGCCGTCACTGTGGGGGTTGGACTCCCCGCGTCCGCATCCATCGTGGACGCTGGTGAGTATTACATCGATCTCTACAAGATTGACGACTACCACGACCAGGGCATCGATGGCACCGGGGTGACCGTTGCTATCATCGACGCCGGGATCAATACGGCGGTGCCCGCTCTTCAGGGCGCAGACCTCACCGTTATGCCGGATTCACTATGCCGGGACGAATCTGGTGACCTGCAGAAAGTCAATACTGACGACCTCCATGTCGCTTCACACGGAACCAACATCGCGCTAAAAATATTGGGCGACGGCAAAGGGTATCCCGGGCAAGACGGCCTCACCGGTGTTGCCCCGGGCGCCTCCGTCTTATTTTATGGCTTTGGTGTCGACATCGAGGACCCATGCTACGACTCGGACGGCGCCAACAACTATTACATCGCCGATGCTGTGGCCGCCGGCATTGTGGACGCGGTCGACAATGGTGCACGGATCATCTCAATGTCGTTCGCCATCGGGGGTTCACAGGCTCTTACCGATGCCCTGACGTACGCGATAAGTCGCGGCGTCGTCGTGGCAGTCTCCACCTCCAACGACACGGACGATCTTGGTATCAACGAGACTTTCAACTTCTTCAACGGAGTGCTTGGCGTGGGGGCCTTTGGCCCGGGCGGCAAGCCAGCCCTCGATAGCGACGGGCAACCCAATATGACCCAGTTTATTGACGTGGTCGCCCCCGGCGTGGATGTGGCATTGCAGGGCGATGACGGCGCCTGGGATCGCCAGCGCATTGGCAGCGGAACGTCCTACGCCACTCCAATTACGGTGGGCAATCTCGCGCTTGCGATGCAAAAAACCCCTGCCGCCACCAACAATCAGATCCTTCAGCTACTGATCCACAACACCGACGTCGAATCACCGCATGAACCGTATTACGACCCAACCTTTGTGAACGGCTATGGGAGCGTCGACACGATCAGCCTCCTGTCGGACGACCCTCTTCAGTACCCAGACACCAACCCCTTCATTACCGAGGATGGCGAACCTACGCCGGCGCAACTGGAGCTCACGCCTGCATCGACGCCCAGTCCCAGTGCGAGCGCGTCGGCGGTGTCCACCCCAGATCCGACCCCGAGTGCTTCTCCAAGCGCCACACCCACCCCGACGGACGACGCCACTTCCACGGCGTGGCCATGGCCCTTGGTGATCGCCATCGTCGCACTCGTCGTCATCGCAGGAATTGTCGTGACAGTAGTCGTCGTCAGACGCTCACAGAAAGAGTCTTCATGATGGATCACGAGAAGGTACTCAACAGCATTCTTGGGGCAGGACATTGGGAGACCACTGGCCTCACCAGTGCGCGCGAGGCGTTCGACGCGCTCGCCAGCACCCTGAATGCGCTGGCGAGCCTCGAGGGCATCGAAGGCGCCACTGGCGACGCAATCCGCGAAAAGTATGCTCAATTGTCAAAGGATTTCCGCGAACTTGAAGACGAGGTCGTCGCCAAGAAGCCTGCCGTAGACAGCGCCAATGCCGCGCTCGACCGAGCACGCGACCGCGTGGCGCAATTGCCCGAAGCCACCGTCCCTCAGTGGGTCCGGCATGCCGCCGCCAGCACGCCACCTGACGGCACTATCTATTTCTCAGACATGGGGCGTTCCCTGAGTCCTGCTTACGCGGAGAGCGTCTACGGGAACTTCCTGGAGGAGCAGCGGAAGAAGAAGGCCGAAGAGGCATACAACCAACTTCAGGAGGAACTCCAGACGAGTTCCGCTGAACTAAAGTCCGAGAAGATTCAAGAAGACGATCGTGATCAGGCCCCGGCAAACAACGGGAACTCATCCAAGGGATACACCTTTGGCGGCGGACCTAGTGGATCTGGTGGGGGCTACGGCGGCTCAACCGGCAGCTACGGCGGCTCAACCGGCAGCTACGGCGGCTCAACCGGCAGCTACGGCGGCTCAACCGGCAGCGGAGCCGGGAGTAGCGCGGGTGCAGGTCTAGCTGGTGCGGGCTCGAACGCCTCTGGCTCCGGCACTGGTGCCGGGCTGGGCGGCTCGGGTGGTTGGGCGCCGTCGGGCGGTGAGGGTTCGTCCGGGGATCCCGATTACGGCTCTGTTCCTGACTCCTCCTTCGCGGTAGACAGCAACAGTCAGGGGGTCATTCCCGGCGGCTCCGGTGGCGGCTCCGGAAGCAGTTTTGGGCCCGGGGCGAATGGCAGTTTTGGTGTGGGTGGCAACGGCCCTAGCCAGGGTCTGGCCGCGGGGGCCCTCGGCGGCGGCGCGGCTGCAGGTGCCGCAGCTCTACGGTATGGAACCGGCATGGGTCCTGGCGGTATGCCCGGTGGCGCAGGCGGGGCTGGGATGCCCGGTGGCCTTGGTGGTTCCGGGGGTATAGGCGGTGGCGGCTTGGGCGGCGCTGGCGGCGCAGCGGGCTCGGGTGCCGGTGCACGCGGTGCCGGCGGCCTCCTCGGTAGTGGTGGCCAGACCGGGGCCGGAGCGGGCGGCGCAAGCGGCGGCTCGGGTGCAGGTGGCGGTGCGGGCGCTGGAGGTGCGCGCAGTGGCGGCATGATGGGAATGGGTGGACAAGGTGGCGCCGGCGGCCAACAGAAGGACAAGCGTCCCGGCCTCGGCGGACCCATGGCACCCAAACTCGAGGACGACGAGGACTTTGTGCCTCGGTCCAAGGCCGCAGGGGCAGGTGGGCGCGACTCGCTGGCAGACACCCGCGACACCGACGCGACGCCATGACTGAGCAGCCGTGGGCGGATTCAGATGCGGCGATCGCGCACGTCGAGGAGCAGATTCGTCAGGCGCAGGCCCAGGCCGACAAGGCCCGCGCGTTGGAAGCGGACATGAAGACCATCTTGGGTCGGGCAACCTCGCCGCACCGCGAAGTCACCGCCGCAGTGTCGGCAAACGGTCTGCTGACAGAGCTGAAGCTCACGTCGGAGGCTGGCGCCCTGCACGAGGATGACCTGGCTGTCTTAATCAAGAAGGTCGTGAACGACGCACACCGAGCCGTGGGCGAGCAGGCCGTTCAACTCACTGCCGAAGCCTTTGGTGAGGACTCGGGCGTGACGGCACGCCTACGCGAGGAGGCCGCCGCTCGCGAGGTCCCGCCCGCCGAACCCGGCATCACGTACTAGGCCGGGACTGGGTGCACTGATGACGGACAGGATTGCCATTGACGCAGAGGTCATGGCGCGTCACATTTCCAAAGTGAACCAGGTCGTGACCAGCGTGGGACTGGCGACGTCGGCTGCCCGTTCCATGAACCTGGGCGGCGGTGCGTTTGGGCTGATGTGCTCTTTTCTCGTCGCACCAGCAGTAGCGGTCACCAGTGTGGCGGTGTCCTCCATTGAGTCGGTAGAAGAAGCAATCGAGCGCAGCGCCAAGGAACTCAAAGGGGCCGTCGCGGACTTCGACCGCTACGAATCCGACGTGGAAGACCACGTGGCCAGCATCGGCCGCCGCCTCGACGCTGGCGGAAGATAGGTCTGAAGTGACTGCCGTGAATTCACTAGTGGTAGGCCGCGTAGAGATGTCCACTCCTCTCGCGGGCACGTTCCTGCTCGAGGACTGCGACATGATCTCCTCAGGCATCAAGAATGGTGACTGGGTTGAAGGCGGTATGGGGGCCTTTGCTGCTGCCGCCGATGGTGTGGCGATGGTGGTGGACCCGCTGGGCAGTGTGATCGGCATGGGCATCGGCTGGCTGATTGAACACATGGAACCCATCAAAGGGTGGTTTAACGACCTCACCGGTGACGCGGGCGAGGTCATGGGCTTCGCGGGCACGTGGGAGAACATTGCCGCGCAGATGCAAGCCGCCTCCGATGAACTCACCCGAGTGCTGGGCGACCTCGATAGCCAGCACGGGCTCATGGTCGACACGTACCGCAAGTTCCAAACCGAGTGCGCCGCCCACGCCGCTGCGGCCGGGCGACTGTCCGGCGCCATGGGCACCGGCATGCAGATCGCCTCCACCATCGTGCAAGCAGTCCACGACATCACCCGCGACGCGCTCTCCCAAGCCATAGGCACCGCCATCTCCGCAGCTGCCACGGCCGCCATCACCCTAGGTTTTGGTGCACCAGCCGCCATCGCACAAGTCACCTCTAGAGTCGCGTCCCTCACCGCCAAGGTCGGCAAGTTCGTCACCAAACTTCTCAAAGCGATCGGCGAACTGATGCCGCTACTCGACGACGCGGCCCGACTCTTCCGCTCCCTCAAAAGCGCCTTCGACGAACTCCTCACCGGCGCAACAGACACCGTCCGTTCGCTCACTCATGGCGCCAAAGATGCACCTCGAACCTTTCCTGAACCATCCCCTGCGGTGAGGCCACCGAATGCCCCTGCGCTTTCCATTGACGACAACCTTGCCAACCTCGTGGCGCATGACAGAGCTCACGTTCCTGGTTCGATCCCATCGTATCGAGGCGACGTTGACACTGTCGTTGCCTTCTTCGACGAGAAGATCATGACGATGTTTCGCGACTCAGACGTCCCCCAATTTGGCCGGGAAGGGACCGCTACCTTTGTGATGCCCGTGGACGACGCCAATCTCATCCATTCAGTTGAGGACGCGGTAGTTGCCACCGGAGGCGCCCCTAGCGTCGAGGGTGCGTGGCGCAACGGACAGCAGATCTTTGGGCTTGAGGTACCTGCGGACGGCATTGACCTCAGGGTGCCGACGCGCGTCGATTCCGGCGACTTTGAACACTTTGTCGAAGGCGGATATACGGCGATTGCCGAGGACGAGCTCTTCAAGGTCAACCGCATTCGCGAACTGGTGGCACACGGGAAAATCCCCATGCCACACGGCACCGTCCTCTTCGAACTCATGCCAGACGGATCGCGTTTGCCGTTGGGAATGTTCTGATGGGCACGGACCAGGAATGGCAGCCACGAGCCTGCTCTCATTGCATAAAGCAGAGGCCCTTTTGGAGCCGGCGGGAATGGCGATTCGTGGACCTACTCGGCGCCGTGTCTCCCTACCTAGAAATCGGTCGATGCCCCCAATGTGGTGTGTATTACATTTTTGGTGACGAACTGATGGGGCGACCTTCGTTCGTAAAGCCCCATGACGTGGACAAACTATTGAAGGAGATGCGCGATTTTGAATCTTCCCGACGAAACACTTGAGCTCGAGTCGCTCATCAAGGCGAACAGCGACAAGGGGTTGGTGGTCGACCAGCTCCTGAGGTCCGTGGTGGTGGTTCCTGTCGATGTGAACGTCGGCGATGACTCCGGGAATGTGACACCGGTAACCGTGGATCGTGACGGTCACTCAAATGTGCTGGCGTTTACTACCGCCGAAGGTTTTGAGCAGATGCGCTCCCGCACGCCGAACGCGATCACCATCCCCGCTACGTCATTGATTCTTAATACCCCTGACGGATTCGGGCTCCTCCTGTTCTCTAGCGTTGGCAATGTGGCTTTGGACCCCTCAGTGCTGCATCGCATTCGCACTGACTTGAGGGCGCTGGGAGAACCGACCGAGCCAAACGGTTAGCCCCTCGTGAGTCCCCAGCAAAGCAAGGCGGTTCCGAGCGCGACAAACCGCTCGTCGTCTCCAGGGCCTCGCCCACCCACGCTCCACGGGCGCATTCAGCAGCCGACGCAGTTCCGGACCCCATTGATTCTGGCAAGTGGCAAGACGGGTCTGCTCAAGGAGACGTTACTGTGGTGCTCGGCGACTCGATGCGACCCGGCAACATTTGGGAGTCCATTGAGTTTCCCAGATTGCAAACAAATCCTCGCATCACATTTATCTCTGCAGTTGACGCGGTGACTGGGACGGTGAAACGTTTATGGCCATAGATCTTTCTCACTATGGATTTCCGTTTTCGATTGAAGAGCTTCCGGATCTTGATCGCGCCGTACTCGCCGTTGTCGTCAACGACAACGATTCGCAACTAGCGGCGATTGCTGGTCCACGGTCGGCTGACTTCGCTGAGCAAGCGAACGCTGTGGCCACCTTTATCAAGAGGCTGCACATTGCGGAGCCGAACGAGGGATTTTCGAGCACCGTGGAACGAGCGGGATTCCTCGCTCACACGGCACGCGATGACGTGGGTCGCGCCTTCCCTGAACTGAATGCAGAAGTCGTTCGACGAGCCGGCAACCGCTACGCGTTCCTCAATCGATAATTTGATGAGCGCCACTACGACTGAATTGAGACGCCTCGCCGTTCTTGGCGACGGCGCACGGTTGGATCTCAGCGCGCCCGTGACCCACTCGGTGGGTCAGGCGCTTGAAATCGCAGGGCTCGCCCTCACCTCAGGCCGCGACGTGCTGCTGGACCGCTCCGGTCGCGAGATCGCTGCGAGCACCCCGCTCGTGGACCTCGACGACGGCATGCTGCTGACCATGGTCGATTTGAGTGCAACGTCAAGTGAGCAGTCCACCAGACGGGACCACCCTCAGGTCAAGCGCGTCGACTTTCGCTCGACCTGGTGGCTGCTCGCGGCAAGCTCCTTGCTGCTCGCCGCAGGTGCATTGGCTGCACTCGCCGCAGGAGGACCTTTACTTGAAGGCTCCGCGCGCGGTTGGGTCTCACTTGGCTTCGCGCTGGGCGCGATCGCCACCGCCAGCGCCTGGATCGCTCGGGCGCCGTCGCATGGCACCGGAGCTGTGTCGCTGATCTCTACTCTGTCCCTCGCGTTTGCCGCGGGCGCCCTCGCAGTGCCCGATGCGGTGGCATCGGTTCACCTCGCCGTCACCGTGGGTTTGCTCAGCGCGGCGACACTTGGCGCCGCCATGGCCGTCGCCGCGCGCGAGCGCACTCTACGCGGGGTCGCCACCATGTTGTCGGTCATGATGGCGGTATACGGATCCATCTGGGGCGCCACGTTGCTGCTGGAATGGCCAAGCGCATCCGCCGCCGCCATCACCCTTGGGCTCGCGGCTCCTGGCATGCGCTTTCTTCCCACGACTTTGCTGCCGCTACCCGACGGTTACTCGATCAACTACAAGCACTTCATGTCCAGCCGGTGGACCGTACGGGGCGCGGTACCGGGCGAACCCGGTGCGGTCACCATGGCCGCGATCGCCCCCACCGTTGCCGTCGCCGCCGCGCGGCTGCGCACCGGCATAGTGACGCTTGCCTTGTCCGCACCGCTCGTTGCCCCATTTGTCATTCCCGGAATGCACAGCGAGTTGCTCATGGTGCGCATTGGCAGCATCGGTCTGATCGTCACCACCGTTGCCGCCCTTGCCCTGATCCCACGGCACGGCACGGACCCCACCGCCGCGTGGGCCTCTCGATTAGCCGCCGCAGCGGTAGTGGTGGAAGTTGCCTTCGCAGGGGTGAGCCACTCGAGCGACGCGCTCGTCACTGTCCTTGCTGTGTCGCTATTGGTGGCGGGCGTACTGGCCGCCGCGATGATCGTTCCCGTTGCCAAGGGCTCTCGATCGCTGGCGTGGTCGCGCGTGGGTGACGTCTTTGAATCACTGTCTGTTGCGCTCGCGCTTCCCTTCGCCTTGCTTGCCGCTGATGTGGTTGAGCTGGTTCGTGGAATGATGTCCGGATGAGCACGCCGGCGCAGACACCCACCGTGGCGTGCTGGAGTTGCCAGCAACCCGTTCACTCCTCCGCCGCACAATGCCTGTGGTGTGGTGCCGCACGCCCGGGAGCGGCACCAGCCGACAGCCCGATTGCGTCGGCACTTCCACCAGGAATGTCGCCCGCCGCTGGTGCTCCTGCACCCCCCGCGCCCGCGAGCGTCGCCACACCCGCACGGCCACGGGAGCAGGTGAATGGGGGGACGGCATCATCTAGCCAAGCGAGCGCGCCTACCAACAGCACAGTGCCGCCGCTCGACGCACGGTTCCGGGGCAGCCACACGGGAACCGGCGCGCGGCTGGCCGCATTCACCATCGACGTTGTGGTGGTGCTCGTCATCGCCACCTTGGTACTGGTCGCTACGGGCAGTGCAATTTTCGGAGGAATCGCCCTCCTCGAGTGCGTTGTCTTCCTGTGGATACTTGAGGCGCGCACGGGTCTGACCTTTGGCAACCGCCTATTACGCATCCGCTCGTCACGCGCCGATGCCCCCTTCTCCCCCGGCGTAGGACGTTCCGCAGCTCGGTTCGCAATGATTGGCGCTGGTTTTGTAGTGGGGATTGTGGGTGCGTGGGTGGTGGTCGCCTCCAGCGCGTGGGACGGACAACGCCGCCGTAGCGGCTGGGCCGACGTCGCAACCCGGACCATGACCGTGTCGTTGCCCACGGCAGCCCGCAAGGGACGGCTTCCCGGCATGGCCGCTCCAGCCGTATATCAGTCGCCTCAGGTCGAGCATGTGCCCCGCGCCACGGAGCCGGAGCCACTGCCCGGGGCCATCGCGATGCCAGCGCAGGTGGCATTTGGGAGTAGCGAGTCGGCGGACCATCGAGACTCGTCCGACCTAGAATCAGCCGGTTCCAACTCTCACAGCGTTGAATCCCACAGCGCCTCTTTCACTGTCCCACCCTCGGATGGTCAGTTCCCAGTATCGGCACCCAGCATCGCCGCAGTTCTGCCGCCGGACGCTCCGTTATCTTCCCCGCCAGCTCCGTCCTCCCGGGATCAGGCGAGCCCGTCCGCACAGGTCCAGCCCGCATCGGCGCCGGGATCGGGCCACGCCGCCGCCTCGCCGGAGCCAGATAGCCGCGGTGACCTCCTGCTAGTTTTCGACACTGGCCAACGTGAGCAAGTCCCGCTGACCTCGGGCCTCGTTCTGGGCCGTAACCCCTCACCCATCGAGCCAACCGATCACGCGATTGTGGTCGAAGACCCGGAGAAGACAGTGTCACGAACTCATCTGCGGATCGAGCACACGCGCGGGCGCACGTGGGTCATGGACAACGGCTCTGCGAATGGGACTCACCTCATTGACGACACGGGGCACACCACCGCACTAGCCGCCCACGAGCGCACTGTGCTCGAGGACGGCACGCGCGTGCGCATTGGCCAGCGCGCGTTCTCCATCAACGTGCTCACCGACGGCACCAACGGAGGTGGCGGAGCATGAGTGGACGCCGACTCGCCCCACCGCGACAGCCATCGGGAACCATCCAAGTTCAGGCGCCGCCAGAGCTCGCCACTGCCGACGGCGGTTCGAGCATGCTGACGTCGCTGATGCCAATGCTGGGGTCCGTGGGCGCCATCGTCATGGTGGTACTGAACAGCAACGGCAACCCAGCCGCGTACCTAACAGCCGGACTATTCCTGGTGTCCTCGCTGGGATTCGTCGGGGTTAACGGCTGGCGCCAACGCTCACAGCGGACGGCACAGGTCTTGGGTGCTCGCCGCGAGTACTTGGCGTACCTGACCGAACTGCGCCAGACCGTGCGCGTCGCCGCAACCCAGCAACGCCGCGCCACCAACTGGGCAAGCCCCTCTCCCGGCACCCTGGCTTTTGTCGCGGAGGAGCGCACTCGGGTATGGGAGCGGTCCACAGACGACTCTGACTTTCTGCTGACACGCATGGGCGTGAGCGACCAGCCGCTGTGCCTGACGCTCGAGGCGCCAGAGTTGCCGCCCTTGACGCAGCTCGACCCCGTGGCAGCATCGGCCGCCCATCGCTTTATGCTGACCCACGAGACCCAGAAGAACCTGCCGTTCGGCGTGGATATCGCGGACTGGGCGCGCATCGAGATGACTGGCGACGAGGCAGAAGTTCGCGCGATGGTGCGCGCCATGCTGCTCAACATCGCCACTTTTCAGACCCCCGACGAAGTGCAGATCGTGATTGCCGCGGATCCCGCCGCACTGGAGCACTGGGAGTGGGCCAAATGGTTGCCTCACGCACAGTCCGCCACGGCGAGCGACAGCCTCGGACCAGCGCGCATGATCGGCACCGATCTAAGCGCCCTCGAGGAGATGCTCCCCTCAGATTTGCACGAGCGACCGCGGTTTGCGCCCGGAGGCAACTCAAGCGCTCCCCACATCATCGTGGTGACCGACGACGTCAGCGTACGTTCGGACGACCCCATCGTGACTCACGACGGACTGCAAGGCATCACCCGCATCGATCTTCCGTCCCGCTGGGGCGAACTGGAGGCGGCGGATACCATGCGCGTGTCGTTCGGCGTGGGCGACAAGGCGGGCACCGCCGAGCTGGTAACCCTGTCGCACGCCACTCAGACCATCGTCGCCGACTCGATGTCGATTCCCGAGGCGGAGGCTACCGCTCGCCGGCTGCTACCGCTCTACACGAGCTCGGGGCAAACTGAGACGGGCGCGGCGACCACCACCGAGCAGCTCGAGCTCGTGGACCTGTTGGGGCTGCCCGACGTGCGCGACATCGATTTCAATCACGTGTGGCAAGGACGCCCCGAGCGCGACCGGCTGCGCGTGCCGATTGGCCAGACCACCACCGGCGCGCCCATCGTGCTCGACCTCAAGGAATCTGCGCAGCAGGGCATGGGTCCGCACGGTGTGATGATTGGCGCCACCGGTTCGGGTAAGTCGGAGGTGCTGCGCACGCTGGTGCTCGCTCTGGCACTGACCCACTCCCCCGAGCAGCTCAACTTTGTGCTGGTGGACTTCAAGGGTGGTGCGACGTTCGCTGGCATGGCCGGCATGCCGCACGTGTCCTCCATCATCACCAACCTCGGTGACGAGATCGCGTTGGTGGATCGCTTCCAGGACGCCCTTCAGGGAGAGGTGACGCGTCGCCAGGAGCTATTGCGTGCATCGGGCAATTTCGCCAACGTCTATGACTACGAGAAGGCACGCCGCGGCGGCCGCACCGACCTCGACCCGCTTCCCGCGCTGCTGATTGTGGCCGACGAGTTCTCCGAACTGCTGGCCGCCAAGCCCGAGTTCATCGAGAGCTTTGTGAACATCGGTCGAGTGGGTCGCTCCTTGCAGGTGCACCTACTGCTCGCTTCGCAGCGCCTGGAGGAGGGCAAACTACGCGGGCTTGACACGTACCTGTCGTACCGGGTGGGTCTGCGGACCTTCTCCGCGGCGGAGTCGCGCTCCATCCTTGGCGTTCCCGACGCGTACACGCTGCCGCAGCAGCCCGGTGTGGGATTCCTAAAGTCCGACACCGAGACCATGACACAGTTCCGAGCCGCCTACGTGTCCGCGCCGCCCAAGGGTCGCCGCCGTGCCGCAGGCGGTTCGGGGACCTCGGGCTCCGAGGAAATAGGCGCCAAGGTTGAGTTCTTTACCGCGGCTCCGTCCTCCGTTGACGTGCCTCGCGAAGTGCCGGCCGATGCCGATGCCGGGGTTGAGGTTGTCGCCGACGCGGGCGAGAAGCGCAGCACGTTTGAGTTGGCTGTCGCGCAGATGCAGGGCAAGGGCACGCCGGCGCACCAGGTATGGCTGCCGCCGCTCGAGACCCCAGCGTCGTTGGACCAGCTCTTTGGCGACCTGACCGAGACACCCGAACTGGGGATCCACTCGCCGTCGTGGCGCGGACGCGGCCTGGAGGTGCCGATCGGCATGGTCGATGTTCCGCTGGAGCAGCGTCGCGAGGCGCTCACCGTGGACCTGGGCGGGGCCGCTGGTCACATGGCGATTGTGGGCGGGCCGCTGTCGGGAAAGTCCACGCTCGCGCGCACCACGATGGTGTCGCTCGCGCTGACGCTCACACCACGAGAGGTGCAGTTCTACGTGCTGGACTTTGGCGGCGGAAGTTTTGCCGGTCTGACCGGCTTCCCGCACCTTGCCGGGGTCGCCACCCGATCCGAGCCCGACGTGGTACGCCGCATGGTGTCCGAGGTCGCCGGGATTGTGGACGCCCGCGAGCAGTACTTCCGCGACAACGGCATCGACTCGATCGACACGTACCGCCAGCGCCGCGCCGAGGGTCGCTACGACGACGGCTACGGCGACGTGTTCCTCATTGTTGACGGCTGGGGCACCGTGCGCGCGGACTTCGAGGTGGCCGAGGCTCAGATCCAGGCGATTGCGGCTCGTGGACTCACATTCGGTGTGCACGTGGTGCTCACCGCGGCTCGCTGGCTTGAGGTACGCGCCAACCTGAAGGACTTGATCGGCACCCGCATGGAGTTGCGCCTGGGAGATCCCACGGACTCCGAGGTGGACCGCAAGGCGGCAGCGAATGTCACCGCCGGCGCACCGGGACGCGGGCTCAGCCCCCGCAAGCTGCAGATGCTGACGGCGCTGCCGCGCATCGACGGCTCGGGCGACGCAACTTCACTAGCCAACGGCATCGAGGGCCTAGTGGGTCACCTCAACCGTGCGTACCAGGGGCCCGCGGGGCCCAAGCTCCGCCTGCTACCGTCATCGATTGGCCTCGAGCAGGTGCGCGCACTGGCCCCCGCCGACACACGACAGATGCTGCTCGGAGTGGACGAGGCGAACCTCGCACCGTTCGGCATCGACATCATGGAGGAGCCGCACCTTTACCTGTACGGAGACGCGGACTCCGGAAAGACCTCGTTCCTGCGTGCGTACGCGGGCGAGGTGGCTCGCCTCTACCCCCCGGATAAGGCCAAGATCTTTGTGGTGGACTACCGGCGATCGTTGCTGGGCGACCTGCCCGAGGAGTACGTGGGCGCGACGCTGTCCACACACGACGAGGCGACACAGGGCATTCAGGAGCTGGTGCAGTTCTTCCAGACTCGGGTCCCGGGCAAGGACGTCACGCCCGAGCAGCTGCGGTCGCGTTCATGGTGGAGTGGTGCCGAGGGCTTCATCCTGGTGGACGACTACGACCTGGTGTCGACCTCGCAGGGCAATCCCCTCGCGGCGCTCGCCCCGCTCTTGCCTCAGGCCGCGGACCTCGGCCTGCACGTGGTTGTCACGCGCCGCACCGGTGGCGCCAGCCGCGCCGCCTACGACCCCATCATCCAACGCTTCACTGACCTTGGTGCCACCGGCATCCTGCTGAGCGGAGACCCAGGCGAGGGTCAGTTGATCGGCAAGGTCAAGGCGACGCCCGCTCCTCCGGGCCGCGCCCAGATTGTGTCGCGCGACCGTGGCAACGTGGCCGCACAGTTGGCCTTTGTCCCCTCCCGCTTCGAGGGCAAGCAGTAGCGGACGGCCAGCACCAGCACCAGCACCAGCACCAGCACCAGCACCAGCACCGTAGCGGTCCCTCAGCGTACGTTCTGAGCAGGTAAAAGATCGTGGCGGTCCGCCAGTTCTCGGACAAGCAAAAGGAGGGCCCTTGCGGGCCCTCCTTCGCGTGAAGCGAATCAGACTAGACAGTCGCTGGCTCGTCGATCGATTCGATCGCGGGTGCTTCCTTGAGCTCGTTCTTCTTGTCGCCGGCTGCGACCCAGATTAGGGCGAGTCCGGTTCCGACGAAGATGAGGCCAAGGCCTTCGATCAGAGCCACGATGCCGAGGCCCAGCTGAAGGGTGGAAGCGGTGACCGAGCCAACGCCCAGCTCACCGACCAGGCCGTGAGCCGTACCGGTCCAGGCCATTTCACGAGCCGGGCCCTCAAGCGGGTGAGAGCGGTCGAAGTCGGTCCAGTACTTCCCATCGGTCGCTACCTCGTAGGTACCGGCGGGGAAGGTTTCACCGTTGTACTCCGTGTCCTCGGTAAGGACAACCGTGTTGGTGCCGGTCAGTGTGTGGTGCGCAATAAGTGCCATCTGGTACATGTACTCCGTACCGGTGTTCACCAGCGGGTCGTTGGGGTTGAGGTCGCTAGCGACAACTGCGTAGCCCCAGTCATTCTCGAGCAAGTCGAGAATTGCCTCCGCGCCGGCTACCTCGCCGCGGTCGACCAGCTGGCCGTCCTCGTTGTAGGTGAGGGTCACGTTCTGGGCTTCGCTAAATGACTGCAGCGCGTGCTGGCCGTCGGCGACCATGGTGTAGGCGAAGACGCCACCACCCATGAATAGCAGGCCAATAACAGACAGTGCCAGGCCGAGTACCTTGATGCGAGACTTCATGATTATTCTTCCTTCTTCCGGGGATTTGGTGTTTCTGATATCTCAACCATGCCCCCGGAAAAGGGCGGCTTTACGGGACTAACGGCCCGCTTTCGCACGTTTTTTGAACATATGTCGGCCAAAACTGGTAAGAGTTAGCGAACAAGGAACCCGTCGCGCACGAGGTCGCGCACGGCGGGGACCATCCCGGCGAGCATCGTCCCCGAGGGTACGTCGAGCAGTGCCGCGAGCGCGTGGGAGATTTGCCCCACGGTCAACTCGCCGTCGCACGCCCCCACGAGCCCAGCCAGCGCGGTGTCTGCTCGTACCGACCGCCCCAGCCCACCACCCTGGCGGATCAGGATGTGCTCCGGCTCGTGGAGCAATGGCCGACCGTAGGTCTCCTTAGTGACGTCCGAGGCGACGGTGAGTGCGGTGGCGAGCAGCGCATCGTCCGATGTCTGCGCCAGCCAGTCGTGGGCCGCCAGCACGTCCACGATATGGGCCCCGAGCGGCGAAGGCAGCTGCCCCTCGTGCTCCTCGAGGCGGCGCATCGGCGCGCGATCCGCGGGTGCCCTGCGCAGAGTCACGATGCCGAATCCCACGGTCTCCACGTCGCGCGAAGCGAAGTCGGCGAGGTACGCACGGTAGGCGTCCTCGTACTCCTCCCGGCCGCGCTCGGGCGTGACGCCGCCGTCGCGTAGCCAGGTCTCGGCATACTCCGCGCCGTCGAGGGCATCGCGCTGGATCACCCACGCGTCCATCGGGAATCCCGCGGCCGCCGATGCGTCGAGCCAGTCTCCCAGCCGCTCGCGCCAGTCCGTACCACGGCGGATTTCCCAATTACCGAGCATCTGAGCCACACCCCCGGGCGCGAGCACGGAGCCGACATTCGAGATCAGTGACTCCACGATCGCGTCGCCCGGCAGCCCGCCGTGGCGGTACTCGAAGCTGGGCGCGCCCTGTGGGGTAATCACGAAGGGCGGGTTGGACACCACGAGGTCGAACAGGCTCCCTTGCGCCACGTCGCGGGCGACGGGCTCGAGCATCGACCCTTCGCGCAGCGACCATGCAGCAGGAGGAGCGTTGAGCTCCCGGTTGAACTCCGCGAAGGCGAGCGCGCGCCGCGAGATGTCCGTCGCCACCACCGTGTCCGCGTGCAGCGAGGCGTGCATTGCCTGAATCCCGCAGCCGGTGCCGAGGTCAAGTACCCGGCTGCGGGGCACCCGCATGGTGGCGGACGCGAGCATCGCCGACGCACCGCCCATCCCCAGCACGTGGTCGGGCGCCAGTCGTGACCCGGTGACGGCCTCGGCCTGGTCGGATGCCATCCACCAGGTGAGCTCGCCGTCGGCCCCCACCGAGGAGGTGGGCCGCAAATCTACCAACGCCCGCACCTCATCGTCGAGGCCACGGCCAGCGGCCTCGATCAGCCCAGTAGCGACGGCGCCGTCCACCCCAAGCGAGGGGAGCGCGGACTGCGCCTCTGCGCGGGTCACGGTGTCACCCAGCATCGCGAGGCGCGTCAACACCGCGAGGCGGTCGTCCGATGCACGGGCGGCCAGCACTGCCGGAACCACCTGCTCGCGGTCCAGGGCGCGCAGGGCGACGTCTCCCATAATCTCGCCGATTGCGTCGACGGTCCACCCCTCCAGATCCCTGCGTAAGTCCGATGCCTGGGCGGAGTCAGCGCGGACCGGGCTGGCTGGGTTCTGTTGCTGGGAGGCTGCGGTGCTCATGCGAAAAGGCTAACCGAGCCCACCACTTTGACCGCTAGTGCGACGTGAGAGCCGCTGAAGCACCGCTTGGCGGCCCTCACGTTGCTCCACGGGACTGTTGGGGCGGCGGGATGGTTGGAGAAGCGAAGTTGTTGGGGCCGTGATCAGCGCGTGGCGGGGCCCAAGGCTGGGCCAGTGAGCAAAGCGCGATAAAACTGCACACCCGCACCCAGAGCTGAGACCTCCACATTCTCGTTGGGCCCGTGGATCGCCGCCCGCTGCTCGGCGTCCATGCGCAGCGGCGAGAACCGGTAGACGGCCGGGCTGATGCGCGCCAGGTGGCGTCCATCGCTCGCCGCCATCATCACGTAGGGCACGGTGATGGCGTCGGGATATGACTGGGCTACGGCCGCGCCGATCGCGACGAACCGCTCGTCGTCCCCCGTGGGCGACACCGGCGACGGCTCGTCCGATTCAACGACCTCGAGCTGCACGCGCTTGTCGCCGATGGTCTTGCGCAGCTGCTCGACCGCCGCGTCGGCGGTGGTCCCCACCGCAACGCGCATGTTCACCGTCGCGGAGGCGGACGTCGCCAGGACATTGCGGGCCGGGCTGCCGCTGAGCTGAGTGATCGCGGTGGTGGTCCGGACCATCGCCGCCATCTCCGAACCGAGCCGTGGCAGCATCTGTGCGAGCACCCCGCGCATCGAGCTGGCCCGGCGGAGAACGGTCCTGAGAGGGCCGCGCAAGTGCGGCGCCACCCCCTCGAACATCTCCAGGCTGACATCATTCAATTCTGCGGGGAACGGGTTCTTCTCGATCGCGACTAGGGCCCTCGCCAGGATGCCCGGCGCCGAACGTCGGGGCGGTGTGGAAGCATGTCCGCCCCCACTGTCTACGGTCAGGACAACCGTGACGAGTCCCTTCTCCGTCGCGCCCACCACGGCCATCTCCTTGGCCAGCCCGGGGAACGCCCCGGTGGCCACCGCGCCTCCCTCGTCGAGCACCAGCCACGGCACGATCCCGCGCGACTCGAGCAGGGCCGTCGCGGCGATAGCGCTGTCGCCATAGGACTCCTCGTCAGCACCGAACAGAAGGTACAGGTCGCGTGCGGGGGCCCAACCGTCTGCCAGCAACGACTCGACCGCGTCAAGCACGCACACCAGCGCACCCTTGTCGTCGAGCGTTCCCCGCCCGTGCACGCGTCCCTGAGCGATGACCCCCGCGAAGGGCGGATGCTCCCAGCCCTCGCCAGCCCAATCCTCGGGCACGGGCACCACGTCCTGATGGGCCATCAGCACCACGGGCCGCTTCGCGCTCGCCCCCGCGAGCCGCAACAGTAGCCCGGCTCGCCCCACATTGTCGCGAGCCGCCGCGGCGAAAGTGCGCGGGTAGAGATCGTGGAGTGCCGCGTGCAAGTCCTCGAAGCTCTGATGCTCTGCCTCCGTGAACTCTTCGCGCGCCGCAGGGGTCACCGTCGCAATGCGGACAAGCCTCGAGAGGTGAGCCGCCGCGGTGTCCGCTCGGGCGACGACCTCAGCGCCGGCATCGTCCGTCTTGCTGCCTTTCCTTCCCATACTCAACCCTCTCGCGGGTGCGCGTCCGGCGCCACCGCGCCGCCAGCATCGGCCGCGGGTAAGCCGTCGACGTCTCCGATGGGCGGCGACATGAACGCGACCTTGGGGACGGCGAACAGGAAGATCGTGGCGACCACCGCGGTCCCGCCGCAGATCGCCCACACCGCAATGTAGCCAGACAGCGAGCCCGCGGTCGACTCCGCCCCTGACGTCGTCACCACCGCACCTCCCGCGAGGGCCAGCGCGAAGGCCGAGGAGGCGAAGGACCCGCCAATCACCTTGGTGGTGTTGGTCAGCCCCGTGGCGACACCGGTCTGATGAGGAGGGGCGGCAGCGGCGGCGGCGGCCGGCAGCGCCGCCACCAGCGCTCCCGAGCCCACGCCCGCGACAATCATGCAGCCGAGCACCTGGCCAAAGCTGTCATGGAACGGGATCAGGGCGAAGTAGCCGGTCGCCACCAGCGCCGATGCTCCGATCAAGACCTTGCGAGGGGTCAAGGAGCGCGACACTTGCGCAAACAACCCGGCACCCACCAGCAGCGACATCACGTAGCCGCCAATGAGGTACGAGGCCGTGGCAGAGTTGGCACCCAGCCCGTAGCCCACCTCGCCGGGATCGGTGCGAGCGAAAGTCGACAGTGGGCCCTGCGCACCAAGCACGCTGACCCCAAAGAGGGCCGAGGTGAGGAACACGGGCCACAACTCGGGGCGCTTGAACATCGCGATGTCGATGAGCGGGTCCGCGCTGCGCTGCTCGACTCTTACGAATACCCACAGCAGGAAGATACCGAGCAACACCATCCCGAACACCCATGCGGTCACGCCGTGCAGCCGGACTAGCGACAGGCCGCCGGTGATCGCGAGCAAGGCGAGGGAGAGCACCACCGTGCCGCGCGAGTCGACCTTGCCGCCGGCGCGCACTCCCGGGTCCGGCACCTTGAAGATGACGACCAGCAACGCCACCGCGACCAGCACAGCCGGCACGCTCAGCGTGAGCCACAGCCTGCCCTCGAAGATGGTGCCTAGCTGTCCTCCGGCAAGCGCACCGATGATGGCGCCCGCCTGGAGGGCCACCACGATTAGACCGGCGCCCTTGCGGGTCAGCGCCGCACTATTGGGCCGGTCGCGGGCCCGCAGGAAGATGATCGAAATGTTCATAGGCAGCCACACGACGTAGAAGCCCTGCAGCGCCCAAGCCGCGATGAAGATGGGGAACGTGGGCGCGAACGCGACGCCGATGCTCGCGACCAGCGTGACCACCAGCGAGAAGATCAGGATCTTGCGGTGGCCGAACATGTCGCCCAGGCGAGCCATGAACGGCACCACAATGGCACTCAACAGCAGCTGCGCAGCCTCGAACCAGTTGATGTCCGCATCCTGGATTCCCAGGTGGCGTGCCACGTCCGTGAATAGCGGTGTGTAGTACCCCTGCAACACCCCGGAGGTGAACTCCACCACCACCAGGGCCCCAACGACGCCGCCTACGAGCGTCGCGCGCGATGTCCTCATTGCCGCGGAGCCGAATCAGCCTCCTGGTCGAACGGCACCTCGTCGACCTCAGGCGCCGCGGCATCGACAGCAGAGCCTGGCGAGGGCGACTCGCGCCCCTCGGAGTGAGCGGCACGGTCGGCCTCTCCCCGAGCATCGGCTGCGTGAGAGCGGCGTGACGCGCGGGCCACCGCCGTGATGGCGATGAAGGCGGCGATGGCGGCAATGATGCCGCGCAGCCACGGGTTGGCGTCCGCGCCGTAGGACGTCACGACCACCGCGGGGGCGATCAGTAGAGCCACCAGGTTCATCACCTTGATGAGTGGGTTGATCGCCGGACCGGCGGTGTCCTTGAACGGGTCGCCGATGGTGTCACCAATGACCGTGGCCTCGTGCGCCGGCGAGTACTTGCCACCGTGATGGCCGTCCTCCACGATCTTCTTGGCGTTGTCCCAGGCACCGCCCGAGTTTGCGAGGAACACGGCCATGAGCACACCGGTACCGATGGCTCCGGCTAGGAAGCCCGCCAGCGCACCTATGCCTAGCGAGAATCCCACGAACACAGGCGCCGTGGCGGCCAGGAGGCCTGGGGTCGCGAGCTCGCGCAGCGAGTCGCGGGTGCAGATGTCCACCACACGGCCGTACTCGGGTCGCTGCGTGCCATCCATGATGCCCGGCATCTCGCGGAACTGGCGGCGAACCTCGAACACGATCGCGCTTGCGGCACGGGTGACGGCGTCAATGGCCAGTCCAGAGAACAAGAAGACGGTTGCGCCACCGATGATCACGCCCACCAGAGTGAGCGGGTGAATGATGTCGTAACTGAAGTCCGCTGCGGCGGCGCCCGCCTCAGCGAGAGCCGTCGCGACCGTCTCCGAGTAGGAGCCGAACAGCGCGGTCGCGGCCAGCACCGCCGTCGCGATCGCTATGCCCTTGGTGATGGCCTTGGTGGTGTTGCCCACGGCGTCGAGGTCGGTCAGTGTCTGGGCCGCCTCCTCGTCCACCTCGCCGGACATCTCCGCGATGCCCTGTGCGTTGTCGCTGACTGGCCCAAAGGTGTCCATGGCCACGATTACTCCTACCGTGGTCAGCAGTCCGCAACCCGCGAGCGCCACGAGGAAGAGCGCAAGCGGCACCGAGGCGCCGGCCACGAAGAACAGGATGACGACCGATCCGGCGATCACAGTCGCGGTATACACCGCGGACTCGAGGCCGAGCCCGATGCCGGACAGCACCACGGTCGCGGCGCCGGTGAGCGACGTCTCCGCCACTCGCTTGGTGGGCTTCTGGGCCACGTCGGTGAAGTAGCCGGTGAGCCACAGGATCAGTCCCGCGAGGCCGATGCCGACAAAGACGGCGACGGTGGCCATGATGCGGGGGTCTCCCGGCAGGTCGCCGAGGGACGAACCTTCAAAGGACGAGAAGTCCGACGGCAGGTAGGCGAACGATGCGACTGCCGCGAGCACTGCGCCCACGACTGCGGAGATGTAGAAGCCGCGGTAGATGGCCTTAAGTCCACTCTCGTCCTTGCGAATCTTGGTGACGAACACGCCAAGGGCGGCAGTGAACGCACCGATCGCGGTGACGATCAGCGGGAAGACCAGGCCCTGCTCGCCGAAGGCGGCCTTGCCCAGGATGAGTGCGGCCACGAGCATCACGGCGTAGCTCTCGAAGAGGTCCGCAGCCATGCCGGCGCAGTCACCCACGTTGTCGCCTACGTTGTCGGCGATGGTCGCCGCATTGCGGGGGTCATCCTCGGGGATGTGTTGCTCGACCTTCCCCACCAAGTCAGCCCCCACATCGGCCGCCTTAGTGAAGATTCCGCCACCCACGCGCATGAACATCGCGAGTAGCGCGGCTCCGAAGCCGAAGCCCTCGAGCACAGCCGCGGCATCGCCGCGATAGATCAAAACCACGCTCGCGGCACCCACCAGGCCGAGGCCCACCACGGACATACCCACGGCGCCACCGGTTCGGAACGCGATACGCGCACCCTCTTTGCGGCCGCCGGGGAACGTCGCCGCCGATGCGACGCGCACGTTCGCACGGACTGCCAGCCACATGCCCATGTAGCCGATGGCGGCAGAGAAGCCCGCGCCGAGGAGGAAGAACACCGAGCGGCCGATGCGCACCCCGCCGTCACCTGGCAGGAGGAACAGCAGCGCAAAGACGATGGCCGCGAAGACCACCAGCGTGCGCATCTGCCTGCGCAGATACGCGGACGCCCCCTCCTGGATCGCGTCGGCGATCTCGTTCATCTTGGGAGTTCCGTCCTTGGCGGCAAGCACCTGGCGACGAAGCATGTACGAGAAGATGAGCGAAACCACGGCGATGGCCGCGATGACCGCGACGATGGTCATGGAAGAAGATCCCACTTCCACGGTCGCTCCAACGGATGTAGACATTCGTCCTCCTTGACGAGTTGCCTGCGTGAGACCACGTTGTCTCACCCATGATGGGTATGCGGGAAGTCTAGCGACGTTCGCGCCCGGCGCGCGGTGAGCCCCAACGTTTTGGGCGTGCCGTGCGTTGACACTGCATGACAACCACTGACTTTGAGGCAGAGGAGGGACGATGACTGACTGGCGCGACACCATGAACGAGTTGGTGCGAAATCGCGAGCGCGCGCTGCTCGGATACGCGTACGTGGTCTGCGGCGACCCCACTCAGGCGCAGGACCTGGTCCAGGACGCGCTGGTGCGGACCTTTTCCAAGCCCCGTCCTGGACTCACCGCAGCGAAGGCGGAGGGCTATGTGCGCCGGGCCATCACATCGGTGTACATCGACGGCTATCGCCGCTCGCAGCGCTGGCAGCGGGTGCAGCACCTCTTCAAGCCCGCGGAGACGACGCGCGACGAGTTCGGACAGGTCGAAGCTGGGTCAGATGTCGCCGAGGCGCTGGCCACCCTGCCGCCACGCGTTAGGGCCTGCGTGGTCCTGCGGTATTTCGACGACCTCACCGTTCCCGCCATCGCCAGCACGCTTGGCATCGCGGCCGGCACGGTCAAGCGCTACCTCTCCGATGGCCTCTCCCAGCTTGAGCTCGCGCTCGGCACCTTCGAGGACGCGAGCTTGCGAAACGCTGCCCCCTCCCCCGCCGCAGATGCCGCAGCCCCCCGATCTTCAGAAGGACAGTAACCATGGTCAAGCTTTCAGATGCACTGCGTGGCGCGGCCGACCGCGCACCGTTGGACGGCGTCTCCGTCTCCACTCATGCCGCCGCGCGGCGCGTGTCCGTCAACCGCGGAATGCGCGGTGCCGCTACCGGGATCGTGGGCGTGACCGCCATCGGCGTCATCGCCTTCGGCATCATCGGCCCCAATGGGTTCAGCTCCTCGAGTGACGCCGAGTTCGCGACGGACGCGGCAGCAGAGGTTGCGCCTTCGCAGCCCGACCTGCCGGCCGTCGCCGGGGATGCTGGCGCTGGCGCCGCCGGCTCGCAGCTTGCGTGGGGCGTCTGCGGCCAGGCCACTGATCCGGACGCCGCCCGGGGCGAGACGGGGGTAGCCATCCACGTGGGTTCCCTTCCCGCGGCCGAACCTGGAGCACTGCTTCCCGTCTCCGTCACGGGGACAGCCCTCACCACGGAAAACCTCTACACGACTGACCCCGGTGCCCTGATTCTGTGGAACGGGATTGTGGTCGGCTCCCTGCCCCAGGAGGCTATCCTCACCTTTGGCCCGGCGGACGAGCAGATCGTCAACCCCGACGTCGAGCCCATAAAGGAGAGCCTGACTGAGGGCGACACCTTCGGGTACGACCTCGACGTGCCTCTGCAAAATTGTTGGGACAGCAAGGATCTTCCCGCGGGCAACTACGAGCTGCTCGTCACACAGGAGTACTTCGAATTTGCCGACAGCGGCACTGCGAACGGCGAGGAACCCACGCTAGACGATGGTGCATCGGCCGTTCCTGGACAGACCCCAAACATCGTGGGTGGCTTCCGGGCTGCCGCCGATGCCGCCGCATTCACCATCAGTGGAACGCCCATCGACGATCCCTTTGGCGAGTACCTGCTGGTGCCCGCGCAGCCCATTGAGCCGCCCATCGACTCCACCCCATAGGCCGCCAATGACCACAGACCGCTTGCGGGGTCAGTGGCGGCACGTGCAGGTAGGCATCACCACGATGTTTTCTGCACTCGAGACCGGCGCGATTGCGGTCCGCATTGGAGTGGAGTCGGGTCCATAAAGGTTGACTTTCTGGTCAGTTTCGACGTTCGGGGCGAAATGTCCCTTTCACGCTCCCGTTGCGCTTGTGTAATTCATCACAGGAGGAGCCGTTTTGGACATAAACCCGCTAGAAACTGGGTTACGTTTTACACACGAGCCGCAAGGTTCGTAGCAGATGGACGCAAGTCACTCTGCGCTTCTTGACCGCGGAGCGCACCCCTCAGCCGCGCTACGGTCAAGTCGTAGAAGCCCGGTGGTGGCTCGGATCCCTCAGCCCGAGTCATCACCGGGCTTTCCGCATTTCTGGAACCTTCTCAGCCCGCACCTCGGGGCCCAGCCCGCGACGATCCTCGCGCATCCCCCCACCTCGTGGCCACGGAGATCTCAACCCTGACCGCACCCCTGGCGTCGACCACGCAGAGCCTGGTTCTCGATCCGTTTTCTCGCGCAACCCTTGCGGCAACCTGGCACGCGTCGACATTTCCCGAGGCAAGGTCGCGCGTCGCGAGCGCGTCACGCGCCGCCCTCGCGGCCGCGAGCGCGGCGAGGTCCGCGACGCCCTGTGCCCGCACCTGCGCAACTGACGCACCCGCCAACCCGCCGGCAAATACCGCCACCAGACCCACCACCGCGAGTACAGCGATGGCAAGCAGGGTTCCCGCACCCGAGTCATCACGAAGTCTCACGGCGTGCCTTTGTGCCGCCGGTATCCGACTACGCCTTGACATGCTCACGGCTGAACCGGAACTCGGGCGGTGGCCTCACCGTCGGGGACTGGCCCCTGGCCCTCGACAATCACCGACACCACTACCCAAGCGCCATCGCGCGATACCGATGCCACCCCTCCCGAGATGCGAATAGCGGCGTCCACAGCGGCAGCGTCACCGTCGGTGAGAGCGATCCGCGCGGCGACTGCGGCGGCCTGGGTCGCGGACACCTCGGCACGCACCCAGGACGCCCCCGTCAGTACAAAACCCAGCACCAGAACCACGGACGGCAAAGCGAGTGCGAGCTCTACACTGACGGAGCCCCGTTCGCGGCGATTTCCGCAAACGGGACCGCCGCCATAACGCTGACGCTTTGCACTGCTCATGCCGTCGCTCCAGCGCATCGTCGTCACCTTCTAGCCGGCCAGTGCGCCCTGAATGATGCCCATCAGCAACTCACGCACCTCGGACGACTTCAGCAACACGATGAGCAGCCCCGCGAACCCGGCCGCGGCGACCGTCACCAGCGCGTACTCGGCAGTGGCCATGCCGCGATCGTCCCCCGTGGGACTCCTCCTGGTGCCGTTGCGCAAATCGTCACCACGCGCCCCACGACCCGCCGTTCGCTGCCCTTCGGAGCTGCCGCTTCCCGCCGATCCCTCGGTGAGTCGCGCCACGTTCCAATGCTCCTGGTCGTTCATGATCTTCCCCTTCGGTTGATGGATTCCCAGCATCGCGCGGCGCCTTCAGCCCCCGCTGTGGGGTGCCCGGATTTGCGAAGTGCGACTGCGCGGGGCGTGCCTGTGGACATCAGCCAAGCGAGACACCGGCGCCCATAGCGACGGCGATCACCATGGGCAGGATTCCAACAAGGGTGAACGCGGGTAGCAAGCAGAGCGTGAGAGGCAGCGCCAGGGCGACGCCCAGCTCAGCCATCGCCTTCTCTCCCTCACGCCGGGCCGTGCCTGCGAGCGCACGCGACGTCGCCTCGAGCGATGCGCCAGGCGCGGCCCCTGCCACCCAGCACGGGCGCAACGCCCCCTCGAGCGGCGCCCAACGAGCCCCGGCAGCGGACCACGCGCCTTCCCACGGAACCCCGGCCGCAACATCGCGCGCCACGGCTCCCAACTCACGGCCGCTGGGGCCACCCATCGCCTCACCTACTGCCGACAGTGCACCCAGAACGTCGAGTCCGGCGGCGATCGCGGCCGCCACCAATGTCAGCGCAGTCGACACAGGCACGGCCTCACCGACGCCAGGCACTAGCGCCTTGCCCTTCCGCGACCGCATCACAACTCGCGAGAGGCCTCCTCAGCCTCCCGCATCATGCGCCTCATCCACGCGCGCCCCACCATAGTCAGAGCGCCCGCGCCCGCTATCAGTGTCCACCCCATGGGGGTCTCCACCACCACCCGAATGACGGTCGAATCGACGACCGCCCCTAGCCCCAATCCGACCGCCGGCAGGAACGTCAGGACGCGCGCACTTAGTCGCGGCCCCGCGGCCGCCGCTTCGCGCCGCGCGTCAGCCTCCAGTGTGCTCTCTACGTGTGCGCTGACGGCAGCAAGGACGGTCGCAAGAGGGGCACCAGTGCGGTGCGAGAGCCGGCACGCCGCCCGCACCGCCACCCCGCAGTCGCCCTGCCAAGGAAGATCGGGCGTGCCGTCCTCGCCTACGTCAGTGACCCCCACTGTTTCCCAAGCTGCCTGCGCACTCATGCCCGAGCGCAGCAACCCCACCACAGCCGCGAGAACGATGGGTGGGTCGACGTCCCGCAGGTCACGCCCAGATGGGGCGTGGTCGCCGCGCGACGGCGCGAGCTCCCGATGCGCTCGACCGCTACGCCGTCGCATCGTTGACCACCGCGCCACCTAGTGCGCCTTGGCCCACCTCGGCTTTTGCCAGATCGCCGGCAATCTCGCGCCACGTGAGTCCAGCCAGCTCGGCGAGTCGCGTCCATGCCGGGCCACGTTCAAGCTTGTCTCCGTCCCGCACTGTGACTCCCGCCACCACCTCAAGGCCGGGGTCCGCGTCGAGGACGCCAAGTTGCACCACGCGCCGGCCGGCTACTCCACGCTCCACGTGCACCACGCAGTCGAAGGCCGCGCTCGCATGTAAGGAAACCGATTCGGCACCCATACCCGCCAGTGATCCCAATGCCGTCAGCCGCGCGGGCACGTCGAGCGCTGAGTTGGCATGGATGGTGGACATTCCGCCACGATGCCCGGTGTTGAGCGCCGTCAGCACGTCGCGCACCTCCGCGCCTCGGCACTCCCCCAGCACAATCCGGTCTGGGCGCATGCGCAACGCCTCTCGCACCAGCCGCGCGAGCCCAATCTCGCCCGCGCCATCCACGTTGGCGCGCCGCTCCACCAGCCGCACCACGTGTGGGTGCGTGGGGCTCACCTCCCCTCCCTCCTCAATCACAACTATCCGCTCGGAGTCGTGTACCAGCGAGAGCAGGGAAGCGAGCAGAGTAGTCTTACCCGCCCCCGTCGACCCGGAGATGAGCACCGACGCACGTTCTCTCACCAACCCCTCAAGAAGCGGCGCCAGGCCGACGTGCACCATGCCCGCCGTCACGAGGTCGGCAATCGAGAACGGAGTCCGCCTCACGGTGCGCAGCGAGATCAGGGCGCACTCGTCCGCTATGGGCGGCAGCGCGGCGTGTAGCCGAGTGCCATCGGGCAGGCGCGCATCGACGAGCGGGCTGGCGTCGTCGAGCCGCCTGCCGCCGGCCGATGCCAGCCGTACCGCCAATTCCCGCACCGCCGCGGCATCGGCGAAGGCCATATTGACGCGTTCCAGACCGAGTCCCCGATCACACCAGACCGCCCCCGGCGCATTCACCACCACGTCAGTCACGCCGGGCTGCCGCACTACGGCGGCCAACGGCCCGAGCGGATCAACCGGTGGGGGCAGCCGCGCCAGGTGCGGTGAGCGGTCAGCATCGGGGGGGACAGTCATGAGGCCAGCGTGACCCGCGGCAAGGGATGCCCGGGAGGAGGGACCCAAAACAGTGGAGGTAGCGCTTCTCATCTGAGTCTGTGCACAACCGTGCACCGCGAGACACTCGCCATTCGTCACACTGTCTGGTTACTCTTAACGCATGGCAACGACGACTGAACAGACGAGCACCGATCCGCTGGCACCACGCCCCACCGCAGCGTTCTTTGACCTCGACAAGACCATCATCGCGACGAGCTCGTCGATGGCGTTCTCCCGGTCGTTCTACGAGGGCGGACTCGTCACCCGCACGGATGCGATTCGCACCGCATATTCACAGTTCCTGTTCCTCGTCGGCGGCGCGGACGAGCGTCAGACCAGCCGTCTGCGCGACTCCCTCAGCGGACTCATCAAGGGCTGGGAAGTCAAGAAGGTCCGCGCAATCGTTAAGGAAACCATCCACGAGCACATCGACCCCGTGGTCTACGACGAAGCTCTCGACCTCATTCGTCGTCACCACGAGAACGGCCGCGACGTCATCATCGTCAGCGCCTCCGGCTCGGAACTGGTCAAGCCCATCGCTAAGATGCTGGGCGCAGACGGCCACATCGCCACCAAGATGGAGTCCAAGAAGGGCAAGTACACGGGCGAGATCACGTTCTACGCGTACGGCCAGTCCAAGGCCGATGCCATCGAGGAGATGGCTGAGAAGCGCGGTTACAACTTGGCGCGTTCGTTCGGCTACTCGGACTCCATCACCGACGCGCCCATGCTCAACATCGTGGGCCACGGATTTGCCGTCAACCCTGATCGAAACATGCGCCGCGCTTGCGAGGAGAACGGCTGGGGCGTACTTCGATTCAAGCGCCCCGTGGGGTTGCGGAACACCTCGGCCGCGCGCCCGGCCATCGCGACATTGGTGACGATCGCGGTCGCCGTCGTCGCAGGCATCCTGATTTATCGATCAACGACACGAGAGCGATAACAACCTCTACACACCAGCGGAGCACCATGCATAGACGGCGAAACAGGGGGCTCGACACAGTCACGCATGATCGCTACCCTGCGCTATTAAGCTACGCGGCAATGCTCTCTCCCCACCGTGATGAGATTCGCGAGCTCACGGACGCCGCGATCGTCGCCATCATGGGCTCCCTACGGGCGCCACGTACCGAGGGGGCGCGCGAGGCCGCCATCCGCGAAGCAATCTCCCGTGCCTACGCGGACAAACATCGGGCCGATGCCAAGGCCAGTCCCGCGCCCGGCGTCACCACGGGAGCACGCGCCACCGCACCGGCCGACGCTGTGTACGCGCCTCCCGTCCACTCGTCTGCCTTCACCCCGCCGGAGCAAAGCAACGACCATGTGGACGACAAGGACCGGAGGCTGACAGAAAGCACGCAGGCCTCCACCGCCTCACCAAGAAGTACCGACGCAGACGAACGTGCCGGCGTAGGCGACCGTGGCATCGGCGTGGGCTCAACCTCATCGCCGCTGGGGCCAGTACTCGCATACCTGAGCCCCTGGGAACGCGTGGCGGCGATCTCATGGTGGATCGATGGTTGCTCTGCCGATGACGTCGCTGATCGGCTTGGCACCACCCCCAACTCGGCGGTCGACATGCTGCACCGGGCAGGTGTCGCCCTGGCAGGGGCCACCGGGGACACACCGCCAAACCGGGATCATTTTGTGGGCGGCGGAGACGTCATCACAGTCGAGGTGTCCGGGGGAAGCGGTCGCTAATGACGGACAACATCGCCCGCGGACTAGACGACCTCCTGCACGAGGCCGAGATTTCCTTGGCGGCCGACGCGACCCAAGCTTCCGCGGACGTGACGGCCGCTGCCCGATCGCGGCATCGTAGATCGGGTTCGATTCTTGGTATCGCCGCGGTCGTAAGTTGCCTCGGGTTGGGCATGGCAGGGGTCGGCTTCGTCACGGGTTCCCCCGAAGGCTCACTCGCCCTCACCCCATCGCCGTCGCCTTCAGGCACTGAGGACCTCACGGTGCCCCTCGCCAATGCGACGATTCCAATCCACGGTGGCGCGCCGTATAAGCAACTCACGACCGCGGTCGATTGCGGCGCCCCAGCGCCGCAGCCCACCGGCATCGTGGACAACTTTGGGGTCACCATCGCCGAGTCTCCCCCGCTTTCGATCGCACCGGACGCGCTGTTGACCGGCCAGGGAGCAGTTGTGGACACATGGACGACCTACGGTGCGGAAGAGCCGCTGCCCGTTGAGCAGGATCCAGTGACGTTGCTTCTGATCAAGGACGGCAAGATCGCCGGCCGGTTCCTCTCGCAAGTGAGTCAGCCCTACTGGACGTACAACAACTTCGAGACGTTCTACGGTGGCGCTTCGCTGATGCCGGTGGGCCCTTTTTGTCCAGAGGTAAGCAAGGACGCCCCCCAAGGCGATGATTGGCGCTACCTCAACCCGGGGGAGTACCAGGTGATGCCGGTGGCGCATATGTGGGCCAGCGATGAGGCCGCTGCCCTCAAATACCTGTACAAAAAGGGGATCTACGTCGGTGAAGTTCCGGAGGTGGATTCCACCGCCCTCTACCGTCCAGGGTCGTGGGACTGCGAGCAGGCCGTCGACAACAATTACGTTCCCCGCGCATGTCTGGGAGACGTCATCGGAACCGCCATTGTCGACGAACAGGCCGGCACCGTCACCCTCCCCTACGAGCCCTCCGAACTCACCGCGACCCTCGACGTCACAGTGATCGGCGACCCCGTCACGCTGATCGTCACCGAGCCATTCATCGAGCCTGAGTTCGCGGGCTACTCCTCCAAGGCCCTTGATGCGTCGGACACCATCGAATGCGGCGTCACGTTCGACTACACCACGCCCAAGTCTCAGGTGGTAGCGAGCGGAGATGTTCCCTCCTCGTTGGGATTGGGCAAAGGGGCGTTCAACGCGTTCAACATCAAGATGCTCGCGGCAACCCCGGGCTCAGGCGAGATTGACCTTGAGTACGGGGCCAAGGCTTGGTTGGTGGCGGGAGTGACCGAGAACTACAACTATTTCCAGGAGCACCCGGGCAACCAGCGGATCGTAGGCGTGGCCGAGGCATCCATCGCGGGCGGCAACACAGTGCCCTACGACCGCTACGACGGGCCGGAAGTTGTTGACCTGGTGCTGACCAATGTCGAGTTGTGCGAGGGATTCGACCTCGACACGGCGCATATTGATTCCGCCATTTTGGACGGCAGGATCTCATTGACCGCCACCGGCGCGCCTCCGGCCGCCCACACCCATCAATTGCTCACCATCCAACACCACCTCCCCAACTGACCTTCCCCATGTACCTTTTGCTGATGCAGTCACGCCCCGCACCCGGCCGGCCTCACGGGTTCGCCAGCGGTCCGTCAGAACTGAGCGGGACAGGCGGTGGTCGCCGATGAGGGACAACATCGCCCGCGGCCTGGGCTCGCTCATGCGCGAGGCGGAGGTGGCATTGGAGGCCGATGCTGCCACGGCCCCCACACAGGTGACCCGAGCGACACGGTCACGACGCCGCCGCTCGCGTGCTGCGTTCGGCGCCGTCGCAGCGGTCGCCTGTGTGGGACTCGGGATCGCGGGCTTCGGCTTTGTGAAGGGCTCCCCCGAGCCATCGCTGGTATTCACCCCGTCGCCCTCGGCGTCCGCCACCGAGGACTTGACCATCCCATTGGCGACCGCGGTCATTCCCATCGACGGCGGCCCCGAATACGACGGATTCGGAGCCATGCTCGATTGCGGCGCGGCCGCACCCCCACCCTCGGGGACCCTGGCTCACTTCGGCATCAGCATCGATGCCGCGCCAAAGATGATTGACCTCGACTCACCCGACACCGGCCGCGGTAAACCAGTCCCGGCGCAGATCACGTACGACTCCTCGAACGCGCTGCCCGTCGAGCAGACACCGGTCACGCTGATGCTCGTGAAAGACGGCAAGGTCGCAGGCTTCTTTGTTTCCGATGATGGGTCGCCGCAGTTTTGGACCTACTCCGACTTTGAAGCAAACGAGAGCACTCCACGAGTCGGCCGCGATGGCATGTTTTGCCCCGACGTGAGCACCTCAGGAACCGACGAGATCGGCTACGGAGAGCTGAAGCCAGGCGAGTACCAGGTGATACCGGTGGCGCGCGTTTGGGCCAGCGAGGAGGCGGCCGCGCTCCGACATCTCAACGACAGTGGCATCAGGGTCAACGAGTTTCCTAGCGACCAACGGCCTGCTGGCTTCCCTCCCGGGTCTTGGGACTGCAAGCAGGCGGTCGCGCAATATATGTCGCCTCGTTCGTGCCTGGGCGACGCGACGGGAAGCGCGATTGTCGACGTGGACGCGGGAACCGTGTCACTGCCGTATGACCCTGAGGACTTCACCGAACCCCTCAACATCACCCTGGTGGGCGACCCCATCGCGCTGACCGTCACCGGCGATCCGGATTCCTCAGTGCGCGACCTCATGGAGGCGAACCCACTTGACGTATCGGACCCGATCGAATGTGGCACCACCTTCGACTTCACCACCCCCGCCGCACCCATCACGTTGAGCGGGCGCATTCCGTACACGATAGGCATGGACAAGAATGCGTTCACCTCGACAAACGTGAGTGTTCTCCCCACCACGCAGGGCGCCGGAGAGTTAACACTCGACCACGATGCCAAGGCCTGGCTGGTGACCTACACCCCCGTGAACCGCGAGGGCTCCGACTCCTACCTCACTTCAGTCATTACCGGCGCCGCAGACGTCACCATCGCGGGAAGCAACACGGTGCCGTACGACCGGTTCACTGGCCCGACTACTGTCGACCTAGTGTTCTCGAATGTCAGTGCTTGCGACGACATAGTTGACGTGGGCGTGGGCATCATTGGCGTGGTCATAGATGGCAGCGTGACGATGACCCTCAAGGGCGACACGCCTGGGGAAAGCGTCGCCTCGCTGCTGTACCTCGATCAACTTTCTGCCCCATAACGACCGATTACTAGGCGTAAGTCCTGACCGCGCCGTGCGCCGTAAAAAACCCGCAACAAAAGTGGGTTAACCTCGCCTTCAACGCAGTACGGGTGCGGGCCCGTCGCGACCATCAGCACGACGCCTAAGGAGTAACCATGCCCAAGCCACTGATCATCGTGGCCGCGGTTCTGGTGGCGTGCGTTTCCGCAGCGGCGGGATGGTTCGGTGTCAAGGCCTGGCGGGACTCTCAGACCGTCGCCGCGCCAGTCACGACGCCGTCTCCCCCGCCATCAGCAACTCCCGGTGACGACACCGTCAGCCTTACGTTCGACGTGGGAGCGATCAACTTCTCCGTCGCCGATCTTCACTCAGTACCCCAGTGCGGAGAGACCTACGCACCAGAGAAACATATCGCCAACGAGATCGAGGCGCGGGTGGACGGCGCCGTCATGCTCGATGACGGGTTAGAGACGCTCGAGGCGAACCCTGGCTTCCGTGTCACTGGCGACGAGGCGCGCGCGTTCCTCGCAGGCGAAGGCACCGTGGTCGTGACGCGCGACGACGTGGTTGTCTCCCCCGACTGGGGTGCCGAGTTCGTGCCCGAGTACTACGTCGCGGAGCCCAACAACACCACGTACACCGAGGGCAAGGTCAGCATGAACGGGGCCGAACTGTGTGACGTAGCCGACGACCTGAGCGCCATCTGGGACGACATCGACTGGGCAACAGCCACCGAGGCCGAGATCGCCGTTGCGCAGGAGAAGGCTACGGCCTTCAAGGAAGAGCACAAGGACCTCCCGGCAGGTGAATACAAGATCTACATGCTCTCTCCCGTGATCCTGGGCGAGCCCGCCGCCATCGCGCGCGTCCTCACTGAGGAGGGAATCTCCGGCCTCGCCACTCTTCAGTACACGATCGCGTACTCGTCGTTGGCCGAGGACCCCGAGGTCAAGCAGTATTGCGACACGCTCACAGACGCCGACGGCAACCCCACCGAGGTTCAGTGCGACGTGCCCGTGAACGCCTTGCTCGAACTACTGCGCCGCGATGTGCCCGTTTCCTACATCGTGGAGGGCGATCCGGAAGAGGCAATCTCCGACGCCTACAGCCTCACCGTCGACTAGCCACGCGGCTTCTCGGGCTTGGTGGCCCACTTGGATCTGAGGATGGGCTTCTCCAGCAAGAACCAGCTCGCGCTGGCAACCGCGTAGGACATCAGCACCACGGCGACAGCCAACCACGTGTGCTTGACCGGATTCAGGATTCCGCCGTACACGAATTGGCCGTCTGTCAGATACGACACCAGGTGAAGAATCAGGTAGTGCCAGATGTAGATGCCGAAGCTGACCATCGCGGTAAAGCGCGCGAAGCGGTTGTCCACGATCCGGTGAAGGTACCTCGACTGCGCGAGGCCGATAAGCGCAATACCGATGAGCACGGCGAACCACGGCCATAGATACGGCTGGCCCTGGAAGTTGGTGGTGTGATCAGGCTCCGGGGGCTCGCGGTGCACCCACACCAGCCAGAAAGCGCCGGCCAGTCCCGCGAGCGCTACGAGGTCCCACCACCACGTGCGCAGCATTCCATAGCGTTGACGCCATATGACGATCAGTGCGGCCACCATGATGCCGATCAGGAAGTGCGCGAACAGTGCCATGGGGTTGTAGTCGGGCCACCACTCTGCTGCTCCGCCGATGTTTCCCTTGTCCCAGCCTTTGTACTCATCGGGAGTGGTCAGGTGAGTGACGAGCCACTGATTCACGGCAATGACAACTCCCAGGATGAGTAGCCAATACCCGATGCCGATGCGCTTGCCTCGCCATCCTTTGCGGCGGCCTAGGACAAACATTCCCACCATCGCGAGCGGCATGAGGACGTAGCTGACGACTTCGAATCCAACAGACCACAGCGGCCCATTCACCTCGACGGGGAAGAAGGTAATCCACGACAGTCCAGAGGCGAAGGTAAAGCCCGAGATCAGACGCCAGATGGCATACGGAGTATCCGGCACCAGGTACAGACCCACCACAAAGCTCACGGCGAGGCTGGCGTAGAAGCCCGGGGCGATGCGGGCAAACCGGCGCCGGGCGTAATGCCCTAGCCTCGGCATCGGCTTTCCGTGCAAGTACGCGTTCCAGAATGGGAAACTCAAGAGCATCCCAGACAGCACAAAGAAGATCGAAACGCCAAATGCGCCCTTCATCATCACGAGCTTGAAGTCGAGCAACCAGTCTGGCAAGTTCGCGATGGTCAGGCGTTGATAAACGTGACTGAGGACCACCCAAAGCGCTGCGAGGGCACGCAGCCCGTCCGCACCGGAGATGCGGTGGCTGGATCTGGCGTCGCCCTCGGGCGTCGCGTCTGGAACTGTAGAGACCGTCGTTGCACTCACGTGAGGCAACTTACCCGCTCGAAAGCCGCCCCGGCGCTTTTAGAGGCGAACGGCGTCGAATCGTTACGAAACCCCTCGAAAGCTACGGTCGGCCGATGCGCCGGCCGGCTTGCGCTAGATCGACTTGCGGCGGAACTCCGTCACGGTGTGCGCAGATCCGTTACCAGACATCGACGAGCCGGGAGCCTGAGGGCCGCCGCCGGGGCGCGAGTTCTGACCGTCATTGCCTACGGCGTCAGCCATCGCCTGCTGCGCGTCGCCGTCCTCGACCGCCTTCAGGAACGCCTTGGCCTCATCATCGCGCATGAGCTTGGACATCTTGCCGTGGTGGAAGATGGCGACCTCGCCGTTAGAGCGGGTCCGGTAGTCAAAACCTTCTGCATTAGCCATGCCCTCATCGTGACACGTGTGGGCCATTCCTGCAGACCACATGACAATCTCGCAACATTGGTAAACGGAAGGAGTCCTAACAAACTATGCTGGCGAGATGGTCAACGAAGCCCACACCTTAGAGAACCTGCACACCGAGACCCGGTCCTTCCCGCCGTCTCCCGAATTTGCCGCGCAGGCAAACGCGACTACCGAGTCGTACGAGCGTGCCTCCGCGAACCTCCCCGAGTTCTGGGCCGAGCAGGCTCGCGAGCTCCACTGGGACAAGCCCTTCACTGAGACCCTGGACTGGTCGGACGCACCTGTGGCGCGCTGGTTTGCGGACGGCACCCTGAACGCCTGCGACAACGCCGTAGACCGCCACGTGCGCGAGGGTCGCGGTGATCGTGTCGCCTTCCACTTCGAGGGTGAGCCCGGCGACACCCAGACCTTCACTTACTCAGACATGCAACGCGAGGTCTCCAAAGCCGCGAACGGGCTGCTTTCCCTGGGAGTAGTTAAGGGCGACCGAATCGCCATCTATCTGCCTCAGATCCCCGAGGCCGTCATCTCCATGCTGGCCTGTGCGCGCATCGGCGCAATTCATTCTGTTGTCTTTGGCGGGTTCAGTGCGGAGAGCCTGCGCCAGCGCATCGATGATGCCGAGTGCTCGCTGGTCATCACGGCCGACGGCGGCTTTCGCCGAGGCAGCGCCTTTGGCCTCAAGCCCTTGGTCGACGAGGCCCTCGCACCCAGCGATCACCACCCCGAGGCCTGCGCCTCCGTTAAGCACGTCCTCACGGTGCAGCGCACCAAGCAGGAGACCGCGTGGAACGATGAGATCGACCTGTGGTGGCACGACGTGGTTGGTCCGGCATCAGAGACCCACGAACCCGTCATGGTTGAGGCCGAGCACCCACTGTTCATCATGTACACCTCCGGCACCACCGGCAAGCCCAAGGGTCTTTTCCACACCACCGGCGGCTACCTGACCGGCGCGGCGTACACACACAAGGCTGTGTTCGACATCAAGCCTGAGACGGACGTGTACTGGTGCACTGCTGACGTGGGCTGGATCACCGGCCACTCGTATGTGGTCTACGGCCCCATGATCAACGGCGCCACCCAAGTGCTCTACGAGGGAGTCCCGAACGCCCCACACGAGGGCCGCTGGTGGGAGATTGTTCAGAAGTACGGTGTCACCATCCTGTACACGGCACCCACCGCGATCCGCACCTTCATGAAGTGGGGCGAGGCCATCCCCAACAAGTTCGACCTGCGCTCACTACGCCTACTCGGCTCCGTGGGTGAGCCCATCAACCCCGAGGCCTGGATGTGGTACCGCCGGGTCATCGGCGGAGACCGCTGCCCCGTGGTCGACACGTGGTGGCAGTCGGAGACCGGCGCCATCATGATCTCCCCACTGCCCGGCGTCACCGCGGCCAAGCCAGGCTCCGCGCAATGCGCAGTCCCCGGTATAGCCGTTGACGTCGTGGACGACGCCGGCGAGTCAGTTGGAGCAGGCAAGGGCGGCTACCTTGTAGTCCGCGAGCCTTGGCCGTCCATGCTGCGCGGCATCTGGAACGACCGTGCCCGCTACGAGGACACCTACTGGTCACGCTTCCCAGGTATGTACTTTGCGGGCGACGGCGCCAAGAACGACGCTGATGGTGACATCTGGCTCATGGGCCGCGTGGACGACGTCATGAACGTGTCCGGGCACCGCCTATCGACCACCGAGATCGAACACGCGCTTGTGTCGCACCCGTGGGTCGCGGAGGCCGCGGTCGTTGGCGCCGCGGACGAAACCACCGGCCAGGCCGTCGTGGCCTTCGTAGTAGTGCGTTCCGATGCTGCGGGGGCCGATGCCTCGGGCCATGACGTGGGCGTCGAACTGCGTAAGCAGGTCACCAAGGAGATCGGCGCGCTGGCTAAGCCGCGCTCCATCCTCGTGGTGAGCGAGGTGCCCAAGACTCGTTCCGGCAAGATCATGCGGCGCCTGCTGCGCGACGTGGCCGAGCACCGACCCGTCGGTGACGTGACGACGCTCGCTGACTCCTCTGTGATGGATGCGATATCGGAGGGTCTCGACTCCGGCAAGGCCGACGAGGACTAGCCTCACACTGTTAACGTCCGACGGCTCCCCTGCGAAAGCTCGGGGGCCGTCTGCGTTCAGTCGCCTATCCGCTCCCAGGCGCCGCAACCATCGTTGTTGAAGACTGTACCTATTGGAGCTTCTACCGTGAGGGTGGTCTCGCCTAAGGGCGACTCGCCGCGACCATTTCCTTGGTCCACCCGTTCGCCACCATCAACCTGCTCAGCAGGGGAGGTAGTCGGCGCCGGCGTCACGGCAGACACTGGTGTCTTGAGGGGCTCGGCGGGCAGGCTCAACCGATTCTCTAATTGGGCGGCACGTATCCCGCTTGGGCACGCACGCTAGCAAAGCTCATGCACGGCAAACGCAAAGAGCGGGCCGCGGCTCAATGCCCCGGCCCGCTCTACGCGTGATCAATTTACGGAAGGTCAAACGGCGTTGCGTTCACGTAAAGTGCTTCGTCCGAGGACGCGTCACCGATGACGACGAGTCCCGGCGCATCCGTGATGGTCGCCGGCACAAACACCGTGTCGTAGAACTTGTATTCAACACCGAGTCCGACCTCGACATCGGTCATACTGCCATAGCCGGCAGCCTCGATGTCTTCCTCATCGCACGAGCCGTAACCGTCCTGAACCGTGCCGGCCGCGATGAGCGCGAGTTGCGGCGCATCGATCCACGACGTGAAGTTCTCGCCTTCAGCGAGGCTGGTCGGAGTGAGCGAACCAAGCGTCGCGTAGCACTTACCTTCCTCATCCGAGTACTTGCTCAGCGGGATCTCGATCACGCCGTCAATGACGCCGTCCCAGACAGTGGCATCCTCGCCAAACCACGACGCGTCGTAGACCCAGACCGTGCCGGCGTCGACGGGGCTTTCGTAGGTGCCAGCATCGCCGGTAGCGTCCTCCGCGTCGCCTTCAGCGGCAACCTCGTCCGTTGCCGCCTGGGTCTCCTCGGTAGCGACATCGGCGTCGTCAGTCGTCTCTTCCTTGACCGTCGCACCGCCGCTCGTGTCGTCAAACGCATCATCGACGGCGCTCGCAAGCGACACGATGAAGACGATGATCGAGATCAGGAAGGCGACCGAGCTCACAATGATTGCTGCGATGGCAAGGCCGCGCTTGTCAGCCTTCCGCACTGTCGCGATGATTCCAAGAATGAATGCAGGGAGCGCGAAGAACCACGCGAAAAATGCGATGGGGCCAAGGAATGAAAGCACGAGGGCGACACCAGCGAGCGAAATCGCGACGATGCTCATGGTGCCGGACGGCTTGTTGGCCGGGGGCTGAGTTGCGTATTGCGGGGGCATGGGGGCTCCGGGCATCGCGGGCGCGGAAGCCGGCGGAACGGGGGGTGCAGCAGCGAATTCGCCGCTACCGGTCGGGTTGACCTCAGACATTAAATTCTCCTCAGACATGGGCGCTTTGCCCTTGTGTCTTTGGGAAGCGTATCGGAGGACTCCGACAACCAAGGTTGCGAGACTTTTACCAAATCTGCACTTATCCGGACATTGGTGATGAATCAACACGACACTTCGGCCCACTTCCACCGCAAACTGAACGCTTGTTCAGTACAGTAGTACCGTGACCGATTCCGCCACCACCCCACCGAGCCCAGCTGAGCCGCCGGCGTCCGCGCGCGACCACATCCTCGAATGTGCCCTGAAACTGTTCGCAGCATCGGGACCCGACGCGGTCACCGTGCGCGACATTGCCGCCTGTGCCCACGTCTCCCCCGCGCTGATCCTGCATCACTACGGCTCCAAGCAGGGACTGCGCGACGCCACGGATGAGCACGTGGCCGGCATTTTCGACGCGGTTCTCGACATGCCGATCGACGCCGTCACGCAGGATACAACCGTGAGCATGATTGGCGTGCTCCTCGCGGCCACGCCTGCGGACTCCCCCATCCCCACCTACCTCCGCCGCCTAATCCTGAGCGGCGATCCCGCGGGGCGAAAGCTGATCCGTCAGTGGTTCGAACTCACCAGGCGCTACGTCGACGACGCCACAGTCGCGGGGGCCATGGAACCCAGCACCGACCCCGACGTGCGCGCGGCCTTCCTCATGGCCAACGACCTGTCGATGATCCTGCTTCAAGACCACCTCGCCGACGTGCTCGGCGACGACCCCCTCTCCCCCAAAGGCCTAGAACGCTGGGTCGCCGATGCCATGGACGCGTACACGTCCGGCGTCTTCAGAAAGGAAACCCCATGACCCCCACCGTCACTGCAGTCGCGACCAACCGCGGAGTCAGTCTCAAAGGAGTGACGCGCGTCTTCGGCACCGGCGACGCCGCCGTGCACGCACTCAAGGGCATCGACCTCGAGATCGGTTCGGGAGAACTCGTCGTGGTGATCGGCCCCTCGGGCTCCGGCAAGACCACGTTGTGCAACATCATCGGCGGTATTGACGCCGCGACCGACGGCACCGTTCAGGTGGCGGGCGAGGACATCGAGGGCCGCAACCCGGGAACGCTGGACACGTTCCGCCGCGACCACGTGGGCTTCATCTTCCAGTTCTTCAACCTCATCCCCACGCTCACCGCGCGCGAGAACGTCGAGGTCATCGTCGAGATGACCGGCAAAGGCGACAAGGCCCACGTGCCCGACCTCCTGAAGTCCGTGGACCTGGGCGACAAGATGGACAACTTCCCGGCCCAGCTCAGTGGCGGCCAGCAGCAACGTGTGGCCGTCGCCCGCGCCCTCGCGACCGACCCCGACATCCTGCTCGCGGACGAGCCCACCGGCGCCCTGGACCTACCGACCGGGCGTCAGATCCTCGGCCTGCTCCAGGACCTGCATCGCGAGGGACGCACCGTCATCATCGTCACCCACAACGTCTCCGTCGCCCAAATCGCGGACCGGGTCATCACGGTGGTGGACGGCAAGATCGAGTCATCCACCGTCAACGACAACCCGGCCGATGCCGCCGACGTGACCTGGTAGCAGCAGATGCGCGCCACCACACACAAGTCGATCCGCGACCTCAAGCGCCAATGGCGTCAGGTCGCGGCCGTCGCGGTCACCATCATGCTGGGCGTGATGGTCTACGTCGCCACTGCGGGGGCGTATCAGAACCTCAGCGCCTCCTACCAGGAGACCTACGATCGCCTCGCGTTCGCTGACTACGTCGCCACCGGCGGCGTCCCCACGGACGTCGCAACGGCCGCCACAGATGCGGGTGCATCGGACGCCATCACGCGGCTACAGGTAGACCCTCCGATGCTGATCGAGGACACTAAACTCCTAGGTCGCGTGGTGGGAATGCCCACCGACGCGCACCCCACCATCGACGACGTGGACGTCATTGACGGCGACTACTTTGACGACGGGGCCACCGACCAGGTGCTGCTCGAGACGCATGCGGCGGAAACGTTTGGCATCGGCCCGGGCGACACCCTCCAGATCTTTGGCCTCGACGGCTGGGTCACCGTAACCGTCCAGGGAGTCGTGGACACCCCCGAGTACCTCTGGCCCGCACGCAGCCGCCAGGACATCATGAGCGACCCGCACTCCTTCGCGGTGGCCTACGCGCCGGAGGATATGGCGGAGCAGTGGTTCGGAGAGGGCCCCAACCAGGCCCTGGCGCTCATGCCAGCCGATGCATCGGCCGCCGACGGCGACGCCGTTCAGAAGGCGATGCGAGATGCTGGCGCCACGGCTATCACGCCCTGGGAAGATCAGGCGTCCAATGCGACGTTGAGCGAGGACCTGGACGGGTTCGACGAGATGTCTAAAGCCTTCCCCGCGATGTTCCTGATCGCCGCAGGGGTGGCGTCGTGGGTCTTGCTCGCGCGCCGCATCATCCAGGAGCGGCCAATTATTGGCACGCTCATGGCGTCCGGAGCCCGCCGCGGTCGCGTGCTGCGCCACTACCTGGGCCAGGGAATCGTCATCGGTGCCATCGGCTCGGTGCTGGGCGTCGCGCTCGGCATGCTAGCCAACCGCGCCGTCACCACCGCGTACACCGGCTTTGTTGGCGTTCCCGACACGGTGATCCACAACTACCCCTGGATGATCGCGATCGGGCTTGCGTTCGGAATCGTGGTGGGCATCCTGGGTGCGCTCGGGCCTGCCGTTACCGCGTCGCGCACCGCCCCGGCCGCCGCCATGCGCACAGCCGGCTCCTCCAAGCCCCCCGGAGCGTGGAGCCGCATGGTCGCCCGACTGGACTGGCTGCCGGTCTCAGCCCGCATGGCGCTGCGAGACATTGTCCGCAGCCGCAAGCGCACTTTCGCAACCATGCTCGGCACCGTGCTGGCGCTGGTACTGGTGCTTACTTCCTCGGGCATGATGACCTCGATCGTCCAGGCGGTGAACCTCCAGTACACGGAGATCAACCTGGAGGATGCGACTGTGGCCGCCCAGCAGGGTGCGGGAGTGGGCGATGCCCTCGCCGACGTCGACGGCGTCTCCGCCGTGGAGCCGACTACGCTCGGCCAGGTCACCATCGTGGCGGACGCTGACAGTTACGCCACGCTGCTGCACGGGTACGAGCCGGACACCACGATGCATGGCTTCCGTTCACAGGACGGCTCGTTCATCGACCTGCCGACCGATGGCGTGCTGATCGGCCAAGCCGTCATCGACCTGCTCGACGTGGGTGTGGGCGACTCGATCACCCTGTCTACCGATGCTGGCGACACCGACGTGACCATCGCGGGCTTCCTCGACGAGCCCATCGGCACCTCGGTCTACACGACCAACGACGCGGCGGCCACGATCCTGCCGGAGACCAGTGCGGAGGCGTTCGCACTCTCGTTCGACGACGGCGTAGACCGCGACCAGATGCGCCAGACCATCACACAGCTTGATGGGGTGGTGGCCTATCAGGACACGCGCGCCATCATCTCCACCATCGACGACTACCTGGGCCTGTTCTGGGCCTTCATCGGCATCATGATCCTGCTGGGCGCGATCCTCGCGTTCGCCGTGATGTACGTGACGATGGCCGTCAACGTGGTCGAGCGCACGGGCGAGCTCGCCACGCTGCGTGCCGCGGGTGCGCCCGTGCGCAAGGTGGCCGGCGCGATCGCGGTGGAGAGCCTGCTGGCAACCATCCTCGCCATCCCACTCGGCCTGTGGATGGGTGCGGTCGCGGCTCAGCAGTTCCTGAACACGTTCAACAACGACCTGTTCCAGCTCGACCTCATGTGGTCGTGGTGGGTGCTACCGGCTGCCGCCCTGGGTGTCCTTGCGGCCGCCTTGATCTCGCAGATTCCCGCGGCGCGGGCCGTCAAGAAGGTGGACATCGCCACGGTGGTCCGCGAGCGCGCGGCCTAGGTCACTGCGTCTTCGGTGCCCTCGAGCGCCGGGTCGTCCTCGTCGGGGCGGCCCGGGTCTCGGCCGGCACGCAGGTCAAGCAGCCTCGAGGCCGTGACCACCAGCCCCAGAGTCACGAGCCCCAGGCAGGCGCCTGCCAGCACATCGCTCAGGAAGTGGTACCCCAAGTACAGTCGGCTCGCGCCTACGAGTCCGATGATGAACACCGACACGACCATCCATACGGCGAGCATCTTCTTACTTCGCCGCTCACGCCACAGCAGGTAGCCGGCGACGAGCACCAAGGTCGATGCTCCCGTGGTGTGCCCCGAGGGGAACGAGAAGGACGTCTCGAATCCCGGCACCACCTGCAGGTCCTCCTCGGGACGCGGCCGCTGCACGATGATCTTGATGAGCGTCGACAGCACGGTGGACATCACCATGGCGCTGGCGAGAAGGATGGGGTCGCGCCATTTGCGCGTCACGAGTCCCCAGATTGCACACGCGATGGCAATGATGATGGGCAGGATGACGGGTCCGAACATGTTGGTGACGAACGTCATCACATCAGTGAGCCACGGGGTGCGGATCGACACCATCCAGTCAAGAATCGGCTGGTCCCAAGACTCGAGGTCGTTGCCTTCGAGCACTGAATCGAGGATCGCGGCGAAGGCCGCGCCTCCCACCAGCACCAGGAGCACGCCGGGAAGGACTGCTTGCCACGCATTAGGCAATTTGTAGAAGCGATCGGTGAGACTCATCCCGCTATTCTGCCTCGCCGATGCCGCGGCCGGGTCAGGCGCGGCCGTCGCCTAGGTGCGCGGAACCACTCAGACGGTTGCCCGCTCGCGCGCGACCATCGCCTCGTCGAGCGTCGCCTGCATCGGGACCAGGTCCGCCGTGACGCCGGCCTCAATCAAGGCCGCGCGCACCTCATCTTCCGTGGCGTCCACCGCCCGCACGTGGGTGCCCGCGAGCGCGACCAGGATGTTCGCATCGTTCAGTGCGGTGAAGGCCTGCTGCCAGTGTGGGGTGCGTACCTCTGTGGCGGTGGTGTCTCCCACAATGTCCGCTACGGTTCCCTGTGCAACGGCCACCCCGCGCGACATCAGCATCAGCCGATCGCAGCGTTCCGCCTCTTGCATGTAGTGCGTGGTGACCAGCGCGCCCACCCCCGCGTCCGCTTGGTCACGCACGGTGTCCCACAAGCGGGCCCGCGCAAGCGGGTCCACGCCCGAGGTGGGCTCATCGAGGACCAGCAGCTCCGGCTTGTGACCCAGTGCCGCGGCGAAGGCCAGCTGGCGCTGCCCGCCCAGGCCGATGCCGACCACCAGTGAGTCGCCCGCGTCACGCAGGGAGTCGGGCACCGGGGTGGCTGCTGAGCCGAACGCGCCGTCCACGAAGGCGAGGTTCTCGGTAACCGTGAGGTCGTCCCACAGTCCAAGTCCCTGTGAGACGTAGCCGAGTCGCGCCCGGGTCTCGCGCGACGGCGCCTCGCCAAACAGCGACAAGTCGCCCTCGGTGGGGATCAGCAGCCCCAAGATCATGCGAATCAGCGTGGTCTTGCCCGCGCCGTTGGCACCGAGAAGCCCCACGATCTCCCCGGGGGCGACCTCGAGCGAGACGTCGTCGACGGCCGTGAAGTCACCAAACCTGCGGGTCACACCGCGCGCGGAGATGAGGGGCTCAGGCATTGCTCGTCTCCTTCGCCAGCGTGGCCGCAATCACGGCATCCTCGAGATCGTCCGCGCGGGCCGCTCCATCGGTCGGCTCGTCGGGCGACCACGTCTTGAACTGGCTGCCGCGTCGCCAGGACCGCGCGCGGTCCGGGGTTCCCACAGCATCGGCGACGTGACCGGGAACGTTGGCCATGACATCGGCCGGCGTTCCGGCCAGCAGAACCTCGCCGCCATCCAGCACCAGCACGCGCGATGCCCGCTCCGCCTCGTCCAGGTACGTCGTGGCCATGATGATGGCCGCGCCATCCACGGCCGCCTGCGAGATCATGCGCCACAGGTCGACGCGGCTGACGGGGTCGACGCCGGTGGACGGCTCGTCCAGAATCAGCATCGGGGGGCGATGGATCATGGCGAGCGCGAAGGCCAACTTCTGCCGCATGCCGCCGGAAAGCTGCCCGGCGAGGCGTTTGGTCGCGCCCTCGAGTCCGGTGTCCGCAAGCAGCTGCTCGCGGCGCTCGGCGAGCGTCGCGCCCGTCACTCCCTGCGCCGAGGCTACAAAGTCGATGTTCTGGTCCACTGACAGGTCGCGCCAGACACCTGCGGCCGTCGGCATGAAACCGATGCTGGACAGGCTTGGCGCGTCGACGGCGCCGGCGGATGCGGGCACCGCCCCGGCGAGCGCGCGCAACAGGGTGGTCTTGCCCGCCCCATCGCCGCCCACGACTGCGAGCACCTCGCCCTCGCGCACGTCCACGCTCACGCTACTCAGCGCCACCGTGTCGCCGTACGTGACGGTGAGCTCGCGGGCTCCCCAGGCGGACACTACTTGCCCGCCTTGCTTGACTTCTGAGACTTGCGGCGTGAGCTGGGCGCGAGGTCGCGGCGGAAACGCAGCACTGCTGCGGTGAAGATGACCACCGCCATGACGGCGAGCACCGCGAAGGACGGCCACAGGGAGGCGAGATCGGCGCCCCGTAGCAGAATTCCCTGCGAGATGTTGACCCAGTAGGTCAACGGCAGGATGTAGCCAATCCAGGAGATGGCCGCCGGCATGGCGGACAGCGGGAAGATGAAGCCCGACAGCAGGATCTGCGGTAGCAGGATCATCATGGCCACTTGGATGGCCTGCGCCTGAGTCTGCGAGGCGGTCGAGATCAGCACGCCAAGGCCCAGCACCACGAACAGGAAGATCGCGCCGCCAACGCCAAACAGCGCGACGTTGCCGTTGAACGGGACATCAAAGATCCACACGCCCAACAGCGTCACGATGATCATGTCCAGCGCAGCCAGGATGAAGTACGGCGCGATCTTACCGACGATCACGTCTGATGGCTTGAGGGGCATTACCGCGAGCTGCTCAAGCGTGCCGTTCTGGCGCTCACGCACCAGGCCGATGCTCGTGATGATGGTGCCGATGAAGGTCAGGATCAGCCCGATCAGCGCCGGAACCATGACCCAGGCGGTGGTCAGGTCCGGGTTGTAGAGGACGTCGATAGTAACGGCACCGTCAGGCATCTGCGCGAGGGCACCCTTGGCCGTCTGCGCGGAGAACAGGCTCGAGCCGTCGAGGTAGGCCGTGGGTGGCGTGGTGGTGGTGTCGATGACGACGTCGGCCTTGTTGTCGCGCACGAGGTCTAGCGCCGTCTGGGTGTCTCCGTCGGCATCGTCATCTGCGGCCGCTGCATCCGCGTCCACCTCAAAGAGGTCTGGCAGTTGGGCGGTCACCTGCTCAGATCCGGGACCCACCACCCTGGTGCTGATGTCATCGATCGTGAAGTTGGCGGCATAGCCAAAGATCACCAGCAGCAGGATCGGCAGCGCGATGAGCATCGCCATCGTTCTCTTGTCCCTGCGAAGCTCGCGGAACTCCTTCTGAATCATTGCCTTCATGCGCTGGCTCCGTTGCTCGCTTAGTGACAGAGTTTGTCATTAACTTATCGGCAACGGGAGCCAGAACGAAAGCAGGGCCGGGGTGCGATTGCACCCCAGCCCCGCTGTCTGACTAATAAAGTGCGGCTAGCGCGAGCCCACCTCGATCTTGTCGTCCTCTGTGGGCTCGGCGTCGATGACCTTGCGGTCCTCGGGGTCGCCCTCGAGGTGAATCTCCGGCACGATCTTCTGGAGCCACTTGGGCATCCACCACGCGGCCTTGCCCATCAGGGCCATGGCCGCGGGAACCAGCGTCATGCGGACCACGAACGCGTCGAATAGCACGGCGAACGCGAGCGCGAAGCCGATCGACTTGATGATCACGTCGTCGTCGAGCATGAACCCAAAGAAGACGGATCCCATGATGAGCGCGGCAGCCACCACTACGCGAGCGGTGTGCGAGTAACCCACCACGATCGATTCCTTGGGACCGCGGCCACTCAAGTGCTCCTCGCGCATGCGGCTGACTAGGAATACCTCGTAGTCCATGGACAGTCCGAACGTGATGCCGATGCCGATAATGGGCAGGAAGGCGACGATGGGACCGGTGTACTCGACACCAAAGAGGCTGGACAGCCATCCCCACTGGAACACCGCAACGAGCATTCCGGTGGTCGCGGCGAGTGTGAGCAGGAAGCCCAGCAGCGCCTTGATGGGGATCAGGATGGATCGGAACACGATCAGCAGCAGGATCAGCGCCAGGCCGATGACCACAAGGAGGTAGCCGGGCAGGGCCGCGGAGATACCCTCCGAGACGTCAATCTGGATCGCGGTCTCGCCGGTCACACCAAACGTGACGTCACCCGCCGCTTCGACCTCACGAATGTCGTGGACAACCCGCTCGGTCTCCGCGCTGTCCGGTGCGGTGGTCGGAATGACCTGGAAGAGGTATGCACTGCCGTCCGCGTTGGGGACCGGAGGCGAGACAAACGCCACGTTGTCGATCGCTGCAAAGTCTTCGCCAATGGCGGCGACGTTTGCGGGACCGTCCGCGGCATCATCCGTCTCAGCGAGAACAAGGATCGGACCATTGAAGCCGGGACCGAAGCCCTCGGCAAGCAGCTCGTACGCCTTGTATCCCGTGCTCTCCTCCGGCTGCGAGGCAGCCGACGGGAGTCCCAGGCGCAGGTCGGCGGCGGGAATGGCAATGATTCCCAGACCCACAATTCCTGCGACCAAAACAGTCGCGGGACGGCTGGTGACAAACCGGGCCCAGCGGTTGGTGCTGGGCTCAGCCACGATGGGCTCTGCAGTGCCGTTCTGGCTCGCCTCGACCTGAGCGCGCATCTTCTTGGGAAGGATGCGGTGACCCGCGAGGCTCATCACTGCGGGAAGAAGAGTCAGCGCCGCGATCACGGCGAGTGCCACGGTGGCGGCGGCGGCGTTACCCATGGCTGTGAGGAACGGGATGTTCGCCATGAACAGGGCAACGAGAGCCACGATGACGGTCGCTCCGGCGAAGACCACGGCGGCACCCGAGGTGCCGATGGCCTTAGCGATTGACTCCTTGGTCTCCATACCCTCGAGGAGTTGGGACCGGTGTCGCGCAAGAATGAAGAGCGAGTAGTCGATGCCGACCGCGAGGCCGAGCATGAGGGCCAGCACCGTCGCGGTAGACGGCAAGCTAACGAACCCGGTCAGGGCGGTGACGGAGCCCACGCCCACACCAACGGCTGCGATGCCGGTGACGAACGGTAGAGCCGCCGCCACGACGGCGCGCAGGGTGATGTAGAGCACCACGATCGCGACGAGCATTCCGATGACCTCACCGGCGCCGCCCGCAGGAGCCTGTGGCGTAAAGGCTGTACCCGCGTATTCGACCTGGAGGCCGGCGTCGACCATCGGCTGAGCTGCCTCGGTGGCGTTGTCGAGCGCACCCTCGGGCAGCTGTCCCGCGTCCTCGGCGTAGCTGACTGAGATGTACGCGACGCTGCCGTCAGGAGCGACGGCCATCGACTGGAAGGGGTCCGTCGCGCCCGTCACGTCATCCGTGGTGTTGAGGGCGGCGACTGACTCGCCAATGGCGGCCGTCGCATCGGGGTCCACAAGGGTCTCACCCTCGGGTGCGGCCACCACAATCTGAGCGGTTGCTCCGCCTGCTCCGGGGAACTCCTCGCCGTACTTCTCGTACGTCTCGATGGACTGAGTACCAGGGATGCTGAAGGTGTCATCGGTCGGCTCCTGGAACGCGACGGCGGCTGCGCCGACGCCCACGAGCAGGATGAGCCAAGCCACGATGACGGCCCAGGCCCGGCGCGCGCTAAACGCGCCGATGGCATGCAAAACTTTACCCATTCGGGTGACTCCTTGAGGAAGATTGGTCGCGCTGACGTTGCGCGGTGTAAATACGTTACCCCGCGCAATACGAATCTGCAACCACTGCATATTTACAGTTAGTGAAGTTTTCCGTAGGATGGTGACATGACAGTCACTGACATCGACGGAGGACTGCGCGAGCGCAAGAAGGCGCAGCGGCGACTCGCCCTGCACGAGGCCGCGGTCGAGCTGTTCGAGAAGAACGGCTACGACGCGACCACCGTCGCGCAGATCGCCGCCTCCGCTGGAGTGTCACCCCGCACCTACTTCAGTTACTTCCCCACCAAAGAGGCCGCACTCTTCGCGCCGCTCGACGATGCGATCAGCTCCCTCGAAGAGGCACTCGCCACACCCCCCGCCGAGGGAGACGTACTGAGCTTCCTGCGCGAGCAGGTCATGGAGATGTCGGCGCACGGCGGCCCACTCGGCCCGCACGCCTCGCGCGTGCTTGACGCCCTCGCCGCCGAACACGACCACATCGTCGGCCATGCGCTGCGCTACCTGGACCGCATTGGCCAGGCGCTGTCGCGCGCTCTACGCACGGAACTGGGCAGTGCCGATGACGACGCCCTGCCGGACATTGCGTCCGCAGCCGCAATCGCCGCCCTTGCCGCCTCGATGCCCGTGGGCCACGACTTCCCGCACAAGGGCACTCGCCCTTCGCGCCCGTCTGCGACCTCGGTCGAGGAAATTCAGCGCGACCTGGACCGCGCCATCGAGTTCACCCGGGCCGGCCTAGCCGCCATGCAGTAACTGGCCACCTCAACCCCCACCCGTATTGGTCCGATTTGGCACGGTCCTGGCCTCCTCTGCGCCCTAATGGTCCTTTCTGGCACATGCCCGAATCGGACCTGTGCCAGAAAGGACCACCACGGTGCGCCGAGGCCGAGATTCGTGCCAAATCGGACCAATACGGTGATGGGGGTTGGGGGTGGCGGGTTTAGCCCCTGAGGTCTCGGCGGTTGTAGGCCAGCACTCCAATGAGAGTCAGCACCGCAGCAATTGCCACCAGCACTCCCATGTGACCCCAATTCATGCCCTCCTCGAGCGGGTTCTCCCCCGAGTAGTAATAGAAGGGCGAGATCTTGGCCCAGTTCGCAAGGTCCGGGTTAATGGGAAGGAACGAGTTCATGCCCCATCCCAGGACCGCCAGCCCCACACCGGACCCTAGGGCCACCGAGGTCTTACCCGTCAAGGCTCCGCCCAGGAACGCCGCAGCGCCCAGCACCATGCCAAGACCGGCAAGGAGCAGTCCAGCCGCGGCAATGTTCCAGTAGCTCATGTCGAGTGAGGCCGCGAGGTTTCCCAATGCGATGCCGGCAAACGTCGCGAAGCCAACGACAACCGAACCAAGGATCACCGCAAGCACCTTGCCGCGCGTCACCTTATTGCGGGACGTGGGCGTGCCGAGCAGGACTCCAATGGTGCGATTCTTTTCCTCGCCAGCCAGCGCAACGCCGGCACTGATCGCCACCACGGACACGGCGAGGGGCGCGAGGATCGTCAACATCTCTCCGAAGTACCACCCCGTGGCCGTAGAGAAGTCTGCGAAGCCCACCATCGCCAGGACGGACTCGGGCATGCTGTCGACGAGCCCGCCTACGGAATCCGATATTGACGGGAACATCACACCCACCACGAAGCCCATGAACAGGACACCGAATCCGGCAATGACCATCAAGGCGCGCAGGTCGGTGAATGCGCGTGAAGCGATGCTGCGCACGCTGCCACTTCCGGAGAGCAGTGCGAAAGCCTTGGCTAGGTGTGGATTGGAGCGCAAACGCTCGAGCATCGGCGCCCTCGCCCCACCCGACTGCAAGTCACGGCGGTTGAATCCCCACCAAGCGAGCACGAACAGGATGATTGCAATCCCCAGCAGGCCCGCGACCTGGGTCCAGTCAACGCCATTGTTCAGCGGCTGCGACCCAGAGATGTAATACCAGGGGAATATCTTCGCCCAGTCGGCCCAACCATCAATCAACGGCAGTAGGCCGGCACCCAAGAAGCTCACCACAATGAAGGCCACGGCCACGCCCGATGCCAGGGCCTGGTTTCCCGTCCAGGCTCCGATCGCGAGCGCGACCGCCCCGTAAAGGATCGCCACAGCACCCACCTGGACGGTGGCGGCAAAGAGGTTGAGCGAGCCCGTGTCAGAACCCGTGATCGCGATCGCCGCGAGGTAGGACAGCCACGAGATCAGAGTGATTCCTACCACGATCGTGAGCACGCCAGCAGTCTTGGATCGCAGAATGCGCGACCGGCTCCGCGGCACCGTGGCGAGCAGGTTCATGGTGCCTTCCCGCTCCTCGCCGGCGATCGCGGCAGCCCCCATCGAGACAGCGATCCCCGCAATGACGAAGGGGCCGATGAAGTTGAACAACATGCTCATGGCCAGGCCCGCGGAGCCCGAATCGGCGGGGATCCCAATCAGCGACAGGTAGGCGGGTGGAAGCGATTCGAACACGTCGATGGCTTCGGAGTCCAACCCCCCGTACACGGCGAGGACCATCCACGCAATCAGGAAGAGCGAGCCGACGCCGATGAGTGCGCTCACCCAGCGGTCGCGAACCGTCTTGAGGTAGAGACTGCGCAGCATTATGCGGCCGCGCCTTCTCCGTGGTCACCCGCTGCGGCATCGGCCGCCTGTACCTCGTCTCGGTAGAACTCGAGGAAGATCTCGTCGAGGTCGACCGACGCCGAACTGACGGAGACCACCTCACGCTCGGTCGCAACCTTGAGCAGCGGCGCCATCGAGCCCTCGTACTGGGCCGTCACCGTTGGCCCCTCGGTCGTCACCTCGTGGACGCCCTCAATTCCCTCGAACGCTGACGCTGGCACCGGCTCGGCGAACTCGAGTGTGATGCGCCCGAGCGCCTTGTCGTGAAGCTCGCTCATAGTCTCGACGGCGATCAGGTGACCGCGACGGATGAAGCCCACGCGGTCCGCGACGCGCTCGACCTCTGAGATCGTGTGCGAGGACAGGAACACGGTGTTGCCCTGGGAGACGTGCTCGCGCATTAACGTGTGAAACTCGAGCTGCACCAGTGGGTCTAGGCCCGTAATGGGCTCGTCCAGGATGAGGACCTCAGGCTTGTGCATGAAGGCCTGGATCAGGCCGACCTTTTGCCGGTTGCCAGACGAGTATTCGCTGATCTTCTTACTCAGATCAGCGTCGAACCTTTCGGCGAGTTGGTCAATCCACTTCCAGTCGACTCCGCCACGCAGGTGACCCAGGTAGGCGAGCGTCTGCTTGCCGGTCAGACTCGGGTAGAGAGCGAGGTCCGCAGGCAGGAAGCCCAAGTGGCGCCGGATCTCGACCGCGTCCCTGCGGGAATCCAGTCCCAGCACCCGACACTCGCCCGAGGTGGGGCGAATCAGATCGAGGATCGACTTAATAGTGGTCGACTTGCCCGCGCCGTTGGGGCCAAGGAAGCCAAAGATCTCGCCGCGCTGAATCTGCAGCGAGACGTCATCGACCGCTGTGAAGCTACCAAATTTCTTAGTCAGGCCGATGGTCTCAATTGCTAGGGAGTCGTTCATGACTCTTCCTTTCGTAGAAATTCTTCGAGCCGCTCCTCTAGCTGCGGCCATTCGTGTTCAAAGAAGCGCACCATCTGGTCGAGCGAGACGATGCGGTCGGGCCGGGTTTGAGGCAGCACCTTGAGTCCCTTATCAGCCAGGCCGCGCAGACCGCCGATGCGGGAGGTTTCGCTGGCGAGCACACGCGTCCACATGTTCTTGGGCACTTGGTAGAAGGACGTGCGCACGCCGCGGCGGCGCACGCGCTCCACCATCTCCACGGCGAGCAGGATCTTCAGCTGCGTGGACACTGTGCCGGCGGAGAGCCCCAGCGTCTCCGCCAGTTCCGCCTGAGTCTGCTCCGCGGGTTCGCAGACCATGAGGTGGCCCAGGATCTGACCGGCGGCGTGGGAGAAACCACCGCTTTCCCAGTATTCGGCCACATCCGTTACGTAACTAGCCGTCGCATCGTCCGTTTCTCCGCTTGTCATGTTTTCAGTTATACCTGAAACTACTGAAACAGGCCATCGTCCCAACGGACGATTCTGCGAGGCTTGCATGACATCCACGTAAATACTTCGCCAAACGCTAGTCAACACTCCCGCGGGCGTGCCACGATGGGGGCATGTCCGACAGCCTCGACTCCGCGCAGTCCGTACCCGCCCCCGGCCCTAAGACCGATGCGGTTCCCGAAGTGGTCTCCGAGGAGACATTCGCCATACCGGCGGTGATTCCAGTGGATGATGACGACGACGCACTCGACTCGGCGCTGCCGGAGGACCGCTTTTTGGACCGCGAACTATCGTGGCTCGCGTTCAACGAGCGCGTGCTTGAGCTCGCCGAGGACCCTGAGACGCCACTGCTGGAACGCGCGCGCTTCCTCGCCATCTTCGCATCCAACCTCGACGAGTTCTTCATGGTGCGAGTCGCTGGCCTCAAGCGCCGCATCGCCGCGGGCTTCGCCGTGCCGTCAGCGACGGGGATGAGCCCCAGCCGCCTGGTGGAGGCGCTCACCGAGCACGCCCACATCCTCATGGACCGCCACGCCGACGTCTTCGAGGAGCAGATTGTTCCGGCACTGTTCGAAGAGGGCATCCACCTGGTGCGCTACGACGAGCTCGAGGACTCAGAGCAGGAGCGCCTGCGCAAACTATTCCGCTCGGACATCTTCCCCGTGCTGACGCCGCTGGCAGTGGACCCCGCACACCCGTTCCCGTACATCTCAGGCCTGTCCCTCAACCTTGCCGTAGAGTTGCGCGACCCCGAGTCAGACAAGCACCACTTCGCTCGTGTGAAGGTGCCGGAGACGCTACCCCGCTTCATCTCCGTAGACGCCCGCGGCCGGGCCTCACAGGTAATCGATGCCTCGTCGCTGTCGGATGAGCCACGCAGCTTTGTGCCGCTCGAGGACGTCATCGCCGCGCACCTCGACTACCTATTTCCCGGCATGGAGTTGCTCGACCACTACACCTTCCGCGTCACCCGCAACGAGGACGTCGAGGTCGAGGAGGACGACGCCGAAAACCTCCTCAAGGCCATGGAGAAGGAGTTGCTACGTCGCCGCTTTGGACCAGCCGTGCGCCTCGAGGTAGCGGAGGACCTGCCGCCGCGCATCCGTGAGCTGTTGGTGCGCGAACTGGGCATCACCGAGACCGATGTCTTCCACTTGCCCGCGCCGCTCGACCTGACGGGCCTGCACGTGATCGCGGACCTCGACCGCCCGCGCCTGCAGTTCCCGGCGTTCCGCCCCACCACGCACCACCAGCTCGCGCCGGTGGAAACCGCGGACGAGCAGAATATCTTCGACTCCATCACCCGCGGCGACGTGCTGCTGCACCACCCATACGACTCGTTCTCCACCTCGGTTCAGGCCTTCCTCGCACAGGCGGCGGCGGACCCCAAGGTGCTGGCCATCAAGCAGACGCTGTACCGCACGTCGGGTGACTCCCCCATTGTTGATGCCCTGATCGACGCTGCACGCAACGGCAAGCAGGTGCTGGCGCTGGTGGAGATCAAGGCGCGCTTTGACGAGCAGCGCAACATCTCCTGGGCGCGCAAGCTCGAGCAGGCGGGTGTCCATGTCGTCTACGGGCTGGTGGGCCTCAAGACGCACTGCAAGCTGTCGCTGGTGGTTCGCCAGGAGGACGATGGCCTGGCCAGGTATTGCCACATCGGCACCGGAAACTACCACCCTAAGACTGCGCGGCTGTACGAGGACTACGGCCTCCTCACCCGCGATGCCGAGGTAGGTGCTGACCTGACCAAGCTCTTCAACCAGCTCTCCGGCTACGCCCCCAAGGCGAAGTTCCGGCGCTTGATCGTGGCGCCGGTGGGTGTGCGAGTGGGCCTCGTGGAACGCATCGATGCGGAGGCCAAGCGCGCGGCTAAGGGCGAGCCAGCATGGGTCAAGATCAAGATCAACTCAATCGTCGACGAACGCACCATCGACGCACTTTATCGCGCCTCGCAGGCCGGCGTGCAGGTGGACCTGGTGGTGCGCGGCATCTGCGCACTGCGGCCTGGAGTGCCCGGACTCAGCGAAAACATCCGCGTGCGGTCCATCCTGGGCAGGTTCCTCGAGCACTCTCGGATCTACGCATTCGCGGGGGGCGGGGATCCCGAGGTTTTCATCGGCTCGGCAGACCTGATGCACCGCAACCTCGACCGACGCATAGAGGCGCTTATCTCGATCGTCGACGACCAACAGCGATCCAACATCGTCGAGAACATCGACATGGTGATGAGCGACAAGTTCACCGCATGGGAACTTCGCGAGGATGGCTCGTGGGAGCGGATTATCGAGGACGCCGAGGGTAATCGCCTCAAGGATCTACAGTCCACGTACATCAAGCGTCAGCCCAAGCGACGGGCAAAGCGCAAGTGACCGAATACCCGCCCGGGATTGTCATCTCGGCGGGCGCGCTGGTGTGGCGTGTTCGTGACGGTGAACTTCAGGTCCTCGCGGTGCATCGCCCGCGTTACGACGACTGGTCCTGGCCGAAGGGCAAGCTCGACAAGGGTGAGACGCTGCCACAGTGTGCGATCCGGGAAGTGGCCGAGGAGACGGGCAAGCAAGTGACGCTTGGTCAGCCGTTGCCGTCGTTGCGCTACCCCATGGCATCCGGCAAACAGAAAGTGGTCCGCTACTGGGCCGCCCAGTTGTCCTACCCCCGGTCACGCGCGGTCGTAGCCCGCCCCCCCGTCAAGCCTGCGTCCAAGAACGAGATTGACAAAATGCGTTGGCTCTCGGTTCCGGAGGCCCGCAAGAGAATCACGTTCTCCGATGACCTGCGCCCACTCGAGGCACTCGTGGCGTCCTACCAGCACGACCGGCTCGACACCCGGGCGTTCGTGCTAGTGCGTCACGCACGCGCCAAGCGCCGCAAGGCCTGGGAAGGTGCCGACGAGGACCGCCCCATCACCAAGGCCGGGCAGAAGCGCGCCGAACAGTTAGTGCCGCTGATCGCGGCGTTTGGAGTCAAACACGTGGGGTCGTCTCCCGCGGAGCGGTGCGTGGCTACAGTGCGCCCGTACGCCGAGGCCGCTGGAATTCCCATCAAGACCTATGACGAGCTGACGGAGCCGGGCCACGCCAGCAAGCCCCTCAAGACCGCGTCCACGCTGACCAATCTGCTGGGCAAGCAGGTCAGCCGCGTGGTGGCGGTCCACCGGCCCACGCTGCCAACCGTCGTGGAGATGGTGCGCGCCGCCACCCGCAAGTACACGCGGGGCGCGCTGCCTCGTAAGAACCCCTACTTGCCAGCCGGCGGCGTGCTCATCGCACACGTGCTGGACACCGAGTCGGGGCCGCGGGTCACTGCTGTGGAGACGCACCTGCTGCACGTCCACCCTTAACGGCCGATGCTGGGGCTGGGCAATGCGCCCGCCTCGCGAAGGCGACGGGTTCGCTTGGGTTGAGGCGACGTCGGACCGGGAGCGCCAGTCGGCGCAAAGGCCGCTCGAAGCGGCTGGTATTGGAGCCCGGGGCTGCCGCGGTCCGACGTCACTGACAACCCTACGCCTGTCGTGCAATGTCCGCAGCCGGATCACTCAGCCGTCAGCGAAGTCGAAGCTCGACCCACCATTCGAGCGGTTCGCCCGGCTCGACATAGGTCACGCGATCGCGTTGAATCGCGAGCGCGAGCGAATCTCGGAAGCCATTGCTGGGCTCGATCGCTATCACCGGTTCACGCGAGAACGCGCAATTGTCGAACCATACGCCGACGTACGGGCAGTTGCTGGACCACTCCATGTCGAGCACACCACCGTCGGCTCGGATGAGCGACGCCACAGTAACCGGCTCATGTGGGTCTGCGTACCATTTCCGGAACTTCCCTGGATCCACTGTGTCGATTTGTAACTGAGAGTCATTGATCGGAGTCATCGGCTCCTCGGGGTCAATAACATCGACGATCCGTTGTGCGGCAACGAGGACACGAGTGCCAGCAGGAGCACTGAACTGGGGGTGAGCCGCCCAGAGAAAGGGGATCCGCTCCCGCAGGGCGGTTACTCGGTAGTGAAGCCGTATGCCCTCACGCACCTCGGTGATCGAGCGCTCGAACGTGAACCCTAGTTCCGCACGCGTGATGGCGGAATGGGCGGCGTCTCCCGTGAATGCCTGGTCCCATAGGTCGCCGTGATCCGGCATCGAGACCCCGTCGACAACACTGGCGTCAATCGTGGGGGCGCACTCGTCCCAGCCGGCCATCTCGGCGTCTGTGAACGCGGCACCCGCTCGCCGACTGGCCCCCGGCGCGGCTTGTGCGAGCCATTCGCGACCGGTGTGGTCGAGCAACGAAGTAATTTTTGCTCCACGTTCAAGATCCACGACCACCGTGAATCGTTCCGTCGCGAGTTCAGTCACCGTGGGCAGCCTCAGTCCAGGCGGCCTTCGCGGAACATCGCAGCGCACCGCTCGAGGTCCTCGCCGGTACGCAGCAGCTGAGCTGCACGCATCGTGGTCTGGTGGGCACGCGCGTCGGCGTGACCGTCATCGGACTCTGCCTCAAACGCCGCCCCTGTCGCTACCACGCGACAGAAGGCCCCCGCGCGGTCGAGCGCTACGGCCAGGTCGCCGGAGAACACCCCGGACAGCACCGAGTCGGCCAGGGTCTTGACCTCCTTGGGTCCGGGTGGATCCTCGACCCCAGCGATCGCGTGACGTACGTTGGCCGCCTGAACGCCGTGGTGGTACGAGCGAGCGACGGAGACAGCGTCATGCTGCACCCATTCGCGCAGCATGTAGATGCGCCACAGCGCACCCGGGAGCGTGTGAGCCCCCGCCTTCGACCACATCATCGCGACCGTGTCGATGCCCTCTTCGTCCACCAGCTTGATCAGCCGTTCCACCAGCGCAGGATCCCCCGCCGCGCGAGCTTGCGCCACCACCGCGCCGGCGGTCTCGTGCGCAATCAGCCCCACATCAGCGGGGTCGATGTCACCCTCAATCTGCTCGGCCTCCTCCATATCGAGCATGGCGGGGCGGCGGTAGCGATGTTCAGCCAAAACGGGCCCTACTGTTCGCCGGTGTAGTGGTTGGGCTTGGGATCTGCGAACCCGTCCCCGCCGTTGTAAGGAAGCGCGCCGTCCGCCTTGGCCGCGTACTCGCTCTCGGTCTCGAACGTTAGGCACACGGAGTTGATGCAGTAGCGGTCGCCGGTGGGCGTCTGCGGCGCATCGGGGAACACATGCCCCAAGTGTGAGTCGCACGTGGCGCAACGCACCTCGGTACGCACCATGCCTAGCGAAGCGTCCTCAAGCAACACCACGGCATCGTTCTCAGCGTTAAAGAAACTGGGCCAGCCACAGTGAGAGTCAAACTTGGTGTCGGAGCGGAACAGTTCGGCTCCGCACGCGCGACAGGAGTAGACGCCGTCGCGCTTGTTGTCGAGCAGTTCCCCGGTACCAGGGCGCTCCGTGCCCGCCTGGCGGAGCACCGCGTACTCCTCATCAGACAGCTCCTCGCGCCACTGCGCGTCGGTCTTCTCAATCTTGGGGGTCATGGTGGCTCCTTTCAGGGTCAGCCTACGCTTCATGCCGGGCTCTCTTGCCCGGCGAGAGGCGTACTCATTAGACAACATGGAGCGCCAATTTGTTCCGCGCTCAGGGCCTATGCGGTGCTAGCGTCGAGCGTATGACCAGCCCCGACTCCACCACCCGCGTTGGGGCCGATGGCCCACCAGCGGCCCACTCCTCTATCACGGACAAGACCGCGCGCGCCCTGCTCAAGCAGCAGCACGCCGAGTTCGCGGGCCTGGAGTTGGGCACCCGCTTTGACGGTTGGGACATGGTGACCTACCGACTTGGCGATCACTTCGCGATGCGCCTACCACGCGTCGAGGCCGCAGTCGCCTCGCTCGAGACGGAGATCCGTTGGCTTCCTGAACTCTCTCCCGACTGGGGCTTTCCTAGCCCCACGGTGGAACGCGTCGGCAAGCCCGGCAAGGGTTACCCGTGGCCCTGGGCAATCGTGTCGTGGCTGCCCGGCACCACCGCGGACATCGCCCCACTCGACACCGCGGCGGGCCCGGGCTTGGGCCTCGCCTTTGCCCAGGTTCACACCCGGGCGGCGGCCGATGCGCCGTTCAACAAGGAGCAGTCGATAGGCATGGCCACGCGCGCCGATGACGTGGCATGGGCCCTCACTCAGCTCGCCGGTGCCCGTGGTCCACGTGGCGAATCGGTTGACGTCCCCGCGGCCCAGGCCCTGTGGGCAGACGCGATGGCCGCAAACGAGCCTACCGAGCGCATCTGGGGTCACGCCGATGCTCATGGCTCGAATATCCTCGCGGACGAGGGCGCCTTTGTCGGCATCATTGACTGGGGCAAGATGGCCGTCTGCGACCGCGCCGTCGACCTTGGGTTCCTCTACACCGCCATCGAGGCGGGGGGCGCCGAGCTCGCCATCGCGGCGTACCGCACCTCCACCCTTGTAGACGACCCTGGCCTCGAAGCACGCGCGCGGGGAATCGCACTCAACAAGTGCCTCATGTGGGCAACGCTCGACCGCCCGACCAACGTCACCATGGCCTGGCGCGGTCTCCACTCTCTGGGCGCTACAGCCTAACCGCACAGCACCGATGGCCTCACTCAGGGTCTCTTTTGTGCTGCCATTTTGCTTTTTAGCAACTCTCTAGTACCGTAATTCGCGCCGGCCCAGTTAGGTATGCCTTACCTTACCCCTGGGGTGCACGCACCCCCATTTACTAGGAGATTCCCTTGCCTGTTGCCAATCACCTTCGTGGAGCCGCTTTTGTGGCCGTCGCCGCAATGGCGCTTGCCGCCTGCTCGAGCACCGAAGAAGACGCGACCGCCCTCGACATCGCAGCAGCCACGTCTGCAGACGCCAGCCCAGAAACCTCGGAGACTGCCGTCGCCGAGGCAACCGAAGCTACTGAAGTGACCGTCCAGACCTACCAGGGCGAGGCCACCGTGCCCGCGAACCCCCAGACCGTCGTGGTCTTCGAGCACGGCATCCTCGACTCCATCGACGCGCTGGGCGCGGGCGACGCCGTGGCGGGGATCCCCCACCACGCTGTGCCGTCCTATCTCGCGGACTACACGACGTCCACCGAGAACATGGGCACCCTGTTCGAACCGGACTATGAGGCCGTGAACGCGCTTCAGCCCGACCTCATCATCGTTGGTGGGCGCTCGGCAGCAACGCTGCCCGAGATGGAGAAGATCGCCCCCACGATCGACCTCAGCTTTGACTGGGAGACCGACGCCTTCGAGAGTTCGCTGCAGACCAACACCACCACATTGGGCACCATCTTCAGCAAGGACGCGGAGGCCACCGCAGCGCTGGAGAGCCTCTCCACCCAGGCCGCCGACATCAACACGGCTGCAGCCGAGGCCGGCAAGGGCCTAGTCGTGATGACCTCGGCTGGCGAGGTGTCCGCCTACGGTCCCGGTTCGCGCTTTGACTTCGTCTACAACCTCCTCGGCATCGACCCGGCAGCGGAGCAGGTCGCGATCGACGACCACGGTGACGCAATCTCGTTCGAGTTCATTGCGGAGACCAACCCCGACGTCCTGCTGGTGCTCGACCGCGACGCTGCCATCGGCGAGGAGGCCGACAGCGCGCAGACGGTGCTCGACAACGACCTGGTCAACGGCACCAACGCTGTCACCAACGACAAGGTCGTTTACGTCGACACCGAGAAGTGGTACCTGAGCTTTGGTGGCCTGACCGCCCTGCAGGGCATTCTCGATGACGTGAACACCGTCGTCAGCTAGTCATCACAGCCCTCATCCCGATGAAGAGCAGTAGCAACATCGCGGCCGTCGCCCCCTGGGTGGCGGCCGCGCTCGTGCTCGTCCTTGGAGTCGGCTCACTCTTCCTCGGCGTTGCCGACGTCTCACTTCACGACGTACTGACGGACCCGGAAGCACGGTCCGTGTTCCTGATCAGCCGCGTGCCGAGGACAGTGGCGCTCTTTCTTGCGGGGGCGGCCATGGCCGTGGCCGGCCTCATCATGCAGCACCTCGCGCGCAACCGCTTCGTGTCCCCCACCACCGCGGGCACCATCGATGCCGCCGCGCTCGGGCTGTTGACCGCTACCCTGCTGTTTGCCGGCGCCTCCGTCATGAGCAAGATCCTGATCGCGATGCTGTTCGCGCTCGCCGGTTCGCTGCTGTTCATTGTGTTGATCCAGCGCATCCAGTTCAAGGACCTCATCTTGGTCCCGCTGGTGGGGCTACTGCTAGGAGGGGTGTTTCGCGCCATCGCGGAGTTCTTCGCCTACCGCAACAACCTCACCCAGACCCTCGACGTGTGGCTCAACGGGGACTTCTCCGGAGTCATTCAGGGGCGCTACGAGACCCTGTACTTTGCCGGGGTGGTCGCCCTCGTGGCCTACGTCTTTGCGAATTGGTTCACCGTCGCCGGCATGGGCCGCGACTTTGCCACCAACGTGGGAGTCAACTACAAGGTCGTGATGGGCGCGGGTCTCACCATTGCCGCCCTTGCCACCGCGGTAGTAGTAGTGACCGTGGGCGCCATCCCCTTCTTGGGACTCATCGTCCCCAACATCGTGACGCTCATGCTCGGCGACAACATGCGCCGCGTCCTTCCGACCACCGCACTCGCCGGCGCCGCACTCGTGATCGCGTGCGACATGCTGGGCCGCTGGATTATCTTTCCCTACGAGATCGCCGTAGGCACCATCGTCGGCGTGATCGGCTCAGCGATCTTCCTTGTATTGGTACTGAGGAGGAATCGCTATGCGCAGGCCTAGCGTCCTCATCGGCGCCCTTTCCCTCCTCGCCATCGGCGCGGCCGCACTGTTCCTTACCTGGGGTGTGGACGGCCACTGGGACTTCGCACTCCCTCGCCGCGCACAGCAGGTCGCCGCACTTGTGGTCGTCGGCACCGCCATCGCAGTCAGCACCGTGATCTTCCAAACCATCACGCGCAACCGCATCTTGACCCCGTCGATCATGGGCTTTGACGCGCTGTACGTGCTGCTCGCCACGTCGGTGGTGTTCTTCCTTGGCTCCGCGACCGCAGCGGCAATTCCCCCGCTCACCATGTTCCTCATCCGCGCGGCCCTGCTCATGGTCGCAGCCACACTGTTGTTTCGCGCGGTCCTGGGCAATGGGAAGCGGGGTCTGTACACGCTGGTCCTGGTGGGCGTCATCGCGGGGACATTCTTTAGCTCCCTCACCTCCTTCATGTTCCGAGTCATGGATCCGAATGAGTACGACGCCCTACTGTCAGACCTGTTCGCCAGTTTCAACGCGATCGACACCACCCTGCTCGGCATCGCCACCGTGCTACTGGCAGTCGGCATCGGCGCTGCGTATTGGCTGGGCCCACAGTTAGACGTCCTCACCTTGGGACGGGACCGCGCGGTCGCGCTCGGCATCAACTACCAGCGCACGCTCACCAAGCTTCTACTCGTGATCGCGCTACTAGTGTCCGTCTCCACCGCACTGGTGGGGCCGATCAGCTTCCTGGGGCTGCTGGTCGCCAACCTCGCGTACCAACTCACCCGTACATATAGGCACGCCGTGAACCTCACGGTGGCCGCCCTGCTCGCCGTGCTCGCGCTGATCGCCGGCCAGGCACTGCTGCAACACGTCCTGCACTTCAACGGGACGCTGAGCGCCATCATCAACCTCGTGGGTGGCGTCTACTTCATCCTCTTGCTCGTCAAGGAGTCTAAGAAATGATCACCACCTCTGACCTCACCAAGACCTACGACAAGACGGTGGTTGTTGACAACGTCTCCGTCTCGTTGCCCGATGCCGGGGTCACCTCCGTCATTGGCGCCAACGGCGCCGGCAAATCCACACTGCTGTCCATGATCAGCAGAATTCTGGACGCTGACGCCGGATCCGTGGCGGTCGACGGACTCGACGTGTTCAACGCGCCGTCCCGGGAGATCGCCAAACGGCTGTCCATCCTGCGCCAAGAGACACACATGACGGCGCGCATCACGGTGCGCGAGGTGGTCGAGTTTGGCCGCTATCCCCATTCGCGTGGACGGCTTACCGAGGAATGCGTGCAAAAGGTAGACGAGGCCATCGCGTACTGCGACCTGGGCGAGTTCGAGCAACGAGGCATCCACGAGCTCTCCGGCGGCCAGCGCCAGCGCGCATTTATCGCGATGGTCCTCGCTCAGGACACCAGGTACGTATTGCTGGACGAGCCCCTAAACAACCTCGACATGCCCCACGCGACCGGTGTGATGAAGCTGCTGCGCAGGCTTGCAGATGACCACGGCAAGTCCATCGTGTTGGTTCTCCACGACATCAACTACGCGAGTGTCTACTCGGATCGCATTGTCGCGATGAAGGACGGCGTCATCACGGCCGACGGAGCACCGGAGTCCGTCATGAACGCTGACACGCTCGAGCGCATCTACGACATGCGTTTTTCCGTCATCGACCTCGACGGCGACAAGATCGCCGCGTACTTCCGCTAGTCCCTGTGCCGCAATCGCGGCGACCGTCACCCCAAGGAGCACCATGACCATCGCCATCACCGGACGCGCAACCACCGAGCGCGCTCCCCGCTACCTCAAGCAACTATGCAGCCACCTCGGCGGAAAGCTAGACGTCGACTTCGACACGACCGGCGGCACGGTGCGTTACGAGGATGTGACCGCCCAGCTCACCCCCACGGACACCACGCTCGAGATCGCAATCAGCGGCGTCGAGCAGCTCAACTTCTACCGCGCCATGGGGATCGTCGCCGGGCATTTAGAGAAGTTCGGCGCCAAGGACGGCTTGCTGGTGGTCTGGGACGACGCACACCTGGCCGCCGCATACGCAGCCAAGAAGGAAGAAGCGAGCAACTAGGCCACACGGTTTGCGCCCCCACTAAGTGAGCCGATGCCAAGTGCGGCTCACCCGGCAAGGAGGACCAGGCGAGCCGCACGTTGGAAACTGAGCTTTAGGAACCGGTCGATCTGACCGAGCCGACCGAGCCGAATGTAGCGGTACCCCGCGAGCGGCACACCACCCCAAACGGTTCCAGCTCGACGTGCTCGACGGATTGCGAGTGAGGCAAATCGAGGGCGACCGTTCTCGCTACTTCGTCGTGGTTAATCACGAACTCAAGGCCGCCGCGACCCACAAACTCGACAGTGGCATCTGATTCTTCCGCTCGCACTATCGCTGGTGTGAGCCCAAGCGCCTTGAGGAGACTGCGGCGCAACGTTGAATCAAGCGATGTTGCTACGTACCAGGCAACACCATCCTGGACTTCATTCCGAGTAATGGCGGGCCTGCCCGGCAGTTCACCTTCGTCAAAGGTCGCCACGACTTCGGCGCCCTCAAGGAATACTGTTTCCGCCCAGACACTGGAACGTCCGGAACCGACCAACTCTCCTGAAAGCTTCGCGGCGGTGCCGTACCTCGCCGATGCGTCCACCGCCATTGGCGCAAACTCATCAATGGCCAAACCGAGAGTCTGCGACAACGGACCCAAGTAGCCGTCCTGGCGAACCTTCGAGGTTCTGTCGGTCGTTCCCGACAAGTACGTCACGAGCAGTTGCCCACCCCCGCGCACGTAGTCATTAAGCGCGTTGAGTTCGCCATCCGATGCGACAAACAATGTAGGAACGATGACGACGTCATACCCCTCGGGCACCGCTCCCGCCTGGATGAAGTCCACTGTGATACCCATGTCAAACAGGGCACGGTGCCACTGCGTGACCTCACGCAGATAGTCAAGGTTGGCTGGGTTAGCGTCCTCCTCGAGCGACCACCAACTCTCCCAATCGAACACCATCGCCACCCTCGCGGGAACGGGCGCTGTCACCAGCGTATCGAGTGCACCCAGTTCGTTTCCCAAAGTATGAACTGCATGCCATGACGTTGATCGTGTGCCCGTATGCGGAAGCATCCCCGTGAGGAACCTTTCTGCACCTCGCTCTGATTGCCGCCATTGGAAGTACATCACGCTGTCGGAGCCCCTCGCGATCGCCTGGTACGACAGAGCCCGCATCTGCTGCGGATGCTTCCGAGCATTGACCGGCAACCAACTAATTGCGCTCGCCGCTTGTTCCATTAGCATCCAGGACTGTCCAGACTTGAGCGATCGCATGAGATCACGACTCATTGCCGCCGCGGCAGCTCCACCTACATCATGCGGGTCTGGATAGTTGTCGTCGCTAATGATCGACAAATGCGGCGCCCACGACCAGTAGTCAGCTCCCTTGAAGAAGCCCATGAAATTCGTCGTGACCTGGGCGTCGGGATAAGACTCGCGGATCACATTTGCCTCGTTCAGGTAGCAGGCGAGCAATTCGTCTGAGCTGAAGCGCTCAAAATCAAGCAACTGGGAAGGGTTCTTCCAGGTGGGAGTGGCCCCTGGGACTGATACCTCATCAAATGACGAGTAGCTTTGCGACCAGAACGACGTACCCCACGACTCATTGAGCGCAGCAACCGTGGTGTATTTTGCCTCGAGCCACGTGCGAAAGGACCGCGCGGACTGCTCGCAAAAGCACCGGGAGGTGTGGCAACCGAACTCATTATTGACGTGCCACATGGACACGGCGGGGTGGCTGCCATAGCGATCCACCATCATTCTGGTGAGCTCGCGCGCGTGGCGCCTGTAGATGGGCGAACTCGGGCAGTAGTGCTGACGGCTACCGGTAGTGAGTGTGACTCCCTGGTCGTTGACAGGGAGTGTCTCAGGATAGCGCCGGCTGAGCCAAGGAGGAGGCGAGGCGGTTGCTGTTGCGAGATCAACTTTGATTCCTGCTGCGTCGAGCCGGCCAAGAATGTCGTCGAGCCACCCGAATTCAAAGACTCCCTCTGACGGTTCGAGTCGCGCCCACGAGAACACTCCCAGCGTCACCAAGTTCACGTTGGCCGACACCATCAGTTCGATGTCTTCGTCCCACTTTTCCTGGCCCCACTGTTCGGGGTTGTAGTCCCCGCCATAACTGATTCTCACGTGTGATTACTCCTTGACTGACCCAGCGGCTAACCCGCTCTGCCAGAACTTCTGCAGATAGAGGAAGACGACGATAAGGGGAACGATTGAGATGAAGGAACCGGTGATCACGGTGGAAAACAGCGCTTGCGAGCCGCCGCCAGCCGCGCTCATCGATTGCCACTGAGCGAGCCCTACCGTGAGCGGATAGAGCGCCGAGTCGGACAACATGATCAGCGGCAGGAAGTAGTTGTTCCAGGTTGCGACGAGCGCGAAAAGAAAGACCGTCACCATCCCGGGTGCCATGAGCGGGACGCCAAACCTGAAAAAGATGCTCAACTCACTCGATCCATCGATTCGGGCCGCCTCAATGACTTGATCCGGGACTGAATCGGTCGCATAGACCCGCATCAGGAAGACACCGAAGGGGCTCACGACGGAGGGCAGGATCACTGCCCACGGGGTGTTCGTCAGTCCCATGCCAGAAAACATCAGGTACGTCGGGAGTGCGAGCGCAGTCAGTGGAATCATGATCGAGCCAAGGACAACGGCAAAGATGGCAGCCTTGCCGCCAAAGTCATACTTGGCAAACGCGTAGCCTGCCGCCGTGGCAAGCGCTGTCGCAATTAATGCGCTTGTGCCCGCGTAGAGAACAGTGTTGCCTACCCAGCGCAGGAACACCCCGTCCTGAAACGTGAATACCGACGCAATATTGTCGAAGAGCGCGAACTCATTGCCAAATGCGAACCCGAAAGTTGAGAAGAGGTCGCTATTGGACTTGGTGGACGAGATGGCCAGCCACAGGAGCGGCAGCAGGAAATAGGCTGCGCAAGCCCAGACGAGCACGGTAGTCAGCTTTGAGGTTCGCTTGCGTCGCCTCACGTCAGAAAGCGACTTGGATTTTCTCGCGGTTTCTGTGCTGAAGAAGCTCATGCCGACACCTTTCTGCGACCGCGCAGTTGCACCACGTAGGAAACGGTCATGATGAGCGCGCCGAGAACGAAAGCGACAGCAGCGGCGTAGTTGGGATCTTGGTTCACGAACGCCAGGCTGTAGGCGTAGAGATTTGGCGTGTACGACGTCCCGATGACATTGGGCGCGATCTTGGAAAGAAGGCTCGGCTCGTTGAAGAGCTGGAAGGTGCCGATGACCGAGAAAATGAGGGTCAACATGATGGCCTGGCGGATCGCTGGAATTTTGATACTTAGTGCGGTTCGGATCTGTCCCGCTCCATCGATCTGAGCTGCTTCAAGTGATTCCAGCGGAATCGTTCGCAGGGCAGCGAACATGATGATCATGTTGTAGCCCACGAACTCCCACGTCACGATGTTCATCATCGAGGCGAGGATGAGATTGCTCGACAGCAGGTCCGGCGGCGTCAGTCCCACTGCTTTGAACGCCTGCGCGATGGGGCTAAAGTCCGGACCGTAGAGGTATCCCCACATGAGCGTCGCGACCACTCCGGGTACGGCGTAGGGAATAAAGACGGCCAGGCGGGATGCCCTCGCGGCTCGCACCCGACCGCTGTCGAGCGCCAGGGCGATGAACAAGGCGAGTCCCAGCATGATCGGTACCTGGACGACAAAGAACACTGTCATCCGACCCACACCCTCGAGGAAGCGTTGGTCTGTGAATACGCTGATAATGTTCTGCAGCCCTACAAAGGTCTCGCCGCCCACCAAGGTTCTCTTGAACATGCTCAAGTACCCGGAGTAAACCAGCGGCACCACGAGCATCGCAAGAAAAACAAGGATGAATGGGGTGAGGAGTAAGTAGGCGGTGCGTGAGCGGCCCCGCGCGAGCGATGTCCGCCGGCCTTGTTGAGCCGCCTTTTGGGCACTGATGGTCACAGTAACTCCAATCGAGTTGAGAGGGGCGGCCACCGGTACAGGTAGCCGCCCCTGGGTTGGAGTTACGACTCGACTACGGTGAAGCCCTGTGCCGTCGCGTACTCCACGACATCTGCTTGCCACTCGTCAAGGCCCGCAAGGAGGTCACCGCGCTCCGCAATTGCAGCGCCGATGGTCTCATTGAAGGATCCGAAGACATAGTCCGCGATGGGCAGCCACTGAAAGTCGCTGTCCACGGTCGCCGAGATCTCGGCAAACACTTCGTTGACTCGCTGGCCGCCATAGAACTCCAGTTCATCGGAGGTGAACTCCGGCGACTCAAGAATCTCTGTGCGAGTCGGGAACAAGAATTGCTCGTTGGCGAACATCTCGGTGGACTCCGCGTTGGTGTTGAGCCATTTAGCGAACTCAGATGCAGCAATAGGCGCGTCAGTGTTTGCCAGAACCGCGGTGGACGATCCACCCCAGTTGCCTGCGCTTGGAGCACTGGCATCCCACTGCGGCAAGGGCGCGGCGCGCCATAGTCCACTCGTGTCTGCTGCCGTGCCCTGAAGGAACAGCGGACCCCAGGCTGCCGTCTGCCAGCTTGCATAGGTACCGTTAGCAAGGCCCTGGTACCAGGTGTCGGTGAAGTCGGGGTCGACTCCTACGAGGTCGTTCTGCACCAGATCTTGCCAGTACGCGACAACCTCTTTGGAACGGTCGTTATTGAGGGAGATTCCCAGCGTCTCCGAACCATCGAAGCTGAAGGGCGAGGCACCCGCCTGCCACAACAGGCTCAAGAAAGCCCCCGGCTCGTTTGAGGCAAAGTTAGTAATGTAACTTCCCGTCTCCTCCTTGACCTGCTGCGCGGCGGACGCGAATTCCGCCCAAGTTTCTGGCGACCCGTCCAGCCCCGCCTCGGCGAAGATGTCCTCACGATAGAGCGTCCCCACTGGTCCGCTGTCCTGCGGAATCGCCCAGACGTGCGCATCATCACTCACCTGGCTCCAGACCCAGGGTACGAACTGGTCCTGAACGCCGTCGGCGCCGTATTCCTTCAGGTTTAGCAGGCTGTTGGTGAGGACGAAGGACGACACATACTGGTACTCCATCTGCATCACGTCGGGTCCACCGTCACCAGCTTCGAGAGCCGTGCGCACCTTCGTGTAGTGCTCGCCGCCCTGTCCAACGTTCTGAACGTTGACAGTGATGTCTGGATACTCGGCTTCGAAGAGGTCAACCTCATTTTGAATGTCTGGAACCCAGGTCCAAAAGTCAATGGTCGTTGGAGTGGACATCGCCTCAGCAATGGCTGCGTCATCAACTGCGGGAGAAGTGACGGGTTCCGGCGAGGAATTCTCCGTGTCGGGATCTGAGCTGCAAGCCGCGAGTGTCAGAGCCCCGACGGCGGTCAATGCTGCGATTGCTCTGATTGGCTTATTGGTACGAGTGGACATTGTGAGGATTCCATTCCTTGGTCGAACACGGCACTGGGCCGACTGAGGAGCAAGCACGATTCGCGCCTGGTGCAGATAATGTTACCGGCAACATCCACTATGTTGCCGGTAACATGGTGAAATGTCAAGTGCTTAGGCGAATGAACTCGGAACGCGGCCAGTGGACCCTCGAACTACCAGTCGGGGCGAGAGGAAGACGCTCTCGTCTGGGTGCTCGCCACCTTCGATCTGCGCGAGCGTGCGCATGAATAGATACCGTCCCTGCTGATCAAAGTCGATCCTGGCGGTCGTGAGTGCCGGCGAGTAGTACGGCGATTCCTCGACATCGTCGAAGCCAGTCACGCTGATATCCGACGGGACTCCGACCCCAGCCGCTCGCAGCGATGCCATCGCCCCCAGCGCCATTTGGTCGTTGCCGCACACCAGAGCCGTCACCCCCGAGGGGATCGGGCTGCCAGACAGCGCCGCATATCCCGATGCAGCCGTCCAGTCACCGACGAGGGACGGACGAGAGTGAAGGCCCTTCGCTGCGATGAAGTCATGAAATGCCTGCGAACGGTTCTTCGCGGCGATCCAGTCCTGGGGACCGGCCAAGTGCATGAAGTCACGGTGGCCAAGGCTCCACAAGTGTTCAAGACACAAGGTGATGCCCTGAGCATTAAACGAGGCGCCGCCCTCCGCTATGTGGTCCGCAGGGCCACTCTCCATCACCACCGGGTTCACTTGTGTCAGCGCACTCAATGCTTCGGCGACACCATCGGATACCGCGAGTACTACCATGGCGGCCACATCTTGACGCCGCCCTAACTCCATCGCAGAGTCAATAGTTGTTGATACGGCGGGATCGACGACGGCGATCTCAACGGAGTATCCCCGCTCCTGAGCTCCCGCGATGAGCCCACCTACAGTTCGACTTGGGCCTTCCGAGAGAAAGTCCGAAGTCACCACCGCGATGCGATGAGAAGTCTGTGTGGCTAGGGAACGTGCGACCACGTTGGGCCGGTATTTGAGTTCCTCAAGGGCCTGTTCGACGCGAGCCCGAGTCGCAGGGCGAATACCTTCGAACCCCTTGAGGTACCGCGAGACGGTCTGGTGAGAAACTCCAGCGCGAGTGGCTACGTCGTAGATCGTCGCAGATCGTGACCGCTTTGGCCCGCTCATCAATGCGCCCCCGGAATCTAGAGTTACAGTTCACATCTCACGAAGTTCGCGATTACCGCCAATCATATCTGCCCTAGTAATACGGCACCCTCTCGTGATCCGCCCGTCGGTCTCTCAATCCTTCTCTGTCACAGCAGACAAAAAGCTGATGGCCCGCTCCCTTGCAGGAACGGGCCATCAGTTCAGTACTGAGAGGTACTTGGGTTAGCGAGCGCCTGCGCGCCGCTTGTTGTAGACATCGAAGGCCACTGCGAGCAGCAGCACGAGGCCCTTGACGACGGATTGGATGGACTGGTCAATACCCATGAGCTGCATACCGTTGGACATCACGGCCATGATCAGACCACCGACGATGGCGCCGGTCACTCGACCCACACCACCAGTCACCGCGGCACCACCGATGAAACAGGCGGCGATGGCGTCGAGCTCGAACATATTTCCGGCTGCGGGCTGCGCGGTGTTAGAGCGTGATGAGAACACCACGCCAGCAATACCGGCGAGGAAGCCCATGTTAAGCATGATGCCGAAGTTAACCCAGCGCACCTTGACACCGGACAGCATGGCGGCGGACAGGTTGCCACCGATCGCGTAGACGTGGCGGCCAAAGACTGAACGCGTCGTCACGAGCGTGTAGGCGATCACCAGGAAGGCCAACAGGATCAACACGTTAGGCAAACCACGAGCGTTCGACAGCTGCCATCCGAGCCACATCACTACTACGGCAACAGCGACCAAGCGCAGGACGAACAGCGGTGCAGCCTCAACGGTCTGGTTGTAGGAAATGCGGTTGCGACGGCCACGGATGGCAGAGAACGCATAACCAGCGACAGCGATCGCGAAGATCACCAGCGTGAAGACGTCGAAGCCCTGTCCACCCAGCAGCCCGTTCTGAAAGCCCTGGGCAATCTTGGTGTAGACCGGGGGGAACGGTGACAGGGAGATGTTGCCCAGCACCAGCAGTGTCAGACCGCGGAAGAGCAACATGCCGGCCAGGGTGGTAATGAACGCGGGAATACCCACGAAGGCCACCCAGAAGCCCTGCCACGCTCCCACCAAACAACCGACGATCAGTGCGGCGATCACACCACCCCACCATGGGACGTCGTGCTTGATAACGAGCACAGCAGATACGGCACCTGTCAGCGCCACCACGGAACCGACCGAAAGGTCGATATGCCCCGCGATAATCACGATCACCATACCGATCGCGAGGATCAGGATGTAGGAGTACTGCAGGATCAGGTTAGTGACGTTGGTCGAGCTGAGTAGCGTGCCGTCCGTCAGGATCGCGAAGAACGCGACGATAAGGACGAACGCGATGTAGATTCCGCTGGTCCGGATGTTACGAGTCACGAGTTCGCGAATGTTCGCGGTGCCGGTCATCATGACAGGACCTCCTTGTCCTCAGTCATCTTTTCTTGCTCCCTTTCCTGCGTCATAAGTTCCATGAGTACTTCCTGCGTCGCGTCGGCGACGGGCATTTCACCCGTCATGCGTCCGAACGCGAGGGTGTAAATCCGGTCACACGTGCCGAGCAGCTCAGGCAGCTCGGACGAGATGATGACGACGGCCTTGCCGGCGGCCACGAGTCGGTTGATGATCGTGTAGATCTCGTACTTAGCACCCACGTCAATTCCGCGAGTGGGCTCGTCCAAGATCATCACGTCAGCATCGGAGTAGATCCACTTGCTGAGCACCACCTTCTGCTGGTTTCCACCAGAGAGGTTGCCTACGGTCTGCATGACCGAGGGCGTCTTGATGTTCATCGATTCGCGGTATTCCTCCGCGACCTTGAGCTCCTCGTTGCCGTTGATCCAGCCGTTAGAGGACAACTTGTCGAGACCCGCCGCAGAGATGTTGGTGCGAATGTCCTGAATCAAGTTGAGGCCATACTTCTTGCGGTCCTCGGTGGCATATGCGAGGCCGTGGCTAATCGCCTCGGCCACGTCGCGCACCTTGATGAGTTCACCGCGCTTGTAGATCTCGCCAGTGATATCCCGGCCGTAGCTACGACCGAACACACTCATGGCGAGCTCAGTACGTCCGGCCCCCATCACGCCAGCGATGCCGACGACTTCGCCCGACTTCACATTGAAGGAGGCGCGGTCCACCACGATGCGGCCTGGCTGGGTGGGGTGATGCACGGTCCAGTTCTCGACGCGCAGCACTTCCTCGCCAACTTTGTGGTCACGCTTGGGGTAACGGTTCTCGAGTTCGCGGCCCACCATGCCCTTAATGATGCGTTCCTGCGGGTCCTTGGTCGAGGCCATGTCAAAGGTCTCGATGGTGTGACCGTCGCGCAGGATGGTGGTGCGGTCCGCGATCTCTTCAATCTCGTTGAGCTTGTGGGAGATCATGATCGAGCCGATGCCACGGTCCTGCAACTTGCGGAGCAGTCCCAGCAAGTGTTCGGAGTCGTCATCGTTAAGCGCGGACGTTGGCTCATCGAGGATGAGCAACTGCACTTCCTTAGAAAGTGCTTTCGCAATCTCAATGAGTTGCTGCTTACCCACGCCGAGCTGGCTCACCGGTGTCAGCGGGTTCTCGTCGAGACCCACCTCAGCCATGAGTCTCATCGCCTCGTGGTTAGTGCGGTTCCAGTCGATCAGGCCGCTGCTTCCGCGCCGCTCGTTGCCGAGGAAGATGTTTTCCGCGACGGAGAGGTAGGGCACCAGAGCGAGCTCCTGGTGAATGATGACGATGCCCTTGGCTTCACTTTCATTAATGCTGTGAAACTCAACGGTCTCGCCTTTAAAAACTATGTCGCCCGTGTACGTGCCGTGGGGGTACACACCAGACAGCACCTTCATAAGCGTCGACTTGCCGGCACCGTTCTCGCCGCAGATGGCGTGAATCTCGCCATCGATTACGTCGAGCTCTACGTCCTCCAGGGCCTTGACGCCCGGGAAAGTCTTGGTGATCTTGCGCATCTCGAGAATGTTTGTGGACATGACTCACCTCCATTGGTGAAAGGTCGGACGAAGGTGGTGCCGGCCCGCGGGGGAGCGAGCCGGCACCACCGTCTGGGTTACTCGGCTACGCCGGAAGCAACCTCATCAGCGGTCCAGTAGCCCGAGTCAACGAGCAGCGACGTGATGTTGTCCTTGTACACGATGTCCGAGTCAAGCAGGTAGGAAGGAACAACCTTCACACCGTTGTCGTACGTCGTGGTGTCATTGGCCTCAGGCTCGGCACCATCAAGGAACGAGAGCGCGCCCACGACTGCCTGAGCAGCGAGCTTGCGCGTGTCCTTGAAGATGGTCGCGAACTGAACGTCATCGTTGATGAGCTTGACCGATGCGATCTCAGCGTCCTGACCGGTGACGACGGGCATGCCATCGGCGATGGTCGGGCCGTAGCCAGCGTTGGAAAGTGCCGTCAGGATGCCGCGCGAGATGCCGTCGTACGGCGAGAGAACGCCGTTCAGCGTTTCACTCGCGTAGTTTGCAGTGAGGAGGTCCTCCATGCGCTTCTGAGCGGTTTCCTGTGCCCAGCGGAGCGTAGCAACCTGCTCGATTTCCGTCTGTCCCGAAGGAACGACGAGAACGCCCGAGTCGATGTACGGCTGCAGGGTGTCGATGGCGCCGTTGAAGAAGAAGAAGGCGTTGTTGTCGTCCAGCGAACCAGCGAAGAGCTCGATGTTGAACGGGCCCTCAGCGTCGCCTTCGGAGCCGTCTTCGTTCAGGATGCCGAGGCCAACGAGCAGCGAGGTGGCCTGCTGTACGCCGACCTTGTAGTTGTCGAACGTCACGTAGTAGTCGACGTTCGGGGTGTCGCGGATCAGGCGGTCGTAGGCAATGACCGGGATGCCCGCAGCTGCAGCAGCTTCAAGCTGACCCGACAGTGCGGTTCCGTCAATGGCTGCAACGATCAGAAGCTGCGAGCCGTTGGTGATCATCGAGTCGATCTGCTGCGACTGGGTGGGGATGTCATCGCCAGCGAACTGCAGGTCGACGGTGTAACCCTCGGCCTCGAGGCCCTTCTTCACTGCATCGCCGTCGGCGATCCAGCGCTCGGACGTCTGCGTAGGCATTGCGACACCGATGGTGCCCTTTTCCATGGCAGCGTCGCCACCGTTGGACTCTGCCGGTGCTGCCGAAGTCGTCGCGTCTGCTGACGAGTCGTCACCTGCGCCGCTTCCGCTGCATGCAGCGAGCGTAAATGCCATGACAGCTCCAGCTGCAACAGCAATAAGCTTCTTACCCTTCATTTCTCCTCCTTGAGAACACAACCCACCGCTTTGCGGGTTTGAGTGCACGCCATTATGTTCACGTTCACATTCGCATGTCAACACGAATTGATTACGGTTCCATCACGGTTGCGTTCAAGACTCTAACTCAAGGCGCTGGTGGCAAATGACCATTTGTTGTCACGATGCAATAACGGTTCTAGATAGCACGTCGTGCACAACACTCCTGGTAGAAGGTATCTGCGAACGGCATGGCAGACTGACGCCGTGAACACTCCGAGCCCCCGCGACAGCCCCCGTGGCTCATCATCGCGGCTGGGCATCGGCAAAACCCAATGGTCAGACTTCACCGCCGGAGCCCGGGCCATCGCCCCACTTGATCCGGGATCGTTCGTATTCGGCCTCGCCTTTGGCGCCTTGGTGCAGGTCAGTGGCTTCAACTCCTGGGTCGGCATGTCAGGATCTTTCCTGGTCATGGCCGGAGCGAGCCAGATCGCGATCGTCGAGGGACTGCGGATAGGCGCGCCGCTGGTCGTCGTAGTGCTCACCGCACTAGTGCTCAATTCTCGCCTCGCGCTCTACTCTGCGGCCGTCGCACCCGCCTACTCCGGGTTTCCGCGTCGATGGAAGCTTGGCCTTGCGTATCTCATGACCGATCAGGCGGCTGCAGTGACGCTGCAGTATCAGGACCGCTACCCCGACCCCGCACGGCGCCGGTGGTTCGTGCTGGGCGCCTCACTGACTTTCACTCTTGCCTGGTACCTGGGGACTGTTGCGGGCGTGGTCCTGGGGCCGGTTATCCCGGAGGCCTGGCAGATTGGCTTTATCGTTCCGCTGATGTTCGTGGCCCTGATGGTGCCTGCCTTGCGCCACCGCGCCGAGGTAGTCGCCGCCGTGACCGCAATCGTGGTTGCGGTTGCCTTCAAGGATCTGCCGCTGGGGCTGAACGTGATTGCCGCCGCGCTCGCTGGCATCGGCGTGGGGAGGCTCATCAAGTGATCCTTCTCCTCGCCTTCTTACTCGCCGGAATCGGCACGTACCTGATTCGGTTGTCGGGCATCATGTTGCTTGGCGGCGAGCGTGAGCTCCCCGAGGCGGTCACCAAGACCCTGCGACTGATTGCCCCCGCCGCCTTGGCGGCAATCATCGCGAACTCGCTTCTGTTGGACGGGGGGCAATGGCGCGAGTTTGGTGCGTGGCAGATCGCGGCCCTCGTGGCAGTGGGGGTTGCGTTGTGGAAGCGGTCCATGGGCTGGACGCTCGTCGCCGGGGCAGGCGCGTTCGCGGTGCTGATTCTTGTCGGCCTCTAGCTCGACAGCGGCAATAGTCCGGCACCAGAAGTACTGCAACCGGTATCGCGATGCGGCGCGCTCGCAGGACACTCCAGACTCCTCCATGGGCAACGCCCGCTTCCGCACGGTCGCGCTCTAAACATCCCAGGATCAACGGCCGCTCAATTCGTCAAGCCCTAGACGACTATCCCGCTCACCGCATCGCTCGATAGTGCAAAACCCTGGCGAGCGTCACATTTATGCAATATGGTGACAGCATGACACTCACCTCAGCAGCCGAGTTAGACGCATCGGACCCCCTGGCGACCTTCCGCGACAAGTTTGTGCTCGACGGCGACGTCCACGCCTACCTCGACGGCAACTCGCTCGGCCGCCCCGTGAAGGCAAGCGCCGACCAGCTGTCCAAGTTCGTCACTGGCGAGTGGGGCGGCCGGTTGATCCGGGGCTGGGACGAGCGATGGTACGAGCTGCCGCTCACGGTGGGCGACAAGATCGGCAGGAGTTGTCTGGGTGCCGCGCCCGGACAGGTATTCGTGGGCGACTCCACCACCGTGATCCTGTACAAGCTGATTCGCTCTGCCGTTGACGCGCGGCCGGGGCGGCGAGAGATCGTCGTCGACACCGACAACTTCCCCACCGACCGCTTCATCCTGCAGGGAATCGCCGCCGAGTGCGGGATGACCCTGCGCTGGGTACGGCCAGCGTCCGATGCTGGAGTCACGGCCGCGCAGGTCGCGGAGGTCGTAGGGGACGACACCGCATTGGTGGTCCTCAGCCATGTCGCGTACCGCTCGGGTTATCTCGCTGATGCGCCCGCCATCACCGCGATCGCGCACGCCGCCGGCGCGCTGGTGTTGTGGGACCTCTGCCATTCGGTGGGCTCGGTCCCGGTCGAGCTGGACGAGTGGGGCATCGATCTCGCGGCAGGTTGCACCTACAAGTACCTGAATGGCGGACCGGGCTCGCCCGCCTTTGGCTACGTTCGCGCCGACCATCAGGGCACCATGCGGCAGCCCATCCAGGGGTGGATGGGCACCAACCAGCCGTTTGAGATGGGTCCGGAATACGAGCCGCATGAGGGCATCCGGCGCTTCATCAGTGGCACGCCAGCCATTGGCGGAATGCTGGCCATGCAGGGCATGCTCGATCTCATTGAGCAGGCCGGCATCGATCAGATCCGGGCCAAGTCAGCACTCCTCACGGCCTTCGCCGTGGAACTCGTCGACGAACTACTCGTACCGCTTGGCGCTGTGCTCGCGAGTCCCCGCGACCCTGCCCTTCGCGGCAGCCACGTGACCGTCGACCACGATGCCTTCGCGGACATCATGGCGCCGCTCTGGGCCGCCGGCATCATCCCCGACTTCCGCCGCCCCAACGGTCTGCGACTCGGACTGTCACCGCTGACAACGAGCTTCTCCGAGTTGCAGGTGGGCGTCGAGGCGATCGAGCGCGAGCTGCGTGCCGCGACCAGCCCGGCTCGATGATCCTCGACGACTTCGAGTCGCGCCCGGGAAGCGCCCCGTCCCTATTGCGCACCGTGATCGGGTCGTACCTGCGGGAGTTGGGAGGCTGGATATCGGTCTCCGAGCTGATTCGGCTCATGGGCGCGCTCGGCATCAGCCCCGAGCAGGCGAGGACGGCAGTGACCCGAGTCAAGGGCAAGGGGGTTCTTGATTCCGAGCAAGTCGACGGGGTGCGCGGCTACCGCCTAGCCGACGACGCCATCCCGATGCTCGAGAACGGCGACCGGCGCATCTTCAGTTTTCGCCAGCAGGAAGACGGCGGCGAGTGGTGCCTGGTCTCCTTCTCGCTGCCCGAGACCGCTCGCGCCACAAGACACCAACTGCGCAGACGACTCGAGTGGATCGGGTGCGGCACGGTCACCACCGGGCTGTGGATTGGCCCGGCATTCCTTACGGAGGAAGTAGAGCGCATTCTGGCCGACCTGGACATCCGGGATTGCGCGACGGTGTTCATCACTAAGTCCCCTCAGACGGCTGGATCTCTCCGCGATGCGGTGGCGCAGTGGTGGGACCTCGAACGCCTTGCGCAGCTTCATCACGACTTCCTGGCCGCCTTCGCTGTTGTACCCGACAAGATCGGCGCCGAGAACCCTGAGATGGCGTTCAGCGGCTACATCCACGCCTTGGATAGTTGGCGCACAATCCCCTACTTAGACCCAGGCCTCCAACCAAGCGCGCTGCCGGAGAACTGGCCAGGATTCGCCAGTGTCGCGCTGTTCCAGCGAATTCAGCGGGAGCTCGGCCCTATCGCCTCCACCTTCGTCTCCCCCGAGGCGCGTCAGCCCTTGCTGAGGTCCTGAGCGAGCATCACGATGATTCCGCTAGGACCACGCACGTAGGCCAGCTTGTAGACGTCCTGGTAATTGGCGACGCCCCGGAGTGGGTGGCATCCATGCGTCGCGGCGATCGCGAGTGCTTCGTCGATGTCGTCCACGGAGAATCCGACGCGGTGCATGCCGATTTCGTTCGGCTGCGTGGGCTCCGTTTCGATGGCCTCCGGGTGAAGGTACTCCATCAGCTCAAGGTGGCCATGCCCGTCGGGCGTCTGCAGCATCGCAATCTTGGCGTGATTGCCGTCGAGGCCCACCGCAGTGTCCGCCCATTCGCCGCTGACCTCATCGCGACCAACGACCGTCAGTCCCAAGTCCGTGAAGAAGGAGATCGCACCTTCCAGGTCACTGACGGCGATGCCGACATTCTCGAGTGTGATGCCCATGGTTTGGATACTACCCAGCGGAGCTTCCTAGTGCAGCGACTCGTCGGGGTCACCAAACTCAACTCGGGTGAACCGCACGGCCAGACCCGAGCGCGAGGGTGCGCAGCAGAACAACCCAGCCGCGGCATCGGCCGTAGGGTCGAGGTAGGCCACGCGCACCAGCCGCCACCCCTCACCGTCGGCACGCGCGCGAATGGTCAGCGCGTCGCCGTCGCGAGAGGCCCGTACCGTGATCTCACGTCCCACCCACTCGGGCACGGGCGCGACCGACCAATCCGAGGTGCCATGAGTGACCACAGCACCCACCTGCGGCGCACCATCCGAGAACTCCACACCCGCCTTGATCCACTCGCTGTCGCTCACCCGTACAAAAATGCCAGCCTGATCAAACTGCTCCGCGAAGTCGAGCACAAAAGTGGCCTCGAGACTCCAGCGCGCCCCTACTGGCACGAGTGCCGCGTGCTCCGTGTCATGGACGAACCCATAGCTCGTGGTTCGCCAAGCATCGGACCCCTCGACCGCGGTGACCACCGCGGCATCGGCTTCCAAGACGACGGCTTCGGGCGGAGTAGTCCACGACGCGCGGTCCAGGAATGCGCGGGGAGTCGATGAATTGATGGGATCCATGAATCGAGCCTATTGCGGCGCACGGGAAAGGGCGGGCGCCCCGGTACGATGTTCGGGCGGGCCTCTAGCTCAGTTGGTAGAGCAGCGGACTTTTAATCCGCGGGTCGTGGGTTCGAGCCCCACGGGGCCCACTTGTTTTGAAAGAGCGATTCAGCATAGACAACCGAAGTCTGCGCCACCTCGCAGGCGGCTCCCAGCGTTCTCACAGGCGCCGTTGGTTTTCTTGAACCATGAACATTCGCCCCCGTGTCCTCGCCGCGATCGCCGTTACCGGTATCAGCGGCGTCATCCTGGCCGGCTGCTCGACCGCCGACCCCAACTCCTCCGGAGATTCGGACGGCGCCATGAACGCGCAGACCGCCGCCGACTCCTCCAACTCCGACGCAGCCACCCCCGCCGTCTGGGACAGCACCCAGATGCACACCATCACCATTGACTACGACGAGTCCGACTACGACGCCCTCATCAGCTCGTACATGGAATCGAGCGAGAAGGTCTGGATCTCCGCGACCGTCACCATCGACGGCGAGACTTTCGAGAACGTCGGGCTGAAGCTCAAGGGCAACTCATCGCTGCGCGGACTCACCGAAGACGCTGACGCGACCGTGAGCGCCGCTCATCCCGAGGACCTGCCGTGGATCATCCGCCTGGACAAGTACGTGGACGACCAGTCCATGGACGGTGCAACCGAGTTCGTGGTGCGCGGCAACTCTTCGGGGACCTCGCTGAACGAGGCGGTGGCTCTCGACTTGCTCGCCGACACCGGCCTCGCGGCTGAGGAGGCCATCGCGGTCAGCTTCTCCGCTAACGGCTCGGACTCGTCGCTGCGCCTGGTCATCGAGAACCCCAACGACGCGTGGATGGAGCGTGAACTGGGCGACGGCTACCTCTGGAAGGCCGAGTCCCCCGGCACCTGGGATTACATCGACGAAGACCCCGAGTCCTACAAGGAGGCCTTCGACCAGGAGGGCGGCGAGGACAACTACGAGCCACTGATCGACTTCCTGCAGTTCGTCAATGAGTCCGACGACGAGACCTTCGGAACAGACCTTGACGAGTGGCTCGACGTGGACGCCTTCGCCACCTACCTCGCCTTCCAGAACGTGGTCAACAACTTTGACGACATTGACGGCCCCGGCAACAACTCCTACCTCTATTGGGACACCGATACCTCGCAGATGACGGTGGTCAACTGGGACCTTAACCTCGCGTTCGGCCAGGAGAACATTGGCGGTGGCGGCGGCCAGGGTGGCGGCCCGGGAGGCGCACTTCCAGACGCCGATGCCGAGGCGGGGGCGGCCCCCGGTGGCAAGGCCGGTGGTGGGGGTGAACGACCCGATCGCGGCCAGGCACCGGACGGCGCGACAGCACCTGACGGCGCAGCTTTGCCCGATGGCGCCGAGCGGCCCGAACGCCCCGGCACAGCGAACGGCGGTCAGCGTCCCGACGGCGCACAGGCCCTCGGCGATGCGGCCGATGCTGGAGCCGGCCAGGCAGGCGGCGCCAACAAGGGTGGCGGTCGCGGTGGCAGCAACATCCTGTCCGAGCGCTTCCTTGCCAACACCGACTTCAACGCGCTGTACGAGACAGCTGTTGAGGATCTGACGGAGTCGCTCTTCACCTCGGGCACCGCCCAGGAGGATCTCGAAACTTGGTCTGAGCTACTCACGACGGACGCGTCCGACCTGGTTGACCCCGACGTGGTCGCCACCGAGTCGCAGACCCTCAGCGACGCCTTCCCCTTGTAGTCGCCCGCCTGCAAGCGGAGATTCCGCGCGAGGGGTCCTCGCCGTCGACACGCGACAGACCCCCCCGTGACAAGTGCCTAGCCCGATGCTGTGATGACCACAGCATCGGGCTTGACGCGTCTCCGATGCACCGTCAATGTCAACCTGTTGACAACCGAGGTGTCAACTGGTTTACTACTGAATATGTCCGACAAGATCACCTTCACCCTGCACGAAGTCGTCGCCGCGCTTGACGAGGCCGCCGACTCCCTCTTGATCGACAAGTACGGCGTGACCGGCAGCCAGTTCGTCTTCCTCGCAGTGTGCGCGGACGTCGAGCCGACTGACGTCACCTCGCTCGCTCGCTGCCTAGGCGTGTCGAAGGCCGCAGTGTCTAAACGAGTGCCGAGCATGGTCGCCGGCGGCTGGATCGTCACTCGCGACGACCCCGCGAACGCCCGACGCGTGGTGATCGAACTGTCAGACACTGCACGTGAGCTGGTAGAAACCGGCGGCCGCGACCTGGACAGGGCGTTCACCTCACTCTTCGACGACCCCCGCGCCGCGGGCATCGATCCACACCAACTTAACCGTCAACTCGGCGTTCTCACCGAACTCCTCCTGGAGAAGGGCCCCTTCGCATGACTAGCATTCTGGTGGTCATCGGCACCCCGGTGACCGATTCCCTCAACCACGCCATGGCACAGGCTTACGTCGAGTCAGCACGGGAGGCTGGGGCCGACGTCGACGTGATTGACCTCGCCACCGACCCCATACCCCCGCATCCACATCAGCGGGGGAACCTCCGCATGCCCCGGGACGGCAACGATCTCGCCCTCGATCCGGGAGTAGGCGACTACATTGCGCGAGTTGAGAGCGCCGACCACCTTGTGGTCCTCTTTCCCCAATGGTGGGGGTCGTACCCCGCCGCACTCAAGGCGTGGGTCGATGCCGTGTTCCTGTCTGGATTCGCGTTCCGATACGCACCAACGGGTCGAGGCTGGGACAAGCTCCTGAAGGGTCGGACGGCTCGCATTGTGATGACCATGGACTCACCCCGACTGTGGAACAGGCTGGCATACCGTGACGCAGCGATCGCCACCCTGAAGAACGCGACGCTCTGGTATTCCGGTATCAAGACCATTGGCGTCACGCGCGTGGGTGAGGTGCGCCACCAGGACACCGCCGCACTCACCAAGGCTGTGGCAAAGATTGGGAACCTAGGGGCGGCCGATGCCAAACGCACCCCTACCCTCCGTCACGCTGGGATTCAGGTCGCCACCTAGATCCCAGTCGCATCAGGCACGCTCGACCCAGAAGTGTGTGGCACCAATGTGAGCCACGCTGCGCAAGGCGCCGTCTGCGTTGACGACGTACAGTGCTCGCTCGCACGTCGAATCGTGGCACACGGTCTTGGCGATGGGGCCCCACCCTTGCACGTAGCCCTCGAACCACAGTGCCCACACCGAGTCACCGGGCTTGAGCGCAAGGTCAAGTGGCGCACCGATCCAGACGAGCGGCCGGCGGTCTCCGTCCGCGACGGCGATGTGGTCACTGGCGCCGGCGCCAAACTCGACCGTGGTGACCGTGCGCCTCTGATATTTGGCGCGGCGCCTGCCGTACTTGAGGTCGTTGAGCGGGAGCAGGTGAATCTTGGGTGAGGATGCATCGAACATGGCGATTCCTTAGGTGTCCGTTCTTCCCGTGCGCCGGTTGGCGACGGGCAGATCTTCCTCCGGGGGCACCGTGTGCGGGACGCGGTTGCCAGTCGGCCTGCCGGAGGGCGTGTGGCCGAGCTTCTTGATCTTCATTCACCCTACTCAATGACTCCGACAATGGCCTGCGCTGGTGGATTGGCTCGACACGCGACGACTGCCAACCTGCAAAAACCGCTACTCACTAGCCGCAAAAACCGCTAGTGGCCACACTTTTTGACATGACCGAATCGGCAGTAAACCCAGCAGGGTACCTCCCGCGCCTCACTGACGCTGCCCTCAAACGAGCCCTGGCAGCGTCACCCATCGTTCTAGTCGACGGACCTCGAGCTGTAGGGAAGACAACCTCGGCCGCGCGAGAAGCAGCATCAACACTGAGGCTTCCCCACGACCTGGCAAGGCTGACGGCGAGTCCAGAAGAGAACCTGCGTGGCCTCGCGCGTCCCGTACTCATAGATGAGTGGCAACTCGCTGGCGTTGATCTGCTGTGGACGTTGAAGCAGCTGTTCGACGTAGACCTAACCCCAGGACAGTTCCTACTTGCCGGGAGCGTCGAGCCGGCGACTTATGGGCCGACTTTCCCGCTGACGGGCCGCGCGACGAGGATTGTCATGCGGCCAATGAGCCAGGCTGAAATTCGTGGTGACGGTGCGCACCCGTCGTTCTTAGAACGCCTAGTGAACGGTGAGCGCCCGACTCCCACAGCCGGGCGCAGCGGCGCGTTTTCGCTCGACGGGATTGCCACCTCCGAATTCCCCGCCGTGCGAGCATGGGCAGACCCCGCGACCTTCCTGGAGGGCTACGCTGCGCTGGTGGCGCAACGGGCGGGCGACGAGGGACGAGACGCCTCCCGCCTGCTCACTACAATGCGCGTCCTCGCAACCCTCGAGTCACAAGCGGTCCCTGCGCGGCGGGTGTGGGAGGCCGCGGACATCAACAAGACCACCTGGGCAAACCACGAGGCTCTCTTGGCACGCACCCACATCACGGAGCCGAGCCCGGCCTATGAGAGCAACCGCCTGGCACGCCTCACCACCTACCCCAAGAGCTACCTGGCGGATACGGCCCTTGCTCTAACGCTCGCTGGCCTCACCACGGCCAACCTCGAGGCCGAACACTCGTTGGCCGGCCAATAACTCGAATCCCACGCGATGCACCAACTGCGTCCTCAAGTCGACGCCGTACGCGGCTCACTATTCCACCTTCGCACCGGCGCCAGTGAGCACGAGGTTGATGCAATCGTTACCGAGGGCCTTGAGCTCTTTGCCTTCGAGGTGAAGTATGGAACGCGACCCACGGCACGCGATGCGCGGCACCTCGCATGGCTCCGAGATCAGCGTGGAGACTCGTTCACCGCTAACTTTGTTGCCCACACAGGAGGCGACTCCTTCCTCATCGAGGACCGGATCTGGGCAATGCCGGTGAGCGCCCTAGCGACATAGCGAGCGCGCGCCAGGACGACAGCGCCCAGGCTTCCTAGCAGCGTTAGTCCGCTATCTCCGCCGCGCCGGATGACTGCGACTGCTTGACGCGGAACCACCAGTACACGGCGGTCAACGCGAACAGGATGAAACCCAAGAATGCCAACCACAACAGCGCCTTCACTAGAAATCCGACGATTCCGAGCGCCAGGAACACGATCAACAGGACGATGAGAAAATATTTCATGCCATGACGGTACGGCACATCACCCCCTTTTCCGTCGTCTGACGCCCTCGAGGAACTACACCGAGAACGGCAAACGCCCGGTCCCCTCTCAGCGAGGACCGGGCGCTCAGGTGGTGCCGAACAAGATCACCCGAAGGTGAAGGAGTACGCCTCCACGCCCTGGCTCACCTGGACGTCGAGCACGTGCTGCCCGTCGCCCACGTCGTTGACCAAGGCGTAGGACCTCGGCGTACCGTCCACGTCAATCACGGTCTCGGTGCCGTCATCGAGCGTCACGGTCACCTGCCCCGTGCCAGCCAGCACCATCTCCACCACGGTTGCGTGGAAGTTCAGCCGGACGCTCGCTCCGTCCGCGGTGGGGGTCGCGTACTGCGTCTGGATGTCCCAGTCGCCGTCAAGCGCGAAGGTGTCGTCGCCCTGAGAGTCAGGGAACGAATACGAGCCCTCTCCCGGCGCGTAACGATCCGTACCGGCGTAGTTGAGGTCCTTGGACGATCCCAGGAAGGTCTCCTGGGTGGTGGAGCCCAGGTCAGGGGTGTCGTCCACAGTCTCGGTCGCCTTGGGCAGCTCCACGTCCGGATCAGCGTCCTCGAGCAACTCGCGGATGAGCTTCTCGGTCGTGGCGTAGTTGCCCTCGCCAAACGCGATGTGGCGAACGGTGCCCTCGGCGTCGATCAGGTAGTGCGCGGGCCAGTAGCGGTTGCGGTAGTTAGTCCAGGTGGACAGGTTGTTGTCGAGTGCGACCGGGTAGGTGATGCCAAAGTCCTTGGCGCCGGCGGCTACGTTGCCCGCGTCCTTCTCGAACGCGTACTCGGGCGAATGCACTCCAATGACGTTCAGGCCGGCATCGCGGTAAGCGTCGTCCCAGCCCACCACGTGAGGGATGGAGCGCTGGCAATTGATGCAGGAGTAGGCCCAGAAGTCCACGAGCACTACCTCACCCTTCAGGTCCGCAAGGTCAATTTCTGCACCACCAGGAGTATTGAGCCACGAGTCGATGCCCTTGATGCTGGGCGCGGTGCCGCAAGACTCGAGTTCGGGAGCACCGTCGGTGCAAAGGTCAAGGTCCTTGTTCTCGTCGTTAATCAGGCCACCAAGCGCGAGTGCGTCACGCGCACTCTCGTTGTCCGTGAGCTGCGTCTGCACGCCCGCGGTGTAGTCGGGGAGGAGGGTCTGCAGTTTCTGCGGAACGTTGAAGGCGAGGCCCACCGCGAGAGCGATCATGGCGACTCCAGCGGCGACGCGCAGTCCGCGCTCACGCTTGCGGAACGCTTTGACGCGCTCCGCAAGACCGCGGCCGGCGAGGGCGAAGAACAGCAGCGGCACAGCGACGCCGATCGCGAATGAGAGCGTCAAGATGACCGTGCCTATCCCGATCTGACCGGTGGAGCCGGCGACGATGATTGCCGCGAGAACCGGTCCCGCGCAGGGCACAAATACTGCGCCTAGGGCAAGGCCCACTCCGAACCCACTGCGCTTAGCGTCCACGTTGCGCTTGGGCAGGAACGCGAAGGGCTTCTCCAGGATGAACTCGAACTTGGGAACAATCAGACCGATACCGATGAGCACCAAGACGATCGTGCCCACCCAACGGATGATGTCCTGCGGGAGGTTCAGCGCGCTGAGGAGCACCGAGCCCACCAGGGTGACGAGCGTGAAGCTCGTGACCAGGCCCGCAATCACGAAGTAGGGACGCCACCGCGAGACCTCAGGCTGGGCGACCGGCATAGCATCGGCGTCGACTCCCGCCTTAATGACTCCAGCAGAGCCGGCCCGGATCGCGGCGCCTGCCCCCACCTGGCCGCCAATTCCCGCTGCTACCTTCTCGCGGGCAGGTGCGGCCGTGCGGGTGCGGGCTGACTGCGCGCCGCCCGTTAAGAAGATGACCGGTAGGACCGGCAGGATGCAGGGCGAGATGCCCGTGATAAGACCGCCGAGCAGTCCGATGATGATGAGTTCCATGGCGTAAGCCTCCGTTGAGTTACGGAGGGTTCGCCCGGGAGGGTGGCCCGGATTGCCCGAGGCGCCGATGCCGCCGATTTACCTGGGAATTTGTGAGTAACCAAATCATTCTGAAGATTGCCACCAATCCGGCCCGATGCATCGGGCGAACCTCCTGTGAAGCCGCACACCGCGGCGGGCAACCCACCAGGGAAGCCACAGACCGAAGTCCGTTCCGGCGGGCGACACACTATGGAGGAAATCATGGCTACACGCACTAAGAAGCTGACCTCAGGATTCGCGCTGGTCTTTGCCGGCGCACTCGCCCTCTCCGCTTGCTCCTCGTCCGGCTCGGACGATGCGGTAGAGAACACCGACTCGGCCCCCGCAATGTCCACCGAGGCTCCTGCCCCCACCCCCGCCATGTCGGACGACGCGATGGCAGAGGACGACGCCATGATGGACCCGGCCGCCAACCTCGTGGGTGCCGCCTGCGCCGACTACGCCGCAGCGGTTCCGGAAGGCGCAGGCTCCGTCCAGGGCATGTCTCAGGACCCGGTCGCGGTTGCCGCATCGAACAACCCGCTGCTCACCACGCTCGTGGCGGCAGTGAGCGGCCAGCTCAACCCCGACGTCGACCTCGTTGACACCCTCAACGGAGACGAGTTCACGGTGTTCGCACCGGTTGACGACGCGTTCGGCAAGATCGACGCAGACACCATCGAGGTCCTCAAGACCGACAGTGACCTGCTCAGCTCCATTCTGACCTACCACGTGATCCCCGGCCAGATCGAGCCCGACGACATCGACGGCACCTTCACCACCGTCAATGGCGCTGACCTCACCGTGACCGGTACCGGCGACGACATCATGGTCAACGGCGAGTCCAACGTCATCTGCGGTGGCGTCCAGACCGCCAACGCGACCGTGTACCTGGTCGACACGGTGCTCATGCCCCCGGCTAACTAACAGCCGGTTAGTACCCCCCAACGGCGGCGGCCGATGCCAACTCAGGTTGGCATCGGCCGCTGTTTTCGTCGTGGGGTAGGCCGGCAACAAAACGTGGCGAACTGGCATGCGATTCACGTCGCGTTGTGAGCCTCGCGGGAGGTAGATTCGGGGTTGCCGGCTTAATCCACGCGACCCCCTGGAGAATCCCATGGCCATCCCGCCGCCGATTGACGGCTTTGCCCGGTACCTGATGAAGAGCAAGTTCGGTGCGGGCCGCGACTTCAAGGTGCTTGACCCCAACACCGAGGAGCAACTGTTCCTCATTGACGGCCACATTGGGACGCGCCCCAAGGCGGAAGTCAAGGGACCCGACGGGAAGGACCTCTACAAGGTTCGCGGCAAGCTACTCGGAATCCCCAAGCGCATTGACGTTGCCGACGCCAGCGGCGAGCATGTGGCGCACCTGCACGCGAAGCCGTTCAAGTTTGTCCACGACAAGATCGAGATCACGTTCGCCAACGGCGACGAGTGGCTCGTAGTCGGCAGTGTCATGGAGAAGTCCTACACGGTCAACGACTCGAACGACCGTCACGTCATGCAGATCACCCAGAAGTGGGTCACGATGCGCGACAAGTTCATCATGGACGTCGCCGATGGCGTGGATCCTGGCCTCGCCTTCGCCGTGATGTGGGCGATTGACCGCTGGGTCGAGCACGACTGATCCAGTGCGGAACTGACGCTACCGATGCATACTGAGAATCCACATCCGTAGCGAACGGCGACCACCATGGCCCACGGCGACATCACGCACATCGACATCCCAGTGGCGGAGCTCGGCGCCGCATCTCAGTTCTACTCTGACCTTTTCGGGTGGAAGATCGCGGAGATCCCCGGGTTCGAGGGCTACCCCATGTGGTCTGCCCCCAACGGCATCAGTGGCGGCGGCTTAGCACCCCGTTCCGAGGGATTCACGCAGCCGCGTTCGTACGTGGAGGTCGACTCGATCGACGACACCCTCGCCGCCGCGGTTGCCGCGGGTGCGACAGTGACGATGGCCAAGGACCAGATTTCGGAGACGAGCTGGTGGGCGGTCTTCAACGATCCGGATGGAAACAGCATCGGGCTGTATGAAGGCGTCACCGACGCGTCCGGCGAGTAGCCCCGGGCCTTGTGGTGACCTCCGCGCTGAGGTAATAGCCTGGAGGAATGACTCAGACACCCACACACCAGCTCAACGACGGCCACTCGATCCCCGCCATCGGATTCGGGACTTATCCACTCAAGGGCGAAGAGGGGCGCGACGTCGTTCACTCCGCTCTCGACAACGGCTACCGCCTATTGGACTCTGCGACCAACTACGAGAACGAGGGGGCAGTCGGCCGTGGGTTGCACGACTTCCTCGAGGAGACGGGCGTGTCTCGAGACGAGGTGACCGTGCAGAGCAAGCTCGCCGGTCGACACCACGACTACGACACAGCGTTGGCCGCCGGATATGAGTCAGTCGCCCGACTAGGTTTGGATCGCCTCGACGTGCTGCTGATCCACTGGCCCAACCCCATCACCAACAAGTACCGCGAGGCGTGGCGCGCGCTCGTGGAACTCCAGAAGCGTGGACTAGTCCGCAGCATCGGGGTCTCCAACTTCACCGCCCAACACCTCGCAGACATCATCGAGGACTCCGGCGTGACGCCCGCGATCAACCAGATCGAGCTCCACCCGTACTTCGTCCAGGAGTCGATGCGCGCTACGCACGACAAGCTTGGAATCGTCACCGAGGCGTGGAGCCCGCTGGGCAAGCGCAGCGCGCCGTTCGACGAGGCCCCAGTCGCCGATGCAGCGAAGGCCCACGGTGTGACACCCGCCCAGGTGATCCTGCGCTGGCACGCGCAGATCGGCTCGCTTCCACTTCCCAAGTCGTCGACGCCTTCACGTCAAGAGGAGAACCTGAATGTGTTTGGGTTCGAACTGACCGATGCTGAGGTCGCGGCGATCTCCGGGCTCACCAAGCCCGATGGTCGACTCTTCGATGGCGACCCGGACACACACGAGGAGATGTAGCATCTGCCGTCACCGTCACCATCGCTCGGCGCACTGACTGTCTTCAGTCGGCCGATACCCCAAATGCCGCGATCAGAACGAACCAAAAGACCGCGAGCGCGATACCCGTCGCAATCGCTAAGTAGCCGGTGACCAGTCCGGCTATGGCGAATCCCTTGCCACCCACCGGTCGCTGAGATTTCTTTACCTGGCTCAGACCTACGTGCCCACACACCACGGCAGCGATGCCCAACAGCGGCACCAGCACTGCAAACAGCCAACCGATCGTGAGCGCCGCTATTCCTAGGCACATCGACGTCACGGTGATGCCGAGGGTGGGCGGCTTCACCGCGTAGGTGGCCGGGAACTGTGAATAGCCCTGCGCGTATTGCGGATACGGGGGCGGCGGGGGCACGGCCGGATAGTTTGACGGTGCCGTCGGATAGTTTGCCGGAGCCGCAGGAGGTGGCGGTGGAGGCACCTGCGCGTACTGCGGCTGCGCGGGCGCCGCTCCGTCCGGCTGCTGCTCGTTTCCCTCAACGGACACGGCCTTCTCCTCATCATTCGAGCTGGCTCACCGAGTGCGCGATCCCTGCGCACTGGTCGCGGATGTTTGCGGACAGGCTAGCGCAGTTCCTTAGGAAGATCCCTGCGCCGGCCCACTCTGTTGGGCGTTGTCCGTGCCTGTGGCGCCTTCACGAAGTTGTTCTGCCATGCGCCAATGATGGCCACCTCCGGGCGCAGCGGCCAGCATCACATGGCGAAACTATCAGGGGAAGGTGTCAGTCCTCAGCCTCCATGGCGGCGTTGAACTCGGCCTTGCTGGACTGCCAGCCGTCCTCATTCATGCCGGTGCGCCAATATCCGGAGATCGACACCTGATCGCGCGGTACTCCCACCTGCTTGAACAGGTACCTGCGCAACGGCTTGATCATGTCCGCGTTGCCGTGGACGAAGGCCTCGACTCGCCCCTCTGGAACGGCCGCACGCATCACGGTCAGCGTCAGCGCCTCGCCGTACCCAAGAGGCCGGCCGGCCGGAGTCTTGTGCTCATCGCGGTGGACCCAGGTGATCTCGGTGCGCGAGGTCTCGCGTAGTGGTTGGTGGTGCGCACCGGAGGCGACCTCCACAAAAACCCGTGCCACAGCATCGTCCGGAAGCGCCTCGAGCGCCGCCGCGATGGCGGGAATTGCCGCCTCGTCGCCCACAAAGAGATGCGCATCGGCTTGAGCGTTGGGACGCCACTTGCCACCGGGGCCGTTGAACGAGATCTCGTCGCCGGGCTGAGCTCGCGCAGCCCAGGGCCCCGCGAGCCCCTCGTCGCCGTGGATGACGAAGTCAATCGCCATCTCGTTGACCTCACGATCGAACGAGCGAATCGTGTACGTACGCGTCACGTCACCGAACTTGAACTTGACGTAGTGATCCGTGTGCGTGAGCTCGGGGAGCGCGCGCAGGCCGTCGCCGGTGAGGATCACTCGGATCATATTGGGCGCCACTGGCTCAGTGCGGGAAACGGTCGCGGTGTGCAGCGGTCGGGGAGGCCGCTTGTCTTTACTCATGTAGCCAGGCTAGATCAGTATGCGAACGTGACTTGCTGGCGCGTGTGGTCATGCGACTCGATTTCGTCGACCACTGCCTGACCAAAGTCAGGCCCGGAGATCACCGAATCCCCAGCATCGTCCGTCACAACAACGTCGCCGCCCACTCGGTAATGGCCCGTGGACTCGCCCGGCGCGTAGGAGCCGAACGTGCGGGCAGGGCTCACAAAGAGCCAGTCGAGGTCGTCAGTCCGTGCCTGCAGGTCCTGGAGGACTCCGAACATCTCCATGGCCTCCTCCGCGAAGGCCGCCGGGGCCTGTCCCGACTCGGCGAACGTGGGCTCGCCTGCCGCGGGGCGCAGTGCGCTGGCGCCGCCGATCACTACCAACCTGACCCCAGACTCGGCCGCCTCGTTGGCGAGTTCCGCGTAAAGACTTCGCACCCGACCCGTCATGTCGCCGCGAGGAGACAGTGCGGCGACCAACACATCGGTAGCCGTCAGGGAGTCGGCCCGCACTGCGGCGTCAGTGATGGAACCCACCTCATAGCTCACGCCGTCGAGTAGATCGGACGAGTGGGGTAGGCGACGGCTGTAGGACGCGACCTCATGATCGCGGGTGATCGCGTCGGCGACGATGGCGCCGCCCGCGTAGCCGGTGCCGCCTAGAACTGTGATGCGTGCCATGAGTGATGCTCCTGTGCTCGGGTTGTCGCGGGTGTTTGCTACTTCAGCAACGCCCGTGGGCCCGGCCACTATTCCGGGTGCGTGAAGCGATTGCGTCCCGCAAAAGCGACAAACCCACCCTGACCTGCCGCGAGCAGCGCCGCGAATACCAGCACGGGCGTCCAGCTGTCGGCGAGTTCATAGAGGAGCCCGGACATGATGGGGCCGAGCGAGGCAATCAGATAACCCACCGACTGCGACATTGCCGACAGCCTTCCTGAGTCTTGTGGAGTGCGGGCGCGCACCGACATCAGGGTTAGGGCAACCACCAGGGACGCGCCAGCACTTGCACCGGCGAAGGCCACCCAGACCACCACGAGGCCTGGCAGCACCAGCAAGCCGACCATGGCGACGACCATGAGTCCGGCGGTGGCCATTCCCACGCCGCGCTGGTCGTGGCGACCATGCAACACCGGACCGGCTACGAGTCCGCCGATGATGCCGGCCAACTGGAAAATCACCAGGTGCCAGCCGGCCTCTGACTCCCCCACTCCGTGCGACGACTCGATGGATGGTAGCCAGGTGATGAGCAGGTAGAAGACAGAGGACTGCAGCGCCATCACGAGGGCGACCTGCCAGGCGACGCTCGATCTCCACATGGACCGGGCGGCACTGGGCGCCATAGTGGCGGGGATAGGAACGGGGCGTGCGGCCTGGGCTCCGCGCAGGCGGAACACCCACACGCCCGCCGCGATCAGCGCTGGGATGGCCCAGACTCCCAGTGCCAACTCCCAGTTGGCGGAGCTAGCAATGGGGACCGCGATGCCCGACGCGACGGCCGCGAAGCCGCTCATGACGGCCGAGTACAGGCCGGTCATGAGCGAGACCTTCTGAGGGAAGTCCCGCTTGACTATCGCGGGCATCAGCACGTTTGCCACCGCGATGGCTGCGGCAAGCAGCACCGTACCCACCCACAGCCAACCGCTGAAGCCTGGCAGTGACCGCACCACAGTTCCGAGGGTCAGGAGTAGCAGTGCGCCAAACACCGCTCGGTCGGCGCCGAACTTTGACGACAGCCGGTGGACCAGCGGCGACACTACTCCGAAGGTGAGAATCGGCAGCGCCCCAAGAACGCCGAGCGCCCCGGCGGACAGGCCGGTGTCGGTTCCTACGCGGTCGATGATGGGGCCGAGTGCCGTAATCGCGCCCCGCAGGTTCGCCGCGACGACGAGGACCGTGACGGCGAGTAGCAGGTACGACGGCGCACGGCCCGAGGAGGGCGTAAGCGCTGGCGCGGCGCTTGATGCTGGCGTGTTCATTGCTCTAAGTGTCACCGACATCCGGGGTGCCAATGGACCGCCACTGGCCCCGTTTCACGCGGCTAGACCTGGACGCGAGGTTCGCTGGCAAACAACGGATCGGTTGTCGCATCCCACAGCAACCGCGACTCCAGCGCTTGCATCTGGACTCCTTTCTTGTGCCCAAAGTCCGTCAAAGGTAAGCGCAGGAGCGTGCGGAAGAGCCCGGGCAGTAGCATCAGACGCATGAACAGAGTTGTGAGATTTGCGCGCGTCGCGGCCGTCTTGATCATTCTTGCTGCGATCACCACGGATGCTGCTCGAGCAATATCGCTCGGCACCTTCGAGTTCTTCAACTTTTTTGGGTACTTCACCATCCAGACCAACCTGATCGGGGCGACTGCACTCGGGCTGGCCGTTGCCCACACTGGCCGCGAGCGGCCGCGCTGGCTCGAGTACCTTCGAGCAAGCGCTACCGTCTACCTGGTTATCGTGACGACCGTGTATTGGACGCTACTCGCGCCCACGTCGGAACCGGACGTCGTGTGGACCAACCTGGTACTCCATCTGTTCAGCGGCATCTTTGTCCTGGCGGATTGGCTAGTTGAGGGTCCCCGCCACAGCTTGCCTGCCTCACATTTCTGGGTAGTGCTGCTCTATCCCGCTGCGTGGCTCACCGTGGTACTCATCCGAGGCGCCACTGATGGCTGGGTCCCCTATCCGTTCCTCGAGCCGGGCAACGGCTACGCGTCGGTCGCAATCGTGGTCGGCGGCATACTCGCTGTCGGTACCATCCTCGCGCTGCTGATTTTCAGGTCGACCCGATGGCGGCTAGTCACGCCGTAGGCTGGCATACATGCTTATTGCGATTGGTGTCATCGGCGGACTCGCCATCGTTGCGCTGGTGGGCTGGATCGTGTTCTATGCGCCTCAGCCGTCCGCGCCCACACTAGACAACGACGTGTCGCGACTATCGATCAAGGTAGGCGACATCAACCGCGACTACATTGCGGTGGTGCCGGCTCACCTCACACCCGGCGCCCCCCTTTGGGTAGTGCTCCACGGCGCTAGCTCCAATGCTGAAGACATGCGCTTCATCACTGGCTACCAGTTCGAAGAACTCGCGGCCCGCGAAGGATTTGTCGTGGTGTACCCCGACGGCTACAAACGCAGTTGGCACGACTGCCGCACGGCCACCAAGTACCCCGCACGCGCTGAGGGCATCGACGATGTCGCGTTCCTCACCTCTCTCGTGGCGGACCTGACCCAGAAGCACGGCCTCGACGCCGGGCGCGCGTACGGCTTCGGCTATTCCAACGGCGCCCACATGCTCTACAAGATGCTTGCCCAAAGCCCCAAGACGTTCGCCGTCATCGTGGCCAATGCGGCGAACCTGTCGGAGCCCGGCAGCTCCGACTGCATCAACTTCAGCATCCCCAAGCCAGTCATGTTGGTCGAAGGCACCAGGGACCCACTCAATCCCTTCGCCGGCGGGAGGGCGGGCAGTCGCGGCAATCCGCTCGGCGAGGTGAAGTCGGCGATCGACTCTGCCATTGCCTTCGCTCGCGTCAACGGCGTGGCCGGGCCAGCATCGGATCCTGGCATCAACAGCGTGGAGGGTGCCCCGGTTCGCACCCTGGTTGCCGGGGTCGAGGGCAAGCGCCGGTCGGTGGTCCTCAAGGAGTTCGGCGGAGGCAGTGGCGTTCCCGTGCGGCTCTACGCAGTCAAGGGCGGAGGGCACGTGGTCCCGAACACGGGCTACCGAGCCCCGCGCATGATGGGTCGTAGCTCCAAGAACTTCGACGCACCCATCGTGGCCTGGGAATTTACAGAGGCATTGACGCGTAGCAAGAAGTAGAAGCGACAACCAGCCCCTCTGCGAAGGAGTAACGCGATGGCCAAAATCGACGGCGGTGCCGAGGGTAAATCAGCAGATCGCACCGAGGCCGGCTACCGCGAGAACAGCCTGACGCTACGCGGCGCAATCGCGATGGGCACCGGCGTCATGGTGGGTGCAGGCATCTTTGCGCTGACGGGTCAGGTTGCCGAACTAGCCGGACCACTCTTCCCGCTCGCCTTCCTGGCGGCCGCGGGCGTGGCCGGACTCAGTGCCTACGCCTACGTCAAGGTCACTCGGGTGAATCCGTCGGCTGGCGGGATCGCCATGATCCTGACTCAGGCCTACGGCCGCCGCACCATCGCTGCCGGGTCAGCGATGCTCATGGCGCTGTCGATGGTGCTCAACGAAGCACTGGTAGCGCGCACCTTCGGCACCTACATCCTCAGGCCATTCGGCGGTGGTCCGCCGTGGCTCATCTCGGTGCTCGCCGTCGCGCTGGTAGCCGCCGCCGTCGGCATCAATCTGGCTCGCAATGAATCCATTTCCTGGGTGCAGACAGTCGGCGCAGTCATCAAGATCGGCGGAATCGGGTTGCTCGCGATCGCCGCGATCGCCGTTTCTGGCTTCAGCTACAAGGCCGCCGACGAGGGCCTGGCTCAAGGGACCAGCATCGGCGGATTTGTCGCCGCCACCGCGCTGGCGGTACTCGCCTACAAGGGATTCACCACCATCACCAACGACGGCGCGGAACTTAAAGAGCCCCGGCGCAATGTTGGCCGGGCCATCATCATCTCGCTGAGCATCTGTGCCGCGCTCTACGTGATGGTGAGCTTCAGCGTAGGGGCGTCGCTGTCGGTCAGCGAGATCGTCGACGCCAAGGACTACTCACTCGCGCAGGCCGCACAGCCCGCGCTCGGGCAGTTCGGCATCAACGCCACCGTGGTGGTGGCGGTCGTCGCGACCGTCACGGGACTGATCGCGAGCCTATTCGCCGTATCTCGCATGCTCACCATGGTCACCGACATGAAGATGATCCCCCACCGTCACTTTGGTTTGCCGGGGACCATGAGGCAGCATGTGCTGGTCTACGTCGGAGTCGTGGCCGCGGTGCTCGCCGCGACGCTTGGGTTGTCGGCCATCGCCGCCGTAGGCATCATCGTCTACCTGATCATGGACATCGCCCTCCAGTGGGGAGTGCTTCGTCACCTGCGCAAAGAAGTGAAGGCAAAGGCTTGGGTCATCATTGCCGCCCTCGCTGCGGACGTGACGGCACTGGTCGCGTTCGTACTGATCCGGGGCGCCGAGGCTCCTTGGGTGATCGTCGGCGCGGCGGTCGCGATGGTTGTCGTGTTCGGCTTCGAGGCTTGGTACTTACGGCGACACCCCGAGAACGACGAGGTGGGGCAGAAGTAGCTTCGAACAAAGTTTTTAGGGGATTTTTAACGTAAAGGCCACGCAAAGCCCGCCGCAAAAGCGCCAAAAGGGACATGGGCTCGGCGGCAACCCGAGGGCGCGCCGATGCGGATCCCACATCGCGTTCAGGTAACGCTAAGGTCAAGAACGTGTACGCAACGGTGCGGACGTTAAGAGTGCTCGCCGCCCTCGGCATTATGGCCGCGGTGGTGGCCTCGGCCCTGCCCTCGATGACCGATGGCACCTTCAAGTTCTTCAATACCTACGGGTTCTTCACCAACCAGACCAACGCGATTGCGGCCGCCGCACTGATCGTCGCCGCCATCTATACCCGTAGCCCACGGCCCGACTGGGTGGAACTGCTGCGAGCATCGGCCGCGGTGTATCTGACCGTCGTCACGATTATCTACTGGCTACTCCTGGCGCCCTTTCATGACCCCGCGGTGCCGTGGGCAAACACCGTGCTGCACCTGGCGAGCGGCATCATCGTGGTCGCCGACTGGCTTATCGCGGGCCCGCGCCGCCCCCTGCCGCTGGGCAAGATGTGGGTGGTACTCATCTACCCGGCGCTGTGGCTAGGCGTCATTCTGGCCCGCGGCATTACCGACGGTTGGGTGCCCTATCCGTTCCTCAACCCCAACAATGGATACGCATACATTGCGACCATCTGCATCGTGATGGTGAGCGTGGGCGCGCTCTTCTCCGCCGTGTACTTCCGAGCTCCGCGCTGGCGCCCCGACCCCACCCACGTGCCTGCCACTCAGGCCTCGGCGTAGGGGCTGTTGCGCCGCCGATGCGGCGCGTAGCCTGTTGGGATGAGTGGAAGCCACAGTCACACGGGGCACGCCGGTGGACGACACCGCTGGCGGCTCGCGGTCTCGTTCGGCCTAATCCTGGCATTCTTTGTGGTCGAGCTCATCAGCGCCATCACATCTGGCTCGCTTGCCCTGCTGACGGATGCCGGGCACATGGCCGCCGACGTCGTCGCCTTGGGCGCCGCCCTCATCGCGACCCGAGTCGCCACCCGTCCCGACCGCACCGGAACCCGCTCGTACGGAAGCTACCGCGCCGAGGTTTTTGCCTCTGGGCTTACGGTCTTGCTGATGTGGGGCGTCAGCATCTACGTGGTGGTGGAGGCGATCGGCCGCATTGGCGACGAGCCGGAACTCGCGTCAGGAACCATGCTGGTGGTTGGCGTGGTGGGACTCGTTGTCAACCTGGCGGCTTTGATGCTCTTGCGCGGCGGCTCCAAGGAGTCGATCAACGTCAAGGGCGCGTACCTCGAGGTTTTCGCCGATGCGCTAGGTTCCGTGGGGGTCATTGCGGCGGGCATTCTGGTGCGCACCACCGGCAACGGGATGTGGGACACGGTGATTGCACTCGCGATCGGGGCCTTCGTGGCAGTCCGTGCCACGATTCTTGGGCGCGAGGTAGTGCACGTGCTCGCGCAGCACGCGCCAGCTGGCGCCGATCCCCGCCAGATTGACCTCGACCTGCTTTCCATCGAGGGCGTAGAAGGGGTCCATGATCTTCATGTGTGGACGCTCACCTCCGGCATGGACGTCGCCACGGCACATCTCGTGGCCAGCCCTGACGCGGATCCCACCGCGGTGCTCAGCGCCGCGCGGACGTTGCTGCGCGAGACCTACTCCCTTGCCCACGCGACCATTCAGGTGGAGTACGCCAAGGATGAGAGCTGCCACGAGGCGGATTGGTAGAAGACCAGGGACTTTTCCGCGTCACGGGGGCGCGGCTAGCCCGATGGGGCTAGCGTAGAAGCGCAACCCCTTCCATTTCTTACGATCCAGCCTTACCTCAGCACAGGGAGAGTCGATGGCGACCGAGCAGGACGTTCACACCCCGATGACCAAGTCGACACTAGGCAAGTCCGTTTTCTGGCCTGCGTCGATCCTGATTCTGGGCTTCTGTCTCTATGCCATCATCTGGCCCGACTCCGCCGAGGCGTTGTTTGAGCAGATCCAGTCCGGCATCGTCTCCGGCTTTGGCTGGTACTACGTTCTCATTGCGGCCGTGTTCGTGGCATTCACGTTGTTCATCGGCTTCAGCAGGTTCGGCAACATCAAGCTGGGCAAGGACGAGGACAAGCCGGCATTCTCGCTGTTCTCGTGGTTCGCGCTTCTGTTCGCCGCGGGAATGGGAATCGGACTGGTGTTCTACGGTGTTGCGGAGCCCCTCGCCCACTACGCAGACCCGCGCCCGGGTGTCACCGGGACTCCAGAGCAACTCGCGCAGGCCTCTATGACGCAGACCTTCCTGCACTGGGGCATCCACGCGTGGTCCATTTACATCGTGGTGGGTGTCTCGATCGCGTATGCCGTGCACCGGCGCGGCCGGCCGGTCTCCATCCGCTGGGCACTCGAGCCACTGATGGGCGACAAGGTCAAAGGCCGCTGGGGCGACGTGATCGACGTGACCGCCGTGGTGGGAACGATGTTCGGTGTCGCCACCTCTCTGGGACTCGGCGTACTGCAGATGAGTTCGGGCCTCGACTCTGCTGGAATCGCTCAGCCCACCACCAGCACACAGATCATGCTGATCGGAATCATCACCGTTTTCACCATCTTCTCGCTGGTCACGGGCCTGCAGAAGGGCATGAAGTGGCTATCCAGCATTAACCTCGCACTCGCCGGAGCGATCCTGCTCTACGTATTGTTCGCGGGACCTACGCTGTTCATCCTGCGTGAGTTTGTCCAGGATGTGGGCGCGTACGTACAGAGCTTTGTGGGACTGAGTTTCAATGTCTCGGCCTACGCCGGCGAGGCCGGCGAGCAGTGGCAGGCGGCCTGGACAACGTTCTACTGGGGCTGGTGGATCTCCTGGGCACCGTTCGTCGGCATCTTCATCGCACGCGTCTCAAAGGGCCGAACCGTGCGCGAATTCGTGTGGGGCGTACTGCTCGTCCCGACGTCGATCGCATTCCTGTGGTTCGCCACACTCGGTGGCACGGCAATTTACCGGGAGCTCTACGGGGACGGCGGACTGATCGGGCCCAACGGTGAGGTGGATTACAACGGTTCACTGTTCGCCATGCTGGACGGGCTACCCGGAGGCGCCGCGGCATCGTACGGCGCGATCCTACTGATCGGCCTGTTCTTCATCACATCCTCGGACTCGGGCTCCCTCGTACTCGGTATGCTGACCTCCGGCGGCGCGGAGAACCCGCGCCAGTGGCTGCGAGTGTTTTGGGCAGTCACCACCGCGCTGGTGGCTATCGCGCTCCTGCTCAGTGGCGGCCTTACCGCGCTTCAGACGGCGGCGATCATTACCGCCCTGCCGTTCTCGGTGGTAATGATCGGCATGATGCTGGCCACCCTTAAGGCGTTCAGATACGAGCATCAGGTCTATCTCCGCGGTAACCGCGCCGAGTTTGTTGAGCACATTACCGATCACGTGGGCGACGAGTACGGCCTCGAATCTGCTGACCAGGAAACAGCGCCAATCAAGTACAAGGTGTCCTGGCTTCAGAAGCTTGGGCGCGCTCCCGAACGGGATGACCGGCCAACCGGCCAGGCCAGCGGACCTCGCGGGGTAAGGGCGGCCACCCCAAACTCGGAAGCGATCGCTGACGAGGACCACATCAGCCCGTCCTTCACGAACTCGACCACCGACGAGATCGTGACACCGGTGGAGGGCGACACTCGCGAATAGATTGGTGCATGGCCAACGGTCCGTGGGGCCACGACACCTCCCAATGAACTGTAAAATTGGGCCACTGTGAAGATCGTCTCACGCATGCGCAAGAGCCTGAAGGCACACTCGCGCGCCCACGTGGCGATGCTGATCGCCGCCGCGCTACTTGTCGCGGTCGGGTACGGAACCTCGCACCATTCGATCGCCGACCCCGCGGGCATGACGACCCCTGAGCACGCAGTAGCTGACGCTCACGGGCACGGTGCGGACCACGGATCGGGCTCGCCCGCGCTTGCGGCACCGTTTGAGTCCATTCAAGGTGCCTGCGACTCGATGTGCGGATCTCCCTCTGACCTTGCGATGGCGTGCCTGATGCTCGCGATTGCGATCATTGCTCTAGCGGGCACCATTAGGGCGCCAAGGCTTACTCGCGTGATCGCCATGAGCCAACGCACTATGCACGTGGTCTGCTCCTCGGTCTGGCCTCCTACCCGCCCTCACCTTCACGTACTCGGAATCAGTCGAACCTAGGCCGGGAGTCAGTGGCGTTACGACGCCTAGACCTAGCACGCCGTATTGCGTGCACTCCCCCCTCTTCCTCAACTGAACCGAAAGACAACTCTCATGAATCGTCCCACCCAGTTCGCGGCGCTCTGCGTCGCCACCGCCCTCTTCATCTCCGGTTGCGCCAGCGCCGCGGAGAGTCCCACCGGCCTGGCACCAACTACTGATTCCGGATCCAACCAAACGGATGTGGCCTTCGCACAGATGATGATCCCCCACCACGCGGATGCCATCGCCATATCGGAGGCTCTTCTTGAGTCCGAGGGTGTGCGCGACGAGGTCGCGGAACTTGCGCACAACATCATCAAGTCACAGCGCTCTGAGAACGTCGCCATGGCCGAATGGCTCACTGCACAGGATGCTGCCGTCCCCAACGACGCGCCAGTCGTCGACGCATCAACTGAGGACATTGCGGCGCTCACGCCCGGCGAACGCGAAGACGCCTTCCTCGCAGCCATGATCTCTCACCATGAACACGGCGTGATGATGGCCGACAACGCCGCAGCGAAGGGTGGTTCAGACTTCATGGTGGAACTGGAACGCGAGATGTCTGCGGCCCAGTCAGAAGAGATTGCGACCATGCAGAGCTGGCTCGACTCGTAACACCGAGCTTGAGTAGCGCGCCCTGACCGGGGCGTGCTACTCAAGCGTCAGGATGGCTACCTCTACGGGACCCTCAAGCCCCTCCTCGCCCTCGCGCGGATCGTCTAGGTAGAGCTCCACGCGCGATGCCCACTTGCCGTCGACGCCGGGCTCGACGTCAAAGTTGAGGTCCTTCAGATCCGCCCACATCAAGGTTTCGCGCGTCACTTCCTCCAGATGCGCGTAGGGACCTTCGAATGACCCCACGGCGTAGCGCCCAGCGGGTAGAACATCTGCGACGTAGGGCAGGTCGATCCAGGTGTTCTCCGGGATCACCCAGCCCACCTCGATGGTGAACGGGCCCCGCATGTCGAGCTTGCGGTACCTCACGAGCGACGGCCCGCTGGGGTTGATGCCACGTGCGGCCAGGTAGACATCGAGTTGTGTATAAGCTGCGCCGATTCGCTCGCCAATGTCGTGCATCGTCACCGTCACGGGCAGCGCCACATAGGTCACGGGTTCGCGGTTTTCCACGCGGTAGGTTGCGTTCGACACTTGGCTACGCCCTGTACTCAGGGTTGGGATGGTCGAAGCGAGCGCCATCGCTCCATTCCTCGCTGGAGTTGCCTCCGCTGGGATACCCCCCAGAGTCCTTGAGCCACCGCGCCGCGTGCATCAAGTTCCACGTCATGAAGGTGGTGTTGCGGCGGGTGAAGTCGGTCTCGGGTCCGCCGCTGCCCTCGTCCAGGTAGGACGGCCCCGGCCCCACGGGCCCAATCCAACCAGCATCGGCGTTGGGTGGAATCGTGTAGCCCAGATGCTGCAGCGAGTACAGGACGTTCATTGCTACGTGCTTGATGCCGTCTTCGTTGCCGGTGACAAGGACGCCTGCCGTGCGCCCGTAATAGAGAAACTGGCCGCGGTCATTCGTCTGTCCCGACAGTGCGTAGAGACGCTCAATCACTCGTGTTGCCACCGACGACTTGTCGCCCAACCAAATCGGGGTGCCGATCACCAGGATGTCGGCGTCAAGGATCCGATGCTTCAGATCCGGCCACCCGTCGCTCGCCTGGCCACCGCCGGGAACGTCCTCGCGCATATCCGGGTAGACGCCCGGAGCCAAATCGCAGTCCACGGCGCGGACCACGTCCACCTCCACTCCGTGCTCACGCATGATGGCGATCGAGTTGTCCATCAGCCCCTGAGTGTGGCTGAGCTCGGGACTGGGTTTGAGCGTGCAATTCACAAAACACGCTTTGAGGTCGGTGAAATCTGTATCTGTACTCATGGTTCCGACGCTACGCGAGGGGAGGAACCCTCGCCACCCCATAGTCTGAGCCAGTGAACAAAGCCGTCCTTGCCTCCCGCCTGACCATGATGGGGCTGATTGCCTCCGCACTATTGGCGACCCTGACGGATACCTCTGGGCGGGTGCCGTCGTCGTTCTCCGAGATCGCCACGTACTTCACGTTCCAGGCGAACGTGATTGCCATGGCTACCTGGGGAGCGCTGGTCTTCTACGCGCTGCGCCGACAGCGCCACGGTGTTGCAAGCCCGCACTGGCTGGAATACGGCCGCGCTTTTACCGCCGCCAACCTGGTCACGATTGGCGCGATCTATTGGATTGCCATCGCGCCCCTGGGTCTCCAAGACGGGCCACAACTCATCTATGTGATGGTCATCTCGCACCTCGTCACGCCGATGTACGCCGTCGCCGAGCAGTTGCTCGTGGGACCTCGGCGACCGCTGCCCTGGCGCCACGTGTGGTGGATGACGACGTATGCGACGGTGTGGGTATGCATCGCAGTGCTTAGGTCGTGGCAGGGTCAACCAGCCGTGTACGAGTACTTGGACACGGCGTTGGGCGCAGCGGCAATCGCTGGCGGTCTGGCCTGGAACTACGCGATCCTGTTCGCAGCATCAGCAGGGGCGATGAGAATTCGGCGTTGGCGCCGTTGGGACGAGGGTGGTTCTGGCAGCTCAGGTGCTGCGAGTAATCCCAGGGGTCAGCGAACCGGCTCGGCGTCAATAATGACCCCGTCGTAGGCCAACTGCGCTTCCCACTTCTGCTTCTCACGCGTGGCGAGCATCGCCATCACGCCCCACATGCCGAGGTCGTCAATGAGACCCACGGGGCCGAGGATGAAATCGGGGATGAAATCGAGTGGCCACAGCGTGTAGACAATCGTGCCAGCAAAAGCCAGCCACGTCATCGGCGCCAATTTGTATTGGCCCGTGCGGACCGCAGTAAAGAACTTCCACCACATGCTCACACCTCCGTCGTCCCTCGGAGCATGGGCTTCCATTCGCTCCCACGCTCTATGTGGCTTTCTAGGCTACGCCGAGAATCGACGTTGGACCAGAGTTTGCGCTACGCGGAGGGCGAAGTAACCTCACGCAGTTCTCCCGAGTGCACGTCAAAAACGAATCCGCGTACCTGCGTAGCATCCACGAGGAAAGGGTTGCGACGCACGCGCTCAATGGACTGGCGAAGGTCCGCGTCTAGGTCGCGGAAGCTCTCGGGACTCCAGGTGGGCTTGAGTCCAGTCTCGTCCAGAAGCTGGTTGCGCAGCTCGTCGTCGGTGAACGTGAGTGCGCCACAATCCGTGTGGTGAACCAAGACGATCTCGCGGGTGCCGAGCTTGCGCTGCGAGATGACCAAGGAGCGGATCACGTCGTCCGTCACCACTCCCCCTGCATTGCGGACAATGTGCGCATCGCCAAGGTCGAGTCCGAGCATGGCAAAGGTGTCTAAGCGGGAGTCCATGCAAGACACCACCGCGAGCTTGAGCTTGGGGGGCAGCGGGAGATCCGGCGTGAAACCCTCGGCGTACGCACGGTTGTTCTCTACTAGCTGATCAGCAACTGACATAAGCTCCTCCATCGTTCAGGCGCACAGCGATGGCTCGGGCCGCGCGGGACTCCGTTCAGAATAGGGCACCATTCGTGCTCAACCCAACACTCGCCAGTAGTCACCACTCTGCCCGTGACGCGGCCTCACCATTCGTCTTACCGAGCCCGGGTTTCACCATCAGAAGAGGCTCCGTCGCGGCTTGGGTTAACACGAGGCGCGGGCATAGACTCATCCCGGCGAATCGAATTGATTCGACCTACTCAATTTTGCCGCGAGAGGTCCCCATGTCACGCATCTTCATCACCGGATCTGCCCAAGGAATTGGTGCCGAGTGCGCGCGGCAACTCCTCGCGGCGGGACACGAGGTGGTGCTGCATGCACGCAACGCACGACGAGCCTCCACCGCACTGGCTGCGAACCCTACGGCTAGCGCCGTCGTGGCAGGTGAACTGGCGGACATGTGCTCAACACGCGCCCTCGCAGCGGCGGCCCAGGCGGCCGGTCCGTTCGACGTCATCATTCACAACGCCGGGGTGGGCGGCGGCAACGGTGACCGCACCGAAACTGTCGACGGCCTAGAGCGCATTTTCCAGATCAACGTGGTCGCGCCCTACATCCTCACCTGTCTGATGCCGCTCGCTCCACGGATGGTCTACCTGACTTCCGGGCTGGAGGCCAACGGCCATTGGGCGGCTGACGACCTGCAATGGAATAGTCGGGACTGGGACAGCATGCAGGCATATTCCGACTCCAAACTGCATGACTCGATGCTGAGCCTTGAGCTCGCCGCCCGTCACCCCGAGTCCGTCATCAACGTCGTTGACCCCGGTTGGATCAGGACTCAACTCGGAGGCCCCGACGCATGGGACTCGGTCGAAGACGGCGCCGAAAGTCAGGTGTGGCTCGCAACATCACACGAGGCAGTAGCCACCACTACGGGTCAATACGTGAAGCGCCGCGAAGTTCTCGAACCAAACCCCATCACCCAGGACGCCGAGGCTCGCGCGGCCCTGGTAGCCGAACTCGAGCGCGTCACCAGACTCCGTTTGCCGTAAGGGCGCCACTCCGTCGGGCGCACATTTCCCCCTCATGTCGCTCCCGCCGCGCGGACGCGGAGGGGTCCGGCTCCACCCGGGCAGTTTCCTGGGGAGGCGTCCCAACAATTGCCGCGAGCGCCCGCATCGGCTATTGTTCACGTTAACATCGTGTTGCAATGGCGCGGTGAAGAGTTGGGCTGTGCGCGGTCACAGTCTCCGATGAAGGGCACCAATGAGTTCCGGGTCACAGGCAATGAAGCCAGGCAACGAGGAAATAGCTCGCGATAAGGCGATCCGCGTCAGTCGTGATCACCTCGCGGACGGCCGCGAGATCATCTACTTCGACGACCGCGGCGCCACGCTGCCGACGGCTCGCAAGGCCGATTCCCGCACCCTCGACCCGCGTCCCGCCACAGCCAACGCACGTCAGGACCCCCTGACCGGCGAGTGGATTTCTGTAGCAGCCGCCCGTCAGAACCGCGTCATGCTGCCGCCGGCTCACCTGGACCCGCTGGCGCCACAGTCCCCCACCAACCCGTCCGAGGTCCCCGACAACTACGACGTCGCCGTCTTTGAAAACCGGTCGCCATCGTTCGGCCCCCAGCCCACCATCGAGGGCGTCGGCTTCACCGCGGCGATTGGCCTTGAGCGCACCGCCCAGTCCGCGGGCCGTTGCGAGGTGGTGTGCTTCTCCCCCGAGCACGATGGCTCGTTCGCGTCACTGGGCGATCTCCGCGCTCGCACCGTCATCGAGGCCTGGGCGCACCGCACCGCAGAGCTGTCCAAGGTTCCCGCAGTCAAGCAGGTGTTCCCGTTCGAGAACAGGGGCGAGGCCATCGGCGTCACACTTCACCACCCTCACGGCCAGATCTACTCGTACCCGTACGTCACGCCGCGCACCCAGCGCCTACAGGCCAGTGTTGCGGACTACGGCCAGTCCCTCATGTCGGACATCCTCGACCGCGAGCGCGAGGGCGGTCGCGTACTGATCGCCGGTGAGTACTGGACCGCGTTTGTTCCCTTCGCGGCCCGCTGGCCCGTGGAGATTCACGTCCTGCCTCACCGCGACGTCCCCGACTTCGCCCACACTTCGCTCGAGGAGCGTGACGAACTCGCCTCGCTCTACCCCCGCCTCCTGCGTGGAGTCGACGCGCTCTACGACACCCCCACCCCGTACATCGGCGCGTGGCACCAAGCCCCACTCGAGGGCGGCGACGGCATCCGACTGATGGCCCAGGTCACGAGCCCGCGTCGCGCGGCTGACAAGCTCAAGTTCCTCGCCGGCTCCGAGGCCGCCATGGGCGCCTGGATAGCCGACGTCTCTCCCGAGGTGGCCGCCGAGAACCTGCGCGAAGCGATCGCCCGCGCCGATGCATCGGCCGCCCAATCTTCGAACACAAGCCCCCAGAAGGACGCCTGATGACTGCCACCGAACCCGCCACTCCGAACCTCGCCCTTGGCGGCGTCTGGTCCGCCCCGGGCCGCGTCAACCTGATTGGCGAGCACACCGACTACAACGGCGGACTAGTGCTTCCCCTCGCAATCGACCGCCGCACCACGTGCACCGTCACTCCGCGCGAGGACCGCATCCTGCGCGTCACCTCGACTGCGGGCGACGGCACTGCGATCGAATTGAGCATCGACGACCTCGCGGCCGATGCCGTGGCTGGCTGGTCCGCCTACGTCCTTGGCGTGGCGTGGGCTTTGGGCGAGATGGGCGCCGACTTGTCCGGCGTCACGGGTCTCAACATAGAGCTCGACTCGGACGTGCCGATCGGCGCGGGACTGTCCTCCTCCGCCGCGATCGAGTGCTCCGTCGCGGTCGCACTGAATGACCTGTGGGACCTTGGCCTGGCGCCGATGGAGCTCGCTCGCGCGGGTCGGCTCGCAGAGAACAGCGCCGTGGGCGCCCCCACTGGAATCATGGATCAGGCAGCCTCGATGCTAGGCGAGCAGGACCACGCGGTGTTCCTGGACTGCATGACCGAGGAGGCCCAAACGGTGCCGCTGCACCTCGAGGAGAACCACCTGGCGTTGCTGATTGTCGATACCCGCGTCGAGCACGCTCATGCGACCGGCGGGTACGCCTCCCGCCGTGCCTCGTGTGAGAAGGGCGCCGCTGCGATGGGCGTCGCGTTGCTCAGCGAGCTGTCCGTGGTCGACTTACCCGAGCTGCAGAGACGCGTCGATGAGGAGACCTTCCGCCGCTGTCGCCACATCATCACGGAGAACCAGCGAGTGCTCGATACCGTCGAGGCGCTGCGCACCAAGGGACCCCTCGCGATCGGCGACTTGCTGTGTGCGGGCCACGCCTCGATGCGCGACGATTTTGAGATCTCGGTGCCGGAGATGGACCTCGCAGTCGAGACCGCGATGGCGAACGGCGCGATTGGCGCCCGGCTCACCGGTGGTGGCTTTGGTGGCTCAATGGTCGCCCTGGTGCGCGACGGTGACGTCGATGCCATCTCCGCAGCGGTCGCCGCAGCATTCGCGGGCGCGGGCTACACGGAGCCGCACTCGTTCACCGTTCACGCGGCCTCCGGCGCTCGGCGCGACCACTCCGGATCAACCACTGCGTGAACATAGGGTGCGGAAGCGGGCTCAAAGCAACCATTTCCTGAACGCAGGAGAGGTGGGGATGCACTTGCCTCGCATCGCCACCCCAGCGTTACCACCCCAGCGTTACCACCCCAGCGTTACCACCCCAGCGTTCAGGAAATGGTTGAGAATCGGGGCTTCACGCACCTCACGTTCACTTAGTGGTTGATTATTTAGGTAAGGATGTAGGCATGACTTGGATGGTGACCGGCGGGGCCGGCTATATCGGATCACACGTCGTCAGGGCGCTCACGGGCGCCGGCATGAGTGCAGTGGCACTCGACGACCTCTCCACCGGCTTCGAGGACTTTGTCGAGGACGGCGTGCCCCTGGTGCGTGCCAGCATCTTGGATGGCGACGCGGTGACCGCCGCGATGCGTGAGCACGGCGTCACGGGAGTCATCCACTGCGCCGGCTACAAGTACGCGGGCGAGTCCGTCAAGCGCCCGGTCCACACCTACCGTCAGAACGTCGAGGGCTTGGGCGTGCTGCTGGACTCGATGGCCGCCGCAGGTGCCGGACGCCTGGTGTTCTCCTCCTCCGCGGGCGTCTACGGCACCCCGTCGGTGGATCTCGTCACCGAGGACACCCCCACCACGCCGGAGTCGCCCTACGGCGAATCCAAGCTCATTGGCGAGTGGCTGATCCGCGACCAGGTGCGCGCTCTCGCGGGCTCCGAGACACCGCTCACCGCCACCAGCCTGCGCTACTTCAACGTGGTGGGCTCCGGCTTTGAGGACATCTACGACGCCTCGCCCTACAACCTCTTCCCACTAGTCTTCGCGAAACTCACGGCGGGCGACACCCCCGCGATCTTTGGAGACGACTACGGAACCGACGACGGCACCTGCGTGCGCGACTACGTGCACGTCAGCGATCTCGCTCACTCTCACGTGGCCGCAGCCCGCATGATGGAGGCCGGCCGCGAACTCGCCCCGGTCTACAACCTGGGCTCGGGCGCAGGCACCTCGGTACGCGAGATCATGGACGCCGTCCGTGAGGTCACGGAGATCGATTTCCACCCTCGCATTGAACCCCGCCGTGCGGGTGACCCCGCACGCATCGTCGCCACCGGAGAGTTGGCCGGGGACGACATCGAGTGGAAGAACAGCCACAACGTGCACGAGATGGTAGCGACCGCCTGGGCTTCGCACCCTAAGGGCTAATCCCGCCGGCACCCCGCCTTAGCGTCTGCTCATTCTCCAGCGTTCACCTAGTGGTTGAAATTCCACGACTCAGCATCTCTGCGTTCACGCAGTGGTTGGTTTGCCCTCGTCAACAACGGCGTCGACCTGAATCTCCACCCTGTAGCGCGCGTCGGCGAACGCACTCACCTCGACGATGGTCGCAGCAGGCAGTACCTCGCCGAACAACTCACGGTGCGCGCGGGCTACTAGCGCCATGTCCGCGATGTCGGTCACGTACGTGACAGTCCGCACCACGTCCGCAAGCGACGCCCCGGCTTCGGCGAGCGAACCCGCGATGACTCTCAGCGCGTCCGCCGCTTGCTCGTAGGCGTCACCATCGACGGCGTCGCCACGGGCACACGAGCCGGACACCCAGACCTGATCGCCGACGCGCACCGCGCGGGAGTAGCCGTACTCGGCCTCGAAGGGGCCGCCCGAACTGAAGTTCTCTCTCATGCGGACATCGTAGGGCGCGAGGCGCCTAGTCGGTCTGCATGCGGTGCAGCGTGGCGTAGCGGCCCTCAGCGGCCAGCAGCTCATCATGCGAGCCCACCTCGACGATGCGGCCCTTCTCCATCACCACGATGCGGTCCGCTGCGCGGATGGTCGACAGCCGGTGTGCGACCACCAGCGTGGTGCGGTCGGCGACGAGGTTAGCGAGCGCGCCCTGGATTTTCTGTTCGGACTCGGTGTCCAGCGCACTAGTGGCCTCGTCGAGCAGCAGGATGCGCGGGTCACGGATGAGCGCCCGAGCGATCGACAGTCGCTGACGCTGGCCGCCGGACATCCGGGCCCCTCGGTCGCCCACCATGGTGTGGATGCCCTCGGGCAGGTCCTCCACAAAGTCACGGGCGTTGGCACTGGACAGCGCGTCCCACACCACCGACTCCGGGACGTTCCCCAGTCCGTAGGTGACGTTGTCCAGAATCGACCCCTCAAACATGACTGACTCCTGGGGGACCACGGACAGGAAGCGCCTCGCGGTGCGCAGATCCATCGTCTCCATGTCTACGCCGTCGAGCAGCATGCGGCCGTCCGTGGGACGTAAGAAGCCCAGCACCAGGTTCAGTAGCGTTGACTTGCCGGAGCCAGACGACCCCACGAGCGCCACCGTCTCGCCCGTCTTAATGTGGAGATCCAGACCGTGGATAGCCGGCTCGCTGGCGCCCGGGTACTGATAGGTGACGTTCTCCACATTGAGGTCGCCATCCACCGAGTCCACCCGGTCCTTGCCCTCGTTAAACTCGAGGTCAGGCTCCTGTAGCACTCCAGCAATCGACTTGAGTGACTCCCCGCCCTTAGCGGAGATCGGAACAAGGGAAAGCAACGACGTGACGGCGCCCGTGAGCAGCGAGAAGTAGGTGGACAGCAGGACCACTTGGCCGGCGGAGATGTCGATCATCCCTGAAATAGATGCGGCGGCCGCGCCAATCAAGCAGAACACCGTGAGCATCTGCAGCGACACCCAGCTGAGGGCGCCAAATCGCCCGTTGAGAATGTCGAGACGCAGGCCCGCAGAACGGACGTTCTCCGCGCCGTGAGCGACGCGCTCGGCGGCGACGTGCTCGAGGCCGTGTGCGCGCGTGATCGGCAAGAGGGTAGCCATCTCCCCCACCCGGGAGGAGAACATCTCTACCTCGCGGCGGAACTCCTCGTTCCGGCGCGCACTTGAACGGCGCACCATCCACCATAGGCCGGCGCCAAACGGGACCGCCAGCGCGTACACAGGAAGAAACTGCGGCACCTGAATGGCGGTGATGACTACGGCGCCTGCGAACACCGTCGTCGCGCTCAGAGCGGGCGCTCCGACCTGCAAGAAGGCGAGCTCCACGTTCTCCACGTCGCGCACCAGCTTGGTCTGCACCACAGCGGCCGATGCGCGGGAATGGAAGCCGATAGACAACACTTGCAGGCGGTTGATCAGGGCATTGCGCAGGTCTGCTCCGATCTGCCTGCTCGCGCCCATAAAAAGGCGGATAAAGAGCATGTGAAACGGATAGTTCTGGCCCAGCAGGATGGCGGCGGCCATCGCGAGGAAGCCCAGCTTGCGCATCGGCCCCCCGTCCACCACCGTGTCTACGACGGCTGCAGTGACGACGGGCAGGAGCCACAGCGGGCTGTCCTTTAGGACAAAGACCCCCGCCGCGAGGGCAAAGTTCTTGCGGTGCGGGCGCATGAGCGAACGCGCGCTGCGAACCGGGTGCGCCGCGTCGAGCTGAATCTCGGGGTGCTTGGGGTGGTGCACGGCAACTCCTCCTAATGGGTCCACTCGGGGCGACAAACCTGGCAAGTCTATTGCCGCACCCTCACGGACCGGATCCTGGGCTCCAGCCGGAACCTGCGCCTCGGCTCGACGGTTACGCTCGAAACATGACTGACCCCATTCTGATCACTGGTTGCTCCTCCGGCATGGGCCGCGAGGCTGCCCGCGCCCTCCTGGAGCGCGGCCACACCGTTTACGCCACCGCACGCCGTCCGGAGACCCTCGCGGAACTCAAGGCCAAGGGCGCGCACGTGCTCGCGCTGGACGTCACCGACATCGAGTCGATGCGCGCCGCCGTGGCCGCCGTGGAGGCCGAACACGGCGCCGTGGGTACGCTCATCAACAACGCTGGATACTCGCAGCCCGGGCCCATCGAGACGGTGCCAGTCGCCAAGGCGCGCGCGCAATACGAGACCAATGTCTTTGGACTGACCCAGATGTGTCAACTGGTGCTGCCTGCCATGCGGGCCAAGGGTTCGGGGCGCATCATCAATGTCGGCTCCATGGGCGGGCGCATGACGCTGCCGGTGAACGGCTGGTATCACTCCACCAAGTACGCGATCGAGTCGCTCTCCGATGCGCTTCGCATGGAGGTGCGGCCGTTCGGCATTGACGTGGTGATCATCGAGCCCGGTGCCATCAAGACGGAGTTCGACACCACGGCCGGCATGGGCGTCGGCATCGACATGGACTCGCCGTACGCCGAGCTTGAGGTCACGAACGGGCAGGTCTTCTCCGGGGCCTACGGCAAGGCAGCCGCGAGCGCCGAATACGGCGCCAAGACATACGTGAAGGCCGTGGAGGCCCGCCACCCTCGCCACCGCTACCTCAACACCGCCTCAGGGCGCGTGGTGGTCTATGCACGCCACTTCCTGGGCTCGCAGTTCTGGGACGCGGCGGTGGGCCGGGCGTACCGCTGGCGCTAGCCTGGAGCCATGGAACCGTTCAGCATGACCAAGGGCACCGAGGTGAAGGTGTTCAGCCTCGAGAACAACGACGCCACACTCGTCGTCGCCACCTCCGACACCGCCCGTCCCGACGTGCCCGCGCGCATGCAGTACGAGGAGTGCGAGAACGACGCGGAATCGACGGCAGTCGTCCAGAAGTTCGTGTTCGACCTGCAGCGCCAGGGTTGGACCCTGGAAGACGAGCCCGAGGACTAATACCCAGCGAGCAGCCGCCACCCGGCCGATGCGCCGGTGGCCTTGGGTTTTCATGCCAGCCCCAGCATCGGCCGGCGAGAAGTTTTCTAGCCCCAGCCCAGCTCGTGCAGGCGCGCGTCGTCAATTCCGAAGTGGTGCGCGATTTCGTGCACCACGGTGACGGTGACTTCCTCGCGCACATGGTCCGCGTCGTCGCAGAAGCGCAGCGTGGGATTCATGTAGATGAAAATGCGGTCAGGAAGCTCGCCCATGCCCCAGTCGGAGCCGCGCTCGGTGAGTGCCACGCCGTCGTAGAGGCCTAGCAGGTCGGGCTCGCCGGCCGGGGCGTCGTCCTCGATCAGGATCACCACGTTGTCGACCAACGCGATCAAATCCTCGGGGATCCCGTCGAGCGCGTCGTCTACCGCGGACTCGAAGTCCTCACGGGACATCTCGACTGTCACTGAATCAGTAACCCAATTCGCGCAACCGCGCGTCGTTGATTCCAAAGTGGTGGCCCACCTCGTGCACGACGGTCTTGGCGACCCGCTTGCGGACCTCCTCGACGGTGCGCGAAAGGCGCTGGATGGAGCTGCGGTAGATGATGATGCGGTCCGGCACCTGACCCACGCCCCAGTCGTTTCCACGGCGCGTGCGAGCGACACCCGTGTAAAGACCGAGCAGGTTGGGGCGGCCAGGCGGTGTCTGATCCTCGACCAGGATCACTACGTCATCGATAAGTGCCGTGAGGTCATCCGGAATCAGATCCAGCCCGTCGCGCACTGCGTCCTCGAACTCTTCGCGTGACATCTCGACCATGCCTCCATTGTGACGCACCCACGCTCACGTGGAAGCACGTGCGGCCCGAGTTGGATATTGGGCTCGCCAACCCGTATCATTTGGAGGTCCACGGTGACCTCACAAGGGGAATCGCGAACGGGCCCCCATCGTCTAGCGGCCTAGGACGCCGCCCTTTCACGGCGGTAGCACGGGTTCGAATCCCGTTGGGGGTACAAGTGGAGGCCAGATATGGTCTAAACTTCATACGGTTCACTTGGTAACAAGGGAATGCAAGGCCCTGTAGCGCAGTTGGTTAGCGCGCCGCCCTGTCACGGCGGAGGTCGCGGGTTCAAGTCCCGTCAGGGTCGCGGGTTGAATGCCCCTTCTTAGGAAGGGGCATTCGTCTCAGTGGGGTACGGCTTCTCGCCGACGCCGTATCTCACGCCTGGCTCTGTAGCTCAGTTGGTAGAGCGCACGACTGAAAATCGTGAGGTCACGGGATCGACGCCCGTCGGAGCCACCAGCAAGACACTGATCATTGAAGTGGACTTACCACTTTCGGATTTTAGATCGGATCTCCTTAGCGTAGACACGACCATGATTGCCGCAGTTCGGTGAAGATCCGCGGCATATGACGTCGAGTACGTGCCCTCACCAACAAGTCATACCTAGTCGACCATGGTCGTACTGATGTGCGGATACGTCCGCGTTGAGCCTCGTTGACCTTTGGCGTCGATTGCCTAGCCAGGAACGGGTCCGATAGACCGTGTAATAGGGGTCATGGTTCATGAGTATCTGGCGATCTTCATGAACTCGGCAACAAACTACGCGAGGATTCGGCTGCGGAAGTCGGCTCCGCGAGTAAACAAGTCAACCATCCTGCAAGCTTGCTCGAGGAAAAACTTGCCGCGCTTGCAATTCTCGGGATTCCCCGCGCGGACCTCCGTGGCGTGGTTCGAGTCAGCGCTTGTGCTCCCACCGCAGCGGACAAACACCTGTACCGATAGATTCTTCAACGCGCCACATGCGCGGGCACTCTTCTGAAACATGAGCCACCCACACGTACAGCCGTGGCGGAAAGTACTACGAAAACCAAAGAACGTTCCGGGGAACCTGTCCATGGCGGGTGCTTCGTAAGCAATGATTGCCGCATCCACGCCATCTATTGACACTTCTCGATATCAGTAGCAGGATGCTTGTTACCGGTAACAAACTGCCGGCAACTTTCAACCAGCATAGGGATCTCTGTCCAAATTGCCACGCAACGGTTGCTGACGCGAGTACTCGCAATTGCAACCCGAGCGACTTCAGTGTGATTCGGCAAACGTCCTTCGGCTGGACCAGCTGCGATCGTCGGGATTGCGGTGTTATCGAGCAAAGGGGCTCACGAATGAAATTCCACGCCAAAACGACACAACGGCACCGCCGCACCATCTCGGGACTGGGGGTGATGGTGCTCGGCCTAAGTTTGACGGTCGCTTCAGGATCGGCGGCCCCGGCCGCATCGCAAACAGTCGCACTTCGATCAGATCTCCCCGTAGTGAGACCGGCTGGCTGTTCACAGACTTTTTATGTCAAGCCCACTGGAAACGATAGTTCGACAGGAACAACTGTCGCGAAGGCGTGGAAGACCATCGCGAAAGTAAACCAGGTTCAGCTCACACCGGGCACGTGCGTCTTATTCGCAGGCGGCCACACCTACTCCGGTTCATTGCAAATCTTCGACAACGGGGAGGGGGGCGGTGACGCCAACTCTGAGACCACTCGGGTAGTCATCGGCTCGTACGGCAGCCATAAAGCCACCATTTCTTCGGGCGTAGACGACGGCATCATCGTGAGCAATGTTGGTGGAGTCACAATCCAGGACCTCTACGTCATCGGCAACTTCAGTTCCGGGCCGGGGCATGGCATCAATCTGCACAACGGGCTCGGCGGCAATGACCGTCGCCCAGGTATCACGATCGATCGAGTCAACATTCAAGGTTACGGCGGAAGCGGAATCATTCTTGGCGGTGGTGACCTCGTCGCGAACAACAAGAGTGGGTTTTCCAACGTGCTCATAAGCAATACAGACGTTCACAACAACGCTGACGCAGGCATCCAGTCATACGGAAATTTGTGTGCTGTGCCAAACACTACGTATTCGAGTGCGAACGTGACGATTGACAACGTCGCGGCTTTTGACAACAAGGGGATCCCCTCAAAGATGGTGAGCAACTGCTCGGGGGCCACAGAGCAAACCAACTCGGGGAGTGGAATCGTTCTCGGCGACGTTGACGGCGCCACTGTGCAATCCAGTTACGCATTCCGCAACGGCGCCCTAAATAACTTTAGCGGAGGAGGCCCAATCGGAATCTGGGCCTACAACGCCAATGCAGTAGTCATACAGTTTTGCACATCGTTCTCGAATCGCAGCCAAACCAAGGACGGCGGTGGATTCGACCTCGACGGTGGAGTGACAAACTCCGTGATGCAGTACAACTACAGTTACGACAACCAAGGTGCGGGCTACCTGATCTACCAGTACCAAGGTGCCCGACCACTTGACAACAATGTCGTTCGCTACAACATCTCGCGCAACGATTCACGGGGAATTTCGTCAGACAGTAACTACGGTGGCATTGTGATCGGATCCAACGACACAGTTAACGGCGCTACGAACACGTACGTCTATGGCAACACGATCTACACCAAGCCAAGCGTTGCGGGTACGGCGGCCGGAATCAGAGTGTGGGAGCGCTCGCACGATGCATTCTTTTACAACAATGCCGTCCACACGAGCGGAGGGGTTCCGTTGGTCAGCGTCGAGGTCAATACGACCGCAACTTTCAAGGGCAACAATTACTTTGCTGATGGCGCGTTCTCGATTCGCACCGGTGGAAGCAACTACTCAGATGATTCCTCGGTCAACCGCACCTCGTTGACGGCGTGGCAAGCTGCCTTCCCGTTGGTCGAGAAAATTGGATCGACCAACGTTGGCAAGACCGCGGTCCCTGGCTACTATTTGCCGGCCGTTACTGGAACTTCAACATGGATTGACCCGGTGAATTTTGGTCTCACATCTACGTCCCTACTCAGGGGCAAAGGTATCGATCCAGCACAGTTCGGGCTGTCGGCCGGCCCGAGGGACTACTTCGGAGTCATTGTTCCCCCGACTAATCTGAAGTACTCGATCGGCGCCTCTCAGGGCAACTAGCTCATCACGGCTGGCTCCGTTTCACGTCAGAAACGGAGCCAGCACTCTTCTGTGACGCCGCGGTGTCAAATAATGTAGACACAATCACCGACATCGCTACGGATGCCTGCACCGAGTCAATAGTCATCATCGCCACGTCGCCAACGGAACCATGGCAGCAACGGGCGAAACCGTCGTCGGAGATAAACAGTTCGTTGGCGGGGTCGGACAACGATCAGGCCCTTGCGGGTGACCCGACCATCTGATCCGACCCATAGTTGCGAAAAAACGTGCAAACTAACGTCGCTGGCACTTGAGCGTTTGCTATTGGGTGCCGATGACCTGTGTACTAGAGGCACGCCATCAAGGAGGAACCATGTCCGACAACAACATCGGTAAAGCGTTTGTGAACTCGGTCGTGTCCGCGTTCTTCGGAAACTGGATCTCCACGATTAAGACCGAGTTCGAGATCGCCAAGATCGAACTGAAGTACAAGGCGGCCGAGCTCGGCAAGGGCATCGGCATGCTCGTTGGCGCCGCTGTCTTCGGATTCTTCCTGGTACTCCTCCTACTGACGGCCGCTGTTGCTGGCCTGTCCACCGCGCTGCCCGTGTGGGCATCGGCGCTCGTCGTGGCCGGCCTGATCCTGGTGATCGTGCTGATCCTCGGCATCTGGGGCGCCTACAAGGTCAAGAAGAACAAGGACATCAAGCCCGAGCGCGCCATCAACAACATCAAGAACTCGATGCCGTTCTAGCTTTGAGCTAGACCTCGCGGGTACTTTCCGCCACGCGAGCATCCTCTGACGTTTCTTCCCCGAGTTCTGGCAATTCCTCGATCTGAGATGCGCCGGCAATTGCTGGCTGCGCCGCCAGGCCCTCCTCAGCGACCATTACGGGCCTCTTCTTGCGTCCGGCGAGGGCTACCCCCACAAAGACGATGCCGGCGCCTGCTAGCTCGTACCAGGGCAGGTGGTCGCCAAGGACCACCACTCCCAAGAACGTCGCGACGACTGGCACCACATAGGTGACCGATGCAGCCGTGGTCGCCCCGGCCACTTTCACCACGCGCCAGAACAGTACGTAGGCAAAGGACGTGCCCAACACGCCCAACGCGATAAGGGCCCACATGGCACCCGAACTCAGTTCAAAGGCCGTAGGAGCCGGTGTAGGGCTCATCAGCACGAACGGGGCCAGCATGAGCGCGGACAGCCCGATTTGTGTCGCCGCGAGCGTCACGTTGGATTCCTGGACACGGTTCAGGAGCACACGCGAAAGGGTTCCGCCGATGCCGTAGCAGGCCGTCGCCCCCAGCATCAGTCCGGCGCCCAGCAGGGGGAACGAGTGGACATTCCACGCGCCTAGCAGGACGGCGATCCCTAGGGCGCCAATCACCAGGCCCGTCAGCTGCAGACGATTGACCTTCTCCGCCGGGATCAGCAGCGCGACAAACAGCGCGGTCCACAGCGGGGTGCTTGCGTTCAGCAGACTTGCGAGGGTGGAGGTGATCTGCTGCTCGGCCATGGGGATCAACACCAGCGGGATGCCGGACATGAACACCGCGACGATGGCAATCGCGCCCACGTTCTTCCAGGACAGGTGGGGCCAGTTCTTGGTCCACGCCACCATCCCCAGCAGCACCACAGCCCCGATGGCCACGCGCCCAAAACCCACCTGCACAGGCGTGAACTCGCGCAGCGCAATGGCGATAAACAGGAACGAGGAACCCCACGCAAGAGAAACCACGAGGAACGCGGGTAGCCAGGCACGTAGTGGCGCGTCACCTACACCCGTCATACGGAAGCCTCCGCCGCAGAGCGACGCAAGGCGGCATCGTCCGCTTGGGCAGCGCCCTTGTGCTCGAGGGCGATCATGCCGGCCTTCATCTCCACCCCACCAAAACCGTAGTTACCCAGAGCCCCGCCCGACTTGATGACGCGGTGGCACGGGATGAACAGGGCGATGTTGTTGCGCGCGCACGCGGTGCCGGCGGCTCGCATGGCACGGGGACGACCGGCGGCCTCTGCGAGATCCCGATAGGAGATGGTCTCGCCATTGGGGACGTCGCGCATCGTCTCCCAGACCTCCTGAAAGAACGGGCCGCCCTCTTGCTGGACGTCTATGTCTCGCAGCAGAGAACCATCGCCGGACAGCCATGCCGCGACGGCCGCGTCAATGTGAGGCAGGTCCCCGGGCTCCCAGCCGCGGCCCCGCTGACTCGGAGCAACCCGTAGCGCCATGTCCGCGGCCGCATGAAATCCCGCAGACCTCACCGTGCCGTCCTCCGGAGAGACCAGCACCGCGAGGTCACCGAAGGGCGTGTCGTACTCGGCGGCGACGAGCGGGAGTGGCATTCCGCAAGCGTACGCCCGAGTGCAGAGGCGTGAGGGTGAGCGTCGGCGGCCAGGGGCCTCCAACTGGCACCTGAATGCTGAGACCGCCGCATCATCGTCCCGTTGAACCCACCGCCACGCAAAGCGGCCCCCGTCCAACGTTGGACGGGGGCCGCGACTAATGGTCGTGCGTAGTCAAAACTTAAGCCAGGTGGCGCTGCTCCTGTGCATCAGCAAGCAACTGCTGTACCTCGGCCTCACGGAAACGGCGGTGACCGCCTAGCGTGCGAATCGAGGAGAGCTTGCCGACCTTAGCCCAGCGCGTCACGGTCTTCGGATCAACGCGGAAGATCGCGGCAACCTCGCTCGGCGTCAGGAGCTTTTCCGGCTCCTGGATCGTTTCTGCCATCATTTTGTCCCTCTATCCGTCCGTGCCCTTGATGGGCTTCACACGTATTGAGACGGGCCAGGTGCCGGGCTATGACGCGGTTTCGGCAAGATTTCCCAAATAGTCGAATTGCCGGGAGTCGCATTGGGGGCCGTGGGCGTTGTAAAGTACGGGTTTAGGACTCAACCGTAGGGCGAGCGCGCACAGCGCAGTCCGCGAAGGTGGAAGGGACGGCGACATGGGACGCGGTCGTCAGAAGGCCAAAGACGCAAAGATTGCACGCGAGCTGAAGTACACGCCGCATGGTGCTGACTTGCGCGACCTCGAACGCGAGTTGATTCACAGCGATGCTGTGCGTCCCGCAAAGGTCGAGGTTGCCGTCGAGGAAGATAACGATCCCTACGCCCGCTGGGCCAACGACGAGGACTGAGTTCCTATCCGGGGCTGGCCGCTCCGACGTTGACTACTCCAGTTGAGTGCGAGCTGACAGGAATTCCAGCGTCGACTGGAGTGCAGTCTGCGCGTCCGGATAGTCGAGGTGGAACTGGTACTCGTGTGGCAGTTCCGGCGTGTGGTCTGCCGCGTAGAACACCTCGGTGACCGGCACCCCAAGGAATGTCAGCTTCTCCGCTAGCGGCTTTGACTGCGTATCCGTGAGCGGGTCTCCGTTGCCGCCGGAGATCCAGGTAGCGGGGAAATCTGCCGTCACGTGGGCGACGCTGGACATCTGCGACGCCCCAGTGGTGTGCGACCAGTCTCTGTCGCCTAGGTACGACCACAAGGCGAGCCCGAGGCCCCACGCGCCGATGCCAGGAGCGTCGGCGACCCCGCTGACGTCGTAGATTCCACAGTTCAGAATTACCCCCACCAGTTGGCTTTGATCAATTTGCGGGGCGATCCCCATCTCTGTAGCGAACTCCGGGTTGGTCGCCAGGTTCGCGAGCTGGCTCGTGAGTTGTGCCCCTGCCGAGTCCCCGGCAATCACAATGCGATTCGGGTCGATGTTGAGCTCATCGGCGTTGTCTACGAGGTAGCCGAGCGCAGAGTTGAGTTGCTCCAGCGCTACGGGATACACCGCCTCAGGTGACACTGTGTAGTTCACCGTCACGGCCGTATAGCCTTCCGCGGCGATCATCTGGGCATACGGATTCACGCTTGTCTTATCCCCAGAGATCCAGGCGCCGCCGTGGATCCAGATCACCGTGGCCTGCGGCGAAGTGGTCCCGTCCGGATAGAACACGTCGAGGGTGGTGTCCGCGCCCTGAGTTGCGTACTCCACGTCAGGTTGCGAGGCGACGCCATCAGGAACGTAAGGGTCCATCTCCGCCACCGTGTCCGCCGCGCCCTTGTCGAACATCCCACGGATCAGCAGGCTGGTGGGCCACGGGCTGACCACACTCACGGCCACCACGGCCAAACCGGCGGCTAGAAAGGCCGTCGGGATGACGATGCGCTTGCGGCGGTACCAGGACTTTTGAGATGCAGACATGCATCAACGGTACTGGGGTTCGGAGCGGGTGCTTTTAGCCGGGCGTTCCCTGTGGCTAGGCCCGGTAAGAACCGCTCAGGTAGACCGCGCCACCGTCGACACCCTTGGCGCCCTGAATAACGTCGGGGCCGCCAACGCGCCCGTCCTCTGGGAGGACCTCTCCGAGTACCCAAGCGGGAACACCGGCAGCTGCGGACTGCGCGATGAGAGCGTCCGCGTCCTCGGGGGCCACGATTGCCACCATGCCCACTCCCATGTTCAGCGTCGACTCCAGGTCATTCCACGGCACCTTGCCAGCGGACTGCACCAGCGCGAAGATGGCGGGCAGGTCCCACGCGTCGCGGGACACCGTCGCGGCGAGGCCCTGCGGGATGATGCGCGCCACGTTGGCGGCCAGTCCCCCTCCGGTGACATGGCTGAAGGCGTGAAGGCCCGCGTGTGCGGCCGCCATGTCCACGCACAGTTGAGCGTAGATGCGGGTGGGCTCGAGGAGCTCCTCCCCTAACCGTCGTCCCAACTCGGGGATGTCCTGGTCGAGCGTCCAGCCGGCGTGCTTCACTACCGAACGCACCAGCGAGTAACCATTCGAGTGCAGGCCAGAGGCCGCCATCGCCACCACGACGTCGCCCGCGGCCACCTTGTCCGGGCCCAGCAGAGCGTCGGCCTCGACCACGCCAATGGCCGCACCGGCCACGTCATACTCGTCCACGCCCATCACTCCGGGGTGCTCCGCGGTTTCGCCCCCTACCAGCGCGGTGCCGGCCATCTGGCAGCCCTCCGCGATGCCGCGCACGATGTCGGCGATGCGCTCCGGCACCACCTTGCCGCACGCGATGTAGTCGGTCATCACCAGCGGCTTGGCACCGCACACCACGATGTCGTCGACGACCATGGCGACCAGGTCCTGGCCGATGGTGTCGTGCGTGTCCATGGCCTGCGCGATCACGATCTTGGTGCCCACACCGTCCGTGGACGAGGCCAACAACGGGCGCTTGTAGGACTTGAGCGCAGAAGCATCGAACAGGCCAGCGAATGCACCTACGCCGCCCAGAACTTCCGGGCCGTGAGTCTTCGCCACGGCGCCCTTCATGAGCTCTACGGCGCGGTCGCCCGCGTGAGTGTCGACACCGGCATCGGCGTACGTCATTCCGTCGGCGGTCATCGAGCTACCTCTTCCCTCTGGATCATGAGTAGGTGGCGGGCATCCACGGGCGGGTCGATGCTGTAGTCGCCGGTGAAGCACGCGGTACAGAGCCGGTCCTCGGCCTGCTGGGTCGCGGCAACCATGCCGTCCAGGGAGATGTGCCCCAACGAGTCGGCGCCAATCTGCACTCGCAACTCTTCGATGCTGTGCTCGACCGCAGCGAGTTCGCCGCGCGTGGGGAAGTCAATGCCAAAGAAGCACGGCCACTGGACCGGCGGCGCGGAGATTCGCACGTGGACCTCGGCGGCTCCAGACTCGCGAAGCATGGCGATGATGGCGCGCTGGGTATTGCCGCGCACAATCGTGTCGTCGACCACGATCAGGCGCTTGCCCTCGATGACCTCGCGCAGCGGGTTGAGCTTGAGGCGAATTCCTAACTGGCGCAGCGTCTGCGACGGCTGAATGAACGTCCGGCCCACATAGGCGTTCTTCATGAGGCCTTGCGCGAAGGGGATGCCCGACTCCTGGGCGTAGCCCACGGCGGCGGGGGTTCCGGACTCGGGCACCGGAATGACCAAGTCCGCCTCGACGGGGTGCTCGCGGGCCAGCGTGCGGCCCATCTCGAGCCGTGCCGCGTTGATAGAGCGCCCGTTGATGGTGGTGTCCGGGCGGGCAAGGTAGACGTACTCGAACACGCAACCACGCGGCGTCGCCTCCGCGAATCGGAAGGACTGGACGCCATCCGCGTTGATCACGAGGAACTCGCCGGGCTCCACCTCGCGCTCGAACACCGCACCCACAATGTCTAGCGCGGGCGTCTCAGATGCCACCACCCAACCACCGGAAGGCAACTTGCCGAGCTGAAGGGGGCGCACACCGTGGCGGTCACGGGCGGCGTAAAGCGTGTCCTCATCCATAAAAGCGAAGCAGAATGCGCCCTCAATCTGAGGCAGGAGCTCGAGCGCAGTCTGCGCGAGCGTGCCCTGATTCTTGTCGCCCAACAGCGCAGTGACGACCGCCGTGTCGGTGGCCTTGCCGCCGCTCAGTTTGTTGCGGGCCGCGTCACCCTGGCGCTCGCCCAGCAGTTCGAGCAGTTCTGCGGTGTTGGTCAAGTTGCCGTTGTGACCGAGCGCGACGGTGCCGTGCGCCGTAGGACCGAGCGTGGGCTGGGCGTTCGCCCACGTCGAAGCCCCGGTGGTGGAATAGCGCGCGTGGCCGATGGCGATGTGGCCGGTGAGAGCCTCGAGCGCACCTTCGTCGAACACCTGCGAGACCAGACCCATGTCCTTGAAGACCAGGATCTTGTCGCCGTCGGACGTCGCGATTCCTGCCGACTCCTGGCCGCGGTGCTGCAGGGCGTAGAGACCAAAGTACGTGAGTTTCGACACCTCTTCGCCGGGTCCGTAGACGCCAAAGACGCCGCACGCGTCCTGCGGGCCCTTCTCGCCGGGCAGTAGGTCGTGGTTCAGGCGTCCGTCACCGCGAGGCATCAGGTGGGATCTCCGTTCGGGCGTTCTATTGGTGGTTGCTCGGGCACTGAAGGGGTGGCGTCCGTGGCCGTAGCATCGCGCGTGGCCACCTTCTCCGTGACGATGGCATCCTGCGGGAACAGCGGGCCGTCGGCCTGGTTCTTGAGGGGCTTGTCGAGGCGCGTCGCGATGACGCCGGCGAAGAGTCCGCCGAGGACCGCGAAGCCCAGGCTCAACAGCACCATGACGATGCCACGGCCCGCTCCCGTCGAGTTTGGTAGCACGGCACCGAGCACAATTCCGAGCGCGATTCCGATGCCGACACCGGTGCCGATCATGCGACCCACTCGGGGTGCATGGCGGATCGCCGCAGGTACTGCGGTGCGTCGCAATTCCTCGTTTGAGGGGACTGCCTCGGCGTGGTCGGGGGTGGGTGCGTCACTCACGGAGTCAAGTCTAGGCGGTGTGCCTCAAAGCAACGAACCGGGCGGCACCACAGCGAATGACACCAGTGCCTTCCGAGTGGTGACTCCGCCCTCACCCCTTACTCGAACCCGCCAGAAGGCCCCTGACGAAGTACCGCTGCAGGCTGAAGAACACAATCAACGGGATGATCATCGAGATGAACGCTGCCGGCGGAACCAGGTACGCATACTGACCGTAGTCACCGGCCAGGTTGGAAATCGGGTACGTCAGCGGATACGTATCTGCGGATCCAAAGACTGCTGAGACGAGCAAGTCATTCCACACCCACAGGAACTGGAAGATCGCGAGCGAGGCGATCGCCGGAAGCGAGAGCGGAATGATGATCTTGAAGAAGATCTGTGTGTGGCTCGCGCCGTCGACTCGGGCAGCCTCAAGCACCTCTCGTGGAATATGCGACACAAAGTTGTGAAGGAGGAACACCGCGAGCGGAAGCGCGAAGATTGTATGGGCGATCCACACACCGGAGAACTCACCCGCTAGGCCCAGGTTCTCCGGGCCAAGCAACTTCAGCAACGGGATCAGTGCCAATTGCAGGGGGACCACTTGCAACGCGAAGATCAGGACGAACAGGAAGGACGACCCGCGGAATGGAATCCACGCGAACGCGTAGGCCGCCATCATGCCTAGCACTAGGGGGAACACCACTGCTGGGACGGTGACAACAATCGAGTTGAAGACGTATTCGAGAAGCGGCGGGGCCGTCGAGTTGTCTCCGAAGGAGTCGAACAGCACCTGGTTGAAGTTGCCGAACGTCAGGTCACCGTCGGCCATCACCGTCCACCACGCATCGGTGCGGTAGCGGCTGCCAGGAACGAGTGACGTCATGAACAACGCCACCGTGGGGATGGTCCACAGCATGGCAATGATCATGGCCGCGGCGGTGGCCCATGGCGAGGTGAGGCGGTCCTTTGCCTTCTTAGCTGCGCCGCTACCGCGGGAGACTCGCGTTCCGCCCTTTTTGGGGTTGTCGTCCTCGACCGGTCGTTGGGGAGGCATCGTGACGCTCATCAGTGATTCTCCTTCACCTTATTGAGGGATCGCACGTTGTAGATCACGATCGGAATGACAAACACGAAGAGGATCACTGCAAGCGCGGCACCCAGTGGTTCGCGCCCTTCAACAAAGCTCAGCACGTACATGCGGTTGGCGACCACGTCGGTTCCGTCGCGTCCCTGGGTCACTGTGCGCACAATGTCGTAGACCTTCAGGGCCATGATCGTGATTGTTGTCAGCACCACCACTATGGTGCTGCGAATCGAGGGAATGGTGATCGACCAGAATCGCTGCCAGGCATTGGCGCCATCCAGCGAGGCGGCCTCATTCATCTCGACTGGTACGCCCTTGATCGCCGCGGAAAGAATCACCATGGCAAACCCTGTCTGAATCCAGACCAAGATGATGATCAGCCAGAACGTATTCCAAGGATTGTCTGTCAAGAAGTTGTACGGCTCGAGACCCACCAGACTGCGTAGCGCGTTGAGCATTCCCGTTTGCTCGCCCACCTGGTTGTAGTCGTACATGATGTTGCCCCAGATAACCGAGGCTCCCACCAGAGAGATTGCCATCGGCATGAATACGAGGGACTTCAGCACCTTCTCGCCCTTGGCCCTGTCGATAAAGACTGCGTAGGCAAGCCCAAATCCGGTAGAGAGCAACGGCACCAGAACCATCCATACGAACGTGTTGATGACGGTACGGAGAGTTGACGGATCGGTGAAGGCGAATCGGTAGTTGTCGAGGCCGACGAACTGCATGACGGTCGTGTAGATACCGGTGTCTGGGTCGGCCTCGTTGGAGACGTCGTTGAACGACAACCACGTGGTACTCAGGGCTGGATAGACCAGCCCGATCCCGAGGAGCAACAGCACCGGTGCAATCAGGACAATCAACGTGATTTTGTCGCGCCCGCGGCCCCTAATCAGGTCCGCGCCGTACATGATCAGCAACACGATCACGATAAATACCACGATCGCGATGCCCGCCATCAGCAGGTTCTGGCCTTGGGTAGCCCAAAAGTCCGCTCCCAGACCGGAGGTCGGCAACACTCTCGATGCGGCGATCTGCATCTCCATCGGCACCATTGCCGACTCCTTTCGTCACGTCATGCAAGGCTGTCTGTGCCCCGCACTCAGTGCGGGGCACAGACAGCTACTTACCGGGGATGGATCAGGGCCAGGAGTTTTCGATGTCCGTGAGGACCGTGTTCAGCGGCGTACCGCTGACATAGTCATTCATCCCGGTCCAGAAGGACGACGCTCCCACCACTGCGGGCATCAGGTCCGATGCATCAAAGCGGAAGGTCGTGTCTTCTCCTTGGAGAATCTCGATTGACGCCTGTCCAATGGGGCTGGACGCGTTGGCCGGGTCAAGACCCTTGTTGGCCGAGATGACTCCACCGATGGAGACCCGCTCGTTAGCCCACGTGTCCGAGGACAGGTAGGTCTGCAGAGCCACGGTCTCGGGCTTGTCGTTGAACGCTGCGACGAATTCGCCACCACCGGTGACAGCAGCGGGGTCATCGGCGTTCACGTTGGGCGTGAGGAAGGCCCAGATGTCGCCATCTTCCGCAACGGTGGTGCCCTCCGGCCACTGAGCCTCGTAGAACGAAGCCTGGTGGTGAAGCGAGCAGGACCCGTTAAGGATCTCGAGTCCCGCCTCCTGGAAGGCGGTGTCCACGATCGACGCCGAGTCTCCCAGGCCACCGTTGACGTAGTCAGCGTTCAGGGCAATATCGCCAAAGCTCTCGAAGGCCTTGGTGATCTCTGGTGACGTGAAGTCGAGGTCTCCCGCGACCCATGCGTCGTACGCGTCCGGTCCGGCCTGGCGAAGGACGAGGTCCTCAATCCAGTCCGTGCCCGACCAGCCAGTGGCGGTTCCGGATTCGAAGCCGATGCACCACGGCTTGTAGTTGGGGCCCGGGCCACCATTGTCAGCCATCGTCGCCGTCAGATCCATGAGCTCATCCCATGTCGTGGGAACCTCGTATCCGTTCTCCGCGAACTCCGTAGGCGAGTACCAGACCCAACCCTTAACCGAGGCCATCAGCGGCGAAGCGTAGAACGTTGTGCCTACCGTGCCGTAGTTCTTCCAGTCGGGTGACCAGAACTCGTCGACATTCGCGGATACGGCATCCGGGGCGGGAACGACCGCGCCGGTGCCGACCACACGCTGCAGCAACCCTGGCTGAGGGATGATCGCCAGGTCGGGGGCATTTCCGCCCTCGACGCGAATATTGATCTCCGTCTCAAACTCATCTGAGCCGTTATATGTGACGACTACGCCGGTGCATTCTTCGAAAGGCACGAGCGACTCCGTGAGTTGCTCCGCCTCGACACCCGAGATGGTGCCGTACAGTTCGACCGCCGCACTGTCGAACGTGCCGTAGTCACCGTAATCTTCGCAACCCGCGGCCATCGTGGCACCGCCGCCATCACTGGTCGCGGTACCTTCCGCGCTCGTACTTGCTTCAGGGTCGTCACTTGACGAACAACCCGCGATAAACAGCCCCGACGCCGCCGCGACGGCGACCAGACTTAATGAACGTCTCTTCATGAGCAACATGCCTCCTCTTCGGTGAGTAGGACCTCTCCAGTCCCGGCAAGGATCGGCGAGGCAGTGCCTGAATCGAGGAAGCTTAGAAGCCGTCCTCGGTGCAAGCGGTTGCTTTCCACCGTAGGGACTTACTGCGCTGGTGGCAACACAAAAGTGCCGAATTCAGGAAACGTTACCTAAACAGGACAAACCTCACAGCGCCGCACGCGTAGACCGGACGGTCACGTCGATCTCCGGGCGCGTGAAATCTACTGAGCGTTGCGAACCAGCTCGAGTGCGATCTCTTCCCACCATGCTCCGGCCGCGGGTCCGCCGTTGCAGGTGCCGTCGGATTCGCCCGGAACCTTGGTCCAGACCGTCGCGATCATGTGGTCGCCACCTAACACTTCGGGCGCGTCGCCAATGGCCCGGCCGCGCGGGTTGCACCACTCGCCGTTGGACCCGTTGCCGTTGCGCGACGTGTCAACGACGAACGGGAGCCCAACGCGGTGACCCACCTGATCCGCCCATTCGCTTTCGTCGGCAGTCGCGTTGTAGTTAGACGTATTGGTCGCGAAGCCCGTGAGGTGCTCCGTACCTACCTTGCCAATGCGATCTGCCGCCTCGGACACGCTCAGCCACGTGGAGTGGCCCACGTCCAAGAACACCTTGGCCCCGGCATTGTCTAGTGCCTTGGCCGCGCCTGCAAGAAGGGCGACTCGGTCGCCCTGCCCGTCGCAATCGCCCAACTGTGGCAGCGCATCAGGCTCAAGGATTACCCAGGCGTCGCTGCCCTCAATTGCCTCGCCGATGCTCGTGGCGAAGTCCAGGTACTGCTCCTCCGGCAGGCCGCCGGCACTGTAGAGACCGCAGTCGCGGCCCGGGATCGCATAGAGCACAAAGAGGGGAATTTGTCCCGCCGCTTTGGCGGCGTCTGCGACCTCGGCGGCCTCATTCAGTGCCTGGCCGTTGTCCCCCAGCCAGGTGGCCGTGGGCTGGTCCACGAGTCGCTTGAGAAGCGCGGCGTCGTCGTCGCGACCCTCTTCTAGTGCTCGCTGATACTCGGCGTCTGCCTTCTTTGGCGCGTTATAGAAGGTCGCCGATGCTTGCGCGTCATTGGGCATGCTGGTCTCCGTGGGTTTGGGGGTAGGTGAAATGCTGAGAGGCGGCACCGCTGAGGTGGTGGCCGCCGGAGCGGCATTGGCCGTAGCGGGAGTCTCCGGCGCGGTGGGGTTGATCGCCGTCGGCTCGCTCGTGCACCCCGTGAGCGCGAGCGTTAACCCGGCTATCAGGGCCACCGCTACGAGGCCTGCCCGCTTCGTAACATTCATGGTCGCTCCTCGGTCAGGGGAAGCAAGTCGGATAGGTTTGCGCGCTCACCCGAGGCACTGACGTCGCCCGATGCGAGGGCCTCGCCCCATTCCCGGCTCCCGGTTGCGACTTCTAGCCAGGTCTGCGGTGACATCTCCACGACGCCCGGCGGTGTGCCCCTGGTGTGACGTGGGCCCTTGATGCACTGAGTCGCGCCGAACGGCGGGACGCGCACCTCAAGGGCCTGGCCGGGTGCTCGGGCGGTGAGCTCCTCGAGCGTGTAGCGGACCGCGGTGGCCATCACGGCTCGATCGACGGCGGGCAACGACCCGGGCTCGGCTTGCTCCTCAGAGACATCAGGGTCGAAGGCGCGCAACGTGCAGTCGCGTTGGGCGTTGAACCACTCAGCGACGGCGGCGCGCCCCTCGAGGAGCGGAATTCTGCGACGGGTGGGCATTCGCCTAGCCTGCCACACCCGTCGTTGTACACCGGCGGACCGCCAGAAAAAACCGTCTGCAGAATTCGTACGCTGAGGGACCGCTACGAGGATGACTCGGGCGGGCGAAGACAGCCGGATTAACCGAAGTGGTGCAGGAGCGGGCCCTCCCAGGCGATGTTCAGTTCGGCTAGGGGCAACACGAACTGGTCTTGGACGTCCAGCACCGCACCGCCGCCATCGGAGTCGTTGCCGTGGGGCGCCTCCTCGGTCACGCCCAGGCGGATCGCAGGCACGCCGCGCGCCTCGAGCATCGCCACGAAGCGCGCCTCCTCGTTGCGGGGAAGCGCGACCAGCACGCGGCCCTGCGACTCGGACAGCAACGCCTGCGCGGGAGTGACCCCGTCACGCTCCACAATCTCGTCAAGCACCACGCGGGCACCCACGCCATAGCGCAGCGCGCCGTAGCTGAGTGCGGCGGCAAGGCCACCTTCGGAGACGTCGCGGGCCGCGTCGATCAGGCCGTCGCGCGAGGCGGACACCATGACCTCCGCGAGCACGCGCTCCTTCTCCAGGTCCACGACGGGCGGCATTCCGCCCAGGTGGCCGCTCAGCGAGGCGAACTGCGAGCCGTTCAGCTCCGCGCGGGTCTCGCCCAGCAGGTACAGCAGCTGTCCGCCCTCGCGCCAGCCGGAGGGCGTCACGCGCTCGACGGTGTCGAGCACGCCGAGGATGCCCACGATCGCGGTGGGGTTGATCGACGAGTCGATCTTGCCCGGCTCGCCGGTGCCGTTGTACAGCGACACGTTGCCGCCGGTGACGGGCACGCCGAGCGTCTGGCACGCGTCCGCGAGGCCACGGATGGCCTCCACGAACTGCCACATCGCGTCGGGGTCCTCGGGTGAGCCAAAGTTCAGCCCGTCGGTCACTGCGAGCGGCACGGCGCCGGCGATGGCCACCGCGCGGTACGCCGCGGCGATGGACTGCTGAGCACCCGCGTACGGGTCGAGCTTGGTGTAACGGTCGTTGGAGCGGGTCGCGATGGCCACGCCGCGCCCGGTCTCCTCGTCCACACGCACCACACCAACCGTGTCGGGGCGGGCCTGCGCGGTGTTGCCCTGCACGTAGCGGTCGTACTGGCCGTAAATCCACTCACGCGACGACATGTTGACGCTGCCGATCAGCTCAAGAACCGTGGCGCGCAACTCGTCGCCGGTGGCCGGAAGCTGAAGCGAGGCAGCATCGTCCGCCTGCAGGCCGTCCATCCACGCGGGTCGCGCGAAGGGACGGTCGTAGACGGGGCCGTCGTGGGCGACGGTGCGGGGGTCGACGTCGACGATCCGCTCGCCGTGGTGATCGATGGTCAGGCGCCCGGAGTCGTTGACCTCGCCCACCACGGAGGACTCGATGTCCCACTTGGCTGCGATCGCCATGAACGCGTCGAGCTTGTCGGGCGTGACGACCGCCATCATGCGCTCCTGCGACTCGGACATGAGAATCTCGCCGGCGTTGAGCGAGGGGTCGCGCAGCAGGACGTCGTCGAGCCACACGTGCATGCCACCCGAACCGTTGGAGGCTAGCTCCGAGGTCGCGCAGGAGATGCCCGCGGCGCCCAGGTCCTGGATGCCCTGCACCACGTCGGCTGCGAAGAGCTCGAGGCAGCACTCGATGAGCACCTTCTCCATGAAGGGGTCGCCCACCTGGACGGACGGGCGCTTGGTCGGCACCCCGTCCTCGAAGGTCTCCGAGGCCAGGATCGATGCCCCGCCGATGCCGTCGCCGCCGGTACGCGCGCCGAATAGTACGACCTTGTTGCCCACGCCCTCGGCGGAGGCGAGGTGAATGTCCTCGTGCTTCATGACGCCGACGCAGAGCGCGTTGACCAGGGGGTTGCCCTGGTAGCAGGAGTCGAAGATCGCGCCGCCGCCGATGTTGGGCAGGCCCAGCGAGTTGCCGTAGCCACCCACGCCGCTGACCACGCCATGGACCACTCGGGGAGTGTCGGGGTGATCGATCTTTCCAAAGCGCAGCTCGTCCATGATGGCCACGGGGCGCGCGCCCATCGCGAGGATGTCGCGGACGATGCCGCCCACGCCGGTCGCGGCGCCCTGGTGGGGCTCGACGTAGCTGGGGTGGTTATGGCTCTCGACCTTGAAAGTCACCGCCCAGTTGTCACCGATGTCGACCACGCCGGCGTTCTCGCCGATGCCGACCATGAGGGACTTCTTCATCTCCTCGGTGGTCTTCTCGCCGAACTGACGGAGGTGATTCTTGGAGGACTTGTAGGAGCAGTGCTCCGACCACATCACGGAGTACATGGCGAGCTCGGCGGCCGTGGGACGGCGACCCAGCAGTTCCACGATCGACGCGTACTCGTCGGGCTTGAGTCCCAAGGCCGCGAACGGCATCTCCTGGTCGGGGTTCGCGGCGGCGTTGTCCACCGTGTCCAGGTGGGCGTTGGGCGATGCGGGCGCTTCGGAGCTCATGGGTTCCCTCGTGGGTGCGGGCGAGAAGGGGTCTGGGTCAAGACTACCGGGCGCGAGCGCGAGCGAACGCTTGCCTAAGAGGCAAGAATCTGGTCGACGGCGGCGCGCGCACCGTCAAGCAGGTCACCGTGGCGCGAACCGGCCGCGCGCAGGTGCATGAGGTCGAGGCCGTCCCACTCGTAGGCACTCACTCCGGGCAGTCGTCCGATCGCGTCGGATAGCTTGTCGAGTCCGTGCGAGCCCAGGATGGACTCGGCGCTCGGCGACACCCACAGTACGTGCGAGTAGCCGGATCGGCGCGACGTGCCGCAGTCGATGACGACAGTGGCGGCAGTGCTGGACTGCGCCGACTTGCTAGCAAGGTTCTCGCCGGGTTGACGGTCGGGAAGCCCCGTGCGTCCAATAGCACTTTCTCGGCGATCGGGCGTGAACTCGCGAGCGTGCTCGCCGAGGCTATGGACCAGGTCCTCGAGTGCGCCAGCGCGCTGCTCGTCTGCTTGCCGTGCCATGCTCACTCCCGCCGTGTAGGTCTCGTGTTTACTTTCACTACAGTTTCACCTTAATTACACTCTCGGCAGATTGATACCCGAGTATGAGTTTTTGAACATGTGACGCCATTACTCTGCGCGCTATGAGCCCGCGGCAGCGCGCCCAGCCCTACAGTGACCACATGGAGTTGCTGGCGTGGGTGATTGCGGGGGCTGCGGCGATGACGGCCGCGCTCCTGGCGTGGCGCCTGCGCACGGCGTTATGGCGCGTCGAGGACCTGGAGCGTCAATTGGACCTCGACAAGGCGGCCGACCGCGCGCTGGCGGCCGCCGAGGAACGCGCCCGCATCGCCCGCGAGATGCACGATGTCGTGGCCCACACCCTGTCCGTGGTGGTCGCCCAGGCCGACGGCGGACGCTTTGCCGGAGCGAATAGTCCCACCGAGGCGACGCGCGCGCTCGAGACAATCGCCGAGGTGAGTCGCTCCGCGCTAGCCGAGATGCGCTCGCTGCTGGGGGTCCTGCGCGAGTCCAACTCTGACACCGCGATGGGTCCACAGCCCAACCTCTCCGACGTCCCCACGCTGGTAGCCGCCATGAGGGGCGGCGGCCTCGCGGTCTCGTACATCACTACCGGCACCCCGCGCACACTGCCCATCGGCGAGGGTCTGGCGGTCTACCGCATTGTCCAGGAGGCGCTCACCAACGTGCTGAAGCACGCGGGACCCGCGGTGACCGCGTTCGTTCAACTCCAATGGGAAGCGGATTCCGTGACAGTCACCGTCAGCGACGACGGCCGTGGCGCCGCGGCGCGCAGCGACGGACAAGGCACCGGGCTTGAAGGAATGCGCGAGCGCGTCACCGTTTTCAGCGGAACACTCGATGCGGGACCCAAGGCCGGCGGCGGATACCTGGTGCGCGCACGTCTACCGCTCGGTACTAGCATCGGCCCCGGGCACGAGCCCGCGCCCCGCTTCACCGAAACCGAGGGAACTCCATGACCATCCGCGTCGCGATCGTCGATGATCAGCAACTCATCCGTGCCGGCTTCCGGATGGTGGTGGACAGCCAGGAGGACATGCAGGTCGTCACTGAGGCAGGGGACGGCGCCGATGCCGTGGTGGCGTTGGCGATTGAGCCCGCCGACGTGGTGCTCATGGACGTGCGCATGCCGGGTCAGGACGGCATCGCGACGTGCGCCCAGGTCACCTCCGCGTCCGACGCGCGGGTCATCATCCTGACCACCTTCGACCTGGACGAGTACGTGATAGCGGCCATCAAGGCCGGCGCTAGCGGCTTCCTGCTCAAGGACACACCGCCAGAGGAACTTCTGGCTGCGATTCGCACCGTGCACGCGGGAGACGCAGTGATCGCACCGTCGTCCACCCGTCGTTTGCTCACGCGCCTGGCCGGGTCACTGCCCGATCCGACAGATGGCCAGGGACTCGAGGACCTCACGGACCGCGAGCGCGAGGTGCTGCTGCTCATGGCGCGCGGACTGTCTAATCAGGAGATCTGCAAGGAGTTGTTCCTCGCGGAACCTACCGTGAAGTCGCACGTGGGCAAGGTGTTGGCCAAGCTGGGCGCGCGCGACCGCGTGCAGGCAGTTGTCATCGCCTACGAGACCGGCCTGGTCAGGCCGCAGGGCTAGTCCGGTGGCTTGCGCTATACCGCGGTATGACGCCAGATCAACACCACAGGCCGATGCCCTAGCGGGCTTCCCCTCACTAAGTTGAGGGATATGGATGACAACGGTGTACCGGCCAAGGGGCCGCTCAACGCTTTGGTAGCGCGTGGACTCACCAAGACGTATGGGAAGGGTGACGCGCGGGTCACTGCCGTCGATCACGTGGACCTGACGATCCCCGCCGGCAGGTTGACCGCGGTGATGGGCCCGTCTGGCTCCGGAAAAACCACGCTGGTACACCTGCTCGCCGGACTGGACCGCCCCGACAGTGGCGAGGTCTGGGTGGGCGACGACGAGATCACCGCACTCAAAGACAAGCAGCTCGCCAAGGTGCGTGGGCGCATCGTTGGGTTCGTGTTCCAGGGCTTCAACCTGCTGCAAACCATGACCGCGCGTGACAACATCCTGCTGCCACTGCGCCTCAACGGAATCGAGCGCGACGACGAGTGGATGAATTCACTGGTCGACATGCTCGGAATCGGCCGCGAGCTGGACCGCAAGCCATTCGAAATGTCCGGCGGTCAGCAACAACGCGTCGCGATTGCCCGCGCCCTCATCACCCGTCCGCAAATAGTTCTCGCAGACGAGCCCACCGGCAACCTGGACACGCACGCGAGCGCCGAGATTCTCGCTCACCTACGCCAGAGCTGTCGCGAACTGGGCCAATCCGTGGTGATGGTCACGCATGACCCCACCGCGGCATCGTACGCAGGAACGGTCTTGCTGTTCGCCAACGGCCGCGTGGACGGGCATATCACCGACCCGACGCCCGAGGCGGTCCTCGCCGGGCTCGATGCGCTTTCCGGAGGACAACGATGAAGTGGGCCGCGGGAATCACACTCGGCATCGCCGCGGCGCTCGCAAGTTGGATGACTGGAGCGGTGTGGGTGTCGCCGGAAACGGCATCGGATCCGCGCATTCCATCCGTTTTCGAGATCTTCTTTTTAGGCTTCTACCTGGTGCCGCTGTTCCTCGTCGCCGGACTAGTCGCGCTGCTGTTCCTGCGGCTCGACCTTGCAGGCAGGCGCCACGAGATCGCCACGCGAATGGCGCTAGGCGAGCAGCGCTCGACGATGTTGCGCGGTGCGGTGCGTAGTGGGCTGAGGCTAGGACTGATCGTTGCCGGCGCGGGTGTGATCGTGGGCGCGATCCTCGCACAGTTCACCTTCTTCGAGGCCGCGGGAGTACGCGACGGTGAGTTCTCCGTGCGCGCCTTGTTGGGCCGCCTCTTTGTCGTTGCGCTCGCCGTGGGTACCGCGACCCTGGTTAATCTCGTTGCGATCGAGGCCGTAACGCGCGGGACTCCCGACGACGTCGACAACTCCGCCCACGAGGTTTCCTCCGTGGCCAGGACGCGCTCGCCACGCTTCGTCGCGATTCGCCTCACGTGGTGGATTGCCTACGCGCTTGGTATGGCCGTAGCTGTCGTCAACCGGTTTGTCCCGCTGGACGCGTGGTCCGTGAAGAACCTAGGTGACCCCGGTTGGCTCATGGTGGTGAAGAACATCGCTCTGACAATCGCCTTCTTCGGAACACTGTGGGTGGTTTACGCCATCACGAGGTGGCTTGCGGTGCACGCCGTCGAGCGCGTGGCCGCCCTGCTTGCCCGCGGAGATGTGGCGGGAGGGCGCTCGCTCGCCGCGGACGGGCTGGGACGCCCGTCCGATACCCGCGTGCGCATTGTCAGCCTCTCCGCGGTCATCGCGCTGCTCGTGGCGGCGTCACTAGCTGCCTTGGGCCACTCGCAAGCAATCGAGGCTGCCGCGCGCGAGGCCAACCCCAACAGCTTCCTGTTCTCCGTCTCAGTACTGGACGACGCCGCACAGCCTCCTGGGTTCGAGGCGACGCCACTCGACGCAGAAGCGCTCGGCAAACTCGTCGCAGACCCACGCGTCGCAGTCGTCCCAGTCTCCCTGCTGTACGAGGACTCCTTTGACTACACCAACATTGACCCGGACGGGCTCGAGGATGGCACGGCGCAACACTTCTCCCTCGCTGTGGACCTCGCCACCGACAATGCCATCACGCCCGATGCCTTGCGGGAGTTGGGCCTTACTGGCGGGGTGCTTCTCAACGGCGATCAGTCCTCGATCTACGCCGACAATTTCGATGGCAGCGATCCCACTGGAGTGTCGGACATAGTCGTCGACAGCATCGCGACCCCGGCCTACCGCATCTCCACTCCGCTGACATTCAACGCATCTGACCGCGCCTGGGCGACGGGAACCTGGGGCGCGGCACCTGTGAGCGGCGCCATGCTCTATCTCGCCGACGGCGACCTGGAGCAGTCCAGCGCCGCGGATATTGCGCGCGAGTACTTTCCAGAAGGCACCGCATGGACCTACGAGCCGGGGATCACCGGCTGGGCGAGCATCTACGGCGGCATCAGCGTGGCCATGGTCGCGATTGGCCTCGGGATCGCGGTGGTCATGATCGTCAGTGCTACGGCCACCTCCGTGCGGCTGCGCCGCCGCGACCTCGCCACCTTCGCCGCCCTGGGCGCTACTCCCAAGGTTCTCCGAGCGGCCCCGGTGTGGGAGGCATCTGCCCTCGCGGCATCGTCCTATGTGGCCGGCGCGCTGGTCGGCATCGTGACGTCGGTCGTCAGCACCAACGTCTTCCTGCTCAAGCCAGGTGCGCCGTCGCAATCCAGCGAGATCCTGTGGCATGCCGCTCAGGACCTGGGCGCGGTGCCGTGGGCATGGGTGCTCGTAGCGGGCGTCGCAACAGTCGCGGCCGCGGCGATCGCCGCCGCAGTGTTCGGCGCGTCAATGGCCGGCAAATCCCCTGTCGAGGAACTCCGCACTGCAGACAAGGAAGGCGTTCGATGATCTGGCAACTGGCGCGCGAGCAGCTGCGCTCTCAGAAGCGATACACGGCCTGGACAGGGGCACTACTCACTCTGGCGATCGCGCTCGCCTCGTATGCGGCAATCACCACCACCACTCAGATCGACAATGAGTTGCACGCCCAACGCGTTGCCGGCGGCGACGACGAGTTCCAGGGCTACGTCACCTCGTGGGTGGGATCCCAGGACCCCCAGGAAAATGCCGGGCTCGAAGAGGCACCTGTGGAGCAGGTCGACGGCGAGATCGCCCACGCCATCGCGGCGGGCTCCGACCTGCAAGCTAGGCGCGATACCAATGTGTATCTGACGCCCCCGGACCTTACCGCTAACTATGACTCCTCAGCGGACGTCGAGACTGTGTACCGGTCCCCCATGACCGCCATCACCGGTGACTACGACTGGGATTCGGTGTTGCTCGATGGCGAGCCACCCGTGGCCGGCGAAGTCGCCATCAGCACCCGGATCGCAGGCTTATTGGGGGTCGGAATCGGCGACATTGTTCCGGCATATCCGCTTGATTACGACGCAGACGGCATGCCCACTAAGTTGGCAAAGATTGCGGACTACAAAGTTTCCGGCCTGACTCGCAGCCCCGCAATAGACCGCAACTACGACGTATGGCTTCCCGAGGCCTACGCGTCTTGGCCTGACTCGGTCACGCTTGCCGCCGCGTCCCCCTCCGACACCTCCCAGCGCGGTGCCCCCGTGAGCACCACCGCGTCGTGGAACGATGACGCGGGTGTGGCGCTCTCCGCGTTCACATATGTCGATAGCTACTACTATGCCTCCGCGGGGCACTCCAATAGCGCCGGTATCAGCGTCGCCCTGTCCGTTGCACTTCTCGTCGGCTTGGTGGCGATGGCGTTTGCGGTTGGCCGTAGCCAGGCACAGTCACGCACTACGTGGGCGGCGACCGCCCGCGCCATGGGCGCCCGAAGGTCCTCAATCGTCCTCGCGACACTGATGGAGACCCTGCTGGTGGGTGCCGTCTCCTCAGCGTTCGGCATCGTACTGGGGTGGCTCGCAGTGAATGCTGACCTGGCGCTCATCCGTGCCTCCAACCACGGAGTGTTCCTGCCCGGATCCGCAGTCGTCGTGTGGTGGGTCGTCGCAGTCCTTCTCACCACCGGCCTACTCTTCGCCACGATTGTGGGGGCGGTGCCCGCCTTCTGGGCGGCGCGAGTCTCGCCGGTGGCAGCCCTCAAACCTGTCACCCCACTTGCCGACGCTGAGATGTCGCGCAAGGTGTCGGCGCGCGGCATCGTTGTCCTCTGGGCTCTCGCCCTTGTGGGGCTGTGGTTCGCGAGCTTCCACAGCGAGTATGACGAGGGCGGCCAGACCCTCACCGTGCTCCTTACCATCGCATCCGTGGTCTTGAGCTACGTCGTCGCGCTGGAGGCCCTACGCACACTCATGCCGTTGCTCGGGCGCCGGCTAGGACAATCCAGCGCGCCGTGGGGGATCAGCGCCGGTGACGCCCTGGTAGCCAACCCACGCCAGTCGGCCATTCCCGCCTTCATCATGTCGATGGTCACTTTTGGGGCCATTGCCATCAACACCTCGTACTTCCTCGCCCTGTGGATGGAGGAACAGTTCACGGCGCTCAGCGCCACCGGGGTGGTGTCTTCCGTCAGCCCCGGCGCAGTGATCTCCCTCACCTTTGCGGCAGCGGCCGTGGCGACGCTCATCGCAGTCGCTATCTTCGCGTCTAGCTCCCGCGCTCACCACGCTGAGGATGCCACCCGCGCGGCGCTTGGCCTCACGGCGGACGATGCGCGCAAGGCCAGGGCCCTGCACTTTAGTCTCCCGCTCGTGACGGGGGCCGCACTGGGAGCCATCGCCGGCGCGGCTCTCGCGCTCGCACTCGCCTTCCGTCAGGGCGATATGAAGGGATTCGCCGAGGAGTTTAACTGGCCGCTAGCCGCAGTTCCCTCGACGCTGCCACCCAATTTGCTCCTCGCACTCGTGGTGGTGGCGGCGATTGCGGGCGGTGCCGGCATTGTCGCAGCCATGACCTCTCGCCGCACGCCGGTAGGCGTCCTGAAGCTGTAGTGGGAGCCACTGGCGGAGCGCGGGAACCCTCCCCTACACTGACGCTGAGAAAAGCCACGCCTACCAGGCGCACGTGCATCGGACGCAGATAAGGAATCCCTCGTGAGCAACTACGCCGGAGACATCACGCCGCAGGAGGCGTGGGACATCCTCACATCGAACCCCGACTCACGCCTCGTGGACGTGCGCACCGATGCCGAGTGGCGCTTTGTAGGCGTGCCGGATACGTCCTCCACCGGTACCGAGCCGCTGTTCGTCGAGTGGGTCAGCTACCCGGACGGCGAGCGGAACTACCAGTTCGTGGCGCAGCTCAAGGAGCAGGGCATCGAGCCCGGCACCGACGCGCCCATCATCTTCCTGTGCCGCTCGGGCCAGCGCTCCATCGGTGCGGCCGTCGCCGCAACCGACGCCGGCATCGGCCCGTCGTACAACATCCTCGAGGGCTTCGAAGGCGCGACCAACGACGAGGGCCACCGCGGCTGGCAGGGCTGGCGCAAGGCCGGTCTGCCCTGGCGCCAGGGCTAAGTACTCCCTCAACTACGTCCGCACCCTAAATCGGGGGTGGCCGTAGTGCCGTGTGAGTGACCTCGTTCACCCAGCACTGATCTAGGGTGCGGACGTTGCCAGGGTTCGGTGGAGAGTGCCGTCGCGCCACCTATCGCTGAGGCGGTGTAATCCAGGCGCGCGCCTGGGCCCGTGCACTCTCCACGGCGGCACGGCGTGCCCGGAGTGCGTCGGCGTCGGTCACGTCGTGCGTTGAGGTCTCAGCATCGATGGTCGACGTGAGTCCCTGGAGCGCCTGCAGTCCCTGGACTGTAGAAGCAGTGCCGGCCTCTGACGGGGCACTGTCGCCGAGCTCGTGAAGCTCGCGGTCGAGGTCGAGGATGCGCGGCCGCGCGGCCTGCCAGAGCGACTGGGCCTCGGCGGCAGTGGGCTTGGACAGCACCTGCGGGATCAACGAGTCTTCGACCCAGGAAAGCTCGGACTTGGCCTTGTGGAGGCGATCCATCCAGGCCTTGCGCGCCGAGCTACGGCGCGTCAGCACGATGATAACGATGAGCAGGATGACGGCGATGAGCACCCAGGGCCACCAAGTAACGGAGGAGCCGTCGGCGTCGGCGTCCGATGTGGGGCTGGGCTCGGGGCTGGGCTCCGCCGTCACGGTCTGCGCGGGCTCCGGATCCTCGGTCACGGTGGGCTGAGGCTCAGGGTCGTTGGTGACGGTCTCGGTGGGAACCGGAACCGCACTTTCGGTGGGCCTCGACGGGATGCTGATACTCGGCAGGCTCGACGGGTCAATGTTGTCGATGATGCCGCAGCCGGAGATGCCCGTCATCAGTGCGGCCCCGAGAGCCAGCGTCGCGATTGAACGAGTGGACTTTTTCACGGGGCTCCCCTTGGTGGACCGACTGACGCGATTTTCTGCTGACTTCGACCCTAACCGAGTGCGAGAGCACCGCCGGTGACATTCGCGGCAGAGTCACCCATGTAACGATTAGGTCACTGCGGTTGCATTGTTGGCGACAAGAACTTATTGTCGTAAACACAACGAAGCGTCGAAGCGCTTCGACATCGACATGACAACGAGGTCACTGTGGCAACTATCGCAGACGTAGCGCACGAGGCGGGTGTTTCAATCAGCACCGTCTCGTATGCGCTCAGTGGTAAACGCTCGATCTCCCCGTCCACCCGCGACAAGGTTGAGGCCGCGGCCTCCAAACTTGGCTATCGCCCCCACGCCTCTGCCCGAATGCTCGCTGCTAATCGCTCCAACATCATCGCCGTCACCGCGCCGCTGCACGCCGACACTGACCACAGCGCGCACATGCAGTTCGCGATGGAGGTCACCCAGTGCGCCCGCGAACACGACTATGACACGCTGCTCCTCGTCCACAACGACGCCCTCGAGGGCATGCAACGCTCAGCTGCCACCTCGCTCGCGGACGGCATCATCGTGTTGGACGTCGACGCCCACGACGACCGCGCGGCACTCGCGCGCACCCTCAAGTGTCCGATTGTCTTCATTGGAATCCCCGAGGACACCACTGGCTTAGTGTGTGTCGACCTCGACTTCGAGGCCGCGGCGGAGATGGCCATCGACCGACTGGTCGCCGCAGGCCGCAATAACATCGGCCTCATCTCGCACCATCAAGAGACGCTCGAGCGAGAATCCAACTTCCCCCTCCGCTTCCTCCATGGATTCCGCAAGCACGCAGCCGACTCAGGCGTAGCCTCTGCCATCGCGTACCCCACCGAGCACCGCGCCCACGAGGCGATCGCAGCGCTGCTGAAGGAACTTCCCGACCTGGATGGCCTGGTGCTTAACACGTCTGCAGATGTCGCCGCGTCCGTCACCGCTGCCCTTGCTGAACTCGGCAAGTCCGTGCCAGTCGACGTCTCCGCGATTGCAGCCGGCGTGACCTTCTCCACTCACCGCTTCCCCCTGGCTCTCGACACGATCCCTCTCGACGCACATGCATCGTGCTCAGTGGCCGTGGACATGCTGGTCGAGATGGTGGAAGACGGCCTCAAGCCCCCCGCGACTACCCTTATCGCCCCCACCTATATCAACTTCGGATCGGTCACATCCTCGACCGCATCCGTCATCCCCCAGGTCAACTAATGACAATAACTAGCTGACTGACTCACGGTCGTTGTCGAAGCGCTTCGATGATTTCGACAACGACGGCAGTATCCACGGCGCACCGTCACCCCGAGACGTCGCCACTACAAGGAGGTAGAAAATGATGAAGTCCCGCACCTGGGCATTCGCTGCGTTTGCCGCAGCCGGAGCTCTCACACTGGCGGCCTGCTCGTCCGATGACGGCGGCAGCGCCACCCCATCCGGAAGCGCCGGCGGCGACGCCGACTACAGCGGACAGACCCTCAACGTAATGCACTACGAAGGCGCTGACTCCGCCATGGGCATTGCATGGAACAAGGCGATTGAGATTTTCGAGGAGGAGACGGGCGCGACCGTCAACCTCGAAGAGACTGCTTTCGAAGACCTGCGCACGTCCGCAGAGCAGCTCTTCGACTCGTCCGACGCACCTGACGTCTCCGAGTACAACAAGGGCAACGCGACCGCTGGGCAGCTCGCTTCAATCGGCGTAATCCAGAACCTCGACGATGCGTACGAGCAGTACGGATGGGGCGACAAGCTCGCCGACTCCGTCGCCACCACCGCCAATTACTCCGATGACGGAGTCATGGGCTCGGGTAGCTACTACGGAGTTCCGAACTACGGCGAGTTCGTCTTCCTCTACTACAACCAGGACATGTTCGACGAGGCCGGCATCGCCGTTCCGACGAGCGTTGAAGAGATCGAAGCAGCGGCACAGCAGTTTGCTGATGCTGGAATCACCCCATTTGCGGAGTCGGCACAGGAGTACCCCTTGGGCCAGCTCTGGTACCAGCTCACGCTGAGCCAGGCCGACCGCTCGTTCGTCGACGCCTACCAGCTCTACACCGAGCCGGTCGATTGGCAGGGTGAGCCCATCTCCTATGGCACCACCACCCTCAGCGACTGGATCGACAAGGGCTACATTTCCAAGGACGTCACCGGTATGACCGCGGAGGACGCGGGCCTTGACTTCATCGCCGGCAAGAACCCCATGTTCTACTCAGGGTCCTGGTGGTACGGCCGCTTCCTTGACGACATCAGTGATTTCAACCTCGGCATCACCAACTGGCCCGCCACGGAACTGACGCCGGGATCCGGCGGCAACATGTGGGTCGTTCCCGTCGAGTCCAAGCAGCCCGAGCTCGCGAAGATGTTCATCGACATCACCATGCGCCCCGAGATCCAGAACCTGCTGGGCGAGTCCGGCGGCCTTCCCGTCGCAGCCAACACCGACGAGATCACCGACGAGGACGCCAAGGCGCTCATCGAGCTCTTCGACGAGGTCAACGACCGCGACGGCCTAGCCTTTTACCCCGACTGGCCCACGCCTAGCTTCTACGGCGACCTCAACGGCGTTCTCCAGGGCCTGGTGAACGGCGACTTCACCCCGGAGCAAGCACAGACCGAGCTCGAGGGCTACTACGAGGACTACGTAGCGGACCTCCGCTAGTCCCACGACTCACCACGGTGGGGCCGGGTTGCCAAGACCCGGCCCCACCAGAGACGGACTGACATGACAACGACGGCGACTGACAAGCCTGAGGCCAAAGAGCCCAAGCGTCGGCAAAAGGGAGCGGCGGAGCCGGCTCGCATTCCGCAGCGTGACGGCGGAAAGTGGGGCTACTGGCTCTACTTCATTCCCGGTATTGCACTGGTGGGGCTCATCATCTTCTACCCCATCGTGCGCAACCTAAGGCTCAGTTTCTTTCACTGGCGCGGTGGCCGCGCGGAGGAGACCTTCGCGGGCCTCGACAACTGGATAGCACTGTTCCAGGACGACGAGTTCATTCGCTCGTTCGTCAACATCATCCTGGTCGTCATCGCGATGGTAATCATCCCGACGCTTGTGGGCCTCGTCATTGCAGCGGCCCTGTTCGACGTGGTCGGCAGACGGTTCGGCGGTGGCCTCTCGAGCTTCCTACGAGCCACCTACTACCTGCCACAGATCCTGCCGATCGCAGTAGCGGGTGTCCTCTTTGGGTGGTTGCTCAAACCCAACAGTGAGGGCGTGCTCAACCAGTTCCTCAGCGCTATCACCGGCAGTGACGTCACCGTCAACTGGCTGGGCGGATCATACGGAACCGCGATGGGGTCCGTCATGGTGCTCATGATCTGGATTCAGATCGGCTACCCCATCGTGATTTTTATGGCGGCTCTGCAGCGCGTTGACCCGGAGCTGTACGAGGCATCGGAGCTCGACGGCGCCAACTGGTATCAGCGCTTCCGCGCCATCACCCTGCCGATGATCCGCCCAGAGGTATTTGTGGTCTCGCTGACCACCACCATCGCGGCACTCAAAGTGTTCGCACCGGTGTTCATCCTCACGCAGGGAGGACCCAACAAATCCACCTACGTACCGTCCTTCTACGCGTACAACGAGTTCATCAACGGCACCGACAAGGGCTACGCGGCGACTATCGCATCGGCGGTCTTCATCGTGGTCACCATCGTGGCGATCGTGTTCCTGCGCGTCCAAACCCGCTCCGAGAAGAAGGATGCGTGACATGACTACTTCAGCCGGATCCGCCGCGCTCCCCGCGCCAGCGTCCACTCCCTACAAGTCTTACAAGGCAAAGCAACGTCCCACCAGGGAAAAGACCAAGAAGCGCCCCAAGACACCGATGGAGTGGATACTCCTCGCCATCGTGGTCCTGGGCGCCCTGATCATTGTCTTCCCCATCGTGCTGCTGCTCATCAACGCATTCAAGTCCCCCGCGGACTACGCCACGTCCGGACCGCTCGACCTGCCACAGGCGCTGAGCTTTGAGGGCATCAGGACATTCTGGGCGGAGAACAACTTCCCTCGCGCACTATGGAACTCGATCTTCATTTCCAGCGTGGTGGCTGTACTCGCCGTCATCCTGTCGGTGTTCAACTCGTTCGCCATCGGCATCGGCCGCGTCAAGGGCCGTAGCTGGATCGTCCTGATCTTCCTGATGGCCAACCTGGTCCCGCAGGAGATGCTGTTCGACCCGCTCTTCAAGCTGTACGACGACCTCGGTCTGCTGTCCAACCCCTGGTCAGTGATCATCACGTTCGTGGTCATCCAGTCCGCCTTCGGCACGTACCTGCTGTCGAGTCTGCTGGGGACCTTCCCTAAGGAAATCCTCGAGGCCGCAGCGGTCGATGGCGCGACTCGCTGGCGCTCGCTCAGGTCAGTGATCGTTCCAGTGATCAAGCCCACGCTGTCAGTCCTCATGGTGTTCTTCTTCATCTGGACGTGGAACGAGTTCCTGTTGCCGCTGGCGTTCCTGAACACTTCGGATTCGCTGACCGTGCCGCTGCTCCTTGAGCAACTCAACGGCGAGCGTCAGACCGACACCACCACGCTGATCGCCGGAACGCTAATCAGCATCATTCCCACCATCATCTTCTTCCTCATCTTCCAGCGCACGCTGACCCGAGGAATCACGGCAGGAGCAGTGAAGTAAATGAAGTTCACCGACGGTTACTGGCACCTACGACCAGGAGTCACCGCCACCTACGCGCAAGAGGCGTTCGACGTCGCCGACGCGGACGGTTCGCTCGTGGTGCACGCGCCGGGACGCCAGATCCTGCAACGCGGCAATGTTCTCAACCAGCCAATGCTCACTGTCACCCTGAGCGCCCCCCTCGAAGGTGTGGTGCGGGTACGCATCGAGCATCACAAGGGCGCCCACCGCTCCCCCGGCTTCGCGATCAACGAGACCGAGGGCGCAGCGAGCGTTTCCGTGGACGATGCAGGGGGCAGCCTCGTCACCGGCTCGCTCACCGCTCGCATCACCAAGGGCGCGCCGTGGGACCTGAGCTTCTCACACGACGGCCGCCGCCTCACGGGCAGTGGACACAAGTCCGTGGGGCACATCGCCCTCGCCGCCGATGCTCCGGTGGCCGCGGAACCGGCGGGTGTCGCGGGCTACACGGTGGACGGCCTGGCCCCGTCCAACACCTACGTTCACGAGCAACTCGACCTGGACGTGGGCGAGCTCGTCTACGGCCTGGGCGAGCGCTTCGGGGCGTTCGTCAAGAATGGGCAGACGGTCGACATCTGGAATGCAGACGGCGGCACTAGCTCTGAGCAGTCGTACAAGAACGTCCCGTTCTATCTCTCCTCCCGTGGCTACGGGGTCTTCGTCAACCAGCCCGAGCACGTGTCATTCGAGGTGGGAACCGAGATGGTGGAGCGTGTCCAGTTCTCTACCGCCGGCGAGGCGCTCGAGTACTTCATCATTGATGGCCCCACGCCACGAGATGTGATCGACCGCTACACCAAGCTCACCGGCCGCCCACCCATGTTGCCCGCGTGGTCCTACGGCCTGTGGCTGTCCACGTCCTTCACCACAGACTACGACGAGGAGACTGTCAACTCATTCGTGGACGGCATGCGCGAGCGCGACATCCCGCTGAGCGCCTTCCACTACGACTGCTTCTGGATGCGCGAATTCAACTGGACCGACCTGGTCTGGGACGAGCGCACCTTCCCAGACCCGGAGGGGATGCTGCAGCGCATGCACGACGAGAAGGACCTGCACGTCTGCGTGTGGATCAATCCGTACATCGCACAGCGCTCGGTGCTGTTCGATGAGGCGATGGAGGCGGGCTACCTACTCAAGCGTGCCGACGGCACCGTGTGGCAGTGGGATTGGTGGCAGGCGGGCATGGCGCTCGTCGATTTCACCAACCCGGACGCGACCGCGTGGTTCCAGGAGAAGCTGCGCGGCCTGCTGCGTCAGGGTGTCGATGCACTCAAGACCGACTTTGGCGAGCGCATTCCCACCGACGTGGTGTGGCACAGCGGCGCAAGCCCCGCAGCGATGCACAACCTCTACACACAGCTCTACAACCAGGCCGTGTGGGACGTGCTCGTCGAGGAGCGAGGTGTAGGAGAGGCTGTGCTGTTCTCCCGCTCGGCCACGGCCGGCGGCCAGACCATGCCCGTACATTGGGGCGGGGATAACTCCTCGTCGTACGTGTCGATGGCGGAAACCCTGCGCGGCGGACTCTCCCTAGCATCGTCCGGCTTTGGCTACTGGAGCCATGACATTGGTGGCTTTGAGGGCCTGCCAGACGCTGGTGTCTTCAAGCGCTGGGTGGCCTTTGGCCTGCTGTCCTCGCACTCGCGACTGCACGGCTCCACCTCCTACCGGGTCCCGTGGGCGTTCGACGATGAGGCGGTGGACGTCACGCGTCAGTTCGCTCAACTCAAGAACTCTCTCATGCCGTATCTCTACACGGCAGGAGCCGATGCCGCGACAAGTGGCGTCTCCGTGGCCCGTCCGATGTTCATGGAGTTCCCCGACGACCCCGCCGTGGGCTACCTAGACCGTCAGTACATGTTGGGCAACGACATCCTTGTCGCGCCTGTCATGACCGCCGACGGCACGGTGGACTTCTACTTGCCCACCGGCGTGTGGACGCACCTGCTGACCGGCGAACTCGTGGGCGGTGGGCGCTGGGTGCGAGAGACCCACGGCTTCGACTCGCTGCCGGTCTACGTGCGCCAAGGCGCCATCATTGCTCGCGGCGGTCGCGTGGACCGTCCCGACTACGACTTCCTCGACGGGCTGACGCTCGACGTCTATTCCGGTGGTGAGGCCGTGGATAAGGACCTCGAGGTGGTGACGGCTGATGGCCGTCGCGTCACGTACCGTGTGCGCGGTACTGGCGAAGGCATCACCGCCAGGTCCTCCGATGCAGGGGAGGTTTCGGTCCGCGTCGTTACCTAGTCGTACTCGCGACCGAACGCAGCGATCGCTGCACACACGACGGCCCGACCCTCCTCTCTGGGGTCGGGCCGTCGCTATGCCAGCAGCGAAGGATTAACCCGTCGCTCACCTCGCGTTCATCCGACGTTTGCCCTGCGTCGTTAGGTTCGGCCGCACGGCCTATGCCTGGCAGTACCGACAAAGGGGTAACTAATGCGTGGTTCAAAAGCGGCTCTCGCCGCTGTCATGACGTTGACGATCGGAGCCGCGTCCGTCGCGGTGGGCACTCCCGCCCTGGCTGTTGACGACGGTGGCTCCGTGGTTGACGTCGTCATCACCGAGGTGGAGTCGAAGGCACCCGACGGCCCAGATTGGGTCGAGCTCTACAACCCCACCCGCGACACCATTGCGCTGGACGGGCTGATCTTCAAGGATGACGACGACACCCACTCCTGGACCGTTCCAGCGGGCACGAGCCTGGCGGCCGGCTCCTACATCGCATTCGAAAAGTCGGACGATGCAGCGGTTGGCTTTGACTTTGGCCTGGGCGGTGCCGACTCGGCACGATTGTTCGCCGAGGACGGCGAGACGCTGATTGACAGCTTCACCTGGGAATCTGAGGCAGACACCACCTGGGGTCGTTGCCCCGCGCCGGACAGTGACTTTGAGGTCACCGCCGAGGCCACTCAGGGGGCCGCCAACTCGTGCGTTGCCGACGAGCCGACACCCACTCCGATCACCGCGGCCGACGTCATCGCGATCAGCGAGATCGAGTCCAGCTCTGACGACACCGCGGACTTCATCGAGCTCTACAACACGGGCGAGACCTCCGTCAGCATCGCGGGCTTGGTCCTCAGCGATGACGATGACTCCCACGCCTACGTGATTCCCGAGGACACGGACCTTGCCGCCGGCGCGTACGTCGCGTTCCTCAATGACGACACCGACAGCAGTCTTGGCTTTGGCCTAGGAGGCTCGGACAGCGCTCGGCTCTTCGACACCGATGGCACCACGCTGATTGACAGCTTTGCCTGGGACGGCCACGCAGAGACCACGTGGGGCCGCTGCCCTGTTCCCGCAATCGACAAGGACTTTGTCCTCACCGCATCGGCCACCCCGGGAGTGGCAAACCACTGCACCGTTACCGATACCGAGCCGGGCACTGGCGGCATCATCGTGATTAACGAGGTCGAGTCCAATGGTGACGACACTGACTGGGTCGAGGTCATGAACATCGGCGACACGGCAGCAGACATCTCCGGATTCGTCATGATGGACAACAAGGATCGCGACGCGTACGCGCTGCCCCAAGGCAGCTCGGTTGCACCCGGAGCCGTCTTTGTCATCGATCAGAAGACCACGACCGCCGATGGCTTCGAATTCGGCCTGGGCGACCCCGACGAGGTGCGCCTGTTCGCCGCCGACGGCACCACCCCCGTCGCGAACTTCGCCTACGACAGCCACGCCGCCGTCACCTGGGCGCGCTGCCCCAACGGCACCGGAGACTTCGTCGACTCGAGCGTCTCCACCAAGGGCGAGCTCAACGACTGCTCCACCCCCGTCCGCATCAACGAGATCGAGTCCAGCGACGCTAATGACGGTGCCGACTGGATCGAGCTGATCAACATCAGCGACGCCCCCGTGGACATCACGGGCCTCGTGCTGAGCGACAACAAGGACGACGACGTCTTCTCCATCCCTGCGACCCCGGTGCTCGCCGCGGGCGCCATCGTGGTGTTCGAGCGGACCGACGACCCGGCCACGGGCTTCGGCTACGGCCTGGGCGGTGGCGACAACGTGCGCCTGTTCGAGGCCGACGGCGTCACGCTGATCGACTCCTATGAATGGACCGAGCACGCGACGACCACGTTCGGCCGATGCCCCGACGGCACCGGCGAGTTCGTCACCACCGCGCAGCCCACCCCCGGCGCGGCCAACATCTGCGCGGGCATCGTGAACGCGCAGGCCTGGCCCGGCGGCGCCGACGTGTCGACCGTTGACGCGATGGACACCTACGCCGGCGACATGAGCGGTATCGACTACGACTCCTCCGCCGCAGTCCTGTGGGCGGTCCAGAACGGCGACGGTCTGCTCTACCGGATCGTTCAGGACGGCTCAGGTAACTGGGTCCCCGACGCCACCGATGGTTGGGCCGACGGCAAGACGCTGCGCTACCCAGGCGGCACCGGTACGGTCGACGCCGAGGGCGTGACGGTCACCGACGCCGGTGCTTCTGAGGGTGTCTACGTCTCCTCCGAACGCAACAACGACTCGAGCAGCACCAGCCGTCCCTCCGTCCTGAAGTACGACGTGAGTGGCACCGGAACTGAACTCACGGCATCGGCCGAATGGAACCTGGCCGCGGACTTCCCCAGCATCGGCGCGAACGCGGGCATGGAGGGCATTACCTACATCCCCGACTCGTGGCTCACCGCGCGGGGCTTCCTCGACCAGAACACGTCCTCCGCGTACTCCCCCGCGGACTACGCGGGCCACGGCAACGGCCTGTTCTTTGTGAGCATCGAGGGCACCGCGGGTGTCTACGCCTACGCGCTCATGGATGGCGGCGCGTTCGAGCGCGTGGCCGAGTTGGACCTGTCCTCGCTGAGCTTCAACAACGTGGCGGACGTGCAGTTCGACGCGTACCGCGACCTGCTCTGGGTGGTGTGTGACGACGCCTGCGACGGGCGCATCGCGACGTTTGACCTCTCCGACGCGGGAGACAACGTCGGCGTATTCACCGCATCGGCGCTCTATGAGCGTCCCGCGGGCATGGCCAACGTCGCGAACGAGGGCTTCGCTATCGCAGATGCGGCGACCTGCACCGACGGTTCCGTCGCTACGTTCTACGTGGACGATGCGAACACCGACGGATTCTCGATCCGCACCGGCACATTGGGCTGCACGGACGACGGTGATTCCAATCCCGGCACCACGGATCCGGGCACCACCGAGCCCGGGACGACCGACCCCGTGACGCCGGACCCGAGCGCCCCTGACGCGACCGAGGGGGAGGGTGACTCCGCACAGTGCACGGTGACAGCTCCCGGTGACGCAACCGCGGGTGAGAGCATTGCCATCACCGTGGATCCAGCCTGTGCTGGCGACTCTGTGATTGTGGTGATGTACTCCGAGCCCACGGTCATCGGCACCTTCGCGGTGGGCGCCGATGGCGTGATCTCCTTCACGATCCCAGTGGATCTACCTGCCGGGACGCACACCATCGAGGTGCAGAGTGCAGACGGCACGGCGCTGGGTTCCACGACCATTCAACTCGCGGCGCCGGCCGCGGCGGGCGACACCATCACCGCGCCGGCTAGCGAACTTTCCCAGACGGGTGCACCCCTTGACGGGACCATCCTCTTGGTAGTCCTGCTGCTGCTCTCAGGTGGCGCACTCGTGGTCGCTCGTCGTAGGGCCACCGTCCGCTGAAACGAGTGCGTGGGCAGGTGCCGTGGCTAACAGCCGTGGCACTTGCCCACGCCGCTACGCTTGAGCCATGACGAACCAGGACAACTCGCACTCGTACGGACCCGACACGCTCGCGCTGCACACGGGCATCCACCGCTCCGAGGCCAACGAGATGTCCGAGGGGCTCTTCCTGACGCAGGGCTACGCGTACGAGTCGGCGGAGCAGGCCGCCGCCGCCTTCGCGGGGGACATCGACGTCTACATGTATTCGCGTTACGCCAACCCCACAGTGACCGCCTTCCAGGAGCGCCTGGCAGCAATCGAGGGCGCTGAGGCCTGCTTCGGCACCGCCACGGGCATGGCAGCGGTGTTCGTGTCGCTGGCGTCGATCCTCAAGCAAGGCGACCGCCTCGTGGCCGGCCGCGCGTTGTTCGGCTCCAGCATCCAGGTGTTCACCAACTACTTCGAAAACTGGGGCATTACAGTCGACTACGTCGATGCCCACGACAACGACGACTGGGCGCGAGCGCTCTCCACACCAGCCAAGGTGGTGTTCGTCGAGTCGCCGTCCAACCCCATGCAGGACGTGGTCGACATCCCGGCCGTCGCCAAACTGTCAAAGGCAGCCGGCGCGCTCTTCGTGGTCGACAACGTCTTCGCGACGGCAATCGGGCAGAAGCCGCTTGAGCTCGGCGCCGATGCCGTGGTCTACTCCGCGACCAAGCACATTGACGGTCAGGGTCGAGTCATGGGCGGGGCGATCCTTGGCTCCGCCGAATACATCAATGGCCCGGTCAAGCAGATGGTGCGTCAGATGGGCGCGACGATGTCGCCCTTCAACGCCTGGGTCTTGCTGAAGTCCCTGGAAACTCTGAGCGTGCGCGTGAGGGCGCAGAGTTCATCGGCCGCTGATCTTGCCGCCTGGCTGGATGCCCACCCCAAGGTGGCCCTCGCGCGCTACCCGCTGCTGCCGTCACACCCGCAGTACGAGTTGGCCAAGAGCCAGATGACACTGGGCGGGACGCTCGTGACGATCGACGTGGCGCTGCCCCAGGGCACGGACCCGGCGGGCCCCGCGGCGCGCGCGGCCGCGTTCCGCTTCATGAATGCGCTCGACCTGTTCGAAGTGTCGAACAACCTAGGCGACGCGAAGTCGATCTCAACGCACCCCGCGACCACGACTCACAACAAGATGACACCCGAGGCGCGCGCCGCCGTGGGCATGTCGGAGGCGACGGTGCGCCTCAGCATCGGGCTCGAAGAACTTGAGGACCTGCGCGCCGACCTCGAGCGCGCACTCGCGACGATCTAGCGAAGGGGCTCATCGTGGCCAAGTTCAGCCTCGGACGACGGCGTGCCTCGCGTCGCACCGAGGCCGAGCACGCCAGAAAGCCCGCACCCGTGGCCGAGTACGCACCGCTCACTTCCGAGATGCCGATTCAGACTGCGGGACCGCGCAGGAGCGCGATGCCCCTGTCCATCGCCCTGCTTAATAGGCAGTCCATCGGAGGTGCGGCCGCCATCCTGCTCAGCGCACTGTTCTTCATCCTGGTGCTCCCCGCGATTGGCGACTACGTCAAGGGCGAAGATCTGACGGTAGGCGTCCCGCTCGCGGTTGGTGAGAACCTGCAGGTCACTCCACCTCCCGGGTGGGTGCTGAGCGACTCGGAGGACGGCGACTTCACCGCCCTCACCAATAGCGGCGCGCAGCTCATCATCACGTCTGCGACCCCGGCCGCTGAGTCCGTCGCCACGCGGACTCAGACACTCGCGGATGCGCTCGCCGATAACCCCGACAATTCCTGGGTCGTCACGCCTCCCTCTACTTTCACCACGACGGCAGGCGACTCGGGCGCGACGGTGACCGCCCAGTCCAAAGACGCCGCCACGCAGGTGTGGGTGGTCTCTAACGGCGACCTTCAGACCACCTTGGTCTTGACCTCCCCGCTTTCGGTGTGGGACGGCATCTCCGACAGCGCCAACGCCATCGCCGCCTCGGTGAAGTTCACCCCGGAGCAACTGCCGTGAGCCGCCGGACCACCTTCGATCGCATTGCGTCCGGCAAGCGCGGCTCGGCGGCCGCGACGCCCACCTCCCCAGAACCTGCACCGGCGCTACGTCATTCACCGCGCACGCGGTCGTTTGTCGATACCCACTCCCTGGTGTTCTGGGTCTTCATGATTCTGTCCGCGTATGGGTTGATTCAGGTCACTCCCCTATTGCTACGGGGCATGCAGACCTACCCGGCGGCAGGCATGCTCGCGGTGATCCTGTGGAGCCTCTACGCCCTGGCCTTCGTGTTTGTGGTCTACAAACTTGAACTGTTTGAGCGCCGGTCCCCTGTCACTATCCTTGGTGCCTTGATGTGGGGCTCCCTGGTCTGTGCGGGCATTGGTGTGGTCGCCGCCCCCGCCATGCACGGAATCGCAGCCTCGTGGCTTGGCGAAGACTCACCGTGGATCGCGGCGGTGTCCGCGCCACTCGTCGAGGAGCCGTTAAAGATGCTTGGCGTGGTGGCTCTCGCGCTGATTCCTGGCGCCCGGGTTCGTAGTGCTGCCGACGGGCTGTTCTACGGCGCGATCATTGGGCTCGGGTTCATGGTCGTGGAGAGCTACCTGTACACGATGCAGGCTGCCGTGGCATCGGGCGGGAACTTTGACACCGTCTTCCAGCTGGTGATCCTGCGCGGGGTGGTCTCCGGGCTGTGGAGCCACGCCACCCTGACCGCGATCGCCGGCGCGGGGGTGGGCTACTTCTTTAATTCCACGCGCGGTCCTGGGGTGCGCTGGGGAGTAATGCTGGGTGGACTCGGAGTGGCGATGCTGCTGCACGCGTTCTTCGACTCGCCCGTCCTCGACACCAACGTCTACGCGGCGACCTTCGCCAAGGGCATTCCCGTGTTTGTCATGCTGCTCGTGGTACTGCGCGTGGTCCACAAGCGCGAGCGATCCATCCTCGCTCACCTGGCTCGCGATACTGTGCCCGACCATCTGGTGAGCCCGCTCGACTTCGCGCTGTTGTCCAACCGCACCATCCGCACCCACGTGCGCACCTCTGCCCGCCGGAGCCTCGGGCTGTCGGGCGCGCTTGCCATGCGGCAGCTTCAACAGAGCCAGCTCGCGCTACTGAGTGCGGCGCATGAGGACGGAATGGATTCCGAACGCGCGGACGAGGCGACGGAGCACGTCCTCGCCGCGCAGGCGGCGCTCGCCCAATTACGGGCCGATGCCGCGGGCCAACCGGCCACCTCCTCACCTCGCTAGAGATTGCGGCCTGGACTACTCGACAGTTGATCTACGCGCTCAAACATCCTCGCGAGCGGACCAGTTGACCCTCTAGCTAACCCCGATATCCCGAGAAGCCGCGCAGTCGGAGCGAGTTGGCGACCACGAACAAGCTCGACCCGCCCATGGCGGCTGCCGCAATCATGGGATTAAGAATGCCGAACGCAGCTAGCGGGATCGCGGCCACGTTGTAAGCGAACGCCCAGAACAGGTTGCCCCGGATGGTGCCGAGCGTGCGCCGCGACAGGGCGATCGCATCGGCGGCCGCGCGCAGGTCGCCCGAGACGATGGTCAGGTCCGATGCTTCGCGCGCCACGTCCGTGCCGGTGCCGACCGCGATGCCGAGGTCCGCCTGGGCGAGGGCAGGGGCGTCGTTGATTCCGTCGCCCACCATCGCCACGCGCTTGCCGTCCGTTTGGAGCCTCTTGATGACGTCGGACTTGTCGCCGGGAAGAACCTCCGCGATCACCTCACTGATGCCCACCTGGGCGGCGACCGCGCGGGCAGCACGCTCGTTGTCACCAGTGAGCAGGACCACGTCGAGACCCAGTTCGCGGAACGCGGCAATCGCGTCCTTCGAGGTTGCCTTGACGGTGTCGCTTACGGAAATCATCGCCTCGGCGACCGCAGCGCCTGCCGGCGCCTCAGCATCGGCCGATGCCGTGGTTTGGTCGTTCGAATCCGCGGGCTTGGGTGCTGCGCGCCCGGCGAAGATTGCGGTGCGGCCCTCGGCCTCGGCCTGGGACGCGAGCTCCTCGAGGTAGTCCGGAACGCTGGCGAACAGTCGGCGCGAGCCCACGTAGACCAGCGCATTGGAGCCATCCGGGGCCGCGCTCTGCACCGTGGCGACAACCCCCTTGCCGGCGACATTGCTGAAACCTTTGACCCTCAGACGGTTGCCACGGGAGTCCGCGACCGCCTGGGCGATGGGGTGCGAGGCGCGGTCCTCGACGGACGCGATGGCGTCGAGCAGAGAACTTGCCGAATCCCCCTCGAGGCCCGGGGTCTCGGTGTCGACGACGGACATCTTGCCCTCGGTCACGGTGCCGGTCTTGTCGAGCACGATGGTACTGACGGAGCGCGTGTCCTCGAGAGCTTCTGGCCCGCGAACCAGAACACCCAACTGGGCGCCACGGCCGGTCCCGACCATGATGGCGAGCGGAGTGGCCAGCCCCAGGGCGCAGGGGCAGCTGATGATCATGACGGCAACGGCGGCGGTGAAGGCCGCGTTGACATCTCCCGTGATGGAGATCCACAGGATGAGGGTCACGAGGGCGATCCCCAGGACCACCGGGACAAAGATGCGCGAGATACGGTCCGCGAGGCGCTGCACGCGTGCCCGGCCGTTCTGCGCCTGATCCACCATCTGGGCGATCTGGGACAGCATGGTCTCGCTGCCCACCTTGGTCGCCTCGATGGTGAGCGCGCCGTCGGTCGCGACCGTGCCGCCCACCACCTCGCCGCCCACCTCGACGCGTACGGGGACGGACTCGCCGGTGACGAGGCTCGCGTCCACGGAGGCACCTCCGTCAACCACGGTGCCGTCAGTTGCGATGGTCTCGCCGGGGCGCGTCACGAAGCGCATGCCCACCTCGAGCTCCTCGCGGGAGATCTCCGTGCCGTCCTCGAGCCGCGCGGTCGCGGATTGGCGTGAGCTGAGCGCGCGGATGGCGTCGCCCGCGCGGGCGGTTGAGCGAGTCTCGAGCCACTTGCCCAGCAGGATCAGGGAGATGATGACCCCGGCCGTCTCGTAGTAGACGTGGCCGTTCTGGAAGGCAGTGACGCCCAGCGCACCTCCGAACAACACAACGGTCGACCACAGCCAGGCGGCGCCGGTGCCCATGGTCACGAGCGTGTCCATGTTGGTGGCGCCGTGACGCGCGCTCTTGAGCGCACTGCGGTGGAACGGCCAGGCGGCGTAGAACACGACCGGGGTAGCGAGCGCGAAGGCGAGCCACTCCCAGCCGTCGAACTGCCATGCCGGAATCATCGAGATCAGGAGCAGAGGCACGCTGAAGAGAAGCGCGAAGATGAAGCGGCGCTTGTAGTCAGCGATGCGCGAGGCGTCGGCGTTCATGTGGGCGGCGTGCTCGTCGCCCATGTCCATACCATTCTCACCGTGGTTCATGTCACCGTGATTCATGCCGTCGTGGTCCACGTCACCGCTACCGCCATCAACCGCGGACTTCGAGCGCTGAGGCGTGAGCACCTGGTACCCGAGTCCCTCGATGGTGGTGCGCATCGCGGCCTCGAGTTCTGCGCGGTCCATGGTGCCGTCAGTCTGGACGGTGGCGCGGCGGGTCGCGTAGTTCACGGTTGCGTCTGTGGTGCCGGGAAGCTTGGCGAGCCCGCCCTGGATGGACGAGGCGCAGCTTGCACACGTCATGCCGTCGATCGCGAGGTTGATAGCGACACTCGGCTGTTCAGTGCTGGGCGTAGTCGGGGTACTCATGAGTGCTCTCCGTGCGTAGGTGCGTGAGTGATGAGGAGTGGTCGGGGGCTAGACGCCTACGGTGTAGCCGGCTTGGGTCACGGCCTCGTCGATGGAGAATTCGAGGTCATCAACGGGCACAGTGCCGTCGGAGTGGACGGTGACCTTTCCGGTCGCGACGTCGATGTCCGCGGCTGAGATGCCGTCGGTAGCAACCAGTGCCTCGCGCACCGTGGTGGCGCAACCCTCGCAGGTCATGCCCTTTACTGAGAGTTCAATGATGTTCGTTGAAGTGGTCATAACCTCAACATAGACCTTACAGTACGCTGGAAGGTCAAGTCAGAACGGAAACTAGTGCGCGAGCACCTGGCACGCGTTCGGGTCGTTGCAGTTCGCGGGATCCAAACTTGCCGCCCGGCGCGACAGTGCGGTGAGCTCCCCCTTGGCCGCAAGCAGGCTCGCGATCTGCAGGTCGATGTCCGCGAGGTGGCGATCCACCAGCGCGCGCGTGTGCTGGCACGTGGACTCGCCGTCGTCCTTCATTCCCAGAATCTGCCCCGCCTCAGCAAGCGTCAGACCCGACGCCTGAGCGTCACGAATAAAGCGCAGCCGGTCAACGGCATCGTCCCCGTAGTCGCGGTAGCCGGAGGCAGTGCGCCCTGGGGCAGGCATCAGCCCGATGCTCTCGTAGTACCGCACGGTCTTCGCCGTCACGTGCCCGGCCTCGGCAAGTTCGCCAATTTTCATAGTTCCACGATACGCCGATTCTTTCCATCTGGCTAGAAGGTTTGTCTTTGCCCATGGTGCCACCCGGCGCGTGCCTGGCCCCGGCATCGGCCGCTAGTGTGAAAAGTATGCGAACCACACCCCGTCGACTCGGCCTCCTGGGAGGCATCACTTGGCACAGCTCCATCGAGATGGAGCGCGAGATCAACGAGGGCGTCAACGCCGCCCTGGGCGGGAGCAACTCGGGCGACCTCGTGGTGCGCTCGTACAACTTCCAGCACATCGCCGAGCTCCAAGCCGCTGGGGATTGGGGTGGCCTGGGGTCCGAGTTCGCGGCCGATGCCGTGGCGCTGCAGAATGCCGGCGCCGAGGCCATCATGATTTGCGCCAACACGATGCACAAGGTGGCCCCCGCGGTCGAGGCTGCTATCGACGTGCCCTTGATTCACATGCTCGACGCGACCGCCGATGCGGTCCTGGCCGCCGGCCTGGACACCGTCGCCCTGCTTGGCACTGGCTACACGATGCGAGACCCTTTCTATCGCGACCACATGGCGACGCGCGGCATCACGACTATCGCGCCGCCCGAGCCCGCGCTGAGCGAGCTACACGAGCTCATCTACGGCTCGCTCGCCAAGGGCGTCGTTCCAGTGGGAGCGCGCGGGCAGGTGCTCGCCATCCTCAATCCACTGCTGGCCCAGGGCGCACAGGGAATGATTTCCGGCTGCACCGAGATCCCCATGGTCGTCACGCAGGCCGACATCGAGGTGCCCTACTTCGACTCGGCCGGCCTATTCGTGGACGCGGCACTGAAGTTCTGCCTGGACGACCAGCCCTAACCTTAGGCCCATCCGGCCGCATCAAGAATGTCGCCGGCCACCTCTGCGCGCGAACGGTCCTCGCCTGCGTCCGTCGCGCTCGCTACGACCGCGTCGTCAAGGTCCAGGTCATCGAGCGTGTCGCTCAGCTCGACGGTGCGAGCGAGCGCCCAGTCGCGCCACCTTTCCTCTGACTCGCGCACGGACACGCGCGCCTCGCGCACCACCTGCGGGGCGTCCACGCGGACGATGCTGACGTCCGCTCGCCCCGCGTCGCTGACAAAAGCTTGGGCGTAGCGGTCCCTGTCCGCATCGTCCTCGACCACGCGCGCGATCACCATCAGCCCACAGCCTCGGGCTCGGTACACGGGCGCCACGGCAGCGAGGTTCTGGAAGAGCAGCGCCTGGCTGTACGGGTCATCAGCGGGGGATGGCTCCGCTTGGCACAGGTAGTCGCCGTCGATGAATGCCGCGCGAGACCCGCGTGCCGCGAGGGAGTCGAAGACCGCAGCGGCGCTGGTCGTCTTTCCGGCGCCGATGCTTCCGTTGACCACCAGCACCCGCGTGGGCAATTCCTTCGCAAAACATACCGAACGCGGGTCCTCTTGGTACTGGCCGTATGGCTCGATGCGGTGATACCCGAGCGCCTCGTACAGCGCGATCGCCGCGGGCTGCTCGGTGCCAGTCTCGAGTGCAATGCTCGTGGCGCCAGACTTGCGTGCGGCGGCCTCGAGCGCACCCATCATGACCCGCGAGTACCCACGCCTGCGGTGGTCGGGGCGGACGAAAAGCCGCTTGGCCTCTATGGTCCCCGGCGGCAGATCGTAAGCGGGCCATTGGAGCATCGCGGTGGCCAGCGCCTCCCCGGCATCGTCCGACCCTACCAGCGACACATGCACGGCTGCTGAATCGATCGCGCGATCGAAGGTGTCGTCACCGTCGTCTCCGTAGACGACCCGCATCTCGGCCTGCTGCTCGTCCCAGAGGCCCCGGGCCACGGCATCGTCCGGTGTGACCCGACGAATGGAAAGCATGTCCCGCGCCTAAGTCCGCAGCGTGCGGCTACGCCTTGACCGGCGATGGCAGACTGCTCGAGGCCCACTGGCCGAGCTGCTCCAACACGGGCACCAGGCGCTCGCCGCCGTCGGTAAGAGCGTAAGAGACGGCGATGGGCGGGCCAGGGTTGACGCTGCGAGTGACCAGGGTGACCTCGGCGAGTTCGGACAGTCGGTCGGACAACACCGCGTCGCTGATGCCGGGCACCGCGCGTCGCAGTTCGGCGAAGCACAGCGGGCCCTTGCCGAGCGTGGCGATGATCATGCCGTTCCAGCGCTTACCGAGGATCGTAAAGGCGAGGCTGACTGCGCCATCGCACTCATTGTGCTCACTGGTCTCGGTTTCCATGCCCCGATTCTAGCGTGCTACGCTCCGTCTAGTCACTTTGTTTTTATTAGTTACTATTGAGACCCAACACTTGGAGTAGAAATGACACTGTTCCGTCTGGACGCGAGCATCATGCCCGCCACCTCAGCAAGCCGCGCGCTCGGCGACATCGTCGAGCAGGAGTGGGCCACGGCACACCCCGAATCCGCGGTCACTCGTCGCGATGTTGCCGCCGATCCCGTCCCCGCCACCGCATGGCAGAACGCCGTACTCGGCGGCTTCACTCCCGAGGCGGACCGTTCCCCCGCCCAGCTCGAGGCTGGTGCGCTTGCCAAGACTCTCGCGGACGAGCTCGTTAATGCCGATGCACTGCTATTCGACGTGCCGCTGTACAACTTTGGCGTCTCGCAGCACTTCAAGACCTGGTACGACCTGGTCCTGACAGACCCGCGCATTGGCGGCGCGGCCGAACTCAAGGGCAAGCCAGCGACGCTCGTCACCGTGCTCGGCGGCAACTACGACGATGGCACCCCCAAGGAGGGCTGGAACCACTCGACCGCGTGGCTGGTTCGCGTCCTCCAGGACGTCTGGGGCCTGGACCTCCGCGTGGTGGAGCGCTCGTTCACGCTCGTGGGCGTGGACCCCGCGCTGAACGACTTCACCGAAATGGCCGCTGGCCTCAAGAGCGACGCCGAAGAGGTCGCGCGCAAGTCCGGTCGCGAGCTTGCCGAACTCCGCGGCGCTGCCTCCTAACTCCGGCGCAAACACGAACGGTTCCGCTCGGCCACTGTGGCCGAGCGGAACCGTTGTCGTTGTAGGTGACTCGAGCGGTCGCTAGAGCGCTCCGCCAGCCGCCCCGGGAGCATCGGCGTCGACGCCACCGTCGCCCACCTGCTCGCGAGCCACAAAGTTCTCAATGTCGAACAGGTTGCCGCTGGCCCGCTGTGCGACGGTGAGGAGCGTCGACATGGAGGCGACCTCCTCAACCTGCTCCTTGAGGAACCACAGCAGGAACTGCTCGGACAGCACGTCACCCTCGGCGCGGGCCGCGGCGAAGAGCGCCTCGATCTGCTTGGTGACCTGCTTCTCCTGGGCGAGCGCGAGTTCGATGGGCTCGGTGACGGAGCCGAAGCCGTTCTTTGGCTCCTTGCCAGCAGGAATCTCGACCTTGAGGTCGCGGTCCAGCATGTACTGGACGATCATCATGCCGTGGTTGCGCTCCTCAACCGCCTGGCGGTAGAAGTGTGCAGCGAGCTGGGGGAGGTCCTCGGAGTCGAAGTACACGGCAATTGCGATGTACTGCGTGTGAGCGTCGAGTTCCACGCCCACCTGGGCCCTGAGCAGTGATTCAAAGGTGTCGTTTGTCATATCGCCAGCCTAGGGCGCGACCACACTTTGCGCTAGCAAGGACAGGCTCAACTCAGTGAGGCACGCCTGTTCCCGCCATTGTGGGCCGATGCGGGAATGACGGCTCCGCGGCCCACGTTGAGATGGACAGTAGACACGTCAACAATTGGACAGCTTCTTGAAGAATTTTGGCTTTCTCTCCTTTGGCCACTGGTCAGCAGCGCCCGGATCGCGGACGCGTGACGCCGGCGAGACCGTGCGCGACACCATCGACTTGGCGGTCGCGGCCGAGGAGGCCGGCATGGACGGCGCCTGGATCCGAGTGCATCACTACGAGCAGAACCTGTCCTCGCCCTTCCCGCTCTTAGCTGCCATGGCCGCGCGCACGTCCCGCATCGAGCTCGGTACCGGCGTGATCAACATGCGCTACGAGAACCCGCTTTACATGGCGGAGCTCGCCGCCACCGCCGACCTCGTGTCCGCAGGGCGCCTTCAACTAGGCGTCTCCCGCGGCTCTCCCGAGCCTGCGGCCGATGGCCCGGCCAGTTTTGGCTACCCGCTCCCTGTGGGGAAGTTGCCGGTTGAGGACGCTGCCGAGCGCATCGCCCTGTTCCGCAAAGCGATCTCCGGCGAGGGGATCGCCGAGCCTGGTGCCAACGCCCACGCGCTCGCGGGCCAGAAGTTGCCGATCACACCGCAGTCGCCGGGCCTTGCGGAGCGCATCTGGTACGGGGCAGGCAATACCGACAGCGCTAAGCGAGTCGGCTCACTTGGTATGCACCTCATGTCCTCGACTCTGATTCTCGAGGCAACGGGCGAGCCACTCGGCACGGTCCAGGCTCGCCAGATCGCGGCCTATCGCGAGGCGTGGGCAGCGGCTGGACACGCCGGCACGCCACGCGTTTCCGTGAGCCGATCCATCATGCCCATCTTCGACGACGCATCCGAGCGCTACTTTGGCGGCATGCTCGCACGCGAGTCCATGGGCGGCAACGAGGACCAGATCGGCTACATCGACAACTCCAAGGGCACCTTCGGCAAGACCTACGTTGGCGCGCCGGACAAGATCGTGGCGGAGCTCCTCCAGGACGAGGCCGTCATGGCCGCCGACACCATCCTGGTGACGGTCCCCAACCAACTGGGAGCTGAGTTCAACGGGCGCACGTTTGAGGTGCTGGCCCGCGACATCAAGCCCGCCCTGGGGGCCTAGCGAGGAGGCTAGGACCGGGGCGCGTAGTGGAACACCTGCGGCAGGGTGATGTAAAAGTGGTGCAGGAGCCGCTTCCACTCCTGATAGTCAGCGGAGCCGCGGAAGCCCACTTCATGTGCCTCGACGGTCTCCCACTCGACGGACAACAGGTACGTTGAGGGCTGCTCAACTCCCCTGCGCAGCGAATGCGCGACGTAGCCGGCCTGGCAAACGATGAGCGGCTCAGCCCTGGCGAACGCCGCCTCGAAGTCTTCTTCGCTTCCCGGACGAATCGGAAGTACCACAGACTCGAGAATCACCGCGTGATTAAGGGTTGGCGAGCAAGCTAGAAATAGCGCTCGTGAAGAACGTCAGCCCGTCGGTTCCGGCGCGTCCGTCCTCGGTAGAGTCGGGGCCGAAGCCACGCTCGACCGCGTGCTCGGGGTGAGGCATGAGGCCCACGACGTTGCCTCGAGCGTTGGTGATGCCGGCGATGTCGCGTCGCGAACCATTCGGGTTCCAGCCCACGTAGCGGAAGGCCACGCGACCCTCGGCCTCGAGCTCGTCGAGCGTGTGCTCGTCCGCGACGTACTGGCCGTCCTGGTTTTTGAGCGGCACGATGATGTCCTGGCCGGCCTCGTATTCCCGGGTCCAGTCGGTGTCCGCGTTCTCGACGCGCAGCGTCTGGTCGCGGCAGATGAAGTGCAGGTGTTCATTCTTGATCATGGAGCCAGGCAGTAGGTGGACCTCCGTCAGCACCTGGAAGCCGTTGCAGATGCCCAGCACCGGCATGCCGCCATTCGCGGCGTCCACGATCTTCTCCGTGATGGGAGAGAAACGCGAGATGGCGCCTGCGCGCAGGTAGTCGCCGTAGCTGAACCCGCCGGGAAGGACGATCGCGTCAACGTCCTTGAGGTCGGGCTCCGCGTGAAACAGCGAGACCGGCTCGGCACCGGCGAGGCGGACGGCACGCGCCGCGTCGCGGTCGTCGAGCGTGCCGGGGAACGTAACGACGCCGATGCGGGCGGTCATCTAGTTCTCCTCGATGGCGACCGAAACCACGTCTTCGATGACCGGGTTGGACAGCATCGTCTCTGCGGCCTCGCGAGCCTTGGCGAGCACCTCGTCGGTGACCTCCCCGTCAACAGTCAGTTCGAACCGCTTGCCTTGGCGAACGCCGGCAAACTGGTCGAATCCCAGACGCGGGAGTGCGGCGCCGACAGCCTTGCCCTGCGGGTCAAGGATCTCGGGCTTGGGCATCACGTGAACGACGATAGTGGCCATGCGCAAAGTCTAGCGGCAGTCTCAGCAGACAAAGTTGTAGTCGATCTTGTCGGTGGTCAGCCAGGTGGTGAAGTCGCCACTGTCGGAGCGGAAGTACGCGTACCCGCCGTCGTAGACGACCAGTGTTCCCGTGTCGTCTCCAGGGCCGGGGGCCACGACGGCTTTGGTCGAACGCGACATACCAAGTCCGGGCAAGTCCGCCGCCGCGAACGCGACGGGTGTGGGGAAGTTCTCGGTGTTGTCGGGGTCGAACTGGTACCAGGTCATGCCGTCAAAGGTCAGCGTCTCGTTTCCACAGGCGGGGTAGTACTCGACGCCCTCGACTACCTGCTGCTGCTCGCCGGGAGAACTGGCGGCTCCACTCGCGCAGCCCGTCAGGGCGGCGCCGGTTCCGAAGGTGATGGCCGCCAGGACCAGGAACTGTTGAAAACGCTTCATACAGATAAGACGGCCGATGCTCGCAAAAGGTTGGGGTGGTGCGGCAGGATTGTTAGGACTTGGCGAGCCGGTCGTACGCCTCGAGGTAGCGCTGCCGCGTCTTCTCGACAATCTCGTCGGGAAGCTCGGGCGGCGGCACATCACCTGACTTGTCCCATCCAGATTCTGACGAAGTGAGCCAGTCGCGCACGAACTGCTTGTCGTAACTTGGCTGAGCACGACCCGGCTCCCACGTGTCCGCGGGCCAGAAGCGGCTCGAGTCCGGGGTGAGCACCTCGTCGCCAATCACGATGTCGCCGGCGGCGTTGCGACCAAACTCGAACTTGGTGTCAGCCAGGATGATGCCCTTGCTTGCGGCGATCTCGTGCGCACGCGTGTAGGCGTGCAACGTGATCTCGCGCAAGGCGGCCGCGTCTACGGGGCCGATGCTGTCTGCCACGGCTTCAAAACTTACGTTCTCGTCGTGGTCGCCCACGGCAGCCTTGGTGGCTGGCGTGAAGATCGGGGTGCGCAGGCGCGATCCGTCCACCAGGCCATCGGGCAGTGGGACGCCACACACCTGACCGTTGTCGCGGTACTCGACGAGGCCAGAGCCGGTCAGGTAGCCGCGCGCGACGCACTCCACGGGGAACATGTCCAGGCGCTGGCAGATCATGCCGCGGCCGGCGACCTCGGCGGGCACCGACGATTCCACCGTGTGGTTGGGGACGATGTCGCGGATCTGGTCGAACCACCACAGGCTCAGCGCCGTGAGGATCTCACCCTTGCCCGGGATGGTCGTGGGCAGGACCCAGTCGTAGGCACTGATGCGGTCCGATGCGACCACCAGGACCACGTCACCGCGCGGGTGCGGCTCGATGGGCTCGTACAGGTCGCGAACCTTGCCGGAGTAGATGTGGCGCCAGCCGGATACTGCCGGAGGAGTGGGCAGAACGATGTCGCCCATCAGTTCGCCTCCGCCGCGGTCCGCGCGATGTCCGTGCGGTGGTGCGAGCCGGGCAGGTCGATCGCGTCGACCCCGGCGTACGCGAGCGCGCGAGCCTCGGTCAGATCGGGGCCAGCCGCGACGACGGACAGCACGCGCCCGCCGTTGGACACGAGCGCACCGTTGTCGTCAAAGGTGGTGCCTGCGTGAAGCACGTGCACGTCCTCCATCGTCTCAGCATCGTCGATACCCGTGATGGGGTCGCCCTTGCGGGGATCCGCCGGGTAGCCCTCGGCCGCAATAACTACGGTCACGGCCGACTCGGCGCGCCAGGCGAGCCTCGGTAGTTCGGGAAGTCGTCCCAGTGCCGCCGCCATCAACAGGTCGGAGAGCGGGGTCTCTAGCCGGGCGAGCACCACCTGGGTCTCGGGGTCACCAAAGCGCGCATTGAACTCGATGACGCGCACGCCGCGTGAGGTGAGCGCGAGGCCGCAGTAGAGCACGCCCTGGAACGGGGTGCCGCGACGGGCCATCTCGTCGACGGTCGGCTGGGCGACGGTGCGCACCACCTCGTCGACCAGGTCGGCCGGGGCCCACGGCAGCGGGCTGTATGCACCCATGCCGCCGGTGTTGAGGCCCTCGTCACCGTCGTAGGCGCGCTTGAAGTCCTGCGCGGGCTGAAGCGGAACCACGTTGGTGCCGTCGCAGATCACGAACAGGCTAACCTCGGGTCCGTCGAGGAACTCCTCGATCACCACCTGGCCACCCGAGCTGAGAATCGACTCGCCATGAGCATCGGCCTCGGCACGGTCGTTGGTCACGACGACGCCCTTGCCCGCCGCCAGCCCGTCATCCTTGACGACGTGCGGAGCGCCAAACTCGTCGAGTGCGGCGGCCAACTGTTCCCGGTCGGTGCACACGGCCGCGCCGGCAGTTGGCACGTTGGCGGCGTTCATCACGTCCTTGGCGAAGGCCTTGGATCCTTCAAGCATCGCGGCTGCGGCGCCGGGGCCAAAGCAGGGGATGCCTGCCTTGCGCACCGCATCGGCCACGCCATTGACGAGAGGGGCCTCGGGTCCGACTACGACCAGGTCCGCACGTACCTGCGCCGCGAGCGACGCGACGGCCATCCCGTCGTTCTGGTCAGTCGAGTGCAACGTCGCAACCTTGCCGATGCCCGGGTTGCCGGGGGCGGCGTGAAGCTCGGTAACTGAGGGGTCCAAGTGGAGGGAGCGGGCAATGGCATGCTCGCGGGCTCCCCCGCCGACGATGAGGATGATCACCCCGCGAGTCTAGCGAAGGAGCAAGGGGGCCACCTCTCACCCAGCACCCCGCACCCAGCACCCCCACTTCGCGCTGTGCCACCCACACGAATGGGCAAACGCGCTCGGCGGCGCGGGCGGGGTGGCAGGACGCTCCCGGTAACAAGTGCTCTGCGATGCGGGCGCCCCGCCATGTCAGTGCACCCTGCTTTCCTTGTTCCAGCAATTCCTAGAACAAGGAAACGGAGCCCCCATGCGAGTGGCAAACGCTTCAGAGCGATTCGCGGAGCTGATAGAACTAGACCAAGTGATGCTCGCTCTCGCCCACCCAGTTCGCCGATTCCTCCTTGAACTCATCATCATCGACGGCGCATACGCGGGAAACCTTGCTGCCTCCGCCGCGACCAAGTTTGGGATCTCGACGCAACGCGGCTCGCAACACCTCAAAGTTCTCGAAAATGCCGGAATCGTCGAGGTCACCGTGGACGGCACGTGGCGGCACTACCGACTCGAGCCGGGATCCACAGAGTCAGTTTCACGCTGGATCAGCTCACTGTGGATCTAATACCCGGACACGCGCGCTAACAGACCGCCAGTATCATTTCGGTGCACAGAACGTACATCTAGGGACCGCTACGAGGCATGGGTTGCTAGCGGGCGTGAATCAGGTCGTTGACCTCAATGGTCTGCTCGCGGTCTGGCCCCACTCCGATGGAGCTAATTCGGCAGCCAGACATCGCCTCAAGCGCGCGCACGTAATTCTGCGCGTTCGCCGGCAACTCGTCGAAGGTCCGGCAAGCGGAGATGTCCTCGGTCCAGCCGGGGAACTCTTCCCAGATGGGCTTGGCTGCGGCGAAGGCGGCCTGGTCCTGCGGGAGGTCCTCGTAGCGAACGCCATCGACGTCGTACGCGACACACACCGGGATGGACTCCCAGCCGGTCAGCACATCGAGCTTGGTCAGCACAAAGTCGGTCAGACCGTTGATGCGGGCCGAGTAGCGTGCGATGACCGCGTCATACCAGCCGCAACGACGGGTGCGTCCGGTGGTCACACCAAACTCACCGCCAATGGTCTGCAGCTTGATGCCGTCCTCGTCGAACAACTCGGTGGGCATGGGACCCTCGCCCACGCGGGTCGTGTACGCCTTCACGATGCCGATGACGGAGTCGATGCGGGTCGGGCCAACACCGGAACCGGTGCATGCGCCACCGGCGGTCGCGTTGGACGACGTGACGAACGGGTAGGTGCCGTGGTCGACGTCCAGCATGGTGGCCTGACCACCCTCGAAGAGCACAGTCTCGCCACGGTCGAGCGCATCGTTGAGCACCAGCGAGGTGTCAGTCACCATGGGCGCGAGACGCTCGCGGTACTGCATCAGTTCCTCGACCACCTCGTCGACTTCGATCGCACGGCGGTTGTAGACCTTCACGAGCAGGTGGTTCTTCTGCTCGAGCGCGCCTTCGATCTTGTCGCGCAGCACCTGGTCGTCGAACAAGTCGCCCATACGAATGCCAAGGCGGTTGATCTTGTCGGCGTACGCCGGGCCGATTCCACGGCCTGTGGTGCCAATCTTGCGTGACCCGAGGAAGCGCTCAGTGACGTTGTCCAGCGTCCGCGCGTACGGCGCGATCACGTGGGCAGCGTTGGAGATCAGCAGCTTGGAGGTGTCCACCCCGCGCTCCTCGATGGCGTCGAGCTCCTGGAAGAGCACTGAGATGTCCACCACGACTCCGTTGCCGATCACCGGCGTGACGCCGGGAGACAAGATGCCGGAAGGCAGGAGGTGCAGGGCGAACTTTTGGTCGCCAATCACCACGGTGTGGCCGGCATTGTTACCGCCGTTGAACTTCACCACGTAGTCCACGCGGGAGCCCAGGACGTCAGTCGCCTTGCCCTTGCCTTCATCGCCCCACTGGGCGCCAACAATAACTACTCCGGGCACAAGGCCCTCCCCTCACCCGGAAACAACGCCCGGGGCTTGGTTAACGTGAGCACTCACTCACGTCACTAATGCGTGTCTATCTTACGGTGACGTGCGAAAGCCCCCGGTGTCAGTGCGACTCCGGGGGCCTTCACCACAGTCGTACTTAAATCTTCTTGCCGGCCGAGCCGAGCTGCTGGCATGCCTCGACGATGCGAGCGGCCATACCGGCCTCTGCCAGCTTGCCCCAGGCGCGAGGGTCGTAGGCCTTCTTGTTGCCCCACTCGCCGTCGACCTTGAGGACGCCGTCGTAGTTCTTCATCATGTGGTCGACCACGGGACGCGTGTACGCGTACTGCGTGTCCGTGTCGACGTTCATCTTGATGACACCGTGGCTGACCGCCTCCGCGATCTCTTCTGCGGTCGAGCCGGAGCCGCCGTGGAAGACGAGGTCGAAAGGCTTGTCCTTGCCGTACTTGGCGCCGACCTCGGCCTGAATGGTGCCGAGGAGCTCGGGGCGGAGCTTGACGGCGCCGGGCTTGTAGGCGCCGTGCACGTTGCCGAAGGTGAGAGCCGTCAGGTAGCGGCCCTTCTCGCCAAGACCCAGCGCCTCGACGGTCGCGAGACCGTCTTCGGTGGTGGTGTAGAGCTTGTCGTTGATCTCGGCCGTGTGACCGTCTTCCTCGCCACCGACAACACCGATCTCGATCTCGAGAATGGTCTTGGCCGCCTGCGAGAGCTCAAGCAGCTCCTGCGCGAGCGACAGGTTGTCAGCCATGGGAACCGGCGAGCCGTCCCACATGTGCGACTGGAAGATGGGCTCTCCGCCGTTCTTCACACGCTCGGTCGAGGCGGCGAGCAGCGGGCGGAGCCATGAGTCAACGTAGTCAGGGTGGCAGTGGTCGGTGTGCAGCGCGATGGTCACGCCGTAGCTGTCAGCAACCTCGCGAGCGTAGGCCGCGAGTGCGAGCGAGCCCACCACCTGGTCCTTGATCGTGGAACCGGAGGCGTACTGGCCACCGCCAACCGAGACCTGGATGATGCCGTCGGACTCGGCCTCCGCGAAGCCCTGGATGGCTGCGGTGATCGAGGACGAGGACGTGATGTTGATCGCGGGGAACGCGTAAGAGCCGGCCTTGGCGGCATCGAGCATCGCGTTGTAAGACTCGGGATTGGCGAGAGCCATAGTTATCTCCTGAAGTTAAGGGGGGACGTATCCGCTTCCCATTCTGTCAGAAACCGCGCCCAAAAGGCACCGGGCCTTGGTCCCGCGACTCAGGTCTCGGTCTCAACGAGCCGCGCGGCAACGAAGGCAAGCTCGGAGGGGTTGCGGGTGAGCGAGGCCGCTCTGCGCCATTGCGCGCCGGCCTCGGCATCCCTGCCAACGCGTCCCAGCAGGTGTGCCCGGGCGGCATGTAACAGGTGATATTGGTCGAGCCCCGCGATTGCCTCCAGCGCGTCAAGGCCCGCCTGCGGCCCGTCCGCCTCGGCCACCGCCACCGCGCGGTTAAGTTCGGCGACCGGCCCCGGGGTCAAGGTGAGCAATAGGTCGTAATAGCGGACGATGCGCGCCCAGTCCGGTTGGTCGCGCGTGTGCTCCGCGGCAATCATCGCCTGAACCTGCCACGGGCCCAGGCGCCGCTGCGCCAAAGCGAGCGACAAGGCCGCGTACCCCCGCGCGACCATCGTGCGATCCCACAGCGCCCGGTCCTGGTCATCGAGGCGCACCAGCACCCCGTCAGCGTCGGCGCGTGCGCGCTCACGCGAGCGGTGAAACAACTCGACTGCGAGCAATCCCCCAAGTTCCGGCTCGTCCGGCAGCGCATCGGCCGCCGTCGCTGTGAGCCGAATGGCCTGGTCCGCGAGCTCCGTGCGCGTCAGCGTTCCCGCGGCCTCGGTGTGAGAGAGGTAGCCCTCGTTAAAGATCAACGCGAGTGCGGCGGTCAGCACCGCGGCGCGCTCGGAAAGGTCGGCCGGAATCGTCAGCGGGATGCCCGCATCGCGGATCTTGCGCTTGGCCCGCACGATTCGTTGGGCCACGGTGGCCTCCGGCACCAGGTATGCCGCCGCGATCTCGGCGGTCGTGAGGCCGCCCGCCAGCCGCAGGGTCAGCGCCACCTGGACGTCGGGCGCCAGCGCCGGGTGGCAGCACAGCAGCATCAGGCGCAGCTGCTCGTCGCCGACCAACGCGTACTCCTCGACCAGTTCCGACGCGTGATCGTCGTCCGCGTTGGCTGAGCCGTCGCGACCCGCGGCCCGGCCAGCCTCGTCGGCGACGCCAGCGGCGAGCGCGCGGGATTGGTCGCCGATGCGGCGCGCCGATGCCTTCTCGCGCCGCAGTCGGTCGATGCCCGCGTTGCGCGCGACGGTGTAGACCCAGGCGGCCGGATTGTCAGGGACTCCTGACGCGTCCCACGCCGTCGCGGCACGCAGGTACGCCTCCTGCAGGCACTCCTCCGCCTGATCGATGCCGCCCACGCGGTCCGCGAGGAGGGCGAGCAGGCGCCCGCCCTCCTCGCGTGCCACTCGCGTCAGTTGGGCGTCCACCGCTGAGTCCCCTCCCGCGCGGTCGCCGTCGCGTGGCGTAAGCGTCAGCTCTCCGGTCCCGTCGGCATGATGGGGCGCACCTCGACCGCGCCGGTGCCCACGGGGAGCTTCTTGGCCCATCCGATGGCGTCGTCCAGCGTGTCCACGTCAATCACGTAGTAGCCACCCAGGTGCTCCTTGAGCTCCACGAACGGTCCGTCGACGATGGTCGTCGCACCGCCCTCGTGGCGCACGGTGGTCGCGGTATCCGCCGGCAGGAGCGCCTCGCCGCCAACGTAGGCGCCGGCCTTCTCGAGTTCCTCGGTGTAGGCCATCCAGGCGTCCATGTACGCGCCAAAGTCGTCGTCGCCGGGTGCGGGCGACGGGAGCGTGGGGTCCGAGGCAATAATCAGCAAGTACTTCATGGCATGTCCTCCGTAGTGGCGAGCCCGGGCCCATCCCGGGTCTCACTGGTATGACGCAGCGGCCGCCTCAGATAGACAGCCCTATTCATTTTTCTTTGAAGCACGAGCTTTTGGTCGAGGCCGCGCGCTCGACGGCGACCCGACGACGGGGACAGCAGACATCACGAGCCTCCAAGAGTGGAACGCCTCCACGCCTGTCAGCGCAGACCACGGCAAGAACGGACCGCTAGCCGGTGTGGCCCGCGCTCACATCTCCATGTTGGCGCACCCACGAGTGCATCGCAATAGCAGCCGCCGCGCCAGCGTTGATGGACCGGGTGGAGCCGTACTGCGCGATGGCGAGCGTCGCATCTGCCGCCTCCCGCACCGCGTCGGTCAGGCCCACGCTCTCCTGGCCAAAGACCAGCGCGCAGTTGCGGGGCAGGTCGTACGTCTCGATGGGGACGGAGCCGGGCAGGTTGTCGATGCCGATGACCGCCAGCCCCTCGCCGTGCGCCCACGCCACGAACTGCTCGACGGTGGGGTGGTGGCGGACGTGCTGATAGCGGTCGGTGACCATGGCGCCGCGCCGATTCCAGCGGCGGTTGCCCACAATGTGCACCTCGCGGGCCATGAACGCATTTGCGGTGCGGACCACGGAGCCGATGTTGAAGTCGTGCTGCCAATTCTCAATCGCTACGTGGAAGTCATGCCGGCGCGCGTCCAGGTCAGCGACAATCGCGTCGTGGTTCCAGTACCGGTAGCGGTCCACCACGTTGCGGCGGTCGCCGTCGCGCAGCAGGTCTTGATCCCACTGGTCGCCCTCGGGAGGCGTCCCCTCCCAGGGCCCCAGTCCGTGCATCGGCTCCTCAGGGAGACCCGATGCTTGGTCGGCTTCCGCCGCAGGGGCGGTATCACTCACGCGCCGGCTCCTTGGACCCAGGCGGATCGCACGTGAGAGCGCTGAGAAGTGTTGAGAACGGACCCCGCGTACAGGCGCGCACCCACCACGATCAGGATCGCGGCGGTCAGCAGCACGAGAGCCATGGCTACCCACGGCTCCCATCCCGCCGCTGTGCCCTGGATCATGCGCGCAGGCATGAGGAGCGGTGCGGTGAGGGGGAAGTAGGACAATACGCGCTGGAGCGGGGTGTCGTCCTGGATCAATACCGCGGCAAAGAACGGCACCATGACCACGATCTGCATGTAGAGAGTGGTGGATTGCAGGTCCTCGATGCGGGACGCCAGGGATCCGGCCACTGCCCACAGGCACGCGAGCATCAGGAATCCCACCACAAAGAACGCCAGGAACCATCCGCTCACCCCCGCGACCTGACCGATCACGTCGCTCGCGCCCGTCACCGACGCGCCGATGAGACCCGCGCCAATGATGATGGCCACCTGCGAGATGGCAAGCACCGCGTTGCCGAGCACCTTGCCGGACAGCAACCAGCGAATCGGCACAGCTGCCACCAGCAGCTCGACCACCCGCGACTGCTTCTCCTCGACCACCGACTGCGCGATCGACATGCCGAACGTCAGCACGGAGAAGTAGAACAGGAAGCCGAACACGATGATCACGAGCTGTGGGGGCACGGCGAAATCCGGGGGTGGATCGGCGAGGACCACCTGGGGTGCGGGTGGCGCAGTGAGCGTCGCGAGCTGGTCGGCATCAAGGCCCGCCTCGGTCGCCACGGCGCCGATGACTGTCTGGGCGTGGGCGATGGTCACCAAGGTCAGCAACTCACCGGGCATGCTGGCGCGGCCGGACAGCACCGCGTCCTGGCCGTCGACGGTGAGGACAGCGTCGACGTCCTCGTCCGCGAACCCCTCGTCCACGCTGGCGACGTCGACGAGCGTAATGTCCGCCGCAGGTACGTCCGCGGGGCGCTCATCGTCGTTGAGTCCACCTAGTTGCTGAGCAATCTCTGCCTCGGACTGCGCCCCCTGGGTCACGCCCACCGTGTACGAGGGCGTGCCGCCTTGAAGCAGCGCGGGTAGCACCGTCGCCACGACAATGACGACCAAGAACACGACGGTCGAGGCGATGAAGCCCTTGTCGTGCAGCTTGACGGAGATCTCGCGCCCGGCGATGGTGCGCACCAGGTCCGAGCGGTTTGCGGTAGTGCTCATCGGGACACCTCCGCGAAGAGGTCGGCAAGGGTGGGAAGGACACGTCCAAAGTGCCCAATGGGGCCCGCCTGCTGCGCCGCAGCGAGCAACTCTTGTGGGTCGGCGTCATCGGCGAGCTCGACCGTGGTGCCGTCTGCTTCCGTCGTGATCACGCTGACGCCCCCGAGGTTCGGTCTCCAATCAGCGACGCCGTCGACCTGTACTCGGAAGCGGCGACCGGCGCGCTCCTCACGCAGGGCGCGCACCTCGCCGGTGGCCACCACGCGGCCCTCATGAATCAGGACGATGTCGTCGCACAATTTTTCGACGAGGTCGAGTTGGTGCGAGGAGAACAGCACGGGCACGCCGGCACTGGCCCGCTCCCGAAGGCGCACACTCATCGCGTCCATCGCGTTGGGGTCGAGGCCGCTGAAGGGCTCGTCAAGCACCAAGAGCGCCGGGTCGTGGATCAGCGCCGCCGCCACCTGAACGCGCTGCTGATTACCGAGCGAGAGAGTGTGCAGGACGTCATCCGCGCGGTCGCTCAGACCGAAGTCCTCCAACAACTGCGCCGCCCGCTCACGCGCCACGTCCTTGTCGACGCCAAATATCCGACCGAGAAAGACCAGTTGCTCAAGCACTTTCATCTTGGGATACAGGCCCCGCTCCTCCGGCATGTAGCCGATGGTTCGCCGCACACCTAGCGTCATCGGCAGATCGCCAAAGGTGACGTCCCCAGCATCGGGCGTCAGGACCCCGACGATGGCCCGCATCGTCGTGGTCTTACCCGCGCCGTTACCGCCCACAAAGCCGGTGAGCCGGCCGGGACGAACCTCAAAGGACACGTCGTCGAGTGCGGTGCGGTCGCCAAAATTCTGGGTGAGGCCGCGTACGGAAAGAGTGGTGGATGCTGACACAACTCCGACACTAGCAACGAGGACGACGCGGGGTGATGCACGCCTCGCTCACGTATCCTTGCCCCATGAATCACGCCCTCGCGCTCGCTGGCGCGCACTTGCCCACGCTCGGGCCGGATTGGCTGGACCCCGAGCATCTGATCAACGGTTTCCTCGACCGTTGGGGCACATGGGCCGTCTTCGCGATCTGCTGCGTCATCATCATCGAGACCGGGCTGCTGTTCCCGTTCCTACCCGGCGACTCGTTGCTGTTCACGGTGGGACTGTTCGTCGGCACGGGCGCGATTGACATGCCCATCTGGGTGGCGGCACTCACTATGGGTGTCGCGGCGTTCGTAGGCGACCAGATTGGATTCGGAATCGGTCACTACGCCGGCCCCCGAATCTTCAATAGACCCAACTCCCGCCTCTTCAAGCAGGAATACGCGGACCAAACGGAGAAGTTCTTCGACAAGTACGGGCCCCGCGCCATCATCCTGGCTCGGTTCGTGCCCTTCGTGCGCACCTACGTACCGGTCGCGGCCGGCGTGGGCCGCATGCACTGGGGTCACTTCGCACGCTACAACGCGATCGGCGCCGTGGTGTGGGGAGTGGGAGTCACTCTGCTGGGCTACTGGCTGGGCGGGTTCCCTGTAGTGAGCGAGAACATCGAGGTGGCGCTCATCCTGGTGGTGTTCGTGTCGCTACTGCCCATCATCATCGAGACCATCAACCACCGCGTGGCCGCCCGCCGCGCCGCTGCGGCCGTGGTCGACGCCGTCGAGGACGAAGTGACGCCTACCCAGCAGCCCCCGACCGCCTAAGTCCGGCCTCAGTCGTCTACGAATCCCCGAGGTAGGCGGGTATCGAGTCCGCCACGCCGTACAGCGCGCTCACCAACTCCTCGAGCTCACTCAGGTCGGTGTGCCCGGTCGAGTAGGTCATCAGCATTTGCTGCTCGATCACCACGATGCGCCCCGACCACACGGGTGCGAGCAACTGCTCAATCACCCGCGGGCTAAGGATCGCGTGGCCGAGGCGATCGTCCGCGCAACTCACCGTCCAACGCTCGTTGAACTCGTGGGACTCGACGTCCAAGTCCTTGTCGCCCAGAACGGAACGCGACTCCACCAGCCAGTGTTGTGCGCTGAGGCGAATTAGCGGTAGTGGCGCGGGTAACGGGATCCACGTTATCTGGAACGGTAGCGGGACCGCGTACTCGCCGCCTCCCTTCTCGTTTCTCCCCAGCTCGTACGAGTAGGCGAAGGTCTCGAACGGACGTCCGTCCACGTTGCCCCACACCACGTCGCGAGCCCATCGCGTTTCACCGAGTCCGAACGGGGCGGAGTCAAGGAGCGCGGTGCGGGCCGGATACTCGGGCAAGTAGGAGTACCCCTTGGCCGCGACATTCTTCACCAACGCATCGTGGCGATTCCTGGTGCGGCGTGTCCCAAAGAACCAGAATCCGCCAATTAATCCAACCGCCAGCACGGCGAATAATGCGGCCACTGAGAACGTCAGGAAAAACGACCCAAGATCGAAGGTACTTTCCGTTTGGGAGCCGGCAATTGAAAAGATCACGCTTCAGGCCCCACGTAGGAACGCAGGTATGTCATCGAAGATTTGATAGAGCGCTCCGACCACGGACTCGAGGTCGGACAGGTCCGTGTGCCCCGAGACGTACGTCATCAACAGGCGTCCTTCGATCACCAACCCGCGGCCGTACCACCCGGGCGCTAGTAAGCTCTCGACCAGCGTGGGGGTCAGTACCGCGTGCCCGGTGCGGTCGTCCTCGCACCACACCTTCCACCGCTGGTTGAACTCGTGGGACTCGACTTGGAGATCCTTGGCGCCCATCTTGGCAAACAGCCGCATCACGGCATTGTCAGCGGTGAAGCGCATTGTCGGCAGCGCGGCTGGCAGTGGAATCCAGGTGATCTGATAGCGGTGCGTGGTGGTCTGGCGATGGCCCTTAGAGTCGGTCGTGTGTGTCTCGTAGGTGTACGCGAACGTCTCAAATGGCCTGCCGTTGAGAGCCCCCCACACGAGGTCGGTCGCCCGTCGGGAGTCGCCGCTCCCAAAGGGCGTCGATCGGAAAAGGTCGGCGCGCGTCGGGTCCTGGGGCGCATAGGCGTACCCCTTCGCCGTCATGCGAGCAGCAAGAGCCGCCCGCCGTTCGCGGTTCTTGCGCGCCTGAACGACGCCCAGCCAGATGAGCACACCCACCACGGCGGAAGAGATCAGCAAAATGAGGAAGAAGATCGCGCCTAAGCCCAGCATCTCACCGCCCACGTGTCGCCCTTACCCAAGTAGCGGAGCGATTAGAACTGAACGTTAGGCGCCTGGCGTGCTGCCTGATCCTCCACCTCGAAGTACTCCTCGCGGTGGAAGCCGAACATGTTGGCGATGATGCTCGTGGGGAACGTCTCGACCTTGGTATTGATGGTGCGGACGTTCGCGTTATAGAAACGGCGTCCGGCGGCCACCCGGTCCTCGGTGTTGGTCAGTTCGCGCTGCAACTCCATGAAGTTCTGGTTGGCCTTGAGGTCCGGGTAGGCCTCGGCCACGGCGAACAGGCGTCCGAGCGCCTGTGTCAGCACATTCTCCTGCTGGGCCTGCTGTCCAGGAGTCGATCCAGGGGCCGCGGCAATGGTGCGCGCCTGCGTGACCTCTTCAAGAGTCGACTTCTCGTGGCCGGCGTAGCCCTTGACCGTCTCGACGAGGTTGGGGATGAGGTCGTGACGACGCTGCAGTTCGACGTCAATCTGGCGCCAGGCTTCCTGCACGAGGTTGCGCAGGCGTACTAGTCCGTTGTACGCACTGATGGCCCATAGCACCGCGATGACGATCAACGCGAAGATGATGATGAGGAAAATCTCCAGCATGATGTGACTCCCTTTGATGAGTATCTAGTGCGATGCTAGCGCCCCGCACAGGCGAACGCGACGACCGCTGGTTACAGGGTCGGAGGGGCGAGTCGTTGCGGATCGTCGTCTTGAGCGCCGATGCCCGTGTAGCGTCCGGAGGTCAGGGCGCCGGGGGTGATGGCCCAGTCTGGGCCCACGAGCGGCCGATGCGCTCCGGGACTGCTCGCATACTTGCCGTGGCGCGAGGCGAGGCCGCGCTCGGTGTACTCCCGCAGCACGTGATCCGGGATACGTCGCGCGATGGCCGTCAGCACACCCAGCCGCGCGGCGAGGCCGTCGAGCCCCACGCGACCCGCCTGCCAGGTCATTACCGCCCCACCCTCGATGCGGATCATGGCGCCCTGCGCATCGGGCAATGTCAGTCGCTCAAGCATGCGCGGGTCCAACACGTCGTGCGCGTAGCGCCGGTCTGCTGCTCGCACCCGCCACTGGCGG
>NZ_BBRE01000001.1:711321-1320210 GCF_000975115.1 Demequina oxidasica | reverse complement strand
CCGCCACTGGCGGTTGAACTCGTGGGATTCGAACTCGATGTCCATCGCTCCCACAGTCTTGGCGACACGTTGGGCAAGTGACTCGGGGATGAGTTCCAGTCGCGGCAGGTTTACCGGCAACTCGGCGATGGTGACCTGGAAAACGTAGTGGGTGCTCTCGCCGCCCCGGCCATTCTCAACCTCGTAGTGGTGAGTGAACGTGGCGCACTCGAGTCCGCTCAACGTTCCACGCAGCACGTCGGTCTGGTGCGGTTTGATGCCCACCCCGAACGGCGTGCTGGTGAACCTGGAGTTGTAGTCGACACTCCGCGCGCCGTACTCCCAGCCGTGCAAGGCGGCGAACTCCGCGTACTCGCTGCGATGACGCTGGGCGCGGACGTAGTCCACCACCCAGAACACCACGGCGATGGCGCCCAGCACGAACAGCCAAAGGGGTGTGAAGCCGATGCGAAAGAGGAAGAAGCCGGCCACAAAGACGCCGGCGGCAAAGAAGGCCGCGGCGTTACGGAGACTCAGCGACTGGCGCATGCGCTCACCCTAGCGGCGCGAGGTCGTGCTGGGAAGAGTGATCTCCTGCCCCTGCGCGCTTGAAGGTCACGAGCGCCTAGGCGAGGCCCAGGTCTTCGAGGCCGTAGAGGTAGATGTACGGTAACCCGGCCTCCTCAATGCGCTCTCGCGAGCCGGTGTTGCGATCCACGATCACCGCAACCGCGACTACATCCGCGCCAGCCTCGCGTAGCGCGTCGACCGCCGTCAACACTGAACCGCCAGTGGTGGACGTGTCCTCGACCGCGACTACCTTGCGGCCCGCGACGTCGGGGCCCTCGATGCGACGCTGGAGACCGTGCGCCTTATTCTCCTTGCGCACCACGAACGAGTCCAGCTCGAGTCCACGCGAGGCGGCCGCGTGCATCAGCGCGGTGGCGACGGGGTCGGCACCCAGCGTCAGACCTCCCACGGCGTCCACGTCGGCGGGGCCAAAGCCCTCCTCCTCGAGGCGGTCCAGCAACAAGTGACCCACGAGCGGCGACGCACGGTGGTGCAGCGTGATGCGGCGCAGGTCCACGTAGTAGTCGGCTTCCTTACCGGAGGCGAGTGTGATGCGACCGTGCACGACGGCGAGGTCCTTGATGAGGTCGCGAAGCTCCTCGCGAGGGGTTGCTGAAGTCATGGCCCCAGCCTAGCGGCGCGCTAGGGCCCCACTGCCAACGGCATCGGCCGATGCCGTGGCGGGTTTAGAGGTTGCCGCCGCCACGGCGCGTGAGCGATTTGGGCACCAGGCGCAGCAGGCCCGCAGCCGCGAGATAGCGCGCGCTGGGCGTGACCACCACCTGCTTGCGACGCACGCCCGCGAGCGCCGCGGTCACCACCACGTCCGGCGTCAGCCAGGCGACGTCGGGGTAGTCGGTCTTCATGTGCGCGAGCGACTCGGCGTCGTGGAATTCGGTCCGGACCAGCCCGGGCACCACAACGGTCGCACTCACGCCGGTTCCCTTGAGCTGACCGGCGAGCGCCTCCGTGAAGTCCAGGATCCACCGCTTGTGTGCGGCATAGGTCGAGTTGGCCAGGTGTGCGGCGATCGAGGAAATGTTGACGATCGCCCCGTGCCCACGCGCCGACATCGCCTGCGCGGCGGCGTGCGAGAGCTGCAGCGTCGCGGTGACCATCACGTCGAGCACGGCGCGCTCGTCCTCCCAAGTGCTCGCGAGGAAGCCCTCGCCCAGCCCAAAGCCTGCGTTGTTCACCACCATGCTGACGGGGTGCGCATCGTCCAGGATGCGGGCCTCGACCACACCACGGCCGACCTCCGTGGACAGGTCCGCCACGAGCACCTCGGCTCCCACGCCCGTCGCGGATCGAATCACGTCCGCGAGCTCGCTGAGCCGGTCGCCCGAGCGCGCCACGAGCACCACGTCGTGACCAGCCGTCGCCAACTGCCACACGAATTCCTCGCCCAATCCGGCCGATGCGCCGGTCACCAATGCTGTTGCCATAGTTCGAGGCTACGGGACGCAACGGCGGCGCTGCGCTCCGGTAGCGTGGAGTCATGCGCCTCGCCACTTGGAATGTGAACTCGATCCGTGCCCGTCAGGAAAGGGTGATCGGCTGGCTCGAGCGCTCGCAGACCGACGTACTCGCCATGCAGGAGATCAAGTGCAAGCCGGAGCAGTTCCCGCTGCAGGCCTTCACCGACGCCGGCTACGAGGTCGCCATCCACGGCCTCAACCAGTGGAACGGCGTCGCGATCGCGTCCCGCGTGGGGCTGGAGGACGTACAGGACCACTTTCCGCAGCAACCCGGCTTCGGCAAACCCGACCAGGACGTGGTGGTCGAGGCCCGGGCCCTGGGCGCGACGTGTGGCGGCGTGCGCGTGTGGAGCCTTTACGTTCCCAACGGGCGCGGCCTAGCCGACCCTCACTATGCGTACAAGCTGGGCTTCCTAGAGGAGCTGCGTGCAGCATCGGCGACCTGGGCAGATGCGCCCACCGCCTTGGTTGGTGACTTCAACGTCGCGCCGCGCACCGAGGACATCTGGTCGGAGGCGGACAGCGACGCAGAGACTCACATCACGGCCGAGGCGCGCGAAGCCTTCCACGCGTTCGAGGGCGCCGGCTACGAGGAGCTATCACGACGCTTCAAGCCAGAGCCGAACACGTACACCTTCTGGGACTACAAGCAGCTGCGATTCCCCAAGGGCGAGGGAATGCGCATCGACTTCATGTACGCGTCGCAAGCCCTCGCCGCGCGTGCCGTCGATGTGCAGATCAACCGCAATGAACGCAAGGGCAAGGGCGCCTCCGACCACGTGCCCGTGGTGCTGGACATCGACGAGGCCGGCCCCGCACTATGAGTGAGGACGGTTCACCCACTCCGGGCGAAGCGGGCTTCGACTTCGCTCCGCCGCCACCACCCGGCGGCGGAGTCGGACCCTCCTCAACCGCCCCGACCGCGGCATCGGCCGGACGGTACACCTCAACCCTCGCGCCTACGGCACCTCACGCCGCGAGCAAGAAGACCCGCCGGCCGCGAAAGGCGAGGCGGGGAACCAATGGGCGTTGGGTGTTCGCGACAATGATCGCCGCTATCGCCCTCATCTTGGGCGGGATCGGCTGGGCCGGCATCCTGACCTATCGCTCCTCAGGAGTCAAGCCCGCAGCGCAGGGCGACACCGGCACACTCCACACCGGCCAGGTGATCACTGGGATGTGCATCAAGGAAGCGCCCAGTCCCACTGCCGCCCCCGGACCGGTCCAGGTGGTGAGTTGCGCGGATCCGCATCACGCCGAGGCCCTCGTCAGCTACACGTTTACGGCGACCGAGTGGCCCGGTACGCCCGCGGCACGCCAGGAGGTCATGACGTTCTGCGCCGCACAGGTCGACCCATCCCATGGCTATGTCGCGACCTCGCCTGGTGCTCCGGCCTACGAATGGCTGGCCTGGGTGCCGTCAGAGGACACGTGGCAGCTCGGCGACCGCACCGGGGTGTGCGTCATCACAACCGAGCGCCCCGTGGCTGGTTCCTACGGATCAGGCACCGCCCAGGACGCCACGGCCGATGCAGTGGTGAGCTAGTAGCGCGCCTGCGTGTCAGACGGCGGTGGGTGGATTAACGTGACGACCCCGCATCGACAGCGACGACCCCCGCGCAGCGATTGCGGCGGTGACCACTGGGTCGCCGGACTCCGCGAGCCAGTCGAGCACCGTCGCTGGAGTTGCTGGGTTGCCTGCGACCGCCGCCCGCAGCCCAGGGTAACCATAGGCAAGATCAGCGAGCACCGTCGCGTCTGTATGCGGGTTATGCGCTCGCGCTCGCGCCGCGGCGTCGTCGGCAGGGTGCTGGGTCCCACGCCCCGCTGACTGTGGAAGAATCTTGGCCACTCGACGCGGTATCGAGGTCACGGGATGGTCGACGCGGGGCTCACCCACCTCGATCGCCACCAACTCCGCCGCCTCGGCGGCGTCTTCCTCACGACTCAAGGCGTCACGCACCAGGATGACGATCTCGACCGCAGGAATAACGGGGAGTAGCCATAGCACCGGCGGGTACCAAGCGTCGTCGACGGTCGCGAGCAACACTCCCGCCGTCACACACACGGCAGCCGCCGCGGAGAACATTACGTAGGACATACGCGACAGCGAAACCGTGGGGGAGCGCCCCAACAGCAGGACGACGATGAACAACGCACCCGTGCCCATCAGCAGGTACTCCTCAGCTGACCAATGCACCTAACGCCCTCCCTTCATGCCGGCCTGGGCGACAGTGCGCAATGCCTCTTCTCGCGGCCGCTGCGTCGCCAGTTCCCAGAGTGGCACTCGATTGCCCCGCCGTAAAGCCCCCCAAAAGGGGGGCAGGGAGCACGTTTGTCCCCCGCTCCGACTACGCTATCCACCAGGGAGGTCACCACATGAGCATGGCAACGCCGACTATTGCGCTGGTCGAGGACCACGCGCTGATCGCGCTCGGATTCCGAGACCTGGTCAACGCCACCGATGACCTGCGCCTGGTGGGCATGGTCGAGACGGTCGCGGAGCTCGACGGTCTTGGCGAAAACGTCGACCTGGTGGTCTTGGACCTGCGCCTTGCCGACGGGTCACTCCCCGAGGACAACGTACGCGCCGTTCACTCCCGTGGTGCACACGTGCTGATCTACACCGGCGCTGAAGACCGGCGACTGATCCAGTCCGCCGCGCGGTCAGGCGCACTAGGGTTGATACGCAAATCCACCGACGCGGAGACTCTGCTTGACGCCATCCGCACGGCTGCTCGTGGACGCGAGGTCTTTGGAGTGGACTGGGCTGCAGCCATTGACTCCGATGCGCAACTGCCGGACGCGAGGCTCAGCGCTCGTGAGCAAGAGATTCTGTCGCTGTACGCCTCTGGCGAGACGGCAACCTCCGTGGCGACAATCACCAAGCTTTCCCGCGACACTGTCGCGGACTACGTCAGCCGGATTCGCAAGAAGTACGCGGAAGTCGGGCGACCAGCCACCACCCGCGTAGATCTCTACAAGCGTGCGCTTGAGGACGGCCTGCTCGAAGGTCCAGCGTGACAACCCAGGTAGCCCCGGACCAAGGGGAGCCCGCCGCCTCGGCAGCCTCAGCATCGGCCGGCATTCCTGTGGTGACCCACGACGCCCGCGACCGCATGCAACGCATGCTGTTCCTCGCGACGGGAATCGGGGCGATCGTTTTTGGCGCCCTGCTCGCGACCGGCGGTGGCGGGATCCTCGCCCAGATGAGCCAGTTGCGTCCCGCGTACGCATGGGGGGCGGTGGCAGTGGTGATCCTGTTGCCGGCGACCTTTGTGGTGCTGCCCTTCGTGATTTCCCTGCGCGCGATGTATGCGCTCGCTGCCACCGCGTCGGTCGGGTTCGTGGTGGCGGAGTTGCTGTGGGTGCCATCGATGACGGTGGACGTCCTGGCGAATGATGCGTCGCCGTGGCTCCAGGGGGTGACCGCGCTAGCCGCGACCATCACCGCGGTGCGTTGGCAAGGGCGTTGGGTATGGGCGTACGCGATCGCCACGGGGCCCATCGTTGCGGTCAATCAGATTCTGTCCCGGGCCGACTCCACTCTCGACGCCATCCTCGACGGGCTCGGCGGGATGGTCTTCTCGCTGATTCTCATGGGGGTCGCCACCGCTGTGGTGCACGCTGCGGAGCGCCAAGACCAGGTCGCCGCGAGAGCACGCGCGCAGGCATCGCTCGAGGCCTCGCGACGTACTCGCGACCGGGAGCAGACGCGCATCAACGCCATCGTGCACGACGACGTCATGTCGGTGCTACTGACCGCAGGACGCAAGGGCGCAGCCCCAGGGCTCGCGGAGCAGGCGCAACGCGCGCTGGCCGCCATCGCCGCGATCACCCAAGATGGCACCGGACGCACCACCTACAGTCCAGAGGAGTTCACCGCTGCACTGCGCGCCACCGTGACGGGCATCATTGCCGACGTTGACTTCTCCTACCGCTTGCAAACCACGGAATCGGCTCCGGCCAGCGTGGTCGCGGCGATGACCGAGGCCCTCGCCGAGGCGATCCGCAACAGTGCCCAGTACGCGGGCCACGGGGACGAGGCCGTGAGTCGCGAGGTACACATCGATGTCACGGAAACAGGAGCCGCCGTGCGAATCCGTGACTCTGGCCGCGGGTTCGCACCCAAGTCGGTAGGCCCGCGCAGGCTTGGTATCCGAGTAAGCATCATCGAGCGCATGAGGTCCATATCCGGCGGCGATGCTGCCGTCACGTCGAGACCCGGTGCGGGCACCACCGTCGACCTCTCCTGGAGGCGACCATGACCGAGAGAACCCTGCGCCATGACGGCTCCTCCAAGCCGGCGGATCTGGTCTCCACACCCACGGACGTCAGTGACCTGCTCTCGCTTAAGTCCGCGCCGGCACGCTTTATTCTCTACCTCTTCATCCTCTCCAACGTGGTGTTCACCCTCGCGACCCTGGACCGCATGCAGTCGGCCTGGCCGTCGTTTGTGGGGCTTGTGCTCATCAGTGCTGGCGCGCTGATCGTCACCCGCCCACACGCGGACCCCCTGCCCTGGCTGGACACCGTCGCGATTGTTGCCATCGTGTGTGTCACCGCGCTGGTCATGAACTGGCACTTCCCCCAGGCCGATGGCCTCGGCCGAGAGTCGTGGAACTTGGGCGCCGCAACCTGGCTGCTGTTCTTCCTGGCGTTGCGCAGGCGCGCGCGCATAGCGTGGCTCGGCATCGCGCTCCTCACGGCGATCACCATATGGTGGGCCGTCAGCGTTGGCCACAGCCCGCTGTTTGGGTTGACACTCATGCAGAACCACTGGGGGATCCTGCTCGTGGCCACCCTGTTCGCGTCGAGCCTGCGGCGCACTGCGCGCATCATCAACACGCTGACCAACCGTTCGGTAGATGCCGCCGCGGCGGCGGCCGCTGCGGACGCCAGCCTGGAAATTCGCCGACAGCGGGTGTCCGAGTTGGCCGCGCTCGCGGTGCCGCACCTGGAGCGAATTGCAATTGGCGCCCCCCTGACAGACGAGGACCGACGAGTGTTCCAGACTGTCGAGGCGGAGCTGCGCGACAGCGTCCGCGGCCGCTCGCTCACCCTACCCACCATCGCGGATGCAGCTCGTGACGCGCGATCACGGGGCGTGACGGTGAACCTGCTCGACGACCGCGGCGCGCCGCTGCCATCCGGCGACGCGATGCGGCGGCTAGGCAGAGTCGTGGTGAATGAACTTGAGCGCGCGCAGCACGGCACGGTGACCGCCCGCATGCTCCCCGAGGGTCGTGACACCGCCGTCACGGTGGTGTCCGGCGAGGGCGAGGATCGTCAGCGCGTCTCACTGGACGACGCCGGCGAGCGCATCGTCGGGTAACGCAAAAGGCGGGCGCTCCCCGAAGGGAACACCCGCCTTGGCGACGGCGAACCGTCTGGCGTGGAGCCTCGCTTAATTAAGCGAGGGCCTTTGCCTTGAGCTTGTCGAACTCGGCCTGGTTGATCGTGCCCGCGTCGAGGAGGTCCTGCGCTGCCTTGATGTCGGCCGCGGGGCCCGAGGCCTCGTTGACCAGCGAGCGGGTGTACTCGACCTGAGCGTTGTGCATTGCCTGCGCGTCCTTGACGTTGCGCTCTGCCATGCCCTTGCCGCGAGCGATCAGGTAGATCAGTGCGCCGATCAGCGGGAAGACGATGATCAGGAAGGTCCAGCCGGTCTTGCCCCAGCCGGAGAGGTCGTGGTCGCGGAAGATATCCATCAGGATACGAACCACGAGCATGATGACCGAGATGAAGATAAAGATCCAGAGCGTGAAGAGCAACACGTTCAGGAAGTCACCGAGAAAATCCATTACTACCCCTTTAGAAAAGTAAACAGACCGCCGCTTTTGACGGACCTACAAGTACCCTACCCGCACGTGCGCGCCTTTTCCTAGACTAGGAACAGGGCGCGGGCTAGTTGTTCGGGTTGTACTCAATACCCCAGGTCAACTCCCAGGTCTCACCCGGCGCCACGAGATGCAGATCCTCTCCGGAGGCGAGCGCGTTCGGCGCCGCCGTTGTGGGCTCAAGGGCGACCGCCCAGGTGGTCCCACCATCGGCCGGAAACTCATCCGTGTTGAAAACCTGCGCCTGGGTGAAGTTGCTGTCGCCCCAGACCGTGACGGAGCGCCCGTCCGGTGCGGTGGCAGTCAACGCGCGCGTGCCGTCGGGGCGCGGCGTAATGTCCGCGTACGCCGTATCCAGGTCAAAGTCCCCCACACGCTGGCCGGCGCGTAGGTCAAAGCGAGTGCCCTCGACGGCCTCGGTTCCCGTGGGGTTCAGACGCTCGTCCACCACGACGCGGGTGGCGGCATCGAGCGTCACCACCAGGTCCTCGGTCGGTACGTCGCCGATGCGGGGGAAGGGGTGCGAACCCACGGCCACTGGGGCAGGAGTCGCGGAGGCGTTCGTGATGCGGTGCGTGATCGCCACACCCGCCTCAGTCAGGACATACTCGGTGACGACGCTGAGCTCCCAGGGGTAGCCGTCGCTGGCCGCAATCGTGGTGTGAAGTAGCACCGACTCGGGGCTAGAGGCCATCACCTCGTGCGGCAAGGTCAGCAAGAAGCCGTGAATGGCATTGTTGCGGTCCGCCTCGTTAATGGGCAGCTGGAGAGCAGTACCCTCGTGCGACCATGCTCCGTCTCGCACCCGGTTGGGCCACGGGATCAGAATCTGCCCCGCGCAAAAGGCGACCTCGGCATCGGCCGGAAATCCTTGGATGATGTCGATGTCGCCCACCCGCAACACGCGCAGGCCGGCGCCGATGCTGGTGACAGTTGCGGTGACGGTCGAGTCCCCGACCTGGCGCTCGAGGTGGATCTGGTCGCCCGTGGGGCTAGCTGCGTTGGTCATGGGGATAACTGAACCACATCTGTCGCCTCTACCCCTATGCGACGCGTACGGGCACCGACGCGAAGCGTTCCAAGATGGTGTGCGCGTCGGCGCCTTCGCCATCAACCTCCCAGACAATCTCGGGCTCACCGTCGAACTCCCACGCCGGCCACGACTCGAGCAGGGTCTGCAGGAACGCCTTGGTCTCGTGCTCGGCAATATTCATCCCCATGCAGGAATGCTTGCCGAATCCGAACCCCAGGTGGGGCGTGCGCTTGCGGTGCAGATCCAGCGTCTCCGGGTCGGGAAACACCGAGTCGTCGTAGTTCGCGGAAACGTAGCTCATCAGCACATACTTCGATGCGTCCCGTTGGGCGTCCGGAACCTGGCGGTCCTCGGGTAGCACGCGCTCCATCTTGGACAGTGGCGACAGGTAGCGCACCATCTCCGCGAAGGCGCTGTTGAAGGCATCGGGCTCTCGCGTGAGGTAGTCGCGGTCCTCGGCGTTGCGCATCAGGTGCCACGCCATGCCGGTCACGACCTTGATGACCGTGTCGCGACCGCCCGCCAGCAGCACATTGGCGATGCCCTTCATCTCGTCACGGGTCAGGCGCTCGCCGTCGATCTCGAGCGCGACGATCTGGTCCCACACGTCGCGGTCCTCGGGTGCGACGTCCCCCTTGGCCTCCGCTGCGTCGAACACGCGCGCGAGGTAGTCGTCGAGCATCTTGCCGGAGCGCTGGCTGGGCTTGTCGAAGTCACGGTCACGCTGGGCGCGGATCGACTCCTCGGAGACCTCGCCCTTCGCGTAGGCCTCCGCGGTCCACACGTCGGGTCCCCACGACAGCCACTCCTCGTAATCCTGCGGGCGCTCGTAGACGATGGTGAGGCAGCCAATCACGTACGGCAGGGCGAGTTCCGTGGTCAGTTCGCCACCTCCGCGTGCCGTGATCCCATCAATAAGCTCACGTGCCAGCGCCTTGAAGCGCGGCGCCTTGGGTGCAATGGCGTCGCCCATGAAGAGCGGTTGGAGAGCCTGACGGTACTTCGTGTGTCGCGGCGGGTCCGCCTCCAGAGGCAATTGACGGTAGCTGCGCACGTCACGATCGCCCAGCAGGTCGCTCGAGTAGGTCTCGGTGTCTTTAAGCGCGGCACGCACGTTGGCGTGACCCCGGACCTCGCGTCGCCCCTGGTAAGTCTGGTGTGCCACGGCGCACTCCTCAATAAAATCGGTAATCGTCTAAATTCTTCGAGAAGATTACCATGGACGCATCCCTGAGTGGCGGCGACTACTCTCGTGGGACCAACACGACGCTCAGCGGATCCGCCAGGACCGGCTCGAACGCAAGCTGAGCCGCCCCCACCAGCACCGCGCTGGCGGTGTCCACCGACGTCCGCACCTCAAGGCCCGTGCCGATGCCGGGCAGGACCGAGGCCGCGAGCGCGGAATCGAATACCTCGGGCAGGCGCTGATAGAGCGAACCCGCGAATCCCCCCAGCACCAGGGCCTGCGGGTCGAAGACATTCGCCAGGCTTCCGAGCGCTCCCGCGAGCGCTTCGAGCTGGCGGGTGGCAATCGCGGTGAATTCTGGGCCCTGTGCGACGGAGATCCGCGCGTCCAACTCCAGATCGTCACCCGACGTCCCACCAAGTACATCCACGATCTCGTCACGACGCACGTGAGCCTCGAGCGTTCCCGTGAGCCCGCCAAAGTCAGCGACCGCATCGGCCGTCAACCGCACGTGCCCGATCTCGCCGGCCAGCCCATTCCTGCCGAGCAGCGGGCGGCCGCCGGAGAAGACGCCTCCGCCAATTCCGCCTGCGCCGGCGAAGACGTAGATGAAGTCACTACAGTCGCGTGCGACCCCGCGCAGATGCTCGGTGGCGGTCACCACACGGGCGTTATTGTCGATTGCGACGGGCATGCCGAGTCTGCCGTGAAGCATCTCGGCGAACGCCACGTCGTGCCAGCCAAGCCGGGGGGCATTCAGCACGAGCCCTGCCTCGCGTGCCACCTGTCCGGGGATGGCGGCGCCCGCGCCGACCACGGTTGCCCCAGTCGGCAACTCGTCACGCAACGCAGCCCACGCGCCGGCGGCAGCATCGGCTGCCTGTTCGGGCGTCATCGAACCCTGGGTGGGGATGCGCACGCTCCGGAGAAGCACGCCCCCAAGGGTGACCAGGCCCACGGTCAGCGCGTCGCTCTCGGGGTTGACGGCAAGTGAGACGATGCGGTCCGATGCACGCACCACCCGGCTGGGGCGGCCGGCGCCGGCCTCACGCGGAGAGTCGGCCTCCGTTACCAGGCCCAGCTCGGCAAGTTGCTGAGAGAGTTCCAGGACGGTGGTGCGCGATAGCCCGAGCGCGTTGGTGAGTTCCGAGCGCGACATCGCACCGGAGCGCTGCACGCGGGTCAGCATCACCGCCAGGTTGCGGCGGCGCATCTCCACCTTGCTGTGGCCTTTCGCCTCGCCCATGAGCCCCCCTTGTCGATGGACTCATCGTGCCATCTCGCCAATTTAGACACTTACCGACTATTTTATGTAATACTGGCCGCATCGCCAGCCACCTATCCCCGGAGGTCCCCCGTGATCAACGTCAAAGTCGACATGTCTCAGTGCCAGCACTACGGCCAGTGCGTCCTCGAGGCGCCCCACGTGTTCGAGCTCAACGCCAAGGATCGCCTCGAGTACGTCGCGCAGGTCGCGGACGACGATCGCGAGGCCATCGAGGACGCGATCGACATCTGCCCCATGCAGGCAATCTCGATGGCGCGCTAACATCATGACCACACTTCCCGTGATCGTCGTGGGCGCCTCGCTGGGCGGCCTACGTACCGCCGAGTCCCTGCGCCGCTCCGGCTACGACGGCCCCATTACCGTCATAGGCGACGAGTCACACCTGCCCTATCAGCGGCCACCCCTGTCCAAGGCCGCCCTTCATGGCGCGGATGACGCCCTTGAGAATCTCACCTTCGCCCACCGGCCCGCCATCTCGGACGTCACCTGGGTCACCGGGACTCGCGTCGTCAGTGCCGATCTCGGGGCCAACATCGTGACCGACGACCGAGGCGAGGTTCGCACGTTCAGCGCGCTCGTGGTGGCGACGGGCGTCCGTCCACGTCGTCTTCACGTGCCCGGCGGCGCCACCGAAGGCCGCTACGCGCTACGGACAATCGACGATGCCCGATCTTTGCGGGACGTACTGACCCCCGGCACACGGGTCGTGATCGCCGGGGCCGGGTTCATCGGCTGCGAAGTTGCCGCCACCGCCATCGGACTCGGGTGCGACGTCCACGTCGTAGGAACGACCGCCGTGCCCATGGAGGCCGCGCTGGGCCACGACCTGGGCGCCGCCATGCAAGTCCGCCACGAGGACCACGGCGTGGCATTCTCCATGGGCACGCGCATCACCGCAGCGCTGGGCCACCCCTACCTGGCTCACGTCGACCTCGCCGACGGGCGCACCCTTGCGTGCGACGTGCTGGTCGAGGCCGTCGGCTCCTCCCCCAACGTCGAATGGATTTCCAGCAATGACGTCGACGCCACCCGTGGGCTTCGCACGGACTCCGCCATGCGCGTGGTGCGTGCCGACGGCTCGCCTCACGACAACGTTTTTGCGGTGGGCGACGTCGCAAGCTACCCGCATCCGCACCACGGCATCGAGTCGGCATCGGTCGAGCACTGGAACATTCCCACGGAGACGGCGAAGCGCGCGGCCTCCGTCATGGCGCCGATGCTCGCCGGCGACCCCTCCCATCTCGATGTCGCCGCGACTCCCTTTGCGCCGCTGCCATCGTTCTGGACCGACCAATACGACGTCCACCTGCTCGCGTACGGCATGACGCGCCTCGCCGACCGCTCCACGCTGCTCGCCGGGGATCTCGCCGGCGAGTGCCTCGTGGGTTACTACCGCGACCACCGACTGGTGGGCGTATGCGGAATAGGGATGACCGGTCAGATGCTGACCTACCGCAAGGAACTCATGGCGCAGCCCCTCGCCGCGGGGACCGCCGCATGATCACGTGGGAATGGACCGACCTCTGGCCCGACAGCGCCGGAAGCGACGAGTGGGCCCACTCGGGCATCGAGGTACTTCCCGATGGCCGCGCTGTTTTCTGCGCCCCGGAAGGCGGACGGCTGATCGTCGCCGATGTCGAGGCCGGCACTGCCCGGTCGGTCGCCGTGGCGCTCCAGGAGGTTCACGGGATATCCCGGTGGCCCGGTTCGGAGACGATGCTGTGGCTAGCCGATCCTGGCGCTAAGGCTCGTCCGGGGCTGGGATACGACGAGAGTATCCACCCGGGGCGTGCCGTGCTCATTGACCTCGGCTCGCGCGACTATGACACGGCGAGCATCGTCGCGGAACTGTCCCAGCCCGAGTTGCCCGACTATGAGGACGCTCGTTGGCGCCCAACCTCGGTGGTGGAGGATGACTCGGGGGCAGTCTGGGTAGCTGACGGCTATGGAGAGTCGCTGGTGCATCGCTTTGATCCGGATGGCACGCTCACCCTGACCCTGAGGGGCGCTGAAGGCGTCCTCTTCGATTGCCCGCACGGCCTCGTGGTGGATCGCCGGCGGGATTCGCCGGAGATCCTGGTGGCGGACCGCGGCAACCGTCGCATCGTCGCCTTCGGGATCGACGGCAGCGTCTCGCGGGTCATTGCATCTGACATTCTCACTAGCCCGTCGTGCCTCGCCCAGCGCGGGACCACCGTGGTGGTCACCGACCTGCATGGTGGGCTGCTGGAGGTCGGGCCGGATGACGGGGTCTCGCGCCTCACCGATCCACCCGCGCCCACGACTCGTAGCGCGCCCTGGCCAAATGTCTTGGTCCACGGCGCTCTAGTACGGCCGACTCTCACGCCAGGCGTGCTCAATTCACCTCACGGCGTGGCCGTCGACGCGACCGGAGACATCTTCCTGACCGAGTGGCTCATCGGCGGCGCGCAATGGCGGCTACGGGAGCGCCCCTAAGAGTGCTTCTAGCGGCCGAGCTACCAGGTCCGGACAGTTGCGCGCATCGCATCGACGTACCGGTGAATCTCCGCGGCATCGGCGGTGGAGCGCATGACGACGTTGAGCCCCAGGAGGTACGCCGTAACAAGGTCAGTACGAGCTTCGGCCACCCCCGTCCCGTCGACCTCTCCGGACTGGAGGATCAGCAGGTGGATCTGCCCTCGCATCTGCTCGCGATAGTCCGCGGAGAAGTCGTAGCCAGGGAGTACGCCGCGGAGCTCGTTGGACGCCATCACCATGAGGCAACCGTCTCGACCACGCTCGGACACAGCATCGGCCTCAAACAAGTCGAGGAAGTTCTGGATCCCGGCGACTCCGGGTCCCGAGAGTTCGATCATCTGAGCAAACATCGCGATCCTCTCCGCGAGGTAGCGACGCAGGACTAAGGCGAACAACTCCTCCTTAGAGCCGAACGTTCGGTAGAGACTCGGCTTATGCACACCGCTCGCGTCGACGATGTCCGCCATGGAGGTCTGCCCGTAGCCCTGTCGCCAGAACAATGCCGTCAACTCGGCGAGCACGGCGTCCTCATCGAATAGCCGGGGGCGGCCGACGGTAGCCGACGTGTTGGTGTTCATCGATCCATATTACGACGCCTAGGTCCTATTTGAAACCCCTCGGTAGCAAAGTGCAATTTATTAATGTACCGTTTGGTACATAAGGCACGATCAAGGGCGCCAAGGCCTGGCAGCCCGCAATCGAAAAGGAGCACCCATGACTGACTTCCCAATACACGACCTGGACAGCGCCCCGGAGGCGAGCAAGGAACTACTCGCCGGCTCCAAGAAGAAGAACGGTCGCATCCCCGGCCTCCACGGCACCATGGCGGAAGCCCCTGGGCTTCTCGAGGGTTACCTTCACCTTCACCAACTCGTCCTTGACTCGAGCTTCGACAAGGACGAGGTGACGGTGCTTTGGCAGTCCGTCAACGTGGAGCACGAGTGCCACTACTGCGTGCCCGCACACACGGGTATCGCCAAGAGCATGCAGGTAGACGACCAGATCACCAACGCCTTGCGCGACGGCACCCCCTTACCTACCGCCCACCTCGAGGCGCTGCGTACCTTTACCCTCGCGGTGGTGCGCAACCGCGGGAACGTCGACGATGACGCGGTACAGACCTTCCTGGACGCCGGCTACACCAAGCGCCAGGTGCTCGAAGTGGTTCTTGGCGTGTCTCAGAAGGTGATGTCGAACTACACCAACCACTTGGCTAAGACCCCGGTCGACCCGCCCTTCGAGAAGTTCGCCTGGGACGGGATCCTTCCGACCGAGTAATCATGCGCGTCGCGTGGCGGCACGCCCCTCCCGTCAACGCACAGTGGCGGCTGCGGTAGATCCCCTGAGGGAGTCTCCAGCAGCCGCCACTGTCTGCGTGAACTACGGGGTGATGATGTTGAACGCGGGGTCGCCCTTGGTCAGCACGGCGAGCAGCTGCGGCAACACACCCGTGTCGCCGGTGAGCTCGACGCCCTCACTCGTGGTGTCGCCACCCGCAAGCGTGAGCAGGCGTGACTTGGTCAACGTCAGCGTGAGCTGAGCATCGTCGCGAGCCGGGCGCTCGATGTAGACCAGCACACCATTGCGCAGCGTCACCCGGTAGTTGGTCTCCAGGTCCGTCAGCGTGACGTCCATAGCCAGATCTAGGTCCCACGCTTTGGGGCCGTCAATACTGAGCGACAGCGAGTCGAACAGTTGCGCCGGGGTGAGTTGCGCCATGATCGTGGGCGAGTTGGTGGTGGTCGGCGTACCAAAGTTCTCGCCACGAAGCTCGGTGGCACCAGATAAGAAGAAGTTGCGCCACGTGCCGTTCTCCGCGCCGTAGCCCAACTGCTCGAGCGTGTCCGCGTAGAGGTCGCGCACTGACTGGTCATTCTCGTCCACAAAGATCGCGTGGTCGAGCAGGGTCGCAGCCCAACGGAAGTCGCCCTCGTCGAACGCCACCTGTGCGAGTTCGACAACACGGCCGATGCCGCCCATGGCGTCCACATACCGCGTCGCCTCAGCGGCCGGCGGGTGCGGCCACAGTCGTGCAGGGTTGCCGTCGAACCAGCCCATATAGCGCTGGTAAATGGCCTTGACGTTGTGGCTGACAGACCCGTAGTAGCCGCGGGCGTTCCATGCGTTCTCCAGCACTGGAGGCAGCGTGATCTCCTCCGCGATCTCAGCACCGGTCATGCCCTGGTTGAGCATGCGCAGCGTCTGGTCGTGCAAGTACGCGTAGAGGTCGCGCTGCGTCGACAGGAACTCGCGGATGTTGTCCGCACCCCACGTGGGCCAGTGGTGCGACGCGAAGGCCACGTCGGCCTTGCCGTCGAAGACCTCGATGGCCTCGGTGAGGTACTGGGACCATACGTGGGGGTCACGCACCACGGCGCCACGCAGCGTCAGCAGATTGTGCAGGGTGTGGGTGGCGTTCTCGGCCATGCACAGCGCGCGCAGGCTGGGGAAGTAGAAGTGCATCTCCGCCGGAGCCTCGGTGCCGGGCGCCATCTGGAACTCGATCTCGAGGCCGTCGAAGGTGTGGGTTTCGCCGGTAGTGGTGATGATGAGTGTCGGCTCGAGGATTCCGGCCTCGCCCTGCGAGGTGGACTGACCAAGACCGGCGCCCACCTGGCCACGCTCGCCACGAGCGAGCGCAGCGCCATACATGTAGCCCGCGCGACGACCCATGGCGACACCAGCGAAGACGTTCTCTTCGATTGAGTGCTCGAGGAAGCCCTCGGGGGCGACGATCTGCACGTCGCCGGCCTCGACCGCTTCGCGTGAGGTGATGCCAAAGATGCCACCAAAGTGGTCGATGTGGCTGTGGGTGTGAATGACGGCGACCAGTGGACGGTCGCCTCGGTGCTCCTTGTAGAGGTCGAACGCGGCAGAGGCCGTCTCCGCCGAGATCAGCGGATCGATCACGACCACGCCGGAGTTCGTCTCTACGAAGGTGATGTTCGATAGGTCAAACCCGCGAACCTGATACAGCCCCTCAGTGACCTCGTACAGGCCGTGCTTGGCGACCAGGCTGGACTGGCGCCACAGGCTGGGGTTCACAGACTCGGGGGCGTCGCCCTCAAGGAAGTCGTAGCTCTCGGCGTCCCACACCACGTTGCCGTCGGCATCCTTGATGATGTTGGGCTCGTGAGTGCCGAGGAAGCCTCGGTCCGCGGCATCGAAGTCGGCCGTGTCATCGAATGGCAGGGTCGCAAGGATTTTCGCGTGCGCCTGCTTGATCGCCTCGGTTGGTGCTTTGGGCTCAGCCATTGAGAACGTCTCCCTAAAGTTCGACGGTCCTGATGCGCGTCCGGCGGATGCACCTGATCAGGTCCCGGACTTCCGAGCATAGGGGGGCACAGGGGGCGTCACAACCCCTCGCCAACCCTGCCGCCCTCGCTCTTTGCGGATAGTGTCGAAACTTCACCCCCACTGAGGAGACTGTCATGGCGACAGATGAAATTCCCACTGGTTACAACACCCCTGTGCCGTCGAAGATTCTCACGCTCACGCGACCAATCCGCCCGCGATGGGGTTACACACCGCCGATGGCCAACTGTTCAACACCGTGTCGGGCAAAAGAAAATCCCGCCGGCCCAGTGGGCCGGCGGGATTCTTCTTGTCTGGTGCGCCCGGAGGGATTCGAACCCCCAACCTTCTGATCCGTAGTCAGATGCTCTATCCGTTGAGCTACGGGCGCGCCGGCCCAAAGGCCGAGTCACGAGTATACAGCCTTGCACACTCATGTTTTGCACTCGCGAACCCGAGGGTTCACAGTGGCGGAGACGGTGGGATTTGAACCCACGGACGGATTGCTCCGTCACATCCTTAGCAGGGATGCGCACTAGGCCGGACTATGCGACGTCTCCTAGCGAGATCACAGACTACCTGCCCATGGGCTCAGTTACCAAAGCGCGCATCCTCATCAGCCCTAGTTGAGTCTGTGGGCGGCGCTCGGCGAGCGAGACTCCGGGCCGACCCCGCGGCCCCTGCGCTTACATCTCGGCTCATTTGGCGGCTGATTTGCGCGCGGGTGTAAGCGCAAGGCGCATTACGCACGACACGGGCGACCGGAGCGGGCGGCTTGCCTCAAGTGAAAATGGCGGAGAGTGCGGGATTCGAACCCGCGGAGGCGGGTTACGCCTCAACAGTTTTCAAGACTGTCACCTTCGGCCGCTCGGTCAACTCTCCTAGCGTGCGCCGAAAGAACGGCACCGTGTGATTATGCCAGGCATACGCGAGTCTAGATAATCCGGGTAGTCCCAGCGGCCGTCTCATCGCGCGCCGTGCTCGTCGCGCGCCTAGCCTCGCGCGGTTCCGTTGTGCCAGCCGGGGTACAGCCCGGGCGTGATGATCTTCAATTCGTAGAGCTCCGCAACGCGGGCCAGGTCGCCGTCGTACGTGGCGATGGTGTCGATCGCACTGTGAGCCACGGCGGCACCAAGATGCAGCGCTGCGAAGGGCTTGAGTACCACGGAGGCGTGCGTGGAGACGGAGACGTTCTCGTCAGAGAACCGGATCACCGGCATCTTGGCGCGCACCTGCTCGACCACGTCGAATGCCTTGGATTTGGTCTCGCGTGGAAAGAGTTCGGCCGCCTGGCGTAACTCGGTCAGTCCCAGTTGCGTGGTGGCCAGCGCGTTGATGCGCGGCACCGCCCACTCGTTCCATTCGTCGAAGTACCGCACCCCGGGGAGGAAGCGGATCAGCGCAGTGCCATCGACATAAATCACACGTCACACACTATCCCGGTACGCGACGACGGGCGGCACGCCCTGAGGTGCGCCGCCCGCCATCAGTACAGATGTACTAGTCGTTCTTCAGTCGCTTCATGGCGAGTTGGACGACCGCGATCAGCGCCTGCTTGGTAGCGGCCTTCTCGCGCGCATCCGTGTACATAATGGGGGTCTCGGGCGACAGCCCGAGTGCCTCACGCACGTCCTCGAGCTGGTGACGAGCCACACCGTCAAAGCAGTTAACGCAGACGACGAAGGGAATGCCCTTGCCCTCAAAGTAGTCAACGGCGGGGAAGCACTGGTCGAGGCGTTCGGTGTCGACCAGCACGGCCGCGCCGATGGCGCCACGTACCAGGTCATCCCACATGAACAAGAAGCGGTCCTGGCCGGGCGTGCCGAACAGGTAAAGCCAAAGCGAACCAGGCAGAGCGATGCGACCAAAGTCCATCGCCACCGTCGTGGTGGTCTTGCGGTCAGTGACCCCACCGGCGTCGTCGACGCCCACCGAGTGCTCCGTCATGGCGGCTTCGGTGTTGAGGGGATCAATGTCAGAGATCGAGCCGATGAAGGTGGTCTTGCCCACGGCAAAACCACCAGCGATCACGATTTTGACAACGGTAGGGGCTGCAACGGGGGCGCTAACGGGCGCCGTCGGTGCGTCAGAGGGCTGCGATGCCATCGAGGACACTCTCCAAGAGACTCAGGGAAAGACCGCCGGACTCGTCGTGCGTCGTTGCATCGCTCGCCGTTCCGCCGGTATGAATTTTCAGATGATTTTGATCGGCAAGATCCGTGACGAGCACCCGGACCACACCCAGCGGAAGCCGGGTGTGAGCCGAAAGTTCAGCCACGGATTGGTACTGTCCTGCAGCAAGCTGCAGGATCTTCTTCTTTTCAGGGGTAAGCCCCCGCAAAGTCTGATAATCGGACAGCGCTTCGACGAGCGCCTCCATGGGAAGGCCAGTGCTCGCAGCACTCACGCGCCCGCCGGTGACGGCGTACGGGCGCACTGTGTAAGCCTCTTCGTCACCGTGTTCCGATGTCGCCATTGAATCGGTCATATCTACCTAGGCGCGCGTGGCGCCATCCGTGGGCAGGTTCTGACGCATCTCCGTGATGAGCTGAGGGGTGAGCGCGTTCTCCGTGCGCGACACCAGCAGCGTCATCTCGTAGCCCACGAGTCCCACATCACAGGTGGAGTCGGCGGCCACTGCCAGAACAGAGCCGTTGGACACACTCATGAGGAATAGGAACAGTTCGTCCATCTCAATGATTGACTGGCGAACTTCACCCGCCTGCAGTTGGCGTGCGGCGCCACGAGTCAGCGAAGCCATGCCGGATACAACGGCCGCAAGCGTGTCACCGCCGGTGCGATCGAGGTTCTTCGACATCGCCATGAGCAGGCCGTCAGCACTGACGACCAGGGTGTGGCGAGTGCCGGGCACGGTTTGGACAAAATTGTCCAGAAGCCATCCGAAGTTAGTGGCTTCAGTACTGAGCGCGGTCACTGCTCCTCCTTGAGGTTGCTGCTCCGGGTCCGGAGCGGTTGATCACTGATGTGGGTCATACTCTCATTCCTTCACGTCGCTAGTCGCCTGAGACCGCTCAAATTCGGCCGCATCAGAACGAGCACGCTCGGTGCCGGAATAGAAACTACTAAAACGTGAACGTACGGCATCGGCGTCGCGTTCGCGAGGCGCGACCACCACTTCTTCCTCGATGGGCGTGACCTGCACGGGAGGAGCGTCGGCCGAGCGTCGCTTCTGCAAACCTGCACGAGTCTTCTCCACCTTGGGTCGCTCGGCGGACAGCGAGCTGAACTCGCTGAACACGCTCGACAGGTCGGAACCGCCGTCGTGGTCGGAGTCAAGGTCCACCTTGGGGCTGTAGGACGTCTGAACGTCGGGCTCCGCGGCCTGCAGCGCGCTGGCTCCGGCTGCCTCCCAGCCCATGGGGCTCGCGAGTTCGTCGGGCGAGAACTGCGTCTGCTGTGGAGCATCCTCCGTGCGTGGCGAAAAGAAGCTTGCCACAGTTGGCGCGGGTGCCGGCGGAGCGGGCTCGGCCGGCTGGGCCGACTCGGATGACGGCGTCGGCTCTGCAGTCTGCTGCGGAGCGGGACTGGACTGCGTGTGCCACGGCGACTCGTCCTTTGCGGGCGCATCGTGCAGTGACACCGCCGGGGCGAACTGGCCCCAGGCGGGCTGAGCGTCGGGCTGAGCCACGGGCTCCGCTGCCGGCTCTTCCTGGCGACCTTGCGCGGGTTCGGGTGTCTCAATCGGAGAGAATCCGGTGGTTGGCGAGGCCGCAGGGGCTGGCGGGGTCGGCTGGGAAGGCGGCGTGATCGGCGCGAAAACGGGGGCCGCTGCGGGCGCCCTATTAACGGCCGGTGCCGGGGCGGGCTCCGGTGCATCGGTCGCCTTCTTGCCGCGGCCAAACAGTCGCGAGAAGAAGTTTGGCTTGTCGTCGTCCTCACCCGGATGCATGAGGTCATCCATGCTCGGGGTCGCGGTAAGCGCAGCCAGCGCAGCCGGGTCCATCTCGTGCGACGGCACCGCGGGCTGGGGCGTCTCCACTGGTGCTGCGTCAGCCACGGGGGCGTAAGGCACTGGGGTGTAAGGCGCGGGATCGTTGCCCTCTGAGAGCGGCGCTCCCGTGGGGGCGGGCGGTGCGGCGGCTGGCGCGCTCGGTGCGGGCTCAGAGAAGGTCGGTCCGGTTTCAAGTGACACCTGCTCGACACCGTAGGACGGCACGGGACGCTGGGGCATCTCACCGAATGCGGGGGAACTCTCGTGCTCAGGCACGTCCTCTGCCACGGGTGCGGCCTCGCTGGGCTCTTCGGCCACAGGCGTGACGTCCGCATACGGCGCCTCATCCTGTGTGGCTGCTGCTGCGGGTGGGGCACCCCACCGGCTTGCCGCGTGGAAGTCAGCGTCTCCGACCGCATGGTCGTCATCTTCCAACTGCGGAATAGCCCACACCTGGGGCTCGTCCGGAGTCTCCTGCGGCGCGACAGGCGCGTCGCCTTCCTCGGGTACGCGTGCGATGTCGTGAGCGTCGGAAGACTCGTTCTGCGTGTCACTGCCTCCCGCAATGCCCGCTGCCCCCAGGCCAGCTGCGCCTGCGGCGAACGCGCTGCCCGCGTCGTGCTGCGAGTCGAACTTAGGCATCGCGAACGTGGGCCGGTCGTCGGCCTCTGGCTTCTCGTCCTCGAGCTGGGGGATCTCCCAGCTGGGCTCCGCCGGGCTTTCAGGCTCTGCGCTGGTGGCCGCGGAAGCGACGGGAACCTCGGGCGCTACTGGCGCCTCTTCGACGGGTACTTCGAGCGCTTCCGGTGCGTCTGCAACGGGGGGCTCGGTGAACGCCCCGCGGCGTGCTGCCTGACCCATGGACTCTGCCTCGGGATCGACGGCGGCGGGCATCTCTTGCTCGGTGGCCTTGCGCGAACGGAAGCCTCGGAACATCGAGGCCCGCTCTTCTGCCGTTTGGGGCGCAATCTCGTCCGCAGAGACGCTCGGTGTAAAGCCTGCGGGAGCCTCCGCGTCGAGCGCACTGAGTTGGTCGGGTGTTGCACGTACGGGCAAGCCGATGATCTTGGCGCGCTCTTCATCGCTGGCCGCTTCCGCTCCAGCGCTAGTACGACGGCGGCGAGCAGGCAGCCCGGATGCGGTCAGGCCACCGGCGAGTGCGGCAGCGTCAACCGCGGTTGCCTCGGGCGCTACTGCCGCGTCGGCGGCGATCAAGTCGTCGACGGTGGGCTCGGAACTCTGATCAGCGGCGGGCTCCTCAGCCACGGCATCGTCCGTGCGACCCACAAGGCTCGCACCGGTTGCCACCGTTGCCGGCTGGTACGCGGGAGCACCGGGCCGCTTGGTTGCGTCGGGCTCTGAAGTTGTGTCCATGACCTCGTCGGCGGCGTTGTGGCCGACAAGGGCAGACGGCGCATTCATGGCCGGGTCCACCGCGTTCGTGGACACGTGGGCGACCGGCTCTTGCGAGCGCGTGTCGAACAGGGTGGGCGGCATGGTGACCGTCGCGACCGTACCTTCGCCTTCCTTGGAAGCGATGGACACGCGAGCTCCCACGCGGCGCGCAATACGACCAACTACGAAGAGTCCCAGTCGCTGCGCACCGAGGATTTCCGATGCGGCAGTTGAGGCGACACGGTTGTTGGCCTCGCGGAGCTCGTCCACGGTCATGCCGATTCCCGAGTCCTGGACCTCAACCATGAAGTTGCCATCGCGCTCGAATGTGCGGACCACCACGGGCGTGCCAGGGTCGGAGAAGACGGTGGCGTTCTCGAGTAGCTCCGCGAACAGGTGTGCAGCGGTAAGTGCGGAGTGGCCAACCATGGCGGGGTCGGCATCAAGCTCGAGCTGAACACGCTCGTAGAGCTCGATCTCGGACGATGCGGTGCGGATCACGTCGGCGAGCGGCATCGGGCGACGGAGACGGCGACCCGTGTCAATACCTGCGAGCACGAGCAGCGATTCAGAGTTACGGCGCATTCGCGTTGCAAGGTGGTCCAGCGCGAACAGTCGCGTCAGCGTGTCCGGGTCGTCCTCCGTGCGCTCCATCTCATCGATGGAGGACAGCTGACGGTTCAGGAGCACCTGGTCGCGGCGGGCGACGTTAACGAACATCTCAGAGATGGAACCACGCAGTGCGGCCTGCTCACCTGCGATGGCGAGCGTCGCCGCGTTAACGCCGTTGAACGCCTCGGCCAGACGGCCGATCTCGTCAGACGACTCCACGGGGATCTGCACCTCGGAAACGTCCACCGTCTCACCCGGTAGCGCGACGCGCTCCACCATGCGAGGCAGCTCCTGGCGGACGGCGGTTGCCGTCGTGGTCAGGCGGCGTAGCGGACCGATGATTCGGCGAGCAATCAAGAGTGCGATGAAGATGGTCGCTGCCACCACGAGCACGGCGCCAACGATGGTCAGAATCGTCTGGAGCACGGTGGACTGCAGAGCGTCCGCTGAGTTGGCCTGGGCGTCCTCCCACAGTGTGTCGCGAATCGGCTCCTGGACATCTAGCTCCTGGGAGACCTGCAGTGGCCAATCGTTGCCGCGCTCAGTGATTAGCGAGGCGGGAAGACCGGAAGCGATGTTGGTTCGAATTGACTCGAAGGACGAGGTATCACCATTGCTGGAGTCCGCAGAGGCGCCGAACGGCGGCACCTGCATGTCCGAATCGATGGGGTCGACGGTTGCCTGCGCGTTATCCAACGCGATGTCGGACAACGACACCAATGAGCGCTGGAACGTCGAGTCACCGGGGAGGAACTCACCTGCACGAAGCAGGTGGTCCGTGTAGACCTCTTCCGATCGGACTCGTTCAACGAGTACGTCCATGGCGTTGTAGGCACGGAGCTGGGCAGCAAGTTCGCGGTCTGAGACAACACTCGAGACGTCGGACGAGAGCTTGACAACGGGCTGGATGGTGTCGCCAAAATAACTGTTCAACACGGAAACGGAGATGCTTCGGTTGACGACCTGCGTGCGCACGTTGGGCAGCTGGGCGAGCTGCTCGCTCGCATCCGCGACTGTCAGCTCAACTGACTCGTTCTCCGAGCGGCTATCAATCTGCGCAGTCGAAGCGTCGTAGGCGTTCTCTGACGCGTCGGTGTCGGGAATGGCCGCGATGAGGAGTTCCTGGAGCACGGCGGGCTCAGTCAGGTACGTCTGCGTCGCTGCGCTTTCCGCGCCAATTGCGATTGAAAGGCTGGAAATGGGGCTCTTAACGCCGGCGGATGCGGGGGTCGCGTCACCGATGAGGTCGATCTGCGTGGTGATAGCGGTGTAGTTATCCACCGTCTCCTGCACTTCTTCCTCGCTCGGGAAGGTGGGCCATTCGCCAATCTCATTGTTGACGATATCTACAGAGCGCTCGTCCACCAAGAACACAGTGGGCTGCGTGAGGCCGATCGCCTTATCGATCTGAGAAAGGGCTGCTTCGCCCTCGGGAGTGGGGTTCTCTGCGACCTCGGCCTGCAAGGCTGCCACGGCGGCATCCGTTGCCTGCTCCGCATCGCTACGCTTGTTTGCCCCCACGGATACTGCGTCAACGTAGTTGACGGAGAGGTTGCGCTCGGTCTGAAGATCAGCTTCAAAGGAACGTGCGTCTCCGAGCACTTCAAGCAACTGCTCGACGTTGCGCGCGTTGTTAAGACTCTGGGTCGCGTTCAAGGTCACCACGCCGACGGCGAGCAACAGCACGAGAATAGGCACTGCTACTACGGCGAGGATCTTTCCTCGAATACTCAGCCTCTGGAGCATGGACCTCTCCCTTTTTGACGTCCGTGAGTTACGGTCGCCGCTTGCATTGCACGCAACGTTGGTTCCGATCCTCACTGTTATCGGCCACTAGGCGTCAAACATAAGCACCATCACTCGCTGTGGTTAGTGAGACGCTTGAGTTACGAGACTATGACGCGAGGAATGTGGGTGATTTTCGGTGAAGGTGGCAAGTTTGCCCCAGTTTGGGGCTCCTGAGGTATTCGCCCTGGTTAATATGCCTGTGCCGGTGGCGGGGGCGCACGAAGTTGTGATAAATGTCACTGCCGCAGGGATCAACCGGGCGGACGTTTTACAACGTCAAGGCCACTACCCTCCCCCGGCCGATGCGCCGGATTGGCCCGGCCTCGAGGTCTCGGGGCACGTGGCGTCGGTAGGCGCGGAGGTCACTCGGTGGTCTCCTGGCGACCCTGTCTGCGCACTGCTGGCTGGTGGCGGCTACGCGGAGGCTGTCGCCGTCGATCAGGACCTGGTCTTGCCCGCGCCACACGGGGTGGATCTCGTTGACGCCAGCGGCCTAGTCGAGTCGGCATGCACCGTGTGGTCAAACCTTGAGGCGGCGTCTGCACGTTCAGGCGAGACCCTGCTCGTGCACGGCGGAGCGGGCGGAATTGGAACCATGGCTATCCAGTGGGCGCGAGCCATCGGCATGCGGGTCATCGCCACTGCCGGCGGACCAGAGCGTTCGCAGTCATGTCTCGACATGGGTGCGCATTACGCGATCGACTACCGCTCACAAGATTTTGTCGCAGAAGTCAACGCTGTGGGTGGGGCGGACGTGATCCTCGACGTCGTTGGCGCGGCGTATCTCGAGCGAAATCTCGCGACGCTTCGCCCTGACGGCCGCCTCGTGATCATTGGCATGCAGAAGGGATCGGTGGGCGAGATCAATCTTGGCACCATGCTGGCCAAACGCCTCAGCCTGATCTCAACCAGTTTGCGTTCGCGTCCGCACGCCCAGAAGGCCGCAATAGTGCGTGGCGTGGCGCGCGAACTCTGGCCACGGATCCCAGCTGAGGTGCGCCCCGTCACCCACGCACGTTTCGCCCTCGAGGACGTGGTTGATGCCCACCGGGCAATGGACGAAGGCGGCGTGTTAGGGAAGCTGCTACTGCTCCCCTAGCGCCTACGCCCCGCCGTCCTCAGTGTCCCGCTGAGGTTCCTACTTGAGATTTCCTGCGGCTAGAGATGCGGCGATGGACGGGGTGGGTGGCAAACGGGGATACAGCGTTGCCTGCAGCGCGTGATAGACGTCGACCTTGCCCTCCCACACCGTGCACGCCCGTTGGTTCTGCGAATCGAGTTCGTGCCACCAAGAACCTCCCACCGCGTCGATGTGATTCTCACCCACAAAATCCCACCACCTCCGGTAATGATCCGCACAGTCCTCCGCGCGGGTACGCTGCCACAACGCTGCGGCGGCGGCAATCGCCTCGGCGCTCACCCAATGCATCCGCTCACGGACCACGGGCACGCCCTCAAAGTCAACCGTGTAGGTGAAGCCAGGCACTCCATCAGCAGCCCACCCCTGAGCGACTGCTGCGTCGAACAGAGCCTTCGAATCTGCCGCCATCCACTCGGGTGCGGCAAAGCCGCTCTGCTGTAGCGAGGCCGCCAACTGCATCGTGAGGCGTGACCACTCGAACCAGTGACCTATTGTCGCGCCGAATGGGCGGAAGGGGTGCGACGGGTTGTCCTTGTTGTAGTCAAGAATTGGCTCCCAGTCGGCAGTGAAATGCTCCGGCAGCCGCCAGTCATGATCGCGCGCCAGCGTGTGTACGGCACGCTCAGTGATGCGCAGCGCACGCTGGAGGAGGTCGCTTCCGGTAGTGGCGTCAGAGGCGGCGAGGTAAGCCTCGACGGTATGCATGTTGGAGTTCATGCCGCGGTAGTCCTCCTGAACGGTCCAATCGGAACTGAAGGACTCACGGCCCATACCTGCATCCTCGTCCCAGAAGTGCTCGTCATGGACGTTGAGTGCGTCGAGGAGCAATGCATTGGCGCCATCACGCCCAGCAGCCTTTGCGCTCGAAGCGGCGAGGATTACGAAGGCGTGACCGTAAGCCTCCTTGTCGCTGTTGGTAGGACCATCCGCATCCACCGCCGCGTACCACCCGCCGTGCTCATCGTCGTGGAGGCGGCCGCGCAGCGCATCCAAGCCGTGATCCACGAGTGCCGCGGCGCCGGGGCGTCCCATTAGCGCTGCGATCGCAAACACATGGGTCATGCGGCACGTGATCCACAGCTCCACGTCGCGCGTCTCGTCAAGCGTGCCGTCCGTACGCAGGAAACCAAAGCCTCCATCGGGATGCTTCGAAGCTTCCGCAAAGTCAATCAGGCGGTCAGACTCCGCCTCAAGCCAGCGGTGATGGGCGGGTGTAGTGAGCCAGTTCATGACCCAACCTTAGCCACACGGGCACCTTTGGACCGCCTGAAACTTCTGGGCACGAGAATCGTGCATTTAGGGACCGCTACAAGGCAAGAGACTGGTCTGGGGCGACCTGAGGGGCGGCCGGGCGCTTCACGATCAGCAGGACGAGAAGCGGAATGAGCAGGCCGATCCCCACCAGCGATAGTCCGCTGTATCCCACCCAGGCAAGCACGGCACCCGAGCCCGCACCTGCGGTCGCTCCAGCCAGACCCATGACCAGGTCCGAGGTGCCCTGCACGTCTGTGTGACTCACGCGACGGTCAGCCTCGTGCGCGCCCGTGGACAGCAGCGTTGAGCCGGCAATCATGCAGGCCGACCACCCCAGTCCGATCACCAACAGACCACCGGTAATCCACTGCTGCGCCGCGCCATGATCCATGCGGCCATCCGCGAAGCCAGCCATCATGGTCGCAAGTGCGCCCACACAAAGTAGAGCGGCGCCGAGCGAGATCACGCGAATGGCACCCCAGCGGTCCACCGCTACACCGAACAGTGGACTGAACGCGTACATACCAGCGACGTGAATGCTGATGACCAGGCCGATGAACGTGAAACTCGAACCGTGTCCGTGCAGATGGACGGCGCTCATCGCCATGATTCCCACCATGACGGCGTGACCGGTGCCCAACGAGACCAACCCAATCAGGCCATCACGGCGCGAGACCACGGCAGCCAGCGTGATGCGGATCGAGGCCGGTTCGCGGTTGCCACCCACCGGCTGCGAACCGCGCAGGCCGAACCCGAGGATCGCGACCGACACCAGGAGCGCCGCGACCGTGAGCACCCAGGGGCCCGCAAGGTCAGGGATGGTCAGCCTGTGAGCGACAGTCGCGCCCAACTCGATGAGATTGGGCCCCAGCACTGCGCCCGCCGTTGATGCCCACACCACAATGGACAGGCTGCGCCCACGATGGCGGGTGGGCACGTTGTCGGTCGCGGCGTAGCGCGCCTGGAGTCCTGCTGCGCTCCCGCCGCCCACGAGCAGGGCCCCGAGCAGCAAAATGGGGAACATGTTCTGGGCCGCGGCAAGGATGATGGTCGCGGAACCAACGGCTGCGATCACCAGTCCGGTGATCAGCGCATTACGCCGCCCCGAGCGCGAGGCAAACCGCGCCAACGGAACGGCGAGAATTGCTGCGCCGAGCACCATGGCGGTCGTCGGCAGGCCGCTGAGCGACGTGCGCCCGGTGATGTCCTCGGCAAGCAGGCTTCCCACCGCCAGGCCGGAGGCAACACCGACGGAGGTGAACAGTTGCGACGTGCCTAGGACCGAGGTGCGGCGCCGGCGGGTGTGGTCATCGATGTGCGACTCGGGGGAAACCCCCACCTCCGTCACAACACCGCGAGGCGCTTGGGGTCGATCATGGGCAGCAACACGTCGAGCACACCGTCGTCCTCGACGCTCGGCACGACGCGGTCCGCGGTCTCTCGCACGCGCTCGATCGCGTTGCCCATCGCGGCGGAGCGTCCCGCCCACTTCAGCATGTCGATGTCGTTGTTGCCATCACCCACCGCGACCGTGTGATCCGGGTAGACACCCAGCTGGCGGCGCAGCGCCTCGAGCGCCGACGCCTTACTCACCCCGGGGGGCGTGAGGTCGAGCCAGGCGCTGTATCCCACCGCGTAAGTGACGTCGTTGAGCCCCAGTCGCTGCACAAGTGCGTCGAAGTGGCTGACATCGCCACCGGGCGCCCGGATGACGACGCGAGTGCACTCCTCCTCGTAAAGCTCCTCGAAACTGTCCACCACGCGCTGGCGACCCACAAGCTCGCCCATGGGAAATTCCTGGCTGACTCGGAAGCCAACGCCCAGGTCCTCCACGGCAAAGAAAGCATCCGGCATCTCCTGGCGTATGAGCTCGAGCGCCGCGCGGGGGTTGAAGGTGACCTTCTCAACGATGTCGTAGCCGCCGGGCGTTCCAGGATTCAGGCGGATCGTGATGGCGCCGTTTGAGCAGACTGCCCAGCCGCGCCGAATGCCCAGTCTCTCCGCCACCGGCAGGGTCGCAATGATGTTGCGACCAGTCGCGAGGATCACGTGGTTGCGGCACATGCGAACCTTCTCCACCGCGTCGACTACTGCGGGCGAGATGTCGCCGCCCCAGTGCATGAGCGTGCCGTCAATGTCCAGTCCCAGCAGCTGCCAGGAGTTCTCGTCGAGCGGTGGATTCATGGCAAGTTCAGCGTCGGTCATGCCTCGACTTTACGACGCGGCCCTGACGCGCGGAAACACCACCACGTGACGCTTGGGTAAACACGCCTTAGGTCGAGCACGACTCACGAGCCGAACCTAGCGCCTCGAGCACAGCGTCTAGCACGGTCGCCACGCCGTCCTCGGCTATCGACCCGGTGACCACGTCCGCCTGAGCCTTCACGGCATCGTCCGCCTGGCCCATGGCCACCGAAGTGCCCGCCCACTCGAACATCGGGAAGTCGTTGACTCCGTCCCCCACTGCCACGGTGTTGACCGCTGGCACGCTGTACTTGAGCCGCAACGACTCGAGCGCGTACGCCTTGGTGACGCCGGGTGCGGCCACGTCCATCCAACCGACACCCAGTTCCGTGTAGGCGTGGGGCTGGATGTCCAGGTGCTCAACGGCGGATTGGAGATGCTTTCCCCGCGCCGATGCGCAGCTCACCATGAGCGCGGAGGCGTCGGCGGCATCGGCGTCCGTCAGCGGCCGATGGCTTCCGGACACTGAGCCCTCGGCGAACGGCGCACCGATCGCGTAGCCCACGCCAATGTCTTCCACGCCGTAGCAAATGTCGGGGTGCGCGGCGAGCAGAGCCGCGATCGTCGCACGGGCGTCGAATGACTCGCGCGCCACCACCTCGAAGTCCTGACCATCGGGTGATGTGCGTATGGTGACGGCCCCATTGGAGCAGACCATGTCCACCTCGCCCCAGCGCTCTTGGCGCGCGAGCTGCATCGCGGAGGTGACTTGGCGACCGGTGGCGAACACGACGTGTAGTCCGGCTGCGCGGGCACGCTCGAGCGCCGCGGCTACCACCGGGCTAACGGTGCCAGGCATCCGCAACTCTGCCGACGCGCACGTGTCGTCGATGTCGAGCGCGACCATGACCGGCCGCGAAGGATCGAGCGCTAAGGCAACTCCGAACGAGGTGCTAGTCACTTGACCGGGTCGAGCACCTCGAGGCCGCCAAGGTAGGGGCGAAGCACGGGCGGCACATAGACCGAGCCGTCCGCCCGCTGGTGGTTCTCCAGCAGCGCGACAATCCAGCGCGTGGTTCCGATCGTGCCGTTCACAGTGGCAACAGCCTCGGTTCCGTGCTCACCGCGTTCGCGGATTGCCAAACGACGCGCCTGGTAAGTAGTGCAGTTCGAGGTCGAGGTGACCTCCATCCAGCGCTCCTGGCTGGGTAGCCACGCCTCGCAGTCAAACTTGCGCGCCGCGCTCTGGCCCAGGTCACCCGCGGCCGTGTCAATCACGCGGTACGGAAGTTCGAGAGCCTGCAACATGGCCTCCTCGATGGCGAGGAAGCGCGCGTGCTCCGCCGCGGCATCGGCCGCCGTCACGTAGCTGAACATCTCGATCTTCTGGAACTGGTGCACGCGGATGATGCCGCGCGTGTCCCGTCCCGTGGACCCGGCCTCGCGGCGGTAGCAGGTGCTCCAGCCGGCGTAGCGTAGCGGCCCGTCCTCGAGGTCGAGGATCTCGTCCGAGTGGTAGCCCGCGAGCGCAACCTCGGACGTGCCCACCAGGTAGAGGTCGTCCTTTTCGAGGTAGTAGATCTCGTCGGCGTGGTTGCCCAGGAATCCTGTGCCGGCCATGGTCTCGGGGCGTACCAGCGTGGGCGTGATCATGGGGCTGAAGCCCGCGTCCTGAGCCGCCGCCATGGCAGCGTTGAGAATAGCGAGCTCGAGGCGCGCACCAATCCCGGTCAGGAAGTAGAATCGCGACCCGGAAACCTTGGCGCCGCGCTCCATGTCAATGGCCTTGAGACCCTCGCCAATGGCGAGGTGGTCCTGTACCTCGATGCCGTCCGCAGCAAAGTCACGTGGAGTACCCTCGTGACGCAACACGGTGAAGTTCTCCTCGCCACCGCTCGGCACGCCGTCCTCGGGAAGGTTGCCCAGCGACCTGGCGAGTTCGACCGCGCGGGCCGCCGCGGAATCGGCCGATGCCTGAAGTTCTTTAACCTCGCCGGCGAGCGCCTTCGCCTTCGCGAGCACGGCTTGCTTCTCTTCGCCCTTGGCCTGAGCCACGGCCTTGCCCAGTGACTTCTGCTCGGCGCGCTTAGCCTCGAAGGAGGCGAGCGAGGCGCGGTGCTCGGCGTCAGCGGCGAGCACCTGGTCCACCACCGCGGGGTCCTCCCCGCGAGAGACCTGGCTGGCACGCACGGTATCGGGGTCATTGCGGAGCAGTTTCAGGTCGATCATGCAGGTAAGTCTAACGTCGGGGCAATAGGCTGTAGGAATGCTTGCAATAGTCCTCAGTTCAGTTGCGCTGTTTGTGGGACTCTTGGCGCTGGTGATCGGAGTGACGACAACCCGCCATATTGGCCGGCGCGACCCCGTCGCGGTACCCAACATCTGGCGCAAACTGCTTCGCATCAAGTCGCGTCGTGGACACGAACTCGGGCGCGTGGGCGCTGCCTCTGGGCGCCGCGAGCGCATCGCCTTCATCGCAAACCCCACCAAGGACGGCATCTCCGAACTGCGCGAACTGTCGATGCGTGCGTGCTCGATCCGCTATATGCCGGAACCCTTGTGGTACTTCACCACGGTGGAGGATCCCGGCGAGGGTCAGGCGCGTGAGGCAATTGAGTCCGGCGCCGATGTCGTGGTCGCCGTGGGCGGAGACGGCACCGTGCGAGCTGTCGCGGCAGCCGTGGCGGGGACCGACACGGCGATGGGCATCCTGCCCATGGGTACTGGCAATCTGTTCGCGCGCAACCTTGAGCTCCCCCTTGGAGACTCCCCCGCGCTCCTGCGCGCAATTCTTGATGGCGAGGAGACAGCGATCGATGTGGTGTGGCTGCACGTGGAACGCGCCCACCGCGGTCACACTGACCGCGATAAGCACATCTGCCTGGTGATCGCCGGCGCCGGATTTGACGCGGAGATGGTCGCCGGCGCGGACGACAAGATGAAGCGCAAGTTGGGTTGGTTCGCGTACTTCCTTGCCGCCATCCGTCATGTAGGCGAGAAGCGCATGGAGGCCTCAGTTTCCGTCGACGGCTCCCCCGCCGTCACAAGTCACATGCGCACCGTGTTGGTCGCGAACGTGGGTAGCCTCCCCGGTGGCATCCGCCTCATCCCGGACGCGTCAGTTACCGACGGTACGCTCGACGTCGCAACCCTCGACGCCCGTGCTGGCGTGGTGGGCTGGACGGACCTGTTTGGCACCGTCATGGCGCAAGGTGCCGGCCTCAAGCAGCCCGACGCGATGAAGGCTTGGCGCACGTCGCGCATTGACCACGTGCGCGGCAAGTCAGTAGAGATTCAGATGAAGCATCCTCAGAAGATTCAGGTGGATGGGGAGACACTTGGCCGCGCCACCGGCATTCACGCGGAGGTAGCGCGAGGCGCCCTCAAGATGCGCGTGCCCATGGGCGACAAGGTGTCGGACGGTGCCGGCGACGCCGTCTTGGCGGACACCGAAGACGTCAATGCCGCGGCCATTGCCAGCGCCGATGCCGTGCTCGCCACAGATCCCGGCGTGCCGCTGCCGGCGGTGCCCGCGCCGGAAGAGGCTGCTACTTCAGCCGCAAAGGACGACTAGCAACATTTGAGTGAGCGCGGGGCCTAGTCGGCCGACCGTAGGCCCCGCACCCAGTCGCGGGCGGACTCAAAGTCGGCATTCGACGTGCCCGGAACTATGGGCGTCTGCGGCGAGTTGACGGCGGGGTACGACCCCAGGAACACCACGTGCGGACACGTGCGCTTGAGGCCGATCAGCACCTCCGCCATGCGCGCCTCAGCCACGTGACCGAGCGCATCAATCGAGAACGAGTACTCACCTGGGCGGTCGCCTATGGGTCGCGATTCGATGCGAGAAAGGTTCACGCCACGGGCGGCAAACTGCTCAAGCATCTCAAGCAATGCCCCCGCGCGTTCCGTCGGCAGATGCACCACGAGCGTGGTCTTGTCCGCTCCAGTGGGCTCGGGTACCGCCCCAGGCCGGCCCACCCGCACAAAGCGAGTCGCGGCGTGCGGATTGTCAGCGACGTGTTCCGCGAGCAACTCGAGGCCAAAAAGTTCGGCAGAGCCGGGAGGAGCGAGTGCGGCCTCGAAGCCCACGTCCTCGAGCGAGAGGGCGGGGTCCGCGAGGAGCGTCGGCCCCGCGGCATTGGACGACGCGGCGACGAGGCTCACGTCTGGCAGCTCGGCATGCGCCCATCTACGGCACTGAGCCCACGCGTGTGAGTGGCAGCCGATTCGCGTGATGTCGCTCAGGCCGGTCCCTTGGCGTGCAACCAACTCGAACTCGACGGGCAGCACCACCTCACCGAGGATCACCAGCGACGATCCGGCCGCGAGGGTGTCCAGCGTTGCAGTCACGCCGCCCTCTACCGTGTTCTCAATCGCGACCACCGCAAAGTCGGCGCTGCCGTCTCGCACCGAGCCGAGCGCCGTGAGCACGTCCACGCACGGCACATCCTCGACCGGGCTGTCGCCAACGATCCGGCGAAGCGCGAGTTCGGTGAAGGTCCCCGCGGGGCCCAGGTACGCGTATCGGGGCAGAGCGGTCACTTGGAGTCCTTTGAGGCAGCGGGCGGCTTCTTCGTTGCGGCAGCCTTGGTCCCGCCCACTGGCGTGGAAGTCGCGCGCTTCTTCTTGGGGGCGACCCTCTTTGGTGCGGGCTTGCCGGCCGATGCGGGGGCGGCAGGCTCGGCTGGCATCGCGTTCAAGGCGGGATCGTTCGACTCAGCGGGCTCCTTGGCTTCCGCGGAGCGGGTCGGTATCTCGGTGGAGCCACCGAAGGGCAGCGCGTTGACGACGGCCCCGGTAGTGGTCGACACCATCGCGCGCGCACGTCGCGCGCCGATCGCCATCTGCACGTCGCGCAGTCGTTTGAGGCGTTGGGTGGGGGTTCGCTTTGCCTTGCGAATGGGCTTGTGCCGGATCTCGCACTCCACCTCGGAAACCAGGAGCCCTGCGTGCAGGACGTCCAACGTCATCCCGACTTCGAGACCGTCGCCACGAGCCAGCGGCAAGGCGGCCTCGAGTGCCTCACGGGTCATACAGCGGATGCGGCTCAGCGGCTGACGCGGTACCCAGTGTGAGGCCCGTTCGATCGCCTTACGTGCGGCGGCCGAGGAAACCCCTGCTGCCGTGTTCCCCCCCACGGTCAATCCAATCGCGAGGTCCGCGACGGACTCGGTGACCGCTGGAACCAGCTGCGCGGCCCCAATCGCGTAGTTCCCGAGCGCGCCGTCCAACAGCAAGATGGCACGGGGTGGGGCACCGGGCTCGTCGCGCATGGCGATGACTGATGCCCCCGTCTGCGCCGCCTCGGCACGTCCGCGATGATGCGAGTGGCGCACCACCACGGCACCGGCCTTGCGTGCGAGGTCCTGGGTGTTATCTGTCGAGCCATCGTCTACGACGAGGACTAGGTCGACTCCGGGAATTGCCCGGGCGGCGCGGACCGTGGCCGCGATGCGTCGGGCCTGGTCATGGGCAATAATCAATGCCGCGACAAGAGTCTCAGGCGGTGCGGTGGCGGACTTGGCCTGAGCATTCGTGTTCCTGCGGCGGCGCTTAGCCGCAGCGCTCGGAGCCGCGCCGTCGACGGCACCAAGGGGAGCATCGGGCTCGACGGATTCTTCCACGTGCTCAGCCTAGCGAGCGCCGATGCCAGGTCAACTCCGATTTTGCCTCTTCCTTGCACTTTCGTGACCTTTTTTCAGGCGCGGTGTAACCAAAGTGCCCGTGCCATTGCCGCAGTGGGCGCTGAGGTGGAAGAGTAGAGCCATGCACCCACGCGCCGGAACAGTTGCCCTCCCCGAAGATCTCATCGATACCGACGACCTGATCGGTCAGTACTACGACTTGGTTCCCGATCCCCGCATCGCGACCCAGCGCGTGGTCTTCGGCACCTCCGGACACCGAGGTAGCGCGTTCGACACCGCCTTCAACGAGGCGCACATTGTCGCCACCACCGCGGCGATTGTGGAGTACCGGCGCGGTCAAGGAATCGACGGACCGCTGTACATCGGCAAGGACACCCATGCGCTGTCCGGTCCCGCCCAGGAAACCGCGCTTGAGGTGCTCGCTGCTGCCGGTGTGCGCGTGCGCATCGACAGCCGCGGCGGCTTTACGCCTACGCCCGCGGTTTCCCTCGCGATCCTGGTGGCGAACGGCTCGGTCGACGAGGCGGGCCTGCGCACGTCCGGAAAGGGTCTAGCCGACGGAATCGTCGTGACGCCCTCGCACAACCCGCCGCGCGACGGCGGCTTCAAGTACAACCCCCCTCACGGCGGCCCTGCGGACACGGATGCAACCCAGTGGATCGCCAACCGCGCGAACGAGATCCTTGCGGGAGAATGGCGCCAGGTTCCGCGCATGCAATACGCGAAGGCGCGGGCTGCGGACACGACCGAGGGCTTCGACTTCCTCAAGCTCTATCTCGACCACCTACCGTCGGTGATCGACCTCGACGCCATCCGCAATGCGGACGTTCGCATTGGAGCGGATCCCTTAGGCGGCGCGGCCGTGGATTATTGGGGAGCCATCGGCGAGGAGCACAAGCTCAACCTCACCGTGGTGAACCCCACGGTAGACCCCCGCTGGGCGTTCATGACCCTCGACTGGGACGGCAAGATCCGCATGGATTGCTCCTCGCCCTACGCGATGGCCTCGCTGCGCGAGAAGATGGCGACAGGCGACGCCCCGTACGACATCGCTACCGGGAACGACGCGGACAGCGACCGCCACGGCATCGTTACCCGCGACGGCGGCCTCATGAACCCGAACCACTTCCTGGCCGCATCCATCGCCTACCTGTACGGCGGCGCTCGGCCCCAGTGGCCCGCCGGAGCCAAGATCGGCAAGACCCTGGTGTCCTCGAGCCTGATCGACCGGGTGGGCCGCAGCATCGGCCGCACCGTGGTTGAGGTACCTGTGGGCTTCAAGTGGTTCGTGCCCGGCCTGCTGTCCGGCGAAGTCGCTTTTGGCGGCGAGGAGTCCGCCGGCGCCAGCTTCCTGCGTCGCGACGGCCGCGTGTGGACCACTGACAAGGATGGCCTGATCCTGGCGCTGCTGGCCTCCGAGATCACCGCGACCACCGGCTCGTCCCCGTCGACCCTGCACCGCTCACTCACCAACGAGCTGGGCGAGAGTTGGTACGCACGCGTGGACGCCCCGGCTACTCCCGCTCAAAAGGACACGCTCAAGAAGTTGTCGCCGGCACAGGTGGGTGCCACCACCCTGGCCGGGCACCGCATCGAGGACAAACTCACCAGCGCGCCGGGCAACGGAGCCGCGATCGGTGGGCTCAAGGTGACGACCAAGGACTCGTGGTTCGCCGCGCGCCCCTCCGGCACCGAGGACGTCTACAAGATCTACGCCGAGAGTTTTGTGAGCGAGTCTCACCTCGCCGAGGTTCAGGCCGAGGCCAAAGACGTCGTCAGCGAGGCGCTCGAGGGCTAACTGCCCCAAATCTCCATCGCTTGCTGCTCGGTGAGGGTCGCGTCCGCCTGGACGTGACCCTCACCTACGCAGTCACTGGTCGCGATGCTCCGGCGTGCGCTTGCGGCGGACCACCAGTAGCACACCGCCGATGAGTACGAGTGCACCGCCCAGCCACGCAAAGCCCCAGTTGTCGAAGCCGGTCCCCGCCAGGTCGCCGCCTCCGTTGTCCGGCCCGGGAGTCGGCGGTAGGTCAAACTGGTTGACCGCTGTCACCGTGACTGTGGCATCGGCATCAATCTGCACCATCGCGCCCTCGTCCGCGTCACCGCCGCCAGGTTGGAATGTGGTCTGATCCGCACCGGCAGCATCCGTCTCCGTGACGGTGCACTCGGAGCCCGCAACGATGCCATCGATCGTCGTCGACAGCGGCTGGTCGCCCCCCAGAGTGATGTCCGCCGTGTAGGTGGTGGCGTCCGCAAGCACATCGCGCTCCAACACACACTCAATGTGGAAACTGAAGGGGCCATCGCCCAACGACTCCGCACCGTCACCGGTCACCTGCTTGATGATCTCAAGCGATCCCGCAGCGTAGGCGTTGACGAACTCCACTGTGTTGGTGACGTCTGGGTCATCGGGTGTCAGAACCACAGCAGCCGTCGCGCCCTCCGTCGTGTCTGGACCGACGTCCGCCGTTGTCACTGTGGTCGTGGTACCGACCGCGCCGCCGTTGGAAAGTTCCGTCACCGTGCAGTCGGACGTCGCGGGCAGTCCTTCAAAGAGCACAGTCTCGCCGGGCGAGAGCGCCACATCCATGGGACGTAGTTGACTGTAGCCCTCGGCGTAGACAGTCTTCTTGTGCAGCGTCCCGTCCCCGTACACGCACTGCACGCGAACCGGGAACGGCCCCAGATTCGGCGAGGACCCATCTGCCAACTGCACGTTGTCCGCGACCGTCTTGGTTACCTCTAAAGAGGCGAGTTGCTCGAAGTAGTTCGTGGCCGTCACCGTCACCACGGCATCCGCGCCAATGATCACGTGTGCCTCGGTGGGATCCCCTTGCGAGTTCGTGAACTCGACATAGTCCGCGCCCCCCACATCGGTCTCAGTGATGGCGCAGAGCGAACCGGCGACGATTCCGTCAATTGTCTGCGTCCACGGTTCTTCGGTGAGCGTTATGTCGCCCGAATACGTCGATCGAACCGGCAACGGCGTCAACAGGCTGCACTCGATGTGGAAGGTGAACGGACCCGCACCAAGGTCCTCAACGCCGGGACCGTCCCTGAGCTTCCGTAGCGTGAGTGAGCCCACGTCAAAGCTGTTTTCAAAGATGAAGTGGTTGGTCGTCCCGCCCAGAGGACCGTTCTCGGTCAAGGTGACCGATGCCACGGTGGCGTCGGTCGTGACGGTTTCATTGGCGTTAGTTGCGGTCGTCGTCGTGCTGTCCGCTCCCTTGGTGTCGGTCTCTGTCGCCGTGCAGGTACTCCCGCTCGGTAGACCCTCAAGGGTCCAAACTTCCTGGTTGGCGAGTTCCTTACGCATGGGGCTTGAGGTGTAACCCGTCGCCAGGACTTCCTTCACATACGGAGTGTTCTCACGGTAGATGCACTCCACCTCAACGGGGAACGTACCAAGGTCGGGAACGTTGCCGTCTGCGTCCTGCGCCGCCGGGTCCACGATTTTCTTCACGTCAAGAGAGACGAGGTCTTCGAAGTAGTTCAGCGCGTTGATGGTGATATTGGGATCCGGGTCGCCGATCGTCACCTCTACCTCAGTCTGCGCGTCGACACCATTGAGATACCAGGTGTCCGCTCCCCCGGCGTCAATTTCGGAGACCGTGCAAACGGAGCCAGTGACGATTCCGCTGATGCTGGTCGACAGCGGGTCACTGCCGCCTACACTCACCGTGCCGTCGTATGTGACGATGTCGGTAAGGGGGAAGGGTCGGTCGTACACGCAGTGTACAGAGAAGACGAACGGGCCGGCACCAAACTTCGTGGCTCCAGGGCCGGCAATAGTCTTGTCAATGGTAAGAGTGCCGAGCGCGTACTGATTGATGATCTCGACCGTATTAGTGGTGCCTGGGTCGTCGGGCGTCAGCGATATCGGCGTGGTTTGGCCGTCCTGTGTCGAGGAACCGTCTGCGGTGGTGGCAACCACCGTGGTGCTGTCTGCCCCTTGAGCCGTAATCTCAGTCACCGTACAGTCAGCGCCTGCGGGAAGGTTCTCTAGCGAGAGGACGTCGCTATCGCGTAGCAAGGCAGTCATAGGAACCGATGCACTGTAGCCGTCCGCGAAGACGGCCTCGCCGAGGTACTGGCATTGAACGAACACCAAGAATGGCCCCGCGTCCGCCGGGTCGGTCCAAGACGCGCCTCCGTCGCCGACCACGCTCTTAGACACGTCCAAAGACGCGTACTCGTAGTCATTGTCGAGTGTGACTTCACCGACAGGATCGGTGTCCCTGCCCACGATCGCCGTCTGGCTGGTGGAGCTCCACTGCCCGTTGTCGCCCTCTTCGATCTCGCACTCGGCGCCCCAAGGCAAATCGTTCACCGTCACTGGGGTGTTTGCCGTCAGCGTGTAATCCTCGCGGTAGACCTCGTCGCCCGCCGACGTGCATACCAACTGAACGTCGAATGTGGTCGGTGCGTACTGACCTGCGGCATCCCCGCTCACAGTCTTCTCAATGCTGATGGGTCCCGTGGCCAGGGCGACACCTACCTTGTTGCCCTCGGTGGGAAGTAGTTCGGTGTCTCCCTGAGCGACGCCCCCAGTTGCCACGCTGTTCCACGCAATTGTGTCGGGACCATCTGTGGGAGAAATAGCCGGCGCCACCGTACGAATATCGACCGTGACATACTCACCAGGCTCGAGAGGCGTCGACTGCGCGAACGTCACTTCAAGTTTGAGTCCGGTCAGCCCCACCAGGTCGGAACTCAGCTCTAGCTCAGTCCAGGAACCCGCCGGGCACGAGGAACTCAACGGAGTCAGGTCATCGGTGCACGGCTGCGCGTCGGTCGTTCCGTAGAGGGCGTACGTGCCCCCAGGACCCGCAACAGTCGGCAACTCATTCAGTAGCTCGGGAGTCCATGCGGAACCACGCTGGACGGGGTTGATCGCTCCGGTATCGCCCGGCGTCGGGAGTGTGTCTACCGCGACCAACTGCGTAATGTTGACGGTGCCCGTGTTCTCAAGGGCGAGGCGCCAGGTATCCGTGCCGCCAGGCTTAGTGATCGGCACACACGGCGGAGCGTAGAAGCCGTCAGGTCCTGGTACGCACGTGTAGTCGGCAACCGTCGACATTACGCCAAGTTCATCGTCATCAGACTTCACGAGCTTGCCGGAGCGGATTGCCGTGCCCGGGCTCAAGTTAATTGTCGTGTCATTGCTGCAGGAGTCCGCGGGAGGGTCCTGGGTTGCACCGCTGCACTCATCGAAAGGGCGGTCGCCTTCGACGGTTGCGGTGTTAGTGATGTCTCGGTCTGCTGGGAAGCCCGGTCGAACGATGAGGTTCATCGTGATCGTGTACGCCTGCCCTGGAGCCAACGCCGTATCCCCAGCAAACGAGAACTCGATCGTGGGCGGCATGTCATCGATGGCCTCGACCACCGTCACATCGGCGGGGTCGGTGGGTAGCGGTGCTCCCTCAGCAGGATCCGGGTCGGTGCCGGTCAAGGTGTAGCCGTAGGGGCTGACGCCGAGCGCAATGTCGTTGGGGTTGATCAGCAGGATCGAGCCATCGGCGTCGTACGGCAATGTGTCGGTGAAGACCGGGTTATAGATGGGAGTGGGGCCATCATTAGTGAACGTCATCGAATATGGGATGACGGAGCCGGGGCTCTGGGCTCCAGAGGGCGACTTTTCTACGGTGACCGATGTAGGAGAGTGCGCGTACAACACGGAGGCATCAACGGGATCTGAGTCCGCAGTGAGGGGAGTTCCTCCCACCTCCAGGAAAGAGGTAACCGTGCCGTCGATCGTGTTGACCGACACACCCGCATCTGCCTCATCCGGGGCGGCAAGATTCCCAGGCAAGTCAGTGGGCGGCTCGTCGCCCGTCAGCATGACATCCCGACGCTTCACAATTATCGGAATCGACTGATGGGGCTCCTCCGAGTTCTCCCATTGGGCTCCGTCGTCACGCGTATACGTGAGAACCAAACCCTGAACATCGGCGGCTTCTACTCCAGTCGGTAGTGCTGGGGCGGTATCAGCCACTCCAGGAATGGTGTCTTGGTTGGTGACAGTCAGAGCTCCCCCAAGGTCGCCCACAAAGGTGCCGTCCACGACCGCATCAACTTTGATGCGATCAATCGGCTGAGCAAAGTCAAAACTGGGATCGAAGCCCACGAACTCGTAAACATTCCAGAACGTTGGGTCTACGTCACGTATCTCCATCTGCGTGGCGCGAGCACCCTCGACGGGGAACCCGGTGAGCGTCATGACGAATTCGTCATTCGTGGGCTCGGTCTGCACGAATCCTGTGGGGTCCGGGGTGTCACTCGCGATGGGGGCAAAGCCCTTTTCGACCGTCATCCCGATCACAAATTCTGTGAGCCTCACAGCCGCGGACGCAGTATCGAAGGGAAGATCTGCCTGGCTCATCCCGTCATCATCAAGGTTCGCGCCTGCGAGGTTTGTCTCAATGTGGTCGATGTCATCATCGTCTACCGGCTCCGTCGTGCCACGCACCTCGGTACGCAGCTGCAGGTCAAAGACCACGGTGCCGGTACTGGCCGGCTCAATACGCCCGTCATACGTCACCTCGACGCCGATCGCATTGGCTAGATCCGACTTGGTCCACGCCAAGGCCGTGGCGATATCGCCCGTCAGTGGGATGGTGCCGCTTCGGAACACGGTCACTAGGGTCGTCGCGTCACCCACGCCGTCCACCGGTATGTCCAGGTCGGCAGAGTCGGGGGGCGTGATAGAAACAAAACCCGTGAGATTGAAATAGTCAAAAGGCGAACCGTTGGCGTCTGCACCCGTGCTGGTTTCGTCGAAGAAGGCTGCGGGATCCGCGATACGCATCGTGTCGGCGTACGCCAATGAGTCGTTCGTGGCCTCGAGCGTCACTCGGGTGCTGGGGTAGTCCTCCTCGTCCGTTCCGGTCGGCGGGATTCCCACGGGACCGCCCTGCCACGTCTTTGTTGCGGAGACATCGAACGGCACGTAGGTGATGACGATGTCGTCGAACTCGTACTGGCTAATGTCGTCACGGTCGGTGAAATCCGCGGTGGCATTCACCGTGTTGCGTACATCACCCGTTTCGTCGACCACGTTATAAACCTCGTCGGCGGTGACCGCGGTGGTGGGGTCTGAGCGCCGATAGTCACGAATCTGGAACGTGAGGTCTACCGGGCGGGTGTTGTCGATTGACCGTGCCACCCCAGAGCCGACGGGGGGTGAGAGCGGATCGGTATCGTCGACGCGGTTCGGACTCTCGATAAAGACAAGCCTGACCGCGAGAGTCGAGTCCTGCTCAGCCGCTGTGAGGGCGATCTCGGGCAGTTGCCCAGCGCACGCTGCCGGGGTCGTGCCACACGGACTATTCGAGGCCTCGACCCACGAAGTGCCGTTGAACAGTTGCACCGACTGAACCGCGTCATACGCGATGTACTGATCCGTGGCGGGGGTGATGGCGTTGACTCTCACCAGGTCAAACGCGTCATAGACGGAATCGGTGGTGTCTGAAGTCGGATTGGGGATGTCGGTAAGGGTGACCGAGTCCGCGTTGGAGTAGCCGCCGGTTGACCACAGAATGCGCGCGGTTGCCTCGTCGCGCGTTCGCGCACCAATGGTCTGGTCCTGCCACTGTTTGTCGACGATGTCTCCCACGCCGGGGCCGTCGGGATCGTCGGGGTCTACCACCAGTACCGAGTCACAGGCCTCGGCTCCGGGTGAGACTGCGGCACCGAGTGCGGACACGCTCGCACCGGAGCAATTCTCGATGGTTGCGGGGAACGCCACATTGGCAGTGGGATCAAAGTCCATGACGATGTTCGGCTGCACCGTGTCCCCGGGCTGGAAGCCGTTGGGCGCGGGGTTCGTAAAGACAAACTGCAGGCCACCGATGTCCTCAGGTGCGGGCGGAGCCTCGCCGGCGATGTCGTAGGACCAGGTCGTGGCGCCGTCAATGGGCCCGGCGAGCGGAACCCAGGCGTCGCCGTCCCAATAGTTCACCTGCAGGCTCGAGTCGGCCGGCACTACGGTGTCGCTAATCTCGGTGGGGTTGAACGCATCCCAGAAGTCACTTTGCTGAGGGGTGTCGTCAGTGTCACTTTGGGGCAGCGGGTCTTGGACCACGATGGTGTTCGCGTTCGATGTGGAGTAGGGCGACACAGGATTGTTGGGATCGCTGGGGAGCGGGGCAGGCCCCGAGGGCAGCTGTAGCACCACCCACTCGCCCGAGTAGCCCAGAATGGTGTTTGGGGTGATGGTCTTGTCCGTCACCGGGTCCACATGCGGAAGATATGCAAGGAAGCTGTCGGAAGCATCGTCCGTGCCTGTCGCGCCCGATGGCGCCGTGGCCGTACCGGTCACGGTATTGACTATCTCAGTCACCGCCGCCGGGTCGTCGGGGTCCGTACCCAGCGTGGGGACCACCGTGGCCTCTGCGCCGGGATCAATATCACCCGTGAAGTCGACGCTGAAGCGCACCACGGTGCCCGTGCCCGTTGGGTCGGGTGGCAGGTCTCCCTCGGCGAAGGAGTCCGTCTCGTCAGTGCCGTCAGCGTAGTAATAGGTAATGCTTGCGCCCGTGGCGCCGGCGGGCCACACCGGGGCAGAGGCAAACCCTTCGAAGGTCATCGCATCGGAAAACCCCGGGTCATACACACTCGCGCCGGACGCGACTGCGGGCTCCACCACTGATAGGTCCGTCACGGAATCGGTCCAGGTGTTCTGCGCCGTAATCGTGGCATCGGAGGTGCCGCCGTGCGCGACGTACTGCGGATCAAAAGTTTTGGTCGCGTCGACATCGGGCACGTTGCCGAGGATCGTGTACGTCGCGTCACCTGTATCTGACGCCATCATGCCGTCGCGCGAGACGTCGGACTGCACTGTGTTCGGCACCGTGATGTCGCCGTCGATGGTTCCCTGGTCGCGCTGCGTGACGTCGATGCTGACGATTGCCTCGCCGTCAGGGTCCGGACTAATTGTCCCAGTCGAGCTGGTAAAGGTGACGCGCACTCCGCGGACGTCATCGGGGTCTACCCCACCCGGAATCACCGCCGCGGGGCCGGGCGTGCCATTCACCCACCCTCCAGCGGTGTAGACGTCGACCTGCACCGTGTCTGCGCCAGCGGGAAACTGACTAATGGTAAGGGAGTCAAACGCCAAAGTATCGAAGGGATTCGGGGTGGCAGTCGGGTCCGCCGGCTCAGTCACGACCAACGAGTCGACGCCCGCATCGGAGGTGTTCAGCGCCGAGATGTCGATTGTGGTGGGCTCGCCCGCCGACGCGATCCCTGACTCTGGGCGGAAGGCCTTGGTGACGTCAGTATCCAGTGTGAGCGGCACGGTGGGGACCACTGTCGCGGTATCCGACGCAGGCGGGGTATTCGGATTGTCCGCGCTGAAGGTCGCGGTGTTCTCGATGTCCTGCGCGTCATCTTCGTAGCTGAGGTTGTCCGCAATCACATTGATAGTGACGGTTGCAGTCGAGCCGCCAATCATGCCTATTCCATCCACCGGATCCAAGAACGCACTGGTGAAGACCACGCTTACGTCGTTACCTGCCGGCTCGTAGAGGTAGTCGGAGTAATTGGTGACGAGCACGCTCGTGACCGAAAACTGGGCGGGCACCACATCGCTGACGGTGGCGTTGACACAACCGGATGGGGTAATCGATCCCGAATAGATGCAGCTGACCTGGATGGTGTACGAGAACGCGTCGCCTGGCTCGACAGTGTCCACCGACGCCGACTTGGTAATGAGCAGGCCTGCCTGCTCCTCCGCGGCGGCCGGTCCGGCGACTATGGCCAACCCGGTCATCGTCAACGCGGCGATAGCCGCTGCGCTCACCCATCGTCGAAACTTCGTCAACCGTGACCACGACCGCATCGACCGAACTCCCTTAGATTCTCGGCACCATTCTCGATGCCTGCTCGGATTTTACGCTATCTCGGGCAGGCCTAAAAGGAGTCGCAATCTGCCACACTGTTGGAATGAATCAGACTCTCCGTGTCCTCGTTCTCTCCGTCGTGAGCGTCGCCGCGCTCTCCGGGTGCATGCGCATGGAGATGAGCCTCGAACTCAGCGATCACGACACCGCGAGCGGCAGTTACGTGATGGCCATCAAGGAGGGCGCTGGCGAGCAGCTCGGCGCCACCAGTGACCAGGAGGCGGCGGACCAACTCTTTGGCGACTTGGGGGAGGGCATAGAAGGAGCCTCCGTCACCGAGTACAACGAGGACGGCTACATCGGCACCAAGGCGACCTTCGAAGACCAGAGCTTCGCGGCCCTGAACCTCGATTCCGATGACATGCGCATCAGCCGCGAAGGTGACGAATACGTGGTCGCTGGGACGTACGGCTCGAACGAGTCCGCGGACCTCGGCGAGCTTCCAGACGATGCTGTGGCCACCCTGGCCATCACGTTCCCCGGCAAGGTGGTGGAGACAAACGGCACCGTCGAGGGAAACACCGTGACGTGGGACCTGAAGCAGGACTCCGATGACCTCTACGCACGCGGCGCGGCTAGCCCCGACTCGGGCGTTCCGATCTGGCTGTGGCTCGCCATCGGGTTTGTCGCCCTGGTAGTCATCGCAGGTGTCGTCGTGCTCATTCTTGGATCACGCCGATCTCCCGGGTCCGCCGCATCTGCCCCGACGGCTGCACCGCTACCCCAGGGTCAGTCATTCCACCCGGAGGATCGCAGGCTCGATTAAGCCGGCCACCAGCATCGTCGGTTTGCGAGTGAGGCATACCCTCAACCCGCCGTATCCCAGCGTGTGTTCCGTCAGAATCCGCCGTCACCGTGTCACCCTTGGCGCGTGAAGATGCCCCTGCGCCTCGCGCTGGTCGCCGTCATAGGTGCGGCCACGCTAAGCGGCTGCATGCGCTTCACCGCCGATCTGCGACTAGAGCCGGACAACACCGTGGACGGCACCTACGTGGTGGCCGTGGAGAACGGTACGGGTAACGCCCTGGGAATCAGCGACGCTGAGGCGGCGCAGAACATGTACGACGATTCTGGCCTGGCCTCGCAATTGGCTCACTCGATGCAGCGCGTCTACAGGGACGACGGCTTTACCGGTGTGCAGGTCGAGTTTCGCGGTGAGAACCTGGCGAGATTCGCACCCACGGACGACCGTTTTGGGGTGATCCGTGAGGGTGACGAGTTCGTGGTGAGTGGCCCGTCCTCAGAGGTGTCCGAGGATGACGCCGAGTCCCTCAAGGGCGCCGACTTGCGTGTCTCGATCGAGTTCCCTGGGCCGGTGACCGAGTCGAACGGCACCGTGGAAGGCAACACAGTCACGTGGAACCTCGTGGGTGGGCCCGACGTTCTCACCGCCCGTGGCTCCGCGGTCCGCTCAAGTTCTCCCCTCGGTGCGATCCTCATGACCGTTCTGGTGCTGGGGTCCGCCGGCGCCGTGCTGCGGTCGCGGTTCCTCGCCACGAACGGGCCACACCGCAAGCAACCCGCCCGCCCCCGCCCCACAAGTGCAAGTCCTCAGCGCCCACCAAGTACGCCGGGCAAACAACGCAGGCCAGCTGCGGCGTCGGCTCCCCACCAGCCCCGTCCCGCTCCACCGCGCAAGTGAACGCGCCGCAACCCTGAGAGAACGGCCCATATGGGACAGTGGGGGCATGAAGACTTCGTTCCGGATCGCCGCGATCGCCACCTTGGTGGCGGCCGCGCTCACCGGATGTGTCCGGGTCCAGATCGACCTCACGCTCACGCCTGAGGACACGGTGGACGGCACCATGGTGCTCGCGCTTCAAGAGGGCATCGGCGAACTGCTAGACACGACCGATGCCGAGGCCGCGGAACAGCTCTTTGGCGAGACCACGGCCAGCTTTGACGGTGCCGTGGTGAACAAGTACGAGCAGGATGGCTATGTGGGCCAAAAGGTGAGTTTTGACGGGCAGCCAATAGGAAACTTCGCGCTCGACGCGGGTGACTTCACGATCTCGCGCGACGGCGAGAACTACGTCGTCAACGGGCCGGTTGACCCCAATATCGCGGCGGGCGGTGCCGACATCCCCGACTCCGCGCAGATGTGGCTCAGCGTGACGTTCCCCGGCGAGGTGACCGAGCACAACGGTTCCCGCGAGGGCCACACCGTGACGTGGGACCTCACCAATGCACCTGCAGAACTCCATGCGGTGGGCGGCGCGGAAGCGACGACGGACACCCCCAGTTGGCTCTTCACCGCGATCGGCATCGCACTGCTGCTCGGGGTCGCGATCGTATTGTTCTTCGCCATGCGCAACCGTGGGGCCGCAACCGCGCCCACCCGTGTCACGGTCTCGCAGCCCAAGCCCGTCGGGCCGCAGCCTTCAATCTCCACGCCTCCTGAGGAATCGAAAATTAAATGACGAGCACCCCAGCCAAGTTCCTCGCGATTGGTGTCCTCGCGGTCGTCACGCTCGCCGGGTGCGTGCGCATCGACTCCGACACCAGCATCGGATCGGACGACACGTTCTCGCAGCACGTGGTTGTCGCGTTTACCGACTCCGTTGCCACCCAAGTGAGTCAGCAGGCCGGCATCAATGTCCGCGAGCTCACCGGCAGCCTCGGAGATAGCGCGGAGCTCAAGGACCTCCAGGCAAGGTACCCGGATCAGGTGACTCTAGAAGACTACGAGGACGAGGACCTGCGCGGGGTCGAACTCACCATGACCGACCTGCCGCTCAGCGAGTTCAATGAGGCGGCCTCTCAGGTCACGGCAGGCTTTGGCGCGACCGCGAGCATCTCTCACGAGGGCGACTCCTTTGTGGTGCTGATGGCGGGGCCCGATCCGGCCGATGCTGAGGCGTCGCCTTCTCCTGGAGCTGGCGATGGCCCCTTGGGCGGCGTCGACCTCGGCTCCTTAGGACTCAGCGGTGGGAACATCGCCGCGCTGGGAAGCGCGATCGACTTCGAGGTCAGCTACACCTTTCCCGGGCTGGTGCGCGAGGCTAGTGCGGGCGACATTGACGGCAACACTGTCACCCTCGGCGCCGCAGACGTGCTCTCCGGTCGCGACATTCGCCTCGTGGGTGGTGACTCCACTCAGATTGACTGGTGGCCTTTCATTAAGTGGGCGCTGATCCTCACCGCGTTCACCTCGGTGATTGGCGGCGCTGCCCTCCTGGTTCGCCAAGACAAGCGGCGTCAGCGCTCCACTTCGCTTCCTCCGCCAGTCATGGGCGCCTCAGGTGACCGACCTCACGCCGAGGGCGACCCCACACCACGGTCCCCGCAGCAATAAAGGTGAGAGCATAAGTAGGTGCTGTCAACCTACTCCGAAATCCTGAAGATTCCAGGCGCGAAGGCCTTCGCCCTTGCGGGCCTACTCGCACGGCTGCCGATCTCGATGTTCAACATTTCGGTCATTCTGATGGTGCAAATTCAGTACGACAGCTACGAGATGGCCGGGCGCGTGGCCGCAATCGGCGTCCTGGTCTGGGCACTGCAGACCATCCCTACCGCACGACTTACGGACCGCTTTGGCCAGGCGGCCGTGATGTGGCCGCTGACTATCCTGCACGTCACCGGTGCCATCCTCGCGATCTGGACCGCGATGACTCACGGCCCCGAGTGGGCGTTGTGGATCGCGGTGGTGCTCGCCTCCCTTTCCGGCCCGCTCGGCTCGCTGACCCGTGCACGCTGGTCGCACATTCTGGAGTCCGATGACGACATTCACACGGCCTTCGCGCTCGAGGGCGTCCTGGACGAGATCCTGTTTATTGGTGGCCCAGCTGTGGCGACTATTCTCGCGACAGCGATCTACCCGCCGCTTGGCATCATCATCTCCGCCACTGCAATGGTGATCGGCATCGCCATTCTGCTGCCGCAACGTAGCACCCAGCCCCCTACGCGCAAGGAGACAGGCGGCGTGGGCCTGGGGTGGCGCGTCCCGCCGGCGATCATCGCTGTCACGCTGATCGCACTTGGCATCGGCACCATGTTTGGTTCCTTCGACATCTCTACGGTGGCGTTCTCCGACGAGCAGGGCCACAAGGCCTGGGCGGGGGTGCTGCTCGGCATCGTCTCCGCCGGATCGTTCGTGGGCGGCCTGTTCTACGGCTCCCGCCGATGGAAGACTCCGCTATGGAAGCGCACCGTGATTGGTGCACTCTTCCTCGGGCTCGGCTTCACCGCCATCAGCCTCTCGCCCAACCTGGTGGTCTTCGCCATCATCGGCTTCCTCGCGGGCGCGACAATCGCCCCCTCCCTCACCAATGCGGACACCGTGGTGCAACGCGTCGTCAAGCGCGACCAAATCACGGAGGGCATGGCCTGGGTGCGGATCGGAATGGGCGCCGGTGTCGCGCTCGGCGCGTGGATTGCCGGGGTATTGATTGAGCGAGGGGGAGCTCACGCGGGGCTCTACACCTCGGCGGGCGCGGGTCTCGCGGCGTTCGGCATCGCCGTCCTGACCATCCCCATGTTGCGCAACGGCACTGAGCGTCTCGACAACGATCCCAAGGCGGAGGACGCCCCCGCGCCCAACGAGGTGCACGAGCTCGACGAGTACGTCGAGCAGCCTCCCTTGGGCCCCAAGCTGTAGATAATCCCGTCAGCACCTCCCCGCCCAGACGAACGTCCCGGATCCGGGCGCGGCCGCGTCCCTCAGCAATACCGTAGCCGGGTTCGGATATCGGGCACCGGCACCAAAGAAGTCACGCCGCTAGCCTAGGCTCGGCTACATGGATCAGTACCGCGTCAACGCGCTTGTCACAGTGTTTGCCACCGGCGCACTCATCCCCCTCGCGATGCTGCCGATCCTCGCGCGCGTGGTGCGACGCTACGGACGCCTGCGCGGATGGCCCATGATTTCCGCACTGGGACTGCTGGGTTCGGCGGTCGCGCTGGGTGCCTTCACGGTGTTCCCGATGCCACGGCCGAGTTCCGTCGAGTGCCCCTCGCCCAACCTGCGCGACTACTGGCAGACGGACCTGTTCGCCTCGATCAAGCCCATCGCCAGCCAGGCGGCGGTGATCGGCTGGGAGGCCACCAGCACCTCCGCAATATTCCTCCAAGTCGCGTTCAACGTGCTGCTCTTTGTCCCGTTCGCCTTTTTCCTGCATCAGGTCACCCGGTGGAACGGGTTCGGCGTCATCTTCGCCGCGTTCCTGGCCTCGGGGCTCATCGAGGCGACTCAGGGCACGGGGTTCTGGGGAATCTACCCCTGCCCGTACCGCCTGCTCGACGTCGACGATGTCGTGGCCAACACCATCGGCGGCGTGGTGGGCGTGGTCATCTCATATATCGCCATCAGCATCCTGCCGTTCACCACGCCTAGGAAGGTCCCGGACCTGGCCCCGCCGTCACTGGGACGACGAACCCTGGCCGGGTTCATCGACCTCGCGCTGATCGCGGTGCTCGCAGTGGCCGCGCAGGGCGTCCAGGCTTTCTTCGTCGCACTGAACGACGGGCGCGAGGCGGCGGAGGACCTGCTCGCCTCCGGCAAGATCCCCCTCGTCATTGTGCTGGTCGCGGCGCTCGCGATCGCGTGGTTGTTCCCGGCACTGCGCCGCGACAGGGCCACACCAGGCCAGGTCACCGTCAACATCGCGCCCGCGCGACTCAACTCACCCCGACGCCATGCCGCGCTGTGGCAGGTCACCGTGAGATTTGCGGTGCGATGGCTGCCGATGGCGCTCCTGCCGTTTATCTACGTCTTCGTAGTGCCCATGATCGAGTTCGCGTGCGCGGTGGTGCGACGCGACAACCGGACCGTGTCCGAGCTAGCCTCGGTCACCCTCACCCGCACCCGGCCCGCAATCCGGGCGGACCAGCACATGGCCGCGTCCGAAACCCAGGTGCTGCCTCGCATCGAGTAACGGGCATGTGGGGGCCATGACATGAGCGAGCACGAGGTTGAGCTGACTGGCGGCAACGTCAACGGTGCAGTGGTGCGCGTGGGCGATACCGTGCGCCGCGCGGCCAGCCCGCAGAGCGCCACCGTACAGCGACTGTTGACTCACGTCCGCGAGCGCGGCGTGACCTGGGTGCCCGAGCCACTCGGATTCGACGGCCGGGGCCGCGAGGTGCTGGGCTTCATCGAGGGCGAGGTTGCCGGCGGCGAGGCCGACTTCCGGGGCGATGCCGCGGTCCTCACCTCCGTCGCGCGGGCCCTGCGGCAATGGCACGATGCCACAGCCAGCTTTCCGCGCAGGGCCACCGATGTATGGATCGAGCACGATCCCGTACCCGCCGCCACGTTCATGGCTGCGTATGGAGAGGTCCCGCTGACCTCCGTCCTACACGTGACTGGTGCACGGCTCGAATCCATGGCCCGCTGGTGCACACACCAGGACTCACCTGACCACCAGGCATGGGGACACATGTACACAGCGCACGCTCGCTGGATGGGTACCATCGCGACCCCCAATGCCCCATAGGCTGGCGGCATGACTGCTCGCATCGCTCTCGTGACCACCGTCGACCTGCCCGTTCCCGATGCCGACGAGACCATGCTGCTTCCCCACCTTCCCGAGGCGGAACTGGTGTGCTGGGACGACCCGGAGGTGGACTGGGCCGCGTATGACGCCGTCATCCTGCGCTCGACATGGAATTATCACGACAACCTAGACGCGTTCCTGCTGTGGGCAGAGCGCGTCTCTCGAGTTTCCACGTTGCACAACCCGCTCCAGACCATCCAGTGGAACACGGATAAGCGCTACCTTGCGGACCTCGCGGCACGCGGATTCCCGGTAGTCCCCACGACCTTCGTAGACCCGGGCCAGGCGATTCCCGATGACGTGGTGGTGCCCCTCGACGGCCACCTAGTGGTCAAGCCGTCTGTGGGGGCCGGTTCCAACGGGGCCAAGCTCTTTGACGGGGACGAGGCCGCGGCCCGCGCACACATTGACGCGCTTCATGCCAGCGGCAAGACGGCCATGATCCAGCCGTACCTCGCCCAGATCGACGAGGTGGGCGAGACGGCATTGATGTACGTGGGTGGTGAGTTCTCTCACGCCGCGCGCAAGGCGGCAATCCTGTCGCGAGACATGTCGTGGGAGACCGGAATCTATGCCGACGAGAAGGTGGTGGGTACGCACGCCTCAACCGCCGAACGCGAACTCGGGGACGCCATCGTCGCGTCGCTGCCAGCGCTCGCCTACACGCGAGTCGACCTGTTGCCAACCCCGGACGGCCCGGTAGTGCTCGAACTCGAGCTGACCGAGCCCAGCTTGTTCTTGGGGCTGAGCGAGGGTGCTCCGGAGCGCGCCGCCGCGGCCTTCCGCGCGTTGCTTTCCTAGTCGATCAGGCGGAAGTCCACCCGCGTCTGGTGGATCAGGTGGCCGTCCATGATCTCCTTGCGCTGCACCGCGGAGCGCGTCCACCCCTGGCGCTGGAAGAACGTGAAGGCGGGCTCGTTGCCGTCGACGACCCAGGCCCGAACCTCGTCGCACTCGTTAGCCAGTAGCCGCTTGATGGCGACTCGCATGAGTTTGCGCCCAATCCCCTCGCGCCAATGCAACGACGACACATACAACACTGCCAACTCGCCGATGCGCCGAGGGCCGGGCCCCTCGGCGTCGACCTCTCCGTCGGGACCTACTCCGTCGGAAACAACCGCGGCGGGCGCGGCGATGGCCCGGCGAGCCCCGGCATCGGCGGCTGGCTTGTTGTCTTTCGGCACGCCCGCGTTGGCGAAGCCAACGATGACGCCCTGAAACTCGGCGACTAGCCGTACGGCTCCTGGTGGGGTGGGAGCGGAGAGGGCGGCGGCGAGCTGCTTGTGCCGCTCGCCCACGGAGATCCCTGCAAGGAGCTCGGCCGGCATAAGGTCCTCGTACGCGGCCAGCCACGAGTCGACCAACACCTCGGCAATCCCCCGAGCATCGGCCGCCGAGGCGTCGCGTATGACCACTCTGGGGCGTCTAAACAAGTTCATAGTCCCAGGGTACGGCGCGGTTGCTTGACCGGCACGGCGCCGTGCCAGCACTCTAGGAGGTACACGGACTCAGCCGTGTGGATCGCCGACTGTTGCGTCAAGTGCGACACAAGCCAAGGGACCGACATGATCCACCTCAACATCGAGGTATCCGAGGAGCCTCCGCAGATCGTCATGGTCGAGCGCATCTCCTACCCGCTGGACAAAGTGTGGCTGGCTCACACAGAGGCCCTCTACCTCAAGGAATGGTGGGCACCCACCGGCTATGAGAACACTTGGGTGGACACCAACCCTGAGGCGGGCGGCACCTGGCGTGTGGTGCAGCGGGACCCTGAGGGCAACGAGTTCAGCTTCTACGGTCACTACACCGAGGTCGAGCGCCATGAACTCATTGTGCAGTCGCGCACCTCGGAGATCTTTCCCGATGCGGGGATACAAATCCGGCTTGAGTTCTCCGAGATCCCCGGTGGCACGCAGGTCGTCACCACCCAAGATTTCTTAACCAATCGCAACTTACAGGGCTACTTGCAGTTGGGTGGCCTCGAGCGCGAACGGGAGGCCAGCGCGGGCCTCGACGCGCTACTCCGCCAGATGATGCCTCGCGACGAACGCAAGTAGCCAGGCGCAACCGAGGTAGGGTCAGCGCATGAACGAGACCACCCGCGCGAGCGAGTACGTAGGCATCTACGATGCCGACGGCGGCGTGCGTGGAGAACTCACCTACGTGGTGGGCCACCTCATCGGAACCAAGCACTGTGCGCTGTGCGACATCACTCACTCGCCCATTCGCCGCAAGCCGGAGTGGAAGGCGATGGTCGCACGCTTGGGCGTGCCGTTCCGCCTGCTTCACCGCAACGAGATGCCTCCTGACGTCGCGGCTGCGGCCTCCGGGCGTGAACTCGCATTGGTTCTTGCCAAGGTTGACGGCACATGGGTCGAGGCTTTGACGTCGCGGGACCTGGACGCCGTCTATGGGGACATTCCAGCGCTGGAGGCCGCGCTTCGTGCGAGAATAGGCCCCGCTGTTTGATCGCTGGCAACGGGACCTAGTGCCCACCGCCGCCGTGTCATCGCTTGTAGAATTGATCAGTACCCCGGCACATCCGCCGAATACCTGCGCGCACCGCTACCCGCGACTAGCCCGCAACTTCCCCCAGCCGCGCAACCCGCGTCACTGGCCAGAGAGGCTCGCTCAATGAAGTCGCACGACCCCGCGTCCGATTCCGGCTTCCCCGCCATCTTGCCCCGCCATCGCGTCGAGACTCCCGAGGCGTACGAGACCTGGCGCGAATATGCGTTCTCTGTGGAACCGGAGGCAGAAGAGCACGGCCTCCGCAATTAAAGATGCGGAGTGAGCCGGGCCCGACGCTCTAGCGAACCGACACTGGAGCCGTCTCAACCCGAGTGCCAAAGCCCAGAATCACCGGCTTGGCTGCGGCTATCGCTTCCTTGACGTGGTCAAGCTCCAATGACGCCGCGTGCGCCTCCTTGGTCTCCCACACTTCGGTGACCCAGACCAGACTCGGGTCCTCGGCATCGGCCGCGACGACGTAGCTCAGGCACCCCGGAAGGTCCGCCGACGCGTCCGCGAGCGCGCTGAGGAGCACGCCCCTGTTTTCCGGCAGTACCAACATGCTTCCCACTAGCCCGTACATGAATGCCTCCGTCGTAGATGTGAAACGCTGCCTCCACGATAGCGAGCGCTGGAACTGGGGTTGGCCGCGCGCCGCAGCCAAGTGCCACACTGGAGGTATGACTGTGCCTGCCTCGCCCCGACCCAATCCGCTCACCGTTCCCACGCTGGACGCGTTGAAGGCGCGCACCAGCGCCAAGTGGGGGCGCTTTGAGCCGGACGTGCTGCCGCTCTACGTGGCGGAAATGGACGTCGAGTTCGCGCCCCCCGTTCGCGACGCCCTCGCTAGGGCCGTCGCCACCGGGGACGTGGGCTACCGCACCGGCACCGCGTACGAGGAGTCACTCGTGAGCTTCGCCGCCGAGCGCTGGGACTGGCCCACGCTGGCGGTCGAACACATCGTCGCTGTGCCGGACGTCATCACCGGCTACACGGACGCCATCACGCTGGTGACCGACCCGGGCGACGCTGTAATCATCAACCCGCCCGCGTACCCGCCGTTCTTCTCGTTCGTCAAGGGTGCCGGTCGCCGCATCGAGGAGTCCCGGCTGGGCGCGGACTTCCGGATCGACCTCGAGTCGCTGGAGGCCGCCTTTCAGCGCGCCACCACCGGCGGGCGTCCGGCCGCCTACTTGCTGTGCAACCCGCACAACCCCACGGGCACACTGCACACGCGCGCGGAGCTCGAGGCCGTCGCAGCTCTCGCGGCTCGCTACGGCGTGCGGGTGGTCGCCGACGAGATCCACGCACCGTTGGTCTACACCGACGCTTCCTATACGCCGTACTTGTCCGTTGCCGGCGAGCGGGCCGATGCCTTCTCGCTGATGTCCGCCTCCAAGGCCTGGAACCTCGCGGGGGTGCCGGCTGCACTGCTGATCGCAGGCACCGACTCGACCGCGGACCTAGCTCGCTACACGTCGGTCCCGCGCCACGGTCCCAGCCAGCTGGGCGCGCTCGCCCAGACCGCGGCCTACACGCAAGGCGGGCAGTGGCTCGACGACCTGGTCGCGGGACTGGACGCGAACCGCCACCTCCTTGGCGCGCTGCTCGCGGAGAAGCTTCCCAAGGCGGGTTACACGTGGCCGGAGGCGACCTACCTTTCTTGGGTCGACCTCAGCGCTTACGACCTAGGCGGGGAGGACCCGTCGGAGTTCCTGCATCGCGAGGCCCGCGTCATGCTCAACTCTGGGCCTACGTTCGGCACGGGGGGTGAGGGCCACGTGCGCATCAACTTCGCGACGTCGCCGGCCATCCTGACCGAGGCAATCAACCGCATCGCTCACGTCATGGGGTAGGAGACGCTGCCTACCGACGCCGCTTGGTGCGTCCCTTCACGCGCCTCAGGGCGGCGTTGATGCGCAGAGGCGCCGTCGTCAAGATTGCGAGAGTGGCGCGCTCGCACGCGTCTCGCTGATGGTCGTACGCCTCGCGCAGGTCCTCTACGTCATCGTCCGCGAGCGCAGGAGCGATCGAGTAGCCGTCCTCCCACAGGTCGACTAGGCGAGGGTCGACGTACGAGGCGCGCGCCACCGCCGGCGTGTTGCCCAGTACCTCGGAGACCCGACGCATGACGGAGGCGACCTCACGCGTGCGCTTGGTGGCGCTCAGGTCCGCGGCGGCGGGTAGTTCCGCGAGTGCTGTCGCGGCCAGCACAGTCCCATGCCAGGTCCGGAAGTCCTTGGCTGACATGTGCCCGCCCACCACCTCCTGCACGTACTCGTTGATGTCGCCGCTGGTGATGTCCCTCCACGTGGCGGGAGACGTGGACTCACGCCACGCGAGGAGCTCGGGGTCGTCGTCGCCGCGGCGTTTGAGAGTCGAGATTGCCTCGGCACACGCATCGTCGCGGAGTACCAGGGTGCGCTGCTTGCCGGACTTCGCGACGTAGTCGAACGTGATCCCGTCGCCACCCACGGTGACGTGATCCCGTCGCAGGGTCGCAAGGCCGTAGGAGCCGTTGTCCAGCGCGTAGGTCTCACCTCCTACTCGGAAGAGCCCAATGTCCAGGAGCCGGAACGCCACGGCCAAGACATGCCGACGCGACATATCAGCGAGTGTGAGGTCGTGACTCACCGCGTCGCGGGCGGCCGGCAGGGCGTGCGCCGTCTCAAGAACGCGCTGATGCTTCTCACGATCGCGGGCCTCACGCCATGCGGGGTGATAAAGGTACTGACGCCGTCCCGCGTCATCGGTCCCCATGGCCTGCAGGTGACCGTTGGGCCACGGGCAGATCCATACATCTGTCCACGCGGGAGGAATCACTAGCTCCCTGCAGCGAGCGATCACCGTCGCATCGGAAATCCGCGAACCCGTTTCATCGAGGAAAACCCAACCACGGCCTGCACGACGACGCGCCAGACCAGGAGACGAGGGGCGCGAGCGCCGTAAGCGTGCCATAACTCATTTGTACCCCGCGTACCCTTTTGGGGTGGGCCATCTTCAGATAAGCGACGTTTCTTTTTCCCTCGACGACGGACGCATGCTGCTGCGCGACGTCACCTTCAAGGTGGGCGAGGGCGACGTGGTCGCGCTCGTGGGCCCCAACGGAACCGGCAAGACCACCCTGACGCGCATCGCCCGCTCCGACCTCGCGCCGCACGAAGGCACCGTCGCCGTGACCGGAAACCTGGGGGTGATGACGCAGTTCATCGGCTCCGTGCGCGACAACTCAACCGTCGCGGACCTGCTGCTGTCTGTCGCCCCACCCAAGTTGCGCGCGCTCGCCGAGCGAGCCACGGCGTCGGAAGCCCGCATGTACGAGACGGGCACTGAGAAGGATCAGATGGCGTACGCAGATGCTGTGATTGCCTGGGGTGATGCCGGCGGCTACGAACTCGAGACGCTGTGGGACGTGTGCACCGTCTCCGCGATGGGGATCTCCTTCGACAAGGCCCGAGACCGCGAGGTGTCAACGCTGTCTGGCGGCGAGCAAAAGCGCCTAGTGCTTGAGGCGCTGCTGCGCGACGACCACGACGTGCTGATCCTGGACGAGCCGGACAACTACCTGGACGTGCCGGGAAAGCTGTGGCTCGAGGAGCAGCTGGTGGCGTCGCGCAAGGCGATCCTGCTGGTGAGCCACGACCGCGAGCTGCTGAACCGCGCCGCCACCAAGGTCGCGACCCTCGAACGCAATAGCCACGGCAACACGCTGTGGATCCACCCCTCCGGCTGGTCGACGTACCGCGAGGGCCGCGAGGCTCGCATCGCGCGCATGGAAGAGGACCTGCGCCGCTGGGACGAGGAGCACGCACGCATCAAGGACTTGGTGAGGACGATGCAGGCGCGAGCGGCCAGCAGCCCCGACATGGCCAACCGCTACGCCGCAGCAAAGACCAAGCTGCGCAAGTTCGAAGAGGCCGGCAAGCCAGAGCCCATTCCGCTGCCGCAGTCGGTCAACATGAAGCTGCGTGGCGGACGCACTGCTAAGCGCGCCGTCGTGATCGAGGAACTAGAGCTGACCGGATTGATGAAGCCGTTCAGCACGGAGATCTGGTACGGCGACCGCGTGGCACTGCTGGGCGCCAACGGCTCTGGCAAGTCGCACTTTCTGCGGCTGCTCGCAGCGGGTGGATCCGACCCGGACGTGGAGCACCAGCCGGTGGGTGACGTGGCTCCGAAGCCTGTCAACCACACTGGACACGTGGCGCTCGGACCACGCGTGCGCTCCGGCTGGTTCGCGCAGACCCATTCGCATCCCGAGTGGCAGGGTAAGACTCTGCTCGACCTGCTGCACCGCGGGGACGCTCACCGCAAGGGGTTGGACCGTTCGGCAGCCGAGAGCGTGTTGGACCGTTACGGTCTCGGGGCGTCGTCGGAGCAGAAGTTCGAGAGCCTGTCCGGAGGCCAGCAGGCACGTTTCCAGGTGCTGTTGCTAGAGCTCGCCGGGGCGACCATGCTGCTGTTGGACGAGCCCACCGACAACCTGGATCTAGAGTCCGCCGAGTCACTCGAGAGTGCTCTCATGTCCTTTGAGGGTGCGGTCATCGCCGTGACGCACGACCGCTGGTTCGCGGCCAACTTTGAGCGGTTCTTGGTTTTTGGCGAAGACGGCAATGTCACCGAGAGCTCAGAGCCCGTGTGGGACGTCGGCCGCGTCGACCGCGAGCGCTGACCACGCCGCCCGACCGGCGCGTGCCAGGCGCGTCGTACCGTGTCGCGGCATACTGGGGATATGGCATTCTCACCTCTCACGACCGGCAGGCTCACCCTTCGCGCGATGGTGCCAGGAGACGCCGAGGATCTAGCCGAGCGTCGTAGCGACCCCGCGACCGCGCGCTACCAGGCCTGGGTGGTGCCCTATCCGGTCGAGAGCGCACAGGACCTGATTGACGCCATGGTGGATCGCGGCGATGTGACCCCTGGCGAGTGGTTCCTGCTCGCGGTCGAGCGCACCAAGGATGGGCGCATCGTGGGTGACGTCGGCATCCGGCTATCCGAGGACAGCCACACCGCAGAGATCGGCTACACCCTGCACCCCTGGGCGCGGGGCCACTACTTCAGCACCGAGGCCACCGGGGCCGTGTGTGAATACGTCGTCAATGTGCTGGGCGTGCACCGCATCGAGGCCACCACCGATCCAGGAAACCTACCGTCCGTGCGGGTGCTAGACCGCCTGGGCTTTATCCACGAGGGAACCAAGCGGGAGTCCTACTGGGTGGGCGACCGGATCACCGATGACGCGATGTACGGACTACTGGCGCGCGAGTGGAAACAACGACAGTAAGTTGGCTGACTACCTGACCGGGTAGTCGGCCGCGCTTGGCACGATCCCGCCATAGGCGCCCTCGACCAATACCGTGCGCGCGCTACGGCACGCGTCGTAAATGCTCTCCTGCACTGCTTTCGCGGCGGCGTGCCCAATCAGGTCCACCTGCAGGTGAATGTCAGTCGCGGACTCTTTGAAGTACTGCGCGGTGGAGTTCAGCGGATCCGTCACCCGCGCGGTGGAGAACACGAAGACCGTGTCGCCATCCCCTGCCGTGTGTACGGGGTTAATGGCCCGCACCTGGCCATGGGTCGCAAAGTGCGCGACCTTCTCGTAGTGCTCGAGCGATCCTAGGTCGACGTTGATGCCCACCACGGTGATGGTGGTGTTGTGCTCGCTGCTGCCAGCATCCGCGCGCGTGAGGAACTCCGCAAGCTCCTCGTAGCTGGAGAAGCCACCGTTCTCGTCACGGTTGCCTGCCAAGATCTGACCGTTGGGGAGCACCACGTTGCCCACGGCGTTCACCACCGACATCGCGCAGACGGTGATGCCGCCGCCGGGGTTCGCGCCTGCGATATCCACGCGCGCGTTGCCCACGCCGCCTTTCATGGCGGGGTTCGATGCCCCCAAGTCCAGCCAGCGGTATTTGCCCACTGAAGCGCCGGTGCCGGCGCCCACGTTGCCGCTTGCCACCGCATCGGCCGTCGCGTTGGCGTAGGCCTCCCAGCCATAGTCAGCGCTGAACGACGCGACCTCCATGCCAAGGTCGTAGATCGCCGCGCCGGATACGGAGGGGTTCGTGATGCTTCCGTCCGGTCCGGACTTTGCTCCGACGCCATCGGCGCGCATGGCCTCCATGAGGCCCGCGCCCGTCAGCAGGCCGGTGCTCGAGCCGCCGGATACAAAGATCCCGCCGATGCCGTAGTCGGTGTGGCCGCCGCGCAGTCCCTCGAGGTTGAACCCCCCGGCGCCGCCGCCGTATGCCTTCACGGCGGCAGACAGTGGGCGGTCGAACACCACGGCCGTGCAGCCGGTTAGCGCGTCCACGTGCGTGGCATGACCCACCCGCACGCCGTCCAACGCGGTCAGCGTGTTGTTACGGACACGTGGCATGGCGGCGCTCACCGTCACGCTTCCGGCTTGGACCACGTCAGCGTGTAGCGGTACAGCAAGTGGTTCTTAATCTCGCAGCCGGGAAGAATCTCGACAGCGGCATCGCGCACCTCGTCGAACGTGTGCGGGGGCGGCCACGCACTGGGTGTTCCGTGGTCCCACCAGCCGCGCCACAGTCGCTGAGCCTTGTCAGCGAACGACGCGCCAATCTCCTTAGGCATGGTCTTCATGGTGCCCTTGCTCGCGCCCACCACGAGCACCACGCCTCCCGGAGCGACGAGCGCCTTGAGGCGCTCCAGCCCGACCGCGATATCGACGTGATGCAACACGGCGATGGCGCTCACCACGTCGTAGCCCTCAAGAGTGAGGTCGTGCGTGAGGAAGTCTCCTTCGAGGTAGTCGATGCCGGTCGTGTCCTGGGCCAGCGCCCGCTCAAGGGTGGGGCCGTCCTCATCAATGGCCGTCACAGCCAGGTGACGGGAGGCGAGTTCACGGGCGAACATTCCCTCTCCACAACCCACATCAATCGCAGTACGCGCGCTCTCCGGAATCAGATCCACGACCCGGCGCTGGTAGTGAATCGAGTAGTTCCAGCGGCGATCGTCGTCGACCACCTTCTTGGGGGCATCGGCCTTCTCTAGTTCCTCGCTCATGCGTCCATTGTCGCGCACACCACGCCACTCGCCTACAGAACCAGCCTGCGCTCGCGCATAATAGGAGGGTCCGATACCAAGGAGGCAACCGTGCGCCGTCGCATCGTCCGCTGGATCATCATCGCCATCGCTGTGCCCATCATCGCGAATGTCCTGCGAAAGTCGGGTGAGCACGTGGAGAGAACTCGCGGTCCAGAGTCGAAGGCCGCGAAGGGCCTGAAGGTTGCCGGCAGCGCCGTACGGTACGTCAAGTAGCGGCGGTTCTTTGTAGGGCGCGATGGTCCGAGCGCCCCTCCATGTAGGACTAGCCTAAAACCATGCCCGATGCCGCGCACCCGCTGGAAAGCGAGCCCCTCTACCTGCCCGATGAGCAGTTGAGACTGCTCATCGACGAGCAGTTTCCGCACCTTGCCGAACGCGAGCTTGGCCGTCGCTACACTCTTGAAGACCACTTCGCGATACGCATTGGGGACGACTACGGTGCGCTTTTTCCGCGCTACGCCGACCGGGACTACCTGTACGAGCGCGCTCCCGAATTGATACGCCCCCAGGCGCGTGCCTGGACCTTTCCCGCCAGCTTTCCCATCGCGGGTGGCGAACCGGGCCACGGCTACCCGTGCCACTGGACACTCGTCGAGTGGGTGTCCGCGTCGACTGCCGGCTTTGTGCCTCTTCACGCGGATTCCGCGGCGCCCTTTGGTTCCGCGATCCGTCAGATTCACACGAAGGCCCCGGCCGATGCCGCTACCAACCCCCACACGAGCGTCTCCCTTTCGCGGTTGGCACGCCGATTTGAGGAGCTTCTGAGCCGGGCCGCCGCTTCCGGCGCACCAGAACAGCGGGAAATTGACGCCGATGCCACACGCACCGTCTTCGAGCGCGGCATTGCGGCGCCCATGGACGTGGATCCCACCTGGACGCACGGCCGGCTCGAGCCCCGAGCTGTGCTTTCGGACCGCGGTCAGTTTGCCGGCGTCCTGCAATGGCACAACTACGGTAGCGGTGACCCGGCCGCGGACCTCGGCTACGCAACTAACCTTCTGCCCCGCACCGATCACCAGGCGCTCTACGACGCTTACGGCGCTATCAGCGCGGCCACCCATGCGCGCATCGGCGCCTTCCAGGTGTTTGCCGCCTTGCGGCACGTCTCGTTCGAGGACCCCTTTGTGATGCGTCTGGCGTGGGAGCGACTGCTGGAAATGGACCTCGCGGCCGAGGCGTAACGCGTCGCAGGCCCAGGCATGGAACAGTAGTCCCATGGAACTCTTCGAGACACCGCTGCCCGGCGTGGGCGTGCGCTACGAATTCACGGCTGAAGGCGGTGACCACGTGGGAGTGGTGGTCCGTCGCGACGGCAAGCGCGACATCGCGTTGTACGACCGCGAGGACCCGGATTCGTGCCGCGGCACCATAGAACTGACCGAGGGTGATGCGAGCAAGGTGGCGGAACTGCTGGGCGGCACCAACATCACCGCGCGCCTCGAGGAGCTCAAGCATAACGTCGAGGGCCTCGCGATCGAGTGGGTCACCATGCCGGACGGCGGCGGCCTGTCAGGAAAGACCATCGGCGACGGACGGATCCGAACCGAGACCTCCGCGTCCGTCGTGGCTGTCATCCGTGGCGAGGCTGCCATCCCCGGCCCGGAGCCCACGTTCTCCCTTGCCCCTGGCGACACTGTGCTCGTGATGGGCAGTGCCACGGCAGTGCGCCAGGCGACACAGATCCTGACCGGCTAGAGCCGTGACGTCCTGGGCCGCGCCGACTCTGGGGATGCCCCTGCCCATGGCTGCGGCGGGCGACACCGGGGACGTGCTGATCGAGCTTGGCGTCATCCTGGTGGTGCTCGCGCTGCTGGGGCGCCTTGCCGCGCGCATCGGCATCCCCTCCATCCCGCTTTATCTCCTGGCCGGCCTACTCATGGGCGACGGGGGCATCATCCCCATCTCCGCGGGCGAGGAGTTCCTCGAGATCGGCGCTCAGATAGGGGTGGTGCTGCTACTCCTGCTGCTGGGGCTTGAGTACTCGCCGCAGGACCTGCGCGACGGAATGAAGTCCAACTGGCGCGCTGGACTACTGGACCTGGTGGCGAACGGGGTACCCGGATTTGCGGTGGGGCTAATCCTGGGGTGGTCCATCACCGCCTCGCTGCTGCTGGGCGGCGTCACCTACATCTCGTCATCCGGAATCATCGCGCGGCTGCTCGACGACTTTGACCGCATGGCCAACCGCGAGACCCCCGTGATCCTGAGCCTGCTGGTGATGGAAGACATCGTGATGGCGATCTTCCTGCCGCTCATGGCTGTGCTGCTGGTGGGTGCGACGTTGGCTCAAGGAGCAATCGCGGCCGCGGTCGCGATTGGGCTGGTCGCCATTGCGTTCCTGGTGTCGATGCGATTCTCGACTCACGTCAACAAGATGGTGCACTCACACTCGCGCGAGTTGTTGCTGCTCGGAGTGCTGGGGCTAACGTTCCTGGTGGCCGGGCTGGCCGAGGCGGTGCAGGTCTCCGCCGCTGTGGGCGCCTTCCTCTTAGGGCTGACCCTGTCCGGCCAGGTCGCGGACGATGTGCGTGGCCTGCTGCCACCATTGCGCGATGTGTTCGGCGGGCTGTTCTTTGTCTTCTTTGGCATCGGCATCGACCCCCGCGACCTGCTGCCGGTACTGCTACCCGCCATCGGCCTCGCGGTAGTTACCGCGGTGACCAAGATCTCTACTGGAATCTGGGCGGCCTCCCGCGCCGGCATCGGCCCCAAGGGTCAATGGAGAACTGGGCTCTCGCTGGTCCCCCGTGGCGAGTTCTCGATCGTCATCGCCGGCCTAGGCGTGGCCGCTGGTGCGCAGGTGCAGTTGGGCCCGCTCGCCGCGGCCTACGTGCTGATCCTGGCGTTTGCGGGGTCCATCGCGATGAGGTTCGCGGACCGGATTCCATCGCCACTCAAGGCTGCCCGGCCTGTCAAGCAGGTGGGTCGCGAGCCAGGCTCCTAACGCGTTCCCATAAGGACCATTTCGTCAGGATCCTTGCCAGCGGGGCGAGTAGTCCGTAGGTTTGACGCATGCCCGACCACATCGACGATGCTCGCACGTCCGCACAGCGCTCGTTTGGCGGTGGGTTTCCGCAGTCGTTAGTTGCCACCCTAGGCACACGCGCACTCGCTTTGGCGGCGGTCCTCGCGTTGATTGCCGTCACGGTTTCGCCGAGCTCGGCATTCGCCGTCGCGGGCGGTGTTCCCCACACCGTTACTGCGACTATTCCGGCAGGAATCAAACCCCACAGCGTGGCATTTAGCCCCGATGGTTCGACCGCATACGTCACCAATGCGGGCACGGGCACTCCCAATACTTCCGGCGTGTCAGTGATAGACACCACTGACAACACGGTGTCCGCAACGATTCCCCTCAGTGGGTCCGTCGCTGGAGTCACAGTTAGTCCTGATGGATCCACTGTGTATGTTGCGAACTTCGTCGATAGTGTTCACGTCATTGACACGGCCACCAATACCCTCACGACTACAATCCAATCGGTATGTAGTTTGCCCTTCGCAGTCGCCGCCAGCCCGGACGGCAATGCGGTCTACGTGGCGTGCCGAACCGGCGACTCCCTGGCGGTCATCGATGCCGGCACCAATACCGTGACCGACACCATTCCCGCCGGTTCATCCCCCACCAGCATCGCGGTGAGCGCCGACAGTTCCACGGTCTACCTCAATAGCCCAGTTGAGGGGGAGGTTGAGGTTATCGACACAACGGACGGGTCCTTTACCTCGATCGACGTGGGCATTCGCGCCTGGAGGCTTGCCTTGAGTCCGGACGGCGGCAGCCTCTACGTCGCAACTTCGGATGCCACAGGAGGCAACCCTGGCCTCGCGATAGTCGCGACAGCCAGCAACGTCGTCACCTATAGCTCCCCGGCAACGAACATGCTCGGCCCATTTGCATTCAGCCTTGGCGGTCAACTGCTTTACACAACCAGCGATGACACCAACACCGTAATCGTCTACGACACGTCGAGCAACGATGTGGTTCACACCATCCCCGTGGGGGCGAGCCCCGCAGGTATTGCGGTCAGCCCCGACGGGACCCAGGCACTCGTCACCAACTACGGGGGCGATTCCGTATCGGTCATCTCCCTTGAACCCGTGAGCCCTGTGCCGAACGCACCCACTGGTGTGACTGCGAAGGCCGGCGAGTCCTCCATCGTCGTCACCTGGGACCCCCCCACAGACATTGGCGGAAGTAGTATCACGGGCTACGCCGTGACGGTATTTGACAGTGCGGGCGCCGTCGGAATCTACCCAGCCGGAGGTACGACGACTGGCCGCAGTATTGGGAACCTCGCCAACGGCACCGAATACACCGTCAGTGTCACCGCCAGCAACGACACGTTCAGCAGCGCTGCCTCCGAGTCCGCAACCGCCACCCCGACCGATGCGCGCACTCCCAACACGGTGACCGGCTCCATCGACGTGGGACAGAGCCCGTTCGGTGTCGCGGTCAGCCCCGAAGGCACGACCGCCTACGTCACCAACGGGGGCGAAAACACGGTCAGTGTGATCGAAACCACCACTAACACGATCACCGACACCATCACCGTGGGCAACGGCCCATGGGGTGTAGCAGTCAGCCCCGACGGCACCACCACCTACGTCACCAACGTGGAGGATCGCACGGTCAGCGTGATCGACACCACCACCAACGACGTCACCGACACCATCACCGTGGGCGAGAGCCCTTGGGATGTAGCCGTCAGCCCCGACGGCACCACCGCCTACGTCACCAACACTTTCGGTAACTCGGTCAGCGTGATCGACACCACCACCAACGACGTCACCGACACCATCACCGTGGGACGCCGCCCGTGGGGTGTAGCAGTCAGCCCCGACGGCACCACCGCCTACGTCACCAACGCGGGCGACGACGCGGTCAGCGTGATCGACACCACCACCAACGACGTCACCGACACCATCACCGTGGGTGAAAGCCCACAAGCTGTGGCGGTACGCCCGGACGGAACCACCGCCTACGTCACCAACTTTGACGACGACACGGTCAGCGTGATCGACACCACCACCAACGACGTCACCGACACCATCACCGTGGGACGCCGCCCGTGGGGTGCGGCGGTCAGCCCCGACGGCACCACCGCCTACGTCACCAACGTGGAGGATCGCACGGTCAGCGTGATCGACGCCACCACCAACGACGTCACCGACACCATCACCGTGGGTGACAGCCCGGTGGATGTAGCCGTCAGCCCCGACGGCACCACCGCCTACACCACCAACTTTGACGAGGGCTCGGTTAGCGTGATCGAGTTCCGTTCGGTCCCCGATGCTCCGGAGAACCTTGGCGCCACAGCGAGAGACAGTGAGGCATCACTCACCTGGGAGGCGCCAGGCTTCGACGGCATGTCACCCATCACCGACTTCGTGGTCGAGTACCGCGAAGCCGGTGGCACGTGGATGACATTTGCGGACGGCGCCTCGACCGCCACCGAGGCAACTGTCACCGGCCTGACCAACGGCACCGAGTACGAGTTCCAGGTCTCTGCCGTCAACTCCAAGGGCACCGGCACGGCTGCAACCGCCACCGCAACGCCCGTCACGACGCCCGATGCACCCACCGCCCTGACCGCGACTCCCGGCGATAGACAGGTCACCCTCAACTGGGTGGCACCAGCGTCCGATGGCGGCTCCCCCGTCACCGGCTACACCATCGAATACCGTGAACCTGGCGCGAGCTGGGTGCCGTATCTCCGCGATGGCAGCGGATCCGGGGGCGCAGGCACCGTCACCGCGATACTTCGCCTCGCACTGGGCACCGCCACCACCGCAACTGTCACGGGCCTGGCCGACGCCACCACCTACGAGTTCCGCGTCAGCGCCATCACCGACACCGGCCCGGGAACCGCCTCCAACGTCGCCACGGCGACCACCAACGCGGCAGTGGTTCCACCCATCCCCACTCCGACACCTACCCCCACGCCCACGCCCACGCCCACGCCCACGCCCACGCCCACGCCCACGCCCACGCCCACGCCCACGCCCACGCCTACGCCTACGCCTACCGCTACATCGGACTCCGGCGGCGGACTCAGCGGAACCGGCTTCGACGCCGCACCACTGGGCGGCCTCGCGGCACTCCTCGCCCTGGTCGGCATCGGCCTCTTCCTCGCGTCGCGCCGCACCCGTCGCCACGGCTAGCGGGACACCGTCCGCGGCGACGGTCAGCCGGCGCAGTTCGCGTTATAACTTGCGCTAATCGACTCCTGTTCGGTGATGATTTGCGAGGCGCCGCCAGTGGCCTTCTCGTAGGCGGTGAACTCCGCCTCGGGCACAGGGGTGTCGTAAGCGAGCAGGTTCTCCGCCTCAGTGTTGACCTCCGCGTAGTAGTCGAGAGACGAGGTCGGGTCGCCGTACGGGTCAACGCCGTGGCCCTCGAGCGTGCGCAGAGCCGCCACGGCATCGGCAAAAGCCTCGGTGCTGAAGGCGATGCTTCCCTCGTTGACGCCGTCGACCGTGGGTTGATTGTTCAGCTGCGAGAGGGTCTGAACTCCATAGCCAAAGGTCAGCAGCTGCTGCTGTGAGATGGAACCGCAGTCCACCTCGCCCGCCGGCACCCCTGCACCGTTGTCGTCCGGCGCCGAGTCGATGGGGCTCTGGTCCGCGAACGGGTCGCCACCGAGCCCGGGACCGCGCGATTCCGGGGTCGACGAGCATGCCGTCAGCAGCAGGGGCACAGCAATCAGCAGCGCGACAATTCTTCGCATGATTCAACGGTAGCGCGCGCACAGCCGTAGCGGAACTCTGGTGGACAATGGATCCCATGATTCGCAACGCCACCCCGGCCGATGCAGCTGCCATCGCCGAGCTGTACGCCTATTACGTCGACGAGACGGTCATTACTTTTGAGATAGATCCCGTGCCCGCCGAGGAACTGGCCCGTCGCATCGGCGTGGTCCAGGACTCGGGACTGCCCTGGCTGGTCACGGAGGAGGACGGCGAAGTGGTGGGCTTCGCGTACGCCGCCCCGTATCGCCCCCGCGCGGCCTACCTGCATTCGGTGGAAGTCTCCATCTATCTGAGACACGGTATCCAGGGCCGTGGCGTCGGTGGCGCGCTGTATCGCGAGCTGCTCGCGCGACTTCGCGAGCTACCCGTCCACCTAGCGTTGTCGCTGATCGCGCTTCCCAACGACGCGTCCGTCGCTCTTCACGAACGGCTGGGCTTCACTCACGCCGGCACCTTCACGGAGGTGGGCCGCAAGTTCGACCGCTGGATCGACGTCGGGCACTGGCAGTTACTGCTCGAGGGCTAGCCCAGCCTCGCCGCCAAAGTGGCTATTATCCGGCCATCAGCCCCGCGACTCCCGTACGGCTGCATGCGTCGAGCACCAGATCATCGCCACTTTGGCAACGGGCGCCCAGACGCAGAAGCGGCCCGGCTCCCCCTGAAGGGAACCGGGCCGCCGCGTTAAGCGAAGAAGTGCGAGTTACGCGGAGCGCACTGCCTTGGTCGCCTCGAGCATGTGCTCGAGCGACTCATTGGTCTCGGCGTAGCCACGGGTCTTCAGACCGCAGTCAGGGTTGACCCACAGCTGCTTGCCAGGGATCGAGTCCTTGGCCAGCTGCAGCAGCTCGGTGACTTCCTGCGTGGACGGCACGCGAGGCGAGTGAATGTCCCACACGCCGGGGCCGATCTGGCGCTCGTAGCCGTGCTGCTTGATGGCCGGGAGGACCTCCATGCGCGAACGGGCAGCCTCGATCGAGGTCACGTCGGCGTCGAGGCCGTCGATCGCGTCGATGATCTCGCCGAACTCCGAGTAGCACAGGTGCGTGTGGACCTGCGTGTCGTCCTTCGCGCCGGCCGTGGACAGGCGGAACGAGTTCACGGACCAGTCCAGGTACGAGCGCTGGTCGGCCTTCTTCAGGGGAAGCAGCTCGCGCAGGGCGGGCTCGTCCACCTGGATGATGCCGATTCCGGCAGCCTCGAGGTCGGCGATCTCCTGGCGAAGCGCGAGGCCCACCTGGTTGGCGGTGGTGCCCAGCGGCTGGTCGTCGCGAACGAACGACCACGCAAGGATGGTCACGGGACCCGTGAGCATGCCCTTGACCGGCTTGTCCGACAGCGACTGCGCGTACTCGGCCCAGCGCACCGTCATGGCCTCGGGGCGAGCAACGTCTCCCCAGAGGATGGACGGACGCGTGCAGCGCGAGCCATAGGACTGAACCCAGCCGTTCTTGGTGACGTCGAAGCCGTCGAGGAGCTCGGCGAAGTACTGCACCATGTCGTTGCGCTCGGCCTCACCGTGCACCAGGACGTCGAGTCCCAGGTCTTCCTGCAGCTTCACGACGGAGGCAATCTCCGCCTTCATCGCGGCCTCGTAGCCGGCGTCGTCCAGCTCACCCTTGGCCCACGCGGCACGTGCCTTGCGGATGTCGGGGGTCTGGGGGAACGAGCCGATGGTGGTGGTGGCGAGTTCCGGCAGGTTGAAGCGGTCGGCCTGTGCTGCCTCGCGCACCGAGTAGGCGCTGCGCTGGAAGTCCGCGGGCGAGATGCCAGCGAGTCCGTCGCGCACGTCGGCACGGTTGGTGCCCGGGTGAGCGGCACGCGATGCGAGGGCGGTGCGAGCCTCGGACAGGGCGCCGGCGACGGCACCCTCACCCTCGCTGCGGGCTTTAGACAGCGTGACGATCTCCGCGACCTTCTCGTCCGCGAACGCGAGCCACGAGATCAGCTCTGCACCCAGGTGCTCCTCACCCTGCAGGGTGTGAGGCACGTGGAACAGCGACGTCGAGGTCGCGACGGTGACGGTACCACCCAGCGACTCGAGCGCGTCGGCCTTGGCAAGCGCCTCGTCGAGGTTGGTGCGCCAGATGTTGTGACCGTCCACGACACCAGCAACCACGGTCTTGCCGCGCAGGTCGACGCTTGCGGGAACGGAGCCACGGACCAGGTCCAGGCCGATGGCCTCGACGCCGGTGGCCGCGAGCACGGGCAGTGCGTCGTCGAGCGAGGCGTACGGAGCGGCAACGAACAGCGCGGGGCGGTTGGTGGCCGCGGACAGTGCGTCGTAGACCTTGGTCGCGTTGGCGAGGACCTCGGTGCGGTCGTTGTCGGTGTCGGCGACCAGGATGGGCTCGTCGATCTGAACCCACTCGGCTCCGGCTTCCTTGAACGCTGCGAGGAGCTCAAGGTAGATGGCGAGCAGGTCGCCCAGGCGCTCGATGGGCTGGTAGCCGCTCGGAGCATCGTCCGATGCCTTGGCGAGGTACAGGAACGTGAGCGGGCCCGTGATGACGGGGCGCGTGACGAAGCCGGCTTCCTTGGCCTCGATGAACTCGTCAACCCAGCGGGTCGAGTTCAGCTGGAACTCGGTCTCGGGGCCGATCTCGGGAACCAGGTAGTGGTAGTTGGTGTCGAACCACTTGGTCATCTCGAGCGGCGCCTTGTTGCCCACGCCACGCGCGATGGTGGAGTAGCCGGCCAGGTCAACCGAGCCATCGGCTGCACGGAGGTCGTTGAAACGAGTGGGGACGGCGCCAAAGGTCACGCAGGCGTCGAGCACGTGGTCGTAGAAGCTGAAGTTCGACGGGATCGACGAGTTGGTGCGGCCCAGGCCGAGCGCGGCGAGGCGGTCGCGGTTCTCGGTGCGCAACGAGGCGGCGGTTGCCTCCAGATCGGCAGCGGTCGAGGCGCCCTTCCAGAACGACTCGAGCGCCTTCTTCAGTTCACGCATTCGGCCGATGCGGGGGTAACCAAGAATGGTTCCGCCGGGGAAGGCGGTCGCAGGGGCAGAGGCGTTATTGAGTTCAGACATATTTCCTCGAAAGGTGTGGGGTGCGCGGCGGGCTCGCCATTGCGCTTGGTCGACGCTTACGTTGCGCCGATGCTGTGGTCGCGATTCTAGCGTGTCGAGCCCCTAGGAGCCAATGGCGGCGTGCTAGCTCGCGGACTCCGCACCGCGTAGCGCGGACTGCAGGTCACGCGCGGTGCGATCCAGGTGCTGCTTCATAGCTCGCTCCGCGCCCTTAGAGTCCCCTGCCACTACCAGGTCGTAGATGTGGCGATGCTCCGCGACGGCGTCAAAGATGTCACCACCGCTCGCCATGAACCCGGTAAAACTCTGAGAGAAGCTGTGGTGCAGGGCTTCGGCAAGACTCTCCAGCAGCAGCGAGAGCATCTGATTGCCGCTGGCAAGCGCGAGGGCCTCGTGGAATCCCACGTCAGCTGAGTTGTAGCGCGTCACGCTTTCCGGGGTGCCGTCGATCGACTCAGCGGCTCGCTGCATTTCATCCAACGCGCTACTCATGGCCGCGAGCGCCGCACGATTGGTGCGCTTAGCAGCCTCGGACGCGGACAACACCTCGAGCGAACGGCGAATGCCGAGCAATTCGAGCACGGCACGCGAGTCTCGGCGGATCGCGATGGTCAGGAAGCGCGACATCACCGTGCTGTCCGGGTGGCGCACGGTGGGGCGGCGGCCGCGGCTCAGCTCGACCAAACCCTGGCCCGCGAGGACCTTGAGCCCTTCGCGAATCGTCAGCCTGCTGACCCCTAGTGACTCCGCCAGTGTGGTCTCGGCGGGCAACTGGTCGCCCGCCTCGTGCTGGCCAACGATCAGTTCCTCGAGTTCGCGCAACACATACGCGAGCGCGGTCTCACCCTCACGGGCACCCGCGGCGGCAACTGCGGATCCGTCTCCAGAGGCGGAGGCGGGTGGTCCGTCAGTAGTCGTGACTTTTGTGGCCATGTCACGGAGCCTATCTGATTAGTTCGGGCTCGGGCGAGCGGTTTTCGGCGATTTGAGGCCTGAGCCTCCCCTCAAATGTCTCGAAAGATAACGAATAGTCTGAAGAACTTGACATACCACCTTGTTGTCAATGATGATCAAGTTGCGCGAATAGCACTGGCACTCACACGGAGATGCGCGTGGCAGGGGCGCTATCCAAACAGCACAGCCGTACAAAGTTGTATGACATCCCGAACTGAACTACTCAAAGGAGAGTGGAATGACCATCACCAACCGTTTCCAACGCGTCGGGGCCATCGGTGCCGCTGCAGTTCTCGTGTTCTCGCTTGCTGCCTGCAGCTCTGGTCAGGAAGAGGCGACCGACGCCTCCACCGATACCACCAACGCCGCTCCTGCCGAGGCTGACGAGGTTCTCAAAATCACCTATATCCAGAAGCAGGGTGACCAGCAATACTTCGTCGACGAGGCCGAAGGGGCCAAGGCGCAGGCCGACGAACTCGGCAACGTCGAGGTGACCATGGTCGACGTAGGAACCGACTCGAATGCCGCCATCACGGCCGTCAACACCGCAGTTGCCCAGGGTGCAGATGGCGTCGCCATCGTCGTGCCCGACGCCAAGATCGGACCTCAGGTCGCGCAGATCCTCGACAAGGCCGGCATCCCCTACGTGGCCTCCGACGACCCGTTCGAACTGGCAGACGGCACGCCCGCCCCCTGGGTGAGCATCGACTCGCTCACGATGGGTCAGCAGGTGGGCGAGAAGGCTGGCGAGCTTTATGTGGCAGCCGGCTGGTCGGCGGACGACACCCGCATCATCAGCGTCAAGCAGGAGGACCTGGGTGTGTGCCAGGACCGTGAGACCGGTCAACTTGAGATGTTCACCGAGGTCGCAGGCGAGACTCCCGACGTCGTGATGGTCGGTACCGACAACTCCACTCCTGCAGCGCTCAGCAAGACCGGAGCGGCCATCACCGCGAACCAGGGCGTCAAGCACTGGGTCGTCGTCGGATGCAACGACGAGGGCGTGACCGGCTCGGTCAAGGCCCTTGAGAACAGCGGCGTCGCCGCAGACGACGTCATCGGCGTCGGCCTGGGTGCCTACCTCGCGTGCAAGGACTGGAAGGCCGGCGTTGAGTCGGGCAACAAGGCAGCGCTGTACATCGACGGACGCGTCGACGGTGCCGCATCGGTCAAGGTCCTCGTGGACCACCTGCGCACGGGGGACCCCATCCCCGCGGAGACCCTCGGTAAGGCAGTCATGGTTGACGCCGACACCTGGGAAGACTCCGGGATGCTCTGCGGCTAACGCAGCACACCCTCTCCTTGGGGCGCACCGGGCAACCGGTGCGCCCCTCCCCCAACACTTAGGAGCGCTGATGAACTCGACGCAAAATCATGACGCGGAGCAGCCGCTGCACGACACGAATGGCGATGCACCGCCCGTGCTGCAGATGCGTGGCATCACCAAGTCGTTCGGCCCCATCCGTGCACTCAGCGGCGTGGATCTCGACGTGCGTGCTGGTGAAGTCCTCGCGGTCATGGGCGAGAACGGAGCAGGCAAGTCCACGATCTTGAAGATCCTCAGCGGTGAACACGCACCCTCGAGCGGATCAATCAACTTGGCAGGTGCAGACCGCACTTTCTCCTCCCCCTTTGAGGCCAAGGCGGCCGGCATCCGCGTGATCTACCAAGAGCCCGAGATCCTGGACGACGTCTCTGTGGCCGAGAACGTCTTCATTGGATCCATCCCGCGCCACGCACGCTTCGTTAGCCGTCACGAGGTCATCGCAGAAACCCAGGCCGTCATTGACCGTCTGGGATTCTCCTCTGCTATCAGCCCGACGACCCTGGGGTCTCGCCTCTCACCCGCACAGCGCCAGCTGGTAGAAATCCTCCGCGCGCTCAAGGACGACTCGGTCGCAGTCATTGCCTTCGACGAGCCCACCTCTTCACTGTCCGAGCACGAGGTAGAGGCGCTGTTCGCGTTCATCGCGCGCCTGCGCGCCTCCGGAACGGCCGTCATCTACGTCTCACACCGTATGAAGGAGATTGCCGAGATCGCCGACCGTGTCGCCGTGTTGCGCGACGGCCAGTCCGTCTTCGCCTCGCTGATGTCCGACACCGACGAGTCCGAGATGGTGCGAAACATGGTGGGCCGTGACGTCTTCGGCGCCTTCGATCGCGACCACACCGAGGCGGGCGAGATCGTGCTCGAGGTTAAGGAGCTCACTACGGCAGACGTCTCCAACATCTCGTTTCACGTGCGGGCCGGCGAAGTAGTCGCGTTTTCCGGCCTTGTGGGTGCGGGGCGCACCGAGCTTGCCAAGGCACTCGCAGGCGATGCCGAGATCCTCAGCGGCACCATCGCCATCTCCGGCGAGGTGCAGAAACTTCGTTCGCCGATCGACGCTGTGCGTGCAGGAATCGGTCTCGCTCCCGAGGAGCGCAAGACCGAGGCGCTCGTTATGACGCGTTCTATCAAGGAAAACATCTCCCTCGTCGTCCTCAACTCACTCACCCGCGCACGCTTTGTGCGGCGCGGGTTGGAGAGCGGGCTGGTCGCCGACTATATGAAGCGACTGCGCGTGCGCGCAGGGTCCATGGACCAGGAGGTAAAGACCCTGTCCGGCGGCAACCAGCAAAAGGTCGTCGTTGCACGCTGGCTGGCACGCAAGCCTAAGGTGCTCATCCTCGACGAACCCACCCGCGGAGTTGACGTTGGCGCAAAGGCCGACATCTACCGGATCATCGGCGAACTCGCAGCTGAAGGCATCGCCGTGGTCGTGATCTCGAATGAACTCATCGAGGTCATTGGCCTGGCCGACCGCATCCTCGTGATGCGTGGCGGAGAAATCGTGGGCGAAGTCGCCCGCGCCGACGCGACCGAACAAAACGTACTGACCTTGGCGATCTCGGACTCCCTTGATCAACCGACAAACTCGGGCAACGTCGCCCTGGAAGGAACATCATGACCATCTCAACAGGGAGCGCCTCTCCCACGCAGATCGCTCCGCCTGAGGACAAGCCCGGCGCAAAGCGCGAGCTCAGCTTCGCCGCGAAGTTCGTGGCCCGCGTCGGCGCGCAAAATCTGAGCCTCATCGTCGCGCTCATCGTGCTCGCGGCGGCCATCGGCTCTCAGAACGCCAACTTCTTCAGCCTGCCTAACATGCAGGTCATCGGCGAGGGTGTCGCCATCCTGGGTGTACTCGCCGTGGGACAGACCGTGATCATGCTGCTCGGCGGCCTGGACATCTCGGTCGGCTCGCAAGCGGGACTCGCCTCCGTGATCAGTGCCATGGTGTTCACCTCCAGCGGCAGCGCCATCTTCGGCATGGCTGTAGCAATCGTGGTCGGCGCGGTCGCCGGTCTGGTCAACGCGCTCATCATTGTGTACGGGCGCGTGAACGCGGTCATCGCCACCCTCGCAACGTTCGCGGCCTACCGCGGAGTCGTGAACCTCGTCTCCAACGGCTCTGCCCAGGGCTACACCGGTGGCGACGACGTCTTCACCTTCCTGTCGCTCGGCAAGATCGCGGGCATCCCTGTGCTCATCCTGGTCTTCCTCGTGATCGCCGCGCTGGTCTACACAATGCTCACGTTCACCGACATCGGCCGCAACATCTATGCGATCGGTGGCAACAAGGTCGCCGCCCGCTTATCCGGCCTGCGCATCAACAAGTACGTGATCGGCGCCTACATGCTGATGGGTGTGATCGCGGCAATAGCAGGAATCTTGCTGACAGCACGCACGGGCTCCGGTCAGCCCACGTCAGGTAGCCAGGGACTCGAGCTTCAGGTCATCACAGCCGTTGCGCTCGGTGGTTGTGCGCTCCAAGGAGGCAAGGGCTCAATCATCGGCACCGTGCTCGCCGTCATCCTGTTGGGCGTGCTGACCAACGGTTTGCAGATTCTTGGAGTCAACTCCTTCTGGCAGGACATCGCGCAGGGCACCATGCTCGTGATCGCCGTGGTGATTCAGCAGCGCCGTCGCGGAACCCGCGCAGTGGGCCTACCTGACTAACCGTTACCCCCCGCATAAGAAGAGCCGGCGCCCTGCACTACCAGGGCGCCGGCTCTTTGCGTTGCCCAGGCGGCGACGAGGGACACGCCACCCAGCCCAGCCCATGCTGCGCCGGACCAGGCGAGGCCAGTTTCAACTTCGGCCGTCGCCCCCGCCCTAGCATCGGCGCAAACAGAAAGGGCCCCCGCGTCACTCGAATGCGAGTAACGGGGGGGCCCATTCATGCCACCTCAGAAGTGATCACCATTCAGCGAGACTGCCGTCAGGGTGACGCCAGACGGGAGCGTGCCAGTTGTGGCCACGCTTGTCGGCCTCTCGAACAGCCGCATCGTCGATCTCCACGCCGAGCCCGGGGGCGGTGAGTCGCTCAATCGAGCCGTCAACGACGTCGAACACGGATGAGTCGAGGACGTAGTCCAGCACATCCCACGAGTCGTTGTAGTGGATGCCGCGGCTCTGCTCCTGAATCAGGAAGTTGGGAGCGGTGAAGTCGACCTGGAGGCAGGACGCGAGCGCGAGTGGCCCCAGCGGGCAGTGAGGCGCAAGAGAGACTCCATGAGTTTCTGCCTGGGCGGCGATGCGCCTCATCTCGGAGATGCCGCCACAGTGCGATACGTCCGGCTGGGCCACGGCGATCCCCGCGCTCAACAGCGGAACAAAGTCCCACCGCGAGTAGGCGCGTTCCCCCGTGGCGATTGGAACGGTCGTCCCAGAGGTGATGCGCGCGAGGTGCTCCGCGGCCAACTCGGGAACCACCGGCTCCTCCACAAAAAGCGGGTTGAGCCCCTCAAGGAGGGGCAGGGTGCGCCGCGCCATGGCGGGAGAGAACCGGCCGTGGAAGTCAAGAGCGAAGTCCGCATCACCGATGGCGTTCCGCACTGCCTGTGCGCGCTCCACGACGGCGTGTAGCTCGCTTTGTGACGCGATGACGCTGAGCTCGGCCGACCCGTTCATCTTGACGCAGTCGAAGCCCTGCTCGAGCCGGAGCTGGGCCTCCTCGGCGATGTCGCCCGGGCGGTCACCTGCGATCCAGCCGTAGACACGCGCACGGTCGCGAACGGCGCCGCCGAGCAACTCGTGAACGGGCACTCCCAGGCGCTTGCCAGCGATGTCCCAGAGTGCCTGGTCGATCCCTGCGATGGCACTTGAGAACACAGGGCCGCCGCGGTAGAAGCCGGACTTGGTGAGTTCCTGCCAGATGTCTTCGATCCGGCTTGGGTCCCGCCCAATGAGGTTCTCGGAGAACTCCTGGACTGCGGCGCGCACAGTTGCCGCGCGGCCCTCCACGACCGGCTCACCCCAACCGACCAGGCCGTCGTCGGTCTCGATCCGCACGAATAGCCACCGTGGGGGGACCATGAACGTCTCAATCCGGTCGATCTTCATCAAAACCTCCTTGTTTGGAAGTAAACATATCAGATAGATATGGGTGGCCTCTAGAGGGAATATGCGAATTGGTGCCATTGCACCGGCAACACCTATCTGATAACTTTGCCTTCAAGAGCGAGCTCGACGTTCGCGCGATAATCGAGGAGAAGAAAACAATGAAGTTCCTTCGCATAGGTGAGCCCGGCCACGAAATCGAGGTCGCCAGCATCGACGGCCTCACGGGTGTGGACGTCCGTCCCGCCATCGCCGCGGGCGCTGACCCCACCACCATCGACGGCATGCGCCTTATCAAGGCGTCCGCCGCTGCCGGCGACGCGACGATCGACCTCTCGACCGTGCGCATCGGCTCACCTATTGCCTGGCCCGGCAAGGTGATTTGCGTGGGGCTGAACTACCGCCAGCACGCGGCCGAAGCCAAGATGGCCATCCCCGAAGAGCCCATCCTGTTCATGAAGACCCCGTACACGGTGCAGGGCGCATACGACGATGTCGTAATCCCTCCGGGCAGCCTGAAGACCGACTACGAGGTGGAGCTCGCGATCGTCATCGGCCGCAAGGCTGAGTACCTGGCCTCGGTGGAGGAGTCACGCGACTACATCCTTGGCTACGCGATCTCGGACGACGTGTCCGAGCGCGCCTTCCAGCTCGAACGGGGCGGCCAGTGGGACAAGGGCAAGAACTGCGCAACCTTCAATCCGCTCGGTCCGTGGATAGTGACGGCGGACGAGGTCTCCGACCCGAACGCCCTCGACCTCAAGCTGACCGTCAACGGCGAGGTGCGCCAAAACTCCTCCACCGCGGACATGATCTTCGACGTCGACTACCTGGTCTGGTACATCAGCCAGTTCATGACCCTCATGCCCGGCGACGTTATCAACACGGGAACCCCTCAGGGCGTCGGCTCCGGGTTCACCCCCGGCAAGTTCCTGTCCGCCGGCGACGTGGTCGAGGTCTCGATCAGCGGCCTCGGCTCCCAGCGCCATGCGTTCATTGACTACAGCGCGGACGGCGCCAAGTGAGCGCCGCCGCTCCTGCGCAGTTCCCGGCGGGAACGGCCGCCATCGTCATCGGCGGCGGCAACGGGATCGGCGAGGCAACGTGCCTGCTCCTAGGCGCGCGCGGCGTCACCGTCACCGTTGTTGACCGCAACGGCGAGGCGGCCGATGCTGTGGCCGGGGCCATCACGGCGGCCGGCGGTTCCGCGTACGGCGCAGCAGCCGACGTGACCGACGAGGCAGCGCTGCAGGTCGTGTTCGACGGCGCGGTGGAGCGCGACGGCACCGTTCACGCGGTGATCAACTCCGCCGGTATCCAGGGTCCCCTTGGGCGCCGCAGCCACGAGGTGGAGGTCGAGGAGTTCGAACGCACCCTCGCCGTCAACCTCACGCCCGGCTTGATCATTGCGCGCGTCGCCATCCCGCACTTCCTCGCTCGCGGCTACGGGCGCATCGTCCACGTCGCGTCGATCGCCGGCAAGGAGGGCAACCCCAACATGATTGGGTACTCCGCCAGCAAGGCCGGACTCATTGGCCTGGTGAAGTCGCAGGGCAAGGAGTACGCACAGGATGGCATCACGGTCAACGCCGTGGCCCCTGCCGTCATCCGCACCCCGTTCCTGGATAGCCAGCCGCAGGAGGTTGTCGACTACATGTTGGCGAAGATTCCGATGGGGCGCACCGGCGAGCTCACCGAGGTCGCAGAGATGCTCGCCTTCATCGCATCGCCCGCTGCCGGCTTCACCACCGGCTTCACGTTCGACCTGAGCGGCGGGCGGGCAACGTATTGAGCGCCGACGACCCCCTACTCGATGAGCACACCGTCGTGCCCTACCTGGGTGCGCGGGGAATCGTCGACCCGACTCGTGCCACCGCCCGCTTTCTGGGTGGCGGCGTGAGCAATGTGGTCCTCGCAGTCGACGACAACGACCTTCACCTGGTTCTCAAGCAGGCCCGTGGCAAACTGCAGGTCGCTGACGATTGGTTCGCGCCGCGCGAGCGAGTACTGCGCGAGGCAGAGGGCCTGAGGGTGTTGGCGAACATCGATTCCGAGGCCGCACCCTTCACCGTTGACCTGGACCCCGAGGCACTCACTCTGACCATCGAGCGCGCCCCGGACGATTGGACGGACTGGAAGGAACGTCTGGTCGCTGGCGACATCGACGTGAGCGTCGCCGCGAGCCTGGGTCGCACGCTGAGCACTATGCAGCGCGCTACGCAGAACGGCGCGGGCCTCAGTGGGGACCTCGTGGGCGACACCGACATGTTCGATGCTCTGCGTCTGCAGCCGTATCACCGCACCGCGGCCGAACGTAACCCAGACCTCGCAAGCCAGATCCACGCTGTGATCGACAAGATGGCCGCGACACGCACCTGCCTGGTGCACGGCGACTTCTCTCCCAAGAACTTCCTGGTGGGCAACTCCGGCACCTGGGTGATCGATTTTGAGGTCGCCCATCTGGGGGACCCCACGTTCGATCCCGCCTTCCTGACCAGCCACCTGCTCATGAAGGCAATCCATCTGCCGCAGTGGGAGGACCAGTTCGCCGCCGCATCGGCCGCCTTCTTCGCCGCGTACCTGCCCGGCGCCCCTGCCGTGGATGCCGTTCATCTGTCCCAACAGATTGGCTGCCTCCTGCTCGCGCGGGTAGACGGCCGCTCCCCCGCCGAGTACCTCGACGATGCGCAGCGACGCCGCACCTACGCGCTAGGCGCCAACCTTCTCACCCAGCCGGTCGATGCGATCGGTGACCCCTGGAACCGCCTCAAGGAGACACCCCGATGACCCACGACGCCATCGCCCACACCCACGCCTGGGAAGCCCTCGATTCTCGGGGACGGCCCACCGTCGCCTGCCGTGTCACGCTGCACAACGGCACGCAGGGCCGGGCCATCGCACCCTCGGGCGCGTCCACCGGTCGGCACGAGGCCCTCGAGAAGCGCGACGGCGGCGAACGTTACGGCGGCTGGGGCGTCAGCGGAGCGGTGCGTGCCGTCAACGAGGAGTACGCGCCACTGATCGCCGGCAGGTCCGTCAGCGAACGTATCGCCATCGATGACGCGCTAGAGGCCCACGACGGCACCGACAACCTGGGCCGCCTGGGCGCCAACGCCGCACTCGCGGTCTCGCTTGCCGTCACCGTCGCGCACGCAGCCTCGGAGAACGCGCCCCTGTGGTCGACTCTCACTGGCCCACGTGAAGCAAGCATCCCGATGCCGATGGTCAACATCCTGTCCGGCGGCGCCCACGCCGGGCGCGCGGTAGACATTCAGGACTTCCTGGCGGTCCCAGTGGGCGCCGAATCATTCACCGAGGCGATCGAGCAGGTCGCCAGGGTGCGAGCAGCCTGCGCCAAGCTGCTTGACGCGCGCGGCGGCTGGTCTGCGCTGGTCGCTGACGAGGGTGGCCTCGCTGCTCGCCTCGACAGCAATGAGGCGGTGCTCGCACTGCTCTCCGACGGCATAGACGCGGCTGGCTTTACGGCCGACGAGATGGGCATCGCCCTCGACGTCGCCGCCACGCAGCTCGTGGACGGCGACGCGATCGTGCTCGCGGGTCAGGGTGACCGGCTGAGTGTGGCCGAGTGGCTCGACCTCGTCGCGTCCTGGGTGGAGCGCTACCCGATCGTGTCGATCGAGGACATCGTGGGCGAGGACGATTGGGAGGGCTCGCGCGCCGCCACCTCAATGCTGCGCCACGTGCAGATGCTTGGCGACGACACCTTCGCCACCAACCTGGGTCGCGTGCGCCGTGGAATCGAGGAGGATTCCGCGAACTCGGTGCTCGTCAAGGTCAATCAGGCCGGCACCGTATCGCGCGCAGAGCGCGTGGTGTTCGAGGCCATTGGTGCGGGCTTCGAGACCGTCGTCAGTGCGCGCTCCGGCGACACGGAGGACAGCTGGCTCGCCGACCTCGCCGTGGGGTGGGGCGCGAGGCAGATCAAGGTCGGCTCGACCATGCGTAGCGAGCGCACGGCCAAGTGGAACCGACTCCTCGAACTCGAAAGTGACGGCACCCTGCCGTTCGCTGGCCGCGCCGCGCTTGCGGGTCAGCCTCGCAATCCGGCACTGTGAACTAAGCAAAAGACAAGGAAGTCACCGATGAACCAGGTCGAGCCAGTTGGCGCGGGCGTCTCCGGACGCCTGTGGCAGGACAAGGTCGCGATTGTCACCGGCGGGTCTCAGGGCATCGGCGCGGCCATCGCCGCGCAAGGCGTCGCCGACGGCGCACGCATGTGGATCTTTGACATCGCCGACCAGGAGGGCCAGCAGACCGCCGAGCGCATCGGCGACCAATGCCGTTACCTGCACGTCGATGTCACCGACGAGCAAGCCATCGCCGATGCCGTAGCTGAGGTGGTCGCGGAGGCCGGGCGGGTGGACATCCTGATCAACAACGCGAGCGGCGACGGAGACGATGACGCGCTCACGATGACCGTCGCGAACTGGGATTCGCACATGCGCCTCAACCTCACGTCAGCCTGGCTCATGGCACGTGCTGTGCTGCCGTCCATGATCGAGTCGGGCGGCGGAAGCATTGTGAACATCGGCTCCCTGCACTCTCGCATGACCATCGAAGGGGCCTTCCCCTATGCCGCCGGTAAGGCGGGACTGGGCGGGCTCACCAGAACGCTTGCACTGGACTACGGACCCCACGGAGTGCGGGTCAACATGGTCTGCCCCGGATGGACCCGTAGCGAGCGCATCGACGCGTACTTCGAGGAGATCGGCGAGGAGGCCGTGGCGGCCATCGTGGCGACTCACGCCCTGCGACGTGTCGCGACGCCCCAGGACATCGCGCCAGTCGTGTCGTTCATCGCCTCGGACCACGCGAGTTTCATCACGGCCGCGACATTGGACGTTGACGGCGGACTGAGCGCGCGCTTTGCCTGAGCCCCGCCGCCTGACCGCGGCCGCACGCGTAGGTACAACCACGGACGTTTTGGGAGAGGGCCCAGTGTGGGACGACCGCGAACAGTGCGTGTATTACGTGGACATCACATCCCACCGCGTCTACCGGCGCGAAGGTGCTGACCTCGCCCAACGCACCGTGGTTCACGAGGCGGATCGCGCCGTGACCTGCGTCCTGCTCGCTCAGGACGGGGGGCTGCTCATCGTCGAGCGCGATCGTCTGGTCACCCGCTCGATCGATGGCGTGGTGCGATCCGGACCCCCACTGCCAGCCGATGCCCTGGAGGCCGACCCACAGCGCCGCTTCAACGACGGCACGATAGACCCGCAGGGCCGGCTCCTCATTGGCACCCTGCACGAGGGCGACGTCGAGAACCAGGAACGACTGCTACGCATCGACTCCGCTGGACACGTCGAGACACTCGCGCGGTCGCTGACGCTCTCCAACGGGTTGGGCTTTGACCCCTCGGGGCTCCGGCTGTATCACGCGGACACCCTGCGAAATCGAGTGAACGTCTACGACTACGCGACGCCGACGCCCGTCCCGGTACGTTCCTTTGTGGTGGAGCCTGGGTACCCGGACGGGCTCACTGTCGACGCCGAGGGCTTCATCTGGGTCGCGGTGTGGGGCGGCAGCGAAGTGCGCCGCTACACCCCCACCGGGATGCTCGACGCTCAGCTTCCGGTACCCGCGCGTCACGTGACCGCGGCCGCATTCATGGGGGACGAGCTCGTCATCACCACGGCAAGCGAAGGGGTCGACGATCCCCTGCCGGTCGACGGTGGCGTATACAGCGCCCACGTGGGGGTGCGGGGCGCGACTAGCTACCGCTGGGCGGGGCGGACCGAAGCCTAGCCCCGCCCGCGAGTGGCTATGCCTGGCGGAACTCGACCGGAGTGCCGGCTTCGACCGTGCGCGAGACTGTGCAGGTCTTCTCCTGAGCACTCTTCAGGGCTGCTCCGATGCGGGCGCGAGCCTTATCTCCGTCCTCACCCTCGGGGAACAGCAGGTCCCACTCGATGGCGATGTTCTCCAGGAGGGAACCGCCGTCAACGACTGCCTTGTCAGCAGTAGCAGTCACGTCGAAGCGCTCGGGCTGTACGCGGCGCGAGGTCATCGCGTCCAAGTCGATGCTTGAGCACCCGGCGATAGCCGCCAGCAGCAGTTCGACTGGAGACATCAAGCCCTCGCCCTGTCCAAACGTCATGGTGACGCCGGCCGAGTTGGTGGCGACGTAGACGCCCTCCGACTCGCGGGTCATGGTCACTTTGCGTGAATTCTCGTTTGTCATAGATCAATCATCGCACGCACTCCCCGTTCAAACTGGGGAGTTCTCCCCATTGTTGCCGCCGCGCGATTCCTCTACGGTAAAAATACGACGTGAAATGGGGGTGGCGAAGTGCTGGACGAAGGCTTTAATCCGTACGAGGCGAATGCCGACTCTGGTACCTCCCAGTACGTGGGGCGCCTCACCGCGGTTCGAAGCGCCGCAGTCCGTCACCCCTCCCCACAGTTCACCCCGGCGGCAACGGCGGCGCCGGGGTCGATCAAAGCTCCTACGACATCGGCCGGTATCCGCGATTTTGACTTCGCGGCCGCGATGTTCAACGATGACAACGCGTGGCGAGAGATGGCAAAGGCCATCGCGAGCGACGCTGCTTAGGCCCTCAGCACCCAAGCTCCCGCCGCCCACGACAAAACCGCACGCCGTGGCCAGTACGCGAACCACCTCAACGCGTGAATCACGAGTTCGCCCCTCGCGAGAACTCAAATCCCACCGCTAAGTACGTGGCGTTACACCTAGCCTACGACTCCCTTGATGCTACGTCTTGCGCAGGAAAGAAATCGCCTCGTCGAGTCATCGACCTAACGACAGGCGCTCCACCAGGGCAAGGGCAGCCTCATGCTTGTTGAACGTATAGACGTGGATGCCCGGGGCTCCAGACTCAAGGAGTTCATTCGCCAGGTCTGCCGCTGCCGCGACCCCGACCACTCGGGCAGCCTCAGCATCGGCCGCCGTGTCTAGTGCCGTCACCAATGAGGTGGGAGCTGCCACACCAGTCAACTGCTCCAGGCGATTCGCTCGCGAGGCGTTCAGCAGCGGGATGATGCCGGGCAGGATCGGCAGCCCGATGCCCTCGGCCCTGGCGTCCCGATCGAGCGCGCGCCACTGTTCGGCATCGTAGAAAACCTGTGTGACCGCGAAATCCGCGCCCGCGTCCTGCTTGGCCTTGAGGACGTCGAGTCCCTGCTGACGCCACTGCTCGGCCGCGTGTGCCGCGGGGAAGGCGGTCACACCCACGGACACGTTGTCGATGCCGTGGGTGGAGGCGACCTCGCGGATCAGTTCCACCAGTTGGTACGCGTAGAGAAGCCCGTCGGGATGCGGCCGCCAGTCGGGCTGGCCCGCGGGCGGGTCGCCGCGCAACGCGAGGAAGTCGCGCACGCCCTCACCCATAAACTCTTCGATCACCGCGGTGACCTCCGCGCGCGACTGATCCACACACGTGAGGTGCGCGAGCGGCGAGATCGTGTGTTCGTCGGCCAGTCGTTGCACCACGCCGCGGCTCGAATGCCGCGTGGCTCCCGAGGCGCCGTACGTGATGGACGCGAAGTCGGGATTGGTCTCTGCGAGCAGCGCGATGGTCTCCCATAACGTCTCAGCGGCGGCCTCGGAGCGCGGCGGAAAGAGCTCGTAGCTGAGCGTGGGCGCCGGGGCGTTGAGGATGTCGCGAATCGTCATAGCGAGGCAAGACTACTGGGGGCAGGCGTGCTGATGCCAACCCGCCAACTGATGCCCACAAGGCCCCGCCGATTCACACCTTCCCCACATCGGTGAGTTCGGCGCGAAAAGTGTCGGTCGCGCACGACACACTAGATTCATGATCACCGAGACGAACGACCTCATTCGCTGTTTTGGATCCGGCGACAGTGACTACGAGGAGTACCACGACCACGAGTGGGGCCACGAGGTTCGCGGGGATGGTCCGATGCTGGAACGGATGGTGCTGGAGGGCTTCCAGTCGGGGCTGTCGTGGTCGACTATTCTGCGCAAACGTGACAACTTCCGCGCAGCGTTCGCCGGGTTCGACCCAGACGCCGTGGCCGCCTTTGGCGACGACGATGTGGAAAGGCTGATGGCGGACGCCGGGATCGTCCGCAACCGGCGAAAGATCGAGGCGGCCATCTCCAACGCCAGAGCCACGGTGGCCCTGCGTGATCGCGGTGGCTCACTCAGTGACCTGGTCTGGTCACACTCCCCCGCTCCGCGCTCTGAGCCCCCGGCGTCATGGGAGGACGTGCCCGCGGCCACCGACGAGTCCAAAGCACTTGCCAAGGAGCTCAAGGCGGAGGGGTTCGTGTTCGTGGGTCCCACCACGATGTACGCGCTCATGCAGGCCGTGGGCATGGTCGACGATCACATCGCCGGGTGCATCTCGCGAAAGGGCTAGCAATACGCGCGGCGGTGACGCGCTTTGGCGTCCTCGAGGAAGGCATTCACGATGCGCTCGTCCGCGGGTATCCACGCCACGTCGTGCCAGCCGCCGGGTTCTAGCCAGCGCAGGTCGTCGTGATCCTCGAGCGGCTGCGGCTCGGCCCGGTGTCCGTCCGGGCCCGGAACGATAGTCGCCCACCAGACGCGCATTACCAAGCGTGAGCCGCGCGCGTCGTCGGCGGGCCGGATCATCCATACGGGTCGTTCGCAGTGTTCCGCCAGACCAGCCCCGTCGTCTGGGCCCAGTACCTCGTCGCCGAGCTCTACCTCAACGCCGAGCTCTTCGCGAAGTTCGCGACGCAACGCCTCTTCGGGGCTTTCCCCTGGCTCCACCTTGCCGCCCGGGAACTCCCACAGACCCGCGTACTCCGGAGGGGACGTTCGCCGCGCGGCGAAGAGCAACCGGGGAATACCCAGATCGTCCGTGATCGCGGCGGCGACCACTAACTTGGCGGCCGGAATGGTCGTCATGGGGGCGGCTGTGTCTCAGAGCCGCGTCAGGCGGTGAGCGCGGAGTACGCCTCGGGTGTCAGCAAGTCCTGCGGAGCCGCGGTCAGTTCGACCTTGAATATCCAACCTGCGCCGTAGGCGTCGGTGTTGATGGATTCCGGGGCGGCCTCGAGCGCCTCGTTGGTCTCCGTCACCTTGCCGGTCACCGGCGAATAGAGCTCACTCACCGCCTTGGTCGACTCGAGCTCACCACAGACCTCACCAGCCGTGACCGTGTCACCCACCGCGGGCGGCTCTGCGTACACAATGTCGCCCAACGCGTCAGCGGCGTGCGCCGTGATGCCCACCGTGACGACGGCGCCGACGGCTGGATCGCCGTCCACCCATTCGTGCTCGGCGGAGTACTTCAGTTCAGCGGGGATGTTGGCCATGGCTGCGGGACCTTTCGGGTGTCGCGTTGAACTACGGGTGAATGGAGCGGATCAAAATTAATCGCGAGCGCCGGTTGGCGCCACTACTTCTCTCGCTTGTAAAACGGTAGCGCGGTCACAGTCATTTCTTCGCGTCGACCACGTACATCAATTCCCACGACGGTCCCGGGCTCGGCCATCGACACGGGCACGTATGCCATCGCAATGGGCTGCCCGAGCGTTGGCGACGGTACGCCTGAGGTCACGACGCCCACCTGGTTGCCGGCCTCGTCTGTCACGGCGTATCCCGTACGCGCGGAGCGTCGTCCCTCTCCGACCAGGCCCACCAGCTGCTTGGCGACACCGGACTCCTTGACCTTCGCCAGCGCCTCCCGTCCCATAAAGTCGCCTCGCGGGTTCGCCTCAGTGCCAAACGCGATGATGCGCCCCAGCCCGGCCTCGAACGGAGTGGTCGACTCGTCGAGTTCCTGGCCATACAACGGCATCCCCGCCTCCAGCCGCAGGGAGTCCCGCGATGAAAGTCCGGCGGGAATCATTCCTAGTGGCGTGCCGTACTTGAGCGCGAGTTGCCACACTTCGCGTGCCTCGTCTGCTCCCACAAATAGTTCAAAGCCATCCTCACCGGTATAGCCGGTGCGGGCCACAAAGGCGTGGATTCCGCCTTCAAGCAACACATTCGCTCCGGAGTAGTACTTCATCGCCGCGATGTCGTCCTCGCCCAGCTCGCACATAGCGCCCGTGATCTGGGCAGAAAGCGGACCCTGCACCGCGATGAGCGCGATCTCCGCGGACACGTCCTCAACGGTGGCCTCATAGGCGCCGATGCGGTCGCGCAGTTCGGTCACCACGCGGTCCTTATTTGAAGCGTTCGCGACAATGAAGAAGTGGTCCCAGTCGCGACGGTAGATGACCAGGTCATCAATGACACCGCCCGCCTCGTTGCACAGCATTGTGTACTTGGCGCCCCACAGCTTGACCGCGCTGACGCGGCCCGCGAGGGCAAAGTCCAGGAAGTCCGCGGCCCCGGCGCCGCGAACGGACAGTTCGCCCATGTGGGACAGGTCGAATAGCCCAGCGCCAGTGCGCACGGCCTGGTGTTCGGCGATGTCGCCGGAATACCTCACGGGCATCTGCCAGCCGGCAAAGTCCACCAGGGTCGCGTCAAGCGCGACGTGTTCGTCATGAAGGGGGGAGCGCAGTGTGGTCACAGTCCAAACCTACGGGACGGGAGCAGTCGCGGCGACACGGGCGCTTCTATGGTGCCGAGGAGTCGCCGATGCGGTCCAACAACACGAGGTCGCTCGCAGACACCAGCCTCGCGAGAAGTGCGTATTCCACCAGGCGCGACTTGCGCAGCGAAGCCAGGTTTCCTGCGCCACCCCGCAGTCCGTCCACTCCGCCACGATCGAGCTTCTCGCACACGGCGTCGAGCTTGCGATTGAACGTGGTGACCGGCCACCCTAAGCGTTCCGCCGCCACAGCGGAGGTCGGGACCGTTGTCAGTCCATGACCGGGGTTAAGCAGCATCGGCTCCGCGAGAGCGAGGACCAGCAATTTCTGGCTCTCGGTGAGCGCGAGCGGAACCCGAGTCGCGTCCCCGGCCACGGCATCGGACGGATCAGCGGGGCTCAGCAGGGAGCCGTGGCACGTAATGGCCACTTCGTATGTGTTGGGGCCTGCGGTGAACATGACGCGCAGACGCGGAAACACGATCGGCAGCCGCGCTCCGGGACCCAGCAGCGCCTGGAACTCACCTTGGTCTGTCGCAACGGACACCGGGATACTCTGCCCGATATTCGCCAACCACCACACACCGGAGTCTGCCGACACCTGCAGCAGGCGTCGGTGCAGGTACGGGTTGTCGTCCACCACGAGGTCCGCGGCACGGCCCAGCGTGACGGATTCATCCCCGTTGAGGTCGTACACCACGTCACCAAACTCAATGGTGACCTCGGCGGTCATCACAGCAGCCCTCGCACCAGTAGCACGATGCCAATGACCGCAGCGGAGCCCAGGACCAGGGCGGCGATGCCCATCGCGACCACTTTGGTCATTGATGCCCGATGCGCGGACTCGCGCCTCTTTTGGGCATCAACCGGCGCCAGCACGGGATCGCGGTGTTCATGAGACGGCGACGTCGGTGGCATGGCCGGAAGATTGAATTCCGAGGCGGGGGCCTCACGCGGGCGGTATGCCTCAGTGCTGGTACCAAAACCACCCGGGCGGACATGCATGCCAAGGGGAACATCCCCGGGGGGAAGTGCCGAAGCAGTCCGAGCTGAAGGACCAGCGCTCGGGGCCGCCAACCGGGTCTGGACCGACTCGGTGGGAGGTGGCACGGTCGCCGTCTCACGCACCGAGAGCCGCGTACTTTCGTCCTCGGCCGGCAGCGTGGGGTTCGCGTTGCGTCGGGTCGCCAATTGGGTGGAATCGTCGGGTTCGGCCACCGATCGCCGCATAGCCAACTGCGTGGAGTCATCCGGCTCAGGATCGGGTTCGCTCGCAACTCGGCGCGTGGTGAGTTGGGTGGAGTCGTCGAGCTCTTGCTCACGCGCGGCACGCCGGCTACGCCGGGAGGCGAGCTGAGTTGAGTCGTCGGACTCCGCGACTGGTTGTTGCAGGCGTGACGCCAGGCGGGTGCTGTCGTCCACCTCGGACTCCCCCGCGAAGTCCTCCGGCTGCACGGTCACGGTGCTACCTTGCGGCGGCTGGCCTGCGTGGTGTCGTCCTCAAAGTCGTCACCGACCGGCCAACGCTGCCAGGGGCTCGCATTGGCGTGTGGTGACGTGGTGGCGTGCAGGGTGTCGGCCACCACCACGGTCACGTTGTCCTGCGCACCGGCCTCAACTGCTGCATCCACCAACCGGCGAGCCGTGTCCTCGGGAGTTCCTGCGAGGCTGGCAATACTGGCTATTTGAGCGTCACTCAGCGGCTTCATCAGCCCATCACTCGCGACGATGAGTCGCATGCCAGGTCGCGCGGGCACGAGCCAGGCGTCGCAACCGGGGATCTCGTCTCCGATCGCGCGCGTGATGATGTTTCGTTCTGGATGGACCAGCGACTGCTCCACCGTGATGCGGCCGGAGTCGACCAGTTCCTGCACGCGCGAGTGGTCCACAGTGATCTGCGCCATCACCCCGCCGTCGAGCGAGTACACGCGCGAGTCCCCCACGTTGATCACAAACCACCACGGCTGGCCGTCGTGTGTCACCGCGACAGCACCCGTCAGCGTTGCGCCGGACTCGCCGCCCGCGCGCGCCGACACCTCCGCGACTCCAAAGCGAGCGCGATGCACCGCATCGGTCACCTGCTCGGGCACTACAGCGTGATCATCGACCAGCACGGCAAAGGCGTCGACAACCGCGGCACTGGCTGCCGCGCCCGCGTAGTGGCCACCCATGCCGTCGGACACGATGTAGACCGGAGCCTGTGCCAGGAACGCGTCCTCGTTGGCCTTGCGCTGTCCAGTGTCAGTGGCCCCAGAGCCCACATGCCAGACCGGGCCGCCTCGCTCGCTCATGCGCGGCCGCTGCCCTGGTTGACCACCAGCGCCTCGAGGTCGCCAAGGAGCAGCGTCCCATCGAGCACGATTTCGCTGCCCGGGGCCACTTCCACTTCGCGACCATCCACGCCGCGGACAAAGGTGCCGTTTGTCGACCCGAGGTCGCTGACCTTCCATACGCCGTCTACCAAGCGCAACTTTGCATGCCGCTTCGACATGGTGCGCGTCGCGTCATTGACGCCAACGTGCGAGCCATCGGGCGAGCCGGGAGCAGCGCGACCAATACTCACGTCGTCCTCGAGAAGTGGGTAACTGTCGCCGCCCTCAACCTGAAGGACCCAGACGTCACGCCGGCGTTGGGCGATCACCGTGTGGTCGTCGGCATCGTCCACGTCCGGCGCTGGTTCCATCTGCTCGGGGGAGGAGTCAGCGGCGGCCGTGACTGCGGCGGCAGCGGCGCCAGGGGCGGCCCACACGCCGTTGGGCACGGGGCGTGCGGGAGGCGGGGTTGCCGCGAGCGGCGTAGCGGCCTCCGGTTCGGTGGCGGCCGGCGTCGGCTCCGGTTCGGTGGCGGCCGGCGTCGGCTCCGGTTCGGTGGCGGCCGGCGTCGGCTCCGGTTCGGTGGCGGCCGGCGTCGGCTCTGGTTCCCGCTCAGGCACAAGTACAGGCTCCGGGGCGGAAGAGGGCTCCGGTTCTGGTTCTGGCGCGCCGGCGAGGGGAGCCGGCGTCGCATAGGGACTTACCGGGGTGGGAGAGGTGGCCGCGGGAGTCTGAGTATCAACAACACTCTCCCCGGCGTCGCCTGGCCACCCGGGAGGCAGCATCGACAAGTTGGGGACCGCAGCTTGCGTCGCGGGCGCCTCGGGCGTCGGGCTTGGCACCTCGAGGCTCTCGATCACCGTCTCGTCGTCTTCGAGTTCGGGCACTACAAATGACTCTTCCGGGACGACCAGTTCGGGCTCAAAGTTCATCGCGTCGGTGATACCGGCATTGTGCTGTGGCGCAGCGGCAGTGATGTAGGGCGAGACGGGGCGAGACGGGTCTAGCGGCGGCTGCTGATCGAAGGTGGGCTTGTCCAGCGTGCTGGCATCGTCAGGGGCGGGAGCCGATGCGTACGACGACGTAGGTGCGGGTTCTTGCAGGTCTGCAGGGACTGCGGGCATCACCAGATCGGAATGGTCGTCCGGCACCTCAACGCGGGTCGCCTCCACGGAAGCCTCCGGCTTGGGCGTGTCTGCGACGGGTGCGTAAGAACGCGGCGCATCGGCGACAAACTGCGACGCGCGCAAGGTGGGCTCAGCCTGACTGGTGAGCATCTCATCGGGACCAGACTCGTCCGCCTCCGGCATTGCCACTGAGGGGAAGTGGCTCGCGAGCGGGCCAGGCTCTGGGATCGCGGCCGGTGCCGCATCATCGAGGGGCTTGTTGGCAAAGGGAGTGGTGTCGAACGGGTTGGTGTCGAGCCCGCGCACCGCAGGGCTAGCCGCCGGAGCGCCCGAGCCAAATACGCTCGTGGCGCCTGCCGGAGCCCCGCTGGGAGCCGGAGCGTCGATGAAAGCTCGCTGTGCGGCCGCAGCGGAAGCCGCCTTACCAATAGCATCGGATGGAATGGGCGTGCCAATCTTGGACCAGCCCACAATGGCGACCCAAAGGTTAGGGCTTAACGCCGCCAGAATTGTCCATCCACTCGCAATGTTGAGGCGCATTCCGATGGTGCCCGCCCCGATGATCCAGAAGATCCAGCCCACAAACGCGCCGAGGCCGAAGAGCGCGGCCCCTGCGAGTGTCAGCCAGGCCACGAAGTTCGTAATGTCGTCGCCTTGCATGCCGCGCATTGCGAGGGAACCCAGCAGAATCGCGACGCCCAGCGCGGAGATAGACCGCGCCACACCCACCACCACTCGTGAAACACGACCAGCCTCAGCGGCCGCGACCCAGCGCAACACCGGGATCCAAGCGCGGCCGGAGTCCATTCCAAGCTTGGACAGCACCGCACCTAGCGCGAGACCCATCCACACGATCGACACCACGGTGGCGACCAGGACGGAAAGGAATGGGATCCAACTCATGACTTCTTCTTTCGCTTGTGCGTGTGCCGCGACTGTGCAGAGGTGCGCCGGCGATGACTCGCCGTGACCAAACTATGCTCTGAACGCATCCCGGCGCCGGACTTCCACCGCTGCGGCGCCTTACTCTCCGCAGATTTGGCTTGCGTGGCACCGTTGCTGCGCACCTCGCTCCACATTGAACGCAGCGACAGACGCATCTTCACGCGGCCCCACCATGACTTACGCGCCAACAACTCTGACCTGTCGGCTGCGACCAGCGTCCAGTACTGGTCAGCCGTAGCATCGTCCACCGTCACGTTGCCAAACGTGACACGATCCGTCAACGTCGCGAGCGCCACCGCGTTTTGGGTGCCGTACTCACGAGCGACCTCGGTACGGGTGGCGCGTGGCAGCGGGGGCAGGCCCGAGTCCACCGCATCATCCAGGTACTCGTCCCAGCCCTGGTAGACCACGTCGCGAGCGTCGCCTCTGCGGCGCCGGTTGCGGCGCGCGAGCTTCCAAATGAGGATCGCTAGGAACGGCCCAAAGAGGATGAGCATCCCAAGCAGGCTGATTCCCGCGATGCGCAGCGCGGGTCCCACCCACTGCCAGCCGGTCGTAAGTTCCTGCGCGTCGGGTTTGTCGTCGTCGGACTGACCCCTCTGTGTCACCGGCGGCACGATGGGCTCGGCTCGCTGCGGATCGAGTGCCGAGGCGTACTGGGGGTCGCGCTGGTTCGCCACGTCTGGTGACACCGGGGTGGCGTGCTGTGGCGTAACGTCGATCGGCACCCACGCGCCCTTGTCCGACTGCACCTCCGTCCAGACGGTCATGTTCTCGCCGCGGCATACCCCCGCCTCGCACGGCGGCGCGGCAAAACCCTGCGCGTCTGTGTCGGTCAGGCGTGCGCCAATCACGACGCGCGAGGGGAAACCCATGTCCGAGGCGAGCATCGCGACTGCCGTCGCGAACTGCTCGTCGTCTCCTACACCTGACACCAACAGTTCCTCATCGGCGTTGCCCACCTCGCCCTCGCGCTCGTTGAGCTGCTGGAAGAGACGGTCGATACGGTCGAACGAGTGCCCCGAAGCGGACGATGCGAAGGAATACTCACCCAGCGCGCGTTGCCACGCGGGGGTCTCACCGTCGGTGGTCGACTCGATCGCGTGAGATAGATAGCCCCGCACCCGCAGCCGACGGACCAACTCGGCCAGGCCCGCGGCATCGGCCGTCGTGTCCTGGCGGGTGACCCACTCGTGCAGCGAGTCAGGGATTAACTCCGGACTGATGGTCGAGACCCCTGGGGGGTCACCGATCTCGGTCAGCGAGGGCATCTCCGCCGGGCGCTCACCATTGACCTTGTACGCGTCACCAGACAGCAGTCCGTCGTCCACGACCATGACGCCGGCATCGGCGTCGGCGAGGTAATAGAAACCGTCGACGAGCGTGGCCTTGCGCGCTCCCTGGAAATCCAGGGATCCGAGCTCGCCGACAATCGGCACCCAGATGCCCGACTGTGCGCCAATCGACACTGTGGCAGTGACCTCCTCGGTCTGGCCCTCGACCTCGACGTGGCTCGGAACCCGTTGGAACCGCGCGACCGCGCTGCCCTGTGGGTCTGCAGCGCTGAATTCCTCACCGTCGAAGTACGGCAGCGTCGCGAGACGTACTCGTTGGGGATCTCCGTCCTCCACGTTGACAGTAAACAGCGTCGCTGCGAACGCATCGTCGCCGAAGTACTCGCGGTACGAACTGAGGGGACTGACCTTGCTCTCCACGACCAGCCGCGGATCGAGCGTCGAACGCACGACCTCTCGCGGGGTGCTCTCCGCGATGGGCGCGGTGACCAGGACGGCGGCCACGACGCCTACCACCACCATCACTAGGGCGGCCGATGCTCCCGCTAGCCGGCTGGCATGCGACGAGGTGGCCAGTTGCACGCCGCCGGCCCCAAAAGCGGTGGCGATGGCCTGGCGGCGGGTGTACCAGGCACGCCAGCCGAACCACGAGAGTAGGACGGCGAATGCGGCAATTCCTACGAGGAATTCGCGGGAGGCGTACACGCCAAAGGGCGCCCAAGGCAGAGCATCGGCGCGAACGGCAGGGCCAATAGCGATGGCGATGATGACGAGTAGTGCAGCCGTCAGAGCGGCAATGGGCCACAGGCGTCGGGCTCGGATGGCGAGCCACGTAGAGGTTGCCGTTCCGGCGAGGAACAGCGCAAGCACCGGCACCAGCGTGGTGCCGTAGTCCCCCAGCGGCAAGGGCAGGGTGACGATGTCCTTCCACCCCGTCACCGGGCCGCGCACCAGATCGAGGGCCGCGTCGGCAATCTCGGACACGCTCGTCAGCGCTCCGGGCACCGCCAACGTGAGCCCCACCACGATGTACACGAGCGCGCTCAACAGCGCGACGCGCGAGGCGCCCCACCGCAATCGGTCGCAGAGAACGGCTACCCCTGCGCCGCCCAAGATGGCGACTGCGGCGACCAGCAGGTAGCGCGTCGAGTCGTACACCGGAAGCAAGGCCCAAGCGGCAACAGCGGACGCGGCCATCATGAAGAGCGCGTTCAACGCGACGAATGAGGTCGAGTGACGCACCTCGGTGCGGGCCATGCGCGGTCCGAGCGTGGTGGGTCCGGTCGCTCCCGGAAGCGGCTTCTTGGGGCTCATACCGCCGCCCCTTTGGCCAGCAATTGGCGTAGATCGTCGAGCACTCCCAGGCTCAGCAGACGCATGCGCCCCACTGCGTGGACGGACGGCTCGGATTCCGGGTCACACACGACCGCGGCGACAGCGACGTCACCCGGGAATGCGAGGGCGGCCGACTGCAGCTGGGCGAGCGTAGCGGTGGACCCGGTGACAAGGAAAGCGAGCGAGGTGTCCGACGTGGACTCCGCAAGCATGCGGGTCACGGACTGAACGCCGATGACAGAAGAGCTTGCCTCGACGCCAGAGAGGTCGTCGAGGAACGAGCGCGGGGTCGTCACGCGCAGGTGCTGCAGGGAGCGCACTGAGGCGCGTGCGAACTCGGGCACCTCGCCGCTGACAACGGCCTGTACGTCGCGGCCGTCACGTAGCGCGCGCACACCCAGCGAGCCGACGGCACTGACAGCCATCTCAAATTCGGTCTCGTTGGCGTAGGACTCGGCGTCGAGGTCCAAGACAATGGAGATAGTCGAGCGGCGCGTCTCCTCAAACTGGCGAACCATCAGCGTTCCGGTTTTGGCCGTGGACTTCCAGTGGATCTGGCGCTGCGCGTCACCGCGCGCGTACTCGCGCACCGCGTGGAAGGAGATGTCCTCATTGGTAATGGTCTTGGTGGCGCGGCCCTCGAGGTCGCGGACAAAGCCCATCGACGTGCTCGGGATCGCGATGGTGACGGGATGGATGAACAGCGTGCTGACGTCGGCCCAGTGAAACTCGCGCGTGAGCAGGCGCAGGGGGTCAGAGCGGGAGGTGGTGGCAGGACCCACGTCAATCACGCCACGTCGCGCGGCAGGAATCACGATCTTCTCGCGGTGCTCGTGGCCCTTGCGGAGCATTGGCACATGGAAGTCGATAAGTCCGGCGCCCACGGGGATGTCGATGCGCCCGGGCAGTGCGACGCGTGCCTGCTGGTTGCGCACCACGATCTCACCCTCGGCGGCCTGGCCGGCGACCACGGCATCGTGCCCCAGCCCGAAGTCGACGTCGTACGACTCCTTGCCGAGCAGGAACGGCACGGCGATGAGCAGCAGTACTACCGCGATGACGCCGCCGATCAGGAACTCAGACCAACCCCAGATCAAGCCGACGGCAATGCCGACGATCGCCCAGATGCCCGCGAGCCAGCCTGCGGGAGTGACGACTGCCTCCAGGACACCCCACAGGCGCCTCGCGACTGACTCGATGCGCCTACCCAGGCGCAGGGTCGCTAGGCCAAGCGCCACCCACCGGCCGCGCGATTCACCCGTGACCTGGGTGCGCGTCGTATTGCCCACACGGGTGTGTCCAGTGCGGGTGTAGGACGTGCGTGTCGCGCTCGTCCTAGAAGTCTTCGATGAAGGCTCGCGACTCAACCGAGATCCTTCTGTGTGGGCGGCGGGGTGTCGAGCAGAATCTGGCCGATGACCGCCGTGGCAGTCACGCCATCGAACTCGGCTTCGGGGTCCAGAATGAGTCGGTGGGCCAGAACCGAGTCCGCGAGCGTCTTGACGTCGTCGGGAGTCACATAGGTACGGCCGTGGGCCAGGGCCCACGTGCGCGACGCCTTCGCGAGCGCCATCGCGCCACGCATGCTGACACCCAGGCGCACCTGGGTGGCGTTGCGCGTCGCGTCCACGATGCGCGCAATGTAGTCCAGTACCAGGGGGTTTTGGTAGACGTCGCGGGCCAGGCCGGCCATCGCGACGATGGTCTGGAGCTCCACGAGCGCGGGCACTACTACCTGGGGGCTGCGCGTGGCCTCGAGGATCTTCAAAGTCGCGCCGTGGTCGGGGTAGCCCAGCGAAGTGCGCATCATGAAGCGGTCCAACTGGGCCTCAGGCAGCGAGTAAGTGCCAGCCTGCTCGACCGGGTTCTGGGTGGCGATCACCATGAACGGCGCACCCACCTTGCGGCTCACACCGTCCACCGTCACCTGACCCTCTTCCATCACCTCGAGCAGAGCGGACTGGGTCTTGGGGCTGGCGCGGTTGATCTCATCCGCTAGTACGACGTTGGCGAAGATGGGGCCCTGGTGAAACTCGAACGTGCCCTGCTTCTGGTCGAACACGGTGATACCCGTGACGTCCCCGGGCAGAAGGTCGGGAGTGAACTGGATACGGGTGCCGATGCCCTTGACGGTCTGCGCCATGGCCCGCGCGAGGGAGGTCTTACCCGTTCCGGGGACGTCCTCGAGCAGCAGGTGGCCCTCGGAGATCATCGCGGTAAAGGCGAGCTCAACTACCTGGCGCTTGCCCAGCACCGCGAGCTCGACATTCTCCGAGAGCGCGTTGAACGTGCTGGTAAACCAGGTGGCCTGTTCGTCGGTAACGGTCATTGCGTGAGTCCTCGGGGTTTCGTTGGTGTCGGTCTAGCGGTCAGTAAGTTCTCATGTGCATCGGCACGGTCGGGAGGCAAGGCCGGTTAAGGTGCCGCAGGATCGGCCGGAGGGTCAGGTGGCGGGTCAGGCGCCGTATAGGAACCAACCTCAATGACCACAGTCGAGTCTTTATCCACCTGCGCGCCGGGTGCCTTGTTCTGGCTGAGAACTAGGCCGTTCTCGCCCTCGACAGTCGTCACGATCTGCGTGACCGAGGGGTTCAGGCCGGCATCGCGCAGCGTCTGCTCGGCGGCTGCCTGTCCCATACCCACGACATTGGGCACCTCTACCTGCTCCGTTGCCGTATTTTCACACCCACGCCTGTCGGAGGTCCACGTGTTCATCCCCTGGAGATTGCCCTTGAACTCAACGGTGATCTGCGCGAAATTGAATGTCCATGGCATGCCATCGATCGACTTCTGGTTGCCATTCTTGCTGACATACCAGTCCTCGGTCACGGTGTAGTCGTTCGAGTTTGCATCGATCGTGTACTGAGCCTTGTGTCCATCGCGGTTCGCCCAACAACTGGTGAATTGGGCGCTCATCAGGTACTTAGTCGGAGAGTCCACAGTGACCTTCACGCCGTTGTCAGCACACTGCTGTTCCGCGCCCGCGAAAGAGATGCAGTTGTAGGCATTGATGTTCGGGATTTCCTTCAGCAAGGGCTTGGGAGCATCGCCCGCATTCTTGGGACCGGTTCCGTATCGCACCGTAAAGTTTCGCTCGGCGGGGTCGTACTTGGGATAGCGATCAAGGGTGTTCTCACAGGAATACCCGCCGCGCCCACAACTCGTCCCAAAGCTATAGCCGTTGCGGGGGGTGGGAGCGTTGGCGGGTGCCACGTAGGTGTACACGCCCTCCACGGACTCCGTGGCAGTGCCATAGGTGTCCGAGTTGTAGCGACTCTCAGCGCAAATCGTGTAGTTCTTGGGCTGCTCGTTGGGGGTGACATCGAGAGTCACCGCGCCCGCCCCGCCCTTGGACTGGACGGTGGGCTTACAGGCGCCAGCCGCTCCCGCACCCACCCAGGTCGTTGAGCCCGCACCGGCGGACCCGACCGCCACGGTGAAGGTGGCCTTGTTGCCGGCGTCGTTGGAGTCCCAGTCTGGGTTGGAGATCTTAGGTCCACCCACACCATTCGCCGTGACGCTAATCGAGGCGCCCTGCGCCTCTCCGCCCTTGACCGGCGGCAGGTCGAGCGCAGTCACAGGCACGATCGTCACCTGCTGGGCCTCGTTGCTACCGACGTTGATTTGAGGGATATTCACCTTGCCTACACCGTTGACGGGCACCACGCGGGTCTCTCCGTTGGGGCTGGATACCTTAAGTTCCTTGGTCGACGAGTCCTTGACACTTAGCGTGATGTCCACCTGCTTGCCCGCATTGTTGGGCGTGGCAACAGTAGGCACCCAACTCGCATTCGTGGGAGCGGCGGGAGGGGCGTAGGACCACGCCTGGGCGGTCACCGCGGCCTTGGATTCGCCCACTGAATTGACGGACTTGGCAGTGTAAGTCTGCTTGTCACCGTTCTTGAGGCCCGTGAGCTGCGGGCACGCACCCTTTGCGTCGCAGGTCGCGACCTTGGTGGTGCCGCGGTAGAGCGCAAAGCCGCTCACGCTCGGGTAGGAGGACCCGGATCCGTTCGGGCTGACGGCCAGCGTGGCGGTGCCGTCCCCGAAGGCCACCTGCTTAACCTCAACGGGCGCTACCGGGTAGCCGAGCAGGTCGATCGAGATGGTGCCCTGACGGTCAGGACCGCTCACACGACCCTGCGCGTCGCGCACCGAGAACACCGCGTTGCACACGGCGCCGGGGGTATCGGCCGTCCAGGTCGCCTTAACCGCAGTGGCGCTCGCCACCGTGAACGACACCGACGAGCACTCACTCGCACCATTCACATCGACGATTTGTAGCGGCGTTCCAGGCAGCGGGTTGACCTCACCCTTGGCGCCAATCACCGTGACGGTGCAGGAGGAGCCCTCGGACTGGGAGCACTGCTTGACTGCCGAGCCACCCTTGGGGAGTTCGGACGGCGCGGGACCCACCTTAAGCGCGAGGGACACTGCCGGGATATCTGGGTCGGTCGTCAGCGCTACGGTCACGGTCTCGCTCGCTCCAGGAACCGCCTTGTCATTCGCCACGACCGTGACGTCGTCACCCTTCGCGGTGAACTCGAACTGCTCGCCGTTGTAGCTAGTGGAGAACGTGACGGGGCGCGCGGTTGCGCCGGCGGGCCAGGTCACCATCTTGCCGAGGTCAAAGTTAGCGGTATCACCCGGGGACACCTCAAGCGCTGCACCGGTCAGCGTGGGCTGCGGCTCTTCCGCGACGATGGTGATCGTGACGGGAAGGACCGTCCAGTCTTCCTGGCCGGCAATCCTCAGCGACACCACGCACGTGTCGCTGTAAGGGGCACCCATGCCTGCTGAGTAACGCAGCGTGGTTCCTGACACCAACGAGCACGTGGCTTCGCCGCGCACACCGCTCGGGGCGATGGAGCTGGCGTCCACCTCAAGTGTTGAGTCCGGGGGAAGCACCACAAAGTTCGCGACGTCAAAGTCCACAGACTCATCCTCGTTGACCTCGGTCTCTGGTGGAACTTCCTTGAGAGACAGGCGAACCGCATCCGCAGCGGGAACCGTCAGAAAGCCGTAACTGGTCACTTCCTCTCCTGCAAAGTTCTGGCCATCGACCTGGAACGGGATCAGCCGTGACTGCTCGGGTAGCGGCCCCGAGATAGTAGTGCCGGAGACCACCAGATCCTCCGGGGCGCCCCACAGCGTCAGCACCAGGCCCGACGGGTCACCGCTTCCCCACGAAACCTTGTTGGTCAACACGTCGACACCCTCGGCGAAAGTCTCGCGGTTCTCCTGCGTCAGCACCGTGTCAGTGACGATGGGGACATCGGTAATGGGCTCGCGCACGGCCTTGAGGATGATGCGTCCGACCGCGGTGCTGCCACTGGTGTTGCGCACTGTGTAGAAGAACGAGAACGTTCCTGGGTCCTCGCCGACCTGGAGCGCGACATCGCCATCCTCGACACCCACGAGGTGGTCGGAGAGTTCCTTGTACTCCTCGGTTCCCAGGGTGGCGTCCGGCTTGACGTCAATCAGTTCGAGCTCTCCGCCGGCAAGGTCGACGTCATTCGCGGTAGGGGTGACCACTACACGGCGGTCCGACCCCACCTGGACTTGCACATAGTCGGTGTACGTCACGGGGCTAGGGTCGAGGTCGTCGGCCAGCACCCCAATGAGCGCCGTGGCGGAGGCGCTGAGGCCTCGCTGGTCCACCACGTTAAACGTGAATAGGTCCTGTCCGCTGTAGCCGCTCACGCTCGTGTAGATCAACGCAGTGCCGTCAGCTGACACGGTGGCGTTACCGTGCTCGGGCTGCGTCGCTATGCCGGACAGTGTCACCTTGTCGCCGTCAGGGTCGATGCCCGTCCCGTCGAATGGCAAGCGGACGCTCTCCCCAGAGGCGACGCGGCCGGTGACGCCGCGGGGCGTTGGCGGAGCGTTGGTGTCGTTGGCGAGCACCGTCACCACGACCGATGCCGTGTCTCGTTGCGCGGGGTAACCGAGGACATACGTGGAGTAGGAAATGACGTAGTTACCAGGTACGGAAGGTGCCAAGTATCGAATGCGAGGGCCGGCGGGAAAGGCAAGCCCAGCCCCGTCATCGGCGGTCACGGAACCCGGGTCGAGCGCAATGACGTTGCCGGCCGGCCCCACATCGTTCTTCAACACTGAGATGTCCGCTTGGGTGCCTACCCTGACGGTGATCGAGTCGTCCACCGCCAGCGGAGCCGAGGGTACGTCGGAGTCGAGCAGCACCACTGTGATCTCGCCGTGCACGGTTGCCTCGGGCCGGCCCGTGCCGTCAGAGGCCGTGTAGGACACCACTCCCAGCGCGCCCGGTTGGGCGTCAGATGTGGAGCCCGCGAGGCGCAACGCACTGTGGCCCACGACGTCCGCGGACAGCGTGGCGCCGAGCTCAGGTTCGGTGGTCACGTCGCTGAGGAGCAAGACGTGGCCGCCAGGGTTCGAGATCGCGGACAGTACGTCCACCGTCACGTCCTCCTTTGCGCGCACAAACGCAGTCAGTGGCACCGTGGTGAGCTGCTCGTCCTCCGGCGCAATGACCGTGATACGCGCCTTGCCACGGGCGTCCGACAATCCGTCGCTCACGACGTAGTCGACCACGTACGAGCCCGGCGTGTCAGAGTCAAAAGTGAAGCCGATGAGTCCCTGAGTCAGGGACACATTTGCTCGCGCATCGGGACCAAGGGAAGCCTCGTTTACCTGAAGCGGGCCTTGCGCACCGGTCACGTGATCGGAGACTTCGACGGTGGCGCGCACGCCCGCAGTGATGGTCGCGGCCACGTCCTTGGTCACCAGGGCGGGTTCACCCAGCACCGTGACGTTCATGGTCTTGGAGGCTGTCGCTCCCCTGCTGTCCGACACGACGATTTCGACCGGGATGGCGCCCGTTTCCGTGGAACTCGCGTTGCTGTGCTGGAAGACCACTCGGCCCTCGGGGGAAGCGGCGACCACACCGGTTGTTGACGCGGTCGTTGCCGACTCGATGTAAATAGGGTCGCCTTCGGGGTCAACCCAGCCGGCTAGGGCATCCGTGGAAACGGTGCCACCCGGGCTAACCTGGGGTGTCGGCCAGTCGGAGAGACAATCCTCTACTCCACACCAGACCGGGGGATTGTTCTCATCGAGGCCCTTGACTGACAGCGTCACGGTTGCGGGCTCGGAGCGCAGCCCGTCGGATGCGGTGCCGTCGGTGATCACGTAATTGAAGGTGGCAGAGCCCGTGGCATCTGGAGCCACGTTCACCACGAGCGACTGGTCGTCATCGGAGACGGTGACGGTGCCAAACGCAGAATCGAGCGGGGTCAAGTCTCCGGGCACCAACGTCAGGATGTCGTCATTGGCATCGTGATCGTTGAGCAGTGCGGGCACAATGACCTGTCGCCCGGCGCGCACGCCGATCGCGTCATCCTCGGCAACCGGCGCACGGGGCTCGCTGACCTGCTCCGCGGTCTCCTGGTCGTCGGCCTCCACAGTGGTCTTCTCGTCCGGCGCCCACTGCTGGGAGGACCTGACAAGCAGGCCGCTCGGCACGTCCCACACCCAGCCGGTACGAGTCTCGTTGACGATCAGTCGAGACCCATTGGAGCGCAGCACCAGCGAGCGGTTCTCGCCCAAGGCACCGCCGCCGTTGTCGGAGTCACCGTAGTCAAGGTCGGTGGCCTTGCCGTCGGAGTCCCACAGCCGTCCAGGGCCCGGTCCCGCAGGAAGCCAGGCACCCACCATGACGTCGTCGTTCTCCGTGGGAGCCGCGGGCTCGCCCAGTGCGAGGTCGGTGGAGCCGTAAACGCGCTCCGCGCCAGAGCCGTCGAGCGGCACGCTGACGATGCCGTACTCGTCCGCTATGTATACGGCATCCGCGGCTCCACTGGGGCGCTGAAGGATCGCCTCGGTCGCCACCTCCGTGATGATGGGCGCGTCGCCTCCACGTCGCCATAGTTGCCCGGTCGATGTGTCCAGGAGCACCCATTGGTCGCCGACCATCGTCATCTGCACCTGGTCGCCCGAAGGGGCACCTGGCACCGCGTCGAATCCGTCGTAAGTGGCACCGTCGACCTTGCCCCGCATCACGTTGCCGTCCTCAGCAGAAAACGCCGCGACGTCCCCATTCGCGCCCACGGTCATCGCGTCGGAACGGTATTGGCGGCGATCCTGCCCGTCCTCTACCTCGTCAGCCGCGTAGGGGTCCACCACCGAGGGGGCCAGTGCCGAGCCGTCGGACACGCGGCCCACCAGCACGCGGTAGTCGTCCGTCAGATAGCCCACGACGTCTCCCGCAAAGGTGACCGAGTCTGTCCCCGCAGGCGTAGCGACAGTCGAGTCGCTCGACGCCTCATCGATGTCAGCCGGCCGCGCGGTCTGGAGTTTGGTGACGGAGGATAGGTTGTGCGAGTAAACCAGAAGTGAGTCCTCGTACTGAGTGAGGTCACTGGGCTCGGACACGCTCTTGACGGTGTCCACCTCACGCAGTTGCGTATTGACCCGGCCAAACCGTTGTCCCGTCGAGCTCTGCAAAGCCCAAATCGAGGCATCGTCCGCGCGAACTTCCTGCTCGTCGACTCCAGGCGCCACCAAGATGCCGACGCCAATGGCGACGATCACAAAGGCGCCGACGACGCGGCGCACTGTACGCCAGCGCGCGGCGGTCACTCTTCCCACGTCCTCGTTTGCCATCGACTAACCCATCACCGACACGACGACGCCGGCAATTACTCCGAGCAGAACGACTCCGCCCACGATCGCGCCGATGATGACACCCTTGCCCACCCGGTTTGCCTGAGCGTTGCGCAGGGTGCCGGTCCCCGCGCGCGAGTTTGTGTCCGGGCCGCGACGTAAGCGTTGGGACTCGACGGGGACGGTGCTGCGAGCCGGGCCGCGCGGCGCATCGTCCGACGGAGCGAGGGTGGATGCCTGCGCCCACTCGTCCGTGGGGATCTCCATGGGCGTGACCGGCAGGCCCATGGACTGCTCCACCCACTGCAGCGCCTGGCCAAAGACTGCGGCGCTGGGGTAGCGGTCACCCGGGATCCGGCGCATGCCACCCTCAAGGACGCCCTCAAGTTCCCGGGGGACATCGTGACGACCCGTGGGCGTGTACTTGGCCTTGGCGATTCTATTCTTGAGTGCCTGTTCATCGGCGCGACCGGGGCCCGTGACGTCGAACGGGCTGCGCTGTGCGAGGAGCGTGTAGACCGTAGCCGCGAGCGCCCACACCTCCGTGGCGACGGTGCCGGTACTGCGGTGCTCCACCAACTCGGGAGCGCTCCACGGCGGCGACATGGCGATGGTGTCGGTGTCGCCGGCCGTCACGGCCGAGGCCACACCAAAGTCGGACAGCACGGGGTGGCCAAAGGAAGTCACCAGAATGTTCGACGGTTTGATGTCACGGTGGAGCAGGCCCGCGCGGTGGGCGGCCTCGACGGCGGATGACGTCTTGACGCCGATCGACAGCACCTCGGACACCGGAATCTTCTCATTGCGGTAACGGTTGGTCAGCGACGTGGGGCAGTACTCCATCACCATGTACGGGCGACCGTCGGAGGAGACGGACGCTTCGTAGACGGTCAAGATCGAGGGATGCGAACTGAGGGAGGCCATGATGTCGGCCTCGACCGCGAGCGCGCGCGCGGAAGCGTCGTCCTGGACCTTACTCAGTAGCACTTTCACAGCCACCAGCCGGCGCGGCATGTTCTGCTGGAACAAGAATACGTCGGCGAAGCCCCCGGAGCCCAGCGGGCGCACATATGTATACCCTGGTAACAGGGGTGGTGTGAGAGTCTGACGCCTAGCCATATAACCCCCCAAGGCTCGCTAGCGGAACAGTTCTAATTTTCGAGGAGCGGCTGTGCAGCCTCAACAAATCCAGCGTCAGACTAACCGACGCATGCGAGTGGACAAAATGTACAAAGCGCAGTGTGACAAGTTCGACGTGAAACGCAGTGAATTGTCCGCTGGGAGAGTGTTCTACGAATAGTCCTCGAGGGGCGGGCACGCGCACACCAGGTTGCGGTCGCCGTGAGCGTTGTCGATGCGGCGCACGGGCGACCAGTACTTGTCACGGCGGAGGCCATCGACGGGGAAGGCCGCCTGCTCACGCGAGTAGGCCTGACCCCACGAGTCGCTCACTACCATGTCCACGGTGTGGGGCGCGTGGCGCAGCGGGGAATCCTCGACGGCGATCTTGCTTGCCTCCACGTCTGCGATCTCGCCACGAATGGCGATCATCGCGTCGATGAAGCGATCGATCTCACCCTTGTCCTCAGACTCGGTGGGCTCCACCATCAAGGTTCCCGCCACCGGGAAAGACATCGTAGGCGCGTGGATGCCGAAGTCAATAAGTCGCTTGGCCACATCCTCCGCGGTCACTCCGGTGGCCTTGGTGAGCGGGCGCAGGTCAAGGATGCATTCGTGCGCGACCAGGCCGCCGGGGCCGCGGTAAAGCACCGGGAAGTGCTCGTCGAGGCGAGCGGCAACATAGTTAGCCGCGAGCACTGCGGTCTGCGTCGCGTAGGTCAGGCCGTCGTGGCCCATCATCGCGATGTACGCCCAAGATATTGGCAGGATTCCTGCGGAACCGTAGGGGGCTGCGGAGACCGCCGCGCCCACGCGCTCGAGCTCATCCGGCGTCTGAATGGACTGACGAACCTCAGGCAGGAACGGCACCAGGTGCTTGGCCACTGCTACGGGGCCCACTCCGGGACCGCCACCACCGTGTGGGATGCAGAACGTCTTGTGCAGGTTCAGGTGCGACACATCGCCACCAAAGTGCCCGGGCTTCGCGAGGCCCACCAGCGCGTTGAGGTTTGCGCCGTCGATGTAGACCTGGCCGCCGGCGTCGTGCACCGCGGCGCACACCTCGCCCACGTGCTCCTCGTACACACCGTGCGTCGAGGGGTAGGTCAGCATGATGGAACTGATGCGGCCTTCGTTCGCGGCCAGCTTCGCGTGGAGATCCTCGAGCGAGATTTCGCCATTCTCGGCGGTCGCGACGACCACTACGCGCAGCCCTGCCAGGACGGCCGATGCTGCGTTCGTACCGTGCGCCGATGCCGGGATTAGGCACACATCGCGCTCTGATTCGCCCAGGGAGGCGTGATACGCGTGGATGGCAAGCAGGCCGGCGTACTCGCCGCGCGAGCCCGCATTGGGCTGAACGGAGACCGCGGCGTAGCCGGTAATCTCCGCAAGCCACTGCTCGAGCTGCGCGATCATGTCGCGGTAGCCAGCGGTCTGCTCCGACGGCGCGAAGGGGTGGATGCTCGCGAAGCCCGGCCAACTAATGGGCGCCATCTCCACCGCTGAGTTGAGCTTCATGGTGCACGAGCCCAGCGGGATCATCGTGCGGTCCAGCGCGAGGTCACGGTCGGCCAGTTTGCGCATGTAGCGCATGAGCGACGTCTCGGAACGGTGCGCGTGGAAGATCGGGTGCTCGAGGTAGTCAGAGGTGCGGCGCATCTCGCGCGGGATCTTGACTGACGGCCCCGAGTAGACGGTGCGCTCGGGCTGGCGGTCCAAGACCGCGGCGACGATGTCCGTGAGGATGTCCACCGTGGTGAGTTCGTCGCACGCGATGGACACAGCATCGTCGTCGATCTTGTGGATGTTGATGCCACGGGCAGCGGAGCGCACAAGAATCGAGTCGGCTCCGCGAGGCACCTCGACCACGATGGTGTCGTAGAACTCCGCGTGGCGGATGGTGATTCCGCGGGCACTCAGCGCATCGGCAAGGGTCGCGGCCATGGTGTGGACGCGCAGCGCAATCTCGCGCAGACCCTCGGGACCGTGATAGACCGCGTACATCGACGCCGTGATGGCGAGAAGCGCCTGAGCGGTGCAGATGTTTGACGTGGCCTTGTCCCGACGAATGTGCTGCTCACGGGTCTGCAGTGCCAGGCGGTACGCGGTGTGGCCGTCGGCATCCACCGAGACGCCCACGAGGCGGCCGGGCAACTGGCGCTCGAGACCCTTCGTAACCGCCATGTACGCGGCGTGGGGGCCGCCAAAGAAGAGGGGGACGCCAAAGCGTTGCGTGGAGCCCACCGCGATGTCTGCACCCAGCTCGCCGGGCGATTTGATGACGCACAGCGACAGGATGTCCGCGGCGACGGTGACCAGGCCGCCGGCCTCATGCGCGGCCCCCACCAAGTGAGAAATGTCACGGACCCGGCCCGATGCTCCGGGTTGTTGGATGACCACACCCACCAGGTCATCGGGCGCAGTCCAATCGTCACCCAGTACTTCGACGCGCATTGGCAGCTTGATGGCGTCGGCCTGGGCCTTGACCACGGCGATGGTCTGAGGAAGGCACTCGGCGTCGAGGATGATCACGCCGCCGTCCTTGCCCTTGACGGCACGGCGCATGAGTAGCATCGCCTCGGAGACGGCGGTGGCCTCGTCGAGGAGAGAGGCGCCCGCGACCGGCAGGCCGGTGAGGTCGGAGACCATGGTCTGGTAGTTCAGCATGGCCTCGAGACGACCCTGCGAGATCTCTGCCTGGTAGGGCGTGTAGGCCGTGTACCAGGCTGGATTCTCGAGGATGTTTCGCTGAATGACCATGGGCGTAATGGTGTCCGAGTAGCCCTGGCCAATCATCTGGACCTGGACCTTATTGCGCTGCGCGAAACCCTGCAGAGCGCCCAGAGCCTCGCGCTCGGTGAGCGCCTCCGGCAGGACGAGCACGTCGTCGCCGCGGATCGACTCCGGGACGGCCGCATCAATGAGCGTGGCAAGGGACGAATGGCCGACCGTCTTAAGCATCTGTGCGATGGCATCAGAGTCGGGGCCTACATGGCGATCAGAGAACGAAGTCACCGACCTATTGTGTCGCATCCGCGGCACACGCGATAGACGGGGGTTCGGCATATGGGCGTTGAGATCGCCCCGCTGGCCAATCTCGCGATCTAGGCGGACCCTACCGACACCGGCTGCACACGGTCCAAGTCGACGTTCTGGCGAGCAACCCAGAGGTCGCGAGCATCCTGCAGCGCTAGCCAACTCTCGGCACTGCGGCCGAGCGCCTTGGACAGACGCAACGCCATCTCGGGGCTGATGCGATGAGAGCCTTTCAGCACCCGGCTAAGCGTGGAAGGTGATACATCAAGGCGAACAGCCAGCTCGCGACCGCTCATCGCAAGTGGCACGAGGTAGACCGCCGAGATGAACTCCCCGGGGTGCGGCGGATTGTGCATTTCCTGTAGTACATCCATCAGTGATAGTCCTCGTAGTTCAGGACGTAGGCGTTTCCATCACGAAACTCGAACGTCACCCTCCAGTTGCCGCTCACCGAGATCGACCAACGACCGGACATTCCACCCTTAAGTCCATGAAGTCTGAATCCTGGGACGTCCATATCATCGATCGAATGAGCGGTGTCAAGCGCCGCGAGTTGCATGCGCAGTCTCCTTCCATGCTGAGGCTGGACACCTGCGACGCTTCCCGTTTCGTAGAGCATGCGCAAGCCCTTATGGCGAAAGGACTTGATCACAGCACTAGTGTAGCGCGTTGCGCATCGCGCAACAGTCCGGGAGCATTGGGAGTCGGTGAGCTGGCAGCACGAGTGAATTTGGGCATCACCCCATCGTTGTGAACACCACTGACATCGACACCATCAATGCGCCTTGGAATACGCAAACGCCCGGCTTCCCCATGGGGAAGCCGGGCGTCGCGATTCGGCGAACTGCTCGCCGCGGTTGGTACTAGCTCACCGTGCACTGGTTCCCGTTGAGGGAGAAGGCAGTCGGATCAACCGGCCCACTTCCAGAGCCGACGAAGCCGAACGTCACCGAGTCACCAGCGCCGATGGTCGAGTTCCACGACAGGTTCTTGACGTGCACCGAGGATCCCGTCTGGCTGTCATCTCCGGACCACAGGTTGCGGATGCTCTCGCCAGCCGTGAAGTCCCACGCCAGGTCCCAGCCGTTGACTGCAGTCTCGGAGTCGTTGGTGACGGTCACCTGTGAGAGGAAACCATTGGGCCACGTGCCGTGGATCGTGTAGTCCACTGCGCACTGAGCAACCGTAGGAGCGGCGCCGATGGTCACGGGAATCCGCACCATCGTGCCGGTCTTGGTGCCCGTGACCTCGATCACCGTGTCGCCCTCAGGCAACTTGGGGACAGTGAACTCGACGTGAGCGGTGCCCTGCTCGTCATACGCGTCGGTCTGCTGCTCATTCGTGACAGCGAACTTGCCACGGTTCTTGCCGCCAATGGAGACCTTTACCTTCTTGTCCAGCGTGTCGCCGGGACCGGTCATCATGAGCGAACTGAGGTCAAATGAGACAGTGTCTCCCTTGACGACTGGCTCGTCGGTCATGCCGGTCACGCCCACTGCGTGCTGCGTGGGATCCACCTCGAGCGTGCCATTGTCGCCGAGGTAATCGACCATGGCCTGCAGGTCCACGCGTCCGGAGTCCGCGACGTTGGTTCCCTCGGCGAGGGTCGAGAAGTTGTCTCCCCCGGCCGCAAGGAATGAGTTCGCCGTCACCGTGTAGGTGTCGTCGGTCCCGATCAGCTCGCCATCCAGGTACATGTTCTCAATCCGTTCGCCAGCATCGGCGGTGGGGTCATATGAGTACGTGAACCCAGTTGAAGTGCCCAGTCGCAGGAAGGGACGAGAAGAACCTTCCGGCTGCCACTGCTCCTCCAACACGTCGGAGATCTGCTCTCCTGTGAGCGTCATCGTCACCAGCGTGTTGGCGAACGGCTGAACGTCGGCCGCCTGCTTGAAGGTGACGTCACTCGGGTACTTCTTGCGGTTGCCGTCGGCCTCGCCGAGCAGGTCTGCGCGAAGGCCGCCGGGATTCATGAAGGCAATTTGTGCACCCGACTCCTGGGTTGCCCACAGCTGGACATCGGCGACGCCGTTGCCGAGGGTCGACTCAGCGCCACGCGCCGAGCCTGGGTCGCCACCGGCGAGTGAGGCGCGGTAGAGCGGAGCATCGATCTGACCGATCACAGCCGCTCCCAGGGGCTCGGCACTGTCGACCGCGTCCTGAACGATCCCGGCCACGTCGGCATTTGGATCGTAGGCGTTGTAGAGCGGGATGATCGATGTCTCGAGTCCCACCACGTCGCCGTTCGCATCGAGCGTGAAGAGCAGTTGGTTGAGGTTGACGCCGTACTGACCGGCGGAGACCACGGGACGCTCGGTCACGGCGCGGCCCTCGTCCTGCCAGGCCTTGACCGGCACGCGATGGTCGTACGCCAGATGTGTGTGACCGGAGATAATCGCATCCACGTCTTCGCTAACGTTGGTCACGATCTCCCCGAAGTCGCTGTTGGGGTCCACAGCATCGGCGATGTCCGTGCTGGACGCCCCCTCGTGAACCAGCAGGACCACCAGGTCTGCACCGTCTGCCTTCAGCTGCTCGGCGGAGCGGTTGGCGGCGACGTAGGGCTCCTCGATGGTGAGGCCCTCGATTCCTGACGGGCTGACAAGCTCGTGAAGGTGGTCGGTAACAGCACCAACAAATCCGACCTTGACGTCGCCAAAGTCCTCAGTCCAGGTCTCCGGGAGGGCGGGGTCACCCGCTGCGTCGCGGACGTTCGCTCCCAGGTACTCCCACATAGCGCCGCCATAGGGGTTCGAGTCGGCATCGTAGGGTGCCATCACACGGTTCACCAGGTCGTCGTATCCCTGGTCGAACTCGTGGTTGCCCACTGCCGACACGTCGAGGCCCATCGCATTGAACGCGTCGATGGTGGGCTTGTCCTGCTGGACAAAACTCTCAAACGTCGAGGCACCGATGAGGTCGCCGGCTGCGGCGAACACTGAATCGGGGTAGTCGGCCTCGAGCGCATCAATGGCGCCTCCGAGTACGGCCGCGCCTGCGTCTCCCGAGAAGGAGTTGGGCAACAGCCGACCATGAAAGTCGTTGATGCCCAGAATCTGCACAGTTGTGTCGTCCTCAGCCGCCTGCGCCGGGGTGATGGCGAGGGTAGCGAGGCCGCCGATGGCCGCCGCGGTCGCGACAACTCTGGCGGACGTGCGTAGCGCTAATGTCATTGTTTGTCCCTTTCATATGGGTTTGGACCCTAGCGACGCTAACCTGGCTTCACGCTCGGCGCATCTTGAAACGCGCGCCGTAACCGCTTGGTCACCCAGATACGCTGGTGCCGTGAAGGTTGTCATCCAGGTCCCGTGCCTCAACGAGGAGTCCACGCTCGCGAGCGTGCTCGAAGGCCTACCCACGCACCTCGACGGCGTGGATGAAATTGAGATCGTGATCATCGACGACGGTTCTTCGGACCGCACTGTCGAGGTCGCCCGCGCGCACGGCGTCACCCACATCGTCCGCCACGCCCGCAACATGGGGCTAGCACGTTCTTTCCGCGATGGCGTCGAGTACGCCCTGAGCATCGGCGCCGACATCGTCGTCAACACCGACGGCGACAACCAATACCCCGGCGACCGCATCGGCGACCTGGTGGCCCCCATCATCGCCGGTGACGCGGACATCGTCATGGGCGACCGCCAGACACACACCATCGAACACTTCTCACCCTTCAAGAAGACGATGCAGCGGTTCGGTTCGTGGGTCGTCAACAAGGCGGCGGGTACCAAGTTGCCCGATGCCGCGTCCGGCTTTCGCGCCTACTCCCGGTATTCGCTGTACCGCCTGAACATCGTGACGCAGTTCAGCTACTGCATGGAGACCATCAATACAACGCAAATCAGACGCGCGGCCCAAAACTAAACCGGGGGGAAGTTCAGTCTGCTCCCCCGATCGTTCCGAAATCCCGGGCAACTTGCTGTGCCAACACATCACTGAAGCCCGCCGACCATGAACCCTCCGGGCAAAGTAAGAACCCATGGGTCAAGATCTGTGTCCGGGGTCACGACCAATGTCGATGTAGAAAATTTGAACCAGACCGACCTTCCCGACTGGATCACCTCGACCAAACTTTCGCCAACTAGCTCTCCAACGTAGTCCTGGATTTGCATGCGTCCCTCGATGTCGTCGTCGTCCCAAGACCGACTTCGACCACCTATAGTCCCCGTCCAGGGACACTTGATGCTCAAGCTCCATCGATCACCGAACAACGTGATTATCGGGCTCAGAACCTCCACTCCTCGCACGTGGGACTGCCCCGGGTTTCGTTGACCCGTTGACCTGCCCCATAGTTTGGTTACCAGTGGCAGAGTGTTGTTTTGGCTCGAGTACAAGGAGTCTGAACATGCCGAAGGCCTATCCTGCCCAGTTTCGTTACCGAGCGGTCGCGTTGGTGCGTGCCGGCAAACCCATCACCGCTGTTGCCCCTAGCCTGGGCGTTAGCGAGGGCTGCTTGCGTAATTGGGTGCGCCAAGACCGCGTCGACCATGGCGAGATCTCGGGCATCACCACCGGAGAAAACGCAGAACTTAAGGCAGCACGAAAACGGATTCGAGAGCTCGAGCGTGAGGTCGAGATTTTGCAGGTCGCGGCGAGTCTTGTTGGGGAGGACAAGCCCCACCCAAAAGGATTCACTTAGGGGACACGACGTCCTTGTCGCCGCCGGACATCCAGTCCTGACATGCTGTCGCATCCTGGGTGTGTCGAAGCCCGGTTACTACCGCTACCGCAATCGCTCAACCTCGCCCACTGCGATGCGGCGGGAGTGGTTGACCGGCCTCATCCGTGAGGTCCATCTGTCGTCCAAGGGGACTTACGGATACCGGCGGGTCCATGCCGAACTCACGCTTGGGATGGGCGTCAGCGTCAGCGACCACCTGGTGGGCACTCTGATGACCATTGAGGGGCTGCGTGGTCTGCCAGGACCCTCGCGGATCAAACGGTTGCGTGGCGTCGTCACCGCTGATGACCTCGTCAATCGAAAGTTCCACCGGTCACGGCCAAACGAGCTGTGGGTCACCGATATCACGCAACATCGCACTCGTGAAGGTTGGCTTTACTGTTGCTGCGTGCTCGATGCCTTCAGCCGCAAAATCGTCGGATGGTCCATCGACTCCAGCCAAGACACCCGGCTCGTTCTCAGCGCCTTGGACATGGCGATCAAGACCCGCAATCCCGCACCCGGCGGTATTGTTCACGCAGATCATGGAGCCCAATTCACTTCTTGGGCCTTCGGCAACCGAATCCGGAGTGCAGGTCTCATGCCTTCGTTCGGCACCGTGGGCGACGGACTCGACAATGCAATGATGGAATCGTTCTGGTCGTCAATGCAGATCGAGCTGCTGAACCGTCAACGGTGGAATACACGACTCGAGCTCTCCAACGCAATCTTCGAGTACATCGAGATCTGGCACAACCGAGCACGACGCCACTCCAGCATCAACTACCTCACCCCAGTCGACTTTGAAACACAGTCCGAAATGAACACCACCCACGCCAGAACGACACACCTCACGAGGTAACCAAACCTGGGGGCAGGTCAAACTGTCACCAAATCGTTCAGCAGTCCCGACCTCTGATACTCAACGCTGCGGACCGCCTCGACGAAATGAATTCTGACGGCCTACGAAACTGCTATTCACCAAAATAAACCGGTGTCGGCAACGTCAATGCCGACGACACCGTACGATGTGCTGCCAATCACCAGGGAGTGCCCCAACGCCCTGCCGTCCGATGCTGAGGCTGCTTCGCTCATGCGAACTGCGGCGCGCACAGGCTGCGTTGGGGTATGCATTGCCGGTCTTATAGGCATCAAAATCAATTAGTTACGTTCGTGTTCGCGCCAGTTGATCGTGTTGTCGCGCTCTAACAAGGCATAGATCTGGCTATCCGACTATCTCTACATGACGCTGTCCGGGTTATGCGCCCGACTTTGGAGCGTCAACATTCGCCGCACAGAATTTCCATCCGTCGCTACGAGGCTATGGCACCGCCGACTCTTTCCTCGCTCTTACGCCAGAAACTATAGAAACCGCTGCGCCCAACAATAAACTGCTTACAGAAGCCAAGTAAGCTATGCCCGCAGCGACGCTCGCCGAGTCCCCGTCCTCGAAAATCACCTCCGCAAACGATAACGAGGGAGAGAATTCGGATATATTAATCATAAATACTACCGCCGAGGAGGCGAGAACCGAAACGACTATTGCGGCACATATCTGCGCGAATAGAAATGCGCTGGGATGATTCTCTCGAACAGCAATCCCCATGTACACCATCATAAAGATCCAAATGGGTATCAAGATGAATCCCACAAAGTAAAAGGTGATGGTAAGCATGCTTACGAGCATGGCCCAGGATCCAAGTAGGTACAGAATGAAGGCGACAGGCAACCCGCGCTTTCGAATACTATAATTCATTTTAACCCGTGGTTCTTCCGCGCAATGCGCCCCCCGGCGCAAAGAGAACTAGTGAACCTTGCTCCGTCTTTTCAAATACAGCGTGCGATTGAATCAGTGTGTGAACCTTGCCCGATGAATCAACTCGATAAGCTTCAATTGATGGATAGGCGTCACCCATTACCGTGACTTGAACTCGGCCATCGGTAGTGGGGATGACACGGATCGTGAGATCTAACGGCGGAGAAAAGTCCACAGCTGGATTGGACTTCGAGAAGTCCACCTGGAAACCATATTGACCATCCAGCATAGGACCTGAGTTCCGTGCTTGTACTCTGTACAAGACGATTCCACCTTGAGTAGCATCCGAACAGTCCGTGTGATTTGCCAACTTGCAGGATTGCGACACCTTCAAAGCTACTTCTCCGCTATCAAAATTCGCTGAAACGCTAAACCTGGAATCCTCAACTGTTCTGGAGGAGTCAAAGCCGCGATTATCACCCGCTGATCTAATATTTCCTACCAATCCTGCCATCTCAGTGTCTATAAAGGCGCCCACTATTACAGTCCCCACGCCGGGCGCCTTTGGAATAGAGCCTACTTTTCGGACAGGTGTACCTGTGGTTGACGGCGCACTTGTTGTTTTGGGCTTTGGTTTTGTGTAACTACGCGCGGTCCTGCCGTTAGTGGTGTCGTAGGCAGGCGTCTTCTTGTAGGTGTTCGCTTTCTGGCCCGTTTTTGTCCAGTACGGCGCGGATGAGCCGCCGCCCCTACATTGACTCAACGAACTCCCTGACAGTCCCGAGCAATCGGGACGCAAACCCGACGGGTCGCTATAGGACACGGGGTTGTTATCCGCATACCGGTACGCGTCCAGGGTGCGTGGGTCGGTGAGGCTCATGAGGGGGTCAGGACTGAGGAACCGTCCGAGCTGGGGGTCATAGTAGCGGGCGTTCAAGTATGTGAGACCTGTGGAGCCGTCCTCAACCTGACCCAACCAACCGTGGTCGGTGGCGAGGTTGTCGTCGCCGCGCGCTTCCCCGTAAGGGGTGTAGGCGTTGCGGTTCAGCGTCGCGGTCGACGGGTCACCGTCAGCGATGCTGATGGTTGCTGAGCCTTGCACGTCACCCAACAGGTAAGTCAACCCTGATGCGTCCCGCATCGCGACCGTGACACCACCGTACGAGTAGAACCGTGTCGCCGTCACATCTCCAGTCACCGAAGCGCTGGTGTTCGGGTCGGTTATTTCCGTGTCTCCGAAGTAGGCGATCGCTGAGCTGTCTCGAATGGCGGCGACTCGTTGACCGGAAGCGTCGTACAGGTAGCTTTCGCTGACCCCACCTGTGGTTGTCTGTGTGAGGTTCGACAGCACATCCCACACGAGGTCCATGTCCACCCCGGCGATGTCCCGGTCCGTCATGCGCCCAGCCTCGTCATACGTGTAGCTCGCTGAGGTTTCCCCATCACTCACATCTGTCACTGCGTGCGCGTGATCGGAATCCCCAAAGGTGTAGTCACGAGTCGCAGCAGTGACAACGCCTTCCACAGCAGACCACAGCGTGTGATCGGCCACGGTTCCGGAAGGCGAATAGTTCCACGAAGCCGCATAGCCAGTGGAGTCAACCGCCCAATAATCCTCTGACGTGTCCGGCGCACCACTGGCACAAGGATCTGAAGACGGATCAACCGTCCACGCCGAACTCAACCGATCAAACCCGTCATACGTGAAGCACTGAGAAATCTCATGCTCCGCCGCCGTACCCGCATCTTTAGTGACCAGATCATCAATAGACGTCACCCTGCCGGCACCATCACGGCCATACACGTCGTACTGCACGTGGGTATCGACACCGGCATTGGTGTAGAACGCCTCGGCAGAGTCCAACGCCCCGTCGGAGCCGTTCCACGCCAACCGACGAGTCACCCCGTTGCCATAGTCACGGGTGAGCAAACGACCAACCCCCGACACCGTCATCCCCGTCACCAAAGACGTCGAGCCCGCTTCCAATGACACCGGGGCACCAAAAAGGTTGTAGCCCGTGCTCACCGTCTCCGCGCCAATCCCACCCGCGGCAGGCAAACTCACGTCATCCACCTGACCCACCGAGTCATACCCCACAGAGCGAGTATACGAATGTCCCGATAACTCACCCAAAGAAGCCGACGTCGGCAACGTCACCGTCGACGACTCCGAGCGATGCAACGCGTCATAGTCAAAGGACTTCGTCGTAACGAAGTTAGCGCCAGCCACAGACGTTGTCGACGTTTCCGTGGCAGTCTGACCAACATGGCCAGCCTGATCATATGTCCACTCTGCCGACGATGACGCGGTACCGGCGGGCGCCGCGGACGTGCGGGTCAGCATACGGCCCAGATCGTCATAAGTCATCGCTGTGGTGCCAGCCTCGGTGTTCACACCAAGCAACTGTCCCGCAACGTCATAGGTATAGGTGGAATCACCGGCATCTGGGTCCGACATCGCTGTGCGCCGGCCAAGCAGATCTGCATCGATCACGGTGTCGTGGGAGTCCGGGTCGGTCACGGCTACCGTTGAACCGTTCTCAACAGTGTCATACGTATAGTGCGTATGCAGCGCCTCTGTGCGGTCGTAACCACTGTCGGGGTGGACATATAGGTCAGTCATCCGCTCAAGCGCGTCGGTGGCGACTTCCGTGATCGCACCCGTAGGCGCCGTGGTCTGCGTCGTGTCACCCAGATACTGTGTCGAGGTCCCACGCACGGAGGTGCCCACACTCATGAGACTGGACTCGATCGTGCGTCCTGCCCAGTCGTACGTATTCTCCGTGTATGAATCGAGTGCCGTGAAGTCTGGGTTCACCAAGCCGGAGTCAAACTGCGCGGCAGCCGCGTTGAAGAACGGTGCACTTGTGCGTGCCACGAGACCTCGGTCGTCGTATTGAGTCGCTGTTACTGTGCGACCGCCTGAACCATCGGGGGCTACCGCTTGACTCTCGCGTTCGCGACCGAATCCGTCGAGGTAAGTGTAAGAACGTCGCACGAAGCAAGCCTCCGCGACGCACTGATGATCACCGTTGGCATCCTTGCCTGAGTATTGGGCAGTCATCACGGCGACGGGGGTGGTGCGGATGGCACCGCCTGGCGCGTAGATTTCGTACTCCGCAGATGTGGTGGGCACGATATCTGCTGTGGGGGCAGTGGCGTTGTTCCATTCGGCAGGAGCCCAGCTCGCGGTGAGCAAACCAAGTTGGTCGTATTTGTAGTGGGTGTAGTCCCCGTTGACCGATTCGGATTTGGTGACGTTGCCGTGTGACGGTTCGAGCCATGTATAAGAGACGTGACCCATGATGTCCGTGACGGAGGTTTTAACGATGCCGTTCGCCCCACGCGTGTAGGCCCAGGTCGTCTTCTTATTTGTTCCTACCTCGTTGGGCCCTTGCGCCGTCAGGACTCGTCCTCGAGAGTCATAAGTCGCCTTCGAGTCGACCATCGTGGATCCGTTTGCCCAGGATGACTCGGTAGTCGCCAAGGCGGCTGTCGGCCTGTTGGAGGACTGGTTCGTGGCACCGTCAAAGAGCGTTTCTGAGCGCCCAGTCAAAATCCCTGTCGTACAACTGCCCTCGTAGGAACGGCTCGCGGATGTTGCGACGATAAAGTACTTTCCATTCCATCCGGCTGTGGTGAAGTATCCCTTGGCCGCCCCGGTTGCATCGGACACGTTCCACACGTAGTCACTGTCGTCACATTGAGTGTGAACATCCCCTCCCACGCTGGTAACCATTGTCGTGCGATCTGGCAGGCCTTCTGGTGTATAGGTCGTCGCTGACGTAGTGGTCCGCAGCCAAGAAGTGTCCGGCTCACGCTCGGTCGTCTTCGACGATGTAGCCCGCACCTCCGTTGCACTACTGAGAACCTCCGGTGAAGTCACCCCGGCTGCAATTTGCGCGACTTGGTAATCCGTGTCTGTGGAACTTGGAGCAGGCCACTCCTGGCATGACCCCCGAGGCGCTCTCGACATCGACTCCAGCAAGGCAGCATTCGACCTGGCACTCGGCACTATCGAAGCCGACCAGTCCGCAGGTGCCCAGCAGTGGTCCGACGAATGGAACACTGGCATCGCTGACGGCACTTTCGCTGTGATGTTGTGCCCAATATGGATGCTTGATTACATCGAAGGTGTGTCTGCCGGAAGCGATGAAGAGGTGGTGTGGGACATCGCCGACCTACCCGGACCTGGCGGAAATGCAGGTGGATCATTCCTCGCTATCCCCGACCAGTTCGACGACGCAACTACGACGGCCGCTTACGACTTTGTTGAGTGGCTAATCCAGCCCGAACAGCAACTACGCGTCCTCCACGACACGGGCCAAATCCCCTCCCGGCCGGCCCTCTACGACGATGCCAACATCAAAGAGATGACTAACCCAGCATTCAGTGACGCTCCCACCGGCGAAATATTCTCTCAGGCCGTGACCGAAATGCCCGAAGTTCGCCCCGGAACACCCGAAGACGCCGAGATCACCGCGGCAGTGGTCTCAGTTCTCCGAGAGGTACAAGCTGGAAACATTGAAGTGTCCGATGCGTGGCAGAAGGCCAGCAACGCCGCCACCACTATCCAAGGCAGCGACTAACGGAGATCCGCGCAGTAGTGGATCGAACCACCTCCCCAGATACTCTTGACCCGTGAAGGTCGTCATCCAGGTCCCCTGCCTCAACGAGGAGTCCACGCTCGCGAGCGTGCTCGAGTCCCTGCCGACCCGCATTGACGGCGTGGACCAGATCGAGATTGTGATCATCGATGACGGCTCCACGGACCGCACCGTCGAGGTCGCCCGCGAGCACGGCGTCACCCACATCGTCCGCCACGCCCGCAACATGGGGCTAGCACGTTCTTTCCGCGATGGCGTCGAGTACGCCCTGAGCATCGGCGCCGACATCGTCGTCAACACCGACGGCGACAACCAGTACCCCGGCGACCGCATCGGCGACCTGGTCGCCCCCATCGTCACCGGTCAAGCCGACATCGTGATCGGCGACCGCCAAACGCACACCATCGAACACTTCTCACCCTTCAAGAAGACGATGCAGCGGTTCGGTTCGTGGGTCGTCAACAAGGCGGCGGGTACCAAGTTGCCCGATGCCGCGTCCGGCTTCCGCGCCTACTCTCGCTACTCGCTGTATCGCCTCAACATCGTGACGCAGTTCAGCTACTGCATGGAGACCATCATCCAGGCGGGCAACAAGCGCCTCGCGATCATCTCCGTGCCGATCGACACCAACGCCAAGACTCGCGAGTCCCGCCTGTTCTCCAACAACTTTGAGCACATGCTGAAGTCCGGCCAAGCGATCCTGCGCTCGTACACGATGTACCGCCCGTGGACGCTGTTCGCGACCATCGCGGCGGTCTTTGGGCTGATCGGCCTGTTCCCGTTCGTGCGCTTCCTGGTGCTGCGGATCGCAGGCAACGACGGCAACCACATTCAGTCGCTCATCTTTGGCTCCGCGATGATCGTGGTCGCTGTCCTCGCGTTAGCCCTCGGAGTGCTGTCGGACCTGATGCGCAACAACCGCATCCTGCACGAGGAGACACTCGAGAGGCTGCGTGAGCAGCAGTACGGGCCGTCGCGCATCGCCGAGCACACTTTGCCGGGATTCCGCGCCGCCAAGCCCTCTGTTCCTGCGAAGCCTGCCGAGGCATCGGCCGCCACGACCACCTCACCCGCCACGGAAGGCGACGCCTGATGCTCGGCAAGCTCAAGAAGGTCGCCAAGAACGCCCTCGCGGTGCCCGTCATCCGCAAGACCTACAACGGCGCCAACCGCGCGGTGCTGGAACTGGGCGGGTCCTCCCGCCTCGGCGCCACGATCTACTCCATCCCCGGCTTCTTCACGCAGAACCGCGAGCAGTGGGCCGTGCTGTCGGGACGCCGCGCCTATTACAAGAACCTCGGCAAGGACCGGTCCACTCACGTCGAGTTGCGCCGCAACGTGCACCGGCTGGAGAAGGGCATCCTGATGCAGCCGCGGCGCGACGTGTTCGCCCGTGACTACATCGAGGAGACCGTCGAGTTCTACGCGAAGGCGCTCAAGCGTCCCGCGTCCGTGTCCAACTTGGACGCCGGCGAGATGCAGTGGGCGCACGACGTTCTGGCCGAGTACTTCGAGATCGTGACGGGCGATGATGCCTCGGTTGCGCGATCCCGAGAAGTCTTCGAGTCGCTGCCGCGCTACGGCACCCCCGCCTCCGTCCACCCGTACCCGCAGGGCGACCTGCCCAAGACGGACATCACCTACGAGCAGATCCTGCAGCTCGCCGAGTCGCGCCGCTCCGTGCGCTGGTTCCAGGACCGCCCCGTGGAGCGCGAGCTGATCGACAAGGCGCTGCTGGTCGCTCGCCAATCGCCGTCCGCATGCAATCGCCTTCCATACGAGTACCTGGTGTTCGACGACCCCGAGACGGTCCAGCAGGTGGCCGGCATCCCGTTCGGCGCGACCGGCTACGCGCACCAGATTCCCACGGTCATTGTGATCAAGGGCGACCTGTCCAACTACTTCTCCCCACGCGACCGCCACGTGCCGTACATCGACGCGTCGCTCGCGACCATGGGCTTCATCTACGCGCTCGAGACTCTTGGGCTGAGCTCGTCGTGCATTAACTGGCCGGACTTCGAGCCGCTCGAGGGTCGCATGGCCAAGACACTGCGCCTCAAGCCGCATGAGCGCGTGATCATGCTGCTCGCTGTGGGCTACGCCCAGCCCGATGCCCTGGTCGCCTTCTCCAAGAAGAAGTCGCTGGACAACCTGCGGACCTTTGACCGGGACACGGTCGCTCGCACGCCAAAGTCGAGCAAGGACGGCAAGCCGGCCGCAGCCGGCGAAGGCAGCTTCGACTAGCCGATGGCAAACCGCAAGCGACTCCTGCGGACCGGCCTGGGCGTCCTCGTCATCGGCGTGGTCGCGTACTTCTTTGCCAAGGCGCTAGCCGACAACTGGGACGCTATTCAGGATGCCGACCTGTCGTGGGGCTGGTGGGCGCCTGCCGCGCTCGTCCTCTTCGTGGCTGCAGTTGCCATCTCCGGCTGGCTGTGGGGCCGCATCGTCGCCGTGCTGTCGGGCAAGCACCTGCCGGTCCGCGAGTCCATCCGAGTGCACTTCTCCTCGTGGCTGCTCAAGTACATCCCGGGCCAGGCCGGCTTCGTGGTCAACAAGGTGGCCTGGGGCAAGCGACGCGGGCTGTCGCGCCTGCTGGTGCTGATCTCGGTGGTCTACGAGAACGCATTCCTGCTGCTCGGCTCTACCGTTCCGATGCTCGCTATCCTGCTGGTGGCTCGCGCCGGCGACGGCGAGATTACCCACGCGGTGTGGTTCGCGGTCGCCGCCGTGGTGCCTCTCATCGTGCTGCTACACCCCGCGGTCTTCCACCGCATCGTCAACCTGCTTGCTAGGCGCACTCTCAAGCGCGAGGTGCCGCCCGAGTACTTCCTGCGCACCGGCTCGGTGTGGAAGTACCAGCTGGCCTTCCTGCTGCCCAGGGTCATCAACGGTATCGGCGTCGTGGCGATTGCCATCGCCGTGGCGGACGCGGCGCCCTCCTCGTGGCTACCGTTGGTCGCCGCCTACGCGCTGGCCGGGGCGGTGGGCATCCTCGCGGTGTTCGTTCCCAGCGGCCTGGGGGTGCGTGAGTCGGTATTCGTGCTGTTCGCCACTCCTTACCTGGGACTAGAGCAGGCCATCATCGTGTCCCTCGCGGCGCGCGTGCTCGCTACCGTCGCGGACTTGCTGATCGCTGGGGCCTACGGGCTGTTGACCGCGAGCGCCAAGCGGCGCGGAGAGCTGCCCGCAGCATCGGCCGCTGGGGCGGACGCTGTGCCGGACAATGGAAGCGAACTTACCGAAGACGAAAAGGACGTGCGGGACGCATGAAGGTAGCAATCATCGGCTCGGCGCTGTCGGGCAACAAGGGCGCGGCGGCAATGCTGGAGAGCGCCGTGCACCACCTGAGCGCGCGCCACCCCGACGTCAAGATCTCGCACCTCAGCATGTACCCGCGCTCGGACGCGGAACTGAACACTCACCCGAACGTGACCGTTTTGGACGCCTCCCCGCTGCGCCTGGGCGTGCTCATCAATGGTGGCGCGCTGGCGTGGCGAGTGCTGCCGTTTGCGCGCGAGTCCATCGCGTCCGGCGTGCCCGAGGTTGGTGCCATCGCCGACGCCGACGTCCTGCTCGACCAGGGCGGCATCACGTTCGTGGACGGCCGCACCAAGTTTCTGATCTACAACGTCGCCTCGGTGCTTCCGGCGCTGTTTGTCGGCACGCCCGTCGTGAAGTGCGCGCAGGCGCTCGGTCCGTTCAAGTCGTTCGCCAACCGTGCTCTTGCGAAGCAGATCCTGCCACGTATGGCCGCGATCGTGTCTCGCGGTGCCGTCACGCAGGAACACCTTGATGGGCTCGGTCTCCCCAACACCACGCCCGGCGCGGACCTCGCGTTCACTCTTGACGTCACCGATGCCGATATTGCGGCAGCAGACGCCAAGGTCGAGGCCAGTTTTTTCAAGAACCAGGACGTGGTGGGCATCTCCCCCTCGCAGGTGCTGCGCGCCGCCGCCGAGGGTCGCGGCGAGGACTATGTGCAGCAGATTGTCGACCAGATCGACCACATCACGGAGGAGTTGGGCCGGCCCGTCTACCTGGTGGCTCACTCCACGCGACCAAACGAGAAGACTCACAACAACGACCTGCCCGTGTGCCGCCTGATTCACAAGCGGGTGGCGTCGCCGGACCGGGTGCTGTTCCCCGACGGCGAGCTGTCCTCGCAGGAGCTTCGCTCACTCATTGGCCGCTGTGACGTATTTGTCGCATCGCGCTTTCACGCGATGGTGAGCACACTGGCGACCGGCGTTCCGACGCTGGTGCTGGGCTGGTCGCACAAGTACCGCGAGGTACTGGACATGTTCGACCTCGCAGAGTGGGCGCTGCCCGCGGACGACGTGGACCTGGCGACCTTTGTGCTTCGCTTCGCGGAGCTGGATGCTCAGAAGGATGCGGTGCGCGCGCAACTGGCCGAGCACTTCCCCGCAGTGCGCGCCAAGGCCATGGAGCAGCTCGACGTGATTGATGCCGTAGCCGGCCAGAAGCCAATCAGCACATCCTCCTCCACGGCCTCCTAACCACTCTCCGAGTACCAGATCTCCACCCGGTCTGTATTGGTCCGATTTCGCACGTTCTGGAGCGGCTCGGCATCCTGTTGGTTGTTTTTGTCACGCCTGGGGCTTCGCCCAATGTGCTGAGGGCTTCGACAGGTCGCGAGTCAAAGCGTCCGCCTCGCCAGCCGACTGGTCACTATCGGACCAATAGGAGTCTGAGAGCGCCCAAGGCGTGCGAATTCGGACCAATAGGGGCGGAGGGCAATCGGCAGAGCGAGCGGCGACTAGGAGCGACCCCTGAGCTTGTCGATCTGCCGGCGCTCACGTTTGGTAGGCCGGCCAGCCCCGCGATCTCGCTTGCCCGCGAGCGCCACATGCTCGCGCGGAGGGGGCTTGGGGCTGTGATCGATGTAGGCCGTGGCCGCAACAGGCGCGCCCACACGTTTGGCCAGCAACCTCGTTACCTCGACAACGCGAGGCCACTCGCCACCGCGCACCTCGATGCGGTCGCCGGGCACCACGGTCGCCGAGGCCTTGGCGCGCTCACCGTTGAGGCGGATGTGACCCGCGCGGCAAGCCGTAGTCGCCTGTGATCGGGTCTTGGCCAATCGCACCGCCCACACCCACGCGTCGATGCGCACGCTCGTCCGTTCCATCCCCCGAGCCTACGGCGCGCACCGTAGGGTGATCAGCATGGACGTACTTCTCGAAGCAATCGGCTGGATCGGATCAATTCTGATCGTGTGGTCGCTCATGCAGGCACGCGTGTTGCGCTTTCGGTGGATGAACTTCACCGGCGCATTCGTCGCCACCATCTACAACGGAGTGATCGGCATCTGGCCCTTCGCGTTCATGAATGCCGCGATCACCATCATCGACGCGTACTGGCTGGTACGCCTGTACCGCGAACGTGACGACGCCGAGGTCTACGAGGTCCTCTCCGTCGAGCCTGAAGACGCATTCCTCCAGCACGTGCTCGCTGTCCACGGCGACGATATCGCGAAGCACCAGCCGGCCTTCTCCGCGCACGCCCCCGTTGGCGCCGCCAAGCGCTCCACGTTCCTCGTGACGCGCGGTGACGAGGCCGTGGGAGTTGTTGTCGTGGCGGATCAGGGCGCCGGCGTGGGATTGGTCGAACTGGACTGGGTCAAGGAGCGCTTCCGCGACTTCGCGCCCGGCGAGTTTGTCTATCGCTCCTCCAGCGCACTAAGCGATGCCGGATTCACCAGGCTCGAGATCGAGAGCCATCCCGCCCTTGACGAGGCATACGTGACGAAGGTGGGTTTCCGCGAGGAGGGCTCTCGCTGGGTGCGGGACGAGGCGGCGCAGCCGCCAGCCCCCTCAACCCCGTCGGCGGAGTGACTGACTGCTCATGGCGCAATGTCCGTGTGGTTCCGGCACGCCGTTCCCAGAGTGCTGCCGCCCGTTTCTGACAGGCAAGGCACATGCCCCGACCGCCGAGGCGCTCATGCGCTCGCGCTACACGGCCTACGTGCGCCGCGACGAGTCCTATCTATTGCGCACGTGGCACCCTGCCACCCGCCCCGCCACCCTCGACGTCGACGGCGGCACTTGGCAGGGGCTGGAGATTGTGGCCACGACCAAAGGCCAGGCGGCCGATGCCTCGGGCACCGTGACGTTTGCCGCCCACTTTGTGGGCGACGCCGGGGACCACGGGACGATGCGTGAGCACAGTCGCTTTGAGAAGCTTGGAGACGAGTGGCTCTACGTTGACGGCGACTTGGATGGGTACCGTTCTGACTGAGCGCTCGCCTCGCGCGGGTTCCACGGTGGCGGTAGCCTGCACAATACCCACGAATTGCCTGAGAAATCGCACATACCCGTGCGTGGCTGTCCGAGCTTGTCAAAAAGAACGCGTCAGAGGGACAAAATCGCTCCGATGATGCCCCTACGATTAAGGCACGATGGACTACGCGAACGTATCGATTCTCCTCGTGCTCGTCGTCGCGACTGCGCTCGCCTTCGACTTCACTAATGGGTTTCATGACACCGGCAACGCCATGGCTACTTCTATTGCCACGCGCGCGCTCAAGCCTAAGACGGCAGTGGGGCTTTCTGCTTCCCTGAACCTTGTCGGCGCCTTCCTCTCCCTCTCCGTCGCTGCGACGATCGCCACCGGCATCGTCGACTCGGGGGTGGTCACACTAGAAGTGGTGCTGGCGGGACTCGTCGGCGGAATCCTGTGGAACCTGATTACCTGGTTCTTCGGAATTCCCTCCTCCTCCTCGCACGCCCTTGTGGGTGGAATCGTCGGAGCGGTGATCGCGGCCGTTGGCACCTCAGGCGTGCAGTGGACGGGCCTGGTCGGCAAGGTCCTCATCCCCGCCCTCATTGCCCCCATCGTGGCCATCGCAGTGGCGTCTATCGGAACGTGGCTCGTGGTGCGCATCACCCGCGACGTCAAGGACAAGACCAACGACCGGATGTTCCGCTGGGGTCAGATTGGCTCCGCCTCCTTGGTGTCCCTCGCGCACGGAACCAACGACGCGCAAAAGTCCATGGGAATCATCCTGCTGGCCCTCATCGCCTCGGGTGTTGCCCCGAGCGACTCTGGCGTGCCTTTCTGGGTGGTCCTCAGCTGTGCCCTCGCCATGGCGCTCGGAACGTACATCGGTGGCTGGCGCGTCATCCGCACACTCGGCAAGGGCCTCGTGGAGCTCTCCTCGCGCCAGGGAATGGCCGCGGAGACGTCGTCCGCCGCAATCATCCTGGTCTCCAGCCACTTCGGCTACTCGCTGTCTACCACTCACGTAGCGACCGGGTCGATTATGGGATCTGGCGTGGGCATGAAGGGCGCGAAGGTCCGCTGGTCCGTCGCCGGCCGCATGTTCGGCGCCTGGGTCATCACCGTCCCCTGCGCCGCCGCTGTCGGCGCGTTCGCCGTCCTCATCGAGCAGGGAATCGGCGGCACCGCCGGCGCCTACGTCATCTTCGGCCTCCTGGTCCTCGCCTCGGCGTTCATCTACCTCCGGTCACGCCGGACCAAGGTGGACTCCAAAAACGTCAACGACGAGTGGGAGTCTGAGGCCGACAATGAGTCGGTTGTTGCTCAGTCCGTCGCCTCACACAACCCCCAACTAATGCGCATCAAGAGCAAGCCGCGTAGGAAAAAGGGCAAGAAAAAGGGCAGAGAGAACCACAAGAAAAAGAAACACAGGAAGCACAAGAAGAGCGAGAAGGGCTAGGGCGGGCCATGTCGGAGTACATCGAGTGGGGCGCAATCGCCAACATCATCGTGGTCGGCTTGTTGTTTGGCGCGGGCGTGCCTGCGCTCTTCGCGCTTGGCGTCCGCACCATCGCCAGCCCGGCCGCATTTCGCGAGGACGGCACCGTGTCCTTGACCCGCCGCATCGCGGCCTACGCATGCTTCTCAGTCATCGTGTTGGCCATTGTGGGGGCGATCATCTATATCGCCGCGGGCGGCCACTAGCACCGGAATACGTCGCGCCGCGCTCCCGTTGACGTTCAGGTACGCACCTGAACCAACGACGGGAGCACAATATGTCAGCGCTCATTATTTCCACCAACTACGGCGTCGAGCAGGACGAACTCACCCAGCCGCTTGAGGCACTCAAGAACGCGGGCGTGGTGGTCACCATCGCTGCCCCCATCCTTGACCCCATCGAGACACTGGTCGGCGACAAGGATCCTGGCAAATCAATCGAGCCGAATACGACTCTTGAGGGAGTCGATCCCGCAGAATTCGACGTGCTGGTGATTCCCGGGGGAACCATCAACGCGGACACCCTCCGTACGGAGAAGGCCGCCGTCGCGTTGGTCAAGGCGTTCGCCGATGCCGGCAAGACCATTGCGGCGATCTGCCACGCTCCTTGGGTTTTGGCGGAGGCGGGAATCATTGATGGCAAAACCTTAACCTCGTATCCCTCCTTGTCCACCGACCTCAAGAACGCGGGTGCCCACTGGGCGGACGTAGAACTTCAGGAGTGCGGCGCCGAGGGATGGACGTTGTTGACCTCACGCTCTCCCAAGGATCTCGACGCGTTCAGTAGCGCCGTCGTCATGGCCGCACGGTAGCGCTTCGCGAGGGGGAGGCCGCAGTGGCATCTGACACTTCAGGGTGAGCTGGAACCGGCGCCAAATGCTCAGGCGTCCAGAAGCCCCTTGCGAACAGCGCTCGCCAACGTAGGCGCTAGTGGGAGCCTCGGGATGAGAGCGGCTTGGTACGCGTGATAGATGTCTGACTTGCCATCCCACACTGTGCTCGAAGGCAAGTTATCTGGACCCAATTCGTGGATCCACGATCCCGAGCCGTCGAGGAAGTAAGTCTCTGCGTGGTCCCACCACTGCGCGTAGACGTGGGCGTAGCGAACCTCACCCGTCGCCAGCCACAACGCCGCAGCCGCGCCAAGGGCCTCGGTGACCACCCAGTGCATGCGTTCGCGAACCACTGGCACTCCGTCGAAGTCCACGGTGTAGACGAAGCCTTCGGCGCCGTCCACTGACCAACTGTCGGCGACAGCAGTATCAAACAGTTCTCGGGCCCCATCGAGCAACCAGGCGACGCCATCCTCGTCCGCCCCTGTGGCGAGCTCGGCGGCGCGAGCATGCAACGCCAACCGCGCCCACTCGAACGCATGTCCACCCGTCGCCCCGAACGGGCGGAAGGGGTGGGACTTGTGGTCCTCGTTGTACTGCGGCAACACGTCCCATGTGGCGGTGAAATGCTCCGGAATGCGCCAGTGCTGGTCGGCCGCGTACCCAAACACGCGCTGGAGGATCGTCAGCGCGCGCGAACGCCACGCGGGGTCATCAACAGCGTCCGCGACCGCGAGGTACGCCTCCACGGTATGCATGTTGGCGTTGACTCCTCGGTAATCCTCCGACTGAGTCCAGGCTTCATCCCAGCCCTCTAGTGCCATGCCCTCGTCCTCACGCCAGAATCGTTCCAGGTGCACACTCATGGCCTCGCGCATCAACTCTGCCGCACCTGGGCGGCCGGAAACGAACGCCGACGACGTTGCCAGTAGGACGAATGCGTGGCTATAGGCCTGTTTGGAGCGGTCCACCGGTCCTTGAGCGTCGATGCTTGAGAACCAGCCGCCGTTGATCGGGTCCGCGAAGCCGTGACGCAGGGCCATCAGCCCGTGGTCGACCAGCGTCGCGCAACCTGGCCTTCCCTGGAGTGCACCAAGGCTGAACGAGTGAATCATGCGGCACGTCACATAGAGATCCGAGTAACCGAGCGTCTGGGTATCTGACACGCGACCGTCAGCGTTCAGGTTTCCGAATCCGACGTCGATTGCGCTGGCGGACCCGAACCGCAGTAGCCCATCTGCGTGACCCTCGAGCCAGCGAGCGTGCGCCTTATCGCCAATCCAGACGGGCGGTTCGTTGTCGGGCATTGTCGACTCCTTGATTTGTGTCTCTGATTCAGAAAGTTTCTTTGCTTGCTGTGCCATCAGCTGACCGCCAGCAGGGCGGCCAACGCCGGACGCACGCCCTGCTCACGGATCGCCGTGCGGTACTGCCAGTACTCCTCGCGCACCTCAGGCACCCGTCCTAGCTGACCAAAGATCGCCTCGATGTCCAACATGGCGGATTCGGCGCCAGCCTCCTCGCGTCTTGCTGCCGCGAGCAGTTCGGGCAACCGTGCGTCGGTGACGTACGCGCCTTCGGTGACCAGCGCATCGGCAATCCAAACGCCCCACGAGGCCAGGGCGAACAGTCCATACCGGTTCGGGGGTCGATCAATGCCGTCTATGAGCACTGGCACGATGAACTTGGGAATCCGATCCGACGAGCTCACCACTTGTCGCGCGAGCGTGTCGCGCACGGCGGCGGACCCAAAGCGGGCGATCAGGTCCGTGCAGTACTCATCAAGATCCACACCCGGCACGGGCTCAAGGGTGTTCCGCGCCTCTCGCATCCACCCCTCCACCAGCGCCACGATCTGCTCGTCGTGACACGCGTCGTCGACCCACGTCAGTCCCGCGAGCAGCGCCGGATAACTCATCACCTGGTGGGAGGCGTTAAGCAGACGGAGCTTCATCAACTCGTAGGGCTGGACATCCTTGACCAGTTGCGCACCTGCCGACTCCCACTCCGGCCGCCCTGCGGGGAAGTCGTCCTCAAGCACCCACTGCAGGAATGACTCCGCGCGCACCGGCCAGCGATCCTCGACGCCGGTGTCTAGGGCAACTGCCCGCCGCACGTCATCTGTGGTGCCCGGCGTGATCCGGTCCACCATGGAGCTGGGGAACGCCACGTTCTCTGCGATCCACATGGCAAGTTCGGGGTCCATCGCCTCTGCCACCGCCAGCAATGCCGTCCGCGCCACGCGTCCGTTGTGCTGCACGTTGTCACAGGACAACACTGTGAATGGGGCGTGACCGCTACGCCGACGCCTCCGCAGCGCCTCAGCGATGAGACCAAACGCGCTCGTAGGCACCTCCGCACCGGCCATGTCGGCACGCGTGGCGTCGTCGACGGGGGTGAACTCGCCTGTGGCGTCGTCAATCCCGTACCCACCTTCGGTGATGGTGAGCGACACAATGCGAACAGCCGGATCCGACATCTGTTTCAACACGGCCTCGGTGTCATCCGGCGCATGCAGGTAGCGGACGATGCTCCCCACCGCCCTCACCTCCTCGCCGCCCTGCGGGTCCACGGTAGTCAACGTGTAGAGCCCTCCCTGAGGCACGAGCGCGTCGCGAGTTGGCGCGTCGGCGCCACGGACGCCCACACCGCAGATGCCCCACTGAGGATCGTCCGCCAGCAGCATGTCAACATAGAGTGCCTCGTGCGAACGATGAAACGCCCCGACGCCGATGTGTACGATTCCGACGCGAACGTCAGCGCGGTTGTAATCCGGCACCTTGACGTGTGGCGCGAGCCTAGAGAGAGTGCTTTCGCTAAGCATCGTCATGAGTCCAGGTCCTCGGGTTGGGGCAATGACCTTTGGGTGGCAGTGGGTGGCGCGCCTGTGACGCGGATGATCAAGTCGGCACCGTCTCGTGTGGCGATCACCGTCTGCGCATTGGGCACATCCACAGTCGCCACCCAGTTCCGGGCCGCCTCGCGCTCATGGCCATGCCCCACACGGCGCCCCTCGAGTCGGCGGCGGACTTCGTCAAGTTCCACATCGATGTACCAAACCTCGTCGAGAAGCTCACGCACCGCGGGCCAGCCGTCCGTGTCGGACAGGAGGTAATTTCCCTCAGTGACGACAAGCGGAGTCGCGGCGACCACGGCTTGCGCACTGCCAATAGACTGCTCGATCTCGCGGTCGAATCGGGGGGCGTACACCAATTCTTCGCGGTCCCTAATACGGCGGAGCAAGGCGACGTAGCCGGCCACGTCAAAGGTGTCGGGGGCGCCCTTGCGGTCTCGGCGTCCCAGTTCTACGAGGCGCTCGTTCGCGAGGTGGAATCCGTCCATAGGAACGACGACCACTTGGTCTCCTAGTGCGGAACCGAGCGCCGTCGTCAACGTCGACTTTCCGGACCCCGGCGGTCCCACCACACCAAGCATCGTGCGTCCAGGATTCTCGAGAAGCGTCCGAGCGCGCTCCACGAACTCGTCGCACGTCAGAGTAACAACGTTGTCGTCGTTGAAACTTGGCATCTTTGCCTCCTCGAATACGCCCATTATCTGGTGTCACTGATTGCAAGGTTACGCTGTGATGACATCGGTGTCACCCACCATATGACACCGATGTCATAATTGGCTAATCTACTGATTGAGACAGCGCTGTCCAGCGATTCGGTTGGCCAGTCCGCCATCCTTGAGAACGGGAATCACCATGACTGATTTTGAACAGCGCCCCATCCTGGTCACCGGAGCCACGGGGGGCATCGGGGGCGCAATCGTGCGCCACCTCGTCGCGGCGAATGCGGACGTGATTGCCACCGGCCGCACCTCCGCGAGTCTCGAGCCCATCGCCTCAAGCACAGGTTGCCGCACGTTGGCGTTCGACCTCACGTCAGAGGAGGAGATTGCCGACGCGCTCGGCGACCTGGACGTGTGGGGCGTGGTGAACTGTGGCGGTTTTGGCGGCGAGATCGCCACCCCAATGGAGACTGACATCGATATATTCGACAAGGTGATGTCCGTCAACGCGCGCGGCACACTCCTCGTCACCAAGTACACATCGCGTTCCATGATCCGATTGGGCCGCGGTGGAGCGATCGTCAACATCTCGAGCCAAGCGTCACTGGTCGCCCTGGCGAACCACATCTCGTACGGATCCTCCAAGGCCGCGGTCGACAACATCACGCGCGTCAGCGCACTCGAGCTCGGCAAGTACGCCATCCGCGTCAACAGTGTCCACCCCACCGTGGTGATGACCGAGATGTCGGAGTTCTACTGGGGACGTCCCGAAATCGGCGAGCCGTTCCTCGCCCAAATGCCGCTAGGCCGCTGGGCGACGCAGGATGAGATCGCCGCACCGGTAGTGTTTCTCCTGAGCGACGGAGCATCAATGATTTCCGGGGCGCACCTGCCGATCGATGGCGGCTTCACTGCCGTCTAGGAGAAGATCAGCAGTGGCACTGGGAGCGACCGGCGCGAATGTTCAATTGCCGAGCGATCCGAGGAGGCGGCACCCGATGGTGAGCATGCGCGACGTTGCCCGCGAGGCGGGCGTGTCTATTAAGACAGTGTCGCGCGTCCATACAGGAGACCCCCAGGTAGCTCCCGAGACCCGAGAACGAGTCGAACGCGCCATCGCAGACCTTGGCTACGTCGCCAACGGATTGGCCTCCACGTTCCGCCAGGGCCGCTCACCCGTCATCGGAATCGCCGTGCCGGACATCAGCGATCCGTTCTTCGCGGCTCTGGTCCAGGGCATTGACGCGGTCGCCGCCAACAATCACTTGATTACGGTGGTCGCGTCCATTGCAGACCAGGAACTCGAGCAGGAACGCGTCGAGGCGCTCCTGAGCAGGCGCCTTCAGGGCTTTGTGCTTGCTCCTAGTAGCGATGACCAGGCGTACTTGGCCCCGTGGACAGCGCAATTGCCCATAGTTTTTGTAGATCGACAGCCAGTGCACTTGAGCGTCGACTGGATCGAGTCCGATGACGAGCGTGGCGCGCACCGGGCCGTGAGTCACCTGATTGGGCTCGGGCATCGGCGCGTGGCGTTCTTAGGTGACACCACCATCGTCTCCACCACGCGCGCCCGTCAAGCGGGCTACCGGGGGGCGATACAGGACGCGGGCTTGGAGTACGACCCCGCGCTTGAAGTTGTCGCCGCATCAAATCCAGCGGCGACGAGCGAGGCGCTGGCAGCGCTGCTGTCGAGGCCAGAGCCTCCGACGGCCATCTTCTCCTCCAACCCCCGCACCACCATGGCCCTGGCTCCCGCTCTCCGTGACCTGCCGTTGGCGATCGTGTCGTTCGGCGACTTCCCCCTTGCCGATGCCCTGCACCCGGCAATTTCTGCCATGGCGCAGAACCCACGCCGGATTGGCGAGCTGGCCGCACAACGTTTGCTAGACCGCATCGACAACCCCGACGGCGAGTACCCGCGCCGGGTTGAAGTCGCCACTGAGTTGATCATCCGCGAGTCGAGTAGCGCTCCAGCAACGAAGTAGTCCGCTGCCGCCAAGTAGGGGGAAACTCGACGACAGCGGACGGTCTATCTCCGGCGCGCTAGGCGCGGTCTACCGCAGCCTGCAATTCCCGCAGACGCGGGACGGCGCGAGACGTCAGCAGCTCCGCACGGACGTCGTGGCTCACGGACAGGCTGTCCTTCCACAACGAACGGCCGGCCATGGCTCCGCTGGCGCCATTCGCCACCGCGGTACGCACCTGCCCGATGAACGTGGTGTGGTCAACGCCGGCCGACAGCACGGCCCACGGCACTCCGTCGGCTGCTTCGTTGACCGCGATGCAGGCCTCGGCAGATCCGGGGTACTGAAGCTTCAGTACCTTGGCGCCGCACTCGACTGAGACGCGCGTCGCGTCGGCAATCAGGCCCGGCAGCTTGGCGGCGTACTCTTCTTCACTCTCGTCCTCAAGCCGATACGTCAGGATCTCAACGATCAGCAGCAGGCCGGCCGCCTCGCACGCGGAAACGAGATCTTTAATCTCCTGACCCACGCGCGAACTCGCGTCCTGGCGGTCTGGACGCATGTACCAGAGCATCTTCGCGACGTCGCCGCCGAGGTCCAGCACCGTCTGCGGAGTGACCCCGTCAACAAAACGAGTGAAGCGAAGACCATCGATCTCCTCGAAGCCAGACGCGTCCATGCCGACCACTAACGCAGTGTCGCGCGTCAGCACGCCGTTGTCGGGGATGGCGGGCAACGCGACCTCGGGGTCGAGCAGGATCGCCGATGCTTCGTTGCCGAGGTAGCGGACCAAGTCGGCCTTGGCGTCAGCGAGTTCCTCTTGCGTGACTGCGCCGTTGGGGCCATCCGTCATGACAGCCTTCATTCCGTTGCGCTGGTCCGCCGCGACGATGAGCATGTTGCCGGATGCCGTCGAGATGGCGGCCATTGCGCGCTTCTCCCGAGTGTTTAGTTCATTCCTAGCCATGGTTATCTCCATTTAGTAGTGGGGTCAGGTCTTGGTGTCATGCCAACTGCACTCAGTGCGAGTTGGCCGCGGCGGTCTCCAATAGGGCACTCGCCGCCATCGCTGCGCCAAAGGCGGTGTCCTGCGAACGCGCGGAAACCCGCAGGTTGGGCAGGACCTGGGTACGGGCCTTGCGGACGCTTTCCATCGCGCCCCAGCCGCCCGAAAGCAAGGTGGACGTTGCGGGGGGAACCTCGCGGTTCATCGCCTCCAGCAAGACTTCGATCTCGTCGTTGCCGTGCAGGAGCACTGCCCGGAACACCTCGGGCGGAGTCACCCCGTCCGCGGGAATCGTGAGCGACAGCACGCCGTCGTCATTGCGAGCCCCCTTCACCACGATGGAACCTGCCGGCAGGTAGCCTCCGGGGGGCAAAGCGCAGACCTGGCGGTCAAGCTCTTCCCTACCCTGCGAGTCGCTGATGCCAAAGAGGTGGAGGCTGCGTCGCATCAGTAGACCGGTCTTGACCCCGGCCACGAGCACGAACTGGCCGTCTACGACGTGCCGGACACAGTTGATGAGGTACTCCGCCAGACGTTCGCGCGCTGCACGCGACGGCGGCTCGTCCAGCACCCGCAGAATCACCTCGGCCGTTCCCATCGACACCTGGTACTGAGACCCGGGGATGGTTCCGCCAGACACCGCGGCCACCAAGTGATCGTGGCCTGCGACGGTCACGGCCGCGCCACGAATGACGGCGGGAATCCAGTCCCGTTCCGCGAAGCCGAGACTCGCCCCTGCCGGCACCAAAGGCGGCACGAACGACTCGGCGACCCCCAGGTAGGCGAGCATCTCCGGCCATGCGCGGCCAGTGTCCTGGTCGAGCAGCCCCGTACGGGACGCGAGGGACATTTCCGATGCTGGCTGGGCACCAAGTTCGGAAGCGACGAATTCGGGGAGATTGAGCCAGCGCAAGTTGGCAAGGTCGAGTCCACGGTCGCGCAAGAAGAGTATTTTCGCCACGGATACCTGGGCGCCAAGCGGCAGGCCCGTCCGGCCAGCAAAGTCCGCTCGCAAGTCCCGCGGCATTGCGGCGACTTGCTCGGTGCCGCGAGGGTCAAACCAGGCGAAGGCCGGAGCTACCGCCTTGGCATTACCGTCGACCAGGTACCCCGTCTCACCCATGCCCGAGACCGCAATGGAGGAGATACGAGCCCCCGCGTCTCCTGCGTGCCGAGCCACAGCATCGGCCGCCGTCTCGAGGAGTGAACTCACAGCAGCCATTAGTGCTGCCGATTCGAGCTCAGTGGTGCCACCCGGGCCGGTGACCCAAGGCGTGGGCCGCTGCTCCACGAGCACCTCTGCGCCCGCGTGATCAAGGACCAAAATCTTGACGCCGGTACTACCCAAATCGAGGCCGGCTACGAAGTGTGCGGGCATGGCGATCCCTTCTCAGGTGTGGTGGGGGTCTTACTGGGCGCGCGCTCTTGTCGTCGCCGCCCGGGGGGGGTGGTCCTCCCGGGCGTGTTGCCGGGAGGACCACCGTGGTGCGTGGTTGAACTAGCAGGTGGACGCGTAGAGCGCCGCCTGGCCTTCTTCCGTTCCAAGGGTTTCCTTGGTGATGATCGAGAATCCGGTCTGGATCTTCGCCTCGGTAGGCTCGCCCTTAAGGGCCGCGACTGCCTGCTCGACGCCCTGGTAACCGATCTGGTAGGGCTGCTGAGCGATCAGAGCCTGGACGGTGCCGTCCTCGAGTGCCTCAACCTGTGCGGGGCCGGCGTCAAAGCCGACAACCTGCACTTCACCGGCAACGCCAGCCTGCTCGATGCCGGTAGCGGCACCTTCAGCGCTGAAGATGTTGGTGGCGAAGATGGCCTTGAGGTCGGGGTAACGCTGGAGCGTCGAGGTGACGATCTCAGCAGCCTTTGCCGGCTCGTTCTTGGCGTACTGCACGCCCACGTACTCGAATGAGTCGTCAGCGTTGACCGCTTCCTCGAAGCCCTGGACGCGAGCGTCCGAGGTCGAGATTCCGGGCTGATTGTCGATGACGAGCACCTGACCGCCGTCGGGCACCATCTCCTTGATGGCTGCGAACGCTGCCGCGCCGCCGCCCACGTTGTCCGAGGCAATCTCGGAGACCGCGAAGGAGGGGTCCTCGACTGTGGTGTCGACGAGGACGATCTCGCTGCCCTCAGCGGCCTCTTCAAGCGGGCGCTGCAGTGCCGAGATGTCGTTCGGCGCGATCAGGATTGCGTCAGGGCTGGTTGCCATGACGGAGGCGACGATGGGCTGCTGAAGCGCGGGGTCCCACTTCTGGCCACCCTGGACACTGACATCGATGCCGCCAAGGTCCTCAGCTGCAGCGCGCACGCCACATTCCATCGAGATGTAGAAGTTGTCGCCAATGACGCCCTGGATAAAGGCGACACTGAGCTCATCGGTTGACGAACCAGCCTCAGCGCTGGAGCTACTTGCGGCGGAGTCGGTGGACTCCGATTCAGTCTCGCTCGACGTTGAGCAAGCAGCTAGTGTGAACGCCATTGCGGCAGCCACGGAAGCTACCTTGATGGTGGTGTTGTGACGCATTTCTAACTTTCCCTTCGGTTGGTGTTGCGATTGCGGTGAGAAATTCTTGAATACAGAGATGTTCGAGTGGTGCCCCGGGAACTCGCGGCTCTTCGTGTCTGGTCGACGTAGACGGCGCCAACGAGGAAGGCCCCCACGACTACCTGCTGCCAGTAGGGCTCGACGCCTAGAATCACGAAGCCGTTGCGCAGCGTGGCGGGGATAAAGAGTCCGACCAGCGTTCCGAATACGGTGCCGATGCCGCCAAAGAGGCTCGTTCCACCGATGACGACACCCGCGATGACATCCAGGTTGGTGAGGCTGTGGCCGGCGATCGTGGTGGAGCGGAAGAACGACAGGTTCAGCACCCCGGCAAGACCCGCAAGGAGTCCCGCGAAGGCATAGACCTTGATGAGCTGTCGGTCAACGTTGATGCCTACGCGTCGGCAAGCCTCGGCGTTGGAGCCAACGGCGGACGTACGCAGACCAAAGCGCGTGTGGTTCAGCAAGATGATGCCGATGATCACCACGGTGGTGGCGATGATGACGAGGCTGGGGACCCCAAACAGGCTTCCAAAGCCGACCGTGTCGACCAGGACATCTGGCGACGCCCTCAGGTCGATGCCGCCGGTGAGGACCTGGGACAGGCCCAATGCCGCGCCGAAGGTACCAAGTGTCACGATCATCGGAGGCACCTTGGCCTTGGCGACAAGGAACCCGTTCAGTAGCCCCCAAGCGAGACCAGACGCGAGGGCCGCGATGATGCCCAGGAGGGCGACGCCCCACCCTTGTCCCGTCCCCACGTTCTCCATCACCATGGACGCGACCACGCCGCTGAAGACGAGTACTGAGCCCATGGAGAGGTCGATGCCGCCGGTGACGATGATGAATGTGGTGCCCACACCCAGAATCGCGAGGATCGAAACGCTGATCGCGATGTTGCGGAAGTTGGAAACAGACAGGAAGGCGTCGGGGCTCAGCACCGAGAAGATCACCACGATCGCCAACCAGACCAACACAATCTGCATTGCCTGCGACTTGATCGCGTCGCCAAGGCGGGACGTGAACGGCTGTCGGATCACGCTGTCTTCGGTCTCGCGGAGCTTGACCGTGTCTTCGGTTTCGAGGCTCATGCTGCTTCCTTTCCATCGAGGGCGCCGGTCATGGCTCCCACGAGCTCCTCGACGTTCGTGCTCTTTGCGTCCATGACGGCCACTCGCTTGCCATGACGCAAGACGTGCACGCGATCCGCGACGTCGAGTACGTGCGGCATGGAGTGGCTGATGAGCACGACGGCGATTCCCTTGTCACGGATGCGGCGGATGAGGTCCATGACGCCTTTGGTCTGAACCACACCTAGTGCGGCCGTGGGCTCGTCGAGGAAGATCACTTCGCTGGCCCACGCTGCGGCACGCGCCACGGCGATGGCCTGACGCTGTCCACCGGACATTCCGCCGACTGGCCCGGAGAAGTTACGCACCGTAGCGCCCAGTTCGGAGAACGCGCGCTTGCCCTCGTTCTTCATGGCGGAGCGCTGCATGAATCCGAGCGCACCCATGACGCCCGGCTTCATGAGCTCGCGTCCCAGATACATGTTCTGAATGGGGTCAAGGTGGTTTGCCAGAGCGAGGTCCTGGAACACCGTCTCAATGCCACGGCTTCGAGCATCAGTCGGAGTCTCGAGTTGAATGGGCTCGCCGTTGAACAGAATCTGACCACCGTTTGGCTGCTCGGCCCCGGACAGGATGCGGACGAGCGTAGATTTACCCGCACCGTTGTCACCGATGAGTGCCGAGATCTCGCCCGGATACACATCGAAGTTGGCGCCCTCTAGCGCACGTACCGATCCGTATGAGCGTGAAATGTCTCGCGCTTCGTAGATTGGTGTTGTCATCGTTGACCCCTTCCTGAGGTTCTTGCCGCACTGGTCATGTCCACTCCTTTGTCGATTCGCCAGATGTTCTAGGTAGCGCGCGCGGGTATCGCGGCGCTTGAGTTCTGAGTTGTGGGGCGCGGCGGCAATTCGCCGGAACCGCGCACAATCAAGCCCGCCGGAACCACGATCGGCTCCGTGGAGACGTCGAGTGCTCCCGGCTTGAGCCGGGCCAACAGCGTTTCCGCCGCAATCTGACCCAGCCGGTGGGGCGAGTGGTCGATTGCCGTAATGGCAGGCGTGAGACTCTCCGCCATGGGGAAGTCTCCGAATGCGAGGAATGCCGTGTCCGTACGTCCCACTAAGTGCAGGGCGGGTACTACACCGATGGACAGACGGGTGTTGGTCGCAATCAGGGCTGTAGGGGGTTGGTCAAGCGCAAACAGTTGGTTGATGGCGTCGCGTACGTAGCTCTCATCCAGGCAGTCATCACGCACCAAGTCGGGATCAAAAGTGATCCCGCCGTCCTCCATGGCCTGCCGGAAGCCTGCGTGACGGTCTCGGGTGGTTGGCACGGACTGCGAGTCACTCACGATTGCGATGCGGCGATGCCCGTGGCTCGTGAGGTGCTTCCCGGCAATACGGGCAAGGCCAAAGTCATCCGAGACCACGGACTGCGAGCCAGGAAACTCGCCGACTCTGTCGACGAACACCACGGGCAGGTCTCCCAGGCGCAGGCCCACGAGGCTGTCTTCGGTGCACGGCATCACAATGACCCCAGCGCAACGACGCTGCTGGAAGTCCTGGACGATGGCTCGCTCGCGGCTCACGTCGCGGTGACTGGAGGTGATGAGCACTTGATATCCCGCGTCCGACAAGCGGGATTCGATGCTGGCGACCAACGAGGCCACGAACACATCGCCGATTCCCTCGACGACTACCCCCACACTGCGATCGCGGCCGGCGCGAAGCGAGCGGGCTGCCGGGTCTGGACGGTAGTCGAGCTCCCGCATGGCCTCAAGCACCTTGGCGCGAGTAAGCGGGGCGACGCTCGGGTCGTTGTTAAGCACCCGTGAGGCGGTCTTGATGGAGACCTCGGCCATCATGGCGACGTCTCGCAAGATGGGTTCCTTGTGGCTCTTCACGATGCCGCCCCCGGGTTCGCATCCGCAGCGAGGATGACGGTTGCACATGCCGACTGTGAGCCAGTTGCGAGCATCTTCATCACCCTCCTCATCGAGGCATGTCATCGTTGTCATTGGAACAGCGATTCCCATCATGGGGCGCTATGACACCGATGTCAAGCGGTATTTGACATCGGTGTCATCTTTGTTGCAAAGACGTGACATTTGGGGGCAATCGGACAGCCGCGTTCACACGTGCGCCATCGCGACAGCACGCCGTCAGCGCAATCCGCGCTGCGCGGAGAGTGACCTACCTGGTAGGTAGGGGAAGTGCCGCGGCGATGCGGGTCACCTGGTCCTGCGGATCATCGGCGCCGTCGATCTCAATGTGTCCCACGCTAGGTGGCCCGAGATTCACGGACGTCAGGTAGCGGTCAGGATTGGCGACCTTCTCCGCGTCGCGTGCCGCACCGCGCGCAATCAATCGTTCGATGAGCAGCTCGGGCTCGAGGCGAATCCACACCAAGTGGACCTGCCCACCCGCGTCACTGAGCCGTGATTCCAACCGCTTCCAAGCCGCGGCATCGGCGCGCTCCGCCGTAAAGGGCGCAATCAGGATGACCGAAGCTCCCCCGCGGAGGCAGTCCGAGGCGACCTGCAGCAAGCATTCGTAGCGTGCGTCTCTCGTGAGGGCGGCGACGCGCGGATCAGAGTAATCCGACGTCCCGATCGACTTCATGATCACGTCGACCAGCGGGTTCGTCATCGAGTCTTGGTCCAGGACCGCGGCACCGATCTCGCGTCCGAGCGCCATCGCAGTTGTCGACTTTCCCGACGCAGGGGCACCAGTCATCACTATTGCCAGGGGGTAGTCGCTCACCCTCGTACCTTAACCTCACGGCGATCCAACCCCAGTCCGATGACTGACAGTTTGCCGCGGCCGGGCCGGCCACGCTCGACTGGCTACATGCGTGCGCTCACGCACGGACCAGCCTCGAAACGCAAGAAAGCCCCAGTCCGAAGACTGGGGCTTTCTTATTGTGCGCGAGGGGGGACTTGAACCCCCACGTCCTTTCGAACACACGGACCTGAACCGTGCGCGTCTGCCAATTCCGCCACTCGCGCTGGCCGAGAAACTCTAACACGAATTGTTGCGCATATACGATGTGACCATGGGAGTACTAGACCGGTTCGAGAAGGGCGTCGAGAACGCCGTTCAAACGGCGTTTGCGAAATCGTTCAAGTCCGGTGTCAAGCCGGTTGAACTCGCCGCCGCGCTCAAGCGGGAGGCCGATGCCCGCGCGGCTGTAGTCGACCGTAGCCGGACGGTAACGCCCAACGAATACTCGATCTCACTGTCGGCCACGGACTACGAGACCGTGACCGGCTGGGGCGAGGACGCCATGCAGCACGAGCTCGAGGAGGCGCTGCAGGTCCACGCGGAGCGCCAGCGCTACAGCTTTGTGGGATCGGTAGGCGTCGAGTTCACCAAGGACGACTCCCTCGCAACCGGCCGCTACGCGGTGGTTTCCCGCACCACTCGCGGCCCGGTGGCCCCGGCGACGAGCCGCGATTCGCAGTCACGCTTCCCGCTGCTCGACGTGGATGGCATGCGCTACAACCTCACCGGCGACAACACCACGGTGGGCCGCGGCTCCGAGTCGGACATCGTCGTGGACGATTCTGGGGTCTCCAGGCAGCACATTCGGTTCGAAGTGACGCCCCATGGCACCATCCTCACGGATCTGGGCTCAACAAACGGTACCTTCGTGGAAGACCAACGAATCAACGAAGTGACGCTGCTAGACGGCAACGCCATCACTATTGGACGAACCACCATCATGTACTGGGATGGGATTGCCGCGGACGGAGAAGACTAGGCGATGAGCCAAATCTCGATCACGCTCCTGCGACTGGGGTTTCTGATCCTTCTTTGGGCTTTGGTTTTGTCCGCAATTGGCGTTCTCCGCGCGGACCTCTACGGCACGCGTGTTACCTCGCGCGGTAAGGGCATGAACCGCCGCAAGACCGATGGCCGTGCGGACAAGATGGCCACGCCATCCCGCGCGTCAACCGGTATTCGCACCGGCGGCATGTCTCCTCGGGAGTCCACCGCCGCTCACCTCGCCGTGACGGCCGGCCCGCTCAAGGGCACCACGATTCCGCTCGGTAGCGCTCCCGTCATGATCGGCCGTGCCGCCACGTGCACCGTAGTGATCGAGGACGACTACTGCTCCTCGCGTCACTGCCGCGTCTACCCCGACGGTGGTCAGTGGATGGTCGAGGACCTCGGTTCCACCAACGGCACGTTCCTGTCCAACCAGCGCGTAGACGACCCGGTGCCGTTCCACCTGGGCGACAAGCTCTCGCTCGGTGCCACCACGATCGAACTGAGGTCGTGACGTGTTTCTAGGAATCAACTTTGCCGCGCGCTCCGACGTGGGACTGGTGCGCGCCAACAACCAGGACTCCGGATTCGCCGGTGCTCACTTGCTGTTGGTTGCCGACGGCATGGGTGGCGCGGCCGGCGGAGACATCGCATCGTCCATCGTAATTGGCCGGCTCGCGGAGCTCGATGGGGAGTCCTTGGGCCCGGATGAGGCGCTCGACGAGCTCAAGGAGGCCATCGCCGACGCACACGCGGAGATCGTGCAGCGCGCAAAGAATGACCCCGAGCTCTCCGGCCTCGGCACCACCGTCACCGCGCTCCTTCGCGCGGGATCTTCGCTGGCGATGGCTCACATCGGCGACTCCCGTGCGTATCTGCTGCGCGACGGCGAGTTCGACCAGGTCACCACTGACCACAGCTTTGTTCAGCACCTCGTAGACACCGGTCGCCTCTCCGTGGCCGATGCCGAGAACCACCCCAAGCGATCGATGCTGCTGCGAGTCCTCGGCGACATCGACGCCGACGTGCCCGTCGACATCTCAGTGCGCGAGACGCGTCCCGGCGACCGCTGGATGCTGTGCTCCGACGGGCTGTCCGGCGTCGTCAGCCGCGACACGATCCACCGCACGATGCTCGAGGTCGAGCACCCCGCCGACTGCGCCGATGCACTGGTTTCGCTCGCAATTGCCGCGGGGGCACCGGACAACGTCACCTGCATCATCGGCGACATCGTGGATATCGATGCGTCACCCGACGGCGTGGGTCCTGCCACTGCGTCGCAGATTGTTGGCTCCGCCGCAAGGGATCGTCACCGCCCCTCGCAGGGTGGGCACGGCGCGGCGGGTAAGGCCGCCAAGCTCTCCGCTCACGCGGATCCCGACGACGACGAGGAGCCGTCTTGGTGGGCCTCCACATGGCCAAAGATTCGCCCCTGGTTGTTGCCTGTCATCGCTCTGCTCGCCGTGATTGCCGCCGCGTGGGGCGGCTACGCGTGGACGCAGACGCAGTACTACATAGGCGATCACAACGGTCAGGTGTCCATCTACCGGGGCATCCCTGGCGAGATCGGGCCAATGAACCTGCACAACCTGGTGACCGAGACCACCGTCTCGCTCGATAGCCTGGCCCCGTTCGAGCGCGACCGCATCATCGAGACCATCCGCGTTGACTCTGTCTCGGACGCCTACGAGGTCGTCGGCACGCTCGAGGAAACCAACTAGTGGCTACTGTCGCTGAGATCCGCGTCCACCAAGGACGTAGGTCAGAGGTTGCCCTGCTCGCCATCGCGGTGATGATCGCCGTGTTGGCGCGAGGCCTCGTCGACTATCACGCCGACGTGCTCGAGCTAAGGGATTTAGGGCTCTACGCGCTCACCGCCGTCGCGCTTGCCACCACCGCCCACCTGGTCCTGCGCCGCTACGCGCCGTCCGCGGATACCGTGCTCCTGCCCGCAGTGTTCGCCTTGAACGGCATCGGCATCGCCATGATCCGACGCATCGACTTCGCGTACGCCGAGCGTGGGCGTGACACCACGTTTGGCAACGTACAGATCGGCTGGGCGATCCTTGGGATCGCGCTCATGATCGGCGTGATCCTGCTGGTCCGCGACCACCGTGTCTTGCGCCGCTACACCTACACCGCGGGCTTGGTCGGCCTCATCGGGCTGCTGCTTCCGCTCTTCCCGGTGATCGGCACGGAGATCAACGGCGCCCGCATCTGGATCCACCTGTTTGGGCGTTCGCTCCAGCCCGCCGAGTTCGCCAAGATTGCGCTGGTGATCTTCTTCGCGGGGTACCTGGTCACCAACCGCGACACGCTCGCGCTCGCCGGTCCCAAGATTCTAGGGATCCGCTTCCCCCGTCCGCGGGACATGGGACCACTGGTCCTGGTGTGGCTCGCGTCGATGCTCGTGCAGATCTACGAGCGGGACCTGGGCACCTCGCTACTGTTCTTTGGAATCTTCCTGTCCATGCTTTACGTCGCTACCGAGCGTTTGAGTTGGGTCATCGTGGGGCTCGGAATGTTCGTCGCGGGTGCCGCCTTTGCTGGCACGGTGTTCGCGCACGTCCACTCGCGGTACGAGGCATGGCTGCACGCGCTTGACCCGGCCGTGTACGCATCGGGCGCATCCGAACAACTAGTACGAGGCCTCTTCGGCATGGCCTCCGGCGGGCTGCTCGGTACCGGATTGGGCGAGGGGCGCCCCGACCTGGTGCCTTACGCGGAGTCCGACTTCATCATCTCGTCGCTAGGTGAAGAGTTGGGGTTGACCGGCCTCATGGCCATCCTGACGCTGTACGTGATCATCGTGCAGCGCGCGATGCGCACCGCGATTGGCGTACGCGACGGATTTGGCAAGCTCCTTGCCGTGGGCCTGGGATTCTCGCTCGCCCTCCAGGTGTTCATCGTGGTGGGTGGCGTGACGCGCGTGATTCCGCTCACCGGACTCACCACGCCGTTCCTCGCCTACGGAGGTTCGTCGATGCTCGCGAACTGGATGGTGGTAGGCCTGCTGCTACGTATATCCGATCAGGCACGCCGACCGTCGCAGGTGGTGACGTAGATGAATGAGCCAGTCCGGCGCCTCAGCGTCGTCATCCTTGTCATGTTCCTCGTGCTCATGGCCGGTGCGTCTTATATCCAGGTGATCACCGCAAACGATCTCAATGCCGACGGCCGCAACGTCCGTACGCTGTACCGCGAGTTCGGCTCCTTCCGCGGTCCGTTCGTGGTGGACGGCGAGACGGTCGTGAAGTCCGTTCCCGTCGACGACCCCTTCAACTACCAGCGCACCTACGCGGATGGGCCGCTGTACGCGGCGGCCACCGGTTACTACTCGATCGTCTACGGCCGCTCGGGCCTGGAGCAGACGGAGAACACCCTGCTCAACGGCTCCGACGATGCGCTGTTCTGGAACCGTCTGGGTGACCTGTTTGCCGGGCGCGAGCAGGAGGGCGCCTCGGTATCGATCACGCTTGATTCAACACTGCAGCAAGTGGCCACAGAGCAACTAGGTGACCAGCGCGGTGCCGTCGTCGCACTCGACCCCACCACCGGCGCGATTCTCGCTATGGTCACCTCACCCACGTATGACCCGGCGGCACTTGCGGGACACAACACTGAACAGGTCAACGAGAATTACCAGGAGCTACTCAACGATCCAACTGGACCTCTCGTCAACCGCGCAATAGCCGGAGACACCTATCCCCCGGGTTCAGTCTTCAAGCTGGTGGTGTCCGCCGCCGCGCTCGAGTCCGGCTACAAGCCCGACACCGAGGTTTACGCGCCACAGGAACTTGACCTGCCCGGGACATCGGCAACCATGACCAACTATGGCGGCGAGAAGTGCACCTCGGGAGACACGATGACCCTGGCAGATGCTCTGCGAGTGTCGTGCAACACGGCCTACGCGAACCTCGGCATGTCACTGGGCTGGGGAGTCATCGAGCGCAAGGCCAAGGAGTTCGGCTGGACCGATCAGATCGACATTCCACTGCGCGCCGCCGCCTCCAACTTGCCCGTGGACCCTAACGAAGCTCAGACCGCCATGGCGTCGATCGGCCAGTACGACGACCGTGCCACGCCGCTGCAGATGGCGATGGTCGCGTCGGCGATCGCCAATCAGGGCACCCTGTTGAACCCGTACCTGGTCGACACGGTGCGGGCACCCGACCTGAGCGTGATCCAGAAGACGGAGCCCACCGAATACGGTCAGCCGATGACGCGTGCGGACGCCTCTAAGCTTCGGGACATGATGGTCGGGGTTGTCGACAACGGCACCGGCACCAGAGCCCAGATTCCCGGCGTCAAGGTCGCGGGCAAGACCGGAACTGCGGAGACCGGCACCGACGCTCCGCCGCACACGTGGTTCGTGGGCTTCGCGCCAGCGGACAAGCCCACCATCGCGATTGCCGTGTTGGTGGAGAACGGTGGCGACCTGGGCGCGGCCGGCAAGGACCCGACGGGTGGCGTGGTCGCGGCTCCCATCGCTAAGGCCGTCATGGAGGCCAAACTGGCCGAGGACGGTGACCTCTGATGGGCGCGTTACAACCCGGCACGACCCTCGGCGGACGCTACGTGCTTCGTTCGCTCCTCGCTGTAGGCGGCATGGGAGAGGTCTGGCGAGGAGCCGACAGTGAGCTCGATCGCGAGGTCGCAGTCAAAGTCCTCAAGGACGGCGCCGCCAAGAACGAGACGTTCCTCAAGCGCTTTCGCAACGAGGCAAAGAACGCCGCGGGCTTGCGCCACCCCAACATCGCGCAGGTCTACGACTACGGCGAGGTGGACGGCACGCCCTATCTGGTCATGGAACTGGTCGAAGGTGAGCCGCTGTCCACCATCCTGGAACGCGAGCGCACGCTGAGCGAACGTCGCCTCGTCACCGTCCTGCGCCACACGTGCAACGGCCTTCAAGCAGCCCACGACGCCGGCGTCATGCACCGCGACATCAAGCCCGGAAATCTGCTGGTCCAGGAGCACGACATGGTCAAGGTCACGGACTTCGGCGTGTCGCGCGGGATGGACCAGACCACGCTCACTGCCACTGGCATGGTGATGGGCACCGCCCAGTACCTGGCGCCCGAGTTAGCACTAGGCAAGGCAGCGACCGCGGCATCGGACCTCTATGCCGTCGGCATCATCGCCTACGAGTCCGTCGTGGGGAGACGTCCGTTCACGGCCGCGAGCGCGGTCGACATTGCGATCGCGCAGGTCAACGATGACGTTCCGCGGCTACCCGCCACGGTAAGCCCGCCGATGGCCAAGGTCATCAACAATCTCCTCGAGAAGAATCCGCGCAAGCGCATCAAGACGGCGGCCGAGTTGGAGCGCCATCTGGCCACTTTCACGTTTGAGGAGCCGTCGCTGGACCCGCTCGAATTGGATCCAGCGGGATCCACGCCCGATGCTGCGGCGGGCACAGCGGATGGCTCACCAACGACTGTGGCCCCTTCCGAACAACGCCCAGCACCGGCCCGCGCCATGCCTCCAAGCATCGCCCCCAAGAGCTACCGTCCGCACCCGGAACGGCCGTCGGGGCCGCGATGACCCTCAACAATGCGACAATGTTCGCGAATACTCGAACCCTTAAGCCAGGGACGTAAGGAATACACATGAACGACGAACCGAAGATCCTCGCCGGTCGCTACGAGGTCGGCGACCTCATCGGCCGCGGTGGCATGGCTGAGGTGCACATCGGGTACGACACGCGCCTGGGGCGCACCGTCGCGATCAAGATTCTGCGTCCAGACCTGGCACGCGACCCCTCGTTCCAGACCCGCTTCCGCCGCGAGGCTCAGTCCGCGGCTGGTCTAAACCATCCCACCATCGTCGCTGTGTACGACACTGGTGAGGACACGATCGTGGGCGAGAGTGGCAACCCGCAGGCCGTGCCGTTCATCGTGATGGAGTACGTCGAGGGCCACACCGTGCGCGACATCCTCAAGGGTGACGTCGCAGCTCCCATCGACGAGGCAGTCGACATTGTCGCGGGCGTGCTCGCGGCACTCGAGTACTCGCACCACGCGGGACTGGTCCACCGCGATATCAAGCCCGCCAACGTCATGCTCACGCCTACCGGCGCGGTCAAGGTCATGGACTTTGGCATCGCCCGCGCACTCGCCGATGCTGGCAACACGATGACTCAGACGCAGGCGGTCGTGGGCACGGCTCAGTACCTTTCCCCCGAGCAAGCGCGCGGTGAGAACGTCGACGCCCGCTCCGACCTCTATTCCACCGGCTGCCTGCTCTTCGAGCTCCTCACGGGACGCCCGCCGTTCATCGGCGACTCTCCCGTGTCAGTGGCCTACCAGCACGTGCGCGAGGCCCCGCCCAAGCCCTCCGACTTCGCGTCCGACGTCCCTCCCGAGCTCGACACGGTGGTCCTGCACGCCCTCGCCAAGAACCGCGACGAGCGCTATGGATCCGCGCAGGAGTTCCTCACCGACCTACGCGGTGTGATGGCCGGCGGAATGCCCATGGGTGGCATTGCGCTGGGCTCGGCCGCAGCCGGCGCGGGAGTTGCCGGAGTCGCAGCCGCCGCTGCCGTGGCCGGAATGTCCAATGAAGAGATTGCGGACCTGCCCACCCAGCAGATGCCGGCTACCCCTGCGGGTCCCGAGACCGGCGCGACCGCAGTCATGCCTGCCGCGGGACTCGCCGCGGGACCGGCCTCCGCGCCGTGGACCGCCGTAGGGCCCTCGGGCGGAGAGCCCACCCCGATGAGTGGCACCGTCATGGTCGACGACCCCCTAGACGCGGAGGAGGAACGACGCGCCAAGCGCAACCGCTACCTGCTCCTCGGCGGGGCCGCGCTACTCGCCATCGCGTTGATTGTCGCGCTGATCGTCTTTGCCACCAGAGGACCATCCGAGCCCGAGGTCGTCACAGTGCAAATGCCGGACATCGTCGGACTGAGCCAGGCTGATGCGACTGCGAAGCTCACCGAGCTGGGTCTCGTCGGCGAATATGAGCTGGAGGCAAGCGAGGATGTGGCCGTCGACACGGTGATCCGCACCGAACCCCCAGCTGACTCTGACTTGGTCGAGGGAGACACTGTCACTGTCTTTATCTCGAGTGGACCCGGTGACGCGACCGTGCCGAGCGTGCGGGGCCTCACTGAGGCTGAGGCGACCAAGCAACTTGAGGCGGCCAATCTCGTCGTGGGAGAAACCGTCGAGGAGGACAACAAGGACTTCGATGAAGGTCGCGTGTTCGAGACCGACCCAGCCGAGGGCACCGATGTGAAGGCCGGCAGCACCGTGATCCTGCACGTTTCTACGGGCAAGGTCGCATTGCCGAACCTCATCGGACTGCAGGAGGACGAGGCACGCCAGCAGCTGACGGACCTTGGCCTGATCCCCACGGTGACGGACAAGGAAGACGACTCCAAGCCCGCGGGTGAGGTGCTCGAGCAGAAGCCGGGCGCCGGTGAAGTTGACCGCAACTCCACGGTGGAACTGGTGGTGGCAACCGCTCCCACGACGACCCCCGTGCCGAACGTTGTGGGACAGGACCGCGCGGATGCTGAGAAGGCGCTTGGCGACGCGGGCCTGAAGTCCACCGCAACCGAGGCGACTACTGACCAGCAGGCGCTCGACGGCAAGGTGGTGACGCAGAACCCATCGGCTAACACCGAGGTCAAGCCAGGAACGAACGTCGCCATCGTGGTGGGCAAGTACGAGGCACCTCAGCCGCAGCCCACGCCGACGCCGACGCCGTCGGTCACCCCAGCTCCATAGCAGTGGGCTTGGGTACCGACACTCACTGCCGGTACCCAAGCCAGAGCGTCTCATTCCCTCACAAGGGGAATCATTCCGCGAGCCTTGTTGTCTAAACTGTCGTGATGACACCGGTGCGCACTGCTGCCAGCCTCAACGACTTCGTGGAGGCTCAACTTCACGATGTCTCGCGACTGCTTGCCGATTACGTCACGGACGCGAGTTGCGAGATTCCCGCCGCGGGCGCCGACTACCGGACTCTGTGGCAGACGTTGGGCGCGCAGTTCGATGGCGGTAAGAACTTGCGCCCTTCGCTGACGCTCGCCGCGTACGCGGGACTTGGCGGCGACGACCCCGCAGCCGTTGTTCCCGTTGCTGCCGCTATGGAAATGCTGCACACCGCGATGCTCGTGCACGACGACATCCTCGATCACGATGAGGTGCGCCGCGGTCGTCCCAACGTCGCGGGCACGCGCCGTGCCGCGCTAAGCAACGCCGGGCTCAGCCAGGCGCAGGTCAATGACCACGTGCAGGCCGCGGCATTGTTGGGCGGGGACCTGGCCCTGTCATCGGCGTACGACCTCATCTCCCGAGCTTCGCTCCCGGCTCACCACCGCATTGCGTGCCTCGACCTCATCACCGGTGCCATCCGGGCGACGATCGCGGGCGAGCTTCTCGACATGTACGCGAACGTCACGCCTCCGCGCGACGCCAACTCGCTGCTCATTGCCGAGCTCAAGACCGCCACGTACACGTTTGTGGTCCCTCTGCACGCGGGCGCCCAGCTCGCCGGGGCCGACCCCACCATGGTTGGCCACCTCGACAAGATTGGCACGGGACTGGGGCTCAGCTTCCAGCTCGTCGACGACGACCTGGGAGTGTTTGGCGACCCAGCCGTGACCGGCAAGTCGGTGCTCTCCGACCTGCGGGCGGGCAAACGCACCGAGTTGCTGCGTCACGGCTTCGAGTTGGCTGACCGCGCCTCCCTCGAGGTCCTCACCCACAGCATCGGCAATCCGGACCTCGACGAGGAGGGCGCCGCCCGCGTCCGTGAAATCCTCGAAGAATCCGGCGCCCGCACCAAGGCTCTGCGCGTCGCGCGTCAGCACGCGCGTTCTGCACGACGACTGGCCGCAGAGAGAGTGTCCGCACCGTTGTCCGGCTATCTGGGCCAGCTCATCGACATTCTCGAAGCGCGCACGTCATGAGTGGTTCCAGACGTCGCGTCATCAGTGACAACGAGACCTCCCTCGTTCAGTTTGACGACGCCGCCCAGGCGGCGGCTGCGCAAGTGATCCGGCGCTACTCCACGTCGTTCGGCGTGGGCGCGCGCATGCTTCCGCGACCGATGCGCCGGCACATTGAATCCGTCTACGCGATGGTTCGTATTGCCGACGAGGTGGTCGACACTTATCGTGGCAACGACGCGGGAAGAGTCCTGGACGCATTCGAGACCACCGTCACCGAGGCAATGACAGGTCGATTCTCCACCGACGTCGTGGCACACGCCTTTGGAGTGACCGCCCGGGCGGTGGGAATCACCACGAACATGACCGAGCCGTTCTTCGCATCAATGCGGGCCGACCTGACGTTGACCCTGCACGATGACGAGTCGTTTGCCCGCTACGTGTACGGCTCTGCGGAGGTGGTGGGCGAGATGTGCCTGGCCGTCTTCCTCAACACCGACTCCGGCCCGGCGCCGCTACCGAGCGACGCCAGCGCTGGTGCCCGCCGGCTAGGTGCCGCCTACCAAAAGGTGAACTTCCTGCGGGACCTCGCGACGGACGCCGGCGAGCTGGGCCGCTCGTACTTTCCCGGCGTCACGACGGACACTCTCACCAACGCGCAGGTCGAGGAGTTGGTCGCGGACTGCCGTACCGACATCGCGGCGGCGCGGGAGAGTCTTCCCGTTCTACCTCGCCGCGCGGCTGTAGCGGTGTCGACCACCATCGACATCTACACCCGGTTGTTGGACACTATTGCGGATACCGACGCGACGGATTTGGTGAGTCGCCGCGTGCGAGTGCCCAACACCACCAAGATGGTGTTCGCGGTCCGCAACACGTGGGAGTCTCGCCGAGCGGGGGAGTCATGATGAAGGCTGAGGCTCTACGCGTCGTCGTCATTGGTGGCGGGATCGGTGGCATCGCCACCGCGGCACTGCTGGCTCGCGGTGGCGCCCAAGTGACATTGATCGAGCGCAATACTCAGGTGGGTGGACGAGCCGGGCGACTTGAGGTGGATGGCTTTACGTTCGACACGGGGCCCAGTTGGTACCTGATGCCCGAGGCCTTCACCCAGTTTTTCGCACTCATGGGTCGTGACATCAATCAGGAACTTGACCTCATCGACCTCGACCCGCGCTACCGGGTCTACTTTGAGGGTTCTTCGTCGTCCGATGCGGCGCAGCGCCTCGACGTTCTTGCCGACGCGGAGGCGAACTACGCTACCTTCAACGCGCTAAGCAGCGGGGACGGCGACGCGATGCGTGACTACGCGGCAGAGTCCAAGCAGCTTTACGACCTCGCGCTGGAACGATTCCTCTACACCACCTTCGAGCGGCCCATGTCGGTGGCCAACCCCGCCGTCATGCGGTCGCTGCCCAAACTCGCGAGTCTGCTCACCCGCTCGCTTGGCTCCAAGGTGGCGGCATCGGTCCGCGACCCGCGACTGCGGCAGATTCTGGGTTTCCACGCGGTATTCCTGGGATCTTCACCTTCCCGGGCACCCTCGCTCTTCTCGCTCATGAGCCACCTTGACCTTACCGACGGCGTTCGCTATCCCCGTGGCGGGATGTATGCGCTCATCGAGGCACTCGAGCGCATGGCCGTTGAGGAGGGCGTTGAGATCCGCACGTCCACGCCCGCACGGCGCATCGTCGTGGAGTCCAACGGAATCGCGAGCGGTGTGGAACTAGGCAACGGCGAGGTCCTCCCGGCCGACCTGGTGGTGAGCGGCGCGGACATGCACCACACGGAGACCGAGCTGATCGAGCCCGCACACCAGTGGCAACCCGAGCGCAAATGGAAGGACCGGCAGCCCGGCATTAGCGCGCTGCTGGTCATGGCCGGAGTCAAGGGCGAACTGCCCGAGCTCGCCCACCACACCCTGTTCTTTTCCAAGGACTGGGATGCCAATTTCGAGTCAATAGTCGGCAAGGGGGTACTCACACCGCCGTATCCGGCATCGATCTATGCATCACGTGTGAGCGCAACCAACCCCGACGCCGCGCCAGCGGGACACGAGAACCTGGTCCTGCTGATCCCGTTCCCGGCCGACCCCAAGCTGGGGGCCACCGAGCGCAGTCGCGAAGACATGCTCGACGCCGCCACCAACTACCTACGCCAGGTGGGGGATTGGGCGGGAGTGCCCGACCTTTCGGAGCGCGCCACCATCTACTCCGTCACCACGCCCTCGGACTTCGCCACAGAGTTAAATGCGTGGAAGGGGTCAGCCCTGGGGTTCGAGCACACGCTGCGTCAGTCCGCTATGTTCCGGCCCGCCAATGTCTCCGCCACCGTTCCCAACCTGCTGTACGCCGGGTCATCAACTACACCGGGCATCGGCATGCCGATGTGCCTGATTAGTGCAGAACTGGTCGCCAAGCGTCTGCTGGGCGCGACGGGCTCGGAACCGCTGCGCACCCCCGCGCCAGCGGGCTTCCTACGACGCTCGGTGCGCACAGACGTGTTGGGTACCATCGTGCGCCAGGGTAAGCCGCCCCGGTCAGCGCGCGGGCGCCCCTCGACCACGCCCCCCAGCACCGGGCGCGGCGCATGATCTCGTGGCTGTACCTGGTAGGTCTCCTGATCGCGCTCATGGGATTGGCCACGCTCGACTGGAGATACCGGGTGGCGCTGTTCGATCAGCCGCGGCGTGCGGCCGCCACCATCGGCATCGGGGTGGCGTTCTTCCTGGTATGGGACATGATTGGCGTGGGTATTGGCATTTTCTTTATCGGTGACGCACCGTACCTCACCGGCCTACGAGTAGCCCCCGAGGTGCCCGTTGAGGAACTGCTGTTCCTCACGTTGCTGTGCTACCAGGCCTTGCTGTTGTGGCTCGCCTTCAGCCGGCGCGGTGCCGTCACGGCGAGCGAGGAGGCGACCCCATGACCTACGTGATCCTCTCTATCAGTGTCCTCGGGCTCATCTCCCTAGCGACAATTCCCATCCTTAGGCGCCACCCGGCGCGGCCATTGCTGCTGACTGGTCTGGTACTGGTGGCGCTCACCGCGGTCTTCGACAACGTGATCGTCGGACTCGACATCGTCGGCTACGACGACCAACTCATCAGCGGCATCAGGCTGTGGCACGCGCCCATCGAGGACTTCGCGTACGCGATCGGAGCCGTCATGGTGATCCCGACGGTGTGGCTCTGGCTAGGCAAGACGTCCAAGGATCACGGTGAGGCGTCGTGATCGGCTCAATCCTCAAGGCGTCACGTCCCATCAGTTGGATCAACACGGCCTATCCCTTTGCCGCCGCGTACCTGATGGTGACGCACCACATCGATGCGGTGTTCGTCGTCGGAACGCTCTTCTTCCTGATCCCGTACAACCTGCTCATGTACGGCATCAACGACGTGTTCGACTATGAGTCAGACCTTGCCAACCCGCGCAAGGGTGGCATCGAGGGCGACGTCATCCGCGACCGCGAGCGCGCGCGCCGGATTCATCGCGGCATCATTGTCGCCTCCGCCGTACTGGTCGTTCCGCCGATGCTGTGGCTCCTCTTCCAGGGCAGCGTCGCCGCAAGCGTGACGCTCGCGCTGGTCGTGTTCGGAGTGGTCGCGTACTCAGCGCCGCGGCTTCGGTTCAAGGAACGGCCATTCCTGGACTCGTTGACGTCCGCACTGCACTTTGCCGGGCCGCTGATCTACGCGCTGGTGCTGACGGGCGTGGGATTGACCGAACGAGACGTGTGGCCCATCTGGGCGGCCTTTGTCGCATGGGGCATGGCCAGCCACGCATTTGGCGCGGTCCAGGACGTGCGCGCGGACCGGGAAGGCGGCATCGGCTCGATCGCGACCGTCATGGGCGCGCGGGTGACGGTGTGGTTCGCGCTGGGAATGTACGTGCTCGCCGCTGGTTTGTTGCTGTTCCTGCCCTGGCCGGGCGTCTTGGCGGCAGTCCTGCCCCTGGCCTACGCCGCATCGGTCGCACGCTTTGTGCGAGTCACGGACCAGACCTGCGAGGACGCCAACCGCGGCTGGAAGACGTTCCTGTGGCTCAACCAGCCCGTGGGGTTCCTGGTCACCCTCCTGCTGATCGCGGTGTACAACGGCTGGCTCTAGCGCCTCCGTCGTACGTCCAAAAGGACAACCGGGCCACTGTGCCTGCTGAAGGCGCTTATGTGCCCTCTAGAAGGACAACTCAGCCACTCATCCGTCTGAAAGCACCGCGCGCGAGCGGGACTACTTACGCACTAGGGGTGACAGGCCGGCGGAGCGCGACTCGGCGTCAGGCATGCCGCACAGTTCGAGCCAGTTCGCCAACAGACGGTGGCCCCCTTCGGTGAGCACTGACTCGGGGTGGAACTGAACGCCGTGCAGCGGCAGCGTCGCGTGACGCAGCCCCATGATGATGCCGTTCTCCGTGTGGGCCGTGACGATCAGCTCAGCGGAGACGGTGCCATCCTCGACCGCGAGTGAGTGGTACCGCGTCGCGGTGAAGGGCGAAGGCAAGCCGCCCAACACCGAATCCTGCTCATGAATCACATCCGAGGTCTTGCCGTGCATAAGCTCGGGGGCGTGGCTGACGACCCCGCCATAGACCTCGGCAAGTGCCTGATGCCCAAGGCATATCCCAAGCATCGGCTTCTCTAGCGCGGCGCACTCGCGAATCACGTCGTTCGATGAGCCAGCCTCGGACGGCGTCCCAGGGCCCGGGGACACCAGCACGCCGTCGTAGTCGGCAATGGGGCCAGCATCTGCCACGGCGTCGTTGCGGACCACCACGGTTTCCGCGCCCATCTGACGCAGGTAGCCCACGATCGTGTAGACGAATGAGTCGTAGTTGTCGATCACGAGGATGCGGGTCATGGTGCGGTCCCTGTCTCAATGCTTTGGTCCTGGATACCGAATTCTACGGACACCCAGGGGAACACGAACTCGAACAGCACCCACACAATCGCGAGGATCACCAGTACCAGCAAGAGCGCCTTCACCCAGGCCGGGCCAGGCAACACCCTCCACACGGCGGGAAATATCACGATGCGTCCTCCAGGATCTCCGCCGGAACGCCCGCGTCATGCGGCGCCCAGTATTCAAGCGTGCCATGAGTCACCCAACGCTCGGCCGCCGAATACATCGGGTGACACGTGGTCAGGGTGATGTAGTGATCGTCCGGCTCAGCGCCCGGCTGGTCCGGAACTGGGGCGATGACCTCAACCTGAGTGGGCTCCACGATCTCCCACTCGGTGACGCGGTACACATACCAGGCGTCCTCCGTCTCGATGACGAGCGGGTCACCCGCCTTGAGTTCGGCGATCCTGTTAAAGGGCTTGCCGTAGGTGGTGCGGTGCGCGCTGATCGCAAAGTTGCCGAGCTCGCCCGGCATCCCGGTGCCCGGGTAGTGACCAATGCCGAGTGTGTCCAACACGTCCTTGCGTGTCACGCCCTCGGAGATTGGCTTGACGTAGTCGCTACCCCAGCGCGGCACGTACATGGTCGCGAATGTGGTCATAAACGCCGGCTCCTCCATCACGGGAGCGGTGTCAGGGTCGAACTTCAGGTTGTCCGGAATCACGGTGATGGCGTCGCCGGCGGTCACTGCCTCTAGCGGAGCGACCCAATCGAGGCTGTCCACCACCTCCTGCTGGGTGTTGTTCGCAGCAATATCCGTGTAGAACAACTGCCACACCACATAGAGACCGAGCACCACTCCGGCGATGATCAGGAGCTCGCCGAGCAGCCCGACCGCCGCGGCCCATCCCGATTGACGCCTGGGAGCGGCGTGTGAGGGCAGGGTTCGCTCGAGCGTTGGCATAGTGAGACCAGATTACGGGACTAGTCCGTCAGCATGGAACCCCCTAGCGAGACCTGTTGGGCGGTGCCTGAACGCGCTCGAGCGCCGGGGTCGGTACGCTATAGCCAGACCTGAACCCGCCGTCGGCGGAATATCTACCTCACTGGAGTGCATTGTGGCCGTCTCGAAGAAGCGCCAGAAGAAGAACCACGCGGCTGAGCACGACGTGCTGAAGCCCGAGGCGACGAACCCTTCATGGCTAGTCCCCACCGCCGTGACGCTGCTGATCATCGGCCCCGCGTGGATCGTTGTCTACTACATCGCCAAGGGCCAGTACCCCGTGCCGGACATCGGCAACTGGAACATGGTCATCGGCTTCGGCTTCCTCGCCGCGGCGATGGTGCTGTTCACCCGCTGGAAGTAACTCTGTCCCACTAGTTACACCCGTGTAGTTATCCCCCGCTGTGGACAGCGGTGGGGATAACTACAGCCGTGTTATTCACACCGGTGAGCAGGGCTGGGGAGAGAACTATCCCCCGTAGAGCCGAGCCTTCTCCCGTTTGTCCACGCCGCGGAACATCAGCAGCATGGTGACAGCTCCGGCGACGGCTCCGCCTAGGTGGCCCTGCCACGACACACCGGGGATTACAAAGCCGAGTACCAGCCAGATGCCGGCCGTCGCGACGAGCGACTGGAACGGTAGGTTGAGGCGCTTGAGCACGATTGCATACGCGGCGATGAGGCCAAAGATCGCGCCTGAGGCTCCCGCGTGTGGGCTGGTCCCCGAGGCGAGCAGCTCAACGGCCAGACTGCCGCCGAGTAGCGCAACCATGTACAGCGTAAGGAAACGAGCACGGCCCATGATGGGCTCGAGCTGAGTACCGAACTGCCACAGCACGAACATGTTCATGCCAATATGTAGCCACGAAAAGTGTGTAAATCCCGAGGTAACCCAGCGGTACCACTCGTTGCCAACGTCAATGAACTGCGGCCCGAAGTCGGCAGAATACCCGGGCCACAGTGCCAAGTAGTACTGCCAGTTTCCGCCAATGAGCAGGGTTCCGATGAGGAATACCGCGGCGTTCAGCCCAATCAATACATACGTGACGAGTGGCGGGCCCTGCGCGGCGGTGAAGCCTAGGCGCGAACGCAGTGGCCGCTGGTTGTTCTTCGCGGCATTGACGCAGTCAACGCACTGGATACCGACCGATGCGGGGCGCTGGCACTCCGGGCACGTGGGCCGGTTGCAACGCTGACAACGCACGTAGGAGACGCGGTCGGGGTGGCGCGGGCAGACCGGGGGAGCGCCTGCGGCGCCACCGGTCTGCCCATCGCCGCCGAATCCCGAGCCGCCTGTGTAGGAACCGCCGGCCCCGGCATCGGACGTCATGTGCCTGTTAGTCCTCGATGGTGACGCCGTTGATCATGACGTCCTCGCGAGGACGGTCACGACCATCGGTGGCAGCGGAGCCAATGGCGTCGACGACAGCCTTGGACTCGTCGTCAACGACCTTGCCGAAGATGGTGTGGTTCGCGTTGAGGTGGGGCGTGGCGCCCAAGGTGATAAAGAACTGCGAGCCGTTGGTGCCCGCCGGCTGACCCGTGATGGGGTTGGGGCGCTTGCCCGCGTTCGCCATCGCGAGGATGTAGGGCTCGTTGAACTGGTTCTCCGCGTGAATCTCATCGTCGAAGTTGTAACCCGGCCCACCGGTACCGGTTCCGAGGGGGCAGCCGCCCTGAATCATGAAGCCGCCAATGACGCGGTGGAACACCGTGCCTGCGTAGAAGGGGTCGTTGCGGGTCTCACCCGTCTTGGCGTCCTTCCACTCCTTGCTGCCCGTCGCAAGCCCCGTAAAGTTCTCCACGGTCTTGGGAGCGAGGTTGGGGAGAAGTTCGACCCGGATGTCACCGGCTGACGTCTGAATAGTTGCAATCATGCTGGTTATTGTTCCATGCCACTCGCATCTACGCACGCAAGGTGGCAGGATAGAGAGTCGGGAGACCCCCGCAATCTTTGGAGGCCAACATGGGTAAGCGTTCAGCCAAGCAACTCGCAAGCAACATCGACACCGAGAAGTACCTAGCTCAGGCCGAGGAGGCCGCGAAGCAGGCACGTGCCGCTGCCAAGCAGGCCTCGGCTGCTGCCAAGCAGGCCAGCAACCGCGCCGCAGACTGGGCCGCACCGCAGATCGATGCCGCCGTCAAGTGGGGCAAGCCCCGCGCCAAGCACGCGTACCACCTGGGTGCGCAGAAGGCACAGCCTTACGTGCAGAAGGCCGGCGCCAAGGCTGCCGACTGGACTTCCGTCGCGCACGCCGCCATTGTCGGTGCGGCCATTCCTGCCGTCATGGCCGCAGTTGACGACGCCGCCCACGAAGACGACGAGCGCAGCAACGGCTGGCTCAAGGTTGTCATTCCCGTCGCCGTGGCCGCCGCTGCGGGCGCCGCACTCGTGGTGTGGGCTCGCCGAGACCGTGGACGCGACGAGTGGGCAGGCGAGGACGAGGAGTGGGAGTTCAACTCGGACGCCGGCTTCAAGGACACGCTGCGTCACAACATCAACAAGGCCGCTGACTCCGCGACTATCGCCGCGAAGAAGGCTGTAGGAGTCGCCGGCGACGCCGCCTCCAACGCTGGCGACGCGCTGAACGACAAGGCCAGCCCCGCCGTCTCCAAGTTCAAGGAGACCGCGCTTCCCGCTGCGGACCGCGTCCGCAACACCGCCGTCACTGAGGCCAAGAAGGTGGCTGACAAGGCCGGGCCGGCCATCTCCAAGGTCAAGGACACCGCGGTAACTGAGGCCAAGAAGGTCGCCGATGTCGCGGGTACCAGCGCGACGAAGGTGAAGGACAGCGCCGTAGGCGAGGCCAAGAAGGTTCGCGAGGGAGTCGACGAGGCTCGTCAGCGAGCCGCGGCAGAGGTTGTCAGCACTTTCGATGACGCGGAGGATGTCTGGGAGGACGAGGGAGAGTCCGGCGAGACCCCCACCGTCGCCAAGCCCGCCGCCAGAAAGCCGGCCGCGCGCAAGCCCGCCGCCAAGAAGCCGGCAGCTAAGAAGCCCCCGGTGAAGTAGTGACCGACTCTCGCACCCGCGATGGCGCGACGAGTGAGCAACGATCAGGAGCCCCGGCCAATTGGCCGGGGCTCCTTTCGTATGTCCCTGTTGCCGCGCGCGTGAACTCCTATGCGGAGTCGCGCCATACGACGGGGCATTCTAAGATCACGCCGTCACTGGACGCGGGGGCCCCACCGATCTGGTGCAGCAACTCCGCAGCGGCGCCGGCGCCGAGCTGGGCCGCCGGCTGGTGCACCGTGGTGAGCTGCGGCGTGGTGCGCGTTGCCCAGCTGCTGTCATCGAATCCCACCAGTCCCACGTCTCCGGGAACTGTGCGGCCTGCAGAGTGGAGCACGCTCAGCGCTCCGGCCGCCACGGCATCGGACGCCGCAAAGACTCCATCCAACAGTGGCTCACGGGCAAGCAATGCCCGCATGCCGTCGACACCGTCCGAGTACGAATAGAGCGGAACCGATTCCACCAAGCGTTCGTCGAAGAGTTCACCCAAGGCATCCCGGAAACCTGCCAGGCGATCTGTTCCCGAGTCGCGGTCCAATGCCGCGGCTATCATTGCGATCCGTTGACGTCCGGTATCACGCAGTCTGGTCGTCACCGAGGCTGCTGCCGCGCGGTTATCAATCCCCACCCAGGCCGCATCCACACCTCTGGGATGGCCGACAAAGACGGCTGGGATCCTCAGCTTCTCGATGATCCGTGAGACGGGGTCGTTCTCGCGCGCAGACACGACAATCGCGCCATCGACGAATCCGCTGTTGAGGTAGCGCGCCACCCGCTGAGTATCGCGATCTGAATCCACGATGAGGCACACCATCTGATAGTCCGCGTCAGAGAGCGCGGTATTAGTACCCAGCAGAATCCCCGCGATATTCGGGTCCTCCAGGAACAGCGCATGAGGCTCGTGAACGATGAACGCGACCGCTTGCGTGCGCCGCCTCACGAGATTGCGGGCAGCCGTGTTCGGCACGTAGCCGACGTCGACGATCGCCTGCTCGATCGCCACCCGTGCGGTCTCGGATACATAACGTTCTCCGTTGAGGTGACGGCTCACCGTTCCGCGCGAGACACCTGAAGCCCGTGCTACATCGTGCAATGTCGCCGGCCGAACAGGCTCTGCGGAGGAGGTCATGGGCACAGCCTACCCAAGGTAGGGGTTGACACGGTGGTTAAGACGGGCTTAGTGTGTGCACGTTCACAGAAAACCTTCGTGGCTGTCTCACGAAGAGTTGTGTGCACGTTCACAGAAACGGTAGTGACAGTGCGTCGCAACAATGTGTGCACGTTCACAGAATCGCAACGAAGCGAAAGGGCCACCATGACGACTCCAGCACCACAGCGCGAAATGCGCGTGCTGAGCCACGAGGGACTCGTGTTCGGATGCGACTACAACCCCGAGCAGTGGCCCCGCGAAGTGTGGCATGAGGACGTCGCCCTCATGCGCGAGGCTGGCATCACGCTCGTAGCGGTCAACATCTTTGGCTGGGCAACTCTGAATCCCGCTGATGGCGTCTGGGACTTTTCGCTCCTTGACGAGATCCTGGAGCTGCTCCACACCAACCACATCGCCGTCAACCTCGGCACGGCAACCGCGTCCACTCCTGCGTGGTTGACCACAGCACATCCCGAGGTGCTACCGGTGGTGGCTGACGGGACCCGGCGCTTTCCGGGCGGCCGTCAGGCGTGGTGCCCGAGCTCGCCCGTGTATCGCGAGCGGTCACTCGATCTCGTCACGCGCATCGCAGATCGCTACGGCGATCACCCAGCGGTGGCGTTGTGGCATGTGTCGAATGAGCTCGGGTGCCACAACGCCTTGTGCTACTGCGACGTCTCTGCCCAGGCGTTCCGCGAGTGGCTGCGCGAGAAGTATGGGTCCCTGGACGCGCTCAACTCTGCCTGGGGCACCACTTTCTGGAGCCAGCGCTACGGAACGTGGGAGGAGATACTCCCCCCACTCGCGACGTTGTCGACCACCAACCCCGGTCAGGAACTGGATTTTCACCGCTTTAGCTCGGACGCCATGCTGAATCAGTATCGCGCGGAGGCCGAGGTGCTGCGCTCGCGCAGCGCCGCACCCGTGACCACCAACTTTATGGTGGCCGCACACATTCGCAACCTCGACTACTGGTCATGGACCGAGGATATGGATCTGATCGCGAACGACCACTACCTCGACCACCGGCTGAGTGACCCCGTCGCAGAGATGAGTTTCTCCGCTGACCTCACACGAGGCCTCGCCGGCGGGAAGCCGTGGCTGTTGATGGAGACAGCGATCGGCGCAGTTAACTGGCAGCCTCTCAACGTCGCGCGGGTGCCCGGGGAACTGCAAACACAGATGTTGAGTCACCTCGCGCATGGTGCCGATGGTGTGTGCTTCTTCCAGTGGCGCGCCTCCACCCAAGGCAGCGAGAAGTTCCACTCTGCTCTTGTTCCGCACGCAGGCACCAACACCCGCGCGTGGCGCGAGGTAGTTGCCCTGGGACAGGTCATGAAGGAGCTCGCCGAACTCCAGTGGACCCGCGTCCAAGCCGAGGTGGCGCTGGTCTTCGACTGGGACTCCTGGTGGGCGGCGGACGCCGAAAACCGACCCAGTAGTGAGGTCAGGTACCTCGAGCAAGTTCATGAGGCCTATTCGGCTTTGCGGGCCAGCGGCGTGACTGTCGATGTCGTGGCGCCGGGTTCAGACCTTTCCGACTACAAGTTGATCGTCCTACCTGAGTTGTACTCAGTTTCGGACGAGGACGCCGCCCAGATCGCCGATGCCGTGGCCGCCGGGGCCACTGCGTTCGTGACCTTCTTCAGCGGCATAGTCGATCAGAACGACGCGGTCCGGCTCGGTGGATACCCCGGCGCCTTCCGCGACATGCTCGGGATTGTCGTCGAGGAGTTCCTGCCCGTCGCGGCCGATGTAAAGTTGTCGCTTTGCTCAGGTGGTTCGGCGAGGCTCTGGTCAGAGTACGTGCGACCCGAGGGAGCCGAGGTAGTGGACTCGTTCGCAGACGGGCCCGTCGCGGGGAGCCCCGCTGTCACACGGCACAATCACGGCGCCGGAACCGCGTGGTACACGGCAACGGCGCTCGAAAGCGACTCGTTCGCTTCGCTCATGACCAAGGTAGTCGACGAGGCTCGGGCGACGCGCATGCCAAGTGCCGGTTCCGAGGTCGAGGTGATTCGCCGTGTGGGTGGTGAGGCCTCGTATCTCTTCGTCATCAACCATTCGCGCCGCGACGTCACTGTCACGGCCAGCGGCTTGGAGCTCACCACCGGCGTCGAGGCCAAAGGCGTGCTCGTCGTACCCGCGGGTGCCGCCCGCATAGTCCGAGAGGAGTCGGCATGACTGCCACAACAACCGCGGCACGGGTAAAGAAGCCCGCGCGGAAGCGGGCTCAACACAAGCGTGCAATTGCCTTCTTCGTCACGCCCTTTGCCGTGCTCTTTAGCCTGTTCTATCTCTTGCCAATCGGCTACGCGATCCGCCAGTCGCTGATGGTGGTTGAGCGCGAGGGAACCTTTGGCGCGCCAACCGAGGTGTTCGGCGGGCTATCTCAGTACGCCCAGGTGTTCCAGGACAATGACTTTGTCTCCTCACTAGGCCGCATGTTCCTGTTCGGAATTGTGCAGGTGCCGATCATGCTTGGCCTTGCGCTACTGTTCGCGCTCCTGCTGGATTCTCCCCTCCTGCGCGGCAAGCGGTTCTTCCGTCTGGCCTTCTTTGTTCCCTACGCGGTGCCCGGCGTGATCGCGGCCATCATGTGGGGCAACCTCTTCTCGCCCAACCTGTCACCTTTCTCCGACCTCACCAGCAGCGTGGACTTCCTAGGCGCTGACCTTGTGCTGTGGTCCATCGCGAACGTCGTGACGTGGGTGTTCGTGGGATACAACATGCTGATCATCTACTCTTCGCTGCTCTCTATCCCCGTAGAGACGTATGAAGCCGCGCGGATGGATGGCGCAGGGCAATTCCGCATCGCATGGTCGATCAAGATCCCCTTGATCCGACCGGCGATCGCGCTGACTGCGGTGTTCTCAATCATCGGCACCCTCCAGTTGCTCGCCGAACCCCAGGTATTTCAGTCGTTCAGTTCCGCGGTGACCAGTACGTTCACGCCCAATATGGCGGTCTACGCTACGGCCTCTATCCCCAACTCAAACCTGGCAGCCGCCATGTCCGTGGTGCTCGCGCTCGTGACGTTCGTCCTGTCCTTCTCCTTCCTCAAGTTCACCCAGCGCAAGGAGGCCCGGTCATGAGCTCCACCGTCCAACGAACCAAGGAACTCGAGTCCTCGCACTCCGCCCAGGGCGCGCGCGGGCCCCGCGAACATGTCATGTCGCGCACGGTGGCCATGGTCATCATGGGTGCGTTCACCCTGTACTTCCTGGTGCCCATCTGGTGGCTGCTGGTCGCCGGAAGCAAGGACACCGGCTCCATCCTCACCACGAACCCGCTGTGGTTCGCGGACTTCCAACTGTTCCAGAACATCGGCGACCTGTTCACGTACCGTGACGGCGTCTACTTGGAGTGGCTACGCAACTCCGTGCTGTACGCCGGGGTAGGTGGGGCGGTAGCCACGCTTCTGGCTGGCATGTGCGGCTATGCGCTCGCCAAGTATCGATTCCGCGGTCGCGAGATGATCTTCAACGTCGTCCTAGGTGGTGTGCTTGTGCCCGCCACGGCCCTCGCGCTACCCCTGTTCCTCATCTTTAGTGAAGTGCAGCTGACTAACACTTTCTGGGCCGTATTCCTGCCCTCGATCGTGAGCCCGTTTGGCGTCTACCTGACGCGCATCTTCGCAGCGTCATCCGTGTCGGATGAGCTACTCGAGGCGGCGCGACTCGACGGTGCTGGCGAGGTGCGCACCTTCTTCACCGTCAGCATCCGGCTCATGGCACCCGCACTCATCACGGTGTTCCTGTTCCAGTTCGTGACCATTTGGAACAATTTCTTCCTGCCGCTCATCATGCTGCGGGACGAGTCGCTGTTTCCGGTGACGTACGGCCTGTACGCCTGGAACACCCAGCTCAACCAGTTGCCCGAGCTCCGCAGCCTGGTGTTGATCGGTGCGCTAGTTTCCATCGTTCCGTTGATCGTGGCGTTCCTGTCACTGCAGCGGTTCTGGCGCAGCGGCCTCGCGGCCGGTGCCGTCAAGTAAATCTTCCACGCGCGAACGCGCAGGGAAATTCAAGAAAGTAGAGGATGCAATGAAGCACACTAAGACTGCAGCGGCCGCAGCCGTTGCCCTACTCTCGTCCGTCACGTTGGCAGCGTGCTCGTCGAGTGATGACTCGGTTGCGGGTGGAGCCTGTGAGCCCGCCGGCGAGAACGTCACTCTCGAATTCACCAGCTGGATTCCCGGCATCGAAGGTGTTGTCGACATGTGGAATGCAGACAACCCCGATATCCAGGTCAAGGTCCAGACCGGCCCCAACGGCAATGGCGGCACGTACAAGAACTTCTTCAACCAGATCGAAGCCGGCAATGCTCCTGATCTCGGTCAGATCGAGTACGACGCGCTCCCGAACTTCCTGGTGCAGGACGGCCTCGAAGACCTCGGCAACTGCGAAGAGGTCATGGCCGCCAAAGATGACTTTGTCGACTGGACCTGGAGCCAGGTGACCCTCGGAACGGAATCCTCGGTGTACGGAGTCCCGCAGGACTCTGGCCCCATGGCGTTGTTCTACCGCAAGGACCTCTTCGAGGAGAACAACATTCCGATTCCCACCACCTGGGCTGAATACGCGGATGCGGCGGCCAAGGTCAAGGACGCGGGCGGCTACATCACTAACTTCTCGCAGTCCGACATCAACCAGTTCGCTGGCTTTGTGTGGCAAGCGGGCGGCAGCTGGTTCTCCACCGAAGGCGACGCCTGGGATGTCACCCTCGACTCTGCCGAGTCCGTACAGGTAGCCGACTACTGGCAGGACCTGCTCGATAAGGACCTCGTCTCCACCGTTCCGGCCTGGACCGACGAATGGAACAACGCCTACAACTCTGGCGACGCATGGACTTGGGTCTCCGCAGTCTGGGGCGCCAACTCCATCGCTAGCGGCGCGCCCGACACGGCCGGAAAGTGGGCCGTCGCGCCCGCGCCACAGTGGACCGAAGGCGGAACCGACGCCGGTAACTGGGGCGGCTCGTCCATCGCGGTACTCAAGGGCAGCGACCACAAGTACGAGGCTGCGAAGTTCGCCCTGTGGCTCAACACCTCCGACGAGTCGCTGACGGCACTGAACGAGGCCGCCAACATCTACCCTGCAACCAAGGAGGGCCTCAACCTTCCCGTCCTGAAGGAGGGCGTCGAGTTCTACGGCGGCCAGCCCATCTACGACGTATTCAAGGATGCCTCGTCACAGGTTGTCCCCGACTTCACGTGGGGTCCGACCATGACACAGGTCTACGCCGACGTCTCTGACGGTTTCAAGAACGCCGTCAGTGGTTCGGGCACGCTCGCGAGCGCCCTCACCGACGGAAACGCCTCGACCGTCGCCGCGCTTGAGGCGCAGTCGATTCCGGTGGCAGGCGAGTAGCTCTCAGTTCCTCAACTAGAACGACTGTGGGCGCCAGCCAATGCCGGCGCCCACAGTCGTCTTCCCCCCGCACCGTGACCTCTCGCAGCCAGCCATAAGGTGGACACTATGAACTCAGCAGCTCGCACTATCCACCTGACCGGTGGAGAGGTGAGCGTGGTGCTCTCCCTCGACAGCCTGGGACCACGGGTACTGCACTGGGGCGCTCTCTTGGCCGCCGCCGAGGTGGAATGGCTCGCCGCCACGTCGGAGCCCGCGGTCACCTTCAGCTCGTTCGATGCGCCTCGCCGGTTGGGTCTGATTCCAGTCTCTGGCGAGGGGTGGTCTGGAACTCCAGCGCTGGAGTGGCATCGTGCCGGCGGCAACGCGGACCCCGAGCTCGTGATGACTGAGGTGACACTACAAGAACGGCAGCCGGATTCGACAGCACGCGGTGCCACGCTCGTCCTCGACGACGCGCGTGGCGACGTTCGTGTCCGTATATCTCTCCTTCTCGACCATCATGGTGTGCTCTCGGTCCACACTGAGGTGACGAGCACCGCGACCACTGGCCCCGACCTTGACCTTGGTGCGGTCCGGGCAGTCATGCCCTTACCCCCGCGAGCGACTGAGATTTTAGACTTCACCGGCCGCTGGACGCGTGAGCGCGAGCCGCAACGCGTCCCGGTGGTCGATGGGGCACACCGGCGCGCAACGCGACGCGGCCGCCCGGGACACGACGCCCCCTTCCTCTTGATGGTGGGCACCCATGGATTTGGATTCAGAAGCGGCGAATTGTGGGGGGCGCACGTGGCGTGGTCCGGCGATCAGGACGTGAGCATTGAGCGGCTTCCCGAGGGAGCTGGGACACACTCAGCTGTCATCACCGCGGGCGAGTTGCTGGCCCCCGGGGAGGTCCGCCTTGGCCCAGGCGAAACGTATCGCTCTCCCGCGCTGCTTTTTGCTTGGGCGCACGCGGGCATTGACCACATGAGCGAGGCCTTCCATGGCTATGTGCGCGACCTCGACGCCCACCCCTCAACGCCACGCCCGCTGACCCTCAACACATGGGAGGCCGTTTACTTCGACCACGACCCCGCCAGGCTCCTCGATCTTGCGGGCATCGCGGCACGCGTAGGCGTGGAGCGCTTTGTCCTGGACGACGGATGGTTCGCGGGCAGGCCCAACGACCGCTCGGGGCTGGGTGACTGGAGTGTCGACCAGGCCAAGTGGCCCAACGGCGTGAAGCAACTCGCGGACATGGTTCACGGTCACGGAATGGAGTTTGGGCTGTGGTTCGAACCCGAGATGGTCAACCTCGACTCCGACCTCGCGCGACACCACCCAGACTGGATCTTAGGTACGCGCGACGATCCCGCTCAGTGGCGACATCAACTGGTACTCGACCTCACTCGCTCGGAGGTGCGCGAGCACCTTCTTGAGCGCATCAGTTCCGCAGTGACATCCACGGGCGTCGACTACATCAAGTGGGACCACAACCGCGACCTGCACGGGCCGGTCTCCCGCGCAGCGGGCGGCGCCCCCGCCGTCCACCGGCAGACGAAGGCCACCTATGCCCTCATCGATGCGCTCCGCAAGCGTCATCCTGGACTCGAGATTGAGTCATGTGCCTCCGGTGGCGCCCGCGTAGATCTCGGCATACTCTCCCGCACCCAACGGGTGTGGGCGTCCGATACGAATGACCCGCTCGAGCGCCAGTCGATTCAGCGCTGGACGGGCGTGCTAGTTCCTCCCGAGGTGATGGGCTCACACATCGGCCCCGCCGCGGCCCACACCACCCATCGCTCCGCCACTCTTGAGTTCCGCCTCGCAACGGCCCTCTTTGGCCATGCCGGCATCGAGTGGAACCTCGGAGAATGTTCCGATGACGATCTCCGCCTGATCGGACGCTGGGCCGAGCTGTATAAGGAACTTCGTCCTCTTCTCCACCATGGCCGCACCGTGCGAGCCGACAGCGAAGACCCAAGCGCTCTGCTTCACGGGGTCGTGTCACACAGTGGCGACATGGCCATCTTTGCCTGGGTGCGGGTGTCGACGTCGGGTGCGGGATTCACTCCACGGACACGGATACCCGGACTAGATCCGTCCCGCGTGTACACCGTGGCCGTACGAGAGGAACTGGGGATGGCGAGTCGTCACCAGGTGGCCGACCCACAATGGATGACAATCGATCGTCCTATGACCGTGACGGGAGGCTTCCTGGCGGAGGTCGGTATTCCATTGCCGCTACTCAATCCAGGCGCCGCCATCATCCTTGAGATCCGGGCCTGATCCGCCGGAGAAACGGACAAGCACGAGAGCCCCCGACCTACTGGCCGGGGGCTCTCGTGCTAAACGACCGCTATCTAGAAGGTAGTGACCAGCGAGTTGGATGCGGCAATGAGCGCCACCGCCGTCGCATTGATAAAGCCCGCGATGTACGGGTTGTTGGTCTCGCGGTAGATCTTGCGCGAGATAACCGCGGCCGCAGGCAACATGATCAGCGTCGGGAAGAGCCAGATACTGAAGATTCCACCGAATCCATCAACCAGGTGCCCCGTGTTGAAGAACGTCGAGTACTGCCAAATTACCAGGACCAACGGGCCGAGCGCGTTGAAGAACGCGAGCAGCGCGGTGTTCACCCACTCCTTACCGCCGATCGAGATGCGGCTGAACGAGTTGACGATGACCGAGTTCGCGACAAAGTAGATCAGGAACAGCGGCAGCACCAGTAGTGCGTAGCCGATCTTGTCCGGCGGGAACACCTTGATGGCGAACACCCACAGGCGGAAGTCCGTCTTGAAGAAGTAGTCAACGAAGAACACCAGGCTGAAGGACGCCGAGACGACGATAGCCGCAAGGCCAATACCCTTGCCAAACGACGCCCAACCGGGGAGGACGCCGATGTCCCGCAGCGTCTTGCCCTGCTTGCGGACGTTGAAGAGGTAAGAGAGCGTCATCACGATCGCGGCAAAGACACCGTTGATCGCGGCCCACAGTGCGATGAAGAACACTGCTCCTTCAACAAAGAACGACGGCTCCGAGTTGAACACCACTCCGGAAAGGCTGGTCTGCTTACTGAGCCACAAGTAGCTCCATCCCGAGAACACTGCTGAAATCAGCAGACCTCCCCAGAACCACACCTTGCCGATGCGGTTCGCGGGGGCGATTGCCATCTTCTCCTTGATCTTGAGCGAGGAGAATGCCCTGGTCTGCAGCATCATGCGGGTGAAAGCCACCAGGAAGATTCCAAAGCCAATCACGCCGAGCGTCGTGAAGAATTCCTTCACCTGCCAGACCTGTCCAGTGCCAACTTCTTCATTGGGCGCACCAAGCGTGGTGTCAAAGAAGTCGATCTGGTTGCTGACGGTCTCAGCTGAGATGGTGCCCCACGGGTGCGTCTCGGCGGGAGTGTGCAGGATGCGCACCGCGTCCACGCCGTCGATGTTCTCCGTGTAGTACGTGTCAATCTCGCGCACGTCGTCGTAGGTTCCAGGCGCGGCACCAAAGTGCAAGAACGACTGCGCGTTATCCGTGGTCGCGAACTCACGTGGCGGCGTCAGTACCTCGCCCTCGGCGCTGTAGGAGCGGAAGAAGAACTCGTCGTACTGATCGGCGTTGAGGCCTACGTCACGCGATCCGTACATGTTGTAGTACGCGTTGTCGTTGGCTGCATCGTTATAGAACGCCTCGTTGTCGACAAGGAAGACCGATGCGATCAGCGGGGTGGGCATCTCGTTGTCGATCGCCACGGAGAAGTTCGCGGCGCGCGCGCCGTTCGAGTGGCCGGAGACGCCGATTCGGGTGGCGTCCACGTATGGCAGGTCGGCCATGAGCTTCACGGCGTCGTACATTCCGGTGCCGCCAACAGGGATCTCGTCCGCGGGAAGTGGGTCGGAGTTACCGTGCCCGTACATGTCGATGGAGATCACCACGTAGCCGCGTCGAGCCAACTCAACGTAGTTCGCGTCCTGCATCTCGCGGTTGTTCCACCATCCGTGACTCACCACAACTGCTGGGGCGGGGTTCTCCACCGTCGCGTTCTCTGGCTTGAAGAGAAGCGCGTTGAGCATGCGCCCTGACGAGGTTTCCCACTGCATGTCCTTGATCGCGACCTTGCCGCCGTTGGTTTGCACCAACGAGGCACCCACCGCGGAAATCAAAACGAGGACAAGCGAGAGGATCAGCCAAAAGCTGTTCCGCTTCACCATGTTGGTTTTCATTGCTCTCTAACTCCTTTGTTATGAGACACCGGCGACGCTTTTCGACAGTGCTACTTGGCCCTGACGCTGTGATCGATCGTAATTTCTACGAGTCAGCAGTCTCGAGGGGACTACCGAAGGCTATTGCTGCCTCCGTCGTGCTGAGCGTTTTTGAATTGAACTTGCACCAATGTGCACACACCCTGGTGTGACCTGGATTACAGTCACCGTCCTGCTGGTTCAGGAACGCCGTGCAACCTGTGCAGTACCTCCTCACACCGTGAGATTTCGTGCGTCGTGCGAGAGGCATCCCACGAGAGTGTGGCGGCCATCGCATCGGCGATCTGGGCGAGTACCTTCGACGAGGCAAGCCCCATGAAGGCCAGATTGGTGCGGCGCAGGACCACGTCCGCCACGGTGCGCGTGTACTCGTGACGAATCATGTACTCCACCTCGCGGGACGAGAGTTCGCGTCCCGCGATCGAGCTATCTGCCTCAGCCTCGATGAAGTCTGCGACATCGCTTGCCCGTGACCCGTAGCGCCCTAGAAGCACGTCACGGCGACCAGACTCAATGCGCGGAAGGTGAGTACTGAGCCATTGGGCGCGGCTGCTCGGGTCCGTCGGGAAGTCCACTGCCCCGCCGATGGCAACACCGTCGGTGGACGTAACGCGCTTGCGGTCCAGAATGCCCAAGATGCGATCGGCCAGCGTCTCACCAAGTGCCCTAAAGGTGGTCCACTTGCCACCGACGAGGCTCACCACGGCAGGCCCATCGCCGTTGTCCTCGACCTCAATCGAGTAGTCCCTCGAAACCAGCCCCGGCGCCATGGCATCGTGATGGGGAAGAGGGCGGATCCCCGAGTACGTGTAGACAATCTGCGACCGCTCCACCTCAATCGACGGGAACACCTCTCCGAGCAGATTGAAGAAGTAGTCGATCTCCTCGTTAGTGCATACGGCATCGTTACGCGGATCAGCCTCGAGGTCGGTCGTGCCCACCAGCACCCGGCCGTGTAGCGGGTAGACAAGAACAATGCGGCCGTCCTTGTGCTCGAAGAAGATCTCGCGGCCGTCAGTGGCGGCGAGTAGCTCTTCGTTGTCCAGGACGATGTGTGACCCCTTGGTCCCCCCCATGAACCTCGTGTCGCGTCCGAGCGCGCCGTTGGTGAGGTCGGTCCACGGCCCCGAGGCGTTCACCACCACATCAGCCTTGACGCTGAACTCAGCGCCGGTCTCGCGGTCACGCAAGGTCACGCCATCCTGGGTCATGGCGACTGCTTCCACATAGTTGACCGCAGTGGCGCGCTGTCCGGCGTGAACTCCGTCGAGCATGACGTCTAGCGCCAGGCGTTCTGGGCTGTGAACCGAGGCGTCAAAGTAAGTCGCGGTGTACTTCACGTCTGGATTGAGCTTGGGTAGCTGTTCCAACGACCGCTTGCGCCCGTGAAATTGGTGGCGAGGTACCGAGCCGTTGTCGCGTGAGAACGTGTCATAGATGGTGAGGCCCATCTTGATGATGGCGGCACCACGCTCGCTAGCACGCTTTCCCTTCTGGTGACGAAGCACTCGTAGGGGGGCGGCGATGAGCCCGGAGAACGTCGAGTAGATCGGGATGGTGGTCTTAAGGGGGCGCACAAAGTGGGGCGCAATGCGTAACAGCGAGTTGCGTTCGTGAACCGACTCGCGAACCAGGCGCAGCTCACCATTCTCTAGGTAGCGGAGCCCACCGTGGATCATGTGGCTCGACGCGGCGGTGGATCCTGATGCGAAGTCGTTGCGCTCCACCAACAGCACATCGATACCCTGCAACGCTAGGTCGCGGAAGGTCGCAAGACCGTTGATGCCGCCGCCGATGACGAGGACCGATGTTCGCCCTGATTCACGTATTTGGGCGACCTCTTGGCGCTCCTCCGAATGGGGAAGGGCTTCACTTCGCTGTGCCACGCTGCCGTCCTTTCACTGACGCATATGCCTGATGAGACCTATACTTGCCGCACGTACACATTTGTACAAGCCGTTTGCACGAACGTGCAGAACTGAGGGGATTGAAATGTCGGAGAGCATTGCGGATGACCGCCGAACCCGTTCTGCGTTGCGTGCCGCGCAGATGTACTACATGCAGGACCTCACCATGGACGCGATCGCTCGGGACCTCGCGATGTCGCGTTCCTCCGTGTCCCGGCTGCTCGGATTTGCGCGCGAAACGGGCTTGGTGGAGATCACGGTTTCGTCGCCGCTTGACCACGGCGCTGCGCTCGAGCGCAAGATCCTGGAGCGCTTTGGGGTGACAGCGCACGTGGTGCCCATGCCCCAACTCATCAGCGACATCGACCGCCTCGAACGGGTCGCCATGACCGCGGCTCGCCTGCTGAGTTCATGGATGGATTCCAACATGACGCTTGGCGTAGCGTGGGGGTCCACTGTCAGCGCGGTCAGCCGTCACGTCGTGAGGAAAGACACGCACAACTCGGTGATCGTCCAGATGAACGGCGCGGGCAACACCCAGACCACGGGCATTGACTACGCGTCGGAGATCATGCAGCGATTCGGCGCCGCATACAGCGCCCAGATTCAGCAGTTTGCGGTACCCGCGTTCTTCGACGATCCCGCCGTCAAGGTTGGGCTGTGGAAGGAGCGCAGCGTCCACCGCGTGCTGGCGGTCCAGGCGCGCATGGACATCGCGGTCTTTGGCCTGGGCTCCCCATTCGCAGAGATCCCCAGTCACGTGTACATCGGCGGCTATCTCGACCCCACCGACTACCAGAGCCTCAGCGAAGACCGGGTTGTCGGGGACGTCGCCACTGTGTTCTACCGCAGGGACGGGTCATCCAAGGATGTCGCCCTGAACGCGCGGGGCAGCGGCCCAGACCTCCAGCGCCTTAGGCGCGTCCCTCGCCGAGTCTGCGTAGTCTCAGGCGTACAGAAGCTCGCCAGCCTCCAAGGGGCACTCGAGGCGGGTCTCGTCACCGACCTCATCCTTGACGAATCCCTCGCGACGCGTCTGCTCGATCCGGCCTAGGCTGCACGTTTTCCCAATGGCTAGGCACCGTTGTTCGCTCCCGTCTACATTGTCAAAGACCCCTCTCGAGCGAAGGAGCTCCCTATGACCTACGTGGTTGCACTTGACCAAGGAACGACGAGCACCCGGGCCATGATTTTTGACCACCGCGGTCGCTCGATCTCCACGGGTCAGATTGAACACCGCCAGATCTTCCCCCAGCCTGGTTGGGTCGAGCACGATGCCGCGGAGATCTGGACGAACACCCGTGAGGTCATCGGCATCGCGCTGGGTCACGCAGACATCACGCGCCACGACATCGAAGCCGTGGGAATCACCAACCAGCGCGAGACCGCGGTGATCTGGGACCGGCACACCGGCGAACCTATCCACCACGCCATCGTGTGGCAGGACACCAGAACGCAAAACATTGTGGACTCGCTTGCTCAGGGCAGCGAGCACGGAACCGACCGGTACCGCGAAGAGACGGGACTTCCTCTCGCGACCTACTTCTCCGCCAGCAAGATCATGTGGCTGCTGGACAACGTCGAAGGAGCTCGCGAGCGCGCCGAGGCCGGAGACCTGCTGTTCGGCACCATGGACACATGGGTGCTGTGGAACTTGACCGGGGGGACCGACGGCGGAGTTCATGCCACGGACGTCACGAACGCCAGTCGCACCATGCTGATGAACCTGACCACCCTTGAATGGTCTGAGCACATTCTCACCGAACTGAACATCCCGCGCTCAATGCTTCCGGAGATCCGGGGCTCTTCGGATGTCTATGGGAAGGTCGAGTCCTCCAGCCTGCTGCGCGAGGTCCCCATTTCTGGCATCCTCGGCGACCAGCAGGCCGCGGCGTTCGGGCAAGCGGCGTTCTCGCGCGGCGAGTCTAAGAACACCTACGGCACCGGCAATTTTGTGCTCGCCAACACCGGTCACGAGCTGGTGCGCTCGGACCATGGGCTCATCAGTACGGTGGCGTATCAGATCGCCGGCGAGGACCCGCTCTACGCTCTCGAGGGTTCCATCGCAGTCACTGGCTCGCTGATCCAGTGGCTCCGCGACAACCTCGGCATCATCGCCACGGCGGCAGAGGTTGAAACCCTTGCCAGCGAGGTGGACGACAACGGCGGAGTGGTGATTGTTCCGGCATTCTCGGGACTGTTCGCCCCCTACTGGCGGCCAGACGCACGCGGCGCGATACTCGGTCTCACTCGGTTCGCCGACAAGCGCCACATTGCTCGTGCGGCTCTCGAGGCCGTCGCGTACCAGTCTCGTGAGGTGCTGGACGCGGTCGCCGCGGACACTGGTATTGAGTTCTCCGAGATCAAGGTCGACGGCGGGATGGTCGTCAACAGCCTGTTGCTGCAGATTCAGGCGGACGTCCTAGGCATCCCCGTCATCCGTCCGGTGGTGATCGAGACAACTGCGCTCGGCGCCGCGTACGCCGCCGGGCTTGCCGTGGGCTTCTGGAAGGATCTCGAGGAAATCCGATCGCTGTGGCGAGAGGACGCACGCTGGGAACCGACCACGGAAGCCGATGCTCGGGCAGAGGGCCTCATTCAGTGGCACAAGGCCGTCTCCCGCACGTTCGACTGGATCGACTAGACCGCTACGAAGAGGCCACGGTGCGCACGTCCGTGACCACCTGCGCGCCGTAGGGGTCCTCGGCTCGCAAGTACCAGGACGTGGCGCCGGCCTCCGGCTCCCACTGGGTCTCCACGAGGCTGCCAGCCTTCACATGTTCAAAGCTGGCGATGACCTCGTCTCCCAGCACGTCCACGCTAAGTGCATCAGTGAGAAGCACCTTGCGGGGCGACGTGATTGCGGCCCGATCGTACGGGATGACGAACTCCTGGTTGGCCTGGTCCAGCGCCTGGTTGACCGCGTCGTAGTCGCGCAGGTAGTCCGAGTACGTGCGGACCGTGATGGTGTCCGCCTCGGAGTCAAAGTGCAACAGACGCATGTATCCCTCGCCTCCGTGCGGCAGATCCTGATAGTCGAACAACATCGACGTGACCGTGCGGTCGTCCTTGCCGTCGCCATCGTCGTCAAATGAATCCAGGCGGGTAAAGGCGTCGTGATAGTGCCCACTCAGCACAAACTTGACGTTAGCGTTGGTCGCAATGACTTCGTCGTAGATGCGTTGGGGTAGCGGACCTAGCCCGCCGGTGGTCAGCATGAACTCGTGCAGGTTGACCAGGGCGACGCGCTCGGGGTACTGCGCCAACACCTCGTTCATCCAGTCGATCTGCTCGTCACCGGCCCCCCAACCCATGTAGAGGAACAGGAAGTCGACGCCCCCAGCGGTGATCAGGTCGTAGTGACCGCGGTTGTCTTGCAGGCTGCCGCCAAACCAGGGATTCGCGGCAAAACGCTCGTCGCCAAACATGGCGGAGTAAGCCGTGTAGTCATTGGTGCGCTGGTTGACGTCGTGGTTACCGGCCAGCACCCCATACGGCAACCCAGCCTCGTCGAGCTCGTCGTAGGTCGCATCGGCCCTTTCCCACTGCGCCTCCTCCGCGGCCCAGTCCACGATGTCACCCGTGTGGATCAGGTATTGCAAGTTGAGGTCCTCGCGCTCCTCTAGCAAGTAGTCGTGGATCGAGGTCTGGCGGTCGTAGATGTCCGCGCGTGCGTTGTAGTACTGAGTGTCCGACTCCCACGCGAGCGTGAAGTCGTACTCCTGACGGGGGGTGTCATCAGGGTGATGGGGCTCGATCTTGTCATCGCGCGTAGATAGGTCGTCACCCGCAAAACCCTCCGAGTGCTGCACCAATGCGACCAGCGTGCCATCCTTCACGAACTCCGCGACCGGCACCGTCGCCTCGAGCGTGAAGACGTCCGCTGTGGTCGACGATGCCGCTGTCACGTGGCGGTCGACCTCCATCCATTGAGAGGTGGCTGGGTCGAGGACATATAAGAGCACCTTCGCATTGCCGTTCGCGCTTCCGTTCCACACGACGTGCGCTTGCCCCTTGGCGCCTTCCGACACGGTCGACTCGATCAGCACGTACGGCAACTTGCGGGCGCTCGCGGACTGCATCGAGGTGCCGTCCACCGAACCCAGCCGCGCGACGTCATCCGCATCGACGACCCGGGCCGTGGGACGATCCACGGCCAGGGCATCGGTCGCCTCTCCCACACTCACCGTGACGTCGTCTCCCAAGGCGAGCGCCTGTCCGCGCGCGATGGTGACGTCCAGGTCGTCCCCAGAGGCGTCATCGATCACGGCCGCGACGGTCGTTGAGCCACCCACCGTCCTGCCGTCGTTCGGCCAAGCCGATGCCACGGTGGGCTTCTCCGCCGGAATCGAGTAGTCGATCGGGAGTTCGGTGGTGTTCCCGATGCGATCCGTCGCGGTGATCACGGCGTGGTGGTCGCCCGGCTCGGTGGTCAGGGAGGACAGCTCATACGGAAGCCGCACTGTCGCGCCGTCGAGGGTGGCCGTGACCGACTCCACGCCGGCGCCCTGATCCTGAACGTCCGCGTCGAGGGTGACGTCGCCGCGCACCTCCGAACCCGACTCGACGGTGGATGCCACGGTCGGGCCGGTGTTGTCCACGTTCACCCTGAGCGCCGCACTTTGGGGCCCGTTCGACGCGGCGAAGGTGTGCTCGCCATCCGCGACGGTCGTGGTGTCCCACGCAAACGCGAGCGCAGTAAAGGCATCGTCCGGCACGCGGAACGTCGCCTCGAAGAAGTCGCTCGCCCCCTTGTTGTCGCCGATGTCGATCCACTCGGAGGGATCGGTGATGTTGACGGGTCGCAGAACCCGCCCATCTGGGAGCGCCAGGCGTAGGTTCCGTGCCACGAAGTCGTCGTTCACCTCGTCCGGGTCAATCGCAGGCGCCGCCTTAGTACCGGAGTAGATCCGCACCTTGACGTCCTCGCCGGGGTTGACCCTGTCGAGCGGTAGCGAGGCCTCGACCGTGCGGGTATCCCCAAAGAAGCCCTCGTCGAAGATGGTGAGGATGTCGCCGTCCATCACCACCCCATTGCGGAAGTAGGGGTCAGTGAGTGTGGCCTCAAAGGCGAAGATCGGCTCGTGCTCCAACTCAGCTGAACCCTCGACCGGCTCACCGTCGATGGAGAGTTCGTGTGATGCGGGGTAGGAGTCGCCTCCCGCGACCATGAGCGCAGCGCCGGCGAGATCGTCCCCATCGTCACGGGTAAGGCGCGCAGGAGTGACTTCGGCCAGCATGTCTTCAATGGGCTGGCCCGCGTGGCCGCCGCCGATCCTTAGCGCCGAGGTCGTGGCCGCATCTCGAAGGGTGTGCTCCGGTCCCTCGACAGTTGAGAAGCCGTCCGAGGCGATGAACCGATAGGTCAGTTCAGAGCGGCCGACAGTGTCCGCCCGGCCCAGGTCCATGCCATACATGCCCAGTTCATCAACCATCACATCATGGGTCACCGTCGCGTCGAGGTCCGTCGAGACCTCCACCTGCACCGTGTGAAGCAGGGCGTCGTCCGTCACCCAGGCGTCGAGGGCGATCGCGTTGCCGGGGGTGAACGTCGCCGGCGCCTCATCGAGGATCCGCGGCTCAAGGCCCGCCGTGGGCGCGCCCAGGAGTTCGACACCGCCTTGTTCGCGCGTGAGCTTCCCCGGCGAGGGTTCTGCCAGGCCGAGTCGTGGCTGTATTGCCGCCTCTGCAAAGACCGCGCCGTATTGGACGCCCGAGGCAACCGCGGCATCGGCCGCGCCCTCCTCGTTGTAGTAGGCCCGCGACAGCTGCACCCCGGACCGGCTCAGAATTTCAATCCCGCGCATGAGCGAGTTAGCGAGACCATCGCCGTCGAGCTGAACAAGGTCCTCGCCGTCGACCAGGTCGGTGCCATACGCTGCGTTGAAGTCCGCAACGCTGCGTCCCGCCGATGATGCGTTGCGCACCCACAGCACCAGTGTGCGGCCCGGTTCAATGACCGCGCCCTCAGTGACGGTAGGCCACAGCACGCTTGCCACGGTCGTGTGATCGACCAGTGGATACAGATAGCGAACGGTGAAGTCGTCCCAGGCCAGTGGGGCGTCCGAGGCATTGCGTACCTCGACGTACTCGAAGGCATCAGCGCCCGCTGCATTGGGCGAATTGGCGACGATCTCGCTCACTTGTAGCAAGGGCTCATACCGCACAGGTTCGGGTGGCGGCCAGTTCAATGTCGGTAGCGCCGCCCTTCCCGCCGATGCCGTGGCCGAGGCTGTTCCGGCCACCAGGACAACAGCGGTCGCCGCCAAGGTAACCGCTGCAACCAGCAGGCGAGTGACAGGCAATGGACGAACGGCAGCGACTGCTGACACGTGTGCTCCAAGATTGAGGCGTCTGTGGCGGGTGCCGTGTGCGAGTCAATCAACCGAGCCTGCCTGGGTCAACGCAATACGCACCACTTCACCGAGCCTTCACACAAGGTTCAGGAAATGGCAATGCGTCACAGGTTGAGAGGATGGCAGGACCCCGGTGTCGCTACGCTGTGAATCACACCAACGCATTGTGTTTATTTCTAGCTGGGAGTAGAACCGTGGGATATCCGGAGGACAACCTCGTCGAGGACGAGCGCATTATCATTCACAGCCGCACGCACTGGAAGGCGCTCATCGCCCCCGTGTTCTTCATCGTGGTGATCACCGCCCTTGTCATCTTTGCCTGGACGTGGGCGAACTCCCAGAACTGGAGCGATGGCGCGGAGCTCGCCGTCATGATCATCCTGGGCGTCATCTGGCTCATCGTCGCAATCTGGCTCTTCGCCGTACCCGTCATCAGGTGGGCAACCAATCACTTTGTGGTGACCACCCGTCGAGTGATGTTCCGTACGGGAGTCCTCTCCCGTAGCGGCATCGACATTCCGGTCAGCCGCATCAATAGCGTGCAGTTCCGCCACGGCATGATTGATCGGATGTTTAGAACTGGCACGCTTATCATCGAGTCCGCTTCCGACGATCCACTGTCGTTCGAGGACATCCCGAATGTCGAGCGTGTTCACTCGTTGCTCTACCAAGAGGTGTCGGACACTCAGGACGACGATGACGACCGTGACAGGAACTCGCGGCGCTAATAGCCAGCACCAAACAAGAAAAGCCCCGGCCTGCTGGCCGGGGCTTTTCTTCTCTGTGGAGCCTGGGGGAATCGAACCCCCGACCTCCTGCTTGCAAAGCAGGCGCTCTACCAATTGAGCTAAGGCCCCGAATGAGCGTTGCCACTCAATCAGTTACTGCGTGAATCAAATCCCACGATGAACATCATCCCACAAATCGCGGTTGGTGTTGTCAGCAATCCATGTGTAGATCACCGCACCCGCCACAAAGGCAAGTCCAAGCAAAACTAACTTCTTCATGTCTCACCTCTGTGGGCCCAGGAGGACTTGAACCTCCGACCTCTTCGTTATCAGCGAAGCGCTCTAACCGCCTGAGCTATGGGCCCTGATGCCGCGTTGCCGCGGCGACCTAGGATACCCCACTCAGGCGCGCAGACTCAAACTCGCGCCTGAAGTGGGACTTTGAAGGTCTAGTCGTCGGTCAAAGTGACATAAACGCCGCCCACCACCGAGGACACCGTGTTGTACAGGAACGCGCCAATGGTGGTGAGCGCGGTGAGCAGAACGACGTTAATGATGGACAGCAACACGGTCGCGGACATCACCTTCTCGAGGCTTGTGAACTGCAGCAGGTCGACCTCCTGATTGGAGGTGAACAACTTCACGATCCAGTCATTGATCATGACGAAGACGCCCATCTGGTTCACGACGTTCCACAGCACGAACACCGCAACAACCATCATGATGCCGATCGCGATCGACAGCAGGAAGCCCATTTTCAGCGCCGACCAGGGGTCAATACGGGAGAGCAGGACTCGCGCCTTGCGCGGCCCACCCTTGCTCCGAGTCGCGGTGACGTCGTCACCCTCAGTCAGCGACTCCTTGGCCTTGTTGGCATAGCCCTTGAGCTTTCCCATTCCCGCTCCTACCGCACCGGCGGCACCGGCTGCCCCGGCGGAGAATGCAGATCCTGCGGTCGTGGGCTGTGACGAGGTTGCGGGAGGCGTGGCGCTCGAGGGCTGCGGAGCGGGAGCGGCCGGTGCGCTCACGGCAGCTGCTGGAACCTGGGTGGTCGCAAACTGTGAGGATCGGGTGGGTCGCATCGCGGTGCGCTGCGGCACCGTCCCGGTCGTCGGCGCCTGTCCAGTGCCGGACGCCTGTCCGGCGGTAGCCCCTTGGTCCGTGACGGGAGTCTGGCCGGAGGCAGGCTGTGCTTGACCCGCAGGCTTCGCAGCCTGATCATTCACCGGGCTAAATATGCGCGCGCTCGACGGCTTGGCGCGGTCATCCGCGTTCATATAACTCCTCTTGATGGGCGCGCGTGAGCGCGTACGTCAGTGCCATCGTACTTGAGGCGGTGACCGTAGTCATGTGGCCGCGCCAAAAGCCGGCGGGCGCTCTCGTGTACCTCTCGTCAACGTACAGTGACGGCTTGGCGTTGCCGGCTCCTGCTCATTAGCAGCCCGGAGCGCTAGGTTTGGCGTATGACTACGGCAACGGCCCCTCCAGAAGACGACTCGTCGAGCAGTTCACTTCACGATGCGCTGGGGATCCTCAAGCGCATCCCCGCGACGCTCATCACCATCCTGGTGGTACTCGGTGTGGGCATAGTCACTCACGCGTTGTGGGAGTCAGCAACGGAGATGGGACTCACCGAGCGATGGGGCTTTGGCCTTCCCGCCTTCCAGGAGGGCCAGTGGTACACGGTGTTTGTGGGCGCGGCCATCTCGCCCGAACCGTGGATGTACGCGCTGATCCTCACCACCTTCGCCATTGGTGCGGGCTACCTCGAGTACCGTTTTGGCGCCTGGCGCATGCTTCTCGCGGTGATTGGCACACACATCGGCGCCGTGCTGGTGGTCGCCACCATGTTCTGGGCGCTGAGCGACATCGACGTGGCTTGGATCCAGGAACTGTCGCAGGTACGTGATGTGGGGCTGTCCAACGGCGGGTTTGGTGCACTCGGTGCCGCCACCGCCGCGATGGCGCCGCTCTGGCGCCGTCGTGTCCGGCTGATTGGTTCCCTGTACGCCATCGCGATGATTCTTTACGCGGGGGAGATCTGGGACTTCACGCACGCCGCGGCATTGTTCATCGGCCTCGCGATTGGTCCACTCGTCGTGGGCCGCCCCTACGAGAAGATGGATTGGCATGTGGGCCGCCAGGAGATTCGTGACCTGGCCGGGATCATCGTCGCGTTCGGTGCAATCCACCACCTGCTGACGCGCCTCTGGCCCGGACAGGGAGGCGTCCTTAGTTTTGGTGTCCCCGAGGACACCTCTGAGTATTCGCTTCTCACCCAGCTCGGCTTCACGATCATCTCGCTCACCCTGTCGTATGCGCTTCACCGCGGACGGCGGGCGGCGCGAATCATCATCCTCATCATCACGATCGGCGGCGCCGTCCTCATCGGGATCGGGATTCCCAACCTGCACCCAAGTCAGTGGCTCGACCTCGCACTCGACCTCGCACTCGTGGCAATTCTGTTCACCTGGCGCCGTCACTTCATGGTGCGTGGTGACCGGCGGACGCGTCGACGCACGTATCGGCGCATTCTGTTCCTTGGCCTTGGGGTCGCTACCTTCAACGTGGTGGCCATCATGGCGCTACGCGACAGTTTCACACCGTCGCCCACCCTTGGCACCGCGATCGGCGAGTCGGTCCTGCGGATCTTTGGCCTCACTAGCGGTGAGAGTGAGCCCACCACCACAGCCGCCCGCATTCTGGTGAGCTCAATCGGGGTGATCTGGTTCGTCGCCGTCGCAATCGCGTTCGCAGCCATCATGCTGAACAGCCGCGCCGCCGCGACGGACCCCACCAAGAAGGAACGCTTCATCCAGCTTCAGACGGACACCCCGGGGATGACGGACGTGGGGTACATGGCCCGCTGGGACGGTCTGGCGTACTGGGTGTCGGACGCGGAGCGAGTCGCCATCGCCTTCAAGCAAGTGGGCGGTACTGCGATCGTGCTGTCGGACGCCGTCGGCAGGCCGGAGGACGTGCGCGAGGACATGCACGAGTTCTTCGACTTCTGCCGCTCGCACGGTTTGCGACCCACGTTCTTCTCCGTGACCGCGGAGTTCCGCGACGTGCTCGAGGCCTTCGACTACCGGTCCATCCAGGTGGCTGAGGACACCGTCATCCGTCTTCCCGAACTCGAGTTCAAGGGCAAGGCCTGGCAGGACGTCCGTAGCGCGATCAACCGGGCAAACCGCGAGGGCGTCACCATGACGGCGGTACGCATGCACGATGCGCCCCGTGGCCTCAAGGACCAACTCGGAACCATCGCCGCTCAATGGGTGGGCGATAAGTCGCTACCCGAGATGGGCTTTACGCTGGGCGGGCTCAAGGAAGCCGAGGATCCCAACGTGGTCATGCACCTTGCAGTTCACGAAGACGGCACGGTTCACGGCATGACCAGCTGGATGCCCGTCTACCGCGACGGCGACGTGGTGGGATGGACCATCGACATCATGCAGCGCCGCCTCGACGACGGCGTCATGAGCGGCGTGATGGAATTCCTCATCGCGCAAACCGCGATGGAGTTCAAGGAGCAAGGCTACGAGTTCATCTCACTGTCCTGCGCTCCGTTGTCGTACTCCGCGGAGACCGGTAGCCCGCTGGAACGCATGCTCGATATCCTCGCGGACAAAATGGAGCCGTATTACGGGTTCACCAGCCTCGAGCGTTTCAAAGCCAAGTTCAAGCCAGAACACGTTCCGATGTACCTCGCATTCGAGGATGAGGCGCAACTGCCCGGAATCTCACTCGCCATCCTGCGCGCCTACCTACCGGACGCGAATGCGACAGACCTGATTCGCGCGGCCGTCCACAAGGACGACTAGCGATCGGCAGGTGTTAGTGACCGCCACCCAGGTGACCCGACATACGGCCGTGGAACTTGAGAGACTCGTCGTTCAGGCCCTGGATGTCCACGCTCTTGCCGTGGTTCTCGTACTTGTAGACGATGCTGTCGAGGGTCGCGACGGTTGAGGCATCCCACACGTGTGACTGGGTCATGTCGATCACGATGTTCTCGGGGTCACCGGCATAGTCGAACTGACTGAACAGGTCGTTGGAGCTCGCAAAGAAGAGCTCGCCAGTGACGGTGTAGCGGCGGGTGTTTCCCTCGATGGGGCCGCCCACGACAGTCGCGAGGTGCGCGACGCGACGCGCGAACAGGATGCTGGCCAGCAGCACGCCGGCCACGACGCCGTACGCGAGGTTGTGAGTCACGACCACCACAGCGACAGTGACTAGCATGACGGCGGTCTCCGACTTAGGCATGCGCTTGAGCGTGCTCCAGCGCATCGAGTGCCAGTCAAACGTCGCCCACGCGACAAAGATCATCACGGCGACCAGCGCGGCCATGGGGATCGACGCGACTACGTCGCCGAGCACCAGGATCAGGATTAGCAGGAAGATGCCGGCCATGAACGTCGACAGGCGCGTGCGTGCACGCCCCACCTTCACGTTGATCATGGTCTGGCCGATCATCGCGCAACCACCCATGCCACCAAAGAAGCCGGTGATGATGTTCGCGGCACCCTGGCCCCAGGCCTCGCGAGTCTTGTCCGAGTGGGTATCCGTCACATCGTCCACGAGCTTGGCGGTCATTAGCGACTCGAGCAGGCCAACCGCGGCCATACCAAGCGCGAACGGGAAGATGATCTGCAACGTCTCCAGGTTGAACGGGACGTTCGGGAACAGCAGTGATGGCAGGCCCTCGGGCAACGCGCCCTCGTCACCGACGGTGGGAACTGCGATCGCGAAGATGGTGGTCACCAGGGTCAGGCCAACGATCGCGACGAGCGGTGCCGGCACCACCTTGGTGAGCTTGGGGAAGAACGTAATGATCGCTAGTCCGGCAATCACCAACGGGTAGACCACCCAGGACACGTTCTGTAGGTGGGGGATCTGCGACATAAAGATGAGGATCGCGAGCGCGTTGACAAATCCCACCATGACCGAGCGGGGAATGAAGCGCATCAGCTTGGCGATGCCGAGCACCGCGAACAGCACCTGGATGATTCCGCCCAGGATGACTGCGGCGATCATGTAGTCGAGGCCGTAGTCACGCGCGAGCGGCGCAAGCACTAGGGCGACGGCGGCCGTCGCGGCCGAGATCATCGCGGGGCGTCCGCCCAGAAAGGCGATCGAGATCGCCATGGTGAACGAAGCGAAGAGACCCACGCGGGGGTCCACGCCGGCGATGATCGAGAAGCTGATGGCTTCTGGGATAAGCGCGAGCGCCACGACCAAGCCCGACAAGATCTCGGTGCGAGCGATGCGCGGGCTCAGCCACTCGGGGCGACCCCACGTCTTGGGCTGCGTGATGCGACCCCACGCGTTCGTCACCTCGGGCACTCCCGTCGCGGTGCGAGCTTCCGCGATGGTCTGAACCGCCGCATCGGCCGTCTGTTCTTGGGGTGTGGGCTCTTGGGTCTCGGAGTTGTTTTCTGGCTGGCTGTTCTTGCTCGTCGTCATGGCTATCCTCACGGCGGCGAGTAGATTCTCGCCTCAAATCGTCGCCGTGGCGCAAGGCGCGCACCGGCCGGGGCGCAGGCGTATGTCCGCGCAAAAAATTGGGTGGTGGCCGTCGACGGCCTACACCAGGGTACCCGACGGGAATCTTGCGTCCCATTTTGCCCGATGCTGCGGCCGGGTTCCGCGTCCCGTCGCCCAACGGTGACGCCGCGCCACCGAGTGCCTCTGAGCAGTCACTCAGTGCGAAAGTGGGGTCCAAACCCGCACTGAGCGACTGCTGGGCGAAGACCCTCGCCCTTGCGCGCTGGCGCGCAGAAGGGCCGGGCCTCCTTTCGGAGACCCGGCCCTTCAGGCGTGATCAGTGATGCGTCGTGCCGGCGCAGTGGTTTACCTACGCGTCGGTGGGCTCCCACTTGGTGCCGGGGTCACCGGCCTCGTCGGGAGCCTCGCCAGCGAGGTTCGCGCGCAGCTTGGCGCCGAGGTCGCCATCCACGTTGGTCCAGTACTGGATCGCGCGCTCACGAATGTCGTCGGACTTGACGGCGCCCACGTGCCCGGTGATCTGGTCGAGCAGGCTCTGACGCTCGGCATCGTTGAACACCTCGCGGTAGAGCGTTCCGGGCTGACCGAAGTCGTCGTCCTCAGCGTGCAGGGTAGCGGCAGCGCGAGTCATCTCGCCGTCGGTCTCCCAGCCACCGGACTCGGCGGCGCGCTCGGGGTCGGCGTGAGCTCCACCCTTCGAGTTGGGCGCGTACACCGGGGTGTCGGCCGACGCAAAGTTGTAGCGCATCGAGCCTTCCTTGGAGTACGAGTGGCCGTTCGCATCGGCGTTCTTGGGCTGGTTGACGGGCAACTGCGCGTGATTGGTGCCCACGCGGTAGCGGTGAGCATCCGCGTAGCTGAAGATGCGGGCCATCAGCATCTTGTCTGGCGACGGGCCAATGCCGGGGACAAAGTTCGCCGGGGAGAACGTCGCCGACTCAATCTCGCCAAAGTAGTTCTCCGGGTTGCGGTTGAGCTCCATGGTGCCCACCTTGATGCGCGGGTAGTCATCCTTGGACCAGGTCTTGGTGAGGTCGAACGGGTTGAAGCGGTAGTCCTTTGCCTCGTCGTAGGGCATGATCTGCACGTACAACGTCCACGTGGGGAACTCACCCTCCTCGATGTGCGTATAGAGGTCACGGATGTGGTGGTCGGAGTCCGATCCCGCCAGCTGAGCTGCCTCGTCACCCGTCATGTTGTGAACGCCCTGCTCGGAGATGAAGTGGTACTTCACCCAGAAGCGCTCACCCTCGGCGTTAATCCACTGGTACGTGTGCGAGCCGTAGCCGTTCATCTCACGCCACGAACGCGGCAGGCCACGGTCACCCATGAGCCAGGTGACCTGGTGAGCGGACTCGGGGCGCAGCGTCCAGAAGTCCCACTGCATGTCGTTGTCGCGCAGGTGCGAGCCGGGAAGGCGCTTCTGCGAGCGGATAAAGTCGGGGAACTTGATGCCGTCCTTGATGAAGAAGACGGGGGTGTTGTTGCCGACTAGGTCGTAGTTGCCCTCAGTCGTGTAGAACTTGAGCGCAAAGCCGCGCGGGTCACGCCAGGTGTCGGGTGAGCCCTGCTCGCCAGCCACGGTGGAGAAGCGTGCGAGCATCTCGGTCTTCGCGCCCGGCTGGAAAAGTGCGGCACGGGTGTACTTGGACACGTCCTCGGTGACGGTCAAGGTGCCGAAGGCTCCGCCGCCCTTGGCGTGCACCACGCGCTCAGGGACACGCTCGCGGTTGAACTGCGCGAGCTTCTCGACCAGGTAGTGGTCGGTCAGCGAAATGGGGCCGTCTTGGCCGACACTGAGCGAGTGGTCGTCGGACGCGACCGGAGCGCCTGCATCATTGGTCGTGAACTTTTCAGTCATGTCACTTCTCCTTCGTTGAGATGAGATTGGTTGAAACTTGTGCCGTGGATCCTGACCGGCAGTCGCCGCACAGCCCCCAGTAGGTGACCTCGGCCTCGGCGATGACAAAGCCACCCTCGGTGCTCGGGGTCAAGCACGGTGCGTGACCAACCGCGCAATCGACGTCGGCAACCACGCCACAGTTGGTACAGATCACGTGGTGATGGTTGTCCCCCACGCGAAGCTCGAAGAGGCCCGGCTGTCCGGCAGGCTCGATGCGACGGACGATCCCGGCACGGGTCAAGTCGCCAAGCACGTTGTAGACAGCCTGGCGCGAGGTGTTCGGCAGGGACTCGCGGACGCGAGCATAGACAGCATCGGCGCCAGCGTGGGGAATCGCCGCGAGCGCGATCATCACCTGGACACGCGAATCGGTGACCCGCAAGCCGGCCGCGCGTAGCACGCTGGCGCCATCGGGCGCGAGGGTCGCGGGCTGCGTGGTGGTCACCTCATTAGCCTAGGGGCTTGTTTTGATTCAGTCAAAAGAAGCCGATGCGGTGGCTTGCTCGGGCACTAGGCCCACTGGCCGCGTTCCACCAGCACTTCCTTGAGAATGTCGGCTCGATCGCTCACGATGCCGTCCACGCCTAGATCCAGCAGTTCCACCATCTCGTCACGGTCGTTGATGGTCCACACGTGAATCTGGCGGCCCGCCTCATGCGCTGACGCCACCTGGCGCTTGCGGAGGAACTTGACGCGGCCATTGCGCCAGGGAATCTGTAGCGCATCGACCTCGCCGAGCGTGATCTCCGGGTCGGCGCCCAGAACCGAGCCGATCAGCCACCCAATCGCCTCGCGCTGAGCTGCGGGGCTCGCGACCGGCCGGCTGAGTAGTTTGAGGGTCTTGCGGCGACGATCCGCAGAGAAGGACCCGATGCACACGCGGTCGTGCGACTTGGTCTTCTCGATCACCTTCGCGACAGGCTCAATGGCAGAGACGCCCTTGACGTCGATGTTGACCTTGACGGTGGGCCAGGTGCCCAACACGTCCTCCAGGGCGGGAACGGGTTCGATGCCGCCGATGCGGGCCACCTTCACCGAGTCCCAGCGCCGGTTGGAAACCTCGCCCGTCGCGTCGGTAGTCCGGTCGAGCGTCGCGTCGTGCAGCGCCACCGCCACGCCATCCAGAGTTCCGTGGGCATCGGTCTCGAGGTAGCCGTAGCCTAGGTCAACCGCGGACTGGAAAGCCCGCATCGAGTTCTCTAGGCCATCCAGCGAGAAGCCTCGATGCGCGAGCGCGATGGGAAGACCGTTGTTGTCGAAGTACGGGTGCCGAGTCGTCATGTCTCCACGGTACCCACGCCGGCTACATCTGGGGCGCAGCGAACGCTAGTCCAGGATGGAGTCGAGCCACTGCGTCACCGCATCGAAGTAGACCTGCCGGGGGCCCGGCGCTGACAACGAAACGTCGTGCATCGCTCCCGCCACCTCCAGCATTGTCACGTTGGCTCCGAGGCCGGGTCCACTCTTGCGGATCGGGTCCACGTCCACCACGGTGTCCTGGGAGTCCACGCGCGGGTTGTCGAACTTGTCAGGGCCGGTGGAGTCGGCATGGGCGACGAGCACGGGCACCTCAATACTCAACCCCTTGGCCACGCGGCGACGCGCGGAGACGGTGGCTCCCAGCCAGCCCGCGGTGGCCGGCTCGCCCGTCGACTTCTTCCAGGCGCCGTCGAACACCCAGCCACCGCCGTCCTGGGCTGCGAGGCGCTGGGTGTAGACGGTGGGTGCTGGATCCATGATTAAGGTGGGGGCGACCGCTCCGATTACCGGCGTGAGTTCGATTCCGATGGCCTTCCAGCTCTTGAGCCTGAGCCCAAAGAGGGGGCTGTTGAGGATCACGCCCGCGAGGTTGGGGTGGGACACATCGCTGGCCCAGATCGCCGCACCGAGCGCTCCGGTGGAGTGACTATGGACTATCACCGGCAGGTCACCAGCATCGGCAACCGCGGCATCGATCGCGGCGGTGATGTCCTCGCCTAGTTCGGCGATGCGCGTGAAGTGGTGGGGGAGTTCATCCGGCTGGAGCGAACGGCCCGCGCGGCGCATGTCCACGGCGTAGAACGCCAATCCGTGCCCAGCAAAAGCATCGGCCACGTGAGTCTGGAAGTAATAGTCATTGCGGCCATGGACGTGCACGACGATGCCGCGCGGATGGGCGGGCTGATCAATGCGGCGTACCAGGGTGCGCACCGCACCACGGTTGCGACGTGTTCGTGTGGGCTCCGGCAGCCTCGCTGCCTCGTATCCCTCGAGGATGTCAGGGTGCCAATCCATCACCGTGGCCGTGGGGTTGACGGGGGCTTCGCGCTTGTCCATTTTCTGATCGTATCGCTCAAATTCGCGGCGTTCGCGCGTTCGTTACCCGTTGGTCACCGTCCACCGGCACACTATGTCTTATGACGGACGCGCCGACGCCCCCGCACGTACTCGCCTTGGGCGACCCCGGCTCCGGGGTAGCGGAGCGGATTCCGCGTAAACGAGTGATCTCCTGGGCGCTCTGGGACTGGGCGACGCAGCCGTTCAACTCCGTGATCATCACCTTCGTCTTTGTCGCGCTCTACCTCGCGAGCGACAGTTTCATCGATCCCGCGATCGCAGCGCTGGGCGAGGGGAATGCGACGTACGACGCTGCCATCGCCGCGCTCGTCTCCAAGGTGGGCTGGGCCGTCACCATTGCCGGGGTCTTCGTTGCCCTGATCGCGCCGGTCATCGGGCAGCGGGCAGACTCGAGCGGGCGTCGCAAGGTGTGGCTGGGTGGCTGCACCCTGGTCCTGATCGGGTGCATGTTCGGCCTTTTCTTTGTCCAGGCACAGCCGTCGTTCTTCCTGCTGGGCGCCTCCCTCATCGCGATCGGCGCTGTCTTCAACGAGATTGCTGGCGTGAACTACAACGCCATGCTCGTCCAGGTCAGCAACAAGAAGTCCGTGGGTCGCGTGTCGGGGCTCGGCTGGGGCTTGGGTTACATCGGCGGGATCGTGGCCTTGGTCATCGTGGTCGTCGCGGACGGCGCCGACTGGTGGGGCATGGACACGTCCAACGGGATGGCGTATCGCCTGATTGCCGTCGGGTGTGCCGTGTGGACCGTCCTGTTCGCGTGGCCCATCTTCGCGTACGTGCCCGAGGTGACCGGCACCCAGCACGCGCGAGTGAGCATCTGGCGCGGCTATGCCGTGCTGATTCACGACCTCAAGGAACTCTGGCGCGATGCCCGCAGCACGCTGTGGTTCCTGTTCGCCTCCGCCGTCTACCGCGACGGCCTGGCCGGAGTCTTCACCTTTGGCGCGATCATCGCCTCCAAGTCGTTCGGGTTCTCCAACCAGGAAGTCATCATGTTCGGCATCGCGGCCAACCTGATCGCCGGGGTGTCGACGATCATCGCCGGACGCTTCGATGACTGGCTGGGCCCCCGCGCGGTCATCCTGTTTGCGCTCGGAGGGATTGTGTTCTCCGGCCTGGCCGTGGTCATCCTGCACGCTGAAGGCAACATCGTCTTCTGGGTCTTCGGGTTGCTACTCACCGCCTTCGTGGGCCCCGCCCAGGCTGCGTCCCGCTCCCTCCTGGCACGGGTCAGCCCGCCCGGTCGCGAGAGTGAGATTTTTGGCCTCTACGCCACCACCGGGAGAGCGGCGTCATTCCTCGCACCCGCCATGTCGTCGATCGTGATTACCCTCACCGGCGCGACCATCTGGGGCGTGTTCGGAATCATCTCCGTGGTCCTCGCGGGGATGATCATGCTGCTGTTCGTGAAGATGCCCCCGGCGGTGCGCTCAGAAGGACAGGTCGGCCAGTCGTCCGTCTAAGCAGAAATAATGGGCGTTGAGACGGTCAACCCACTCGGTTGTCCTTCTCAACGCACAGAGCGACATCGGCACAAACGCAAAAGCCCGGGTCACCCTCCGTTCAGGAGGACGCCCGGGCTCTTTGCGTTTCTAGTCTTCGGTGGTCGGCTCGGCTTCAGCGGTTGCCTCGGGGGCGGCTTCCACCACGTCGCCCGATGCTGCAGCGGCTGGGGCCTCCGCGTCGCCTTCCGCCTCATCGTCACCGGCAAGCTTGCGCTCGACGTTGCGCGCGATGCCGATGATGCGGTCTCCCTTGGCGGGCTTCGCGAAGGTCACGCCCATGGTGTTCTTGCCGCGTGCGTCGACCTGGTCCACGCTCGAGCGCAGCACCTTGCCGGACTGCATGATGACCAGCACCTCGTCGCCCTCGTCCACGAGCAGTGCGCCGATCAGGTCGCCGCGCTCCTCGGTCAACTTGGCGACCTTGACGCCAAGGCCACCGCGGTGCTTCGCGCGCCAGGCCGATGCCGCGGTGCGCTTGGCAAACCCGTGTTCGGTGACCACAAATGAGTAGGGACCCTCGGTATCGGTGACCACGGCATCGTCCGCCGCGTCGTCTTCCGACTCATCTCCCGCCTCGGGAACGCCTGCGGCGATGACGTCCATCGCCAGCAGCTCGTCCTCGTCGCGGAAGCTCATGCCCTTGACGCCTGAGGTCGCACGTCCGGTGGGACGCAACTCGCCGTCGTGCGCGTTGAAGCGGAGGGACTGACCCTTGCGGGATACCAGCATGAGGTCGTCGTCGTCGGAGACTAGTCGCGCAGCGACCAACTCGTCGGGACGCAATTCGCCGTCCTCGCCCTCGACGTCCCGCAGGTTGATCGCGATCAGACCGCGCGAGCGGTTCGAGTCGTAATCCTCCAGGCGGCTCTTCTTGACCAGGCCGCGCTTGGTGGCAAGCACCAGGTACGGCTTGTCGGCGTAGGTACGCAGGTCCATGACCTGGGCGATCTCCTCGCCCGGCTGGAACTCGAGCAGGTTCGCGACGTGCTGGCCCTTGGAGTCGCGGCCGCCCTCGGGCAGGTCGTAACCCTTGGCGCGATACACGCGGCCCATGTTCGTGAAGAACAGCAGCCAGTGATGCGTCGTCGTGACCATGAAGGTGTCGACCATGTCATCACTACGCAGCGTGGCGCCGCGGATTCCCTTACCGCCACGCTTCTGCGCGCGGTACTGGTCCGAGCGGGTGCGCTTGGCGTAGCCGCCCGAGGTGATCGTGACGACTACCTCCTCTTCGGCGATGAGGTCTTCCATGTTGACCTCGCCATCGAACAGCGAGATCTCCGTGCGGCGGTCGTCGCCGTACTTGCGGACAATCTCGCCGAGCTCCTCGCCGATGATCGCGCGCTGGCGGTCCTGCGACTCAAGAATCGAGTTGAGATCCTTGATCTCCGTCATGAGCGCCTCGTACTGCGAGGTGATGGACTGCTGCTCGAGTGCCGCGAGGCGGCGGAGCTGCAGGTTGAGGATCGCGGTCGCCTGGACCTCGTCCACGTCAAGTAGCTCCATCAGACCCGCGCGGGCCTCGTCCACAGTGGGCGAGCGGCGGATGAGGGCAATGACCTCGTCGATCGCGTCGAGCGCCTTGAGGTAGCCCTGCAGGATGTGAGCCTCGCGCTCGGCCTCACGCAAGCGGTACCGCGTGCGGCGGACGATGACCTCGAGCTGGTGCGTGACCCAGTGCCGAACGAATCCGTCAAGGGCGAGCGTGCGGGGCACGCCGTCCACGATCGCGAGCATGTTACAACCGAAAGACTCCTGCAGCTGCGTGTGCTTGTAGAGGTTGTTGAGGACAACCTTGGCGACGGCGTCACGCTTGAGGACCACGACGAGGCGCTGGCCGGTCCGACCGGAAGTCTCGTCGCGCAGGTCGGCGATGCCCTGCACCTTGCCGTCCTTGACGAGCTCGGCGATCTTGATCGCCAGGTTGTCGCGGTTGGCCTGGTACGGCAGCTCGGTGACGACCAGGCACATGCGGCCCTGGATCTCCTCGATGTTGACGACCGCGCGCATCGTGACGGAGCCTCGACCGGTGCGGTACGCCTCTTCGATGCCGCGGCGGCCAAGAATTGTGGCGCCGGTGGGGAAGTCGGGCCCCTTGATGCGCTCGATGAGCGCCTCGAGTAGCTCCTCGCGGGAAGCCGTGGGGTTGTCCAGGTACCACTGCACCCCCTCGGCAACCTCGCGGAGGTTGTGCGGGGGAATGTTGGTGGCCATACCGACCGCAATTCCTGACGAGCCGTTGACCAGCAGGTTGGGGAAGCGTGCGGGCAGGACGACAGGCTCCTGCGTGCGGCCGTCGTAGTTGTCCTGGAAGTCGACGGTGTCCTTGTCGATCTCGCGGACGAGCTCGAGGGCGAGCGGCGCCATCTTGCACTCGGTGTACCGCGAGGCGGCGGCGCCGTCGTTACCAGAGGAACCGAAGTTTCCCTGGCCGTCGATCAGCGGGTAGCGCAGGGCCCAGGGCTGAACCAGCCGAACCATCGCATCGTAAATTGCCGAGTCGCCGTGGGGGTGAAACTTACCCATGACGTCGCCGACCACGCGCGAACACTTCGAGTAGGCGCGGTCCGGGCGGTAGCCGCCGTCGAACATCGCGTACATGACGCGCCGGTGGACGGGCTTGAGTCCGTCGCGAACGTCGGGGAGGGCGCGTCCCACAATGACCGACATGGCGTAGTCCAGGTAGGACCGCTGCATCTCGGTATTGAGGTCCACTGCCTCGATGGTTCCGTGGTTTACGACCCGCTCGCTGATGCCGGGTGTAATGGGATTAGATGTCAAGGAACCTCACGTCCTTCGCGTTGCGCTGGATAAAGTTACGGCGTGCCTCGACGTCGTCTCCCATGAGGGTGACAAAGACTTCCTCGGCGGCTGCTGCATCGTCCATGGTGACCTTGAGCAGTGTGCGGGTCTCCGGGTCCATCGTGGTGACGCGCAGTTCTTCGTCATTCATCTCGCCCAGACCCTTGTAGCGCTGGATGCCGTTCTCCTTGGGGATCTTCTTGCCTTCCTTGGCCCCTTCTTCGAGACGGTTATCCCGCTCGCGGTCCGAGTACACGTACTCGTGGTCGGCGTTGGTCCACTTGAGCTTGAACAGCGGCGGCTGCGCCAGGTACACGTAACCGGCTTCGATCAGCGGGCGCATGTACCGGAACAGCAGTGTGAGCAGCAGCGTGGCAATGTGCTGGCCGTCGACGTCGGCATCGGCCATCAGCACAATCTTGTGGTACCTGGCCTTGTCGATGTCGAAGTCCTCGCCAATGCCAGCGCCGAACGCGGTGATCAGGGCCTGGACCTCGTTGTTGCCGAGCGCACGGTCGAGGCGTGCCCGCTCGACGTTCAGGATCTTTCCGCGAATAGGCAAAATGGCCTGGTTGTGGGGCTCACGACCAGCTCCGGCGCTACCGCCTGCGGAGTCGCCCTCCACGATGAAGATCTCACACTCTTCGGGGTTCTTGGATTGGCAGTCCTTGAGCTTTCCTGGCATGCCGCCCGACTCGAGCAGGCCCTTGCGACGTGTGGCCTCGCGTGCCTTGCGTGCGGCCATGCGCGCCTGCGACGCCTGGATCGCCTTCCGAATGACTTCTTTGCCCTCGTTGGGGTGGCCGTCGAACCAGTCGGTGAGTAGCTCGTGCACTGCCTTCTGGACAAAGGTCTTCGCCTCGGTATTACCGAGCTTGGTCTTGGTCTGGCCCTCGAACTGCGGTTCTGCCAGCTTGACGGAGATGACTGCGGTCAGGCCCTCGCGGACGTCGTCGCCGGTGAGGTTGTCGTCCTTCTCCTTGAGGATGCCCTTCTCGCGTGCGTAACGATTGATGAGCGAGGTCATCGCAGCGCGGAAGCCCTCCTCGTGCGCACCGCCCTCGGTCGTTGCGATCGTGTTGGCGTACGTGAAGACTGACTCGGAGTAGGCGTTGGTCCACTGCATTGCGAGTTCAGCGGAGATCTTCTTGTCCGGGCTCTCCTGCTCAAAGCTGATGACCTCGGGGTGGACGAGGTCCGCCTTCTTGGCGGCGTTGAGGTGGGCGACATAGTCGACAAGTCCACCGTCGTACTTGTACGTCACGGCACGCTGCGTCTGGTTGCCGTCCTCGTCCTCTTCCATGTGCTCCGGACGCTCGTCCGTGAGGGAGATGGCCAGGCCCTTGTTCAGGAAGGCCATCTGCTGGAAGCGGGCGCGCAGCGTTTCGAAGTCGTAGTCCGTGGTCTCAAAGATGGTGTCATCGGCCCAGAACGTCTGCTGCGTTCCGGTGTCCTCGGTGGCCTCGCCCTTCTCAAGCGTGCCCTGCGGGGCACCACCGTCGGCAAAGGTCTGGCGCCACACGTTGCCCTGGCGCTTGACGACCGTCTCGACCTTGGAGCTCAGCGCGTTCACGACGGAGATACCCACACCGTGGAGTCCACCGGAGACTGCGTAGCCGCCCCCGCCGAACTTACCGCCGGCGTGCAGGATCGTCATGACGACCTCGACCGTGGGCTTGCCCTCGGTGGGGTGGATGTCGACGGGAATACCGCGGCCGTTGTCGGTGGTGCGGACGCCGCCGTCGGCCAGCAAGGTCACGGTGATGGTGTCGCAATACCCGGCAAGCGCCTCGTCAACGGAGTTGTCGACAACCTCATAAACCAAGTGATGAAGGCCTCGTTCACCGGTTGAACCGATGTACATACCGGGGCGCTTGCGGACTGCCTCGAGTCCCTCTAGTACGGTGATATTTCCGGCACCGTATTCAGGCTCGACCGCCTGTGCGTCGTTCTTGGCCACAAATTCCCCTTTTAAGCGGATGTCGCACGCCTAGACGGCACGCAGGATAACTCGGATCATTCTAGCGCGTTTTAGGCCGGAATTTGTGTGATTTTCGGCTATCTGTGAAGAACGGGACACCCCACCAAAAACGGCATCATCCGTAAGTATCTCGAGGGCCGCGGCCCTTGACCGTGCGTGGACCCTTGGTCCAGGAGCGGGTGGTGGGACCGGCAACCTTGATCTCGCGCACGATGTCGCGGCCAAACTCCTCATTGATCCGGTGGCGAATCTGGCCCGACATGATGGTGAGCTGGGTGGCCCACGCGGTAGAACTAGCCTTCACCGTCAGGATGCCCTCGTCAAAACCCAATGGTTCGCAGTGATCCGCAATTTGGTCGCCCACCACTTCGCGCCAGCGACCCGTTACTCCCGACACTTCGAGTTGCTCAGTCCAACCCATGCGACGCATCAGCGTATCCACTGCATCACTCATCGCGAGCGGGTCTCGGCCACCCTGGAACGGCTGGCTCTCACGCCGCTTAGTCTCGCGCTTCACGCGAGCCGCCTTGGGTGAGGTGCGATACGCACCGCGTTCGCGAGCCGATGCGCGAGCCCGGGCCATCGCCTCGCGAGCTAGGTCCGCGCCGTCCTTGCGAGTGGCCGGCGGATTCTGCTCAGTCTCGTCGGCGCCGGTTCCGTCCTCGTCATTCATTCTTGAAACCAAGCGCCGGGTCTGGGGCGGCGGCGGAGCCGCCGCTGAAAATTTTTCCGTCGGCCACTCGAACGACGTCGCCTGCGAGGGCATCGGGCACGTCCTCGGCGACGGCCGCAGTGATTAACACCTGGCTGGCGTTGACCAGCCGCGCGGCGAGTGCGGCACGACGGCCAGCATCAAGTTCGGCAAACACGTCGTCCAGAATCAGTATCGGCTCACCATCGTCGCCGGCGTCCGGGCCGTCATCCGCCGTCAGCAAGTCGTAGGATCCCAAGCGCAGTGCTAGCGCGCAGGACCAACTCTCACCGTGACTCGCGTACCCCTTAGCCGGCATCTCGCCCAGGCGAATCTCCAGGTCATCGCGGTGCGGACCCGCGAGCGTCACGCCACGGTCCAACTCCTTGGGGCGCAGCTGACCTAGCCGTTCCACAAGCCGAACGCCAATATCCGCCGCCGATGCATCAGCTGGCAGAGGTTCGACGTGATCGTCGCGGCCCTCGCCTCGGTCCAACGAAGTCGAGTAGGACACCAGGCAGTCGCCGCCGTCAGGCGCAACATCCGCGTAGGCGGTCGAGACGTAGGGCGCGAGCGCGGCGACCGCGCGGCGCCGCGCCGCCACGATCCGGCCTCCCAGATCCGCAAGTTTCTCATCCCAAACATCGAGCATCGTCAGGTCGCCACGTGCATGACGTGCGCTCTTCAGCATGCTGGAACGCTGCCGGAGGACGCGGTCGTAGTCGGCCATGTCGCCCGCGAGTGCAGGTTGAAGTGCCACACACAGTTCGTCCATGAAGGTCCTACGGCCGCCGGGATCTCCCTTGACCAACGCTAGGTCTTCCGGGGCGAAGACCACAGTCCGCACAATTCCCATGAGATCACGTGGTCGTGCGGTGCCGCGGTTGAGGCGCGCGGTGTTCGCCTTGCCTGGCACCAGCGTTATCTCAAGCGAGAGAGAGCGACCGGCCTTATCTACCCGCGCCCCGATGACACCCCTCGGAGCACCGAAGCGAATCAACGGAGCATCGGTCGCAACACGGTGACTCGACAATGTGGACAAATACCGCACTGCCTCGACCACGTTGGTCTTACCCTGTCCGTTGCGTCCGACCAACGTGGTGACGCCAGGGCCGAACTTCACATCAATCCCCTCATACGAGCGGAAATCCGTGAGCTGCAGGTGCGTGACGCGCATCGGCGCGCGCTTTAGGAGGCGATGCGGATGGGGACGAGCAGGTACCGGAACTCGGACGCGACGGTGCCGCCCGGCTTGTCCAGCCCGACGAACTCAACGGGCTTGGTGTCCTGAGTGAAGCCCAACTGCACGTACTCGGATCCCAGAGCGTTCAGGCCATCCAGCAGGAACGTGGGGTTGAAGGCGACCACAATCGGCTCGCCATCGAGTGCGCACTCGAGTGCCTCGGAAGCCTGAGCATCGTCGGTCTGGCCCGCATCGAGGGTGACCTCACCTTCGGTGAAGGCAAGCCGCACGGAAGAGTTGCGCTCTGCCACCAACGAGACTCGCTTGGTCGCCTCGATCAGGTCCGACGTCTTCACGACCGCTGTGATGGGGCTCTCGTCTGGGAAGAGTCGACGTACCTGCGGGTAGTCGCCGTCCATCAGTAGCGACGTGGTGACCAGGCCGCCCGCCTCGAATCCGACAAGGTCGACACCCTGGCCGGAACTCAGTGCGACGGTGACATCACCGGCACTCAACGACTTCGCGGTTTCATTCAAGGTCTTGGCGCGAACCAACGCGACGGCCGATGCGTCGGGTGACGACGGCTTCCAACCCACCTCGCGTAGCGCGAGGCGGTAACGGTCGGTCGCGAGTAGCGAAATGTGCGAGCCCTCAATCTCCATCCGGACACCGGTCAGAATCGGCAACGTCTCGTCCCGTGAGGCGGCGGAGGTCACCTGGCTGACTGCGTGCTGGAACTCCGCGCCGTCAATCGTGCCGGACTGTGCGGGGAACTCGGGAAGGGTGGGGTACTGGTCAACGGGCATGGTCGCAAGGGTGAATCGCGAAGCACCACACGTGACCGCGACCTTAGTGCCATCGAGGACGAACTGCACCGGCTTGTGTGGCAGAGCGTTCGCGATTTCCTTGAGCAAACGACCGGAGACTAGAACCTCACCAGGGGTCTCAACGTCGGCAGCAAACTCGCTGCGGGCGGAGACTTCATAGTCGAAGCTGGCGAGCCTCACAGTGCCCGAGTCGTCGGCGACGATGCGGACGCCGGCGAGGACCGGAACGGGTGGTCGCGCCGGAACGGCGCGCGAAGTCCAGGCAACGGCGTCAGCCAGTACGTCGCGGTCGACGGAAAACTTCATTGAATACTCCTCGGGTCTGTCGGACAGACTACGGCAAGACTGGGTCTGAATGACAAGGGTTGAATCCATCTAACCAGCAAGCTCGGACAACGGGTGTGATGCCGGGGTGGCGTGAGCCTTATGAAGGACCAGTGGAAAACCTAGAGAAGAAGATGAGTAGTAGTCATAGGCACCGGTGAAACTGTGGAGATCGTTCGATCAGGCTGGTAAATCACAATATTGGGTTGTGAACGAATTGCGGATAGCACGTTGATGAACGACAGGCGGGTTGTGAACGACGGATCCCCCGCCCACAGAACTTGTGATTTCTTCACATCTCGTCCACGGACGCTCACGCTTGTCTCCACGAGTATGCACATAGTTATTCACAGGTGTGCACGACGGGCTAACGACATCAAACTGGACGGAACGACATAGTGATGGCGTCCGCATGATCACTGAAAACTCGTGAGAATGGACCCATGAATACCTCGTGGGAAGCACACATTGACCAGTTTTGGGCCCAAATGGATGATACGAGGCCGGCAGAGATGCTCGATCAGATGCGAGAACTGATCGCACAACGCGATGTGGGTGATGGGGCCGCCCTGTTTGAGTGGGCGTCGATTCACGACTCGCTTGGCATGACCCGCAGTGCCATCGAGCTGTATCGACACGCCATCGAGGCGGGTCTTGACCACGAGCGTGCGCCTCAGGCCTCGTTGCAACTAGCGAGCTCGCTGCGCGCCGAGGGCTCCGCCAAGGAGTGCCTCGCCGTCCTGGATGCCTGGGAAGCGACCGGAACCGATGCATCGGCCGTCGTGGGGCAAGCGCCCGCGCTGGTGCGTGCGCTAGCGCTCCACGATCTGGGTCTCACCACGTTAGGCCTGCAAGTGGCGCTCTTGGGTCTCGCGGAGACGCTGCCCAGGTACAACCGTTCCATGAAGGCCTATGCGGAGGGCATCACCAAGCACTAGCCGCGCGACTGCTGCTTAATGCGGGCGTGGATCTCGTTGACCTGGTTGTACATCTGACGACGCTGCGCGATTTGGTCTTCGACCTTCTTGACCGCGTACATCACCGTGGTGTGGTCCTTGCCGCCAAAGTGGTCGCCGATCTTGGGTAGCGAAAGGTCGGTGAGTTGGCGGCAGAGGTACATCGCGATTTGCCGTGCCGTGACGTAGACACGGCTACGACTGGTGCCCGTGAGCTCGTCGATCGTGATGCTGAAGTACTCGGCAGTGATCGAGATGATGGTTGCCGCGGTGATCTCGGAATCGTCGTCAGAGATTAGATCCTTGAGCACCACCTGGGCGAGGCTCAGGTCAACCGGCTGCTTGTTGAGCGCGGCGAACGCGGTGACGCGAATAAGCGCGCCCTCCAACTCGCGGATATTGCTGGTGATGTTGGAGCCGATGTACTCGAGCACGTCGCCTGGGGCCTGGACATCGTCCGCCTGTGCCTTCTTGCGAAGGATGGCGATGCGGGTTTCGAGGTCGGGCGGCTGCACGTCGGTCATGAGGCCCCACTCGAACCGGGTGCGCATGCGGTCTTCGATGCCGGCCAGGTTTCGCGGACTGACGTCAGCAGTGATGACCACGTGCTTGCCAGCGTTATGCAGAGCATTGAAAGTGTGGAAAAACTCCTCGAGAGTCTGTTCCTTGCCCTGCAGGAACTGAATGTCGTCGACCAGCAATACATCGACTTCGCGATACTGGCGCTTGAAGCTCAGTGACCGATCGTCTCGAATCGAGTTAATGAAGTCGTTGGTGAACTCCTCGGAGTTCACATAGCGCACCCGAGTGTCTGGCTTCAGGTGGCGAGTGTAGTGACCGATCGCATGCAGCAGGTGGGTCTTGCCCAGTCCGGAGTCGCCGTAGATGAAGAGCGGGTTGTAGGTCTTGCCGGGTGACTCGGCGACGGCTAGCGCCGCGGCGTGCGCAAAGCGATTGGACGAGCCAATGACGAAGGTGTCGAACGTGTACCTGGGGTTAAGGTGCGGATCTTCGATGGGAGCGACCCGGCGCGGTGGCCGCGGGGTGTGGTGCTCACCGTCATCGTTCGCGCGAGCGGGGCTGGGCGGGCGAATGGAAGAGTCGACAGTGACGGCGATCCGAATGTCGTGTCCGATGACCTCACTGAGCGCCTCGGTGAGTGGACCACGAATGGTGGACTCAACCTTGTTCTTGGTGAACTCCTCGGCGACCGCCAAGAACACGTTGCCCTCGACGACAGCCAGTGGCTTGATCAGGCGGAGGAAGGAACGGTTCTGGGGCGAAAGCTCATCGTCCTCGTGCAGCAAGTCGACCGCTTGCGACCACACCTCATCGATGGTCTGAGTCAACTCGTCTGAAGCCACGTTTACGTTCGCCCTTTCTGCTTGTCCACAGCATTATCCACAGGGGTGAATGGGCTGTCATCTTTTCGTTACTCAGCTCATCGGCGTGTCGCTGCCAACAAACGAGTCCGAGATGGTGGAGCCTATCTTGTTCAGGCGGTGTAACCAACGCGAGACGTGTGATTTGACCACGGTTCCAGTTCGGCGTAACGTTAGGTCGCTGATTTGACCCACCCCTCAAACGTCTTGGAGTACTCCCGTGAGCAAGCGGACTTTCCAGCCGAATGTACGCAAGCGCGCTAAGACGCATGGCTTCCGCCTGCGTATGCGCACCCGTGCCGGCCGATCCATCCTTTCCACCCGTCGTCGCAAGGGCCGCGGCAAGATCTCGGCATAACACTTGCTTCCTGCCAGCTCTCGGATGCGCGCGGCATCGGACTTCCAGTTCGTGATGCGTCGCGGTTCTAAGAGTGGTCGGAAGACGGCAGTGGTTTATCTAGCGCGAACCGGCGATGCGACGAGCATGGCCGGTTTTGCCGTATCTAAAGCAGTGGGAGGTGCCGTGATTCGTAACCGAGTCAAGCGGCGCATGCGCGCCATCATGGCGGAGCTTCTTCCCACGCTTTCCCCTGGTAGTGGCGTTGTTGTGCGTGCGCTCCCGGCTGCGGCCGACGCTTCCTACGCGCAGCTACGGGCGGATCTTTCCGGTGCCCTCGCGGCGGCCGATGCGAAGGTTCCCGCATGAGCGGGCAGGCAGGCAAGGCGGCCCGAGCCGTGGCATCGGCTCCCAGTGCCGTGCTGATCTTCACCATTCGCGGCTACCAGTCAGTGATCTCTCCCCTCACTGGCCCGCGTTGCAAGTACTACCCCTCGTGCTCACACTATGGACTGGAAGCAATCCAGAGCCACGGCGCGCTGACGGGTAGTGCACTGGCTGCGTGGCGAGTGCTGCGGTGTAACCCGTGGAGCAACGGAGGCGTCGACGACGTCCCCGCTCCGGGTCAGAAGCGCTTTCGACTTTCCCGTAACAACGCCGCGATGGCCGCTACCGACGACGCTGTCGCCTCGCCTAGCCTTCATTCTCTGACCAGCAACTAAGGACAACCATGAACTTTATGATCATCTTCCGGCCTATCGAGATTGTCGTGGCCGACATCATGGTGGTCTGGCACACCATGCTGACCTGGCTGGGACTTCCGCCGGATTCGGGTGCCGCGTGGGCGCTGTCCATTGTCGGTCTGGTGATCACGATCCGCATCATTCTGGTGCCGCTGTTCGTGAAGCAGATCAAGGCTTCCCGTGCGATGCAGATGATCGCTCCGGAACTGAAAGCGGTGCAGGCCAAGTACAAGGGCAAGAAGGATGCGGCCTCTCGCGAGGCGATGAGCCGCGAGACCATGGAGTTGTATTCCAAGCACAAGACAAACCCCTTTGCCTCGTGTCTGCCCATGCTCGTGCAGGCGCCTATCTTCTTCGCGCTGTTTCGTGTCCTCAACTATGAGATCGGCCCCGACGCAGCCGGTATTGGTTGGCTAACGCCGGAGCTATCCGCGCAGGCCGACTCAGCGAGCCTTTTTGGGGCACCGCTGTCCTCGTCGTTCCTGGAGCCCGGCTCGACTATGACGACCAAGATCGTGGCGTCCGTTCTGATCATCGCGATGGTCGCTACTACCTTCCTTACGCAGCGTCAGTTGACTCGCAAGAACATGCCAGCTTCTGCACTCGAGGGCCCTATGGCTCAGCAGCAGAAGGTGCTGATGTATGTCCTACCGTTCATCTTCGTGATCTCCGGACCCAACTTCCCGATCGGTGTCCTCATCTACTGGACCACCACTAACTTGTGGACCATGGGTCAGCAGTTCTACGTGATTCGGCGAAACCCTACTCCCGGATCTGACGCGGAGAAGACGTACAAGGCGCGACTGGCCGCTAAGGCCGCAAAGAAGGGCACGCCGCTCATCGATAACACCGACCCCGAGCACCCCGTGATCGAGGCGGGCGAGTCCAGCGGACAGCGTGTGCAGCCCAAGAAGAAGCCACGCAAGAAGCGATAGCTGCTTTCCGGTTGGCGCAAGGCGCTACTTCAAGCTCTAGAATTTTCCATGCCGCACCATGAGGAGCACCCCTCCTCGTGGCCATCACTGAAAGAACCCCGATGACTGAATCCACCAACACCTCGTCCCTCGACGCTGAGGGAGACGCAGCCGCAGACTTTCTCGAAGAGCTGCTCGACATTTTGGATATGGACGGAGACATTGACATCTCCGTCGAGGCCGGACGCGCCAAGGTTGCCATCGTCTCCGAAGGTCCTAACCAGAACCTTCGTCGCTTAGTTGGCCCCGATGGAGAGGTACTTGACGCGCTGCAGGACCTCGCTCGCCTCGCGGTGCAGTCTGAGACCGGTGAGATGAGTCGCCTAATGCTGGACATCACCGACTTCCGCGCTGGTCGACGTGAGCGCCTTGCGGAGGCGGCACGCGAAGCCGTAGCCAAGGTAAGGGAGTCAGGACAGGCGTTGGCCCTTGACCCCATGAACGCGTTCGAGCGCAAGGTGGTACACGACGTCGTGCTCGAGGCCGGGCTCAGGTCCGAGTCCGAGGGTGAAGACCCGTCGCGTCACGTCGTCATTCTTCCTGCCAGCGAATAGAAGGCTCACAAGTCATTCCTGACCACCCTCGGTGAAATCGCGGGTGGCGGGTAGTGTTTCACGTGAAACAACCGGGGAGGTGTAGGGGATGACCGCATCAAGTGAAGACGAGTTCCATGCCTCAGCATCAGGGCAAGGGCATCTGGTGTCGTCCACCCCTAAGTCGGGTTCAGTTGTTGGTGATGTAGATCCAGCACTGCGCACCCTGACGGGGGATCCCCTCAATGACTCCCCCGCACTTGAGGAGTTTTTTGGCGACTCGCTCGGACGCGTGCGTTCTTTCGCGGAACTATTGGCCGATCAGGGCATCCTGCGTGGGCTTATAGGCCCTAGGGAGTTGACCCGAATTTGGGAGCGCCACATCCTTAACTCGGCCGCATTGGCACCCTTCTTGCCTGACGGCACGCTCGTGGACGTCGGTTCCGGTGCTGGCCTACCTGGCATGGTGCTGGCTGCGATGGAGCCTTCCCGTCCTGTGGTGCTGGTGGAGCCCATGGAACGGCGTACGGCCTGGTTGTTTGAGGCTGCGGAGATAACGGGTATTGACAACGTTACGGTGGTCCGCGGGCGTGCCGAGGAGGTATCCGACGTGGTGGAAGCCGACGTGATCACTGCGCGTGCTGTGGCTTCGATCGACAAGCTGGTGAAGTGGTGTGCCCCGCTCCTGTCTCCCACGGGGCAGATGGTGTTCCTCAAGGGGCGTTCAGCTCCGGAGGAGTTGGAGCGTGCCAAGTATGTGTTGCGTAAGCACGGGCTGCAGGGTGCCGTGCATTCGGCTCCCACCATTGCGGGTGTCGATGCGACGACGGTGGTCACACTCACTCGGTCTTAACCCCGCCCTGCTTCCTACGCGCGGCCGGTGCAGTTATCCCCAAAGTTCTCCACAGCCGTTTTATGCGTGGAATGGGGCAATACGCACCGTCTTTCCACAGGCGTGCGCATTTTTTGCGACACTACGTCTCTCCGTGGTTCGCGGTGTTTCCCACACCATGTTTCACGTGAAACATGATGAGGGCGCCTTTGTCTCTCTGGTTGTTTGAGGCCCGCCCCGTTGTGCGGGGATCCCGTTTTGCAGGAGCGCTCCATTGTTGCTCACGGCCCATGTCTGCCCGCCTTGTCAGGGTGTTGATGAGGATGGTGATCCTGGGCCATGATGCTTGCGACTCAGTGCGACGGGCTCCATCTTGGTTCTTGCCGGTAGTTGAGTGCGCCACTGCATGGCGGGTGAGAGTCGACTTGTCGCGGTTTCCTGCGCGCTACAGGGACCGGGGCCACGCGTGAGTACCAGAGGACCATGCTGGCTACGTATGGGTGTCTAGCACGGCATGCGGGGTCCGGAAGGGGCCTGCCGCATTGGCAGCGTCCGCCCATGAGCGCACACGAGGCTGCGCTCCTGTGGCCTCCAGTGGGGCCCCGCCTAGCAGTGGCCGAGGGGCCATCGCACTGCGGGTCCAGGCCATCGCCGCACACTAGGTTGTATTGCCGTCGCTTTTCGCGGAGTCCTGCCAGGCGGTTCTCGAGCGCCGCCTGGTGGTGGCGGATTCTTGTAGAGCTTGGCTGAGAGCCTCCGCCCTCGCCGTGGCTGAGGCGCGGCAATGCATCTGACGCCTGTAGTTCAGTGGTGAGGGAAGGTGCGCGCCGTCGTGGTGGAGAGTGGTTGCGGGCTGCTTTCCTGGCTGCACGTGATGATCGCGATTCCCTTGGCTACGCGACGGGCAGTAGTGAGGAGGGCGTTGGTGGGCACTGTGGACTCCTCTGCTCGGCGGTGTTTCACGTGAAACACGCCAGGGATGCCCTCGCCCTCGCCTGGCGCCACAGGGGTGGAGGAGGCTACGGTGGTTGAGTCGCGTGTCACTAGTGGCCGTACATGGCTGACGCGCGACGGCCGGACCGTGTGGACGGAGCCGGGGCGGTGCTTGAATTCGGCTTGGCGTGCGGCGACCTGCGCTGTGTCGTGAGGGTCTGAATCGGGCCGCCAGCTATGAGCCGAATCGCGGCAGGAGCGCGCGGTAGACGGGGAGGGCGACGATGCCCGGCGCTATGACGGATAGGATTTATCAGGATCCGGTTGGTGGATGACTCAGTTGCTTATCCAACGAGGCCGGCCCGAGGCGATTTTCTACTCGGGATAGATTGTCAACGAGTAGTTGCGTCGCCGTTTTGGGCGGCGTGCGGTGCGCCAGGCCCTCGGGTCGGTGGCGCGGACAGGAGTAATGCGTGACGGAGCCGACGCCCCCGAATCAGGGCGGTGCACCAGCATCAGCAAGTCCACACGACAACGAGCCGACGGCCAGTGCGGGCACCTTGTCTAAGGGGGGTCGGCGCGGCGTACCTGTGTACGCGCCGGTCGACTCGGACCGTGTAGGCGGCGGGAGCGCTTTCCCCAGCGCTAAGGCGGCCGCAGAAACGACTGGCTCATCAGCTGTTACGACGGACGTCGCCGCGACGGGGGAGAATCCCGCGGTGGGTGACGCACTCAATGTTTCACGTGAAACGGCCGATGACGCATTCGTCGGAATCACGGAAGACGACGAGAGCCCGTTGGCGAGGGAAATGATCGAGACTGAACGCAAACGCCGCGCATTGGAAGCAACTGACTTCCCTCGGCCACCGACGACCCGCATCATTACTGTGACCAACCAGAAGGGTGGCGTGGGTAAGACCACTACCTCCGTGAACCTTGCGGCAGCGCTCGCCTCCAGAGGTGCCAACGTGCTCGTCATAGACTCCGACCCACAGGGAAATGCCTCGACGGCGCTGGGTGTTCCGCACCACGCGGGCACTCCGTCAATCTACGACGTCCTGCTAGACGACGAGCCGATCTCCAAAGTTGCGCAGCGCTGCCCCGACATCGACACCTTGTGGTGCGTTCCTGCCACAATCGACCTCGCCGGCGCGGATATCGAACTGGTCTCTGTAGTGCGGCGCGAGTTCCGTCTTCACACTGCGATCCATGAACTCCTCAAGGGACCGGGCAAGAACCTCGACTACATCTTCATCGACTGCCCGCCTAGCTTGGGATTGCTGACGCTAAACGCGATGGTGGTCTCGAATGAGGTACTCATCCCCATTCAGTGTGAGTACTACGCGCTCGAGGGCCTCACGCAGCTCATCAAGACCGTTGACATGGTCAAGAAGCACCTAAATCCGGAGATTCACGTCAGCACGATCGTGCTGACAATGTTCGATGCCCGCACCAACTTGGCACGCGAGGTGGCATCCGAGGTGCGGGCGCACTTCCCGAACCAGACGCTCGAGCAGACTATTCCGCGCAGCGTGCGGGTGTCGGAGGCTCCCAGCTTCGCGCAGACGGTGATGACGTACGACCCCCACTCGACCGGCGCAGTTGCCTATTTGGCTGCCGCCAAGGACATCGCGGAACGCGGGCACACCGCTTCCCATTCAGGAGGACAGCTGTGAGCAAGCCAAAACGAGGTCTCGGTCGTGGCCTAGGTGCGTTGATCCCCACCGAGGCGAGCCCGCAGGCTCCATCCGGCCCGCGTCCTAGCGACGTCTTCTTTGGTGACTCGAGCAAGGACTCAGCACGGGAACAGGGCACTTCCGCTCAGGTTCGTGAAAGTGCTTCGGCAACGGCCGCCGAGGCATCGTTAGGCGCCGACAGCGGGGATTCGGAATCCAACCTGGTTCCCGTACCGGGAGCGACGTTCGCGCACATCGATCCCTACTCGGTGGTTCCAAACCCGCGTCAGCCACGTACGGTCTTTGATGAGGAAGCCCTCGCTGAACTGGTCGGCTCCATTCGCGAGATCGGCGTATTGCAGCCAATCGTGGTGCGCACCAATCCCTCGGGCGAGGGGTTTGAGCTCATCATGGGTGAGCGCCGGTTGCGCGCGTCCAAGGAGGCTGGACTCACGGAGATTCCGGCGATCGTCCGTGAGACCGAGGACGTGGACCTGCTTCGTGATGCGCTCGTGGAGAACCTCCACCGTAGCCAACTCAACCCGCTAGAAGAGGCGGCAGCGTACCGTCAGCTCCTGGATGATTTTGGAATCACTCACGAGCAACTTGCCGAGCGAATCTCCCGATCCCGCCCTCAGATATCAAATACGCTCCGCCTGCTAAAGCTACCGCCGCCCGTACAGCGTCGTGTCGCCGCCGGCGTCCTCAGCGCCGGACACGCACGGGCCTTGCTCGGTCTTGAAAACTCGGACGCCATGGATCAACTGGCCACGCGCATAGTCGCGGAAGGCTTGTCCGTACGCGCCACTGAGGAGGCCGTAACTCTAGGGGTCGAGGTCAAGCCAGAGAAGAAGGGTTCAGTACGTTCTGGCGGCCACACGGCGGCGTTGGATGACCTCTCGGCCCGTCTGGGGGACCACCTCGACACGAGGGTGAAGGTGCAACTGGGACGTGCCCGCGGCAAGATCACTATCGACTTCGCGACAGTTGAGGACCTTAACCGGTTAGTGGCCCTCATCGACCCGACCGACCCAGGCGTCTTTAAGTAGACTACTTTGTCCGGTAAGCGGCCATAAGCCCCGATCTTGCCCCGGATTAGACCTCAAAAAGTTGTGTGAGAGCGATTCTAAGCGCCGCGCTGCATTGCCTCGGTGGCGATACGCTCGCAAATGGCGCCCAGATTGTCTCCTGACGCACCGACGGCCTGCGGAAATAGCGACGTTTCGGTCATTCCCGGAGCGATGTTCACGTCGATGACGTTGGCCGCGCCGTCGCTGAGGATGATGTCGATGCGCGAATAGTCTCGCAGGCCCAGTTCCTGATGAGCGACGAGGGCCGCGCGTTCGACGAGTTCAACTTCCTCTGCTCCTAGCCGCGCGGGCACAAAGTACTCGACCCGGCCAGCGTTGTAACGGGCGTCGTAGTCGTATGGCCCATTGCTGACGATTTCGACCGCGGGCAGCGTACGCGCCTGATCGCCGGTGCCGACGACGGACACCGCGACCTCAGTACCGACCAGAGCCTTCTCCACCAGAGCCGCTTCGCAATACGCGAAGCAATGCACCATTGCTCGGGACAGTTCAGAGCGCTCTGTCACGAGGGTCACGCCCAACGCAGATCCGCCTCGGGCTGGCTTGACCACCAGCGGGAAGGAGAAGCTTTCCTCCACAGCGTTGAGGACGTGTTCCGCCCCGACGTCGCGAAAGAGCGTTTGAGGCAGTGCCACACCGTGAGGGGTCGCCACGCCGGCCCGGCGGAGCACCTCCTTCGCTACGGGCTTGCTCCACGCCACACGTGCAATGCTCGATGTAGTGCCCACAAACGGCACGCCGGTCAACTCAAGTAGGGCTTGAAGAGATCCATCCTCGCCAGCGGCGCCATGAAGCAGTGGCCACACCACGCCATCATCAATCTCGCGCAAAGTTTGCACCACGTTTGCGTCAACGTCTCGCAATCTCGCCTTGACCCCCCGCGTGCGCAATGCCTCTCGAACACGTCGGCCCGATCGCACAGAAACATCGCGTTCGTGGGACATACCACCAGCCAGGATTGTGACGTCCATCAATGCCTCCTTGGGTTGTGCTTAGACGATGTTGGGTGAGGGGAAATCGACCTGCCCCGAAGGTCGGCCGCCATTGGTGCCGAAGATCCGGACAGTCTCGAGTTCGTCGTCAATCACTCCCGCGAGTCGTCTCACACCCTCCCGAATCGCCTCGGGAGTCGGGTAACAGTAGGACAGGCGCATGTAGTTGGTGCCCTGCCCGTCGTAGTAGAACGCGGTGCCGGGCACGTATGCAACGCGAGCGGTCACCGCGCGCGGCAGCATCGCCTTGGAGTCGAGTCCATCGGGGAGCTTGACCCACACGTAGAAGCCGCCATCCGGAACGTTCCACGAGGCGGACGGCATGTACTCCTCGAGCGCGCGAATCATGGCGTCGCGACGCTCCCGGTACTGCTCACGGAACTTCTTAATCTGACCCTTCCAGTCCGCATGCGTGAGGTAGGTCGAGATGGCGAGCTGCGAAGCGTTGGAGGGACATAAAATTGCCGCCTCAGAGGCGAGCACCAACTTCTCGCGGACGGCGTGAGGCGCCACGGCCCAGCCCACTCGAAAGCCGGGGGCGAAGGTCTTAGAGAATGACCCCAGGTAAACCACGCCGTCTTCAGACATCGAGCGCATGGCGGGAAGCGGCTCGCGGTCGAATCCCAAGAGCCCGTAGGGGTTGTCCTCGAGTACCAGCACCCCGTACCTGGCACAGATCTCAAGCACCTTGGGGCGGCGCTCGAGCGACAACGTTACGCCACCGGGGTTGTGATAGTTCGGCACAGTGTAGAGAAACTTGACCCGCTTGCCTTCAGCCTTGAGCGCGGCGAGCGTAGTCTCGAGGTCCTCAGGGATGAGCCCGTCGGCGTCCATGGGAGTATGGACGACCTCGGCCTCGTGCGCACGGAATACGCCCAGTGCGCCCACGTACGAAGGCGCCTCGGCGACCACCACGTCACCCGGATCGATGAAGATATTGGTGACCAGGTCCAAAGCCTGCTGCGAGCCGGTGGTGACCACGACATCGTCTGCGTGCGCGTTGATTCCTTCGAGCTCCATGACCTCGACGATGTGCTCGCGCAACTCTTCGTGACCCTGGCCTGACCCATACTGCAGCGCCTTCTCGCCCCGCTCCATGACGAGGCGCTTCATCATCTCGCCGATCTCCTCGAGGGGAAGTCCGCCGATGTAAGGCATGCCGCCGGCGAGCGAAACTACCTCGGGCCGGTCAACGACCGAGAACAACGCGCGCACCTCGGAGGCGCGCATGTTGTGGGCTCGGGCAGCGTACGAATCAAACCAGGGGTCGAGTCGGTTGCCACGGGGTTCGGACGCGTTCATGCGAGTCAGTCTCCCACGCCCAGACCACTCATCACTGCATCGGGCATGAACTCGTTGGTCGAGGCGCCAGTATGGCGCCGGGCGGCACCAAAACCTACGCGAGGACCTCGTCGATGTAACCCGTCAGCGTGGGCTTAGGCTTCGCGCCGGTCACCGACTTCACAATCGAGCCGTTCTTGAAGAAGTTCAGCGTGGGGATGGACGTCACGCCGTACGCCATCGCAAGTTCCGGGTTGGCGTCGGTGTCGACCTTCACGATCTTGACCTTTCCTGCGTACTCGGAAGCGATTTCGTCCAGGATGGGCGCCACAGCGCGGCACGGGCCGCACCAGGTCGCCCAGAAGTCCACGAGCACGGGAATGTCGGACTCGAGCACCTCGGCCTTGAACGTGTCCTCAGACGCAGCGACGGGGGCCGTGAGAACGGCGGCCGCGGGGGCCTCCTTCTCCACCACTACGGCGTCGCCCGATGCGACGGCTGAGTCTTCGAGCGCGTCCAGGTAGTGCTGGGCGTCCAAGGCAGCGGCACAGCCGGAACCTGCGGCGGTGATGGCCTGGCGGTAACGGTTGTCCACCAGGTCGCCGGCCGCGAAGACCCCAGCCACGTTGGTGGCCGTGGTGCGTCCTTCGACGAGTACGTAGCCCTCGGCGTCCGTGTCAATGACGCCCGTGAGGAGCTCGGAACGTGGGATGTGACCGATTGCGACGAACAATCCGGTTGCTGCGATGGTGCGCTCCTCACCGGATTCGACGTTCTTAACGACGACTCCGGAGACCTTGTCGCCACCCTCGATGCCGACCACCTCTGAATTCCACTCGAACTCGATCTTGGGGTCATTTGCGGCACGATCGGCCATGATCTTGGACGCGCGGAGCTCGCCACGGCGGTGAACCAGAGTGACCTTGGAGGCGAAGCGCGTGAGGAATGTGGCTTCTTCGACGGCAGAGTCGCCGCCGCCGACTACTACGACCTCCTGGTCGCGGAAGAAGAAGCCGTCGCACGTGGCACACCAGGAGACACCCTTACCGCTGAGTCGCTTCTCGTCCTCAAGCCCGAGCTCGCGGTATGCGGAGCCGGTGGAGAGGATGATCGACTTTGCGGAAAACGTCTTTCCCATTCCGGTGGTGACGGTCTTGACGTCGCCCTCGAGCGACATCTCGGTGACGTCGTCAAACTGAACTTCGGCGCCAAAGCGCTCGGCCTGCGCCTGTAGCGTCTCCATGAGCTCGGGGCCCTGAATCCCCTCGACGAAGCCGGGGAAGTTCTCAACCTCGGTCGTGTTCATGAGCGCCCCACCTGCGGTGACGGAACCGGCGACCACGAGGGGCTCCAGTCCGGCGCGTGCGGCGTAGATGGCGGCCGTGTAGCCGGCGGGGCCGGATCCGACGATGATGACGTTGCGGGTGTCGCTCACAGTGACTTCCTTGCTTGGGTTTGGCGGTAAGTGTATAGCCGTAGTTCGTAACAGCGGCGTATGCGGATGTGTTCCCGACTCTGAGGCACCGCGTATTACTCGTCGTCTGCTTTATCTGATGCCGACGCGGACGGTGACGGTTCCGGCGAGTGGGTAAAGGCCGGATAGGTGTTCTGAGGCGAGTCTGGGCCCAGGAGCTCCGGGTCAAGAGGGGTCTTGAGCATCGAGAAGGCCCATACCGTCGTCACGATGACTGCGATAGCGAATAGGGGAATGAGGATCGGTGCGGCCTTGATGGGTCCGGCACGATTGGCGCGCGCGTGCGCGCGCTCTAGGCGACGGGTGAGAGTCTCTGAGCCTGGCCAGCGACGGTGCAGTCTCTCGAGCAGCGCCTCCCAAACCGACGTCGTGTTGTTGACGTCCTGCACCTCGACCATTTCGTCGAACTCGTAGAGGTCGTGGAGCTCGTTTGCTCCTAGTGGCTCTTCAACCTCTGGGTGGCTCGCGAGCACCTCACGCAAAATGGGAGCGTCGTCCTCATCGACTTCGGAATCCGCGTCATCTTCGTCGTAAACCAGGCCAAACTTTGACTTTGCGTCGATGCGCGCGAGCGAGGAACTGAGCTGAGGATCTGAACGTCCCTCGGCCAAGTCCTCCTGTGTGGCGCGATCCGCGCGGTCCAGAGCATCGGCACCGACCGTGATGCCCATGCCCGCGGCGTCGTCATCCGCGCGCTTTTCACGAGCCTGAATCTCGAGCGTCGCGGCGGGTAGAGCAGGCATGCCACGGACGGAGGTGGCGAAATCACGGAGGATCCGCGAGTCGATGGGAGTGAGCGAGTGCAACACCGAATCGAGAGTCAGCGGCCCGGTGCCACCGATCACGTGTATGCAGAGTTTGCGCCCACGTACGCCCAGATCGGATGGCAGATCCCGCTCGGTCGCGGAGTCTGGGTCAACGCCGGTGACAGCCGCGAGATAGAGCTTGCCGAGCGCCATCGCGTCAGTCGCCTCGCTGGCCCCCCGGCCCACGCCAGCTTGCATGGCGAGTTCACCATCGACTGCGAGCCCTGAGACGGTCACCCGGCCGGTGTTGGCTACGGAGATTGAAGAGGATCGAAGGTAGCCGTGGTGGACCCCCTCATCCGCGGCCTTCTCGAGCGCGCGAGCCGCATCGCCGATGATCGTGCCGGCAATTCTGGCAGGGACTCGCCGGCGTGTCAGGAGTTCCGCGAATCGCATGCCCTCGGGAACGTCCGTGACCATGTAGGTCCAGGATTCCTCGTCAATTCGCTCGCGCCCGGAGGCGAGGACACGCAGCAGGCGGGGGTCGCGCACACGTGCGGCGGCTGCCGCCGCTTGGCGTACTGCGGAGGGTGCGAGTGCGGTGATGACATCGACGCGCACATTGCGGTGCAGTCGACTGTCATGCGCCGTGAAACGCTCGAGGCCCGGGACGTCCACGTCTTCAGAAGTGAGAAGCGTGAATCGGCGCGCGAGCCTCGCTCCGATGTGCACCACTAATGTCCCCTTAAGCCCAATATGTCTTGCAACTATCGTACTCGGCGCGAAATCCGCCGAGTCACTGGAGACATGACTTCACCGAGCTCTGGCGTGCGGAGCATTCTCAAGATAAGTGCGTAGATCACCAGCATGAGCAAACCACTGGCGGCGATGTTGGTGACGGCTGCGGCGAACCCCACAACTCCGGTGTTGTTAACGGGATCAGGCAGCACGAGGGTAAGGGCCCAACCCGCAAGACCCGCGGGCACTGCACCCGCCAACGCCTTGGCGTGGGTGCGCATGATGTTGCGCCCATCTAGCCCTCCAAGCCGGTTGCGTAGGCCCCAGGTTCGCAGTAGCACGCCCATGACGTTGGATAGGCTCAGGCCCAGCGCGACGCCCACGACCCACCACTTGGGGTCCATGTACTGGCGCACTGCGAGCGAAACACCAATGAGCACGACCGTCATAGGAATGTGAATCATGAAGATCGCCTTGGCGTCCTCCAGGATGAAGTAGACGCGCTTGATAAGCACCATCGCGCCCAGCGCGGCGAGCCCCAGCGCGAGCGCTATCAGGACCTGCGAGACGGAGGTGACCTCTGCCGGGCTGGCGCTGGGGTTCATCAGACGGGTAATCGATGGAGCGATGGCGATGGTGACGACGGTGGCAAAGATGGTGAAGATGCCGATGGTCCTCAGGCCACGTGAGATCTCCGCACGGAGCCCAGTGATGTCGTGGGCCACCCAGAGGCGGGACATCGAGGTGGTGAGGGCGGTGACGATCGAGACTGTGATGAGCGAGTGCGGTACGAGATAGATCAGTAGGCCCTGAAAGTACGCGGCGTTGCCGGCGATTGATCCGGCGGGGGTGCTGGGATCAGCCGCGAGGGCAGCCGCTGGGGCGGCGGCCGCCACCCGGGTAGCCCACAGCACGCCGAGCTGCTCGATGAGGACGGCGCCGAGTGCCCACGAGATGACGGTTCGTACGCCGGATAGCTCCCCCTTGGGTCCCCGCCACACCCACGCGAAGCGGTACCCGCCGCGAACCATGGGCCAGATAAGAATCAGCGCTTGGGCGGCGATGCCGAGAGTGGCGACGCCTGCGATGAGCGCAATACGGAAGGGCGTCCACGCGATGGTGAGGGCATCGCCAGTCAGGGCTGGCACTCCCTTAATTTGCGGCCCAAAGACCACCAGGTATGCCGCGAGGCCCACGATTCCGATGATGTTGTTCACTACAGGTGCCCACATGTACGGGCCGAACTGCTCCTTGGCGTTCAGCACCTGTCCGAACAGCGTGTAAATCGCGTAGAAGAGTAACTGCGGGATGCACCACAGTGCGAAGGCGACGGCCAGCGCCATGAGCTCCGGAGACCAGTTGGAGGGCGCGTAAGCCATCACCAGCAGCGGTGCGGCGATGGTGAGCACCACGGTCACGCCGAGCGAGATGACCGTGCCGACAGTGAGGATGCGGTCCACGGTGCGCTTGCCGTCGCGGCGGCCAAAGGCCTTGAGGATCTGAGGCACTAGTGCGGCATTGATAACGCCCGCGGCCACGACCGCGTAAAGCGTGTTGGGAAGCTTGTTGGCGATGTCGTAGGCGTCCGCCACGCCAACATTGACGCCGATGGCTGCGACTAGCATGGCGTTTCGAACGAGCCCGAGCACACGCGACACCAGGGTTCCCGATGCCATGATTGCGGTGTTCTTGCCCAGGGATTTGGCGCGCAGTTCAGAAGGCGCCGGGTCGGAGGGCGGAATCGCTCCGGGCGCGTCAGTCATCAGTTTCTTCCTCGACAACGGTGTGTGGGCCCTCAGCGGGTTCCCCGGGTCCGGTGCGGGTGTCTTTGCGGCCACGGCGGATAGTGCGGATGACCCCGCCAATCAACACCAGCACCAGTAGCCCGGTGAAGACGGCAGTTGCCGCATTTCCCCAGTCGGCGCGCACCCGCATCGTAAAGTCCTGGGCCTCGGAGACGGGGTCGCCGTCGGCGTTGACTAACCAGACGCTGAGGGAGACGTTCGCACTGGAGACGGCCTCCACCGGCACCATGGCGGTCGCCTCTTCACCCGCTGGCACCGTGATCACGGGTCGGTCCCGCACCTGCAGATTGGGAGACGTCGACCTCATTACTACCGTCACGGTTGAGTCGTATGCGAGATCATTGTGAATCGTGATCGGCACCTCGCCACTGGTGGCGATGAGATTGACATCGGAGCTGCGGACAATGCCCACCGAGCTCAAGGTCGTGTCCACCTCGGCGATCGCCGACTCGTACTCAGCTGACTGCAGTGAGGTGTTTCCACGAGACGCTGACGAAACCGCACCCAGCAGCGTCTGGCCGTCTGGCTGAAGGATGGCAGAAGGGTTGTCGAGGGTCTGCGCGAGGCGGTCAAGGCCCGCCAGACGCGCACTCAGCGCGGCGACCCTGTCGACGGGGACGTCCTGTGTCGCGCCCTGAACCTTGGGAATCGCCACTCCTGGGGAGGGGTTGGCGAGTGCTTCGGTGAGTGGACGGTGAGTGACCCACGGAGCGGACATCAGCGCGGACAGATTGGCGGAAGGTTCGTTATCCACGACCGTCCAACCAAGTCCAGGTGAGACCACGATGCCTGCGACTCCATCACCATCGAACGCGAGCAGTGCGGATTCGGCGACAATCCGGGAGGGACCGGCGGGGTCGGATGGCCTAAAACTCGCCACGAGGTTGCTGAGCGCAGCATCGGGAACGAGGATCGAAACGTCCTTCTCGTCCGCGACGTCAACGCCAACAACGGAGGGAGCCGAGCCATCGGCCTCGTCGAAGGCCGGGACTTCGGTTGCGTTCCCGTCGTCAAAAAGCGTGGCAACTGCGCCAGTGGAGTTGGCCCAGCCGGCGACGGACTTGTCTGCGACTGCGGACACGGCTAGCCAAGGTCGTTGCGCGACGGAGGTCCAGATGCGAGACCGTGCGTCAGCGAGAGCGAACTCGATCAGGTCGGTGTCCCCCGCATGGGCGAGCGAGGCCACGTCGGGGTTGGTCGCGGGCAGGAGGTAGGTCTCGCGTCCTGCAAGCGCGTCGAGCGTGCTGGCGCCCGTCAGCGCGGTGGGGTCGACCGCGAACGTGACGCCTTCCACGTCCGCTCCCGCGAGCAGGCTGGCGGCCCGTGACGGCGCGCCCGCGATGGTGGCGATCGCAGTGACTGGGAGGGCGGCGATATCTGCGTCGAGCCATGTGACCGCCATCGAGTCAATGAAAACCGTGGAGGAGCCAACGGTAAAAGATGCCGTGACGCCGTAGACGCCAGCCGTTCCTTCCGGGAGCGAGAGGTCCTTGGAGGAGGCGGACACGCGGACCTGCGTCGGATTGCTCGGCCTTAGGGTGCCGGTGTGTAGCGGCTCATCGTCCTCGTCCACCTCGGGGGTGCCGGCCGCGACGGATTTCATTACCCGCATTGGAGCCACCGCCGGATCGTCGAAGAATTCGGCGAGCGCCTCGCGCGAGTCGAGCGGGCTCTCGGTGATCGACAGCCTCACGGCCACTTCGGGCACCGGGTCGTCAGCGGCATTGGTGAGAGTGACGTTCGCGGACAGCGACTGACCGCCGGCTACTACGAAGGGCCCGTAGGTATCGAGCACGGCGGAGACGTCGTCGACGGTTCCGGTGGGCTCAGGCGCGGGGCTGGCGCTCGGCGAGGGCTCGGGATCCACGGCAACAGGGGTGGCGATGGCGGCCGATCCTCCCACGAGGGCCACGAGCGCGCCGACGGCGATGCCGGCGAGCAGACGGGGCGACAAGTGCGCGCGCCGATGCACGCTGCGGTTGAGCGCCATCACACCGCTACGTCAAGCAGGGCGGCGGCAGCCTCCGCCATCTTGCGCTCGTTCGGGAAGGCGAGCTCGCTCGCGAGGGCGTGCACGGGGATCCATTTCGCTACCTCGGCCTCGTGGTCGGGATCGTTCTCCACGGTAATGACACCGCCGCGAGCCTCGAGGAGGAAGTGGTGGACCACCTTGTGGACGCGACGGTCGTCCCCAGTGAACCAGTAGTCAATAGTCCCGAGGGGCTGGATGATCTCAGCGTCGATTCCGGTCTCCTCCGCGATCTCTCGCACTGCTGCGATCTCCGGAGTCTCTCCGGCCTCGATGTGCCCCTTGGGTAGGCACCACTCGAGCCTGCCGGCGCGGTTGCGACGGCCGATGCAGGCTGCCTCCGCGACGCCATTTTCTATGCGCACCGCGATGCCTCCGGAGGAGGTCTCGTTGCTCACCGGGAGGTGCGAGGCGCGCCCGGCCGCGCTGTCACGCCGTTGGCGCAACGACGCACCGCCGGGCGGCATAGGGGTCCCGCTGGGGCGCGGGACAGGGCGCATGGACATGGCCCCACTCTAACTACGGTGGGCCGTTAGGCGTAGCACCCGTGCCCGGTGCGGGTGATGCTCGTGCGTTTCTGGGAGACTTGATGCGTGACCACCCCACACCCCAAGCGAGAAGGCGCCTCTGCCGCGCGCGTCAGCATCGACGTACTACGACAGCGTGCCGTCAGTCTGTGGGCGGCGCTTCCCGCAGAGGTACTCGAACTTGCACACCTGTTCGATGCGCAAGGCCACGAGCTCGCGCTGGTAGGAGGCCCCGTTCGAGACGCCTTCCTAGGACGGTCGAGCGCGGACTTGGACTTCACGACCTCCGCGCGACCGGACCAGACCGAGGCGATTCTTAAGTCTTGGACCCGCGCTACCTGGGACATGGGCCGAGAATTCGGCACGATCGGCGGCCGTCGCGGTGATGTGGACGTGGAGATCACGACATACCGCGCTGACACGTATGACGGCGAGACCCGTAAACCAGTTGTCGCCTTTGGTGACTCACTTGCCGGTGACCTCGCCCGCCGCGATTTCACGGTCAACTCCATGGCCGTCCGTGTGCCGAGCCTTGAGTTTGTCGACCCGCACGGTGGTCTCGAGGACCTTGCCGGGGGTCTGCTCCGAACGCCGATCGACCCAGCCGTGTCCTTTGGCGATGACCCCCTGCGCATGATGCGCGGGGCACGCTTCGCGTCCCAGTTGGGCTTCGACATCGAGCCAGCCACGTTCGCGGCGATGACTGCAATGGCGGACCGGATCGCGATGGTCTCTGCGGAGCGAGTGCGCGACGAGCTATGCAAGCTGCTGCGGGGTGCTCACCCGCGCGAGGGGCTGGCAGCGCTCGTGGATTCCGGCCTCGCCGCCGTGGTTCTACCGGAGTTGCCGGCGCTGAAACTCGAGATCGACGAGCACCATCACCACAAGGACGTCTACGAGCACACACTGACGGTGGTGGAGCAGGCCATCGACCTCGAGACCGGCGCTGACGGTGCCGTACCGGCACCGGACCTGATCCTGCGCTTGGCCGCGCTGATGCACGACATCGGCAAGCCGGCCACGCGCCGCCTCGAGGCCGGCGGCGGAGTGAGTTTCCACCATCACGAGGTGGTGGGCGCCAAGCTCACCGCCAAGCGGATGAAGGCGCTGAGGTTTGACAAGGACACCACCAAGGCTGTCACCCACCTAGTGGAGTTGCACTTGCGCTTCCACGGCTACGGCGACGCGCGCTGGTCAGACTCGGCCGTGCGGCGCTACGTGACGGACGCTGGCGCGCAACTGGAGCGGCTGCACCGGCTTACCCGCGCGGACGTCACCACCCGCAACCGGCGCAAGGCAGACCGGCTGTCATTCGCCTATGACGACCTGGAACAGCGCATCGCGGACCTTCGCGAGCGCGAGGAGGTCGACTCGATTCGCCCAGACCTCGATGGCACGCAGATCATGGAGATTCTTGGCATTTCCCCCGGGCGCGAGGTGGGTCAGGCGTACAAGCACATGCTCGAGCTGCGCATGGAGCACGGTCCACTCGGGGACGAGCGCGCGCGTGACGCACTGTTGACATGGTGGGCCGAGCGCTCCTGAGGTGACGCTGCGGCAGCGGCCGCCCGTCGTCCTGACCCCGCCCAACCGTGCGACGCGAGATGCCAGCGGAGTACGTCAGTTGGTCAGCGACTTCGTAGATTGCGCCGGAACCGGCGCCGGCATCGGCTCCCTGGGAGCGCGCGAGTACAGGGCTGCCACCGCCAGGTAGGAGGCCACCAGCACAAAGATCACCGGTCGCGAGTAACCCGAGTCGGGGAGCACCATGGCGCCCACGACGGCCGCCAGAATGAACGCCACGTTGAAGGCCATGTCGTACAGCGTGAAGGCCCGGCCGCGCACCGCATCGTCCGTGTCGCGCTGGACGATGGTGTCGACTGCGATCTTCGCGGCTTGCACGGCGTAGCTCACGACGATGGTCGCCGTGAACAACGTCCATGGCTCGGAGGAGATGGCAAAGACGGCCTGGCCCACCGCGCCAATGATCAGCGAGAGAACAATCCACTGTTGCGGTGCCATGCGGTCCACGATCGAGGGCGTGATCACGGCGGCGGCAAAGAAGCCCACGGCGGCAAAGCCAAGCACCAGCGTAAATTTCTGGATGGCCTGCTCTGGATGGTCGGGGTCCCCGAGCACGTTGCGCGAGATGAGGATTGCCGCCACGAACATGACTCCGTAAAGAAGCCGTTGGGCTGCCATGACGCCGAGCCCTTGGAAGGGAGTAACCCGCGCGTGAAGGTACTTGACGCCCCCGCGCAATTCGTGGCCGAGGCTACGGACTTGCTGCACCAAGTGGAGCGACTCGAGGGGGTGGTCCGGGCCGAGCTCGCGTCGACCGAGGCCCGTGACGACCCACGCGGCACCCGCGAAGCCGATGGTGGAGCCAGCAAGCGCGGCCAGGGCGAGATTGGCGTCGGTTGCCGATGGAGCGATGATGGTGGCAATGCCTCCGGCGGCGGCCCCAATGGCCGAGGCAATGGTGCCGAGCGTGGGCATGATCGAGTTGGCCGCGAGCAGTTCGTGGGGCTCGACTACTTTGGGGATACCCGCGGTCATCGCGGCGTTCAGGAAGCGGTTCACGGATAACGCGAGCAGGGCCAACGTGTACAGCGCCCACTTGGAGCCGTCGGCGTCCACTAACAACACGGCACAGATAGCCACCACCAGCGCGAGCCGGACTAGGTTTCCCACCAGCAATATGCGCTGGCGCTGCCACCGATCAATGAGCGGACCCACGAAGGGGCCGACCAGCGTGAAGGGCGCAAGCAGGACGATGAACCCGATCGCGATATCGCGCGCCGTCGCCGCCTGAGTGGGATCAAAGAAGAACGCAGTCGCAATGCCCACCTGGAACATGCCGTCGCCTGCCTGCGATAACGCCCGGGTGTAGGTGAGCCTTCGGAACCCACGCGAGTGCCACAGCGTGCGGAGATCTCGAGGTAACGACATGGCTCACACCCTAGGCGTGATTGCCTCGCCGGTGCGCCAGGCGTGTCCTATATTGGAATCACTCGGTGCAAGGAAGCGCGGGCATAACCGACGGGGGACGTCATGAACTGGTTCTTTAGGGCGATCGGCCGCTATGGCGAGTTCAGTGGACGCTCGCGTCGCAAGGAGTACTGGTGGTTTGTGATCATCAGCTGGGTCCTTCTATGGGTCCTGGCGGGAGGGTTCTTCGCGACGTCAGGTGACGCGGTCGAGGGATCTACCTTCAACAGTGCCGTGGTCACGACCTCGGGATGGGCATTCCTCATCGCCGCACTCGCGATCGGGCTCATTTTGATCATTCCGCATTTCGCAGTGTCGGTGCGGCGCATGCATGACTCTGGCAAGTCCGGCGCTTGGGTGCTCTTCCTCTTCATCATCCCGCTCGTGGTTTATATCCTCGCGCTTCTTCCCGGGGACGCCACCGCCAACAGGTACGGTCCGGACCCCATTTCTACCGACGTGTGATGCGCGTGTGATTGTGCGTAGCGCGTCCAGGCGGTACGTTCTGTCACGACACATGCCTACGAGCGGAGTTTGAACGATGACTATTGGTTGGTTCATGAAGGCCCTGACGCAGTACGCGGATTTTCACAACCGCGCCCGTCGCCGGGAGTTCTGGTGGTTCGTGCTGATTCAGTGGTTCGTCGTCGGATTTCTGGTCGCGATGTTCTCGGTGATGGCAGTGCAGAGTGGTGCTCTCGAAGGCTCCACGCTGGACGTCGGCCAGATCGGTCTGTCGGGATGGATCTTCTACATTGCGGCACTCGTCGTGTCGCTCGGGCTGATCGTCCCCTACTTCGCCGTCACAGTTCGCCGTATGCACGACTCTGGCCGAACAGGTTGGTGGGCGATTTTCCTGCTGTTTTTACCCATCGTGGTGTGGATCATTGCGCTCTTTGATGGCGACGCACAGCCCAACAAGTACGGTCCGGACCCCAAAGAGCTCGAACGCTAACTACTGCCAAGGCCGCACGTGAGCGGCGATCGCATAACCCCGGCCTCACGCCGGAAGAGACCTCAACACAGGAGATTCACCATGAGTTTTGGACAGGCCGTCAAGTCCGTCTTTGGCAAGTACGCCACATTTAGTGGGCGCGCGCGTCGTAGCGAGTTCTGGTGGTGGCAGCTTTTCAGTTTCCTAGTGCTGCTTCCGTTCGGGATCATTTTTATGGTCACCTACATCATCTCCGCAGTGTCTGCGGTGGAGGCGACTGACTCGAATGGCAACCTCGACGCTGCTGCCGTGAACTGGGCCCCAATGCTCATTGGCGGAATCCTCTACGCGGTGGTCGCACTCGCTCTGCTCTTGCCGAGCTACGCCGTGATGGTGCGCCGCTTGCACGACATGGGGCAGTCGGGTTGGTGGGTATTGCTGAGCCTCGTCGGCCTAGGAATCGTGCCTCTCATCATGGCCTTCATGGACACCCAAGTGGGCGCTAACCAGTGGGGAGAGGACCCCAAGGCTGATGAGCGCGGCCAGCTTCCTGGCGGCTACCCTGGCCAGGGATACCAGGCGCAGGGTTACGGTTCGCCGCAGCCTGGATACGCGCCTCCGGCCCCACCGGCAGCCACCCCTCCCGCACCCCCGCAGCAAGCAGCGCCCCCGGCTCCTCCCGCACCACCAGCACCGCCCGCTCCGCCAGCACCGCCGGTGCAGTAGGACACAGCGCATAAGTTCCACCAACTCCGGCCGGACCTCCACTGTGGGTCCGGCCGTTGTTGTGTGGGCAACAAGTAATCTCCCGGTCAGGACGAGCGCCCCTCGGGAAGGGACGAGCCCCTATCCGTGTTGTAGCCCATATGAGCACTCAACTAGAAAGAATTGCCATCGTGGGCGGACACGGAAAGATTGCCCGCCTACTCATCCCTATGTTGATTGACCAGGGCCATGAGGTGGTCGCATTGGCCAGGCGCGACGAACAGCTCGACCATCTCGCCACGCTGGGGGCCATTCCACGCCGCCTCGACATTGAGAAGGCTAGCGAGGACGACTTCGCTGCCGCCTTTGGTCGTAGCGACGCAGTGGTCTTCGCCGCTGGCGGCGGAGCCGATGGCGACATCGAGCGCAAACGCACGGTAGACCTCGAGGGCTCCCTCAAGTCGATCGCGGGTGCTCGCACCTCCGGCGCTTACCGGTTTGTCCAGATCTCCGCCTTCGGCGTCGACAAGCCCGTGCCGGACGATGCTGGCGAGGTGTGGGCCGCGTATGTCGCGGCAAAGCGCGACGCCGATGCCGCACTACGGGCTAGCGACCTCGCGTGGACGGTCGTGCGACCAGGCGGGCTGACCGACGATGACGCGACGGGTCGTGTGACATTGGCAACCGAGGTCGAGCGCGGCACGGTTGCGCGTTCTGACGTCGCCGCTGTCATCGCCGCGAGTTTGCGAATCCCACAGAGCGCCGGCCACCAATGGGAGCTTGTCTCGGGTAGCACTCCGGTTGACGAGGCCCTTCGCGAGGCATCGACCAAATAGCGGGTGTGGTCGCGTTGATTCCCGGCACGGCCGGTGATTCCTCATAGGGCGCCGCCCCTAAGGCGCAAGCCTCAACGCAAGAGCAAAAGGCCGGGCCACCCGAAGGGGTGACCCGGCCTTTCTGCGTTGGCGCTCCGCGCCAACGTGCGATTGCTTAGCGCTCGACGTCGCCGGCGATGAAGGCCTCGACGTTCTTGGCGGACTGCGTGTCCTCAACCTGGACGGGCGGGGACTTCATGAAGTATGACGCTGCCGACAGGATCGGGCCACCAACGCCGCGGTCCTTGGCGATCTTCGCGGCGCGCACGGCGTCGATGATGATGCCGGCCGAGTTGGGGGAGTCCCAGACCTCGAGCTTGTACTCAAGGTTCAGGGGCACTTCGCCGAACGCGGAACCTTCGAGACGGACGTAAGCCCACTTGCGGTCGTCGAGCCATGCGACGTAGTCGGACGGGCCGATGTGTACGTTCTTCGAGTCCTTGAGACCCGCGAGCGGACCCGCGAGGTTCGAGGTGACGGCCTGCGTCTTGGAGATCTTCTTGGACTCGAGGCGCTCGCGCTCAAGCATGTTCTTGAAGTCCATGTTTCCGCCGACGTTGAGCTGGTAGGTGCGGTCGAGGCGCACACCGCGGTCTTCGAACAGCTTGGCCATCACGCGGTGCGTGATGGTTGCGCCGACCTGCGACTTGATGTCGTCACCAACGATGGCGACACCGGCGTCCTCGAACTTCTTGGCCCAGACGGGGTCCGATGCGATGAAGACGGGGAGTGCGTTGACGAACGCCACCTTGGCGTCAATCGCGCACTGCGCGTAGAACTTGGCGGCCTGCTCCGACCCCACGGGGAGGTAGCACACGAGGACATCGGCCTGCGTGTCTTTGAGGACCTGGACGACGTCCACGGGAGCCTCGTCCGACTCGGTGATGGTCTCGCGGTAGTACTTGCCGAGGCCGTCGAGCGTGTTGCCGCGCAGCACCTGGATGTCCGTCTTGGGGACATCGGCAATCTTGATGGTGTTGTTCTCGGAGCACTGGGTGGCCTCAACGAGCTCCTTGCCGACCTTGAGCGAGTCGACGTCAAACGCCGCTACGAACTCGATGTCGGAGACGTGATAGTCACCGAACTGGACGTGCATGAGGCCGGGAACGGTGTCGCCTGCCTTGGCGTCCTTGTAAAACTCAACGCCCTGAATGAGCGACGTGGCACAGTTGCCAACGCCCACGATGGCGACGCGCAGTGAGGCCATGATTGTCTCCTTAGTTGTTTTCCCCGCCGGTGGCGGCTTTAGTGTTTCCGCCGGGGGCGGATCGTTCGGTTTCGATGAGTTGGTCGAGCCACTGAACCTCGCGTTCGACCCTCTCGAGGCCGTGGCGCTGCAGTTCCGTGGTGTAGGCATCGTTGCGCTCGCGGCGCTGTTGCATGGATTCCGAGACTTCTTCAAGCCTCTCCGCGAGCCGGGAGCGACGCCCCTCGAGGATGCGTAGACGCGTCGCTGAGTCAGTCTTGTCGAACATTGAGAACCGCACGTCGAAGGCGTCGTCGTCCCACGACGAGGCGCCGGCGGAAGCGAGTTCGTCTGCCAGCCGCGCCTTGCCCGCATCGGTGAGGCGGTAGGCGATGCGTGAGCGGCGCGAGGATGCCGCGTGGGCGTCCTCTGCCTCGTTTGCGTCAGCGGCGATGAGGCCGCTGCCGACCATGCGCTTGAGGGCAGGATACAGCGAACCGTAGCTCAAGGCGCGGAAAGCACCGAGCTCGGATCCCAGTTGCTTGCGCAGTTGGTAGCCGTGGAGAGGCTGCTCGCTGAGCATGCCCAAGATTGCAAGCGTGAGCACGTCGGTCTTGGCCATTGTTCCCTCCTCTCCGCGTTGGGTCGCTTTGCCGCGGAATGCGGTGCGCGGTCATCATCATAGCAAACCGTTGTATCGGCGCGATACATCGAGTAGCGTGTGTTGCGGGGTTGCGAGACGGGCCGCTGCGACGAGTTCGCTGGCACTTATCGGGAGTCCCGTTCGTTGAAGAGGGTGGCGCCGCAGCCACCGCCGCCGCTTCAATCTCCACGCAATGCAGGTGGCGCCGCCACATCCACCTCCTAACTTCCGGGGAACAATTCACGTGACTGAACCCAAGCCCACCCCCAAGCGCACCTCCGCGTTTAAGCCCGTCACTGGGACGCAGCCCACCTCGGCCCGCCCCAGGGCGGATACTCCCGTACGCAAGTCGACCCGTCCCGCAAGTGCCAAGCCGGCCGCTGCATCGGGCAGCGCGAGGGCGGCTGCGCCCGCGACCAAGACCGGCGGAGCTGGCAAGGGTTCGGGCAAGGGTGGTGCTGGTGGAGGCAAGGGCAGCGCGCGCAAGCAGCGCCGCGCGGACATGCCGCGCTGGAAGCGGATCCTGCGAGGTGTGGGCCTGTGGGCGTTGATCGGTGGTCTGGTGACCGCCACGGTCGCGGTGATTGGCCTGGTTGTCGTGTACTCGACGCTCGAGGTTCCCGAGCCCAATGACTTTGCACTGCAGCAGTCTTCGATCATTTACTACGCGGACGGTTCCGAGATGGGTCGCCTGGGCGAGGCAAACCGCGAGATCGTCGACATCGACACCCTCCCTGACTACGTCGGCAACGTATTCGTCGCCGCAGAGGACCGCAGTTTCTATACCAACCCAGGCGTAGACGTGTTGGGCATGGGGCGCGCGCTCTTCAAGACCGTGGTCGAGGGCAAGACGCAGGGTGGGTCGACCATCACGCAGCAGTACGTAGAGCGTTACTACGTCGGTGAGACCACCACGGACATTCCGGGCAAGATCAAGGAAGCCCTGATGGCAATGAAGATCGACTCGCAGCAGGACAAGTCCGAGGTGCTCGGAAATTACATCAACACCATCTACTTTGGCCGCGGTGCCTACGGGATTGAAGCTGCCGCGAACGAGTACTTTGGCAAGCACGCCGCGGACCTGACCTTGTCAGAGTCTGCAATGCTCGCTGGCATCGTGCCCGCACCGAGTGCGTGGGACCCGCGCCTCGACCCGGACAAAGCGGAGCAGAAGTGGAATTACGTGCTCGATGGCATGGTCGAGACCGGCTTCATCACTCAGAGTGAGCGTGATGCACAGACGTTCCCTGACACGATTGAGTACAAGCAGGATGACGTGTTCGCCGGCACCAAGGGTTACCTGTTGCAGGCCGCCATCGACGAGACGATCGCAGACACCGGCGTGACCCGCGAGGAGATCGAGACGCGTGGTTTCAAGATCACCACGACGATAGACCCCAAGCACCAGGCCGATGCCGTCGCAGCGGTACGGGAAATGCCAGAGGGCGCTGACCCCAAGATGCGGGTCGCGGCAGTCACGATGGATCCCGCAACCGGGGCGGTGACGTCAATGTACGGCGGCGACGACTACCTGGAGATACAGCGCAACGCTGTCACTCAGGACATCGCGCAGGCGGGCTCGACCTTCAAACCCTTCGCGCTGATCAGCGGACTCGAGCGTGGCATTGGTCTTGGGACCGAGTACATCGCGAATAGTCCGATGTCCTTCCCGGGCTTCGAGGAGCCGGTCCAAAACTTTGAGAACCACAGCTTCGGCAAGGTCGACCTCATCAAGGCGACCCAGGACTCCATCAACACGGCATACATTCAGCTCTCCGAGGAGGTCGGCTCGCAGGCCGTCATGGAGACCGCCATCCGTGCCGGCATTCCCGAGGACACCAATGGCTTGGACGCGAGTCTGAACAACGTCCTGGGAAATGCTTCACCCCACACGATCGACATGGCATCGGCATACGCGACCATCGCAAATGCGGGTGTCAGCACAGAGCCCTTCATGGTGAGCTCGGTACTTGAGAGCGACGGCACCGAGTTCTTCAAGCACGAGGTCGAGTCCGAGGACGTGTTCGCCGCGGATGTGATGGCCGACACCGCCTACGCGATGCAACAGGTCGTCAACTACGGTTCGGGCACCTTCGCCAAGGACATTGGTCGCCCGCTGGCGGGCAAGACGGGTACGTCCACCGACAACAAGTCGGCATGGTTCGTGGGCTTCGCTCCCAACATGGTGGGCGCCGTCGCGATGTATCAGGTGGGCGAGGACGGCTCTGCCGAGACGATCACGCCGTTCGCCGGGTTCAACCAGATCACGGGTGGCTCGGTCCCGGTTCGGGTGTGGACGGCGATGATGGACCCCATCCTCGAGGACATGCCAGTCGTAGACTTCCCTGCGCGCGCCAACGTGGGCACAGATCGCAAGATCGCAAAGCCAAAGCCGTCGCCGACGCCCTCGGTGACTCCTTCCGCGATTCCGGAGCCCACGCAGGCACCAGCACCGCAGCCATCGTTCACTCCGGATCCCCAGCCCACGCAGGCACCGGAACCGCAGCCGTCGCCTACGCCGGATCCCCTCCCCACGCAGGCACCGGTGCCGCAACCCTCGGCAACGCCTGCCCCCGCGGCAGATCGTGTCGCGGTGCCGGCGGTTCCTTAGCCGCGGAGGGTGCGCTTCGCCTTGAGGGCGGCCTTGAGAAGTCGGTACTTGGTGGGCTTTACCAGTACATCCCAGGCACCGTCGATGTCGCTCTCAGGACCCCATTTGCGCTTGAAGTCGCCCACGCTGGCAAGCGACGGCGCGCGCTCGGATTCTACGCCCATGAGGTCGAGCTTCGCGGCGCCAGCCTCCCGAAGCGACGTCCGCATGGCCCACACAAGAACGGCCGCCGCGTCGATGTCGCGAGCTTCTGCATTGCCCGCTGCGTAGTAATAGACGGCGCCGGCGCCGTAGATGGTGGAGAGCACCCACGCGACCGCCCGGCCAGCCGGCTCACCGTTCGGTCCCTCGTCGGCCCGTCGCGCGACGTACATGCGCGCGTTGCTTCCTAACGCTTCGAGCATCCCCCAATAGACCTCCGGCGGGTAGATCCCAAACTCGTCGCGGCCGGCAGTCTCCTCATAGATGGCGTAGAGCTCATCGAAGGCCTCGCGCGTGAGGTCCTTCTCCCACCTCGCAGTGGTGCCCTCGATCCGCAGCGCGCGCCGCATCCGTGCACGCGATTTCTTGGACAGGCTCGCGAGGTAGGCATCGTCGTCGAGCGTGAGGTCGATCACTACGGTGCGGTCGTAGGTGATGGTTTGCAGTAGTTCGTGGAGGTCCGGTGCGGGGTAGCGCGCGTGCATGCGGAGGAACACGATGTGCGGCGCCTCGACCTTGACGTAGGCGACTAAGGCGTCGCGCAGGGCCTGCTCGGTGGCTTCGTCGTGCACCCCCATCCACGTGGGTCCGTGCTTGGCCCACAGGTAGTCAAAGCCACGCCCCGCGTATTCGGTAAGCGCGATGAGCGCGAAGGGCTCGGAGGCGTCGCCCGCGAAAGCCCCGACCCTGCGCCAGGGCGTGCGGCCCTCAACCACGGCATCGTACGCATCCCACGGGGGTGTCTGTTCGATCGCGATGGTGTGTGCGGCGGCATCGGCAAAGGCGAGGTAATCGGCATCGGCGAGAGCCTCGATACGCACGGATTCAGTCGGAGAACTCATGTGCCGAGCCTAGACCGCGCGTGCGCAGGGAAGTAATCAGACACGGTGGGGGATAATGGAGCGGTGGATACGGTGCGGACTTCTCTGGCGGAACTTACCTCGACGGCCGCGGAGGATTGGCACCTGGTGTTCAAGGCCCGGTATGGGATGCAGCAGGTATTTGCGGCGCTGAATGCTGCCGGCGAGGCGCGCGGAGTCATGACTCAGTCGCTCACCTGCGCGACCGCCGTGGATCCCATCATGGTGGCGGGTCTGCGGCCCGTCTACGCAGATATCAGCGACCAATCGCTGGCGCTGGACCCCGACCGCCTCCTCCCCGCTGAGTCGTGGGGCGCGTTAGTCATTCAGCACACGTTCGGAATAGTCGACGCGGAACGGTCGGCGCGTCTCGTGGACGCCGCGCGTGCTAATTCCGCGCTAGTCGTGGAGGACTCCGCGCATGGCCTTGCGCGAATGGTGCGGGATGGCGCCGGCTCGCCCCTGGCCGATGTCTCGGTCCACTCGTTTGGCGCGGAGAAGTCATTGCCGACCAAGTTCGGCGGGGCCATTTGGGTGAATCCCAAGATGGCGGACAAGACGTTGCGCGACGACATCACCAGGAGGCTTGAGGGCATGCGGCCCCCGGGTGCTCGGCTGGGATTCGCTGCTCGCACGTACAGACTGCAGATGGCCGTCCTGCGCAGGCTTCCTGGTGGAATGAGCAGTGCCGCGAGGCGCGCCCTGTCCTCGGTGAAGTTGTTCGAGCCGGCAGTCGCGCTGTCAGAGCAGGAGGGCAGGCTCGCCCACTCTGACGTGGGTGTTTCGCCGTGGGTGGTGGGCCACATGTCCGAGCATTTGCCCGGGCTCCCCGCATTGGAGGCGACCCGTGTCGCGGCAGTCGCCGTCTACGCGAAGGCGCTGTCGGACCTCATGCCGTGGGGCGCGGATGTGGTGGGCCAGCCGCTCATCCGGATGCCGCTACTGACGCCCGATGCCGCGGACACCGGTGCCGTCGTGGGGGGCCTGCGAGAGAGGGGCATCTACGTGGGTACTTGGTATCGGCCAGCGCTGTTTCCCGGGGTAGCCGATGCCGATACGTACTTCTACGACGCTAACGACCCCAACCTCTCCGTCACTCGAGACGTGATTGAGCGCATCGTGAATCTTCCCACCGCCGTCACGGAGGCCGAGGCGGAACGCATCGCGCGCTCCACTCGCGAGGTCATCGAGGCTGTCAGGAACGCGCGTACTTAAAGGTCGATAGCGTGTGACGCACGTCGATGCGCAGGACCGTCACGATGCGACCCGCGCCCATGTCCGGGCGGTACCAGAGCGTGTGCGCGGTGCGACGATGCGCGGCGGCTCGCACGCGTTTGCGGAGCGATCGCGGAATGAATAGGCGCGAGACCAGGCGCGGCAGGTTGATCCATAGCGCCTCGATGGCGGTGACCTGGTCACCGGGATCACGGCCATAGACGCGATCCTCGACGAGCGCACGGGCGATGTTGCCGCCGGCCGCCATCGTGTAATAGCACGCCGCGCCCTGGCGCAGGTTGAGCTCGAGCACCTTCGAGGTGTTGTCCCGGTGGTCCCACATGACGTCGAAGTTCGCGGTGCCCGTGTACCCCACGGCGTCAAGCAGGCTGCGCATCGACTCCGTCAACTGGGGGTCATCAATGGTCAGGATGGCGTCGTAGTTACCCACCCGATCCGGGTGCTGGTCAGCCATCACGATCTGACCCACTGAGGCGAGACGCATCTTGCCCTGGTGGTCGGAGTAGGTATTGGCGACGCGCATCACGGTCTCGTCGCCGGCGATGAACTCTTGGACGATCATGTCGTCCTCGTAGCCGCCGCCAAAGATGCGCTCGATCACCTCGCGCAGTTCCGCCGGGGTGTCGACGCGATAAATCTTCTGCTTGCCCTCAAAGGAAAGTCGCTGATAGATATCGGTATTGGAAGGCTTGGCTATCACGGGATACTCGAACGGCAAGTCCTCGCCGATGCCGGGGTCACCCTGCTGCGAAGGTGTCACCACCGTGGTGCGCGGGTGGGGGATGCCGTGCTCCTCGCAGGTTCGATAGAACGCGGTCTTGTCGATGAGCTTGTCCGCGAGTTCCCGGTTGACGAGGGGGACGATGTATCGCTCCTCAAGCACGTCACGGTGGTCGATCACGACGTTCGTGTAGTACTCAATGGTGGGGATAAGCAGCAATTGACGGTCAGGGTGCTCGTCGGCCACCGCGAGGAGCGTCGCGACGATTGCCTCTGGTGAGTCGAAGTCGCGGGAGGCGCGGACTGAGATGATCGATGACTTCGCAGTCTCGTGAAGTGCCGCACGTCCTAGCGCCAGGCTACGCACCTGGTAAGCCTCGTGCAGTGAGCGCGCGATGTTGTAGGCGCCGACTCCCGTACCAAGGATGACGGGAACAAAATCGTCGTTGCCAAGCTTCATGCGGTGCTGCCCTTCGGGTGGTGAAACTCACGTCAGGTGCATCCTACGGGAGCACCGCGGGCATCAGACTGGACCTCGCACTTCCGATTGTCGGGCCGGCAAGGTATTCTTGTGCGCGGTGGAAAAGGTCCTGCCGCCATCGGCGGGATTCTCCGCTACTGCGTAACCCTCCTGCCACGGATCGTCCGTGGCCGTTTTTAGTCCAGAGGAGGTGGGTATTAATGCGCCAGTACGAAATGATGGTCATCCTTGACCCCGAGGTAGAAGAGCGCACGGTTCAGCCGTCGCTCGAGAAGTACCTGACGGTTATCACCAACGACAAGGGCACGGTCGACAAGCTCGACATCTGGGGCCGTCGTCGTTTGGCTTACCCGATCAAGAAGAAGGCAGACGGTATCTACGCGGTGGTGAACTTCACCTCCGAGTCGGCTACCGCCAAGGAGCTCGAGCGTCAGCTCGGTCTCAACGAGTCCATTCTTCGCACCAAGCTGCTTCGTCCGGACGCACACTAGTCCGGACGCTCGTTCCGACTCTCACTAAATACAACACACGAAACTAAAGGAAAAACCATGGCAGGCGACACGCAAATCACCGTAGTAGGTAACCTCACCGGCGACCCGGAGCTCCGCTTCATCTCGTCCGGCGCGGCAGTAGCTAACTTCACGGTGGCGTCCACGCCCCGCACGTTCGACCGTCAGTCGAACGAGTGGAAGGACGGCGAGACCCTGTTCATGCGTTGCTCCCTTTGGCGCGAGGCCGCTGAAAACGTGGCTGAGTCGCTGACGAAGGGCATGCGGGTCATTGTGACCGGCCGCCTGGTTTCGCGTTCGTGGGAGACGAACGGGGAGAAGCGCACCGTAACCGAGATGCAGGTCGACGAGGTTGGTCCCTCGTTGCGATACGCCACCGCCAAGGTGACGCGTACGCAGCGCAGTGGCGGCCAAGGCGGCGGTGGCAACTTTGGTGGCGGCGGCGGTTCTTCCGCACCTGCCGGTGGATCGGCAAACGACCCGTGGGCCTCGGCCCCAGCGTCCGACGAGCCGCCGTTCTAAACACTTCTTTTATCTCTTAAGGACAACTCATGGCTAAGCACGAAATTCGCAAGCCGCGCAAGAAGGTGAACCCGCTCAAGGCCGCTAAGGTCACGACGGTTGACTACAAGGACACCGCGCTGCTTCGCAAGTTCATCTCCGACCGCGGGAAGATCCGTTCGCGTCGCGTGACGGGCATCAACACTCAGGAACAGCGCCAGGTTGCGCGTGCCATCAAGGTGGCCCGTGAAATGGCTCTCCTGCCCTACGCCGGCTCCGGCCGCTAGAAAGGGAACCCCTCATGGCAAAGGTTATTTTGACCCACGAAGTGGGCAACCTCGGTGTCGCCGGTGACGTCGTTGACGTCAAGGACGGCTACGCGAACAACTATCTGGTTCCTCGCTCGCTCGCCACTCGTTGGTCAGCTGGCGCGGAGAAGCAGATCGCCGCACTGCGCAAGTCGCAGAACGAGAAGAAGATTGCCAGCGTTGAAGAGGCTCAGGCCGCACGCGACTCTCTTCAGTCGAACCCGGTCACCGTTTCGGCAAAGGCCGGTCCGTCCGGTCGCCTGTTCGGTGCCATCACGACGGCCGAGATCGCGGACGCCATCGGCGACCGCGCCAAGGTCGACAAGCGTCGCATTCAGATCGCTCAGCCGATCAAGTCGACCGGTGAGTACTCGGTGAAGGTTTCACTGCACGATGGCGTCTCCGCCACCGTGACCGTGAACGTCGTCGCTGGCTAACGCACTTCTCGCGGGCTGATGTCCGTTGGTCTCAAGGCCCGGCCCCTTATAGGGGCCGGGCCTTTTGCGTGCCCAGTGCAAAGGCCGTCGTCGGGCTACCGCCTGAGTGCGAAAGCTGGTGAGATCGACGTACTGCGTCGGCTGTGGAGAGTCCGTTTCGGACCGTGGGCGACACGCCCATGTGCGACACGCCCGGAACTTTAGACCCAAGGTTTATCCCCAGTGGTGTGACAACCAAAGTTCCTGGTATATCAGTTTGGCCGAGTGGCGATCTTGCGTAATACACATATGTGTCCACAGGCCGTCGCGGGAGTTGTTCACAATTCATCCACGGAGAATTGCGACCTATCCACGGGTCCCAGGCAACGCCGTTTTGCGTAGCCGCGGGCGAGCCATAGGGTGGCGTGTCAGTCCCATTAGAGACACTTGAAAAGTGGCTGATGTCACGTCGCGACCTTGGGGCTGTTGCCCGGCAGCGAAGGCCGACACCGGAAGAGAGGATCCGAGCGCAGATGTCTATTGACGAGATGGCTCCTCCCTACGGCAACGACGCCGCATCATTCGACCGGTTGCCGCCGCAGAACCTCGAAGCTGAGCAGAGCGTGCTCGGCGCGATGATGCTCTCGAAGGACGCGATGGCTGACGTCATCGAGACGATTCGAGCCGATGACTTCTACAAGCCAGCGCACGAGACCATTTTTGACGTCACCGTCAAGCTTTACAACTCCGGCAACCCGGTGGACGCGCTGACCGTGAGCGCCGAGCTCCAGCGTGATGGATCTATCAGCCGCATCGGCGGTGCCGAGTACCTGCACACGTTGATCTCGATGGTGCCGTCCGCCGCTTCGGCTGGCTACTACGCCCGTCTGGTGCGCGAGCAGTCAATCCTGCGCAAGCTGGTTGAGGCCGGTACGCGCATCGCGGGCATGGGCTACGAGGCCGACGGCTCGCAGGTGGACGACATCGTGGACAGCGCGCAGTCGGAGATCTTCGCGGTCACGGAGCGCCGTAACTCGGAGGACTACCTGCCCATCGGCGAGGTGATGGAGCGCACCATCGATGAGATCGAAGCCTCATCTATCCGCGACGGTTCAATGCGCGGCATCCCCACGGGCTTCCGCGAACTCGACGAGCTCACCGGTGGACTGCAGAAGGGTCAGATGGTGGTGATCGCCGCGCGACCCGCCATCGGTAAGTCGACCCTCGGCCTCGACATTTGCCGTGCGGCCGCCATCGGCGCCGGCAAGGCCTCCGTCATCTTCTCGCTGGAAATGAGCCGCGAGGAAATTACCAAGCGCATGTTGTCCGCGGAGTCGAGCGTCAAGCTCACCAAGCTCACCAAGGGCCCCATGGGTCCGAACGACTGGGAGCGACTCGCGCAGACGGCGGCCTCAATCTCCAAGGCACCGCTCTTCATCGATGACAGCCCCAACATGTCGCTCATGGAGATTCGTGCCAAGTGCCGCCGCCTCAAGCAGCAGCACGACTTGCAACTCGTGGTGATCGACTACCTCCAGCTCATGAGCTCGGGCCGCAAGGTCGAATCGCGCCAGCAGGAGGTCTCCGAGTTCTCCCGTGCGCTCAAGCTGCTTGCCAAGGAGATCGAGGTGCCGGTCATCGCCATCTCGCAGCTGAACCGTGGCGCCGAGCAACGTGGCGACAAGAAGCCGATGCTCTCCGATATGCGTGAGTCTGGCTCGATCGAGCAGGACGCCGACATCGTGATCCTGCTGCACCGCGAGGACGCATACGACCGCGACAACCGCCCTGGTGAGGCGGACTTCATCATCGCCAAGCACCGCGCTGGACCCACGGATACCATCGCCGTCGCCTTCCGTAAGGACTTCGCGCACTTCGCGGACATGGCACCCGACATGTAGCGTGGTGCATCCACGAACGTGCGTATTGTGCGATCGCAGAAGCCTCACAGTCCGGAAGGACCTCGTCATGACCGTTAAGTTTCGCGCCCTCATTGGAGCGACCACCGCCGGGCTCGCCTTGCTCCTGGCGGGATGCGCCGGGGACGCTGACCCCGCAGCGGGGGGCGAGACCGCAGGGGGCGCGAGTCCTGCCACCGACGCGGGCACGCCTAGTACTGACGCTCAGGCATCCACCCCGTTCGACTTCACTGCCACGACCGTGATGTCCGGCGAGGAATTTGACGCAACCGCGCTGGCCGGCCAGGACGTGGTGCTGTGGTTCTGGGCACCATGGTGCCCCACATGCGCAGCCGAGGCCCCGATCATCGCTGAGGCGATCGACGGCCTGCCCGAGGGCGTCACCATGATGGGTGTGGCGGGACGGTCCGACGACCCGGCGGCCATGCAGGAGTTTGTGACTGACTACGGCGTGGGCGGCATTGAGCACCTCGCGGATACCGACGGCAGCATCTGGGCGAACTTCTCCGTGGCCTCGCAGCCGGCATTTGTCTTCGTGAATGACGATGGCACGATGCAGGGCTCCGGCGGCGGGCTGACCGCCGACGACATCGATTACTACGCCAACGAACTGCTCAAGAGCTAGCTTGCGGTCACGAGGCTGACCCATCCTTTTCCCGGAGGGCTCCGAATAGGGGGCAATCGCGGTGGAGCGAGAGCGTACCCACGTTGGGGCGCTATGGAATCAATGCATTCCGCCGTTCGTTCCGCCACTGGAAAGGAACATCCTCATGAACCTACGCACGTCACTTCAGACCATCAGCCTCGTGGCGGTCGCCGGATTCACGCTGGCCGCCTGCTCGAGCGGCGCCGATGCGCCAGCTGAATCCCCCAGCGCCACCGCGCCCACAGCATCGGCCGATGCCATGGAGCCCTCGCCCACCCACGACGCCATGGAAGATGACGCCATGACGGACGATGCCATGGCTGAGGACGCCACGACCGAGGACGATGCGATGGCCGAGGAAGAGGCCGAGGAACCAGCGGCGAGCGTTGACGTTCCCAAGCAGCTGAAGTTCACCTCGACCACGCTGGCCGATGGCGCCGAGTTCGACGGCGCCTCGCTCGCCGGCAAGGACACCCTGCTGTGGTTCTGGGCGCCCTGGTGCCCCACTTGCCAGGCCGAGGCGAGCGAGATCGCGGCCGCCGCGGCCAACCTTCCCGAGGGCGTGAGCATCGTCGGTGTTCCGGGACGGTCGGACGTTGGCGCGATGAAGGAGTTCACCGCGAAGTACGGCCTCGAGGACTTCGATCACCTCGTGGACGAGGACGGATCGCTATGGTCGGGATTCAACGTGGCCTACCAGCCGGCGTTCGCCTTTATCAATGACGACGGCACGGTCGAGACTCTGCCTGGCTCGCTCAGCGCGCAGGGCGTCATCGACGCCGCCAACGAACTGGCCGCGAACTAGTTCGACACCGCTTACCTCAGCCGCAAGCACCTCACGGTGCTTGCGGCTGAGTGCTTTCTACAGTGGGTAGCCCGCGTTACTTCTTGATAGAGCCGCGGATGGCGTCGAGCGTGGAGGCGTCCGCAATGCGCGGGCCGGACTTCGAAGCTGAGGGCGTGGACTCGGTCGTGCCGTTGAGCGCAACCGAGTCGCCACTCTCCGCCGGGGGTGACGTCGGAGTGGTAGTCGCCACGGCATCGGCGCCCTTCTTGTTCCTACCGGCGACGAAGACCCACAGCACTATAAGCGTCGTCAGGACGACCAAGCCGATCAGCACCGGCGTCCCCCACGACTGAATCGCTGACGTCACTGAGCCCTGCCACTTGGCGGTGGTGGTGAGTACCGGGTCGAGCGTGTGAATGCCGAACTTGGGCAGGATCTCCGAGAGGCCGAACAGCAGCACGTAGATACCGGCCAGAATCATCAGGACTCCACCGGCGCGCATGATGGCCGGCGTTTTGGAGCGCAGCGCGCTGGCCACGCCCGAGCCAGCCAGCGCGGCGATGAGTGAGACGATCAGGATCGACGTGCCCATGCCGAGGCCATAGATAATGAATGGTGCCACGGCGCCGAGCGGGTTGGTCGCGGCCAGCGCCTGCGTGACGATTGCGAGAAATAGGCCGATGGTGCAGCTGAGGGACGCGACGGCGAACGAGGCGCCGTAGGCGGTCTGTGACCAGAAGGACTTGCCGGGTGCGTTCGAGTTGAGGCGCAGTCCGGGGCCCTTGAGTTCGCCGCCCTTCGCGAGGACAATCCCGAGCCAGATCAGGATGACGCCCATGGCGGCCGTCACGTAGGAGAGGTACGGAAGGATCGATCCCTGCAGGCCCGCGTTGACGCCGCCAAAGAGCAGGCCGAAACCGGTGAAGACCGCCATGAAACCCAGCGTCATGGCAAGTCCAAACAACAGCGCACGCCGCACCGCCATCGGCCGGGTGACGCCCTCCTCGGCGCTACCGGTCACCAGTACGGTGATGTAGGCGGGTAAGAGGGCGAAGCCACAGGGATTGAAGGCGGCCACCACCCCTAGGAGCAGCGCGTACGCCGCCGCGGTTCCGTCGAGCATGGTGATCCCCTAGTCGAAGTCCTGGTGGGCGTGCGTCAGTGTGAAGCACCCCAATGGTATTCGGAGTGATCGTGTGGTGCGATGGGTTTGGGTCAGGACGGTCAGATAGTTGGCGCTCGCTCAACGACAATCTCCACCGACTTGTCGAACCACCGAGGACGTGAGACGCTTCAAAACGAGATATCGGACGCCAGAGTGACCCCTTCCAGTGCAACGAGGAGCACAGCATGAACACGCATGACTCGCAAACTCAGAGTGATGAAACTAGCGCACAGAAGGACGCTCTTTCGAGCCCCTTTAATGATTCCTGCGGGGAGTGCGGATCGGACGTCCGTTGGTTCACCCTGGCTGAGTTCTCGGAGCACATCAAGGATGATCCAGAGCGTCGTGCAAACACGAAGGCATTGATCGAACAGACAACTCGCGAGTTCGGTCCGGCATTGGATCTTCGATTCAAGGAGTGTGCCTCTTGTGGCGAGGCAACCGCAGTGTCCTCAATGAGGCTCGACCCAGAAACTGGCCGAGTGGTGCGTCGGAACTCTGAATTTGGCTGAGTGTGGGACTGAAGTAGTGCCCATACGCGCGATGTGCTGAGAGTTACAGCTCGCCCTTCTTCTCCATCCACCTCATGGCGAAGAAGCCAAGCGGGATGCGGGCCCAATAGGTCAAGACGCGGAAGATGAGCGCCACTGAAAGTGCAGTGGCGGCGTCAAGACCGGCCGTCGTCAGTCCAGCCGCGAGGGCGGCGTCGATGGTGCCGATACCGCCGGGAGTTGGGACGAGGGCACCCGCAGCGTTTCCTAACAGGTAGACCACAGCCACGTCGACGATGGCGACGTGCTGATTGAAAGCCAGCAGAGTTGCTTGGAAGGCCGCCACATAGGCAATGGTCATCAAGAGGTTGCCGCCGAGGCCGACCGCGAGGCGCCACGGTTGACCCAGAATCTGGACCAGACGCGGCCACGTCTGACGCAGCGTGGGCATGACCTTTTTGGAAACCCACGCACGCACCTTGGGAACCAAGAGGGCGAGGGCGATGACGGCCACGACGGCACCGACGCCGATGAGCACCGAGGTGCTAGGAAGTGCCGTCAATGTGCCCTGGGAGCCCGAGGCCAGCGTGAGGACGATGAGGCCGCCTACCGTGACCACCACAGCGGACACCTGGACCAACGCAACCGTCGCAACCGCCAGTGGAGTAGCAACCTTGCGCTTGGTCAGCAGGCGCAAGTTGAGCGCGGCCGGGCCAACGCCCGCGGGGGCCACCAGGGCGACATAGGCGGCGGCGACCTGAGCTAGGAGTACCCGGGTCCATGGCAACTTCACCGGCGAGAAGGCGGCCATCGCCAGAGCTGCACCGACGAATGTCAGCAGCGCGAGTAGGAAGGCCGCAACCAGCCACATGAAGTTGGCGCCGCGGAGCGCCGTCAGAATCTGCTCGGTGTTAAACCCGGCCAGCACCAAGTAGGCCGCCACGACGCCGGCGCTGATCATGACCACCTGGCGGACGCCGAACCTGGCGATGTTCACCTGCTCCACGTCAGCATCAGGAAGGCGCTCCACGATCGCCTCACGTACGGACTGCAGCACCTTGATGTCGCGTTCCTGCTTGATCTCGTGGCGGGTGGTGCTGGGCAGCGCGATGGACTGCAGGAGCGGGCCCGACTGCTCGAGCTCCTCGGTGGACAGGTTGCGGAAGGCCGCGTCGACGGCGCGCTCGGCGCCAACTTTCACCGCGGTCATGGCGAGTATTTGTGCGCGATCGATGCGCCACGCAAGTGTGGAAGAGGCAACCTCGCCCAGCTCCCAGCTGGTGAGCCATACAACGGGATCACCGGTGGCATCATCCGTGCCGACCAGCATCGTGTCCGAGCTCAGTGAGCGGTGTGAGATGCCCGCGTGGTGTGCAATCTCGACTTCCTTCCACATCGCGTCGAGCAACTCATCACTGACGTCCTCGGCGGGGAGGTCGGCGAGCGGCTGCACGCCGAGCGGGCGTTGGTAGATCAGCAGCATGGTGTCGCGGACGTGGCTCATGCCCAGCACGCGGGCGGTGCGAACACCCGCGGTTCGTGCGGCATGCGAGACGAGCGCGGTGGCCTCGGCGGTGTGTCGCAGGCCCACATCGGCGCGTGCGTTGATCCCGCGTAGCCGGATGGACTTCCACCACTTGGCGAAGAATCCTGCGGCCTGACGGTCTCCATCGAGGGCGATCACCAGGAGCTGATGACCCTGCACGGTGGTGAGTTCGTAGACGCGCCCCTGGCGGGTACGGCCCATGGCGGTAGAGACCCGGTCGATGGATGCGGCGGACGCCACACCATCGCTGCCATCGGCGCGGACCAAGCGCTTAGGGTCGTAGCCAGCGCGGCGGATTCCGTCGGCGAGAGAGTCGCCATAAGCGCGGTCCGCGGTTGAGCCGAGCGCGTACCGCCACAGCAGCCCTGCTGCGCGTCCGATCAGCACGGTCACCACGGCCGCTGGCACGGTCACGATGCCAGAGATGGCGGCAACGGCGAGCGCAATCCACAGGATGTTCCACGAGGCGGACAACATCTTGCGGTCGGTGCGCCGCCCTGCTGCCGTGAGCATGGCTGCGACGGCGGAGATGTATGCGGGCAGCTGCACCTCCATCACGCCACCTGCACCGGGCACGGACAGGCTGTCGAGGAGCTCGGTGCCGCCCCAGTGCTCGGTCGTAGCCGTGGCGATCACTGTCGCAATGAAAGCGAGTACCGCGGCGCCAAGCACTTCGAGCATGCGGCGCGGTTCCTTGCGCAGTGCGAGCTCGCCAAGGACGAGGGCCGGCACCACCAGCGTGACGATTCCGGAGAAGACGTTGACGGGAGCCACAAGCAATCGCTGCAGGAACGCGGAGAAGCCGCTGATGTCCTGGCTGAGGCCTACCGTTGTCTCGTGTGCGAAGGCGCCGATGAGTAAGACGAGCACTACGCCAAGCACGGCCGCAAGGGACGCGATGAGGTCCGAGAATCGGTGGACGCGCACCTCGGGGGTGTCGATGATCTGCACCGAGGGTGCGTCGACCCCGTCCTCGGTCGGGCTGCCAACCGCGGTCGCTGTGACTAGCCCCTCCGCCGCGGACGCACGCTCAGGCGCGGCGTCTTGCGTCGAGGGGTCGGAAGCCATTGGTCGATTCTATGAGGTAACTGACAAAACTAGGTGATGCCGAGGCCTTCCAGCACGTGTGCCGGAATGACTTCCGGGCCGATGAACGCTACGGCGTCCAACAGCATGTGCGCGACGATCAGCGGCGCGAGGCGCCCGCGCCGGACATAGACGTACGCGAACACCAGCCCCATGACAACGTTTCCCAGCGCCATCGGCCAGCCCTGGTACAGGTGGTAGCAACCGCGCAGCAGCGCCGATGCGATGATGACGGCGGGAACCGACCAGCGCAGGTCGCGCAGCCGCGTCACCAGGAAGCCCACCACGATGACCTCTTCGAGAATCGCCGCGGCGGCTGCTGAGAGCAGCAAGATTGCGGCCGCCCACCACTGGTCGGGAAGGCCCGAAGTGTTGAGCTTGACGCTTTGGCCTAGTGCGCGACCCACCGCATAGAGGCCGAGCCCGGGAATGCCGATGGCCGCGGCGAGCCCAAAGCCCCAGCCGATGTCCGACCACCACACGCGTCCACGGCCGGTGAGCCCCAGCCTCTTGAGTGCGCCGGTGCCGTTCGCAGAGAGGAGATAGAGGGCGAGGGCCACGGGCATGAGGGAGAACCCGATGCGCAGTACCTGAATGAGCAGGTCGACGTAGTTGATAGCCGACTGGCTAGGGTTCAGGGTCGAGGTCTGACTCCCGATGGGCGCCGGAGCGAGGTAGCGCTCGATCAGGCGGATGGCGGCGTAGATCGCGGCCTGGCCGAGCGACAGCCCCAGGACGATGACGACCTCGGCGCGCAGCCGGCCGCGAGATGGCAGGGTGAGGGCGCCCTCAGCGCGTGATTCGTCCATGGTCACGCTCACTCTAACGAGCGACTGGGGCATGCGGCTCCCGCGGCACTCGAGCGAGCCTAGGCTGGGCTCATGGACAAGACGGTGGTGAGCCTGCGCAGGTACCCGGTGAAGTCGATGGGCGGGGAGTCGCTCGAGTCGGTTGAGGTCGAGGTTCGCGGCTTCTCCGGCGACCGCGCGTTCGCGGTCAGCGACAGTGACGGCCGCTTGGCCTCGGGCAAGAACACGCGGCGCATGGTGCGGCGTGACGGGGTCTTTGGGTTCTCCGCCCGTACGGCAGAGTCTGCGGTGCGGGTCTCCGACGGAAGGGCCGAGTGGTCCGTGGGCGATACGGCTTTGGACGCACGGTTGACCGAGGCGCTTAAGGCAGAGGTGCGGGTCAGCGCGGAGCAGACAGTTTCGCACTTCGACGAGGGACCGGTCTCGGTCGTAGGCTCGGCCACGCTTGAGTGGTGCGCTCGCGAACTGGGCGTCGATGCAGATCCGCGCCGGCTGCGAGTGAACATGGTAGTCGAAACCTCGGAGCCGTTCGAGGAGGAGACGTGGAGCGGCGACGTGGTCGTGGGCGGGGCGATACTGAGGCCCGTCGGCCGGTTGGGGCGATGCCGCACCATTGATCTGGTGCAAGACGGAGTCGAGCAAACTACGAGGTGGCTCAAGGCTTTGGGCGACACCCGCGACGCCTGCGTGGCCATCTACTGTGACGTCGTCGCTCCCGGGACAATCCGCATTGGCGACCCTGTCCGTTCCCCGGTCACGTCCGCACCCTAAATCGACCCCTCACCCGCGTTGCTTCGCACGCGGTCATCCGATAACGCCTGAATGAGGGTGCGGACGTAGCCTGGTTGACGTGTGCGGACGTTGGCGCATACTGAAGAGATGGCACTCCATCATCAGTCCTTTGACACCATCATCATCGGCGCGGGCCAAGCCGGCCCTGGCCTCGCATCGGCGCTCGACGGCCGTGGCGAGAAGGTCGCCCTCTTCGAGCAGCGAGCCTTTGGCGGCACCTGCCTGAATGATGGATGCCGGCCCACCAAGGCGATGCGGGCATCGGCGCGCGTGGCGCACCTGGCACGCACAGCGGCCAAGCATGGCGTCCACACCGGCGACGTGACCGTCGACCTCGCGGAGACCGTCGCCCGTAAGGACGAACTCATCGACGCGTGGCGCGAAGGTGGCAGCGACTACTACGAGAATCACGAGACCATCAGTTACGTGGTGTCCACCGCGCGCCTCACTGGCCGCGACGGCGACCTCTTCACCGTTGAGCATGACGGCGGAGCTGTGACGGCCAAGCGCATCATCGTTAACTCTGGTGCGCGTTCGGTCCCGCCGCCCGTGCCGGGACTTGATGGCATCGACTGGCTCGACCACCACCGCATCCTTGAGCTAACGGAGACTCCCGACCACCTTGTGGTCCTAGGTGGCAGTTACATCGGCCTCGAGTTCGGGCAAATGTTCGCCCGATTTGGCTCGAAGGTGACGATCGTGGAGATGGCCGACCGCATCATCGGCCGCGAGGACCCGGATATCTCCGAGGCCATTGGCTCGATGCTGCGCCGCGAGGGACTTGACGTGCGCGAGGGCGTTGGAGTCTCCCGGATCGATGTCACTGAAAGCGGGGCGCGCCTCCACCTCAACGGTGGCGACAACCTCGATGCCAGCCACGTGCTGGTCGCGGCCGGTCGCATTCCCAACAGTGACGACCTGGGGCTTGAGACCGTGGGAGTCGAGACGGACGAGCGCGGTTACATCTCCACCGACGAGCACTTCGCCACCAATGTCGACGGCGTCTACGCGGTCGGTGACGTCAACGGGCGTGGGGCCTTTACCCACACGAGCTACCAGGACGGCACAATTCTGGCCGACCACCTGGCCGGGGGCGACATGACGGTCGCGGGACGCATCCCTACCTACGGTCTTTTCACCGACCCGCCATTGGGTCGCGTCGGCATGACACTCACGCAGGCCCAGGACGCGGGGCTGAATGTGGAAGTCGCGATCACTCCCGGAGACGGTGTAACTAAGGCCGCTCTGGACGGCGAGACCGAGGGCCTGTGGAAACTAGTGGTCGACAAGGACAAGGACCGCGTCGTGGGCGCATCATTCTTTGGGCTCTACGGGGACGAGGCCGTGCAGGCAGTATCGGTGCTCATGCACGTGGACGCGCCAGCATCCGCGCTCGCGACATGGCTGCCCATCCACCCGACGTCGGCGGAGTTCCTGCCGACCTTTTACGCGGGACTCGCCAAGCCGGAGTAAGGAACCACATAGCGGTCCCAAAACGTGCGTTGTGCGCACGCAAGAAAACCTGGCGGTCCGCAGGTGTACGTTCGCGCAAGTTCATGCTGTGGTGCATGCGCGGGCAGGCAGATCCCCCTTTGATCACTTTGGGACCGCTAGAAAAATCAGGATGCGCAAGACGTACATTGAGGGACCGCTAGGGCGGCGGCGGGGGGCGCGCGGTTAGTTAAGGTTGCAACCTGGCTATTTGCCTAGGTAGCCAACCAAGTCCTCGGCCAGACCGGTGTAGCTGGCCGGCGTTAGCTTGACGAGACGCTCTTCGACGTCCGCGGGCAGCCCGAGTGTTTTGATAAAGGCGGTCACGTCGTCGGCGCCGATGCGACGACCTCGCGTGAGGTCCTTGAGACGCTCGTAGGGGTTCTCCATGCCGGGCGTGCCTGCAATGCCGGCCGCGCGCATCGCGGACTGGATAGGCTCGCCGAGCACCTCCCAGTTTGAGTCGAGGTCCTCGTCCAGGCGGGTGGGGTTCACGTCCAAGCCGTCCAGGCCCTTGGCGACGTTCGCGATAGCGAGTAGCGAGTGTCCGAACGCGGGGCCAATGTTGCGCTGGCTGGTCGAGTCGGTGAGGTCACGTTGCATGCGGCTGGTGACGAGGGTGGCGCCCAGGGTGTCGAGCAGCGCGCAGCTGATCTCGAGGTTGGCCTCGGCGTTCTCGAAGCGGATGGGGTTGACCTTGTGAGGCATGGTCGAGGAGCCCACGGTGCCCTGGCCGCGCACCTGCGCGAAGTAACCCAGCGAGATGTAGGTCCATACGTCGGTCGCGAGATTGTGCAGGATGCGGTTGAAACGCGCCATGTCCGCGTACAGCTCGGCCTGCCAGTCGTGGCTCTCGATCTGAGTGGTCAGCGGATTCCACGTAAGGCCGAGGTGCTCGACGAACGACTTGGAGACGGCGACCCAGTCGGTGCCGGGGACGGCCGCGACGTGCGCGCCGTAGGTTCCAGTGGCGCCGTTGATCTTGCCGAGGAACTCCTGGTTGCGTACCCGCATGAGCTGGCGGCCCAGGCGGTGCGCGAGCACTGCCAGTTCCTTACCGAGCGTGGTGGGGGTGGCCGTCTGGCCGTGGGTGCGCGACAGCATCGGCTGCGCGGCGTTTGCCTTGGCCATGTCGCCGATCTGGTCGACTAGGGCCTGTGCGGCGGGCAGCCAGACGTCCGCGACGGCGCCGCGCACCATGACGGAGTAGGACAGGTTGTTGATGTCCTCGGAGGTGCATGCGAAGTGCACGAGCTCGCTGAGGGCGGGCAGCTGGGTGTCAGCGCCGAGCGAGGCGGGGGCCTGCTCGAGGCGCTTCTTGAGGAAGTACTCGACTGCCTTCACGTCGTGGACAGTCACCCGCTCGGTTTCTGCGAGTTCGGAGATCTCGTCCGCGCCAAACGACTCGACGACATTGCGGAGGTAGCTCTTCTCCGCCTCGGTGAGAGGGGACGTGCCGGGCACGGCGCCCTGGTCAGTCAGGTGGATGACCCACTCAACCTCCACGTGGACGCGGGCGCGGTTGAGCGCGGCCTCCGACAGGTGGTCGACCAGCGGGGCCACGGCGCCGCGGTAGCGACCGTCGAGTGGCCCGAGGGCGATGGCGGGAGTGATGTCAGCGAGTGCAGTCCAGGAAGTCACGCGCCCATTCTTCCACTTTTCCACCGTGGTCCCTGCGCCCCACGTAAGGCGAAGGTGTTTATCCACAGATCATCGTGATTGGACGCGCAGCGCCGGGGCTTTGCCTAGCGTCGAAGCATGAGCGACATTGACGATGGCTACGTATTAGTGGACGCGAACGCCGCGTCCAACTATTTTCCCAAGGCGCCGCTGTACCTGCCGCTGCACTCGCTGATCGCGGCGCTCGACTCGATTGATACAGCTTTGCGCGATATTCAGACGGCGAGCGTCACGGGCTGGCGTTCCGTTCTTGCTGACACCTACCGCGGCGAGCTCGACGACCTCACCAGGGATATGACCGTGCTGCGCAACCGGGCCGACGAAGCAGACCGCCTCTATAGGCACCTACGCTTTGTTGCCGACATGAACGGAGAATGATGGCCGACTCGGTGCGGAGCTATGGAGGCGCGGGTGGCGAGGTGGCGGTCACTGAAGACCTCGAGCGGGCAGCCCGGATCATTCGATCCGTGAGGGATCTGCTGGAAGACGCGGGCATGAGCCTCAGTGCAGCGGAGCGCCGTGCGGTTGAGGCGTTTGAACGTGGCAGCGATCCCACTCGCCACGCTGCGGAACGCGCCAAAAATGCACTGGCGGATGCCCAAGTGGGCAGCCATGGCACCAGCCCCGTCGGATTCAGCGCCTATGGCATTGGTGAACGCCTGATGGAGGTGGCCAACCGCTTCACCGAAGCGGAAAGGGCGGCCATGAGTCACGTGAGCGCGGTCACCCGCGCGGGAGGCGCCCTCACCTCGATGTGGGGGACGGGACTCTGGGCGATGCGCCACGTGTGGGCTGCCGGGGTGTTGGCCAGCACGGCGCCACTACTCATGACGGGTGCGCCCCAGAAAGTCGCCGGGGCAATCCTTCCGGATGGACTGCCTCCCACCACTGGCTACCTCAACAAGGACACCGTGCAGTGGATGGTCTCCAAGCTGGACTCGTCGGCTGTGGGGTTCCCGGCCGCGGTCTACGCACTTGCTGCAATGTTGGCCTCGCTTGAGGGGCTCTTTGGCGAGGGACATGCGACCACCGTTAACGAGCGCGAGACCAGCTACGCGGCCCGACAGCCGACGGGGGTGGCGGACGTGATGAACGGCCTTCAGGAGGAGGAAAACCGCATGGACGGCTCGGTGTCAATCGAGACGATTACGCACGCGGACGGTACTCACTCTTACCTGGTCACAATTCCCGGGACAGAGGATTGGGGCGCCAAGGGCGATAATCCGCACGACGCTCAGGCCAACTTAGCGGCAATGGTGGAGCAGTCGACCGATGCTCAGATGGCGGTGGTGGACGCCATGCGAGCGGCCGGCATCAAGCCGGGCGAAGAAGTGATGCTGGCCGGACACAGTCAAGGCGGGATCAACGCCGTCGCGCTTGCTTCGCGCCCGGAGTTCCTCGACGAGTTCAACGTGACGCACGTAGTGACGGCGGGCAGCCCAGTGGGGCGGATAGCCCTGCCGTCCTCGGTCAACGTGTTGCAACTGGAGCACAACGAGGACCTGGTGAGCGGTCTGGATGCAGTGCCGAACCCGGACACTCCCACGCGCACCACGGTGGAGCGCGACCTCCGATATTCGGCCGACCCCCAGACGCGCGCTTTCGGTGACACTATTCCCGATGCGCACAGCCTTCCGGCATACGCGACCACCGCGGGCATGGTGGACGCCGGCGCCGCAGGTGCCTCAGCGAGCGCGTGGCGCGACTCGGCCTCGACCTTCTTCACCGGCGAGACCAGCACGCTCACCGAATACGTACCTGTGGTGCCGCCGTCCACTGGACACGAGCCAGTTGACGTGATCCCTCAGCCCCAGCCGGTCGCTCTGCCAGCCTTCGCCTCCGGGCCGACGACAAACAACTAGTCGTTTTTGCCCGCACCCGGAATGATCGCGCCCAGAATTCCGCTCGTGATCGCGATCACCACAGCGGCCCATAGCGTGTCCCAGAACCCGCCAATGGTGAGATCGGCCCAGGGAACCAGCGTGGTGAGCCAGGCAGTCAGCCACAGCATGAACCATGCGATCACCAGCGAGAAGAGTCCCAGCGTAAGGATCATGATGGGGAAGGCGAGCACCTTGACGATCGGGTAGATGATCGCGTTCGCCGCCGCCATCACCGCGCCCACCAACAAGAAGACGAATAGCCGCGCCCAGGTCGAATTGTCTCCGCCCTCAACCGAGACATCAAACGGGAGGATGGTCACGAACCACACCGCGACGGCCATGATGATCGAATTCAGAAGAAATCTCATGAAGTGAATTGTGGCACGTGGGTGGGATGCTAGAGCCATGTCCACTCCACCATCCGCAGAAAACTCCGCACCGACGCCCCGCAGCGTGATCGGCGCCATGCCTCGCTACGTACCAGGTGCGCGCGGCGCGTTGGATGCCGCGCCGCCCATTAAGTTGTCGTCCAACGAGGTCCCGTTCGGGCCGCTGCCGTCGGTTGCCGAGGCGATCACGCGGGCTGGCGGGGCGGTCAACCGATACCCGGATGCCGCGTCCGTTGAGCTCCATGCTCGACTAGCCGCTCACGTGGGCGTGTCCGACGCGAACGTGGCAACTGGAGGTGGGTCGGTCGCCGTGCTCGCTCACGTTCTCCAGGCCTACTGCGACGCGGGCGATCAGGTGATCTACGCCTGGCGCAGCTTCGAGGCGTATCCCATCATCTCCGCGATCAGCGGCGTCGAGTCGGTGCAGGTCCCGAACGCGCCCGATGGTCGCCACGACCTGGTTGCCATGGCCGCGGCGGTCACGGACCGCACCAAGGTCGTCATCCTGTGCTCGCCAAACAACCCCACCGGCCCAAGCATCCGGCACGACGAGTTCGAGACCTTCATGGCCGCCGTACCTCGTCGCGTGCTGGTGGTGTTGGACGAGGCGTACGTCGAGTTTGTGCGCAACTCGGAAACCGTCAATGGGCCACGGGCCCTTGAACGCCACCCCAACCTCATCTTGGTGCGCACCTTCTCCAAGGCGTACGGCCTGGCCGGCCTGCGCATCGGCTACGCCGTGGGCCCCGAGGAACTGATCGCACCCGTGCGCGCGTGCGTGACGACGTTCTCGGTGTCTTCTATTGCGCAAATCGCGGCGGTCGCCTCGCTGGACGCGACCGACGAACTGCTCGAGCGAGTCGCCCAGGTGGTCGCGGAGCGCGAGCGCGTGGTGCCGGCGGTGCGTGAACTCGGCTTCGCCGTCCCCGATGCCGATGGCAACTTCTTCTGGCTTCCTGTAGGTGACGACGCGGTGCGTCTGGCACAGGGGTTGGGAGCGCTCGAGCCGTCCGTCCTGGTACGTCCGTTCGCCGGTGATGGCGTCCGCGTCACCATCGGAACCGCGGCGGAAAACGACGCCTTGCTGGGTGGCTTGGCCTCATTCCGGGAGCAAAGATAGGCGGCCACACGTTGGTTCGGGGTGCGACGCGAGTTGCCCGGAATGCGGGCGATTGTGGCGCGTGAACTAGAATCTTGGCAGACTAGCCACCACGCGGCACCCAAATGGTCGCGCTCCACGGACCCCGAATGAGGACACCTGTGCCCCACATGATTCAGATGACGCGATGCGTCTGCGCGCCCGCGCGCGCTATCGCGGGGGGCGACGCGTGACGGATACCGACTACGAGAAGTTGGCCACGGACGCTGGGCTTGAGCGCGTTGGCGCGCGCGCCCCGCTTGGTGCGTACCTCAAGGAACTGTGGGAACGTCGGCACTTCGCGTACACCCTGGCGCGGTTCCGCATCCAGGCCACCATGAGCGAGAACCGCCTTGGCCTTGGGTGGATTGTGATCCGGCCCATCTTCACGGCGATCATCTTCGGCACCATCTTTGGCGTGATCATGTCGAGCGAGTCGCGCCCCGATAACTTTGTGCCGTTCCTCGTCGTTGGTGTGTTCATCTTCGAGTTCTTCTCGAAGTCTTTCAGTGCTGGTGCCAAGTCGATCACGTCGAATGCTTCCCTGGTGAGGAGCCTGAACTTTCCTCGCATGTTGCTGCCCATCGCAGCCGTCATCCAGCAGGTGTTTGAGCTGGTCCCGATCATCGCCGTGATGACCCTGATCATCGTTGGATTCGGGGAGCCCATCACTTGGGCTTGGCTCCTTGTGCCGGTAATCCTGGCGCTTATGACGATGTTCAACCTCGGCATCGCGCTCATTTCCGCGCGTCTTACCGTGCACCTGCGTGACGTGACCCAGATCATCCCGCTACTGACGCGCATCCTCTTTTACTCGTCGGGAATCTTTTACTCGCTCGAACAGGTGCTTAAAGACAAGCCACCATGGTTGCTTAAGCTCGTCGAGCTCAACCCGATCCACGACTTCATCACCCTGGTCCGCGCCCAGATGGTGACCGGCAATGAGGCATCTCCACTGATGTGGTGGGTTGTCATTGGGTCGTCACTCTCGATGCTGATTATTGGTGTCATCTTCTTCTGGCGTGCCGAGGAAAGGTACGGTCGTGACTGAGGCTCCCACCGCGCCCCCGAAGTTGGGCGCCCCTATCGTCGTCGCCAACGATGTCCATGTCGAGTACCGCACGCATGCGTCCGGCAAGGCCCTCGCCAACGGCGGATCGCTCTTCAAGAGGCAGAAGGGCATCCGCGTCGTCCACGCCCTCAAGGGAGTCTCGTTCGAGGTTCGTGAGGGCGAGTCGATCGGCGTTATCGGCCACAACGGTTCCGGTAAGTCCACGCTCATGCGCACCATTGCGGGACTGACCACCGCGACGCAGGGTGCCGTGTACGCGTCGAGCCGCCCCGCCCTGCTGGGCGTCAACGCCGCCCTCATTCCCGACCTGTCCGGGGAGAAGAATGTGCTGCTCGGTGCGCTCGCGATGGGCCACTCCAAGGCCGCGGCCGAGGAGCAGTACGAGGACATTGTGGAGTTCTCCGGGCTTTCGGAGTTCATCGACCTGCCCATGAAGACGTACTCGTCCGGCATGCAGGCACGCTTGCGGTTCTCCATTGCGGTCTCGCGAGACCACCAGATCCTGTTGGTCGACGAGGCGTTGGCCGTGGGCGACAAGGCCTTCCGGGACAAGTCGGAGCAGCGGATCCGTGACCTGCGCGAGCAGGCTGGAACCGTGTTCCTGGTGAGCCACTCGATGCGGTCCATCCTGGACACCTGTACCCGCGTGCTGTGGATTGACCACGGAAATCTCAAGATGGATGGCGACCCTAAGAAGGTCGTGAAGGCCTACCAAGCCTCCGCTAAGAAGTAGCGCGCGTCGGAGCGGCCGGCGGGGCTCAGGCAACCGTCGTCTGGTGGCCATCTTTCTTTAACCGCGCGTTCAGGTCCGTGTGGTGCGATGGCGCCTATGACGAGAGTCGCTTGGGTGGAGTCGCCCCTACAACTGGTCAACGCGGTGGAGTACGCCGCGGCTACCGGCGAGCCGCTGCGTATCTGCATGCGAGCCAACTCAAAGCAGCTCCAGTACACGGCCGACGTGCTCGCACCCCACCTACCGGAGGATGTGCATATCGCCGGCGTGTGGAACTTCGCCTTTCTGTCGCCCTTCATCGTGGCGCGCGAGCGACTCACCGGCGATCCGTATTCGGGTCAGTTCAGACTTGCGGTGGCGCTCACTGGAGTCCGGGACTTGGTCGCGGTGGACGACGGCAGCGCGATGCTGGGTTTCGCTGACCAGGTGCGCGAGAACCGTCCGCTTGCGCGGCACGGTCGCACCGAATCGTGGTTGGCCCGCCGCTTGGGGACGCTTGCGGGGAGGCGGCTGCACCACACGCTGACCACAGGCGGCTTGCGTGCATTCACTGCCTACTCCCGCGACGACGAGCTGCTGTCTCTCGCGCACGCAGGAGGCCGGGTGAGCCACAACAAGTACCGCTGGGTGCGCAGGACCAAGTTCGTCAAGGATGACGGCGCGATGCAGAACGTGATCCTCGGCAGCGCTCTGTTCGATGACGGCTACGTCAAGGGGGCGCCATACCGCGCATGGGTCGAGGCCCAGGTGGCGGCTGGCGCACGGGTCTATTTCCCGCATCGGCGCGAGAAGACCAAGAGCCTCAAACGACTCAAGGAGATCGAGGGCCTCAAGGTGCGCAAGGCGGTGCTGCCGATAGAGATAGTGCTCGCCTCATCGCGCGAACTCACTACCGTAGTGACCCTGCCCTCGAGCGTGGTCGCCACGCTACGCAACATCCTGCCGGAGAACGTCGAGCTCAGCGTGTGCCCGGTGCCCGAGGAGTGGCTCACCAAACGTGCGGACGAGGCACTACGCACCACGCTGCGCCGCATCGCCAAGCCAAGAGGAGCCGATGCTCGTGTCTGACCCCACGGCCGTCGCCATCATTCCCGCTCGCGGGGGCTCCAAGGGAGTTCCGGGCAAGAACGTGGCGAGAGTTGGGGGAGTACCACTGGTCGCCCGGGCGGTGCGCACCGCACTCGCCGCCCCGCGCATCGGCGCGGTGTACGTCTCCACTGATGACGACGCGATAGCCGCCGCCGCGAGCGAGGCTGGTGCCAGCATTGTCCGCCGGCCCGCGGACATCGCTGGCGACCAAGCGTCCTCGGAGGACGCGGTGCTGCACGCGCTCGCGGCCATTCGCGCAGGCGGCGCCTCGCCTAGCACTGTGGTCTTCATGCAGGCCACCTCGCCCTTTATCGATGCCGATGCGCTGGACGACGCAGTAGCGCGGGTCGAGGACGGCGACGAGGACGTGGTGTTCGCCGCGTTTGAGACGTACGCGTTCCTGTGGAAGCCCAGCGCCGCGGGCGCACAGGGCGTCAACCACGACCACTCATTCCGCCCTCGCCGCCAGGACCGCGAGCCCCACTTCCAGGAAACCGGTGCGTTCTACGTCATGGACGCCGCCGGCTTCGAGCGTCACCGGTTCCGCTTCTTTGGCCGCGTGGGAATCCAGGAGGTGACCGCGGCATCGGGCCTAGAGATTGATGAACCAGCGGAGCTAGACATGGCCCGCGCGCTCGCCCCCGTCCTAGACAAGCCGCGGGCAATCGACGCCAGCGCTCTTGTGATGGATTTTGACGGCGTCCACACCGACGACCGTGTCGAGGTCTCCGAGGATGGAACGGAGTCCGTGACCGTGAGCAGGTCGGACGGAATGGGTCTGGGAATGCTGCGTGATGCGGGGTTGCCGATGTTGATTCTGTCCAAGGAACGAAACCCCGTGGTCGAAGCCCGCGGACGCAAATTAGGTGTCGAAACGGTGTACGGCGTTGACGAGAAGGTGAACGTTTTGCGGCAGTGGTGTGAACAACGGCAAATCCCGCTCTCGAGTGTGATTTACGTCGGTAATGATGTGAACGACGTTAGTTGCCTCGAGGTTGTGGGGTGGCCAGTCGTAGTCCCAGATGCCCACCCATTAGCCCAAAGGGCCGCCCGGATCACCCTGACCCGGAACGGCGGGCGCGGAGCGCTTCGCGAACTCGCGGAGATGATCCTCGCCGGAAGGAGTCCCCAAAATGTCTGAAGTTGTCACCATCGGTTCCAACCAGATCGGCCCCGGCCGTCCCGTTTATGTGATCGCCGAGATTGGCCTCAACCACAACGGCAGCGTCGAGACCGCCCTCCAACTCATCGACGTCGCGGCGAATGCGGGCTGCCAGGCAGTGAAGTTCCAGAAGCGTACTCCCGCGATCTCCACGCCGGAGCACATGAAGGACACCCCACGCGAGACTCCGTGGGGCACCATGACGTACCTCGACTACCGCTACAAGGTGGAGTTCGAGAAGGACGAGTACGACCAGATCGCCGCATACTGCCACACGAAGGGCATGGACTGGTTCGCCTCCCCGTGGGACGAGCCCTCCGTGGACTTCCTCGAGGACCGCGACGCGATGGCGTACAAGATTGCCTCGGCCTCTGTCACCGACCTGTCGATGCTCGCGAAGATCCGTGAGACCGGCAAGCCCGTCATCCTGTCCACTGGCATGTCCACTATTGAGCAGATCGATGCCGCCGTCGAGACCCTCGGCCTCGACAACTTGATCATTCTGCACGCGACCTCGACCTACCCGCTTCCCCCCGAGGAGGCGAACCTGCGCATGATTCCGACCCTCATGGAGCGCTACGGCGTCCCCACGGGTTACTCGGGCCACGAGCCCGGCTTGCAGATTTCGCTAGCCGCGGTCGCGTTGGGCGCCTGCGTCGTCGAGCGCCACATCACCCTTGACCGCACGATGTGGGGCAGCGACCACGCCGCCTCGCTTGAGCCGCAGGGGCTCGACCACTTGGTGCGCGACATCCGCATCATCGAGACCGGTCTGGGCGATGGCGTAAAGCGTGTTTTTCCTGGCGAATTGGCTCCGCTGAGCAAGCTCCGTCGCGTCGCCTCCTAGCGGCGCTGTGAAGACCGCACTTTCTGTACGACTACTTGCGAGTCGACTCTCAACACTTCTGGCTTGGGCTGAGGATGAAGATTAGTTCAAGGGCGCGTCGAGCGGTGAAACTTGTCCGCGACGTCGTGCGTTCTCGGGGGGCGTTCCGCAAGACCAACGCCGCGTGGTGGCGAGTGATCGCAGAAGCGCAGGTGGCGTCGCGTGACAAGGCAGTGGCCGCCAGCAAACCTCACCAAGAGTTTGTGCGAGCCATTGGACTTCTCACGCTCGAGGTGGCGCTGCGGCAACGTTCGCACGCCTTGAAGCTTGCCCTTGGAGCGGCCCCCATTGCGGAGCGCGGACAGTCCAAGGTCAAGCGGAGCGCACTGGATGCCGCTACGGCCGCGCTGCGCGTCGCAGAGCCCACACTCGCGATCTCATTGGCGGAACTCGTGGCGACGGCGGATCCAGGATCACCGGCGGCTCAGCGAATCCTCTTGAATGCGTACCAGGTGACGGGGGACCGTACCGGAGCAAAGGCTGCATTCAGGGCTCTGCACACACTCACCGGTGATCTTGACTCGCTAGTGGCTCCGAACGATGAGCAAAATCGGAGTGCGCTTGAGGAACTGATTCGGTTGCCAACTTCTGCGGCGCCAGATCCCGAGAGCGCGGCCCATGCAGTATATGGGCTCACCGAACTCGCTCTGTCGTCGCCCTCAGACATGCCAGAGAGAATCGAGGAGCGCAGGAGCGCGATCGCCTCGGTAACCACCGCGCTTCCCTTTGACGTCGCCGACAGGGCGGCCCGCCATCTTGTCCAGCAAGAGGTGCTGCACGGATCTAGCTTGCGCACAGTTGAGCTCGCGACGCGAACCGTGGCGATGGACCGATTGGGCGCGACTGTGAAGCTTCCGCCCGATGCTGTGACCGAGTTCGACACGATTGACGTTGCGGGTTTGGCGAACCGCTTGCGCGGACGTTCCGTTGCCGTGATCGCGAACTCACAAGCGATCGCCAAGAGTGGTCTGGGGTCGGTGATCGACTCGTACGATGAGGTGATCCGCTTCAACTCCTTCATCATCGATCCGGGAAACACTGGATCCAAGACAACGATTCACGCGATGATCCACATGCACGACTTCAACTGGGACGTTCCTGTCGATGTTCGGATTGTCTTTGGGGGCAACCCCGTCGCGTGGCGTACATCGCTCGTCAAACATCTTCGCCCGCAGGCACAGAGCTATCTAGGAGACGAGAGTCTGCGTTGGCCCGTGCGTAGTAAGGAAGTCGTCGCAGATGATTCCCATATCGGGGTCCCTACGTCGGGGTTTAACATGCTGCGATTGCTTGACTTTTTGGATGTATCTCCGGTGATAGATCTGGTGGGCTTCGACTTCTACAGGTCGGGGGCCTACCGACTCAAGTCAGCCCAATCATTGCAGATCGCCACGGCGCACAACTATGAGGCCGAGCGCGAATGGGTTGCCCAACACACCACGCGAGTGAGTGGGATCATTACCTCGCTCAGAGGAGAACTATGAGTACGGCCATCGAGAGCTTTGCACCCCCGCGGACCAAGGTCGCCCTGGCCTCCTACGTGGATCGCAACTATATCGAGGGCTTCGAGGTGCTCGTCCGAAGCCTCGTACTTTCTAACCCGTGGCTCGACCTCGACTATGTGGTGCTCTATAGCGACCTAGAAGCGCCAGACTTTGCGCGACTTGCTCCCCTCTACCCGCACTTCACCTTCCGAAAGGTCGATACCGGGCGTTTTACTACTTACCGCAAGGGCGACGGTTCCAATTACCTGGTCGAGAAGGCGTACTACATCCTCGATGTGTTCAAGCCCATCGGCTACGAACGAGTAGTCACGCTCGATGTGGACATGGTCGTCGTGGGCGACATCAGGCACCTCGTGGAGACCGATGCTGAGTTCACTGCAGCACCCCAGTACTTTGACAGTGACGGGGGTAGGAAGCTCAATAGCGGCGTGATGTCCGTCGGCGATGCCTATTTGACGGCTGGCTTCGCCTCGCTTCTCGACGCCATTGGCCGCAGTGGTGATTATGAACTTGAGCGTCACGATCAGGGAGTTCTTACTGCCGCACTCAACGGCGCGTACCAGCCGCTGGACGTGAAGTACAACCTCGTAAAGCGTGCAGTACGGTTTGGCGGGGACGCGCCAGAGGACACCCGCATCATTCACTACACGGGTAAGTACAAGCCCTGGAACGGTGGCGAACGCGGGTACGAGCAACTTGAACGTGCGTGGCACGCGTTTGGCGGGGCCACGGTGAAGTACTGGCGGCGTTGCAGCGCCGGAACTCCCGTCCACAGCGAGTTGGCAAGATTGGCTGCGCCCTTTGACGACTTGTCGGACCAGGATCTCGACAACCTCCAGCGGGCCTCGATCGAGTACGAGCGCGCAGGCGACAATGAGCGTGCGTTGCTGGCTCTTGAAGCGCTTGCGCTCGACAATCGCATTCTCAGTGCGGACCAGTGGTTCAGGTGGGGTCAACTGCTGCGCGGCGCCTCGCAGCCGGAGGCCGCCCGTGCGGCGCTCTTGATGGCAGCGGGCTTCCCCGATTTCGAGGTTCGTGCTCACGTTGCCTTGTCCGAACTCGCTTGGGTGTATCGCGACGATGACTTGGCGCACGAACATGCGGTGTTGGCCTTGCAGGTGAACCCGGTGATGCGCAAGCCGCGCTTGATGCTCGGGCGGCTGAAGGCCGGATTCAGCAGCCTTGACGTACCGCCAGGCACTGGGAAGCGAATTGGTCATGTGGCCTTTTACGTTGACAGCGAAGGAAACTTTGGTGACGTGATGCTGCCTCTCGCGGTGCGAACGAGCATCGCGACGACGGTTCCAGATCCGCGCTGGACGTCTATCCATGCCCACCAGATCTTTGACGTTTCCGAGGCGCAATGGGCAAATGAGAATCTTGACGCGATCGTCATTGGTGGCGGTGGGCTCTTTCTTCCAGATACCTCTGCGAACGGCAACAGCGGGTGGCAATGGAACGTCACCGACGCTGCTCTGAGGCTCCTGGAGATTCCAGTGATCGTCTACACCGTCGGGTTCAATCTTTTCCGGGGCCAGGTGTTGCACGGACGTCGCTTCGAGGACTCGGTCGCACAGCTAGTCGGAGGTGCGGCATTTGTGGGCTTGCGTAACAACGGGTCAGTTCGACGTGTCACCGAGATACTCGGTGAGGAACGAGCTTCAATCCTCGAGTACCTCCCATGCGTCACTACCGTGTTTGGTGCTCTGACGAACCGCCCCCCTTCGCTCGCGCAAGGCACCCCAGTGGTATATCTGAATGTTGCCTTCGACCGCCAGCAACTCAGGTTTGGTGATGGCTATCAGGATTTCCTGGAGGCATTGGCGGGGATAGTGGAGGACCTCAAAGGAGTAGCCGAGGTTAGATCACTTGCGCACACCAAGACGGACGAGCGGTTCGTGCGCGATCTGCGCCGCGTCCACGGCATCACCATCGAGTCCGCACCCCTTTATGCAATGAAGGTTGACGAGGCATTGGCGACCATTGAAGGTGCCGCAGCCGTTGTCGGCATGCGGGGTCACGCCGGGATGATTCCGCTCGGGCTCGGGGTGCCGATAGTCTCACTGATTTCGCATGACAAGCTGCGCTATTTCCTCGAGGACATCGGCCGACCTGAATGGGGCGTTGACGCGCACGATCCACTGCTGAGGGCCAAAGTCACTGCGTTGGTCACTGACATTGTGGTGAATCAAGAGGTCTACAGATCAGAGGTTGCAACCGTGCAACGCGAGCTCTTGATGGTGGTGCAGGACGCGAACCAAAGAATCGCGGACGTGGTGGGTGGCGCGCGAAACTAGCGCCCCCGCCGGCCGCTAGCGGAGCGCACCACCACTCGCGACTCGGTCGAGGTACTCGTCTTGTGTCATCTCTAGCACTTGCTTTGAAATTCCCTCAGCGCCGATGATCCCATGGTCGTACATGCCCTTTAGGTACCTGAAGTCAAAGGCAAGATCGTGTGCAACGAGTACATCGTTCATGACCGAACCCGGCGCGATCGCGGTGTCGTGCGTGGGCCGGTAGCCGTCGGCGAAGGCCGTAGTACCAGCGTAGAGATCGGCGTTGAAGATGGTGACCTCACTAGGGGAAAACTGCAGGACATCATACGCAATCCGGGGAATACCCAAAGAGAAGCTCTTCATATAGAGAGACATCTCTTGCCTATAGAAGCGGAGCCACTCAGGAGCCGAGGAACCATATTCCGCGTAGAGCAACGGGCGAATTGTGGCGAGTTGAAGGTCGCCACAATTGATGGCTGCTTCGACCTCTTCATACAACGGGCCGAAATCACGACCTGAGTAGTAGGCGATGTCCGTTCTGCTTCCCCCCTGTTCGCGGTGCTCGTCAACGAACTCTTTCTGGAAGCGTGGCCGGATAATTGTGTCATAACCATCGATCATTGAGCCAAACTTGTCCGAAGTCGCGGCAGGCCCAACTATGGCGACCCGCTTTCCCGCGATCAATCGGTTCATCGCATCGTCTCCGGGCAAGGGATCAACGCCGCGCTGCTTCTGAGAATATTCAGCGAGTGGTGAGGCATTGCCGGATAGTAGATGAAAATCGGCTGCAAGCTTGGCGAACTTTGCGCGCTGTTTGGGGTCGGGGGAGGGCCACAGCGGCGGGTCTAGTAGTTCCAGTGCCTCATCAATTCGGTTGAGATACGCGTACGCCTGCAACCGTGCCCGAAGACGAGGAATCTCGCGTCGCCCTGTACTGAAGTCTCGAATGTAGCGACGAGCCATGAGTTCTTTGACTTCAAATCCTTCGCGGATATAGCCCAGGAACTGCAGCCGGACAGCGATCAGATTCAACAGCACACTGTGGAGCGGAAGTCCTTGCGCTTGCGCCCTATTGAGTGCCGCGATCGGCATGCCCCGCGAAGCCTCAAAATCGGGGTCCACGAAAAGCGGCTTGATTGACTCAAGCATCACCGCAAGTGCGTCCTTTTGGTCAGTGCTAATCCTGGAGGCGCGCAAGTCTTGAAGTCGGCACCCCATTTCCCACATCACGGGCCAATCCAGGTTCGATCGACACGCAGCCATAATGAACTGCGACATCGCCATCGAGTGTTTCGGATTGAGCTCTAGGGCACGTAAGTACGCAGCCTTTGCGCGTTCGAAGTCGAGCACTTGAGGACGAGCGTAGGCCCTTCCTAGTTCGTACTCCCACTGTGCTTTGGCGTCTACCGCTACTGCCGCTTCAAGATGGGGGATTGCTTCGAACATCCGCCCATCGGCAAAAAGTGCCATACCAAGAGAATGGGAAACATAAGAATTTCCTCCAGAAACGCGGAGAGCAGTCTCGAGCATCTCAATTGCCTCACGTCGGTCACCGACGCGTGTTGAGACCAAGCCGAGAATGCCGTCCTGCTGAATCTCCGTGGTTTCTGACTTCCGCAAGGCCGCAGCTAGTGCGACGTATCTGTGTGCCGCGCCAGGATCCATTTCGACGGCCTTGCGACGATACGATATCGCGGCTTGCCGGTTACCTTTGGTGTCTTCGCGAGCGGCGGCAAGTTCAAGCACTGAAGCGTTCTTGACGCGGTCCTGTTGCGCCCGCTGGAGCAGCATCTCTTTACCGCCAGGATTGAGGCCGATCATCGCCCGCGCCATTCGGTCGCGCAACTTAGGTCTGAATTTGGCCGGAAACGCCATGTCGCGTTGTGCTCGGGTTACGCCGACGGAGCCAACTCTAGGCGCAAGAAGAGCAACGCATTCGTCCACCATCGGAAGTGCGAACGCCAACGTCGCACTTGATTTTAAGAATCCCCTAGCCGCCGCCTTGAGTCGCTTGCCACGGGGTCCCCGCTCGATCGCGTGAGGTTTCCGTTTGGGAGATTCGATGTTGCCCTCATCTAAGTTGGTCATGATATTTACGTGTGCTGTGGTCACTTCTCCGTGAGGCCGGCTTCTTCTAACTCTCTAAGTCGGCGTTCCACGATGAGGACGTCGTCCGGCCTGTCCACAGGCTGCGAGTCATCGGACAACCGAAGTACGTGGACTGGCATCCCGAGTTCAAGAAAGCGCATGACCTCATGGTCCTCGATACTCTCCAGCGGAGTGCGCTTTCCCGTCGCAGTGAATTCGGCGAGCGCACTACCGGGATACGCGTACACGCAAACCTGCCTAAACCCCACTGTAAACTTCCCTGAATGAGAACCGGGTACTGGTGCTCGCCCAATGTAGATCAGCTGGTTATTCAGACCAAAGATCAGCTTTAGGTACTTGGAATCCAACCACTGTTCTTCAGTCATATCGCAATAACCGATGATCGTCTTGGTTCGGTCCGCTCGGGACGCGTTCGCAATATCCACAATGTCTTGCGGATTGAAAATAGGTTCGTCGCCTTGAACGTTGATGTACGTCTTCGCTGAAATTCTTGAGGCAACCTCTGCAACGCGGTCACCCCCGGTTGGATGGTCCGGGTTCGTCATTTCGACTCGTAGGCGGCTCTTCTCGCACACTTCAGCAATGCGTTCATCGTCAGTGGCGACGACAACCTGTTCCCGAGGCATCACCTTCAAGCACTGTTCGGCGGTGCGAACGATCATTGGCTTGCCGGCAATATCTACCAGAGGTTTGCCCGGCAAACGAGTTGAACGGTAGCGGGCAGGAATCACGACTAGTTCGTCGTACTCAGTCAAAGCATCTCTCCAGACGTGGGGCGCTCGGCGGTGGGTAACTCCGCTAGCGATTTGGGCTTAGTTGCCGCACAGCGGGCTGGGGCTCGCGGACGGGCCCTTTATATTGAGGGTGATTGAAGCGATGCATCATAAACATGCATTCGTGCCACGGCTGTCCATCGGGGATAGACGAGAAAAAGGTGTCACGACCAATTTTGATATCGCTGTTCGCAGCGTTGAACTCGTTGATTGCGAGGGATTCTCCCGCAAACTCCGTATAGTCCTTGAGTCGTTCAGTGTCTTTCTTAGGAACGAGATCATCAAAATACATTGCGACCCGGGGCAATATCTGAGAGTCGTCCAATACATCACCCATCAGGCGCAATACTGCTGCCGTGGATGTGTACAGATCCATGTCAAAAAGAATAGCACCGACGGGCGAGGCGTCGGCAGCGGCCCATTCGCCAAAGGTGTCGGCGGCGTCACCTAGGATCAGTTGAGCGGTTGTCATGCGCTCTCGAAGCGCATCCTCGTCCATGCCATAGTCACCGGAGGCAAAGTAATACGGGATGTCGCGAGGATTCTCCGATGGCGGAAGTCCTTCACCGGTGTCGAAACCAAAAACGGCCACATCAACACCCGTAAGTTCCTTAGCGGCGCGAGCGTGTTTTTCAAGCGCGATGAGGCCTCTGCCGTTTGCTACGCCGAGCTCCGCGACCCTGATCTTTGGGTGCCCCAACTTGGCTGCGAGAAGTGCGGCGTGGAGAACGACATGTCCATACGCTGGATAGGCCCCTGCGCCGAATCGCAAGGCCTTCTCGTAATGTAATAGTCCACCGTCATGTTGAAAGTAGGGCCGACCTTTGCGAGCAGCAAGGTTCGCGTACTTGCGATACGCAGATCCAGCGCGATACGGGTCATTCAATTGTTCTCGTGCTCGCCCTAGAAAGTACCAGTACTTTGGTGGTGCACCGGGTACTGCCAGTGCCTCCTCATATGCGAGAGCGGCACCCATGTAGTTGTGGGCGCGCTCCGCGTTGATTCCCGCACGGAACGCGAGCGAGGCGTCCGAGGGGTCGGCTTGAAATGCGCGACGATTTGCGACAAAGGCCTCAGAGAAACTCCTGTGAGTGCCAGACTCGTCCGCCACTACGAGGTCGTCGGCTTCCGCGCCCATGTTTACGAGGCCTTGACTGTGTACTTGTGGTGCTCGCTCGCGGTGACCCGCTTGGTGGACGAACCAACAAAGACCTGCGCGGCCCGTACGTGGTCAACGTAGTCCTTGAAAGCTGGCGTCGTGAGGTCAACAGCGACGGCGTCAAAGTGCGCCCACTCCGTGTTTCCGAGCTTCACGTGCTTCTCTACCATTCCGGCGCCCGCACCGACCGCGAGGGCCGAGGCCATCCAGCCGTGGTCGTGACTTGAGTATCCCGGCACGATGTTTGGGTGCCGCTTGGCGAGTTCGCTGTAGTGACGCACCACCCCGATGTTGCAGTGCTCGTCTGGCGTCGGGTATGCCGAGTTGCAGTGTAGGAGGTAGAGCTTCTCCTGATTCCCGAAGGTCTCTAATACCCAATCCTCGTAAGCCTGGTCTGTCATGCCGGTGGACAGCACGAGCGGGCCGCTGTAGGTCTCCGCGACGTGGCGCAGGTAGTCCTTGTGTTCGGAGATAGTGCTGGGGAGCTTGAGCAATGGCGCGCCCATCTCGACCATGAACTCGAACGACGGCTGATCCAGCACCGAAGCGAACCACCTTATGCCGAGCGAACTGCAAAGATCATCCATGTAGGCGAAGTCGTCGCGATCCAACTCGAGTGCGTGGCGGTACTCGCCGAACGTGGTGCCGAAGGGGGAGACATAGGGAGCTGCGAGCTGCTTCGCGGAGTAGAAGGAGTTCACATCACGCTTCTGAACCTTGACCCAGTCGGCTCCGGCTTCGTGAGCGGCGCGGACCAGCTTCTCTAGCCGTTCGCGGTCGCCGAAGTGGTTGGTGGTGATCTCCGCTGTGATCTCCACCACCGGAACCTCGGGGCTCTCCGCTACCGGCGAGGCCGCCTGCGGAGCAAACTTGATATTGACTTCATCGGGCGTTGCCTGTGAGAGTTCGTGCTCACCTACGTGAACAATCGAGAGATTGGTGTCCCGCAGTGTGTAGAGGGCGTTTCGCAGGACGTCAGCTTGGATCTCTACGCCAAGCTTCCGGTTGTTGCTGAGGTCGGGGCTGTGTCCGGTTGCGGCGGCACGCGAGTAGCCAAGATCAGGCGCAAAGTCGAAACCGACCATGTAGACCTTCTGCTCCCGCCCACGCTCATCGGCGATCAAGCGCGCGATCTCGAGAGCGGTCAGCAGCATGACCTCCTCGATGGCGAGGTTGTCGCGATCCTGGAATCGAGCCATCATGATGTCCGCTGTGTCATTGGACAGGGGCTCGTATGGGAGATGCAAAACAGTATGCCCGGGGGCTTCAAAGTTGGTTGACGTGATGTATGCCTTTGACCGGAGACCCGCCTCAGCAACAGACTCCCCTACCCATTCCTCGTGGAAGAGGGTGATATCGGCCGGCGTGATACGTTCCGCGTCATTAATGCCAATGACGACTGCCCCATCGAAGATGGCGTGATCCACTTTGTCAGCGGAGGGCCCCTTGCCCAGGACTACAATCCGGTCAGTTTCGTACGCTGATGCAGTACTTGCGACCAGGTTCGAGATATTCGCCGTGATAGGGCTGTCCATCGAGTGAGACCTCACATCCGTGTTCGAGTGCCAGCGACAAGCCGGCCAGTAAATCCCATGAGTAGGCGCCAATCGGGTTGATAAATTGCGCGAAAGAGCCTGTGATTACGTTAAAAAGATTGTATACGGCGCACCCCGTAATGCGGGCTTGCCCCGCTTCGGACAATCGGCGTACAAGTGCGTCGCCCATGCCCGAGGAAAACCCCACGATACGGGAGTTCTTCTTCTCAATGCTGTCGCCGGTGATGAGGCGTTCGCCCAGCTCCGGCAGCAGCAGCATGCTTGCCTCGTGTGCGCCGTCGCGCCACAGTGTGAGCGACACGCCCCACTCTTTGAGACCCGAAGTAAAGTTCTCGGTGCCGTCAATCGGATCCAGTACCGCACGCCACCCCGAGTCGTCCTGACGACGCTCTCGGTACGACTCCTCGCCCACAAAATCCACCTCGCCCAGTTGCGCGCGAAGGAAATCCTCGATGCGCGTTTCGAGGTAGACGTCAGCCTCTGTGACCGGAGTGTTGTCGGCCTTCAGATGGACTGAGTAGCGACGGCGCTCTATCTCAGGGAGTGCGTGATGTACGAGGTCGGCAACACCCTCAAGGACGGTGTTTGCGTGTTGCACGGCCGGGCTCCTAGGCGGTTCGGTTTCGCTAGGCTAGCACGTGGCTTCATGCGTGTACGTGACCACATTGACTCCCCGACGTGACCGCATCATGCGACTTTGCTAAGAACCTAAAGGATCACAATGCCCCTGCGCCTCCTCATAGTCGCCGACTCTGATTCCTACTTGAAGTGGGCTGTCTCCCGCGCCGTTGACTTGCCGCGAGACGTCGACGCCCGCGTGGTGGTTGTAGAGAACGCCGTGACTCCCAGCGAGCTCCAGGTAAAGGAAGCCGTGAATGGGCGTTGGCCCACGCCTCCTTCCGTTTCAGCACGGCACGTGGTCAGACAGATGAGGGCAGGCAAATACGACGCAGTATTGCTCGCTTGCCGCGGCCCGTTGATTGATCTGCTGTGCCGACGTGCACTTGAGGGGCTCGTCAAACCGCCCGTCATTGTGGTTGGGATCCCGGGTATCTGGTACCCACCCACGCAACTCGGAGTGCAGTGGCGCGCCCACGCGGATGTCTATGTAGTTCACAGCAAGCGCGAACGCGCTGCGCTGAAGGACTTGGTCGGACCCGGAGCGGGAATTGATGTGGGGCTCGCGTCACTGGATCGACCACTTGAGGTGCATGGAGCGGACCCGGAGGGTTCGGTGATCTTTGCTCCGCAGGCACTCGTCCCGCGCACCAAGGTCGAGCGCGTCGAACTACTTCGGGGCATCGCACTCGCCGCGAGAAGCCACCCGTCAGTTTCTTTCGTCATCAAGCTACGCGGGAATCTTGGTGAGGCGCAGACACACGCTGAAGTGAATGCGTTCCAAGACCTCGCTCAAACCACCCCGGTTGAACTGCCTCCCAACGTGTCCTTCGAGCGCGGCTCGCTCGCGACCCACCTTTCATCGTGCCGCGGGTTTCTCACGGTGAGCTCTACTGGCGCCATTGAAGCGGTCGCGGTCGGTGTCCCGGCCTTGATGCTGACCGATTTTGGCGTGGATGCGGCGAATATCAATGAAGTATTCGCTGACAGTGGCATGACCGGGACATTGGACAACCTCGCGCGGCTTGAGTTTCGCCTCCCCCACCCAGAGTGGTCCGCGGATAACTACTTCCATCCTGAGGTGGACAACGACTGGTTCGACGTGGTGCGCGAGCGCGCGGCATCCAGTCGCCGCACCATTCTCGAAGGCGCGAGCATTCCGAGCTACACCCGCACGGCGCGGTTGCGGCAACGTGCTGTTGCCCTCGGAAGCGCAGACTCTAAGCCCGTCCGCCTATCGATGGCCTTTGCCGCGGCGGCACTCAAATGGCGTCGCCGTGCGGTGCGCCTGGTGTCGAGGCGCATGGCCAAGCGGTCAGCTGAGGGCGACCGAGGCGCGTAACTCTTGCCAACCTACGGTTCCGTAGCCTACGCTTGCGTAAGTTAGCGGGACCGGGCACAAACGCTGCCTCCCGCCGGACAAATGCACCGCACGGCGCGCAAGGGAGAAATAAGTGGAGAATCTAGGCCCGCTTTCCGAAGACGGCCTCGTCCGCCTGTTGAACCACCAGGGCGAGGTACTCCAAGACCAGACATTCTCGCCCTATGCGGCGCACCTCACGCCTGAGAAGCTGCGCGAGTTCTGGCACGACATGTCCGTGCTGCGTGCGTGGGACATGGAGGCCATGAGCCTCCAGCGCCAAGGGGAGCTCGGTTTATGGGTGCAGTCCTATGGGCAGGAGGCCGCGCAGATTGGCTCTGGCCACGCGTTGCGTGATCCCGACTTTGTCTTCCCCAGCTACCGCGAGCACGGCGTAGCCATGACCCGTGGTGTGGACTTACCCAGCATCCTGCGCATCTTCCGCGGCCTCGAGCACGGCTCGTGGGTCCCCGCGGAGCACGGCTTCCACCTCTACACGCTGGTGATCGGCGCCCACGCGCTCCACGCCACGGGCTACGCCATGGGCATGGACCGCGACGGTCTGGTCGCGAGTGGCGACGCGGACAAGGACGGTGCCGTGGTCTGCTACTTCGGAGACGGCGCCACCTCGCAGGGCGACATTGCTGAGTCGATGACCTTCGCGTCGGTGAACAAGGCGCCCGTCGTCTTCTTCTGCCAGAACAACCAGTTTGCGATTTCCGAGTCAGTGACGCGCCAGACCAACATCCCGCTGGCGGACCGCGCTAAAGGCTGGGGCATGCCTTCAATCCGCGTGGACGGCAACGACGTCATTGCTTGTCACGCCGTCACCCAGTGGGCGCTCGAGCACGCGCGCAGTGGCAATGGCCCTGTGTTTATCGAGGCGCTGACCTACCGCATGGGTGCCCACACCACCTCGGATGACCCCACTCGTTACCGGACCAAGGCCGACGAGGAGTACTGGAGCGAGCGGGACCCAATCGACCGCCTCACCACGTACCTGGAAGGCGCCGACGAACTGCCCGACGAGTTCCGCGAGGCTGTCGCGGCGGAAGGAAAGGCGCTCGGCGCCCGCACCCGCGAGAGTGTGCGCGGCTGGTCAAAGCCCGCCACGCTCGAGATGTTCGACCACGTCTACGCGGAGCCACACTCGACGGTCCAAGCAGAACGAGCCTGGTTCGAACGTTATGAGCAGTCCTTTGCGGACGTGGAGGCGAGTAACTGATGAGCGACGCATTAATCAACGCAACGGGCACCACCACCATGACCATGGCCGGCGCCATCAACGCCGGCCTGCGCGCGGCAATGGAGCGCGACCCCAAGGTGCTGCTGATGGGCGAAGACATAGGCGCGCTCGGAGGCGTATTCCGCGTGACCGACGGTCTGCACAAGGACTTTGGCGACGATCGCGTCATCGACACCCCGCTGGCCGAGTCGGGCATCGTCGGCACAGCCATCGGCCTCGGCATGCGCGGCTACCGCTCGGTGTGTGAAATCCAATTCGAGGGCTTCATCTTCCCCGCGTACAACCAGATCACCACGCAGCTCGCCAAGATGCATTACCGCTCGCAGGGCAACATCACGCTGCCCCTTGTCATCCGTGTGCCATACGCGGGCGGCATCGGCGCGATCGAGCATCACAGCGAGAGCCCCGAGGCGCTGTTTGCGCACACTCCGGGCCTGCGCATCTTCTCCCCGGCCACCCCGCAGGACGCCTACGACGGCATCCAGCAGGCCATCGCCGCCCCGGACCCCGTCATGTTCTTCGAACCCAAGGCCCGCTACTGGGACAAGGGTGAGGTCAACACCGGGACAGTCGAAACCCGGCTGTCCGATGCCGCGGCCACCATTGGCATCAGCGGTTCCCGGGTGGCCCGCGAGGGTACTGACGTGACACTCGTCGCTTATGGCCCCACCGTCCGGCTCGCGCTGCAGTCTGCCGAGCTCGCCGCCCAGGCGGGCACCAGTGTCGAGGTCATCGACCTGCGCTCGATCTCCCCGCTCGACTCCGACGCGGTCGTCAAGTCCGCCAAGAAGACCGGTCGCGTGGTCGTGACTCACGAGGCTGTGACCACCTTTGGAGTGGCCGCCGAGGTCTCCGCGCGTGTCACCGAGCAGGCTTTCTTCCACCTCCACGCCCCCGTCCTCCGCGTGGGAGGCTTCCACACCCCCTACCCTGGGGCTACGTTCGAGCACGAGTACCTGCCGAACCTCGACCGCGTGCTCGACGCTGTTGACCGCGTGATGAAGCACTAAGGAGACACGGATGCCTACCTTTGAGCAATTCAAAATGCCCGATGCTGGCGAAGGCCTGACCGAGGCCGACATCGTCACGTGGCGCGTCGCCGTCGGAGACACCGTCGAGATCAATCAGCCGCTCGTCGAGATCGAGACCGCGAAGTCCCTCGTGGAACTCCCCTGCCCATTCGATGGCGTGGTCACCAAGTTGCTCGCCTCCGAGGGCGACACGGTCGAAGTGGGCGTGGCGATTGTCGAGATCGACGTTGACCCTAGCGGCGAGCCCGCGCCCCAGGCAACCGAATCCTCCGCGACCTCTGCCGACCCGGGCGCCCCCGCATCGGCGGAACAGTCCGCTCCTGAAGGAGAAAGCGACGAATCATCCCTCACTACGGGACAGGCGGACGATGCTGTGGCTGAGTCCGCCCCCGCCCAGGCGGCGGCGCCCGAGACTCAGGAAGGTGAGTCCGGCGCGGTGCTCGTGGGCTACGGCGTCAAGGCCGGTTCCGCGACCCGCCGCCCCCGCAAGGAGGGCTCCCTCGAACCCATTGGCGGCGAGGGCGAGGGTGATTACCCCGTGAAGGCCAAGCCTCCGGTGCGCAAGCTCGCCCGCGAACTCGGCATCGACATCACCACCATCACCCCCTCGGGTCCCGGCGGCATCGTGACCCGCGGCGACGTCGAGCAGCAGTCCAAGGCTCGTTCCGCCAAGTCGCTCGCGACGTACCCGGGTGACGACCAGCCGTGGCTCGAGTCCGGCAAGGTGTCTCCCAACGGCCGCACTACTCGGGTGCCGGTGAAGTCGGTGCGCAAGCGCACTGCAGAGGCAATGGTTGTCTCCGCCTTCACCGCCCCCCACGTCACCGAGTTCCTCACGGTCGATGTGACCGAGACCATGAATCTGGTGGCGAAGCTTAAGAAGGACAAAGACTTTGAAGACGTGCGGGTCACCCCACTGTTGCTGGTCGTCAAGGCCTTGCTGCTCGCGGTCCGCCGCCACCCTGAGGTCAACGCCTCGTGGGACGAGGCCGCCCAGGAGATTGTCTACAAGCACTATGTGAACCTCGGCATCGCGGCGTCGACTCCGCGAGGCCTGGTGGTGCCCAACATCAAGGACGCGCACCGCCTGTCGCTTCATGATCTCGCCGTTGAACTACAGGACCTCACGGCGGAGGCACGCGCTGGCCGCGTGCAGCCAGCCGCGATGGCGGACGGCACCATCACCATCACCAACGTGGGTGCGCTCGGCATCGACACCGGAACTCCCATCCTGAATCCTGGCGAGGCCGCGATCCTCGCCTTTGGCGCGGTCCGTCAACAGCCATGGGTCCACGACGGCGAGATTCAGATTCGCTGGGTTACGCAGCTCGCGCTTAGTTTTGACCACCGCCTGGTGGACGGTGAACTCGGTGCGCGGCTGCTGTACGACGTGGGCCGAGTGATGAACGACCCGTCGCAGGGACTCGTCTGGTCTTAGGACGAGGTCACACCCACCGGACCTCGATGGGCATGCCGACGAAAGTCCCATAGGGCGCGAAGGCCCCCTCGAACTTTGCCCGGTCCTGCTTGGTGAGCCCCTTTCCTTCAGCGGTCCCAAGAGGGGCCGCTTCGACCACGCAGGACTTGGCGCGCATTGTCCGCTTCCAGGTACCCACCACCCGCCCGCCGCGCACCAGCGTCGCGCGGAAGACACCGTTATTTCCGGGCACGACCTCCTGGGCCCCTTCGGGATCCAACATGGCCGAGCGGTCGCCATAGCCCAGCATGTATTCGTCGAAACCGGGCGGGGTGAGGAACCCCTTCGCCGTGTAGCAGGGGGCGTCAAGCGCCTCGGGGGTGGCGAGCATCGGCCCGTCCTCAGTCTCCACCTCCACGATTGCGTCACCGGCCGCTGCCACCGCCGTGCGGCAGTCTCGCACTCCCATGCCAGTCCACCGTGCCATTTCCCTGACCGTGACCGGGCCGTGGCTGCGCACGTAGCGCAACGCCACGATGCCAAGCGCCTCGTCGCGCTCCGGAGTGTGCGGATCCGGCACAAACTCGTCCAGCAGCACAAAGGTCTGCTCCTTGCCCACGTGCGGCGCGATGCAGGTCACCCCCACCTGACTCACATACCAGAGCAGGTGGTAGCCGGCCTGGCCAGCGCTAGAGATGCCAGCCTCGTTCAGCGCCTGGATGCACTCGGCCCGCGTCAGCCGCTTGCCGCCGGCGAGCGCATCCCGCAGGGTGTCGACGGCGCGCTCCACTGTGTCCTCAGTAATTCCTAGGTACTCGCGACGCTTGGCCGCGCCCGCGAGCGGCTTCGCGCCCATCAACTTCACCATCCACTTCGCGTCGCGGGACGGCACAAAGTGCACCGTGCCGCGCATGGGCCACGTCCGTAGCGCCTCCTTGCGCTCGAGTGCGTCGGTGATGTCTGACTCGGTTGCTCCTGGAATCCGCATCCCAAAGGACCACAGCCCGCTCGCCAAGTCTTGAGCCTGCATCGCACCAAACCATTCGACTATCCCGGCGACGGTGCGCTCGGGCCCGGTTGCGGCATCGGCGGCCTTGCCGATGCCGTCGAGCAGTAGTGCGCGCATGCGAGCCGCGAGCACCTGGTTGGAGGCGAGAGTCATCCCTCCAACCTAGCGACCCGGGCCGACTCCCACCCGGTGCGAGGCGCCAGCCCAGGGCGAGGAAGCACTGCTCAGGAAGCCCCCTCCGCGGACGTAGGCTTAGCCCATGTCGATCAGTACCCTCGTCTTCGCATCGGCGGGTATTCGGGACATTTCTTTGGGTGTCACCGTGGGAGCCCTGCTCGTGATCATGGCTCTACTGCCGCGCGGCCACCGTGCCGTGGATCGGATGGGGCTCGTGGCGCGAGTCGCCTCTGCGATCTGGGCCGTGAGCGCGGTCACGTATCTCGTGGCCTCGTACGCCCAGATTGTGCCGCGTACCGGCACGGGACAGACCGCCTCGTATGGCGCCGGGTTCATTCAAGAGGTGTGGTCCTTCTCGACCACCATCGACCTCGGCAAGGCGTTCCTGCAGATGGCGCTCGCGGCCATCGTGGCCTCCATTGTGGTGGGATTCGTACGCACACCGTCCGCAGCCGCCTGGGCTTTGGTGCCCGTGGTGTGGGCGCTCGGCTGGCAGGCGCAGACCGGCCACGCGGCGGGTGCAGTGGACCACCACCTAGCCGTGAGTTCGATGTTCCTGCACATTGCGGGATCCGCGGTCTGGATCGGCGTCATCACTGCGGTCGTTCTTGGCCGTCGCCAACTCGGCGCCTCCACCAAGGACGCAGTCTTTCGCATGTCACGTATTGCGTTGTGGGCAGCGATTCTGGTCACGGTGTCCGGCGTGGGTAACGCGTGGCTCCGGTTCAACGACCCGATGGACCTGTTCGCATCCAACTACGGTCGCATCCTGCTGCTGAAGCTCGCGCTGATGGCCGTGGTCGTAGCGCTCGCGGCGTGGCACAGAAGGCGGACAATGCCGCGGTTGAGCAACGACCACGTCCAGCGCCGCTTTTGGAGGGTCATGGCAGTGGACGTATGGGCGCTCGTGGGCGTGGTGACGGTTGCCGCCGTGCTGTCCGGCACCGCCCCTCCAGCGGACCTGACGCCGATCGACGCCCCCACCCCCGCGTACTTCCTTACCGGGTACGACCTGCCGCCTGCCCCCACCTTCCTCACCTGGTTCGCGCAGTGGCGATTCGAGATCATCAGTGCTTACGTACTTGTTGCGCTCGGCGTGGTCTACCTAATCTGGGCCCGCCGCCTGCATCGCCGTGGCGACAGTTGGCCCTGGTACCGCAGCTTCTCGTTCATCTTCGGGATCGTCGCCATGATCTGGATCACGCAGAGCGGTCCCGCGATCTACGGCGCGGTGACCTTCAGCGGTCACATGGTGCAGCACATGATGCTCGTCATGGCGGCGCCGATTCCCCTCGCGCTCGGCGCCCCGGTGACGCTTGCGCTGCGGGCGCTCCCGCCGCGGGCTGACAGGTCACGGGGACCACGCGAGTGGATCCGGGTCATCGTCGAGTCGCGCATCATGAAGTTCTTCGCGAACCCCATCGTGGCTGCAATCAATTTCGCCGGGTCACTCATCGCGTTCTACTACTCTCCGGTGTTCGAGTTCGCGCTGCGCAACCATGCCGGTCACCTGTGGATGGTGCTCCACTTCACGCTGGTGGGATACCTGTTTGCCAACGCGCTGGTGGGCATCGATCCCGGACCCAAGCGCCCGCGTTATCCACTGCGAATTGTCCTGCTATTTGCCACGATGGGCTTTCACGCGTTCTTTGGTGTGACCCTCATGGCCTCGCAGGTGCTGCTCGCGCCCACGTGGTTTGGTCTGATGGGCCGCGCATGGGGGCCCGACGCGATTACCGACCAGCAGTACGGCGGCCAGCTCGCGTGGGGAATCGGCGAGTTACCGACTGTGCTCCTGGCGATCGGGGTGGTGGTCGCGTGGCGGGCGGCAGACGCCCGCGAAGGCAAGCGCAAGGACCGTCAGGCTGACCGCGACGACGACGCGGAGCTCAAGAAGTACAACGCCATGCTGGCCCAGGTCGCGGACCAGGACGGGCAGCGCGGCGAGTAGCCGAGTTTCCCTGCGCGGGTCGCACGGGTTATCCACAGATTTCATCCACAGGACTGTGAACAACCAGTGACACGCGCTCCCCAGGTGTGGAAAACCGTGTGGGTAAAAGGTGGAGGAAAAATAGTGGCGCATTCACCTTGCGCGAGGCGCCACAGGCGAGTACGAATAGGGGCATCGGAAGGCGCTTAGACCGCTCGAGTTGAACCGGGAAACCGGCTCAGATGGCCCAAGTATCACTGCCGGATCCCCAGGAAGCTGGAGGCCCGGCCTCAGGATCAGGGTTCGCAGTCGAGGCTAGTTCCGGACACTTCGGACAACGACAGTCCACGTCAAGGGGCCCGGGTTGCAACTGCAACTCGGCGCTACTGAGAACTGTGCGTGACGGCGCAGGGACTGGCGGCCCGGAGAGTCGACCGAGAGGTCACGTCCTTAGAGACGTGTCGCCGCATCGTCAATCGCGGCCGTCGGGAGGCACGCGGTACGCCGTGTCCCCCCGAGAACTTGAGGTCATGGCAAGGCCCCCCGAACGCTTACTTCGGGGGGCCTTCGCCTTGCCAGCGGCGACGCAGACGGGAGTCTCAGCCCGCATCGTCCGCTGGCAATACGGTAATTGCTGCCCACAGCGAATCCGGTCAGGACACGCCCAAACAATCCTGGCGTCGGGGCCCGCGAAGGCTAGTGAAGGCCGAGCCCCAGGACGCGTGACACGGTGGTGACCACGCCGTTCTCGGTGTTGGACGGCGCTGAGAAGCGGGCTCGCTCCTTGACTTGCGGGTGTGCGTTCGCCATCGCGTAGGACCACTCGGCGGCATCGAGGAGTTCGAGGTCGTTGAGATAGTCGCCGAACGCCATAGTCTGGGCCGCAGTGACGCCGAGGGCATCCTGGAGCGCGCGTAGCGCCCCGCCCTTGTTGGTGGTGAGCCCCATCAGGTCCACCCAGTGCTTGCCGGACACGGCCACTCGGCCCTCGCCCGCGTCCTCGAACTCCGCCAGCACGGGCGCGACGCCGTGCTCGGAGCCGTTGAAGTCGTAGACCGCGATCTTCAGGATGCCGTCAGTGGGCCAGTCGAGCAGGTTGTCGATGGTCGCGAGGCTGGCGTAGTAACGCGAGGTCTCTGTGAGGAACGCCTGATCGGTGCGCTCGACGTAAGCGGACTTCTTGCCGCACACCACCACGCCGATGTCCCCGCCGCCTGATGAGTACTCCCTTAGGCGGGTCACGACGCGCTTGACCAGCGCATCGTTCATCAGTGTGGAACTGACCTCTTCGGTGCCCTGCAGAACGTAGGCGCCGTTCTCCGCAATGAAGTCGAGACCGCCGGCACGCTCGCCCATCTGCTCAAAGAGCGAGTAGTACTGGCGTCCGCTCGCAGGGCAGAAAGTAATGCCACGCTCGCCCAGTGCGTCCAGGAACGCATCAAAATTGTGGGGCAGGTTGTGGTCGGCGTCCAGGAAGGTGCCGTCCATGTCGACGGCGATCAGGCGAATGTCTGGGGTGGTGTCGCTCACGGCGGCGCTCTCCAAAAGATTGACTACGGGTGGGGACGCGAAGGCGCGACGGTGCCAGCCTACGACACCGTCACCGCGCAATCGCTGCGCGGAGGGCGCGAGCGAGGTGCCTTAGCTCTCGCGCCACACCCGGGATCCGTAGCGAAAAGTCCCTATTCGCGTGTGTCCCGCAGGACGGCGTCTGCGGGCATTCTCGCGAGGCGTTCGACGATAGGCAGGGAGGCTAGCGCGAAGGCCACACTGGCGAGCAGCGGTAGGGATAGCGCGGAGATTGCCCAAGCGGCCGATGGGCCTGGCGCCCATGCGAGAAGACCTCCTTCCTGAATCCCGGAGAGTACGGCAAGCACAGCCGCGAGTACCAAGAAAAGCGCCGCGGCCGTCACTCCCACCATTAACCCCAACGTTGCCATTTGCATTGCAAATGAGGAGCGCACTTCAGCCCGGCGCCACCCGATGGCGCGCAGGGCCCCTACCTCAGGGCGACGCGAAGTCATGATCGAGGTTGCGATGGACCAGGCAAGGGCGACGGTCATTGCCCCCGCAATCACCCACACCACTGGAGCGAGTGCGTCAAGGAATCGCAACGTAGGTGAAGCGCCAGCAAGCAAAGTCGTGACGCTCGTCGCACCAAATCCTTCCGTGCGCAATGCGCCAACAGTGCCATCCACGTCCTTGAGTTCTTCGACGGTAAGGAAGGCGCGAGGAAATACATGGCGTTCCTCGACCCAGGAGGCTGGCTTTCCCGATTCGTCAGCAAGGAGCCCCACTACGGTGTCGGTCGTTGAGTAGATGGTGAGGGCATCATCCAAACCCTTGACCTGGTCGTCAAAGAGCCCTACGACGGCCAACTCTAGATCGACTCCTTCTCGATCCCCCGAGTCTGACACGACAATGTGCTCCACCGTGAGCGTGTCTCCCACCCCGAGCCCCGCACTCTCCGCGAGAGCGACGGGGAGCACAACTTCCTGCGGCCCGGCTGGTTCCTTGCCCGACTTAAGCGGAGGTTGAATCGGGAGGTATCGGGGTGCCACGCCAACAACAATCGTGTCGAACACACCCTCGGGGTTGGGGGATATCGGAGCCACCTGAACCACGTCGAATACGGCGGACCCGGTGACGCCCTCCTTGTGCGAGAGGGACTCGACCTCTGAGATGGTGAGTGGACGAGGGTCATCGTTTGCGCCGAAACTCTCGATCTCGATTGTTCTAAGCGCGGGAGACGCGAGGCCGTCTGCACGGTTTGCTGCGTTCGCGGATTGGTCGGCGATGGCTACTAGCGCGTACGCGACTAAACCGAGAGTGATTGCCGTGATGGCGAGCGCCGTTCGATACCGCCTGAGATGAGGGCGGGTGAGGTAGCGGGCAAGAGTAAGTGATCTCAACGGGCACCTGCAGAGATGATGTCGATTTGACGCGTGACGTATGGAAGCACTCGTGCGTCGTGAGTGGCAATGACGACCGCTGCGCCGTCGTCGGCGAGTTCGCGTAGCAGGGTGCAAAGTTGAACTGCGTTGTGGTCATCGAGACCGGAGGTCGGCTCGTCGGCAACAATGACTGATGGGCGGTTTACGAGTGCGCGCGCGAGCGACAGGCGTTGCTGTTCTCCACCTGAGAGTAAACCGGCTCGGTGATCTACTCGATGTTCAAGACCCACGCGCTCCACTGCCTCGCGTGCATTTGCTCGTGACACGTTGAGGGAAGCCACCTCGACATTTTGAACCGCAGTGAGATCCGCGAATAATCGCGGTGACTGCGGAATCAAGCCGAACGATTCACCTCGAACACGATCGCGACCTGACTCACCGAGCTGGGCTACGTCGCGGCCCAGAATGGTCACTTTGCCGGAGGTGGGGCGAATCATGAGCGACGCAATTCCCAGCAGAGTGCTCTTCCCTGCCCCAGAGGGTCCCATAAGCACTACTACCTCGGACGTTGCTACGCGAAGGCTTATTTCTCCAAGCGCTTGAGTAGTCGACTTCTCGCTGGAGTAGGTCTTTGTGATCCGCTCCAGCTCAATCAGTGTGGTCACCGATTGCCTCCATTCCGATCTGTGTGTTCACGAGTTGTGCGGTAAGCAGTACGTCGTAGCCTTGAGCTCCCGAGATGCCACGCGATGCGAGGTGTGGTGTCTCTGGGCAGCCGATGCGGGATTCGACTCGATTCAGCAGTCTGGAGTGCAAGTCAGGATTGTCACCTATTTCGAGAAAGTCGAGCAAGGTTAATTCTGCGATAAATGTAGAGGAACTGGGCTCATTGGAGTCGAGTCTTTCCGGCAATTCATGGAGGTAATCCGCGTAGTATTCCAGGATTTCCTCCGCGTTGTCGATGAGTCCTGAAAGCGCGCACAGCAAAATGCGCGCGACCGTCTCTTCGGTTTCATCAGTGACGGGAATGGGTAAAAAGTGCACTCCGGTGGGCTGTTCGCCCAAGTCCTGCAACAGCAATAGCAGTTCCGTCACCGAACTAGCTCGGTCTGGTGGGACGTCTAGACCTGTCAGACTCCTTGCTACGTCACGAATCTCCGCTCGATGAGCCGGGTTAGAGGATTCGCCGAATGGAGTGATGACGGCAATGGCCTGAAGTCGCGTAGATGGCGCCACATCGGTCGCAGCCAATAGGTCTGCGACGGTGTCCCTAGTACTTGTCGAGACCAGGTCGTCGAATCGAGGCCCCAGCGCTGTTCGGGCGGCATATGTCGCAGCTACGGTCCCCTGATAATCCACGTGCTGTCGATATAGGCCGGTGACGGGGTCGCGCCGGTCGCTTGCGCGCGCCAGATACGACTTGGCAGTCGAGGTGTCGGCATTTTCAAGTACAAGGATCCGGGTGAGTCGTGCTGCAGCGATGTCATTACCGTCGGGCAGCATCTTGAGGGAGGCAACCGCGAGCTCGACCGCGGTGGGGCCATCGTATCCATTGACTTCAACGCCAGAATGTACGAGTTCAGCGCTGGCGGAGAGTTCAAGCACAGACGCAATATCCGGGATCTTTGACGGTGCCGACGGGAGGGCCGGCGCTTTGCATTTGAGGTTACGGTGATCGCAAACCCGGTGAAGTCGCCATGCTGCTGGCGCTCCTAACTCAGAATTGGCTGAAGCGTCTGGCACCGCCGCATCAATTTCGTGTGCGTCCATCGTTGCGACACCTTGTTGTGAGGCTAAGTCCTCAACCCACAGGCGTAACGCACGATCGTCCTCGTCGACAATCTTCTCCCAAGCCTCGCCAGTGAGGGCATTCGAGGCATCTGTGGAAGTGGGGAATCCATGGTTCGCCATGACTAGCCACGACCAGGCTCGCCAGGTCGGTGGAAGTTCTGCAGCCAGAGAGCGCATGCGAGCCGCCTCATCCTCGCTCAGAGAGGCGGCACTCAGCGCAGGCTTTTCGCCCAGGTCATCCATCATGGTAAGGAGCCATGCGGAGGAATAGGTATCGATAGGGCGAGGCGATCCGTCGCCTGGATTAATCACAAGGCCATTCGAGTCCATGAGGTTCGCAAGATCTTCGGCGAGGTACGAACGCGCTCGTTCTTGGGTCGCCGACTCGGGTTCCTTCACGTGAGGGGCGCATCCGGAAATTGACATCGTTGTAATGAGCGCAAGAGCAACGGTGGTAGCCCGGACCATGGTCCGGGCTACCACTGCGATAGTCGCTGGCATTTAGACGTGGGAAGTGGACGTCAAATAGACCCCGCCGACCTTGGTCGAGCCAGTCGAGAACACGCCCAGATAGATGGTGGACCAGGACGCACAAGCGGTTCCCGTAAGGCCCGCATACGAAGAGTTGTAGTTCGTGAACGAGGCTGTGGGAGAGCCGCCATTGTTACCCGACACGCTGATTCCGACGCCCTTTACGCTGGCACTCGCTCCCACGCCAATCGGGTCCCATTCCACAGAGTGCTTAAGTGCGCTCACCTTCTTGTTGGTCTTGGCGTAGGTCTTGAAATAACCACAGCCATCCCACCCGGACCATGAATCTATATAGACATAGGTAGACATGGTGGTGCCTCCATAGCTCCGGCTGTCACTGTCGCTACTTGCGCTCGCAGGGCCGGCGACGCCTGCACCCGCCAGCGCGATGGCAGCAAGTGCCACCGCTGTCTTTCGGAACTTCATGGGTTCCTCCGTACTGAGATCCGCATCTTTGCGGGTCGCCACCCGAGTGGTGCGACGGAGCAAGAATGTCGGGACTCGACTAATGTCGCAAGCCCCCATTTGTGGGGGCAACCAAATGGGGGGCACGCAAAAGGGCGACCGTAGTGGCGCAGATTAGGATGCGTCCGCACTCAAGCGGCGTGCCTCGGCCAACTCGTATGCCGCGTCCAGGTTGCCGATGATGGATGGCGTGGTTGGGATGATGGCGTCGGCGAGCCGCTCCACCGTGCCGTCCTTGGCGAGGTGATCCCGCAGGGTGTCGGACACGCCGCAGAGCACCACCTCGATACCGTCGTTGTGCCAGGCCTCGAGCCTCGCGTCCAGGGACTTTAGGAAGGTCGCGGACGGGATGCCCGCGCCCTCGCGCAGTGACAGGACCACGGCGGCCCGGTGTCCCGCCGTGGCGGCCGGCCACTCGCTCTCGAGGCGGTTCACCTCGGCAAAGAAGCCACTGCCTGCGTAGTGCAGCACCGTGGTTTGGTCCTCCGGGAAGGAGGTGGGTAGGTCGGCAATCGACCAGTCTCCCGTCTCCGAGCGCACCAGCCGTACTATTCGACCCTGCTTGGAGGCCTGCGCGGCGTAGAGCAGGATCGACACCCCCGCTCCAAAGAAAATCGCCACCTGGAGCGGCAGCCCGGTGGTGGCAACAAAGGTCAGCACCATCGCCGCGCTAGACATCACCGACGTGCGCCACACCAGCTTCATGTCGGGGATGCGACCCATGACGAGTTCGGCGCCAATGACCAGCAGTAGTCCGCCGATCACCGGCATGGGGATCAGTCCCGCGACGGGTCCAACGGTGAGCACAATGATGAGCAGCCACAGCCCCGCAAAGATGCCCGCCCAGCGCGTCATCGCACCGCTGCTGGTGGCTATTCCAGTGCGGGACAGCGAACCTCCGGTGGGCAGGGCTGCGAAGAACCCGCCGCCGATGTTGGCGAGGCCCTGCGCGGTGAAGTCCTTGGAGGCATCGGGCCGGGTGCCGTCCGGGTTGGGGACGGAGGCTCCGATTCCGGCGGCTTGGGCGAGCGCTACGAGGGCGATCGCCACGGCCCCGACGGCCAAGGAGGGAATGGTCGACAGGTCGGGCAGGGTCAGTGGCGGGAGCGAGCGTGGGACCTCGGCGATGTCGGACACGAGTTCGACGTCGATCTTCGCGATTGCCACCACGGCGGTCACCACCACGAGGGCGATCAGCGTCGCCATGGAGCGCAGCTTGGGGAATACCCGGAACCCTGCCCAGACGGCAATGGTGCCGAGCGCGACCGCCACCGACCACCCGTCCCACTGCTGCACGTTCGCCACTGAGTCCACCAGCGTGGCGACGGTATTGGACTTGTCCGAGTCGTACCCTGTCGCGTCCTTCATCACGCCCGCGACAATCTGCACCGCGATCCCCGCGGTGAACCCTGTCATCACTGCCGTGGACACGAAGGCCATGACGGAGCCCATCTTGAGCAGCCCGAGCGCGAGCATCGCGAGGCCCACCAGAACGGTCAGCATCGCGACCGCCCCCAGGTCGCCCGGGTCGAGCCCCGCGTCCGACAGGATCGATTTGGCCGACAGCGCGATGGCGCTGGTCAAGGTGGTGATCATCAGCACGGTGCGCGCGAACATCGAGCCAACGATGGTGGGCACGATCCCGGACCACAGGCCCATGGGCGCCGAGAACCCGCCGATGGTCGCGTACGCCATGCCCTCGGGAATCGAGAAGAGCCCGGTCACGAGGCCGGAGACGGCATCTTTGGGGGTGGGGCGTCCAAACTTGCCGCGCCTTTTCTTGCTGGCATTGGCGGCCGATGCTGCGGAAGGCTTCGAGGAACGTTCCGTCACAGAGGTGATCCCTTCCCTCACTGCCTCTACCTACGAGCCTGGAGCGGGTGACGGGAATCGAACCCGCGCTATCAGCTTGGGAAGCTGAAGTTCTACCATTGAACTACACCCGCGCATCGAGTTGCCTCGATGGATTCACCATACTAGCCGCCGACGCGGAAGCCTTTGCCGCTCGCGGTCAGGAGGCGTTCGGAACGCAGATGGTGATCGCCTTGGGTCGCACCTTGACCTTCAGTTTTTTGACCTTCTTGCGCACGCCACCGTCAATCTCGTACGGAGTGGGAGCGTCGAACTTCATCTTGAACTTGGATCCGCGCGCCGTGATCACGAATGGGGAATTCTCAGTCTTGCCCATCACCACGGTGCCGAGGGTACGGATCCACTCCCCTTGGCTCTGTGCGGTGACGATCCCGATCTCCAGCAGACCGTCGTCGGGGCGCGCGCCGTCAAACACCTCGATGTCGCCAAAGACGTCCTTGACGTTGCCCATCAGCACGCACGTCACCTCGCCCTTGTGGAAGGTGCGGCCGTCCACCTCGACCTTGGCGTTCACGGGACTGGTCTTGAGGTTGCGCGCACCGGTCCACAGATAGGCTGCGCGTCCCATGCGGTCTTTCAATCCCGCATCGGCCCCGTCAATCATGAGCGCGTCGAGCCCAGCGCCGGCCATCACCGCGAAGTGTTCACCATTGGCCGTCGCGAGGTCCAAGGTCCTGCGATCGCCGTGCAACCCAATGGTCACTGCCTCGGCGACATCCTGAGGCACGCCGAGGTTCGTAGCGAGTAGGTTTGCCGTGCCCGCGGGCAAGATGGCGATGACTGCGTCGGTGTCCGCGACTGTGTTGATACACCGCTGAACGGTGCCGTCACCTCCCCACACAAAGATGAGATCCGCGCCATCCGCCATCGCTTGTTTTGCGCACTTCGGTACCTGGCGGCTCTTGGCGACCTCGTACCAAAGTGGCTCGGGGTGACCTGCGTCGTGGAGCACGCGGCGTAGTTCTCCAAGGCCCCCGCCAAACGTTTTCTTTGAATGAGCGATGACAGCAATGGTGGTCACAGGGATTCTCCAATCGGCGAGGGGGGCGTACCGATCCGAGGGTCCCCGGACCGGTACGCCGTTCGACTCAGCAGAGAGCTACCGAGTCGCGGTGAAGCATCGGTGGTTCACCAGAAGTGCTTGCGCCCACCCACGGCGCGGCCCGTCGCACCAAGGATCCACAGAATGAGTCCGACGACGATGAGGATTCCACCGATGGTCGCGAGAAAGGGCACCGGCAGAAGTAAGCCGATGAGGAGGAGGATGACTCCCAGAATAATCATGTGAACTCCCTAATAGAAGTTGAGTAATGCGAACCCATTCTAAGGAGATTGGGGCGGGCAAGTGCGGTCACGGGCCCTCAGATGTCGCTACGGCGCGTCGCGCTCCTCAGCCGCCTGCGACAAGGTCTGCCGGTGGCCGAGCTGCTCGAGCCATTCGACGAGTTGCCGATGCACAGTCTCCGCACCGCTCAGGCGGCCGCGGTCGTCCAGTAGCGCACCGTAGATTTTCCACTCGCTCGGGTAGACGAGCAGGGGTCGGGTTTGCCAGCCCCCCACCCCGCCGTGCGAGCCCACGAGTTCCTCGAACGCTGCGACCTCGTCAAGGTCCGCGTCGTAGAGCGAGTTCACGTAGATATCTGGGGCGTCCGTGAACTCGGCGACGCGCGCGAAGTCAGCCCGCGCATCGTCCCCAAAGGCGGCCAGCGGGTCGGTGCCCGTGACGACTCCCGTGGTCAAGTTCACGACACCGGCAGCGCCGATCGCGACGGGCCCGTGGGGCGTCGCCACTACCAGGAAGCCGATGCCGGGATGAGTCGCTAACGCCTCCACCAGTCCGGGGTAGCCGCGTTCGATGGCCGAGAGGGTGAGGCGCTTGGTGTGCTGCGCGAACCAGATGCCGCCCAAGTTTCCCGAGCCAACCACGGCGATGCGCGGACGGTCCAAGCCCTCGGTCGGCGCGGCCGGCGCGGCCGCGTCCTTCGCGAGTGCACGGTGGGTCAGCCGGCCCGTCACGCTCGACTGGCCGCCCAACTCGGTGGCTAGTTCATTCGCCAGGCCCCACTGCTCGGATTCGTGGCGGGCAGTGCTGGCCTCGACGTGGTGGCCGGACACCGGAGCTTGCTTGGGCGCATCGGGATTGTCGATGTGGGCGGTGACGAACTCTTCGAGGCTCATCCCGTAGCGCTGCAGGAACGTCGAACCCTGACTCTGGCCGTGGTCAGACACGGCCACGATCTTGTAGGGCCTTGGAGTCGCGCCGGAGTCGGCCAGTGCCTCGAGGCCGCGCATCACGTCGTCCAGGCCGTAGAGCGACGCGAGCGACTCGGGGCGGGTCACGCCGGCGTGGTGGGCGACCTCGTCGTAGTCCACGAAGTCCACGTAGATGGATTTGCGTCCAGCCATCATGGCTTCGACGATCAGCGCCACATTGAGGTCGCGCAGGAACACGTTGGTAATGGCGCGTAATGCGACGTAGTTGCCGGCCCGTTTGATCCGGGGTCGCACGTCGCGTCGCTCCTGGCGGCGGGCCTGAAACAGTTCCTTGAATGCCTCGCCGATGGACAAGATGACAGCACGCAGGAAGCCGGCCGGGTGCGTGAAGAACGACGCGTAGGACTCGCTTGGTCCCAGCCCCTCGGTCTTGTTGCGCAGTCCGCTGACCGTCACCTGAGCCACGGCCGCGTCGCCGGAGAACAGGTTGGAGATTGACACCCCGTCGTCGGCGAGCAGTCCGCGGCCGTTGCTCACACGTTCCTCGATCAGCGCGGCATCGGCCGGTACGTTGGCGACTACCAGGCGACCCAGCGACCGATCCCACCACCTAAAGGCCGGGATGTTGTCGTTGTTGCCGTGCAGGATGCCGGCCTGGCTGACGGGGGTGGTGGACGGCACTTCGGCACGCCACTCGACCAGCTTGTGCGAACCGGACCGGATCCAGCGGCTGAGCGTCGGCAGGTTGCCCGCGCGAATCTCGCCGCGGAGCACGGGGGCGGGCACGCCGTCTAGTTGAACAAACAGCACGCCAGTGACATCGGGATCCTCGATGCGCGACCGTCCCGATTGCGCGGCATCGTCCTTGCCGCGCGCGGAGCCCTGCCGTTTGGAGCTCATCCTCAGTGCATGGACCATGAGGTAGACCTGGGTGCTGACGGAGAAGCACCAGGCAATCACGGTGAGAAGCAAGGCGTAGACCCAGGAGGCGACGACTGCCGCGGTGACGCTCGACGTCTCGATGCCGGGCGTTAGCCATAGCCCCGCGCCCACGAACACCGCGTTGGCGAACAGGGCGAGCGCGAGTGCGCCAATCCAGCCGAACAGCCCCGCGATGCGCACCAGCAGTGGACGGAGCGCCCAACTGGCAGCCACGATGGCCGCTACCGCAAGGGGCAGCGACCACCACGACGTTTGCGTGATGCCGGGGGAGATCCAGACGGTCAGTCCCATCGCAACAGCGCGGATCAGTACATCGGCCGCGCCCCTGCCGCGCGAGTACCGCTCGTGCCCGACGCCTGAGGCAACCATGGCATCGGCGACGGATTGTGCCGTACGCGCTGTGCTCGTGGGGGCCGCGGAGCCGCCGGCGTTCTTGCTCATCCGGGTGCGCTTAGACGTTCGACGCGGTCAGAGAAAACTCCGTGTGCCGCGTCTCCCCGGGCTGGACTAGGAACAGTCCGGTGCCCTTGACTCCCTGCGCGTCCAGCGTGAAGGCGTCGTTGACGTTGGTGACAGGCTCGACCGCGAAGAAGGGCTTGCCTTCCGGTGCGAAGGCGATCACGTGGGACAGCAGTTCGCCCGCCCGCATCGTGACTGCCAGCTTGCCCGGGTACTCGATGACGGCGACGGTGGGTGAGGTGCGGCCGGTGAGGCAGTCGTCCACTACGCCGGTGCCCAGCTCGCGGCTGGTTTGGAAATCGGCTCGCGGCGCGATGGGGACGGCAGCGGCCTCAGGGAGCGCGTCGATCAGCTGGTAGCTCTGGTCGCAGTTGATCTGCAGGTGAGGGGCCGCCGACTCGGTGCCGTCGGGCAGTGCGAGGTGGCGCTGGAAGTACGGGTGATGGCCCAGGCCCGCAGGGAAGGTTTCGTGGTCGGTGTTGGTCACGGATAGTCCCCATGTGAAGCGGTCGCCTTCGAGCGTGTACTCGAAGCGCGCGGTGAAGGTCCACGGGAAGTTCACGCCGTAGACGTCGCGTGAGGTGAATTCCAGGGTCACAGAGTTGGCCGACTGCGCGACCACCGCCCACGGGTACTCGATGGCGGCTCCGTGACGCGCGGTGCCGTCACCCGGATTGGTGCGCAGTTGATACGTGCGTCCCTGCCACAGCAACTTCCCCTCGCGGATGCGGTTGGACCACGGCACCAGTGGGAACGACGCGCACGCCGAACGATTGCCGCGATCCTCCTCGGCGGTGGGGCGCAACACGTCTACCCAGTCGCCATCGATGCGAACCTGGCCAAACGCAACGGAACCTCCGGTGGCGGGCACCAAGCCCACGCGCCAGTGGTCGTTCTCGATGGTGATGACAGTAGGGGAGGTGCTCATACTGCGACGGTAGCGCACGGTGGCACCTCGAGAATGGACCCTCTGATCTCTAGAATGCGTGGCGAAGCAACGATAGAGTGTCGCTCGAGAAGCCTGAGGGGGGCGCAATGGTGCAGGACGACGAGAGCCGCGAGCCAGTGGTATTTGAGCCGCAAGAGTTGCCGCCTGAACTGGCAGGCGAGTACCGGTCGCTCGAATCGGCAGAGTCGGTCCCGAATCCCGACTCGACGCCGGCCTACGCACCTCAGATGGGTGCCCCCATCAGTCAGCAGCCCTCTTACGGCGGCGACCCGCGATTTGGCGGCCCCAGCGTGGGCAACGGAATTAGCACCGCATACGGGTCAGGCGCCGGCATTGGTGTGGGCCTGGGAGCAGCGGGAGCGCAGGAGTTCGACTGGTCGAGTGCTCAGGGCGGGTCGTGGGGAGTGCGCACCAACTCGTCCAAGAACTGGCAGGGCATCGCTTCCCTCGTCACCAGCTTGCTAGGACTGAGCCTCCTGGGGGTCCTGTTTGGATGGGCCGGCTTGCGTTCCGCCAAGGCGGGTGATGCCACCAATCGTGGCTTGTCGATGGCTGGAATCGCCATCGGCGGTGTGAGTATGGCACTCGGCCTGATTCTTGGCGCCGCCTTTCTGCTCCCGGCACTGTCGCTGTTGAAGGGACCGAATGTCGTCGACTCGGTCGCCGTTGGCGAGTGCTTCAACGAGTCGGACTCGAGCGGGTTAGACGAGGCCACCGTCTACGGGTTTGCAATCGTGGATTGTACCGAGCCCCACATCGCGCAGGCGTTTCACGTGGGCCTTCTCACGGATGAGCCCTACCCAGGGGAGCAGGCACTGTGGGAAGTGACGGACACGCTTTGTCACGCGGATTCCCTCGTCGCCGCCATCGACAGCGAAAGCGGGTTGGAGCTCACCACTATTCGCTACGTGCCGAGTGCCGAGGTGTGGGCGGAGGGTGTGCGCCAATACCAGTGCGCGGTAGGACCAGTTCAAGGACAGGTGTCCGAAAGTCTGGTGCTGAGGTACTAGCCCGTGGCTCGGTTCGCTGTGCCCATCCGAGCGCCAACCAATCCGCCTGCCTCCTCAGACCGAAGTACTGTTAGCGCGGCAGGCGCGCCACCACATCGCTCGAGGGGTAAGAAAATGTCTGAGGCACCTACGTCCAAATGGGACGGTCACCTATACATGATGCTGCGAGGTGCCATCGGCGGCCTCGTCGCCGGAGTCATCTTTGGGCTCTTCCAAATGTGGTTCCTTGCCGACGCAGGGGTGCCAGCGGACACGATCATCCACATGATCGCGACCATCGTGCAGCCTGACGAGTACTTCGCCGCCGGCACCACGTCGCTCGCCGTGGGGTGGGCAGTCCACGTCGGCCTGTCCGTCACCTATGGCGCCCTGCTCGGACTGCTCGCCGCGGAGTTCAAGTCAAACGCCTCTCGTGTGGCACTCGCGGGCTTTTACGGCCTAGTCATCTACATGTTCAACTTCCTGCTGCTGGTGCCGCTGTTCTACCCGGTCTTTGAGATCGCGAACCAGCCGTTCGAGGCCGTAGTTCACGTGGTCTACGGCTTCCTGCTGGCACCGTTCCTGGTGAAGTGGCGCGGCTTTACTAAGAAGTCCGACGAGCTCCCGGCCATCGTGGCAAAGGCCGCAGCGAACGCCGACCAGCCGGTGCCGGAGTACGCCACCTACAACCCGGCGCAGATGCGCTAGCCAGCATCGTGCCTGATATCTCGCTCCTAGTCTGAGGAATCTGGAATATCACCCGGCAAAACGGCGTTGTTAGCGTCATGCTAGATTCCGTCGGCGGAGTTACGACGGGCGTCACCGCGGCGCACGTCTCCGCCCGATGGCGCGAGTTCAAAGGAGATGCGCATGGCACTCGGTTCAGGCATTTTTCTGCTGGTAGTAGGCGCGATTATGGCGTTTGCGGTCAAGGACAACGTCGACTCGGTCGACTTCGTGATGATTGGTTACATCTGCATGGGTGCGGGTGTCCTGGCGATCATCATCTCGCTCATCGTCAGCTCTCAGCGCAGCAACACGGTGCACACCGAGCGCGTTGAAAAGCACGTTGACACGCACCAGAACAACATCGAGAACTAGAGGTCGCTGCGACCTCGTTGCCGCCCCGTCGCCCAGTGCGGCGGGGCGGCGGCATTCTCACTCAGCGTGATGCGACGTTCAGGCGTACGGTGAGAAACATGAGCGTCCACGACGACGAGCACCGCACGTTGGCGATTGAAGCCGCCAACGCAGCCGGTCGCGTCCTGTACCTCTTTGAGCTCGACGACTCGAGCGACCATCGGCCCCGCGACGCCATCGCGGCGATCCGTGCCTGGGCCCATGGGGGGATTTCCGTAAGCGAGGCACGCGCTGCCGCGTTCTCGGCGAATTCAGCTGCGGCCGATGCCCGGACCAAGTCCGCGCGCGCTGCCGCCCGGGCCGCCGGACATGCAGCGGCTACCGCGTATGTCGCCGCCCATGCCGAGCGCGCGGAGGACTTGGCGCTCAAGGCTGAGAAGCTCGCGCATCGCCACCCTGTGATGGCTTGATTGGCGACGAGTGGTCCCGCGCGGAGAATCAAGCCTGGGAGCGCTTGTCCTCGATTTGCTGACTGCGAATTTTGCTGCTGGCGTCCTCGCGCGCTCGGCGGTCGGCATCGGCGGCGTCCCTCGCTGCATCCGTGGGTGGGTAGGTGATCCTGAGGCGCGGCTTGTGCAAGTGGTAGCTGACGTCAAGTTTCCAGTAGCGCACGGCCCAGACCGCGGCGCCAATGGAGACCAGCAGGGCGGCGATGGACCCCACGCCGATCGCCCACCGTGCACCAAACTCCTCGCCAATCCAACCGACGATAGGTGAGCCGATGGGCGTAGTGCCCACGAACAGCATCATGTACAGAGACATCACGCGACCACGCATGGCCGGCGACGTAGTGGTCTGAACCATAGCGTTGGCCGAGGTGATCATGGTGAGAGCGGCGAAGCCCACGGGGATACAAGTGATCGCGTACAGGGTGAAGGAGGGCATGGTTGCGTTGACGGCCGTGGCGATGCCGAACCCGAACGCCGCGCCGATGACAAGCCGTACCCGTACCCGTGAGCGCCGGGCGGCAAGCAGCGCGCCAGCCAACGAGCCGATCGCCAACACTGACCCCAAGATTCCGTATTGGCTGGGGCCCATGCCGAACTCAGTGCGCGCCATGAGTGCACTGGTGAGCTGGAAGTTGAGTCCGAGCATGCCGACGATGGAGACGATGATGAGCACCACCATGATGTCTGGCCGCCGCCGCACGTAGCGGAAGCCTTCCCGGATCTGCCCCTTCTTACGCGGCGCACGTTCAGCCCCGGCAAGCTCCGAGGAGCGCATGGCCAGTAGCGCCATGATGGTCGCGATGAAGGTGAAGCCGTTGACGATGAACACCCAGCCAATGCCCAGCCACGCGATCACGAGGCCTGCGACTGCCGGCCCCACCAGGCGGGCCGCATTGAACGATGCGCTGTTGAGGCCCACGGCGTTCGGCAGGTTCTCGGTGGGGACGAGTTCGGCGACGAACGTCTGGCGCGCGGGGGCGTCGATCGCGGACACGATGCCGAGCGCCAGGGCGAACAAGTAGACGTGCCAGAGCTGGACGTGGCCGAGTAGGACCAGCGCCCCTAGCCCGATTCCAAGCGCAGCCGACGCACTTTGGGTGAACAGCAGCAGTTTGCGTTGGTCCACCCGGTCCGCCAGGACTCCCGCCCAGGCGGTCAGCAGCAGGAATGGCAAGAACTGCAATGCGGTGACGATACCGACTGCGACGCCCGAGTCCTGGCTGAGGACGGTCAGTACCAGCCAGTCTTGGGCGACGCGCTGCATCCAGGTACCCACGTTGGAGACGATCGCGCCGGCGAACCACAGTCGGTAGTTGTAGATGCTGAGGGACGCGAAGGTGCGGCTCATGCGCCCCACCCGCGGTGCGAGTGTGAGGGCGTTTGGGGCATGCCTCTACGTTACGCCCGCCTGGGGGGACGCCGGTTGTTAGATGCGGACCACGAGCTTTCCGCTCACGCGGTTGGACTCCAGCCGCTCCATCGCCGTTGTGGTGTCGGCCCAGTCGTAAACCTTCTCCAATGGCACAGTGACCTTGCCATCATCGATCAACGATGCGACGCGCGCCAGGTCTTCTCCGCGCGACTGCGCGAAGACCGCGGCCACGCGCTGGCGCTTGAAGAGACCCTGTGCCATGGCGCGCATCACGGGTCCACCGGGGCCCATCAACTTGCCGCCGCCACCGCCCACAATCACGTAGGTGCCGTCCTGCTTGACTGCCTTGAGGGAGCGTCGCAGAGGTTGCGAGTTCTGGACGTCGACCAGCAGGTCGTACTCCTCGCCGCCCTCCCAGTAGTTCTCCCTCGTGTAGTCGACCACGGCATCGGCGCCCAGGGAGAGGACCAACTCCTTGTTGCGACCACTGCACACGCCCACCACGCGGGAGGCGCCCCATGCCTTGGCGAGTTGCACGGCGAAGACGCCCACTCCGCCCGATGCGCCGTTGACCAGCACAGACTGGCCAGGTGAGAGCTTGCCCACGTCGCGCAGCGCGGAGGAGGCGGTGAGCGCGACCATGGGCACGGCGGCCGCCTCCTCGAAAGATGCGGTTAGCGGCATCGTCGCCGTGTTCTCCGCCGGCACTGCGACGAACTCGGCCAAGGCACCTCCCTCGCCCCGTTCGCCAAAAACTCGATCGCCGATGCTGAAGTTGGTGACGTTCTCGCCCACCTTGGCGACGACGCCGGCAAAGTCGGCCCCGGCGATGCGAGGATGGCGCAGGCGCCGAAGGCCACTGGTGGCTCGAATCATGTAGGGGTCGCCGCGGTAGAAGTGCCAATCGTAGGGATTCACGCCGGCGGCCTTGACCTCCACCAGGATGTCGTCCGGGCGAGGTTCTGGAATGGGCACCCGCGCCTCGTGGATGACGTCGGCGGGCGCGCCGTACTCCAAAAACTGCATCGCGCGCATCGTTGGGGCGGATGCTGCGGGGGAAGCCTCGCTGCTCATGAGACGACCCTATCCGTAGGCGTGACACCGGCGATCGAGCGCACCCCTACAAACAGCAGGTAGCCAATCATCCAGAACTCGCCGATGCTGGCCGGTACGGTGAGGGCGTCAGTCAGGGTGGTGGCGTAAGGCAGCAGGGCGGCGGTGAAGGCGCTGGCGACGTAGCCGGCTCCGCCGACCATGAGCACCAAGCCGAGCGCTCGCGGCATCCAACCAGAACGTGCGGCAACGAACCCCATGGGAATCAACCACAGCCCAAAGAACAGCGCACCGGCGGCCCAGAAGTAGCCGGAGATCGTGTACATCAGCTGCACTGTTGCCGCGGAATCTCCCCCTGGTGCGAGGCTCGGATCGCCGGCGACCGCCAGTGCGCTCGCAAGGAAGGCCGCGCTACCAAGAATTGCCGCGGCGTTGACCAGACCAAAGGCGGCCGTGGCGCCGGCGGCAACGCTGTTCGCGGTCCTGAACAGCTTGTAGAACCACACGGCCGTCAGCGACTGGGTGAGAACCACTCCGAGTTCGGCGGCGATGCCAAGCCGTGCGAGTGTCGGGTCGTTGACGAGGTTCGCGAGTGTGGCGGCCGCGTCGTCCGGTGCGAAGAGCAAGCCGCGAATGACCAGAAAATCGAGCATTCCAGTAAGGGCGAGGCCGAGGTAGAGCAGGCCGGTGATTCGGGCGGTGCGCTTGAGGTGGGGCATGACTGTCTCCTGTTTTTGGGTGAGCAAAGCAGAGGTGGTGTGGCGAAGGATTGGAGGAGGGGGGCTCTTAGCGAGCGCGGGCGGGGACCGTTGAGATGGCTAGGCCCCCTCGGGTACGGGGTAGGCGAAGACCTCGTCAAGCGGGACTTCGAATGCCCGTGCAATTTGGAACGCCATCTCGAGGGACGGCGAATACTTGCCCTGCTCGATCGCGATGACCGTCTGGCGCGTGACGCCGATGCTGGCCGCGAGTCCCGCCTGCGTCATGTCCCCATGCTGAGCACGAAGCGCTCGGATGTTGTTGGTGACCCGGGTGGTGGCCTTGCCTCCCATGCTCAGAAGCCTCGGCGGTAGGCGCGGATCTTGACCCCTGCGCCCGCCAGCGTACCGATCGTGCCAACGAAGAGCGCCGTATTACCGATCCAGAAGCTATCCGTATCGAGCATCGCCAGCATCAATATCATGAACAGACTGGACGCCATGATGGACATGGTGGTGCGCTCTCCGAGTTGACTAATCTCGCGGTCGCGGATGTCCTCCTGGTGCAGGGGCGCCTCGAAACCGACGGAGCGACCGGTCATTGCTGACCACACGACAGCGCCCACCTGACCGCTGACCTCGCTGCCGATTGCGCCGAGTATTGAAAACACGATGGTGCCGATGATTGCGCCGCCTATGGCCCACAGCATCGGCATCTCCCAGGAGACCTCGTCGATCGGACCTGCAATGACGCGCGGGATCACCACAATCAAGTAGGCAGCGGTGGCAACCGTTGTCGCGATTGCGGACGCCCAGACGTTGCGCTCGCTGTAAGGCATGGCAGCCCGGGGTTCTGACAACTCGCTGGCGCCGTCTTTCGCGAAACGTTGCTGGTCGGTCATGCTGGCTCTCCGTTCCGGTATCCCGCGATGGTGACACCGGAGGTGGCAAGTGATCCCAGGAAAGTGCCCACGAAGAGAACGTTGGCGACCCAGAAGGTGTCCGCGTCCAAGGCAAGCATGATCAGCGTGGCCAGCACTGTCATGCCCACGATGCCGGATCCGGCAGCCTCGCCGTGCATCAGAATGACAGTGTCGCGCTCGTCGGAGATGGGTGTGCCCCGTGCGCGAAAGCGCGAGACTCCGTAAGTGACCGCGAAGGTCGCGCCCCCGATGATCAGCGCCCAGAGCATCGGCCCCTGCCAATCAACCTGGGCAAAGGGGAAGTCGTCGCTAGCGGCGCGCACCACGATGACTGCCCAATAGGCAATGAACAGGAGCGAGCCGAGGATGAGGCCGATGACCTGCTGGCGATGCTCGAACGACATGATTCCTCCGATGTCAAGACTTCTTTACATTGCCAAGGTAGGACCCCTTGGGCTCAATGTCAAGAGTTCTTTACATCGAGGCGCGCTCTGTTCGTCTCGTGCTTCACTACTGTGAGGGGAGGCGTTGGACACGGACGCACCGGGCAAGGGGTTCTTATGGCGCGATCAGCAGGCGGAGTGCGGCTCTCCGATGCCGAGGTGGTGGACCTGCGCGAGCGGTATGCAGCCGGCGCGCGACAGGTTGAGCTTGCGGAGGAGTTCGGCGTGAGCCAGAACACTGTCTCGGCCCTCGTACTGGGACGTACGCGGGTGGCGGCCGGTGGTCCCATCAAGGTCCCCGCAAGTCGGAAGTCCTCGACGGACACCATGAAGACCCCGCCTTCCAAAGTGCACCCTCGCAAGCCGCCCATGTCCACCGAGCAGGTCAACGAGATCCGCGCCCGGGTTGCAGGCGGCGAGTCCCGTGCCGCCGTCGCAGTCGAGCTCGGCGTCTCGATCCACACCGTGCACTCGATCATGAGCGGACGCCGCAAGGGTCGTTCCGAGGAGCCCGGGCGCAAGTTCAGCGAGCACGACGTGATTCGCATGCGCACCCTCTTCAGTCAGGGAGCCTCGCAGAGTGACCTCGCCCAGCAGTTCGACACCCAGCAGCAGGCCGTTAGCCAGATTGTGCGCGGACAGTCGTACGCGTTTTACGGCGGGCCCATCGCAGGTGCCTCCTAGCCGCGCTGCTTCTTAGGTGAGGCCTCCTCACCATGTCGGCTTCGTCCGACGACTGCGTCATACGATGAGACCGTGACTGACGACGCACTGCTCGACGACGCCTTGTTGGGCGCCGTGGCCCGCGCCATCGTCCCCGCCGCGACGCACCCAGGCGCGATCGTCGCCGAGGCGCTGACCCGTGACCACCCCGAGTGGGCTCCTGACTTCGCGAGAGTTCTCAGCGACCTGGACCGCCGCACGGGCGGATTCGCCGCCGCGTCCGATGCTGCCCGCACCGCCGCGCTCGACTCCCTCACGGCCGATGCTGGCTTCCGTCGCCTCGCCCGCCTCGTCGCACACGGTCACCTCGCGCGACCTTCCTCGTGGGAGTCAGTCGGCTGGCGGCCGTATCCCCTCGACTTCACGCCGAGTGGCGACGTGCCCGCCGAGGTCCGCGACAGCATCGTCCCCCGCGGCGCGGTCGCGAGCAACTACGACGCGATCGTCATCGGCTCCGGAGCGGGCGGCGGCGTCGCCGCGCGGGCACTGACTGAGGCGGGGCTGCAGGTTCTGGTCGTCGAGCGCGGATCGGCACCGCCCACCGCAGACCTTGCGAGCGACCATCTGCGCAATCCGCGGTCGGACTCGGGACTCGAAGTCCTCACCGGACCGCCCATTGCCAGCAACTCGCGGGTGGCACTCAACGCCCAGGCGGCGACCGTCGACGCCACCGACCCGCGCTGGAACAACAACGCCATGACCCTGGGCGGAGGGACCCGCGTGTACGGGGCGCAGGCATGGCGGTTCACGCCGCAGGATTTCGCCATGGCCAGCACCTACGGGGTGCCGGACGGCAGCGCGCTCGCGGACTGGCCCGTGACGTACGACGACATGGAGCCGTACTACACCCGGGCTGAGTACGAGCTGGGAGTGAGCGGTGCGCCTGGTTCCGCGCATACCGAGGGTCCGCGCTCGCGGCCCTTTCCCATGCCCCCGCTGCCGATGACGCGGCCGGCTGAGCTTCTACGCGACGGTGCTGCCCGGTTGGGGTGGGCGACGCTGCCCCCTCCCTTGCTCATTAATTCGGTTGAGCGAGCTGGCCGGGCGGCGTGCGTGGCCTGCGCACAGTGCCCCGGCTTTGCCTGCCCGGTGAGCGCCAAGTCGGGCTCGCAGAACACGACCCTCGCGGGTGCCGCCGCTACGGGTCGTCTCAGCATCGTGATCGACACTCAGGCGACGGAGCTCGTCACCGACGGTGACGGTCGCGTGGTGGGCGTGCGCCTGTGCGCTGCGGGCGCGGAGGCAGGGACCGACAGCCCGTGGGAAACGGTGGTGCGCGCCGACCAGGTGGTGTTGGCGGCGGGGGCCATCGAGAGCGCGCGCCTGTTGCTGGCAAGCCGGTCCGCGCGTGAACCAAGTGGAATTGGCAACGGCCACGACCAGGTGGGCCGCCACCTCCAAGGTCATGTCTACGGGGGCGCGCTGGGGATCTTCGACGAGGACGTCAACGACTTCGTGGGTCCCGGGCCCGCCATCGCGACCAACGATTTCAGGCACGGCAACGAGGGAATCGTCGGCGGCGGCATGCTGGCCAACGAGTTCGTCCCCACTCCCGCGAGCACGCTGTCCTACCTGCAGGATGCGGGCCTGGCGAGCTGGCATGGAGAGGAGATGATGAGCGACCTGGCCAGGCTGTCGCCACGGATGCAGCGCGTGGTCGGGCCAGTTCACGAACTCACCGTGGCATCGTCCCGCGTCACCCTTGATCCATCGGTGAAGGACGCCTTGGGCATGCCTGTCGCCAGGCTCAGTGGGGGCGTCCACGCCCTGGACATCAGCACGCAGCGCTTCCTCAACGACCGCGCCGGCGAGTGGCTGCGGGCCTCGGGTGCCACCACAGTGGTCCCGTGGGAGCCGCGTCCAGCGAACGCCGGGCCCAGCGGCGGCCAGCACCAGGCGGGCACCGCGCGGATGGGCACGGACCCGTCTCGGTCGGCGACCGATCCTCACGGGCGAGTCTGGGGTCACGACAACCTTCGTGTGATCGACGGCTCCACCCACGTGACCAACGGCGGGGTCAATCCCGTGTTGACCATCTTGGCCAATGCCATGCGCATCGCCGATGATCTGGTCCGCGAGCTCTCCCAATAGTCGACCTGGGTGGCAGGAAGTCAGCCTCTCAGCAGGCGGAGGAACCGGAAGTTGATGAACAGTCTCTCGCGGCCAATCTTTGCGCTGACAAGCATGTCGGCGTCAACGAGTGCATTGAGCCACTTTGTGGCTGTGGGTCGGGATACGGAACACCGCTCAATAACCGTCCCAATGCGAGCGTAGGGCTGCTCGAAGAGCACCGCTAGAAATTCCACGTCAACGGGACCGCCTAAAGCCGCGCGAGCATCGTGCATGAATACATTCTGAAGTTCCACGATTGCGCCGATCTTGGCCACCGTCGCTCTCGAGGTCTGGTCGATGCCCGTCAACAGGTAAGTGAGCCACGCTTCCCAGGCGCCTTCGGCGGTGACGCCAAGCAGACGTGCGTAGTACTCATCCTTAGTGTCGATGATGTACCGCGATAGGTAGAGCAGTGGGTACTGGAGGAGGCCAGCCTCGACGAGCAACAAGACGTTAAGGATGCGCCCAGTTCTACCGTTACCGTCGCTGAAGGGATGGATGGCTTCGAACTGATAGTGAGCTGCAGCCATTCGGATGAGAGGGTCGAGGTCGTCTTCAGTGTGGATGAACCGCTCCCACTCGGAGAGCTTCTCGTTGAGCACACTTTGTCCCTCTGGTGGGCTGTAGACGATCTTCCCGGACTGATGATTTCCAATGCGGGTGCCTGGAAGAGTGCGCACCCGCATGTCGACGCCCTTGATCGCGCTACAGATTGCTGTTGCGGTATTAGTTGTCACGCCACGCTGTTCGGTGAGCTCAGAGCCGATACGTAACGCCGTGCGATACCGCAAGGTTTCGCACGTCGCTGGGTCTGCACCTGCGTCGTGTTCGGCGTGCTGGAACAAGGCGTCAGTGGTCGTGACAATGTTCTCAATCTCGGAGCTCGCCTGTGCTTCGAGGAGCGGGATCGTATTGATGAGTACGGTGGGGTTCGGCATCGAGGATGCTGCCTGGTCGAGGCGCGCCAATGAAGCGTTTGCGCCTATGGCTGCCTTGAGCACTGCTGGAGTCTCTAGGTCGGTAGCTGGCGGCGGTGGCGGAAGGGTGTTGTACGGCTCGTTCGCATCCCAAGAGGTCATGTCAAAACTCTTGCACAGTAGTTGAAACATGTAAAGAAAGTCGCGATTTTTTTACACGTTCGGTGGTTGTGCCAAGAAATGTGACACACCGCAGTTGGCGATATTGTGCGGCGATTTGGGTTGAAGCCGGGCATGGCCGCAATCTCTTGCGCGCTCGCCGCGTCGGGTGTAATGTACAACCAAATGGTTGTAGATACTGAGTTCTCCGACGCAGACGTGGACCGCATCTTCCACGCTCTGGCCGATGCGACGCGCCGTGACATCGTGTGGCGCACGCTCACCGCCGAGTCCTCCGTCAGTGAACTGGCGGCGGACTACGACATGTCCTTCGCCGCCGTGCAAAAGCACGTGGCAGTCCTGGAAGGAGCGGGACTCGTGACAAAACACCCGCGCGGCCGCGAGCGCATGATTCGCGGCAACCCCGACGCCATCCGCCGGGCCCAAAACCTGCTGGACCAATACGAGCAAATCTGGCGCGCCCGCATCGGCCGCCTGGACGACCTGCTCGCTCAAGATCCCCACCCCATCAACGCAGCACCAAAGGAGTAGTCATGCCCATCACGTCAGTCACCAAGGATCCAGAAGCCCTCACCATGACGGTGATCGCCGACTTCGCCGCGCCGTTGCAGCGCCTGTGGGACGCCTACGCCGACCCGCGCCAGATCGAGCAATTCTGGGGGCCGCCCACCTACCCGGCCAAGTTCACGCGCCACGACATGGTGGCGGGCGGGCGCACCGATTACGTCATGACCGGTCCCAACGGCGAGAAGTCGCCGGGCCACTGGGATTTCTTGCGCGTAGACGCGCCGCACAGCTTTGAGGTGCAGGATGGCTTCTCCAACGAGGACGGCACCAACAACACCGACATGCCGTCGATGCGCATGACGTTCGAATTCGAGGCCACCGACGGCGGCTCGCGGCTGACGACCGTCACTCACTTCGGATCCGCAGACCAGCTCGAGCAGTTGCTAGCCATGGGCATGGAGGAGGGCATGACTCAGGCGATGGGACAGATCGACGACGTCCTCGCGGACCTCGCATCGTTCGCCGCCGGCGGCGGTACCAACGCCGACATCCTGTCTGACACTCAGGTCCGCGTCTCGCGCATCATCCGTGGCTCCAAGGAACAGGTCTGGGAGGCGCACAATAACGCCGAGCTCATGCAGCAGTGGCTCCTAGGCCCAGACGGCTGGATCATGCCGGTGTGCCAGATCGCCCAGAATGTGGGCGATACATACCGCTACGAGTGGGAGCCCGAGGGTGGCGGCGAGGGCGCGTTCGGGTTCGACGGTGAGCTGCTCGAGTCCAACGCCCCGCACCGCTCGGTCACCACTGAGCACATGATCGATACCGACTACCCGAGCACGCTCAACGAGATGACCCTTACAACCATTGAGGGTGGCACGCTGCTCAGCCTGGTCATCACCTATCCGAGCGCCGAGGTCCGCGACATGGTCCTCGCGACCGGCATGACGGATGGGATGGAGACCAGCTACGCACGTCTCGAGTCCGTGGTGACTGGATCATGACCACCGCCGATGCCGTGGCTGGCGGCGGCGCCGACTGTCGGGTTCCCGCCCCCAACCTGTCGGGGGGTCCGGTGCAGGGTCCCGCTTCATATTTCCCGTCGATCGAGAAGAATTACGGCAAGCCCATCCAGGATTGGCTCGACGTGGTTGCGTCTCGCCCCACCGAGGAGAAGCACTCGGAGACCGTGGCCTGGCTCAAGGCCGAGCACGGCATGGGCCACGGCCACGCGAATGCGGTCGTCGCGTACGTGAGGGCCAAACTAGGGCGTTAGGTGGCCGCCTCGCCAGACCCGGCTTCGTCACCCCGACCGCAGCCCCGCACCGCCAGTTGCGGCTACTCGTTCGGCTGTTCAGCGTCTGCGATGACCGCAGGGCGCGGCGAGACCTTGTTACGCGCGAAGTAGAACACACGCCATCCCGCCTCTGGCTTGAGCGGGTGTTCGAGGGACTCGAGGCGGAACGTCCCGTCGCCGGAGCACCCGGCCACCAGCATCCACCCGTCCCCATCCGTGTCCGCTTCCAAACGGGAACGGGCATCGGCCCATGCGTAGTCCTTGGTGATTTTGGTGGTGTGGATGCTCCACCCAGCATCCATACGTTCCTGCAGGATGGCGGAATCCGACTTACCGTCAAACGCAAACGAGCCGCGCTGTTGCAGCGTGAGCCGCTTGGCTTCGTGCAACGACTCCTCGTGGGTAGTGAGCTGGAAGGTGCGGTGGAAGCCAAACTCGCCGCCCATCGCGCGGCTGACCAAGGCGTTGTAATAGTCATTGCTTGATGCGCAAAGGACATAGCTGAGGTTGGGGATGTCGAGCGAGTCCTCGGCGTGTTCTGAGAGCACCTCGCCGTTGAATACGGGAACTTCGTCCATGCGGATGGGCTGCAGGTTCCGATACGAGGCGTCGGCCACAAGCACGTCAACGTCGTTGCGGTGAAGTACGGACGCGAGGTCGCGGGTGAAGTCTGACGCGCCAACAATGAGTAGCCCGTTAGAACGCGCGGCGGCGAGTCCGAGCTTCCGCGCTAGCGGGCCCAGAGTGAGCCCGTGCGCGAGCACGGTGACAATGATCACCAGGAACACGGTGGGGAGCAGCTGGTCCGCGTCGGCGTAGCCCGCCTCGACGAGGGCGGGGCCAAAGACACCTGCGGTAGCGGCGGCCACGATTCCACGCGGCGCAATCCAGGCGAGCAGTGTCTTGTCCTCGCGCCGCATCGGCGCCCACGCCGTAGATATCAGAACGGTCGCGGGCCTCACCACGACCATGAGCACCAGTACGAAGGCGACAATACGCCAGTCGATCAGCTGCAGCTCGGCCATGGACAGCTGCGCCGGAATGATGATGAAGAGAGTCGACAGCAGTAGCACCGTCAGGCTCTCCTTAAAGGACACGAGCTGCTCGCGGTCGGGCAGGTTCATGTTGCCGATGACAAGTCCCATCGCGGTGACGACTAGCAGCCCGGCGTCCTCCTCGATGAGGTTTCCCAGCACGTAGCCCAGGAGCACCGCGACCAGGAGCAACGGCGACTTAAGGTGCGCGGGAACGACGCCGCTGCGGAAGAGCTTGCCGATCAGCCAGCCACCCAGGCCACCTATACCGAGCGCGGTCGCGGCGACCACCAGGAATGCGACCACGACGGCCCCAAAACCCCTGTCCTGGAATAGCGTGAAGTACTGGAATGCGAGGACGGCGAGTAGCACGCCCACCGGGTCGTTGACGATGCCCTCCCACTTGAGCAGGGAGGCGGTGTCCTTGTTCATGCGCGCTTGGCGCAGCAGCGGGACAATCACCGTAGGTCCGGTAACCACCAGGATTGCTCCGGTGACGATCGCGACGGGCCAACTGAAACCGGCGACGTAGTGAGCAAACGTGGCACCGAGCGCGAGCGCGATGGGTGGCCCGAAGATCACGAGGCGACCCACGCCATGACCTACGCGACGGAACTCGCCGATCCGGAGGTCTAGCGCCCCCTCGAACAGAATTACGGCCACACCGAGCCCGATGAACTCCGAGATCTGCTCAGAGTCGGAGGGGATGGTGACGAGACCGGTAAAGGGTCCCACGGTGAGCCCAACCGCGATCAACACCACGATCGCCGGGATCTTGAAGCGATTCGCGACGAGCTGGCTCATCATGCCCAGGGCGAGCACAAAGACGAGAAGGGCGATGTAGTTCATGAGGTGAGTCTAGGCAGTGGCGACCCGAACGGCGCGCTACGTCCGCACCCTAAATCGGCACTGTTGATCGCGGTTTGTGCTGAAGCACTCTCACAGCCGGCCAATTTAGGGAGCGGACGTAGGGGGTCTTGTGCTTTTGCAGCGGTTGATCCAGAATTGATTCTGGAAAGTCCCCGAGCTCCAGGAGCCCCCGTTGAAGATCTAAGGTCGCCAGACACGATGTCTGGCCATGCGTCCATATGCCCGCGCCTGCGCGTGCGGCGTCGACCCAGACCCAGATCGAGGCTTCCTTGTCTTCCCCTTTCCTCTCCTTTTCACACTTGTCATTTTTGTGGCCCGACGGCACCCCCGTGCTCACGGACGTGTCCGGCGCGGTGTCCGGCGGGCTGACCGCGCTCGTCGGCGCCAACGGCGCCGGCAAGTCCACCCTGCTGCGCCTGCTGGTGGGCGACCTCAGGCCATCCGGCGGCCACGTGCTCTCCCACGGCTCGGTCCGCTACGTCCCGCAGGACGTCACCAGAGGCAGCACCAATACCGCGGCCGATGCTGTGGCTGGCTTCACAATCGCGGATGCCTTGGGCGTCGGCCGCACTCTCGCTGCCCTGCGTGCGATCGAGTCGGGCTCCGTAGACCCGGCGCACTACGACGCTGTGGGTGACGACTGGGATGTGGAGACGCGAGCGCAAGCCACCCTTGCCAGCATCGGGCTGGCAGGCATTGATCTGTCGCGGACTGTTGCCCAGGTATCCGGCGGCGAGGCCACCCAGCTGGCCCTGGCATCTGCGCTGCTGGCGCGGCCCGATGTGCTGCTGCTCGACGAGCCCACCAACAACCTGGACGGTCCTGCGAAGGCGGCGGTGACGCGCACGCTTGCCGCGCGGACGGGCGCCACTTTGGTGGTCACGCACGACCGCGACCTCCTTGAGCGTGTCAGCGACATCGGCGAGCTGCGGCGACACGGGATGCGGTGGTTTGGTGGCAACATCTACCACTACGAGCAGGTGCTAGCAGACGAGGCGGAGGCGGCCCAGCAGAATCTGCGCACTGCCTCGGCCAAGGTCGCCAAGCAGCACCGCGAGTTGCGGGCGCACGTCGAAGGTGCGGCGAAACGCGCGAAGCAGGGAGAGAAGGCGGCGCGTAGCGGGATGCCCGCCATTGTCGCGGGCGGCAAGAAGCGCCAGGCGCAGCAGACCCTGGCGCGGGTCACCGGCATTCACGAGGACAGGTTGGCCGATGCTCGGGCGGAGTTGGACGCGGCCGAGGACGCGGTCGACGTGGACAAGACCATCCGTGTTGACCTGCCGGACACGCGGGTGCCGCCGCGGCGGGAGGTTGTCACGGTAGAGGCCGCAGTGTTGCGCACGGGAGTAGAGGCGAACTTGCTCGTACAGGGGCCGGAGCGGCTGCTGCTGTCTGGGGCTAACGGCGCAGGCAAGACCACGCTACTGCGCGCCATCACTGGGGAATTGCCGCCGGAGTCGGGCCGCGCCACGGGCCACGTGCCCGTTGGCTACCTGCCGCAGCGACTCGACGTGCTGGATGACTCGCTTACCGTAGTCCAGAACGTCGCCGCCCGTGCTATCGGAGCCACGCCGCATCAGGTGCGTGAGGGCCTGGCGAGGTTCCTGTTCCGGGGCCGAGCGGGGGACGCACTCGCGGCGACACTGTCCGGCGGCGAGAGGTTCCGGGCGTCGCTGGCGTGCCTCCTGCTGGCCCGGCCGGCGCCGCAGTTGCTACTGCTCGACGAGCCCACCAACAACCTCGACTTCGCGTCACGTGACGCGCTAATCGAGGCGCTCGCGGGTTATGAGGGTGCGCTGATGGTGGTCAGTCACGACCGGGACTTTGTGGGCCGCGTTGCGATCACTCGGGTCGTGGACGTGGCGGGAGCCGAGCTGCGAGCGGACGAGTAGTCGCTACCTTTGCGACGTGACTAGGACTTTGCCGGGCGCTTAGCCCTTGGCTTGCGTGCCGGGCGCAGGGCGGCGGTGGCGGTCACCAAGTCGCGTAGGCGCTGCGAGTCCTCGAGGAGATCGGCGTCCACGACTCGGTACATCTTGGAGCCCGGATAGGCCTCCGCCTCGGGCAGTCCGTCCGACGCCGTGGTGGGGCTGAACAGCATCGTGTCGTCGCAGACAAAGCCCACCACTTTGTCGTCGAAGTAGAGGCAATACTCGCCGAACATCGGCTTGGCGCTCGCTTCCAGTGGCTCGAGTTGCTCAAGGAGGTACGCGATGGTCTCCGGAGAAGTGCTCATGCGTTCAGCGTAAACCTGGCGAGCATTCATGCGCCGACCTAGTATCGAGATAGTTCCGGCTAGGAGGCGTTCATGACTCAAGTGGTGTTGTTGCATTCCGCGCTAGGCCTTACTGAAGACGTGAGCGACTGGGCGGACGGGCTGCGTGGCCAGGGCCACGAGGTGATCGTGCCGGACCTGTTCGACGGTGACACGTTTGACACTATTGACGCGGGTGTGGAGCGGGTCGACTCCCTTGGCATGGTCGGCCACGTGGAGAAGGCTCGCGAGCTCACGGCCGACGTCGAGGGGCCGCGCGTCTACATCGGCTTCTCCTTTGGCGGGGGGATCGCTCAGATTCTTGCCCTACAGGAGCCCGATGCTGTGGCGGCCGTCGTGCTGCATGGCGCCATGTCTCCGGCGTGGTTCGGCATCGCCACCTGGCCTGCGCGCCTGCGAATGCAACTGCACTACATGGGTGATGACGAGTGGCTGGAGCAGGACGAGGTCGCCGCACTGCGAGCACTCGCACCGGCCGGCGCCATCGACGAGTTCACGTATCCGGGAGAGACGCATTTGTATGCGTTCGCGAACTACGACGACTACGACGAACAAGCGTCCGAACTTACCTTTGAGCGAATCGCGGAGTTCCTGGACGGCTTCTAGCCTGGTACATTCGCGCGGGCAAACCCGCAGGCGCGACTGGGCGTACAGTGAGGGCAACACCCACACCCTTAGCGGGGACCTCTCGTTGAACCGGCCACGAAGTCGGAACGATTCCGTCGCCTCCTCTGAGCTATCTCGAGGACGCTTCATGCACCCCGCCCCTATTCATTCGACCCTGCCTGCCGACCTTCGTCCCGCCGCGGTGGTCTACTGCGAGGGTCAATTCGCCCGCATCGATGGTAAGACGGCTAACGGCCTCGTGCGCGCGAGCGAGCGCTACCGAATCGTCGCGGTGATCGACAGCACTCTGGCCGGACAGGACGCGGGTCTGGTACTCGACGACGTTCCCTCGGGAATCCCCATCATCGCGTCACTCGACGCCTGGCCGCAGGCCGTCCTCATTCGCCCGGACATGCTGATCTTTGGCCTCGCGCCGCTATCCGGACTGATGACGCTCGCGGACCGCTCCGTTGTGCTCGGCGCGATCGCAGCAGGCATGGACATCGTCTCCGGTTTGCACGAGTTCCTCGAGGACGACGTAGAGATCGCCGATGCTGCACGCACCATGGGTGTCACCTTGCACGACGTCCGCCGCCCGCGCCCCACCAAGCACCTGCGCATGTTTACGGGCGCGATCGACCGGGTCGAATGCGTGCGTATCGCGGTGCTCGGCACCGACGGCGCGATTGGCAAGCGCACCACCTCAACGATCCTGACCAAGGCCCTTAATGACGCTGGCATCCGTGCAGTGATGGTGGGCACGGGCCAGACCGGCCTCATCCAGGGCGCTGCCTACGGAGTCGCGCTCGACGCGATTCCCGCGCAGTTTGGGGTGGGCGAACTAGAGGGAGCGGTGGTCTCCGCCTGGGATGGCGAACACCCTGAGGTGATCGTGGTGGAGGGTCAGGGAGCCTTGAGTCACCCGGCATACCTGAGCTCAACCGTGGTCTTGCGCGCGAGCAGGCCGCATGCCGTGGTGATGCAACACGCGCCAGCGCGCCGGGTACTGAGTGACTATCCGGACCGTCCTATGCCAACGCCAGCATCGGAGATCGCGCTCATCGAGTTGTTTGGAAAGACACGAGTCATAGGACTGACCATCAATCACGAGAACATGACCGATGCAGAGGTCACGGCAGCCGCTGCCGGGTACGAGGTCGAGCTCGGAATCCCCGCCACTGACGCGCTGTGGGGATCGCCGGAAGCCCTCGTGACGATGGTCACTGACGCCTTCCCGGCCCTGCTGATGCGCGGGGACCGAGTCGTCGTATGATCGCGCCCCGCATCGAGATCGACCTGGGCAAGGTCGAACAGAACACCCGCTCTCTGGTTGACCGACTGGGCAGCCGAGGAATCCAGGTGACTGGCGTCACCAAGGCAACTCTTGGCTCCCCGGATGTCGCCCGGGCAATGCTGCGTGGCGGAGTGACGCGTCTGGGCGACTCGCGGGTCGACAACCTCGAGGCACTCAAGGAGGCGGGCATTCGCGCTCCTATGATGCTGCTGCGCGCCCCCGACCCCGCGTGGGCAGACCGCGCGGTCGCCGTTGCACAGTCCAGCTTGGTGAGCGACCTCGACGTCGCCTACGCGCTTTCGGCCGCCGCTGGCAAGCGAGGCTCGGACCACGGCATCGTTCTTATGGTCGAACTGGGTGACCTGCGCGAGGGTGTGCTGGCGAGCGACGTGCTCAACCTCGCCCGCATCATCTCGCGCACCCGCCACCTCAAACTGGCCGGCATTGGCACCAACCTCGCGTGCCGCAGCGGTGTGATTCCTGGCGATGACCAGATGCAAGAACTGTCCGGCATCGCTGGGCTACTGTCCGGCAAGCTCGGAATCCCCGACCTGATGGTCACGGGTGGAAACTCGGCGAACCTCAACTGGGCGCTCGGCCGTGGCCAGGTGGGACGGGTCAACGACCTGCGCCTTGGTGAGGCCATCTTGCTCGGCGCCGACCCGCTCACCCGCACCCCCATCGAGGGCCTCCATAGCGATGCCTTCATCGTGGTCGGCGCAGTCATCGAGTCAATCGAGAAGCCGTCTTCGTCATGGGGAACGGCGGGCCATCCCGCGCTCGGCGCCGTGACGACTCCTCGGGAACGCGGCACCATTATCCAAACCATCGTCTCCCTGGGCGAACAGGATGTCGACGCCCGCGGCCTGGTTCCTCCGGCCGGCATCACGGTGCTGGCCGCCAGCAGCGATCACCTTGTGCTCGAGACTCCCGCCCGCATGGTCGCGGGTACCGAGATCCGCTTTGGCGTGGACTACTCGTGCCTGCTGAGGGCAATGACATCACCGTTCGTGGCCGAACGCGTCATTGCCGCAATCCCGGCAGAGCGCCCCACCTCCAAGCGATAGCGCGTTCGACCCCAGACCTCCAGCAACGCCCGCACCCTCAATCGGAACTTGCAAACCCAAGCCCCGCACACGCGGCGGGGAGAGTGTGCGATCTAGGGTGCGGACGTAGAGGGCTAGGCGGGGGTGCCCTCTAGTACCCGAGGCGCGGCGTGCGTGTCCTCGAGGGGATCGGCGTCGGCATTTGGATTGCCCTTGCCCTCCGGCAACATCAGCCCAATGAGTGTGGCGAGGACCAGGAAGCCTGCCCCCACCCATATCGCGGGGATCGCGGCATCGGTGTAGCCCGTGGGCGTGAACTCGCCGCCCGCACCGGTGAAGACCGCGGCCAGAATTGCGATGCCTAGCGCCACTCCAACCTCGCGGATCGTGGAGTTGGTTCCGGATGCCTTGGCCTGGTCCTCGCCTCGCATATTGGCGAGCACTGCCGTTGACGATGGCGCGAACACCAGCCCCATTCCGATTCCGGCGAGTACAAAGCCGGGCACCATTGTCGAGTACGCGACGTCCGGACTCATGACGACCGCGAGCCAGGCCAGGCCGGCGGCTTGGAAGGCGGTGCCGGCGACAATGAGGATGCGGGTGCCCACTCGCGGTGCGATGATTCCGCTCAGCGGAGCAACAATCAGCGGCATGAGGGTCCACGGCATGGTCATTACTCCCGCCTCGAGCGGCGACTTGCCCTGCACCACCTGCATGAACTGGATCAGGATAAAGACCGCACCAAAGATGCCGATGCTGAACGTGAGGCCCACGCCATTTGCCGCAGAGAAACTGCGGTCGCGGAACAGTGCGAGGGGCAAAAGCGGATCGCGGGTGCGCGACTCGAAGGCGACAAAGGCGATGAGCAGTATGGCGCCGCCGACCAGTCCGGCGAGTACCTGAGGGCTAGTCCATCCTGCGTCGTTGCCGCGAACAATCCCGAACACTACCCCGAACACTCCGACGCCCGCGAGCAACATTCCCACGACGTCAATGCGCTGGCGACGCCCATCGGCCCCGAGCCGCCCCTTGCTCTCTTCGAGGGCCCAGTAGGCGAACGGAATGGCAAGGATGCCGATCGGCACGTTGAGCCAGAAGATGGCGTGCCAGGTGAGACCCTCGACCACCGCGCCCCCGATCAGCGGGCCAAGTGCGACCCCGAGTCCGGCCACGCCGCCCCAGATGCCGATTGCAAGGTTGCGCTTGGCGGCCGGAACTGCGCCGGCAAGGAGGGCGAGTGACAGGGGCATCACTGCGGCGCCTCCGGCACCCTGGAGTGCGCGAGCCGCGATCAGTAGTTCAGGGGTGGTGGCGAGCGCGCACAATGCCGATGCTACGGAGAACAGCGCGATTCCCGCCACGAAGACGCGGCGACGGCCAAAGCGGTCGCCGAGGGCGACGGCCATCAGGATCATGCTCGCGAACGACAGCGAGTAGGCGTTGATGACCCACTGGAGTTGCTCGATGCTGGCGTCGATGTCCTGCTTGATGACGGGGAGAGCGTTGGTGACGACGAGGTTGTCGAGCGTGGCCATGAACATCGGCAGCGAGGCCGCAACGATGATCAGGCCCAGAGGCTTGCGGGAGGTGGGACTCATTCTTGATCCTTTGTGACTATCCAGCTGTCTGAGTATCAACCCGAGGGGGCCGACGCGATGGTCGATCAACCCTCGCGGTGGTAATCAGTTGATTACAACTAATGATCACCGTAGTAATAACTTGATAACCTGTCAACATGGACATGGCCAAGAACTCTGCGAACGCACCCACGCGGCTCAGTAGCGAGGACCGGCGCGAACAGATTCTGCAGGCCGCCTCGGTGGTGTTCGCCGAGCGGGGTTACGCCGGCGGAACGACCGATGCCGTGGCGAAGCAAGCGGGTATCTCGCAGGCCTACGTGGTGCGCATGTTCGGTTCCAAAGAGCAGTTGTTCGTCGAGGTCGCCAAGCGCGCTGCGGATCGGGTCGCCGCGGGATTCGGAGCGGCAATTGCCGAGTTCGATGGCGATGAGACGGCGCCTGAGAAGCAAGCCATCCTGGGTAAGGTTTACGCACAACTGGTAGCGGATCGTGGAATTCTGTTGGTGTTGATGCACCTCTTCACGATGGGCCATGACCCGACCTTTGGCCCTAGCTCGCGGGAGTGCTTCCTACGCATCTATCGGATGGCGCGCGACGATGCAGGGATGGGCCCAGGCGAGGCGACCAAGTTCATGGCGCAAGGAATGCTCGTGAACACGCTCCTCGCGATGCGCATCCCTGACGTGCTGGACGAGCAGCCCGATGCCGCGGAGCTCTTCAACTACTGCACCGGGGCCCAGACAGACGGCATCCTAGAAATGTACTGGCGGCCGTCGGGCGAATAGCCCCTTTCAGTACTACGCCTTGAGCGATGGCGCTGCGTACTATTCCTGACGCGAGGCGGGCCGAACACCGGCGTGTCCACCTCGTCGCGCACGGCCAAGTGCGCATGGGCGTCAGGAACGGTTCGAAGTGGCTGTTCCTCACCCCGCCACGAGACCTTCCCTATCGAGGGAGGCGGATTGCCACCGTCGTGCCGCTTCCTTTGCCGGAATTGACGGTGAGGGTGCCGCCGTGGGCCTCAACAATCGCCGAGGTGATGGCCAGTCCGAGGCCGGCTCCGCCGGTCGCGCGGGTTCGCGAGTGGTCGCCACGCACAAACCGTTCCGTCGCACGGGCCGCGACGGACGGCGCCATGCCGGGCCCGTCGTCGGAGACCTCGAGTACGGCGCCGCCATCGATTGCCGTCACTGTCACCGTGACATTGCTACCGCCATGTTCCGCAGCGTTGGCCACCACATTGATGAGTGCTTGGCGGAGCTTGTCCGAATCTCCGGACGCGTGCACGCTGCCGGAAGCATCGAGGAGGAAGGTGTTGTCGGGATGTGCCGTCGACGCGTCAGCCACCACCTCGCGAGCAAGCCCCTCGAGGTCGACATCCACCCGGGTGAGAGCTGGCTCTGCGTCGTACTTCGCGAGTTCCAGCATGTCCTCCACGAGGCGACGCATGCGGCCGGCCTCGGCCTCAGTGCGAGACCAGGCGTCCGTGGCATCGGCCTTCTTGCTCAGCGCGCCGCGGCGGTACAACTCGGAGTAACCCAGGATCGTGGTGATGGGAGTACGCAACTCGTGGGAAGCATCGGCGACAAACTCGCGCAACCGCGCCTCGGAGCGTTCGCGCTCGGCCAGCGAGGCGGTCAGGGTGCCGATCATGGCGTTGAGGCTGTCCGCGAGCTGAGCGGTCTCCGCCGAGCCTCCGGCGCCGTCGAGGCGCACGTCCAGGTCTCCCTCGGCAATTTGGGAGGAGGCGTCAACCATGCGACGCATGGGTGCGATGCCCAGGCGGATGACCCACCACGCGACCAGGCCAAGGCCCGCGAGCATGGCGGCAATGCCGATGGTCTCGATCAGGACCAAACGCTGAGTGGCGGAGGTCACGTCAGCGAGAGACAACGCCGTGATGTCCCAGCCGCGCGGGGTGGCTCGGGCATAGACGCGGAAGTCGTCACCCCCGGCGGTCGAGGGCGCGTTGAGGTAGGCGTTGCCTTGCGCGGGGAGGTCGTCGACGTCCAGGACAGGCGCCCCGGAATCCTCGTCGCCCACGTTCGGCGCGAAGAAGACGGTCACTTCGCCAGAGGGGTCAACCCAGGCGCGCAGCACGTCGGAGGGACGCGAGTTCTCGTCGCCGGGGCCTCCAGTGGGCAACTGTGGGCGTTGATCCTGGTTTCCGCCGACGGGGGCCGCCCCCGCGAACGAGGCAAGACGCTCGTCTAGTTGGCGCACCAGAAAATTGTGGGTGGTCGCGGTTACGACGAATGCGACGACTACGGCGATGGCGGCGATGGCCGAGAAGCCGATCAGCACACGGGTGCGCAACGAAAGCCGTGCCGGTGTGCTGGTGCCGGGAAACGTCATGAGGTCCTCAGCGTGTAGCCGACGCCGCGGATGGTGTGGATGAGCGTCGGCTCGACGCGATCGACCTTGCGCCGTAGGTAGCCGATGTAGGTCTCGACCACCCCGGCATCGTCATCCGGCGCGTAGCCCCAGACATTTTCAAGTAACTGGCCCCGGCTCATCACACGCCCCACGTTCTGCATGAGGTAGCGCAGCAGGTTGTACTCGGTGGGTGACAGCGACACCTCGACGCCGCCACGGGACACACGGTGAGATACGTCATCGAGTTCGAGGTCCGCGACCTTATAGACGTCCGAGGCGCTGGGCTCGCGTTCCACTCGGCGTGACACGGCCTCGACGCGAGCGACGAGCTCGTCGAGCGCGAAAGGCTTCTGCACGTAGTCGTCGGCGCCAATGGTGAGGCCTTCGACCTTGTCCTTGGCACTGTCACGCGCGGTGAGGAAGATGATGGGCGTGCGGTCGCCGGCTTCGCGCAGGCGCTTACACATCGCGAAGCCGTCGACGTTGGGCATCATGACGTCGAGCACGATGAGGTCCGGTTTGCCGTCGCGGACTGCCTTGAGTCCCTCGGCCCCGTCGGAGGCGGCGGACACCTCGTAGCCCTCATAGCGGAGGGCTGCAACGAGCATTGTCCGGAGGTTGTCTTCGTCGTCTACAACGAGTATGTGGCGTGGTGACATGACCCCAGTTTCACACTGTCGGCTGAGGATTTGCTGAGAATCCGCCCACAAGGCGCTCAGACTCTGTTCCCGATTAACTCTGCGGGCGCTCTCAGTCAGTTCCCAGGTAGTCGCGGTGTCATGGATACATCACCAGCTTTCGGCGCTCGCCAAAGCGCCGCAGTCACTACCGAAAAGGAACTCCATGTCAGCCTTTGCCTTCATCGCAGCGGACCTCGTCGCCATTCTTATCCTGGTGTTCGGCCTCTACTTTCCCCGTCATCGGCGCCGCGACATGCTCGTCGCGTTCCTCTCCATCAACGTAGGCGTCATGGGCGTCACGTACGCGATGTCGACCTCGGACCTGTCGCTCGGATTCGGGCTCGGCATCTTCGCCGTGCTGTCGATCATTCGACTGCGGTCCACAGAGATGGGCCACGCCGAGATCGCGTACTACTTCACGGCGATCGCCATCGGGCTGTTGGGAGGGTTCCCCTCCGTTTCGCCTGCCATCAGCTTCACCCTCATGGGCGTGCTGCTCACCGTGATCGCCATTGGCGACCACCCCAAGCTGTTTGGCAACACACGCCAGCAGATGATGGTGCTCGACCAGGCCTTCACCGATGAAGACAAGGCACGCGACCTGCTGTCCACGATGCTCCACGCAACTATTCACCGTGTGGAGATCCGCAAGGTTGACCTCGTCACGGACACCACGATCTGTGATGTGCGGTTCACGCGGCTGCCAAGGGTCGCAAGCGCGCCCCCGGCCGATGCTGGCTTGAGTCAGGCCAGAGTCGTCACCCGGGATGCAGTGACGGTAGGCGCACGATGACCGCCGTCGTCGCGAGTTCGGCTTGGACGTCCACGGTTGCGGGGCTCGACTCCATCTCGCTCGAGTCGCTCAACGAGCAGGCCGCCCTGCAGACCCGCGTGGACCGCAAGTACATCGTCCCCGTGGACGAGTGGGCCACCGTGTTTGCGTCGCTAGAGCAGGAGTTCAGGGTGCTCGAGGAGGACGGCCGCCGCGGCTTTGGCTACGAGTCCGACTACTTCGACACCGCCGACTTTGCCGCGTACTATGACGCCGCACGCCGCCGTCCCCGTCGCTACAAGGTACGGACTCGTCACTACTTGGACTCCGGCCTCAGTGCTATTGAGGTCAAGCTGCGCAGCGCGCGCGGCGAGACCGTCAAGCACCGCGAGTGGCTTCCGCAGGAGGCCGCACGCAGCGCGGCACTGACGTTCGAGTCGCGGGTGTTCGTGGGCTCGTTTGACCAGATCGGTCACGACGTCGACCGTCTCACCCGCGTGCTCACCACGTCCTACGAACGCACCACGCTGACCGGCGAGGATGCCCGCATCACCGTCGACAGCGCAGTGAGCGCGACCGACGCAGACGGCACCCAGACGGGCTTTGGCGACGCGCTCATCGTCGAGACCAAGTCCGCGTCGCGGGCCGGCTCGGTCGACCGCGCACTGTGGGCGCACGGTATCCGTCCCTCACGCGTCAGCAAGTACTGCACCTCACTCGCGGCCCTGCGCCCCGAGCTTCCCTCCAACCGGTGGGCGCGAACTCTGCGCCGCCACATTACCGATGCTCCGGCCGCCACGGCCGCGCTCTAGAAACGGAAACTCTCATGAAGAACCCTGTATTAGTCTTTGCGGGCCTGGCTGTGACTGGCGCGCTCGTGCTCACCGGATGCTCCACTGAACCGGAAGACACGACCGCTGGCGGTGCCATCACGAGCACGTCCGTCCAGGACGTTGCCGACACCTCGACCAACTCTGGGGACACGACTTCGACTAATGGCGAAGTCCAGTACGACGACCTAGACATCAAAGAGATGGACACCGCGGTGGATGGTGCCGCCGCCGTCAACGTGACGCTCGCGGACGGCGCGTCCTCGAGCGACTCGGGGGTGAGCGTCGACGGCGACACTGTCACCATCACCTCCGGTGGAACCTACAACCTGAGCGGCTCCCTGACCGCCGGCAGCATCGTGGTCGACGCTCCCGACGAGGACGTCACCGTCATTCTCGACGGAGTGGACGTCACCGCCGCCGGCGTCGGTGCGTTCAACGTGGTGGACGCCAAGAACGTGGTGGTCTACCTCGCCGACGGCTCCGAGAACTCGCTGTCCGACGCAGATGGTGCGGCAGTCGACGAGAGCGACGACGACGCCCCGAACGCGGCCGTGTACTCAACAGCAGACCTGTGGTTCGCGGGGACTGGCTCGTTGAGTGTGTCCGGTGTCAATGACGGCATCACCTCCAAGGACTCGCTCGTGATCACCGCTGGCACAATCTCGGTGACTGCCGGAGACGACGGTGTGCGCGGCAAGGATCACTTGGTGATTCGCGATGGCTCGCTGACGGTAGACGCGGGCGGCGACGCCCTCAAATCCGACAATGAGGGTAAGAGCGACGACCCCGCGGCAGTCGTAGGCGTGATCTGGATCGAAGGAGGCACCATTGACCTGAAGGCCGGCTCCGACGCGGCCGATGCCGCTCGCCAGGTCACCATCAACGGCGGCGACCTCAACATTGCGGCCGGCGACGACGGGTTACATTCCGATGGTGTCCTGCGCATCGACGGCGGCTCCGTGAATATCTCCGAGAGCTACGAGGGCGTCGAGGGTGCCTACATGTACCTCTCCGGTGGCGACGTCGTGGTGGTCGCCACCGACGATGGCATCAACGTGGCCGGCGGGACTGACTCGACGGCTGATGTCACGACCAATACCACTCCGGATACCCCCGCCGATGCTGCGAGCGCCGGCCTAGCGCCTGCAGGCGATATGCCTGGTGGCGGCGACATGCCTGTCAACGGTATGCGCCCAGAGGGAATGCCGGAGCGAGGCGCCATGCCTGGCGACGGCACGCGCTCGGAACGACCCGGCGGTGACTCGGAACTTCCTGGCGAGGCGGGACCGGCTATGAGCGGATCCAACTCGGGCGACCCGCATGCCGCAGTCACAGTAGCGACGGACCTGAGCGCAGTCACCGTGACCGCGCTCGAGGACGGTGGCTTTGGTGGGCCAGCCGAGGGTGACAACGGAGACCGCTTCCTCGAGATCAGCGGCGGCACCTACGTCATCGATACCCAGAGCGACGGCATCGACGTCAACGGCTCGATGACGATGACCGGCGGCACCGTGGTGGTCACGAGCACCTCAGACAACAGCCAGGGAGCCCTTGACGTCGACGACACGTTCACCATCACTGGCGGAGCGCTCGCCGCGAATGGTGCAGCTGGGATGGCGGTAGGCCCCGAGGCTGGCGCCCAGGGCTCGCTGGGGATCATCTTCAGCTCGGCTCTTCCTGCCGAGACGGTCATCACCATCACGGACAGTTCGGGCGCCGACGTGGGCTCGTTCACCACTACCGAGGTGTCGCAGTCGCTCGTCTTCTCCTCCGATCAGATCATTGCGGGAACCGACTACAGCGTCACTGTTGGCGGCAGCGTGACTGGCGACAGCATCGGCGGACTGACGGTTGACGGCTCAGTCTCCGGCGGCGACGCCGTCGGCACCATCACTGCCGAGTAATGCCGTGACTGGCCAATAGGACGTGGAGCGTCGGCCGCACCCCGCGGCCGGCGTTCCTCCAAAAAGTGGCCACCGAAGGGTTCCGTATCCTGCCAGAGCGGAGGTCTTCGGTGGTCGCGCTCGTCTTCGGATAGCCCCCACCCGCGCGCCCGCGGCGGTTGCGCACCTGTCACTCGTAGGCTGGCATGCATGCCAGTGAATCCGAGCCGTCGGGCACGTTTGTCGCGAAAGCGTGCGCGCCGCGTCGCCGCCGCGGACAACGACCTCACCTCGGCCCAGTGGGTACAGATCCTGGACGCCTGGGGTGGCTGTGCGTACTGCGGGGCGGGGCCCACGGAAGCGGCGGTGCTTCAGCGAGACTGCGTACTACCCATCTCCCGCGGTGGTCGCTACACCGTGGACAACGTGGTGCCCGCGTGCCGCTCGTGCAACGCGAGCAAGTGCAACGAGGAAGTGACGCACTGGTTGCGTCGCAAGCGCCTCGACGAGCGCGCGTTCCTCGTGAAGTTCTACGAAGTCAACGCTCAATTGCGCACACCGGCCCTCGTGACCGCCAGCGAATCTGTATCCGGGCCTACCCCGTAGACGCTCGCACCCCCGCGCTCCACCGCGGTGTCTGATTTCCGCTAGCGCCTAACCCGGTGGGCAGGGCACAGTGGTGTCATGACCACCGCGCCGCTGGACTTCGACACCTGCTATGCGGCCGTGTCCTCACTCGATAAGCGCTTTGACGGCCAGTTCATCACCGCAGTGCGCTCCACCGGAATCTACTGCCGACCCAGTTGCCCGGCGCGCACACCAAAGGCCGGCAACTGCACGTTCTACCGCACGTCGGCCGCAGCGCATGCGGCCGGTTACCGGGCCTGCAAGCGCTGCCTGCCGGAGGCGGTCCCCGGTAGCTCCGAGTGGAACATCCGCGAGGATGTGGCCGCACGCGCTATGCGGCTGATCGCCGATGGGACAGTGGACCGGGAGGGTGTCACTGGGCTGGCCACCAGGCTGGGTTATTCCGAGCGGCAACTCGGCCGCATCCTCACCGACGAACTCGGGGCCGGACCGCTGCAACTGGCCCGCGCTCAGCGCGCACAGAACGCGCGGCAACTGCTCGTGTCGACCACGATGCCGGCGAGTGAGGTCGCTTTTGCCGCGGGCTTCGCGAGCATCCGCCAGTTCAACGACACCGTCGGCGAGGTATTTGGCATGACACCCACGGAACTGCGCGGCCGGGCCCGCCTCAGCGAGCAGCCAACCGCCGGCAACGTCCGCACCCTAAATCGCCCGCCAACCGGCACGATCACGCTCAAGCTCCGCACGCGTGAGCCATTTAATGGTGCGGACGTAGTGAGGTGGTTGGCAAGGCGCGCAGTCGCGGGACTCGAACTTGTCGAGCACGACGAGCGCGGCGTCGCGTACACCCGCGCGGTGCGGCTGACACGTGGGGCCGCGGTCATGACGGTGCGAGCAGAGCCGGCCGCCGTCAAGCTCACCGCCTCCCTCGAGCACCTCGACGACCTCCCGTCCCTCATCGCCCGCACCCGCAGGCTGTTCGACCTTGACGCCGACCCACTCGCGATCGATGAGGCCCTGGCGCGCGATTCGCGACTCGCGCCATCGGTCGCGGCCCACCCCGGTACCAGGATCCCCGGATCCATGGGAACCACCGAGATGGCTGTGCGCGCGATCGTCGGCCAGCAGGTCTCGGTGGCCGCGGCCCGTACCGCCACGGAGCGGCTGGTGGAGCAGTTGGGCGAGCCGCTGCCCGCCGCCCTCGCCGACAGCCGCGTCGGCGTCCTCTTTCCAGCTCCCGAAGCACTCGCAGAGTCCGCGGCCGACGTCTTGACCGGGCCGCTTGCCCGTCGCGAGACGGTGACCCGCACGGCAGGGGCCATCGCCGATGGCTCGCTTCCCCTCGACGTCTCCCAGACCCGCGCGGACCTGACCGGAGCGCTGGAGGCGTTGCGCGGCATCGGCCCGTGGACGTCGAATTACCTCGCCCTGCGATTGCTCGGCAGTCCCGACGTCCTCCTCACCGGCGACTCCGCGGTGCGCGCTGGCGCCGCTGCACTGGGGTTGCCGTCAAAGCCAAACGCGCTCGCCGATTCCGGGGCGGCGTTCGCCCCCTGGCGCAGCTACCTGATGACTCACCTGTGGCGCGCCGCGTCACTCCAGCGGAAGGAACTCTGATGCACTCGTACGAGATTGTCGAAACTCCCGACGGGCCATTCACGGTCATTGAACGTGCCGATGGAATGGTGGTGGCCGCAGGCTGGTCGGCCGACCAGGCAGCCGTCGCAACCCGCGCCAAGATCGAGCCGGAAGATTTAACCGCCCAGGCCGTAGCATCGGCCGATGCCGTGAGGGCCTGGTACGCCGGCGACACGAGCGCTCTGGTCCGGATTGGCGTCGAACAGGCGGGCACCGAGTTTCAGTCACGCGTGTGGGCGGCGCTGCGAGAGATACCTGCGGGCGAGGTGCGCTTGTACGGAGAGTTGGCTGCGGACCTCGGCAGCCCGGGTGCCAGCCGCGCGGTGGGGGCCGCCTGTGGGCGCAACGCGGTCGCGCTGTTCGTGCCATGTCACCGGGTGGTGGGGGCGAGCGGCAAGATGACCGGATTCGCGTGGGGCGTCGACGTCAAGCAATCACTTCTCGCGCGCGAGGGATCCGTCTTATAGTCAGAGAAGAGCGGCCCGTTGCGCCGCCACAAGCGCGAGACGGGGGTCAAGAGAGATGCAGGTACAGAGCAGGTTCGTTCCGCAGCGGGACATGGCCGTGATTGGCCGGGAGGTCTTTCAGCCTGAGCTAGAAGGCTTCATCCGCTGGGCCTTCACCGAGATATTTGACCGCCTCGCCGACGCCGGATATCGGACCAACGGCACCACGCGCGACGAACCAACGTACGTTGTCTTTCATGGCCCGGTGACGCCGGATCAGAGTGCGCTCGTGGAGGTATGTGTTCCATTCGTGGGCAACGTCGAGGATCAGGGCGAAATCACCACCAAGACCGAGCCGGAACACCACGAGGCCTACCTGACGGTGACCAAGGCCGGGCTCGACTTTCCCGCGATCCTGGAGTCGTACGATGCCGTGGCGGCCTGGGTCAACGAGCACGGCGAGATGCTGGAGGAGTTGCCGAGTCGCGAGGTCTACGTCACCGAGGTTCCGCAGGCTGGTCCGGACGATGAGGTGTGCGACATCACGTTCCCTTACCGGCCGGCGGACTAAAAGTCGGGCTTTGGGGGTTGCTTCCTCTAATAGGCTCGATCCAACGCACCACCGCGAACTCTCGAGGAGCAACCATGACTGACGCCAAGCACCCCACGATCACCCGCGACGCGAACGGCGCTCCCGCCGTTGACTTCGCCGGCGCCGAGCAGGTCGAGGGCCTGGCCGTCGTCGTCCTTGAGTCCGGTACAGGGGACGCTGTCATCGAGGGCCAGTCCATCACGGTCCATTACACGGGCTGGCTGTGGGACGGCAACAAGTTCGACTCCTCGTGGGACCGCGGCGAGCCCATCTCGTTCGGCATCGCGCGCGGGTCGCTCATCGATGGCTGGGTGGAGGGCATCGTCGGACAGCCCGTCGGCTCCAAACTACTGCTCGTGGTGCCCCCAGAGTTGGGCTACGGCTTCAGCGACATGGGTCCCATCCCCGCGGGATCGACGCTGGTCTTCGCAGTCGACGTCCTCGCCGCCACTTAGCGGCCGGCGACCAGCAGGCTCGCGAACGCCTGGGCGGCCGGCGCGGCATCGAGCGGCACGCTCAGGAACACCTCCCGGTAGCTCGCGGGCTTAGTGCGCGCGGTCACGATGCCGGGAACGGCCGGGCTGGCGCCGAGTGCCATGCTGGGCAAGATCGCGACGCCCAGGCCCTCGGCGATGAGCTTTTGCACCGTGACGTAGTCCTCCGTAACGAAGGCCACGTCGGGGCTGAAGCCAGCATCGGCCGCGTGGGCGGTGAGGTGAGCGCGGCAACGCGAGCAGCCGGAGATCCACCGCTCGCCGGCCAGTTCGGCGATGTCCACGCGTTTGCGCTTGGCCTGCTCGTGCGAGTCCGGCAGCACCACGAGGTACTCGTCGCGGTCGAGCGGGCGAACCGGCACGTCGGTGGGCGGTGGTGTGGCGTTGTCCGCAAAGCCAATGACGAGGTCCGCATCCCCGGCACGCATGAGGGCGAGGGCATCGTCAGTCTCGGTCTCGACCAGGCCCACCTCGATGCCCGGATACGTGCGTGCGAACTGTGCGAGTGGCCCAGGAAGCACCCCCGCGCAGTACGACTGGAAGGCCGCGATTCGTAGTCGTCCTACGTTCAGATCCGCGTGCCGGTGAAGCGTGCGCTCGGCGCCCTCAAGGCTCGCGGCGATCACGTTGGCGTGTTCGAGTAGCGCTTCACCCGCGGAGGTGAGCTTGGTGAACCGGCCGACTCGCCTGGTAAGCGGCACACCCGCCCGGCGTTCGAGTGCGTTGAGGTGGTGCGCGACGGTAGGCTCACTCAGTCCCATGGCGCGCGCTGCGGCGGCCTTGGAGCCGTGGCGGGCAACCTCGCGGAGGATGAGAAGGCGCTCTACGTCGATCATGAGACCATCATGCCATCGAGGTCTAGGTGTTGACAACCTCATCTTGTGCGGGTCTGTGTACTGACGGAAAATTGTTCACATGCTGAACACGACTATCGCCGCCAGTTTCCCGCACATCCCGGGCTACCTCGACTCCGCCTCCTACGGGCTTCCCGCGCACGCTACCTCGGCCGCACTTGCCCGTGCAGCCCATGATTGGTCTCTCGCCAAGACGGATCCCTACGCGCTCGACGCCTCGGTCGACCGCATGCGTGCCGCCTATGCCAGCATTGTCGGGGCCCAGCCCACCGACGTGGCGCTGGGCGGCTCCGTCTCGCAGATGGTCGGCATGGTCGCCGCCTCCCTTCCCGACGGCGCGCGCGTCCTCGCCGTTGAGCGCGACTTCTCCTCCGTGGTCTACCCATTCCTCGCGGACCCGCGCCTGAATGTCACCCTGGTGCCCCTTGAGCGCCTGGTCGACGAGATCCGTCCAGGCGTCGACCTCGTCGCCGTGAGCTCTGCACAGTCGTGCGACGGCCGCGTCGTCGACCTCACCGCGCTCGCGATGGCCGCCCACTCCGCGGGAGTGAAGACCCTGATCGACGTCAGCCAGTCCTCGGGCTGGCTCCCCATCCACGCGCGCGACTTCGACGTCGTCGTCGCCGGCGCCTACAAGTGGCTGACCTGCCCGCGCGGCATGGCGCTCGCGGCCATTCGCCCGGACGCAACCTGGATCCGGCCCGTGTGCGCCAGCTGGTACGGCTCGGACGACCCGTGGGGCTCGCTCTACGGTCCCGACCTCAAACTCAGCACGCTGGGTCGTCGACTCGACACGTCGCCTCCATGGCAGCTCGTCGAGGCTGGTGCCATCGCGCTAGAGACTCTGGCCGCGCAGGACATCCACGCCGCTTACACGTACTGCACGGGCCTGGCCAATGACCTGCGCGCCGAACTGCGTATGCCCGCGAGCAATAGTGCGATTCTGTCTGTGACCGGTGTCGAGGCTCAGGTGCTCGCCGATGCCGGGGTCAGGGCCTCCGCCCGTGATGGTCGGGCGCGCATGAGCTTCTACATCTACAACGACGCGGCGGATGTTGACCTCGCCGCTCGCACACTCGCGAAGACCGCACTGCAGCACGCCTAAGCCGCGCACCGCCGCTGTTTGCCGGGGAGCTGGTTGCCTAGGGGGTGTGGGCCACTGGTCCGTCCTGCTCGGTGACGGCTGCCAGCGCGTGCACGATATTCGCCACCTGCGCCTTGGCGTCGCCAAACAGCATCGCGGTGTTGTCCCGGAAGAACAGCGGGTTCTGCACTCCGGCATAACCGGTAGCCATCGATCGCTTGAAGACGACCACCTGCTTGGCGTTCCATACTTCGAGCACAGGCATCCCCGCGATGGGCGAGCTGGGATCGTCGAGGGCAGCGGGGTTGACGGTGTCGTTGGCGCCGATCACGAGCACCACGTCGGTGTCCGCGAAGTCGTCGTTGATCTCGTCCATTTCCAGCACGATGTCGTATGGCACCTTCGCCTCCGCGAGGAGCACGTTCATGTGCCCGGGCAGGCGACCCGCCACCGGGTGAACGCCGAATCTCACGTCCACGCCTGCGCTACGTAGTCGCGCCACCAGGTCCGCGACCGGGTACTGCGCCTTGGCGACGGCCATGCCGTAACCGGGAGTAATGATGACGCGGCGTGCCTGCGAGAGTTGCTCCGCGACCTCGGCCGCGTGCGTCTCGTGGTGTTCGCCGTGCTCGGTGTCGGAGGCGACCACCGTGCCGCCCTCGGAGCCAAAGCCGCCCAGGATGACGGAGATGAACGACCGGTTCATCGCCTTGCACATGATGTAGGAAAGGATGGCGCCGGACGATCCCACCAGGGCTCCGGTAACAATCAGCAGGTTGTTGTTCAGCATGAAGCCCGCCGCGGCAGCCGCCCAGCCGGAGTACGAATTCAGCATCGACACGACGACCGGCATATCGCCACCGCCGATCGACGCGACCAGGTGCCAGCCGAGCAGCAGCGCCACGACGGCCATGAGCAGCAACGGAGGTAGCGAGGGGCTCGCGAGGAACCAGGCCAGTAGGCCGGCCGATGCGACGAGGGCACCTAGGTTCAGCAGGTTGCGTCCGGGGAGGGTCAAGGGAGCGGACTTGATGCGCGCGGACAGCTTCAGATACGCGACTATCGAGCCGGTGAACGTTACCGCTCCGATGAGGACGCCCAGGAACACCTCGACCAAGTGGACCGCATCAGCGTGTGTCTCGGTGAGGTAAGAGTTGAAGCCCACGAGCACCGCCGCGAGGCCCACGAAGCTGTGGAGCATGGCGATCATCTCGGGCATCTGGGTCATCTCAACCCGCCGCGCACGCCAAGTGCCGACGGTCGCTCCGATGCCGAGCGCCAAGGCAATCAACAGGAGTGTCACGAACCACTCGCGCTGACTCTGCTCGAGGCTCAGCAGCAGGGTCGCCACCACGGCGAGCCCCATGCCGACCATGCCGAAGATGCTTCCCCGGCGGGCGGCATCGGGCCGGGACAGCCCGGCCAGGCTCAGGACAAAGAGGATGGCTGCCAGCACGTAGACGGCCTGAACAAAGGACGTCATTATGTCAGGACTCCTTCCTGAACATCCCGATCATTCGGAACGCGACCAGGAAGCCACCGAAGATGTTGATGCTCGCCAGGGTTGCGGCAACGACCGCCAAGATCGTCACCCACCACTGGTCGCTACCAATCTGCAGCATGGCGCCCACCAGGATGATTCCGGAGATCGCGTTGGTCTGGGCCATGAGCGGCGTGTGAAGCGAGTGACTCACGTTGGAGATCACGTAATAGCCCACGAACACCGCGAGGATGAACACCGTGAAGTGGCCGAGGAAGGCGGGCGGCGAGAAGGTGATGGCCAACATGAGCAGGACGGCGGCGAGGCCGTAGCCCACGAGCTGCTTCTGGCCCTTGCGGCGCGTCGCCTCCGCGGTGACTCTGGCCTGCTCGGCGGTGTCCACTTCGGGCGGAGCGGCCACCACGGGCGCGGCCGACACCTGAACGGGGGGCGGGGGCCACAGGATCTGACCTGCGTTGACGACCGTCATGCCGCGCTGGACTACGTCGTCCATGTCGAGGGCGACCTGGCCGTCCTTGGCTGGGGTCAGCAGCTTCATGAGATTGACGATGTTGGTGCCGAAGAGCTGCGAGGTGTGTTGCGGCATGCGGCTGCTGAGGTCGGTGTAGCCAATGATGATCACGTCATTGTCGGTGACGATCTTCTCGCCGGGAACCGTTAGCTCGCAGTTGCCGCCGGCTGGTGCCGCGAGGTCCACGATGACGCTGCCGGGCCGCATGCGAGACACCATCTCCGCAGTGATGGTGGTCGGTGCATGACCGCGGATGAGCGCGGTGGTGATGATGGCGTCCGCCTTCGCGGACTCCTGGGCGTACATCTGCGCGGTGAGTTCTTCCTGTTCCGCAGTGAGCTCATTCGCGTAGCCGTCGGCGCTGACCTCCTGCTGGGCCGACTTGGCCTGCACAAACTGCGCGCCCATTGATTCGATCTGCTCCCCTACCTCGCTGCGGACGTCAAACGCCCTCACCTGGGCCCCCAGGCTGCCGGCCGCGCCGATCGCGGCGAGACCCGCGACCCCGCCTCCGATGACGAAGACGTTCGCGGGGTTTGTCTTGCCCGCCGCGGTGACCTGGCCAGTAAACATGCCGCCGTACTCCTCGGCAGCCTCGATCACGGCGCGATACCCCGCAACGTTTGACATGGTGCTGAGGACATCGAGCGCCTGCGCGCGGGAGATGCGCGGGACGGCGTCAAGCGCCATAGCGCTCGCCCCACGCTCCGCTAGAGCATCGAGCAGTTCTGGGTGGTCAGCGGGCGCCAGCATCGAAACCAAGAGGGAGCCTTGGCGCAATGCGGCAACCTCCGCATCGTCCGGAGCATTGACCTTTGTGACGACGTCGCACGCCCACACGCCACCGGAGTCACTGATCGTCGCGCCTGCGCCAACGTACGCGAGGTCAGGAAAACTTGCGGCAATACCGGCGCCCGTCTCCACGACGACTTCGAATCCCAGCTTGTTGAGCAGGCCGACCGTCTTGGGAGAGGCGGCGACCAGGCGCTCGCCGGGGCGAGACTCCTTGGGGACTCCAATGCGCATCGGTTACTCCTTGGTTGGGGGCACTGCGCCGCGCCAAGTACTGGGAACCTTGGCGCGGCCAAGGTCATATAAGCCAATATAGGTGGCGCAATGCCCGCGGCCGCGGGACCTTCTGCCCACCCCGTCGCATCGCGCGTTCGAACGCGATAAACCCCGCAAGATAGACTATGCCGACTGCAGATTCCCCAGACTATGGAGTAATCGTGATTTCTCTGATCTTGCTCAACGGTGGGGTGGGTGCCCGTGCGCGCACCGCCGGACCTAAACAATTCGTCAAAATCAACGGCGTTCCAATCGTCGTCTACTCACTCAAGGCTGCCGACGAGGTCGCAGAGATCACCGAAATTGTGCTCAACTTCCCCCCGGGACACCGCGACACGCTCGAGGAGTTGGTGCGCGATTACGCCATTCAGACCCCGGTGAAGTACGCCGACGCAGGCCAGACGCGCCAGGATTCCGTCGCTTTGTTGCTTGACCAGGTCACCAACGAGGACGTGCTGCTACACGAGAGCGCACGCCCAATTGTCACGGCGGAAGACTTCCGCGCGCTGATTAATTCACAGCACGCCAATGTGGGCTTCATGCGCGAGATCTCGTTCACAGTCGCGCCTGTCGACCCTGACACCAGCCGCGTAACGGGAAGCCTCGAGCGCTCGCGCCTCCGCAACGTTCAGTTGCCTCAGAAGTTCAACCTTGCAGATCTGCGCAAGGGCCATGAGTTCGCGAGCGCCTCCGGAACTCACTACACCGAGGACGCGACGATGTGCGCGGACGCTGGCATCGACGTCTATTTTGTCGAGGGCTCAGAACACAACCTAAAGGTCACCACGCCGGGCGACGTCAACCTCGCGACCATGCTGTTGCGCCGCGAGGGGGACGAGAATGTCTAAGACCGCACTTATTACCGGTGCCTCCAAGGGCATTGGCTTGGAAACTGCCCACCGTCTCGCCGCATCGGACCTGGACATCACCACGGTCATCCTGATGGCGCGCCAATCGGACGACTTCGACGCCAACTTTGCGGCACTCGATGCCGAGATGGGCGACAGCGTCACGCTCGTTCGCAGCATCGTGGACGTGGGCGACCGCGACGCGCTGATAGTCGCGATCGGAGAGCTGTACGCGGCTCATGGCACCATCCACTACCTCGTGAACAACGCCGGCTACACCAACCCGGTGCCGATTCACCAGGTGGACTTTGAGGACTTCGAGCGCACCATGGCGGTCAACGTCTACGCGCCGTTCACCCTGGTGCAGGAGCTTCTGCACCTCGGAAACCGCTTCGACGTTATCGTCAACATCGCCTCCACCGCTGGTATTAACGGCCGTTCAGGCTGGCTAACCTATTCGGCGTCAAAGGCCGCGGTGATCAACATGTCAGAGGTCATGCGCGACGAGCTCAAGATTTACGGCACGCGGGTAGTGTGCCTGTCGCCGGGTCGCACGGCTACCGCACTGCGACGCGTGCTCGCGCCAGAAGAGGACCCAAGCACCATCATGCAGCCGCAGCACGTGGCGCAGGTGATCGAGACGATGCTCGGCCCCACCGGCCAGTATGTCGATCAGCAAAACGTCATTGTCCGTCAGTAGTCGCCGGTGTTTCGTTCGCTGACTTCACTCGTGAAGCCGCGACGCTTGGCTCCGCTCATTATGGGCGTCGTCGTCGTTGTCGCGGCTGCCATCGACGCAGGGTGGCTCGACTGGGCGGTAGTTGCCCTCGTCGTCCTGCTGATCGCAACGTCGCTGGCGACCCCCGTGTCCAAACGGATGCACTCCCGCTTCCCCAATATCGGCCCGGTGGGTCGGTTGGCGGCCGGAGCAGCAGACGGGGCGGCCGCAAAGTGGTTCGCTCTTGGCGCGCTCGCGGTATACGCGGAGCGGGAAGGCAGCAGTTTGTCATGGCAGGCCGCGGCGATCGTTGCCGTCGGTGTCGCCGCGGTGGCGTTGGCTACGGTGGCGCTGAAGCCAGCGACGCGCGGAGACCTCCGCCTCAACCTTGACTCAGTTCGCGTCTCACGCTCGTTGCCTTGGGCCCTCGCGGCGCTGTCGCTATCAGCGAGCGCCTCTATTCTCGCGCTGGGCACGTGGCCCGGATTCCCCGCAAGAATCTTCGCTACGATCGCCGCGGTGCTGTTCCTGCTGGGCGCGTTTTACGTGTTGCGGCGCCTCGTGAACCGGAAGGTCTACCGGGAGCGCACCCGACTCCGCATCGAGGGAATTGGGGCCCGGTTTGCGATCCACATCTCCGGCCCCCCCAACTCCTCGTACCAGCTCAACACGTGGCTACCCCTCTTTGACAAACTGGACGAACGCTTTGTCATCATGGTGCGCGAGGAGGCGCTGTACGCGGAGATTTGTGAGCTGACGGATCAGCCTGTGGTCTATTCCAGTACCTTGCGCGCGGTCGACGACGTATTGGCCATGGGTATCGGAACGGTGTTCTACGTGAACAACGCCGCAGCTAATACCCACCTGATTCGTCGGGGCCAGCTCCACCACGTCCAGCTGCTCCACGGAGACAGCGACAAGCCGTCGAGCCGTAACCCGGTGAGTGCGATGTACGACGAGCTGTTCGTCGCGGGCCAGGCCGCCATTGACCGCTATTGGGACAACGGGATACAGATCCCGCGCGACAAGTTCAGAATTGTTGGCCGCCCCCAGGTGGCTGAGATCTCCGGGCCCATGCCGGTCGTGGGGCCCAAGACTGTGGTCTACGCCCCCACCTGGAACGGCTTCTTCAACGACGCCAACTACTCGTCACTGCCACATGGCGCGGAGATTGTGCAAGCGCTGCTCGACCAGGGCGCAACCGTGATCTTCAGGGAGCACCCGTACTCGAACAAGTCCGCCGAACTCGCGCAGAACGTGCAGGCGATCCAGGCATTGTTGGCGGCCGATGCTGCCGCAACGGGTCGCGCACATCGCTTTGGACCTGAGATGTTTGCCGAGATGTCACTTGTGGACTGCTTCAACGCGTCCGATGCCGCAATCACCGACATCTCCGCCGTGCCGATTGATTACCTCTTCAGCGCCAAGCCCATTGCGATCATGGAGATGCGCCCGGATGTGCTGGTCCGCATTCAGGGTCGCCCGACTCTCGCCTCCGCGTCATACCTCGCCCAACCGGATGACGATGTCGCTCCATGGGTCGCGCGCTTGCTCGCGGACAAGGAGCTTCCAGGCGAGCGGGAGGCCGCCCGCGAGTATTACCTCGGTCCGTTCGGTCACGAGGGTTACGAGTCACACTTTGTCGATGCGTTGCACGAGGTCGTTCAGGCCCACGAGTTCGTAGGCGAACTCGACCTCGAGGCGTAGCCGGTTAATCCTGGCTGAGTTCTACGCCGAGCGCTCGTGAGCGGGCTACCGCGGCATTCGCTCCTGCGGCGACAACGCCCTGCAGGCCGGCGTTCTCCATCGCCTCGAGCGCGGCGATCGTAATGCCCTTGGGCGAACTGACGCGTCGGCGCAGTTCTTGCGGCTCGTCACCCGTCTCCTGGAGCAGGTGAGCGGCGCCGATGAAGGTTTGTGTCGCAAGAGCGACGGCCAGGTCACGGTCTAGCCCCTGGGCGACGCCTGCCTCCGTGAGTGCCTCGACCATCGCGTAAAAGTATGCGGGTCCGGAGCCGGAAACCGAGGACAGTGCGTCCATCTGCGACTCCTCGATGCCGACGACCATGCCGGTCGCGCTCAGCATGCCGGCGACGAGGTCCAGGTGGGCCTGATCGGCGTGCTTGCCTGCAGCGATGCCGGTGACACCACGGGCCACGATGGACGGGGTGTTCGGCATCGCGCGCACCACCGGAGTGCCCTCGGGAAGACGCTGTTCGTAGTATCCGGAGGACAGCCCGGCCGCGACCGTGATCACCAGTGCGCCGTCGCGTAGGTTGTCTGCGATCTCGCCCATGATGTCGCCCGCCTGCTGAGGCTTGACGGCGATGACCACGATGTCTGCGCCATCTACCGCGGGGGCGATCTCCTGCGTGGCGTCGATGCCGTGCGCCTCCTGCAGCGCGGCCGCACGCACCGAGCCGCGGTCAGCTACGACGATTTTGTCCGCAGGCCAGCCTGCCACGCGAAGTGCGGTGATGATGGTGCCGCCCATGACGCCGCCACCAAGAATGGCAATGCGGGGTGCGTTGGGCGCGGTGTTGGTCGCAGTATCGCTCATACGACCAGGCTACCTGCGCTAGAACCCAAACCCATCAACGAAGCCAGCCACAGCATCGGCCGGACCGACCGCGGTGAATACCGCAGTGCCGTTGATCCACAGAATCGTGGAGTCTGCGCCATTGGCAATCGTCACCTGGCTGCCTACCTCCGCGCCGTCGACCACCACAGGCTCAGGGTCGGTTCCACCGTCGTTCAGGGCCTCGAAGGTGGTCTGCGCCGCGCCAACATCGTAGTGCTGCCACGCGGTGACCTGGATCTCGTTGGTGCCGTCCGTATAGGTCAGCGTGTCGCTTTCCGCGACGCCGCTCTCATCGGGTTCGGCGTCCGGATCTGCGACTGTTGCGACCGAGTTCGTCAACGCGTATGCACCCACTGTGGTCGGCATCGCGGCGAGGAAGTCGGAGGGGTCCGTGGGGGCCACGGGCTCGATGGTCGCCATGGCCTCTGCGGTCACCGTGACCTCGAGGGGTTCCACGGGTTCCGATGAATTGAAGAAGAGCGCCCACACCGCAAAGCCGATTCCAACAAGCACCACGATTCCGACGATGATGAGAAAGGCCGGGGACTTCCACATTGGCCCGGAACCGTCGGTGCCGTCGTCATCGCCGCTCACTGGGGGGACGACGGGGAGGCCGTTGTCGCCGTCATCCGCACCAGTGGCTGGCTCAGGCTCCTCGGCTGACTCTGCGTCGGCAGAGGGGGCCTCAGCTGACTCGAAGGATGCGGCCGCGGCGTCGGACTCAGCGGAGGCCGGAGCATCGCGGGTCGGCTCGGTCTGGGGGTTGGGCTGGTCGCCGGCTGTTCCCTCTGCTTGCAAGTCGGCCGTGGCGGCGTCGTCGTGTGATCCAGTGGCCATGTTGTCCTCCGAAGTAGATGCGGCTGGGGTGACGCGAGAAGTCTTGGATTCGAGTTGCTGCGCGACGACGATGGGCGTCGGCACCGATGCCGGGGCGGCTACCGCAGGCTCATAAGCGGGCTCATCAGATTCCACCAATGTGGTGTGCGCGAGGGGGGACTCGGCCTGGTCCACATCGCCTACTGCGGACGGCTCGTAGAGCGGAACGAACGCTGGCTCGTCGTCGTCAAACTGAGGCAGTTCGCCGATCGCGAGCAAGGCGGCTGCGGAGGGTGCCAACTTGCGCACGCTACCCGTTCGCGGAGCCGATGCGCCGGCCGGTGGGGGGGAGGAGCCGTCCTGGCCCACACGAGTCCGCTCGGGCTGAGCATTTTCGACTCCGGCGACGGGCGTCAATGCGGAGAGGTAAGGCGAGGTGGGAACCCTAGTGGTCGGACCGGCGGCCGCGCTAGTGCCCTCGATAGGAATCTCGGTGGTGACGGCGGACGTGGGAAACGTCTCTGCGGCGTCGGGCAAGGTGACGGCAGGGACGAGTTCGGCGGCATCGGCATCGATGGGCGTAGGGACGCCCGTACGCCTCAAGACGCTGGGTCGTGGCGGCTTGTCTGGGGTCAGTCCGTGCGCGTCCGAAATGGACTCAGGTTGGTCGCCCGAGTCCGTGCCCGATGCGCTCTGGGCGGCGGATTCGTTCCGCGGGGCGACGCGGTGCCACGGCGAAGAATGCCGTGACGTCTCGGACTCGGTAGACATATCGCCAGCCTACGGCGAAAACGGCCTAGTCGACCGCGTTCCTTGCCGGTGAGTGTCTGATCCCTCGGATACCGTGAGCACCATGGCAACAAGCACCCGCAAGTCCACTCCGGCGTATCGCTGCACCGAGTGCGGATGGATGGCGGTGAAGTGGGTGGGCCGCTGTGGCGAGTGCCAAGCGTGGGGCACGGTGGTGGAGAACGGGTCGACCCCCTCGGGTCCCGCCACCAAGGCGACGACCGCCTCTCAGCCGGCGGTGCCCATCTCACAGGTGTCCGAAGCCGCCTCGGAGCGTCTGCCCACGGGCGTGGGGGAGTTTGACCGGGTTCTTGGCGGCGGGTTGGTGCCCGGAGCAGTCATCCTGCTCGCCGGAGAACCGGGCGTCGGGAAGTCAACCCTGCTCCTCGATGTAGCTGCCCGCGCCGCGCGCAGCGGACGCAAGGTGCTGTACGTGACGGGCGAGGAGTCTGCGGGCCAAGTGCGCCTGCGTGCCGAGCGCATTGGCGCCCTAGAGCCCAACCTGTTGCTTGCGGCCGAGACCGACCTGGGCGCAGTGCTGGCGCACCTGGACGCTCAGCAGCCGGACTTGGTGATGGTGGACTCGATTCAGACCATCGCCTCGGCTCAGATTGAGGGCACTCCGGGAGGGGTGGGGCAGGTCCGCGAGGTTGCGTCCGCGCTCATCCAGGCCGCCAAGACGCGAGGCTTTCCCATGGTGCTCGTGGGTCACGTCACCAAAGATGGCTCCGTCGCGGGACCGCGCATCGTCGAGCACCTGGTCGATGTGGTGTGCCAGTTCGAGGGCGAGCAGCACTCCCAACTACGGCTACTGCGCGCCATCAAGAATCGCTTCGGTTCAGTGGATGAGGTTGGGTGCTTCCAGCTCGTCGACGCCGGAATTGAGGGAGTGAGCGATCCCTCCGGCCTCTTCCTTTCTCGGGAGACCACGCCGGTGCCGGGCACTTGCGCGACCATCACCATCGATGGCAAGCGCCCACTGCCAGCGGAGATCCAGGCGCTGGTGGCGCCGAGCGCGTTGGCCAATCCGCGAAGGGCAACATCCGGCATGGATTCGTCGCGCGTCTCGATGATCCTGGCGGTGCTCCACAGGCGTGTCGGCGTCGCCGTGGCAGCAGACGATGTCTACGTGTCGACGATCGGCGGTGCGCGGGTGACCGAACCTGCAGCCGATGTGGCGCTCGCGCTCGCCCTGGCGTCGGCGCGCTCGGACCGCCCGGTGCGTGATGGCTGGGTCGCCGTGGGCGAGGTGGCGCTGTCTGGGGCGCTCCGCCCGGTGTCGGGAACGGCTCAGCGTGTGGCCGAGGCCGCGAGGCTCGGGTTCACGGACATTGTGGTGCCCACGTCAACGGGTGGCGCGGGGCGGGATAAGTCGCCCGCGGGCATTCGGGTTCACCATGCGTCCACGCTGGCCGAGGCAGTTTCGCTCGCGCTACCGGCACGCAACTAGCGCCCGGCTTCGCGGAACTACTTGAGGCGGAAGACAGCGGGTTCGCTCTCGATGCCCTGCACCGTGAGCTGAGCGTTGTAGGTGCCCGCTCCGGGGACCGCGGTTTCTGGAGCGCAGTCGGGAAGCGAACGCTGACCGTTCCATGTCACTGCGACGGTGTCTTCCGTTCCGGGCTCCAGCACTAGTTGAGTGGAGGCAATCGCCTGGTCCTCAGGGCAATCGTTGGAACTGTAAATGCGGTCGGAGCCGGAGGTGATGAGCAACTCGGTCCCCTCCGCTGAGGTGTCGAGAAAGCAGGGGCCTGCACCGTCTTGCGCCAAGTCAACGTCGAACTTTACGGCTGATCCGGCGGCCACCTCATCAGGATTCGCGGTGGTGGTGACGGTCAGATCTTCTTGCCCGCAGGCGCGTGACGCGGCGGCAGCGGTGTCCGCGGAGGTGCCCGGATCCGGTGAAGTGGTGGCGCCCGTAGTCGGCGCGGGAGAGGTGGTGGCAGCATCCGTGGGGGTGCTCGCGGGCTCACCACTGCTGCCCGTTGCCTTGGAGACGAGGAACCAGATCAGCGCGATCAGAACCACAATTCCGATGCCCACAATGAGGCGTCGCTTCCAATAGACCTCGGGCGGCTCATCGCCCACAGGGTTTCGCAGACCTTCCACGGCTCCTCCTCGCTCCTTCAATAACGGTAACCCGCGTGCGGCTGGAACAATGAAGCCATGCCGAAGCCTCCTCAAGCCGCGCAGCCGTCCACGGCGGCCATGCGTGACGGAGTGATGGTGAGCACAGTGATCGACTGGTTCGCTTCCGAGGCGCGGGATCTCCCTTGGCGGCGGGAGGATTGCTCTCCCTGGGGAGTGCTGGTGAGCGAGATAATGCTGCAGCAGACGCCAGTGGCGAGGGTTGAGCCGATTTGGCGCGAGTGGATGTTGCGGTGGCCCACGCCTGCTGCGCTCGCCGCATCCACGCAGGCGGACGCGGTTCGCGCTTGGGGGCGGCTGGGCTACCCCCGGCGGGCGCAGCGGTTGTGGGAATGCGCTCGCGCGATCGTCGAGCGTCACGGTGGTGTGGTACCCGGTGGCGACGCAGCCCTGGGCGAGGCCGAACTGCTTGCCCTTCCCGGCGTCGGCGACTACACGGCTGCCGCGGTGCGAGCATTCGCCTTTGGCCAACGTGCCGTCGTGCTGGACACCAACATCCGGCGCGTCATCGGTCGCGCGTGGCATGGGAAGCCACTCCCGGCTGCGCATCTCGCTCGGCCCGAGCGGGAGTTCGCCGCAGCGTTGGTTCCGGCGGCGGCGGCCGATGCCGTGGCGTGGAGTGCGGGCTCGATGGAGCTGGGCGCGCTGGTGTGTGCGGCGCGTGTGGCCAAGTGCGAGGAGTGCCCTCTTGCCGCGGAATGTGCGTGGCGGGCGGCGGGCAAGCCAGGCTTGGACGAGGCGCCGCGGCGCACCCAGGCGTGGCACGGAACCGACCGTCAGGTGCGGGGCCGCATCCTCGCGGTCTTACGTGCGGCTTCGGCGCCCGTGAACGTCACCGGACTGGCCGTGCTGGAAGACATCGAACCGGGACAACTCGACCGCTGCCTCGGCTCGCTGGTCGAGGACCGGCTGATCGCGCTGGTCGAGAACGACAAAGGCGCGTACGTCCTCGGGTGAGGACGCACGCGCCTTGGCCTTGCTACGAGTTAGCCGCGCTGGGTGCCGTGGACGGCGTACGGCTCGATGGCCGCGATCTCGTCGTCGGTGAGCGGGTCGAACGACAGCGCGCCAACGGTGTCGCGCAGCTGAGCGACAGACGATGCGCCCACTAGGGCCGATGTCACGCGGTCGCCGCGCAGCACCCACTGGACGGCCATCTGGGCGAGCGTCTGACCGCGGCCCTCGGCAATCTCGTTGAGCGCACGGGTGCGCTCGAGGTAGGTCTCGCTGATTTGTTTCTCGGACAGGAACTGCGAGTGCGTCGCACGCGAGCCCTCGGGAACGCCCTTAAGGTAGCGGTTGGTCAGCATGCCCTGCGCAAGCGGGGAGAACACGATCGAGCCCACGCCCTCCGCCTCGAGCACGTCGAGCAGACCCTTGTCGGGAGTGCGCTCGTACATGTTGTATGGGAACTGGTGGATGAGCATCGGCGTGCCGAGGTGGCGCAGGATGCGGATGGCCTCAAGGGTGTCCTCGGGTCCGTAGTTCGAGATGCCGGCGTAGAGCGCCTTGCCCGAACGCACCGCGGCGTCGAGCGCCATCATCGACTCCTCGATGGGGGTGTCGGGGTCAGGGCGGTGGTGGTAGAAGATGTCGACGTAGTCCAGGCCCATGCGGGTGAGTGACTGGTCGAGCGAGGCGAGCAGAGACTTGCGCGAGCCCCACTCGCCGTACGGACCAGGCCACATGTAGTAGCCGGCCTTGGTGCTGACGAGGATCTCGTCGCGGTACGGCTTGAGGTCGGACGCGAACACGCGGCCAAAGTTCTCCTCGGCGCTGCCCGCGGGAGGGCCGTAGTTATTGGCCAGGTCGATGTGCGTGATGCCCTGGTCGAACGCGTCCAGAATAATGTCGCGCTGGGTGTCCAGGGCGTTCGCACCGCCGAAGTTCTGCCACAGGCCCAGGCTCACGCCGGGAAGGCGGATTCCGGACTTGCCGCAGCGGCGGTAGTTCATGTCGTCGTAGCGGGCCTCGCTGGCCGCGTGGGGTGTATGAGTCATGTTGCCCAGCCTATTGTGTTGAGGATTTGACCGCTAACCACCTGGTAGGAAAGGCGACTCAGCGACGGGGAGTTTCGCGTCCGTGACTGCGTTGGACAATGGGTGAGATGACACCTCAATAAGGATGGATGCTTAATGAATATCGCACTTTGGATCGCCGCCGCTGTCGTGGCCGTAGCGTTCGTCATGGCCGGCGCCATGAAACTGTCTAAGGGATAGAAGTCCGAAGACGAGATGGCCTGGATGAAGCACTTCTCTGACGCGCAAGTACGAGGTATTGGCGCAGCGGAGATCCTCGGCGGATTGGGGCTGATCCTGCCGGCTGTGACCGGAATTGCCGTGATCCTGGTGCCTATCGCAGCGACCGGACTGCTACTCACAATGATCGGTGCTGTCGTAATACATGCGAAGGATGGCGACCCCCTCAAGGCCTTCGCGCCCAGCATCGTACTTGGTGCCGTCGCCTTGCTTGTTGCAGTAGGTCGCTTTTGGATTGTCCCCTTCGGAGGCTAGCCCGGGTACCCCTGATCCCCTGTGCTTACATCTGGGCCCAAAATCGAAGAACTCTGGGCCCAGATGTAAGCACAGGAGTAGGTGAGGCTATCCACAGATTGATGTGCAGGCGCATCGCAAGGGAGTTCCACGTGGTGGAGTCGTGACATGGCACTACCTCTCCGCCTATACGCGCCGACGACGGTCAGCGAGTATCTTGACCGCGTACGCGCCCCGTGCCGGAGGGCAGATCTCGAGATCGAGTGGTCAAAGTACCGCGTGAGTGCCGCGCTGCACAGTGGCGACGCTGTAGACCTGCTCCCTGGTCTGATCGTCGCACGAGCACACGTGCAGAATCCCACCGTGAGAGCCCAGGCGATCAGCGCTTGGTGCCCCCGCGCGGTAGTGACGGGGCAACTGGCACTGCACCTTGAACGGTCCGAGTTGGCTGCGCCCGAGATCGCGGACATCGTGATCGAGCGGCCCTATACCGTGAGAGCTCCGGACTGGATCCGCGTGCGGTCGGTGGCCGAACTACCGTCAAGTCGTGTCCGCAACCTGGTGCGCCTGGCCACACCCGCCCATGCGCTGGTTGACGCGTGGCGTGCCGCGCAGCCGCGTGATCGCAGGTCGACCTTCTACGAGGCGATGTGGCAACGAAGTTGCTCTGTCACTCAGCTATACGAAGCACTCGAATGGGCACCACGAGTCCCGGCACGCAGGACGCTCCTACACCTCGTCGCACACTTTGCGTGGGGCGCGACTTCACCGCTCGAGGTGCTCGCGCGGAATGAGGCGTTCACCGGTGCTGATTTTGCGAAGCTTGAGTGGCAAGCAGAGATCACCACCGGCGGCCGGCGTCGAGTCGCGGACGCCCTTCATCGAGAAGCACGTGTGTTGATCGAACTCGATGGCGAGGCCTTCCATGGCTCGGCGAAGGCGCGTCGGGAGGACCGCGAGCGCGACGTCGAATTCGCCGCAGCCGGTTACCTCACTCTGCGCTTTGGTTGGCGTGACCTTCACGACAGGCCCTCGTGGTGCCGCGACAGGGTCCGCCGAGTCCTCAAGACCCGGCTCGACGGTACTCGCTAGCCACTGCGCTTACATCCGGTCGCAAAACTCGTCAGTTTCTCGTCCAAATGTAAGCGCCGGAGAAGAGCTGGTTGGCGGGTCACCGAGGGAGGCGCCATGGAGATCGCGCTGATTGTCTATGTGGGGCGGATCGGGCATTCTCACCTCTAGACGGCCGATGCTGTCGCCCGGCAACGCGAAGGGCCCCAGTCTCCGGGCGGAGACTGGGGCCCTTCGCATTGCTACACCGTGCTACTCGCCGGCTTCCCGGGGCACGTCCTCACCCTCGTGAGGTCCGTCGCCCTGGAGCTCCGAGGGCGCTCCGACGGGAGCGTGCTCGATGGTCATGGGACCGCCGGTGATGTCGTCCTTGTCGAGGCCTTCGAACGTGAACTCCGCAGTGGAGCCCTCGCCCTTGACATCGACGCGCACAATCTGACCTGCGGTGAGCTCACCGAACAGGATCTTTTCGGACAGCGCGTCCTCGAGCTCGCGCTGTAACGCGCGGCGCAGCGGTCGCGCACCCAGGACGGGGTCGTAACCCTTGACCGCGAGCAACTGCTTTGCCGCGTCCGTGAGTTCGATGCCCATGTCCTTGTCCTGCATGCGGATGTCCAGTTTGGCAACCATGAGGTCGACAATCTGCACGATCTCGAGCTGGGTGAGCTGCGGGAAGACCACCACGTTGTCCACGCGGTTGAGGAACTCAGGCTTGAAGTGATCCTTGAGCTTGGTGTTCACCAGCTTGGTCATCTCTTCGTAGCTCTGACCACCCTCAGTCGCGACCGAGAAGCCCGTGGCCTGACGACGCGAGATCGCGTCGGCGCCCAGGTTGGTGGTCATGATGATGATGGTGTTCTTGAAGTTGACTTCGCGGCCCTGAGCATCGGTCAGCTTGCCGTCCTCCAGAATCTGGAGCAGCGAGTTAAAGATGTCCGGGTGAGCCTTCTCGACCTCGTCGAACAGCACCACGGAGAACGGCTTGCGGCGGACCTTCTCGGTCAGCTGGCCACCCTCTTCAAAGCCCACGTATCCGGGGGGAGCACCGAAGAGGCGCGCGACCGTGTGCTTCTCGCCGTACTCTGACATGTCGAGGCTGATGAGTGAGTTCTCGTCACCAAACAGGAACTCGGCGAGAGCCTTGGCCAGCTCGGTCTTACCCACCCCGGTAGGACCGGCGAAGATGAACGAACCACCGGGACGCTTGGGGTCCTTAAGGCCGGCACGCGTACGGCGGATGGCCTGAGAAAGGACCTTGACCGCCTGGCTCTGACCGATGACGCGCTTGCCCAACTCGCCTTCCATCTGCAGCAGACGCGAGGACTCGTCGGAGGAGACGCGTGCCACGGGTACACCCGTCGACATCGCGAGCACCTCGGCAATGAGCTCTTCGTCGACCACTGCTGCGACGTCGAGGTCGCCCGACTTCCAGGCCTCCTCCTTCTCGGAGCGCTCCTCGGTGAGGCGGCGCTCTACGTCACGTAGCGATGCTGCCTTCTCGAAGTCCTGCTCGTCTATTGCGGACTCCTTGTCGCGACGGACGTTGGCGATCTTGTCGTCAAGGTCGCGCAGCTCCGGAGGCGACGTCATGCGACGGATGCGCAGTCGCGCTCCCGCCTCATCGATCAGGTCGATCGCCTTGTCCGGAAGGAAGCGGTCGGAGATGTAGCGGTCGGCCATCTGAGCGGCGGCGACGATCGCGTCGTCCGTGATGGTGACGCGGTGGAATGCCTCGTAGCGGTCACGCAGGCCCTTGAGGATCTCGATCGCGTGAGCGAGCTCCGGCTCGGGAACCTGAATCGGCTGGAAGCGACGCTCGAGCGCCGCGTCCTTCTCGATGTGCTTGCGGTACTCGTCGAGCGTGGTGGCGCCAATGGTCTGGAGCTCACCTCGTGCCAGCATCGGCTTCAAAATCGAGGCGGCGTCAATCGCACCCTCGGCTGCACCCGCACCCACCAGGGTGTGGATTTCGTCGATGAACAGGATGATGTCGCCCCGCGTGCGGATCTCCTTGAGCACCTTCTTGAGGCGCTCTTCGAAGTCACCGCGGTAGCGCGAACCGGCAACCAGCGAACCGAGGTCGAGCGTGTAGAGGTGCTTGTCCTTCAGCGTCTCGGGCACGTCGCCGCGCACGATCGCCTGGGCCAGACCCTCGACGACGGCGGTCTTGCCGACGCCGGGCTCGCCGATGAGGACGGGGTTGTTCTTGGTGCGGCGCGACAGGACCTGCATCACGCGCTCCATGATGAGCTCGCGGCCCACGACGGGGTCAAGCTTGCCTTCACGTGCCGCCTGCGTGTAGTTACGGCCGAACTGGTCCAGGACGGTCGATCCGGCCGGGGTGCCCTCTGCGGGGCCGCCGCCTGCGGTCGCGGGCTCCTTGCCCTCGTAGCCGGAGAGCAGCTGGATGACCTGCTGGCGAACGCCACCGAGGTCTGCTCCGAGCTTGCCAAGCACCTGTGCCGCCACGCCTTCACCCTCGCGGATGAGGCCCAGCAGGATGTGCTCGGTGCCGATGTAGTTGTGTCCGAGCTGCAGCGCCTCGCGCAGTGACAGCTCGAGTACCTTCTTGGCGCGGGGGGTGAAGGGGATGTGACCAGAGGGAGCGTGTGAGCCCTCGCCGATGATCTCCTGAACCTGCTCGCGCACGCCGTTAAGGCTGATATCCATAGCCTCAAGTGCCTTGGCTGCGACGCCTTCGCCTTCGCGGACGAGGCCCAGCAGGATGTGCTCCGTGCCGATGTAGTTGTGGTTGAGCATGCGCGCCTCTTCTTGGGCGAGCACCACTACACGTCGGGCCCGATCGGTAAACCGTTCGAACATTTTCATCCTCCTTCGTCGTCCGGCGGGTGCCGGGGTCTCCACAGTCTCCTGTGGTGTTGCAACCAGGCTAACCACGGTCAGGGGGTGGTTATTGCGATGTTCGCCAGGGGCGTGACAACCGTGACCTAGCCGACACCGACGCTTGCGGGAGGATTTGGCGGCCGATGCTGCGGCCGGGTGGGATGAGGTTACTGGGGTTGACGCGCGTTTCCGATGGGCATATCGTTTATCAATAACAACGATTATCGATATGGAGCAGGCCATGAACGACACGAGTCGCCTCGACCGATCCGACCGGATCGGAATGTATCTGTCCGTAGTTCTGGTGGCAGTCACGGCCAGCCTCGCGATCGCCGCCGCAGTACGCCGTTTGCTGGAGGTCGGTTCGGGAAGTCACGTTCCTGTCACTGTGCCGCTTGCCGGCGAATCAACCATGATTCCGGTGGGACCCCACGGGTCGATGGTAGCCGCGACGATCGATTCGGCCACGATCATCGTCCCCGACCCCGCGCCAGCGACCCTCTTCGCGCTTTACGCGCAGCCCATCTGGATGGCGCTCGCTGTCTGCGCCGGAATGGTGATTGCCGCACTGTTCTTCCTGCGGCTAGCCCGCGGCCGTGCGTTCTCGAAGGGCGCTTCGGCACTCGCCTACGGGGGCGCGGCCGTCATCATGGCCGGTTGGTTCGGGTGGGTCATTCTGACCAACATGACGACCAACGGAGCACTGTCCGCCGTGAGTGATTACACCTATGACTCTGTCCAGTTCGAAGGGGGCCTGGCGCCAGCACTTGTCGCCCTCATCGTGGGAGCCATCGGAGCAGCCTTGGGCATGGGCGAACGCCTCCAGCGCGAGACCGAGGGCCTGGTATGAGCCCAGCCGATTCTGAGGAGGAGCTCATCCATTGCAGGCTCGATGAGCTTCTTGAGGCGCGCGGCATGACCCTCACTAGTCTCAGCGAGATCGTGGGGGTCTCGGTGGTCAACCTGTCAGTGCTGAAGAACGACCGCGCGCGTGCGATCCGCTTCTCGACGCTGGCCGCAATCTGCGAGGCGCTCAATTGCGACGTGGGGGACCTGCTTGTGACCGTTTAAAGTCTCGGCCGCCTGCGTGACCCCTTGCGCCGAGAGATGTCTACCGGCCTAGAGAGGTCTAAGAATCTGCGTGGCCGCGCTTCTTGCGCCACTTCTGACGCCAGGGCTCGGGAAAGAGGAAGCCAGCGATGGCGTCCGAGATGCTGACGAGTGCCTCAAGGATCATGTCAGGCCTCCACAATGATGGTGATGGGTCCGTCGTTGACGAGTTCCACATCCATGTGGGCACCAAAGACACCGGTGCCTACAGACAGACTACGCTCGCGCAGCGCAAAAACCACGGCTTGAACGAGTGGCTCAGCAATGGCGCCGGGGGCGGCGCCGTTCCATGAAGGCCTGCGCCCCTTCTTCACGTCGGCGTACAGCGTGAACTGGCTCACCACAATGATGGGCGCGTCCACGTCTGACGCTGACTTCTCGTCGTCAAGGATGCGCAGCTCCGCGATCTTGCGCGCGATGGTCTCGACCTGCGCTGGACCGTCACCGTGAGTGACGCCCACGAGGGCGACGATTCCCTGCCGGGTGAACTGTGCGGTGACTGCGCCGTCGACGGTCACCGATGCGCGTGAGGCCCGCTGAAGTACGGCCCTCACGAGCGGCCGATGCTGGGGCGGGGGATGGTCGGATCAGTCACGTGAGGTCGTGGCGTGGTGACTACCAGGTGCCGCGATTGTTGTTGCGAGGGCCGCTGGGTCCGCCGGAGAACCCGGACACCTTGGGCTTGACGTCCACGAGATAGAAGATCACGGCACCCAAGGAGATGATCCCAAGCAGGCCCACGGTGCCGGAACCGTTGCCGAGTGGCCAAGGCAAGCTGACGAAGGCGATGGCAGTGGCGGCGATCATGAGGACAAGCCACAGCGCCTTGCTCTGCTTGCCGGCGGCCTTAAAGGCGCCATCAGAGGTCTTCGCGGCATGTACCGCAGCAAAGATGGCTGCAATGAAGGCGGCGACGGAGATCGCCAGAATGATGGCTGCCTGAAGGAATGCGAACATGCCCCTACGCTAACGCAGGCGGCAGGACCAGCAGTCCTTCCGCGCTCGCCGCGCTCGCGAGCCGACGGTCCCACGCCGCGAAAACCGGCTTCGCCTCGGCCAGCACCAGCGCGCTGGCGAGGTGAATGGCGTCGCCCGCCCGCAACGGGCGGCGGTCGGTCAGGGCGCCCGATGCATCGGCGACCGCGGCCGTCACCTCCACCTTGTGCAGGCAGGGCCACAGCTCGTCCCAGCGCTCGCGCGCCTGCGCGGCAGGAGCTGCGTCAATACGGCCAATGCGCTCGGCAGAGGCGAGCACGGAACGCACCTCCGAATCCGCGATACGGGAGGTAAGAAGCGCATCGGCGTGCTTCCAGAGACCCACCACGAGGGGGGTTCCGGTCTCGAGTACGCACAACTTCACGAGCGCGGACGTATCAAAGTAGACGAGCGACATGGCTACCTGCGCAGCCGGCCGAGCAGGCTCGACAGCGCGTCCTTGGCCGCCTCGGCCTGCGGTAGGCGCGGCACCGCGCGGTCCTCAGCGGGCGGGGTAATCAGCCCCTCGGCCTCGAGCTTGGCAAGCAGCGAGGCCCCATCAACTCCGCTGAGCCTGGCGATGGGCACGCCGTCCTCGGTGATCACGACGTCTTCGCCAGCGCGGGCGCTCGCGAGCGCCTCGGTCAGGCCTGAACTGAGGTCCTTCGCGGTAATGTCCACGCGTTCACCGTACTCCCGCGAACTCCGATGCGCGGGGAACAACGCCTACTCTTCTGGCAGGTCGCCGCCATTGGCGGCACATCCCTTGCCCATCATCAGTCCGCGCATGGTGGGGCCGGGCTTGGCGGGGCGGTCCGCGGAGAAGCCATCCGCATTCACAATCAGCTCCTGCGCAGCAGCGACGTCGCCACCGTCCGTGGGGATGTTGAGTTGCGCCGAGGGGTCGGTCGCTCGCTTGATCATTGCGAGTGCGATGGGACCGTACTCGTAGTGGCGACCCACTGAGGTAATGCGGCCAGCCTGCTTGGCGCCGTCACCCTCGCCGATGAACACGGCCGCGCCGAGTTCCGGAATCGCGTGGTTGGAACCGTCCAGGTGCAGCATGGTGAGCCGGCGCGGGGGCCGCCCCACGTTGTGGACCTTCGCCACGGTCTCCTGGCCGCGGTAGCAGCCCTTGTGGAGGTGAACGGCGGTGCGTAGCCAGTCCAGTTCGTGGGGAAGCGTGGTCTCGTCAACCTCGTGGGACGCGCGTGGTCGGTACGCCGCGATGCGGGCGGCCTCGGTGGCCCAGGTGCCGGCAAGCGACCATCCGGAATCCAAACGCGCGTCGATCTCCGACTCGAGGTCGGTGCGCGGCACCAGCACCAGACGCCAGGCGCGCTCAGTGCCCGGGTGGGTGCTGGAGTCAGCAGCATAGGTAGTGCCGCCTACCGCGATGTTGGGCCACGGGTCCACCCAGGTGACAGGCTCGCCCTGTGCGGCCGGAGCCGAGATGGCCTCGCCAAGGGCCGCCCACTCGGACGTCGCATCGGTGACCTCAACGCGCAGCATGAACTTCATGCGGTCAAGGAAGGTCACGAGTCCGGTGGGAGTCTCGGTGATGAGCCACGCGGTCTCACCGTCGTCGACCACGTTCGCGACGTGCTCGATTCGTCCCTGCGGGCTGAGGATCATGAACTCGGTGCTGACGCCGGGCGCGAGGGCCGCGACCTCCTGCGTCGTGAGCGAGTTAAGCCAGGTGAGGCGGTCAGGGCCGGAAACCGAGACGATGCCGAGGTGAGACTGGTCCACCACGGCACGCCCTGCCGCTAACGCTCGCTGCTCCGCGGCGGGGTCACCGTAGTGCCAGGCGACTCCAGCATCGGCTCCCGCGTCGGGGACGGCGCCGTGACGCAGGAGCATCGGCGAGGTAAGTGTGGGGGAAGTCATGTGGGGTGAACGCGCCAAGGGCGCGTGCGATTCCTTACGAGTCGGTGCCGGCGTCGCCGCCGGGAGGTGTGGAGTCCGACTCGGCCGCGGCATCGGGCGTCGCGTTCGAGCCGTCGACACGGGCGCCGGTGGCATCCGTGACGCGCGACAGGCGCGCGGAGGCGTAGGACTGGAGCTCGTGGCCGAACGCGGCTAGGTCCCAGGCCCACATGAGTTCGCCTTGAACATTGCCGTAGAGACGGGTCGCCCCGTTGACCTCGGCGGCGGACTCCGTACGCGCCATGAGGTCGGTCGCGAGGTCGATGCGCCCGTTACCCACGGCGCCGACGTAGACGGCGACGAGGCCCGCGGCATCCGCCATGACTACCTCAAGCGGGTGCTGGAACTCTTTGAGCTCGATGCCTTCGGGGGTGGTGGGGGCGACGCGCCAAAAGCCCGATTCGACCGACCACACCTGTCCGACTTCGCCATCCATTCCGATGGTCGTGATGGTCGACGTGTAGTTGAGGTATGGGCCGCCGTCGTGGGTGAAGGACATCTCCTGACGGAAGTCCGAAGCGGGGATGCCGGGGTAGTCGATCACTCCGTGACCGGCCCACGTGCCCACCAACCAGGCGAGGGGGTAGACCTCGGGAGCGAGGTCCTCAGGAATGGCGAACGTCATCGCTTGGAGACCTTGAGCAGTCGCCAGGCGACCACGCCGGCAATCCAGGTCACCGCGAGAAACGCGGCCACGGCGAGGGCGATAAAGGTGACTTCGAGTGCGGTCATGCGACGAGTCTAACCTCCGCTTGTGACGACCCCAAAGGGCCGCTTAGGCGTTGCGGGAGGAAAGGCGCTTGGTGAGGAGGTAGATCTCGCAGCCGAGGCAGAAGTTGAAGACCGCATTGAGAAACGATGCCACGGCGACGAAGCCGGCGAAGATGAAGAAGCCCACGCCGGAACCGAGTGCGCCGAACACGACCGCCAGGATGGAAAACGCGAGGCCCACCTGCTGCGCGAAGCGGGGAGCGCGGAAGGACTCGGTTTCGCTGGGAGGCGCGAGCTTGGGACGAACAAAGCGCTTGAACAACGCCGCCTGCAATGTGGCCTGCGGTCCCACCACAGCACCGGGGACAAACATCAGTGCGAGTACCGCCATGATGACGACACCGACGACGTTCGCGCCGACGACGAGCGCGGCGATCGCGAGCACCAGAGTGATGGCGGCGCCAAAGCGCGGCCCACGGGGATCGATCTGCAGATCGCCCGATGCTGGGGCTGGCTTGGTGGTGGGGGTGTCGCTGGTCATGGTGGTCCTCCTGGAAAGGCTTCTATTTTATGCGTGGGGTTCTAAATTGGTTTCCGCTTCTAGATTGAGTAGGGCGCGGACTCCGGCGGGGCCGCCTCGAGAGACTCCCGTGCCTGGGCCACGCTGGGGGGACCGGACATGCGCGCTACGACCACACCATCGGTGTTGAGCACCAGGATGGTGGGGGTGCGCATGATGTCGAACTGTCGCGCCAGGTCCAGACGCTCCGTGGCATCGATCTCGATGTGCTCTACGTCCTTGAACTCGCTTGCGACTTGTTGGAGGAGCACAGCCGTTCCGGGGCACTTGGCGCACATGGGAGTGGAGAACTGAACAAACGTGGCGCGGAAACCCCGCTGCGCTCCCAGCGTCTCACTCGACAAGGACCCGGGAACCTCGACGCGGCGCACCACGCCGTTGCGTCGTGACCACCAGAGGTAGGCGAGCGACGCCACGGCCAGCAGGCCGACGATGATGATGATCCGGATGAGCATTTCTTGATCCAAGCAATATTGAGGGGACGCTGCGCGGTGCGTAGGCGTGAGGATGAGGGCCCTAGCCGACGAGCAGACGCCCGCCGAGGTAGACCAACATTCCCGCTACCAGAACAGGCGTGATGCCCGATGCTATTCCCGCCATGTGTGTACGAGGGCGCGGTTCGCGTCGGTACAGCTCATTGGTGAGCACCACGGTGACCGCGCAGGAGAGTCCCACGAGGGAGCCGCCCCACCAGCTCATCGAGGGCAGGAGGTGGCCCATGCCCGAGCCGGCGCCCGTGCCAAGCAAGATGGTGAGCACGGCGTTGACGTTGCCGTTCGTGGTGAGCACCGCAGCCACGGCCGCGACGGCGAGGACGGTCCCACCGGCCACGACGAGGTCCTCGGCCCCCACTGTCCGGTTGGCCGCCAGCCAGGCCGCTCCCGAGGTCGCGATGGCCCCGCCGGCGGCGGTTCCCGCCACCGAGGTCACCGCGTGCCCCCGTTGCGAGGCAAAGAAAATCTCCGAGGCGAGGGCCGCGATGGTGACCGCGGCGACGGCGATCACCATGTAGCGGAGATACGGCTCACTGCGCCCCAGCGCCACGGCGAAGATCGCCAGCGCGCCACCGCCCGCGATGACTATCGAGCTCACTGTGGTGCGCGAAACGTGTGCGAGGTGCGGCCACCCCCAGGCGAGCGCCAATACGCATAGCAGAATGCCGCCTGCCAGGTACTTGGTGCCCAAATACCCCGTCGCGGCAATGACGGCAGCCGCTGAAGCGGTGATGGTCGCCCGCGTGGTGGGAATCATGGTGGTTAGTCTCTCACTACTCACGCCGGTAAAGTGTTGCCATTCGGAGGTGCCTATGGCCGACCTGTTAGTACTCACTCCGTCCACGGACGGTCCCTTCGAGGTTTTGCCCGCCCTCGCCCTGCTGTCGCATCGCGCCCGCGTGGTGGCTCCCGAACCATCGGCGATGCTCGAGGCAATGGATGCCGACGTGCTCATCGTGGATGCGCGCCACGACCTTGCGGAGGCGCGCAACAACTGCAAGTTGATCCAGGTCACCGGAGTGGCCGTTCCGCTTCTCCTGGTGCTTCACGAGGGTGGCATGTCCATCGTGAATGCCGACTGGGGTGCGGACGACGTGGTGCTCGCGGGTGCCACTCCAGCAGAAGTTGAGGCACGGATTCGGTTGTTGAGCGGGCGCGCTAACCAGGCGGACCCGCTCGCCAAGGCCTCAGAGTTTTCCTCCGGGGACCTCACTGTTGACGTCGGTGGCTATACGGCGCGCCTCAAGGGGGTGCCGCTCGACCTCACCTTCAAGGAGTTCGAGCTCATCAAGTACCTGATGCAGCACCCTGGACGCGTATATACCCGCGACCAGCTGTTACAAGAGGTCTGGGGATTTGACTACTACGGTGGCACGCGCACCGTTGACGTGCATGTGCGACGACTTCGCGCAAAACTGGGCTCGGAACACGAGCACCTCATCGGCACCGTCCGTAACGTCGGCTATCGCTTTGATCCGCCCACACCAAAGGTCGCTCAGCCGACCGGGGCGGTCTCGGCACCTTCTCAGTAGGTAGGCTGGTAGCCACCGAACGCACCGCTACCTAAGGACGATATTTTGGCCCGCACTGCCGCCGGACGGCTCTTTTCGAAGTTGACGCCGTCGAGTGAGCGCAACCTTGCCGACATGCTCCGCACCGAGCGTGCCGGAGGTGTCCTGCTTCTCATCGGAACCATCATTGCGCTGATCTGGGCGAACTCGGCATGGGCGGAGTCGTACGACAGTCTGCGCGAGTTTCATATTGGCCCCGAGGCGCTCCACCTGAACCTGTCGCTTGAGGCGTGGGCCCAGGACGGGTTGCTGGCGATCTTCTTCTTTGTGATCGGTCTGGAGCTCAAGCGCGAGATTGTGGCGGGCGAGTTGCGAAGGCCGGCGACCGCCGTCGTCCCCATCGTCGCCGCAATAGGCGGTATGGCGGTGCCGGCGTTGCTCTACGTCCTCGTCAATGTGATGCAGGAGGGCGGGTCCACCGACGGCTGGGCGGTTCCAACCGCCACCGATATCGCGTTCGCAGTTGCGGTTCTCGCGGTGGTGGGACGCTGGTTGCCCAACGCCTTGCGCGCATTCCTGCTTACGCTTGCGGTAGTCGACGACCTGCTCGCGATCATCATCATTGCGGTGTTCTTCACGGATGAGGTTCACTTCCAGTGGTTGGCTGCCTCGCTCGCCTGCATCGTCGTCTTTGGACTGTTGGCACGCAAGGGACTCACCAACCCCTTCATCCTCATCCCTCTCGGCTTCGTCGCCTGGGCCTTCATGCACGCGTCGGGCGTTCACGCCACGATCGCCGGTGTCGCGCTTGGCCTCTCGGTTCCCGCCATTGTCCGCAACGGCAAGAAGTCCTCCCTCGCGGAACACTGGGAGCACCTGTGGCGCCCGGTCTCCGCCGGCTTTGCCGTGCCCGTCTTCGCGTTGCTGTCCGCGGGTGTCGTGGTCTCCAGCGCGACGCTGCTCGTGGCTGCCCAGGACCCGGTTGCTCAGGGCGTGGTCATTGGGTTGGTGCTCGGCAAGCCGCTCGGCATTGTGCTTGCCACGTTCCTCGTCGCGACGTTTACCAAGGCGCAACTCGATCGAGGACTGTCGTGGTGGGACGTCATCGGTATGGGATTCCTTGCTGGAATCGGCTTCACAGTCTCGCTACTCATCGGCGACCTTGCCTTCGACGGCGAGCGCGTGGAGGAGGTCAAGGTTTCCGTGCTGATCGCCTCCCTCACGGCGGCGATCATCGGCGCCCTGCTGCTCATCTGGCGGGACCGGCACTACCGCAAGCTCTATACGGTGCGCTCGACGCCGCTGCCAGACAACCGGCTGGCAGACCGTGCAGAACTCGCGAAGGAACTCAAGAAGCGCGGCGCAGACCTCCATGAGGAGGACGCAGAGTTGATCGCGGGGGACGGGAAGTCCGCCACGTAACGGCAGGGGTGCGCGCCTAGTCGCGCACCTTGGCGCCGGGAGCACTGGGGCACAGCGCGGCGATCTCGCACGCACCGCATTCTGGCTTGCGGGCCTTGCAACGCCGGCGTCCGTGGAAGATGACGCGATGCGACCACAGTGTCCACTCGCGACGCTCGATGAGCGCCATGAGGTCGCGTTCGACCGCCACGGGATCCTCGTTCACCGTGAGCCCCAGGCGGCGAGCTAGCCGTCCCATATGGGTGTCCACGGTGATGCCCGGGACGTCGAAGGCGTTACCGAGCACCACGTTCGCGGTCTTGCGGCCCACGCCGCGCAGAGTGACGAGATCCTTGAGGCGTCCTGGCACCTCCCCGTCAAATTTGGTGACGATGTCGTGGCTGAGCCCCAACAGCGACTCCGACTTGGAACGGTAGAAGCCGGTCGACTTGATCAGTGATTCAAGCTCGTCCCGGTTTGCGCCCGCCATCGCCTCGGGATCAGGAAAACGCGCGAACAGCGCCGGCGTGACCATGTTGACCCGCACGTCAGTGCATTGCGCGCTCAACACCGTCGCGACCAGTAACTGGAATGGGGTCTGGTAGTCGAGTTCGCAGTGCGCATCGGGGTATACGAGGGCCAATTCACGATTCGCGGCACGTGCACGGCGCACCAGCGCAACGGGCGGGGTGTCCTGTTCAGCGCGGGCGACGGTGAGGGCGGTTCGGGTTCCCATCCCGCCACTGTAGGCGATGCTCAAGCCGCGCCTATGGCGAGCCGATACTTTCACTACGGGGCCTCCTGTGCCCTCCCGGCGCAAGTCGGCCCAGCCAGCGACGAGGAGTGCGTGTGAGCCCAACGGCAACTGCGTCCTTAGTGGCTGAACTGACGCATCGGCGACGCGAGATGAGACGCGAACTCGCCCGTGTCCACTGGTGGCGGAGGCTCGCGCAAGCGCGCAGGGAGCTGGTCGTGGCCCAGCTCTCGTGTCCTGATCCTCTGGCGGCCAGTGGAATGGACGTCACGCTCGAGGCTCTTGCGGCCGATGCTCCCACCTCCAAGGAGCTCGCGGCGACGATTTGGCCGCGGGGCCCGCGGGCGACGGCGTTCGATCTGGACGAACTTTCTGAACTCGACAAGCGTCTTGAGTCGTATGAAGTCCGAGTCAGTGAGACCCTAGATACCGTGACCGCACAAATGGTGAAGGCAATGGGCGATGCCCGTGACGATGGCGTGCGCCTGCGAAGAAGGCAATACTCCTCGGGAGGCAGCAATGCCTGAGGTCTCACGCGAAGAACAGCTGCTGCGCTCATCCCCACTTTTTGGCGGCATGGATAGTGACAGCGCCCGCTCGCTCATCGCCATGATGACGCGTATGGAGCTCACGCGTGGAGAGACGATCTTCAACGAGGGCGACGAGGGCCAGGCGTTGTACATCGTGGTGCGCGGCAAGGTGAAGCTCGCCCGAACTGCGCGCGATGGGCGGGAGAACTTGCTCGCGCTGTTGGGCGTGGGGGACATGCTCGGAGAACTCTCCGTGTTCGACCCGGGTCCGCGCCTGTCGCGAGCCCACGCCGTCGAAGACTCCATCGTTTACGAGTTGCCTAAGTCCGTATTGGACCCGTGGCTGGACGATCACCTCGAAATGTCTCGTCACATGCTGCGCGCACTCGCCCAACGCATCAGGCGCACGTCGAACACCATGGCTGACCTAGTGTTTTCTGACGTACCCGGCCGCGTGGCGAAGGCGATCCTGGACCTCGGCCACCGGTTTGGGCGCATGGAGCGCGGCCACGTCACGGTGCGTCACGGTCTCACGCAGGAAGAACTTGCTCAGCTCGTTGGCGCCTCACGAGAGACCGTCAATAAGGCGCTCGCGGACTTTGCCGCGCGTGGCTGGATCGATGTACGCATCGGCTCCGTTGAGGTGTACGAGCCGGAGAAGCTGCGCGCTCGTTCCCGCTAGTTAGCGACGGCCACCGTGAGCTCCACCTCGACGGGGGCACCCACGGGAAGCGAAGCGACTCCCACAGCGGATCGCGCATGGCGTCCGGCGTCGCCGAACACCTCGCCGATAAGCGCAGAGGCGCCGTTAATGACGGCGGGCTGGGCCGTGAAGCCGGGCGCCGATGCTACAAAACCGGTCACGCGGATGACACGGACGATGTTGTCAAGGCCTCCCGAAGCATCGGCCGCTGCGGCGATTGCATTCAGGGCGGCGACACGGGCGCACTCATTGGCGCGCTCCGGCGTGACGTCCTCCTCGCGATGTCCCACCAGTCCGGTCGCCAGCAGATCTCCCTCAACGAGGGGCAACTGACCTGAGGTGTAGACCATGTCCCCGTGACGCAGCGCAGGCACGTATACGCCCAGTGGCGTCGCCACCGCGGGGAGTTCCAAACCCAGCTTTGCCAGGCGTTCCGTAGCGGTGGTCATCACTGGCCCTCGCGGGGGCGCTTCAGGTAGGCGACAAGCCCACCGGTGGGCCCCGTCACTACCTGTACGAGTTCCCAGCCATCCTCGCCCCACTGGTCGAGAATCTGCTTGGTAACATGGTCGATGAGCGGCACGGTTGCGTATTCCCACGTAGTCATGGATTGAGCCTATCTCTCCTTGCGCCGCAACGTATCTGCTATGCCAATCGTTAGGCATGAGACGTAAGGTTGGTAAATGGGTTTATTCACATCTGATCGCGCGCGCCAAGATGGTCGCGTGACTCTTGTTCAGCTTCTCACCGGGCTGTTGTTGTTCGTGGCGTTCTCCGTCATGGGCGGGTTTTTGATTGCAGGATTGGCGCTACCCGCTGTCACAGTGGCGGGCTCAGCAGCCAACGGCACCTCGGATTTGTTCGAGGAACTGCCGACGGAGATGGAGTTCACCGACCTCCCGCAGCAGTCGAACATCTATGACCGCACCGGCAAGGTGCTCCTCGCGACGTTCTACTCCCAGAACCGCGTAGTTGAGCCGCTCGAGAACATTTCTCCGTGGCTCCAGAAGGCCGTGGTGTCCGTCGAGGACAAGCGCTTCTGGGAGCACAACGGCGTTGACGGTGAGGGGGTGCTGAGTGCCGCGGCCAAGAACCTGACCTCTGACTCGTCGGCAGGTGCGTCCACGCTGACCCAGCAACTTATTAAGAACACGCTCTTCCAGAACGCCGAGTCCGCGGGCGATGAAGAGGCCCAGAAGGCTGCGGTCGAGACGTCGCTGGCGCGCAAGATTCGGGAGTGGAGCCTAGCGCTCGCTTACGAGGACAGCGTCAACAAGCAGATGGGTACCAGTTGCACCGACGCCCCCGAGGCCGACTGTGGCAAAGAGCAGGTGCTCGAGCAGTACCTGAATATCGCTCAGTTCGGTATCAACATCTACGGCGTCGAGGCGGCGGCGCAGTTCTACTTTGGTAAGTCGGCGGCTGAGGTAAATGCCATTGAGGCCGCCACTATCGCAGGCATCACGCAGAATCCTTCTAAGTGGGACCCTGACCGTCACCCCGACAACGGCACCGAACGTCGTAACTTGGTGCTGGACCGCATGCACGAGCAGGGCATGATCACGGACGAGGAGTACGACGAGTACGTCGCGACCCCGATCGAGGACTATCTCGACATCCACCACCCCAAGGTTTCTTGCGCCGCTGCGACAGATGCGCCATTCTTCTGCGACTACGTGACCAAGATCATCGCGAAGGACCCCATCTTTAACTCTGATGAGTTGACGCTCAAGGGCGATGACCTACTTCGCAAGGGTGGGCTGAACATCATCACCACCCTCGACGTCAAGAAGCAGAAGATTGCTAACGAAGAGTTGCGCAATTCGATTCCTGCGGACGACCCCAGTGGATTCGCGATGGCTCTGGTTGCGCTAGAGCCCACGTCCGGAGAGATCCTGACGATGGCGCAGAACCGTGACTTTGACCCTTCCGCGAAGGAGCCGAACTCGACGGCCATCAACTACGCGGTTGACCGCGAGTATGGCGGGTCACGAGGATTCTCGCCGGGCTCGACCTTCAAGCCGATCATCCTTGCCGACTGGCTGTCCACCGGCCACGCTCTTAACCAAGTGGTGAGTGGAAATATTCGTGCCTGGGAAGCAGACAGTTGGCGCGCGGAATGCCTGGGTGATACTCCGTTCAAGGGGCAGCCGGACTGGAAGCCTGCGAACTCAGGAGAAAGCTCAACATCGCAGACTGTGTTGCGCGCCACTCAGAACTCGGTCAACACCGCCTACGTCGCGATGACGAACCAGCTGGACCTCTGTGGTGTCAAGGACATGGCCCAAAAGCTTGGCTTCCACCGCGCTGACGGAGCAGACATCGAGATCGTGCCGTCAATGTCGCTCGGTACCCAGAATGCGTCTCCTTTGACGATGGCCAACGTCGCGCAGACCATTGCGAACCACGGCGTTCGTTGCGACCCCATCGCCATCCTCAGCATCACCGACGCCGAGGGCAAGGATGTCGCAGTGCCGGCCGAGAACTGCGTTGAGGCCATTCCGGCCGAGATCGCTGATGGCGTCTCCTACGGCATGCAGCAGGTGATCCAAGAGGGAACCGGACGGTTCGTTCAGCTCGCCGACGGCCGTCCCGCCGCGGGTAAGACTGGTACCTCTAACGAGAACACGCACCTGTGGTTCATGGGCTTCACCCCTCAGCTGGTAACGACTGTATGGATGGGAAACCCAGACAAGGACGTGCCCGCCCAGTACATGACCATTGGTGGGCTGTGGCAGCAGGCCTTCTTTGGTGCCACCATCTCCGGGCCCACGTGGAAGAACTTCATGGACCGCGCACTCGACGGTGAGGAGAACCTGCCTCTGGCTACCCCCGTGGATACTGTTCTCAATGGTGTGCCACAAACCGTTCCTTCAGTGATCGGCAAGGGTGCGGATTCCTCGCGCTACATCATCATCGATGCCGGCTTCCAGACTTCCGCAAACTCCAGCTCGCGCTATGACCCGAGCGTGTCACCCGGCACCATCATCGGTCAGAGCCCCCGCGCCGGAAGCAAGGCGTTGCCAGGTACGACGATTCAGATCACGGTCGCCACCGACGAGCGTCCTGGATGGTGGACCGAATGGCCCTCCGATTGGGATCCGCTGAAGGCACCTGATGACTATTGGGGCACGGCGTGGCCGCCAGCCGAGTTCTCGTCCAACCCTCCAAACGGTTGGCAACCGCCAGAGCCGGATCCCGTCGTGACGCCGACCCCCGATCCGGACTTCCCGGTACCTGGTGACGGCGGCGAGAACGGCAACGGCAAGGACAAGAAGAATCGGGATGGCAACTAGCCGGTGCCGAACGTAAGGACCGCGCTCGCGGTCGCGGGAGCGACCGCGGCCGCAGGTTTGGCCTGGGGATTTGCCGAGGCTCATGCGTACACGACCCGACGGGTCACAGTTCCGCTCCTGCCCGCTGGCTCCGCGCCAGTAAGAATCCTCCACCTTTCGGACCTGCACCTGACCCCCACTCAGGAGCGTCGCATCGAGTGGGTGAGGTCCCTTGCCCGTGAGAATGTTGACCTGGTGGTCACCACCGGTGACAACCTCGCGCACGCCGATGCCGTTCCAGCAGTGGCGCGCGCCCTGACGCCGCTCTTCGAACTGCCAGGAGCGTTCGTTTACGGCTCGAACGACTACTACGCGCCCACGCCCATCAATCCCTTCAAGTACTTCAAGGCACCATCGGGCCTCGAGTCCACGCGTCCGCTCTTGCCTACGCAATCGCTCACCACGGTGCTGGAGGGCGTGGGCTGGACCAATCTCAACAATGCTCGAGGCACGGTCTCTGTGGCGGGACAGGAGATTTCCTTTGTCGGCATGGACGACCCGCATATTCAGCGCGACTCGATGCCCTCGGATGACGGGGTACGAGGCGACCTGCATGTCGGCGTGGTGCACGCCCCCTACCGCCGTGCCCTCGATGCGCTCCACGAAGATGGCGTGGTGCTCACCCTGGCCGGTCACACTCATGGGGGCCAGGTGTGCGTTCCGGGAATGGGAGCGCTGGTCACCAACTGCGACATCGATCGAACACGCGCGAAGGGGCTGCACGGCTATCCCGGGCTGCGGCCAGACCAGGGCGATCCGGCATCGATGTGGTTGCACGTGTCAGCCGGAGTTGGCACCTCGCCGTACGCGCGAGTACGTTTTGCGTGCCGACCGGAAGCAACCGTGGTGACGCTGGTCCCTCGCGACTAGGTGGCAGTTCGCTTTCCGTCGTTGGGTCGGATATTCTAGGCAGGCTTCAATCGGGGTGTGGCGCAGCTTGGTAGCGCGCGTCGTTCGGGACGACGAGGTCGCAGGTTCAAATCCTGTCACCCCGACGGTGTGAAGTGTCGGGACATCGTTCACAGGTGTCTCGGGTTTTTCACGGCGAGAGCCCCTCCTTCGGGAGGGGCTTTTGTTGTTTCTTGGGGTGGTAGTCGCGGTTCAGTGTGAGGGTGTGTTCGGCGATGATTTCGCCGGTGGTGTGGTCGATGACGAGGGTGTCGTTTGCTGCGATGAGGAGAAGGATTGCGTGGCCTGTGTGGGCGCGTCCGATGGCGAGGTGGCGTAGTTTGCCGGCCCAGCGCAAGGTGATGACGCCTGCTTTGTCGACGGTGTCGTGGCGGACGCGCCAGTGGCGTTCCAGGAGCTCGATGGTGGGCCCGGTTTTAGGTAGTGCGGCATAGGCGACTGCTGGGGTGCGCCGGCCGAGTGAGCGGTGGGGGCGCTCGTGGTTGTAGACGTGTTGGAAGGCGTTCAGTTGGTCTTGGAGAGTGTCCAGGGTGTCTGCTGCGGGGCGGGCGTTGAGCCATTTCTTGAGGGTTTGGTGGAAGCGTTCGATTTTGCCTTAGGTTTGCGGGTAGCCGGGGTGGCCGTTCTTCTGGGTGATGCCGTAGGACGCGATGACGTGTTCGAAGTGGTTGGGTCCGCCTTTGCCGCGGGCAAACCTCGTGGTGAAGATCATGCCGTTGTCTGTCAGTGTTGACGCTGGTAGTCCGTGTTCTTTGGTGGTGGCAAGGAAGGTGTCGGTGACGATTTTTCCTGTGACGGCACTGTGGCAGCTGATGGACAGGACCATGCGGGAGTGGTCGTCGAGCCACGTGATGATCTCGACACCGTTGTCGCCGGCCAGGTGCCAGTGGGTCATGTCGGACTGCCAGCAGCCGTTGGGGGCGGGGGCTTCGAACCGGATCCAGGACGAGCGTGGTCGTTTCTGAGGTTGGGGGGTCACTGATCCTGCTGCGCGCAGGATGCGCCAGATCGTGGAGACCGATGGTGGGGTGTCGACCTCGAGGGTGAGGCGGTCGTGGATGGACTCTGCGCCAGCGTCTAGGCCGTCGAGTTTCAGGTTCGTGCGGAGTTGAAGAACTCTGTCTCGTAGCTGAGGCGCGGTGGCGTGGGGCGAGGTTCTAGGGGCCCGAGAGCCGGGCTCTAGAGCGCTTAGCCCGCCAGTTCGATAGCGGGCTAAAAGAGTGTGGATCCAGCGTCGAGAGACGTTGAAGCGACTGGCCGCTTCGGAGACGGTCATGCCGCCCTCGATGACCGCTAAAACAATGACCTGGTTTCGATCTGAGTTAGCCATTCCTCATCGTGGAGGGGTGTGAACGATGTCGCGACACATGTGTGAAGGATGTCGTGAAACCAAACACTGTCACCTCGACGGAGAGAAACAATAGGAAGAGCGAGCCGGCGGATGTCGGCTCGCTCTTCTGGTTTCACGAAAATGTGTGACAACGCAAACGGGCCGCCGCGCCGATGTGGCTAGACGACCCGTTTGCCGCTTCAGATCAGCGGCTTAACTTCCTGATCCGTTGCTATAAAACGCGACCTTGGCCGGGACCGTCTCGGTGCCCTGAGCCGTGGGTCCCGTGCCGTTGATGACGTGTTCATAGACTCCAGCGCCGCCAAGCGACACCGTGAGCAGCGAGTGCATCTTCACACCCGGTACGTCGGGTACCTCGAACCCGTTGTCCACGGTGATCGACGAGTCCGTGGTGAATACACAGTACGAACCGAGTCCCCAAGCCTCATGCTCGGCAACGTTGTCCGCTACCTTGTACGCCGCGTAACCGCGGATACCGTCATGTGACCATGCTTCGACGCTCGGCGGGTCGTAAGGGAGCTCGTTCTGATAGAAGATCGTGCGACCACGTTCGCCGTTCCAGAGGGTGTTGTACTTCTGGAAGTGCTCGACGAACAGGCCGTACGCCTTGACGTCATTGCCGTTGACTATGAGGCCATAGTCCGAGGTATTGAGGTCCCAGCCGATACCCTCGCCGTGGTCTCCTCGCCACAGCCACACGTGGTCGATGATCGTGTCGTTGGAGTTAACGATTACGCCAGCGTCAGTCTTTCCCGCGACGGCGCCGCCGACGCGTACAAAGACATCGTGGATGGAGGTCGGGTCACTTGCGTGGCTAGCATTGGATCCCTCGGTACCAATTTCCAGCATTGCTGGCGACTTGGTCTCTCCGGCATCGAACAGCAGTGCTGCAACGGTGACTCCGCTTACATCGGCGACCGTCATGGCCGTCTGGCCGGCGGTCGGGATGATCGTTGCGTAGCCAAGGCCCATGACGACGGTGTCGGGCTTGGTGACTTCAATGGTCTCGGACAGGCGGTAGATGCCTGGCGTGAACAGGACGTTGATGCCCTGGTCGAGTGCCGCGTTGATCTTGGCCGCGTCATCACCGGGCTGGGCGACATAGAAGTCGTCGAGCGGCAGGGAGGTTCCGGCCGTGTGGCCGTTCTCCCACGTGGTTCCGGTGGTTCCGGACCGAAGCTCGGGAACAAAGACGGCCCAGTCGTTGGCCGACTCGTCCCAGTAGATGTACGGCTTCTCCTTGACCGTGCCGGTGGTGTCCAGAGTGGTCACCGCAGGCTCGGGGAAGGTCGACGCTGGCGCGTTCTGCACGCCCGAGAACGTCATGTTCCACAGGGTGCCGTCCCATCCGCCTACAAGGTTTGAGTCACGCGTGTACCACTGCTGCTGCGTGTAACCGTTGACCTGACCCTCGACCTTGGAGTCGGCGATGAAGCCGCCCGAGGCCCAACCGTAAGCGGACGAGTGAACCGAGAGTGCTCCGTCCACGTGGACGCGACGCATGGGCGCGGCCTGTGACACGGCCCAGCGGTTGTCGCCGGTGCTCGGGGTGATCTTCAGGTTCTCAACGGAACGCCAGAAGTTCTGAGTGGCGTTGCCACCGAACCACTGAGCATCGGCCCAGACACCGCCGGTGATGTTCACGTCGTCGGGGTCCTGGCCCGCTCCGCTCACCGAGGTGTAGAAGCCGACGTGGGCGTGCACGGGGTACGTGCCAGGCTTGAAGAGGAACTGGAAGCGTCCCTCACCAAACTGGTCGGATTCCTGCTGCACGTGTGCGGCGTCCAGCTCGGCTTGGATCTCGGCCGTCGGCGTGGACTCGTCGTAGATGTGGACATTCGGACCGAGGTCCCCGCCAGTCTCGATGTCAATGTCCTCGTTTGACCCTTCGCCGCCCACGTGAATACCCATTTCCCAGAGAGAGTAGCCGTAGCCGGTTCCACGCTGCTCGCCTGCCAGCCGCACGTAGCGTCCCGTGCCCGCAGCCTCGATCGTCTGGTCGCTGCCCGAGCCATCGGTGATGGTCTTGATGGTCTCCCACGCCTGAGCATCGTCTGAAACCTGAATCTTGAAGGCCTTGCCGTAGGCAGCCTCCCAGTCGAGGTCGATCTGGCAAACGTTCTGAGATTCGCCCAGGTCTACCTGAATCCACTCATTGTCCGTCGCCGCACTGGCCCAACGCGTGCCCGGGTCGCCATCTACTGCTGCGCCGGCGTTGAGGTTGGCGGAATTCTCCGAAGACGATGCCGTGGCAGCCTTCCCCACAGCGACGTTGTCATCCGAGCAATCGCCGCTGCCCTCGTTACCGCCGCCGCCGTCGTCGGCGCCGGGCGTCCCGTAGACCTGCATCTCCCAGAGGGAGTAGCCGTAGCCGGTGGCACGCTTGTCGCCGTCTAGCCGCACGTAGCGCCCAGTCGCGCCGCCAAGGCCCACGTTGTCGTCAGCGCCGTCGCCCGCTGTGACCGTTGCCGCCGTCGTCCAGTTCTGGCCATCGTCGGAGACTTCAATTTTGTAGTCAGTGCCGTACGCGCCCTCCCACGCGAGCTCGACGCGGTCGAGAGTTGAAACGGCGCCGAGGTCAACCTGGATCCACTCGTCATTGGTCGGCTTGGAGGACCAACGAGTGCCGGTATTGCCATCAACGGCCGCGCTGGCCGGGGTGTAGTCGGCGTTTTCTACGGACGATGCGATGACGGACTTTCCTTGTGAGAGCAGGGTGGGCTCGGCGGCGGCAGCTGGCAAGGCCAGGGTCCCGACGGCGAGAGCGAGGGCCAGGCCCCCGGCGCCGGCTACCCGGCGCGATAGGTGGTGGAAACTCATGTTCTCTCCTTTGAGAAATGCGGGTGGTGGGACGGGCCGCGGGTGCGACCCGTCCCGCCACCAATGGATTGGGTTAAGGCAGCTGGAAGTCAGCTGTGAGAGCGGAGCCGCGGTGCGGCTTGTACTGGTCGTATCCCTGCGGGCTGCACTGCAGGCCTCCGTTGATGCACTGACGCACGAGCGCGCGCTGAATCTCCGGCTCCCAGCCGTTCATGAAGTCGTAGTGCCACGACTGGTCTGAACCGCTGACCAGGTGGACCTGTGTCATGTCGCCACTCACGGGCCAGCCAATCTTGAACTCAAGCATCGGCACGGGCACGGGGTGACTCGGGGGGCACTCGCCGTTGACCGGGTACGCCATGTGGGTCTTGTGGTTGGGTGAATCGAGGTCGACTCCGTTCCAGCAGCTGGGGGCCTGAAGGCGGATGTTGAGCTCCGATCCCGCGTCACAATAATCCGGAATGGACCACTGCTTGGACAGGTTTCCGCACTCCCAACCCTCTACGGCACCAGGGCCGTTCTCGAATGATGCGGGGGTCGCCATCATGTCGCCGGCGATCAGGCGCAGACCTTCAGGGAAGGGCTGAACGGAGCGGTAGTCCAGGATTCCGGACTTGTAGTAGATGGTCTCCTTGATGGTCGGCTTCACCGGGGTGTCACCGTTCATCAGGGTCGGGAACCAGTACGCGGAGTGGTCGCCAGGCACGGTGCAGGTCGTGCTGGGGTTATCGAATAGCGACTCGATGGTGGTGTATGCATCGGTGCTTTCATTGCCCATGAACGTGTGCAGGTGTGAGCGCCCGGGCTGGCCAGGGAACACGATCGGATCGTCGAAATCGTAGTGCGATGGCGTACAATTGGCCTGGAATTCGTGGTGCGTGACCTCGTCATCGAAGACTGGTAGCGGGTCGTCATCGACGGTACTCGTGCCGCCGTTGCCGAAGATCTTGAACTCCCACAGCGAGTAGCCGTAGCCGGTGCCGCGCTCAGAGGTGACGAGCTGTACGTAGCGTCCGTTCGCATCGACATCGAGCGTGTCAGTGCCGCCATCGCCGCCAGTAACCGAGGCGACAGTGGTCCAATTGTTCTGGTCGTCGGAGACCTGGATCTGATAGGCCGAGCCGTACGCGGCCTCCCAGTCCAGTTCGACGGAACTGATGTCCGCAGGTGCGCCGAGGTCCACCCGCAGCCACTGGTCGTCGGTCGGTTGGCTCGCCCAACGCGTGGAGGGGTCGCCGTCAAACGCGAAACGTGCCCCCGTAAAGGCCGCCTCGGTGGTGGAGGCTGATGCGTCGTGGCCCTGCGAGATGGGGTCACCATCGGCGGCGACAGCGGCGGATGCAGTGGCCATTGCGATAGCGCCGATGCAGGCCGCAGCGCTGAGTGCGAGCACGGCTCCGCGTGACTTGGGCAGGCTGCCGGAAGGCAGCAGTCGAGACGTACTGCCCCGGGACTTGGTGTGTGACATTGTCGACTCCTTTGACGTCGTTATCTGGTGGAACGCGGGCAGGGAAGACCCCGCCCGGGCTAGAGCTAGCGCACAAAGCACGGTGCTCATGCGCTGGTTGGCACCGCGGTCCCCTCAGACAACCGGGCCTCGCGGGGCCCCGACGCTCGCACGCCGGCGCCCCACGTCGGACTCAGTTTCTGTACACCCCCATCTCGAACAGGGAGTAGCCCCACTCGGTGCCACGGTCGCTCAGGGCGAGGCGCACGTAGCGCCCGGATCCGGAGACGTCGAGCGAGTCGATGCCACCATTTCCTGCCGTCTCGGAACCGACCGTGGTCCACGAGTTGCCGTCGTTTGAGGTCTGAATCTCATACGCGCTTCCGAAGGCCGTTTCCCAGACCAGCTGGACCTTGTCGAAGGACTGGACGGAGCCCAGGTCAACCTGAACCCACTCGTTGTCGTTCCAGTCGCTCGACCACCTAGTTGCGGGGTTGCCGTCGAACGCCTGCTTGGGAGTGAAGTCACCGTTGTACGGGTCGAAGCTCGACGCGGTGGCGGGCTTGCCCTCGGCGATGTTGGTGCCGGTAACCTGCGGGGCGACAACGCGAATGGACCGCGTGTCGACTCCGACGTTGCTGTTGCCGTCCTCGGCGAAGACGTACACCTTCCACACGCCGAGCGTCTCGGGCGCAGTGGCCTCAAACGTTCCGGGCGAGATCTCGTTGAAGTCGACCTGTGCCAGGCCGCCCGCGCCGTTGATGTACTTGCTGTTGAGGAACATTACGTAGTTGATGTCGTCCCCGTCGGGGTCAACAACATCAGTCTTGACAGTGAACTTCTGACCAGCCTCGATCGAGGTTGAGCCGGGAATTTCCATGGAGTACATCTCCGGAGGGGTGTTCATCGCGTCGATGTTCTTGCCCCAGGTCTTGGCCAGGGCGTAATAACCCAGGCGCTTGTTGTCTCCGGGAAGCACATTGAACCAAACGCCGCCAAAGTCACCCTCGGTGCCGAAGTGGAAGAACGTTGCACCTAGACCCTTGTCTTTGTGCTCCATGATGCACTTCCATGAATCCACATACGCAGCACCCTTTTCGATGTCAGTGGGCTCGTCGGGGATGCCGTTGATGTCATCCGGCACCTCCCACTCGCCATCTGCGCCACCCTCGGTGATGATGTACGGGCGGTCGTAGCCACCGTCTTCCCAAACCTGGGCCGTGTTGCACACGTCCCCGTATGAGTTGAGCTGAAGGAGGTCGAGGTCAGGGGAGTTGGCCTTGTAATACGCCCATGCTCCGGTCCAGGCGTCAGTCGACGACACAGGGTGGTCGGCATCGATTGCGTGGATCTCGATGGCCATGTCGTTGACGAAGGTCGTGTACGCGTTGCGCTCGGCTTCGAGTTCCGCACCGGAGTAGCAGTCGCCCATCCCGAGAATCGACTCGTTGCCCACCGACCACATCAGTACGCCGGGGTGAGACTTATAGGCGTTGACCTGGTCGAGAATATGGGCCCGAACCTCGGTCTTGTAGTCGCTAGCCCCCTGATAGGAGACGCAACCGCCTGAGCCGGGGCCACCGCCGGGCACAAGCCAGAAGCCCATGATGACGCGGACACCTTTATTGGCCGCCGAGTCGAGCAAGGTCGCGGTGTCGGGACCCGTGCCCCAAGTACGCGTGGTGTTGGCGCCCATGGCCGCAAGGGTTGGCATGTAGTGATCAGCCGTGGAGAAGTCCGGGCCCCACGTGAGGCCGCGAACCGTGTACGGGTCGCCGTTGACCTCAAGGCGCCATCCCTCGCCGTACGGTACAACCTCAACGTGGCTGGTGCCGGTCAGTGCGCCCTGGTTGGTTCCCCAACCCGCGTTGACGTAATCGGGGTACGGGTTTTGGTGCTCGCCGCCGCCGTTGTCGCCGTCGCCGCCGCCGTTGTCGCCGTCGCCGCCACCATCGCCGCCGTCGCCGTCACCGCCGCCATCGGCGGCAGCACCGCGAACGGCGAACTCCCAGAGCGAGTAGCCGTAGCCAGTGCCGCGCTCGACTCCCTGGAAGCGGACGTAGCGAGCCTCACCCTCGACAGCGAGGGACTGATCCCCACCGCTGCCGTCGGTGACGGTGGCCGCAGTCGTCCAGGAGCTGCCGTTATTGGAGAGCTGGATCTTGAAGCCCTTGCCGTAGGCACCCTCCCAGTCGAGGTCCACGCCGCACACGGCCGTCGACTGACCGAGGTCGACCGTGAGAGCGGCGTCATCGTCGGTGCCGCTGGCCCACCGAGTGTCGGCCTTGCCGTCCACCGCGTTGCTCGCGGGGTAGTAGTCCTCGTTCTCGAAGGAGTCCGCGGTTGCCGTGCCAAGCAACGCGACGTCGTCTGAGCCGCACTGAGTGGCACCGCCACCGTTGTCGCCTCCGTCGCCTCCGTCGCCGCCACCGTCGACGCCCGCACTGCCAAATACCTGAAACTCCCAGAGGGAGTAGCCGTAGCCCGTGCCGCGCTCAGTGCCGTGGAAGCGCACGAACTTTCCCTGAGCGCCGCTTAGGTCGACGACGTCATCGCCACCGTTGCCGTCTGTGACAGTCGCAGCGGTTGTCCACTGGGTACCGTCGTCGGATACCTGAATCTCGTAGCCCTTGCCGTAGGCACCCTCCCAGGACAGTGCGACATGGTCCAGGGTGGAAGCCTGGGCCAACTCAACGGTGAGGTCCTGCTGGTCCGCGAAGTTCGAGCTCCACCGCGTATTGAGGTCGCCGTCCACTGCGGCGGAGGCAGGCGTGTAGTCCGCGTTCTCTGTGGAAGTTGCCGTGGTGGGCTGCCCTTGCGACAGCAATGTTGGTGCGGCAGCCGAGGCAGCCGTGGTCGGGAGCACTACCAGCGGTGTCGCCACTAGCGTGGCCAATGCACAGGAGATCAGTGCTCGAGAGCGGCCTCGCGGACGGGGCCGTGGAGTGGACGTTTGAACAGTCATGGGGTTCCTTGTGTCACTGGTTCCCGGCGGCGTGTCGACGTCCGCATTGACGCCAACGACTTCCGGGCAGTTCGCCATTGAACGGTGGGAAGCGCTGGGAGAGCGCTCTCCAAGATGCTCCATTGTGAGCACCTATTCGGCGGCTGTCAAGTGGCAATGGCGGAATATCGCGGCAAAAGGGACGAATCTGCGCCTGAAACGCGTTCGGCCATAGTTGTTTGGGAGAGCGCTCTCCAGGCATGGTAAGTTCATGTCGTGAGTAGCGCACCTGAGAAGAGTCGTGGCCGCGAGGGAGGCCCCTCGACGCTGGAGGACGTCGCGCGCGTCGCCGGCGTGTCCCGTGCGACAGCGTCCCGAGTTGTGACCGGCACCAGGCCCGTGACGCCCGAGGCATTTGCAGCAGTGACCGCCGCGTTGGCGGAAACGGGATACGTGCCAAATCAAGCCGCGCGCTCTCTCGTCACCCGCCGCACGGGCGCTGTCGCGGTGGTCGTGTCCTCTGCGGGCGGCGGGGAGGACGAGGACCAGGCCGTGGGACAAATCCTCAGCGACCCGTTCTTCGGAAACATTCTTACCGCCGCCGTCCGAGCTCTGCGTAAGCATGACGTCCACCCGCTATTGATGCTGGCAGATTCACAACATGCGCGCGAACAGGTGATCGGCTTCGTAGGTGCAGGCAGCGTCGATGGAACCTTGCTGGTGAGCACTCACAACGACGATCCGATGCCGGCGATGCTCGTGAGCGCACGTCGTCCGGTGGTTGCATTTGCGCGCCCGGTAGCCAATATGGCCTTGAGCTACGTTGACGTGTCCGGAGTTGACGGCGGCCGCCTTGCGTCTGCGCACCTTATCGAACTGGGGCGCACGGTGCTCGGGATGATCGGCGTCGAGGGCGGCCTCGCCATGCCCTCAATCGCGGATCGCGCTTTGGGTTTTCGCGAGGACGCAGCGAGACGTGGTGTCGCTTACGTGGCGCAGGAGGACGGCGACCTGACCACCGAAGGTGGCGTGCTGGCCGCCAGACGTCTCCTCGCTGCGCATCCGGGAATCAACGGCATTTTCGCGGTCAACGATGCGATGGCCGCAGGCGTATTGGACGTTCTGCGCGAGAGTGGGCGCGAAGTGCCTGGCGACGTCGCGGTCGTGGGCTTCGACGACAGTTCGGTTGCCCTCAACACCATTCCGGCATTGACTAGCATTCGTCAGCCCATGACGGCGATTGCCGGCCACATGGCCGACCTTCTCATGCGCCGCATTGCCGAGCCAGGAGCGGCGCCCATGTCCGTGGTCGTGCCGCCAGAACTAGTGGCGCGCGCGTCCACTTGATCCCTCGCGACGTCGTGCACTCATGCAGTGTCAGCGTCGATGGCCTGTTGCCCGGCGCTGTCCTTGGACTTCGCCCTCAGCCGCAGTGACCCGAGGACTCCCACGGCCAGGAATCCAGCCGCCATCCACAACGCCCAACGGGAAGCATCGGCCATGCCCGCGGACAGGGCGTCGGCCACAGCCGGCCCATCGACACCAAGTTGGCCTTCCGTGCCTGAGTCGCGGATCTGTGTGATCGAACTTCCTGCGGACTGCTCGGTGGCAGCCTCTATCTGGGTTGCCTCCGAGGTGGACAGCCCGTCAACAGTATTGAGCTGCGTAGGCAGGTAGAACGCGAGTCCCGCGGCGAGCATTGCGCCGACGACCGCGGTGCCCATTGCCGAGCCGACCTGGCGCGAGGTGCTCTGGGTGGCGGACCCCTGACCCGACTCCTCCATTGGCACGTCCACCAGGACGGTGCCGGCGAGCTGGGCCGAGGCGAGGCCAAGGCCCAAGCCGTAGAACGTGAGCACCGCGGCGAGCAGCCAGCCGGACACGGTTGGTGCGAGCAGGAAGGACACCAGTAACGCGCCCGTCACTTCGACGGACACGCCGATGACCACCACGGTGGGGGCGCCAAATCTCGCGGACAGGTGACGCGCACTTGCGCCGGAGATGAAGGCGCCGATTCCCATCGCGGCAAGGATGAAGCCCGCTGTGAGCGTCGACATCCCCATAGCGTTGATGATGAAGAGCGGCAGAACAAAGAGGATTCCGAACTCGCCGATGGCGATGCAGAAGGCGACCAGGTTGCCCCACCGGAAGGTGGCGAACCTGAACAGGGTGAGGTCGAGGATCGCGGATTTGCCAGCGGTGGCTCGGTGGCGCTCCCAGGGGACAAAGAGAACCAGGCACAGGAGACCGATGCCAATGGCGATCGGTACTGGAGACAGCGCCCAGTCGGTCGGCCAGGTGAAGCCGAAGATCTCGAACGCCTTGATGGGGGTCCACCACCCAAGTGATCCCCCTTCGATCAGGCCAAAGACCAAAGCACCAAAGCCGATGCTGGAAAGCAGGAGTCCAAGTATGTCCAGGCCCGGGGCAATGACCTTCGCTCGGGTCTCGGGGACAACCAGGAACGTGGCGATCAGGATCACGATGCCGAACGGCACGTTGATAAGGAAGATCCATTCCCAGTTGAAGTTCTGCGTCAGCCAGCCACCCAGGAGTGGGCCCAACGCGGCGACGCCGGAGATGACCGCGCCCCATACTCCAAAGGCCACCGCACGGTCACGACCCCGGAAGGTCGCGTTCACCGTGGACAGCGTGGTCGGCAGGATGAAGGCACCAGCGATTCCTTGGATGAACCTGGCGATGATGAGCTGGTCGCCGTCTGCGGCGGTGGAGGCGATGATGCTACCTGCCACGAACAGCAGGACACCCGCGACCATCAGGTTGCGGCGGCCAAGGCGGTCCCCCATGCGGCCAGTGGTCAGGAGTAGCGCGGCGAAAATGACTGAGTAGATGCCATTGACCCACTGGGCCTCACTGAAGTCGAGGCTCAGGTCTGTGATCATGGTCGGGAGCGCGACGCTCACGACGGTGCCGTCCAGCACGATCATCGACAATGCCGCGGCTAGCACGATGAGCGAGAGCCATTGCTTGCGGCCAGCGCGGATCGGAATATCGGTGCTATCGCTCACGGTGCTCCCTGGTAGATCATGCTCAGGTGACTCAACCTACAGCGCAACCAACTCAGACGCGTCAGTCAAAGGCTTGAAACGGAGCGTGTCACGCCCTGCTTTGTGCCGCGCGGTACTGCTCGCGAATTACCGGCTCCGACTCAACTCCGGTCACCTCCACGGCATCGACGCTCCATGACGGGCGTGTGCCCGTGAGGGACCACCCCGCCTGAACGGCGGCGCCCATGGCCACGTACTCGCCGGGGGTGGGTACGGACACGGGGATGCCCAGCACCTGAGCAGCAATGGTCGAAACGGCCTCGTTCTGGGCCGCCCCGCCAATTAGGAGTGCGCGCTCGGCGGCGACGCCTTGCGCGCGAATTGCCTCGAGCCCGTCGGCCAGTCCGCACAGCATGCCTTCGATGGCCGCGCGTGCGAGGTTGGGTCGTGTTGTCGAGGCGAGGGTGAGGCCGGAGAGCCCCGCCGTCGCATCGGGAAGATTAGGTGTGCGTTCGCCCTCGAAGTAGGGCACCAGTACCGCGCCCTGTGCGCCGGGCGCTGCCTCCAGGGCCAGCCGCCCCAACTCATCGTGGTCTACACCGAGCACGCGGGTAAAAGCATCCAGCACCCGAGCGGCGTTCAACGTTGCGATAAGGGGCAGGTAGGCGCCCGATGCGTCGGCAAAGCCAGCTACGGTGCCCGCAGAGTCTCGTACTACGGAGTCGGTCACGGCAAAGACGGTGCCGGAGGTGCCGATGGAAATCACCACGTCACCCTCGCGTGCGCCGAGCCCAAGGCCAGCCGCTGCGTTGTCGCCCGCGCCCACGCCGACCACAATGCTGTCCACGCCGATGCCTGTCGCCTGGGTATCCACCACGTCACCGGGAGCGAGGACGCGCGGAAGGATCGCATCGTGGCCCAGGGCCCGGGTGAGCAGTCCGCGATCGTAGTCGCCGGTGGTGGGGCTCCAATACCCGGTTCCAGACGCGTCGGAGCGGTCCGTCGTGAGCGCGTCCAGGTCGGGGCCCAAGGGGGATTCGTCGGTGGGACCGTAGCCACGTAGGCGCCACGTGAGCCAGTCGTGCGGCAGTGCGACCGCCGCAACGCGCTCCGCATTCTTGGGTTCATTGTCTCGCAGCCAACGTAGCTTGGTGATGGTGAACGATGCGACGGGAACCAGTCCGGTGCGCTCGGCGAGTAGCTCTGCACCCACCTCGGAGATCAAGTCCTCTGCGGCGCCGGCCGACCGGGTGTCGTTCCACAGCAAGGCGTCGCGGATGACGCGGCCATCCTTGTCGAGCGCGACCATGCCATGCTGCTGGCCACCGACGGAGACGGCGTCGACGTCGGAAAGTCCGCCGGCATCGGCGATGGCTCCGAGCAAGGCCTCCCACCAAGCAGACGGAGGGACCTCACTGCCGTCGGGGTGTGAGGCGCGTCCCGAGCGGACCACCGCGCCAGATTCGAGGTCGCGCACGACCACCTTGCAGCTTTGCGTGGAGGAGTCCACTCCTGCGACGAGCGTCATCGCGCATCCTTTCGGGTTGGTTAAGAAAGCGTTCTGCCCGATGCTCCACGAGGGGGACGTGGTGCATCGGGCAGAACGGGTCAAGCAGTGTTAGTTACGGAAGCCAAGCAGGTGCTCAGACGCGAGCTGCTGCAAGCGCACAAAGCCGAATCCGTTGCCGCCAAAGTAGGCTTCTGCGTCGAAGTCCTCGTACGAGGCGCGGTCCGCGATGAGGTCGTCGTAGTCTTCGCCTTCACCCATGGTGGTCTGGCCGAGCTCGTAGACCTTAGCGGCCTCGAGAGCTTCCTGAACCTCGGGGTCGGCACGGAACGCCAGGGCGCGTTCCTTGAGCATCAGGTACATGCCCATGTTCGCCTTGACGGAGTCCCACACGCCGTTCTCGTCCTCGGTGCGCGAGGGCTTGTAGTCAAAGTGACGCGGGCCGTCGTAGGTGGGGCCGCCGTTGGGGCTTCCGTTCTCCAGCAGATCGACCGTGGAGAAGGCGTTGTGCAGGTCGCCATGACCAAAGACCAGGTCCTGGTCGTACTTGATGCCGCGCTGGCCGTTGAGGTCGATGTGGAAGAGCTTGCCGCAGTCGAGAGCCTGCGCGAGTCCAGCGGTGTAATTCAGACCAGCCATCTGCTCGTGGCCGGTCTCGGGGTTCAGGCCCACGAGCTCGGGGCGTTCGAGCGTGTTGATGAACGCGATTGCGTGGCCAATGGTCGGCAGGAGGATGTCACCGCGGGGCTCGTTGGGCTTGGGCTCGATGGCGAACTTGATGTCGTAGCCCTTGTCGGTGACGTAGTCACCCAACACGTTGACGGCCTCGCGGTAGCGCGCAAGTGCGGCGCCGATGTCCTTGGCGCTGTCGTATTCGGCGCCCTCGCGGCCGCCCCACATGACGAACGTCTTGGCGCCCAGCTCGGCGGCCAGGTCGATGTTGCGAATGACCTTGCGCATGGCGAAGCGGCGCACGCCGCGATCGTTGGACGTGAAGCCGCCGTCCTTGAAGACGGGGTGGCTGAACAGGTTGGTGGTGACCATCTCGACCACGATGCCGGTGTCGTCGCAGGCGCCCTTGAGGTCGTCGATGGCCTTCTGGCGTTCGGCATCAGAGGCGCCGAAGGGGAAGACGTCGTCGTCGTGGAACGTGATGCCCCAAGCGCCGGCTTCCTTGAGGCCGTGAATGGCCTTGACGGTGTCGAGGCGTGGGCGGGTGGGGCCGCCGAAGGGGTCCTGCGCCTCCCAGCCAAGGGTCCATAGGCCAAAGGAGAAGCGATCTTCGGGGGTGGGCGTAAGAGCCATGGTGAATCCTGTTCCTGGTCGACGGCGACCAAACGTTGTAGGCATCAACATAACCATGCCTCGGACGCGGTGTCAACGCGAAACAACAATTGCTCTTGCGGGGGCACATAGGTTATGTTCGTTTCGACCACAAACGAAGGCGAGGCCGATCCCGGTGAGCATCCCCACCTCTGGTTCGCACCTCACGGCAAGTGCGGGTTCACGCAACGAGCAGACCCGCCGCCATAACCTCTCTACACTCCTCACGCTGGTGCACCACCATGGAGCATTGTCCCGGGCGGAGCTCACTAAGCTCACCGGCCTCAACCGCTCCACGATTGGGGCGCTCAACACCGAACTTGCCGCCGCGGGATTCGTGTTTGAATCTGCCGCTCTGGAGTCGGGAACCGTTGGTCGCCCCAGTCCCATGGTGAACCCGAGCGCTGGCATCGTGGCGCTGGCGATCAACCCCGACATCGACGCCATTGAAGTGGGGGCAGTCGGCCTCGGCGGCAAGGTGCTGGTGCGTGCGCGCCGTGCCACAGACTCCGTTCCCACTCCCGACGAGGCCCTCGACATCGCTCTTGAGCTGATCGAGGATGTCCGTGCGCAACTCCCGGACGGTGTCAGTGTGATTGGTGTGGGCGTGGCCGTTCCCGGTCTCGTGGAAACAAGTACCGGCATGGTGACGCGCGCACCTCACTTGGGCTGGCAGGACGTCGCCTGGGGCGAGCAGCTGTCCGATGCCCTGGGCCTACCTGTACAGGTGGGAAACGACGCTGCGGTTGCCGTGGTCGCGGTGGCCGTGTTTGGCGCGGGTCAGGGCGCTGCCGACCTGATGTACCTGAATGGCTCGGCTTCGGGAATTGGTGGAGGCGTGATCGCCGGTGGCACGCGACTCGTGGGCGCGAACGGTTTCGCGGGCGAGCTCGGCCACACCCTCGTCAACAGCGAGGGAGTTGACTGCTACTGCGGCCGCACGGGTTGCCTCGAGACCGAGGTGAACCTCAACCGGTTGCAAGCAGCCGCCGAGGTGGCAGGCATCTCTGCGGCCGATGCCGTTGCTCAGTTGGGATCGCCAGCACCTGAACCATTCGAGTCGGAGGTCGACAGGGAAGCGGATGTGCTCGCACACGGTATTGCCAACCTCATCTCCGTCTTCAACCCTGAGGCCGTCGTCCTCGGTGGTTTCTTGGGTGACCTCTACGGTGCGCGCCAAGAGCGGATTCGTGCCGGTGTGCTCGCCGATGCGTTCGCCCCGTTGGGTGACAACGTGCGCATTGAGCGTGCGCGGTTGGGTGACGAGCTCCTGCTCGTGGGCGCAGCGGAACTTGCGTTCGGACCGCTATTGCACGACCCGAGTGGTTGGAAAGCACAGGCCTAACCCAGGTTTCGTTTGGTGGGTGGCGGTGTGCCGTGCGCCGCGGGACGTGGCAAAGTTGGGCTATGACGCGCAATCATCCTGGTAGTGCAGCCGCGAGTCCCTCGTGTTGACCGCTGTCGCGGCTATCCCCATTGTGGCGGTGTTGCTGCTGATGGTCGTCGCGAAGTGGTCAGCGGTCGCCGCAGGTGCGGTCGCGGCTGTTGGTGCCATGGTGTTGGCGCTTACCGCCTTTGATTTTGGTGGCGAAGATTGGGGATTCACCTCGGTTGAAGGTGTGATCGGGATAGTCGCGCGAGCCGCATGGACCGCGCTCACGGTGATGCTGATCATTGGCCCAGCACTGGGAATCCATCATCTCCAGCAGCGGACGGGCGCCACCAACGTCTTGGAGCGAGGACTTTCGCGAATCACCCCGGACCCCCGAGTCGCGGCGCTGCTTATTGTGTGGTTCTTCACCATGTTCATTGAAGGTGCAGCCGGTTTTGGTACGCCGGTGGCCCTCGCCGCGCCATTCCTAGTGGCGGCCGGCTTTAAGCCGGTCACTGCCGTCGTGGGCGCCCTCATCGGGCACGCGACCGCAGTTCCGTTCGCGGCCGTCGGCACTCCCACGCTCGCGCAAGGCGCGCTCACCGACTACACCCTTGGCGACCTTTCCTGGGCCGTGGCCCCTTATCAACTCATTGTGGGCGCGGTGCTCGCGGTGTTCATCGCCCGGCTGCTCGGCACGATGTCCACCACGCAAGGACCGCCCTGGAAGTGGATGGCCGTCGCTTACGTGGTGTTCTTCATTCCTTTCTTGCTGCTCGCCAAGTTTGTCGGCCCGGAGCTCCCGTCGCTCGCAGGTTCACTGGTGGGAGCACTGGCCTTCATCGGGATTATTCGCTGGGTCGCCAAACGCCGCGCAAGCGCGCCTGTGCAGGCCCTTGTCCGCAGTGGCGGTGAGTATGTCGAGATTCCCGAGGCGATCCCCGCCCCAGGGCTTGAGCTGGGGACAAGTGAGTCCCAGGTCGAGCGGGCCCAAAAGGAAGCGAGCGCCCCGCGTGCTTCCGAGATGACCATACTCGCGGCCGGCTCCCCATACTTGCTGCTGGTAGCGCTGGTGCTCGTGACGCGGCTGGTTTCGCCAGTGCGCGACGCCGCCCGGTCTGTGACCTGGAGCTGGGAGTTGTTCGGTGCCTTCGGGGAGAGCATTGAGCCGTTCTATCACCCGGGCATACTGCTAGCGCTCGCGTTCGTCGGCGGAGGTCTCATTCAGCGCGCTGGAGGGCGCGACATGGGCCAGGCGTTCGTCGATGCCACGCTTCAGTTGCGGCCGGTTTTCCTCGCCCTGGTGGCCATGGTGACGGTGGCTTTCACTATGTCGGAGTCCGGTATGACCGCTCAGCTCGCTCTGGCCGCCGCGGGCGTGGGTGCCGCGTGGCCCTTCCTGGCGCCCGCCGTGGGCGCGCTCGGAACGTTCATGACCGGCTCAGCCACTGCATCGAACTTCCTCTTTACCGAGTTCCAGGACCAGACCGCGCTGACGGCCGGACTTGACCCCTTGCCTTTGCTGGGTGCGCAGAACTCGGGTGCCGCGGTCGGCAACATCATCTGCCCGCACAACGTGGTAGCCGCGGCGGCTACGGTGGGTCTGAGCGGTCGCGAGGGCGAGGTGCTGAAGCGCACCCTGCCAGCGGCGTCGATCGCGATTGTGCTCGTGGGGGTCGCGGCCTACTTTGTCAGCTAGAACCTCGCGGGCGGCTATCGCACCCCTAGGACGAACGGATACACGGCGGCGGCACCGTACTCGCGTAGCAGGCGGGCGGCGACGGTGAGGGTCCAGCCTGAGTCGATGTAGTCGTCCACCAGCAGTACTTTGCGCCCCTCGAGGCTGCCGTCCGCCGCCGCCGCGAGGTCCAGTCGGAGGCGCTTCTCGACGCCCGCGAGGCGCATCGCCGAGTTCACATCGTGGCGTGCGGGGGTCTCGTAACCCACCGCCGCCTCGATGGAGCCCAACACTGGAACGCTCAGATAGCGGGCTAGTCCAGCCGCGAGATGAGCGGTCAGGATGGGTCGCGTCGTGGAGCTGACACCGACGACGCCGTCGATGGCCAGCGCATCATCCGCCCACAGGGCCGTCCAGTCATCGAGTACCTGCACGGCGGCGGTGCGCAGTGGAACGGGGGTCTCGCCGTCAAAATGGTGTGGCCCCTCATCATCTTCCCCGGGCACTGTCGCGAACAGGTCTCGCAGCGCACCGGACCAACCAAGCCCATCAAGCCGAGCGATAGCGCGTCCTGGCTCAGCCTGCAGCGCGGGGGCGATGCGCCCGCGCAACGCGATGCCCAGAGTGTCCATGCCGCTGGGCCATTGGCGCCGTGCGGTGACGTCTACTCCCACCCGGTCCATGTCTGCCTGTGATCGAGCGATGTCCTCGGCACCGGGAGCGTCAGGAAGTTCGATGCCGCCGCAGCCGTCGCATCGTCCGCAGGTCCATTCGGGAGTGAGGTCTGGGTCGTCAAGCGCGGCACGCAGGTAGGCCATGCGGCAGCCGGGCGACGCGATGTAGTCGAGCATCGACTGCTGCTCGTTGAGTCGTGTCTGGGCGACCCGGGCGTAGCGCTCCTGGTCGTAGTCCCAGCTGGCGCCGGTAGAGATCCAGCCGCCCTTGACGCGGCGTACCGCGCCGTCGACGTCGAGCACCTTAAGCATTGACTCGAGGCGCGACCGCTTGAGGTCCACGCTGGTCTCGAGCTTCGCGACGGACTGAACCTCGGTAGGACTTAGCGCGCTGAGCGCGGCTCGGACTTGATCCTCGGCGGGGAAGGCCTGGGCCCCAAACCATTCCCACACGGCCTTGTCCTCGTGTCCGGGGAGCAGCACCACGATGGCCTCATCGACCCCGCGTCCTGCACGGCCCACCTGCTGGTAGTACGCGATGGGCGAGGAGGGGGCGCCGAGGTGGACGACGAACCCGAGGTCGGGCTTGTCGAACCCCATACCCAGGGCCGACGTGGCGATAAGCGCCTTGACCCGGTTGTCCTTCAGGTCGGCCTCCAGTTGTTCACGCTCGGCGGGGTCAGTCTGTCCGGTGTAAGAAGCCACGGCTAGGCCCGTTGCGCGCAGTTGCGAGGCCACCTGCTCGGCCGCTGACACGGTGAGGCAATAGACGATTCCAGAGCCGTCAACTTCCGCCAGGGTCTTGGCGAGCCAGGCGACCCTGGTGGCCTGGTCCGGGAGTTGAAGCACGGCGAGGTGGAGCGAGGCTCGGTCCAGTCCGCCGCGTAACACCAGGACATCTTTGGCGACGCTCTCAAGTCCGGCCGATCGCGAGACGCCCAACTGCTCCGCGACATCGGCCGTGACACGTTCATTGGCGGTCGCGGTGGTCGCCAGCACGGGGATGCCCTCGGGCAGGTCCCCCAGCAGAGTGCGAATGCGACGGTAGTCCGGGCGGAAGTCGTGCCCCCAGTCGGAAATGCAGTGCGCCTCGTCGATCACCACCAGGCCCGCGCTCGCGGCCAAGCGCGGCAAGACCTGGTCGCGGAAGTCGGGGTTGTTAAGCCGCTCGGGCGAGCACAGCAGCACGTCCACGTTGCCGGCCGCAATGTCCGCGTGGATCGAGTCCCAGTCGGTCATATTGGAGGAGTTGATGGTGACCGCGCGGATGCCCGCGCGCCGAGCGGCCGCTACCTGGTCGCGCATCAACGCGAGCAGCGGGGACACGATCACTGTGGGTCCCGCCCCCTGTGAGCGGAGCAGGGCGGTGGCAACAAAGTACACCGCAGACTTTCCCCAGCCGGTGCGCTGCACCACCAGCGCGCGGGCGTGCCGCTCCACCAGGGCCTCGATCGCGGTCCATTGGTCGTCCCGGAGCGCGGCATCATTACGTCCGACCAGCGTGCGCAGCGCGGACTCGGCCTGCTCTCGCAGGGAGGGGGCCAGGGCAACGTCAGGCGGGACAGCGGAGTCAGGTGAGGAAGTCATCGTGTCGATCGTAGACGCGGCGCCCGACACTCGGCGCAACGCTGGCGCCGCGGACTCACGCCGCGCCGGCACCGATGAGGAACTTAGCCTGCTACTTGACGAGCTTGGCTGCGACGAGCTCCGCGATCTGTACGGCGTTGAGCGCGGCGCCCTTGCGCAGGTTGTCGCCCGCGACAAAAAGCACTAGGCCCTTGCCGTACAGCGCGGCACCATCCTGACGGATGCGACCGACCAGCACGTTGTCCTTGCCCGCTGCCTTCAACGGGGTGGGGATCTCCTCGACCGTGACACCCGGGGCATCGGCCAACAGTTCGTAGGCCTTCTCCGGGCTGATGGCCTCGTTGAACTCAGCGTTGATGGACAGCGAGTGACCGCTGTACACGGGAACGCGTACGCAGGTTCCGCTCACGCGGAGGTCGGGTAGGCCAAGGATCTTGCGCGATTCGTTGCGGAGCTTCTGCTCCTCGTCGGTCTCGTTGGAGCCATCGTCGACAACAGAGCCCGCCATGGGCAACGCGTTGAACGCGATGGGCTCCACGTAGGCCTTGGGTAGCGGGAACTCCACAGCCTCGCCGTCGAGCGCGAGCTTGGTGGCCTCGCCTGCGACGGCCTGAATCTGCGAGTCGAGCTCTCGCACGCCGGCCAGTCCCGAGCCGGAGACGGCCTGGTAGGTCGACACGACGAGGCGTTCGAGGCCCGCATGATCGGCCAACACCTTGAGGACCGGCATGGCCGCCATGGTGGTGCAGTTGGGGTTCGCGACTATCCCCTTGGGGATGTCGTTCAGTGCATCGGGGTTGACCTCGGAGACCACCAGCGGCACGTCGGAGTCGGACCGGAAGGCGGACGAGTTGTCGATGACAATCGCGCCGGCCTCGGCGAACTTGGGTGCGAAGACCTTCGACGCGGCACCGCCGGCGGAAAAGAGCGCGATGTCGATGCCGGAGTAATCGCCGGATTCGGTGTCCTCGACGGTAATGTCGCGGCCCTGGAACGGCAAGGTGGTTCCCGCGGAGCGAGCGGAGGCGAAGAAGCGGACCGACGCATCGGGAAAGCGAGCCTCGACGAGCTCGCGCATGACGGAACCCACCTGTCCGGTGGCGCCAACAATTGCAATCGTCACGGTCATCGTCCGCTACCTCCATATACGACGGCCTCGCCGTCCTCAGTGTCCAGGCCAAAAGCGGTGTGGACGGCGCGCACGGCATCGTCCAACTTCTCGGACCGGGTGATGACGGAGATGCGGATGTCCGAGGTGGAGATCATCTCGATGTTTACGCTCGCGTCGCGAAGTGCGGAGAAGAACTGCGCGCTGACGCCCGCATTGGAGCGCATACCGGCGCCGATCAGCGAAATCTTGCCGATCGTGTCGTCAACGGTGAGCTCGGCATATCCGATGGCCGCAGCATCGGCCGCGATGGCAGCGTGAGCCTCAGGCACCTGCGCCGTGGGAAGCGTGAACGAGATGTCCGTGACCCCCGTGATGGTGGCGGACACGTTCTGCACAATCATGTCGATGTTGATGTCCGCGGAGGCGACGGCCTCGAACAGGCGCGCGGCGCTGCCGGGAACGTCGGGGACGCCGATGACCGTGATCTTGGCCTCGGAACGGTCGTGCGCCACTCCGGCAATGATGGGGTCTTCCATGTCATCTCCCTCTTCAGGCTCGCCCATGACCCAGGTCCCTTCAAGACCTGAGAAGGACGAACGCACGTGGATGGGTACGTTGAAACGACGCGCGTACTCGACGCAGCGCGGCATAAGAATTTTTGCGCCCGATGCTGCGAGGTCCAGCATTTCCTCGTAGGAGACGCGGTCGAGCTTGCGGGCTGCGGGGACGATGCGCGGGTCCGCAGTGAAGACACCGTCCACATCTGTATAGATCTCGCAGGCGTCCGCGTTGAGGGCGGCGGCCAGTGCGACGGCGGTCGTGTCGGACCCGCCGCGGCCCAGCGTGGTGACGTCCTGGGTCTCCGGGTGCAGGCCCTGGAAGCCGGCGACGATTGCGACCTTGCCCTCGTCAAGAGCGCGGCTGAGGCGGCCCGGGGTGACGTCGATGATGCGGGCGCGGCCGTGGTGTTCGGTAGTGATCACGCCGGCCTGGGGGCCGGTGAAGGCCTGCGCGGGGATGCCCTCAGCGAGGATCGCCATCGCCAGTAGCGCCATGGAGATGCGCTCTCCGGCGGTGAGCAGAATGTCCATCTCGCGCGGGTCGGGGGCATCGGTGACGGCCTGTGCCAGGTCGATCAGTTCATCGGTGGTGTCGCCCATCGCGGAGACGGTCACGACCACCTGGTTGCCTGCGCGGACGGTCTCCACGACGCGGCGCGCGACGCGCTTGAGCGCGTCCGCATCCGCGACGGAGCTGCCTCCGTACTTCTGCACCACAAGGGACATGCGAAATCTCCGAGTTAAAAAAAGGGGGTGTGCGCCTACGCGGGGCACGGTGCCCCATTCTAGACGGAAGCACGGGTGGGGCCGAAACCGCGCTTTGAGGCCGCGATTACTGGGTCTTGGTGTTCTCGACCCAGCGGCGCAGGTGAGCCGCCTCGCGCTCGATCGGTGCCGTAGTGCCGAGTGTGTGCGACAGTGCCGCGCCACCCTCGAAGCCGGCGACCAGGTGCATCGCGCGTGCCCCCGCTGCTTCGGTAGCGAACCCGAGTTGCTCGAACTGGCCAGCCGCCCAGTCGGTCAGCTCCTGCAGGACGGCCGCTGCTGCGACGCCCAGGTCGTCGCTGTGACGGCGCAGGTCTGCGGCGAGCACCGTCGCCGGGCTGCCAAACGCAACCAGGGCTTCGGTGGCATCGGCGGAACTGTCGATGTAAGCCAACAGGCGCTCACGCGGGCCGGACTCGCCGTCCCATTCCGCCATGAGGGTGCGGTTCTCAGCGAGAAGCGCTTCAATGATCGCGTTGCCCACGTCCTCCTTGGTCTTGAAGTAGTAGTAGACCGAGCCCGAGGGGACGTCCGCCGCGCGCGCTATGTCCGCGATGGAAGTGCGCTCGAATCCCTGGGTCAGCGTCAGCGTGGTCGCTGCGGTGGTGAGGCGTTGCTTCTTGTCGCTGGCGGGACGGGGCATGGCTTCTCCTGGAGGGTCACGTCGCAGTGTGGGTAATAGTAAGTTATCCCGCTACATGGCTGGAGCGCAAGGGGTGATTGCGGAAATCAGGGGCGATATCGGGGGATTACCCGATGGCGTGGTCCCGGGGTACGGGCAAGACTCGATACCGCAGCATCACGCGAAAGTGATGCTCGACTCAGTAAGGTCAGGTGCATGGAGAAACTAGATGAAAAGTCGGGCGCGACATTGGTGGCTGTGCCACCCGTGCTGCGTGCCCACGGCGTACGGCGGTCCTTCGGCTCCGTTCACGCCGTCGCGGATGCCAACCTCGAGGTTGCGCCGGGCACAGTCACCGCGCTCATCGGGCCGAACGGCTGCGGCAAAACCACGCTCATGCTGATGCTGGCGGGTCTACTGCTGCCTGACGCCGGTGAGATCTCCATTGCAGGGGCAGACCCAAGGAGTGACTCTGCCGCCGTGCGCAGCGCCATCGGGTGGATGCCCGATCAGTTGGGTGCATGGGACAACCTCACCTGCCTGCAGACGCTCACGCTTGTGGGGCGGGCGTACCGGCTTCCCAAGGCGGTAGCGAGCGCGCGGGGTGCTGAACTTCTGAACACCGTGCACCTGAGCGAGTTCGCCGACCGGCCGGCGCGCGTCCTGTCTCGGGGCCAGAAGCAGCGGCTGTCGCTGGCCCGCGCTCTGATGAATGACCCTCAAGTGCTGATGCTCGACGAGCCCGCCAACGGACTCGACCCGCGATCGCGAGTCGAGCTGCGCCAGCTGGTGAGGGCCTTTGCGGCGGAGGGGCGTGCCGTACTCGTGTCGAGCCACGTGCTGAGCGAACTAGACGAGATGGTCGACGAGGCCGTTTTCATGTCCAAGGGCAAGACGCTGGGTGATGAAACCCAGGCGATGGTCGCGGATGCCCGCACGCGGTACAGAATCGAGTCGCTCGACGACAGTCTGCTTCGCGACGCCTTCACTCACTGGGGATTGGAGTTCGAGGAGGCCGAGGGTGGGCTCGTGATTCGTGCCCAGAACAAGGAGCACGCGGCGTCCATACTCGAGGCGCTGGTCAAGGGCGGGGCCAAGGTTCACCGCTTTGGCCCCTTTGGCAGCGCACTCGAGCAGACGTATATGGCTATGAACGAGGAGCGACGATGACCGCCACCACCGAGCGTCCGGCAGCCGCCGCGAAGGCCGCGCCCAAGGCGCCGCACGGGAACCCGTGGATGCCCACCTTCCGCGGTGTAGGCCTGGTCGCCCGCATTGAGCTGACGCGCCGACGCCCCACCACCAAGGGCTACATCTTCTACGGCCTCCTGGTCCTCGCAATACTCGGCCTGGGCATCCTTGTGGCCGCCGTGTCCGCGCCGGGCCTGACCTCGATGCCGATGGAGCTGGTGCTGATTCTGGTGCTGGGCGCGGGGTTACTCATCGCGCCGTCGCTGTCCTCCACCTCGATCAACGGTGACTCCAGCGAAGGGGTGCTGGCGCCGATGCAGATGACCCGGCTCACCGCCGGTGACCTCGCGCTGGGCAAACTGCTCGCCTCGTGGCTGTTCGCGGTCGCGGTGCTCATCACCACGACGCCGCTGCTCGTGTACGCGTTCTCGCGTTCGGGCTGGCACTGGTACGAGCTGGCGGCGGTACTCGGGGCGATCCTCTTTACGGTGCTCACGTTCACGGCCATCGGCCTGGCGTGGTCGTCGCTCGCCGCCCGCGCGGTGGCGTCCGTCTCCCTCGCTCACCTCACTACCGGGTTCCTAGTGCTGGGCACCCTGGTGATCTTCGCCTTCTCCATGCCGCTGGTGTCAGAGACCGTGACGGTGACCGACAGGTTCGTCGACTACGAGACGTTGACTCCGGAACAGCAGGAGGCATATCAGACCGGCGAGCTCGACTACTCGACCGTGCAGTGCACGGAGCAGTCCTACGAGACGTCCGTCGCGCACACTGAGAACATCGCCTGGCTGCTGCTCGCGAACCCCATGATCGTGATCGGCGAGGCGTCGCCGGTGGTCAACCCGAACACCTACCAGGAGGACGGCCGCGCGGCGCCGGGCGTGTTCGCCTTCATGCACCAGCAGGTGGGTAACGCTCAACTTGGACCGCAGGACACTCCGCAGGGCTACGACGAGTGCGCCCAGCAGGCCGACACGGGTCAGTCCGACCAGTGGGAGCAACAGCAAGAGGACCAGGCGCTGTTCCCGCGCAACCCGTGGCCTGGGCTCGCGCTGCAGGCGGTGCTGCTGTGCGGTGCGATGGGGATTGTTATTCGTCGGCTCCGGGTGCCCTACAAGAAGCTTCGCGCGGGAACCCGCGTGGCCTAAAGGTCGCGAGGCGCCGCTTTCGCACCGCCCCCACGGTCCACGTCCGTGCCGGGTAACGCTCCGGAGTCAGATCCCGGTAGCGCGCGTTGCGAAGGAGGCGCCTCGCACCGTATTACTGACGAAATTTGCGGGTGGCTATTGTGCGACGAAGCCCCATGCCAAAAGAATTGATCAGGAGACCTTGCGACGGCCCTCGAAGGCGCGGCCCAAGGTGACCTCGTCGGCATACTCCAGGTCGCCGCCCACCGGCAGGCCCGACGCGAGTCGTGAAACAGTCAGCCCCATCGGCGAAAGCATGCGGGCTAGGTAGGTCGCGGTGGCCTCGCCCTCGATGTTGGGGTCGGTCGCGATGATGATCTCCTCGATCTTTCCGTCGCCCAGGCGGGTAAGGAGCTCGCGGATCCGCAGGTCGTCTGGCCCCACGCCATTCATGGGATCGATGGCGCCGCCTAGCACGTGATAGCGGCCGCGGTACTCGCGGGTGCGCTCCACGGCCATGACGTCCTTGGGCTCCTCGACCACGCAGATCACGTCGTCGCTACGACGAGGGTCAGCGCAGATGCGGCACTGGTCCGACTCCGCGACGTTGCCGCAGGTCGCGCAGAAGCGCACCTTGTCCTTGACGGTCCGCAGCGCGTCGGCCAGCCGTGCAATATCCGAGGGATCCGCGGCAAGCACGTGGAACGCGATGCGCTGGGCGCTCTTGGGGCCGACCCCGGGGAGGTGCCCGAGTTCGTCGATGAGGTCTTGAATGGCGCCGTCGTACATGGAGTTAAGCGTAAGCGTGCGCGCCAGCAACTGATGCCATTGCGCCGTCCGGGTCGCCCTCACGTTGAATCCCAATGGGAGGGCCGGTCTGACTGATCTGCGCCCAGACGGTGTCAAGGGACAGGTCGAGCACCTGGGCAATCGCGGCAATGGTGGGGAAGGACGGCGTGGCCACACGGCCAGACTCGATTTTGCGCAGCGTCTCTGGCGAGATGCCTGCCTCAAGCGCGGTCCCGAGTATTGGTCGCCGTCCGCGAGCCTGGCGAAGTAGGGCGCCCAGTCGCCGGCCACGCTCGAGCTCTTCTTCAGTGAGGGGCAATCTAACCATGCGGCCTATTGTAATACCGGGATACTATTACCGGGATAGTTATCCGTGACTTGAGAATCAGGAAGCACATGATCGAGATTCTGAGCCCCACCGAACTTGGCCGCGCGAAGATTTCTGGCGCATTGGTGGGCACCATCCTGCACACGATCAAGGGGCGCGCGACGGTGGGCACCAACCTCTTGGAGATTGATCAATGGGCGAAGGAGATGATCCACGACGCCGGCGCTGAGTCTTGCTACGTCGACTACGCACCTTCGTTTGGTAGCGGGCCATTCGGGCACTACATCTGTACCGCGGTCAACGACGCCGTCCTGCACGCCCTTCCCCGTGACTATGCCCTGGTGGATGGGGATCTGCTGACCTTAGATTTGGCGGTGGCCAAGCACGGGATCGCTGCCGATGCGGCTATCAGTTTCATCGTGGGAGATGCGCGACCAGCGCAAAGCGTCGCAATGATCGAGGCGACGGAGCGCGCCCTGCGAGCGGGTATAGGTGCGGCCAAGCCAGGTGCCCGAATCGGCGACATTGCGCACGCGATCGGTACGGTTCTGGGTGAAGCGGGGTACTCGATCAACACCGAGTTCGGGGGACACGGGATCGGTTCCACGATGCACCAGGACCCTCATGTGCCGAACACTGGTCGCCCAGGCCGCGGATATCAGTTACGCCCGGGTTTGTTGCTCGCCATCGAGCCCTGGGTCATGGCGGATACATCCGTCTTGGTGACTGACTCGGATGGGTGGACGCTACGCAGTGAGACAGGATGCCGCACGGCCCACAGTGAGCACACCATCGCGATCACGCCCACAGGAGTTGAGATCCTGACTTTGGCACCTCGGTCATTGCGCTAGCAGGAGCCTTCAGTCGTCGATGACCTTGCCGCCGAGCATCTTGGCGACCATGTCCGCGCCGCTGAGGCCAGCGTCTGGAGCAGCGGCATCGTGTTCGCTGACCTCCTCGTCGTCGTCCCACGGGGCGGAACCCCCCGCGGCCTTGGCGGCGGGGGCTGATGCTGGTGGAGTTGCCGATACGCGGCTAGTGGGCGCGGCAGCCGCGGTCCCACGAGGGGAGAAAGCGCGCCCGGAGGGCTCACGGGCTGGCTCCTCGTCCTCCGGAGGCGCGTCGTCCCACGGCGGCGTGTCCGATGCCGGGGGCTGGGGGATCGCGCTCGTCGAGGGCTGCGTAGGAATCGACTCCGTGGGAGGCGACTGGTCGGAGTCTTGAGGCGAGGCGACGGGCGCCGATGCTGTGGGGCGTGCCGTAGCCGCCGCCGGGAACGCTCCGGCTGGGCCGACGATGCCCTCGACGCGTACGTGCAGTCCCAGGGTCTCGCGCACCGCGAGGGCCACGTTCTCTGCGTGGTTGCCGGTCGCGAAGCGAGAGGCCAATGGAGCGCCGTCGAAGGCGAGCTTGAGTACGCCGTTGTCGACCTCAGCTACCTGCGCACTCTGCTTGACGAGCACCCACGTAACGCGACGGCGCTCAAGCGTGCCGAGCACCTCGTCCCAGCGTCGACGCACAAGCTCGGAGTCCTCGGGGCCGCCGGCGGTGTCGCCCGAGCTCGCGGCGGCCTCGGGGGTGACGGTCGGCTTCGGCTTGACGGCAGCAGGAGGAGTGGACTGGACGGGTGTTTGCACGGGAGCAGTTGCCGCGGGGGCGGCTGCTTCGGCAGCAGGCTTGGCCACCGCAGCGCGCGCCGCGGCGGCACCGCTGGGTGCGGTGGTTGACGGCGCAGCGTTCGGGGTGGGAGTGAGAACTGGAGCCGGCTGGTTGGGTGCCGGGGCGCTCGCGGCCGATGCAGGGGCCGACGCAGGGGTGGCGACGGGGGCACTGGCTGCGGGCGGCTGTGCCACTGGAGCCGCCGCGGGAGTGGACGCGACGCCCGGGGCACCCGCACCATCGGCCGCAATGAGGCGGGCGCAGAGCAGTTCCAAGTGAAGGCGGGGCGACGTGGCTCCGACCATGTTCGTCAACGCGTCGTTGACCAGGTCCCCCGCGCGTGAGGCGCGTGCCAGCCCTAGGTGCCGGGCCTGGTCTTTCATACGCTCGAGTTGGTCCTCGGGAACCTCGCCGAGGGCCTTTGCGCCGGCCTCACCGGACGCGGTGAGCACGAGGATGTCGCGGAGGCGCTCGAGGAGATCCTCGACAAACCGCCGCGGCTCGTGGCCGATGCCGATGACGCGGCCCACTACCTCGAAGAGCGAGGCGCCATCGGCCGCAGCGATCGCGTCGATCGCGTCGTCCAGCAGCGTGGCATCGGTGAATCCCAGAAGCGAGATCGCGCGGTCGTAAGTGACCCCCTCGACACCCGAGCCCGCCATGAGCTGGTCCAGGACGGAGAGAGAGTCGCGCACCGAGCCGCCACCCGCGCGGACCACGAGGGGCAGCACGCCCGCGGCGACAGTCACGCCCTCGGCCTCGCACAGCGACTGCAAGTAGTCGGTAAGTACGCCGGGCGGGACCAGGCGGAAGGGGTAGTGGTGCGTGCGGGATCGGATGGTGCCGATGACCTTCTCGGGCTCCGTGGTTGCGAAGATGAACCGTACGTGAGGCGGAGGCTCCTCGACCAACTTGAGTAGCGCGTTGAAGCCCTGCGGCGTGACCATGTGGGCCTCGTCCAGGATGAAGATCTTGTAGCGGTCACGGGCCGGCGCGAAGGCGGCGCGCTCGCGGAGTTCACGGGCATCGTCGACGCCGTTGTGTGAGGCGGCGTCAATCTCGACTACATCGACAGAGCCGGTACCGCCGCGGGCGAGCTCGGTGCACGAGTCGCACACTCCGCAGGGGGTGTCCGTGGGACCCTCGGCGCAGTTGAGACAGCGGGCGAGGATGCGCGCGGAGGTGGTCTTGCCGCAACCTCGGGGTCCGGAGAACAGGTAGGCGTGGTTGACCTTGTCGGTCCGTAGCGCTTGCATCAGCGGCGTCGTCACGTGTTCTTGCCCCACGACGTCTGCGAAGGTGTCGGGGCGGTATCGGCGGTACAAGGCGGCAGTCACAGAGACGACTCTAGTGCCGCCCTGCGACAGGCGCATCGGCCGGTGGAAAAGCATCGGGACATAAGAGGACCCCCCACGCACCCGCTAGAGCCCACCTACCCTTGCTGCATTCCTGCCCTGGGGGAGTTAAGCGAGATGGCGCCACGTGAGGGGCCGAGCTCAAGTTTAACCAGAACAGCGTGATTCGTTATAACGCCGCCGCTCGGGTACCATTCATGAGCCTGGAGGATTCGCCTAGTGGCCTATGGCGCACGCTTGGAAAGCGTGTTGGGTGCAAGCCCTCAGGGGTTCGAATCCCCTATCCTCCGCCATAGCTATTTGGACCTCAGTGTTTCTTGCTGGGGTCCAAATTGCTTTTACGGGTGCTGTGGAGCGACTCGGAGCGTGTCGCCCATGTTGTTCGTTAGATGCCCGGACGCGTGCGGCCTGCCTGCTACGTCCCGTGAATAACCGTCTCTCTACTAAAGTGGTGCCCGTGACTCAGCCTCCGATGGACCCAACCGCCAGTAAGCGCGCGACCGTGCGTCGCCACCGGCGCGAGCGTCAGATTCTGTTATTCGGTCTGATCCTCATCGGCATGGCTGTCGCCGGAGTGTTTTTTGCCTCTGTCTACAAGGGCGACACCGAGGGCCCCTTTGCGGAGCCATTCGTCACTCCCGCGAGCGATTTTGCGACCGAAGTCAATGTGGCCTGCCCTCCCGGAGATGCCCTGCCTATGGAGCCCACGGAGATTCCGATCCGCGTGCTGAACTCGACGGACAAGGCCGGGCTAGCGGGCACTACGGCCTCAGACCTCAAGGGTCGTGGCTTTGTGGTGACTGGCGCCGGAAACTACCCCCGCCCCTACGAGGGCAGCGTGCGCATCATCTATGGCGAGAAGGGTCTGGTTGAGGCGTACACCATCTCGACGTACTTCACGCAGTCAGAGATGGTCCTCGATACGCGCGACAGTGCCGTGTCTGACCTCGTGATCGGCGATGAGTACGACCCCGCGACTACCCTGCGCCCCCAGGGGGCACCTGAGCTCGACCCCGAAGTTCCCTTTGTCCGCCCCCAGCAGTGCGTGCCAGTTGAGTTGGTGGCACCCGAGCCGGCACCTCGCGTGATCCCGGACAACCCCTTGGTGGAAGCCAGCCCGAGCGCCAGCGCGTCGGCGGAGGATGTGCCCCAGGAGGGCGACAACTAACTGTTGTGAGGTCGGTGCAGTAATCCGGTGAGCGTTCCCAGCATGGCTCCTATCGCGGTATCCAAGACTCGTTCCGTGAGCGTTCCGACTGAGCCCACGGTTCCCGTGGCGGCTCCTGTCAGCAAGAGAACCATGGGAGTGATGAACAGCAGCGCGAGGGCGTAGTTGCGCACAGTCACGAGCTGAGTGGCGAACTGTAGCGATCCGAGCACCACCGCAAGTGCGAGTGGTGCGAGGTCGAGCGTTCCAAACGCAAGGAAGATGAGCGCGCCGGCGACGGTGCCAACGATGCGATGCAGTCCGCGTCGCGCTGCGTCCCCGCGCCCCGCCCGCGTTCCGACAACAGCGATTCCCGCCCCGACCGTCCAGTAGGCGCGCTCCGGGTCAACGGCCGTGACGCTGATTAGCGTGCCAACGACCGCCACGATCGCGACCCGCACCAGCAGCGTGCGCCCGTCGCGCCCCAAGGCGAAGACCGCCAGGATCTCCCGAAGCCGGCGCGCAGCGAGGTGCCGATTTCTCGCCAGGACAAGGGGGAAGGCCGCGACCGCGAGCGAAAACAGCATCCCCGCTGACACGGCGACGATGAGGGAGGCCGGGGAGATGGCCCTCTCGCCATCGACCACCGACGTGACGCGCGCGGAGAGGCCATACGTAAGCGCGACAAAGAGCGGCCCCGGGGCGCCCATGCGGTAGCCGAACGACAGGGCGGCCCCTGCGATTGTCACCACCACGAGGCCCACGGAGGCCACCAAGGGGTAGGGCGCGAGCGCGGTTGCTAGGACGGAGACGGAGAGCAGGAAGGCTGCGACCAAGGGGAGGACGCGTATCCGTTCGCGGACGTTGAGGGTGGTGACGTGAAGCACCGTGAATCCGCCGGTCGCCGCCAGGATCCCTAGAGTCTCCGACCCAAGCGCCGAGCCCACCGCAATGGGCACCGCCATAACTAGGGCCGCCTGCAGCCCCAAGGGCCATCGTGGCCCGGTGTACGGCTGGAAGGTCCGCAGGCTCTTTACTGCCCTGTGCGTGCCGTGCGTCCAACGTTCACGGCGCTCGCGAGCGGCGCTGTGATTCATTTGGGCTCCCATCGCGAGGCGCGTGGGCGTCCCCTCAACCCATTATTGCCGGAGAGCGCCGCATGGGGTCGGGACCATCGCGTCGACCGCCCCGGCCCGGCACACAAAAAACCCGGCCCCGATTCGTAAGAATCAAGGCCGGGTAAGTGGCGGTGACGGCGGGATTTGAACCCGCGGTACGGGGGTACCGTACACAACATTTCGAGTGTTGCACCTTCGGCCGCTCGGACACGTCACCGTGGGAGAGGATACCTGCTGCAAGTGGCCCCGACCAAACTGGGCCAAAGTGTGCACTCAGCCCGAGCATCGGCCGTGTGCCTTGTGCCGCTAGCGGCGCTGCTCAAAAAACGTGCGTAGGAGCAACGCGGATTCTTCACCGCGGATTCCTGAGACGACCTCGACTTTGGCGCCGATGCGGGCATCGCGGACCAAGTCCCATTGCGACCCGGTGGCACCCGCCTTTTGGTCCCACGCACCAAGCACCAGCCGGGGGATGCGTGCGGCGAGCAACGCGCCGGCGCACATCGCGCACGGTTCGAGCGTCACCACCAGCGTGCACTCTTCAAGCCGCCAACTGCCGACAGACTCTGCAGCCTCCCGGAGTGCAAGCACCTCAGCGTGTGCCGTGGGATCGGAGCGCACAGCCCGCTGGTTAAATCCTCGTCCTATGACGGAACCCTCCGTGTCCAGCACTACGGCACCCACGGGCACCTCGCCGATGTTTCCGGCGGCGCGCGCGAGCATGAGGGCCTCGCCCATGGCCGCCTCGTAGAAACCGTGCATGCACGCCAGGCTACCGGGGCGGCTTGCCGCGGGACGATGCTGGGGCAAGGCAGGCGCGCGCGGCGTCGCTACGAAGTAGGGTTGAGCCATGCAGCTTCACGTCGCGGATCACCCGCTCATCGCCCACAAGGTCACCGTCCTCAGGGACAAGAACACGCCGTCGCCGACGTTCCGGCTACTGGTGGATGAGTTGGTGACGCTCCTCGCGTATGAGGCGACCCGCCAAGTGCGCGTGGTGGAGTGCGAAGTGGAGACGCCTCTTCAAATGACCACCGGCACCAAGATCGCGAGTCCCGCTCCGCTGATCGTGCCGATTCTGCGTGCCGGGCTGGGCATGCTTGACGGCATGACCAGGCTGTTGCCGAGCGCCGAGGTGGGATTCCTGGGGCTCAAGCGCGACGAGGAAACCCTTGAGGCGATCACCTATGCGAATCGCTTGCCGGACGACCTCACTGGTCGCCAGGTCTTTCTCATCGACCCGATGCTTGCGACGGGTGGCTCACTTGTAGCCGCGATCGAGTACGTCCTGGAACGTGGCGCGACTGACGTGACCTGCGTATGCCTGTTGGCTGCGCCCGAGGGAATCGAGCGGGTTCGGTCTGCAATGGGTGAGCGCGTAGATGTGTCTGTTGTCGTGGCTCAGGTCGACGAGAAGCTCAACGAACAAGGCTTCATTGTGCCCGGACTCGGTGACGCAGGCGACAGGCTCTACGGGCTGGTGTAGCTGTCCGGCACGCAGGCCGTGCCGCGTTCGATGTCAGACCCCTTTGGCATGCTTGAGTCATGCCCAAAAACTCGCGGTGGCTAATCCTTCCCCAGAGTTTTCGCGCGCCTGTGGAGGACACGCCGAGTTGTGCACAACGTATCCACAGGGTTTTACACAGGACCACAACATCTAGGGGCTGTTTTGGAAAAACACCCCTATATCTAGTTGCACACCGTTGTAATTCGAGATACATTCTAGGAACGCTTCACCAGGATTTCGATGCCGTGAGTACGCCCCATCGAGACCCTCACTCAGAGTGTCACGCAGTATCCAGACAGGGCCGCACGGCCGCAGTTCCAATCACTTGCAGGGGAGCATTGTGACGATCACCGAAAACTCCGCCAACACCGACGTCAACGGCGACGTTTCGGCCACCGCGGCACTCACTAAGCCAGGCATCCACGTCACCAAGCGTGACGGCACGCGCGAGCCGTACAACGCCGACCGCATCAACAAGGCGATCGAGCGTTCGGCCGAGGGTCTCTCAGATCAGATCTCGAAGACCACCCAGATCGCGACTGAACTGGGAATCACCCTGTTCGATGGCATCACCACCGAGCAGCTCGACGAGGCCGCCATCGGCGTGGCCGTCCAGAACGTCAAGGATGACCCCGACTTCGACATCATTGCGGCCCGCCTGCTTCGCAAGGTGATCTACAAGCGCGTCCTTGGTGGCTTTGACAGCTCGCTCGAGCTCGCCCTCCTGCACCAGGCACGCTTCCCGGGCTACATTCGCGACGCGGCGGAGGAAGGACTGCTCGACACGCGTCTCACCACCATCTTTGACCTCGACGCCCTCGCGGCCGCAATCGACCACGAGCGTGACGACCTGCTGAAGTACATTGGCACCGTCACCATGCGCAACCGCTACATGATCACCGATCGCTACGGAAAGTCGCTTGAAGTTCCCCAGTACTTCTGGATGCGCGTCTCGATGGGTCTCTCCCTGAATGAAGAGAATCCCACAGAGATGGCACTCAAGTTCTACGACAAGATCTCCAAGCTCGACTACCTTCCCGCAGGCTCGACGCTGGTCAATGCCGGCACCTCGTACCCGCAGCTATCCAACTGCTTCGTTATGCAGATGGAAGACGACATGGATCACATCGCCAAGACCGTTGGCGACGTCATGTGGCTCACCAAGGGCACGGGCGGCATCGGCCTGTCGGTCACCAAGCTGCGCTCCGAGGGTTCGCCTATCAAGTCGAACAACACCACCTCAACTGGTCCCATCCCCTTCATGCACACCATCGACTCGACGCTGCGCGCCGTGTCTCGTGGAGGTAAAAAGTTCGGTGCGCTGTGCTTCTACATGGAGAACTGGCACATGGACTTCGCGCAGTTCCTCGACCTGCGTCAGAACTCCGGCGACCCGTACCGACGCACCCGTACCGCCAACACAGCGGTATGGATCTCCGACGAGTTCATGAAGCGCGTCGCGGCTAACGAGGACTGGTACCTGTTTGATCCCGCCGAGGCGCCCGACTTGGTCGAGCTCACTGGTTCCGCGTTCTCTGCGCGCTACGCCGAACTCGTCTCGCTGGCAGAGGCAGGCAAGCTGCGCACGTTCAAGAAGATGCGCGCCCGCGAGCAGTACAAGTCGATCCTGCTCATGCTGCAGGGGTCCTCGCACCCGTGGCTGACGTGGAAGGACACCATCAACAACCGTGCCCTGAACACGAACACCGGCACCATCCACTTGTCGAACCTGTGCACCGAGATTTGCCTGCCGCAGGACCGCGAGAACATCGCAGTCTGCAACCTGGCATCGGTGAACCTGTCCGAGCACTTCGTCGACGGCAAGATCGATTGGGACCGCATGGAGAGCTCGGTGCGCCTCGCGGTGCGCCAACTCGACAACTTGGTCGACATCACCCTTTCTGCGGTCAAGGAATCCGACCACGCCAACCGCGAGAACCGCGCGGTCGGCCTGGGCGTCATGGGCTTCACCGACATGACTGAGCGCCTCGGTCTCGCCTATGAGTCGGAGGCCTCTTACGACCTGATCGACGAGATCATGGAGTTCGTGTCGTACCACGCGATCGATGCCTCCGCGGATCTCGCTCGCGAGCGTGGCTCGTACAACAACTTCGCCGGCTCGGGCTGGTCGCAAGGCAAGGTGCCGTTCGACACCATCGCCTCGACCGAGGCTGACCGCGGAGTGAAGATCGACGTCAACCGCACTATGCGACTGGACTGGGACGTGCTGCGCGAGAAGGTCAAGGGCGGCATTCGTAACGCCACCCTCCTGGCCGTCGCCCCCACCGCTTCCATTGGTCTCGTTGCCGGCACCACGCCCGGCTTCGACCCGCAGTTCTCGCAGATCTTCTCGCGTGCCACCTCGTCGGGTAAGTTCCTCGAGGTCAACCGCAACCTGGTCCGCGACTTGCAGGCCGAGGGCATCTGGGAAGACGTTCGCGACCGCCTGCTCGAGGTTCAGGGCGACCTGAGCCAGATCGAGGAAGTCCCCGCGCACCTGCAGGAGGTTTACAAGACCTCGTTCCAGTTGTCGCCGTACGCTTTCATCGAGGTTGCGGCACGTGCTCAGAAGTGGATTGACCAGGCGATCAGCCGCAACATCTACCTCGAGTCGCGCGACATCGACGACATGATGGCGCTGTACTCGGCCGCTTGGGAGCGTGGCGTCAAGACCACGTATTACCTGCACATGAAGCCGCGCCACACCGCCGAGCAGTCCACGGTGCGTGTTAACAAGTCGGAGAAGATGCCTACCAACAGTGCGGGCAACAAGCCCACCGGGGGATCGGCAGGCGGACCCTCGCGTAAGGGCTTCGGCGCTCGTAAGGGCTTCGGCGCTGCCAAGGCGACCGCCGCGGTCGCACAGGTGGAGGCCGTGGTGGCCGACGCCATCGCCGATGCTCCTGCTGAGGCTGTTGCGGCCGAGCCAATCTCCGCGGCACCCGCCGGTGAGTCGGCTCCGCGCAAGGGTTTTGGCGCGGTGGCAGCGGCCGCTCCCGCTGAGTCCCCCGCGGCATCAGCGATCACGACCGCACCCGCAGCAGTGCTGTCTGCGGTGGCCACGCAGGCGTTCTCTTCTGCGCCTACCCAGCAGCCCGCGGTTCCGCCGACCTCGCTCCCCGAGCAGGAAGCGGCTCCCGAAGCAGCTGAATCACACGTCTCCGCACCTGCCTCGGAGGCGGCGGCTCCGGCCGGCGTTGCCGAGCTGAATGTGGTCTCGAGCGTCGCCGGTGGCGACACTGAAATGATCGGCGGCGTGGCTTGCCCCGTCGATCCCATGGAAGCGCTGCAGTGCGAGTCCTGCCAGTAGCGGCCCAGAAAGATTGAGGAACAGAAAATGGGAATTCTAGGAACAGGCATTCAGGACGGGTTGCTGCTCAAGCCCGTCACCTACCCGTGGGCAATGGACCTGTACGACCAGGCCGTGGCCAACACGTGGTTCCCCAACGAGATTCAGTTGGGCGAAGACCTCGGTGACTTCAAGAAGATGACGGACGAAGAGCGTCACGCCATCACCTTCCTGATGTCCTACTTCAACCCGAACGAACTGCTCGTCAACAAGGCACTTGCCTTTGGCGTCTACCCGTACATCAATGCTCCCGAGTGCCACCTATATCTCGCGAAGCAGATGTGGGAAGAGGCGAACCACTGCATGTCCTTCGAGTACGTCCTAGAGACGTTCCCGATCGACCGCGCGGCTGCGTACGACTCGCACGTGACCGTTCCATCGATGGCCGCCAAGGAAGAGTTCGAGGTCAACTTCATCAAGCGGATGACAGAGGAGACTCTGGATATCTCAACGACTGAAGGCAAGAAGGACTTTGTGCGCAACTTGGTCGCGTACAACGTCATCCTTGAAGGAATCTGGTTCTACTCGGGCTTCATGGTCGCGTTGAGCTTCCGCCAGCGCAACCTGCTGCGCAACTTTGGCTCCCTCATGGACTGGGTCATTCGCGACGAGTCTCTGCACCTGCAGTTCGGCATCAACCTGATTCTGACCGTGCTCGAGGAGAACGAGGACCTTCAGGATCCCGATTTCGCCGAGGAGATCCGTCTGATGATCATCAACGCTGTCGAGATGGAGGAGCAGTACAACCGCGACCTTCTCCCCACCGGCATCCTGGGTCTGAACGCGGACTACGTCAACCAGTACGTGAAGTACCTGGCCGACCGACGTCTTGAAGAGTTGGGATTCGACCCGCATTACAACGTGTCTAACCCTGCGAAGTGGATGGCCACCGCCAACGACACCCTGCAGTTGGTGAACTTCTTCGAGGCCACTAACACGTCCTACGAGGTAAACGCTCAGTCGACCAAGAAGTAGTTCTGCACCACCGCTAGAAGGCGGTGGCACCCGGGGTCGACCTTGGCTCCGGGTGCCACCGCCTTTTGCGTATCCGGCATATCTTTTCTTGCCCTAGCCCTGGCGGCCAAACTGACCAAATGGTAAGTTTAGTTTTCAATGAGTTTTTCGCATGCCGGAATCTTCTTGAGCGCGTGGACGTTCCGTCTGTGCAAGGGCGTCACGTGACGCCCATTGTCTAGCCCAACATCTTTCACGGCAGCGTCGCCGGATGCCATCACCATTCAAGGACGTACACCGTGACTTCAGACCTAGCCACCAGGCCCGCGCCAGACGCGATCTCCACCCCGGGATCGCAAGAAGCACCACCGCCGTCGCCGCCGACCCGCCAGCTCGGCGAGACGCTCTCGCGGAGTGGCCGCATCGGCTACATCCTCATGCTCGGCGCGCTCGTGGCACTCGGACCTTTCACGATCGATCTCTACCTGCCGGCCTTCCCCGAGGTCGCGGCGGACCTCAATGCCAGCGACGCAGCGATCCAGTTCACTCTGACCGCCACGATGATCGGCTTTGGCCTGGGTCAACTCATCGTCGGGCCGCTAAGCGACTCCTTTGGCCGCAAGAAGCCCCTCATTATTGCGACCGCACTTCACATTGTGGCTAGCATCGCAGTCGCGCTTGCCCCCACGGTCGAGTGGGTAATGGTTGGCCGCGTCTTCCAGGGCATCGGCGCTGCAGGTGGCGCAGTGGTGGCCATGGCGGTGGTTCGTGACCTCTTTGCGGGCCAGGCACTAATCCGCATGCTTTCGCGCATGGCGCTCGTCACTGGCCTTGCCCCCGTTCTCGCCCCCGTCATCGGTTCGCAGTTGCTTCGGGTAGTCGACTGGCGCGAGGTGTTCTACGTGCTGGCCGCATACGGAATCCTGATCGGCCTCATTGTGATGACCCGGCTGGCCGAGACACTGCCGCACGAGAATCGTGGGGTAGCCGAGCCGGGCATCGTCCGTAAGCGCTACAAGAAGCTTCTGTCTGATCCTGCATTCGTCGGTATTGCGGTGGTCGGAGCGATGACGTTCACCACGCTCTTCGCGTACCTGTCGTCCTCGTCCTTTGTGCTCCAGGACATTTTTGGTCTCAGCGCCCAGGAGTACGGAATCGCGTTTGGCGTGAATTCCGCTGGACTCTTAGTGTGCACGCAGATCGCGAGCCGGCTCATGCGTCGCCTCCCGCCACGGGCAGTGCTCGCGCTAGGCCTTAGTGTCATGATGAGCGGGGCGTTGGCTCTTCTCATCGGTACTGCCTTTGAACTGGGCCTGCTTGGCGTGATGGTGCCGCTCTTCTTCGTTGTGGCGTCCGTGGGGCTCATCATGCCCGCCGTGCAGGTCACTGCCCTCGGCAATCACGGCAAGGAGGCCGGCACCGCGGCATCCTTGATCGGTGCCGCCAACTTTGGTGTTGCCGGACTGCTCTCGCCGCTGGTGGGAATGATGGGGATCTCAGTGGCATCGATGGGAATTGTGATGGTGGGAGCACTGCTCGTCGCTCACGGAACTTTCTGGTTCGTGGTTCGCCCACGCATCCAAACCACCGTGGTGGCGTAGCCAGTCGCGCTAACGTGGGGCCATGGCTCTACGCATCGGAATTCTTCTCTATGACGGCTTCGACCTCATCGACTCGGGTGGGCCCTACGAGGCCTTTCTCACCGCCTCAAGGCTCGCAGAGCGAGACGGGGAAGCGCCCCTGTACGAGGTGATGTTGATCTCCCCACAGGGGAGCGACGTGACCGCATTCGGTGGCATGACCGTCACCGGAACCGTGCCCGCGTCCGACGCAGGCGTCCTTCACACGCTCATTGTTCCCGGACTCGTGGATATCGAGGCGGCACGCCATGACCCGGCGATTGGCGCCGCTGTTGCGTCGCTCGCGGCGGCAGCCACCGTGGTTGCGTCCGTGTGCACCGGCGCGTTCCTCCTCAGTGATCAGGGGCTTCTGGAGGGGTTGCCGGCGACCACACACTGGGAGGACGTTGACCTTCTCCAAGGTGAGAAGCGGATCTCCGTCGGCGTCACGGGTGTGCGCTGGGTCGACAACGGTGCGGTGGTGACTAGCGGAGGCTTGACGTCCGGTATTCATATGGCGCTACACCTCATCGCACGCGATTGCGGGCTCGCAGTAGCTCAGCGCACGGCACGGCAATTGGATCTGGACTGGGATCCTGATGGGGTACGTAGCGTTCGCTAGCCACGCTCCTAGCGCTGCGATGCCCACAGGCGCGTGGCCGGGGCAGACTAATTGTCGGTGATGCGAACCGCGACAGTACTGATCAGAAAGTTGTCGCCACTGGTTGACACGCTCAGCGTGTGCTGGCCCGCCCCTGATAGTGACTGGTCCTCGAACGGTTTCACGTCCACACCGAGCGAGTTCGCGTAGCGGGATCCGGTAGCTGTTGAGTCGGCGGCGTTCTGGCGATCGCCGGTTTCGATGGCCCGAGTGCCATCCCACTTGATAGGACGCATCGCGGTGCCATCGAGGGTGAGTTTGTCACCGGTGCTGGCGCGGTCACCTTCCCAGGCAACCCAGCCCACGTGCGCGGTCGCAGCACCTGCGGTCGAGAAGCGAATCTCGGCGTTCGTGGAACTCGAAACCCAATGGGCACCATCAAAGATAGCCACGCGTGAAGGGGCCAGGTCTGCGGACTCGTACACGACGGTCAGCGCGTAGCCACCGTAGTAGGTGTAATCGGGGTCATACGACGTTGCAGGCAGAGCGATATCAGCGAGCGCGTACTCGCCAGTGCCGGCGCTTGAGACAAGGCTGGTGACGTCCTTGCGGGCAACGTAGTACTCACGGCTGTCGAGGACTTGACTGGTGATGGTATCCGCGGAGACATTCGCATAATTCCCGTTGGGCACGCGGAACCTTGCACTGTCAGAAAGCGATGCGGTCGTGTCGCCGGCCGCTGTTGTCCACTGGTCGGCCTGGTAGTGAGTGCGATTCTGCTTCTGAGACTCGGTGATGGCACTCGCTGGGATGCAGTTTGCCTTGTTGGCAGTAAGGCACCACTTCTCAACTGACCGGTTGGCGGACCACTCGAGGATGGCCTTCTTGACGACGGCGCCTTCAGGAAGGACGAGGTGCGTGGTGCTAGAACTGACAGCACCCTGGGCGTCGTTGAGGGGCACCATCTTCTGCCCGTTGTTGTTGAACGACCCCTGTGTAGTGTCGCCGGCAAAGGTCATCTTCTGCAGGCAATCTGCCTTCGACACGTCACAACCCATGAGGGGAGCACCGACCTGAACGAAGTCCTGGCCGCCGGAGTTGGTGTAGCCGGGGTCGAGTTCGCTGTCGTTGTCTTCGATGCCGGTATCGACCTCGTATGACACGGTGAGGTCGCCAGCGGTAACAGTGAAGGCCGTCTTTGCGTGGTCACCAATCGATGCGCCGTTGAGGTCAAGGGGAAGGTCGAGTTCAGTGCCCGCACCTGCGGCAAGTGCGTCGAGTGTGCAGTCAGCTACGTTCCGGGCGTTCTCCTGCTGGTCGACGTCAGCGGCCAGGTCGCCGCTCAAGGTGCACGTCCAGTCACCCGCGACAAATGTGCCGTCAGTCGCGAACCTCATAAACGACTCGAGCCGCGTAGCCGTACCGCTCAGAGTTGCCCCCGCGCCACCGCTCGGTGAGGCGAAGGAAAGCCCGTCGGGAAGATTGATCACCGCAGACAGTGCCTCGGCGCTTCCATCGCCATCATTGTTGAGGCTCATCGCGAGACTCGGTGAAGTGCGCGAGATCCTCAAGTAGTCCAACGGCGCCTTGGCAATTTTTAGGTTTGCCGAGCCGCTGGGTGGCGGTGGGGTAGTGCCTCCACCATCTCCCGGGTCGGTTCCAGTGCCTGTGCCGGATCCGCTTCCAGAGTCAGTTCCACCGTCGTCCCCAGCGCCGGTCCCGGAGCCCGCCCCAGAGTCCGTGCCGGAGTCGGCGCCTGAGCCAGTTTCAGATCCATCGCCCGTGCCATCGCCGTTACCGTCCCCCGCGCCCGCACCGCTGCCGGATCCGCTCCCGTTATCGGACCCAGTCTCTGAGCCCGTTCCTGCGCCCGACGTCGCACCCGAACCAGAGCCAGTGGCCGATCCAGAACCCGCTCCGGTGCCAGCACCAACACTACTTCCGGATCCTGAGCCCGATGCCCCGGAATTTCCCCGACTGCTGCTGCCGCCTACCGAAGGGTTATTGAAATAGTTTCCAGGTCCGGAATAGGGAGCGGAACCCGTGCCGTCATTGGCTCCGGGGTTGCCGTCGAGGCTCGAATCTCCGGAGCCGCTATCCGCGCCGTCAGCGCCGGGGCCGGTGGTACGCGAGTCATCGCCGTCGGCGAGGCTGTCGTCAGCAGCGCCAGCATCGTCCGCACCCGGGGTGGCGCCTGCATCCGTACTGCCGGTCGAGTCACCCACATTCTGTGGAGTAGCGCTCTCGGGGGAGTTTGTGCGAAGGGGGTCGATTAGTCCAAGGAAGCTCGCGCCCCCTATCGCAATCGCGGCTACACCGACCACCGCGGCCGCGGGAAGGAGGAAGCTGGATGCTCCCGCGAAGGCGGCCGCTAGGCCGCTGGCGCCTACGGTGCTCGAGCCAGTAGCAGCCCCTGCCCCAGCTGCACCGGCGGAGGAAGCCCCGGCCGTGCCGCCGGAGCCGAATGCGCCTCCGACGGGCAATCCGCCCTGCAGTGCACCCATGCCGAGCGTGCCCAGGACGATGGGCGCAATGATGCCACGCATGCCGCGGTTGACGTCCTGAAGCTCGAGCACAAGAGCGGTGCAACGTTCGCAGTCCTTCACGTGCTCATCGATGCGACTGTGCTCGCGCTTGTTGAGCCCGCCGCGGACGTAGGCCCCGAGCTGAGTGTTGGCTTCAAGACAGTTCAAAGTATCGGCACTGTTGAGGTGCTGCTGGAGGTAGGCCTGGCGGAGCGCCTCGCGTGCCCGGTAGGCGAGAGCCGCGACGCCATTGGCGCTAAGGCCAAGCAACGGGGCAATCTCCTTGGGACTCTTCTTTTCCACCTCGGTGTACCAGAGCACGGCCTGCCAGCGCTCGGGGAGGGACTTGAACGCGCCGGCCACCATGCCGTGTTCAAAACCCTCAAGGGCGGGCTCATCAGACGATGCCTCGTAGCCGAGGTTCGCCTCATACTCACCCATGTCCTCGCGAGGCTTGGTGCGGATGCCCTTGTTGATCATGTCCATGCCGGTGCGGCGGACAATCGTAAATAAGTAAGCGCGGAACGCGAGGTCTGGCCCATCGCCGCGCTGCAGTGCGCGTAACACTCGGGAGAACGACTCGGAGACTACGTCGTCGACGTCGGCGGCAGTGTTCGTATACTGCGTAGCAACCTTGCGCGCCGCGTCCGCGTGGCGCTCGTAAAGCAGGCCAAAGGCGGTCGTGTCTCCGGCGCGCACGCCAGCGATCAACTCGGGGTCGCTGGACGTTTCCGTCCATAGCGCGATCGCCTCAGAACTCATGAACCTGTGTTACTCCTCGTCAACTTATAGATAGTCAGTCCCTATAGTCCCTTTAATGCCCTCCTTAGCGCAAGGGTCATGAAGAGGTATTGGTCACACTCCGACTCATCCGCCCCAAGAAAGTTTTTTCAAAGGTTGCGTCATAACCCAACGTGCCGCGTGTCTCATAGTGCATGACCACCGAAGCGAATCTCCCAGGGCGTCCCGCCAGCGACGTGCTGCTACGCCAGTGGGAGACGGCAAGCGTTGAGTCGGTGTGGCTTCGGCCCGGCGATTGGTACACGCCAGCCGCCGAGGCGTTGGTCGAGGCACTCGAGGCGCGTCTAGACACCGCGCCCGCCGCTTTCCGTCTTGGCCAGGCGCGCTCAGTCGCGGGCGTGGGTATCACCGAGGCAATTGACGACATGGCTGTGTTGTTCAAGTCGGCTGGATATGAGTCGGCTCCCATTCGTAGCATTCGCGCTTTGTGCGAGGGCTGGACCGAGGGCGACACCGCGCCGGTGACAGTCCCGGCGATGAAGGACCCCGAGTCGGGCCTCGGCACGGCTGAGTACCTGACGCGTCGACTTGCTGAGGTTTATGGCGCAGCGCAGCGTAACGGACGGGCCGTGACCGAGTCTCACGCTCTCGTCGTGGTTGATGTTGCAGTCGCCGACCCGGACCCTTGGCAACGTATGGCACGCAACGCAGCGGTAGGGCAGGCGCTGACGAATGCTTACGGCGAGGGCTACCCGATGGCTCGCATCGCGGATGGCCTTTACGCCGTCCTGGTCGAGCGTGGAATGTCGTTGGGCGCTGGAATCGCGACCCTTCGCGATCGCATCTCGGACCGCGCTACGGCGCTACGAGTGGGCAACCTCATGCGCCAGCCACCGCGGGTCTGGATTGAGTCACTGCCGGCCGAGCACAGTTACATCACAAGCTTGCTGGAGTCGCTGCAGCGATAGTCCAGTGCGGGAGGACGGCCGATGGCGCGCTGAGGGCGCCATCGGCCGTTCCTGTCTCTGGGGTCGGTTCAGACAACCAGCAGCGCCGATGCGCCGGCCTTGCCGGCTAGCGCATCGGCACCTCACTACGCCTTGCGGTTATATGCCCTGATCGCGAGCGGCGCGAAGATGATGACGAAGACCGCGCACCACAGCAGCGTCCATCCCACGGGCGCGTGCCAGTCGCCGCCACTCCACAGCATGCGCAGCGCCTCAATGAGGTGCGACAGCGGGTTCGCGTTGGCGAATGCGGCGAGCCAGTCGGGCATGGTCTCGGTAGGCACAAAAGCGTTGGACGCGAATGTTAGTGGGAAAAGCGTCATGAACACGATGCCCTGCACTGCCCGCTCCGAGCGCGCGATCAGGCCTACAAGCATGGGCGCCCACGCCAGGCATAGGGCGAACAGGATTGCGAGCAGGCAACCAGCCAGGAAGCTCAGCGGGTCCGTGGTGACGCGGTACCCGAGCGCATAGCCGGTGCCGACCATGATCCCGATCAGCAGCACGTAGCGAACCACGTCGCCCAGCGCCGCCCCTAGCAGCGGTGCCACCCGTGAGATCGGCAAGGCACGGAAGCGGTCGAAAATACCCTTGGACATGTCCGAGTTGAGTTGAATGCCGATTCCCACGGACGCGAACGCGATGTTCTGACCGATCAACCCGGGGATCAGGAACACCAAGTAGTCGGCGGTGGATCCTGCGATCGCGCCACCGAAGATGAACGTGAAGAGCAACGTGAACATGATGGGCGACAACGTGACGTCGATCAGGCCCTCAGGCGTACGCCAGGTCTTGACGAGCGATCGCTTGGCGAGCACCCAAGAGTGGCGGAACATGTCGAAGGGGCCCTGCTGGATGACCTCGACGTCGTGCGTGACGGATGCGGTGCTCATGCCGACACCTCCTGTTCCTCGCCGGCCGTGGCATCGTCCGCCGTGGGCCGTTGCCTTTCTCCGGTGAGCGTGAAGAACACCTCGTCGAGGCTGGGTAGCTGGAGCGAGAGCTCCGTGACTGCCACCTGCTGGGCAGCGAGCTTGCCCACGACCGTCGCGAGAGCGGAGTCGTCGACCACGGGCACCGAGTACTCGCCCGGCCGGTATTCGTCGACGGGCGCACCGTCGGTGGCGACCTCGGCGAGAATCGTGTTCACCGCATCTACCTGTGATGCATCGCTGGGTCGCACGCGCAGCGTCTGCGAGCCGACCACGCGCTTGAGTTTGTCGGCGGTGTCGTGAGCGATGACCTCGCCGTGATTAATCACCACGATGTCGTCGGCCAGGGCGTCGGCCTCCTCGAGGTACTGCGTCGTGAGCAGTACGGAGGTGCCGCGCTTGACGATGTCGCGCACGACGTCCCACATGTCCTCGCGTTTGGCGGGGTCAAGTCCCGTGGTCGGTTCGTCGAGGAACACCACCTCGGGGTGACCCGTGAGTGAGGCGGCGAGGTCGAGCCGGCGCCGCATTCCACCGGAGTAGGTCTTGAGAGTACGGTCGGCTGCGTCCGTGAGATCGAACCACTCCAGCAGTTCCTTGGCGCGCGCCTTGGATGACCGCCCGGACATGTTAAGCAGCGCGGCGATCATGTGTAGGTTCTCGCGGCCGGTCAACTCCTCATCAACCGACGCGTACTGGCCAGTCAGGCCGATGCGCTTGCGGACTTCCGAGGGCTTCTTGGCTACGTCGTAGCCTGCTACTTTTGCGTGGCCGCCGTCGGCCCGCAGCAGGGTCGCGAGAATCCGCACCGCGGTGGTCTTGCCTGCACCATTGGGGCCCAGGACGCCCAGCACACTGCCGCGAGGCACCGCCAGGTCGATTCCCTTGAGGGCCTTGGTTTCCTTGAAGTTCTTGATAAGGCCTTCGGCCTCTACTGCGTTGTCGGACGTCATGGGTCGAGCCTACGACCAGGGGCTGACACGCGGCAATCGGTGTCGTCAGGCGGGCGGTCAATGGCTGAAGAGATGCTCGACCTCGTGGCCCCACACGGCGAGCTCATTGCCACTTGGGTCAGCAAAGTGGAAACGGCGTCCGCCCGGAAACTGGAAGATGTCACGGCGGATGATGCCGCCGGCGGCCGCCACTGCGTCGCGGCTGGCCTCGAGGTCGCGCGAGTAGAGGACGACGAGCAGATCGCCGGAGCCGGCCTGCCCACCCAGCGAGATGCCGCCGATCTCGCGGCCGTCCGGGCTCACGATGCCGAGGTAGCCCGGGCCGTAGGCGGTGAATCGCCAGCCGAAGGCGTCCCCGTAGAACGTCTCTGCGGCGCCGATGTCCTGAGTAGGGATCTCGACGTAGTCGAACGAGTGGTGCAGGTGCGGAGTGTCGTCGGCCATGCCTCATGCTGGCGCGGCCCACTGCGGGTGTCAAGAGATGGCGGTGTCCTAGGAGTTATGACTGCGCCACAGCACCAGCGCGCGCCCCTCGTCGCGCGCGCCTCGCTGACCGCGCTCCACGATCACTACGTTGCCGCGTGAGCCGGTCGCAAAGACTCGCGATCCGGTGTCTGCGCGGTGGCGCAGTTTCTCCACCTCGGCCTCGAGCCGCTCGACCTCGCGCGACAGCGTGAGGATTCGTGCGATGCCGGCCAGGTTGATGCCCTCGTCCTGGCTGAGGCGCTGGACCTCACGCAGCACGGCGACATCGCGCAGGGAGTAGCGGCGTCCGCCGCCTGGGCGGCGGCGGGGAACGACGAGCCCCACGCGGTCGTACTGGCGCAAGGTCTGGGCGTGCATTCCGGCCAGTTCGGCCGCGGCCGAGATCAGGAAGACGGGCTCGTCAACGTCGGGACGTTCCATGCCTGACTCCTTCCGTCAGCTGGTGCCGGGCCTACTGGGCTAAAACTACTTGACGGCGTCCTTGTAGAGGTCTCCGCGCGGGTCGTCCTTGGCGGTCTCCAGCGCGAAGGCCTGCAGCGCCTCCTTGCCCGCGCGCGAGACCTTGCCTGGCACCGTCACGCTGACCGTGGCCAACAGATCGCCCGTCCCGGTTGGTCCGTTCAGGCCGCGCCCCTTGACGCGCAATACGCGGCCGGAGTTGGTGCCCGAGGGGACCTTGACCTTGACGCGAGTGCCGTCCAGCGTGGGGACCTCGACGTTCGCTCCCAGCACGGCCTCGTCAAAGGCGACGGGGAGTGTCATGCGCAGGTTGTTGCCGTCTACCGTGAAGACGGGGTGCTTAGCGACGCGGACCGTGAGCATCAGGTCGCCGGGAGGGCCGCCGTTCTGGCCGGGGCGTCCCTTGCCGCGGATGCGGATCTTCTGACCGTCCTTGACGCCCACGGGTAGGCGGGTGGAGAACTTGTGGCCGTCCAGGGTGAGGGAGATGGTCGCGCCGTCCGCTGCCTGGCGAAAGGCCACCTCAGTGGTTGCGCCGATGTCCTGGCCCGGAGTGGGCCCACGACGTCCGCCACCAAACATGTTCGACAGAATATCTTCGAATCCGCCGCTGCTCTGGGTGCGGCCCCCGCCGAACGAACCGCTTTGCGTGCGGCCTCCGCCGAACATGCCACCCATGGCGTCCTCGAAGCCGCCGCCTCCCTGGCCTCCTGCCTGGAAGCGGGGTCCGCCGCCCATTGCGCGCACCGAGTCGTACTGCTCGCGCTGAGTCTTGTCACTCAGTACCGCGTAAGCCTCGCCCACGTCCTTGAAGCGCTTCTCAGCGCTCGCGTTGCCGGGGTTACGGTCCGGGTGTAGTTCCTTGGCCTGCTTGCGATAGGCCTTTTTGATGGCGGCCTCATCGGCATCCTTGGGGACGCCTAGCGTCTTGTAGAAGTCCTTGGAGAACCAGTCTTGACTCGTCATGGGCGCCTCCCTTCGCGAAGCATTAGCGGGTGATTACTCGGGCTGAGCGACGATGACGCGCGCGGGGCGCAACACCTTGTCGCCGATGCGGTGGCCCGGCTGGGCAACCTGCTGAACGGTGGGCACGGTGACCTCGGCACTGGGCTGAGACATCAGTGCCTCGTGGATCTGGGGGTCGAACTCGTCACCGATGGCTCCGTAAGGCTCCCAGCCAAGCCGGCCCAGGGACTCCTCGAGCTTGGTCGCGATGGACGCGAATGGGCCATCGGTCAGGTCGCCGTGCTCGCGAGCGGCGGCGATGTCGTCTAGGGCAGGGATGAGCGACTCGATGACCTTGGCCTGAGCCTGGTCGCCAAGAGCCGCGCGGTCGCGGTCCACACGCTTGCGGTAGTTCACGAACTCGGCCTGCAGGCGGCGCAGGTCCTCGAGGTGCTCGGCGGCCATGTTCGCAGCCTTGGTCAGCGCGTCGCCCGCGCCGTCCTGGTCGGCGTCGAGGTTCGAGCCGGCCTCGTTGAGGATCGACTCGACGTCGGCGAGAGCATCGTCGCCGTGGTGGGCCGATGCGTCGTTGTTCTCTGCGTCGTCGCTGGGGGTCGCGTCGTCGTTGGGCTTGTCTTCGGGTGTATCAGTCACGATGTCCTCCTATGGAGCGGTGAGTGGGGTAACGCGCGACGGGCGGGCGGCGTGTGCCAACCCGCCCGTCGCATCGGGCGCTACTTCTTCTCTTCGTCTTCCTCGTCGTCAACGATCTCGGCGTCAACGACGTCTTCCTCGTCGTCGGAGGATGCGGCGTCATCGCCAGCGGGAGCTTCGCTCTCGCCCGCGTCTGCGCCTTCGGACTGCTGAGCCGCGTACACGGCCTCGCCGATCTTCTGAGCCTTCTCGACCAGCGAGTCGTGCGCGGTCTTGACGGCTGCGGTGTCATCGCCCTCGAGCGCGGTCTTCACCTCGGCGATCGCGGCCTTGACGTCCTCGGCCACCTCGGCAGGAACCTTGTCCTCGTTCTCGCCCAGGATCTTCTCCGTGGAGTACGCGAACGACTCGGCATTGTTGCGGGTCTCGGCATCCTCTCGGCGCTGCTTGTCCTCTGCCTCGTGCTCGGCCGCGTCCTGAACCATGCGCTCGATGTCTTCCTTGGACAGTGCCGAGCCGCCGGTCACGGTGATGGACGATTCCTTGCCCGTTCCGCGGTCCTTGGCGTGCACGTGCACGATGCCGTTGGCGTCGATGTCGAACGTGACTTCGATCTGCGGCACGCCGCGTGGTGCGGGTGCGATGCCACCGAGCTCGAACGTACCGAGCAGCTTGTTGTCGCGGGCGAACTGGCGCTCACCCTGGTAGACCTGGATCATCACGGACGGCTGGTTGTCGTCAGCAGTCGAGAAGACCTCGGAGGACTTGGTTGGGATCGCGGTGTTGCGCTCGATCAGCGACGTCATGACGCCACCCTTGGTCTCGATGCCGAGGCTCAGGGGAGTGACGTCAATCAGCAGCACGTCCTTGCGCTCACCGGTGATGACACCAGCCTGCAGGGCGGCGCCTACTGCGACGACCTCATCGGGGTTGACGCCCTTGTTGGGCTCCTTGCCGCCGGTGAGTTCGGTGACGACCTCGGTCACGGCGGGCATGCGGGTGGAACCACCCACGAGCACGACGTGGTCGATCTGGCTGAGCTGAACGCCGGCGTCCTTGATGACCTGCTTGAAGGGAGCCTTGGTGCGCTCGAGTAGGTCCTTGGTCATTTCCTGGAACTGAGCGCGCGTGAGCTTGCTGTCCAAGTGGACCGGGCCATTCTCGCCAATGGAGAGGTACTGCAGCGAGATGTTGGTGGAGTTGGCCGAGGAGAGTTCCTTCTTGGCCTGCTCTGCCGCCTCGCGCAGACGCTGCACGGCGGACTTGTCCTTGGACAGGTCGACGCCCTGGCCGTTCTTGACCTCCTTGATGAGGTGGTCAACGACGCGCTGGTCCCAGTCGTCGCCGCCCAGGCGGTTGTCACCTGCGGTGGCCTTGACCTGGATGGTCGAGAAGGCGTCCTCGTCCTTGCCCACTTCGAGCAACGAGACGTCGAACGTTCCGCCACCGAGGTCGAAGACCAGGATGAGCTCGTCTTCCTTGCCCTTGTCGAGGCCGTACGCGAGTGCTGCAGCGGTGGGCTCGTTGACGATGCGCAGGACCTTGAGGCCCGCGATCTCGCCGGCATCCTTGGTGGCCTGGCGCTCGGCGTCGTTGAAGTACGCGGGAACGGTGATGACGGCCTCAGTCACGGCCTCGCCGAGGAACTCCTCGGAGTCACGCTTGAGCTTGCCGAGGATGCGCGCGCTGATCTCCTGCGCGGTGTACTTCTTGTCCTCAATCTCCTGGTCCCAGTCGGTTCCCATGTGACGCTTGACCGACGCGATGGTGCGGTCAACGTTGGTGACGGCCTGGCGCTTGGCGATCTCGCCGACCAGCACCTCACCGGTCTTCGAGAACGCGACCACCGACGGGGTGGTGCGGGCGCCCTCTGCGTTTGCGATGACGGTGGGCTCGCCACCTTCAAGTACGGCAACGCACGAGTTCGTGGTGCCGAGGTCAATGCCTACTGCACGTGACATGTGATTCTCCTTGTCTGCGGCTTGCGCCGCTGGGCCCTTCTTGGCCCACGGTTGAGTCCGGCTCTCAAAGTTGAGCCGCCTACACTCAAGTATGCGGATTTGGGACGGGTTGTCAAGTGAATTCGTCAAACTTGAGTCGCCAACGCTCAACTCTAGTGCGCGCCGCTCCATTGCCCCAAGGAATCGCGCGCTCGGGTAGATTCGCCCCATGACAATCGATGCCACCGCCACCGCAATGACGGCCGATGCTGCAGCCCACTTCGCCGCCAAACTCGCCTTCGAGACGGACGCCTCCGACGTCCATTCAGCGCTCGAGAGCCAGGACGCGGGCTTCGTGTTCATCGATACCCGCGACCAGATCGCCTGGGACCAGGGCCACGCGCGCGGCGCGACTCACATGCCCAAGCCAGAGATGGCCCAGCGCATCCCCGAGTATCCCGTTGGCACGAGGTTCGTTGTGTACTGCTGGGGTCCTGGCTGCAACGGCGCCACCCGCGCGGGTCTGATCATTTCTGAGCTGGGCTACGAGGTCCGCGAGATGATTGGTGGCTTCGAGTACTGGGCGCGCGAGGGTTATCCCGTGGATGCCGCAGGTTCCGACCCCATCACGGGCGTTCCCGCCACGGTAGACGCAACCCGCGCACCTGACTCCCTCACCGCGCCGGCGCTTCAGGCGGGCAATCGCATCGCCTGCGACTGCTAGAGAAGCACCCCGTCCCGCATCCGCACCACGCGGTCGCACACCATCTCCGCCTCGCGCGGATCGTGCGTGACCATCACGGCGGTCATGGAGTAGCGCCGCAGAATCTGGCCCAGGTCCGTGGCCAGGCGCCCACGCAACTCCGAGTCCAGCGCGGACAGCGGCTCATCCAATAGCAGCAGCCGGGGTCGCGGGGCGAGCGACCGTGCCACCGCCACGCGCTGACGCTGCCCGCCTGACAGCTCGGTAATCTCGCGACCCCCATAGCCCGCCAGGCCCACCACCTCTAGCAGTTCAGCAATCCGTTCGTCGCGCTCAGCGCGGGCAACCCCGGCCATGTCGAGGCCGAAGCCCACATTGCCCGCCACCGTCCGGTGAGGGAACAGCTGTCCGTCCTGGAATACCAACCCGAACCCGCGCTGGTGGATGGGAGTGTGCGTGACATCGACGCCGTCCCACGCGACCGAGCCGGCATCGGGCTCCACGACGCCCACGATGGCGCTGAGCAGCGTCGACTTGCCGCACCCGCTCGGTCCCAACAGGCCCACGATCTGGCCGGGTACGACAGTGAGGTCCACGCCCGCGACCGCCTCTACGGGAGGTTTTCCGGGATACGTCACGCGCAGTCCCGCAACTTCTAGCCCGGCTCCATTTTTAGTCACAGATCAGCTCCTACCTGCGTACGCATACGCTCTGATGCCATCATGACGGACGCGGTCATGATGGCGAGCAAGACAGAGGCCGCGAACGCCATGCCGATGTTCTCCAGGCCGGGGCGACCCAGCAGTCGGTAGATCGCCGTAGGCAGCGTGGGCCGGTCTGGACGCGCCAAGAAACTGGTCGCCCCGAACTCCCCGAGTGCGATCGCGAACGCGAACCCTAGCGCCAGCCCGGTGGTGCCGCGTAGTAGCGGCCAGTCCACGGTCCGCCACACGCGCCACGGGCTCGCGCCAAGAGATGATGCCGCCATGCGCAGATGTGGATCGATGGCCCTGGCGGTGGGAACGATGCTGCGGACCACGAGCGGCAACGCGACCACCGCCTGCGCCGCGGCCACGAGCCACCACGAACCACCGATTGTCACGCCAAAAATGGGTTGGTTCAGTGTGAGCAGCATGCCGAGTCCCACCATCACGGCGCTGACTCCCAGCGGCAGCATCACCAGAGTGTCGAGCAGCGCAGAGCGCCGGGTTCGGTGCGTCACCAGGTGCGCCACCACGACGCCGAGGATGGTCGCCACCGCCGCGGCGAGCGCCGCGGTCTCGAGCGAGTTCACCGCCGCCTCCCACACCGGTACCGGCAGGACTGATCGCCCGGGTTGCTGAAACAGCGCCGCATAGTGGTCAAAGCCGTGTCCCGATGCCGTGCGCAGCGAGCGCTCCACCAACGCATACAGGGGCGGGAGCAACACCAGCCCCAGAGCCGCCAGAATCGCCGCAAGTACGGGGACGTCCTTTCGGCGTGCCGCCCGGGTGCCGTCCAGGCGCTTACCCGACGTCGCGCGCTCGCGGCGCTTGCGCGCCTGGTCCGCCACCCACAGCGCAAGGCCCACAATCAGTAACTGCAATATTGACAGCACGGCAGCCGCGCGCAGGTCGAGGAACTGGTTGACCTGCAGATAGATCTCGGTCTCCACGGTGGAGACACGCGTGCCTCCCAGCACCAGCACCACGCCAAAGGACGTGGCGCAAAACAGGAAGACGATGGCGGCGGCCGATGCCACGGCAGGCATGAGCGCGGGAAGCGTCACCTCACGGAAGGCTCGCCAGCGGCTGGCGCCGAGTACGCGCGCGGCGGCGACGGTTGAGGGGTCAAGGCCAGCCCAAGTTCCGCCCACCACTCGCAACACCACGGCCACGTTGTAGAACACCAGCGCGGCGGCGACGGCGGCCATCGACTGGTCGAGTGAAAAGTGGCCGAGCAGACCTGACGGTCGCAGCAGTGCTGAAAAGGCCGCTGCGACCACGACGGTGGGCAACACGAACGGCACGGTAGCGAGCGCGCGCACCGCCTTCTGTCCGCGCCAGCGGACCCGGAACAGTGCGTACGCGGCGGGCACCCCTAGCAGTAGCGACCCCACCGTACCGAGCAACGCGAGCCAGATCGTGGTGGCGACCACCTTGCCCGTTCGCGGCTCCGTCAAGACCTCCCACGCGCCGGCCACGTCCAGGTGTCCGTCGACGATGAGCCCACGCCCCAGGATCGTCAGCAGCGGCCACAAAAAGAAGAGGCCGAGAAACGCCACCGGCACGGCCGCCAGCGCCCACCACGCGGGGTGGAGCGAGCGTCGGCGCAGCATCGGCGTTTCTCGGCCTCGACGGATCAGTCGCGCGCTACGGCGTGACGATGTCCGTCCACTGCTGAATCCAGTCGTCCCGGTTTGCCGTGATCTCCGCGGGAGTCAAGGTCCACGGAGTGGTGGCGAGCGGCGCGGACTCCTCCCACGAAGCGGGAATCGCCACGGAGGTGGATACCGGGTAGACGTACATGTTCTCGGGGATGGAGGCCTGGAAATCGTCAGAAAGCATCCAGTCCACTACGGCCTGCCCGGCTGCGGGGTTCTTCGCACCGTTCAGCACGCCCGCGTACTCGACCTGACGGAAGCACGTGTCCAGCAGCGCCGACGTGGGGGTGGTGCCATCCTCGCCAGCCTCGTAGGGCGGGGAGGACGCGTAGCTCAAGACAATGGGGTAGTCGCCGCCGTAGTTGGGGGCGGAGAAGTCCGTGTAATAGGTGTCTGACCAGGAGGATGTCACGCGCAAGTCATTGTCGTTCAGCGCGGTCCAGTAGTCCTGCCAGCCGTCGCCCTCCGCGGAGATGGTCGCCAACAAGAACGCGAGCCCGGGGGAGGACGTCGCGGGGTTAGTGACGGAAAGCAGGCCCTTGTACTCGGGCTTGAGGAGGTCGTCGAGTGCCGCCGGAACGGCGACGTCGTTGGCCTCGAACCATGAGTTGTCCACGTTAAGGCACACGTCTGAAAAGTCGATCGCAGTCAGCGCGGCGCTGTCGGGGACTGCGTACTGCGCAGCCTGCGCTGCGGCAGGTGCGGAGGAGGCGTAGTCGGCAAACACGTCCTCGTCAATGGCCCGCGACGCAAAGGTGTTGTCCACGCCAAAGACCACGTCGCCAAGCGGTGCGTCCTTGGTAAGGATCAGCTGGTTGACCAGCGTGCCACCGTCACCAGGGGCTACAAAGGTGACCTTGAGGCCGCTGTCCTCTTCGAACGCTGCAAGTACGTCATCGGGCACGGCAAAGCTGTCGTGCGTCACGACTGTGACCTCGGTGCCCAGGCCGCCCGCGGCTGCGGTGGGCTCAGAAGAGCTGGCCGTAGCGGTAGTGGGGGTGTCGCTCGACTCGCTGTCCGGGTCGCCGGACGAGCAGGCGGCGAGCGCGAGCGTGGAGATGGTGATTGCCGCGATGGCGGCGGTGCGCACTGTGCGCATGGTGAATCCTCCCGATACTCAAGGAGGGGACGAGACTCGACTCCCTACGCCGGTGTGAGCCGGATCAGGTTCGAGGGTCTGCGGCGGTTCCGCACTCTCAGCGTTCTGGTCCCTTGCGGGAAACGCTCCCCTGTCGTGAAACGCCAGCATAGCGCCGATGCCGCGACAGGAGAACTCCGGTCTTGCCTCGCGTGGGGGCGAGAGGGAAGGCGAACGGCGCCGGTCATAGTGACCGGCGCCGCCGTGGTCGAGAGGTGTCGCGGAGCGACGTAGGCCCTTACGGCGCGTGGTTGATCACTACCGAGTCGACCGTCTTCTGGTTGAGATCCGCCGCCTGTTCAGCGTCGTGAGTACTCGACGCGAAAACGAACAATGAGGCATCCTCGTTGGTGATAATCGTCACCGAGGAGTACCCCTTGACGTCAAGTGACGTCGAGGAATAGTCGAGAGTGTCGGCGTCGTAACCAGCAGCAGTGACGGATTCCCTGGTCTCGCTCATGACGAGGTCCTCCGCGCCCCCGGTCGCGGACTGCGCGAAGGCCTCGAGCTCCACCGAGGGGTTGCCGGAGTTCACCGCACTGTTGGTTGCCAAGACCATGACGGATGACCCCGAGGTGTCGGTCGCGGTGACGTCCACCCACATGCCGCTGATCTCCGACGTCGAACCCGGCAGGGCGGCTGACATTTGCTCGTTGAGTGCGCCAAGGTCGATGAACTCGGAGGCATCGCTCATGTCTGGCGAGTGCGCGAAAGTGACGGCCCCGCTCTCGCTCGTGACTGCCGTCCAGCCATCGGGGACCACGGCGTTGCCCGCCCCGGTCGCGACGTCGCCGGCCGGGGTCTCGTCGCCTGCCGGCGCATCGTCGCCAGTGGTGTCGTCCGTTCCGGGGGCATCGTCAGTCGCCGTGTCTTCGGTGGCGGATCCCGAGTCCTCACTGGCGACCGGATCGGTGGTGGCGGCGTCGTCGGAGCCGCTCTTCGTGAACAGGAGCACAGCGCCGATGATCGCGGCAATGAGGATGGCACCGCCAACGATGATGCCGACGAGTGCGCCCTTGCTCAGGCCGCCCTTGCTCTCTTCGGTGCCGCCGACGGCGACGTGTTCAGAACTTCCGTAGGAGCCGTACGCAACGGCGGGGGCTGCTCCCTCGCTAGTGGCGACGCCGTCGCCGTATCCGCCCGATTCTGCGGTCGGGGCTGCGAACGAATCCTGCGGCGCTGACTGCTGGGTGGTGGCGGGCGGCATCGCCGAGGCTGCCGCTGTGGCGGCCGCGGCATCGGCGGCACTGTGGGTGTGTTCGGTCCAGCCTGCGCCATCCCAGTAGCGGAGGCCGGTGGCGTCCTGTGGGTCGGTGTACCAGCCGGGTACGGGGGAATCGGTCATTGTTGGTCCTCCTCAAGACGGCATCAGCCTAGCCGTAGGGACCCACATGTCAATTGTTCGCGCGCCCGGCCCCAAGGGGTTACTCAAGCGGACCCATCAGACTGGGCGCGAATGGATTGCCGGCGGTCATTGAGCGCCGCGAGTAGCTTTAGACCTCGGTGCGGTGGAAGTTTTGTGCGCTGCGGCTGGCCGTGGGTCCGCGCTGGCCGCTGTACCGCGAGCCATACGCGGCAGATCCGTAGGGGTGTTCAGCGACGGAAGACAGGCGAAAGAAGCACAGTTGGCCAATCTTCATGCCGGACCACAGGTTGATGGGCAGGGTGGCCACATTTGCGAGCTCGAGGGTCACGTTGCCCACGAAGCCGGGGTCAATGAAACCGGCAGTCGAGTGCGTCATGAGGCCGAGTCGTCCGAGCGAGGACTTGCCCTCGAGACGCGCCGCGATGTCATCGGGGAGCGTGACGGACTCGTACGTCGAGCCCAGGACGAACTCTCCCGGGTGGAGCACGAAGGGCGCGTCCGGCTCAACCTCGACCAGACGGGTCAGGTCGGGCTGGTCGACGGACGGGTCAATTACGCCGTACTTGTGGTTGTCGAACACGCGAAAGAACTTATCGAGGCGTACGTCGATTGACGAGGGCTGGATCATGCCAGGCTCGTAGGGGTCGAGGGCTACGCGGCCCGCATCGAGTTCGGCTCGGATATCGCGATCTGACAGCAGCATGTGCCAAACCTACCGGTCACGCGTGCAGTAGGTGGCACAGAAGCACGCGCTTAGCCGAGTTGAGTTCAGGAAAGTTTCCCGGTTGCGTGCGCTAGCGTGTACCGTAGTGGCATTAACGAATCGTTTCGATAGCGCGCGGGTTGGGCATGATCTAGTAGGTCTTGCCCCGCTCGGGCAGTCGAAGGCTGGGTTGCACCGCCTTCAATGGGGAAGGGCATGATGAAGTTCGGACACTTTGACGATGACGCACGCGAGTACGTCATCACCACACCACACACTCCTTATCCGTGGATTAACTACCTCGGGTCACAGGAATTCTTCGGACTCATCTCCCACACGGGTGGCGGCTACTCGTTCTACCGTGACGCCAAGATGCGTCGCCTCACGCGTTACCGCTACAACAACACCCCCGTGGACTCGGGTGGCCGCATCTTCTCTATCAACGATGGCGGCGACGTGTGGAGCCCCGGCTACTTCCCTTATAAGGCGGAGCTCGACTTCTTTGAGACCCGCCACGGCATGGGCTACTCGCGCATCACCGGCTCGCGCGGCGGGCTGAAGGTCTCCACCCTCTTTTTTGTGCCCGTGGACATCAATGCGGAGATCCACCAGGTCACCGTCACCAATGAGTCCGATTCCGAGAAATCGGTCACACTGTTCAGCTTTGTCGAGTTCTGCCTGTGGAACGCCGAAGACGACCAGACTAACTACCAGCGCAACCTCAACATCGGCGAGGTCGAGGTGGTGGACGGCAACATCTATCACAAGACCGAGTACCGCGAGCGGCGCGACCACTTCGCGGTCTACGGCGTGAACGCCCCCATCGCGGGCTTCGACACTGACCGCGATACGTTCCTGGGTCACCAGAACGGCTTCGGCGAGGCTGAGGTGCCTGCGGCGGGCAAGTCCGCGAACTCGGTCGCGTCCGGCTGGTACCCGATCGGCTCGCACTCGCTCGACGTGACGCTCGCCCCCGGCGAGTCAAAGACCTACACGTTCACGCTGGGCTACCTCGAGAACGCCCGCGAGGACAAGTGGGAGTCCAAGGGCATCGTCAACAAGGCGCCCGCTCTGGAGCTACTGAAGAAGTTCGACTCCAACGAGAAGACGGACGCGCAGTTCGCCAAACTCAACTCCTACTGGGATCACTTGCTGGGCTCGTACACGGTGTCCTCGAATGACGAGAAGCTTGACCGGATGGTCAACATCTGGAACCAGTACCAGTCCATGGTGACGTACAACATGTCGCGCTCGGCCTCGTACTTTGAGACCGGAATTGGCCGCGGCATGGGTTTTCGTGACTCCAACCAGGACCTGCTGGGCTTTGTGCACCTGGTGCCGGAGCGTGCCAAGGAGCGCATCATCGACATCGCCTCGACACAGTTCGAGGACGGCAGCGCCTATCACCAGTACCAGCCACTCACCAAGCGCGGCAACAATGCGGTGGGCTCTGGCTTCAACGATGACCCCATGTGGCTGGTGCTCGGCACCGCGGCCTACATCAAGGAGACGGGCGACTACTCGATCCTTGACGTGCCCACGCCGTTCGACAACGACCCCGCCACCGAGGTTCCGCTCATGGAGCACCTCAAGCGCTCGTTTGACCACGTGACCAACAACCTAGGACCGCACGGTCTGCCGCTGATCGGCCGCGCCGACTGGAACGACTGCCTCAACCTCAATTGCTTCTCCGACACCCCGGGCGAGTCCTTCCAGACCACCGAGAACCAGGCCGGCGGCGTCGCCGAGTCCGTATTCATTGCGGGCATGTTCGTGGCCATTGGTCCCGACTACGTCGAATTGGCTCGCCGCCGGGGAGACGATGCTGAGGCTGACCGGGCAGAGGCGGCCATCCAGACGATGCGCGAAGCAGTCATGGAGCACGGCTGGGATGGCGACTGGTTCCTGCGGGCCTACGACTTCTACGGCAACAAGATTGGCAGCCACGAGAACGACGAGGCGCAGATCTGGATCGAGCCGCAGGGCTACTGCATCATGGGCGGCCTGGGCGTCGAGGATGGGCGCGCCATCAAGGCGCTGGACGCGACTCGTGAGCGACTGAACACCCCCCACGGCATTGTGCTGCTCAACCCCGCCTTCACCGAGTACAAGATCGAACTGGGTGAGGTCTCGACTTACCCGCCGGGCTACAAGGAGAACGCCGGCATTTTCTGCCACAACAACCCCTGGGTGATCATCGCCGAGACCGTCGTGGGTCGCGCCGAGTACGCCTGGGAGTATTACAAGCAGATCGCCCCCGCATACCGCGAGGAGATGTCCGAGGTACACCAACTCGAGCCCTACGTCTACGCGCAGATGATCGCCGGCAAGGACGCCTCGCGCCACGGCCAGGCCAAGAACTCGTGGCTGACTGGCACTGCGTCCTGGAACTTCGTGACGGTTTCTCAGTACCTGCTGGGCGTGCGCGCGGACTACGACGGGCTCGTCGTGGACCCCTGCATCGGCGCGGAGATCGACCAGTTCACCGTCAAGCGCCAGATCCGTGGCGCCGAGTACATCATCAACGTGACGAACTCGGGCGGCAAGGGTGCGGTGCTGACCGTGGACGGCGTGGCGATCGACGGCAACACCGTGCCGTACGCAGCCGCTGGATCGACCGTGGTGGTCGACGCGGTCGTCTAGCGACCCGCTAACTCAAAGACGCAGCCGCCTGGCACGCCCCCTTGGGGTGCGCCAGGCGGCTACTTTTTTCCTGCGCTTACATCCGGGTCCAGAGTTGCCTGATTCTGCGCCTAGACGTAAGCACAGGAGCCTTGGTGGGCCTCTGGCCGGCTACTTATCGCTGTCGCCCGATGCTGGCTTGGGGGCGTCGGGTCCTACGGCCTCGTCCGGCTGGGCTGGCGCCTGCGGCGCGGGTTGCGATTGCTGCGCAGGCTGGGCGTATGGTGCCGGCTGACCCTGCTGCCACGGCTGGCCGGGGGCTCCAGTGCGCGCGTAGGCGGGCTGTGGACGAGGTGCCTTGGCAGGTCGGCGAGCCTTGCGCGCCCGTCCGGCGCGGATCAGGAGGAGGACCACGAGGGCGATGATTGCCGCCAGCACGAGCCAGGGCAGCAGCACCCCGAGCACGATCAGCGCGCCGGCGAGGAAGGTCACGAGCGCACCCCACCCGGCCGCCAAGGCGTCCCAGAAGTTCTGTGGTTCGTCATCGACAATCACGACCGGCTCGGTGGTGAGCGACAGGTCGATGGTCGACATCGACACCTGATCCTCAAGGCCGCGCTGGCGTGCCTCGAGGCCCTCGAGCTCCGCCTGGCGGCTGTCCAACTCGGCCTCGAGCTTGATGATGTCGGAGATGTCCTCGGCCTCAAGCAGCAGAGCCTCGATGCGCGCCGTGGATGCGCGCAGCGTGGAAATCTGTGCCTCCAGGTCCGTTACCTGAGTCGTGACGTCGCTGGACTGGGTGCTGAACTCGTCAACCGTGCCCAGGTCGCGCAGGTCGTCGACCACCGTGTCGAGCTTGTCCGAGGGAATCCGCATGGTGAGGTAGGCCGAGCCTCCGTAGCCTTCATCGGGTGCGGTCTCGCTGCGGGCGTCGATGCGTCCGCCAGAACCCTGCACAATGCCTACCGCCTGGTCTGCAGCCGCGATTGGCTTTTCGACCGTCATGTACATGGCGCCGGTGACGATGACGGACCGGTCGGCGACCGATGTCTGGACATTCTCGGCGCCGGGCGCCTGGGCGATCTCAGCGCCGGGCGCCTGGGCCGCTGACTCGTCGACGTATGCGGCATCCGCGCCCGCCTCACCGCCCTCATAGGTGGCGGCGGAGTCCTCACTAGAGGACGAACAGCCGGTGAGCACCCCCGCAATCACGACGAGCGAGGCAAGCGTCCCGCCAATGCGGACACGACGCGACGTGGTGTGGGTGCGAGTGCTAGTCATGGTGTTCATAGTAGGGAGACGCACACCACCGCGAAAGCGTTGGGGGCAACCGTAATCATCCTGGTATCTAGGCGGACCAAAAAGTTATCGAAGCCGCTGCATCCAAATGAGCCCCTTCGTCGGAAGTACTTCATGAAGGCGGGTCACAACAACGTGACCCCCGGAATGGAGAAGGCAAGATGCGCAAGACAATTTTCGCCTCAATCGCGGTGGGCACTGTGCTCGCCGCTGGACTTGGGGCACCCGCAATGGCCGTCGACGACGGCAAGGCGGAACTGTCAGTTCTGCATGGCATTCCCGACCTGACCGTAGATGTCTACGTGAACGGCGACCTTACGCTCGACGACTTTAAGCCTGGTGACATGGGCGGACCTTTGCAGCTCGCGCCGGACACGTACTCTGTCGCGATCACCGCGGCCGATGCTGCGGACGACTCGGCTCCCGTTCTTGGGCCCATCGACCTCAAGCTCGACACCGACATGAGCTACACCGCAGTGGCTCACCTGTACGCGGACGCCAAGCCCACCGCCACGCTGTTCACCAACGACATCTCGTCGGCCGCATCCGGCAGTGGCCGACTCACGGTGCGTCACGTCGCCGCGGCCCCCGCGGTGGACGTCTGGGCGGATGGCGAGGTGCTGTTCGAGGACCTGGCTAACCCGAACGAGATGATGGCCGACGTGCCCGCTGCTACCTATGAGGCGGCAGTCTCGCTCACCGGAGAGAGTGACCCGGTCATTGGCCCGGCCGATGTGCCGATCAAGGATGGCGTCAACACCATCGTCTATGCCTGGGGCAGTGCGGCAGATGCCAACCTCGCGCTCGCGGTGCAGACGGTCGACACCGCCAGCGCAGGAGCGGCTCCCACCGGCGTTCAGGCCGGAACCGCGGGATTCGCTGACACTGGCTCAAACTCCACCGTCCTGTGGGCCGTGGGGATCATCGCGGCACTGGGGCTCGCAGGCTTCGGTGCAACCGCGGCGGTGGCGCGTAGCCGCCGCTAACGAGAACGTCACGTAGCTGTCGCGTGACACTCACGGCAGGGGCGTCCCTCTCCCCCCAGGGGCGCCCCTGCCGCTCGCGTCGTGAGGCGCGAGGCAAAACAAGGGGGACTCAAGAAAGGTGTCAGAAGGTGCGTACTTCTAAAGTTCTCACCCACCGCGGTAAGCGTGCGGTGGGCGGGTCCACGCCATCGCTCAGCCTTCGCCGCCTCGTCCGCTACGTCGTCGGCGCACTGATGGCGGCCACGGTGCTCGCCGGCTGTGCCACCACCGATGGCTCGGGAGTTCCCGAGTCCATCCAGCGCGCCGCGACGGCTAGCCCTGCCCCTGCTGCCAGTGGTGGGTCGGTACGCGCGACAAGGTCGGGTGAGATCCCGAGTGTGGGAGCACCGGTCGCCGCGCCCCAGATGCCCGTCTACACCGCAGACCTCGACTACCTTGCCGAACAGCGCGCACCCGAGCCGGTCCGCCTCACCGTGGCGGACCTCGGCATCGACATGGATGTCACCGACGTCGGACTTCTTCGCGATGGCACGCTCGAGATCCCGGAGACCGCGGCGGTAGCGGGCTGGTACCGGGCCATGGCCGCGCCGGGGGCCGACGACGGAATCGCGCTCATCGCCGCTCACGTGGACTCACCCACCGGGCTTGGTCCGTTCGCCGCGCTCCAAGACGTGAGTGAGGGCGCCGAGGTGGACGTGGAGCTCGAGGACGGCGCGACCGCCCGCTACCGGGTATCCGCCATTGAACAGACCTCCAAGGACACGGTGGACTTTGAGCGCATCCTGGACGGCTCGCTCGGTCATCACCTCGTGTTGGTCACTTGTGGAGGGGAATTTAATTGGAGTACTCGTCATTACGATGACAATGTGATTGTCTGGGCGGAGCGGGTCAATGACTAGCGTCGCTCACGAAGGTCGGTTCTATTCAGGGGGTTACGCGGATGGTTTCACAGCCGCCCAACGACGGCCCCTCTGATGAGCGCCCGGACGCCTTCAGTACGGACGATGCAGGGATCGCCTTCGCCGCAGGAGCGGAAGGCTCGCTCGAGCGCATCTATCGCGACGCATCGGCGCTGGTCTACACGCTCGCTGTGCGCGCACTCGGGGACACTCACGAGGCGGAAGACGTGACACAGCAAACATTTGTCTCCGCGTGGCGCGCTCGCGACACTTTCGATCCGTCACGTGGCGAGGTCCGCGGCTGGGTGGTGGGAATCGCTCGTCGCCGCATCGCCGACGCGCTCGACAAGCGGCGCCGCGAGAACCGTAAGGTGGATGCCGTGCGTTCCGTCGTTGAGGACTCCGCGAGCCTGGATGCGGAACTAGACCAGGTGCTTTTGTCCTATGAGCTGGAGACGTTGGGAGACCCGCGGCGCACCATCATGGCGCTCGCGTTCGTCGACGGCCAGACTCACGAGCAGATTTCTGAGCAACTCGAGATGCCGCTGGGGACTGTGAAGAGCCATATACGCCGTAGCCTCATAACGTTGCGCAACCGCTGGGAGGTGTCCGATGTCGCATCTTGATGACGAGGCAGTCGCCAGCCTTTCAGTGGGCGACGACCAGGACGCCACGGCGGCCATGCACGCAGCCGAGTGCGTTGAATGCGCTAACCGGGTTGAGCACATGCGCACGCTCGCTGATCGCATTGGCGCCCTCGGACGCAGTTCGGGGATGCTGACTCCTCCCGATCGCGTATGGGAGCAGATCGCCAACGAGCTCGGCGACGAACTGCTTGCGGGTTCCGACGCTGAGTCACCGGCGACGCCCCTCGTGATTGACCTGCCCATCGCCGGTGGTGACGACTCCACCGACCAGGCCACGGCATCGGCCGATGCCACGGAGGAGTTTATTACCGACCTTTCCGCGCGCAGGGATGCGCAGGCGGAGTCGCGTGGCGAACCCGGCGCGGAGGGCGCCCACGTCAGCCACAGGAGGTACACGCCATGGTTGATCGGCATCGCCGCGGGTGTCGTAGGAGTAGTCGTGGGCGGTGGCATCGTCGCAGGTATTCTAGATAATTCCGACCCAACGGGAAGCATCATCGCGGAGGCCGCGCTCACCGACCTTGCGACCGAGGCGAACGCGGGCACGGCACGAGTCGAGACGCTCGACGACGGCCGCGAGGTGCTCGTTGTCGACACTGATACGGACTTCGAGGACGTCTCCGACGGCTACCTCGAGGTGTGGCTCATCGATCCGAACATCGAGGGCATGGTCAGCTTGGGGCACCTCACCCAGGCCAACGAGGAGTTCGTGATCCCCAACGGCTACTCGGTGGCCGCCTTCCCCATCGTCGACATCTCGGTGGAGCCTCTGGATGGCGTTCCGACGCACAGCGGCGACTCCGTTACGCGAGGGGTGCTTGAGTCTTAGGCCTCGAGAGCGGCACCCACTACTGAGAGCTACCTACGGACGCTGTGCAAAGCGCTCGAGCAGCTCCCCGTCGCCCGCGACCACCAGCAGGTCATCAGAGTTGACCACGGTGTCGGGACTGGAGTACTCGAAGTCGCGCCCGGGGCTCTTGACGCCAATGACTCGGACGCCATACTTCTCAGTCAGGTCCATCTGATCGAGCGTGAAGCCGTGCGTCTCCTTAGGCGGGCGCATCTTGACGACGGTGAACCCGTCCTCGACCTCGATGTAATCGAGCATCTTGCCGCCCACCGAGTGGGCCACGCGGGCTCCCGCGGAGGACTCGGGCAGCACCACGTGGTGCGCGCCGATGCGCCGCAAGATGCGCTCGTGCTCGTCGCTGATGGCCTTGGCCCAGATCTCCGGCATGCCGATGTCGACGAGGTTTCCGGTGATGAGCACGGACGCCTCGAGTGACGTGCCGACGCCGACGACGGCGGCCGCGAACTCGCGCGCGCCCATCTGCTCGAGTGCACGAGGGTCAGTGGCATCGGCTTCGACAACGGGCAGGCGCTTGGACCAGCGCTCGACGAGGTCTGCGTCGCGTTCCACGGCGAGCACCTCGACGTCCATGGTGTCCAACGTGTCCGCGAGCGCAGAACCAAAGCGACCCAGTCCGATGACCAGAACGCCGGAGGCGGAGGAGGCCTTGTTAGCCAATGAGGGGCCTTTCTGAGGGATACCGAATGACGCGGCGCTGCTTGTTCAACGCTAGCGCAGCCGCGATGGTGAGCGAGCCCACGCGACCGATGTACATCATGACAACAAGGGTCGTCTTGGCATCGTCGGGCAACGTGCTGGTGATGCCGGTGCTGAGTCCGCAGGTGGCGTAGGCGGAGACGACTTCGTAAAGCGATCTGTCGAGCGGGATGTCGGTCTGTGCCATGAAGATTCCCGTACCGACGATCACGACCGAGAGACCGACGATGGTGATGGCGACTGCTCCGCGCAGTACCTCTGTGCCGATGCGCTTGCCGAAGGCCTCCATGTCGCGGCGGCCTCGAGCCTCAGCCCAGATCGCGAGCAACAGCACCGCGAGAGTGGTCACCCGGATGCCGCCGGCGGTCGAGCCGGAGCCGCCACCGATGAACATCAGCACGTCCTCGAGCAGCCAGGTTTGCTCGCGCGCCTGAGAGATGTCGAAGGAAGCGAAGCCGCCGGATCTTTGGTTGATGGACTGGAAGAAGATTCTGGCGATGGTCTCGTGTGTGGCTGCGTCGCCGAGTGTGGCCGGGTTGGACCACTCGAGGATGGCCAGCATTCCAGCGGAGACTAGGGCCAGGGCCGCGACCATGATGAGTGTGAGCTTGGTGTGCAAGGACCAGGACTTGGGCCGGCGCCAACCGCGAATCAAGTTGAGGTAGACGGGGTAGCCGAGCGCGCCAACCAGCACTCCGAGTCCTAGGGGGATCAGCACCCAGAAGTCGTTGACGAACGGGTAGAGCCCCTCGGGGTCGGGGGAGAAGCCAGCGTTGTTGAACGCGGAGATGCCGTAGAAGATCGAGTATCCCGCTGAGCGACCGAGCCCGTAGTCGAGGGTAAGGAAGCGAGGGAACAGCACTAGCGCGATGGTGATCTCGATGGAGAACGAGATGATGACCACGGTGCGCAGTAGCGAGCGTAGGTCGCCAAGACCGCTGGCACGAGCCTCCCCGGCCGCGAGCAGGCGCTGGGTAAGCCCAATCCGCCTGGAGACCGCCAGGCCAACGAGCGACGCCAGCGTCATGATTCCCAGGCCACCAATCTTGATGCCTGCCGCGATAATCGCCAGCCCCCATGCGGACCAGTACGTTCCGGTGTTGACCGTAGTCAGGCCGGTGACACACACGGCGGAAGTTGCGGTGAAGAGGGCGTCGATGAAGGGTGCGCGCTGCCCAGATGTCGTGGCGACCGGCAGGGACAGCAAGCTCGTGAAAATCAGGATCACGGCGCCAAAGGTGATGAGCGTGAGGCGTGCGGGTGCGGCAAGGGCGACGCGGTCGACCCATTCGCCAATCGATGCGCGCGCGTTGCTCAGCGTGCTCATGCGCCTCCTCCACGGCCCTAGATAGACCGCCTACATCATTAGGTTGCCACCACTTGGCGTCCCCTTATGACTCATCGGCACGTTCTCTCATCTTCACAACTGTCACTTCTGCCCCTACAGTAGAAGGAGCAACCGGCCGATAGACCGGCTGATTGCTGAGAGGGAGAAACTTAGACATGGCTGACAACGGCTCATCGCGCACAACCTTTTTGACCGTCGCCGAGGTGGCGGACATGCTGCGCGTCTCGCGCATGACCGTTTACCGCTGGGTGCACGCGGGAGAAATCCCCGCTGTGCGCTTCGGTAGGTCCTTCCGAGTTCCCCAGCAAGCGGTCGAAACCTTCATGGAGCAGGCCGCCCTCCAAGGCGGATTTGTGGCCGAAGATGACGATCGGTCCTCCGGCGCGGTAGGCTAGGTAACCGTCTGTCGCGTCCAGCGCGTTCTGGACGCTCGTGTGTGGTCACATACACGCAAGCTTTTCCAACAATCAAGGTAGGTTCCGTGGGTTCCGTTATCAAGAAGCGCCGCAAGCGTATGTCGAAGAAGAAGCACCGCAAGCTGCTTCGCAAGACTCGTCACCAGCGTCGCAATAAGAAGTAGTAGCAGGGTCTATACCCCTGCAATCAGGCAAGCCCGTGTCACCGTCTGGTGACGCGGGCTTTGTCATGCGCGGCGGAGTGCGGCCAGCCCGACCCCGACCCAACCCAGACTTGACCCAGCTTCAACCCGGCCCGACGCAACCCGTTATTGGTCCTTGAGCGCACGCTCTGGGCGCTCCGCGACTCCTCTTGGTCCGCGAAGGCACGGCAGACTCAAGAAACCACCGCAGCAGCGTGGATTGTCGAAGCCTGACGTAGTACTGGCGGACCGCTAGTCCTGGCCGGCAGGACCGTACGGGGACTTGCGTGACCGGAACAGTTTCTTGACCGGCCCGCACACGCCAGCGGTGAGTCCGCGCACCACGGCCATCGTCACCCACACAAAGCCGGTGACCGAGGCTTTGACGATCCCACGCCGTCCACTCTTGCGGCGGTCGCGAAACTCCTTGATGTTCCACCCCTGTGCCAACGCAAACTTACGCAGTTTGGTGTCGGGGTTGATGGCGCAGGGGTGGCCCACGGCATTCAGCATGAACTGGTCGTTGATCGAGTCGCCGTAGGCAAAGGAGGCCGCGAGGTCCAGCCCACGCTCGTCCGCGAGGATCTTGATGGCGTCGGCTTTGCCCTCGCCGTGCAGCATCGGGCCTGCGAGCCGGCCGGTGTAGTAACCGCCCTCGTGTTCTGGCGTGGTGCCGAGCGCCCCGGTCGCACCCATGCGACGGGCGACGATGCGCCCCACCTCGACGGGGGACGCGGTCACGAGCCATACCTCGTGGCCCTGCGCGAGGTGGTTGTCGAGGAGCGCCTTGGTGCCAGGGAAGATTCGCAGCGCGAGGACCTCGTCGTAGACCTCTTCGCCAATGGCTGCCATCTCGGCCACCGACCATCCCTTGACTAGCGAGACGCCGTCGGTGCGCAGATTCTCCATCTGCTCCTTGGTCTCGCCGAGCAGGACGTACTTGCCCTGCTCCCAGCCGAACTTGATCATGTCGCGGCTGCTGAAGAACCCACGCTGCTTGAGGCCGCGCGCGATGTGAAACGCGCTCGCGCCACGGATGATCGTGTTGTCGACGTCAAAGAACGCAGCGATGCCGGGACCCGGCACGTCGTTTTTCTTTGGCTTCTTCACCCGGCTAACCCTACAGAGCGGTGGGACCCTCAGCGGCACGTATTCTTGAGGGATGAGCCACCGGGTCACCTTCTACACGCGTGAGGGGTGCCACCTTTGTGAGGCCGCACGCGCGACAGTCCAGGAAGTTTGTGCGGAAACGGGCGTCGAGTGGCTCGAGGTAGACATCGACACTGACCTAAAACTGCGCGAAAAATACGGCGACGAAGTTCCCGTTGTTCTCGCGGACGATGCCGTGGTGGGCTTCTGGCGCATCGATGCGGGGATCTTGCGCAGGGCACTCGCGTAGGCGGGTGACAATAGACATATGCCCCTGGTTCACCTCCTGCGTCACGGTCACGTCCACAACCCGGACAAGATCCTGTACGGCCGCCTGCCTGAGTTCCGCTTGTCGGAGACCGGCGAGGCGATGGCGCAGGCTGTGGCGGACTCCCTTGTCGAGGGCGGCAACAGAGTCGGCCGAGTGGTGGCCTCACCGCTTCTCAGGGCCCAGCAGACCGCGGTGCCCGTCGCGAAGGCCTTCGACCTGGAGATCGTCACCGACGACCGGCTCATCGAGGCCGCCAACGTTTACCAGGGCGAACCTGTGCAATCGGGCCCCAAGGACTTCATGCACCCGCGCCACTGGTGGCGCCTGCGCAACCCGTGGACGCCGTCCTGGGGCGAGCCCTATGTCGAGCAGCGCGACCGCATGTGGGCGGCCATCACTGACGCCGCCCGCGCGAACCCCGACTCGGAGACCGTGATGGTGAGCCACCAACTGCCCATCTGGGTCGCGCGCATGCACTTTGAGGGGCGCAAGTTCTTCCACGACCCGCGGTCGCGCGAGTGTGCAGTGGCGTCGCTGACGTCGTTCGAGTTCGAGGGCGACAAGCCCGTCGCGATGTTCTACAGCGAACCGGCGGCCCACATCGAGGTCCCTAAGTGAAGCGCGGCGCGCGCCTGGTGTTGCTCGTCGCAGTGATCGCCGCCATCGTGTTCACGCTTGCGAGCTGCGCCCCGGGCGAGGCAGTCGAGTCACCCGGCTATGTCAGCGGCGACGGCACGGTCACGATATTTAGCGAGTCCGACCAGCCAGACCCCCTCGTGTTGACGGGAACCTCCTTCACAGGCGAGCCCATCGATGTCGCGGACTACCGCGGCCAGGCTGTCATCGTCAACACTTGGTACGCATCCTGCCCGCCATGTCGCGCAGAGGCGCCCGACCTGGTGGCAGCGGATGCGCGCGACGACGTCCAGGTGGTGGGCATCAACGGACGGGACGATGCCGCGACTGCCGAGGCCTTCGACCGCACCTTTGGCGCGCATTACCCCAGCATTGACGACAAGAACGGAGAGGCAGTGGCCGCGCTGCAGGGGCTCATCGCCGTCAACGCCGTGCCGTCGTCCGTGATCCTCGACACCGATGGCCGCATCTACGCGCGCGTCATCGGCCGCGTCGAGCCATCGACGCTCACGTCCCTGCTCGATGGCGCGCTGGGCGAGCCCGAGGGCAGCGACACGAGCGATGACTCGAGCGATGCCAGCGCGGCCGGTAGGGCCGACACCGCATCGGCCGATGCTGAGGCCGGCTCTTGACGGGCCTCGCCACGGGCGCCATGACGGGCATTGGCGGTAGTTTCGCCGACACGGCCCTGACGGGCTCCCTGCTCGCAGCGCTACCCATCGCGCTCCTCGCGGGTCTGGTCAGCTTCGCGTCGCCCTGCGTGGTGCCCCTGGTACCCGGCTACCTGGGCTACGTGTCTGGCATGGCCGGCGCGGATGCGGGAACCGGCAAGGGGGCCTCACGCCCGCGACTGGTTCTGGGAGTGCTGCTCTTCATCGCCGGTTTCTCCGCGGTGTTCATCACGATCGCCTTTCTCGCGACGTCACTCGGCGCTCAGGTGCAGGGCCAACTGGACATCATTACCCGCGTGCTGGGTGTCATCGTCATCCTGATGGGAATCGCGTTCATGGGTGCGATGCCGTTTCTGCAAAACGAGAAGCGCTTCCACGTCAGCCCCAAGGCCGGCCTTGCCGGGGCGCCGCTGTTGGGCGTGGCATTCGGGCTGGGCTGGACCCCCTGCATCGGCCCCACGCTCACCGCCGTCCTCACGCTCGGCTTGACGGAGGGTTCGCAGGGGCGAGGCGTGCTGCTGGCCGTCGCGTACTGCTTTGGTTTGGGCCTGCCGTTCCTGCTGTTCGCGCTATTCATGCAACGCTCCAAGCCCGCGCTTGCGTGGCTGCGCCGCCACCGCCTGGCACTCATGCGCTTTGGTGGGGCCATGCTCATCATCCTGGGCGTGATGCTCGTGACGGGGCTGTGGGGACAGGTCACGAACTGGTTGCAGGGCTGGATCGACTCCTTTTGGGTGGCAATCTGATGGCACGCGTGAAGATCGACAACTACGCCGTGGCCGACGCGCCGCGGCTGGGCGTGCGCGGCTGGCTGCGGTGGATCTGGCGTCAGGTCACCTCGATGCGCATCGCGCTGATTCTGCTGCTCCTGCTGGCGCTCGCGGCCATCCCCGGGTCGGTGCTGCCGCAGTGGCCGCAGCAGCCTGGTGAGACCAAGGCGTTCATTGACAACAATGCCGTGATCGGGCCGGTGCTGGACAAGCTGGGCTTCCTGGACGTGTTCGGCTCGGCGTGGTTCACCGCCATCTACGTGCTGCTGTTCGCCTCGCTGATCGGCTGCATCATCCCGCGGGCCCTCGCGCATTACAAAGCGATGCGCGCCCCGGTCCCCGCCGTCCCGAGCTCGCTCGCGCGCTACGAGCCGTCCGGCCGCGAGGAGACGGACGTCGACGCCGCGACCGCGATCGAGCGTGCGCGCAAGGAGCTGCGCCCCCGTGCCGGCTGGCTGGGAGCCCTGACGGGCTACCGCATCCGCATCGACGAGCGCGCTGTCAAAGATGGTGCCGTCAAGACGAACGACGGCAAGGAACGCCGCGAGCTCGCGATGACTGCGGACATGGGTCACATCCGCGAGCTGGGAAACCTGATCTTCCACATCTCGCTGGTGTTCGTGCTGATCGCGGTGGGCGCCGGCACGCTGTTGACGTATCGCGGCCAGGCGATCATCGTCGAGGGCCGCACATTCACCAACGCGGCGGTTGCTTACGACACGTTCTCCAACGGCAGCGGCTTTGATCCGGCCGACCTGCAGCCGTTCACAGTGAAACTCGACGGTCTGGACGCGGTCTTCGAAGACAACGGCCGACCCAAGGAGTTCACGGCTCACGTGACGCTGCAGGAGCCCGGCGAGGACGCGGTCCAGAAGGACGTGCAGGTGAACCGCCCGTTGCAGGTGGACGGCGCCAAGATGTACCTCCAGGGCAATGGCTACGCGCCCGTGTTCACCTACACGGACGGCGACGGCAACGTGGCCTTCGAGGGCCCGGTAGTTTTCCTTCCGCAGGACCAGGTCTACACGTCGACCGGAGTCGTGAAGGTGCCGGACGTGACGTCGGGCGAGCAGATCGGACTCAAGGGGACGCTGCTGCCCACCGAGGTCACCAAGCCCGGCGGGTCTGTATCCATTCACCCGGATCCGGGCAATCCGGTGATCTACTTCACTGCCTACACCGGCGACCTGGGGCTCGACGACGGGGTCCCTCAGAATGCGTATCAGCTTGACGAGAGCGAGCTGAGCCCGGTCCGAGGTGATGACGGCCAGCCGTTCGTGTTCGGCATCACGCTGGGCGACACCGTCACGCTGCCTGACGGCCTAGGGACCATCAGTTTTGATGCGCTGCCGCGCTTCGCCGCCATGGATCTACGCGCCGACCCCAGCCTGCCGTGGCTGCTCGCCGCATCCATCTCGATGCTGGTGGGACTCGCGATCAGCCTTTTCGCCACCCGGCGCCGAATGTGGCTGGTGGCGCCGATGGATACGACAACTACAGTGGTTGAGGCGGCCGCGCTCGCGCCGTCGCATGATGGTGGAGTCGAGGCGGCGCTAGACCGGGCGCTCGCCGCGACGAGCGGGCGTGTGCCCGACGCCGATGAGGAGGACGAGTGAACAACCTGCAACAGCTCAGTGCGATGGCCCTGTGGGGCGCGTGTGTGCTCTACGCCATCGCGATGGTCGCCTACGCGATCCGCCTCTCCCGCGTCGCCGAACTTAAGGGCGCCGCCGCTGCCGCGAACAAGACCGCGGAGCCGGAGGCCGCAGTCAGTGTTGGTAGCGCTCCCGCGCAGGCATCCGCCGCATCGGCCACAGTCAGCGCAAACGCCGGGACAGGGAAGACTGGAGCCTCAACGCCGGGCGCCGGGGCATCGGCTGGAAGTCGTGATCAGAAGGCCGCCAAGGCGCTGGGCATCGCGCGGGCGGCGACCCTGGTCGGCGCCGTGCTGCACGCCGTGGGCGTGACCGCGCGCGGTATTGAGGCCGAGCACGTGCCGTGGTCGACCATGTACGAGTACACGATTTCGGGTTCGCTCGTGGCCGTCGTTGTCTTCCTGATAGTGCAGCGCAAGCGCGACATCACCTACATGGGTGCCGGCGTCACCGGCCTCGCGACCATCGCCCTGGGTCTGGGGCTCACCGTGCTGTACCAGGACGCAACCGGCCTCCAGCCGGCGCTGCAGAGCTTCTGGCTGGTCATCCACGTGTCCATCGCCACCATCGCGACCGGCATCTTTGGCGTGGGCTTCATCGCGACCGCGCTGCAGTTGATGCGCGACTATCGCGACAGTGAGCCACGCCAGGTCACCAACCGCTTCCTCAAGGCCTTCCATGACCCCGGAGTACGCGTCATCAAGGGCAAGACCTTCCGCTTCCTCGAGGCGGTGCCGAGCCCCAAGAAGCTCGAGGCGCTGGCGTTCCGCCTGAACGCCGTGGGTTTTGTGCTGTGGACGTTCACTGTGATGGCCGGCGCGATCTGGGCCGAGCACGCGTGGGGCCGCTACTGGGGCTGGGACCCCAAGGAGATCTGGTCCTTTGTGATCTGGGTCATCTACGCCGCCTACCTGCACGCGCGCACCACTCAGGGCTGGGCGGGTCGCCGCAGCGCATGGGTCTCGATCGTTGGGTTCGCAGCGATCATCATGAACTTCACCGTGGTCAACCTGGTATTCCAGGGTCTGCACTCCTACGCCAAGGCCTAGTCGCCCGCGCGGCGCCTAAAGTGAATCCGTGACTGACTCCCTGAAGATCGCGCTGGTCCTCGACGACAGCATCGACCGGCCCGACGGCGTGCAGCAGTACGCGCTGACGCTGGGCGGCTACCTCGAGCGTGCCGGTCACACCGTGCACTACGTGTGCTCCGAGGCGTCTCGTGACGATGTGACTGTGCACTCGCTGGCCCGCAACATGGCCGTGACGTTCAACGGCAATGGGCTGCGGGTACCCCTGCCCACGTCTCGCAAGGCGTTGCGCGAGTTCCTGGAGCGCGAGCGCTACGACGTGATTCACGTGCAGACGCCGCATTCGCCGCTGTTTGCGGCGCGCGTGGTCGATGAGGCCAGGCGCGTGCAGGCCCGCACCGTGCGGATTGTGGGGACTTTTCACATCCTGCCCGATGGTCGTGTCAGTTCGATCGGCACGCACGCCTTGGGAAAGGTGTTGCGGTGCAACCTGCGCAAGTTCGACGATTTCGCTGCCGTATCCGCGCCGGCTGCCGAGTTCGCCCGGGAGGCCTTTGGTATCGAGTGCACGGTGATTCCGAATGCCGTGGATGTGGCTGCGGTTGCCGGCGCGGTGCGTGAGCCGCGGCCAGTGCGGGGCCCGGGTGACCGCTTGGTGGTTGCGTTTCTTGGCCGGCTGGTGGAACGTAAGGGAGCGCTCGAGCTCGTGCAGGCTCTCGGTGCCCTCCCAGGTGAGACCGTGCGACGACTGGACGTGCGAATCGGCGGAAAGGGCCCGTTGCTGGGCGACCTCGAGGCGGCCATCGAGTCCCAAGGGCTGGGTGGCGTGGTGAGGCTTGAGGGATTTGTGAGCGAGGAGGACAAGCCGCAGTTTTACGCGGATGCTGACCTCGCCGTCTTCCCCGCCACCGGTGGTGAGAGCTTTGGGATCGTGCTGATCGAGGCGATGGCGTCAGGATCGGGCGTCGTGATGGGAGGCGACAACCCTGGCTACCGCTCGGTGCTGGGTGAACGCCCCCAGGTGACCGTAGATGCACGAGACGCAGGAGCCTTCGCCGCTGTGCTCCAGGAAGTGCTGAGCGACGCGGCGCTGCGCGACGAGATTCACGACGAGCAGGTAGAACTACTGAAGGCCTACGACATCAATGTGACGGGTGCGGCGATGTTGGAGCTGTACAAGGGACACTGAGCCACACCTGGCGCGCACGGAATCCTCAAATGGCGCACCGAGCCTCACACTGCGGACCGAATCTTCAAAAAGGTGCGTCGAGCCTCGCGCCGCGCGCCGAATCCTCAGATGTTGCGCTGAGCCCAGCACCGCGCACCTAGGGAGCGCGCCCGGTGAGCGGGCTACATTGCTTGCCTAGTTGCCGTTGCCCTGCTGCTTGCGGCGGCGTTCCTGCTCGCGCAACCAGCTGAGGTAGTCGGGGTCATCGTCCGGACCCTTGCCGCGCGGCTCAGGCTTGGGCTGACCGCCGGTTCCGCGGTTGCTGAACTTCAGGAACAGCCAAGCGCCGGCTCCCACGTAGGGGAACAGCAGGATGATCAGCACCCACGCCCACTTGGGCAGGCTGTAGGGCGAGTCTTCGGGGCGCTGGAGGGCATCGGAGAGGCAATACGCGACCAGGAGTACGTAAAGAACGAACGGTAGTAGGCGGAGCATGAGCACACTCTAGCGCCGGGTACCGTTATCCGTATGAAGGTTCTCGCCTATTGGGCCGCCCGCACCGGCATCTTTGTTGTGGTGTTGATTGTGTTGTGGAGCGTCGGCTGGCGCGACATTCTTGCTGTGATCGCCGCGTTCATCGTGGCCTGGCTGATCTCCTACCTGGTGCTGCCCAACATGCGAGAGCGCGCCAAGGTGCAGATGGACGCGTGGGTGAGCCGTTCACACGCGCGCCAGCACTCTGAGGACTCGGTGGAGGACGCGGAAGCCGAGGGCGGCTCGCAGGGGGTCTCTCTAGAGCGCGATGCCGATCGCGAGTAGTAGGCCGTAGGTGAGTCCGACGGCGCTGATGCCGCCAAAGACTAGCGGCATGCGAGTCGTGACCGCGCTGACGCGCATGGCGATGGCGAGCAGTAGCGAGGGCAGGGCCACGACCGTCGCGATGAGCGCCCACGGGTGCGAGAACGCGATGATCACGACGATGACGATGGGCAGCAGTACCGTGATTGCGAACAGCTGACGAGCCCGCAGGTCGCCAATCTTGACCGCGAGGGTGTGTTTGCCAGCGAGCGCATCGGTCTCCAGGTCGCGGATGTTGTTCACCATCAGTAGTGCGACGGCGTACAGGCCTACGCCGATGGATCCGAGCACCCCAATCCAGCTGATTGCGTTGGCCTGGGTCACCTCGGTGCCGAGCACCGCCACGGGGCCAAAGAAGACAAAGACGCTGATCTCGCCCCAACCCGAATATCCGTAGGGCTTGGAGCTGCCGGTGTAGGTCCAAGCCGCGATGATCGCGACGATTCCGATGGGGGCAAGCCACCACAGGCCCGAGACCAGGATCAGCGCAACGCCCAGCAGGGCGGCGACGGTGAACGACATGTACGCCGCTCGCTTGACCTGCGTGGGGGTTGCCTTGCCGGTAGCAACCAGCCTGTCGGGGCCGATGCGGTCCAGGTCGGTTCCCTTGACGCCGTCGGAGTAGTCATTGGCGAAGTTCACGGCGATTTGCATGGCGAGGGCTACGCCAAGGGCGAGGAGCGCTGGCACGGCGGCAGCCTGTCCGGGCGGCTGGGCGCTCGCGGCGGCGGTGCCGACAGCGACGGGCGCGATCGCTGTCCAGAGAGTGCGGGGGCGCGAACCGGCAACCCAGTCGTTGATGGTCGGCATGTGTCTCCCGTCGGGTGTGCGCGAGGCTCCTCGCGCATTGGATACTTCGTTGCGGCGTCTAGAAGTGGCCGCAGTTGCTCAGGCGCGGGCCTATTTGCCCCGCGAGAGCGACTGCGATGCCAGGAATGCCGCCGCGCTCCTATCGATTTTGCCACCTGCGGTGCGGGGCAATGACCGCGTCAGCACGGTGTCGCGGGGCAGGGCGTAGGGCGGGAGCATCTCGCGCAGTGCGTCGCGAAGTTGCTGTGCGTCCGGCAGAGGGGTGTGGGAGTCGGGGTGTTCCATGACGGCGACCACGCGCTTGCCCCATTCAGGGTCGTCGACCCCAACCACGATGGACTGCGGCGCACTGTCAAGGGCTGCGATGGCCCGCTCCACCATGACGGGATGAACCTTGTGGGCCCCGGAGATGATTACGTCGTCCGCGCGGCCCAGCACCTCGAGCCGGCCACTGTGCCAGCGGCCCAGGTCACCGGTGCGTAGCCACCGCACCCCGTTGTGGGTTACCCACGCGGATGTGTCCCCGTCCGCGTAGCCGTCCGCGAGTGTCGCCCCGGAGATCAAGATCCGGTCGTCGTCGGCGATGGCCACCTCGACGCCGTGAAGTGGGTCGCCGTCGTAGACGCAACCACCGGTGGTCTCGGTCATCCCGTAGGTCTCGATGACATTGGGCGGGCGCTCTCCGTCGCCAAACGCAGCGCCGCCCACCAGCACGGCATCGAACAAGGCGAGCGCGTCACGGCCAAGGTCGGAGGCCATGAGGCGCACCACTTGGGTCGGAACCAGCGACACGTATCGCCGCCCGGCCGGGACCTCTGCGGCGGCGGTCGCGAACGCCTCCGCCGTGAAGCGTCCAGGGGGCATGGTGGTCAGCGTCTGCTCGGTAAGGCCGGCACGGATGGCGACGAGGGCTCCGCCGATGCGGTCCGGCGGTAGGGCGAGTAGCCAGGACCCGGGCCCGCCAAGACGCCCAATGGTCGCAAAGGTCGACGCGCGAATAGCCCGAATGCTCAGGAGGACCTCGCGGGGTGTCCCAGTCGACCCGGAGGTCGCCACGGAGAGGCCATCGGTCTCGCCTTCCAACACTGCCGAGACCGCCGCGGTGGGATTCTTCGCCAGGGGCGCGTACGTCATGTGACCAGCGTATGACGCACGTACACTTTCGCCTATGAGGATCAACCGAAAGCTTGCCGGATTTTCCGGATTGGTCATTGCCGCGCTGACGCTGGCCGCGTGTGCAGCGGATCCGGTCCCGAACGTCACGAACACGGCGACTCCCACGCCGAGCGCGTCGCGAGTAGCAGTGCCGTCGCCCCCTCCGGTGCCTGAGGCCGCGATAGTTTGGCCGCTGACGGGCATCGACGCCGCCGATGCATCGGCCGATGACCTCGCCCGTCCGGCGCTGTCGATCAAGATCGAAAACTCTGCCGCCGCGCGCCCTCAGGAAAACCTCGACAAGGCCGACGTCGTCTTCGAGGAGTATGTCGAGTCGGGCATTTCGCGCCTCGTCGCCGTGTACCACTCCGATGTCCCCGCGAGTGTGGGGCCGATTCGTTCGATGCGCCCGATGGACAAGAACATCATGGGGTCTATGAAGGGCCCCTTGATCTTCTCCGGCGCCCAAGCGCGCTTTGTCACGGAAACCATCAACAGCGGCCAAAAGGTCATCACGCAAGACCGCGGCGACTACGGCTTCTACCGCACCAGTGACAAGGCCTCGCCTCACAATTTGCACGGGTACACCTCGGACTTCTTTGAGCAGTCCGAGGATATGCCTGCCCCGCCGCAGCAGTGGGACTACGCCAAGGAGGGTGACGAGCCCACCTCTGCTGCAGGTACTCCAGCATCGGCGATCAAGATCCACATGTCGCAGTACTCCAATCCGAGTTGGAAGTGGGACGACGCCAAGAAGCTGTGGATGCGTTCGGAGGACGGCAACGCGCACGTCACGAGCGACGGCGATCAGATTGGCGCCAGCAACGTTGTGGTGCTCGACGTCACGGTGCAATACACGTCCGCGAGTGGCGGGTCCTCGGTCCCCGAGACCATCGTGGCTGGCCAGAGTGGCACCGGAATCGTCGCCTCGGGCAATACTCAGATTCCGATCAAGTGGTCAAAGGCTGGTCAATACGACCCGTGGGTCTTCACCACTGAGGACGGGGACCCTGTCGAGTTGCTTCAGGGCAAGACCTGGGTTGAGCTCATCCCGAATAAGGGAGTCTCCAATGACACGTCGGTTGCAGTCTCCTAGATAGAGCCCCTTGTCCCGAACTGCCATACGCCGCAAGAATGGCAATGTCAGGCGGCCGGGGTGGACTCCCCGTCTAGAGCTAGATGCGCCTTGCCGCCGAGTCGCGGACCCATCTCAGAACTAACCCCGGGCGGCGGAGTAAACCAGACCTCCCCTCGCTTGACGTCTATCTTCCAGTTGTCGCGATGGATGCGATGGTGGCATCCCGTGCACAACATGACGCCGTTGCTGAGGTCCGTGGGGCCTTTGTCTCGGGCCCACCATCGAATGTGGTGCGCCTCGCAAAATGAGGGCGGGGCGTGACACCAACTACAGCCTCCATCACGCTCCACAAGTCCGATGCGTTGCGCGGGTGTGAATCTGCGGTGTCTGCGTCCGATGTCGAGCGGAAGCGACTCGCCGCCGAGCATCACAGGAACTATCGCCGCGTCCACCGCCATGGTCCGCAGGGTTCCGACGGTGACTGGGCCGGTTAATTGATCGCATTCGCCGAGGGCTAGGTTGACCGCTTCCGGGACGCCTCGTGCAACGCTGCCGTCGCTGCCGGCAGCACTCGTCCCGCGGTAGCCCGCCGCACGCCCGCCACTCTTGTCGCTCAGGCGTTCGCGCAGGTCCTTCTCCGCTAGGCGTACCACCACGGTGGTTTTGACTCCCGAGGTGGGCTGGTCGCAGTCCATTCCGTGCTGTGCGAGGCTCGCAAGGGCGTCAAGCCGGATCTGTCCGGGCATGCGCGTGTCCGACAGCCCTGTGCCACCGTCGGGCACCGCGCGGCGCTGCTGAAAGGCCCATTTGGTCTGTGCATCTATCCACGCCTTGATGGGGGCCGCGCTCGCGGCGTCCATTCGCGCAGTCATTGTCGTCATTCCGTCTGGATCCTCGCCAAAGAAAAGCGATCGGTTCTCTACATGGCGGCGCTCCTTTGCGGCGAGCTCTCTGGGCGAGCACCACGCGCGTTCGCGGTCACACACGCGACGCAGGTCAGCCAAACGCAGAGTGAGCGCCTTCGCTACGAGTCGTCGCTCTAACTCGTCTAGCCGCTTCATCACCGCTGTGAGCGCGACCTCGTGCTCGTCCTCCTGTTGTGCGTCGTCGGTCATCGCTGCGCGACAGGCGTCCAACGTGCGCTTGATGAGCGCGACCTGCTCGGACCCGAGTCGACCCGCGGTAATTGCCGCCGCAAGGTGCGGGTAGCGAGGCTGCGTTGCGGCTCCCGTCGACTCGATCTCGCCCGATGCGTCGCGCTCCCCGTCCATCGCTGCGTCACGGGAGGCAAGTAGGCTACGCGGCTCCTCGGTACGGAGCGCCTGCCCCATCGCAATCAGCCGACCAGCATCGCCAGGGGACGTTCCCAGCGTCTTGGCTAGGAACTGCTGAGAGTTACTGAAGCCCTCCTTGCGCGCCAACCCGCCCACACCCAACTCGGGCACACTTCGACGCTCGACCTCGCCGGCCATGGTCGCCGCGACCACGTCAAGGGCGCGCCGCGCACCGCCCACCGCCTCGCGCAGTTCGTCGAGTTCGGTCTTCGACAGTTCCGCCTCTGCGCGTCCCTCAAAAGCGCGCAACCGCGCTACTTCCCGGGCCAGTGGATTCGTCAGAATGGTCATGCTCAAAGTCAATCATCGGGGTCCGACAAATGGTGTCAAACCATGACAAACTCGACCGAAACCGTTGAGTTACCACGGCAGATTGCCGCTCCTAGAACGCGTACGGGAAACGCGTCCAGTCCGGCTCGCGGCGCTCGAGGAACGCGTCGCGCCCCTCCTGAGCCTCGTCCGTCATATACGCCATACGGGTCGCCTCACCGGCGAATACCTGCTGACCCGCGAGCCCATCGTCGGCCAGGTTGAAGGCGTACTTCAGCATCCGGATAGCCTGCGGCGACTTGGACGCGATCGTCTTCGCGTACTCGAGCGCTGTCGCCTCCAACTGATCGTGCAGCACGGCCTCGTTCACCACGCCCCAAGCCGCAGCATCGGCCGCCGAATATTCGCGCGCGAGGAAGAAGATCTCCCGCGCACGCTTGTCTCCCACCTGGCGGGCCAACAAAGCAGACCCGTACCCGGCATCGAACGACCCCACATTCGCGTCGGTCTGCTTAAAACGCGCGTGCTCGGCCGATGCGATGGACAGGTCCGCGACCACGTTCAGGCTGTGTCCGCCCCCGGCCGCCCAGCCGTTGACGGCCGCGATGGTGACCTTGGGCATCGTTCGCATGAGTCGTTGTACTTCAAGAATGTGGAGGCGCCCACCGTGAGCCGGCGCATCGGCAGCCGAGCCCTCGTACAGGTAGCCGTCCCTGCCACGAATGCGCTGATCGCCGCCCGAGCAGAACGCGTGGACGCCATCGGCCGGGCTGGGGCCGTTGCCCGTCAAAATGACGGCGGCGACGTCCGACGTCATGCGTGCGTGGTCGAGCGCGCGGTACAGCTGGTCCACGGTCTGCGGACGGAACGCATTGCGCACCTCGGGGCGGTTGAACGCAATACGCACGGCGGGCAGGTCGCGCTCCTCGCCTTCGGAGCGCAGCACCCAACGGTGGTAGGTGATGTCCTCGTCGGCAAAGCCATCGATGGATCGCCACTGCGACGCATCGAAGGTGCTGGAAACGCTGGTGGGAATCTGGCTCATACTCCGAGCGTATCGACACCCCGCCCCTGGCATCCACCAAGTGCCCCAACCTTTTGCCCGCGCGGCTACGTGTCATATCCAGACACCAACTGGAAAGGTAGGCGCATGCGACAGGATCCGATGCTGACTCGACTGCTCGACGAGCGGTACTCAGCGCTGGTGGGCTACGCGGTGGTGGTGACCGGCGCGCGGCCAGACGCCGAAGATGCGGTGCACGATGCGCTGATTTCCGTCTTCTCCCGCCGCCGTAAGTTCCAATCGCTTCAGCACGCCGAGGGCTACGTCAAGCGAGCCATCGCTTCGCGCTACATCGACTCCAAGCGCAGCGGTGCGAGCAGGGCTGCGCGCGAGCTGCGTAGTTACGTACGCGACACTCCTCGCGTCGCACCCGCCCCCGAAGATCAAGCATCCGGGGATGCGGCACTCGTGGCGGCGATGAGGTCGCTGGCTCCGCGGGTGAGGGCCTGCGTGGCGCTGAGGTATTTGGCGGATCAATCGATAGTGGAGACTGCGCGAGCGCTCGGCCTCTCCGACGGCGCAGTGAAGCGCTACACGGCGGATGGCCTCGCGGCCCTGTCCACTCAACTGGGAACGGACGTGACCGCGCCGGAGACGGCCGAGGTCATCACTGGAGGAACACGATGAGCGACATTCGGGAACTACTTCACGGCATGCAGCGCGACGCAGACACCGGAGCGGATGCGCCGGCCGGGTTGCGCGCGAGCATCCAGCGAATGGCGCGGCGTCGGCGGGTCACGCGCGAGGTCGCCGGCGGCTCGCTCGCCGTGGTCGCGGCGGGGGCGCTCGCCTGGGGTGTGGTGCGTATCGGGGACGGAGGTCAGGCCGCGCCTGCAGGAATTTCCATGTCCCCGTCGCCCATGTCGTCGACCGCCGCCACGCCAACGCCGGAACCAACTGTGACGCCGAGTATCTCTCCGAGTGGGTCTGGTGATGGGCCGTGGGGCGATTCGAGCTCCACCATGCTGGTCCCCGCAACCCACCAGGCGGCCAACGCGGCGTTGAGCCCGACCGCGGGGCCCACTCTGAGCATTGGGGTCCTGGAGCCTGCCATCTCGTTTGCGGGATGGGAGGACGCCCAGTGTTCCTCGATGGTTGGCGCCTGCGGTCGAGTTGAAGCACCTCCAGCGACTCGCGAAATCCTGGACCGCGTCGCACCCGAGTGGGCCGTGGTGGCGGACCTCGTGAACGCCGCATGGGCGCCCGACGCGCCGCTCAGCGCTCTATACCTTGCTTCCCCCGAAGGGGATTTCTACACACTGCTCGACACCGCCGCACTTGAGTCCGGGCTGGGCGTGCCGATGGGCACCGTACGAGACCTGGCCCTCAACGCGCGGGCCGGAACCATGGTGCTCGAGATGATCGGGCAGGGTGGACAGAACGCCACAGTATTCGTTGACCTTTCCACGGGTCGCACCACACAACTATTTTTTAGCGACTCGTGGACCACCAGCATCGAGCGCGACGGGGACAGTTGGCTCGTCTGGGGCGCCACAACTGACGGCACGCCCTTCGGCGCCCGCTTGGCTCCAGACGCACAGTCGTGGGACGTAGACGGCATGTGGGCCGTGAAGGATGGACAGGTCGAGCGGGCTGCGGGGCGGCTCATTGTTCGAAGCGATCTGGGCTATGTGGGGCTACCGCAGTCGGATCTGTCCATTGCGAACGTCACCGCCCCCACTTCAGCGTCGGAGCAGTGCGAGGTCGTGAAGGCGAACGACGACGGGCTGCTGAGATACTGTGCGACGGATGCCGGCTCTGCTCCAGCCGGTCAGCGCGTGGCGTGGGACGGGACAGTGAGCCAGGCCCCTGGGGCGCCCATCTTGGTCGGCGTGCCGTACTGGCGTAGTGCGGTAGCGCTGGGCGACGGAATCCTCGCCGCGTACCGCTATGTCAACGGAGATGACCCGACCGACAACCCCGATGTCCCGCTCTACGAGTGGTACCGGCCTTCGGGGACCACAGTCATTGATGAGCCCTCGGCCTTCGGTCTCTATCCATCACGCGTCGATGGCGCTGCTGCCTGGGTTCTCCCTGAGACGGGGGTGGCAGTGATCGGTGGGGACGGCACGTGGCACCAACTCGCCGAATGGGCGGACGACTCAGACCTCCAGTATGCGCACCACGCGTCGGTCCTCGACATCGGATAGGCGCAATTCGCGCAACACTCGGCCCCGCTCACTCGTACTCTAGGTATATGGAGTTCCGACCGTTCAAAGTCGAGCTCGCGACCACCTTCAGAGGGGTCACGAGCCGCTCCGGCATTCTCATGCGTGGCACGGGCCCTGATGGCGCCGATGCCTGGGGCGAGTATTCGCCCTTCGCGGACTACGGACCGGAGCGCGCTGGTAGATGGTGGAGGGCCGCAATGGAGGCCGCGCGCGGCGGGTGGCCCGCACCCGTGCGTGACCAGGTCGAGGTCAACTCCATCGTCCCCGAACTTCCGCCGGCAGAGGCCGCGCGCCTCGCGGTGGCAGGCGGTTGTCGCACCGCCAAAGTCAAAGTGGGCGGGTATTCTTCGCCGATGCAGGATGCGGCTCGCGTGGAGGCCGTCGCCGGGGCGTTGGGTCCGGGTGGCAAGGTCCGCGTGGACGCGAACGGCCACTGGGATGTGGACGACGCCGTGCGCGCCCTGACGGAACTCGAGCTCGCCGCCCGCCGCGGCGGACTCGACGGACTGGAGTACGTTGAGCAACCGTGCGCCACTGTGGATGAGCTCGCCACATTGCGCCGCCGTGTCGACACGAAGATTGCGGCTGATGAATCCATCCGCATCCCCACCGACCCCATGGAGGTGGTGCGCAAGCACGCGGCCGACATCATCGTCCTCAAAGTTGCCCCGCTGGGTGGAGTCCGGGCCTGCCTCGACCTAGCCGAACAGGTCGGAATCCCAGTGGTCGTCGCATCGGCGATGGAAAGTTCGGTGGGTCTCGCGGCGGGAATCGCGCTCGCCCGTGCACTGCCCCAACTCGACTACGCGTGCGGCCTCGGCACCGGCGCGCTCCTCGCCACGGACACTGTGCGCGAGACGATCGTCCCGAAGGATGGAATGCTAGGGCCCGTGAACCTGGACGTCGTCGCGTGAGCGCAAACCCATCCGCGGAGTTCGCGCGGGAACTGATCGCCGCGCTCGCCTCTCATGGAGTCGAGGACTACGTACTGTGCCCCGGGTCGCGTTCAGGCCCCTTGGCCCACGCGCTCGCTGAGGCAGGGTCCTCAAACCCGCCTCTCGGTGCTCCACGCGTGAACCTGCACGTGCGCATCGACGAGCGCACGGCGGCCTTTCTCGCGCTGGGAATCGCTCGCGCTCGCGCGCTCAAGGGCGATCTGCGACCCGTCGCCATCGTCACCACCTCCGGCACGGCCGTGGGTAACCTGTTGCCAGCCGTGATGGAAGCTCACCACTCTGGAATCCCACTGCTGCTACTCACCGCCGACCGGCCAAGTGAGTTGCGCGGCGTGGGGGCCAACCAGACCACCGACCAGACCGACATCTTCGGTACCTTCGCGCGCTGGTCCGCCGAGGTTCCAGCTCCCAATGTGGGCGAGGGGTCCGGTCGCGCGGCCCGCCTCGCCGCCCGCGCCGTCAAGGCTGCCGTGGGCGACTCGCGTCGCGACGACATGACCGGCTCGCCTGGCCCCGTCCAACTCGACCTCGAATTCCGTGAGCCACTCGTGGGTGATGGTGGAGTCTGGCCGGACGTTCCCGCCGTCGACTACTCGCCCTCAGGCGGCGTCCCCGTGGTGACGCCGGCCGATGCCGCCGCACCCCTACCCAGCGTGACCAACGGCGTGGTGATCGCCGGGGACGGCGCTGGAGATGCCGCTCGACTAGTTGCCGAGGCGCACGGCTGGCCCCTGCTCGCTGAGCCCACCTCGGGAGCCCGCTGCGGCGACTCGTGCGTGTCCGCGTACTTTGACCTTCTTGCGGCCGATGCTGGCAAGAAGCTGGCCGAGCGCGTCCACCTGGTAGTGGTGGTGGGTAGGCCCACGCTGTCGCGTGGCATCTCCGCGCTGATCGCGCACGCGCCCACTCTGATGGTGGCTCGCCATGGCGCGCGCTGGCGCGAGGCCCCCCGACATGCAGAGCGAGTGGTGCGTGACGTTCCCCGAATCTGGACCGAGGCGCCCAGCGAATCCCTCGACCTAGGCGACCGTGCCTGGCTGAATGAGTGGAAGTCCGCGGCGCTCGCGGCACACGTGCAGACTCCCGCGTGGGGCCGTCGCGCCGTCGCCGCCGAACTTGTCAGGGCACTCGGAAGTGGCGACATCGCGGTGCTGGGCTCCTCGGGGTCCATCCGTGCGGTGGACCGCATCGCGCCGAGTTGGGTCACGGACGATCTCCCGACCTTCATCGCCAACCGAGGCCTCGCGGGCATCGACGGCACGGTCTCGACCGCCGTAGGCGTGGCGCTCGCGGCCCGCCGCCCGGTGCACGCGCTCATGGGCGACGTCACCTTCCTACATGACGTAGGCGGACTGCTCATTGGGCCCCATGAGAGCCGACCCAAGTTACGGATCGTGGTCGTGAACGACGGTGGCGGAACCATCTTTGGCGGCCTCGAGCACTCGAGTGCTCCCGCCGAATACGTGGAGCGGGTGTTCACCACGCCGCACGGCGCGGATATCGCGTCCCTCTGCGCGGGCTACGGCGTCGCGTACACGGCGGTGCGCTCTGCCGATGCGCTGGCCGCGGCCCTCGCGCAGCCTCCGGTGGGGCTTGAGGTCGTCGAGGCCGTGCTGAATACGAGCGATTAGTTCGAGTCCGCGTTCGTAGCATTGTCGGCTTGCTGGAAAGGGCGAACTCCAGTCTCGACGTCGCGAGAAACGCGTATGTGGACCTACCTGAAGCAAGCTTTGGGCATGCGATGCTCTCGACTGTGTTGGGAGGTGGAGTCGCAAATCTCGGAAGATTCGGTATTGCGAGCAGTGTCATCGGCCTCTACGTGGCGAAACAAAAGATGGAAGCGGCTCGTGATGCAGAGGCACTCGTAGCACTGCGCGCCCTGCAGAGTGACCTAGACGCGATTGCACAGAACATTTCCCTGCTCGACCACGACCTTGAGGCCACTGGTCCCGGAATGTCACAGTGGGCCAGCTTAGGGTCGTCAGACACAAGCGGGCCCGATGAACTGGGGTTCTCCATCGGCTCCCCGCAGCGCCCCGATATTGAATGGGATGAGGATTTTATTTACGACTCGCAGTCGGCGAACCCTGGCGACTATGCGAATGCTGCGAAATGGAAGGCGAAGAGTGCCGGGGCGAGGCTCTTGAAGGGGGATCTTGGGGACGCACTTGATGCGTACGACCACTATTGGTCGATCACGGGTGATCCATTCACGATCGACCTGGAGAAGGCGTACAGCGACGACGCCAGCATCGCAAGCAACATTGACAGTGCGATTCGCATTGCGCAACAGTCCGCTGACGGTTATGCAGCAAGCGGGCGAAGCGACTTTTCAATGACAGGGGAGGCGGGCGCGGCGGGCGACTACCCAGTAACTGAAAACTGGCAAAAGACGGTTGGCGGACATCGCAAGCGGCGCTCCGGATGATGAAAACGGCAGATTTACTGAGGTCGGCTGGGCTAAACCGTTCGAGACTTCGGGGTCCTACACCCGTACCGTCACGTGGACCGTGGGAGACCCCGACTCCATGACGATTTCCGCTCCCTCTCCCGCCCCCGAGGCAGGGGCAAGATAGCGTGGCTCACATGATGCGTCCCAGACTTTCAACAACCGAGGCATCGCTTGCGCGCGAGAATCTGGCACAGCGCTCTGCACTGACTTTGACGCTCATAGTTTCGATGCTGGTTCTGACGTTGATGCTGACGTCGTGCGCATCGTCATCCAATTCCACCCCTGGTGACCGAGGAGAGAACGTGACGAACTCCACCGACAAGCAAGGCGACGGGCAGCTGCGAAGCGACCTGGAGCCACTGGTTAACCGATTCCCTGCGCTCGCAGCGGCAGACTCGGCAACGTGGGTGTCAGGAACGATGGGCAGCTCGGACGTGCCCGGCCCGAGTACTTACTGGATCGATGCTGTCATTGTGTTGCCGCCGAACGAGTATGCGGCGCTCAAGGAACGTGCGACTGAAGCGGTGGCGGAGCAACCGGAGGGGTTCTCGGGCGAGCTCGCCCCGGCTGTTCCTGGTGGTGGCCTCCTCGGCTCAGCCGAGCTCGACGCACTATTTTCGCAGGACGGCTTTTCAACCACAGCGGTGCTCGTTGACGACGGGCAAACGCTTTTACTCTCCAGCAAGTTTCAATGACGAGCCCCAGACTGCGCTCGTGCCCATCCGTAGCGGGCTGACGAGGGCCGCGTTACAGCGCGCCTAGTGCCTTGCGCATGGGCTCCAGCTTGGCCTCCGATTCGGCCCATTCGGAGTCCGGTACGGACATGGCGACGATGCCGCAGCCGGCGAACAGCCGCGCACGGCTGGGGTCCTCGCGGTTGATTTCTGCCGAGCGCAGGCCGATGCACCACTCGCCGTCGCCGGCGGCGTTGGTCCAGCCCACGGGGCCGGCATAGCGACCGCGGTCCAGGTCCTCTAGGTCGTCGATCACGCGCGCGGCGGCCAGGGTGGGGGTGCCATGGCGGACCTCTCACTCGCGGCTTTGCGATTAAGACCACGAATGCTGGTCAGCCGCACTCAACAAGATTCCAGTGAAAGGTCGTAGAGCAGTGAGCAGTGAGCAGAGAGCGGCTAGCGGTCAGTTGGATGAAGTTCCAGTCGAAGTTGAATAACTCCGCGAGTCCATCGACAGTAACCGCGGTCTTATCCATCTGCATACCTTTGGAAACTGGCGGGGGACGGCACGCGAAGCGCCTTGTCAAGCCCCCAGTTTGGGGGGCTAGCAGGAATGACATGAGCCTGCTACGGTCTGACTTGCTACGGGGGTTGCGCCACGAAAGGCGCGATGCTCACAAAGCTGACAACGAGGTTATTTTGGTGCGAGTAGGTACGTTCACGCACTTCTTAGGCGTAATCGCCGCGGTCATTGTGCTGGCGCTTGCAGCGGAGCCCTTGGTGGCAATTCCAGTGGCCGCAGCACCGCAAGCCTTGACGTCACCAGGTGCGCCTTCTGCCGCGGCACTCGCGACTGCGGGTGGGGTCACTCTCGCGGACCTCGCACCTACGTTGACGGTTTCTACGTCTATTTCTTCGGCCAGTTCCGCGCAGACTTTCACTGTCAATGCGACGTCGTCTGTAGCGGCGACAGCGTCTACTCCCATTACTGTCATTGATTTCACGTTGGGAACGGTGCTGAAGACGTGTACTTCGGGGACGGTATGCAGCGTGTCTACAAGTTTCATCTCGACCGAACCCAGGCAATACATTGGCCGTCACGGTCAGACCGAGACTGAGCCGGCCACGGTCTTCGCTACGCCGTGGCAATTGACGCTGTCGACATCTCGCGAAATCGTGGCAGCTGGCGAGACCTTTGCTTTGGACCTGTTCATGGATCGCAAACCTTTCGACGTGCGATCCGTTTGGGGGGTACGTATCGTCGATTCGGTGACCGGAGAGGTCTTTAGCGAGTGCCCAGGCGTCACCACAGTGACGGGTGGTTACAATTGTCGTGCTTCAATGCAGTGGTTCTCCGACGACTCGCGGGAATTTCGTGGTGAGTTGTATGACAAATCTTCTGGTGATGTGATTACTGAATCCAATGTCGTCATTGTCACATCGAAGCCCTGGGTTGTTTCGGTTTCGACCGACACGCAGGTGCTTGGTCCAGATCAGAAGGCGACTCTGACGGTACATGCGAACCAACAGATTTATTCTGTGCGCAGTAAGTACGTGATTCACATTATTGATGAGTCCACTGGCGCGCTGGTGCACAGTTGCATCAAATTGACTTTAGCTGCGGGGGACTACACCTGTGCTACTAAAGTTTCCGCCGCGCCGGGGTCTGAGGGACGGTTCCGTGCGGTCGTGGCACCGCCATCGACTCCGAACGAGGGCTCCTTGGCGAGCTCAAATGTGGCTTCAATCTTCGCGGGTGACTGGACGCTGAGGCTTGAAGTGGACAGGCCGGTAGTCAATGTCAACGAGTCGTTTCATTTGACAGCCAAACTCAACGGGATACCCGCCAATGCCTCCCCAGCAAAGCGTCTGTATATCCTCGACGAGACCACCGGGACCGTGGTGAAATGGTGTGACACGGGCAATCTCGATTCGGCCGGTGAGATTTCTTGCGTCTATTGGCGCTACGCAGATCCTGCGGTGAGGGCTCACACATACAAGGCCGTAGTCGCCTCTCCTGTTTCACAGGATGCTGACGTGACGGCGACGTCAAACGCTGTGCCGGTCACCCCGCTTCCTTGGAGCATTGACTGGAATGGCATGTCAATGGAGGTTGATCCCGGCTCGATTGCCCCTAGCGGCCCGTCGTCCAACTGGCCAGCTACCGGTGAAGGTCTTGGTGCCTATGGTCCTGGTGGATGGCCGAGTGTCGTGGTGGCACCACCGTATGGACAGGCGAGTGTTTCGGCTCGAAGTAGCCAGAGCACACGCAAGACAGTGGGCTACTACCAGGTCTATGTCGAGAATGTCACGACCGGTGAGATCCTGTCCACTTGCTCAGGAGATTCCTACGGAGCGTCCATGGATTGGACGGCCTGCTCCGCCTCGTTGGATTTTGATCAACTCTTGAATCGTCAGAATGTACGAGCGTTTGTGGCTCCCACCCATAACCCTGGCGGTCCGCGGTTGGCGCAAACCGCATTGCAAACCTTGGGAAGAGTAAAAATAGAAGCCACGCTTGACATCGCCGCGCCCGGAGACAGTTGCCGCAACAATACAGATCTCTATTTGAGGCTGCTTGGTGACACCGACTGGTCGGTACGCAACTCGAGTTACTTCCCCACACTCCACGGACCTCGAGGTGACGGGACAACATCTTGGTACTACTACTACTGGAGTTTTTACGATCAGATCGGTCATTGCGATGATCGTGACTCGTACCGCGGCGCTTACTACTTCACGGTTGACGGAAATGCGAACGGTATGAGCGACCGCATCGCCACCAGCAATGTTGTGTTCTATCCACGCACTCATGCAAGGGCGGAACTGGCCGCTGGGGGTAATGCCGCAGAGAACTGTGTGCAGACCTGTTCGGGTGACCCCGTCAACACTTCTAGTGGCGAGTTCTTTGAAACAACGGTGGATCTGAGTTTGCCTGGTATTGGTCCGCAGGTGGCGTGGGCGCGAACGTATTCGTCGACACTCAGGACGCAAGACCAGGGTTTGGGAAATGGTTGGATCGCAAACGACCAGATGCGCTTGGCGACGCTCGACGGTACTTCTCTGGCGGACGCGACTTACGTGTCCGTGGCTCAAGAAAACGGCGCCTATGTTGACTTTGCTCGTAGCCCCAATGGCACGTGGATTGCACCACCGCGAGTCTTCGCGACGTTGACGGAAAACTCTGATCACACCTTCACCTTCGTGCGCAAAAGCGAGGAGTTTTTCACCTTCTCCGCGAACGGACAACTTCAGTCCGCCGCCGACCGCAATGGCAATACCGTGGATTTCACTTATGACTCGGCGGGTGATCTGACTCGGATGCTTGCGGATGATGGGCGGTGGATCGATGTCGCGCGGACACCTTCGGGTCGGGTCACGGAGGTATCTGATAGTTCTGGTCGCTCAGTAGCATACGAGTTTAGTCCGGCTAACGATCTCGTGGAGGTGTCGACCCCCGCTGGCAACTCCGCGACTTACGATTACGACAACTCGCATCGGATGGTGGCGTTGACGCCGCCGGCTTCGGGTACCACCACTAACCAGTACGACTCCAGCAGCCGTGTCATCAAGCAGGTGGCGCCCGACGGCGGGGTGACCCACTTTTCCTATTCTGGTGCTACCACGACGGTGACTCAGCCAGATGGAACGGTGGTGCGTGAGGTGTACACCGGTCAACAGTTAACGTCGCGCACTGTTGCCTATGGAACGCCGCTTGCGGCGACCACCCAATTCACTTACACCGCCAGATCTCAGGTTGCCTCGACTATGGACCCAGCTGGCAAGATCAGCACATTCGTCTACGACCAGGTCGGAAATCTGCGGCAGGTGGTAGATGGCAGTGGTGCTATCTCGAGTTATACCTTCGATGATCAGAACAACCTCATCAAGGTGAGTAAAGCGCTTGGCGCGGATGCGTCCTTCACTTACGACGACCGCGGAAATGTGACCTCAGCCACTGATTCCATGGGCAGTACGTTCACGTATCAGATTGATGCGAAGGGTCGCCGCGTGTCCACCATGGACCCTTACGGAAATGTTTCACACGTCACATACGATGAGTTTGCCAACCCTGAGGTTTCGGTCTCTCCTTCGGGGGTGAAGACTGTGACCGAGGCCGACTCACTGGGACGTATCACCCGTAGTTGGGATCCAAGAGCCTGGGAACCAGGGGCGTCAGCGGACGATTTTGCCACCAACTACACCTACAACGACTTAGGACTATTTGAGAGTGTCGTTGACCCTAGCGGCGCATCCGTATCTACCACGTACGATGCGGCGGGCAGGGTGACAAGTACGATCGACGCGCTTGGGCGCGCTGCTACGGTTGAGTATGACAGTTCGGGTCAACCGGTGATGGTGACCGATGCCGCAGGGCGGTCTACCACTTACGGTTACGACAAAATGGGTCGCACTACTGATGTCACCACGCATGATGGTCGGCAGTCCTTGATGACGTATGACGCTCTCGGAAGGCTCACGTCGCTCACAGATGCAGCGCAGGGCGTCACGACCTACACGTACAACAGTGCGGACCAGCCGGTGACTGTGACCGACCCGGACAGACGGACTTTTACGAGTAGCTACGACCAGTACGGCAGGCTTGAAGCAACCATTGACCCCCTCGGAGCGCAGACCACTTACGTGCACGATGCACTGGGACGTGTGACACAGTCCACTGACCCTGGTGGTTTTACGCGCACCTACACGTACGACCATGCGGGCAGGGTCACTAAAGTGCAGTTCCCTGACAACAGCTTTGAAACCACGAGCTACGACAAACTCGGGCGTACGGCCTCCACCACGGACAGTGCCGGAAGAACTGCGACGTATGAATACGATGCCGAGGGCCGGTTAACGGGCTCTGTTGACATCCTTGGACGCGAAACTACGTCTACCTATATCGCCGGCTACCTGGACACCTCCGTGGGAGCTGATGGCGTCGTCACGAACTACGCGTATGACTCACGCGGGTACACCGTAGGCACGAGCGTGGGGAACTCGAACGATGTGTCGTTTGATATTGACGCTGCGGGCCGAATGGTGAGCCGCACAGAACCTGCCGGCACTTCCACATTTGGGTACGACGATCTGGATCGCCTCACGAGTGTGTCTGGCCCCACGGGTAACGTTGCCTACGGGTTTGATGCTGCGGACAACCTGACAACCATGACCTACCCGTCTGGGCGGGTGGTGACCTACGACCATGACGTCCTGGGACGCCGCGTTGAAGTTTCGACGGACGGGGTCGGTGGAATCGACTTTGATTGGTCCGCGGGTGGATTGCTCGAACAGGTGGATTTCCCTAACAGCGTCAGCACACAGATGGGTTTCGATGATGCTGGCAGGCTCGCCTCAGTCGATGTGAATGCGGGTTCGACATCACTGTTGGCTATCGACTATGGGTTGTCTGGCGATGGCCGTCTGGTGAGCCGTTCAACGCAGCGCGCTGATGGTGCGCCCGTGGCGGAATCATTCTCGAGCGATTCACTGGGTAGGGTCTCGCCCACGGTCAATGGTGCTCCCTCAGCGGTCTTCACTGCCTCGCATGAGGTTCAGGGTCTGCCTGATGGCTCGACGATGACGTACTCACCGTCTGGTGTCCCGGAGCTTAGAGACGTCGGGGGTGTGGTCACTGTTCTTGAGCATGATGTCGTGGGACAGCGGCTGTCCGAGTCGGTCCAGGGGATGCAGGTCGCTGGGTATGGGTGGAATGATCTGGGCCAGTTGACGAGTGTGAGTGACACGTCGACGGGGGTGGATGTTGCCTACCAGTACGCAGGTGGACTGCGAACCAGTGCGACGGGTGTTAATGCGGGTGGTGTTGTTGATGACACGTATGTGTGGGACACCACGACCAGTGTGCCCTTACTCCTCAGTGACGGCGAGTTTGAGTACGTCTACGGGACAGGCACTACCCCGGTAGCGCAGGTCAACGTGTCCAGTGGTGCGGTGTTGTTTTTGCATGGTGACCTGATTGGTTCCACACGGTCCGTGACTGATGCTTCTGGGGCGGTGGTGGCTGAGTTCGACTACGAACTCTATGGCGAACAGGTGGTGGTCTCAGGGGACGCGGATGCGACACGGTTCTTGTTCGCGGGGGAGTACCTTGACCCTGCGGGTGACTATTACCTGAGGAACCGGGTCTTTGATCCAAGGACTGCGGTGTTCTTAAGTGTGGACCCGGTGCTCACTGTTACGGGAATGCCCTTTGCTTACACAGCGGGCAACCCACTTCAGGGCACAGACCCATTGGGGTTGTATGGCTGGGGTGACTTTGGTGGCGATCTTGCCAGTGTGGGCAGCGTTGTGTGGGATGAGGTGTCGTCGCCGGAGTTCATTGCCTCCACGGTGGTGTTTGTGGGGTGCACCACTCTCACCGCAGGGGCGGGCACTCTTGCCTGCGCCACCGCAGCAGGTGCTGTGTATGGTGCTGTGGCTTATGGTGCGAACACCCCGCCGGAGTGCATGTCGTGGGGCGGGTTCTTTACCCAAACGATGACGGGTGCTGCGACAGGCTTCATTGGTGGTGCGATCTTTGGCCCCGTCGCGACAAGAGTTGTTATGGCTGCGCGTACCGTATTGAACAACGCTGCACCCGTCGTTCTCAGACAGTCCGTATCAAGCGTTACCGGTTCGGGTGCACAAGCGATCCGCACCTTCACCAACAACCTCACACAACGAACCAGCACAACAGCCAATAGCATGGGCACTCGGCTTGCGCAGGACATCGCCGTAAGCCCTGTCGCGCCGCGGGCATTGGGTCTCGGAAGATCGGTTGGGCGTGCATCTCACAACCAGGCTCTCCAAGCCGAAATCGCCGCACTCCCGCGTGGTGCGACGGGCATCCGGGTCAACCAGCAGCAGGTCAGCGTGTTCGGGCAACGCCTTGGGGTCAACCGGCCCGACCTGCAGTACACACTCAACGGCCGGCGCTATTACGTCGAGTACGAAGGCATCGCAAATCCCCGAGGGGCCCTTCACGAAGCACGTATTTTGGCCAACGATCCAGAGGCCAATTTCATTTTGAGGATAGTGCCGTGATGCTTCCATCAGCAGCAGGGGGCGCGACCACAGAACAGGTCGGCTACTTTGAGGTCGGGCCTGCAGTTTTGGCCGACTGGATTGTCCGCGGCTTCGATTCTGCATGGGATACTCGCCCTGCCGGCATAGTTACGATGGAGGAGGCTGTGGCCGACCTCCTCCCGTCAGGAACCGAGGTCACTCGATACTTGTGCGTGCCAGTCGGCGAGTGGACGGCACTGCTTAGCAACGGGCACCTTGGCACTGACGTAGGCGTGCTGCCGAGTTACGCAGCGCGAGAGCTTGGTTGCCGCGCGATGCGTGTGTTGAGTGTCGACGACACTGCCACGTACCCGGCCCGCGTGCTGGAGGTCTTCGGTTCCGAGGGAGAGCAGCCGCTGGCCCTGGAGCGCTCAATCGTGGCCGCGAACGACGGCGGTCGTTGGGTATTCGAGACTTCTGGAACGGCCTACCCGTTCGAGGATCAATCCGCTTACCAACGACGTTCAAAGGCCCGCCGTTTCACCACGGAGATGGTCTACGACTACCTGCGTGCGCTCGGCGTCCCGACAGATGTGACTATTGATTGGAGTGGCGCGATCGTGGTGGAGCGACGACGGTGATTCGCAGCGCCGAATTGGCCCGGGGCTGAACCCCCGTGATTTGGCTCCAGTCGCTCAGCGAGTTGTCTTGATGCCTGCTCCCTGGTCCCGGTTTGCTCCGTGTTGATCGTTGACGTTCTCGTGTTGGAGGTCGGTGAAGGTGCAGTTGAGAACGGGTCTATCTTGGTGGCGATGAGCGTAGATATGGACGGAGTTCGTGTCGTGTGGGGCTTGTAGGTCGCCCCTTGTGGGGTGTGAAGGTGCGAGACAGCGGATCGCTGTGGCGACGCATCTGAAGATTCGTGGCATTGTCGATGCATGCATCGTTTGTTGCGGCGGACTCAAGGGGTCACTCGACGGGTTCAGGGCAGTCTGGCCTCAAGTGGTCGTGCACACCGGCGTTGTGCCTCTAGTGCGCCACAGCCTGCTGTGATCCCCACGTCAACTTTGGTTGAGGTCCACGCCCTAGTTGCGCGAGAACGACGCTGCGTCGATTCCCGCCGCGGTGCAAGCCGAGTTTGCGCTGTTTCTGGGCTTCCTCGTCGACGTGTGCAAAATCATTTACCCCACCAACGCCTTCGAGCTGTCCGATGCCCTCCCACGCTAAAACCGCGATGTTCCGTAGGCATGAGTGTGGGCGACTCGCACGAGGTGTCCAGTGGTGCGGTGTTGTTTTTGCATGGTGACCTGATTGATTTCACACGGTCCGTGACTGATGCTTCTGGGGCGGTGGTCGCTGAGTTCGACTACGAACTCTATGGCGAACAGGTGGTGGTCTCAGGGGACGCAGATGCGACACGGTTCTTGTTCGCGGGGGAGTACCTAGACCCTGCGGGGGACTATTACCTGAGGAACCGGGTCTTTGATCCAAGGACTGCGGTGTTCTTGAGTGTGGACCCGGTGCTCACTGTTACGGGTATGCCTTTTGCTTACACAGCAGGTAACCCGCTTCAGGGCACGGACCCGTTGGGGCTGTATGGCTGGGGTGACTTTGGTGGCGATCTTGCCAGTGTGGGCAGCGTTGTGTGGGATGAGGTGTCGTCGCCGGAGTTCATTGCCTCCACGGTGGTGTTCGTGGGTTGCACCACTCTCACGGCAGGGGCAGGCACTCTGGCCTGCGCCACCGCAGCAGGTGCTGTGTATGGTGCTGTGGCTTATGGTGCGAATACACCACCGGAGTGTATGTCGTGGGGCGGGTTCTTTACCCAAACGATGACGGGTGCTGCGACAGGGTTCATTGGTGGTGCGGTCTTTGGCCCCGTTGGTGCACGAGTTGTCACCGCAGCACGCACAGCACTGAACAACGCTGCACCCGTGTTCCTCAGACAATCCGTATCAAGCGTTACCGGTTCAGGCGCGCAAGCGATCCGCACCTTCACCAACAACCTCACACAACGCACCAGCACAACAGCCACAAACTCTGTGGGCCGCGCGGCGGACGAAACGATCGATCTTTACAGTGCCGTCGGCATCCGCGAGTACGAGAGCGTGATGTCATCCGGGCGGTTCGCGCCGGCCGCCAACAGCCTCGAAGGACGCCAGTTCGCGCTATCGCTGGATGAGGCGCTGGTGTACGCATACACCGACCTATCGAAGGTCGCGGTCCTTCGGGCGACTGTGACCAGGTCGGCCGTCGAGGGAGCCGCGGACTTCTCGACGCGGATTGATCCGTTCATTTTCAGGAGCGGTGTCTTCACGGTCCAGCCGGGGAGGCAGAGCGACTTGTTTCACGCCGGACTTTGGGGAGTCAGCCATGCGTTCTAGTGATCTGCGAGCGAGCGAGCGGACAGCCCGGCTCCGGTTCCTCACCTCTGAGGAGGGTGGTCGAACCATGCCTCCAGATTCCGGGGTGCGGTCGCAGCTCGAGCTTGGGGAGTTTCAGACATCGTGCATCGTGGAGAGCGATACGGGTTTGGACGTGCTCCCGCTGGGCGAAGAGATAACCGTGCGAATCCGCCCACTTTTCGTCAACCAGGCAGCAGACGCGTTTGCGGAACTTGTGTCGGTCGAACTCTTTGAGGGGAACAAGCGGGTCGCGACGGGGGTGTTCCTCGATGTGGGCTGACCCCGTGAGTTTGGTCCAGTTTTTCAGCGTGTTATCTTGATGCTCACTTCCTCGTCCCGGTAAATCGCACTGGGTTTAGTTCCTAGTGTTTTTCGAGGACGGCGGTTGCCGTCTCGAGTGATTCAAGTCCAGCGTGGTGGCTGGCCTCGACTTCTACTGGGGTGAGGCTACACCGACTAGGAAATGGCCCAGCTCTACCAGGGGGGACGACTACCCGAAAGGGACTGCTGAACGGTTAGGTGACAACTGACTTGCAATGACGAGGGTCGTTGCTGGGAGGATGTTGCTATGCCGAAAGCATTTCCGAAAGAGTTCAAAGCTGATGTTCTGGGGGTCGCGAACAACCGTGGTCCTGGGACTTCGATTGAGCAGATCGAGAAGGACTTTGGGGTTTCGACCTCGTGTCTGCAGCGCTGGCTCAAACAAGAAGCCGTCGATGACGGCATTCAACCGGGCGTGAGCACTGCGGAGGCGGCCGAGAATCGTGAGTTGCGTCGCCGCAACCGGCTTCTCGAGCAAGAGAACGACGTGCTCAGACGGGCGGCAGCGTATTTGTCGCAGGCCAACCTCAAACTGGGTGGCTCGCCAGAATGATTTACCCGCTCGTGAGCGAGCTGGCCGCAGACGGTGTTCCCGTCAAGGCGCACGTGTCGTGTGCTTGAAATTTCTCGCCAATCGTATTACCGGTGGCTGACCCACCCCGTCCCGGACGCTGACCTGGACGAGGCGTATTTGGTCAACGCGATCCGTGACGCCCACCGTGAGACCTAAGAGTTCGGTTACCGGTTCCTGGCCGACGAGGTCCGTGACGCGGGCTTTAACGTGTCAGACCGCACCGTCTGGAAGCACGCTTCACGCAACCAGGTGTGGTCAGCGTTCGGCAAGAAGCGGGGAAAGAACGGCAAGGTCGGCCCACCAGTGTTCGACGACCGTCTCCAACGCCGGTTCATCGCGTCCGGGCTGAACGAGTTGTGGTTGACCGATATCACGGAACATTGAACGCGTGAAGGAAAGCTTTGCATGTGTGCTGTCAAGGACGTGTTTTCGAACCGGATCATCGGCTACTCGATCAGCGACCGCATGTGCTCCTCGCTCGCCGTCGCGGCCATCGACAACGCTGTCGCACGTCGAGATGACGTGTCTGGATGCGTGGTTCATTCTGACCGTGGAAGCCAGTTTCGTTCCCGCAAATTCGGCCACGCCTTGAGCCGCCACGGCATGGTCGGATCGATGGGCAGGGTCGGTGCGGCAGGCGACAATACGGCCATGGAATCTTATCTATCGCACTCGTGCAAAAGAACGTTCTGAACCGGCAGACCTAGGACACCCGCGAGGACCTTCGCATCGCAATTGTCAACTGGATCGAGAGGACCTACCACCGTCGCCGACGACAAGAACGGCTCGGCAGATTGACGCCCATCGACTTCGAGATCATCATGACAACGCAGGTCGCCCTCGCGGCCTAAACCAAACTGTCACCAAATCGTTCAGCAGTCCCATTCAGTTCAGTTCGCGCCAAAAGTTGACGTCGGGATTCAACTCGCTCGCCAATCTGTCGAATACGAGGTCGTCCATCTCCAGGTAGCCGCGGCGGTCTACATAGAAGACCCCGCGATCAAAGCCTTCTGCCAAGGTTGCCAACATCGCGCTTAACGAAGAAAACTCAATAGGATGCTCGGCTTCCTCAATTCGGAAGTGACGTACCGCGCCTGCTCCCGCCAGGCTGCCGTTCACCACATAGAAGTCGCCTCCGCCGTTAGCAAATACGGGAAGCCAACCGTATTCCCAACGGTCATCGGTGACGAATGACTGGTAGTTCACTATGGCGTCTTCCAGCGATAGCAAATGAAAGCCAGGAAAGAGGTGGATGTCATCGAGGCTCGCCGAGCCCCCAGATTCAGTCCCGTTACGCCAGCCATATAGCGATTCCAGTTCAAGCGTCGATGCCAGGCCGATTGACTTGAGCTTCGTTTGCACCGCTCCGGGCGCGAGTCCCTGCTGAAGCGACCGCACCAACACTCCTCGGTTGAGAAGGTGCAATGCAGATTCAATCTTGGCCAGCGACTTGAAAAGATCGTTAGTCATCACGGTCCAAACATAACGTTAAAGGGATCGCCGGATCGTACACCCGATCGCTGGAAGAATTGACTCAGTACCGCTCCCCGGTAGTTCTGCACTCCAACGGGGACTGACCGGACAAATGATCCGCCGCCACCCTGAGCAGAGCATGCAAAAGGATACTCGTCCAACGACTGCCCGGCTGCCGCTCGAGGCTGACCACGTAGTGCGTCACGGCGATTGCAGTTCCTCGTCGCATTTTCGACACGCGTCAGATTGGTTGGAGCTCCGTTCGCCATCGAATTGTCGAAGTTTCCCGCAATCCCCGGCGCGCGACTCCGGCTAAACGTGACTGTTGATCCAGTATTTGCGGCAGCCACTGCGTGACCGCTTCTACCGTTAATGATCCCACGCATCTGCGGAGGAATCCTAGAGGCTGCCGCTGTCGTCGCTACTGCATTTGGCTTGTTTAATGCTTTGACCATTGAAGTTCTCGTCGCAGGAATACGGGGGAACTTCGCCCCCAACCAAGACGTCACTCGCACCGTGCCGCCCCCTGCTGGAACCACGCTGGCGACCATGCCGCCGTAACCGCCCCATTCGTAGAGGATCGAACAGTTATCGACAATGTCGTCATCGCCATCTCCCATGGAGTTACTGATCGAGCTGCGGATAGCACTGGTCCCGCCAAAGGTCACCTTATCGCCAAATGCCGCTGTCCAGGCCGCGGTGCCGTCCAACCAGTCCAACCCCAAAGGATCGGTGACCTGCAGCGGATTTCCTGCCGTGTAGCCGTAGGCGTTGTGTGTAGTGTCAACTAATGGATCCACCGACAAGAATTGTCCCGACACCAGCGTTGGCGGGCCGGGAGAATGATCACATCATGACGAAGAACAGGAAACGACACACCCCGAAGCAAGTGGTTCGTAAACTCGGGCAAGCGGATCGGATGCTTGGCGCGGGAGTTGATCTCGCAGGTGTTTGCCGCGAGCCCGACATGTCCACCTCTACCTTCTTTGGCCAACCACCCCTCCTCGACCCCGACGAGGAAGCAGTCTGCACCATGATGCAAAGTGTCCACCAATGGACCACCCTGCGCACTGCACCCACAGCCCGCTAAACAACAACCACACCAAGTGGCGGCCCAACTAGCTACAAAGCCCCTAGTGCCTTGCGCATGGGCTCCAGCTTGGCCTCCGACTCGGCCCATTCGGAATCCACCTCGGACATCGCCACGATGCCGCAGCCGGCAAACAGGCGCGCACGGCTCCGATCCTCGCGGCTGATCTCCGCAGAGCGCAGCCCGATGCACCACTCGCCGTCCCCGGCCGCGTTCGTCCACCCCACGGGGCCGGCGTAGCGGCCGCGGTCCAGGTCTTCGAGTTCGTCGATCACGCGCGCCGCGGCCAGAGTAGGCGTGCCGCACACGGCGGCCGAGGGGTGCAGCTCGTTGACCAGCTCGAGCGACGTCGCCGAGTGGTTGAGCACGCCGGTGACGTCCGTCGCCAGGTGCATCACGTTGGGCAGGTGCAGCACGGATGGCGCCTCGGGCACGTTGATGGACGCGCAGTGGTCGACCAGCACCTCGCTGACAGAGCGCACCGCGTACTCGTGTTCCTCGCGGTCCTTGGACGACCGCGCGAGGGCAGCCGCGTGCGCCAGGTCAACCAGCTCGTCGCCCGTGGGGCGAATGGTGCCCGCCAGCACGCGGGAGGTGACCAGACCGTGATCCACGCGCGCGAGCAACTCGGGCGTCGCGCCCACAAGCCCGTCAACGTGAAAAGTCCAGCAACTCGGGTAGTCGTCGGCGAGCGGACGCAACACAGCCCTGACGTCAATGGGCGCCGATGCTTGGGCGGCTACCGCTCGCGCCAACACCACTTTGTCTACCTCGCCGTGGACGATGCGGGTGACCGCGGTGCTCACCGCTTGGCTCCACGTCTCTCGATCGCCGTCCTCGATCTTTACCTCGCCTAGTGGTGCGACGGGAGCGGCGTCGCCCAGCGCATCGGCGAGCGTCGGCATCGGCGAACGGGGAGCCTTGGAAATCTCCGTGAGCCACGCCTGGTCACCGCGCTTGCCCACGACGAACCGGGGCACGATGAGCGTCCCGCCCAGTGTTGAAGCATCCGAGAACGCGAAGGAGCCGAACGTGATGAGGCCGGTACCGGGAAGGCGCAGGTCGTCATGGACCTCGGCGTGGCGGGTGACCCGACGCCACCAGGCGTTTGCGTCGGTATAGCGAGAAGATCCGGCGCCGTCGAAGCGCTCCGAAACTCCCCAGGCGATGAGCCCCTCGCCGCGGCGAATCCAAGACATCCCGTCCGGAGGCAATAGATCGAGGAGGTTGCCAGGGTCGGGGATGGTGACTGTCCGGGCACGCAATGGCCCTGATGTTCCCGAATTCACGCTCACGTCTCTACCCTAAGCCGCTGGACTAGGGGGTCGTGTCCGCTGCGGGCGCATCGTCCCGCGGCACCCGTAGCCACAGTCGCTCCAGGTGGTCATTGGAGAACATCCCGGTGGGGTCGAGGCGCTCAAAAACTTCGCGCGCCGCCCCCAGCATGGGAGTGACACGCTCGATGTCCACGCCGTCGAAGAGGTGCAGCTTGCCCCAGTGTGGACGCGCGGCGAACGGCTCGAGTGCGGCCTCGATCAGTGGCAGCACCATGCGCACCTGAGCCGGCGAGTTGCGCCACGTGAAGTGGATCGCGAGCGTCTCGCGCTCGAACGCCCCGCTCAGCCACAACTCATCCGCGGCGACGGTCCGTAGTTCCGTCACCAGCAGGTGCGGGGCGATAGCCGACGCGTGGGTCTGAACCGCAGCCAACGCCTCGGCCGCGCTCGCGAGCGGCACAAAGTATTCGGTCTGGATCTCGTCTCCGTTGGAAGGCGTGTTCTCGAGCCGAAAGTGGGGTAGGCGATCCAGCCACCGTCCCTCGGCGCCGAGCTGCTCAGTGAGCGCCGCGGGGTCACCGCCCACCAAGTTGGTGGGGGTAGTGAGCCGTGTCGCGCCGAGCCACGTCGCGGGTACTAACGGGGTGCTTGCATCCACTCGAGACTTCACCCATACCTGCTCCAACGAGAGCTCCGCCCACGTGGTGAACAGGCTTACGGAGTAACCCGCACCGACGACGGCATCCACGTCGGCCAGCAGGGTCTCCCACGGTAGGCCCGAATAGACGTCCTGGCGCATCGCGTAGCTGGGCTGAATGTCCAGCGTGATGCGAGTGACGATGCCATAGGCGCCCAGGCCGACCACGAGCGCCTCGAAGTCCTTGTCGCCGCGCGCGAGGGACATGACCTCGCCACGAGCATCGACGTACTCGAGGGCCGCGACCGCGGTCGCGAGCGAACCGTTCTTGACGCCGGAGCCGTGCGTGCCGGTCGCGACGGCGCCCGCGACAGAGATGTGGGGGAGCGAGCCCATGTTGTGTAGCGCGAAGCCCTGACTCTCAAGCCACGTCGCGAGGTTTCCGTAGGCGACCCCGGCTCCCACGGTGACAGTCATGGCCGCCTCGTCGATGACAGGGTCCGGGGCAATGCCCGTGACCGTCACGAGCGTGCCCGAGGAGTCCGCGAGGTCAGTGAACGAATGCCTGGTGCCGAGTGCCCGCACTCTGGTGCCGGTCGAGGCTGCGCGGCGTACGGCCTCTTGGGCCTCCACGATTGTCGTTGCTACGAATACCTCCGCCGCCACAAATTGATGGGTTCCAGCCCAGGTGCCACCGACGTCGCTCACTCATGCCTCCTCATAGGCGCGCTAGCCGCGCCAGGCCGGCGCACCGTGAGAGATCTCGAGGTGCGTTGAATCTCACACTACGTCGATGGAGTAGCGGCGGGAACCCTGGAAACTCGCAAGTTCCCTCCTATATATTTACGCGCGAATTCCGTTGCGTTATTTGCGCTGGTAATGCCCGGGGGGATGTGCGCGGGCACCCATTCACGGCGCGTACCCTAGACGCGTGAGAACTGAAGCCGATGTAATCGTTATAGGTGCGGGCCCGGGTGGCTCTGCCGCAGCGTATTACCTGGCACAAGAGGGTTTTGACGTCATCGCCCTCGAGAAGGCGCGCTTCCCCCGCGAGAAGGTTTGCGGCGACGGACTCACGCCACGCGCAGTTCGTGAGCTTCAGATGATCGGTCTCGAAACCCCCCGCGAGGACGGCTGGATTCCCAGCAAGGGCCTGCGCATGGTGGGCGGTGGCCACCGACTCGAGTTCCCGTGGCACGACCTGGAGTCCTTCCCGGACTACGGCCTGAGCCTGCCGCGCGCCGCCTTCGACCACAAGCTCGCCGATCACGCGCGTGCCGGCGGCGCAGACGTCCGCGAGGGCTGGTTCGTGACGGGCTCCACTCGCGACGAGCGCACGGGTCGAGTCACTGGCGTGACCGCCAAGCAGACGGATGAGAATGGTCGCAAAGTGGGCGACGAGGTCACCTACACCGCGCCCCTGGTCATTGCTGCAGACGGTGTGAGTGCGCGCATCGCCTTAGGAATGGGAATCGAACGTAAGAAGAACCGCCCCATCGGCGTGGCCGTGCGCACGTACTACGAGACCCCGCGCCACGCAGAGGAGTGGATGGAGGGTCACCTCGAGATCTGGGACGGCGAGCGTGGCAAGTCCAAGCTCCTGCCCGGCTACGGCTGGATCTTCCCCCTGGGCGACGGCACCGCGAACGTCGGCCTCGGCACGCTCAGCGCCAAGGGCAAGCCATCCAAGCTCGACCACCGCGCGCTCATGGCCGACTGGCTCGAGCACTCCGCGGCGGACTGGGAGTTCGGCAACCAAATTGGCGACATCAAGGGCGCCGCGATCCCGATGGCCTTCAACCGCCAGCCTCACTACGTCCCCGGCATGATGCTGGTGGGCGACTCCGGCGGCATGGTGAATCCGTTCAACGGCGAGGGGATCGCCTATACGATGCAGGCCGCGCGCCGCGCCACCGAGGCCGCCGTCGCCTCGCGTGCCGCGACCACGGACGATGCCGCGGAGGCTGCGTTGGCCTCGTACGCTCAGATGATGAAAGATGACTTGGGTGGGTACTACTCGCTCGGTAGGGTGTTCGCGAATCTCGTGGAACACCCGTCAGTGATGCGCATCTGCACCAGGTACGGCCTCGCAAGTCCGCTAGTGATGGAATTTACTTCTAGACTGCTAGCAGATGTCTATGAGCCGCGCGGGGGCAACTGGGCCGACAAATTGCTGTCAGCCCTGACTAAAGTTGCCCCGGCGGCTTAAACGCGTGTCCGAGAATAGTTTTGATCAAGTTGGACGTATGAAAGGAAGCGCGAAGTGAATCCCTACGTGCCGATCGTCGCGATGATTACCGTCGCAGGTCTCATGGCCCTAGGCGGCGTCATCATCAGTTCGATGGTGGGGCCCAAGCGCTACAACTCGGCGAAGCTTGACCGCTACGAGTCTGGCCTGCAGCCCACCCCGGGCGCGGCGGGCGGCGGTCGCATCCCGATCAAGTACTACCTGGTCGCGATGACCTTCATTATTTTCGACATCGAAGTGGTGTTCCTCTACCCCTGGGCAGTGGCGCACCAAGCACTCGGCTGGTTTGGTCTGATCGCAATCATGACCTTCCTGTTCCTCATCACGATTCCGTTTGTGTATGAGTGGCGCCGCGGCGGATTTGAGTGGGAGTAAAAAATGGGACTTGAAGAAAACGCACCTCCGTTCATGCTCGGTGGGGTCGAGGACTTCCTCGGCTACATGCGAGCCGGGTCGCTGTGGCCCGCGACGTTTGGGCTCGCGTGCTGCGCCATCGAGATGATGGCCACCGGCACGCCTCGCTTCGACATCGCCCGCCTTGGATCGGAAGTTTTCCGTGGCTCTCCCCGTCAGGCCGACATGATGCTGGTCGCCGGCCGCGTCTCCAACAAGATGGCGCCGATTCTCCGCCAGGTGTATGACCAGATGGCCGAGCCCAAGTGGGTCATCGCGATGGGAGTCTGCTCGTCCTCGGGCGGCATGTTCAACAACTACGCGATCGTGCAGGGCGTGGACCACGTCGTCCCCGTCGACATCTACCTGCCAGGCTGCCCGCCGCGCCCGGAGATGTTGCTGAACGCACTTGTCGAGCTGCAGAACCAGATTCGCAACACGCCCCTGGGCGCGAACCGCAAGGAGATGGCTGCCGCCGCCGAGCGCGCCGCCCTTGAGGCGACGCCCACGTCCGACATGAAGGGACTGCTGCGTTGAGCGACAAGGTCTCCAAGAAGGACGCGCCCAAGAAGTCTCCCGTTGAGACGGCACCCAAGAAGACGGACATCGAGGACAGCAATGTTGACATTGCCTCCGCGATTCCCGACCCCGAAGGCCGTGCCCCCATCACTCTGATCAACGTCCGTGAGGGCATGTTCTCCGGCGCAGGGGACACCTCCGGCTTCGGCGGCCTCACCCAGGCTGTGCAGATGCCCGGTAGCTCCGAGCGTCCCTATGGCGAGTGGTTTGACGGCGTCGTAGACATCCTCGAAGAACTGCTCGGAGACGAGGCTGACGCGGCCTTTGAATACATCGTGGTCGATCGAGGCGAGCTCACGATCTACGTTCAGCGCGATCACCTGCTCACCGTCATGACGCATCTGCGCGACGACCAGGACCTGCGCTTCGAGTTCTGCCTAGGAGTCTCCGGGGTGCACTACCCGGACGACAAGGGTCGCGAACTGCACGCGGTCTACCCAATGCACTCGATCACGCACAACCGCCACGTGCGCATCGAGGTTGCCGTCGCCACCGAGGACCCGCACATGCCATCCATCACCAGCGTCTACCCGGCCAACAACTGGCACGAGCGCGAGACCTGGGACTTCTTCGGCATCATCTTTGACGGTCACCCGTCTCTAGCCCGCATCGAAATGCCCGACGACTGGGTGGGTCACCCGCAGCGTAAGGACTACCCGCTAGGCGGCATCCCGGTCGAGTACAAGGGCGCGACGATCCCATCACCCGACACGCGGAGGCAGTACCGATGAGCCCGCAGACTTTCAGCACCCACGCGACGGGCGCCTTCTCGGCCGACGAGGACGCACCCGAGTACACCGCCTACGGCCAGGACTGGTCGGACATCGCGGAGGAGGCCAAGCGCCTCGGCCAGCAGCGCATCGTCGTCAACATGGGCCCCCAGCACCCGTCCACCCACGGCGTGCTGCGCGTCATGCTCGAGATCGAAGGCGAGACGGTCACGGAAGCGCGTGCCGGCATCGGCTTCTTGCACACCGGCATCGAGAAGAACATGGAGTACCGCACCTGGACCCAGGGCGTGACGTTCTGTACCCGCATGGACTACGTGCAGTCGATGTTCCAGGAGGTCGTTTACTGCCTCGGGATTGAGAAGCTGCTGGGCATCACGGACGATATCCCGGAGCGCGCCAACGTGCTGCGTGTGCTCATGATGGAGCTCACCCGCATTGGATCGCACCTGGTCGCCATCGGTACAGGCGGAAACGAGATGGGCGCCACTACGGTGATGACCACCGCGTTCATCGCGCGTGAGCAGACGTTCCGTGTCATCGAGATGATCACCGGCCTGCGCACCAACAACGCGTACATCCGTCCCGGCGGCGTCTCACAGGACACCCCCGATGGCGCCGTGGATTACATTCGCGAACTCATGCCCGACGTCAAGCAGCGCCTGGACGAACTCGCGGACCTGCAGCTCGAGAACCCCATCTTCAAGCTCCGCCTCAAGGGCATCGCGAACCTGAATCTGTCATCCGCGATGGCGCTCGGGGTTACGGGTCCGATGCTGCGGTCGGCCGGTCTTCCGTACGACATGCGCAAGACCAACCCTTACTGCGGCTACGAGACCTACGACTTTCAGGTCCCCACGTCCACGGACGAAGACGCGTACTCGCGCGTGGTGCTCCGCATGGAGGAGTGCTACGAGTCGCTCAAGATCATCGAGCAGTGCTGCGACCGCCTGGACGCCATGGAGGGTCAGCCCGTCATGGTCGCCGACAAGAAGATCGCATGGCCCGCGCAGCTCGCACTGGGCCCCGATGGCCAGGGCAACTCGCTCGACCACATTCAGCACATCATGGGCCAGTCCATGGAGGCACTGATCCACCACTTCAAGCTGGTCACCGAGGGCTTCCCCGTGCCGGCTGGTCAGGTGTATCAGCAGATCGAGAGCCCCAAGGGGGTGCTGGGCGTTCACCTGGTGAGCGACGGCGGAACCAAGCCGTGGCGCGCGCACTTCCGCGACCCCGGCTTCAACCATCTGCAGGCGCTGTCGATTCTCTGCCAGGGTGGACAGGTGGCCGATGTGGTGGTTGCCATCGCGACCATGGACTTCGTGCTGGGAGGCGTGGACCGATGAGTTACGACGAGCAGACCCTTGAGGGCCTGACCAAGGATGCGGCCGAGATCATCGGCCGTTACCCCGTCAAGCGCTCCGCGCTCCTGCCGCTGTTGCACCTGGTGCAGTCGATCGACGGCTTCGTCAGCCCCGACGGCATCGCGTTCTGCGCCGAGCAGGTGGAGCTGTCCTCCGCCGAGGTCAGCGCGGTTGCCACGTTCTACACGCAGTACAAGCGCCGTCCCAACGGCGAGTACGCGGTGGGCGTGTGCACCAACACGCTGTGCGCGATCATGGGCGGCGACGAGATCTACCGCCAGGTGTCCGAGCGCCTCGGAGTCGGTCACGACGAGACCACCGCGGATGGCAAGGTCACGCTGGAGCGCCTCGAGTGCAACGCGGCCTGCGACTACGCGCCCGTCATGATGATCAACTGGGAGTTCTTTGACGACCAGACGCCGGAGAGCGCACTCAAGGTTATTGACGACATCCTCGCTGGTAAGGATGTGGTTCCCACCCGTGGCGCTAACACCGTAGCCACCTTCAAGGACACCTCGCGCGTTCTCGCCGGCTTCCAGGATGGTCGCGCGGACGAGGACCAGGGCATCGGCGCGCCGTCGCTCGCGGGCCTTAAGGTCGCCAAGGACCAGGGCTGGAAGGAGGCGGGCAAGTGACCGATCTGACCCCCGTCCTGAGCGCCACATGGGGCGCCGAGAAGTCCTGGACCCTCGACACGTACACTAACCACGGTGGCTATGCGGGCCTCAAAAAGGCGCTCACCATGGAGCCCACCGACATTATCGCCGCGGTCAAGGACTCGGGTCTGCGCGGCCGTGGTGGTGCCGGCTTCCCGACTGGAATGAAGTGGGGCTTCCTGCCTCCCGACGATGGCCTTCCTCGCTACCTCGTGGTCAACGCGGATGAGTCCGAGCCGGGCACGTGCAAGGACATCCCCACGATGCTCAGCGCACCGCACACGTTGGTCGAGGGCGTGGCTATCACGTCATTCGCCATCGGCTGCAACCACGCCTTCATTTACGTGCGCGGCGAGGTCGTTCACGTGTACCGCCGTCTCATGAAGGCGGTCGAGGAGGCCTACGCGGCCGGACACCTGGGCAAGAACATTCACGGCACGGGCTACGACCTTGACGTCACGGTTCACGCCGGCGCCGGAGCGTACATCTGCGGCGAAGAGACCGCGCTGCTGGACTCCCTCGAGGGCCGTCGCGGCCAGCCGCGACTCAAGCCGCCATTTCCCGCTGTCGCGGGCCTCTACGCGCGACCGACCGTGGTCAACAATGTGGAGTCCATTGCATCGGTCCCCGCGATCATCGACCGCGGCGTGGACTGGTTCACGTCCATGGGCACCGAGCGCTCCAAGGGCATGGGGTTCTTCTCGCTGTCCGGCCACGTGAAGAACCCCGGCCAGTACGAGGCACCGCTCGGGATCACGCTACGCGAGCTCCTCGAGATGGCCGGCGGGATGCGCGAGGGCCACGAACTCAAGTTCTGGACCCCAGGCGGATCCTCAACCCCCATCTTCACCGACGCTCACCTCGACACCCCGCTGGACTACGAGTCCGTGGGTGCCGCGGGCTCGATGCTTGGTACCCGCGCATTGCAGATCTTTGACGAGACGACCTGCGTGGTCCGCGCGGTTACTCGCTGGACCGAGTTCTACAAGCACGAGTCCTGTGGCAAGTGCACGCCGTGCCGCGAGGGCACGTACTGGCTCGCGCTGATCCTCAAGCGCCTCGAGGCGGGCACCGGCACCGAGGCCGACATCCAGCAGCTGCTCGACACCTGCGACTCAATCCTGGGCCGCGCGTTCTGCGCCCTGGGTGACGGAGCGACGTCCTGCATCACGTCGTCAGTCAAGCTGTTCAAGGAAGAGTACGAGGCCCACGTCACCCAGGGTGGCTGCCCGTTCGACCACTCCGCATCCGCGCTATTCGAGTACGCCGATGCGTCCGATGCGCCCGCTATCGAGGAGGCACACGCATGACCGCCACCGCGGACAAGGCCACCGTCGCCCCCGTTGACACCGTCACCCTGACGATCGACGGTACCGAGGTCACCGTGCCCAAGGGCACCATGATCATCCGTGCCGCCGAGCAGGTTGGCATCGAGATCCCGCGCTTCTGCGATCACCCTGCGCTCAAGCCCGTCGGCGCGTGCCGTCAGTGCCTTGTCGATGTTGCCGCTCCTGACCGCGAGGGCAACGTGCGCGCGTTCCCCAAGCCGCAGCCGTCTTGCGCGATGGCCGCCACCGACGGCATGGTGGTGAACACGCAGGACACCTCCGAAGAGGCCGAGCGAGCCCAGAAGGGTGTGATGGAGCTGCTGCTCATCAACCACCCGCTGGATTGCCCCACCTGTGACAAGGGCGGCGAATGCCCCTTGCAGAACCAGGCTCTCAGCGCCGGCAACGCCGAGTCGCGCTTCGTGGACACCAAGCGCGTCTTCGAGAAGCCGCTGCCCCTATCGAGTGAGATCCTGCTCGACCGCGAGCGCTGCATCCTTTGCCAGCGTTGCACTCGTTTCTCGAAAGAGATCGCTGGAGACGCCTTCATCGACCTGCAGAACCGCGGCGCGATGCAGCAGATTGGTACGTTCGACGAGGACGTGCTGGGCTTCGATGGCTACGGGCCCGTGGGCGTCGCCGCCGAGGACGAGTCCGGCAAGGCGTTCAGCTCTTACTTCTCTGGCAACACGGTGCAGATCTGCCCCGTGGGCGCCCTGACTTCTGCGGCGTACCGCTTCCGCTCGCGTCCATTCGATCTGGTCTCGAGCCCCGGCGTCTCCGAGCACGACAGTTCCGGCAGCGCGATCCGCGTGGACCACCGTCACGGCACGGTCATGCGTCGCCTGGCTGACCTGGACCCGGTCGTCAACGAAGACTGGATCACCGACAAGGACCGCTTCGCCTTCAAGTGGCAGAACCTTGACGACCGCCTCACCAAGCCGCTCATGCGCAACGACGAGGGCGACCTCGTCGAGGTGCCTTGGCCCGATGCCATCGCGGCAGTCGCCGCCGGGCTTGCCCACGCGACCCGCGAAGAGGACGCGAAGGGTGCCGCGATTCTCCCCGGCGGCCGTATTACGCTCGAGGACGCCTATGCGTACGGCAAGTTCGCGCGCATCGTGCTCAGCACCAACGACGTAGACACCCGTAGCCGCATTGCGAGCGACGAGGAGCAGTCCTTCCTCGGTGCACACGTTGCAGGCACCGGACTGGGCGTCACCTTTGCCGACCTCGAGAAGGCTCCCAGCGTGCTGCTGGTGGGCTTCGAGGCTGAGGACGAGGGCGGCGTGGTATTCCTGCGCATGTTCAAGTCCGTCGGCAAGCAGCAGGTGTTCACCGTGGCACCGCTGGTCTCTCCCGGATCCGCCAAGCTTGGCGCGACGCTGGTTCCCGCCGTTCCCGGGGCGGAGGGCGCGGCACTCGCCGGGCTCGACAAGGACGCTGTCAAGGCACTAAGCGAGGAAGGCGCCGTCATCATCGTCGGCGAGCGCGCGGCGGGTTCCGCAGGCGCACTTACCGAGGCTCTCAAACTGTCCAGGAAGACCGGTGCCCGCATCGCGTGGATCCCACGCCGTGCGGGTGAGCGCGGTGCCGTGGACGCGGGCGCTCTTCCCGGCCTGCTTCCTGGCGGCCGTGACGCGGGTTCCGCCAAGGCACGCGCCGAGGTCGCCAAGGTCTGGGGAGTCGATGACCTCCCGGGCGCTCGTGGCCGCGACGCCGCAGCGATCCTGGTGGCAGCGGGAGCCAAGCGGCTCGACGCCCTCATCGTGGGTGGCGTGACGCCGTCCGACCTCACGGGTGACGCACTCAAGGCGCTCGAGAACACGCCCTTCGTGGTGAGCCTCGAGGTTCGTCGCTCCGAGGTGTCCGACTACGCCGATGTGGTCCTGCCTGTCGCTCCCCCCACCGAGAAGTCGGGCACGTACGTGAACTGGGAAGGACGGCTGCGCGGATTCGCCACGGCCATCCCCACCGACGCGATCCCCGACCACCGTGTGCTGTCGCTGATCGCCCGCGAGATGGGAGTCGATCTCGGCACTCACTCGCTGGCCGCCATCGCGAATGAAATCGCTGCGCTTGGCACAACCGAGGCATCGGCCCGTCCCAAGGCACCAGCGGTCAAGCGCGCTGCCGAGAAGGCGTCCAAGAAGAAGGACCTCGTCCTCGCCTCGTGGCACCAACTGGTCGACGAGGGATCGCTGCAGGACGGTGAGCCCTACCTCGCCGGCACCGGGCGCACCGCTGTCGCGCGGGTCTCGCAGGCAACGGCCGATGCCCTGGGCGTCACCGACGGCATGGTCACCCTGATGGGTCGCTCGCGTCGCTCGCTCGAACTTCCCGTACACGTCACCGACATGGTCGACGGCGTGGTGTGGGTCCCGTCCAAGTCTCCCGGGTCCTGGGTCGCGCGCGACCTCGGCCTCGAACCAGGTGACTCCATCTCGGTTAAGGGTGGCGTGTGATGACCGGCATGAATCTTCTTCCCAGCGCTGTCGACCCGACGCTGGACCAGGACTCTCTGGCCGCCGACTCGATGTGGATCGTCATCATCAAGGCCGTGCTGATTCTGGTGTTCCTCCTGGTATCCGTGCTCTTCGCGGTCTGGTTTGAGCGTCGTGTGATCGGTCGCTTGCAGGAGCGTCCCGGCCCTAACGTGCATGGGCCCTTCGGTCTGCTGCAGTCGGTCGCCGACGCCATGAAGCTGATGTTCAAGGAAGACATCACGGTGCGTGCCGCGGACAAGGTGCTCTACATCGCGGCCCCCATGATCTCCGTGTTCTCCGCGCTGCTGATCTTCTCTGTGATCCCGTTTGGCCCTGCCACGCGCATTATCGGTACCGACGAGGTCACCCCGCTCCAGCTCACGGACATCTCCGTGGGTGTGCTGTTCATCCTCGCGTGCGCCGCGATCGGTGTCTACGGCATCGTGCTGGGTGGCTGGGCTTCGGGCTCGACCTACCCGCTGATGGGCTCGATCCGCTCGACAGCACAGATCATCTCCTACGAGCTGGCCATGGGCCTATCGCTCGTGACGGTGTTCATGCTCGCGGGCTCGATGTCCACCGCAGACATTGTGGACTCGCAGGCAGACCGCTGGTGGATTTGGCCGCTGCTTCCCGCCTTCATTCTTTACGTGATCTCGATGGTCGGAGAGACCAACCGCCTGCCCTTCGACCTCCCCGAGGCCGAGGGTGAGCTGGTCGCCGGCTTCATGACCGAGTACTCGTCCATCAAGTTCGCGTGGTTCTTCCTGGCCGAGTACATGAACATGATCAACGTCTCCGCCGTCGCCTCCGTACTCTTCATGGGTGGTTGGCGAGCGCCGTGGGCGTCATCGTGGCCAGGGGCAGAGATGCTCAACTCGGGTATCTTCCCGCCCATTTGGCTGATCCTCAAGATCTGGCTGCTCATGTTTGTGTTCGTGTGGATCCGCGGCTCCGTGCTGCGTTTCCGTTACGACCAGTTCATGAAGATTGGTTGGAAGGTCCTCATTCCCGTCGGACTCGGCTGGCTCGTATTCTTCGCGGTTGGTCGCCAGGCCTTCAGCTCGTTGGGCCGCGACCTCAACGTGTTCGATGCGTTGGCCGGGTTCATCGGCATCCTGGTCGTCATTGCGGTGTGGAGCTTTGTGAGCGACGCACGCAAGAACAAGGAGAACGAGGAACTCGCCGGACGCGAGACCGAGCCGGAGACGCTCGACGCGTTCGCCGGCGGCTATCCGGTCCCGCCGCTCCCACACCAGTCACTACCGCCTTCACCGCGTTCAGGCCGTACGGTCGACGCGCACACCGCCACGCAAGAGGAGGACGCCGATGCCTAAATCAGACGACGTCTGGGAAGTGAACCGCGAACGCGACGGGCAGACTAAGCCGTTCGAGTCGAACCTTCCTAAGAAGGGCGCGATTGGTCAGACCTTCGCACCCGTAGCCGGATTCGGCGTCACCCTGCGCAACTTCTTCCGACCCACGGTCACGGAGCAGTACCCGCGCGTCAAGACGCCACCCATGCCGCGCTATCACGGTCGCCACCAACTCAACCGGCACCCCGACGGTCTCGAGAAGTGCATCGGCTGCGAGCTGTGTGCGTGGGCCTGCCCCGCGGATGCGATCTACGTCGAGGGCGACTCGAACACCGCTGACAACCAGGTCAGTCCCGGCGAGCGCTACGGCCGGGTCTACCAGATCAATTACCTACGCTGCATCTTCTGCGGCTTGTGCATCGAGGCGTGCCCCACCCGCGCGCTGACCATGACCAATGAGTACGAGCTGGCCGGTCCGACGCGTGAGGGCCTCATCTATGAGAAGCAGGACCTCCTCGCGCCGATGGGCAAGAACATGCTCGCCGCGCCGCACCCCATGGTGCCCGGCACTACGGACGACAATTACTACCGCCAAGAGGTCACCGAGCCCGTCGAGGAGCAGATCGAGTGGGTGCGCGAGCACCGTTCCGACGACCCGACGCTGCCGGAGAACGTCAAGGCTGCTACCGCTGCATCGGAGGGCGGCCGTGATTAATCCGTTCCTCTTCTGGGCCGTCGCGCTGCTGACGGTTCCGCCAGCGCTGTCACTGCTGTTCGCTAAGAAGGCCGTACACATCGCAATGTCGATCGTGCTCGTGATGGTCGGCCTGGCCACCGCCTATGTAGGTCTCGACGCCCCCTTCCTCGGCGTGGTCCAGATCGTCGTCTACACGGGCGCCGTGATGATGCTGTTTGTGTTCGTCCTGATGCTGGTCGGTGTCGACCAGCGCGAGGACCTCACGGAGACCATCAAGGGCCAGCGTTGGATCGCGCTGTTCGCTGCGGGTGGCCTGGGCATCTTCTTGATCTCGATCGTCGCTCGCGTGACGCTGCCCGTGTCCTCGTCTCCCGTGACCGGTGACCCCGACGTCATTGCCGGTGTGCTGTTCTCCAAGTACGTATTGGTGATGGAGGTGCTGGGCGCACTGCTCATCACCGCCGCCATCGGCGCGCTCGTGATGACGCACATGCCGCAGTTGCGCCCGCGTCACACCCAGAAGGAAATCTCCGCCTCGCGAGTCAAGGTCGGTGCTGACCCGGTCAACCGCCCCATGCCCGGCTACTACGCGCGTCACAACGCGCTGGACATCCCGGCGCTCGACCCTCAGGGCAACCCGATTCCGGACTCAGTCTCGCGCGTGCTTGAGGTGCGTGACCAGACGCAGGACGGTTCCGAGTTCCGCGCTCAGCTCGAGGACGCGGCCGGCCCCTCGCTCGCATCCCCACCTGCTTCCGCGCCTGACTCCGCGGTAGACACGAGCAAGCCTGATAGTTCCGAAGGGAAGGGCGAGTAATGGATCCCATCAGCTTCGTGTACCTCGCGGCCATCCTGTTCGCGATCGGTTCCGCCGCCGTGCTGACCCGCCGCAACGCGATCGTGGCATTCATGGGCGTGGAGCTCATGCTCAACGCCGCGAACCTTGCGCTCGTGTCGTTCTCCCGCATCCACGGCGAAGTCGACGGCCAGGTCATGGCGTTCTTCGTCATGGTGGTCGCCGCAGCCGAAGTCGTGGTTGGCCTTGCGATCATCATCGCCGTCTTCCGTACCCGCCAGAGCATCTCGCTCGACGAGCCCGCAGAACTGAGGGGTTAAGCATGCTGGACTTGTCCTGGCTCTTGATTGCCGTGCCGCTAGCGAGCGCATTCGTGTTGCTCCTGGCCGGCAAGCGAGCCAACTCTTGGGGCCACTGGATGGGCGTCGCCGCATCGGCATCGGCGTTCCTTGTGGGCCTCATCGCCTTCCTCCAGATGATCAGCCGCCCTGCGGACGACCGCGCCATCAACGTGCACCTGTTCGAGTGGATCCCCGGCGGTGAGATGCACCTCGACGCGGGGTTGCTGGTCGACCCGCTGTCGCTGACCTTCGTCCTGCTGATTACTTTTGTCGGCACGCTGATCCACATCTACTCCGTGGCCTACATGGAGGACGACGCGAACCGCCGCATCTTCTTCGCGTACCTGAACCTGTTCGTGGCCGCGATGCTGCTGCTGGTGCTCGCGGACTCGTTCCTGCTGCTGTTCGTCGGCTGGGAGGGCGTCGGTCTGGCGTCGTACCTGCTCATCGGCTTCTGGAACTTCAAGCCCGAATACGCGACCGCCGCCAAGAAGGCCTTCGTGGTCAACCGCATCGGTGACATCGGCCTCATCATCGCGATGGGCCTGATGTTCGCGGCGTTCGGCAACCTCGACTTCGACACCGTCTTCGGTGGCGTCAGTGGTGCCTCCGAGGCCACCCTGACTGCCATCGGCCTCATGCTCTTGCTCGCCGCCACCGGTAAGTCCGCGCAGTTCCCGCTGCAGTCCTGGCTGGGTGACGCGATGGCCGGCCCCACGCCGGTATCCGCGCTGATCCACGCCGCGACCATGGTGACCGCGGGTGTCTACCTGATCGTCCGCTCCGCTGCCATCTTCAACGGCGCGCCCGATGCTCGAGTGGTGGTCGCCGCAGTTGGGGCCTTCACCCTCATCCTCGGTGCCGTGATCGGTATGGCCAAGGACGACATCAAAAAGGCGCTCGCCGCGTCGACCATGTCGCAGATCGGTTACATGATGCTTGCCGCGGGCCTTGGCCCTATCGGCTATGCGTTCGCGATCTTCCACCTGGTCACGCACGGCTTCTTCAAGGCTGGCATGTTCCTCGGTGCCGGCTCCGTGATGCACGGCATGAACGATCGCGTAAATATGCGCCGCTTCGGCGCACTGCGCGCCGCGATGGTCGTCACGTGGGTGACGTTCGGAGCCGGCTGGCTCGCCATCATGGGCATCCCGCCATTCTCCGGATTCTTCTCCAAGGACAAAATCATCGAGGCCGCCTTCGTCGGCGAGGGCTGGCAGCCCTGGGTCTTTGGCCTGGCCGCCCTCATCGGTGCGGGTCTGACCGCGTTCTACATGTCGCGACTGTTCTTCATGACGTTCCACGGCAAGGCCCGTTGGGAGGACGACCAGCACCCGCACGAGTCCAAGCTCATGATGACGGTGCCGATGATCATCCTCGCCGTCGGTTCCGCGTTCCTGGGACTCATCCTCGCCAGCGGCGACCGTTTTGTGGACTGGCTCGAGCCCGTCACCGGTCACGCCGAGCACGGCGAACCGGTGATCGCACCCATGGTGCTGATCATTGCAACGCTCGTTCTGGTCGCCATCGGGATCTTCGTAGCCTGGCGCAAGTACGGTGTCGCGGATGTTCCGATCGAGGCGCCCGCCGCCTCGCTGATCACCATCGCCGCGCGCAACGACATGTTCCAGGACTCAGTCAATCGTGCCGTGTTCCAGCGTCCCGGTCAGCACCTCACGCGCACCCTCGTCTACGCCGATGCTGCAGTGGTCGACGGCGCCGCCAACGGCACCGCCGCGGGCATCGCCAAGACCGGTGAGGTCACGCGCAAGATGCAGACAGGCCAGGTGCGCGGCTACGCCGCGACCATGCTGGTCGGCCTCGTCATACTTGTCATCATTGTGGTCCAGGGAGGTCTCTAAACCATGTTTCCATTCCTGACCGTACTTATCGCCCTGCCCGCCGTTGGCGCGGCGGTGCTCTGGGCCCTGCCCACACAGGCGCGTGGACGTGTGCGCGAGATCGCGATCGGCTTTACCGCCGTCGAACTGATCCTCGCCGCGGTGATGTTCCTGCAGTTCGACCGCGATGCGGCCGGCACGTTCCAGTTCGCTGAGACGCACAGCTGGATCCCGCAGATCGGCACCTCGTGGGCGCTGGGCGTCAACGGCATCGGCCTGTCCATGGTCATCCTCGCCGTCATCCTCACCCCGCTGGCCATCCTGGCTGGCTGGCGCGAGGACCGCGACGTCAAGAAGCGCACCAACTACCTCGCGCTCATCCTGCTCAGCCAGGCGTTCATGGTGGGAATCTTCGTCGCTCGCGACGTCTTCCTGTTCTACGTCATGTTCGAGGCAATGCTGATCCCGCTGTACTTCCTGATCGGCATGTTCGGCGGGCTTCAGCGCCGCTACGCAGCGGTGAAGTTCCTGATCTTCTCGCTGGTCGGCGGGCTCATCATGCTCGTGGGCGTCATCGCCCTGTACTTCCAGGGTCCGGGTGGCCCGCAGGGCTTCCTGACGGACAACCTCACGGGGATCGACTTCTCGACCACCACTGAGCGATTGATCTTCCTCGCGTTCTTCTTGGCGTTTGCCATCAAGGCGCCGATGTTCCCGGTCCACACGTGGCTGCCCGATGTCGCGGAGACCGCTCGCGTCGGCACCACGGCACTGCTGGTCGCGGTCCTGGACAAGATCGGTACGTTCGGCATGCTCACGCTGTGTCTCGTGCTGTTCCCCGACGCCGCCCGCTGGGCTGCGCCAGTGATCATCGTGTTCGCGGTGATCTCGGTGCTGTACGGCGCCCTGCTCGCCATCGGCCAGGAGAACATGCTGCGCCTGGTGTCCTTCACCTCGATCAGCCACTTTGGCATCATGGTGCTCGGCATCTTCGCGTTCCAGCAGACGTCCATCGAGGGCGCCTCGCTGTACATGTTTAACCACGGACTCTCGACCGGTGCGCTGTTCTTTGTGGTCGGCTTCCTGATCGCGCGTCGTGGCTCCGCGAACATCAGCGACTTTGGTGGACTGCAGAAGGTGGTGCCCGTACTCGCGGGCACGTTCCTCATCATCGGCATGAGCGCGCTCGCCTTGCCGGGTCTGTCGCCGTTCATCTCGGAGATCATGGTGCTCGTAGGAGCGTGGGGTGCCGTTCCAGTCGCCGTCGCGTTCGCCACTGTTGGCGTGGTGCTAGCCGCCGTCTACATCCTGTGGATGTACCAGCGCGTGTTCACCGGTCCCACAGCCAAGGGCCTCAAGAAGACTCGCGAGCTCACGCTGCGCGAACGCCTGGTGGCCTGGCCCCTCATCGGCCTGATGCTGATCCTCGGATTCTTCCCGGCGATCGCCATCAACTACCTGCGGGAGCCCGCCCAAGACATTGTGTCCATCGTGAGTGTTGAGGAGGCTGGTTCATGACCTTCGTGACCCCCACCATCGAATGGGCACCGCTCATTCCCATGATGATTGTGCTCGGCGCGGCTGCCCTTGGCGTGCTGCTCGAGGCGATCATTCGTACCCCCGCGACCCGTCGCGTGGTGCAGTTCATCCTGTCCATCGCCGCGCTGCTCGTCGCCGCCGGTGCTGCCGTCCTTCAGTGGGCGACTCTTGACGGTGCCGGCACCATCGTGATGAACGGCATGATCACGGTCGACCGGCAGTCGCTGTTGTGGCAGATCATCATCCTGCTGTTCGGGATCTTTGGCGCAATGCTCTTCGCAAGCCGCACCTCCGCGGGCGAGTCCGCCTTCACGCCCCTCGGCGCCTCGGTGCCCGGGTCGCAGGACGAGACCATCGCGCGCCGCAAGGGCTTCGAACTGACCGAGGTCTTCCCGCTCGCGTTGTTCGCGGTGGGCGGCATGATGCTGTTTACCTCGGTGACCGACTTCATCTTCCTGTTCGTCGCGCTCGAGGTCTTCTCGCTGCCGCTGTACATCATGGTCGCGGTGTCACGTCGCCGCCGGCTGCTGTCACACGAGGCCTCGCTGAAGTACTTCCTGCTGGGCGCGTTCTCCTCTGCGTTCTACCTGTTCGGTGCGGCGCTGCTCTACGGCGCGACCGGTCAGTCGTCCTACGAGGGTGTCGCGCTCGTGGTTCAGCAGACCGCTAGCACTGACCCGCTGCTGCTGACCGGTGCCGTCATGGTGATCGTCGGCCTGCTCTTCAAGCTCGGCGCCGTGCCGTTCCACTCGTGGACTCCGGATGCCTATCAGGGTGCCCCCACCCCGGTGACGGCATTCATGGCCGCTGCGACTAAGGCTGCCGCCGCGGCCGCCTTACTGCGCATCGTCTACACGACGTTCTACACACTCGGCTGGGAGCTGTCGTGGCTGTTCTGGGCCGTCGCGATCGCGTCCATGGTGCTCGGAACCGTCGTGGCCCTGGTCCAGACGGACATCAAGCGCATGCTCGCTTATTCGTCCATCGCGCACGCGGGGTTCATCCTGGTGGCGTTCGGAGGATTCTCATCGCAGGCCCTTAGCGCGCTGCCGGTGTACCTGGTCACCTACGGTGTCGCCACCATCGGCGCCTTCGCGGTGGTCACTCAGGTGCGCGAGCGCACCGAGGACGGCTCGATTGGCGGCGAGGCCACCAGGCTCGGCCAGTGGGCTGGACTTGGCAAGCGTTCACCGCTCCTCGCCGGAGCGATGGCGCTGTTCCTGCTGTCCTTCGCCGGAATTCCGTTGACCGCTGGCTTCATCGGTAAGTTCCAGGCGTTCAGCGCGGCCATTGATGGCGGGGCGTGGGTGCTCGTGTTGATCGCGGTGCTCGCCTCGGCGGCATCGGTGTTCTTCTACGTGCGTCTGATCATTCTGATGTTCTTCACCGACGTGCCCGAGGGCGCTGAGGAAGCCGTCGAGGTCGACCACTCGCCGCTCGCGCGCGCAGTCGTGGTGCTCACCATGATCCTCGTGTTGGTGCTGGGTATTGTGCCGGGCTGGTTCCTGGACGCGGCTAACAACGCGGCTGTCCTGCTGATCGGCGTAGCCGGTTAAGCATGGCCCTTCCGATCGGTAACACTGCGCTCGACGCCGTCATCCAGCCCCGGCTGGAGATCGTCGAGGAACGACTGCGTGACGCCGTCACGCAGTCCGACGCGCTGGCCGATGCCACCAGCCGTCATCTGGTCAACGCCGGCGGCAAGCGACTACGTCCGATGCTCGCGCTGCTGACCGCGCAGCTGGGCGACGGTACGCGACCCGAGGTGGTCGAGTCCGCAGTCGTGTGCGAGCTCACCCACCTGGCGACGCTGTACCACGATGACGTCATGGACTCCGCGCCCACGCGTCGCGGCGCGCCCGCGGCGCACGAGGTGTGGGGCAACTCGGTCGCGATCCTGACCGGTGATCTGCTGTTTGCCCGGGCCTCTCGCGTGGTTGCCGGACTAGGACCGGAAGCCGTGCGCATTCAGGCCGCGACCTTCGAGCGCCTGTGTATCGGTCAACTTCACGAGACGGTAGGACCTGTCGAGGGCGAAGACCCCACCGCCCATTACATTCAGGTGCTTGCGGACAAGACGGGCTCGCTGATCGCTACCTCGGCACGCTTTGGTGCGATGTTCGCGGGCTGTGAGCCCTCCATCGTCCAGCAGGTGACGAACTACGGAGAGCTCGCAGGCATCGCCTTCCAGCTCGCGGATGACGTGATCGACGTGCGTTCCAGTGCGGAGGCCACCGGCAAGACTCCGGGCACGGACCTGCGCGAGCAGGTGCCGACCATGCCCGTACTGTTGCTTCGCGCACGCATCGCCACGGAGGCCGATGCCCCCGCTGAACCCGGTGGCGAACGCGTGCCGCTCGACGCCGCGGTAGTAGCTGCCGACCGCGCTCTGCTCGCGAAGATTGACGGCGACCTCACCGCTGATTCAGCACTCGAAGAGGTAGTCGCGGAACTCGCCGTGCACCCCGTGGTCGACCAGACCGCGGTGCTCGCACGTCGGTGGAGCGCGCAAGCCATCGAGTCGATCGCGAACCTCCCCGAGGGTGACGTCAAGAACGCACTGACCGCTTTCGCCGAGGCACTGGTGGCTCGCGCCGCCTAGCCCCGCGGTTGCGCGGGGGTCCGTGCCGGCGAGAAGTCGGTGTTGAATGGGGACATGGCAAACATCCTCATTCTTGGCGGCACCCAGTGGCTGGGCCGCACCCTCGCAGAACTCGCCCTCGCCCGAGGAGACTCGGTGACGTGCCTCGCGCGAGGGGAGTCTGGCACGGTCCCGGAGGGGGTCGAGTTCATCAGGTCGGACAGGCGTTCGGTGATCGCGTACCGCGACGTGCAGGATCGCGACTGGGACGCGGTCATCGAGGTGAGCTGGCAGCCTGCCTGGGTGGAGGCCGCGGCGAAGGCCATCGGGGAGCGGGCAACGCACTGGACCTACGTCTCATCGATCGCCGTGTATGCGGCTGGGATGGAGCCAGGCGCGGATGAGTCGGCACCGCTACGGCCGCGGCTCCCCAGTGGCTCGCATGCGGACATGAAGGTGTACGGCGAGGCAAAGGTGAGCAGCGAGCGGGTGACCCGCGACATCGTGGGCGACAAGCTCTTTGCCCCTCGTCCGGGCATCCTCGCTGGACCCGGCGACCCGACGGATCGCGTCAGCTACTGGCCCGCGCGTTTCCACACCGCGGGCGCAGAACCGGTGCTGGTCCCCGACACCCCAGACGTGAACGTCCGAGCGCTGGACGTGCGCGACCTCAGCCACTGGATTCTGGACTCAATCGTTGCTGGCACCACCGGACCAATCAATGCGGTCGGGGAGGACATCTCGTTTGAGGACTTCATCGCTCTCGCTCGCAGCGTGGGCGGGCACACAGGCGACGTGGTCGCGGCGACTTCACAGTGGCTCATTCACCAAGGCGTGCAGCCGAACAGCGGCCCGCGATCGCTGCCCTGGTGGCTGCCCGAAGAGGGCCTGGGTGCAGCCAAGCAGTCGTCCACCGGCCGCACGCACCTCTCCGGACAGGGAGCGATCGACGCGGGCATGACCCGTCGCCGGTTGCGCGAGACCTTAGAGGACTGCCTCGAGGATGAGCGGGTCCGCGGCTTCGACCGCGACCGCGAGGCGGGTCTCACTCGTGGCGAGGAGTCCTTCCTGATCGAGCGCTGGACCACCCGCTAAGAATGGCACCACAACCCTTTGGTGGCCGACTCCGTTTGGAAGAGTAAGAACACCACAGCGGGAGCTGCCGGCACACGTGCCGGATGTCACCCGTGCGACACAAGGGGAGACATGGCGAACTGGCAGCCACTGGTCGACGAGCTGATCCGCGACCGCGGACCGCAACTCGTCGCGTACGGCGCGATGCTAGTGGGCCGCGACGGCGACGCCGAGGACCTGGTCCACGACGCCATCGTCAAGACGTTCTCCAAGCGCCGCAGCATCGGCTCGTTGAACGAGGCGCACGCCTACGTGCGCAAGGCGATGCCGAGCATCGTGATCGACCGCACCAGGTCCGCCGCCGCGCGTCGCCGGGCAATGAACCGTTCCTACGAGCGCCCGCAAGAGATCTCGGACCTAGACGCGGGCGTGGACCTGCGTCGGGCGCTCAGGACCCTCGCCCCGCGCGAGCAGGTGTGCGTGGTGCTCAGGTACTTCGACGACCTCACGGTCACGCAGGTCGCCGCGCAGTTGGGACTCGCTGACGGCACTGTCAAGCGCTACCTCGCCAACGCCAGGGTTCACCTGGCGCAAGAACTCGACATTACCGAGGACTGGGACGACTCGCGCGAGCGGGCCGACGTGGTCGCCGTGCACGGAGGGAAGAAGTCATGACGCAGATACAGGACATGTTTAACGAGGGCTTCCGGAGCCACGCCGATGCCGTGGCGAGATCCGGTGGCCTGGGAAGGGATTTCGAGCGAGGGGCCGTGAAGTCCATCCGCCGCCGTCGCACCACGCGGGCGGTGGGTACCGGGGCCGGCTCGGCGCTGGCGATTGGTGCTGTAGGGGCCGCGGTGTGGGCGGTCCCGGGTGGACGGAACGCTCCCGTCGCGCCGGCTGGTGCCGATGCCTGCGAGATCAATCCGTATCTGCCACCGAACCTGGACTCGATTGCTAGTCCGTACGGCCTCTTTAGGGTCTACGTCGACCTGCGCCCCGAGATCCAGGACAAGAAGGTCGTCGTGGTCTATCCCGATGGCAAGTACCTGGACGTCCCCGCAAATGACGATGGTGCGTACATCCTCGACTACGACGGTCGAGAATACGAGGTGGCGAACCAGGCCCCCCGGTTCTCCAATGAATTTGACTACGCGATGGTGATGGATTGGCAGTCAGACGGGACTGCCGGCGGTGATATCTGGGATGGAGTCAATCCATACCTAGTCGGCTACGGCTGGACCACTGTCGTGACGGATCCAGTGCCTGACGGTATCGACGTCGACGCACTGTCATCGACATTCGACATCACCATCAACGGGGGCGGCACAGGCTATTGGGAGGGTGCGGTTCCGGAAGGGGCTGTCACTGATGTGATGGTGACGTCTGAAGGTGGGGTCGAGACCACTCGGCTTCACGAAGGCGACCCGGGTCCGTCGCTCGAGGAAGTGGTCGGAGCCACGCGCGTGGAGATGAGGGTAAGCGGGCTCCCTGGCGGCGAGACGTTCTCGATCGTGTCCACCTTCGACCCGAACGACATCCCGGAGCCGACGTGCCTGCCAGGAGCGGCCGATCCGACGTCGATCCCCGAGCCGACCGCATCGCTGTGGGGTGGAGTGCCGCCTTCGATGGCTCCCGACCAGCCCGGAGACGCGGTGGGCGATGCCGACCCGTCGCAGGTACCGACGCCGGGTTCTGGCTCATCGCCGGACCCAGGCATCAGCTCATCCACCGACTAGTTGGCGCAGGCGGCTAAAGCGGCTCGGCGACCTCGCCCACGGGGGCTGTCTTGGGGATCTTCCTGCGTGACTGCGAGCGGAAGCCGTCCACGGTCAGCACGATCAGTGCGACCCAGATCAGGGCGAAACCGGCCCAGCGGCTGGGCGGCATCGGCTCGTTGAAGTGCCACACGGCCAGGATGAACATCATGGTGGGCGCGATGTACTGCAGCAACCCCGTCACGTAGAGGGGCAGCCGACGTGCGCCAGCCGCGAACAGAATGAGCGCTCCGGCGGTGAAGAGTCCCGTGGAAACCATCAGCAGGTCGTGGCTGAGGCCAAGTCCCTCGGCGCCGCGCTGGCCAAAGGTGAGTCCATCGTTGGCCGCCATGATCCACAGGCCAATGACGGCGACGGGGAACAGCACCATCGTCTCGACTGTCAGGCCGGTGACTGCGTCGACCTCCGCTCCCACGCGCTTCTTGATCAGCCCGTAGATGCCGAACGAGGTCGCGAGCGCCAGTGAGATCCAGGGGAACTCGCCCAGGCCCACGCCGATCACGATCACCGCGAGCAGGCCGATCGCGATGGCGACCATCTGCAGGCGGCGCAGCCTCTCGCCCAGCACGATCACGCCGAGTGCCACGGTGAACAGTGGGTTGATGTAGTAGCCGAGGGATGCCGAGTTCACGTGGTCACTCACGATCGCGTAAACGTAGAGCAACCAGTTGACGGCGACGAACCCGCCGGCAGCGGCGAGGGTGAGAACTACCCTACGGTTGCTCAGCGCAACGCGCAGTTGCCTCCAGGAGCGCATGAAGGCCACAAAAATGAGGCAGACCACGAGTGACCAGACCGCGCGGTTCGCAGTGATCTCGAGCGCGCTCGCGGGCTTGAGCGCCGCCATGAGAAGTGGGAATAGGCCCCACATCAGGTAGGCGCCAGCACCGTACAGCAGGCCGGGCTTGTCGAGGCGTTCGTTCACCTTGTCAGTCTCCCACCCCTGCTAGCCAACCGGACCCCAAAACAAGGTGCCAGTGCCGGGAGGCTGGTGCCTCAATGCGGTCGCGCCCGCCATCCCGAGCCTGCGACTCGAGGCGAATCGCACCTTTGCGGTACATGAGTGCGGTTCTGAAGCCGGTGTCAGCATCCATGTACCGCCAAGGCAGGAAGGGTCAGGTGCTCGCAATCCAGGCCAGCATGTACGCCCGCGAGTTACCGTCATCGATCAACTCCGAGTCCAAGGCAACAGCGGTGTCCCAGGCCGTCGCCGCGTCCTCGGGCCCTGCGAGCGCCAGGTACATCAGTAAGTAGTCACCGAAACCCACGGAGTATCCCCCGGCAGCCGCCTCGTCCAGTGAAGCCAGCGCGATGTCACGTGCCTTGTCGTCCGGCGGTGTGAGATAGGTCGCCATGGGCGCCATGGGGATCAGTTGAATCCCGAGCATCGCGGAGGGCTCAGCGCTGAACCACGTGGAGTACTCGCGTTTGCCACCCCACTCGAGTGCGACCACGGGATGCGAGTATTCGGGAAAGTCGCTGAGGTCGGGACGCACCCAGCCGCGTACCGCGGCATCGGCCTCGGCGGATAGCATCCACGTCGCGGTCGCCTCGAGGGCATCGTCGTCGCGCACCCGTGCCCAGGACGCGAGCCCGTTCCAGGCGAGCACAGCCTCTGAGCTGGACTCCTGGTTGTTGCCGTCCGCGAAGGGTGAGGTACCGGACGCCCAGGAGTGCCCCGCGAAGGGGTCAAATGTGCGCAACTCAGGGAACGAATCGCTTCCAGCCCCGGAGCCCAGGTCTGCGGCGAGCAAGTCCATCACGGGCGCGATGTCCTCCTCCAGCGAGGGCTGGAGGCCTACCGCCACCGCCGCGGCATTGAGGAAATAGCCGTAGTGAAAATGGTGATCGTTGAACTGATCGGCGCCAAACGATGCCTCCTTGCCCACGACTCCCCGCATCGCGTCGTCGTACACAAAGCAGCGCACGTCGCGCTCTGCGCAGCCCTCAGGGTCGGTCCACGTGGTGAGCGCGGGCATGACAATGTCGAGGAACGAGGCGCGGAGATCCGGCTCGTCGAGGGCGTCGGCAACCATGGCGAGCATCGCGACCCGATAGAGCGCCTTGCCGCCAAAGTACGAATCCGCCGGAAGAGTGCCGGTCTCCGCGAGGTCCTCCTTGAGGGCGGTCGTGATGGCCTCGCGTTGCGCCTCCGAGACGTCCGACAGATCGAGCTCCGTTGCGGGAGCAACCGCCGCCACCTCCCAGGTGGACTGGTGGCCCGCGCAGACCTCGACAACGCCATTGATGGTGGCGTACGAGCCCAAGGAGCACTCCATGTCCTCGGATCGCGACGCCGGCACCGCGAGCACGGTGCCCTCGCCTGGGTTGTTGTAGGTGAGCTGCGTGGTGGCCGTTTCATCATTCGACGCGACCTCAAGGTTGACCGACGTCACGGGCTCGCCGAGTTCAGCCGCGAACTTCTGGGCCGAACTTCCGTCCGGAGTCGCGAAGAACTGAGCGGTGCCGCCGGGTTGGAGGTCGATCGTGCCGCCGGTAAACACGCCGCCCGTGACGAGTGCCCCGTACTCGATGCCGTTGATGTCTCCCGTGATGAGGGCCGGCTCCGGGGGCAGACTGGTGCCGCCAGCCGCCGGCGACTGCTCGGCGAAGCCCCCGGGGATGATCAGGCTGGTCGCAGCATCGGCCGTCACTCCCACGACCGGCCACCCGGCCGCGAGTGTCACCCTCGCGATTCTCTTTCCGGCCTGATCAAAGTACGCAAGCTCGACGCTCACGGGGTCGGCGCGGGATACGAGAGGGCGGGCCGTCGCTCCGTGAATCCCCACGCCGAACTCCAGGTTCGCAGGCCCGGCGATGACGTCGGGGGTGACTGCCACACGGGGAAGCCCAAACGCAAAGCCGTCGCCCGTTGGCGAGAAGGACAGTGGAGTAGCAAAAACCGGATTCGCCTGGTCGTTGAATGCCAGGGCCGAATACCACCGGTTGGTTGGCGGAATGACACCATCGGCAAGGGACATCGGCGGGGGGCTTGCCACGGACTCGTGCGGCACAGTTGCCACCAACTGCTCAATGTTCGTGGGTGTCATGACGGCGCTAGACGGGACGGGTTGAGGCTCGGGCTGTCCAAAATCACAACCTGTCAGACCAAGAGTGAACGCGCACAAGACAGCGCTCATCGCCACAAGCCTAGAAAGGACGGGCGGCCTCATGTCAGATGCCGATGCGGTGCAGGAAGTCGCGCGCCGAGTCTCGCATGCCAGCCAATGGCCCATCGTCTCTCAAGTCCACTGTGACTTGGACCGGAGTGCCTGGAGCTGTCAGTCCCGTGGGCTCGCTGCCTGCAATCTCGCCACTGTCGACAGTGACGTATGCCCGAGCGTTTCCCCCCTCGGTGGCCACCTGAACGTCCCCCACGGTTCCCGGCACAATGCTGCGGTCTGGCAACCGCAGCTCGACGCTGGCACCGCCCTCGAGGCGGTCGAGGTCGCGAGGGTTCAGCACTAACTCTGCGGTGACCTCGAGCGAGCCGTCTTGAACGACCTCCGCGACGATTCCTCCGGACGGCACGTAGCCTCCGGGGCCCACGTGCAGCACTGCGACGGTTCCGTCCGCGCTGGCGGTGACGGACCACAACGGACTGGCTTCAAAGTCCTTCGCATCCTCGTCGTCCTCATCGATTGCGGACTTCGCATCGGCCTCGAGATCTCGCTTGCGCTGCAGACTCTCGATGGTGAAGAGCACGTCGCCCTCGACAACGGCGTCACCCTCCTCCACGAACTGTCGGACTACCTTTCCGCCGTAGTCAGTGCCCACGGGCAACTGTTGCGCGCTGATGGTGGCGGTCTGCGACACCGCCGTGGACTCCCGCTCGGTGTAGACGTAAGTCGCCGCCGCGACGACGACAAGGACGGCAAGCGTGCCGAACGCAAGCTTGAAGCGTGTGGCCCAGGTCATGACACAATTCCCTTCACCCGGCGCGGCAACGGCGTGCTCCACCGCGCCGGTTCAACTGCTGGTTCTTGCTTGGCGGCGACAGGGACCGCGGCGCTCGCCGGAGCCGGCGCAGCAACAGAGGTAGAAGCAGGCCGCGCCACGACAGTGCGCATCGGCCGCTCTTGGCGGTGATCGGAAGCGGCGGAACGCGGCACGTCTTTGCCGCGGCTTTCGCGGAGCGCGGCCAGCACAAATGCGCCGAGGATCACGGTGTTGGTGACGTTCCACGCTGTGGCCAATGCCACCGATCCATTGTCGATATCCCGGAAGATGCCCACCACGCTCGTCAGTGCCAGGAAGATGAAGAACAGTACCTGCGGCACGATGAAGTTGAACGGCGACGAACCCTTGGCTGTGCCCGTAGCCTGCCATCCGACGTCCTTGCGCTTGATCGCGTTGGTGAGCGCCTTGACGTAGATGGGGAACGAGACCGCCGCGAGCGTCAGTGTTTCCCACCGGAAGGACCCCAGGGTGTACCAGGCAAAGATGATCTGCAGCAGGTAGAAGCCCGCGTAGTAGAGGAACCACGTGAGCACGGTGGTGTCAACCGTCATCGGCTTCAGGTCAAAGAAGATCTCGAGCGGTGGCAGCATCAGCAGGATCAAGGGACAGATGCCAGTCAGGTAGAACGTGGACGTCACCAGGTACTGGATGCGCTGCTCGAGTGACAGCCTGCGGTGACGGCTCAGGGGGTTGTGGGTGAGCAGAATCTCAAAGCCGCCGGTCGCCCACCTAAGTTGTTGCTTGGAGTACGCCTCGATGGTCTCGGGTGCGTCGCCCACGGCGAGCACGTCCGGGATGAAGACCGAGTTCCATCCGGCCTCGTGAAGCATCAACGATGTCCACACATCCTCGGACTTCGAGTCGGTGTAGATGCCGCCCACGTCGTCGATGGCGGCCCGGCGGAACATGACGTTGGTGCCCACGCAAAAGGCTGCGTTGAACCGATTGCGCCCCGGCTGGATGAAGCGGTAGAACACCGCCTGCATGTAGGCCGCACCGCGCGCGATGGTGGTGTGGAGATTCCCGTAGCTCTGCGGGGTCTGCACAAAGGCGAGCTTGGAGTCGTGAAAGAAAGGCAGCGTCTCCTCGATGAAGCCCGGACGCGGCACAAAGTCCGCGTCGAACACAGCGAAGAAGTCACCCTTGGCGAGCGTGAGCGCGTGGTTGATGTTGCCGGCCTTGGCCCCTCCAGAACTGAGCCGACGCACGTACCTGGCGCCCTCATCGGAGGCAATCGCGCGGACCTCGTCCGACCGGCCGTCGTCGAGAATCCACGTCCGGTGCACGCCGTGAATCTCAATCGCGGCCTGTACAGTTCTGCGAATGACCGACGGCGCTTCTCCGCACGTGGTGATGAAGACGTCCACGCTCGCGGGCCTCCCGTTGAGTTCGACTGGCCACAGCGGCGGGGGCAGCCCGCGGCGCTTCGCATTGACACCGAAGAGCGCGTCGCGGCTATGAAAGTAAGCAAAGTCGCGGGGGTTGTGACCCCCGGAAAGGATGGTCCACATTCCAAAGAACGCCTGAGCTACCAACACGCTCTCGGCGAGGAGCACCATGGAGTACGGCAGGAGATCCCCTCGGTGCGCGGGATCGAGGAGAAAGCCCGCGTAGAGGAGCGTGCCCAACGTCGCCGCACCCACCATCAGGAACAGGATGGGGCTGGGCGTGGTGTGGGACTCCTGCTGATGAAGCGAATGAGCGGGAGTAGGGGAAGTGTGCATCTGAGGAGACATGGGTACTCCGTCTAGGTCTCGGAGGCACCATGTAGTATCAGGCGCTCCGTGTGAATGATCCGAGATGGCGGCGCTGCCTCATGCGGCGGGAACAGTGTTCCCGCGAACGGTACTGCTACGAACGAACCTACGGCACGAGGGTGAACCACGTAGGGTCCACAAGGTAAATAGTGCGTGACGCAAACCTCACCGATGGGACAGGCGAGCGGCATCGTCCCTCACTCGAGTTACTCGGTGTGGTGGCTCCCTAGTGAGGCAGCCCGGCGTCCACGAGTCCCCGCGAGACGCGCAGGCGGTGGTGCACACGAGCGAACACCAGTCGGTCCACGAGCATCGTGAAGGCGAGCACGATCATGATGGTGGCCATCATCTCGGTGAGGTCGCCGGTCTCGCGCGAGCGGGCAATAACCGAGCCGATGCCGGTCCCAGAGATCGCTCCGGAACCGGAAAGGGCGCCGGAGAAGATCTCGCCCGCTACGAGGCAGCGGAACGCAATCGACCAGCCGAGCTCGAGCCCGGTGGTGATTCCAGGCAGCGCCGCGGGCAGCACCACGTGACGCATGAGCGTGCCCCGGTCCGCGCCATACGTTCTCCCAGCACGGATCAGCAGGGGAGGGACCGACTTCACTGCGCTACGCGTCGCGAGCATGATCGCGGGCATTGCGCCGATGCTGACCACGGCTCCCAGCGAGAACACGGACGTGCCGAGCACCACCGCAGCCACCGGAATCCACATGGAAGTGGGCATGCCCTGCAGCGCGGCGAGATACGGAGAGAGCCCGCGGTCAAGTGCTGGATGGGCGCCAATCAGCAGTCCTAGCGCCACTCCACCGACGGCGGCGATCGCGAAGCAGATGCCCATGAACGCCGTGACACGGCCAAAGATGGAGAACAGCTGGCCGTCCTTGGCCATGCGCACCAACTCGGCGCCGGTGTCGGCAGGGCTAGGCAGGGTGTCGACAAAGGCGGAGGTTATCGCCCATAGCGCCAGAATCACGACCCCGGTGACAAGGATGGGTAGTGCCTTGCGTCCTCGCTGGGCGCGCTCGCGCACTACGCCGGCCGATGCCTCGGCCGCCGTAGTGCTGGCAGTGACCTCAGATGCTGACATGGCCATCCTCCGATCCGCCACGGGGGGCGGTGATGCCGAGCTGGTCGGCCGCATCGAGCAAGCCGCGCACCTCGCGAGCCAAGGCCACCACGCGGTCGGACTCGACCACGCGAGGGCGCTGCAAGCCAACCGCCACCTCGCCGATGATGTGGCCGGGTCCGGAGGACAGCACCACCACGCGTGAGCCGAGAGCCACGGCTTCACGCACGTTGTGGGTGACGAAGATGATGGTGGTGCCGGTCTCCTGCCACAGGTCCTGGAGTTCGACGTGCAGGCGGTCGCGCGACGGAGCGTCGAGCGCGGAGAAGGGCTCGTCCATGAGCAGCACCTGGGGCCGCATTGCGAAGGCCCGGGCTAGCGCGGCGCGCTGGCGCATACCGCCGGACAGCTGGTGCGGGTGCAGATCGGCAGCGTCACTGAGGCCCACCTTGGAAAGCCACTCGGTGACGGTGGCCTCGCGCTCAGCGTCCGCAACCCCGGCATTCTTCAGCCCAAAGCCCACGTTGTCGCGCACCGACAGCCACGGAAACAGTGCGTGCTCCTGGAACACCATGACGCGGTCGAGTCCGGGTCCGGTAACCTTCGCACCGTCAACGACGACTGACCCGCGCACTGGGCGCGTGTGTCCAGCGACGAGGTCGAGCAGCGTGGACTTGCCACAGCCGGACGGGCCCACCACGCACACGAACTCGCCTGCATCGATGGACAGCGTGACACCGTCTAACGCGAGGCGTGCAGGACCGCGCCCAGCGAACTGCTGGGCGACGTCGGTGAGAAGAACGGGTGAGCCCATCAGATGCTGACGTACGCGTCCTCACCACTGCCGGGTACCTGCGCGCGAGCCGTACCGGCACCAAGGGTGTTGCCATCCTGGGGGTCGATCAAGCAGAAGGCGCCGGTGCGGCGGTGGCGGCCGTAGTCCTCGATAGCGAGCGGCTGCGCGAGCTGGAACGAGACCACGCCGATGTCGTTGAGCAGCAGCTCGTGACCCTTCGCGATCGAGTTGTCGAGCGTGCCGCCGGGAAGGGAGATGTCGAGGATGCCGTCGATGCTGGTCACCATGGCCTGCACCATCGCCGTGCCGTGCTGCACCAGCACGCGATCGCGCACCCTCAGCGGGCGGTCGGTGAGCCACGCGACGTGCGCATGGAACTGACGCTCCGCCTTGGGAGCGTCAGTTCCGAATGCGAGAAGGTCTCCCCGGGCAATGTCGATCTCATCGCTCAGGCGTAGCGCTACCGACTGGCCGGTGAAGGCCTCGTCGAGCGCGCCCGTCGAGGTGTCGATCCCCGCGATGGTAGAGGTGCGACCCGACGGCAACACGGTGACCGGGTCACCCACACGCACGGTGCCCTCGGCCACCTGGCCGCCGTAGCCGCGATACTCGCGGTACTCGGGGCTGATCGCTCCGTCTTGGGGGCGAAGCACTAACTGGACGGGGAAGCGCCAGCCGGTCTCGGCATCGGCCGCATCCTGGGCTGTGGGGTGCTTGACGCCACGCTTATGGGCGGCGCCATACAGGTCCGCGCCGTCGTCGATGGACGGCACGGTCTCGAGCACATCAAGAACGGTGGGCCCTTCGTACCAGGAGGTACGGGTCGACGCGACGGCGACGTTGTCGCCCTCGAGCGCACTCACCGGAATGCTGATGACGTTGGTCAGGCCCAGCGACTCTGCGTGCGACTGCACGTGACGCTCAATGTGTCGGAACGGACCCTGCGCGTAGTCGAGCAGGTCAATCTTGTTCACCGCCACGATCACGTGAGGAACGCGGAGCAGTGCGGCTACGGCGAGGTGGCGCTTGGTCTGCTCGACCACGCCAAAGCGGGCGTCGATGAGGACCACCAGCGCATCGGCCGTGGAGGCGCCGGTGACGGCGTTACGCGTGTACTGCACGTGTCCGGGGCAGTCGGCCAGGATGAAGGTGCGCTTGGGGGTGGAGAAGTAGCGGTACGCGACGTCGATGGTGATGCCCTGCTCGCGCTCGGCACGCAGGCCATCAGTGAGCAGTGCAAGGTCGGGGGCCTCAAGCCCACGGTCGCGCGAGACGCGCTCCACGGCCTCGTAGGCGTCCGCGAGAATCGACTTGGTGTCGTGGAGCAGGCGTCCCACTAGGGTGGACTTGCCGTCGTCGACGGATCCCGCGGTGGCGAAGCGCAGCAGTGAGGTGACGCGTGAGTCGGCGGCCTCGTACGCGATATCGGTGCTCATTAGAAGTAGCCCTCTTTCTTGCGGTCTTCCATCGCAGCTTCGCTCACGCGGTCGTCGGCGCGGGTGGCGCCACGCTCCGTGATGCGAGTCGAGGCGACCTCGGCGATGACGTCTGAAATTGATGTGGCGGGGGACTCGACGGCGCCCGTGCAGGACGCGTCGCCGACGGTGCGGTAGCGGACGGAGCGGGTCTCGGTCCGCTCGTCATCGCGCATCTTGACGGCGGGGTGCGGCGAGAGCCACATGCCGTCGCGCTTGAAGACTTCGCGGTCGTGCGAGTAGTACAAGGATGGAAGGTCCAGGTTCTCGCGCTCGATGTAGCGCCACACGTCCAACTCGGTCCAGTTGCTGATGGGAAACACGCGCACGTGCTGGCCCGGCAGGTGACGCGGGTTGTACAAATTCCAGAGCTCGGGACGTTGGTTACGCGGGTCCCAGGCGCCAAACTCGTCGCGCAGGGAGACCACACGCTCCTTGGCGCGGGCCTTCTCCTCGTCGCGGCGCGCGCCGCCGAACACCACGTCGTACTTGTGTTGCGTGATGCCGTCGAGTAGTGGCACGGTCTGCAACTGGTTGCGGGTGCCGTCGGGACGCTCACGCAGGCGCTCGTCGTCGATGTAGTCCTGCACCTTCATGACCTGCAGACGCAGGCCGAGGCGCTCGACTGTGCGGTCGCGGAACTCTATGACCTCGTCAAAGTTGTGGCCGGTATCGACGTGCATGAGTTCGAAAGGCACCTTGCCTGGCCAGAACGCCTTAGTGGCCAGGTGCAGCACCACCACGGAATCCTTGCCGCCGCTGAACAGCAACACGGGCTTGCGGGCGGTGCCCACGGCCTCGCGGATGATGTGGATGCCCTCGGCCTCGAGCGCATCGAGCGTGCTCATTCGCGCCGGTACGTGGGTGGATGCTGGATCTGTAGTCACGCTAGCCTCGCTCATTCGTGGATTCCGCACTCTGTCTTCTCTTGCCCCGACCAACGACCGGACCGGGGGTCCTCGCCGGGTGCCACCTTGTTAGTGCACGGCTCGCAGCCGATGCTGGGGTAGCCCTGCGCGACCAAAGGGTTGCGCGGTAGCTGGTTGGCTACCTGGTAAACCTCAACGTCCATGTCCGACCAGGCGGCAATGGGGTTGATCTTGACGAGGCCGTGTCCCTCGTCCCAGGTGACGATTGGCATCTCGGCACGAGTCACCGCGTCGACTCGGCGTGCGCCGGTGACCCACGCGTCGTAGCCCGCGAGTGAGCGCGCAAGGGGGTCCACCTTGCGCATGAAGCAGCACAGGTTGGGGTCGCGCGCGAAGAGGTCCTTGCCGAACTCGGCGTCCTGCTCGGCAACAGTCTTGGCGGGCATGGCGTTGACGATCGTGATGGGGAAGCGCTTGGCCGCCTCGTCACGGGTCTCGATGGTCTCCTTGAAGTGGTAGCCGGTCTCCAGGAACAGCACGTGCGCGCCGGGCAGGCGAGCGCCGAACATGTGCGGCAGGATCGTGTCCTGCATGGAGGCGGCGACAATGAGCTTCTTGCCAAAGGTCTCGACGGCCCAGTCGGCAATTTCCGACGCCGATGCTCCGGCCAGGCGATCGTTGACCGCAGCAGCAGTCTCGGCATTCCACACGGTGGTGTCGGTACTCATTTGATGAGCTCCTCTTCCGCCCGGAAGGCCCAGTCGGCAAACGTCTCTTCGCCAACGCGGTCGGCAAGGAAGTTCTTGGTGACGCGCTCGACGTAGTCGGGCATGCCGTCTTGGGTGACCTTGTGGGCACGGATCTTGCGCCCAAAGTCGTTGTCGTCGCCGCGACCCAACCGCCCGCCGAGGTGAACCTGGTAGCCGGGTACTTGCTCGCCGGACTCCTCGTCTAGCACCAACTGTCCCTTGAACCCGATATCCGCGGTCTGGACGCGGGCGCACGAGTTGGGGCAGCCGTTGACGTGCACAGTAATAGGAGTGTCGAGGGTGGGGAAGATGTCGTCGAGCTTCTTGACGACCTCGCGGGCGGTGGCCTTGGTTTCCACGATGGCGAGCTTGCAGTACTCGATGCCGGTGCAGGCGATGACGTTGCGGTGGAACTCGCGGGGGTTGGAGTCCAGCTCGAGAGCGCGCAGGCCGTTGACCACGTCGTTGACGCGGGGCTCGGGAATGTCGAGCACCAGGATCTTCTGCAGCGGAGTGAGGCGGATGCGGTCCGATCCCACTGCCTCCGTGATGTTGGCGATCTCCTGGAGCTTGGTGCCGGAGATGCGACCGGCGACGGGGGCGACGCCCACAAAGTAGTTGCCGTCGCGCTGCTCGTTGATTCCCACGTGGTCGCCACGCGCGCCGGGCTTGCCAACCTTGGGCGCGGGGCCCTCGGGGAGCTTGTAGCCCAGGTAGTCGTCTTCCAGGATTTGAAGGAACTTCTCGCCGCCCCAAGCCTTGACCAGGAATTTCAAGCGGGCACGGGTCCGCAGCCGGCGGTAGCCGTGGTCCCTGAAGATTCCCACCACTCCAGCCCAGACTTCGTGCACCTGTTCGGGCTTAACAAATACGCCGAGGCGGATGCCAAGGTGGGGGTTGATCGAAAGCCCGCCACCCACCCACAGGTCGTAGCCGACGCCCAGCTCGGGGTGCTCGACGGCGCAGAACGCGATGTCCTGGACCTCGTGCAGGATGTCCGGCACCGGCGTGCCTGTGATCGCAGTCTTGAACTTGCGGGGAAGGTTAGTGAACTGAGGGTCGCCGATGTAGCGGTCGGTGATCTCGTTGATGTTGGGCGTGGGGTCAATCAGCTCGTCCTTGGCGATGCCCGCGACGGGCGAGCCGAGGATCACGCGTGGAACGTCGCCGCACGCCTCGGTGCAGAACAGGCCCACGGCCTCGACGCGACGGAAGATCTCCGGCACGTCCTCAATGCGGATCCAGTGGAGCTGGATGTTCTGACGGTCGGAGACGTCTGCGGTGTCGCGGCCAAACTCCTCGGAGATCTTGCCGATCTCGCGCGCCTGGGCCACGGACAGCTGGCCGCCATCCGAGCGGATGCGAAGCATGAAGTACTCATCGTCGAGCTGGTGGGCGTCGAGGATGGCGGTCTTGCCGCCGTCAATTCCCTGGCGACGCTGCGTGTAGAGCCCCCACCAGCGGAAGCGACCACGCAGGTCGCCCGGAGGGATGGACCAGAAGCCCCATTTGGAGTAGAGGTTCTCGATGCGCTCGCGCACCTCGAGTGGGTCGCCTACGGACTTCATCTCCTCGTTGGGGTTCAGCGGCGTCTTGTCTCCGGCCGCCCACTGACCGTCGCGGCTGGCGCTGTTCTTGCGCGCGGAAGCCTCACGGGTGCGGATCAGGCGCGCCTCATCACGGTGGCGGCGACGCTCCTCGGCTTCCGCAGTTGTGGCGGAATTGGGCGCGGCAGCATCGGCTGCAGTGGCTCCAGTGGGTGTCACGGAGACTCCTCGAAAGATTTCGTGGGAGCTTGGCCGTTTGAGCGCGATGAGTTGCGCTCGTGAGGCCGAGCGCCCAGGGGTACAGGTTGGTGTATCCGTGGGCGGTTAGGCCGAGGGACACATGGCGCAGCAAACACAAGGCATCATGGATGCGCAAGGGTTTGTCGTGTGAGCCATGCCGTGATTCTGGCACACCCGACGCCGATGTGCCAAAACCCATACGCCATCTTGGTTGGACAATCGCCAAACTGAGGTGTCTATACTCTGGGGCTAGCACGGCTGGGAGCGCCCCCGGTCGTGAACGCCCCCCCAAGGATTGTGAGACTCGTGACTCCCGAACGCCCACTGCGCGTCGCCATCATCGGCGCCGGCCCCGCCGGTACTTACGCCGCCGACATTCTTTCCAAGACCGAACTCGACGTGTCGATCGACATCATCGAGCGCCTACCCGCACCGTTCGGTCTGGTGCGTTACGGGGTGGCTCCGGACCACCCGCGCATCAAGCAGATTATCGTCGCATTGGCGAACGTTTTGGGCCGCGGCGACATCCGCTTGCTGGCTAACGTGAACATCGGCACTGACCTGACCTTGCAGGACCTCGAGGACCACTACGACGCGGTCATCTACGCCACCGGTTCGTTCAAGGACGCTGACCTCAACATTCCTGGTATTGACCTGGAAGGGTCGTACGGCGCTGCCGACTTCGTGAGCTGGTTCGACGGCCACCCAGACGTACCTCGCACCTGGCCGCTCGAGGCCAAGGAAGTCGCCGTCTTTGGCGTCGGAAACGTGGCCCTCGACGTGGCCCGCATTCTCGCCAAGCACCCCAAGGATTTGGCACCCACCGAGATCCCCGCGAACGTCATGGAGATCCTCGAATCGTCGCCCGTCACGGACGTGCACGTCTTTGGTCGTCGCGGTCCCGCGCAGGTGAAGTTCAGCCCGCTCGAGCTGCGCGAACTGGGTCACGTTCCCGACGTCGACGTGCTGGTCTACCCCGAGGACTACGACTTTGACGAGGGCTCGATGCAGCTGCTCGAGGAGAATCGTCAGGCCAAGCAGGTCGTTAAGACGCTGACCGACTGGACGCTCAAGGAGCCCACGGGCGCCTCCCGTCGTATTCACCTGCACTTCCTGCAGAGTCCTCACGAGATTCTGGGTGAGGACGGCAAGGTCACCGGAGTGCGCGTCGAGCGCACCGCACTTCAGGGCGATGGAACGGTCAAGGGCACTGGCGAGTTCATCGACTACCCCGTGCAGGCCGCGTACCGCGCGGTGGGCTACTACGGAACCGAGATCGACGGCGTGCCGTTCGATGACGCCAAGGGCGTCATCGCTAACGAGGCAGGCCGGGTGGTCAATAACGGTGACGTGGTCCCTGGTATTTATGCAACCGGCTGGATCAAGCGCGGTCCGGTGGGCCTCATTGGTCACACCAAATCTGATGCGGCGGAGACCATCGCCAATATTGTCGAGGACGCGGACCGCCTATACGCAGAGTCCAAGGCCGGCGCCGAACAGCGCAGCCCCGACAACGTCCTGCGTCTGCTCAAGGAGCGCGGCGTGCCCGTGATCCAGTGGCACGACTGGGAGGTGCTGGACAATCACGAACTCGCGTTGGGCGAGGCGGATGGTCGTCTGCGCGTCAAGGTGGTTCCGCGCGACGAGATGACTGACGTCGCGCTCAAGCGCAACTAACTGACCAGCGGCATACATAGCAACGCCCCCGACTCCAGTTGGCGTCGGGGGCATTGCTATGTGCGAGCAGCTAGCTGGTCCAGAGGATGGGCTCGCCGTCGAAGTCGTCGTACTCGGTGTCGTACTGATCCCAGGTGGCCCCGCCAAACTCTTGGCCCGAAGGCACCAAGAAGATGCTGCACGAGGAGGTCACAGCGCCGGTGTCAGCGTCCGAGCCGAACCCTTCCGTGTCGCACGTCTCGAAGTCACCGATGATGGTGAAGTCGGGAATCTTGCCGCCGTCGGAGTTGACTGCGCCAATCTCCGTATAGGCAGCGCTGAAGGCAATCTCGCCCTCGTCGAGGTTCGCCTTCTGAATGTCAAAGTCGACGTAGTAAGGCGTGTAGCCCTGAATCTGGGCGAGCGTGTCCTCGTCGAGTCCGAGGCCGTCAAAGTCGGAGAGTTCGCCAACACGGGGCTCAGGGATCGTCACGTTGAGTTCAATGGGGGTTTCCGAGCTGTACGTCGTCCAGGGCACCACTGCCGTGTCGCCATACGCGAGTTCAGTGCCAGGCGCCGTGACGGAGCCATCGCCCGCGGGGGCCGGTGCGGGTGCAGCACTTTCGCTTTCGACTGGGGCGGCGGTCTCAGGTTCCGCGGGCACGGATTCTGAGGGGGCTGCCTCGGGTGCTGCGGTGATGGGAGATGCGGAAGGGGTGGGCTCTGACTCGGCGTCGCTGCTGCAGGCGGTGAGTCCGAGGGCGACTGAAATCGCCACGGTAAGGGTGATGGTGGGTGTCGAGGTCTTCATTTACTCTCCAAGATTTTGGCGCGCATCAGCCCAGTGCTGTCGCGGGGATCAGGGCTACGGTACCAACTGAAGATTGTTGAAAGTCCCTAAAAGTATGGGGAGAATTCCCCAATATTCCTAAAATCGATTCGAATTGCGGTGGGTGACCCCGCAGCAAGCGCTCGACACTTCTTGGATGGAGCGCGAGTGCGGGCACTTTGTCGAGGAGTTGCCGTGGGAACGAGACGCCTTGGCGGGTCGTTTTGTACTGGGGCCGTCGAGGATCCCCGCGCACGGTGCGCTGTGCGGCCTTGATGCGGAATCTTGATTACAGGAGCAGTGGTGGGCAGCAAGAAGTATTTCAACGGGGTCAAGACCATGGGCCTCTTTGTGGTGATGTGGGTGGTGCTGCTTGGCATCGGCTCATTTGTCGCGGGTGGAAAGTTCCTGTGGGTGTTTGTGCTGATGTCACTGGGCGGAACCGCATACGGCTACTGGAATTCGGACAAGCTAGCCATCAAGGCGATGCACGCAAGACCGGTGACTGAGGTTGAGCAGCCGGCGATGTACCGCATCGTCAGTGAGCTGTCACGCGAGGCCCGTCAGCCGATGCCGCGCCTGTACGTGTCTCCCACCGCCGCGCCGAACGCGTTCGCCACCGGCCGCAACCCGTCGAACTCTGCTGTGTGCTGCACCGAGGGAATTCTGGCTCTGCTAGACGAGCGCGAACTGCGCGGGGTTCTCGGACACGAGCTCATGCACGTCTACAACCGCGACATCCTGATCGCCTCCGTCGCAGCTGCGTTCGCGGGAATGATCACCGCCTTCGCGCAGATGATGCTGTTCTTTGGTGGCGGTAGTGACCGTAACTCCAATCCGCTCGCGTTGCTGTCCATGCTGATCCTGGCGCCGTTTGCCGCCATGCTGATCCGTACCGCTATCTCGCGCACCCGCGAGTACGACGCGGACGAGGACGGCGCCAAGTTGACCGGCGACCCGATGGCCCTCGCCTCGGCCCTGCGCAAGCTCGAGTCGGGTGCCGCCGCACGACCGCTTCAGCAGACCCCGCAGCTCGAGAACGTGTCGCACATGATGATCGCGAACCCGTTCGCGGGTGCGGGCCTCGCGAAGCTGTTCGCGTCCCACCCGCCCATGGCGGACCGCATTGCGCGTCTCGAGTCGATGGCCGGCGGGCGGCCCGGCATCAGGTAGAGCCGCCCCACGGCGGGCATTCGGCAATTCGTCGCCCGATGGGTGAGTATTGAAGCATGAGCACACTGTCGTTGACCTCTGCCGAGAATCATCTCGCTTCCCTCGTGACGTCGAGTGGAGAGGCGGGCGAGATCGAGGTGCGTAGCCCGTTCGACGACAGCGTCGTGGGCGCACTGCCAGTGTCTTCCGAGGAGGACGTGACGCACGCCTTCGCATCGGCCGCGGCCGTACAGAAGGACTGGGCCGAGAGGCCAGTCAAGGAGCGCACGGCGGTCATCGCGCGGTTTCGTGACCTACTGCTTAAGGAGCGGGATGCCCTAGTCGACTGCGTTCAAGCCGAGACGGGCAAGGCGCGAGCGAGCGCGTTTGAAGAGGTCGCCGATGCGTCCCTGTGGAGTAGCTATAACGCCCGCCACGCGTCCGGACTGCTCCGCGAAAAGCGGCGCCAGGGGACGTTTCCGCTTCTGACGAAGACGCGCGAGCGGCACGTCCCCAAGGGAGTCGTTGGAGTCATCACACCCTGGAACTACCCGCTGACGCTTCCGGCCAGCGACGTCCTCCCGGCGCTTGTGACCGGCAATGCCGTAGTCCTCAAGCCCGACTCGCAGACCCCGCACACGGCGCTCATGGTGCTTGATCTGCTGCTCCGCGCGGGATTGCCTCGCGACGTGCTGCAGATTGTCCTTGGCCCGGGTCCCGAGGTGGGAGGCGCCCTCGTCGCCTACGCGGACTACATCATGTTCACCGGTTCGACTGCGACTGGAAGAGTCGTCGCGGCGCAGTGTGCGGAACGACTGATTGGCTGCTCCGCGGAACTCGGTGGCAAGAACGCGATGCTCGTGCTCGAGGATGCCGACGTGGCGAAGGCGGCAGTGGGAGCAGTGCGCGGCTGCTTCGCGAACTCGGGTCAGCTGTGCGTCAGCATCGAACGGATCTACGTGCACGATGCGGTCTGGGATGAGTTTGTCTCCGCGTTTGGGGAACGTGTCAGACAGATGCGTCTGGAGCCGGGCTTCGAGTGGGAGGCGGACATGGGCTCGCTGATCAGCGCGCGACAACTCGACGCCGTCGCCGCCCACGTCGACGACGCTGTCGCGAAGGGTGCAACCGTCCTGACCGGCGGGAACCGACGCGCGGACCTGGGTCCGTACTTTTACGAGCCCACGGTGTTGCTTGGGGTCACCGACTCGATGGAGTTGGCGCGCAAGGAGACCTTTGGCCCCGTCGTGAGCTTGTACCGGGTATCTTCCGACGATGAGGGTGTGAGACTCGCGAACGACAGCGAGTATGGACTCAGCGCAAGCGTGTGGTCAAAGAGAAACGGGCCCAGGGTGGCACGTAAAGTCGAGGCGGGGACGGTCAACGTCAACGAGTCGTATGCGGCGACGTGGAGTTCACACGGCGCCCCCATGGGGGGTATGAAGTCCTCGGGGCTTGGGCGGCGCCACGGTGCCCAGGGAATCCTGAAGTACACGGAGCCGCAAACCATCGCGGCGCAGCGTCTGCTACCGATCGCCGGTCCTGCGGACCTCAAGAAGGAAACCTGGGCGAAGGCGCTGAGCGCCGGAACGCGCCTCCTCAACCTCTACCGATAGGAACGAGCCCATGTCGCATCCTCTTGAAGGCCAGACCGTACTTATCACCGGAGGAGGCAGCGGCATCGGGCGTCTGCTCGCTCTTGGCGCCGCGCAACGTGGCGCTCGCGTGATCCTGTGGGACCTCTCGGCAGCTTCTGGCGAGGCAGTACGCGACGAGATTCTTGGCGTAGGCGGAGAGGCCGAGGCCTTCAGCGTCGACGTGTCAGATCGCGACGCGGTGAAGGCCACCGCACTGGAGACCGGTCCCGTGGATGTGGTGATCAATAACGCGGGTGTGGTGACCGGCAAGAACCTGCTCGATGCATCCGACGAGGCGATCGAACGCACTCTTCAGGTGAACACGCTCGCGCTGTTCTGGGTGACCAGGGCTTTCCTTGCGAGCATGATCGAGAACAAGCGTGGCACCGTCGTCACCATTTCCAGCGCCGCGGGACTCGTCGGTGTGGCTAAGCAAACGGATTACTCTGCAAGCAAGTTTGCGGGCTTCGGATTCGCGGAATCCCTGCGCGTGGAACTCGCCAAGGCGGACGCCGGAGTTAACTCGCTCGTGGTGTGCCCGTACTTCATCAGCACCGGAATGTTCGAGGGAGTCCAAACCAAGTATCCGCGACTCCTGCCGATCCTGAGGCCCGAGTACGTGGCCCAGAGGACCCTCGACGCCATCGAAAGCGGCCGCCACCAATTGATCATGCCCCGGTTCGTCCGCGCTCTCGCCCCCGCACGGATGTTGCCCGTCGCGTTGTTCGACAAGCTGACGAACCAGCTCGGAGTCAACAACACGATGGACCACTTTGTGGGTCGCCTCTCGGATCGTTTGAACCGCTAGGACGGAGTTAGTGTGGAAGGGCTGGTAGCCGCCACCCAGACGCTCCAGTCAAGGAGGTCAGATGCACAGTCCGTCCGGCTGGAAACTAGGAGCCATCGCCGGCGCAGGAGCGCTCGCCGCTCTCGCCGCCTACGACACCCTTCAGAAGCGTCACTCGGTGCTACGCAACTACCCCGTCGTCGGCCATCTCCGATATGGACTCGAGCGGCTCCGTCCCGAACTTCAGCAGTACTTCATCGAGCGTGACTGGGACGGCAAGCCCTTTGACCGCGCTACCCGCGACATCATCTACGAGCGCGCCAAGGGCGTCCACGGAGAGAAGGCGTACGGCACCGAGTTGGACGTCTACGAGGTGGGCCACGAGTTCCTGGTGCACTCCACCGTGCCCCAGTCGCCGCCGGAGAATCCTCCACGCGTGACGGTGGGCGGACCGGACTGCTCGCAGCCGTACTCGATGTCGTTGCTCAACGTCTCCGCGATGAGTTTTGGGGCGTTGTCCGCCAACGCCATCCGCGCCCTGAATAAAGGTGCGGCCATGGGCGGTTTCGCCCACGACACCGGCGAGGGAGGCATCTCGCCCTACCACCGCGAACACGGTGGCGACCTGGTATGGGAGATCGGTACCGGGTACTTCGGGACCCGAACCAAGGACGGACACTTTGACCCCGACCAGTTCGCGGAGAAGTCCCGTGATGATCAGATCAAAACGGTTTCGCTCAAACTTTCGCAGGGGGCCAAGCCCGGCATCGGTGGGGTGCTGCCGGCCGCCAAGGTCACGCAGGAGATCGCGGAGACGCGCGGGGTGCCGGCGGGCGAGAAGTGCGTGAGCCCGCCGGGACACTCGGTGTTCTCGACCCCCACGGAGTTGATTGAGTTCATCGCGCAGATGCGGAACCTGTCCGGGGGTAAGCCGGCCGGTTTCAAGCTCTGCGTCAGCTCCCGCGTCGAGGTCCTCTCCATGGTCAAGGCGATGCTTGAAGTCGGGACGGCCCCGGACTTCATCATCGTGGACGGTTCCGAGGGCGGCACGGGGGCCGCCCCACTCGAGTACGAGGATCACGTGGGCATGCCGCTCACTGACGGGCTCATGCTCGTCCACAACGCACTGGTAGGTGCGGGTCTGCGAGACCGCGTGCGCGTCGCCGCGAGCGGCAAGGTCGCCGCGGGCAACGACATCGTCAAGCGCTTGATCCAGGGCGCCGACTATACGAACGCCGCGCGTCCCATGATGATGGCGACCGGCTGCATCCAATCCCAGCGTTGCCACCTCGATACCTGCCCCGTGGGCGTCGCCACCCAGGACCCGCGGCGCGCCCACGCCCTCGACGTGGGCGACAAGTCGCAACGCGTCTATCGCTACCAGAAGGCAACCGTCGACGAGGCGGTGCGGATGATGTCCTCCATGGGCGCGGAGCGTCCCGAAGACCTCACCCCCGACCAGTTACGGCTGGTGATCTCGCCCGGCGAGACGGTGTCGTACGGCGATCACTACGACTGGTTGAAGTCAGGGGAGCTGCTCGACCAGCCACCCGCCAACTGGGAAAAGGACTGGACACTTGCCTCGGCGGACAGCTTCGCCCCGCCACGCATCACCACTAGAGGAGACACGAGATGAGCACTACGGTCGCACAGCACATTGTCACCGCCCTCGCGGAGCACGGCGTGGGGCACGTGTGGGGCGTCGTCGGCGACGCCCTCAACCCCCTGACCGATGCGATCCGCACGGACGACCGCATCGAATGGATCGGGGTTCGTCACGAGGAGGCCGCAGCCTTTGCCGTTTCCGCGCAGGCCCAACTGACGGGCCGCATCGGCGTCTGTATGGGCACTGTGGGCCCCGGCTCCCTGCACCTCATCAACGGGCTGTACGACGCGAAGAAGTCCCACGCCCCCGTGCTCGCGATCTGCGGGCAAGTGCCCAGCGCAGAGATCGGAACCGAGTACTTCCAGGAGGTCAACAACGATCGCGTCTTCGAGGACGTCGCGGTGTGGAACCAGACGCTCTCCTCCGCCGACCAGCTCCCACAGATGCTGGAGGCTGCGGTGGGAGCGGCGTACGAGTTCCGCGGCCCGGCAGTGCTGACCATTCCAGGTGACATCGGGGGCCTTGAGTTGCCCGATGGTGTGGCGGCGCCACATTTTGTCACCGCGTACGCCCCGGGCAATGCCACGGAGGATTCGCTCGCGGCAGCGGCCGCTGCGCTCAACGACGCCGACAAAGTGACGATGCTGGTGGGTCAGGGCGCGGCGGGAGCCAGGGAACTGGCCATCGCAGTCGCAGAACGACTGCAGGCACCGATGGTCGTCACTATCAAGGGAAAACCGGGCTTCGACGGTGACAATCCGATGCAGGTAGGACAGGCCGGGTTGTTGGGAAACCCCGGCGCGGTCAAGGCACTTAAGGACGCCGATGCGCTGCTGATGGTGGGCACCGACTTCCCGTATCGCGACTTCTATCCGGACGATGCTGTGGTCGTGCAGATCGATGCGCGTTCCGGGCACATCGGCAGGCGCACCTCCGTCGACGTGCCCGTCGTGGGGGACTCGCGCGAGGTACTGGAGGCACTGTTGCCGCGACTGACCGGCGGCGACGCGTCCAAGCACCTCGACGCCTGTCGAGACACGTATTCCGAGTGGCAGGAGCGCCAAGCCCACATCGCGGACCCCGACTACGAGGAGTCCGGCATCGTGGCGAAGGTGCGATCCACCTTTGACAACCCGGACGATCGCATTCGTCCCGAGGCCGTCGCGGCGGCGGTTGATCGTCACGCTCCGGATGATGCGATCTTCACGTCCGACACGGGCATGTCGACCACCTGGATGGCGCGGTTTGTGGAGATGCGCGGCGACCGCGAACTTCTCGGGTCGTTCAATCTGGGGTCGATGGCAAACGCCCTTCCGCAGGCTCTGGGCGCGCAGGCTCTCGATCGTGACCGCGCTGTGGTCTCCATGAGCGGCGACGGTGGCCTCATGATGCTGCTTGGCGACTTGAGAACCGCCGTGACCTACTCGCTGCCGGTGGTCGTCGTGGTGTTCGACAACTCCTCGCTGGGAATGGTGCAACTCGAGCAGCAGGAGGGTGGGCTCGCGTCCTTTGGTACGGACCTGGACAACCCAGACCTCGCCGCCGTGGCATCGGCGATGGGTCTGGCGTCGCGTCGAGTAGAGGACCCGGACGACCTGGACGGAGCGATGCCCTGGGCCTTCGACCAGGACGGCCCGGTGTTGCTCGACGTGGTGACGAATCCCGACGAGATTGCCGTGCCGCCCAATCCCAAGGTGTCGCAGGCCTGGGGCTATGCGGTGGCCAAGCTCACGGAGACACTCGAAAGTCGAAAGTAGCCTCAGCGCTGGGCGACTCTGGCCCTCCGGTGCTCGTTGACGTAGGCGAGAGCGGTTCCGACAAGTGAGGCGACGGCGCAGGAGAAGACTGCTTGGGAAGGCAGATTCGTCATATTCACGGACCGCGTCACCACGACGTAGCCGATCGCCCAAGCCCACACGGGCGCCAATGCGGCCCAGAGGTGCCAATCCCTGAACTCAAAGTGCTTGTGAAGCCAGTGCGCGTAGAGAAAACCAAGGGCTGTTCCAGCGATAGTGACCAGCAAGAACATTTGGAACCACTCCAGGGGCACAAATAGGGGACTTCCATTTCACGCTAACACGACGAGTTTTGCTCGCGCTGTTCAGCGATCTGGGCGACTTTCCGTCAGGCGGCTAGCGATAGTTGACGAACTGCAGTGCAGCGTCGACGTCCGCACCCTTGAGTAGCGCCATGGTGGCCTGCAGGTCGTCGCGACTCTTGGAGCTCACGCGCAACTCGTCTCCCTGGATGAGCGCCTTGACGCCCTTGGGACCCTCGTCGCGCACCAACTTGGTGAGCTTCTTGGCCACGTCCTGGGCGATGCCCTCCTTGACCTCCGCGACCAGGCGGAACTCCTTGCCCGAGGGGATCGGGTCCCCGTAGTCGAGCGCCTTCATGGAGATGTTGCGCTTAGCGAGTTTGCCAATGAAGACGTCGAGGACGGCCTTGACGCGCTCCTCGGAGTTGGCCTTCATCAGGATGTTCTCCCCGGACATTTCGATGGATGCGCCCACACCCTTGAAGTCATAACGCTGCGCGATCTCTTTGTGGGCCTGGTTGAGGGCGTTGTCGACCTCCTGCTGGTCTACCTTGGATACGACGTCGAACGAAGAATCGCTGGCCATGAGTGCCTCCTTTTAGGGCCCCGCGCCGGTTGCGGCGAGGGCTGGATGTGCGGTGATGGGACCTCAGTTAGCGCCAAGGCCGTTTCCCTTGCTATCCTTCCATGCGCGCCACCTTGGTTTCCAATGCGGCGCATGGCGAGTTGCCCGAGCGGCCAAAGGGAGCTGACTGTAAATCAGCCGTCATAGACTTCGTGGGTTCGAATCCCCCACTCGCCACATCAGGCCCGCTGCGCAAGCAGCGGGCCTTTTTGTTGCCCAAAATGGGCCCCAAGCCGCCCCCCGTCACCTGCGCTTACATCTGGTCGCCTCTAGGCCTCAGAAACGGCGCAGTTGTAAGCGCAGGGCGCACCGACGCGGAATGAGAAATTGACCACACGGGCTGTCCGGCACGAGGGTGCAGGGGTTAACGTTCACCCAGGTTTGAGTGCTGAGGAGCATGATGAAGAAGGCTGAGAAGACGCGCCACCCCATTGCGAGGGCGCTGGGGTCCGTCGCATCGTTGGTGGTGATGGCCACCGTACTCAGCGCGTGCGCCACCACCGTCGGTTCGGAGCCTGGCGTAGGGTCTGGCGGTGTCGCCACGGCGGGCGCCGCCTCAGAAGCGGTCACGCGGTTGGCAGATGCCTCCGCGACCCCGGCGACCTCGCCTACTCCTGCCGAACCAGCCGAGCCCTCTCCGTCTCCTTCGGTCACCCTCGTAGCAGTGGAAGCAGAGGCCGCCGCGCCCGCTCCACCGCCCGATGCTGAGGAGGGCACCGCGCTGACCGCGGCTCTTGCGCTCGAGGTGAAGGGCCGGGCGGCCAAGACCGGCTACGAGCGCGATCAGTTCGGTAGCGGCTGGGTGGATGTGGACCGCAACGGCTGCGACACGCGTAGCGACATGCTGCTGCTCCGGCTCACCGCGATCGATGTAGACGGCAAGTGCAAGGTGATGGCGGGCGACCTCGCGGACCCGTACACCGGCACCTCGGTGCACTTTGTGCGCGGGGGCAAGAGCGAGGTCGACATTGATCACATCGTCGCGCTGTCGGATGCCTGGCAAAAGGGTGCCGCGAACTGGCCCTTCGCGCAGCGCGTGGCTTTCGCCAATGACCCGCTCAACCTCGAGCCCGTCGATGCCGGCGCTAACCGCCAGAAGAGCGACGGCGACGCGGCAACGTGGTTGCCGTTCAACAAGGCTTTCCGCTGCGAGTATGTGGCGCGGCAGGTGGCGGTCAAGACTAAGTACGACGTGTGGGTGACCACTGCCGAGTTGGAGGCCATCACTCGCGTGTTTGACGCATGCCCAGATGAGCCGATGCCGTCGTTTGGCTCGCAGCCCATCCTCGCCGAGAACACGGGAGGGCCCGCGCCCACGTCGACGCCTAAGGAGACCGCGGCGCCGGCGCCCAAGAAGACCGTGGAACCTAAGGCCGAGCCGGAAGCGGATCTCGACGAGCGCTTCCCGTATTGCAAGGACCTGCCGTCCGGCTACGGGCCATACGTCAAGGACGCGGACCCGGAGTACGAGTGGTACTCGGACCGTGATGGCGACGGCGTGGTCTGCGAGTAGCCGAGTTGCTCCCGCGCCTGCAGCGACCTCTCGGACGCCAGCCTCCCGTGGGGCGGTCCACACGAGTACCCTCGCCCCAGGCGTTTGTGATGTCGAATTGACGGTCCGACACTCGACGGACTACTCGTTGACGGTGATGGCGCCCACGAACTTGCCACGCTTGACGATGATGTCGTCGTGCATGTCTTCCAGTTCCATACCCCGCGTCTCCGGGACTCTGAAGTAGACAAACACGAGCGACAGGAGCGCCATCGCCGCGTAGAAGCCGTACGCGAACGTCAGGCCGATGTCCGCGAAGATCGGGAACGTCATGGTGATGGCGAAGTTCGCCAGCCACTGCGCCGCAGCCGCCACTGCCAGCGCCGTGGCGCGAATGCGGTTGGGGAACATCTCGCCCAGTAGCACCCACACCACCGGGCCCCAAGTCGCGCCAAAGAAGACAACGAACGCGTTGGCGCCGATGATGGCGACGGTGTCCCAGTTGCCGGCGAACGTGGCGACGTCATTGCCGTCGACAATCTCGGAGGTCGCGTTGGAGAAGGCAATAGCCATGAGGCCGAGCGACAGGAACATCCCCGTAGAACCGATGAGAAGAAGCAGGCGTCGCCCGATTTTGTCGACCAGCATGATGGCAACGATCGTGACGACGATGTTGGTGATGGAGGTGATTGTTGAGGTGAGGAACGGATTCTCGATGCCGACCGACGACCATAGCGAGGTCGAGTAGTAGAAGATCACGTTGATGCCCACAAACTGCTGGAACACGGATAGCAGAACTCCGGTCCACACCACGGACTTCAAGCCGAAGGTCTTTCCGCGCAGATCCTTCAGTGAACGCTTATCGTCGGTACCGAGCGACTCCTGAATCTGCTCGATGCGCAGGTGCACGTCCGCCTCACCGGTGAACTCGCGCAACACCACGGCGGCCTCGTCATTGCGGTGCTTGCCCACAAGGTAGCGGGGCGACTCGGGAAGGCGAAGCGCAGCCAAGCCGTAGATCACGGCGGGAACGGCCGCGGCCATGAACATCCAGCGCCATGCCTCGAGGCCAAACCACAGGTCGTTCGATGCGTCTCCGGCAGTGTTCGCGAAGAGCTGGTCGCTCAGGAGGGCCGAGAAGATTCCGAGCACAATCGCGAGTTGCTGGAGTGAACCGAGTCGGCCGCGGAACTTCGCGGGGGCGACCTCCGCGATGTATGCGGGCGCAATCACTGATGCCGCGCCGATGGCGAGGCCACCCAGCACGCGCCACAAGATCAGGTCGACGACGCCGAACGCGAAGCCCGAGCCAAAGGCAGAAACAAAGAACAGGACGGAGGAGATCACCATCACGCGAATGCGCCCGTGCTTGTTCGCAAGACTGCCCGCGAACCAGGCGCCAATGGCGCAACCCAGTAGCGCCGATGCCACGGCAAAGCCAGTCAGGGCGTCACTCAGTGCGAACTCGTCCTGGATAGCGTCCACGGCGCCGTTAACAACCGAGGAATCAAAGCCGAACAGGAAGCCACCGAGGGCGGCGCCGATGCTGATGGCGATCACCTTTCGATTCAGCTTGGCATCCGGGATGGGTGTCGAGGGATCGACGGGTGCGGCCATGGGCTGACTCCTTTGTGCGGTGCGAACCGTGGCTCGCGTACCTGGCGTGTATAACTCACAGTAGCGCCCGTTTGGGTCACCCGCGCCCCGAAAGTGAGTCGAACAAATGGCTATCTACGTGGCGCTTTCGCGCACGGCCGCGTCGACTGCCCCGGCGAGGTTGCCTCGCGGTTGCACTCGAAGCGTTTTTAAGCCAAGCCAGCTCGCCATGGTCCAGAGTTCGGTAGTCAACGCGTCGGCGATCTCGGCGTCGCTTCGTCGTCGCGCACCTGACACTGTGCGTTCCTCGCGCCACGACGCCAGCACCCGCAGTGTGTGCGCGGCGCGGTCCGCCTTGAGGTCGAACCTGCCCACCACCTGATCTCCCATCAGGAAGGGCAGCGTGTAATACCCGTAGACCCGCTTGGGCTCAGGTGTATAGATCTCAATGCGATAGGTCATACCGAACATGCGCTCCAGGCGCGGACGGTACCAGCAGACGGGGTCGAAGGGACTCAGTAGCGCGGCGCCCGTCGCCCGCCCGGGATCGGACGCACCCGCGGCCAGGAGGGCTGGTTCGCCCCAGCCCTCGACGTCAGTCCAGGTCGCGATGCCCCTGGCCACGGCATCGGCCGCGAGCTGTTGCGCCAACCCGGGCTTGAGCCGAAAGTGGTCGGCCACGTCGCGAGGCGTGCCGATGCCAACCGCAGCCGTGGCGTGGTCGAACAGGGCCTGACGCGCGGCACTGGGCGCGAGACCCCACGTGCCGACGTCCGCCGGTGCGACGCCCCATCCGCGCATCGTTCCGTCATAGGTGCGCCGGAAGTGGCCGCGACGTGACGCCGCGACCTTGCCCGTGATGAACAGGTGCTCAAGTGCAGACTTCACCGCGCTGTGGTCCCACCAAGGTCCGGACGTCTCTTGGCGCGGCGCGATGTGTTCCAGGCCAGCGGCGTCGAACGGGCCGTCGGCCTCGACGCGCTCGCGCACCTGCGCAATGAGTCCCGGGTGGGCGGACTCGATGCGCGCCTCGTTGCGCGAGCCCCATGCGCCAGTGTCGGTCATCTTGACGTGCATCGCCGGCAGCAGCGTGAGGGGCGAGACCGACGCCTCGTGGCCCCAGTGCTCGAACGCGTGGGGTGAGTGACCGTCGGCGTCGCCCCACAGGAATGAGTCGAGCTTGCCGCGGTCGTAGGAGCCATAGCGGGAGAACAGGGGCATGTAGTGCGCACGAGCCAGCACATTGACGCTGTCGAGTTGCAGCACGCCTTGGCGGCGCAAGTACTCGGCGAACTGCGCATCCCCCACCCGGCGCCCGCCGCGTTTGCGCGCCAAACCCTGCGCATTGAGGAAGATGCGCCGGGCCGCGGCTGCACTCAACGTGTCGGTCACTTTGCTACCCTAATCCCGGCGTCAGACACTGCGCGCGAGCGGGACTTAGAGGCGATTTCACTATGCCGGCCATTCGCGTGTATTCTTGTCCGGCTTGCCCCGATAGCTCAGTCGGTAGAGCGTTTCCATGGTAAGGAAAAGGTCCAGGGTTCGATTCCCTGTCGGGGCTCAGATAGATGGTTGCCGTCGCTTGAATACTCAGGCGGCGGCGAACCACTTTCATGGCGGGGTAGCTCAGCTGGTTAGAGCGCACGACTCATAATCGTGAGGTCGGGGGTTCGAGTCCCCCCCTCGCTACGCACAATGGATCCGCCGAATGTCGGTGGGTGCTGAAACACACAAGGCTAGGAGACAAAACATGGCTAAGAATGACGTCCGCCCAAAGATCACCCTCGCGTGCACCGAGTGCAAGAACCGCAACTACATCACGCGCAAGAACCGTCGCAACACCCCTGACCGTGTGGAGCTCTCCAAGTTCTGCCCCAAGTGTGGCAAGCACACCGCTCACCGCGAGACTCGCTAGTCTGTCGGATTCTCAAAACGCCCGTTCCCTCACACGAGGGGGCGGGCGTTTTGCGTTGCCAGGACTTGCCGGGGGGCCGATGCCGGGGCCGGGCCAAGCGCAGGCGGCGGCTTCGCGCCGCGGATCCCGGGCGCCAAAGGTGACACCGTGCGACACTTATCCGCGTGCCAGATGCCGAGCCGCGTGAGAGTAACCCGTCCGATGATGTTCCGCCCGCCGCGGAATCGGGCGTCGATGGGGTAGCGCCGGAGCTGGAACGCACTGGCAAGCGTTGGTCTTTCTGGCGCCGGACGTGGTGTGTATTCGCGGTGCTCGCGCTGATCATGGTGTTGGTGCCCGTCGCCGCCAGGCTGTTTGGCATTGAGGCCGGGCCGCTGGCGATTTTGGTGTCGCTGATGCCGTGGGTGACGGTCGCCTGCGTCGTGCCGGTGGTGCTCGCCCTGGTGGCACGGGCGTGGTGGCTGGTGGCAGCATCGGCCGCCGTTTTGGTTCTCTGTATGAGTTGGGCCGTCCCGATGTTTACCGCGCAACCGGCGCTGGGCGGCGAGGCGTTGCGAGTGGCGAGTATCAACCTCACCTTCGGGGAGGCCGATGCCGATGCCGTCGTGGGGCTGGTGCGCGACAAAGAGGTGGACGTGCTGGCCGCTCAGGAGGTGACGCCGGAGGCCGTCGCGGCGCTGCGAGCAGCGGGACTGGATGAGCTCTTGCCATTCTCAGAGATCGCCGCCGAGCCTGGCATCACTGGTACTGCCCTGTGGTCGCGCACCCCGCTTGATGCCGCCGGTCAGGTTGACGGCTTTGTGTCGCGGGCGGTGCGTGGAACCGTCGACGTTGGTGGGAGCACTCTTGAGGTACTGGCGGTACACCCCGCGGCACCCGGCCCACGTGTGCATGAGCGGTGGAGCTCCGACTTGGGTCATCTGACCGACATTCTTAAGTCGCAGACCGGACCGACCCTGGCGCTCGGCGACTTCAACACCACCCGCGACCACAAGGCTTTTCGCGAGATCCAGTCCCTGGGCTACGCCGATGCCGCGGACCAGGCCGGCGCGGGCTTCCTGCCGACCTTCCCCGACGGCCGCGGGATAGGGCCGTTTGTGGCGATTGATCACGCGCTAGTCGGGCATGTGGACCTCGTCGCGACCTCGGTGACGACCGCATCGGTGCCGGGCGCGGACCACCGCGCGCTGCTGGTCACCTACGGGGCGACCTGACAACGTCCTGCTGCTGGGCCGCGCCGTATTCGAACCGCCCACGCGAGTTCGCTAGGCTGGCGCCATGCCAGTGAACCCAGAAGCCGTAGGCCGCCAGTACGGCCCGTCAGAGGTGTACGAGGTGACGCGCGTGAAGATCCGCGAGTTCGCCGATGCCGTGGACGCCCGCTCCTTTGCCCACCGTGACGTGGCCGCCGCTCGTGCAGAGGGATACGACGACCTGGTGGCCCCCAGCACGTTTGCCGTGATCATCGCGCAGCGCGCGGAGTTCCACGTCGTGGTCGACCCCGAGGTAGGAGTGGACTTCACCAAGGTCGTTCACGCGGACGAGCGCTTCACGCATCACCGCCCCATCGTGGCTGGCGACGAGATCACCACCACCATTCACATCGACAAGATCACGCAGCGTGCCGGCATCTCTATGGTGACCACGCGCGCCGAGCTGGCGGATGCCGAGGGCGACCCGGTCACGACCGTGCTGTCAACGTTGGCCGTACGAGAGGACGCCTGATGAGCGACGAGAACATCCCTTCCTTCGACGCGCTCGAGGTCGGTGCAGTGGTCGCCGAGCGGGAGGTCGCCTTCACCCGCGACACCCTGGTGCGCTATGCGGGTGCCTCGGGCGACTTCAATCCCATTCACTACAACGATGTGATGGCCGAGTCGGTGGGGCTTCCCGGCGTGATCGCGCACGGCATGCTGACCATGGGGGCTGCGGCCTCGGTCGTCGAGGAATGGGCCGGCCCGGGCAACGTGGCGGACTTTCAGACGCGCTTCACGCGCCCCATCCCGGTGCCTAACCCCGGCGCCGCGACGGTGGTCGTGACGGCCAAGGTGGGTGCGCTCGACGAGGAACTGCGTACCGCGCGCATCGACGTTGTAGTGGACTTCGACGGCGTCAAGGTGCTCGGTAAGGCGCAGGCGATCGTGCCCTGCGCTTAAATAGCGGGGTGCTTCGCGCCGGTTTAAGGCGCTTTGTCCGCAGGACTTGTCGGTTATCTACAATTGACGCGCGCGCGGCCTAGTCCGCGAGCGTCGCCGCGAGCACCCCGTTACTGCCATGATTCTGACCATGGCAACTGACACCACGGACAAGCCCACGACACAGCAGTCGGGGATCAAGGGCAAGCTCGACTCCTACTTTGAGATCACCGCGCGTGGCTCCTCATTCGGTAGCGAGATTCGCGGCGGGCTCACCACCTTCTTCACGATGTCGTACATCGTGGTGCTGAACCCCCTGATCATCGGAACCGTCGCTGGAGGTGACGGTGAGTTCCTTGGAGGCGGCACTGCCCCCAACCTTGCGATGGTTGCCGCGGCCACCGCGCTTGTCGCTGGCTTACTCAGCATCGCCATGGGCATCTGGGCACGCTTCCCCATCGCCCTCGCGACGGGGCTTGGCCTCAACGCCTTCGTGGCCTACGGAATCGCCTCGCGCACTGGTATGAACTGGCCGCAGGCCATGGGATTCGTGGTGATTGAGGGTGTACTCATCACAATTCTGGTGCTCACTAAGTTCCGTACCGCCGTCTTCCGTGCCGTTCCCGGATTCCTCAAGAAGGCAATTGCCGTGGGAATCGGCTTGTTCCTGGCGTTCATCGGTCTATGGGACGCCCGCATCATCCAGCCTGGCGCCGGCGTGCCGACGTCATTCGGCGTCAACGGATATATCGCCACGTGGCCCATGGTCGTGTTCGTGATCGGCCTGTTTGTCGCCATCGTGTTGCTCGCCAAGAAAGTCCGTGGTGCCCTCCTCATCTCGATCGCCACGGCGACGGTGGTGGCGGTGGCTTTCGAGCTGATCTTTAAGCTTGGCTCCTCGGTGGACAACCCCAGCGGCTGGGCTCTCGTGGAGCCGTCGCTTCCGAGCAAGATCGTCGAACTGCCCGATCTGTCGCTGATTGGTGACGTCGACCTCTTCGGCGGCTTCACCTCGCTGCCGGTCCTGACCGCGCTGCTGTTGATCTTCTCGCTGCTGATGGCGGACTTCTTCGACACCATGGGAACCATGACGGCCATCGGTGCAGAGGCCGGCTTGAATGACAAGGATGGCAACCCGCCTCGCTCGCAGGAGATCCTGATGGTCGACTCGCTCGGCGCTGTTGCGGGCGGACTCGGCTCGGTCTCGTCCAACACTTCCTACATCGAGTCCGCGTCCGGTGTGGGCGACGGTGCCCGCACGGGACTTGCCTCCGTCGTCACGGGTCTCGGTTTCCTGCTGGCGATGTTCCTCACGCCGCTGTACGCGATCGTGCCCTTCGAGGCTGCGACCCCGGTTCTTGTCGTGGTGGGCTTCTTGATGGTGACGCAGGTCGCGGACATCGACTGGAAGGACTACCGGATCGCGATTCCCGCCTTCTTGACGTTCATCCTGATGCCGTTCGGCTATTCCATCTCCATTGGCATCGGCGTGGGCTTCATCTCCTACGTGGTGCTGCAGATGGCAACCGGCGGCACCAAGAAGGTGCACCCGCTGATGTGGGCCTCCGCCGCGGCGTTTGCCATCTACTTTGTGCTGGGTCCGATCAACAGTCTGCTTGGTAGCTAGCCAGCCTGCTGGTGCGTCCCACAAGTGGATGAGTGCTGAAAATCAACTGCATTCAGCACTCATCCACTTCCGGGTCGTGCTGGGAGAAAGCCAGACCTACCGCTCGGGGTTGACGCGGCCGATCGTGTTGCCCGCACGGAACTCGAGCGGCGTGAAGGCTGGCTCAGGGGTCTCGCCCGCGAGCAAAGCCTTCACTTCCGCGGCGAGCGCGTGTCCCTTTTTCTCGCCGTCCTGAACCACCGTGGTGAGTTCGGTAGGCGCTAGCCACGGCAACTCGAGTCCGTCAAAGCCCGTGATCGACAAGTCCTGAGGCACACGTATGTCGAGTTCTCGTGCAGCGAGCAACACGCCAGCCGCGAGCTGATCCGACTGCACCACGAGCGCGGTGGGTCGCGACTCGTGAGAGAGAGCCAGGTGCCCGGCGGCAATGCCCTCCTCGACGAGTGACTCGCGCGCGCTGACAATGACGCACGGCTCAATACCCGCGTCTTTGAACGCGAGAAGGCGTCGGTGGGTGGGGGCCCAAGCGGAATCCTCGAAGTCCTCAAGCGCGCGTAGCGAAGTGTCCAAGCGCGGGGCGATGGGCAGGGTGACCGTGCCGATGCGTTCGTGGCCTAGGTCCTGCAGACGCTTGATCAGGTCCACGGTCGCGGGTCCGTCGTCGATAGTCACCACACCGCCGCCGGCGGGCGGGTTGCCGTCCATGACCACGATGGGGATGCCGCGCTTGCGAAGAATTTCTAGCGCCGGCTCATCGTGGTCGCGCACCCGCAGCAGCACGGCGGCGTCCATGGGGGCAGTCTCGAGCAAAGAGTTCTCTTCGGGAACTCCAGAAGGCGACGTCAGCAGCAGCACGCCGAGCCCCATGTCTCCCAGATCGGAGATCAGACCATCCATAATCTGCAGAATCAGCGGCGCGCGGAAGGCTAGCGTCAGGGAGTCGTGGATGACCACGCCCACCACATGCGAGCGGCCGGAACGCAGCGCCCTACCCGCAGCGGAAGGGCCACCGTACTCGAGTGCGGCGGCAGCCTTCTCCACGCGCGCCTTCATCTCAGGTGAGATGGGGCCGGCACCGGAGTAACTGAGCGAGACCGTGGAGAGCGATACCCCGGCCTTTGCCGCGACATCGGCCATAGTGGGGCGGCCATTCTTAGCCATGAGTTCCTCCTGAAAGCGTTGCTTCGTTTAGACTAGCGGTGAACATGGCACGCGTACCCCGTATTTTCGGATCGCGCCGCGGTACCGCCGACGTTGGCCCAGGGCCCACGTACGTGCGAGCGGGTTCGCCTCCAGGAGTTACACACTATGGTCCTCAAGATTAGTTTCGCGCCAACGACTGAGCCCTCACGCTCACGAGTGAAGTTCGCGCGCGTCGGCGTGCTGTCACTCTTTGCGCTCATGGGCGCGATGTCTGCAACTCTGCTCTCCCGCATGCCTTCGATGCGCGACGGCCTGGGAGTGAGTTCCTCTGAACTCGCGACGCTCATCATCTTTGGCGCAGCAGGTGCGCTCTGCGCGCTCGCGGTCACCGGCTGGTCGGTAGCGCGCTTTGGCACCCGCAAGGTGCTGTGGTGGTCGAGCTTCTCATTCTTGTTCGCCATCGCCTCGGTGGGAATCGCCACCGCGAATTCCTTGCCGTGGCTCTTCGCCGCAGGATACTTTTTTGTTTCAGTCTCCTTCGCGTTCACGAATGTTGCAATGAATGCCGAGGCAGCTGAAGTGGAGCGACGCATGGAGCGCGCCATCATGCCGCAGTTTCACGCGGCCTTCTCCGTGGGCGTGGCACTTGGGCTCGGTGTGGGAGCGCTCGTCTCCCACATGGGTGTCGGAGTCTTGTGGCACTTCATTACGGCTGGAATCCTCCTCACCGCGATTCGGCTCGGAGTTATTCCCATGGCGGTTTTGGACGGCGTCGCCAAGCCAGCGGAACCCGGCACCAGCATCGGCGGACCTTTCGCGACCGCAAAGAATGAGTTCAAGGAACGGCGAGTTGTCTTGATTGGGTTCATCATCTTCGCCGCCTCCATGACGGAGATGATTGCGGCGCAGTGGATGGCGTTGTCGGTCGTGGATGACTTTGGTCGCAATGAGGCAATCGGTGACGTCATCTATTGGGTGTTCGTCGTGTCGATGGTCACCGTGCGCTGGTTTGGTGCCCCCATCATCGGCAAGCTCGGTCGCGTCAAGAGCCTGCGCATCGCCGCGGTATCCGTCGTGATCGGGATCCTGCTGTTCGCTTTTGCGCCGGTTTTCTGGCTCATTCCAATCTCCGCGGTGTTCTGGGGAATGGGTGCCGCCCTTGGGGCGCCGATTGGATTCTCTGCCGCGGCCGACGAGCCCAAGCACGCAGCCGCTCGATTGGCAGCAGTCGCGTCCTTCTCGACGATCGCGGGGCTAGTGGTCCCGCCGCTCGTGGGTCAGCTCGCCGAGTTCATCCCGCTACGGGAGGCCATGCTCGTAGTGATCATTGCGTCGGTGACGTCGTTTGTGCTTGCCCGCTCCGTTCGTCGTGGAGGCAGCCTCTTCCGCAGTCGCCGTGCCATGGAACGCCAGCTTGGTGCCGCCGTGGTGCGTAGTGACGAGGCGCAGGCGGGCGGAAACGCGGCAGTCTCGCTCGAGGCCACATTTGAGGATGCGCCGGTCGCTCAACGCGCTGCCACTTCCGCAACCGGGCGCAAGTAGTACCTCTCGCGACGGATACGCTGGCGTCATGACAGACGTGGCTCAAACCCAACTCGCGGACCTCACAACGCTGCGGGTGGGCGGCCCGGCGCTGGCACTGATCGACGCTAACTCCGAGGCCGAGTTCGTCGAGTCGGTACGTACGGCGGACGCCACGCAGACCCCGCTGCTCGTGCTCGGCGGCGGCTCCAACATCTTGGTCTCCGATGACGGCTTCTCAGGCACAGTAGTGCGTGACGATCGTCACGACCTGACTGTGCAAGACGACGGCGCATGTGGGGGAGTCTCCGTCACCGTCAGCGCGGGCATGCCGTGGGACGACGTGGTGGCGCGAGCGGTCGAGGAGGGCTGGGTGGGCCTTGAGGCGCTGTCAGGGATCCCCGGCTCTACGGGCGCGACACCGGTGCAGAACGTGGGCGCATACGGCGCGGAGGTCGCGGACTGGACCGCCCTGGTGCGCACGTGGGACCGCCACGAGAACCGGGTGCGCTCACTCGCGCGCGTGGACTGCCAGTTCAGCTACCGTGACTCGCTCCTCAAGCGTTCGATGCGCGGGCTTGGCCCGGACGGCCACCTGTGGCGTCCCACCCCGCGCTACGTGGTCCTCGACGTGACGCTGCATATGCGCACCGGCACGCTGTCCTCTCCGATCCGCTACGCACAGCTGGCGCAGGAGCTCGGCGTCGAAGTGGGGGAGCGCGCGCCCATGGTGGAGGTACGCGCGGCGGTCCTTGAATTGCGCGGCTCCAAGGGAATGGTGCTTGACCGCGATGACTTCGACACCTGGAGTGCGGGATCGTTCTTCACGAACCCCATTCTGAGCGCCGATGCCGCGGCGGCGTTGCCAGCCGACGCGCCCCGGTTTCCGGCGGGTGATGCGCACCCCGATGGTGCGGTCAAGACGAGCGCGGCCTGGTTGATCGAGCACGCCGGATTCGGCAAGGGCTTCGCCACTACGCCCGATGCCCGGGCAAGCCTGTCCACCAAGCACACCCTGGCGCTCACGAACCGGGGTAATGCGGGGGCGGCGGACATCGTGGCGCTCGCTCGGGCTGTGCGCCAGGGAGTTCGCGATACGTTCGGCGTCAACCTGGTCCCCGAGCCCGTCACGCTCGGCGTAGATCTCTAGCGTTCGCCGAAGCTTCAGCACCTCAACTCCAACGGCGTCTACGTCCGCACCCTAAAACGCGCTCGCGCTAGCGCGCTCGCGCGTCAGCGCACCCCTACAGTGCAGATCTAGGGTGCGGACGTTGCCGGAGACGCAAGTGGCCCCCGTCCCGGTTGGGACGAGGGCCACTGCTGAGAAGGACGCGAACTACTCGGTCGCAATCGCCTTGAGGATGTCCAGCTTGGACGCACGCCACGCTGGCCATACCGCCGCGAGCACGCCCGCGATGGCTGCGAGGACGGTGTAGACCCCCAGCCAGATCCATGGCACGGTCACGCCATCGAATCCAAAGTCCGCGAGAGCGAGTACCAGCGCGGATCCGAGCCCGAGGCCCAACAGCATGCCGAGTATGGCGCCAAATATCGCCATGACCATCGACTCCAGCGTGACCATCCGCCACACGGATCGTCTGCGGAGGCCGACTGCACGGAGCAATCCAATCTCGCGGGTGCGCTCGGTGACCGACAGCAGCAGCGTGTTCGCTACTCCCAGAATCGCGATGACTAACGCGGAGCCAAGCAACGCGGAGATGACGCCAAGCAGCAGGTCGATGAACTGGTTGGCGAACTGCGCCAACTGACCAGGTGACTGCAGCAGCACCGTGGGGTAGTCGGTAGCGAGTTCGTCGGAGAGCGTGGTTTGTAGCGCTTCCACGTCCGTCCCGGGGTCCGTCGAGATGAGCAGCTGGGATACGACGACGTCTCGGAGAACCTCCTCGCCGGTGGTCCAGTCGACGTTGAACTCGCCGCCCTGTTCGTCGTTGAAGTACCCAGTGACCTCGACGTCGACAGTCCCGCCGCCGCCGGTGAGCGTCACGGTGTCGCCCACCTCAACGCCCTGGTCCTGAATGGACTGGCTGACGTACGTGCCGTCGCCAACCTCGGTGATGTCGGGATCAGTCTCGAATGACATGAGGTCCTTCGAGGCATCCACGTCAATCACTGCGATGGTGCTGTCGGCGCCGTCGTACTGGACCGGCCCCACTCCGATGCGCGCCACGTCGGCGACGCCGTCGGTGTTCGTGATCAGTTCGATGGCCCCATCGGGGATGCCCGTTCCGGCGGTGTCGATGGCGAAGTAGTCCGCCGAGGTAGCGTCGAACTGAGCGGTGACGACGGTCTTGAGTGACTCAGTAAAGGTCGCCACCAGAGCCAGCAGCATCACGCCGATCATCAACGCTGCGGCGGTATTAGCGCTACGGCGAGGCTCGCGCCGGATGTTGTTGGCGGCGAGCTTGCCGTCCACCTTGAACAGGCGGGTGAGCACCCCACGCAGGCCGTACGCGATCGGCACTAGCAACTGAGCCGCAAGCAGGGTTATGCCCAGTACCAGCAGCACTGCCCCAACACCCACGTAGATGTATGGCCTGTCGAAGTCGCCGTAGAGCCCAAGGAAGATCAGGCCGATGGCCACGACGGACATGGCGGCACCCACGATGTTTCGGGTGCGCAGCGGCTTCTTGGATTCGGTGGCCGACTCGCGTAGTGCCTCCATGGGAGAGATACGCGAGGCGTGAATGGCGGGGGCAATCGCCGAGGCCATGGTGACGATCAGACCCAGGCCGTAGGCCCAGGCGATGGCATCGGGCGGGAGAGTCAGCACGCCGAAGATATCGCCCACAAACACCGTTGCGATCGCAGTGATCGCGAGTGCGAGCAGGTAGCCCATCACCAGGCCGATTGTCGACGCAATGACGCCGACTACCAGTGCCTCAAGCAGGATCATGCGCCGCACTTGCTGGCCGGTCACGCCCACTGCGCGCAGAAGCCCGAACTCGCGGGTGCGCTGCGTCACGATGATGCGGAACGTGTTGACGATGATGTACGCGCCGACAAAGAGCGAGATCAATGCGAACGCGATTGCGAAGATGTCGACGTACTGAAGCACGCTGTTCAGAGCATCGACCGACTCGGCGGCCTTCTCCTCGCCGGTGATGGCGCGGGTGCCCTCGGGCAGTTCCTCCCCGATCGCGGCTGTGACGTCGTCGACGTCGGCGCCCTCGTCCGCGATGACGTCGATGGTGGAGTATCCCTCCACGCCGTTGAACTCCTGTGCGTCGTCAGTCGACATCCACGCGAACTTGGCGCCGAGTGAGGTGCCGCTGGTGAGTTCCACCGACCCTACGAGGGTGTACTCGCTTAACCCGTCAGCGCCAGCAATACCAACGGTGTCGCCGAGCGCGTAGCCGCCATCAAATGTCTCGGAGTCGAGGACGACGTCGCCGGGCTGCGTAGGCGCGGTGCCGACCGCGATAGCGCCGGTGTCGATGTCCGCGTTGCCGTTCCAATTCTGGACAAAGGTGGGCGGACCGGGCTGGCTCGCCCCGGCATCGGGCGCCACAAGAGAGCCCTGTGTGAGGATCACGCCGTACGCATCCGCCACGCCCTCCGTGGCTGAGACGGCCGTGAGGTCAGCGTCGCTGAGCGGCTGCTCGTCCGCCGCGAACAGTACGTCGGAGTTGGGGTCAGGCTCGACCACGATGTCGATGCTGGAATACGACTCCGAGAAGAGGTTCGAGAATCCCGATGACAGCGAGTTGGTGAAGATCTGCGTGGCTGCCACGAGTGACACGCCCAGCGCGACGGCCACGGCCGTCAGGATCAGCCGCTTGGGGCTGTGTTTGATTGACTTTATTGCGAGGCGGAACATGTACTAGTGCCCCATCTGCTTCATGCGGTCGAGCACCTTCTCCGCGGTCGGATCCCGCATCTCGTCCACGATCTTTCCGTCCTCGAGGAACAGGATCCTGTCGGCGTACGATGCTGCGGTCGGGTCGTGCGTGACCATCACGATGGTCTGGCCGAACTCCTTCACCGCGCGACGCATGAAACCCAGCAGCTCGGCACCGGAGCGCGAGTCGAGGTTTCCGGACGGCTCGTCCGCGAAGATAATCTCGGGGCGCGACACGAGCGCTCGGGCCACGGCCACGCGCTGCTGCTGGCCGCCTGAGAGCTCGGCGGGAAGGTGGGTGAGGCGGTCAGCCAGGCCGAGGATGCCGATGATCTCGTCGAACCACTGCTTGTCTTCCTTGTCGCCCGCGATGTCGATGGGCAGCGTGATGTTCTCGCGCGCTGTGAGCGACGGAATCAGGTTGAAGGACTGGAACACGAAGCCGATGTTGTTGCGGCGGACCTCGGTGACCTGGGCCTCGCTCAGCTGGGTGATGACGATGTCCGAGATGGAGGACTCGCCCGCTGTGAGGCGGTCCAGGCCGGCAAGGGTGTGGAGCAGCGTTGATTTGCCGGACCCGGACGGGCCCATGATGGCGGTGAACTCGCTGCGTGCGATGTCGACGCTCACGCCGTCGAGGGCGCGAACGGCCATCTCGCCGGTTCCGTAGTCCTTGTAGCCGTCGCGCATGGTGGCTGCGAGGCTGGTCGTGGGGGTGGCAGTCATGGGGTTACCTTTCGCGGGGGTGGAAGCGCGGAACAACGACGGCCGATGCCGTGGGGCGTCGATCGTTCGTCCCTTAGTCTCGCGAACATCAGTCAGATTCGCCATCGTCCAATAGGACGGTTTTTATGGTCGGGGTACCACGATGCCGGAGTTGTACGCCTCCACGACCGCCTGGACGCGGTCTCTCACGCCCAGCTTGGTCAGAATGTGGCTCACGTGCGTCTTGACGGTGGTGTTGGACACGAAGAGTTCGGACGCGATCTCCTGGTTTGAGAGACCGCGGGCCATCAGCAGCAGCACCTCAACCTCGCGGTCGGACAGGTCGCCGATCGCCTCGGGGGACGGCACGTGGTCATCGGGGTCCGTTCCGATGGGACTCTGAGCAGCGGCTCCGCTCGCGAACTTCTCAATCACACGCCGGGTGACCTCAGGCGCGAGCAGCGCTTCGCCCCCCGCGACCACGCGCACTGCGTTGACGAGCGTGTCCCCGTCCGCGCTCTTGAGGAGGAATCCGGACGCGCCGGCGCGGAGCGCTTCGTAGACGTATTCGTCGTCATCAAAGGTTGTGAGGATGACAACGGAGACTCCGGGGCACTGCGCTACCAGCTCGCGGGTTGCGGTGAGTCCATCCACGCCGGCCATACGGATGTCCATGAGCACCACGTCGGGCTGGGACTCCTGGGCCATCGCAAGCGATTCAGAGCCGTCGGCGGCCTCGCCGCACACGTCGATGTCCGGCTCTGATTCAAGGATCATCTTTAGGCCCACCCGCACCATCGCTTGATCGTCGACCAGTCCTACTCGAATCATTGCGTGCCCCCTTCGGGCGTCATCGGCGGGGCAGTGCGCGGGCGAGTCGTGTGGACCTGGTCATCACCGGACGGCAACACTGCATAAACACGGTAGCCGCCGCCGGAGCGTGGACCCACGTCGAGCCTCCCGCCAAGCGCGCCGATACGCTCCCGCATTCCGTCGATGCCGTGGCCACCAGAGTGCATCGCCTCGGAGATCACCCCGCGGCCGTCGTCCTCCACGGTGATCGTCACAGCGTCGCTTTCGCGCACGACGGTGACGGTTGCGTTGGCACCTGGGCCTGCGTGCTTCATGGCGTTGGTCAAAGACTCCTGTACCACTCGGAAAGCGCTCAGTTCGACACCCGCTGGCACATGCGCGGAGCCAGAGACCTCGAGCGAGACGGGCAGGCCGGCGTCCTCGACTTGCTGAACTAGGTCCGGCAGTGCCGCCAGTGAGGGCATGGGTAGGAGGTCGAACGCAGTGTGGTGCTCCGCTGCTGAATCATCGCTCTCTCTTGGAGTCGCCCCGCCCGCAGCCTCGGCTTCCGAGGCTCGCAGCACGCCGATCATGCGTTGCATCTCCATCAATCCAGTGCGTCCCGAGTCGCTGATGGTGTGCAGTGCTTCGGCCACCCGCGGGTCGCCGTCCTTCGCGAGCCTGGCCGCGCCTTCGGCCTGCAGCGTCATTACAGTGACCTCGTGGGCGACCACGTCGTGGAGTTCTCGGGCGATACGTGCCCGCTCAGCCCGCACAGCGTCGGCCGCCGCATTCTTGCGCGCCTGGTCCTGACGGGCGTGCGCGATCTCGAGTTCGGTAAGACGCAGGTGGCGGCGATTGTCGGACAGGCCAATCCCGAGCGCGATTACGAGGGCGATGATGGTCGAGACCACGGCCGCGATCTGCACCTCATCGCTGGTGAGTACGCCCACCGCGGTCCAGGCGCTGACGACCAGAATGGCGCCCAACCCATGGGCAAACGCGGAGCGGCGCGGAAGGTAGAGGCCCACGCCGTAGAGGGCGACCACCAGCCCCAGGATGCTCGCGGCGTTGGGGTAGCCGATCGCGACAAAAATCATCCATGCCAGGATCGCTACCCACAAGATAATGCGCGGTGCCCGGTGGCGCCATGCCAGCGGCAGTGTCATGAGCGCGACCAGGACGATCGCCTTGACGGTCACGGCCGGCCGGGCGTCGCTGCCGATCGCATAGAGGCCAATGAGCGCGATCACGAAAAGACCGACCGCTATCAGCGCGTCGCCTGCGCGGGGCATCCTTACTCTCACGCCCCCAAGACTAGGTCAGGGAGGCGTCGCTAGGACATCGGCCGTAAGAACGATGCCGTCTCGAGCTGAGTGAGGAGGCAGCGGCCTACCGGTCGCCCGGTCGCTGCCAGCGGAACGTCTTGATCGTCACGGCCAGCCCGAGCACGAACCAGATGGCGAGCACGATCGCGGTAGCAGGGTGTTGCCAGCTGCCCGCAGCCTCTTGCGCCGCGAAGCTCTCCGGCAGGAATACGGAACGCATGCCTTGGGCGAGCCACTTTAAGGGGAACACTTCGGCGATGTGTTGCAGCCATGAAGGCAATTGCGTGAACACAAAGAACACGCCCGAGATGAACTGCAGTGATAGCACGATGGGTGTCAGCACTGCGGGTGCGGAGCGCCCGCGGCGGGCGAGCGAGCTAAACGCGATACCCAACACGGTCGATGCCGCGGTTCCCAGCAGAAACACCCACGCGAACGTCAGCCACGCGGCAGGCTCCGTGGGGATGGGGATGTCATACAACAGCGCGCTCACCAGGAGCAGCAACGCGATCTGAATGATGGAGACCATCAGCACGTGAACGATCTTGCCCATGAAGAACGCGGAGGCAGGCAACGGGCTGCCATGAATGCGCTTGAGAACATCGTCATCGCGGTCAATCGCGAGCGAGATTCCCAGAGACTGGAAGCCCGTATTCATGATGCCGGAGGCGATCATTCCCGCGAGGAAGTACTGCTTGAAGTCGACGCCGCCGCCGATGTCGTTTCCGCCCATGATGGAGGCGAAGAGGATCAGCAGCAGGATGGGAAACATGAATATAAAGAGCATCTGCTCGCGCGAGCGGCTGAACTCCTTGGTCTCCAGGACGGCACGTTCCCACACGAGCGCCGCCATGGACGGGCGCCTCCGAGCGGACGATGCCGCGGCTGGCGTGGCAGTTGACGCCTGGTTCATGACGACGCCTCCTCGGTTGCGGTGGTGCGGCCTGGCAATTCGGCTTCGCCTTCAGCTACCAAATCCTCGGAATCCCGGCCAATAAGGTCTAGGTACACGTCCTCGAGGGATGGGCGACGTATCTCGAGGTCCTCGACCTCGCCGGCATGAGCGGCCAACAGCCCCCGAAGTGTCGCCGTTGGCGTCTTGGTGACCTCGGTGTGCGAGGCGACCGTGCCATCGGCGCCCGTTTCTGACCAGGCGACCACGGCATCGGCGGCGCGGGCACGGAGGCCAGCCGGGGTATCAAGCGCGACTAACTTGCCGCGTGAGATGACGGCCAGGCGGTCGGCGAGATGTTCAGCCTCGTCTAGGTAGTGCGTGGTCAGGACGATGGTGGTACCGCCGTCCTTGAGGGACTCGATCAGTTGCCAGAACTGGCGGCGCGCCTCGGGGTCGAAGCCGGTGGTTGGCTCATCCAGGAACATGAGCTCGGGGCGTCCGACGACGGCAAGCGCGACGTCTAGGCGGCGGCGTTGCCCTCCCGACAGCGCCGTCGATCGGACGTTGGCCTTCTCCTCGAGCCCAACCTCAGCGATGGTCTCGTCAACGCCGCGGGGATTGGGGAACAAGTGGCTCTGGTGAGTCACCATCTCATGCACCGTGAGGGGCGCATTGGTCGACGTCGACTGCAGCATGATGCCTAAGCGCTCGCGCCACTCGCGGGTGGGGTGCGCGGGATCGAGTCCCAAGACCCTTGCCTCGCCGGACGTGCGCTTGCGGAAGCCCTCGAGGATCTCGACCGTCGTGGACTTGCCGGCACCGTTGGGTCCCAGGATGGCGAAGATTTCGCCCGTCTCGATGGTGAGGTCCAGGCCATCGACGGCATTGAGGTCGCCGTAGGTCTTGCGCAGGTCGCGGACGGTGATCGCGGGATCGGTCATAGACACGAGGCTAGTGCCCTCCGACGGTGGTTGGGACATCGTCAGCTCGCCACGCCAAGTAGAAGCCTGCGGCGGAGAGGGCCAGCGTGATGGGTGTGAAGATTAGTGTTTCCGCGAGCGTCGTTGCGGCGAGGTTGCCCAACGTGTTGAGCGAGAACAAACCGCCCATCACCCACATGAATCCGCGGACAATGCGTGGTGACGGGCGGGACACCCACTGCGCGCGCGCCGCAGTCATCCAGCCAAACGCTGACACCGTGATGAGAGCCCCAATCTCGCCGATGCGAGCGGTGGCCTCGTCGGGGTAGCGTCCGCCGCCGAGGTACTCGAAGGGGATGCCGCCGGCGAGGGCCACAAGGTGAACCGCGCCCACTGCGCCGAGCGTGCAAGTCGCAACTTTAGCGATGTTCTGAGGATTCATTTCTCTCCCGTGGATTGGTGACTCCACGAGTATGGCCGCGCCGCCGCTCGCGCCGCATCGGCCACAAGGACAAGAAGTGTGTCCGTCTAGCGAATGACTCCCACGGCTTTAACCCTCGGCGAGCAAGCTTTGGATACGGCCGACGCCCTCGGTCAGGTCGTCGTCACCAAGGGCGTAACTCAGGCGCGCATACCCGCTGGGGCCAAAGGCCTCCCCGGGAACCACGGCCACCTCGGCCTCCTCGAGGATGACGGCTGCAAGGTCGATCGAGGACTCGATCTTGCGCCCGCGGATGGTGCGACCGATCAGGCCCTCGACGGACGGGTAGGCGTAGAAGGCGCCCTTAGGCGTCGGGACGACGAGCCCGTCGATCTCGCGCAACATCGACACCATGGTCTGGCGGCGACGGTCGAATGCCTTACGCATCTCGTACACCTCGTCGAGGCCGCCGTTGAGCGCTGCGATGGCCGCCCGTTGCGAGACGTTTGCGACATTGCTGGTGAGGTGGCTCTGGAAGTTGGTGGCCGCCTTGATGACGTCCATGGGGCCGACCATCCAGCCCACGCGCCAGCCGGTCATCGCGTATGTCTTGGCGACTCCGTTGAGGACGATGCAGGTGTCGGCGAGGTCCGGGACTACGGACAGCATCGGTGTGAACGCGGCGTCCTCGTAGAGGAGGTGCTCGTAGATCTCGTCGGTGATGACCCAGATGCCGTGCTCCAGAGCCCACTCGCCAATCTCCTTGGTCTGCTCAGCCGTGTACACGGCGCCAGTGGGATTAGACGGCGAGCAGAACAGCAGCGCCTTGGTCGCGTCGGTGCGTGCTTCCTCGAGCTGGTCGACGGTGACGAGGTAGTCCTGGTCGGCGCCGGCGAACACCTCGACGGTGGCCGCGCCCGTGAGAGCGATGGCCTCGGGATAGGTGGTCCAATATGGCGCGGGCAGGATGACCTCGTCGCCCGGGTCGAGGATCGCGGCGAAGGCCTGGAAGACGGCCTGCTTGCCACCGTTGGTCACGAGCGTCGACGCGGGGTCAATTTCGTAGCCGGAGTCGCGCTTGGTCTTGTCAGCGATGGCCTGACGTAGGTCGGGTAGTCCCGAGGCCGGCGTGTAGCGGTGGTTCTTAGGGTCCTTCGCGGCCTCGATCGCTGCGTCCACAATGAACTGCGGCGTAGGGAAGTCGGGCTCGCCGGCTCCGAAGCCGATCACGGGCCGGCCAGCGGCCTTGAGGGCTTTGGCCTTCGCGTCAACGGCGAGGGTGGCTGAGGGTGCGATGGCACCGAGGCGGGCAGAGACGCGGCGGGAGGCTGAGGAAGTCACGTTTTTCATTCTTCCACACCGGCCGATGCCCCTCACCCGGTCCCGCCTCTGCTCACCGGTCCCGCCACTGCTCACCGGTCCCGCCACTGCTCACCGGCCCCGGGCCTGTGCGTTCAGACGGACAAGTGGCCCACTTCAGCGTCTGAATGCGCATTCGGCGCGTCCAGACGGCCAACTCGTCGAGTTGTCCGTCTGAATGCACGACTTTCGCCAAGGAGAAGCCAACCCAAGTATGTAACTGTTCGGAGCATCGGGCGTCTTGCACGTCGCCGCTATCCACAGCTTTGCGTGTTCGGGAGCGGAGGGCGCGGTACTACGGGACGGTAGGGGGATGAATGTTGTGCAACGAGTCGTCAGTCTTGGGGGAGCGGCGCGCACGACGCAGCTGATGGAGCGAGGTCACACAAGACGCGAACTGACTGAAGCCGTGCGGGATCGCGGCCTCACCCGTGTCTCTCGTGGCGTCTATGCAGCGCCAGGCGTTGACCGCGCCCGCCTTCTTGCAACAATTTTTGCTGCTCGGATCACGTGCACGAGCGCCTTGGTGGCACGGGGGGGTGTCACTCGTGAGCCGCCCCCAACGGATTCACCTGGAAGTACCGCGAGGATTCACGCTGCACGAACGCTCAACAGTGGGTGTCCACCTGCACTACGGTCGGGACAGCACCCCCGCGGGTACGGCGCCCGCGGCTCAAGCACTTGCGGTGGCAAGTTCATGTCTCAGTGAACGGGAGCACCTCGTGGCGCTCGACTCAGCCTTGCATTACGGCCTCATGTCTATGGAGGAGATTGTGGGATGGCGCAGCATTGCGCCGTCCCGGACCCTTAAAACCAGCGCCGATGCCGTGGCCGGCAGAGACAGCACGTCCAGCGGATCTGGCGTGACCGAACTTGCGAGTGCTGTGCGGTTTCCCAGCGCACGCCGCACGTGGCTGATAGCGAATGCCGATGCGCGGGCTGAGTCTCCGCTCGAGACCCTCACCCGTCTCGACATATCGACAGCGGGCTTCGCGGTGCAGCCTCAGTGTTTCATCGAGGGAGTGGGCAGGGTCGACCTCTTGGTCGAGGGCGTCCTGGTGATTGAGACCGACGGCGCTAGACACCACGACAACCCGCGCGCCTTTCAACTCGATCGTGACCGGAATCGCAAACTGGAGCGCAAGGGCTTCAAGGTGCTGCGTTTTACCTACCAGGACGTCATGGGCCCGGGAGCTCTCGACATTGCCGCGGAGGTGCGAGAAGTCCTGACCGCTGTATCGCCTATCCGTACAAGTCGCTGAGTTGTCCGTCCGAATGCACGCCAGAAGCGCTCAGACGGTCAAGTCAGCCACTCCACCGACTGAACGCACTCATTCCGGCCGCGATAGGGTAGAGAGTTGCCTAGCACCGCCGGGGCCGTCATTCGAACCTCCGGGAGCGCGACCCAACCGGCGGCGCGAACCCGAGTTCGCTTTACGGCCGGAAAGGTCGTAGCATTGCTAGTCGGCGATTGACATTCGTCATGATGACTTGTGCCCAAAACGCGAGTTGCGAAGAATGTCGGTCGCCTCATGGGAAAACAACCTTTCCCGAAGGGCAGTGGCGCAATTGGTAGCGCATCGGTCTCCAAAACCGACGGTTGTGGGTTCGAGTCCCGCCTGCCCTGCAGAGCGCGGTGTTTCACCGCGTGAGTGTAAGTAAGCATGTCTCCCCCAAAGCAAAGGACTATTCGGTGAGTGAATCTGCCGTGACCGACGCCGGTGAGGACGACCCGCGCCACGAAAAGCGAGAGGGCCGCTCAATCTTTGGCCGCATCGCGCTGTTTGTGCGTCAGGTGATCTCCGAACTGCGCCGTGTCGTCACGCCCACGCGTGAAGAGCTGATCCGCTACATCTGGGTGGTCGTTGGCTTCGTCGCGGTCATGATGATTCTGGTCTTCGTGCTCGATGTGGCATTCGGCTGGCTCTCGCAGAAGGTTTTCGGCGGCTAAGCGCCGTCGAGTAAAGGAAGTGGTGCACCGATGAGTGACGACAAGATAGACGACGCGCTGAACAAGGCAGAAGCCTTGGTCGATGACGTCGACGCAGCCCTCACCGAGGCGACTGCCGCCGCGGAAGAGCCCGCACAGGTTCCTGTTGACGAGGCTGGCTTCGCCGACGCTCCGGCCGATGCCGTGATTGAGGGCGACGACGACACCGTTCCCGGCGACGACGCGGTTGACCCCGCCGAGGTTGCAGCAGTCATCGAAGAGGCAGACGAGGCTGACCAAGATTTGGCAGAGCCCGTCTCTGACCCGGCCGCAGAGTTCAAGATGGAACTGCGCATGCGCGAGGGTGACTGGTACGTAGTGCACAGCTACTCCGGTCACGAGAAGCGCGTGAAGCAGGCAATCGAGCACCGCATTGCGAGCCTCAACATGGAGGACTACATCTTCCAGGTCGAGGTCCCGATGGAAGAGGTTGCTGAGATTAAGAACGGCCAGCGCAAGCTCGTCACCCGCGTGCGGATGCCCGGCTACGTCCTGGTCCGTATGTACCTGGGAGACGAGTCCTGGGGCACCGTTCGAAACACGCCTGGCGTCACCGGCTTTGTCGGCCACGCCCACCAGCCGGTCCCGCTCACCATTGACGAGGTCTACTCGATGCTGGTGACCCCAGAGACCGCCGCAGCCGTCGAGGACGAGCAGTCATCGAAGGCCACCCCCGTGGAGGTCGACTTCGTTGTCGACGAGGCAATCACCGTCATTGACGGACCGTTCGCCACGCTCCCCGGCACTATTTCCGAGATCAACGTTGAGAGCCAGAAGCTTCACGTCCTCGTATCCATCTTCGGCCGGGAAACTCCGGTCGAACTGTCGTTCAACCAGGTCCAGAAGATCTAGGTTCCTGGCAGGACAACACCACGGCGGTCACCATCCGCCACGAGCAATAGAAGGACCCAAACATGGCACCCCCCAAGAAGAAGGTCGCTGGTCTGATTAAGCTTCAGATCCAGGCTGGCGCCGCAAACCCAGCACCGCCCGTGGGCCCCGCCCTCGGTCAGCACGGTGTGAACATCATGGAGTTCTGCAAGGCCTACAACGCCGCGACTGAGTCGCAGCGTGGCAATGTGGTTCCCGTCGAGATCACGGTCTACGAAGACCGCTCGTTCACTTTCATCACCAAGACCCCTCCTGCAGCCGAGCTCATCAAGAAGGCAGCTGGCGTTGCAAAGGGTTCTGGCGTTCCGCACACGGACAAGGTTGGCTCGATCACCGAGGCACAGGTCCGCGAGATCGCTACGACGAAGATGGAAGACCTCAACGCGAACGACCTCGACGCTGCGTCGAAGATCATCGCCGGCACCGCCCGCTCCATGGGTATCACCGTTAAGTAGTTCCACCCCAAGTGGGAGGGCCGCGCTGGCCCGCCACCACGACTGCAAAGGAAACATCAGCAGATGACTAAGCGCTCAAAGGCTTACAACGACGCAGCCCAGCTCGTCGACCGTAACCAGCTCTACACGCCGATCGAGGCACTCCGTCTCGCTCAGAAGACGTCCTCCAAGAACACCGACTCGACTATCGACGCGGTTTTCAAGTTGGGCGTTGACCCTCGTCACGCGGACCAGTCGGTCCGCTCCACCGTCATCCTTCCGCACGGCACCGGTAAGACCGCTCGGGTCCTGGTCTTTGCCAACGGTGACAAGGCTGACGCCGCCCGCGCGGCCGGCGCTGACATTGTCGGTGGCGACGAGCTCATCGAGGAGGTGCAGAACGGTCGTCAGGACTTCGACTCCGTTGTTGCCACCCCCGACCTGATGGGCAAGGTTGGTCGTTTGGGTAAGGTCCTGGGTCCCCGTGGCCTCATGCCTAACCCCAAGACCGGCACCGTGACGATGGACGTGGCCAAGGCCGTGTCCGATATCAAGGGCGGAAAGATCGAGTTCCGCGTCGACAAGCACGCCAACCTCCACACCGTGGTCGGCAAGGCGTCGTTCGGCGACGAGAAGCTGCTCGAGAACTACAAGACGATCGTGGACGAAATCGTTCGCGTGAAGCCTTCCGCTTCCAAGGGCAAGTACATCGTCAAGGCCGCGATCTCCGCGACCACCGGCCCCGGCATCCTCGTGGATCCGCTGGCCAAGGCAGCAGAGTAGAGCTGCACTAAGAAACGCACTCGTGCGACGCCCGGCGATCCCAGGCTGAGCGCAGAGAGCACGTGGCTCGCGCGCCTTTTACCCCCCAGCGCGCGCGTCACCCGGGCCGGTTCCCCTCAGGGGAGCCGGCCCTTCTTTGTCTCCCTAGCATCGGCCGATGCTTTCAAGGACAAGCGGCCGATGCATCGGCTGGTTGGAGACCACGGCCGGGAATTTGCGCTGGGGGCCCAGGACACGTAAGATCGCCTACGCCCAAAGACCGCCGGTCGTCGGGGCGGGAGCCGCAAGGTGACCAACCGACACGAAGTTCCGCAGCAGTGGAAGCCAGCGCAGAGCGAGTACAGGTTTGTCGGACTAGTCTGATGCGCCCATGTGCCCCGCCCTGTGCGGGGCTTTTTTGTTGGTCGGAGCGGGATACCTGCGGTCGCATCAACGGAAGGACAACCATGGCGACGCCAGACAAGGTGGCGGCAGTAAAGGACCTCGCGGATCAGTTCCGTGACTCCGACGCTGTCGTAATCACCGAGTACCGCGGTCTCTCGGTACCCCAGCTCGCTGAGCTGCGTACCAAGCTCCGCGGCGCAGCAACCTTCAAGGTTGCGAAGAACACTCTCGCGGCGCTCGCGGCTAAGGATGCCGGCGTAGAAGGTCTTGACGACCTTTTCGTTGGTCCCACGGCCATTGCATTCGTCACCGGTGACCCGGTGGAGGCTGCAAAGAGTCTGAAGGAGTTCAGCAAGGACAACAAGGCGCTCGTCCTCAAGGGCGGCGTTCTTGATGGTGCCGTGCTGTCTGCTGACGAGATCAACAAGCTCGCAGACCTCGAGTCCCGTGAAGTACTGCTTGCAAAGACGGCAGGCGTCCTCAAGGCGTCGCTGTTCGGAGCTGCATATCTTTTCCAGGCCCCGCTTGCTCAGGCAGCGCGAGGCGTCGAAGCCCTGCGTGCGAAGCAGGAAGACGCAGCCTAACGGCTGCACCCCCCAAACAACCCCTGCTTACGCAGATTTAGGAAGGAAGCCACCATGGCTAAGCTCACCACCGATCAGCTGATCGATGCTTTCAAGGAACTGACCCTCATCGAGCTCTCGGAGTTCGTCAAGGCGTTCGAGGAGACCTTCGAGGTTTCCGCTGCTGCCCCCGTTGCCGCTGCTGCCGCTCCTGCTGCCGCTGCCGCTGAAGAGGTTGAGGAGAAGTCGGAGTTCGACGTCATCCTTGCCGAGGTCGGCGACAAGAAGATCCAGGTCATCAAGGAGGTGCGCGCACTCACGAGCCTCGGTCTCGGTGAGGCGAAGGCACTCGTTGACGGTGCACCCAAGGCTGTCCTTGAGGGCGCAAAGAAGGAAGACGCTGAGAAGGCCAAGGAGGTCCTCGAGGCCGCTGGCGCCAAGGTCGAGCTCAAGTAGTTTCGACTTCTCGCTCACGCGAAGGCCGGGTCGATGCGCAAGCATCGGCCCGGCTTTTGCCGTTCCCCACGGGTTTTGTTTGCCCCCTGCGCTTACATCTGGACTTAGATTCGGCTCGAGAACTGCCCAGATGTAAGCGCAGGAGCCGTCGGCGGGGGTGTGGGAGCAGGGCTTACGCCCCACAAGTGGGTTGCGATTTGGCCCCTGTCATCCACCGACACGCGCGTCACTGTTGACGACTCTGGATTTTGGGTGGACAATCTCGCGATTCGGCACTACTCTGGGTAGTTGCGCTGTCTATTGCCCTGCCCTCAAATGCCTACCTGGTGTGCGTCCGCTCGAAAGTGGTTTCGCCCCAGGATCCGGTGGAACTGTGGCTTTTGACACGTGACCTGCTCGAATTAAAAAGGGAAGGACCCACCCTTGGCTGCCTTGCGCACCCCCACGGCTTCGGCCATCGCTAACCGCTCCGCATCACGACGAGTCTCATTCGCTCAGATCGCTGAGCCGCTTGAGGTTCCGAACCTCATCGGTCTACAGACTGAGAGTTTCGACTGGCTTCTTGGAAACGCCGCTTGGACTGCGCGCGTTGACGCAGCCAAGGAGGAAGGCCGCAACGACGTTCCGTTGACTGCCGGCCTCCAGGAGATCTTCGAGGAGATCTCCCCGATCGAGGACTTCGGACAGACCATGTCCCTGTCGTTCTCCGACCCCTACTTCGAAGAGCCTCGTCACACGCCTGACGAGTGCAAAGAGAAGGACTTCACCTTCTCCGCGCAGCTGTTCGTGACCGCTGAGTTCATGAACAACACCACGGGCGAGATCAAGTCGCAGACGGTGTTCATGGGCGACTTCCCGCTGATGTCGCCGCGCGGTACCTTCATCGTCAACGGCACCGAGCGCGTCGTCGTGTCGCAGCTGGTCCGTTCGCCTGGTGTGTACTTCGAGCGCACGCCGGACAAGACCTCCGACAAGGACATCTTCACTGCGAAGATGATCCCGTCGCGTGGAGCCTGGCTCGAGTTTGAGATCGACAAGCGCGACGCCGTGGGCGTGCGCGTTGACCGCAAGCGTAAGCAGTCCGTGACGCTGTTCCTCAAGGCCCTCGGCCTTTCCGACGAGGACATCGAGCGCGAGTTCAAGGAGTACCCCGCTGTACTCGAGACCCTCGCCAAGGACACCGTCCACACGCACGAGGAAGCCCTCGTCGACCTGTACCGCAAGCTGCGCCCGGGCGAGCCGCCCACGGTTGAGGCCGGTCAGAACCTGCTCGACAACTTCTACTTCAACTCCAAGCGCTACGACCTCGCGAAGGTTGGCCGCTACAAGCTGAACAAGAAGCTCGGCGTCGACAAGGCTCTGAACGATTCGGTCCTGAACGTTGACGACATCGTCGCCACCGTGAAGTACATCGCTGCCGCCCACGCCGGTCACTCGACCATGCCGGGCACCAACGGCGACGTGCGCGTCGAGACCGACGACATCGACCACTTCGGCAACCGCCGCATCCGCGCGGTTGGTGAGCTCATCCAGAACCAGATCCGTACAGGCCTGTCCCGTATGGAGCGCGTGGTGCGCGAGCGCATGACGACTCAGGACGTCGAGGCCATCACGCCGCAGACCCTGATCAACACGCGTCCCGTTGTTGCTGCGATCCGCGAGTTCTTTGGCACCAGCCAGCTCTCGCAGTTCATGGACCAGAACAACCCTCTCGCCGGTCTGACGCACAAGCGTCGCCTGTCCGCGCTGGGCCCGGGTGGTCTGTCTCGCGACCGCGCCGGCATGGAAGTTCGAGACGTTCACCCGTCGCACTACGGCCGCATGTGCCCCATCGAGACCCCTGAAGGCCCGAACATCGGCCTGATCGGCTCGCTCGCATCGTTCGGTCGCATCAACCCGCTCGGATTCGTCGAGACCCCGTACCGCAAGGTGCTCAAGGGCAAGGTCACGGACAAGGTCGACTACCTGACGGCCGATGATGAGGACCAGTTCGTTATCGCGCAGGCTAACGCCGGGCTCGCCGACGACGGTCGCTTCACCGACGAGCGCGTCCTCGTGCGCGCCAAGGGCGGCGAGGTTGAGTTGGTGGCCCCCGAGGCCGTTGACTACATCGACGTCTCCCCGCGCCAGATGGTGTCGGTCGGTACCGCACTGATTCCGTTCCTCGAGCACGACGACGCTAACCGCGCACTCATGGGTGCCAACATGCAGCGTCAGGCTGTGCCGCTGGTCCGTTCCGAGGCCCCGCTCGTGGGTACCGGCATGGAGCGTCGCGCAGCAATCGACGCTGGTGACGTCATCATCGCCACCAAGCCCGGCGTGGTCACTGAGGTCTCCTCGGATCTGATCACGGTGGCGAACGACGATGCGACGACCGGTTCCTACCGCGTCGCCAAGTTCCAGCGCTCCAACCAGGGCACCTCGTACAACCAGCGCGTGCTGGTCGACGAGGGCGACAAGATCGTCGAGGGCTCAGTCCTCGCCGATGGTCCGGCCACGGACGAGGGTGACCTCGCCTTGGGTAAGAACCTCCTTGTTGCATTCATGTGCTGGGAAGGCCACAACTACGAAGACGCGATCATCCTTTCGCAGCGTCTTGTGCAGGACGACACCCTCTCCTCGATTCACATCGAGGAGCACGAGGTTGACGCCCGCGACACCAAGCTGGGTCCGGAGGAGATCACTCGCGACATCCCGAACGCGTCCGAAGAGGTCCTCGCTGACCTCGACGAGCGCGGCATCATCCGCATCGGTGCCGAGGTTCGTGCCGGCGACGTGCTGGTCGGCAAGGTCACGCCCAAGGGTGAGACCGAGCTCACGCCGGAAGAGCGCCTCCTGCGCGCGATCTTCGGCGAGAAGGCCCGCGAAGTCCGCGACACCTCACTCAAGGTGCCCCACGGCGAGACCGGAACCGTCATCGGCGTCCGGGTCTTTACCGAGGAAGACGGCGACGACCTGCCTGCAGGCGTGAACCAGCTGGTTCGCGTTTACATCGCGCAGCGACGCAAGATCCAGGAGGGCGACAAGCTCGCCGGCCGTCACGGTAACAAGGGCGTCATCTCGACGATCCTGCCCGTGGAGGACATGCCGTTCCTCGCGGACGGTACCCCGGTCGACGTGATCCTGAACCCGCTGGGTGTTCCTGGTCGTATGAACGTCGGTCAGGTCCTCGAGACCGCTACCGGCTGGCTCGCCAAGAACGGCTGGGACGCGACGGACGCCAAGGGCGACTGGACCGCACAGCTGCCTAAGGGTGCGACCACTTCGGAGCCTGGACGCCCCGTGGCGACCCCGGTGTTCGACGGCTTGAAGGAAGAGACCATCAGCGGCCTGCGCACCGTCGTGAACCCCAACCGTGACGGTGACCGCCTGGTCAACGAAAACGGTAAGGCGCGACTGTTCGATGGCCGTTCGGGAGAGCCCTTCCCGGAGCCCGTCGCCGTCGGTTACAAGTACATCTTGAAGCTCCACCACTTGGTGGACGACAAGATCCACGCCCGTTCCACGGGTCCGTACTCGATGATCACGCAGCAGCCTCTGGGTGGTAAGGCCCAGTTCGGTGGCCAGCGCTTTGGTGAGATGGAAGTGTGGGCACTTGAGGCCTACGGTGCCGCTTACGCGCTGCAGGAGCTGCTCACCATCAAGTCGGATGACGTGCTCGGCCGCGTGAAGGTCTACGAGGCCATCGTGAAGGGACAGAACATCCCCGAGCCTGGCTTGCCGGAGTCGTTCCGCGTGCTCATGAAGGAGATGCAGTCGCTCTGCCTGAACGTTGAGGTTCTCAACGCTGAAGGCCAGCTCGTCGAGATGCGCGAGTCGGAAGACGACGTGTATCAAGCAGCCGAGTCACTCGGTATCTCCCTGTCCAGCCGTCCCGACGCTTCTAGCGTCGACGAGATTTAAGGAAGAGGACTGACTGTGCTCGACGTAAACGAATTCAGCGACCTCCGCATCGGCCTCGCTTCTGCAGAGGACATTCGCACGTGGTCTCACGGCGAAGTCAAGAAGCCTGAGACGATCAACTACCGCACCCTGAAGCCGGAAAAGGACGGACTCTTCTGCGAGAAGATCTTCGGCCCGACCCGCGACTGGGAGTGCGGCTGTGGCAAGTACAAGCGTGTCCGCTACCGCGGCATCATCTGTGAGCGTTGTGGCGTAGAGGTCACCCGCTCTAAGGTGCGTCGTGAGCGCATGGGACACATCGAGCTTGCCGCTCCCGTGACCCACATCTGGTACTTCAAGGGCGTTCCCTCGCGCTTGGGTTACCTGCTTGACCTCGCACCCAAGGACCTCGAAAAGGTCATCTACTTCGCTGCCTACATGGTCACCGAAGTCGACGTCGACGGTCGCCACGAAGACCTTCCTCAGCTCCGCAACGAGATTGAGGTTGAGAAGAAGGCGATCGCCAACCAGCGCGACAACGACATCAACACCCGCGCCGAGAAGCTCGAGAAGGACATTGCCGAGCTCGAGGCCGAGGGTGCCAAGTCTGACGTCAAGCGCAAGGTTAAGGACGGCGCAGAGCGCGAGATGGCGAACTTGCGCAAGCGCGCGGACGCTGAGATCGATCGCCTCGACGCAGTGTTCGACCGCTTCACGAGCCTGAAGGTCCAGGACCTCGAGGGTGACGAGCTGTTGTACCGCGAGCTTTCGCGTCGCTACGGCTCGTACTTCAAGGGTTCGATGGGCGCTCAGGCCATCCAGAAGCGCCTCCAGACGTTTGACCTCGAGGCCGAGGCGGAGTCGCTGCGCGACATCATCGCCAACGGCAAGGGTCAGCGCAAGACGCGTGCACTCAAGCGCCTCAAGGTAGTCATGGCGTTCCTGACGACCACGAACTCGCCCGAGGGCATGGTTCTGGACGCTGTCCCGGTTATCCCGCCGGACCTGCGCCCCATGGTGCAGCTCGACGGTGGCCGTTTCGCGACGTCCGACCTCAACGACCTGTACCGCCGTGTGATCAACCGCAACAACCGTCTGAAGCGTCTGCTTGACCTCGGTGCTCCCGAGATCATCGTGAACAACGAGAAGCGCATGCTCCAGGAGGCAGTCGACGCACTGTTCGACAACGGTCGTCGCGGTCGTCCGGTCACCGGTCCTGGTAACCGTCCGCTCAAGTCCATCTCGGACATGCTTAAGGGTAAGCAGGGTCGTTTCCGTCAGAACCTGCTCGGTAAGCGCGTGGACTACTCGGGCCGTTCGGTCATCGTTGTTGGTCCGCAGCTCAAGCTGCACCAGTGTGGCCTTCCTAAGCAGATGGCCCTCGAGCTATTCAAGCCGTTCGTGATGAAGCGCTTGGTTGAGCTCAACCACGCACAGAACATCAAGTCGGCCAAGCGCATGGTGGAGCGTTCGCGCTCCGAGGTGTGGGATGTCCTCGAAGAGGTCATCACCGAGCACCCCGTGTTGCTGAACCGCGCACCCACGCTGCACCGCTTGGGTATCCAGGCATTCGAGCCTCAGCTGGTGGAGGGCAAGGCCATCCACCTGCACCCGCTCGTCTGTGGCGCGTTCAACGCCGACTTCGACGGTGACCAGATGGCAGTTCACCTGCCGCTGTCCGCCGAGGCGCAGGCCGAGGCACGCGTGCTGATGCTCTCGAGCAACAACATCCTGAAGCCGTCAGACGGTCGCCCCGTGACCATGCCCTCACAGGACATGATCATTGGTCTCTACCACCTGTCGCTGCACAAGCCGGGCGTTACTGGCGAGGGGCTGACGTTCTCGTCGACCTCCGAGGCCATGATGGCGTTCGACTCCGGCACGATCGCGCTTAACGCAGAGATCTCGCTGCGAGTCGATGGAACCACCGTGCCGCCGGCCGACGTGACGTTGGACGAGGACCGCATTGCCGGCTCCGCGTTCACGCTCAAGACCACGCTGGGACGCGCGCTCTTCAACGAGCTCCTTCCCGTGTCGTACCCCTACGTCAACCGCAACGTTGACAAGAAGGTATTGGGCGACATCGTCAACAACCTGGCCGAGCGTTACCCCAAGGTTGAGGTTGCCGCATCGCTGGACGCTCTCAAGGCTGCCGGCTTCTACTGGGCCACTCGCTCGGGTGTCACGATCGCCATCTCGGACGTCGTGACGCCTAAGGGCAAGCAGGCCATCCTGGACCGCTACGAGACCCTCGCAGCCAAGGTGCAGGACCAGTACGACACCGGTCTGATCACTGACGACGAGCGTCGTCAGGAGCTCATCGAGATCTGGACGCAGGCCACCAACGAGGTGGATAAGGAAATGCGTGCAGCCTTCCCCGAGTACAACACCGTTCACACCATGGTGGGTTCGGGTGCTCGTGGTAACTGGATGCAGGTCCGTCAGATCGCAGGTATGCGTGGACTGGTGGCAAACCCCAAGGGTGAGATCATCCCGCGTCCGATCAAGTCGAACTACCGCGAGGGCCTGTCGGTTCTCGAGTACTTCATCGCAACTCACGGTGCCCGTAAGGGTCTCGCTGACACCGCCCTGCGTACCGCCGACTCGGGTTACTTGACCCGCCGTCTGGTGGACGTATCGCAGGACGTCATCGTGCGTGAGGACAACTGTGGCACCGAGCGCGGTCTGGTCATGCCGATCATCGAGGAGGACGCAGCGGGCAACCGTCAGCTCCACGAGCGCGTGGAGACCTCGGTCTTCGCACGCAACCTCGCGACGGACGTCCAGGACGCCTCCGGCACCACGATCGGCAAGGCCGGCGACGACATCGGGGATGCCCTGATTGACGCGCTAATCGAGTCGGGCGTGGAAGAGGTCAAGGTCCGCTCCGTACTCACGTGTGAGTCCGCTGTTGGCACCTGTGCCAAGTGCTACGGTCGCTCGCTCGCTACGCGTGAGTTGGTCGACATCGGTGAGGCCGTCGGTATTGTTGCCGCACAGTCCATCGGTGAGCCCGGCACGCAGCTAACGATGCGTACGTTCCACACCGGTGGTGTGGCATCGGCCGACGACATCACGCAGGGTCTTCCCCGTGTCCAGGAGCTCTTCGAGGCCCGTACCCCCAAGGGTGTGGCTCCGATCTCCGAGGTTGCAGGAAAGCTCAAGGTTGACGACTCTGAGGCCACGCGCCGCCTGGTCGTCACGCCGGACAATGGCGACGAGGTCATCGAGTACCCCGTCACCAAGCGTTCGCGCCTGCTGGTGCAGGACGGCGAGCACGTCGAGGTGGGGCAGCAGCTTGTCGCCGGTGCCGTAGACCCCAAGAGCGTGCTGCGCATCCTGGGACCGCGTGCCACCCAGAAGCACCTGGTGGACGAGGTCCAGCAGGTGTACCGCTCGCAGGGTGTGGAGATCCACGACAAGCACATCGAGGTCATCGTGCGGCAGATGCTGCGTCGCGTGACCGTGCTTGAAGCTGGAGATACCTCCCTGCTTCCCGGTGAACTCGCGGAGCGTTCGCGCTTCGAGAACTCCAACCGTGAAACCGTGACGAAGGGTGGAAAGCCGGCATCGGCCCGCCCCGAACTCATGGGAATCACCAAGGCGTCTCTCGCGACCGACTCGTGGCTGTCGGCGGCCTCCTTCCAGGAGACCACCCGCGTCCTCACGGAGGCGGCGATGTCCGGAAAGTCGGACCCGCTGCTCGGCCTCAAGGAAAACGTCATCCTCGGAAAGCTCATCCCCGCCGGTACCGGTCTGCACCAGTACCGCTCGGCGACGGTCGAGCCCACCGAAGAGGCGAAGTCCAACCTGTTCCCAACCTTCGGTTACGAAGAGTGGGACGGACAGTTCTTCAGCGAGGGTACGGGCGAGGCCGTTCCTCTCGAAGAGTTCGAAATTCCTCGCGACTAGCACTACGTCAGGGCCAGCGTTGGTAACTTCGCTTTGACGCGGACGCGGGTGACGGGTATCTTAGATACTCGTGCCCGCGTCGGCGGGCCCCTTGCGCGCGCCTTCACCGGAGCGCCACGATCATGAACGACACGCCCGAGCGCGGGGGTCGGACATGACACATGAGATTTTCACCAGTTTTCACACGAACTAAAAGACGGAGAAGCAGTGCCTACGATTCAGCAGCTGGTCAGGAAGGGTCGCCACCCCAAGGTGACCAAGACCAAGACCCCGGCTCTCAAGTCGAGCCCCCAGCGTCGCGGAGTGTGCACCCGCGTGTACACGACCACGCCCAAGAAGCCGAACTCGGCTCTGCGTAAGGTCGCACGTGTGCGCCTCTCGACCGGTATCGAGGTCACCGCATACATCCCCGGCGAGGGTCACAACCTCCAGGAGCACTCGATCGTGCTCGTGCGCGGCGGTCGTGTGAAGGACCTCCCCGGTGTTCGCTACAAGATTGTTCGCGGCTCGCTTGACACCCAGGGTGTCAAGGACCGCAAGCAGGCTCGCAGCCGTTACGGCGCGAAGAAGGAGAAGAAGTAATGCCTCGCAAGGGACCGGCGCCTAAGCGTCCGATCATCAACGACCCCGTATACGGCGCACCTGTCGTCACCCAGCTGATCAACAAGATTCTGCTGGACGGCAAGAAGTCCGTATCCGAGGCCATCGTCTATGGCGCTCTCGAAGGCGTGAAGGAAAAGTCCGGCCAGGACCCCGTCACTGTCCTCAAGCGTGCGCTCGAGAACATCCGCCCCGCACTCGAGGTCAAGTCTCGCCGCGTTGGTGGAGCGACCTACCAAGTGCCCGTGGACGTTCGTCCCGTGCGTCAGACCACCCTCGCGCTGCGCTGGTTGGTCGACTTCTCGCGTCAGCGTCGTGAAAAGACCATGACCGAGCGCCTCATGAACGAGATCCTCGACGCGTCCAACGGCCTCGGTGCCGCGGTGAAGCGTCGCGAGGACATGCACAAGATGGCGGAGTCCAACAAGGCCTTCGCTCACTACCGCTGGTAGTCAGAAAAGTTTAGGGAGAACCACTCGTGGCACAGGACGTGCTTACGGACCTTACGAAGGTCCGCAACATTGGCATCATGGCGCACATCGACGCCGGCAAGACCACTACTACCGAGCGCATCCTGTACTACACGGGCGTGAACTACAAGATCGGTGAAACCCACGACGGTGCGTCGACGACTGACTGGATGGAGCAGGAGCAGGAGCGTGGCATCACCATCACGTCCGCTGCTGTGACGTGCTTCTGGGAGAAGAACCAGATCAACATCATCGACACCCCCGGACACGTTGACTTCACGGTCGAGGTGGAGCGTTCGCTCCGCGTCCTCGACGGTGCTGTCGCTGTGTTTGATGGCAAGGAGGGCGTCGAGCCCCAGTCCGAGACCGTGTGGCGTCAGGCCGACAAGTACAACGTTCCTCGCATCTGCTTCGTCAACAAGATGGACAAGCTGGGCGCGGACTTCTACTACACGGTTCAGACCATCATCGATCGCCTGAAGGCTATCCCGCTGCCCATTCAGCTTCCCATCGGTGCTGAGAACGACTTCATCGGCATCGTCGACCTCGTCGAGATGAACGCCAAGGTGTGGCGTGGCGAGACCGACCTCGGTGAGGCATACGAGACTGAAGAGATCCCCGAGGACCTCAAGGAGAAGGCTGCGGAGTACCGCAACATGCTTCTCGAGGCTGTCGCTGAGACCGACGATGCGCTCATGGAGCGTTTCTTCGCCGGCGACGAGATCACGGTTCCCGAGATCAAGGCTGCGATCCGCAAGTTGACGGTTGCCGGCGAGGCGTACCCGATCCTCTGTGGCTCCGCGTTCAAGAACAAGGGCGTCCAGCCGATGCTCGACGCAGTCATCGACTACCTCCCGAACCCGCTTGACGTGGGTGCGATTGAGGGTCGCGACGTGCGTGACGAAGAGAAGATCATCGAGCGTCACTCCGATGCAACCGAGCCCTTCTCCGCGTTGGCCTTCAAGGTTGTTTCGCACCCGTTCTTCGGCAAGCTCACGTACGTGCGCGTTTACTCGGGTCACCTCGAGTCGGGCGCACCTATCCTGAACGCCACCAAGGACAAGAAGGAGCGCATCGGAAAGCTCTTCCAGATGCACTCCAACAAGGAAATGCCTGTCGAGACCATCTCTGCCGGTCACATCTACGCAGTCATCGGCCTGAAGAACACGACGACGGGTGACACTCTGTGCGACCCGGCGAACCCGCTGGTTCTTGAGTCCATGACCTTCCCCGAGCCGGTTATCGACGTCGCCATTGAGCCCAAGACCAAGGCCGACCAGGAAAAGCTGTCGATCGCTATCCAGAAGTTGGCCGAGGAAGACCCCACGTTCCGCGTGAAGCTGGACGAGGACACGGGCCAGACCGTCATTGGCGGAATGGGCGAGCTGCACCTAGACATCCTGGTTGACCGCATGCGTCGCGAGTTCAACGTTGACGCCAACGTCGGAAAGCCCCAGGTCGCGTATCGCGAGACCATTAAGGGCATTGCGGAGAAGGTCGACTACACCCACAAGAAGCAGACGGGTGGATCCGGACAGTTTGCAAAGGTTCAGGTCCGTTTCGAGCCTCTCGAGTCCGAAGAGGGCGAGCTTTACGAGTTCGTCAACGGCGTCACGGGTGGTCGCGTTCCTCGCGAGTACATCCCGTCGGTCGATGCTGGTATTCAGTCCGCTATGGAGCTCGGCGTCCTCGCCGGCTACCCCATGGTGGGAGTGAAGGCCACGCTGCTCGATGGCGCTTACCACGACGTCGACTCGTCGGAAATGGCCTTCAAGATTGCCGGTTCGATGGTGTTCAAGGAAGGCGTCAAGCGCGCCAAGCCTGTGATCCTCGAGCCCGTGATGGCCGTCGAGGTCCGCACGCCCGAGGAGTACATGGGCGAGGTAATCGGCGACATCAACTCACGCCGTGGTCAGATCCGACAGATGTTGGAAGCTACGGGTGTGAAGGTGATTGATGCCCTCGTGCCACTGTCAGAGATGTTTGGTTATGTCGGGGACCTGCGTTCAAAGACGCAGGGTCGCGCGGTGTACTCGATGACTTTCGACAGCTACGCTGAGGTCCCCAAGGCAGTCGCCGAGGAGATCATTGCAAAGACCCGGGGCGAGTAGTCCCACCGGTTGAAATAGAAATAAACAAACGACCAGTAGGGAAGCTGCACGCCCCGCAATAGCCAACGGCTAGCGCTAGACGTTAAGATTCACTACCCGAGTCTCTAAAACTAATCAGGAGGAAGCCCAAATGGGTAAGGCCAAGTTCGAGCGGACCAAGCCGCACGTCAACATCGGAACCATCGGTCACGTCGACCACGGTAAGACGACGCTGACCGCCGCCATCTCGAAGGTCCTGCACGATAAGTACCCGGACCTCAACCCCTTCACGCCTTTCGAGGACATCGACAAGGCTCCTGAAGAGCGCGAGCGCGGTATTACGATCAACATCGCGCACATCGAGTACGAGACCGAGAAGCGTCACTACGCACACGTAGACGCCCCCGGCCACGCTGACTACATCAAGAACATGATCACCGGTGCTGCGCAGATGGATGGCGCAATCCTCGTGGTTGCCGCGACGGATGGTCCTATGGCCCAGACGCGTGAGCACGTTCTTCTCGCGAAGCAGGTTGGTGTTCCTTACCTGCTCGTCGCACTGAACAAGTCCGACATGGTTGACGACGAGGAAATCCTCGAGCTCGTCGAGTTCGAGGTTCGCGAGCTGCTCAGCTCGCAGGGCTTCGATGGCGACAACGCACCCGTCATCCAGGTCTCAGCACTCAAGGCACTTGAGGGCGACGAGGCTTGGGCTGCCAAGGTTGGCGAGCTTATGGACGCGGTGGACGAGAACGTCCCCGAGCCCGAGCGCGACATGGACAAGCCGTTCCTCATGCCTATCGAGGACGTCTTCACGATCACCGGTCGTGGAACCGTCGTCACCGGCAAGATCGAGCGCGGCAAGCTCAAGATCAACTCCGAAGTCGACATCATCGGCATCAAGGACACCCAGAAGACCACGGTCACGGGTATCGAGATGTTCCACAAGCAGATGGACGAGGCGTGGGCCGGCGAGAACTGTGGCCTCCTGCTCCGCGGTACCAAGCGCGAAGACGTCGAGCGTGGACAGGTTGTTGTTGCCCCCGGCAGCACCACCCCCCACACCGACTTCGAGGGCAAGGCGTACATCCTCGACAAGAGCGAGGGCGGCCGTCACAACCCGTTCTACACGAACTACCGTCCCCAGTTCTACATCCGTACGACTGACGTCACGGGCGTCATCACGCTGCCCGAGGGCACCGAGATGGTTATGCCTGGCGACACCACTGAGATGACCGTTGCGCTGATTCAGCCCATCGCCATCGAAGAGGGACAGGGCTTTGCAATCCGTGAAGGTGGCCGTACCGTCGGCTCCGGCACGGTGACCAAGATCATCAAGTAGTTCGCATAACCCAAGCGTTCCCCAGATGCGGGGTCCGGTACCATCCGGGCCCCGCATCTGCACGCTAGCCGCTAGGTTCCACCCTCGGTGTGAGGGGAGTCACGGAACCACGGTTGGTATGCCAGGCAAAAATCTGGCATAATATTCAGGTTGCCCATTGCGGGCAGCCATCACACTCACCAACGACTCGCCGAGCAATCGGTAAAGCTCGCGTGCGAAGCAAATGCGCGACACGCCCGAGCGCGGGGGTCGGTGGTGATGACCACAGATTGACGAGAGAAAAGGCAGAACCACGCCATGGCGGGACAAAAGATCCGCATTCGGCTGAAGAGCTACGACCACGAGGTCATTGACTCCTCAGCTCGCAAGATCGTTGAAACGGTCACGCGCGCCGGTGCTTCAGTGGTGGGACCCGTCCCGCTGCCCACCGAAAAGAACGTGTTCTGTGTAATTCGTTCGCCCCACAAGTACAAGGACAGCCGCGAGCACTTCGAGATGCGCACTCACAAGCGCCTCATCGACATCGTGGACCCGACGCCCAAGGCAGTCGACTCGCTCATGCGTCTCGATCTCCCGGCCGACGTCAACATCGAGATCAAGCTCTAACGAGCTGTTAAGGACTTCACTCAACATGACTACTTCCAATGCCCAGCGCAATGTAACTGCGCTGCTAGGTACGAAGCTGGGCATGACGCAGGTGTGGGACGCCGAGGGACGAGTTGTTCCCGTAACGGTCGTCCAGGTAGACACCAACGTTGTGACTCAGGTGCGGAACGCAGAGACTGACGGCTACAGCGCCGTTCAGCTCGCCTTCGGCGCAGTTGACCCTCGCCGCGTGACCGCGCCGCTGAAGGGCCACTTCGACAAGGCAGGCGTTACGCCTCGCCGCCACGTTGCCGAGGTTCGCACCGCGAACGCCGCCGACTACACGCTCGGACAGGAAATTGCTGCCGATGTGTTCGAGGTCGGCCAGCTCGTCGACGCAACAGGCACCTCCAAGGGAAAGGGAACCGCCGGCGTTATGAAGCGTCACGGATTCCACGGCGTAGGCGCCTCCCACGGTGCTCACAAGAACCACCGCAAGGCCGGATCGATCGGTGGCGCTTCGACGCCGTCGCGTGTGTTCCAGGGCATGAAGATGGCCGGACGCATGGGTAACGACCGCAAGACCGTGCAGAACCTGCAGGTCCAGGCAGTCGACCTCGAGCGTGGCCTGGTGCTGCTCAAGGGTGCCGTTCCCGGTAACAAGGGTGGCGTCGTACTCATCCGCTCCGCAGTGAAGGGCGCGTAACTCAAATGACCAACACTCAGACTGTCGACGTCGTCGACGCGAAGGGCAAGAAGGCCGGCACCGCCGAGCTTCCCGCCGAGGTCTTCGACGTCGTCACGAACGTCCCGCTGATCCACCAGGTTGTCGTCGCTCAGCGCGCCGCAGCTCGCCAGGGTACGCACGCAACTAAGACGCGTGCACAGGTATCCGGTGGTGGCCGCAAGCCTTACAAGCAGAAGGGAACCGGTCGCGCTCGTCAGGGCTCGATCCGTGCACCTCAGTTTGCTGGCGGTGGCATCGTCCACGGACCGCAGCCGCGCGACTACTCGCAGCGCACGCCCAAGAAGATGAAGGCCGCTGCACTTCGCGGTGCCCTGTCCGACCGGGCTCGCGCCGACCGCGTGCACGTCCTCAAGAGCGTCGTCTCCGGCGACGCACCCTCGACCAAGAACGCTATCGCCGCAATCGCTGCGGTGACGGCCGGACGCCGCGCACTCATCGTGCTCGAGCGGACTGACGAGCTCGCCTGGAAGTCGTTGCGCAATGCGCCCGACACCCACGTGGTTTCAGTCGGCCAGCTCAACACGTACGACGTGCTGATCAACGATGACATCGTGTTCACGGCAGCTGCGCTCGACGCGTTCCTCGCAGGCCCCGCCAAGGGAGCATCGGCTAAGGCCGTTGCGACCGAGTCCGAGGCAGCCGCTACCCAGGCGGAGGAGACCAAGTGAGCCACCTGAACAAGAACCCCCGCGACATCCTCATCCGACCCATCGTGTCGGAGAAGAGCTACTCGCTCATGGATCAGGGTAAGTACACCTTTGAGGTGGACCCCCGCGCCAACAAGACCGAGATCAAGATTGCCGTAGAGCAGATCTTCGGTGTGAAGGTGTCGTCGGTCAACACCATTAACCGCAAGGGCAAGACGCGCCGCACGCGCTTCGGCCTTGGCAAGCGTAAAGATGTCAAGCGCGCAATCGTCACCGTTGGTGGCGGCGAGGCTCTCGACATCTTCTCCGGCCAGGTCGGCTAGGTAAGGACAGGAATCACTCATGGCTATTCGTAAGTACAAGCCGACAACTCCGGGCCGTCGTGGCTCGTCTGTTGCCGACTTCGTTGAGGTGACTCGTTCCGAGCCCGAGAAGTCGCTGGTCCGCCCCCTTCACAAGAAGGGTGGCCGTAACAACACCGGTCGCATCACCACCCGTCACCAGGGTGGTGGCCACAAGCGTGCCTACCGCGTGATCGACTTCCGTCGTCACGACAAGGACGGCGTCCCCGCGAAGGTTGCTCACATCGAGTACGACCCCAACCGGACCGCCCGCATCGCGTTGCTGCACTACGCAGACGGCGAGAAGCGTTACATCATTGCCCCCGAGAAGCTCCGTCAGGGTGACCCAATTGAGGCTGGCGCTGGCGCCGACATCAAGCCGGGCAACAACCTGCCGCTGCGTAACATCCCCGTCGGTACCGTGATCCACGCGATCGAGCTCAAGCCCGGTGGGGGAGCCAAGATTGCTCGCTCCGCGGGTGCCTCGGTTCGTCTCGTTGCCAAGGATGGCGTGTACGCCCAGTTGCGTATGCCCTCCGGTGAGATCCGCAACGTGGATGCACGCTGCCGCGCCTCGATCGGCGAAGTCGGCAACGCCGAGCAGTCGAACATCAACTGGGGCAAGGCCGGCCGCATGCGCTGGAAGGGCAAGCGCCCGACCGTTCGTGGTGTCGTCATGAACCCGGTTGACCACCCGCACGGTGGTGGTGAGGGTAAGACTTCTGGTGGACGTCACCCGGTGAGCCCTTGGGGCAAGGCCGAGGGTCGCACCCGCAAGAAGTCCAAGGAGAGCGACAAGCTCATCGTCCGCCGCCGTACCTCTGGCAAGAACAAGCGTTAAGGAGCCTGACTTATGCCACGCAGTCTGAAGAAGGGCCCCTTCGTCGACGACCACCTGCAGAAAAAGGTGGACGCCCAGAACGAGGCCGGAACGAAGACCGTCATCAAGACCTGGTCACGCCGTAGCGTGATCACGCCCGATTTCCTGGGACACACCTTTGCAGTGCACGACGGTCGCAAGCACATTCCTGTGTTCGTGACGGAGTCGATGGTGGGACACAAGCTCGGTGAGTTTGCACCTACCCGCACGTTCAGGGGCCACATCAAGGACGACCGCAAGGGCCGCCGCTAAGGCGCCCGAGCGAAGGTAAGAGGAGTTTAGAGATGGAAGCCAATGCGCAAACGCGATATGTTCGCGTCACCGCTCAGAAGGCTCGCCGCGTCGTGAACCTGGTTCGTGGAAAGAACGCTGTCGAGGCTGTTGCCTCGCTGAAGTTCCAGCCACAGGCCGTGTCCGAGGACGTCCGCAAGCTGATCTCGTCGGCAATCGCCAACGCACGCGTTGCAGCCGACAAGGCCGGCGAGCGTTTCGACGAGAACGAGTTGTATATCAAGGCAATCACCGTGGACGAGGGTCCGACCATGAAGCGCATCATGCCGCGCGCACAGGGTCGTGCCAACCGCATCCTGAAGCGGACGAGCCACCTCAAGGTAACCGTGGCTACCCGTCAGGGCGCCGTTAAGGAAGGGGCCAACTAATGGGTCAGAAGGTTAACCCGCACGGCTACCGCCTGGGTATTACGACCGACCACCGTTCGCGCTGGTTCGCAGACTCGACCAAGAAGGGCGAGCGCTACCGCGACTACGTGGGCGAGGATGTCAAAATCCGCGAGCTCATGAGCAAGGGCTTGGAGCGCGCAGGCGTGTCCAAGGTCGAGATCGAGCGCACCCGTGAGCGTGTGCGTGTGGACCTCCACACCGCCCGCCCCGGAATTGTCATCGGTCGCCGCGGCGCCGAGGCTGACAAGCTTCGTTCCAACCTGGAGAAGCTCACCGGCAAGCAGGTGCAGCTCAACATTCTCGAGGTCAAGAACGCCGAGATGGACGCTCAGCTCGTCGCTCAGGGCATCGCAGAGCAGCTCGCATCGCGAGTCTCGTTCCGCCGTGCCATGCGCAAGGGCATGCAGTCATCGATGCGCGCCGGCGCTAAGGGCATCCGTGTCCAGTGCTCGGGTCGTCTTGGTGGTGCTGAAATGTCCCGCTCGGAGTTCTACCGTGAAGGCCGTGTGCCCCTGCACACCCTCCGCGCGAACATCGACTACGGCTTCTTTGAGTCCAAGACCACGTTCGGCATCATCGGCGTCAAGGTCTGGATCTACAAGGGCGACATGACCGAAAAGGAGTGGGCTGCCGAGCAGGCCAAGGCTCCTCGTCCCCAGCGCGGTCGTGGCGACCGTCCCACCGGTTCACGTCCCCCGCGTCGTGATGGTGGCGCCCCGCGCTCAGCCGCCGATGCCCCCAAGGCTGACGCGCCCGCCGCAGCAGAGGCTCCCAAGGCCGACGCTGGGAAGGAAGGCAAGTAATGCTTATCCCTCGTCGTGTTAAGCACCGCAAGCAGCACCACCCCGGTCGTTCGGGGCACGCCACTGGCGGCACCGAGGTGTCGTTTGGTGACTATGGCATCCAGGCAATCGAGCCTGCGTACCTGACGAACCGTCAGATCGAGGCCGCTCGTATCGCAATGACCCGTCACATCAAGCGTGGTGGAAAGGTGTGGATCAACGTCTACCCCGACCGTCCGCTGACCAAGAAGCCTGCCGAAGTCCGCATGGGTTCCGGTAAGGGTTCGACCGAGTGGTGGATCGCCAACATCAAGCCGGGTCGCGTGCTCTTTGAGCTCGCCGGCGTTGATGAAAAGCTGGCTCGCGAGGCACTTAGCCGCGCGCAGCACAAGCTGCCCATGAAGACCCGCTTTGTGACCCGTGAGGGTGGTGACATCTAATGGCTATCGGTACCAAGGACCTCGCACCTAGCGAGCTGGACGCGATGGAGAACGAGCGCTTGCTCGAGGAGCTCAAGAAGTCGAAGGAAGAGCTGTTCAACCTGCGCTTCCAGTCGGCCACCGGCCAGCTCGAGAACCACGGTCGCCTCAAGGCGGTTAAGCGTGACATCGCCCGTATCTACACGATTCTGCGCGAGCGTGAGCTCGGGATTCGGACCGCTCCCGCGGCCAAGTCCGAAGAAGGAAAGTAACTATGTCGACTGAAAAGCACACGACAGCGACGGAAGACCACCGCGCGTTCCGCAAGACGCGCCGTGGCTACGTCACGTCAGACAAGATGGACAAGACGATTACCGTCGAGGTTGAGGAGCGCGTCAAGCACCCTCTCTACGGCAAGGTTCTTCGTCAGAGCAGCAAGCTCAAGGCGCACGATGAGGCCAACACGGCCGGCATCGGCGACCTCGTTGTGGTGATGGAGACCCGCCCGCTTTCCGCTTCAAAGCGGTGGCGCCTGGTCGAAATCGTCGAAAAGGCCAAGTAACTACGTTCGACCAGGCTCGTGCTGACGCGCGAGAACCAGACGACAGGAGACAGACATGATTCAGCAGGAGTCGCGACTTCGCGTCGCCGACAACACCGGTGCCAAGGAAATCCTTTGCATCCGTGTGCTCGGTGGCTCTAAGCGCCGCTACGCAGGCATCGGTGACACCATCGTTGCTACCGTCAAGGACGCAATTCCCGGCGGAAACGTCAAGAAGGGCGATGTGGTTAAGGCCGTCATCGTGCGCACCACCAAGGAGCGCCGCCGTCCCGACGGTTCCTACATCAAGTTCGACGAGAACGCTGCCGTGATCCTCAAGGGATCCGAGAGCACTGACCCTCGTGGAACCCGCATCTTCGGCCCGGTGGGCCGCGAGCTGCGCGACAAGAAGTTCATGAAGATCATTTCATTGGCACCGGAGGTCATCTAATGGCGAAGATCAAGAAGGGCGACCTCGTTGTCGTCATCGCCGGCCGTGACCGCGGTCAGCAGGGGCGCGTGCTCTCGGTGAACACCGAGACCGACCGCGTGATCGTGGAAGGTGTGCAGCGTGTGACGAAGCACGTCAAGCCCGGCACGAGCCGTGACAACCAGGAGGGTGGCATCGTCTCAGTCGAGGCGCCGCTACACATCTCGAACGTCATGTTGGTTGACCCCGAGACCAAGAAGGGAACCCGCGTGGGTTACCGTTCCGAAGAAGTCGAGCGTGATGGCCGCAAGCGCACCCAGCGTGTGCGCGTCGCCAAGCGTTCCGGTAAGGACGTCTAATGGCTACCGAAACTACGATGCCGCGTCTCAAGGTCAAGTACCGCGAGAACATTGTGTCGAGCCTTCAGGAGGAGTTCGCTCACTCCAACATCAACCAGGTTGCAGGCCTTACCAAGGTCGTCGTCAACATGGGTGTTGGTGAGGCTGCGAAGGACTCTAAGCTCATCACTGGTGCGATCACGGACTTGACGGCCATCACTGGCCAGAAGCCGCAGGTCACCAAGGCGAGGAAGTCCATCGCCCAGTTCAAGTTGCGCGAGGGCCAGGAGATCGGCGCTCACGTCACACTGCGTGGCGACCGTATGTGGGAGTTCCTCGACCGCCTGCTGTCCACCGCGCTTCCCCGTATCCGCGACTTCCGGGGCCTCAGCCCCAAGCAGTTCGACGGCAACGGCAACTACACGTTCGGCCTCACGGAGCAGTCAATGTTCCACGAGATCGACCAGGACAAGATCGACCGCGTGCGAGGCATGGACATCACCATCGTCACGACCGCGTCGACCGATGCCGAGGGCCGCTCGCTGCTGAAGCAGCTGGGCTTCCCCTTCAAGGAGAAGTAAAAATGGCCAAGACTGCGCTGAAGAACAAGGCGGCCGGCAAGCAGAAGTTTGCGGTGCGCGCCTACACCCGATGCCAGAAGTGCGGACGTCCGCACTCCGTCTACCGTAAGTTCGGCCTCTGCCGCATTTGCTTCCGCGAGATGGCTCACGCAGGTGAGCTTCCCGGAATCACCAAGAGCAGCTGGTAACTACTACGCCGCAGGTCCGCTGGCGCGGAAACCACGACGAGGAAGAGTGAAACACTCATGACAATGACTGACCCAATCGCAGACATGCTCACGCGTCTGCGCAACGCAAACTCGGCTTACCACGCAACCGTGTCGATGCCCCACTCCAAGCTCAAGGCAAACATCGCCGCGATGCTTGAGGACGAGGGATACATCACCGGTTCACAGGTAACCGATGCTGAGGTGGGCAAGACGCTCACGCTCACGCTGAAGTACGGCCCCAACCGCGAGCGTTCGCTTGCCGGCTTGCGCCGCGTGTCGAAGCCCGGTCTGCGCGTTTACGCGAAGTCGACGAACCTTCCTAAGGTTCTCGGCGGACTTGGTGTCGCGATCCTGTCCACGTCCTCCGGTCTGCTCACAGACCGTCAGGCAGAAAAGAAGGGCGTCGGCGGCGAAGTCGTCGCGTTCGTCTGGTAACTGGAAAGGTAATCAACTAATGTCACGCATTGGCAAAATCGCCGTTCCGGTTCCCGCCGGAGTGGATGTAAACATCGAAGGCTCTGCCGTCACGGTCAAGGGACCCAAGGGAACCCTGAACCTAAACGTCAAGAAGCCCATCACGGTCGAGAAGGGTGACGACGGTATCGCTGTTAACCGCCCCAACGACGAGCGCATCTCAAAGTCGCTTCACGGCCTGACTCGTACGCTGATCGCCAACATGGTGACCGGCGTAACCGAGGGCTACGAGAAGAAGCTCGAGATTGTCGGTACCGGTTACCGCGTTGCTCTCAAGGGCAAGGACCTCGAGTTTGCGCTCGGTTTCTCGCACCCAGTTAACGTTCCGGCACCTGACGGCATCACCTTTGCAGTCGAAGGCCCCACCAAGTTCTCGGTGGCTGGCATTGACAAGCAGCAGGTGGGCGAGGTCGCCGCCAACATTCGCAAGATTCGCAAGCCTGAGCCGTACAAGGGCAAGGGAGTCCGCTATGCCGGCGAGCAGGTTCGCCGCAAGGCCGGAAAGACGGGTAAGTAAGCCATGGGTATTGCAATTAAGGGCAAGGGCAAAGCGGTTCAGCGTAAGCGCCGCCACTTCCGCCTGCGCAAGAAGATTTCCGGCACGACTGCTCGTCCCCGCCTCGTGGTGACGCGCTCCTCGCGCCACATGGTCGCCCAGATTGTCGACGACACCGTCGGCAAGACCCTGGTGTCGGCATCGTCCCTCGAGGCCGATGTCCGTTCACTGGATGGCGACAAGACCGCTAAGGCAACCAAGGTCGGACAGCTTGTCGCTGACCGTGCCAAGGCTGCCGGCATCGACACTGTGGTGTTCGACCGTGGCGGAAACCAGTACCACGGCCGCGTTGCCGCGGTTGCAGACGGCGCCCGAGAGGGTGGCCTGGCTCTGTAGCCGGGACCACAACATTTAAGGAAATTTGATGGCTGAACAAAACAGCGGCCGCCGCGACAACAACCGTCGTGGCAATGAGCCGGATAACAAGTTCATTGAGCGCGTCGTCACCATTAACCGCGTCTCCAAGGTCGTGAAGGGTGGACGTCGCTTTAGCTTCACCGCCCTCGTGGTCGTTGGCGACGGCGAAGGTAACGTCGGCGTGGGTTACGGCAAGGCCAAGGAAGTGCCTGCTGCGATCTCCAAGGGTGTCGAAGAGGCGAAGCGCGCGTTCTTCCGCGTACCTCGCATTCAGGGCACCATTCCTCACCAGGTACAGGGAGAGGCCGCCGCTGGTGTGGTGTTCCTCCGTCCGGCATCGCCGGGTACCGGTGTAATCGCGGGTGGACCTGTGCGTGCAGTACTCGAGTGCGCCGGAATCCACGACGTTCTGTCCAAGTCGCTCGGTTCCTCGAACGCGATCAACATCGTCCATGCAACTGTGGACGCGTTGAAGCGCCTCGAGCGTCCCGAGGCTGTCGCCGCACGTCGTGGCAAGGCAGTTGAGGATGTTGCACCGGCAGCAATGCTGCGTGCACAGGCAGCGGGGGCTAAGTCATGACTCGTCTTCAGGTCACTCAGAAGCGTTCGGGAATCGGCACTAAGCCGCAGCACCGTGAGACGCTTCGTTCGCTGGGCCTCAAGCGCATCGGCGACACTGTCGTAAAGGAAGACCGGCCGGAAATTCGCGGCATGGTCGTAGCGGTGCGCCACTTGGTCACCGTGGAGGAGGTTGACTAATGGCTGACGAAAAGAAGCCGGCCGACAAGGCTGAAGCGACAAAGAAGCCTGCGGCTAAGACTGCTGCTGCCAAGAAGCCTGCGGCTTCTAAGGCCGCTGCGGACAAGCCCGCTGCAAAGAAGGCACCTGCGAAGGCAGCTGCTACCAAGAAGCCGGCCGCCAAGAAGGCGACCGCTTCTAAGGCAGACAAGCCTGCTGCTGAGAAGAAGCCGGCCGCCAAGAAGGCGACCGCTTCTAAGGCAGACAAGCCTGCCGCTGAGAAGAAGGCGCCTGCTAAGGCATCGGCTTCGAAGACGGCGGAGAAGCCTGCTGCTAAGAAGGCTGCCGACGCTAAGGCCGAGGCCGCGGCGGAAAAGGTCTCCACGCTCAAGATGCACCACCTGCGTCCCGCAGATGGCTCGCACAAGCGCAAGATCCGCGTTGGTCGCGGTGAGGGCGGTAAGCGCGGTAAGACTGCGGGTCGTGGTACCAAGGGTACGGGCGCGCGTTACCAGGTGCCCGAGCGCTTCGAGGGTGGTCAGACGCCCATCCACATGCGTATCCCGAAGCTGCGTGGATTCCGTAGCCCGTTCAAGATCTATTACCAGGTCGTGAACGTGGACCAGATCGCCGAGTTGTTCCCCAAGGGTGGCAAGATCACCAAGGCGGACCTCGTCGATGCAGGCGCAGTGCGTAAAAACCAGCCCGTTAAGGTGCTGGGCGAAGGCGATATCTCCGTTAAGGTGAACATTGTCGACGTAGAAAAGGTTTCGCAGTCCGCGAAGACCAAGATCGAAGCCGCTGGCGGTTCGGTCAACGAGGGCTAGAGTCGAGGCTGGGCCCGCTCCACGTGAGCGGGCCCGCTTCGACTTTCTTCGTATTTCCTAGCCCAACATTTGTGGAGGATTCATGCTGAGTGGTTTCTTGAGCGCGTTCCGCACTCCTGACCTGCGGAAGAAGATTCTCTTCACGCTGGGCATTCTTGCTATCTACCGGCTGGGTGTGTCCATCCCCACCCCCGGAGTCGACTACGGCAATGTGCAGACGTGCATTGACTCGACGACTACTAACAGCGCATTCGCGATTCTGAACCTCTTCTCAGGCGGGGCGCTACTTCAACTTTCAATCTTCGCGCTGGGCATCATGCCCTACATCACGGCGTCGATCATTGTGCAGCTGCTACGGGTGCTGATTCCCCACTTCGAGTCTTTGCACAAGGAGGGCGCTGAGGGTCAGGCCAAGCTGACGCAGTACACGCGCTACATCACTGTTGGTTTCGCCGCGCTGCAGTCCGCCTCCTACGTCACACTCGCAAGAAACGACGTATTCTTCCCCGGCTGCGCACTGCCGATCATCCCCAACGAGTCGTGGCAGATCATCACCATGATGGTGTTGACCATGACCGCTGGTACGGTGCTGGTGATGTGGCTCGGTGAGCGCATCACTGAGCGCGGCATCGGTAACGGAATGTCGCTACTGATCTTCACCTCTATCGCAGCCTCGTTCCCCGGTGCGGTGAGCAGCATCTGGAACTCCACCAATGGAGTACAGAACACGATCATCGTGGCGATCATGGTGGGCATCGTGATCGCGGCGGTCGTTTACGTGGAGCAATCACAGCGTCGTATCCCCGTTCAGTATGCCAAGCGCATGGTGGGCCGCAAGATGCTCGGTGGATCCTCGACGTACATCCCGTTGAAGATCAACATGGCCGGAGTGATCCCCGTGATCTTCGCGTCATCCTTGCTGACGCTTCCCACAGTGATTGTGCAGTTCTCGGGTGACACCCCCTCGGACTGGGTGATCTGGTTGCGCGACCATGTCGCGGACCCGGGACAGCCGTTGAACATCGCGCTTTACGCACTGTTGATCATTTTCTTTGCGTACTTCTACACTGCCATCACGTTCAACCCGGACGAGGTCGCGGACAACATGAAGAAGTACGGTGGCTTCGTGCCGGGCATTCGGCCCGGAAAGCCGACGGCAGAGTTCCTCAGCTACGTTCTCTCGCGCATCACCGCGGCCGGCTCGCTGTATCTAGCGATAGTTGCGCTGATCCCCACGATCATGTTCGTGGCGCTTGGGCTCAATACCAACATCCCGTTCGGCGGGGCGTCGGTTCTGATTCTGGTGGGTGTCGGACTCGACACGGTCAAGCGCATCCAGTCGCAGCTCGAGCAGCGTCACTACGAAGGGTTCCTTAAGTAATGCGGGCAGTTCTCTTAGGTCCTCCAGGCGCTGGAAAGGGCACGCAGGCAGCACGTCTTGCGGATCGCCTTGGCATTCCGGCAATCTCTACGGGCGACATCTTCCGTGCCAACGTCAAGGGCAAGACCGCGCTTGGCCGCAAGGCGCAGGAGTACATGTCCGCAGGGGCGCTCGTGCCCGACGAGGTGACCAACGCAATGGTTCGCGATCGCCTCGCGCAGGATGACGTTCACGCAGGCTTTCTCCTTGATGGCTACCCGCGCAACCCTGACCAGGCGGTGGAGCTGGACACCATGCTCAGTGACCTCGATGTCAAGCTCGATGCGGCGATTGAGATCACCGCTGACTTTGATGAGGTCACCAAGCGGCTGATCAAGCGCGCCGAGATTGAGGGCCGAGAGGACGACACCGAGCCAGTAATTCGTAAGCGTCTTGAGGTCTACTCGACCTCGACCGCGCCGCTGACCGCGTACTACGAGGGTCACGGCCTTCTGGTGCAGGTGGACGGGATGGGTGACGTCGATGATGTCACCTCCCGACTGGTCACGGCCGTCGACGGCAAGTAGATTCGTCGCGTGAGCGGCAACATCGAGTACAAGACGACCGCGCAGATGCGCGTGATGGCGCAGGCAGGCCTGGTCGTGGAGAAGGCGCTGGCTGCCGCGAAGGCTGCGGCGGTCGTGGGCGCCAGCACATTTGACGTAGACACTGCAGCTGCGAAGGCAATTGCGGAGGGTGGCGCCACCTCCAATTTCCTTGGCTATCACGGCTTTCCGGCGTCTTGCTGTGTGTCGATCAATGACGAAGTCGTGCATGGCATCCCCGGCACCCGTGTGATTGAGGATGGTGACGTGATCTCGATCGATTGCGGTGCCATCATCGATGGTTGGCATGGGGATAGCGCAGTGACGTTCATCGTCGGTACACCCAAGTCCGACCGAGACATCGAACTGGTCGAGGAGACGCGCCGCTCGCTCTTCGCCGGCATCGCGGCGCTTGCCACGGCGTCACGCCTAGGAGAAGTGTCCGCGGCAGTTGAGGATGTGGCTGACGCCGCGGGCCTGTATCCGCTGGAAGGGTACGTCGGACACGGTATCGGTACTGCGATGCACCAGCCGCCGGATGTACTCAATTACCGCACGCGCTCTCGCGGGGTGAAGGTCCGTCCCGGCATGTGCCTCGCGATTGAGCCGATGCTGGTGATCGGGACTGGAGATTCGAACATCCTTGCCGATGACTGGACGGTGATCTCCGCGGATGGCTCGCGAGCTGCACACTGGGAGCACTCCATCGCCATTCATGAGGCAGGAATTTGGGTTCTGACGGCATCCGATGGCGGTGCTGGCGGTCTCGCCGAGTTTGGCGTAGTACCTACGCCAATCCCGTAGCCTTGCGACACCCAGTTGTTACACGGCGGCGACGTGCCTGCAATCGGCGGCGCCTAGATTGTGAAGTGCAAGGGGGCTTCGAATCCCGGAGCGCCACGATGCGCGGGGGTAGTCATGGCACGAGGTTTTTCGTATGCACCGGGGGCAAGCCCCGAGGTACTTGAAGCGACGTCGGGGCAACTGACGCGGGAGCGACTCCTCGAACTCGGGGCCTCGTCGAACAAGCTGGTTCGTGAGGCTGTGGCAGGGCGGGCGGACTGCCCACTAGGAATGCTAGTCACCCTCGCCCATGATCACGCGGCTCCGGTCAGGGTCGCTGTCGCGGCAAACCCGATCGCTTCGAGGACAGTCATGGCGTATTTGAGCGCAGACCGCAGCCCCGACGTCCTCATCAGTCTGCTCACAAACCCGAATCTGAGCCCGGACCTGCTGGAGGATCTGAGTCTCCATAGAAGGTCCTCGGTGAGAAGTGCGGCGGCGTCTCGATTGAACTCGCCTGACCACGCATCGGCCGTGGTGGAAGACGTCCACACACCTGAACTTCGTGACCGCGCATTCATTCCGGTAGCGTCCGCGGAAGGTGAGCGAGGTGCCGAGCTGAGTCACTCCACGGGTGAGCCAGCAGGACCACTCCGGACCTTTTGATCACTGAGCGTCCGAACGTGGGCGCACTCCCTGCGACGTAGTGGAAGGTGCCAGGAAGGACGCTGGCGGTACCTTCCTCCATGACGAGCGCGCAGGGGGAGACCGCTGCCATGCCCACCCCAGCTGAGCCGGTGCCTCACGTGACGGCCTGGCCTCGATTCACGACGGCGCAGACTATGCCCCCGACCAAGCTCGGATATGAGTATTGTCTTCACTTTGCTGCCATGTGGCGTTTACCAGGGGTTCACTTCACTCTCGTAGTGTTTACGGGACAACCAGGGACGGTGAGCGCGGTGGCAGACACGGGATCGTGGTCGCGCGCGCTCATGTCGAGTTCGGGCCTGGCGCTCGGTCGCGAGTACACGGTTCAGAGGGAAACGAGCTCCGAGTGGCACGAGGCAATAGGCGCCAATCTCACCACAGCCCGAATGATGCAACTCGCGACCTCCAAGAGCAATGCAATTCGCGAGGCAATCGGGGCTCGCACGGACTGCCCGCTTGGAGTACTTGCAGCGCTGGCGCACGACCATAAAGCGGGGGTGCGGGCGTCGGTGGCAGCCAACAGCACTACCGCGCGTGCCATATTGGAGCACCTCATGGGGGACAGAGACGTCACCGTCGTTAAGGCGATTGCGCGAAATGACGCCACGCCGCACGACCTTCTGCAACGCCTTGCACAGCACCGCAAAGAAGACGTACGGGCAGTGGCCGCTGGAGCCATGAGGGGGGGCCCTCCGAGCGTTCGTCCGTCTCCGGCCCGGCCGCGGATGGATGGAACGCTGGCTCCGCGACCCATCCCCCCAGTACGAGTCGATCAAGATATACAGGCTCCGGCACCAACCGTCTTCTTCCCCGTCGGGCGCACTGAGCCGATGAAGCCGTAGTTGGGCTCCTGGACAACAAGCGCGCGCGTCTACTATGTCGGCTTTTTCACACAAATTCGGTTTTGTGGCACCCAAAGTCGTAGTATGCAATTGTCGACCGAAGAGGGTGAGCAATGATGACAATTGGATCCACATCTACACGTGGCGCGTCCGAGGACGTCCTCCGTGCCCTTGACCCCTCGGTCGTTGGGCCAGAGCTCATGGCACTAGCCACCAGCCGCGAGCCGCAGGTGCGAGCCGCGGTCGCGTCGCGTAGCGACTGCCCTGCGGGAGCCCTCATCTCCTTGGGCCATGATCACCAGGTTGTAGTGCTCGAAGCGGTCATCGCGAACTCCAAGACGCCGTCGTCGGTGATTCGGAACTTGGGAGATCACCGTAACCAACGGGTTGCGGACCTGGCAGTTCAGCGCCTTCGCAACAGTTTCCGTTAATCCGAAAACAGATTGCCCCGGGGTATGGGGCTCTGCGGTTGAGTCGAGCTCCCGCATGCCGTATAGTTGTTCGTCGGGCGTTTTTGCGCGCCCGGATGCACTGTCCACCAACGTTAGCGGAGTTTATGGCCAAGAAAGACGGCGTCATTGAGGTCGAAGGTTCCGTGGTCGAGGCATTGCCGAACGCGTCATTCCGAGTGGAATTGACCAACGGCCACCTCGTCCTCGCCCACATCTCAGGCAAGATGCGACAGCACTACATTCGGATCCTCCCAGAGGACCGCGTGGTGGTGGAGTTGAGCCCGTACGATCTGTCCCGCGGCCGTATCGTTTACCGCTACAAGTAATCGTCGTCGCTGGCGTGAAGTTACGTCAACGCCCCGACGTCGAAGGAAAGAACCATGAAGGTTAAGCCCAGCGTCAAGCCCATCTGCGACAAGTGCAAGGTAATTCGTCGTAATGGCCGAGTAATGGTCATTTGCGAGAACCTGCGTCACAAGCAGCGTCAGGGCTAGACAAAAAATAAGACCGCGTTTGGTCACCGTCCTAGGACGGAACTCTCGGCTCAGAGGCCGAGACCCGCACAAGAACAGCGGGGCGACCAGGCGTCAGACCTCTGACTACTAATGGAGTAGAAGAATGGCACGTATTGTTGGTGTCGACCTTCCGCGCGATAAGCGCATGGAGATCGCCCTTACTTATATTTATGGCATCGGCCGCACCCGCGCCCTGCAGATCCTCGCCGCCACTGGCGTGAGCGGAGACCTGCGCGTGAAGGATGCTGGCGACGCCGAGCTGGTTGCGCTGCGCGACTACATCGAAGCTAACTTCATGGTGGAGGGTGACCTCCGCCGTGAGACGGCAGCCGACATCCGCCGCAAGGTGGAGATTGGCAACTACCAGGGACTCCGCCACCGTCGCGGTATGCCCGTGCGCGGTCAGCGCACTAAGACCAATGCGCGTACCCGCAAGGGCCGCAAGAAGACCGTCGCCGGAAAGAAGAAGTAAGCCATGGCCGCTCCCACGCGCAAGCCGCGCAAGAAGATCAAGAAGACAGTTGCCCACGGTCAGGCTCACATCAAGTCGACCTTCAACAACACGATCATCTCCATCACGGACCCCTCGGGCGCCGTCGTGTCGTGGTCGTCGTCAGGCCAGGTTGGCTTCAAGGGTTCACGCAAGTCAACCCCTTACGCCGCTCAGATGGCTGCCGAGGCCGCTGCTCGCCGCGCACAGGATGCCGGTATGAGCAAGGTCGACGTCTTCGTTAAGGGCCCGGGTTCGGGCCGCGACACTGCAATCCGCTCGCTGACGGCTGCCGGCCTCGAGGTGACTTCCATCAAGGACGTCACCCCGCAGGCACACAACGGTTGCCGCCCGCCCAAGCGTCGCCGCAACTAGTCGTGGCGTAGGGGGTAACCCCCTACGCACTCGTAGGGCCGGGAAGCCGATGCTGCTACAGCATCGGCCCCCTTCCTCACCTTCCAACTTCAGAACTTTGACCCTGACCGAGACAGATCCTCGGCAGGAACCTCGAGCATCAAATAGCGGGTGCTCGGAAAGGAAAGAACCGTGCTGATCGCACAGCGTCCTACGCTGACCGAAAAGGTCATTTCGGACAACCGTTCGCAGTTCTCCCTCAAGCCGCTTGAGCCGGGCTTCGGCTATACCCTCGGAAACTCACTCCGTCGCACGCTGCTGTCGTCCATTCCGGGCGCAGCAGTAACGTCGGTTCGTTTTGACGGTGTTCTTCACGAATTCACCACCATCGAAGGTGTGAAGGAAGACGTCACTGAGATCCTTCTCAATCTCAAGAACCTGGTCGTCTCCTCGGAGAACGACGAGCCTGTCGTGATGTATTTGCGTAAGTCCGGCGCTGGCGCCGTGACCGCCGCTGACATCGCTCCTCCGGCTGGTGTTGAGATTCACAACCCCGAGCTACACATCGCCACGCTGAACGCAAAGGCAAAGTTCGAGGTCGAGCTCACAGTCGAGCGTGGACGTGGCTACGTGCCCGCCGCTCTCAACAAGAGCTACGACGCCGAGATCGGGCAGATCCCGGTCGACTCGATCTACTCGCCCGTTCTCAAGGTGACGTACAACGTGGTTGCGACTCGTGTTGCACAGCGCACCGACTTTGACGAGCTCATCATCGATGTGGAGACCAAAAACTCCATCTCGGCACGTGACGCGCTCGCCTCGGCCGGCTCGACGTTGGTTGAACTGTTCTCGCTCGCACGCGGCCTCAACGAGGCGGCAGAGGGCATCGAGATTGGCCCGTCGGACACCGACGAGTCGCTCGAAGAGGACTACAACCAGCCCATCGAGGAGCTGAACCTTACCCAGCGCTCGTACAACTGCCTCAAGCGCGAGGGCATTCACACCGTGGGAGAGCTCACTGCACGCAGTGAGACCGACCTCATGGACATCCGTAACTTTGGTCAGAAGTCGATCACCGAGGTGAAGGAGAAGCTCGCTGAGCTGAACTTCTCTCTCAAGGATGGTGGCGTCGAGTACGACGGCACCTCCGCGGCTGGTGTGTACTTCTCCGGCAGCGAAGAATAATCAAGGAGAACATCCAACATGCCTACCCCCACTAAGGGCGCCCGCCTAGGCGGCAGCCCGGCCCACCAGCGTCACATGCTGGCCAACCTTTCGCAGAGCCTCTTTGAGCACGGTCGCATCACGACCACGCTCACCAAGGCAAAGCGCGTTCAGCCCCACGCTGAGCGTCTGGTGACGTTCGCCAAGCGTGGCGACCTCGCGTCGCGTCGTAAGGTCATGGGAATCATCTCGGACAAGTCCGTGGTGCACACCCTGTTCACCGAGATTGGCCCCGGCTTCGCGGACCGCGAGGGCGGCTACACCCGCATCACCAAGGTTGGTTACCGCAAGGGCGACAACGCTCCCCTCGCAGTGATTGAGCTTGTTGAGTTCGGTACGCCGGCCAAGAAGGCTGTCTCCAAGGAGGCCGAGAAGGCCACCAAGAAGGCTGCTCCTAAGAAGGCCGCTAAGAAGGACGACGACGTCGCTCCTGAGGCTGCACACGCTGATGCTCCCGCCGAGGGCGCAGAGGACGGCGCAGCTCCCGTCGAGGACATCGCAGCGGAGCACGCAGACGCTCCCGCTGAGGGCGCCGAGAAGTAGCAACGAATTCGTGTGGCACTAGCCGCACGCTCGTACAAGGCGGATTCTCATGACCGAACTGGACTCCAGTGACGTTGTGAGGGTCCGCCTTGACTTTTCTTACGACGGAGGCGCGTTTCAGGGCTGGGCCGCCCAGCCCGACCTCCGCACCGTGCAGGGCGTCATGGAGGCTGGTCTCACCCAGGTAATTCGCCGCGTGGGCGCGATCCGCCTCACGGTGGCCGGGCGTACCGATGCCGGCGTGCACGCCCGCAATCAGGTCGCCCACTTCGATATACCCCGCGAGGCGTGGGAGCGCTGCGTGAACCGCAGCGTCAAGGACCCGGAACTCGCGCTCCGCTTCAAGCTGTGGAGCGTGCTGCCACGGGACGTCGTGGTCAAGCGCGTGTCGCTCGCGCAGCAGGGCTTTGACGCCCGCTTCTCTGCAGTGGCACGGCGCTACTCGTATCGCATTAGCGACCGGTTCGAAACGCGCGATCCGCTCCGCCGAGGCCACGTCCTATGGAACCGCAAATCTCTGGACATCGAGGCCCTCAATGCGGGCGCGCTGACCGTGACGGGCCTGCGGGACTTTGCGCCCTATTGCCGTCCACGCGAATTCGCCACCACCATCCGCGAACTACACCGCTTCTCGTGGGAGCGACCCACGTCGGGACCCGATGAAGGTCTTGTGGTGGCGACGCTCGAGGCCGACGCCTTCTGCCACTCGATGGTGCGCTCGCTAGTGGGCGCGGTGAAGGACGTGGGCTCCGGCCGACGTGACCTGGTGTGGCTGGCGTCGCACGACGACTTCAGCGAGCGCTCTCCCGGAATCTCCGTGGTGCCGCCGCACGGGCTGGTGCTCGAGCACGTGGAGTACCCGGACGCCGCCGAGATGGCCGCGCGCGCGCAGTTGACTCGCCGGCGCCGTCAGGTGGCAGATTCCGCCGACGCTCCCGCTGAATAGCTAGCCGCAGCATCGGCTTGGGGGCGGGCTCTTGGGTCGTGAGTAGCGTCTAGACTTGGCGACTAGACAGCAGTTCGTTGGGATCGTGCCGGGACGTGTAATCGACTCAGATTGACCCTTACGGGATTGTGCCGGTATGATAGATCCTCGTTGTGCGTTCCCCGTGGAATGGTGTAATCCCACTCGCCTTTTCCTAGGACCCGCCGACCGAAAACTTGCGGTAATTCGTTACCGCCCCCTCAGATCAGATAAGAGAAGGCTTTCAAGTGCGCACGTATTCTCCCAAGCCGGGTGACGTCACCAAGAACTGGTACGTCATCGACGCTACTGACGTGGTCCTCGGTCGTCTGGCCTCCCAGGCCGCTTCGCTGCTCCGCGGCAAGCACAAGGCGACTTTTGCTCCCCACGTTGACTCCGGTGACTTTGTCATCGTCATCAATGCTTCAAAGGTGGCCCTCTCGGGCGCCAAGCTCACCGACAAGATGGTGTACCGCCACTCGGGCTTCCCGGGCGGCCTCAGCGCCGTGCCGATCGGGGAGCTCCTTGAGAAGAACCCGCAGCGCGTCATCGAGAACGCGGTGAAGGGCATGCTGCCTCGCACCAAGCTTGGTGCCGAGCAGCTCACGAAGCTCAAGGTCTACGCAGGCTCCGACCACCCCCACGCCGCGCAGCAGCCGCAGGCGTTCGAGATTTCCCAGGTCGCGCAGTAGCGCGGAGAAGAAGGACTGACTAGTGGCAGATGTGACGACGACTGACGTCGAGACCGAAAACGTGACCGACACCGAGGCAGACGCGCCTACCGAGTACACCTCGGAATCCGCGCCTGAGCGCGGCAAGGGCACGTCCAACGTGGCACCCGGCGCTGGCCTTGGCCGACGCAAGCAGGCCATCGCCCGTGTTCGCCTGGTTCCCGGAACCGGCAACTGGACGATCAACGGCCGCGACCTCGCGAACTACTTCCCCAACAAGGTGCACCAGCAGATCGCGAACTCGCCGTTCGCACTGCTCGACATCGAGGGCAAGTTCGACGTGCACGCACGCATCACCGGTGGCGGCCCCTCGGGTCAGGCCGGTGCGCTTCGCCTTGGCGTCGCACGCGCGCTCAACGAGATCGACGAAGAGACCAACCGCGCAGCCCTCAAGAAGGCTGGCTTCCTGACTCGCGACGCACGCGTCGTCGAGCGCAAGAAGGCTGGACTCAAGAAGGCACGTCGCGCACCTCAGTACTCGAAGCGCTAGTCTCGAGCGCATGCCGCGCTTATTTGGAACCGACGGTGTTCGCGGGCTTGCGAATCGCGACATCACCGCCGAACTTGCCGTTGACCTCGCCGTCGCTGCCGCCCACGTTTTGGCGCAGCGCGGCGAGTTCTCCGGGCACCGTCCCCGTGCCATAGTCGGCCGGGATACGCGTGTTTCCGGGCAGTTCCTCAGCGCGGCGGTAAGTTCAGGACTCGCCTCCGCGGGAATCGATGTCCTGGACGTGGGCGTCTTGCCCACCCCCGGCATCGCCCACGTGACGGCGGCCATGGACGCCGACATCGGCGTCGTGATTTCGGCCTCGCACAACCCGATGCCCGACAACGGCATCAAGTTCTTTGCGCGCGGCGGGCACAAGCTTGACGACGCCGTCGAGGAGACGATTGAGGCCCAGATCGGCGAGAGTTGGCAACGTCCGCTCGGCGCGGACGTTGGCACGATTTCTGACGCGTCGGCGATGGGTGAGCGCTACGTCAACCACCTTGTGGGGGCCGTCGCGACCTTCGCGGGCGAGGCACACCCGCTGACCGGTGTCACGCTCGTCGTGGACGCGGCGCATGGCGCAGCCAGCGTGGTCGGTGCGGCAGCACTGACAGCGGCCGGCGCGACGGTGCATCTCATCAACGCATCCCCAGACGGCTACAACATCAACGACGGTGTGGGGTCGACCCACCTCGGGCCCCTCCAGGCCGCCGTGGTGGAGCACAGCGCGGATATGGGCGTCGCCTTCGACGGAGACGCCGATCGCTGCCTCGCGGTGGACCACGAGGGCGAGGTCGTGAATGGCGATGCCATCATGGGACTTCTCGCGCTTGCTATGAACAGCAAGGGTTCGCTGTATCACAGCACCCTGGTGGCCACCGTAATGAGTAACCTCGGCCTGCACCGCGCGATGCGCGACGCCGGTATCGACATCGTAGAGAGCGCGGTGGGCGACCGCTACGTGCTTGAGGCGATGCGCGAGGGTGGCTTCACCCTAGGCGGAGAGCAGTCCGGTCACATCATCGTGTCTGACTACTCGACCACCGGTGACGGCGTCCTGACGGCGCTGTTGCTCGGCGCGCAGGTCAAGGCTGCCGGCTCGCTGCGTGACCAGTGCGCGACCATTCACGTCCTCCCGCAGGTACTTATCAATGTGCCCGGCGCGGACCGCTCCAAGGTCAACACCGACCGGATTCTCCAAGACGCGGTTGCCGCTGCCCGCAAGGAACTTGGCGACAACGGCCGAGTGCTGCTGCGCTCATCGGGCACCGAGCCGTTGGTGCGGGTCATGGTCGAGGCCAGCACAAAAGAGGACGCAGAACGTCACGCGGAGGCCCTAGCGGCGGTTGTTGCTGACAGACTGTGTTCGTGAACAACCTCTGGGACACCATCACCGGATTCTCCGGGCAGCTCGAAGAGTGGATTCTTCAGCTCACTGACTCTCTGTGGATCTACCCGTGGATGTATATCCTCTCGGTCGTCGACGGGTTTTTCCCGGTCGTACCTTCGGAGTCCGTCATCATCGCCTCGGCTACCGCGTGGGCCCAGACCGGTTCACCCTGGTTGCCCGGGATCTGGATTGCAGCTGCCACCGGTGCCTGGTGCGGAGACCAAATTGCGTACGGCATCGGCCGCCTCTTCGACGTGACGAAGTGGAAGATGTTCAACACCGAGAAGGGCAAGGCCTCCTTGGCATGGGCCGATAGCGCTTTGGAGAAGCGCGGCTCTACCTTCATCATCGCCGCGCGCTTTATCCCCATGGGTCGCGTGATCGCCAATATCTCCGCTGGTGCGCTGCGCTACCCGCATCGGCGTTTCATGGGAGTCGACGCCATCGGCGCGCTGATCTGGGCGACCTACTCGGTGGTTCTCGGAATCTTCACCGGTTCGCTCTTTAGCGACAACCTCATCTTGTCTATCGTGGTCGGCGTCGTTGCCGGCATCGTGATGGGCTTCGTGATTGATCGAGTCATGCAGAAGATTGGCTTCAGTCCTCCGGAGGTCCCTGACCTCTCAAAGCAGATCGAGACTCCCGCCGCCGACGGTGGAAAGAATGGCAACATCGACGACGGGCGCGACAACTCGTAGCGGGCTAGGCCCCCTGCTTCACCGGTGAGGACGCACCGGCGACCTCACCCGTGCGTGCGGAGTCGATCTGTGGCGCGACACCTCCACCTTCCCTCATGTGCGCGGGCTTCACAAAGAAATACGCCAGGACTGCGCCCAGGACCAAGACGACTGCAGGCAAATACAACGTTTGTCCCATGGCAGTGCTGAAGCCATCCTTGAGGGCGTCGGGAAGCGCTCCTAGGCCTGCCTCGCCTCCGTCTGCGCTGCCGGCCGCGGCGGGTAGGTTCGCGGCGATTCTGTTTGCCAGCAGAGTGGCGATCGCGGCAGAGCCTAGAACCGCCCCCACCTGGCGGGTGGTGTTGTAGACGCCCGACCCGGCGCCGGCGGCGTTCATGGGCAGGTTGCGCGTCGCGGTCGACGAGATCGGACCCCACATGAACGCGCTGCCGATTCCCAGAATGGTTGGCGGAATGAGCAACAGTCCGATTGACATGGTGGGGGTGAACATCACGGCCGTGAGCCACAGCGAGAAGGCCGTGACCAGCATGCCAGGCACCACCAGGTAGCGCGGGTGCACCGTGTCGGTCAGCTTTCCGGCCAGGCGTGCCAGCAAAAGCGTCATCAGCGCCGTCGGAACCGTCATGAGCGCTGTCTGTGTGGGGCTGAGCCCACGTACTACCTGGTAGAAGTACACCATAGGGATAAACATCGAGGTGATCGCGAAGCCCACGGTGCTGATAGTTGCGTTCGCAAGGGAGAAGTTGCGATCCTTGAAGAGCTTGAGAGGCAGGAGGGGTTCGTTCTTGTTGATCCGCTGCCACCAGATGAACAGTGCGATCACTACGAGGCCGCCGATGATTGACGCCCAAACCCATCCATTCCAATCGTTATCAGTGCCTTCCTGAAGGCCAAACACGAGCAGGAACATACCCACAGATGACAGCACAATTCCGAGCCAGTCCATCTTGTGAACGTGAGTCTCGAGGTTGGGGACCAGGCGCCAGGCGAGCACGAAGGCGATGACGCCGATGGGCACGTTGACGAAGAAAATCCACTCCCACCCAGGGCCGTCGACAAGCAGGCCGCCCAGCAACGGGCCGATGAGCGTGGCGACTCCCGCCGTCGCACCCCACAGCGCCATCGCAGTGCCGCGCTTGTTGGGGGCGAAGGTGCGTGTGATCACCGCCATGGTCTGTGGGGTCATCAGTGCGGCGCCGAGTCCCTGAACGGCGCGAGCCGCGATGAGGTTGCCGATTCCGGAGCCGGGCAGAGTGTCGGCGAAGCCACACCACAGCGAAGCGAGTGTGAAGATGGTGAGGCCGATGAGGTAGATCCGCTTGGGTCCGAACATGTCACCGAGTCGTCCGGTCACGAGTAGGGGCACCGCATAGGTCAGCAGGTACGCGCTGGTCACCCAGATGACGCCCGTGGTCGTGGTGTCCAGGCCCTGCTGAATCGACGGGTTCGCCACGGCCACGATGGTGGTGTCGATAAGGATCATAAAGAACCCGACGACGAGCGCCCACAGCGCGGGCCAGGGGCTTCGAGATTCGGTCACGTTTTTCCTTAGGTTTTCTGGGTGCAAGCAGGATGTGAGGGACGTTCAGGTGGTGAGGGGGTCGCCGCTCGTCGGGGTGCCCCGCAGAGAGTCGGGGAGCGGTTCTTCCCAGTCGAGGGCACCGGAGTCGAGCTCTGAAATGACTGACTCGACCCACGCGATCTCCGCACCGAGCTGGGCGACCAGATACTCGCTGTCGAGTGTCCAGCGCCGGGGCACTCCGCGGGTTGCCGCTTCGGTGACATGGGCCTCTAGGTCAGTGCGCTCCATAATCAGTTGTGCAAGGCGTTGCTCGAGAAGCCCGCGAAAGATGTCGCCTGACAAGTTGTGAGCCTCGCCGATCGCGACCGGAAACAAGGGGTACTCATTGACAGGTGCCTGAAGCAGGTCCGCCACCCGGTCTGCCAGTTTCTCGCGCCCATGATCGGTAATCGTGTAGACCGTGCGCTCGGGTCTGTTGCCGGCGCGCTCAGTGCCGACAGATGCCGCGAGGCCGTGCTCGACCAGCCGATCGACTGTGTGATAGAGGCTCCCCGGGCGGACCTTGACGATGCGCTGCTCGCCGCGGGCGATCAGTAGTTGGTACATCTCGTAGGGGTGCATGGGCCGCTCGACAAGGAGAGCGAGAGTCACAACCCCTAGCGGGCCGATGGAGGCGGCGCGTTTCCCCATAAGTTGCTCCATTCCGATTATTCCACGCCGAGTATATTTGCGGTCAGGGCGGCATGCAAGACCGGAACGCGGGCAAGTGGGGCGTGGCTGCGCCGTGCGTGAATCCTCCCCGGTTGAGCAGCCTCTTTAGAGCTTGCGCAGTTGGACGGACTCGACCTGGTGATCGGCGCCCTTGCCCAGGATGATCGTGGCGCGTGAGCGGGTGGGAGCGATGTTCTTTTCGAGGTTAGGCGCGTTGATCGAGTCCCAGATCTGACCCGCACGTTCGCGTGCCTCCTCGTCGCTCAATGTCGAGTACGAGTGGAAGTACGAGTCGGGCTGCGAGAACGCAGTCTCGCGCAGTGTGAGGAAGCGGTCGACGTACCAGCGGCGCACGTCGGACTGCTTGGCGTCAACGTAGATGGACACGTCAAAGAAATCACTTACGGCGAAGGACGCCGACCCTGGAGTGCGGGGGGCTGCGGGCTGAAGCACGTTCAGGCCCTCAACGATCAGCACCTCGGGCTGCCGCACGCTGACCACCTTGCCGGGCACGATGTCGTAAGTGAGGTGTGAATAGACCGGCGCCTCGACCACGGGTTCGCCGGACTTCACGGCCGCCACAAACTGATGGAGGGCACGGCGGTCGTAAGACTCGGGGAATCCCTTGCGTTCCAAAAGCCCGCGCTTGCGCAGTGTCTCGTTGGGAAGCAGGAATCCGTCCGTCGTGACGAGCTCGACATGCGGCGAGTGGGGCCACCGAGCCATGAGTTCGCGCAAGACTCGGGCGGTGGTGGATTTACCTACCGCCACGGATCCGGCTACGCCAATCACGTACGGCGTTCGGGAGGCGCGCTCCCCTAGGAAGTTGCTGGAGGCGTCGTGCAAGTGACCCACGGCTTCTGAGTACAGGTCCAAGAGGCGCGAGAGCGGCCGGTAGATCTGGTCGACCTCCGCGAGGTCGATGGGGTCACCCAGGCCGCGCACCCTGGCAATGTCGCGCTCGGTGAGCGGCAAGGGAGTGGAGCGAGCCAACGCAGCCCATTCGTCCCGTGGCAGAGTGATGAACGGACTGGCAGCGCTATCGGTCACGCGTCCATTGTGTCGCACGCCCAAGCACACGCGTAACCGGCACGGAGGAACCGACTGAACCGCGGCATCGGCCGGTGTGCCGTGACGCCCGCTACACGTCCCTGCCAGGTGCGCCTCTCCCAGTAGACTCATCCCCATGTGTGGAATCGTCGGATATGTGGGCTCAGGGGCGGCCAATACTCGCCCCCAGCAGGTCGTCATGGGCGGCCTCGCGCGGCTCGAATACCGAGGGTATGACTCAGCGGGGATCGCAGTGGTCACTGACAGCCGCGAGCGAGTGTCCATCGCTAAGAAATCGGGCAAGCTCCGAAATCTCGAGGCAGAATTGGCGGAGAGGCCCCTTCCTCCTGGTACCGCGGCAATCGGGCACACGCGCTGGGCAACCCATGGTGCCCCCACCGACGTCAACGCCCACCCACACCTCGCTGCGGGCGGACGTGTTGCCATCATTCACAACGGCATCATCGAAAACTTCTCCTCTCTCCGCAAGGAGCTCGCGACTGAGGGCATCGACTTCCTGTCTGAAACTGACACCGAGGTCGCGGGACACCTACTGGCCCGCGAGATCGACCGCGGCCTCTCGCTGCCCGACGCCATGCGCTCCGTCGCACAGCAGCTCGAGGGCGCCTTCACGCTGCTCGCGGTCGACGCGCTCGAGCCCACCACCGTGGTGGGAGCGCGCCGCAACTCCCCGCTCGTGGTCGGAATCGGTGAGGGTGAGAACTTCCTTGGCTCCGACGTGGTGGCCTTCATCGAGCACACCCGGACCGCGCTCGAGCTCGGTCAGGACGAGGTCGTCGTGATCACCCCCGATGCCGTGGTGGTCACCGGCGCAGACGGCAACGTCGTGGAGCGCGAGCCGTACCACGTGGACTGGGACGCTGAGGCTGCCGAGAAGGGCGGCTTCGCGACCTTCATGGACAAGGAGATCCACGATCAGCCTCAGGCCGTAGCGGACACCCTGCGTGGACGGGTCGATGACCACGGGCGACTCAAGCTCGACGGCGGCATTATTGCCGAATCCGTGCTCAACTCCGTCGACAAGATTGTCATTGTTGCCTGCGGGACCGCGTCCTACGCGGGTCTCGTCGCTCGGTACGCGATCGAGCACTGGTGCCGCATTCCGGTGGAGGTCGAGCTCGCGCATGAGTTCCGCTACCGCGATCCGGTGGTCAACGTGAAGACGCTTGTCGTGGCCATCTCGCAGTCGGGCGAGACCATGGACACCATCATGGCCGTGCGCCATGCACAGCAGCAGGGCGCCAACGTCATCGCGATCGTGAACACGCAGGGCTCCACCATCGCCCGCGAGGCCGACGCGGTTCTCTACACGCGCGCTGGGCCCGAGATCGCAGTGGCCTCTACCAAGGCCTTCCTTGCTCAGATCACGGCGTCGTTCCTGCTGGGCATCTACCTGTCCGAGTTGCGAGGCAACAAGTTCCCGGACGAGATTGCGACCTTGCTCGCGCAGCTCGACGAGATCCCTGCCAAGATTCAGCGGGTCCTTGACACGTCCGGGCCGATACGCGAACTCGGCGCCGCTCTCGCGGACGAACGCACAGTGCTCTTCCTGGGCCGTCACGTGGGTTTCCCCGTCGCACTCGAGGGCGCGCTCAAGCTCAAGGAACTGGCATATATTCACGCCGAGGGCTTTGCCGCCGGCGAGCTCAAGCATGGCCCCATCGCCCTAGTCGAGGACGGGCAGCCGATCTTCATCGTGCTGCCCAGCCCGCGCGGACGCGAGTCGCTGCACTCCAAGGTGGTTTCCAACGTGCAGGAGGTCCGCGCTCGCGGTGCCCGCACGTTTGTGATCGCGGAGGAGGGTGACACCGAGGCGGCCAACTATGCAGAGCAGGTCTTCTATGTCCCCGCCTCGCCTGTGCTGATGTCCCCGCTACTGAGCGTGATCCCATTGCAGCTCTTTGCGCTCGAACTTGCGACGGCCAAGGGACTCGACGTGGATCAGCCGCGCAACCTCGCCAAGTCGGTCACGGTCGAGTAGCCAACGATGGCCATCGTGGGGCTGGGAATCGACGTCGTTGCCATCGAACGGTTTGAGGCGGCGCTCGAGCGTTCTCCGGGATTCCTGGAACGTGTCTTTACGCCCGCAGAACGCGAGCTGGGAACTCACTCGCTGGCGGCACGCTGGGCCGCAAAGGAGGCCCTCGCAAAGGCGCTTGGAGCGCCCGGAGGATTGAGCTGGCAGGACGCTGAGGTGGTCCGCGAGGACTCGGGACGCCCGCGTCTGGCCATCAAGGGATCAGTCGCGGCGCGCGCGGCAACGCTCGGGATCACGTCATTCCACCTGTCGCTGTCGCACGATGCCGGCATCGCATCGGCCGTCGTTATTGGGGAGGCGCTGTAGTCATGACCATGTTGAAGGTAGATGTCGACTACGACGCAATCGCGGGCAATGTCGCGACGTTGCGGGCGCTCGCACCCACCGCGAAGCTCATGGCCGTCGTCAAGGCCGATGCCTACGGCCACGGGCTGCTGCCCTCCGGTCGCGCGGCGCGTCGCGGTGGTGCCGATTTCTTGGGTGTCGCACAGCCGTCCGAGGCTATCGCCTTGCGCGACGGCGGAGACGAGGGGCGCATCCTCACTTGGCTCTACGGCCCCGAGGTGCCGGCCGCGGACCTGCTGAGCCGCAACATCGACGTCTCTGCGGGCTCGCTTGCGGTGCTCCGCGCAATTGTCGACGCATCGCGCGCGGGCCACGGCACGGCCGCAGTCCACATCTGCGTCGACACCGGCCTGGGACGCGAGGGCGTGCCCATGGCGGACCTCGGAAGCTTACTTGCCGCGGCATCGGCCGCCCAAGACGAGGACCTGATTACGATCGTGGGAATGTGGTCACATCTGGCGTGGGCCGACCAGCCAGGCCACCCCACAGTCGATGCACAGGCGGAGAACTTTCGCGCTGCGCTGGCGACCGCCGAGGAACTTGGGCTCAATGTTGAGCTCGCGCACCTGGGTAACTCGGCTTGCACGCTCACCCGGTCTGACCTTCACTTCGACATGGTGCGACCAGGGATCGCGATCTATGGTTTGCCGCCTGTCGATGACCCAGAGGGCGACAACTTTGGCCTCGTCGCGGCGATGTCGGTATCCAGCACCCTCGCGCTTGTCAAGGAATTGCCAGGTGGCCATGGTGTGAGTTACGGCCACGAGTACGTCACTCCGCAGCGCACGCATGTGGGTCTGGTGAGTGCCGGCTACGCCGACGGGGTCTTCCGTGCCGCGGGCGGGGTGGCCGAGGTTGCCGTGCGTGGAACGCGCTACCCGATTGCCGGTCGAGTCTGTATGGACCAGTTTGTGCTTGACCTGGGTCCGGAGACGGAAGCCAATACTGGGGATGCTGTGACGCTGATAGGCCCCGGCGGGCCCACGGCGCGTGATTGGGCGATGGCCGTCGACACCATCGACTACGAGATTGTGTGCCGCTTTGGCGGGTTGCGGCCCAAGACCGCGGAGTGAAGGAATGACTGACGTGAACGGCTTAACCGAACTGCACCTCAGCGCCGACAGCGCAGAGCAGATGCGCGCGATCGCAACCGAGGTGATTGCCCCGCACCTGCGCGCGGGCGACCTGCTGATCCTGTCAGGAGACCTGGGCGCGGGTAAGACTACGTTCACCCAGGGTTTGGGCGACGCGCTCGGCGTGCGCGGGCCCGTCGCGAGCCCCACCTTCATCATCGCCAGGACTCACCCAAGTGAGGTGGGAGGGCCCGCACTGATTCACGTTGACGCATACCGACTGACGTCGCTCGCGGAGCTCGACGACCTCGACCTCGACACCACCCTGGATGACAGCGTGACGGTGGTCGAATGGGGTGAGGGAAAGGCCGAGGCGCTCGCAGTGGACCGCCTGCACGTGCGTATCGACCGCGAGCGGGGTGGAGAGTTGGACATGGCGAACCCTGAAGGCGGGCGCCGCGAGGTTAGCATCCTCGCGCATGGGCCGCGCTGGGTGAATGTGGATTTTGCGGCGGACACCTCTTCCTCCGACGGCGACCTAGGCTAGTGCCGTGATACTCGCAATCGACACCTCCTCCGCCATCTCCGTCGCAGTGGTCGACGGCGACAAGACCGTAGCCGCGCGCACCGAGTTTTCGCCACGTGGTCACTCCGAGCTGCTGTCAGGAATGATTGAGGCCGCGCTCGCGGATGCCGGAATCGCCGGCACGGATGTTGACGCAATTGTGGTGGGAACAGGGCCGGCACCGTTCACTGGTCTGCGCGTGGGACTCGTGACCGCCCGCACACTGGGCATGGTGTGGAGGGTTCCCGTACGCGGCGTGTGCTCACTCGATGCAGTCGGCGCCCAGGCCGCCGATGCAGGCGGGGGCCAGATCACCGTAGTCGCCGATGCGCGCCGCAAGGAGGTCTATTGGGCCACCTACACCAATGGGGTCGCCGATGGTGCGCCGCACGTGAGTGCGCCCGCGGACGTGCAGCCGCTGGGTGGCGTCGTGGGTCGTGGAGCGCTGCTCTATCCGGACGTATTCCCGGATGCGAAGGATGCGGACCCAGATCCCGCGTGGCTCGCACGAGTGGCCGCCCGCAGGCTGGAGGCGGGGGATACCGACTTTCCCACGGAGCCCATGTACATGCGTCGCCCCGACGTCCACGGAGTGCCGGGCGCGTGAGCGTCGCGGGGCCACTAGGGGCCGCGCCAGAGCATCGGCGATGCTTGCGCGACATGAGCGAGGACCAACTCGCCTGGATGGCCGAGCGCGAGCGAGAGATCTTTGGCGCCGCGGCATGGTCGCTCAAGCTGATCCAGGAGGACTATCGCTACGGCGGCAAGCGCTATCGCGTGGTCGAGATTGACGGTGAACCGGTCGCCTATGCGGTGTACGGGTACGACGGCGACGCCTTTCACTTGATGAACATTGCGGTAGATTCCAACGCGCGTGGAGCCGGTCACGGCAAGGTCCTCATGGAGGACTTTCTCACCGAGGCGCGTGCCGAGCGGGCACGGGACGCGTGGCTCGAGGTTGCCGTGACGAATACCCCGGCGCTGGCTCTGTACCGCTCGTATGGGTTTGAGGACGTACGGGTGCGACCGAGGTACTACCAGCCCGAGGACGTGGATGCGATTGTGATGAGAGCGAAGGTCCCGCCAGCTCACGCTGGTTGACTAGCCCCCCACTCGCCCGGCTGATCACCCACTGACTCAACCCCTCGCTCCATCACTCGGAACCAGCCCTAGAGCCCACGGTGCGAAACCGGACCAATAGGGAGTGTGGAGTGAGTCAGCGCGCGCAGTGAGGTCTCCTTATAGCGAGGCGACCCCAATGTCATTGGAGACGCGGCCCTTGCGAGGGCCGGCGCCGTGCTCGCTATCCGACGGGTAGCCCACGCCGAGCAGGGCGATCGATCCCCAGCTGGTGTCGGAGAACAGTGCCTTATCCAGGCCATCCTTGTCGAAGCCGCCGTACGGGCGAACCGCAAGACCCGCGGCGCGCAGTCCCACGATCAGGTAGCCCGCTTGCAGCCAGGAGCCGGTGGTCGCCATGGTGGTGCGACGATCGGGAGCGGCCTCGAGGCGCTCTGCGCTTCCCTCGGACCCGGGTGACGTGACCGCGAAGTGGTCGTGGAACCTGTCGTCACGCGCGACAACCAAGAGCACCGGTGCCTTGGCCAACTTGGGACGGTTGCCCTCCATCGCGTTGTCGATGACCGCTTCGCGGGCAGCTTCCGAGCGTGCGATGGCGACGCGCATCGGCGTGGTGTTGTTGGCGGTGGGACCCCACTTGATGAGGTCAAACACGTCGCGAATGATGCTGTCCGGGACGTCGACTTCCGCGAACGCTATGTTGGAACGCGCCTCCAAGAACAGGCGACGTTGCGTAGTGTCGTCAATCGCGAGGCCCTCGATGGGTGGGGCAAAGTCGGGGGCGTGCTCGGAATTGGTCATATCCCGTAGACGCTTGTTCGTGACAATCTATTCCCACGCATAGGCTTATCCCCGTGGACCCACTCGTACTTGGAATTGAGAGCACGTGCGACGAGACCGGCGTCGCGCTCGTGCGCGGAACCGAGCTGCTCGCAGACGTTGTCGCGTCGTCAATGGACGAGCACGCGAGGTTCGGCGGCATTGTCCCCGAAGTCGCCTCACGCGCCCACCTTGAGGCCATGATCCCCACCATCGAGGAGGCACTGAGTCGCGCCGGCCACTCGCTGGCAGACGTTGACGCCGTTGCCGTCGCATCGGGACCCGGATTGGTTGGGTCGCTCACCGTAGGGGTTTCCGCGGCGAAGGCGCTCGCGCTTGGACTCGGCAAGCCGCTGTACGGCGTCAACCACGTGATCGGACACGTAGCCGTCGACGAGTTGGTGCACGGCGTGTTCCCCGAGCGCATCATGGCGCTGGTTGTCTCCGGAGGTCACACTTCGCTGCTTCTTGTCAATGACATCGCCACCGACATCACCGAACTAGGCCACACGCTCGATGACGCGGCTGGCGAGGCTTTCGACAAGGTCGGCAGGCTGCTCGGCCTTCCGTATCCCGGTGGCCCGCACGTCGACAAGCTCGCACGTGAGGGCAACCCCTCTGCAATCCCGTTCCCGCGCGCGCTGACCAAGCCCAAGGACCAGGCCAAACACGCGTATGACTTCTCCTTCTCCGGCCTCAAGACTGCGGTTGCGCGCTGGGTGGAGGCCTGCGAGGCAGAGGGCCGTGAAGTGCCGACGGCCGATGTTGCGGCAAGTTTTGCCGCCGCCGTCGCCGATGTGCTGGTCGCCAAGACGATTCAGGCTTGCCAGGAACACGGGGTCACGACCTTGGTCATTGGCGGTGGCTTCAGCGCGAACAGTCAACTTCGCGACTTGGCGACCGCGAGGTGTGCCGAGGCGGGGATCGAGGTGCGCATCCCGCCCATTCGTTTCTGCACTGACAACGGTGCGATGATCGCGGCGCTTGGAAGCGCCGTCGCCAGGCGAGGGCTGACGCCGAGTGAGCTGAGCATCGGCGTTGACTCGTCTATGCCGCTCACTACAGTGTTGGTATGACAGCCCCGCTGGTGTGAGTCCGGTGGCTAATCGAGCGGAGAGAGTTGATGGCGCGATCCTGGGGAATGTCCGCGACAATTGCGGCCGTTGCCATCGTGGCGATCGGCGCCGGGGTCTGGGCGACCACCGCCATCTCTCACAGGCAGGGCGCGCAAGCCTCGCCCTCGCCGTCAGTCTCGAGCTCGCACACCCCATCAACTACACCTACCGCTACGCCATCGGCTACGCCGTCCCCATCGCCGTCGGCCATTCCCTCCGAGTACCCCCGTGCGTGGGGGCCCACGCAGGCCGACTGGGACGCTGCGCTGGCTACGGCTCAGGAACTCTCCGTGGAACGCGCGGCGGGTCAGGTCATCGTCGGATCGTATGGGGGCACGTCTCCTACCGAGCTCAAGGCAATGATCGAGAAGTACGGCCTGGGTGGTGTCATGCTGCAGGGCGACGCGACCTCTACCGCGAAAATCACCAAGGCGCTGACCTCCGCCGCCGCTGAGGCGGGTGGCGAGCGAGACTGGCCGGTCATGATCGCCGTCGACCAGGAGGGTGGGGTTGTCGCTCGCCTGCGAGGGATGATGCCCGACCTGCCCGGCTTCATGGCCGCTGGCGCCGCGACGGACAAGGACTACGTGCGCGAGGTCTATTCGAACCAGGGCGCTCGCACCCTGGGGCTGGGTTTCAACACCAACTTCGCGCCCGATGCGGACGTCACCGCCGGCCTGAGCGACCCGGTCATTCGCACCCGGTCGCCCGGCTCGGACCCGCTGAACGTCGCGGCTACCGCGAACGCCGCGCTAGAGGGGTACACGGACGCCGGTCTCATCACCACTGTCAAGCACTTTCCGGGTCACGGGGCCGTCGAGACCGACTCGCACGAGGGTCTCCCCACGCAGAGCGCGACGGTAGCGGAGCTCGAGGCCCGGGACTTGGTGCCGTTCGCCAGCGCGGTCGATGCGGGGGCGCCCGCCATCATGGTTGCCCACATTGCGCTCGCAGAGTGGGGAGGAGACGCGGCCTCCCTTTCCCCCGACGCATATGCGTATCTGCGCGATGGGCTGGGTTTCACAGGAGTGGCCATGACCGACGCTCTCAACATGGGTGCGATAGTGGACCACCACGAGCCGGGCGAGGCGACCGTCTTGGCGCTCAAGGCTGGCGCGGACATCGCGCTCATGCCCGCGAATACCAAGAAGGCGATGGCCGCGATAGCGGTAGCGGTGAAATCCGGTGACCTACCTCGCGAGCGGCTGGACGAGGCGGCAGCAAGGTCTATCCTGCTGATGCGGTGGCAGGCGGGCCTCGAGGCCAAGCCCGTTCCGGCCGACTCGGACGGCTTCGCGCAAGAGTTCGCCGCGAAATCTGCGACGGTGGTGACTCCCAAGTGTGGCGAGCGTTTGGTCTCCGGCACGGTGACAATCACCGGGGGGTGGGACCAGGCGCGGGCGACCCTGGCCGCGGCGCTCAAGGAACGCGGCGTCAGCATCGGGGACGCGGACAACCCCGGGACACGGGTGCGGCTCGCGGTTAACTCCAGTGAGGATGTCAAGGGAGACGTGGTCGTGGCGATCTCCGGCCCCTGGATTCTCGACGAGTCCAAGGCCACCAGTTACATCGCGACATACGGCGGATCCGATGACGTAATGGAGGGCCTCGCGGACATCCTCATGGGGGACGTGAAGTCCGAGTCCGCCTGGCCGGTGAAGCTCAAGAACATGCCGTCTGATTCTTGCTGACGCCGACCCTGCTGACCTAGCGGTGCAGGGGCTCCACGATGAGTGCCTGGTGACGGCCGCCCATGCGGGTCAGGATGACGGTAGCGCGGTCGTCCCCGCGAAGTTTGAGTTGCGGACGTAGTTTCTCTGGTGTGATGTCGATGCCGCGCTTCTTGATGTCTACGACGCCGACATTGCGCTCGTGGAGTGCGGAAGCGAGACGCTTGACCGAGTAGGGGAGGACCTCGAGCACGCGATAGCCGCGAGCGAAGGGGGTTGAGACCGGAGTGTTGCAGGTGAGGTACGCGATGCTCGGGTCGATCAGGTGAGCATCGAGCTCCGTTGCCACCTCGCCCACCAGCCCTGAGCGGATCACGGCGCCGTCCGGCTCGTAGATGTACGCGCCGAGTGGCCCGTCGGGAGCGCGGTCCGTGCTGCCCGAGAGGTGATGTGCCTCGCCGTCCGCGATGACGAGCGCCGTGTGTCCGACAGATTGGGCCAGCTTGCCGCTCCAAAGCGCAGCCTCGACCACCGTTCCGTCAACACTCACCCACTGGGCTTCCAGGTCCTCGGGGATGGCGTCGTGCTCGATTGCGGGGCCGACCTTCACGCCTAGCTCGGGGATAAGGTCGCGCAGCGCGAGCACCTCGTCGAGTGCCGGCGAGTAGTCCTTGGGGTCGTGGCGCCGGCCTCGCGCATTGCGGCGGGCCGGGTCAGCGAAGATTCCGTCGACGCCCAACTTGGTGACGGCATCGGGGGAGCGCAAGGTCCCGAGGGAGTCTGCGTGCACTACGTCCGTGGTGGGCCAGTGGCGCAGATTGTGGTCGGCAATCAGCGCGGTCGCCTCGTCTAACTCGAAGGCGACCACCGCGAGCCCGAGTGCGGAGGCGGCCATGGCATCGGCGCCGATGCCGGACGTGAGGTCCGCGATGCGGGTGCAGCCCGCGTCGCGAAAGCGGGACGCGTGCAGGCCCGCCACTGACAGTCTCGTGGCCTGCTCGAGGCCGTCTTGGGTGAACAGCATCCCGGCGGCGAACTCGCCGAACTTGGGGCGCGCTGCAGCGCGCAAACGGGACTGGGTCATGGCTGCTGCGACCGTGGCAGCATCGGCCCCTGCTTTGCGCAGCTGACCGCCAAGCGTCAGTGCGTCGGAGTCCGAGTACGGCGGCAACGAATCGATGAGCGAGAGGCCGTCTGCGCTGGTGATGAGCCGCGCGGTTGAGGGGTCCATGGGTTCATAGTTTCACGGTCAGCGAATGTAGCGCCGCTAGTTAGCACTCGCGGTACGAGAGTGCTAAATTGAGAACGCCCCGCAAGGGGCACGTGAAGTGTGCTGATGGCCTGACCCCCGCGACGGCGGGCCACCAACCACGGAAGCGTTTCAATCGTTCGGTACACATAATCGATGGAAGGTGAGGTCCGCAATGTCGGTCTCTATCAAGCCTCTTGAGGACAAGGTCGTGGTGAAGTCGGCAGCTGCCGAGCAGACCACTGCTTCTGGACTCGTCATCCCGGACACCGCCAAGGAGAAGCCCCAGGAGGGCGAGGTCGTGGCAGTGGGACCGGGTCGCTTTGACGACAATGGCAACCGCGTACCCGTGGATGTCAACGTTGGCGACAAGGTGATTTACAGCAAGTACGGCGGCACCGAGGTCAAGTACGCAGGCGAGGATTACCTGATCCTCTCGGCGCGCGACCTGCTCGCAGTCGTGAGCTAGACAACGCCCGTACTAGGGCCTGACTTAGGTCAGCGTCCCAAGCGAGGCAACACGAAGGCCCCGGGACTCAGTCCCGGGGCCTTCGTGCGTTTTGGGCACAAGATTCACTTCTTCAGTTGCGCGGCCTGCTCGCAGGCCACAGGTCGGACTAACTCGCCTTCTTGAGCCTGCCGGACAGAATCGCGTGGCGCTCGTCCTCGCTGAGGCCACCCCACACGCCAAAGGGTTCGCGGGCATCGAGTGAGCGCTCGCGGCAGAGGTCTAGGACGGGGCAACGTTCGCAATAGCGCTTGGCGGCTTCGGCACGCCGGCGTCGGGCGGCGCCACGCTCGCCCTCGGGGTGAAAGAACAGGTCAGTGTCAGCATCTCTACAGGCACCGTCATACTGCCATTCCCATTGGTCCTGCGTCGGCGCGGGTAACTTTGCGACCGTATCCATGAACTGCCCCCTGTGACGTTGTATCGGGCCGGCCCCGAGTCTCCGTTGACTCAAGTACCGCGTTGGTACATTCAACCTAATTCCGACAAACCAGACAGTCAACCCCCTGATTCTGGAGCGACGACTGCATTGCTTGCTACTCCTATGTCTACTCCTCCGTTGGCGGCTTGGCTAGCCCCCATTTTGGGGGGCATCCAGGTGCGATGCGTTATTGAGCGTGGGCGCCCACCGTGCCGTCCGGTATGCGCGCCTTCGCCCCGTAGACTTGACCAATGGCGCCAGCAGAACACGACCCCTTTGCCCTCACCGGACTCACCTACGACGACGTCTTGCTGCTTCCCGGGCAGAGTGACGTCATCCCGTCACAGGTAGACACCACCACCCGCCTGACGCGTGAAATCTCCATCCGCATCCCGCTTTTGAGCGCCGCGATGGACACTGTCACCGAGTCGCGCATGGCAATCGCCATGGCCCGACTAGGCGGCATCGGCGTCCTGCACCGAAACCTGTCGATTGAGGACCAGGCTCACCAGGTCGAGATCGTCAAGCGCTCCGAGTCCGGCATGATTACCGACCCGGTCACCGTTAGCCCGGACGTCACCCTGACGGAGTTGGACGAGCTGTGCGGCAAGTATCGCGTCTCCGGCCTTCCCGTGGTGGACGAGTCCAACACGCTCGTCGGCATCATCACCAACCGCGATCTGCGATTCGTCAACCACGCCGACTTCCCCACGTTGCGCGTGCGCGAGATCATGACGCCCATGCCACTCGTCACCGGGCCCGAGGGCATTGGCAACGCGCAGGCCGCCGAGCTGCTCGCCAAGCACAAGATCGAGAAGCTGCCGTTGGTCGACGGCGACGGCCGCCTCACCGGTCTCATTACCGTCAAGGACTTCGTCAAGACCGAGAAGTACCCCAAGGCCACCAAGGATGCCGAGGGTCGACTCCGCGTCGCCGCGGCAGTCGGATTCTTCGGTGACGCCTGGGAGCGTGCCACTGCGCTGGTAGACGCGGGCGTTGACGCGCTCGTGGTGGACACCGCTCACGGTCACGCGCAGGCAATGATCGACATGATTCGCCGTCTTAAGTCCGATCCGGCCACCAACCACGTGCAGGTCATCGGTGGAAATGTCGCGACCCGTGAGGGGGCGCAGGCGTTGGTTGATGCCGGAGCGGACGCCGTCAAGGTTGGCGTGGGCCCCGGATCCATTTGCACTACGCGCGTCGTCGCTGGCGTGGGTGTTCCGCAGATCACCGCCGTGTATGAGGCATCCAAGGCCGCGAACCCTGCGGGCGTCCCCGTCATCGCCGACGGTGGCCTTCAGTTCTCCGGTGACATCGCCAAGGCGCTGGTCGCCGGGGCAGAATCTGTGATGCTGGGCTCGCTGTTCGCTGGCTGCGCAGAGGCGCCCGGCGACCTCGTGCTCGTCAACGGCAAGCAGTTCAAGAGCTACCGCGGCATGGGCTCCATGGGTGCCATGGCGTCGCGCGGGCGCGTGAGCTACTCCAAGGACCGCTACTTCCAGTCCGATGCTCCGAGCGACGATGACATCATCCCCGAGGGCATCGAAGGTCGAGTGCCGTTCAAGGGCTCGGTGGAGAATGTGGGCCGCCAGCTCGTTGGTGGGCTCGGTCAGTCAATGTTCTATGTAGGTGCTCGCACCATTCCTGAGCTCCGCGAGCGGGGCAGGTTTGTGCGCATCACGCCCGCGGGCCTCAAGGAGAGCCACCCGCACGACGTGCAGATCACGGTCGAGGCGCCCAACTACGCCGGCAAGAAGTAGCGCCTCCACGCACCACTTGCGACGGCATTGGCGCTCAGCCGGGTGCCGCGACTGGGTGCGCTAGTCGCGCCCGGTTTTCAACCAGGCGCGCACGACATTCTGCGCCATCGCGCTGGCCGTCGCTACAGGTGCGGCACTTCGCGTTTGCTTGGCCCCCGTCACACCGCCGTCGTAGAGCACGACAACCTGAGCAACCACGGTGTCGGTCGTCTTTGCGCCGATGAGATCCGCGACGTGCTCCGCCATCACGCGTCGATAGTCGCCCACGATCTCGGCAATTGCTGGGTCAGCCGGTCGCTCGACCATGGCGTTCGTGAAGGGGCAGCCGTGAAAGCTGTCCGTCGCGATCGCCGTGGCCGGGATGGTGAACATCAGCGCCACGCGCTCGACCGGGCTCTTGGATGAGTCGTCCACGCCCGTGGCGGCCTCGTGCCATCCGTTCGCTTCGCCTCGAAGATACGCCGCGACAAGTCCGTCCTTGTTGTGGAAGTGGTGGTACATGCTTCCTTTGGTCGCGCCAGACTCTGCGATGACGGTGTCGATTCCGGTCGCGTTAATGCCGTTCGCGTAGAAGAGTTTGGTCGCCGTGGCGACCAAGCGGTCTCGGGATTTCAGGGGGCTCGCGGGGGGAGAAGTGGCCATGTTGACAATAGTAGACGAACCTGTCTAATCTAACTAGACGGTTCCGTCTAATACTGAGGACGGACAGAAAAGGAGAACCGATGTCTGAGTTCAAAGTTGCAGTAGTCATTTACGAACCGATCGATGGCGACATGGCGCGGGCGTACCGCGGCCTCAAGACGGCCCTCGAGTTCAAGCAGGCCGGAGACGACGTCGTGGTGCAGTTCGATGGCTCGGGAGTCGACACACTCGCCGCGATCTCGAACGCAGAACACCCGATGAATGGCCTGGCCACCGCGCTGGCCGACAACATCACCGGTGCGTGCGGTTACTGCGCCACGTCGCACAAGGTCGCCGACGCGATCGAGCAGGCAGGCTGGACACTCCTCAGCGATGACGGGGGCGAGGCAAGCAACCGCAAGCTCATGGTCGAGGGTTACCAAATCCTGACTTTCTAGCTCCCACGCGCCCGTCGTGCACCCGCCCCCGAGGCGGTGCGCGACGGGCGTTGCTGTGGCCCCGCGGTGGCCCCGGTGCAAAGCGGGGCCAGCGAACTGGCAGAGTAAGCACTGTGGATCTCACCTGGCACGCGCTGCTCATTCTCTTCATCGTCGCGCTCCTGGCCGGGTTCCTGGACACGCTCGCGGGCGGCGGAGGGTTGCTCACCGTGCCCGCACTGCTCCTCGCGGGCATCCCCCCGCTGCAGGCTCTTGGTACCAACAAGCTTCAAAGCTCGTTCGGCACGGGTATGGCCACGTACCAGGTCATCCGCAAGAAGCGAGTGCATTGGCGCGACGTCCGATGGCCGATGCTATGGGCGTTCCTGGGGTCGGCGGCCGGTGCAGTCGCAGTGCAGTTCATCGATACCGATGCGCTGCTGATCATCATCCCCGTCGTTTTGGCGCTCGTGGCGGCGTACTTCCTGTTCGTCCCAAAGTCGCACCTCCCGCCGCCGGAGCCGCGCATGACGGACCCGGCCTACGAGGCCACGCTGGTGCCTATTATCGGCGCGTACGACGGCGCGTTTGGCCCCGGCACCGGGTCGCTCTACGCGCTTAGCGGAGTAGCGCTGCGCGCCAAGAGTTTGGTGCAATCCACCGCGATCGCCAAGACCCTCAACTTCGCCACCAACTTTGCCGCGTTGCTGGTGTTCGCCTTTGCGGGGCACATGTTGTGGACAGTGGGCGCAGTGATGATCGTTGGTCAACTCATCGGTGCCTACGTCGGCTCACACATGCTCTTCCGAGTGAACCCGCTGGTGCTTCGCGTACTGATCGTGGTCATGTCGCTGGGCATGCTGATCCGCGTGCTCCTCGACTAGCCCCGCAGCTATCTAAAACCAGGCCCTACCGTCTGGCGAGCCTCGTCGATCAACTCGCGCAGCGCATCGTCAAACTCGTGTTCCTCGCGCAGGGTGATCCGATGCATCGTGACGCGCTTGGAGGTCGCGAACGCCGTGCGCAGCTTGGGGTGCTCCGCCTCGCGCAGCAGCTCGAGCCCAATCTCCAAGTAGTGGCTCTTCACGTACGCGGACGTGAAGATGCGCTTGACCGCGTACTGCACCTCCGCGCTGTGCACCCGCTCCTCGACGCCGTCGAGCGAACGGCAGAAGTCACGATAGAGCGTGAGCAGCGCGAGATCGCCCTCGGACAGGTTGCCCGTGAGCTGCTCCCATGAGCCGCGAACCATCAGGGGTAGAGGCCACGCAACTCGTGCGCCTCGACCACGCGCTTGACGGACAGCGCCGTGGCCGCCTGGCGGTAGGTGAGCTGGTGAGCACCCGCGTACTCGATCACCGAGTGCCACGCGCGCGTCATGCGCTCCTCGAGCCGCTCGTTGACCTCCGACTCGCGCCACTGATAGGCCTGGTTGGCCTGCACCCACTCAAAGTAGGACACGACCACACCGCCGGCGTTCGCCAGAATGTCCGGCACCACCAGGACGCCGCGTTCGTGCAGGATCGCATCGGCCTCGTTGGTCGTGGGGCCGTTGGCGCCTTCGACCACGATGCTCGCACGAATGTCGCGTGCGTTGTCGCCGGTGATGACGCCTTCCAGTGCGGCCGGGACCAGCACGTCGACGTCGGCGGTGAGTAGGTCAGCCGGGTCGAGTTCCTCCGCGCCCTCGAATCCCACCACACTGCCGGTGGCGTCCACGTGCTCGGACAGCGCCGTGATACTGATGCCGCCCGCGGCATAGATTGCCCCGTCGACATCGCTGATGGCCCTCACGGCCACCCCCGCCTCAGCAAGGAAGCGGGCCGCGTCGCGCCCCACCTTTCCAAAGCCCTGCACGGCGGCCGATGCGTGGGCTGGGTCGATTCCACGACTGGCCAGGGCCATCAGCGCGATGTGCGAGACGCCGCGCGAGGTGGCGCTGGCACGCCCGAGGGAGCCACCCAGGCTGATGGGTTTGCCAGTGACGACGCCAGGAACCGTGTGGCCCTGCGAGGACGAGTAGGTATCCATGATCCATGCCATGGTCTGCTCGTTGGTGCCCATGTCGGGGGCCGGGATGTCCACATCTGGGCCGATGATCGGCAGAATTTCTGCGGTGTAGCGCCGCGTCACGCGCTCGAGCTCGGCCTTGCTGTGGTCGCGGGGGTCGAAGGCGACACCGCCCTTCGCGCCGCCATAGGGCACGTCTACCAGGGCGCACTTCCACGTCATCCACATGGCGAGCGCGCGCACCTCGTCGATGTCGACCGAAGGGCTGTACCTCAGTCCTCCCTTTGCGGGGCCACGAGAGAAGTTGTGTTGCACGCGGTAGCCGGAGTAGACGGCGATAGAGCCGTCGTCGCGACGCAGCGGCACGCTCACCATCAGTTCGCGGCGCGGCTGCGCGAGCATCTGGTGAACGCCTGGAGAGATGCCCAGATGCTTGACCGCGCTGGCGAGCTGCGCGAGCGCATCGGTCAGCGGGCTGGTGGATTCGACGGGTTGTTCCTGCGCGTTCATCAGCACCTCATTGTGTTGCTTTGCGGTTGTGAATCCGTACTCGTTGACACTATCTCGATGTTGCCGGGTGGCGCACTCGAGAGTTGCACCCGGTCAGACTGGCCAGGAAGGCGAGGGAAGGTCTTCCACCTTGCCCTTAGACGTCAGCCACGCGGAGAACTCGGTGGCCCACTTGCGGTGCGCCTCAACCTGCTGGTCGTGCAGGTCATTCAGCGCGACGGACGCCATCGCCGGGTACTTCACGGCCATTGCTTGAGTCACGTCGAGTGTGGCCAGTACATCGGCATCGGCGGCGTGGAGGTCCTCGGCGACAACCGGGACGCCGTACGTTTCGCACATGTTGACGAGTTTGCGCTTGCCCCTGCGCCACTTATCCAAGTGGCGGTCAAGCACCAGCGGGTCGACAACGGGGCGCACGTCGTCGGTCTCTAGCCGGGATACGAGGGATGACAGTCCAGTTCTTGCGAGCTCGGCCTCAAGAATCGAGATGTCGAACTGGGCGTTGAATGCCACCACCGGGAACCCAGCAGCCAGCGCGCCGGCGAGCACGGTGGCGATCTCTTCCAGAGCATCGGCTGGTGCCTGCCCGTCTTCCTGGACCTTGGCGTCGGTGATGCCGTGGACGGCGGTGGCACCGGGAGGAATAGGCACGCCCGGGTTGATGAGCCACGTGCGGGTGGTGACCGAGGCATCTGGCCCCGATCCGGTTCGTGTAATCACGGCCGCGGTCACGATGCGGTCATTCGCGGTCGATACGCCGGTGGTCTCGGTGTCGAATCCCACCATGGTCTGCTCAAGCCAAGTCATGCCACCACTCTGCCACCCGCTACCGACAGCAGAGGCCAGGCGCGGCGACCAAGTGGCCCCAGCATCGGCCGATGCGGTGTGGAGTGGGGCCTCGGCCCTGCCCGGGTGTCCGCAGGTGCCGGTAGGCTGTCCGGGTGAGCAACGAAATTGAAATTGGCCGTGGCAAGCGCGGACGGCGCGCGTACTCGTTCGACGACGTGGCAATTGTGCCGTCTCGACGCACGCGTGACCCCAAGGACGTCAGCCTGAACTGGCAGATCGACGCGTTCCAGTTCACCATCCCGGTGATCGCGGCGCCTATGGACTCGGTGATGTCTCCCGCGTCCGCGATCGCGCTGGGAAAGCACGGCGGACTGGGTGTGCTGGACCTCGAGGGCCTATGGACGCGTTACGAGGACCCCACCGCTTTGCTCGCGGAGATCGCCGAACTCGACGAGTCAGCAGCGACCGCACGCATGCAAGAGATCTACTCGGAGCCAGTCAAGGACGAGCTGATCACCGCTCGTCTCAAGGAGATTCGCGCCGCTGGCGTCACCGTTGCCGGGGCGCTCAGTCCGCAGCGCACGCAGGAACACTACGAGACGGTGTTGAAGGCCGGCGTGGACCTGTTCGTGATTCGCGGCACCACGGTGAGTGCCGAGCACGTGTCCTCCGATGCGGAGCCGCTGAACCTCAAGAAGTTCATCTACGACCTCGATGTGCCGGTCATCGTGGGTGGCGCGTCCACCTACCAGGCGGGTCTGCACCTCATGCGTACCGGCGCCGCGGGCGTGCTGGTGGGCTTTGGCGGCGGTGCTGCACACACCACGCGCACCTCGATGGGTATCCACGCACCGCTGGCGACCGCGGTTGCGGATGTTGCGGCTGCGCGTCGGGACTACCTGGACGAGTCCGGCGGGCGCTATGTGCACGTCATCGCCGATGGCGGCCTGGGTCAGTCCGGCGACATGGTTAAGGCATTCGCGTGCGGTGCGGACGCCATCATGGTGGGCGCTGCGCTGGCTCGCGCGTCTGAGGCGCCCGGAGGCGGCTACCACTGGGGCCCCGAGGCTCATCACCCCGAACTGCCGCGCGGCGAGCGCGTGCACGTGGGTACGGTCGGCTCGCTCGAGGAGCTGCTGTTTGGCCCCGGAACTCGCGCCGACGGCACCACCAACATGATGGGCGCACTGCGCCGATCGATGGCGACGACCGGCTACTCGGACCTCAAGGAGTTCCAGCGCGTCGACGTCGTGGTGAGTCCGTACCAGGCTCACTAGGCCACTTGCTCGGGGTGGCATCGGCGGCGGCGTTTCTCGCGGTGTCACCGCGAAACATTGCCGACATGACCCGGCCCTAGAATCAGCGCATGAATTGTGTTGCGCTACGCCATGTCGCGTTCGAAGACCTAGGCCACTGGGAGCCTGAGATTCGTGCCCATGGGTACACGGTGACGTATGTCGACGCTGGGGTTGATGACCTGTCGCCGGTGCGTGACGCGGACCTCGTGATCGTGCTCGGCGGCCCAATAGGCGTGCCGGATGCGGCCATCTTCCCCAACATCGAGGAGGAGACCGCGCTGATCCGCGAGCGCCTCGACGCGGGACGCCCCGTGCTCGGCGTGTGCCTGGGCGCGCAGCTGATCGCGCACGCGCTGGGGTGGCCGGTGGCGCCGGGGCGGCTCGAACTGGGTTGGGGTCTGATTGATGTTGCGCCTGCCGGGATGGAGACGCCCTTGCGGCACATCTCCGGCGTGCCCATCTTGCAGTGGCACGGCGACTCGATCACCGCGCCTGTTGGCGTGGAGCTGCTCGCGTCCACGGACGTTACTGCGTGCCAAGCGTTCTCCGTGGGCAGCGGGTTCGGAATTCAGTTCCATCCTGAGGTGGATCCGGAGTCGTTCGAGCGCTGGCTCATTGGCAATCTGGTCGAGCTGCGCGGGTTGGGGATCAGCATCGAGGAGTTCCGCGCGCAGACCGCCGCGGCCGCCGACGGTGCGTCGATGGCCGGCATCCGCTTCATCCGGGATTATCTGCGCGGCCTCTAGCGCTACGTCGTCAGGCCAGTAACTCCGAGAGTTTTAACCAGGACTCCTCGAGTTTGCTGGTCTCCGCCTCGAAGTCGCGCAGCTGCTTGGTGAGCGATGCGAGGCCCTCGTAGTCGGTCTGATCGTGCGTCGCCATGTCGGTGTGGATGGCAGCCATGAGTCCGGCCACCTTAGCCATGCGCCGCTCAACGCTCGCGAGTTCCTTGGTCGCGACACGGTGCTCAGCGCCGCTCAGCGCGGAGGCCGCTGGTTTGGAGGGTGCGAAAGATGCGCGCGACTCCTGCGACGATGCGTCTCCGGAGCGAGTGCGCTTGCGCTCACGGTCAGAACCGCCCCCGGCCGATGCCTCGGCGGGGGAGGCCGCGGATGTCGCCCCGGCATCGGGCAAGTGGGTGGTGCCCGCCTGGCCCCCGAACGAGCCCACTCCCTCGGACTTGGTGCGGCGCTCGCGCGACAGACGCACGTACTCGTCAATGCCTCCGGGCAGGTGGCGCAGGCCGCCGTCGATGACCGCGTATTGCTGGTCGGTGACGCGCTCCATCAGGTACCGGTCGTGGCTGACCACAATGAGGGTGCCGGGCCAGGCGTCGAGCAGGTCCTCCATGGCCGCGAGCATATCCGTGTCGAGGTCGTTGGTGGGCTCATCGAGCACCAACACGTTGGGGGCGTCGAGCAGAATCATGAGCAACTGCAGTCGGCGACGCTGTCCACCGGAGAGCTTGCGCACCTGCGTCTTGAGCTGCACGGCGGTGAACCCCAGGCGCTCGAGCAGTTGCTTGGGGGACATCTCGGTGCCGTCGGAGAGCTGGACCGCAGAATAACGCTTGACGACAGCGCTGACGCGCTCGTCCTCGAACTCGTCGAGCTCGGCGAGCTGCTGAGACAGCGCCTGCACGCGCACGGTGATACCGGTCTTGACGCGGCCGCCCGTGGGCTCCATTTCGCCCGTGATGAGTTTGAGGAGCGTCGACTTTCCCGCGCCGTTCTCCCCCAGGATTCCGGTGCGTTCGCCCGGGCCGATGTTCCAGCTGACATCCCGCAGGACTTCCTTCACGCTCTCGCCCTCGCCGTACGAGACGGAGCAGCGGATCAGGTTGACGACGTCCTTGCCCAGGCGCGAGGCGGCCATGCGGGCCAGCTGGACCTTGTCGCGGATGGGAGGCACGTCGGCAATGAGCTCGTTCGCGGCGTCGATGCGGAACTTGGGCTTGGCGGTGCGGGCGGGGGCGCCGCGGCGCAGCCACGCGAGCTCCTTGCGCATGAGGTTCTGACGCTTGGATTCGGTGGCGTTGGCGATGCGGTCGCGCTCAACGCGCTGCAGCACGTAGGCGGCGTAGCCACCTTCGTACTGGTCCACTTCGCCGTCGTGGACCTCCCACGTGTCGGTGCAGATCTCGTCCAGGAACCAGCGGTCGTGTGTCACGACCATGAGGGCGCCCTTGGTGCTGGCCCAGCGGCGCTTGAGGTGCTCGGAGAGCCACACCACACCCTCGACGTCCAGGTGGTTGGTGGGCTCGTCGAGGAAGATCACGTCGTGCTCGCCCACGAGGACGTGAGCGAGGGCGACACGGCGCTGCTGGCCGCCGGAGAGGTTGCCAACAATGGCGTCACCAGGCAGGTCGGGGACGAGCCCCGCCATGATGTCGCGGATGCGAGGGTCGGAGGCCCACTCGTAGGTCTCGGCGCCGTCGCCGACGATGGCCTCGAGCACGGTCAACGACGTGTCGACGTGGTCGGACTGATCGAGGACGCCGATGCGGGCGCCACGGGAGATGGTCACGCGCCCGTCGTGCGGCTCAAGCCGGCCGGCGAGGAGTTTCATGAGCGAGGACTTGCCCGCGCCGTTGGACCCCACCACGCCAATGCGGTTGCCGTCGTCGAGGCCCAGTGACACGGAACCGAGCACCGTGCCCATGCCAAAGTCGAGGTGAAGCGCTTCCGCGCCTAAGAGGTGAGCCATGCCTCAAGGGTAGTTGCCACCTCGCGTCGGCATCACCGCCGCACGTCTCGCGCCAGGGGGTTAAGGCCCGACGGTGAGCACTACCTTGCCAAAATGCTCCCCCGATGCCACCCGGCCGAGCGCTTCACGCGCCTGCTCGAGAGGCATGACTGTGTCGATGACGGGGTGCAACCCCGTGCGGGCCATGAAGGCCAACAGTGCACTGAGGTCCTCGCGTGAGCCCATAGTGACACCCTGGATGCGGATCTCCTGGAAGAAGACCCGGGTGAGTTGCGCGGGCTCGGGATCCCCGGTGGTCAGCCCAGCCACCGCGATGGTGCCGCCGGCCTTGACCGAGGCAACCGAATGCGCCCAGGTGGCCTTGCCGACTGACTCGACCACGGCATCGGCGCGACGGGGCAAGCGAGCGCCCGGTTCGAACGCCGCAGATGCGCCAAGGGCGAGCGCCCGCTCGCGCTTAGCCTCGGACCGTGAGGTCACGATGACCTCGATACCAGCCGCGCTACCCAGAGCGATGGCGGCCGATGCGAGGCCGCCTCCTGCTCCCTGGATCAGCACGCTGTGGCCGGGTTTGAGGTCCGCCGCGACGAACAACATGCGGTACGCGGTGAGCCACGCCGTAGGCAGGCACGCGACCTCCTCGAAGGTCAGTTCCGCGGGCTTTGGCAGTAGGTTCGCAGTAGGAACCGTGACCCTCTCCGCGAAGGTTCCCTGGTAGCGCTCGGACAGCATGGTGCGAGGTTCGTGAGGCCCCACGCCGTGGCCGTCCGCGCCGATCACGCTGTGGAGCACGACCTCGGATCCATCGGGAGCGATGCCAGCCCCATCCGTACCGAGGATCATGGGAAGGCTGGACTGCGGCAGACCCACGCCCTGCAGTGACCACAGGTCGTGATGGTTCACGCTGGCGGCCCGCATCTCGATAGTCGACCAATGCTCGCGAGCCTCGGGTTCGGGCCGGTCGCCGACCGTCAGGCCGGAGACCGGATCATCGGAGCTGAATTGGGTGGCATAGGCGGCGAGCATGCTTTCACCCTATGCCTGCCGCCTACCCCCTCGACCAATTCCTACTCGTTGTCACCGCCGGTGGCGGCTACAGCATCGACCGCGATGCCGGCGTTGTCGGCCCGCGCCTCGGGCCACACCCAGTCATTGACCTCGGGCAGGTCGGAGCCGGTGGCCAGCGCGTACCGACGGGCCTCGAGTCGCTTGTCGAACATCGCCTGGCGCAGTGCCGCCGCGCGGGTGCCGAGCGAAGGCACGTGGTCGATGACGTCCATGACCAGGTGGTACCGGTCGATGTCGTTCAGCATCGCCATGTCGAACGGCGTGGTGGTGGTGCCCTCCTCCTTGTAGCCGCGCACGTGCAGGTTGGAGTGCCCGGTACGGCGGTAGGTGAGGCGGTGGATCAGCCACGGGTAGCCGTGATAGTTGAAGATGATCGGCTTGTCCGTGGTGAACAGCTGGTCGAACTCGCGATCCGGCATGCCGTGTGGGTGCTCCTTCTCCGGCTGCAGCCTCATCAGGTCGACCACGTTGATCATGCGCACCTTGAGCTCTGGCAGGTGCTCGCGGAGCAGGTCAACGGCGGCCAAGACCTCGAGCGTGGGCACGTCGCCGGCGGCAGCGAGCACCACGTCCGGCTCCTCGCCCAACGGCACGTTGGACGCGAAGTTCCAGATGCCCAGACCGCGCGTGCAGTGGTCGACGGCCTGGTCCATGGTCAGCCACGACGCCTGCGGCTGCTTACCGGCGACGACCACGTTGACGTAGTCGCGCGAGCGCAGGCAGTGGTCGTAGGTGGATAGCAGGGTGTTGGCGTCCGGCGGCAGGTATACCCGGACAACTTCGGCCTTCTTGTTAATGACGTGGTCGATGAACCCGGGGTCTTGGTGAGAGAACCCGTTGTGGTCCTGGCGCCACACATGGCTGGAGAGCAGGTAATTCAGAGACGGCACCGGCTGGCGCCACGGGATCTCGCGCGTGACCTTGAGCCACTTGGCGTGCTGATTGAACATCGAGTCCACCAGGTGGATAAACGCCTCATAGGAGGTAAAGAGCCCGTGGCGTCCAGTGAGCAGATACCCCTCGAGCCAACCTTGGCACTGGTGCTCGGACAGCATCTCGACGACGCGGCCCCGGGGTGCCAAGTTGTCGTCGTCCTCGTCGATGTGCGCATCCCACACCCGGTTGGTGGTCTCCAGCACCGCGGCGATGCGGTTCGACGCGAGTTCGTCTGGCGCGAAGATCCGGAAGTTGTCCGGGTTTGCGGCCATGACGGCGTTGAGCCACGTGCCCAGCACGCGCGTCGCCTCTGCAGCCCCGTAGCCGGGATGGGGAACGTCGACCCCGAAGTCCTGGAAGTTCGGCAGGCGCAGGTCCTTCATCAGGCGGCCGCCGTTGGCGTGCGGCGTGGCGCTCATACGCAGGTCGCCCTCAGGGGCCAGTGACGTGACCTCGTCCTTGATCTTGCCAGCCTCGTCGAACAGCTCGTCCGGCTTGTACGACTGTAGCCAGCCCTCGAGCACTGCGAGATGCTCGTCAGTGTCACGGGCATTGGACAGCGGCACCTGGTGCGAGCGATAGGAGCCTTCGACCTTCTTGCCGTCGATGACGGGCGGGCAGGTCCAGCCTTTGGGGGTGCGGAACACGATCATGGGCCAGCGCGGGCGCTTCATGTCGTCGTCTGTCGCGGCCTCGGCCTTGATGGCTGCAATCTCGTCCATCACGTCGTCCAGCAAGTCCGCGAAGCGGCGGTGGATTGACGCATGTGACTCGTCATCGAAGCCAGCCACGAACACGTGCGGCTTGTGGCCGTAGCCGCGCATGAGCGCGTCGAGTTCGTCGTCGTCAATGCGTGCCAGCACTGTGGGGTTGGCAATCTTGTAGCCGTTGAGGTGCAGGATCGGCAATACAACGCCGTCGGATGCCGGGTGAATGAACTTGTTCGAGTGCCAGGAAGTGGCCAGTGGCCCCGTTTCTGCCTCGCCGTCACCGACGATGGTGGCTACCAGCAAGTCGGGGTTGTCGAATGCCGCACCGTACGCGTGAGAGAGCGAGTAGCCCAACTCGCCGCCCTCGTGGATGGAACCCGGAGTCTCGGGAGCCACGTGCGACGGGATGCCGCCAGGGAACGAGAACTGCTTGAACAGGTGCTGAACCCCACGCTCGTCGAGGCTCGCGTCCGGGTATGTGTCCGTGTAGGTGCCGTCCAGGTAGCTGGAGGCGACTAGTCCGGGACCGCCGTGGCCCGGGCCGGTGACATAGAGAGTCGGCTGACTACGTTCCTGAATCATCCGGTTGAGGTGGGCATAGAGGAAGTTGAGGCCCGGGGTGGTGCCCCAGTGTCCCACCAGACGTGGCTTCACGTGATCCCGGTGAAGTGGTTCGCGCAACAGCGGATTGCCCAGGAGATAGATCTGCCCTACAGATAAATAGTTGGTGGCACGCCACCAACGGTCAATCCCCGCGATCTGATCGTCGGTCACACAGTCGCGTTGACGCGCTGCCCATGGTCCGGTTGCCATCTTTGCCTCCAGTGATGTGAACTCAAACACTCATACTCGGGAAAGTCGGTGGAGCAACGGGGACTATGCCCCACGCGGTGCGAACGCCAGGTGCGCGCTAACTCACCGCCGCAATTGACTGAAGAGCGATCTCTCGCTCCTCGTTGGTTGGCACCACCCACACCTTGACGGCAGAGGCATCGGTGCTGATCAGCTTTGGCTCCTTGCTACGCCCAGTGTTGCGTTGAGGGTCGATCTCGATGCCTAGCGCCTGAAGTCCTTTGAGCGCGTTGGCGCGTACCCATTCGTCGTTCTCGCCCACACCTGCGGTGAAAGCTATAGCGTCCAGCGAGCCAAGCTGCGCGAGATACTGACCCACGTAACCGCGAATGCGTCGGACATACACCTCCAGGCCCAGAATCGCGTCTCGGCTGCCTTCCGCAGCTGCCTTGTGGGCGTCGCGCATATCGGAATAACCGGTCAGCCCCAACATGCCCGACTGCCTGTTGAGAAGGGCGTCGATCTCGTCAACGGTCATTCCGGCCGTGCGGGCAAGGTGCAGGGTGACGGCTGGGTCGATGTCGCCGGACCGAGTGCCCATCACTAGGCCCTCGAGGGGGGTGAGGCCCATTGATGTGTCGATCGAAAGTCCTCGTTGTACGGCGCACGCGGAGGCACCATTGCCCAGGTGCAACACGATGGTGTTCATGTCGCGGTCACTCCGTCCCATGAGCCGTGCGGTCTCGCGCGACACATAGGCGTGTGAAGTGCCATGGAAGCCGTAGCGGCGGACCCCGTGCTCCCGCGCGACATGGCGGTCGATCGCATAGGTGTAGGCAACTTCAGGAATCGTTGAGTGGAACGCAGTGTCGAAGACGGCGACGTGCGGCAACGTAGGGAAGGCGGTGCGTGCGGCAGTGATGCCAGCGAGGTTAGGCGGGTTATGCAAAGGAGCGAGAGTAGAAAGCAACGCAATCTTGTGCTCGACCTCGTCGGTGATGATGGTGGGCGCGGAGAACTCCGCGCCCCCCTGAACTACGCGGTGGCCCACTACCGTCAAAGCCTCTAGGTCAACCCCCGAGCCAGGCTGACCGAGTTCCGCGATGATGTCGCTAATCGCCGCGGAGTGATCCGTCACACGTTCAATGATTCCCGACAACAGCGGCTCATCCAGGGTGGTATCCACCACCTGATACTTGACGGAACTGGAGCCGCAGTTCAGGACCAGCGCGAGTCCTAGGTAGTTGACGCTCACGCGGTTGCCTCCGTGGAGTTTTCGCCCGCCGCGGGGGCGTCGAGTTGTTGAGCTTGGATTGCCGTGATGGCGACGGTGTTGACAATGTCCTGCACCAGCGCGCCTCGGGAGAGATCGTTGACGGGTTTGCGTAAACCCTGCAACACCGGACCGATGGCAACGGCACCCGCCGAGCGCTGTACTGCCTTGTAGGTGTTGTTGCCGGTGTTGAGGTCCGGGAAGACCAGCACCGTGGCGCGGCCGGCGACAGGGGAGTTGGGCGCCTTGGAAGCGGCGACACTTGGCTCGACGGCGGCGTCGTATTGCATCGGCCCATCTACCAACAGGTCGGGCCGGCGCTCGCGAACCAGTTCCGTGGCCCGGCGCACCTTCTCCACGTCATCGCCGGAACCCGATGCCCCAGTTGAGTACGACAGCATCGCGATGCGCGGCTCGATGGTGAACTGGCGAGCGGTTTCCGCTGAGGAGATGGCGATGTCTGCTAACTGCTCGGCGGTCGGGTCTGGATTGACGGCACAGTCGCCGTAGACCAGGACTCGGTCGTCGAGGCACATGAAGAACACCGATGAGACGATGGAGACACCCGGGGGGGTCTTGATGACCTGGAAGGCCGGACTGATGGTGTGGGCGGTGGTGTGCGCCGCACCGGAGACCATGCCGTCCGCAAGGCCCTCGCGCACCATCATGGTGCCAAAGTAACTCACGTCTTGGACGACGTCACGGGCCTGCTCTAGCGTCATCCCCTTGGCGGCTCGCAACTCTGCGACGGTGGCCGCGAAGGGCTCAAGGTACGTGGGGTCGTCGGTGGCGATGATGCGAGCCTGGTCGATGTCGACGCCCAGTTCGCCGGCTCGGGATCTAATAGCCGACTCGTTGCCGAGGATGGTGAGGTCCACTACCTCGCGGGTGAGGAGGGTGGACGCTGCGCGCAGGATGCGGTCGTCGTTGCCCTCGGGAAGGACGATGTGGCGTTTGCCTGATCGTGCACGGCTGAGTAGGTCGTACTCGAACATCAGCGGCGTCACCACGTCAGTGCGAGCCACGTCCAAAAGCTCCAGCAACGTTTCCGTATCGACGAGGCGCTCGAACATCGATAGCGCGGTGTCTACCTTGACGGCGCTCTCACGTGAAAGGCGTCCGCGGGTTTGAGAGCATCGGGCCGCGGCTTCGAACGTTCCGAGTTCGGTCCGAATGATAGGTAAAGCCGAACCCATTCCGGCGATCAGGCGTTGGACAGACGGAGGCGTCGCAAAGCCGCCGTTGAGGATGACGCCTGACAGAGTGGGAAAGCCCTCAGCGCCGTGCGCACCAATGAGTGCCAGGAGCGTGTCTGCGCGGTCGCCGGGCGTGATCACGACGCCGCCCTCCTCGAGGCGTTCGAGGAGATGCTCCGCGTTCATCGCGCCAACGGTCAGCGCACGCACTTCACGGGTCAGTAGGTCGGCGTCTCCCGAGACCACGTGGCCGTCTACAGCCTCGACAAGTGCACTGAGCAATGGTGCGATGAGGACGGGGTCCTCGGGCAGCGCGCCCACTGCGAGACCTGCGGGTAGCGCCTCCATGACTGCGTCAAGCTGGTCCGGATCACAGCGGTTCGCGAAGACTGCAGCCACTCGCGCATGCGAATCGGTCATCTCGGCCCGCGACTGCTCGACGACCTGCGCAATCTCTGCGGGTGTGCGGCCGATGCCGTGGACCACCAAGGCGACAGGGGCACCAAGGTTGGCGGCGATGCGGGCATTGAATTCGAACTCGGCTGGGCCTGAAACGTCCGTATAGTCGGTGCCGACAATGACCATCGCGTCGCACGCGCCGTCGATCTCGTGGAAACGGGAGACGATGGTAGCGAGTGCTGCATCGGGGTCTGTGTGCACGTCCTCGTATGTGACGCCGATCGACTCGTCATAGGTCTGGGAGACGCCTTCGTGACCGAGCAAAAGCTCGAGGACATAGTCCGTACCGTCTGCGACGCGCGCAACGGGGCGGAAGATTCCTACCCGGCCCACGGACCGCGCAAGCAGGTCTGTAATGCCGAGCGCGACGGCGGACTTCCCGGAGTTTCCTTCGGCGGACGCTACATAGATGCTTTTAGCCACAAGGTCAGCATTCCACGTTCTGCCCCCGCGTGCGCCTGACCAACGTCCCGGGTGCGCGCGCCGTCGTCCAGGTAGAGCACGATCTGAGTGAAGTGCGTCACTCGTAACGATGCGAGCCGCTGCGGTGTCGGAGCAGTCCCATAGACTCTCCTGGTAAGACTTGCGATGGCCAGCGATTGAGGGCCGGATTTAGCGAGAGCGGCGTGAGGGCGTCGTATCAGGTGCAGGGGGCGGGATGGGGAGCGTAGGCGTGCTCAGCAGATTTCGCCGCGCCTGGTCGACTCTCAGCATGCGCGGCCTGGATGCGAGTGACCGGTCCGAATCCCGTGCGGTCATGGGTGCTAACAATTTCTACATTCTGACCGCGCTCGCAAACCTTCCTTGGGCGGTCGTGGTCATGGCACACAACGGTGGGGACTTCATCCTTCCCGGGGTAACCCACCTTGCGATGGTCACAGTGTGGGTGATCGCTTTGGTGGTCAACAAACGTGGGTATACGCCATGGATGTCGGCGGCATCGATCGTCGCCGCGATCGCGCAGTACACCTTCCTCACCGACGTTTTCTCGCGCGCAGCCGGCTTCCAGTTCGCGCTCTTTGGGATGCCCGCCCTGGCATTCGCGATGTTTGTACGCCGACACGGTCGCGTTCGGGCAGCGGTCATTGTGCTGGCAGCGATCCCCGCAGTCTGGATCTATCTAGATGGGGCCTTTGCTCACCCATGGGTGACAGTGAGCGACACCTGGCTCGACTGGTCGGCCGCCATGATGGTGGTCTCGGTAATGATTTTGCTCATGTCACAGGCTGCCTTCGCGGACTACTACTTCAACCGCGAACGTAAGCACAATAGTGCGTTGCTGGCCGAGGCGCGCGTCGCGGCCCACACCGACGCCCTTACCCATCTGCTGAACCGTCGGGGAGTGGCGCCACGCCTGATCGAGGCGGCGGAGGCCGGGCAGTATTGCGTGGCACTCGCCGACCTCGATCGTTTCAAGCGGGTGAATGATGTGCTGGGTCACGGCGCGGGAGATGTGGTGCTCGCGAGCGTGGCCGCCACACTCGAGGACTCTGTGGGTTCAAAGGGATCTGTTGCACGCTGGGGCGGCGAGGAGTTCCTGATTGTCTTGCCGGGCCTGTCCCTAGTTGACGGCGAGGCGACATTGGAGCGTGCGCGGCTTGATCTGGAGGCGCGCTTCCGTGAGGATTTGGGAGGCAGTAGCGTCACCATGTCCGTCGGCGTGATCGCCGCGCCCCAGGACGCCGCGCGCGACGAGGTGTTGCGCCAGGTGGACGCCAAACTCTACGAGGCCAAAGCATCGGGCCGAAATATGGTCGTTGCAGGCGCCCTCGCCTAGTCCCCCCACTCGGCGGTTTGGCACGCAAAATAATAGTCTTGACGCACGACTGAGGGTCAACGAGTGATTCCGCGTGAGGGGAAACCGTGAGCACGCACGATGCTGAGATAGGCGACGAGTCGCCGAGCGGACTTGTCTCAGCGATGGGCCGTCTCCTCGACAGGGCAGTCGGCGGGCTGACTGGGGAGCGCGGCCGGGCGGCCGCGGCGGCCCAGACCTTCATGATCTTCTCCGCCGCGCTGTCGGTGGGCTACGCGGCGTTCTACCTGTCGTACCCCGACAGTGACCTCAGGCCATTGGCTGCTTTCTCCATCGTGTGTGCTCTTGCCTATGCGGTGGGCATCGTGACAGTCCGCGTCGGCTATCAGCTGGCCGCGGCCGTCATCGGACTCTCCGTAGCCACGGCGCAAGTGGTCTACATCGTGAGTTCAGTGGGTTGGGAGACTGGCGCGCACATGTACCTGATCGTCGGAGGCCAACTGGTTTACATGGTCTTCACTGAGCGGCAAAGGCTGCTGAGATGGGCGTACTTGGGGATAGCGGCGACGGCATTCCTCGTGTGCCAGGTCGCCTTGCCAGCCCGCGGCGCAGACTATGCCATCGACAGTTCGACGTTGACATGGATGTTCTCGATCAACGCCGTGCTTGCGATGACGATGCTTTTCACGCTGGCAGCCCTTGCCCACTTCAGGGCCAGGGAGTCGCGCGCACAGGCAGCGGAGAGCGCCGAGCGAGCCGAGTATCTCGCCAACACCGATGCGCTGACCGGGCTGTCTAACCGTCGGCCCATCCTCGAAGTCCTTGAACGCGTGTCCTCCGGAAGCGTGGGAAAATACTGTGTAGCCATCGCGGACCTCGACCGGTTCAAGGATCTCAACGACAGGTATGGTCACTCGTGTGGAGATGCCGTCCTTGCTGTGGTCGGCGAGAGGTTGCGTGCAGAGATTCGCACGACGGACGCCCTGGGTCGCTGGGGCGGTGAGGAGTTCATCTTCGTGATGCCGGACACTAGCCTGGATGCGGCGGTGCGCACCATGGACCGTACTCGCGCCGCCGTGAGCGACGTTCCGGTGTCCTGCGGAGACCACGAGCACGAGGTGACAGTGTCCATTGGGGTGGCTGCCGATTCGGCCGCCGCCCGCCCCCACTTGGTCATCAAGGATGCGGACGACGCGTTGTATGAGGCAAAACTGGAAGGTCGCGATTGCGTGCGGATGCATCGCGGTGCTGGCCTTCCCGTGCCGGTCAGGGCGGAGCCCGAAGAAGAAGCCGACAACGGCACCCCGGGCGCTCCTGGGAGGCTTGGTTAGGCGATGAGTTCGGACACCAAGCCGCGTCGCAAAGCGCGGTGGGTATCGATTACTGCCGCGCTCGCAGTGATGGCCGCTGCCATGACTCTCACTGGCGCCCTGGGCTGGTGGCAATGGAACCGATCGCACGAGCAGGCCGTCTCGGTGGCCCCTGAGCCGACTGTGCCGATTGCCGACGTCCTCGCCCCAGCATCGTCCCCTGGCAGGGCGATTAGCCGCCAGATTTCCGTCGGCGGAACTTGGGCCGACGTTGACGCCGCGATCATTCCTGGGCGCGAGGTTGAGGGAACTCCCGCAGAGTTCTTGGTGCGACCACTCATCGTTGACGCGGACCTCACCGGCACGGGCGCGCCTGCCACGCTCGCCGTGGTTGTGGGCTGGCGTCCCGAGGGTGACAGCGTCGGGCCCGATGCGGAACCGGGGGCGGTGGAATTTGACGGCTACATGCGGTCCGCCGAGCAGTCCATGCCGGGTGTAGAGCTACCGGATGCCGTGGTGGACGGCGCGACGTGGAGTGCGGCCATGTCCGTCGCCGAGTTCGCGCAGGAATGGCCGGGACCGTTGTATTCGGCGGTGATGGTGTCGTACGCAGGCTCGCCCTCGTGGCAACCGCTTCCTCCGCTGCCCGAAGAGAGCCATCTCAATCTGCAGTACCTGGCTTACTCGTTCGAGTGGTGGATCTTTGGCGCATTTGCCGTGTTTATTGGCGCACGCTGGATACGCGACAATGGTTTCGACTCCAGTGAAGACGATGCTGAGCCCCAGGGTGATGGCGCGTCAGATGACCTGGTGGCAACCGATGAGACCGTGGCGGTCGGCGACGCCGATGCCCGAGAGGACCAGAGTTGAGCGACGCAACACAGGCGCGAGCAGGCAAGATCCGGGGTGCGCTCAAGCGCTACCAAGTGATGGCGATCATCACCAGCAGCTTCCTGCTTCTGCTCACCATCGTGACGCTCGTGAAGTACATCGGCGACTGGGCGTTTGACTGGGTCAACGAGGGCTTCCTCTCCGTCGCCTTGACCATCGGCATCGTGCACGGCTGGATCTATGTGGTTTATCTGCTCTCTTGCCTGGACCTGTGGACCAAGATGAAGTGGTCCTTTGGTCGCCTCGTTTACATGGCACTCGGCGGAGTGATCCCCGTGCTCGGCTTCTTTGTTGAGGCCAAACTCGCCCGCGAAGTCAAGAACGGACTCGAATCATGACCGACACCCTTCAGCAGCGCCCCGTCCTCGTCGTCGACTGCGGCGCGCAGTACGCGCAGCTCATCGCCCGCCGCGTGCGCGAGGCCAGCGTGTACTCCGAGGTAGTCCCGCACTCGATGAGTGCCGCGGAGATGCTCGCCAAGAACCCTGCCGCTGTGATCCTGTCCGGGGGGCCGTCCTCGGTCTACGCCGACGGCGCTCCTCAAATCGACCCTGCGCTGTTCGACGCCGGCGTTCCCGTGATGGGCATCTGCTACGGCTTCCAGGCCATGGCGGCGGCGCTCGGCGGCACCGTGGCAAAGACGGGCCTGCGCGAGTACGGCCGCACTACCGCGCGAGTCGCCGATGCTGGCACGTCCCTGGCTGGTTCTCCCAGCGAGCAGGAAGTATGGATGAGCCATGGCGACTCTGTGCAGGCCGCACCCGAAGGCTTTACGGTGCTCGCGACCACCGACGGCGCGCCCGTCGCAGCGTTCGAGAACCTAGACCGCCAGATGTGCGGCGTGCAGTGGCACCCCGAGGTCAAGCACTCGCCGTTAGGTCAGGCCGCGATCGAGAATTTCCTGTACAACGTGGCAGGGATTCGCGCCGACTGGACAGCAGCGAACGTGATCGACGAGCAGGTCGCGTTGATCCGCGAGCAGGTCGGCAAGGCGCGGGTCATCTGTGGGCTGTCGGGTGGCGTCGACTCGGCCGTGGCCGCGGCGATTGTTCAGAAGGCCATTGGAGACCAGCTCACCTGTGTGTTCGTTGATCATGGACTGCTGCGCAAGGGTGAGGCCGAGCAAGTGGAGCGTGACTTCGTGGCCATCACGGGCGTGAAGCTGGTAGTCGCGGACGAGAAGCAGCGCTTCCTCGACGCGCTCAAGGACGTGACTGACCCGGAGACTAAGCGCAAGATCATCGGCCGCGAATTCATCCGCGCCTTTGAGGCCGCGGAGCGTCAGATCGTGGCTGCGGCACCCGACGGTGAGCCCGTGAAGTTCCTGGTGCAGGGGACGCTGTACCCCGATGTGGTCGAGTCCGGCGGCGGCGAGGGTGCCGCGAACATCAAGAGCCACCACAACGTGGGTGGGCTGCCCGAGGACCTCGAGTTCGGTCTGGTGGAGCCCCTACGCGCGCTGTTCAAGGACGAGGTGCGCGCCGTGGGTGCCGAGCTCGGCTTGCCCGATGACATGGTGTGGCGCCAGCCGTTCCCCGGTCCTGGTCTGGGAATCAGGATCATTGGCGCAGTCACGCAGGAGCGCATCGACATCCTGCAGGCGGCCGACGCCATCGCCCGCGAGGAGCTCACCAAGGCGGGCCTGGATCGTGAGATCTGGCAGTGTCCCGTGGTGCTTCTCGCCGACGTCCGTTCAGTGGGCGTGCAGGGTGATGGCCGCACCTACGGCCACCCTGTGGTGCTGCGTCCAGTGTCCTCAGAGGACGCGATGACGGCCGACTGGACGCGCGTGCCCTACGAGGTGCTCGCCCACATCTCCAACCGGATCACCAACGAGGTCGAGGAGATCAACCGCGTGACGCTGGACGTGACATCCAAGCCGCCGGGGACCATCGAGTGGGAATAGCAGTTTAGCTTTGTGCGCCAGCAGTCGTTGAGTGCCGTTTGTACGGCTATTTCAGCACTCAACGACTGCTGGGGCACACGAGCACAACGCTCACATAGCGCTACTTGATCTGCGAGGACTCCAGCACCGCGTGGAGGATGCCGTCGCTGGTGTCGCCTTCCCTTGCGTCGTCAAGGTAGTCCTCGACATCCACGTTCGTGGGGCGAGCGAGAATCCAGATGTCCCCGTGACGCGCGAGCAATTCGTCCGTCGCTGCGCCCTCGTCGTTGGTGTACCTGACGTGAACGAGCGGGATATCGCCACCGGTGAATGCCTCGCCGTCGCCGCCCGTGGCATCGGCGATCAGGTTTGCAAGGCCGTCGGCGTCCTCGGGAACCTTGGCGCCGTAGGGCGACTCGTCGCCCACGCGGTAGGTCTCGACCTGTACCCAGACCGAATTGTTGTAGGCGTCCGAGCCAGGCTCCGAGAGGTCGAACGGCTGACCCGCGTCCACGAGTACGGCGTAGGGCAGCGCCCCGTCTCCGTAGGTCCCCTCGTACTGCCATTCGTCCGGTAGTCGGATGCTCACAGTTGCGACAGCCGTGCCGAGCGACGCCTCCCCTGAGGCATCCTGAGCATCGGCGCTGGGATCCCCGCCGGAATCGACGTCAATCGACGCCTCAGACTGCGAGCTTGGCGAGTTCCCGGGCGTCGGCGTCGCGGCTGAGTTCGACTCGGTGGCGGTCACGGTGGGTGTGGGCGAGGGGTCATCGTTGCCGCCGGAGCACGCGGTGAGCGCCAGGGTCGCGGCTAGGGGAATGGCCCAGAGTGTCTTATTCACGTTGCCTCCATCGTCGGAAAGTAGAGTTCCTTTGTGTTAACGCTGGGGATCCCACAATCCTTACCGCGCGCTAGCGGTACCTGCGTGCTGAAATCGAGCGGGAATCGGAACTCATGCACCGTCACCAAGCAACTAGTCGCGTGCTTCGTCGGAGGGGGCGGGGTTGGGATTGGCAGCCTCAGCAGGGGCCGCCCCACCCGTGGAAGGTGACGAGCCGGAATCGGTATGGGTGGCATCGTCGTCCGGATCATCATTGGCGACCGGTGCCGCCGCGATGGTCTGCTTGCTCCGCGACCTGGCTCCGCTGGTCACCAGCGCCGTGAGGAGGAGCCAAAGGCCCACCCCGAGTAGCCCCAGGATGGCCACTAGTTGGAAGTCCACCCGGAAGCCGTTGATTGAGGCCACCATCAGCCCTCCACAGGCGGCGACCAGGGTTCCCCACAGTGCGCCGGAGAATCGTCCGGAGGTGGTGCGTCGTAGTTCAGTCATGACTAGTTCCCTTCGGGGGCGGTGGTCGGTTCGGGCGCTCCAGTGGGTGCGGGAGCCGCCGTGGCGTCGGGGGTGGCTGCCGGAGTTTCCTCGATCACGATGGTGTTGGCGAAGTCGTCGTCGTGCACCACCAGCGTGAGGGTCGGCACGCCGGCATTGACCACGGAAAGGTAGTCGCTGGTGGAGTAGTCCAGGCGCCCCTCGTCGTCGTAGAACGCGTCGCCACCGTAGTCGCCATTGTTTCCGTAGAACTCACAGTGCAGGCCGCGTGACTGCCAGTCCACCGTCGCCTGAGCGTTGGTGCCGCCACGGATGACCACATTGGTTGCCTCGGGAATGCTCACCAAGGTGCGTTCCGCCGTGACGTCGACGGCGGCGTCTTGCGTGAGTTCTCCATAGGTCAGTCGCGCTTGAGTCGCGAAGACCCGCGTGTCGTCGTAGACCTCGCCCGTGTCAGGATCGGTGAAGGCCTCGGCTTTGACCGCCTCGTAGTCAAAGCACTGCTGTGCGACATAGATCTGCTGGTAGTCGTCCGTGAAGGCGAGGGTGGGGTCGGTGACGGTGGGATCGTCATAGGGGGCCTCCTCGATGAGAGTGCCGTCCGACTCGTAGTGCTTGCCATCAATCCAGTAGTCGGAGGACCCGCCGGCCGAGATTTCTACGCTGACGGTGTCGAAGGCTTCCCGGATCTCGCCGGTATTGACCGCGGCCAACAGTCCCACCGCCAGTAACGGCAATGACAGGAAGCCAAGGAAGCCGAGCTTGCGGCCGGTGAGAGAGATGGCGGCGAGGATGACCCCAAAGCCGATGGTGAACGTCGCCAGCCAGATCAACGATGCCGAGGCGGCTAGCAGGTACTGCGACTCCGCGATCAGAATCGCGGCTGCTGAAATTAGCACCCACGCGAGCGCGATGAGGTAGAACATCTTGCCCGGGCCCGGCACGCGTCGCTTGGGTGGACGCGGCGGCACCGCAGGGGCCGTCTGCGCGGGCGGCATAGGCGGCACGGATGCGGCGGAACCCTCGCCGTACGAAGCCGCGGCAGCTTCCCAGGGTTGGGGTCGGATGGGATCGGCCGCTGCTGGGGATCCGGTGGGGGTGGCCTGGCGATCGTTCGCATCGACCGAATGGGCACCGGTGCCCTCGGGGCCACTGGTGGCGCCTCCGTCGCCCTTCGCCGAGTCGCGCCCGCCGCGTCGCACCAGGTACACGATGGCGAAGACGATCCCCGCCAGGATGAGCAGGCTGAAACCAATCGAGATGATGGTGAAGAACACCATCAAGACGGTGTCGAACCGACCGAATCCGGACACCTCGGCGGAGTTCCAACCAATGTTGAATCCGCCGTTCCACCAGTGGTCGTCGAGGTTCATGAAGCCAATGAGTGCGACGATACCAATGCCGACGAGCGCGCCGACGTTGGTGACCCCGCGGCCAAAGTTCTGGATGACGATGTTGCCCTCACGGTCGGGCAGCAGCGCCCAGGCGGCGGCGTAGGCGAGCAACACAAGTCCGGTCAGAATCAGTGCCGCGATCACGAGGATGATGCGGGCGGGAACCCGGGCCAGGCCGATGCGCTCGCCGATTCCCGAGGCGACGCCGCCGAACACTCCCTGGGAACTGCGTGTGATGCCCCAGCTGCGAATGGCGGTGAAGAACGCCGCTTCGCGTTGAGGTTGTGGTGCAGAGTCGGTCACGGTGGCTCCTTGCGATGAGTGGCGTGGGCCGGGGCCCCACACCGAAATGATGATGACCTCAGTCTCGCCGGGGCTCACCGCCAGCCGCTATGAGGTGACACCCTGATCTTGACCCTGATATTCGCCCAAACGGCCGGTGCGAGATGAGGTGCTGTGTGACGATTAAGCCGTGACAGAGACAAGCCGGCGCCGCATCGCGCGCCCCCTCGAGCGTGAGCGCGCACCCAGTCAGTGGTGGCGCGGCCTCGTCGGCACTGCGCTGCTAGTCATCGCTGGCGTGATGATCGCGAACCGCTCGGGCGCGGAGGGCGTCGAGCCCTGGGTTATCCCGTCAATCGTTTTCCTCGTCGGGCTCGTGCTGGTGTGGAGCCCACTCGACCGCGCGACCACGGATGACGCGCGGCGTCCCAATCTCGCGGGCCTCTTCCGGCGCGACGCGATGGTGCGCCTGGTGTTGGGGCTGGCCATGACCATCGGCGCCCTGTGGTGGTTTGCGACGTGGGACTTCACCGAGGACCCGGTGCGCCGGTCAATCGTGGTGCCGCTCGTCGTACTGGGTGCACTCGCGCTGGTGCTCGCACCGTGGTGGCTGCGACTCATCCGTCAGGTGGGAGTGGAACGCCAGGAGCGCGTCCGAGAATTCGAGCGCGCGGAGATCGCGGCGCACCTGCACGACTCGGTGCTCCAGACGCTCACGCTGATCCGCGCCAAGGCCGACGACCCAGATGCGGTGACACGGCTGGCGCGAGCCCAGGAGCGGGACCTCAGGGCCTATCTGTACCAGGACCGACGCACCGAAGAGGAGTCGGTTGCGACGGCCCTTGAGCTCGCGGTCAACGCGGTTGAGGACGCCCAGGGAGTGGTGGTCGACCTGGTATCGGTGGGCGACGCCCCCACCGATAGTCGCCTCTGGGCCGCGGTGAAGGCGGCACGCGAGGCGACGTCGAACGCCGCCCGCCACGGCATCGGCCCCGTGTCTGTCTACGCCGAGCTGACCGCGGACGCGTACGAGATCTTTGTGCGGGACTCGGGCCCAGGATTTGACCCCAATTCGGTGCCGGCGGACAGGCTCGGTATCAAGCATTCAATCATTGGCCGAGTCGAGCGTCAGGGCGGGGCAGCGTCCATCCAGTCGTCGCCGGGTGGTCGCACAGAGGTCACTATTTCCGTTCCCCGTGAACTAGAGAAGTGAGTCACCAACCATGAGCGTTTCAGTGGTAGTCGTCGACGATCACGACGTCATTCGCGTCGGCGTGCGCGAGTCGCTTGCCGATGACATCGAGGTGATCGGAGAGGCGCGCGACGTAGAGAGCGCGATCGAGGTTGTTCGGAACACCCGACCGCAGGTGGTCATCCTCGACGTGCACCTTCCCGGGGGAACAGGAGGAGGAGCGCTAGACGTGCTCGCCGAAATACTTGCTGGCGCCGATGCTCCACGGGTCTTGGCGCTGTCCGTTTCCGATGCAGCGGAGGACGTGGTGGCGACGGTGCGGGCGGGCGCCCGCGGCTACGTGACCAAGTCAATCTCCGGCCCGGACCTGTCCGATGCCGTGCGCAGGGTTGCCAGTGGCGACGCAGTATTCTCGCCGCGGTTGGCGGGCTTTGTGCTCGATGCCTTTGGCGCGGCCGGGGGTGAGGTGGCCGCGATCGACGACGACCTCAACAAGCTGACCGCCCGCGAGCAGGAAGTCATGCGCCTTATCGCCCGCGGCTACACCTACCGCGAGGTCGGGGAGAAGCTGTTCATCTCCATCAAGACGGTGGAGACGCATGTGGGCAAGGTGCTCCACAAACTACAGCTGTCCAATCGCCACGAGCTCGCACACTGGGCCGCTCAGCGCCGCATTGTCTAGGCGCGGAATGTTTTGCCTGCTAGACTGGTTCCACTTGTGAGTCGAAGTTTGGCTCCCTGCGTCGCAGATTGCTTTCCACTTCTCGCCCGTCGTTAATACCGATGAGGCTCGTAGAAATTCTCTTCGGCGAACGATTGCGGACACCTCCGCCTTCGCCACCATCGCCGGTGCAATCTCACGCTGTCACCCGACGGCGACGCAACCGCACAACTGTGCACACGCATCGGCTCATTGCCCCGAAAGGCAACGCATTGTCTGACAAGACTTTTGGCGCGCTCGGCGTGCCCACCCCCATCACCGACGTCCTGGACGCGGAAGGCAAGACCAACGCCTTCCCCATCCAGATCGACACCCTCCCCGACACCCTTTCCGGTCGCGACGTCCTCGGACGCGGCAAGACTGGCTCCGGTAAGACCCTCGCCTTCTCGATCCCCATGGCCGTGCGCCTGGGGACCAAGGGTGGCAGGTCGCGCCCCGGTCACCCTCGCGGCCTCATCCTTGCTCCCACGCGTGAGCTTGCCACGCAGATCGACGCCGTCATCGCGCCGCTCGCCAAGGCCTACGGCCTTAAGACCACCACCATCTTTGGTGGCGTCAAGCAGCACCGTCAGGAGCAGGCGCTTCGTGCCGGCGCCGACATCGTCGTGGCGTGCCCCGGCCGCCTTGAGGACCTCATGAAGCAGGGCCACGTGAAGCTCGACATGGTCGACATCACTGTGCTGGACGAGGCCGACCACATGGCTGACCTGGGCTTCTTGCCCGGTGTCACGCGCATCATGAACGCCACTCCCCAGAACGGCCAGCGCATGCTCTTCAGCGCAACGCTGGACAACGGCGTGGACAAGCTCGTCAAGCGCTTCCTTCACGACCAGATCATGCACTCGGTGGACGAGGCCAATAGCCCCGTTGCCGCCATGACGCACCACGTCTTCACGGTCACCGGAGCCGATGCTAAGCGCGACCTGGTCCAGACCCTCGCCTCGGGCACGGGTCGCCGCATCCTCTTCATGCGCACTAAGCACCAGGCCAAGAAGCTTGCCAAGCAGCTCACCGCTGCGGGTATCCCTGCGGTCGACCTGCACGGCAACCTGTCGCAGAACAAGCGTGACCAGAACCTCGCGCTGTTCGCCGGAGACAAGCACCGCGTGCTCGTCGCGACCGACGTCGCGGCACGTGGCGTTCACGTGGATGGCGTTGAGCTCGTTGTCCATGTTGACCCGCCCGCAGAGCACAAGGCGTACCTGCACCGTTCCGGCCGTACGGCACGCGCGGGCTCCGAGGGTGACGTCGTCACAGTCGTACTGCCCGAGCAGCGTCGCGAGACCGAGCAGCTGCTTCGACAGGCCAAGATCAACGTCCGCCCGGAGGCAGTCAACTCGGAGTCCGCTCAGGTTGTCGCCTTGGTGGGAGAGGTCGCCGCTTACGTGAAGCCGTCTCCCATTGCGGAACAGCCGCAGCGTGGCAAGGGTCAGGGTGGCCGCTCGCAGGGGGCTAACGCCCAGCGCAAGCGTGCCAACCGCGACCAGCGTGGCCAGGGCGCGAGCTCCGGGTCGCGTGGTCGTCCCGAGGGCGAGCACGGCCAGCACCGTCCCGCCGGCTCGGAGCGTTCCAACGGTTCCGGTCGCTCTAACAACACGGGCCGGTCCAACGGCTCGAGCCGCTCGGGCGCACCTCGCGTCAAGGGTGAGAGCAACGGTCACGGTCAGCGCGGCGGTGGATCGCAGCGCTCCGGTGGCTCGAACGGTGGCGCTGCGGCGTTCTCGTCGAACTCCAGCGGCGGCCGTCGCTCGCGCTAGTCGCCTGATGGGTATGGCAACCCACTGATTTTCCCGGGAGAGCCCGGCACCGCGTCGTCCGCCAGGGCGGGGCCAGTGCCGGGCTTTTTCATGCCCCCAGCCGGACGATTGGTGGCATGCTGAGACGTGAAACGAAGCCAAGGAGCGTGAGATGGCTGACCTGTACTACACCGCGAATATGTCCCTCGATGGGTACACGACTGATGCGCACGGCAACTTCGATTTCTCGGAGCCGGATGACGAGGTGCATCAGTACTTCAACGACTTCGAGCGAGGCTTCGACACCGCGCTCTATGGCCGCGCCATGTACGAGACGATGGTCTATTGGGAGACGAATCCTGCCGATGATGAGGAGTCGCTCATCGGCCGGGAGTTCGCCGACGTGTGGCGGGCGCAACGCAAGATTGTCTATTCCGCGACGCTCGAGTCGGTCACTTCCGAGCACACTGCGCTCGAACGCGTTTTCTATCCCGAGGCGGTGCGCGAGATGGTGCGCGCCGAGCCTAGGAATGTGAGCATCGGCGGGCCGACTATCGCCGCCACGGCGCTGCGAGCGGGAATCGTTGACTACGTAAACCTGCTGGTCATCCCGCAAATTCTGGGCGGCGGGTTGGCGGCACTGCCCGGCGGGCTTCGGGCGTCGCTTGAACTGGTCGAGGAGCAGCGCTTTTCCGGTGGAACGGTCCGACTGTTGTACCGCGTGCCAGACATCTAAACTTGCCCCTCAACCTTTAAGTAGAATCTCCAGTCCGAATCCAGTGCGCGCGTTCGCGAATTCGGCTCTACGATGGAGGATGACGGCGCAGCATCGATGCTCTGAGGGGGCTCGCTACGCCGCACACAGGAGGTTCTGTGGTGAAGCCTGAGGGGGCCAACGTGCAGCGCGCGGACGCGCACCTCTTTGATGCGCCTACCTCCACCGGTGAGATCCCAATTCGCCACCGTTCTACGAGCCCACGGGTACTGCTCGCCTTTGCTTGTGCTGGCCTCGCGGTGTCCTTGTTTTACTCGGTGTGGTTCTGGATTGCGTATGACGAGCCGCGCTGGCCGCTCGTGACCCTCTCCGCCGTCGCCAGCGTGCTGTTCTGCCTATCGATGCTCTTTGCCTGGACGCGGCACACCACCGCCGCTGGGATCTTCATCGTGACGATGGCGAGCGTGGTGCTGTTTGTCTACACGCTCACCCTGTCGACGCGATCCGACGTGCACATGCTGTACCTCGCGATCGGGTTCGCGATGCTCGCGCTTTACCCCGAGCGACTCTTCAAGCTCAGGGTGGTGTACGCGGTCGCGATCGTGTCCTTAGTTGTCGCCTGCGAGTTCCTGCTGCCGGTGTCTCCGTCTGTGGAGCTGGCCGAGTCGGAGCTGGACAGCCTGTTGGCGAGTGCGAACCGAATGTGGACGGTGGCGGTCATCGCGATGGCCATGGCGATAGTCCTCTACCGCAGCGTGCGCCGCCAACGTGACTTGAGCGGCGCCGCCGAGCTCGGGGAGTATCTGGCGAGCACGGATGCGATGACGGGCATTGCCAACCGCCGTCCGGTCCTCGCGCGACTGCACGAGTACGACGACGAGAGCATCTCGCGCTACGCGGTGGCCATAATCGACATTGATGGCTTCAAGGCCATCAACGACCGGCTCGGGCACGAGGAGGGTGACGCGCTGATCTCCGCGATCGCGCGCCGCTTGCGGGCGCACTTCCGTCAGACCGATCTAGTGAGCCGGTGGGGAGGAGACGAGTTCCTGGTGCTACTCCCGAACATCTCCCACGAGGAGCTGTTCGCGGTGCTCGACCGGCTGCGCCTGTCGGTCGCGACGTCTCCCTTCTCGTTGGGAGCTGACCCAATTGCGGTCACCCTCTCCGCGGGCGCGGCAATCGCCGGTTCGGCCGATGCATCGCGTGACGTGATCCGGGCGGCGGACCAGGCGCTCTACACGGCTAAGCACACGGGGCGCAATCGCGTAGTGCTCGCGGAGAGCAGTGTCACCGAGAACGCCTAGACTCGTCGGGTCATGGATGCACTTTTCGATATCGCCGAGCCCGCACCTTCCGCATTGACGGAGGGCCTCAACCCGCCACAGGCCGAGGCGGTGGTGCACCAAGGCGGCGCGTTGCTGATCATTGCCGGCGCCGGATCGGGCAAGACCCGAGTACTCACGCACCGCATCGCCTACCTGCTGGAAACTGGTCGCGCGCGGCCGCACGAGATCCTTGCGATCACGTTCACCAACAAGGCCGCAGGGGAGATGCGCGAGCGCGTTGCCGCCTTGGTGGGGCCGGACGCCAAGCGCATGTGGGTCAGCACGTTCCACTCCGCGTGCGTGCGCATCCTGCGCCGCGACTATGAGAAGGCGGGGCTCAAATCCACCTTCTCCATCTATGACACGTCGGACTCGGTCAACCTCATGAAACTCGTCATGAAGGAACTTGACCTCGACCCCAAGAAGTTCACACCCAAGTCCATCCTCAACCGCATCGGCACGTTCAAGGACGAACTGATCGACCCCGAGGTTGCGCTCGCGGCCTCTGAGGCGGCATCGCGTCACTCAGTGGAGCACGCGGCGGGCAAGGCTTACGGTCTTTACCAGCGACGTCTCGAAGCGGCTAACGCCGTGGACTTCGACGACATCATCACCAAGTCCGTGTATCTACTGCAGCGACACCCCGAGGTCGCGCGCCAGTATCGTGAGCAGTTCCGCCACATCCTGGTGGATGAGTACCAGGACACCAACCACGCCCAGTACACCCTGGTACGCGAACTCGTCGGGCCCGAAGACGATGCCTCGTTACCGCCCGCGGAACTGACCGTGGTGGGTGATGCGGACCAGTCCATCTACGCCTTCCGCGGCGCGACCATCCGCAACATCATGGAGTTCGAGAAGGATTACCCGAACGCCCACACCGTGCACCTCGAGCAGAACTACCGCTCCACGCAGAACATCCTCACCGCCGCAAACGCCGTGATCTCCAACAACACTGGTCGTCGCCCCAAGAACCTCTGGACCGATGCCGGGGCTGGCTCCAAGATTGTCGGCTACGCGGGCGACACGGAGCAGGAGGAGGCGCTGTTCATTTCCGGTGAGATTCGCAGGCTGATTCGCGAGGACGACGTGCAACCGTCCGACGTCGCGATTATGTACCGTGCCAACGCCCAGTCCCGCTCCATTGAGGGACGCCTGGGCGCGGCGGACATCCCTTACAAGATCGTGGGCGGCACGCGCTTCTACGACCGCAAGGAAGTTAAGGACATGCTCGCGTACCTCGCCGCCGCGGTGAATGAGGACGACGACGTGGCCACTCGGCGCATCATCAACGTGCCTAAACGTGGCATCGGCGACACCGCCGTTGACTCCGTCGAGGGCGTGCGCCGGACGCTCAATGCCACGGCCGCACCTGGAGAGTCCGTCAGCTTTGGCGTGGCACTGCGCCACCTGGACGATGTTGGCTTGGCTGCGCGTTCGCGCGCGGCCATCGACGGGTTCGTGCGGCTCATGGATGACATTCGCTCGCTCGCCCAGGACAACGGCCCGGCCGGCGTGCTCGACGCCATCGCCGACCGCTCGGGACTGCTGTCCACGCTTCGCAATTCCGACGACCCGCAGGACGCGAGCCGCATTGAGAACGTGATGGAGCTGGTAGCCGTGGGCCGCGAATTCACGGAGGAGAACCCCGAGGGCACCCTTGCGGACTTCCTCGAGAAGGTCGCGCTCGTCGCCGATGCTGACCAGATTCCCGATGCCGACGGCACCGGCGGCGTGGTCACCCTGATGACGCTTCACACGGCCAAGGGCCTTGAGTTTCCCACCGTGTTCCTGACTGGCATGGAGGACGGCACGTTCCCGCACGTGCGTTCCATCGAGTCCGGCAGCACCAAGGACATGGAGGAGGAGCGTCGTCTCGCGTACGTGGGTCTGACCCGTGCGCGTGAACGCCTGTACCTGACGCGCGCCGAGGTGCGGGCGAGCTGGGGTGCGCCTCAATATTTCGCCGCCTCGCGCTTCGCCGACGAAATTCCCTCCGAACTGGTCGAGTGGAAGCGGTCGGAGACGTCAATGGCGTCGCTGCGAGCGCGTTCGGATCGTGGCACCTCGCGCGACAACGCATGGTCGTCCCACTACGGAGGCTCGCAGGATCGCCCTGACGGCAATGCCTATTCGCGTGCGGGTGCGGTGCTGTCGCGCAACGTGCCGCCCAGCCCTCCCGGCGTTGCCAACGGTGCCGACCTTGGCTTCGAGGTGGGGGACCGCGTCACGCACGACAAGTACGGCATGGGCAAGGTCATCGGCCTCGAGGGATCGGGCAAGAACGCCGCCGCGAAGGTGGACTTTGGTGCCGACGGCGTAAAGCGACTCGTGCTGCGGTTCGCGCCTATCGCCAAGCTCTAGGACAACGCCTCACCCACCTTCCCGAACCTCAGGCGTACTGATCGGCGCTGTTGCGGACGATTCGTACCTTTTGCGCGCTTCGCAACGATTCGTTACTGTCTCGTCAGTAAGGGGAAGCCGCGATGGCGCCCCTGCCGGGACGGCATCGTCTTGGAAACCTCAATGGAGAGGAACGCGCATGCAGTTACGTAGCACCACCACGCATCATCGGGGGAGGTCCGTCGCAATCGCGGCCTGTGCCGCCCTTGTCGCCGGAGCCGCCCTGGCGTCCCCGGCATCGGCCCATGGGTCTTCTCAGCCGAATTCCACGAGCCCGGATTTTGGCCCAAACGTCACGATCTTTACCCCTGATACTCCGCTCGCGGAGATTCAGGCGACGATGGACGCACTCGCCGACGAGACCCGCGATGCGGAGATGAGTACCGAGCGCCACGCCGTCTACTTCATGCCAGGAGATTACGGCACCGACCAGACCCCATTGCAGTTCGAGGTGGGGTACTACACAGAGGTGGCAGGACTGGGCGCCGCTCCAGGGGACGTCAACGTCAATGGCAAGATCGAGGTCTATAACCGGTGCCTGGGAGATGATGCGGCACCCAACTGCATCGCGCTCGTGAACTTCTGGCGCACGCTCTCCAATCTCTCGCTGCAGGTCAACGGCACGGGTCAGGATGGTTGCCGCGCCTCGGCAAACTTCTGGGCCGTGTCTCAGGCGGTGTCCATGCGGCGCGTAGATGTCTCAGGCGGCACCCTGTCGCTCATGGATTACTGCACTGCCGGGCCGCAGTATGCATCGGGTGGGTTCATTGCTGACACTCGGGCCGCTGGCGACCTAGTCAACGGTTCCCAGCAACAGTGGCTGACCCGCAACAGTGACGTAGGGAACTGGACTAACGGCGTGTGGAATCAGGTGTTCTCCGGCGTCGTGGGTGCCCCCGACGACTCGGGATTCCCAGACCCGACGTACACCACCATCGATGAGACGCCATTGAGTCGTGAGAAGCCATACCTGTTCGTGGATTCCAAGGGCAAGTACCACGTGCGTGTCCCCTCGGCCCACACCAATACCAGTGGTGTGTCATGGGAGGAGGGCATGACGACAGGCCGCACGGTGTCCATTGGTGATTTCTACATTGCCAAGCCGGGCGACTCCGTCAAGCAGATCAATAAGGAGCTTGCCCGCGGCAAGAACCTGATGCTGACGCCCGGTGTGTACGACATCGGCTCCAGCATCAACGTCAAGCGCAAGAACACGGTAGTGCTCGGCATGGGTCACGCGACGCTGACGGCGGTGAACGGTGCGACGCCTCTCAAGGTGTCGGATGTGCCCGGCGTAGTGATTGCCGGAGTCTCGATCGACGCCGGTGCCAAGGAGTCGCCGGTCCTGCTGCAGGTGGGCAAGGAGGACAAGAGCAAGGGCCATGGTAATAAGACGGGCAAGGCCAAGAAGGCCGACCCGAGCAACCCGATCACCCTGAGCGACGTGTACTTCCGGGTGGGAGGACCACACATTGGCAAGGCGGACATCGCACTCGAGGTTAACGCCGACAACACCCTGATCGACCACACCTGGGTGTGGCGTGGCGACCACGGAGTCGAGGGATTCACCGATGGAGTTAACGGCGACACGGATCGATGGAACACCAACATTGGTCGCAACGGCGCCGTCATCAATGGCGACAACGTGACGGCGACGGGGCTGTTCGTAGAGCACTTCCAGGAGTACAACACCATCTGGAATGGCGAGAACGGCACCACAATTCTGTACCAGAACGAGCTACCGTACGACCCGCCGACTCAGGCGGACTGGACACAGCCCAACGGCACGCTCGGTTGGGCGGGCTACAAAGTCGCGGACGACGTTAAGGAGCACAACCTGTACGGAGCCGGGGTGTACGTGTTTAACCAGAACAACCCCAACATCGTGACAGCGAACGGCTTCGAGGTGCCTGAGAATTCGGGGGTGAACCTGCATCACATCATGACGGTGAACCTGTCGGCCGGCACCATCGAGCACGTGGTGAATGGCGTGGGTAGCTCCGCGACGATGGACAACACGGGTACTCCCCAGTTTGTGGTGGAGTACCCCGCCGCCCCCTAGCGCGGCACGCAAAAAAGGAGGGGTGCCGTCCTCGCGGGCGGGACCCCTCCTCTTTTGCTTGTTAGGCGCTTGCTAGGCGTCGATGACCTTGGAGTCCTTGCCAAAGCTGAAGGCGCGAACCAGCGACACGATGCCGAGGATCACGAAGACCGCACCTGTGAACACGACGAGCCAGAGCGCGGACCACGCAGGGACGGCGATGACGACGACTCCCGCGATGATGCCGACGATGCCGGCGAAGTACGCGAGGCCCTTAGCCTCGGTGCGCGACGCCGTGGCCAGAGTGAGCGCACCCTCAATGATCCAGCCGATGCCGATGAAGATGACCACAATGATGGTCAACACTTCAGTGGACGACTCGAGGTTCTTGAGAACTACGACGCCGCCTACAAGGATCAGCAGCCCCAGGATGAGGTTCAGCGTGCGCGTGCCACCGGACAGGCCGTGACCGAAGATGCCGAAGGCCGTGCGGGCGATGCCGCCGATGACAAAGAAGATTGCGGAGATCGCGGCGACCACCATGAGCGACTTGCCTGGCCACACCAGCAGGGCGATTCCGAGGCCAACTCCGATGATTCCGAGAATGCCGAACGTGGTGCGAACCGCGCTCACGCCTGCGCCGGTGAGGTCCTTGGCCTCGATGACCAGGTTGTCGTACATGGGATTGCCGGTGGGGGTATTGCTCATAGTGCGGTGCTCCTCAGTTGAATGAAAAAAGGTGGCGTCGCCATTGACGCCACACCAATGCTACTCAGGTGGGGCTGTGCCCTCGTTCAGGTTCGCTTTGGGGACCCGAGGGGGCAGGCAGACAGGCATGAATGTTGAGTCAGGTGGAGTTCCAACCCCTCGACTGCACGCGGCAGTGGTACGTCCCGGGAGTTGTCTGCGGCCCCGGCGTGGGTGGTAATCTTTCAGCACAAGTGAATGTTGCTTGGGGGCTGTGGCGCAGTTGGTAGCGCGCCTCGTTCGCATCGAGGAGGTCAGGGGTTCGAATCCCCTCAGCTCCACCCCTAGATCTGGACCGCCCTGAGGGGCGGTCCTTTTCATTTGGTGGCCCCTTGTTGAGGTCCGCCGCGCGAGAAACCGGGGTTCGTGACGGACTAAAAGTGACGGATCTGCGGCAACGACACCGCCAGACTCGTGGCGTGGCATCACGTGGTCTTCCCGGTAGAGAGCACTGAGGACCCCGTGCCCACACCACCTAGTTGAGCTGCGCCCGGATCTCCGGACAGTGCGCATCGCCCACCGGGGCAGATCGGACCAGCAGGGCGCACAAGCCGCTGGATCCGTGCAAGAACGGACCAATAGGGGCGGCGCCGGCACTAGTCGCTGTACTTGTGATCCTTGGCCCACGCGCGGTAGTTGGCCAGTACTGCAGTGGTCTGCTCGTCATCCAGGAACTCGCTTAGTAACTTCTGGATTCGAGTCAAGGAGCGTGCGTCGAGGTTGTCGTTCGGATCTCCGTAGGTGTGGGCCAGCACGATGACCAGGTCGACCGTCTGGTCGAAATCCAGCTCGGGATCCTCGCCAAAGACCTCGAACCAGACCTGCTCCATTGCGGCATCAGGGTCGGCGTCACTTGGCAGCACGTAGAGACGAAGTGCCGTCGCAAGGTTGGCCTTGCCGAAATTCTTGAGGTAGGTCACGCCTCATGTCTACCATTTTGGCGGGTTAGGGGCCCGGTGACTGTTCCTGGCAATTGGCTAACAATCTTTGCAGTTTGGGAACCTTTCGAGCGTGCCGTAGGTTTACTTGGTGCTGCCCGCGCCACGTATTGCGCTGCGGTGCACGATCCCCCAATGACTTTAAGGAGCACCTTCGCGTGAAGAAGTACTGGCTGACCGCAACCACCCTGGGCGCCATCGCCGCGCTGAGCCTCACGGCTTGCAGCTCGAGCGACGACTCCACCGAGAGCTCGTCGACGGCCTCGCCGACGACGGCAGCGACCTCTGCTGCTACGTCCGCCACCGGGCAGATGCAGGTCGGCACCGATGCTGATGTCGAGGTGCTCAAGGCCATCAAGTGGACCGTGACCGACGATGTACCGACGCTCGAGTTTGACTCGCCACTGACGGTGACCTCCTCCGCTGCCTACGTCGCGACCGAGGGAGACGGAGATGTTGTCGCCGACGGTGACAACGTCGACCTCCAGGTCGTCGCGATCTCCGGCGCCGACGGAACGGTGCTCGCCTCCACGTACGAGACCGGCGTGATGGACACGGTTCCCATGGTCGACGGTTCTTTGCCCCCGGAGTTGTACTCCACCATCGTTGGCAACAAGGTGGGTCAGACGCTGGTCTTCGCGCAGGTCGACACCACCGCCACGGTGGAGGACGGCGATGTCGCACCCGCCGTGTTCTACGCGGTAACCGTCACCGACATCGCAGTTCCGCCAGAGGTTGCCGATGACGCGGCCGACCTTCCCACGGTCACCCGTGACGACGACGGCGTGCCGTCCATCGACTTTTCCGCGGCCAAGTTGCCAGAGGGCATGGT
>NZ_BBRE01000001.1:0-711311 GCF_000975115.1 Demequina oxidasica | reverse complement strand
GGTCCTCGTCGAGGGCGACGGCGCCGAGGTGGGCGCTGACCAGACAGTGACCGCGAACTACACCGGATGGGTGTGGGACGGCGACAAGTTCGACTCGTCCTGGGACCGCGGCGAGGCCGCATCCTTCCCCCTCACCAATGTGGTGCAGGGTTGGCAGCTCGGCCTCACTGGACAAAAGGTGGGCAGCAAGATGCTGCTGGTCATTCCGTCGGAGCTGGGCTACGGCGAGCAGGGCAGCGGCGACTCGATCCCCGGCGGTGCAACGCTCGTGTTCGTGGTGGATATCGAGTCCGTCTCGTAGATGCTCAGGCGCTGACAAGCGCAACGCAAAGGGCCGTGGTGGTGCTGATCAACTCAGCACCACCACGGCCCTTTGCTGTGGGGGCTACTTCTTAGGCTTCTTCTTAAGGTGCAGTTTGTTTTCTACAGCGGCCGACTCGTGGGCCAACGTCGAAGACTCGTCGTCACCTTCGTCGTCATCCTCCTCGACTAACGGTCCGCCGTCGGTCAGGTGAGGTTCGTCGTCCTCGGTCTCCACGACCTCGTACGTCTTGCCGGTGTTCTTAATGATGGCGGTAATGAGCGCCGCGATGGGCAGCGCCATGAACGCACCCATCGCGCCCGCGATCGCGCCACCGGCCATGGCTCCACCAAACGCGATGGCGCCGTTGAGTTCCATGGTCTGGGAGGAGAACTTGGGGCTGAGCCAGTAGTTCTCCGCCTGCTGGTAGGCGATGATGTAGACGGTCATGATGAGTGCTGCGCCGGGGCCCTGTACGGCGAGCAGGATCAGGATGGGCAGCGCCGCCCCAATGTACGTACCGATGAACGGGATGAACTCGGACACAAATCCCATAAAGAGGGCCATGGGCAACGAGTAGACCAGCGGTAGCCCCAGGACCATCAACACTACAAACCCGAGGCTGCCGTTGACCGCCATCAGCAGCATGCGCGAATAGAAGTAGCCGCCAGTCTGCTCGATGGACTGATCTGCGATCCACCAGAAGACGCGCTGGCGCTCTGGGGGCATGCGGCGCATGAAGGCCCGCACAATCTTGGGGAAGCCGGCCGCGATGTAGAAGGTGAATGCCGCGATCGTGAAGAGGTCGAACACCAGTCCCAGGCCTGAGCTAATGAAGCCGAGCACGTTGTCGCCCCACTGACCCACCGCGTGCATCGCGGTCGTGACTGCGTCAGAGCCGGCTTCGGTGCTGTCGAACATTGGAGACCCGAAGGTGTTTGCCGTCCAGTCGTTGAAATTCGTCACCCAGGCGCCGACGTTCGCGCCCACCGCTGCCGCAAATTTGACGACTGCGGGGATGAGGAGTCCCACGATCAGTCCCACGACCATCACCGCGATCAGATAGATGATGCCGACTGCGGCGCCGCGACTCATGTGCCAGCGTCGCACCAGTGCATTGATGCCGGGAATCATGGCGAGGGCAAAGAACGTGGAGACTACAACGAGCCCCAGCAGGTGGCGCGTTTGGTAGATCACGAAGCATCCGACGGTGACCAACGCAGCGGTGGCGACGACCTTCCAGAGGATTGACCACACAAAGCGGTCCATTCCGGGGTCCCGCTGATCCGAACGGTGAGCCCGCGCCTCAGCCTCTGCCTCGACCTCCTCGAGCACAGCCTCCGGCATGGCTGATACGCCCTGCCCGGGGCTTCGCGGATATTGTGGACTGGAGCGTGGCTTCTTCGTCATGACTGTCATCCTGCCAGTCGTGCGCGGTTAGCGAGCGGGACACGACTAGATCAGCCGCGATGGGCCCCCTGCGGCACCACCTGCGAGAACAGGTCCTTGGGATCCGCCGGGTCCGCGACCAGGTCGATCTCCTCGGCAAAGTCGGTCCCCGCCGTGGTGTCGCGCACGTACCGCAGTGCCGAGAAGTCCTCGATCGCGAAGCCCACCGAGTCGAATACCGTGATGTCGGACTCGCTCGCGCGGCCGATGCCGTGGCCGGCTAGCACCGTCCACAGTTCCGTCACGGGGTGGTCGGCGGCTAGCTGCTGAATCTCACCTTCGATGCGAGTCTGCGGCGGGTACTCGACAAAGATGCTCGCGCGGCGCAGGATCTCCGCGTCGAGTTCCGTCTTGCCGGGGCAGTCACCACCGATGGCGTTGAGATGCATGCCTGGCTGAATCATGTCGTCGGTGAGGATGGTCGCGTAGGCCTTGTCGGCCGTGCAGGTGGTGACGATGTCCGAGCCAGCCACGGCATCGGCCGCAGAAGTGGCGCGCACAATGTCGAACCCGAGCGAACCCAGGTTTGCCACGCACTTGTCCATGGCCGCGGGATCGGTGTCCCAGATTCGTAGCTGCGTGATGCCCATCACGGCCTTGAAGCCCAGCGCCTGGAACTCCGACTGCGAGCCTGCGCCGATGATCGCCATGACGGAGGAGTCGGGGCGGGCGAGGGCGCGCGCAGCCACGACGGAGGTGGCGGCGGTACGCAATGCTGTCAGCAGAGTCATCTCCGACAGGAGCACGGGGTATCCGGTATCGACCTCAGAGAGCACTCCGAACGCGGTGACAGTCTGGTATCCGCGTGATGGGTTGAGGGGGTGTCCGTTGACGTACTTGAAGCCGTACAGTTCGCCGTCCGAGGTGGGCATCAGTTCGATCACGCCCACCGGAGAGTGGGCGGCCACGCGTGCGGATTTGTCGAAGCTTGCCCAGCGGAGGAAGTCCTGCTCGATGTAACGTGCGATTCCCGCGATGCGGGCCTCCACGCCTTCGGCGGCGATCCAGTCGCGCATGTGGCGGACGTCGACAAACTGCACCATGGGGGGCTCCTTACTCGGGGGTTGTTGCGATGGGAACTGCGGTGGGTGAAAGTATGGTGGGCTGAGAGAAGCGCAGTGCCATGGTGCAGCACTTCACCCCGCCTCCGGCCTTGAGTAGCTCACTGAGATTGACTTGCACGGGCTCGAAACCACTGGCGCGCAACTGTTCCGCGAAGTCGCCGGCTTGTACTGGCATGACCACGTGCAGGCCGTCGGACACGACGTTGAGTCCCAGCACCGCTGCGTCTTGCTCGGAGACGATGATCGCGTCTGGGTAGCGCTCACGGAGGACGGCGAGGCTCGCGGTGTCAAACGCGCTGGGCAGGTATGCGATGCGCTCTTGGCCCGGGCGGGCATCGAGCACCGCAATGGCGGTGTCCAGGTGGTAGTACTCGGGGCGGACGAGTGTCAGCGTGACGAACTCGCGGTTCAGCACGCGGCTGCCCTCGTGGTGGCTCTCCACGGAGGCGCGGAAACCGGTGCCAGCGAGCACCACGTCGCCTACGACCAGGAAATCACCCTCGCCTTCGTTGATGTGGGTGGAAGGCACCACGCGCAGGCCGTGATTGGACAACCAAGCCGCGTAGGCATCGGCCTCAGGTTGGCGTTCCGGGTAGCGGAAGCTCGCCGAGTACGCAACGTCGTCGATCACGGTCGCGCCGTTTGCCGCGTAGACCATGTCCGGCAGTCCTGGGCCCGGCTCGATCTCGTGGACTACGAAACCGATGCTGCGGTAGGTGTCGCGTAGGGCTCGCCATTGCTCGAGGGCTAGCGCAGTGTCGGTGGGAACTGAGGGATCCATCCAGGGGTTGATGGCGTAGGTCACGTCATAGTGCTCCGGGGCGCACAGCAACACTGTGGTGGCGGTCGCGGTGCGCGCCGGAGCTGGGTTGGCGCTGACGGTGGTGACCGTACTCGCCGTATCAATGGTGGTCATAACCCCAGCATGACTGCTAATAGGTGCGATTTGCGCTCATCTGACGCTAGAAACATGCGACTATTGACAAGTTCACGCAAGAAATCGTCACCATGACGCGTCAAGCAAGCGAGGGAGTTGTTCATACGATGGCAATTGATGACCTGGACCGGAGCATTTTGGAGGCGCTGCGAGAGGACGGACGGGCGAGTTATGCGGACATGGGTACGCGCATCGGGCTGTCGGCCTCAGCGGTCAAGCGCCGCGTTGATCGCATGAGAGACACGGGAGTTATCAGGGGTTTTTCGGTTCTGATTGACCCCGAGATTGACGGGCGTGGCACCGAGGCCTACGTGGAATTGTTCTGCCGCGGCAATGTGGCCCCCGTGGAACTGACCAAAATAATGTCGGCGTTGCCCGATGTGGTGGAGGCATGGACGGTGACAGGTGCGGCCGATGCGGTGGTGAGGATTCGTGCGCGAGACACGGCCAGCCTTGAGGTCGCCCTGGAGAAGGTGCGTCTCGCACCGCAGGTGGACTCGACGCGTAGCGCGATAGTGCTTTCGAGGTTGATCGAACGCCGCTAGACAGTCGCTCCTAGACCCAGCTGGGCAGCCACATGTGGGCCTGCCAGTATCCGAACGGGATGGGGGTGCCAAGCCACAGCGGCGCGAAGTACCCCGCAATAATGAGCACGGCGCCAATGAAGGCAACCGCGACGATGGTACCGGTGCGCGACCATCCGCCACGGAGCCGATCGGGCTGGGCTATGTGTTTCAACGCCCAGACCAGAGTGAGAACCACGAATGGCGCCATCGCGACCGTATAGAACGTAAAGATGGTGCGGTACGCGTAGGGCAGCCACGGGATCCACGCGGCAAAGGCCCCTAGCGACACGGTGAGCGCAAGCATGTCGCGATAGCGGGCCATCCGGTAGACCGCGTACCCAAGGGCAAGCGCCCCCACCCACCAGATCAGCGGGTTGCCCAGCGCGTGGATTGCGCTCACGCAGCGGTCGGCGCCACATTGAGCGTCGGGCGCGTCCTCAAAGAAGAATGCGGTGGGCCGCCACTGGACAAACCAGGCCCATGGATTCGACATATAGGTGTGCTCGGTGGTCAGGTTCTCGTGAAAATTCCACATCTGCAGGTGGTAGTGGATCAGCGAGTTGACCGAGTTAGGTAACCACGTGGCTCCCTCGCCAGGGTTATCCTCGGCCCAGTGGCGGCCGTAGGACTCGGTCGAGGTGAACCAGGGCATCCACGTCAAAAGGTAGATGACCAGTGTCGTGGCGATGGTGAGGAGACCGGCGGGGACTGCCCGCAACATCGCGCCCCACGCCCAGCGCTCCACGCCGGCCGCGCGCCGGTCGATGAGGTCCCACGCCACGGACAGCAGCAGGAAGGCAGCCGCAAAATAGAACCCGGACCACTTGACGGATCCGGACAGGGCGAACATCGCGATGGCCAGCCATCGCCACCAGCGAATCCCCAGGTGAGGTCCCATGCCTGGCAGGGGATCGTCCGGTGCGAGGCCCGCCGCAACCCGCGCAGCGGCCGCCCGCGTGGTGAGCTTGTTGCGGGTGACGTATCTGTCGATGAGGATTGCACCGAAACCCGCGACGGCGAACACCGCAAGGTAGACGTCCAACAGGGCGGTGCGGGCGAGCACAATCGACTGGCCGTCGACCGCGATGAACACGCCGGCGACGAGGCCCCACAGTGTGGACTTCAGCAGGTGCCGCGCGATGAACGCGATCATCACGCACATTGCCGTGCCGAGCAGCGCGCCCATGAAGCGCCAGCCGTACGGGTTGTTGCCAAAGATCTCGATGCCGGCCGCGATCAGCAACTTGCCGACCATGGGATGGACCACAAAGTCGCCTTCGGTTTCAAAGCCCGACAGGTCGCCCTGGGCAAAGAGATCGTTGTCACCAGTCCAGTTGCCCTCGTACCCCAGGGTGGTGAGGGAGTAGGCGCCGCGGACGTAGAAGACCTCATCGAAAACCAAAGAGTGTGGCCAGCCCAACGCGACAAAGCGAAGCATTGCTGCGAGCACGCCCACTACGGTCGCCATTATCGCTACTCGCCAACGCCACGCGAAGGCGGTGAGGGCGGTATACCGCGAGTCGGTCAATAGGCGCACAGATGGAAGCCTAGTTGCTGCGCGTTGCCACCACCGCCCTAAACGGTGTGACACGCTTAGCCCATGACCGGACGCATCGTGCTCGCAGCGACGCCGATCGGCAATATCGCCGATGCCTCCGCTCACTTGCGCGAGCTCCTCGAGACTGCCGACGTGATCGCCGCGGAGGACACACGCCGACTGCGCGACCTGGCCGCGAGGCTGGAACTGACCATTACCGCGCCTGTCATCGCCGTTCACGACCACAACGAGCGCGACAAGGCTGCGGCTCTGGTGGGGGAGGCGCTCGCGGGCAAGACGGTAGTGCTGGTGTCCGATGCCGGAATGCCCACCGTGTCCGACCCCGGTTTCCGGGTGGTAGAGGCGGCGGCCGATGCCGGGGTTGAGGTGACCGTGGCGCCCGGGCCAAGCGCGGTTCTCACCGCGCTTGCCCTCTCCGGGCTACCTACTGATCGGTTTTGTTTTGAGGGCTTCTTATCGCGCAAGGCGGGGGAGCGCGCGAGCGCGCTCGCGGCGTTGACCGCCGAGGCGCGCACGATGGTCTTTTTCGAGGCCCCACATCGGCTCGCAGCCACGTTGGCCGCCATGGCGGAGGCCTTCGGGCCGGAGCGCCGCGCCTCAGTTTCGCGCGAACTGACCAAGACGTACGAGCAGACCGTGCGAGGCGGCACCGCTGAACTTGCGCAGTGGGCGACGGACAATGAGCCGCGCGGCGAGATCGTGATTACCGTGGCTGGCCGACCTGCCGAGCAGCCGTCGATGACGGAACTAGTGGGTGAGGCGCTGCGCCGCGTTGAGTCAGGCGAACGCGCAAAGGACGCGGTGGCCGACCTAGCGGGAGTGGCCGGAGTGCCCCGGCGCGAGCTCTATGCGGCGGTGCTCGCCGCGCGCAAGGCAAAGTAGTGGGCGGCGCGAAGCACGCCGATGCTGGCCTCGCCCGCTTCCTCCCAGCGACCGTGACGGCAGTGGTGGGGTTTGCGTTGGGCCTGGTTGTCGCGTGGGGCGTGGGGCAGGGTGGAACTGAGCAGGCTCCGAGCGTGGCCAGTGGGGGCGCATCGACGTCGCCGGAGGTGCCCGCAGCGCCCTCGGAGTCTGCGATCCCCCGCGTCAGCGCCTCGGCTTCAGGAACAGCTGAGCCCATAGTGGCGCCTTCCACGGTCTTCGACATGGACAAGTACTCGATCGACGAGGCTGACTCGCCCTGGGTGGTGGTGAACAAGTTGCGGCCTTTGGACCCCAAGACCTACGTGCCCGACGACCTGGGCGCGGTTAACGGGGTGAGCTTCACGGACGGCGGGAGCATCCGTGCGGAGGCCGGCGACGCCCTTGCCCAGATGCATGAGGACGCCCAGGCAGAGGGGCTGAACTTCCGGGTGTCGAATGCCTACCGTAGCTATGCCCGACAGAACGACCTCTACAGCGTTTACGTAAATCGCTCCGGAACGGCGAAGGCGGACACGTTTTCAGCACGGCCCGGGTATTCCGAGCACCAGACGGGCTGGTCCGCGGACCTCTACGACTCCGACGCGTGTCGTCTCCTGGCGTGTTTTGGGGATACTGAGGTAGGCCGCTTCATTGCCGACCACGGCGCCGAGTACGGCTTCATCGTCCGGTATCCCGAGGGTGACCAGGACATCACCGGGTACATCTATGAGCCGTGGCACGTGCGTTACGTGGGTGTGGATCTCGCGATGGAAATGCGCGACCGTGGTGTGGCCACCCTCGAGGAGTTCTTTGGGCTTCCCGATGCGCCGTCGTATGCGTCGTGACGCGAGTCTGGATGTTGTCACATCGACTTTCATCACATTGAATTCCAGGTCACGTTCCGTCGGCGGGGCATGGTAAAGATAGATAATGCCTGATAAATGACTATTTAATCACCCAGATCACGGATTGTAACGATTTTGTTAAGGTTCACATTTCCAGTTGTGAGGGTTAACATTTTGCCCTAGTGTCAGTGGCAAGCCCAGAGTCACTGGGTCGCCGACGCCTGGCAACGAAGCAGTTAGCGGCGGCACCGAACAAGGAGGTTCGACTATGAAGAAGTACGCAGCAATCGCGGCATTTGGCGCCGCGGCACTCACCCTCGCTGGTTGCTCCAGCGATGGTGGAACAGATGGGGCCACCGACGGAGCGACGGCAGCCGCCGGCGAGACCGAGGCCGCCGCAGCGGGTGACGCCGGCGACATGGTGGTGGGGTTCGCGCAGGTTGGCGCGGAGAGTGGATGGCGCACCGCCAACACGAACGACATTCAGCGCGCATTCTCGGACGCGGGCATTGAGCTGAAGTTCTCGGACGCACAGCAGAAGCAGGAGAACCAGATCAAGGCGATCCGCTCCTACATCCAGCAGGGCGTCGACATCATTTCCTTCTCGCCGGTCGTTGAGACTGGTTGGGACGCAGTGCTCAATGAGGCGAAGGCCGCGGGCATCCCGGTCATCCTCACCGACCGCTCGGTCGACTCCGAGGACGACTCGCTGTACGAGAGCTTCCTCGGATCCGACTTTGTGCTCGAGGGAAACAAGGCGGGCGAGTGGGTCGTCAACGAGTACGCCGACGCCGACTCCGTCAAGATCATCCAGCTCGAGGGCACCACCGGTGCCGCTCCCGCGATTGACCGCGCTGAGGGCTTCATCGACATCATCGGCGCGGACCCCAAGTTTGAGATCGTGGCGTCACAGACAGGTGACTTCACTCGCGCAGGCGGCAAGGAAGTGACCGAAGCGCTGCTCAAGTCCAACCCCGACGTCGACCTGATTTACGCACACAACGACGACATGGGTCTAGGGGCCATCGAGGCAATCGAGGCCGCTGGTCTCGAGCCTGGCGTCGACATCAAGATTGTCACCGTTGATGCGGTGCACGACGGCATGCAGGCCCTCGCTGACGGCAAGATCAACTTCATCGTCGAATGCTCACCGTTGCTCGGTGACCAGCTCGTGGAGATCGCCACCGCGGTCTACAACGGCGAGACGGTTGACAAGCGCATCGTGACCGAGGAGACCACGTTCACCCAGGACGAGGCAATCGCAGCACTGCCCGAACGCGCTTACTAAGAAGACTTACCCCTTCTCAGTAGGGTGTGGGTGCGTGGCTCCAGCCGCGCACCCACACCGCGTCTCAGCTTGGCCCTCAAAGGAGAGAGCAACTCATGACACAGGTTCTAAGCCCCGCCGACGCAGTGGTCGACATGGTGGGCGTGACGATGGAGTTCCCCGGGGTGATGGCCCTCGACGGCGTCGACTTCCGCATGTATCCAGGCGAGGTCCACTCGCTGATGGGAGAAAACGGTGCCGGCAAGTCCACGCTCATTAAGGTCCTGACGGGCGTCTACACGGCGACCGCAGGTGACATGCACCTGGCTGGCAGCAAGGTTTCCTTCAGCACGCCCGCACAGGCGCAAGACGCCGGCATCAGTACGGTTTACCAGGAGGTCAACCTCCTTCCCAATCTTTCCGTGGCCGAGAACATCATGCTTGGCCGCGAACCCCGACGCTTTGGCTCGCTGGACTGGCACGCGATGCGCCGACGTGCCGCCGAACTCCTCGAGGGCCTGAATCTGGACATCGACCCGGGGAGCCTGCTGGGCTCGCACTCGATCGCCATCCAGCAGCTAGTGGCGATCGCCCGCGCAGTTGACGTCAACGCGACAGTCCTGATCCTTGATGAGCCCACGTCGTCCCTCGACACCGATGAGGTCGCGGAACTCTTCCGCGTCATCCGCACACTGAAGGAACAGGGCTGCGCCATTCTCTTTGTGTCGCACTTCCTCGACCAGGTCTACGAGATCGCCGACCGCCTCACGATTCTCCGCAATGGAAGGCTCGTGGGCGAGTACCGCACCGAGGAGATCCTTAAGATCGACCTCGTCCAGAAGATGATCGGCAAGGAGATGGCGAGCTTCTCGGAGCTCGAGCAGCGCCACCGCGAATCCGAGGAGGAAATCGCCGGTACCGGGATCCCGTTTCTCGAGGCCAAGGGGCTCGGCCGCCGTGGCGCTATCCGCCCGGTCGACTTCAGTATCGACGAAGGCGAGGTCGTGGGACTGGCCGGCTTGCTCGGTTCCGGACGCACGGAGATCGCCCGTCTCTTGGGCGGCATCGATCGGGCGGACTCCGGCACGAGCGAGGTCAACGGCAAGGCGGTCAAGCTCACCTCGCCACGCAAGGCGCTGTCAAAGCGCATTGCCTTTGCGAGCGAGGACCGGCGCGGCGAGGGCATCGTCGGCGACCTGTCGGTGCGTGACAACATCGCCCTCGCTCTTCAGATCGAACGAGGCTGGTACCGACCCATCTCGCCCAAGCGCGTGACGGAACTCGCGCAGCATTACATCGACGCGCTGAACATCCGGCCCGCCGACCCGCATGCGCTGGTGCGCAACCTCTCCGGCGGTAACCAGCAGAAGGTGCTGCTTGCGCGTTGGCTTGCGGTGGCACCTCGCCTGCTCATCCTGGATGAGCCGACCCGTGGAATCGACATCGGCGCGAAGGCGGAGATTCAGAAGCTGGTCTTCAACCTCGCGGAGAACGGCATGAGCGTGCTCTACATCTCCGCGGAGCTCGAAGAGGTGTTGCGCCTGAGTCACCGTGTGGGCGTCATGCGGGACCGGCACATGGTTTCCATGGTTGAAAATGACAGCTTGTCTGTCGAGGATCTGCTCGCGCTCATCGCCGAGGGATCCGAAGACGAGGATGAAAAGGACGTCGTCGCATGAGCGCGCAACTGAGAAACTTCACCGGCAGCCGCGTCTTCTGGCCTGTGGTGATCCTTGTAGGACTCATTATCGTCGACGTAATTGCCTTTCCTGGCTTTCTCGACATCACGGTCAAGGAGGGACACCTTTTTGGCGCCCCCATCGACATCCTGCGCAACGGTGCCCCCACGTTGCTGATCGCGGTGGGAATGACGCTCGTCATCGCCACGCGCGGCATAGATCTGTCGGTCGGGTCGATCGCGGCAATATCTGGCGCAGTCGTTTCCGCCCTACTACTAAACTCGCCCACCCCCGACAACCCCTGGACCGTTGTTCAGGCCGTTGGCATCGCGCTGATCCTGGGCTTCATCCTGGGTGTCTGGAACGGGACGCTGGTCGCGTACCTCAAGATCCAGCCGATTATCGCGACGCTGATCCTCATGACCGCCGGTCGTGGCGTGGCGATGCTCATCACCGAGGGGCAGATCCTGACGCTTCACTCAAAGCCCTTTGAGTGGTTCGGCTCGGGCTTCATCGCGGGCTTCCCCGTCGCGGTAGTGATCGCAGCAGTGGTGCTCATCCTGACGATGCTCGTGGTTCGCCGGTCCGCGCTCGGCATGTTCATCGAGTCCGTGGGCATCAACCCCGAGGCCAGCCGCCAGGCGGGTATCCGATCGCGAGGTCTGCTGCTGGGCATCTATGCCTTCTGCGCTTTGCTCGCGGCCCTCGCGGGTCTGATCATCACCTCCGACCAGACCGCGGCGGACGCGAACAACACGGGGCTGTTCATTGAGCTCGATGCGATCCTCGCAGTAGTCATCGGCGGCACCTCACTGATGGGTGGCCGCTTCTCGCTCATCGGCACCTTGGTGGGCGTCCTCGTGATCCAGACGTTAGTGACGACCGTGTACATCGTGGGTATCCCTCCCGTCGCGACGATGGTGTTCAAGGCCATCGTGGTGATTGCGGTCTCGCTACTGCAGTCGCCCACCACCAATGAGAAGTTTGCGAATTGGCGCAAAGACCGAAGAAGGCCGACGCCCACCAAGGCAATCGAACCGACGCGAGAGAAGGTCTCCGCATGAGCAGCACAGTGATGGAAAGACTTCCCGCCAACTCCGCGACCCGCGGCACCCTGAGCGCCGGACGCCGCATCATCACGAGCCCCAAGTACGCACCAGTACTCGTGACGCTCGGGCTGTTCATCGCGATGTTCGTCTCCGGCGGCGTGCGATACGACAACTTCTGGTCGCCGCAGGTGCTGCTGAACCTGTTCGTGGACAACGCCTACCTGATAGTGCTCGCCGTGGGAATGACGTTCGTCATCCTGACGGGCGGCATTGACCTGTCCGTAGGATCGGTCATCGCGCTCTCCGCCATGATCTGCGCGAAGCTGCTTGAGGCGGGGGTGCCGGCCGCGGGAGTGATCGCGGTCACGCTGATTGCCACCTCGTTACTGGGGCTGGGGATGGGTCTCATGATCCATGTATTCAAAGTGCAACCGTTTATCGCAACGCTCGCCGGCATGTTCCTCGCGCGCGGCCTCTGCTACGTGATCAGCGAGGCCTCGATCTCGATCAACGATCCGTTCTTTGTCAGTATGGCGTCTACGCGCATTCCGCTGGGTGGCAGCGCGTCGATCACCATCAGCGTGATTATTGCGCTGCTGGTGGTGGCCGTCGCGTTCTACGTTCTTCACTACAGCCGCTTTGGCCGCACGGTCTACGCACTGGGTGGCTCGGAGCAGTCCGGAACGCTCATGGGTCTTCCCGTGGGGCGCACCAAGGTGCTCGTATACGTCGTGAGCGGCCTGTGCTCGGGCATCTCGGGGGTGCTGTACTCCTTCTATACGTTGTCCGGCTACTCGCTAACCGCCGTAGGAACCGAGCTCGACGCTATTGCCGCGGTGGTGATCGGCGGCACGCTGCTGACCGGTGGCTACGGGTTTGTCCTGGGTTCTGCCCTTGGTGTCCTGGTGCTGGGCTTGATCCAAACCATGATCAGTTACGAGGGGACACTCAGCTCGTGGTGGACGCGCATCTTCATCGGCGGGCTGCTGCTGGTGTTCATCGTGCTTCAGAAGGTGCTGACGCGAAGGCGAGATTGACCCAGTCCCTGGCCCCCACACGGCATACTTAGTCAGCGTGGGGGCAGCCAAAGCCCTGACAAACCGAGGGAACTGTGACGCAACACGACAAGCAAGCTAAGGCGGCGAACATCTTTGATGTGGCCCGCCTTGCGGGCGTGTCCCATCAGACGGTGTCGCGGGTTATCAACGACCTGCCAAACGTGCGTCCGGCGACACGCGACCGCGTGGTGAAGGCGATCGCGCAATTGCGTTACGTGCCGTCGCCGGCGGCGCGTGCACTCGTCACCAAGCGCTCGCGAGTACTGGGCTTGGTATCCACCGGGGTGCCGTCCTTCAGTGTTTCCACCACCGCTGTTCACTTCACAACAGCGGCTCGTGAGGCCCGCTACGCGGTGAGCGCCTCCAGTATGGTCAGCGGGGACGCGACGTCGTTGCGCGCCGCGATCGAGTTGCTACTGGGCCAGAAGGTCGAGGCGATCGTCGTCATCTCTGACGAGCGAGAAGCGCTCGAGGTGATCCAGAACATTGAGTTGGGCGTCCCGCTCGTCGCCGTTGCGTCGGAGTTGGCGGCGGTGCGTGAGGACACCCATCAGGTCGCGTTCAACCAGTTCGAGGGCGCCTCACTTGCGGTGGAGCACCTCATTGAACTCGGTCACCGCGAGATCCGCCACGTCTCGGGCGCCGTCGGCTCGATGAATGCGGGCGAGCGCGAGCGTGGATGGCGGGCCGCGCTCGCCGATGCGAAGTTGCCGATTGCGCCGGCGTTGGCCGGGGACTGGTCCCCAGCATCGGGTTACGAGCATGGGCTGTCACTCGCCGGCGACTCGGCCATGACGGCCGTGTTTGTAGCGAGCGATGAGATGGCCTTGGGTGTAATGCATGGGCTCCAGTCGCAGGGGCGTCGCGTGCCGGAGGATGTTTCAGTCATGGGCTTTGATGACATTCCCCTGGCGGCATACGTCAATCCTCCACTCAGTACGGTGCGCCTCGACTTTGCGACGCTTGGGCGGGACGCGTTCTCACTTCTCCTTTCGGTGCTGCAGGACGAAGACGCGGCCGACCCCACTCGTCGGATGCCCGCCCTCATCCGGCGAGCGTCCACGGCTCCGCCGGCAGGAGCCGTAGCAATGCAGCGCCAGAGTGTCACTGGGCGCGCGCGGTGAGGCACGGCAGCCGCAGCGGTGCGGCGCTAGGTTGCAGGGTGAGCGTTCACACAAGCGATAGGGTGTCGTTCGCGGCGCGCAACGAAAGCCGCAGGCCAAAGGAGGCGTCATGAGCGGGACTAGTCGAGGTCCAAGCATGCATGACGTCGCCGCGCTCGCGGGCGTCTCTCACCAGACCGTTTCCCGTGTGATCAATGGCTCCGCCAACCTGCGTCCCGCTACGCGCGAGCGAGTGCTCGCCGCAATTGAGGAGCTGGGTTACCGCCGCAATATGGCGGCCCGTGCGCTTGTCACCGGCCGCACCCATTCGATTGGTGTCCTCACCCCCGGTGAGCCAAACTTTGGCAAGATGTCCTCCGTCCAGGCCGTCGAGCACGCCATGCGCGAGGCGGGCTACTTCCCGCTCGTGACGAGCTCAGCCTCGGAGTCGGCGTCAATTGCAGAGGCGCTTGAATTCCTGAACAACCGCTCGATCGAGGCGCTCGTGGTAGTCGCGCCGCACGACATGGTGCTGACGCAGCTCGAGGGTATGAAGGCCGACCTGCCGGTGATTACCCTGCAGACCGGTGGCTACGACGCGGGCCACGCGGTGGCGATCGACCAGGCTCATGGCGTCCGCGTCGCGATCGACTACCTGAGGTCGATGGGGCACACCCGCATTCAGCATGTCTCGGGCCCTTCGGACTACTTTGAGGCGCAGTTGCGTCGCGCCGCGTTCGACGAGGCCGTGGCCGCGCATGGGCTGGCGGAGTTCGAGACGCTCGAGGGGGACTGGCGTGCCGATTCTGGCTACGCCTGCGGCACCCTCGTTGCCCCGGATGCGACGGCGGTGTTCTGTTCGAACGACCAGATGGCGTTGGGTCTGATTCACGCGCTGAGCGACGCGGGGCGCAGCGTGCCGGGTGACGTGTCGGTGGTGGGGTTCGACGACATCCCCGAGTCCGCGCACAGCTTGCCCCCGCTGACGACGATCCACCAGGACTTCGAGGGCGTAGGGCACCGCGCGGTTGAGCTCATCCTCGCGCAATTGGATGATGAGCCCGCGCCCCAGGGTGGCCCGCTCACCCCCTGGCTGGTCGAGCGTCAGTCGGTCGCCCGCATCTAGGGCCTTAGTCGCCTCGCACCGGGTGGCCGCACTTCAAAAGAACATTGCAATGCCGCACGGCGAGCGGTATGTTAACGTTAATCTAAGCGTGAATGACCAATAGGCAAGGAGGCCTTCAGTGGCATACGAGGACCACAAGTACGTCATCGGAGTGGACTATGGGACGCTCTCCGGGCGTGCACTAGTCGTCCGCGTGAGCGACGGCGCCGAACTCGCCAGCGCGGTTCACGAATACCCCCATGCGGTCATGGACACGACGCTTGCCGCGACCGGTGCTTCGCTGCCCCCCGAGTGGGCGTTGCAGGTGCCGCAGGACTACCGCGAGGTGCTGCAGAAGGCAGTCCCTGACGCCGTCAGGGCCGCGGGCATCGACCCGGCCGACGTCATCGGCATCGCCACCGACTTCACCGCGTCCACCCCCATGCCGGTGCTCGCGGACGGCACGCCCCTGAACGAGCTCGCCGAGTACGCGGACCGGCCCCACGCGTACATCAAACTGTGGAAGCACCATGCGGGACAGGGCCAGGCCAACCGCATCAATGCGCTCGCGACCGAGCGTGGCGAGAAGTGGCTCGCACGCTACGGCGGCTTCATCTCCAGTGAATGGGAGTTCGCCAAGGGCCTGCAGCTGCTCGAGGAAGATCCCGAGATCTATCACCGCATGGACCACTGGGTCGAGGCGGCCGACTGGATCGTGTGGCAACTGTGCGGCGAGTATGTCCGCAACGCCTGCACCGCCGGCTACAAGGGAATCTTGCAGGACGGTGAGATGCCCTCCCGCGATTTCCTTGCCGCCCTCAACCCCGAATTTGCCGACTTCGCCACTACCAAGGTGGCGCACAGCATCGGTGCCCTTGGAGCATCGGCCGGAACTTTGACGGCTGAGGCCGCACAATGGACCGGGTTGCCCGAGGGAATTCACGTAGCGGTCGGTAACGTGGACGCTCACGTCACGGCCCCCGCTGCCAAGGCCGTCGAGCCAGGCCAGATGCTCGCGATCATGGGCACCAGCACGTGCCACGTGATGAATGGCGATCACCTCGCGGAGGTGCCCGGCATGTGCGGCGTCGTTGATGGCGGAATTGTCGACGGCCTCTTTGGCTACGAGGCGGGCCAGTCCGGCGTGGGCGACATCTTCGCCTGGTACGTCAACAACCAGGTCCCCCAGGCATCGCACGATGCCGCGGCGGCTGCGGGCAAGTCGGTTCACCAGTACCTGACTGACCTGGCGTACGAGGAGCCCGTTGGCGCCCACGGTCTAGTTGCATTGGACTGGCACAACGGCAACCGTTCCGTGCTGGTCAACACCGAGCTCAGCGGCACCATCGTGGGGCTCACGCTCGCGACGCGACCCGAGCAGGTGTACCGCGCGCTGCTTGAGGCGACCGCCTTTGGTGCCCGCACCATCGTCGAGACGTTCAATACGGCCGGAGTCCCGGTCACCGAGTTCGTGGTCGCGGGTGGCCTCCTCAAGAACCCGCTGCTGATGCAGACCTACTGCGACGTGCTGCGCATGCCCATCTCGATCATCGACTCCGATCAGGGCCCCGCGCTTGGTTCAGCAATTCACGCCGCCGTCGCGGCCGGCGCGTACCCCAATGTTCGCGCCGCAGCCGAGGTCATGGGCAAGGTCATCAAGGCGGCGTACACGCCCAACGACGAGGCGGCCGATGCCTACGACGCGCTCTTCGCCGAATATAGCCAGTTGCATGACTACTTTGGGCGCGGCGCGAACGACGTGATGCGCAGGCTTAAGCAGCGCCGAAGGGAAGTCCTGTCGTGACTAGCGCAGACCCGACCACTACCAACGGAGTGGCGCCCGCGGAGGCCATCGAGGCCATCGCGACCGTACGCACCCAAGTGGCCGAGTTGCACGATGAGCTCGTGAAGAACGAGCTGATCGTCTGGACCGGCGGCAACGTCAGCGGTCGCGTGCCCGGCTACGACCTGTTCGTGATCAAGCCCAGCGGCGTGGTCTACGACCAGCTGAGCCCGGAGAACATGATCCTGTGCGACCTCGACGGCAACGTCATCGAGGGTTCGGACGGTTCGGAACGCAGCCCCTCGAGCGACACGGCCGCGCATGCGTACGTGTACCGTCACATGGCTCACGTCGGCGGAGTGGTGCACACGCACTCGACTTACGCGGTGGCCTGGGCTGCACGCGGCGAGGAGATCCCCTGCGTGATTACCGCGATGGCCGACGAGTTTGGCGGACCCATCCCGCTCGGCCCTTTCGCGATCATCGGCGACGACTCGATTGGACGCGGCATCGTGGAGACCCTGGACGGGCATCGGTCTCGCGCCGTGCTCATGCAGAACCACGGCCCATTCACGATTGGCAAGGACGCGAAGGACGCCGTGAAGGCGGCCGTCATGTGCGAGGACGTGGCGCGCACCGTCCACATCGCCCGCCAGGCAGGCGACCTCATCCCCATTCCTCAAGAGGCGATCGACTCCCTCTTTGACCGCTATCAGAATGTCTACGGGCAAGCCCCGCAAGGAGAGAACAAGTGAGCACCAGCATCGTCCCCGACCTCGCCACCTATGAAGTGTGGCTGCTGACCGGTAGCCAGACCCTCTACGGCGAGGAGACACTGCGCCAAGTGGCGGCGCAGTCGCAGGACGTCGCGCGTCAACTCCAGGAGTCCTCGGACATCCCGGTGACCGTGGTGTGGAAGCCCGTCCTCACTGGCCGCGACGCGATCCACGACATCATGCTCGAGGCCAATGCTGCCAAGAACGTGATCGGCGTCATCACCTGGATGCACACGTTCAGCCCCGCCAAGATGTGGATCACCGGACTGGACGCGCTCCAGAAGCCGCTGCTGCACTTCCACACGCAGGCAAACGTAGAACTCCCCTGGGACAGCATCGACTTCGACTTCATGAACCTGAACCAGGCGGCGCACGGCGACCGCGAGTTCGGCTACATCGAGGCCCGCATGGGAATCGCGCGCACCACTGTGGTGGGTCACGTGTCCGACCCCGAGGTCACCAAGCGCATCGGCACTTGGACACGTGCTGCGGCAGGCCGCGCTGCCTCCAAGAACCTCAAGCTCGCCCGCTTTGGCGACAACATGCGCTACGTCGCCGTCACCGAGGGCGACAAGACTGAGGCGGAGATTGTGTTTGGCGCCCAGATCAACACGTGGGGGGTCAACGAGCTTGCCGAGGCTGTCCACGCCGCATCCGAGGCGGACATTGATGCGCTGGTAGCCGAGTACGTCGAGCTGTATGACGTCGCAGCTGAACTACTCCCCGGCGCAGAGCGTGCGGACTCGCTACGATACGGCGCGGCAGTCGAGATCGGCCTTCGCTCGTTCCTCGAGGAGGGGGGCTTCCACGGGTTCACCACCAGTTTTGAGGATCTAGGTGAGCTGCGTCAGCTCCCTGGCCTCGCGGTGCAGCGCCTCATGGCGGACGGCTACGGTTTTGGCGCCGAGGGCGACTGGAAGACCGCGATCCTCGTGCGCTTGTCTGCCGTGATGGGCGCAGGGCTCCCGGGCGGCGCCAGCCTCATGGAGGACTACACGTACCACTTGGTGCCCGGCCAGGAACTTAGTCTGGGCGCTCACATGCTCGAGGTGAGTCCTAGCCTCACCTCGTCCGCACCTCGACTAGAGGTGCACCCGCTCGGCATTGGCGGTAAAGAGGATCCAGTCAGGCTGGTCTTCACCGCGGATCCCGGGCCGGCGGTCGTGGTGGCCCTGAGCGATATGCGCGAACGCTTCCGCCTCGTGGCCAACGTCGTCGAGAATGTGCCGCTGCCCTCGCCCATGCCAAACCTCCCGGTGGGCCACGCGGTCTGGAAGGCATCCCCCGACTTCCGTACCGCGACCTCTGCGTGGCTTGCGGCGGGGGCAGCGCACCACACGGTCATGTCTAACCAGCTCGACGTCGCCGTCTATCAAGATTTCGCCCATATGACTGGGGTGGAGATGCTGACGATAGACTCAGGTACCACGCTCGTAGAATTTGAGCGTGAAATGAAGTGGAATGCTGCGTACTACCGCCTGAGCCAAAGGCTCTGATGAGTTATTCCGCCGGTGAGGAAGCGCTGTAGTGGCGCTCGGCGCCGTGGGACTGAGCCCCACGGCGCTAACCCTCTGCCTACTGGGTCAGTAAGATAAACGCCATGTCACACATCCTCTCCGCTGTTGCCTGGCCGTATGCCAATGGGCCCCGACACATCGGCCACGTGGCCGGTTTCGGCGTCCCCTCCGATGTCTTTAGTCGCTACATGCGCATGGCGGGCAACGACGTACTGATGGTGTCTGGCACGGACGAGCACGGCACACCGATTTTGGTCCAGGCCGACCAGGAGGGCGTGTCGCCCCAGGAACTCGCCGACCGCTACAACCGCGTCATCGTCGAGGACCTCACGTCGCTGGGCCTCAGCTACGACCTCTTCACCCGCACCACCACCGGCAATCACTACGCCGTGGCGCAGTCACTGTTCAAGGCCGTCAATGCGAACGGCTACATGATCGAGCAGACCACCCGTGGCGCGATCTCGCCGTCCACCGGCCGCACGCTTCCCGACCGCTACATCGAGGGCACGTGCCCCATCTGTGGCGACGATGGCGCCCGCGGCGACCAGTGCGACAACTGTGGAAACCAGCTCGATGCGATCGACCTCAAGAACCCGCACAGCAAGATCAACGGCGAGACGCCTAAGTTCGTAGAGACCGAGCACTTCTTCCTGGACCTGCCTGCACTCGCCGAGCCCCTGGCAGAGTGGCTCGGCGCACGTCAAGGCTGGCGCCCCAACGTCATGAACTTCTCGCGCAACCTGCTGTCAGACATGCGCCCGCGCGCTATGACACGCGACATCGACTGGGGCATCCCCGTGCCGCTTGCCGGCTGGGAAGACAACCCCAACAAGCGCCTCTACGTGTGGTTTGACGCCGTCATCGGCTACCTGTCCGCGTCCATTGAGTGGGCGCGCCGTGAGGGCGAGCCCGAGGCATGGCGCAAGTGGTGGAACGACCCCGAGGCCCTGTCCTATTACTTCATGGGCAAGGACAACATCACGTTCCACTCCCAGATCTGGCCCGGAGAGCTCATTGCTGCCAACGGTCGGGGCTCTAAGGGCGGCAAACTCAGTGAGTTTGGCGACCTGCAGTTGCCCACCGAGGTGGTGTCGAGCGAGTTCCTCACCATGGAGTCCTCCAAGTTCTCCTCCTCGCGCGGTCACGTCATCTACGTGCGCGACATGCTGGCCCGGTACCAGCCTGATGCGCTGCGCTACTTCATCGCGACGGCGGGCCCCGAGACCTCGGACGCCGACTTCACGTGGTCCGAGTTCAAGCGCCGCACCAATGACGAGCTCGTGGCCGGCTGGGGAAACCTGGTCAACCGCACCGCGTCGCTGGTGAACAAGAATGTGGGCGAGATTCCCGCGATGAACGATCTGCAGGACGTGGACCGTGCAGCGCTCGATGCGTCGCAGGCGGCCTTCGGCGCCGTGGGCGACCTGGTGCGCACTCACCGTCAGCGCGCCGGCATAAACGAGGCCATGCGGGTCGTCGGGGACGCGAATAAGTACCTCGCGGACACCGCCCCTTGGAAGCTCAAGAACGAAGACCCCGAGCGCATGAAGACGGTACTCGGAGTGGCCACTCAGCTGATCGCCGACGCCAACACGATGCTCTCGCCGTTCATGCCTCACAGCTCGCAGAAGGTGCACGAAGCCTTCGGTGGAACGGGAGTGTTCTCACCCATGCCGCAGATGAACGAGGTTCAGGACCTTGACCTGCCCGACCGGCACTACCCGGTCATTCAGGGTGACTATTCGGGTCAGGCTGGACTCTGGTCGCGCAATCCCATCGTCGCGGGCACCCCGGTGCCTGCACCGAGCCCCATCTTCACCAAGCTCGACGACGACATCGTCGAGGCCGAGCTTGAGCGCATGAATGGGGACAACTGATTGTCATGCGTGGCATGGTCCTCGTGACGATGACAGAGTGACGCGGTGAGCCGTAGAGGGCAGTGGCCCCCGCTTCCCGAGGCACTGCCGTTCCCGGTGGCGGACAACCACTGCCATCTTGAGTGGCCAGCCGGCGACGAGCCTAGATCCGTCGAGCGGCAGCTCGCCGATGCATCGGCCGTGGGGGTTGATCGCGTCGTCCAAATTGGGTGCGACGTGGCATCGGCCCGTTGGACCGCACAGGCCGTGCTGAAGTATCCCGCGATGCTCGGTGGCGTAGCCCTGCACCCGAACGATGCGCCGCAGCACGTGGACGGCACGCACGAGAGTGGCCTGGGTTACGACGAAGCCTTCGCAGAGATCGCCGAGCTCGCACGGGGTGAACGAATCCGTGTGGTGGGGGAGACTGGGCTCGACTACTTCCGTACAGGCCCCGAGGGGCGGGACGCGCAGATCCGGTCTTTCCGCGACCACATCGCGCTGGCCAAGGAGCTTGGCAAGCCGTTGCAAATTCACGATCGCGATGCACATGGCGACGTTATCGATGTGCTCGAGCAGGACGGCGCCCCAGATCAGACGGTGTTCCACTGCTTCAGCGGAGACGCGGGAATGGCGCGTCTGTGCGCGGACCGCGGATACTTCCTCAGTTTCGCGGGCACGGTGACCTTCAAGAACTCGCATGGGCTGCGTGCGGCGCTGTCTGTCACGCCCCTTAGCCGAGTGCTCGTCGAGACCGACGCGCCGTTCCTTACGCCCCATCCTCACCGGGGTGCGCCAAACTCTCCATACCTCGTACCGCTCACCATGCGCACCATTGCGGATGTGACTGGTGTGACGCTGGAGACTGCCTGTAAAACTGTGTCAGATACCTCTAATCGTCTCTATGGGCCCTGGTAATTCGCCGATAACGAGTGTGTGATTCATCACCTCCCAGAATCTCGGCTGGCGCCGACCGTTATGAATATGAGATAAAAGACGCTGACGTATGCGCGGTTTCTTCCCGCGCTTGCCGGCCAAGCGTTCATCCGAACGCGACGAGAGGACTCACTTGAGCTACCGCCGAACGCACCCCGTGACTGGGGGGCGCCGTGATCGCCGCCAGCGCACCACGTCGCGCACTCGCACTCTTCGCCAGGTGGGAGTGACAACAGCAATCGTGGCATTCGCAGTGGGTTCCTTCGCCTCCGCTGGCGCCAACCCGCTCGACTCGTCTGCGGGCAAGAGCCTCGCCGCTCAGGACCTGGCCGCGGTGGTCAACCCCGTGGCGGCAGGCGACTCCGATGTCGAGGTCACCACGGAAACTGTGGAGAACGAACTCAAGTTCGACTCGGTGGAGAAGGATGATTCCTCCGTGGAAAAGGGCACCAAGAAGGTCGTGACCCCAGGCAAGGACGGCTCCGAACTCGTCAGTTACACCGTCAAGAAGGTTGACGGCGTGGAGGTCGAACGCGAGGAGTCGCTCCGCATCCTCGTTGACGAACCCACCGACGAGGTTGTCGCAATCGGTACCAAGACGGAGCCCAAGGCAGCCTACGTCCCCGTCACGTCGAACTCGGGCTCCAACCGTGCGCTCGGGAAGTCGATGGCCGCCAGCATTTATGGCTGGACCGGCGAACAGTGGGAGTGCCTCAACGCGCTCTTCACCAAGGAATCGAACTGGCGCACCGGAGCGGCAAACCCCTCCTCGAGCGCGTACGGCATCCCGCAGGCACTTCCTGGCTCAAAGATGTCCTCCGCCGGTGCTGACTGGAGGACTAACCCCGCGACCCAGATCAAGTGGGGTCTTGGCTACATCAAGGGACGCTATGGCACCCCCTGCGGTGGCTGGGCGCACTCGGTGAACGTCGGCTGGTACTAGCGGGTGGCCGAATTACTCGGCCCGAACGACGTTCGCAATCTTGCTGAGGGACTGAATACCGCCCCTACCAAGAAGTGGGGACAGAACTTCGTGGTTGACGCCGGTACGGTCCGGCGCATCGTCCGCATCGCTGGGGTGACTGCCGACGACCACGTCGTCGAGGTTGGCCCCGGGCTGGGCTCGTTGACTCTCGCGCTGCTCGAGACGGGTGCGCGGGTGACCGCGGTGGAGATTGATCCCGTTTTGGCCGCCGCGCTGGCGCAGACTGTCGCCGAGCGGGCCCCTGAGTTTGCGGGCAACCTGACCGTCATCGGCGCAGATGCGATGAAGGTCGATGCCCTTCCGGAGCCGCCCACCGCGCTGGTCGCGAACCTGCCGTACAACGTGTCGGTCCCGGTGATCCTGCACTTCCTGGAGACGTTCGAGTCGCTCGAGCGAATTCTCGTCATGGTCCAGTCCGAGGTAGCCGACCGCCTCGCGGCTCCTCCCGGGTCGCGCACCTACGGCATTCCCTCTGCGAAGGCTGCGTGGTATTGCTCGGTGCGCCGCGCCGGCGATGTGGGCCGTGCCGTGTTCTGGCCCGTGCCCCGCGTCGACAGTGCGCTTGTCCTCATGCAGCGCCGCGAGGTGCCTGAGACCACCGTGAGCCGCGAGCAGGTGTGGGCCGTGATTGATGCCTCCTTCGCGCATCGGCGCAAGGGGTTGCGCGGTTCGTTGGCCGAGCTTGCCGGCACGAATGCTAAGGCCGAGGAGGCGCTCATCGCGCTCGGCATCGAGCCGCTCACTCGCGGTGAGGCGCTGGGGATCGCGGACTTTGTGCGCATCGCCGAGGAGCTTGCCCGGCGCGAGGCCGCAGGCTCTGCCACTCTTGAGCAATGACATTCGAGTCCGATGACACCGGTGAAGCATGACTCGTGAAGTGACCGTCCGCGCGCCTGGCAAGCTGAATTTGCAGCTTTCCGTGGGGCCTAAGCAGGACGACGGCTATCACCCACTCGCGACGGTCTTCCAGGCGGTGGACCTGTTCGAGACAGTCACCGCCTCTGCGCGCGATGATGACCGTTATGTCCTCGAAATGACCATGCTGCCCACCGTGAAGGCCGACCCAGGCGCGGTTCCGCTCGATGAGACGAATCTGGTGATGAAGGCAGCGCGTGCGGTGGCCGCCAAGTACGGCATCACCGACGGCGTCAACCTGCGCATCGTCAAGGGGGTGCCGGTGGCTGGCGGCATGGCTGGTGGAAGCGCTGACGCAGCCGCGGCGCTGCTGGCCTGTGCCGAGGCCTGGGACGTGGGTGCGACGCGCGACGAGCTGGACGAACTAGCGGCGGGGCTTGGAGCGGACGTGCCCTTCGCCCTGCACGGCCACACAGCGGTCGGTCTGGGCCGCGGGGATGAACTGTCTCCTGCAATGACTCACGGCGAGTTTCACTGGGTGTTTGCCACGCAAGGACACGGGCTCAGCACACCCGCGGTCTATGCGGAGTTCGACCGCCAGGTGGCGTCAGGGGAGCGTGTTGCGCGTGCGCCGCATCTCTCCGATGCCGTGATGAGCGCGCTGATGGCAGGAGACCCGCGTGCCCTCGGGTCAGCGTTGGTCAATGATCTTCAAGGGCCGGCGTTGGCCCTTGCCCCGCACCTGAAGAAGACGTTGGCTCTTGCACGCGATGCCGAGGCGCTGGGAGTGATGATCTCCGGTTCGGGGCCCACAGTGGCGGCATTGGCCCGCTCACGCCAGCATGCCCTAGCAATTGCCGCGCATATCTCCGCAGTCGGGGACGCCGACGCGGTGCTGACAGTGAGCGGCCCGGCCCCGGGTGCCACGGTGATGGGGTAGTCGCCACCCTGCCGCACCGACTGCGAGCGATCCCTCACGTGCGTGCGCCGCTAGGGGAACATCCCGGCCGCCACTCTGTTGGTCCGATTTCGCACGTTCTGGCGTGCTTCGGCGCCCTGTTGGTCCAATTTGGCTCAGGGCCGCCTGGCAAGCAATCAGTCGACGATAACTCTGGGCCTGCTGAACTCGGGCCCACCGACCATGGGTGCTTGACGCCGCTATGCGGGGTTCCGGGTCAGATGGGACCAACAGGGCGCAGCAGTCCCAGGGTTCGTGCCAAATCGGACCAATACGGGGGAGGGCGGTCGCTTGTTAGGCCTGCTTATTGAGCGCGTCGCGGATCTCGATCAGCAGCTCGACCTCGGTGGGTCCATCCTCGACAACGGGCTCGTCCTTCGCCTTCCGGCGCTCCGCGAGGCGGTTCAGCGGCACAACGATAATGAAATAGATCGCAACGGCGACGGCCAGGAAGTTGAAGAGCGCCTGGAGAACCACACCAATACTAAATTGCGCGTCGTTGATCATGAAGTTGCCAACACTGGCGAGGTTCGGCTGGCCGAAAATTGCGGCGATGAGTGGGTTGATCAGCCCTTCTACAATTGCACTGACTACTGCCGCAAACGCAGCGCCAATAACAACGGCGACAGCAAGGTCGACTACATTGCCGCGAGTGATGAAGTCCTTGAATCCTTTGACCATGGTGCGGTTCTCCTTGGGTGATGAGATGAGAATGTGCTGGTTCACACGCTAGCGAACTCTGCAGGAATTGGCGATGTGCACCGCGAGGCAATTTTGTGAACGCAGGTCTTTACTCGAGGACCGCTGCGAGGAGGTGGTCGGTCGAGGTTGCACAGAGGGGTGGGGAGTGGGCGGGGCGTCCGACTATCTGTCGTCGAACTCGCCTTGACTCGACGGGAGCTGTGGTTGCTGGTCGAAGTCGGAGAGTCCGTTCCAGGCGAGGTTTACGATGTGCGCGGCGACCTCTTGCTTGGATGGCTCGCGGACCTCGGCCCAGTGCTGGCCCGTAAGCGCGACCATCCCCACGAGCATTTGCGAGTAGATCGGTGCAACGGCAGGGTCCAGTCCACGCTTGATGAACTGCCCAGCGAGCAGACCTTCCACCTGGGTCGCAACGTCGCCGATCAGCGAGGAGAAGGTGCCGGTGGTTTGCGCGACGGGGGAGTCACGCACCAGAATGCGGAATCCGTCGGGGCTGTCCTCGATGTATGTGAGCAATGCCATAGCCGCGCGTTCCACGTGCTGCTTGGGGTGTCCGCGCTGCGCTAGCGCCTGCGTGAGCGCGCCGGTCAGGTCCCCAACTTCACGGTCGACGATCACAGCATAGATGCCTTCCTTGCCGCCAAAGTGCTCGTATACCACCGGCTTTGATACGTCTGCCCGCAGGGCGATCTCCTCGACTGAGGTGCCGTCAAAGCCCTTCTCGGCGAATAGCGACCGGGCCACGTTCACCAGTTGCTCGCGGCGATCACGCGCGGTCATCCGGGCGCGGGGGGCCTTCTTGGGTTCGGTGCTCACGTACATAGTGTGCCGTGAATCCTGGCAGACTGTACGCCGTGGGGGCGTGAGTCCCTCGGTCCGCCCTAGTGTAACGGCAGCATGCAGGCCTTTGGAGCCTTGCGGTACAGGTTCGAATCCTGTGGGCGGAACACCCCGCGCACGAGCTAGATTGCGTCCGGAGCGACGCGAGCAACCGTGCGCGCCAGGTAGGGTAGGGACATCAATCGCAACCGCCCCACTGGGGGCGAGACGAGGGGGGCCGGTGAGCGACACCCGACCCGTAGCCGTCATGATTCTTGCGGCCGGTGCCGGCACACGCATGAAGTCATCGACACCCAAGGTTCTTCACGAAATAGGCGGCCGTTCGCTCGTGCATCACGCGCTCGTAGCGTCCGCCGCACTCGAGCCGCAGCGCACAGTCGTGGTGGTGCGTCATGACCGTGACCGCGTCGCCGCTCACATCCATGAGATCGCGCCTGATGCGCTGATCGCCGACCAGGACGACGTCCCCGGCACTGGCAGGGCGGTCTTCTGCGGTCTTAGTGCGCTGGACACCACCGCCATCGCGGCGGCTGTCGCGGGCGGCGCTGTGGGGGACCGGACGGTTCTCGATGCCCAGGCCGATGGTGCCATCGTCGTGACCTCGGGCGACGTTCCACTTGTTGACGGCGCACTTCTCCAGGCCCTCGTCGAGGCTCACCAGGCTGCCGGCAACGCTGCGACCGTGCTGACCGCAGAAGTCGCTGTCCCCAAGGGTTACGGCCGCATCGTCCGAGGCGACGACGGTGCCATTCTTGGAATCGTGGAGGAGAAGGATGCCTCCGACGCCCAGCGCGCGATCGCCGAGATCAATGCCGGCATCTATGTCTTCGACGCAGCGACGCTGCGCGACAGCCTCGCTCACGTCGGGCAGGACAACGCCCAGGGCGAGGTGTATCTCACCGACGTGCTCGCCCTCGCCCGGGAGGCGGGTGGCCGCGTGGGAGCCATGATCGCGCCCGATGCTGCCGCCGTTGAGGGTGTTAACGACCGGGTTCACCTGGCACAGGCCGCCACGGCCATGAACCGCCGCATTGTCGAGGGCTGGATGCGCGAGGGCGTCACCGTCCAGGATCCGGCGACCACGTGGATCGACTCGGACGTGATGCTCGCGCCTGATTCCACGCTTCTTCCCGGTACGCAACTCAAGGGCGCGACCACCATCGCAACCGGCGCCGTCATCGGTCCGGACACCACGCTTACGGACGTCGAGGTAGGTGAGGGTGCCACCGTCATCCGTAGCCACGGCACGCTCGCCGTGATCGAGGCCGGAGCAACGGTGGGCCCCTTCTCGTTCCTGCGCCCAGGCACTCAGCTGGGGGCGGACGGCAAGATCGGCGCGTTCGTCGAGACCAAGAACGCCAAGATTGGTGCCGGCTCCAAGGTGCCGCACCTCAGCTACGTAGGCGACGCCACAGTGGGCGAGGGCACCAACATCGGCGCCGCGACCATCTTCGTCAACTACGACGGCGTCAATAAGCACCACACCAACGTGGGAAGCCACGTGCGCATAGGCTCGGATAACACGCTCATTGCGCCGCTGACTATAGGCGACGGCGCGTATTCGGGCGCGGGAACCACGATTCGTCATGACGTGCCCGCGGGGGCGCTCGCGATCAATAGTTCACCGCAGCAAAACGTGGAGGGCTGGGTCCAACGACGCCGGCCCGGCACACCATCGGCCGATGCCGCCGCACGCGCTGCGGAGGCGACAGGCACTCTTGACGGGTTATCGTCGGGAGCACAGGAGGAGCGCGCCTCCGCGGCCGCCGACACTAAGGGAGAAGAATGACCGCCGTTATCTCGAACTCGAGCGAGCGACGCCTGGTGCTGGCCGGAGGCCGGGCTCACCCGGACCTCGCGACCGCCGTCGCCAAGCAGATGGACATCGAACTCCTCCCCACCACGGCGTATACCTTCGCCAACGGCGAGCTGTATGTGCGCTTTGGGGAGAGTGTGCGCGGCGCTGACTGCTTTGTTTTGCAGTCGCACGCAGCTCCCATCAATGAGTCCATCATGGAGCAGCTCATCATGGTTGACGCCATGAAGCGCGCCTCCGCTAAGGCCATCACCGTCATCATGCCTTGCTACGGCTATGCGCGTCAGGATAAGAAGCACAAGGGCCGCGAGCCCATTTCGGCCCGCCTCATGGCCGACCTCTTCAAGACGGCCGGCGCTGACCGCATCATGTCAGTCGACCTGCACACTTCGCAGATTCAGGGATTTTTTGACGGCCCCGTGGACCACCTGTGGGCCATGCCCTTGCTCGCGCAGTACGTGCGCACCCGTGTCGCCTCGGACAACCTCACCATCGTCTCCCCTGACGCTGGCCGTGTGCGACTGGCCGACCAGTGGTCGGACTACCTCGGTGCACCGCTCGCCATCATCCACAAGCGTCGCGACCCGTCCGTGCCCAACCAGGTCAAGGTTCACGAGCTCGTGGGTGAGGTGAAGGGCCGCACGTGCGTCCTGGTGGACGACATGATTGACACTGGTGGAACCATTGTGCAAGCTGCGGAGGCGCTGTTCGAAAACGGCGCCAAGGATGTCATCGTGACCTCCACGCACGGCTTGCTGTCCGGCCCGGCCGTGGACCGTCTGCGCGACTCGGGTATCTCCGAGGTCGTCGTCACGGACACCCTGCCCATCAGCGAGGACAAGCAGTTCGACAAGCTCACGGTGCTGTCGATCGCCCCGCTAATCGCCCGCGCAGTGCGCGAGGTCTTTGACGACGGCTCGGTCACCAGCCTGTTCCAGGGCAACGTCTAGCGCCCAGTACGCTGCGGGCGTTGAGCCCGCAGCGCGCGCTAGCCGAGTAGGTCTTGCGTTGCCTTCACGTCAAAGCGGAATACATCGGCAAGATCGATACCCCGAACCGAGTCATCGGCGTAGTAGGCGATGCCCCATTCCTCAATGAAAGACTGATCTGCGAACGTGCACGGCACAAAGACCGTGTCGATGGGATCGTCTGTGTTGACCATCCCGCCGCCGGATGCATCGTCTCCGAATGATGAGGCGCCGCCAATTTGCGCGCAGAGTGCCGCTGCTGGATTGCCGCTGGGTTTGCCTTCTGGCTGAGTCTTGGCCAAGTACGCGAGGGCCGCGAGCGTGGGCTGTTCGCTGTAAAGCGTGGTGAGGTCGACGTAGATGCGGGAGTCGTCATCGCCGAGCGTTTGGAAGCGGCACACGGAGGTGGCGTCGCCGAGTTCCACCCAGGACGACTGATCGTTGTTGGTTCCGAAAGTGGGCTGACGCTCCTGAACCTCGCCCCCTTGATCGGTGCAGTAGCCTTCAGCGGCACTAGCGTTCGAACTGGAGTCAGTGCCAGCAGACGAATCGGCCGTGGGCGACGGGTTCGTGTCGCCTTCAGCGGAGCAGGCCGCCACAGACGTCGCAACCACAAGTGCAGCGGTGCCAGCGAGCAGAGGGCGGACGATCTTTTCCAGAAGTGACACGGTCTCTCCAAGGGTCGATAGCAAAAAATTCTGGTGCCATGCTAGCGCTAGGTCCACGGAGGGCAGGCTCTGACACCACGACGTCGAACCAGGTTGGTGGTCTACCGGGGTTCCATATCGCGCGTATGTGGCTGGGACCTTTTCCCGGCTACCTCGTTCGGGGCGCGCGTGGGAAGCCAGTTCCACGCGATGATCGCGCAGGTGGCGCCGATTCCCAACCCCACTACGACATCGGTGGGGTGGTGCATGCCGCGATACACGCGTGACAGCGCCATTCCGATGGGTATCAACACGCAGATGATCTGCACGGTGACGCGCAGCCACACGTTCTGGATGCGCGTCGCGCACAGGGCCACGGCTAGATACACGCTGGTGGTCGCACCGGTGTGGCCACTGGGGAAACTTGAGGTAGGTGCCGCTTGGTCCAACTGCTCGACGTCCGGACGTTCACGCCCAATCAGCAGCGATGTGGTGAGGAAGATGCTTACTTGAACGGTGAGTGAGATGGCGGGCACAATGGCGAACCACCACATCCGCGACTGCCACCAGATGAACAGCACAATGACGGCACACGTCCCCATCAAGATGGGGGTGTTGCCCATCGAGGAGATGAAGTGCGTGACCGTGTCCCACTGGTCACTCCTCGCATCGACAAACGACTCGCTGAGCGCACTCTCGTCCAGTTGGAAGACGTCGACGATGAGGAAGCCAACTCCAGCAACTGCTACCCACAGCACGATGCTGGGTAGCAAGACGCGCTTCAGAAGGCCGCGGCCTACCTCAGCGCCAGTGGGCGCAATCGTCCCAGGTCCCGGTCCTAGCATCGGCTACATCCTTGCGTAACGCGCGCGAGCAAACGAGTACAGGCCGTAGGCCGCGAACCCGATGCCCACCAGCACCACGAGAATTGGTCCGCCCGGTGCGCCAAGCAGCGTCTCCACCGCGCCGTCCAGGCCCTTGGCCTTGTCCGGGTCGGCGGTGATAGCAGCATAGGTGAAGAGCACGCCTACCACGCCAAGCGCGGCGCCCTTAGCGATGTACCCGACGGTTCCCAGGGTGCGCACGGCCTTGGACAGTTCGCGGCCGCCGGTGGCCGCGAGGTCTTGAAGGAACTTCTTGGTCCACCCCTTGTGGACGTGATAGACCGCGCCGGCGATGATGCCGAGGCCCACGGCACCCACTAGGAAGCGTCCAGCCGGTGCGGACATGAGGCTACTGGCGAAGCCCTCGCTTTGCTCGTCGCCATCGGAGCCTCCGGAGCCCATCGCAATGGAGATGGTCGTGAAGGCAAGCGCCCCGTACAGCACTGCCTTGCCGGCAGCCTTGGCGCGGTCCTTCGCTTCTTGACCGCGGTGGAAGACGTCCGCGAGCTGCCACGCGCCGAGCGCGATGAAGGCCATAGCAGAGATCCATAGGATCACGTTGCCGAGGGGGGCATCGCCGATGCTGCTGAGCGCTGTGCTTTGGTCGGCCTCGCCGCCAGAGCCAAAGCCGATCTTTGCGACGATGAAGCCCAGGAAGATGTGCAGTACGCCAGAGACGAAGTAGCCGCCACGGGCCGCCGTCTCCCACGCGTCACCGCTTTTGCCACTTCGGGCCTGAGAACTCTTATTGTTTGCCATGTCTCCAGACACTACACGCGAGCGCCCACAATGTGGCGTTGCCGGGGCCCCTTAAAAGCGGGTAGACTTGCTCAGTTCCTCGGCGAGGCTGGGCCCCCTGCGGCTTGGCGTTATCGACGCGGCAGATGCTTAAGTGGCCCCTGTCTCGCCCCGGCCACCATCTGACGTCACCAGGAGAATCAAAATGTCTGACAAGCTGAAGCTTGCCGCGGAAGTCCGCACCCAGTTCGGTAAGGGCTTTGCCCGTCGCGCACGCGCCGCCGGCAAGATCCCCGCAGTCCTTTACGGTCACGGCGGAGAGCCCGCGCACGTCCTGCTCCCCGGTCACCAGACCATGATGGCGCTCAAGCACCAGAACGCACTGTTCACCATCACTATCGAGGGCGAAGAGCCTCAGCTCGCGATCGCCAAGGACGTCCAGCGTGACCCCGTTCTGCAGATCATCGAGCACATCGACCTGCTGCTGGTCCGCAAGGGCGAGAAGATCACGGTTGACGTGCAGGTTCACCTCGAAGGCGAGTCCGCTCCCGGCACCATTCACGTGCTCGAGAACTCGTCGCTGTCGATCCTCGCAGAGGCCACGAACCTCCCCGACTCGGTTACCGTGTCGATCGAGGGCCTCGAAGAGGGCGCCAAGGTCACCGCTGGTGAGGTCGACCTCCCCAAGGGTAGCGAGCTCGCCGGCGACCCCGAGCAGCTCATCGTCGCGATCACCGTTCCTCGTGCCTCCGCCGAGGACGAGCAGGTTGAAGAGGAAGTGGCTGCAGAGGCCGCTGCTCAGGCACTTGAGTCGGAAGAGAACGACTCGTAGTCGTCTCCCAAACTCACCCGCTTTCAACGAAGCCCGTCACCTCGGTGGCGGGCTTCGTTGTGTGTGGGTGACGGTGATCGGTAGCCTCTGCACCACAATGCGCCTTGTGGCGCTGGCTCAACCTGACCGCTGTCCGAGGCGTTAGGCTCATCCATTAGTGTCGCAGCGCCCGTCGCCTCCCGCGGCGGGCGCTGCGCTTTCCCGTCGCAATGGTCAAGGATGTGTCACATGAGTGCGCTAGTGATTGGGCTGGGCAACCCCGGCCCCGAATACGCGGAAACCCGCCACAACATCGGCCAGATGGTCATCGCCGAACTGGCCCGTGCTGGCGGCGCGTCGCTGTCAGCCAACCGCAAGGTGAACGCGCGCGTCGCTCAGGTGCGCATCGGTGGCATCGGCCCTGCGGGAGTCTCGGCAACGGTCGCCACCCCGTCTTCGTATATGAACGTCTCTGGCGGGCCAGTGAGCGCACTCGCGAAGTACCTGTCGGTCGAGCCCACCGAGGTGGTGGTGGTTCACGACGAGCTGGACATTCCTTTCGGCACGATCAAACTTAAGCGCGGCGGTGGGTCAGGCGGCCACAACGGGCTGAAGGACATCACCAAGGCGCTCGGCACGCCGGACTACGTGCGCGTGCGTGTCGGAGTGGGCCGCCCGCCAGGACGCATGGACGCTGCGGCCTTTGTTCTTAAGGCGTTCAGTTCGACCGAGCGCAAAGAATTGCCAATGCTGATTAGCGACGGCGCGGATGCCGTGGAGGCCGTAGTAGTCGACGGCCTGGAGGCCGCGCAACTGCGCTTCCACACCAAGTAGCGGCAGGTGACCTAGGCGCAACCTTCTGAGTGGCGCAACTGCGGCAGGCGGCCGGACCTCACCGACGTGACCACTCCATTGCCGTCCGTCTCAAAGAGGATTCCTTCACCAGCCTGCTCGGTCCACAGGCGCTCACCGCGGGGAACGTAGAGCGAATCCTCGCGCTGCAGATCACTGCCGTAGACGGACTCGACATCGGCCTTGGTTGAACCCACGCCAAGGCCCTCGGCGGTGGTGGGGAAGGCCGAGTCGGTCTGTTCGTACGGGTCAACCATGTAGACGTCCACTGGTCCGTCGATGCCCTCGCTGGCGACCAGTACCGACATCGAGGTCAGCGGCTGGTCGGGTCCGAGCAGCCAGGCTCCGCAAGCACCACCGAAGGCCTGCTCGGATTCCTTGATGTCCGCTGAGTAGTCCACCCCAGTGACCGTACTGACCTCTGCGGGGGTCATGTCGACAGTGAGGGGGCCAATGCCGCTGGGTGTGATGGTCCACGTGGCAGGGTCACCATAGTCAGTTGGCGTAGGTGCGCTGTCCGTGGCGCTGGCGCTCGGCGAGGGACTGGCAACGGGGGTTTCGGGCGGTGCAGACATGCTTGCCGCAGGAGTGGGTGCTACGACTGTCGATGAGGGCGCGGCGGACGGCGTCGCACTAGGCGACGCCGTGGGCGAGCCGTCGGAACCGCATCCGACCAGTGCGAAAGATGCGATCGCTAGGATCGCCGCTGAAAGACGAAAGTGGGCCATGTGGCCAGACTAACAGCGGCAAAATTCCTCCGCTTTGAGATGGCGTTGACGCCGGGCCCCTCGGCCGGGCGTCGTGCGGGGTCGTGTCGAGGATTGCCTTGCGCATCAGCGGGGGAGGAGGTCTGAGATCTAACGATGCATGATGCGCGCGAGAAACTCCTGCGTCTCGGGGCGCTCCGGTGCGCTGAAGATCTGCTCGGGGGTTCCGGTCTCGAGAATGCGGCCACCGTGCATGAAGACGATGCGGTCGGCCACCGTGCGCGCAAAGGACATCTCGTGCGTCGCGATCAGCATGGTGGAGCCGCCCTCCTTGAGGTCGCGGACCAGGTCTAGCACTTCGCCCACGAGCATGGGGTCGAGTGCTGAGGTGATCTCGTCGAGCAGGAGCAGCTCGGGGTCAGTCATGATGGCGCGCACTATTGCGACGCGCTGTTGCTGACCGCCGGAGAGGCGATCGGAGTACTCGTCGACCTTGTCTCCAAGTCCGAACTTCTCGAGCAGCGCTACGCCCTTGGCGCGGGCCTTGGCGGCGGGCCATTTGTGAACCCGACGCGCGGCGAGGGTCACGTTGTCGATGACCTTCATGTGAGGGAACAAGTTGAATTGCTGGAACACCACGCCAATGCGCGCGCGGGCCTTGTCGACGTCAGTGCGGGGGTCCGTGATGTCGTCGCCGCTCAGGATCACCTGGCCGTCGTCGACCTGTTCGATGAGGTTGATGGTGCGCAGCAGCGTGGATTTTCCGGAGCCGGAGGCGCCAATGAGTACCACAACGTCGTGTTCCTCGAGTGTGAGGTCCACGCCCTTGAGCACCTCGACGTCGCCAAAGCGCTTCCACACGTTGTTCAGTTTCAGGACGCTCATACGGTGCCTCCGGACTGTTCGCGGCGGGCCATGCGCGCGGAGATGTGATCCGTGACGCGGATGACGGGGAAGGACAGGGCCACGAACAGTAGCGCGGCGACGACGTAGGGCGTGAAGTTGAAGGACTGCGCCACCTCGATTTGTGCGGCGCGGACGGCGTCCACGGCGCCCAGGACGGAGATGAGTCCCACGTCCTTCTGCATGGACACAAAGTCGTTCATGAGCGGCGGGATCACCTTGCGCAGGCCCTGGGGGATGACCACCACGCGCAGCGTCTCCGCGTGGGTCAGGCCGAGCGAGCGGGCGGCAATGCGCTGCGAGGGGTGCACTGCCTCCATGCCGGCGCGCAAAACCTCGGCGACGTACGCCGAGTAGCACAGGGTGATGGCGATTCCGCCCCAGACGCCAGCGGGCAAGCGCGGGAAGATTTCCAGTGCGGGAATGCCGAAGCCCACCAGGAACAGCACGATCAGCACGGGCACGCCTCGGAACAGATCGGTGTAGATGGTGGCGAGGGCACGCAGAGGGAACCAGACGGGTCCGCGCAGTGACCGAATTACGGCCAGCCCGGTGCCCAGTACCGCGACGCCGATGGTCGCAAAGAACAGCACCCGGATGTTGAGCCACAGACCCTGGAGTACCGCAGGCAAGCTCTCCTTTGCCACGGAGAGGTCAAAGAAGGTGGCCTTGACGCTCTCCCACCCGGGCGTGTTGATAAGAACGAGGGCGATTACGCCCACAAACAGGATGGTCGAGACGATCGCGATGAGGACGGAGCGCCCCGAGGCCTTGCGGCGGTGTTGTCGCCGCGCAAGCTCGAGTTCGCTGGGAGCCCAGGTCACCTGGGGCACTCCGTCCGTCACGTCTGTCTCACTTCTTTAGGTGTGGAGCGTGCCTTAGCTGAGGACGGGGATGTCGACCGCGGTGCTGAGCCACTCGGTCTCGATGGCGTCTAGTGTCCCATCCTCGCGCAATGCGTCGACGGCCGCAGTGACGGTCACGGTGTTGGGCGAGCCCTTGGGAAGGACAAAGCCAAACTCGTCGCCACCGGCGTGCGAGTCGAACTGGCCCACAATCACGCCGTTGTCGAGCTCGACCGAGGCGAGGTAGAACGCGGTGGGCAGGTCGGTCACGAACGCATCGATCTGGCCCGAGCTAAGTGCGAGGGCGGTGTCCTCGGTGGAGTTAAACACGGCGAGGCTGTCGGCACCGAGGGCCTCGGCGGCGACGTCGTAGCTAGTGGTACCGCTCGCGACACCCACCTTGACGTGCGACAGGTCGTCGAGCGTGGTGACAGTCGCTGCGGGCGAGCCCTCGGTGGTGAGGATTGCCTGCGAGGTCGTGTAGTACGGGCTCGAGAAGTCGACAGCGTTCTCGCGCTCAGGCGTGATGGAGAACTGCTGGATGTTCAGGTCCCAATCCTTGGGCCCGGGGGCGATCGAGGACTCGAAGGACGCGCGAACCCACTCGACGTCGTCGTGGGCGTAACCGAGCTGCTCGGCAACCGCGTAGGCAATCGCGGACTCGAATCCCTTGCCGTTCGTGGGGTCGTCGTCAACCATCCAGGGCTCGTAAGCCGGCTGGCCGGTGGCGATAGTCAGCTTGTCGGCGGTGACGGTGTCGAGAGCCGCGGTGGCGGGAGCCGATGCGGTGGCTGAGGTCGCCGGGGTCGAAGCCGCCGGGGTGGCCGAGGCATCGTCGTCCGAGGACGAGGAGCAGCCGGCGAGCGCAAGCGCGGCGATCGCGGTGGTGGCAACAATGGTGCTGCGGAACGTAGGCGTGACTGGCATGGGTTCTCCTGTGTAATTGATGAAAGTAGTGAAAACGTTGTGGCGCCATTGCCTACGCGTCAGTTAGTTTACCGGTGGGCTCGCCAGCGACCAATCCGCGAAGTCGAACCCAGGGGAGACGACGCAACTGACGAGAGCCTCAGCATCGGTCGCTAGCCGTGCCGACTGCCATACCCCCGCAGGGACCAGGAGCTGTGCGAGGTCGCCGTCGTGGTGGTTGGGGCCCAGCACGAACTCGGTTGCCTCGCCTGGCGCGTCACGTGAGCCACCAAGCGACAGCGTCAGGGAGCCCGGCCCGTGCCACAGCCAGATCTCGTCGCTCGTCACGACGTGCCATGCGCTGTGCTCGCCGGGCGTCAGGAGGTAGTGGATGCAGGTGGCGGCGGGGCGTACCCCGGCGGCTGTGTCGACCGGGCGGTCGGATGTCCACATTCGGCGGAACCAGCCGCCTTCGGGGTGGGGGGCAAGGTCAAAGGTCTCCGCGGTGCGGGGGCGGGGAGTCATGACGCCACCACACCCGTCTGCGCAGTGAACGCGGCGGTGGCGGCGCGCACGCGGCCATCAATGACGGTTGCCGCGGCCCGGCCCTCGCCGGACTCGGCGAGGATGGTGAGAGTCTCGGTGATGCCATTGACGGGAGTGTCGAAGAAGGCAAGATTCGCGATCGCACCCACCGCCAAATAGCCGGAGCGCTCGGGGCCATCGTCGAGTCCCATCGCGTGCGCCCCTCCCAGGGTCGCCGCGCGAAGTAGGCGCTCCGCCAAGTCGTCGTTGGTGTAGCCCTGCAGGCGCGCAATGCGCATCAACTCAGCCACGTCTGCCATCGGGTCCAGAGAGGGCGACGAGGACAGGGAATCCGTGCCCACCGCAATGGGGCTGCCCTCACGAAGGTAGGCGGCGACGGGCGGGGCGTCGAGGCCAATCACGGCGTTGGAGCGGGGGCACAGCGCGACCGTGGTGCCACGCGCCCGTAGAATCGCGCGGTCACGGTCAGACATGTAGACCCCGTGGGCGACGTGGCAGTCGGGGCCCAGCACGCCGAGGTGGTCAACGTAGTCAGTCGCGGAGGTACCGAACCCGGCCTGGCGCAACTCTCGCAGGCTGCCCAGCCCGGCGGTGTGCCACGGCTCGGCGTGCTCGTGCGCGAACTCGCGCTCGATTCCTGACTCTCCCAAGTGGATGTGGATCCGGCTGCCGCGCTCGCGGACGATGTCGGGGATTTCCAGCAGCGGCACGATCTCGAGTGAGTAGGGGGCGTGCGGCGACAGCCCAGTGCCGGGACGCGAAGGTAGCGAGTCGAGGGCCGCCTCTACTGCAGTGCGGCCGCCGTCGAGCCACTGCTCGTTGGTCCAGTCCAGCACCTCCCAGTACGCGATGCCGTGCATCCCCGCGTCGTGCAGCGCGTGCGCGGCCGAGGGATCGGTGACCACGTCGGCAGCGGCGGTGGTGCCGGCCTCGATCATCATGCGCGCGCCGCGGGCGGAGTCGGCGGCCCAGTCGTGCCCCAGCGAGTACACAGGGTTGAAGCCCTTGACCCAGTCCTCGAAGCCGTCGTACCGTCCCTGGCCCACCACTCCCATGCCGGTGTACTGCAGGTGAGTGTGCGCGTTGACCAGTCCGGGCATGAGGACGCCGGGCCAGCGCACGTGCGTAACCTCGATCCCACGCTCGGCCAGCGCGCGTTCGACCCACACCCGCTCACCTACGTGCAGGATGCGTTCGCCGCGCACTGCGATGGCGCCGTCAAGTATTGGCGGCGCGGTGACGGGCAGTACCAAGTCCGCCGAATACAGCGTGACGGGGAACGCGGTCATGAGATCTCCTGAGAAGAAGGGGGCACGGCCAGGCGGCCGATGCTGAAGCGTCCAGAGTGCCAGGCGTCGCCCAGGGGTGGGGCCGCCGTGGCATCGGCGCTGCTTGGGGTGATGTAGCCGGGAGGGACCGGGGTGGCCGGGGGTGTATCGAGTTTGAGTCCGCGCTCGCGCGCGGCGACTGTGCCCACGTGGGCCACCGCCGCATCGGACAGCGCGTGGACGCCTGTTCCGGGGCGGGTGCTGACGAGTTCGGAGATCGCTGCGAGCTGAGTCGCGAAGGACAGGTCCATGATCTCGATGGGGTTGCCTTCGGCGGCGGTGACATTGATGCAGCCGCCGCGGTCCAATACCAGGGTGCCGGCGGCAGCGAGGCGCTCAACGTCGCGCGCTACTGGCTCGAGCTTGTCGTCTTGAAGGGCCGCGTCGAGCGCGATCTCGCCGGGCACCCCGCCGGCGACCGCGACGGCGAACGCGTCCCGCAGCATCGGCGCGGGAACGGTGCCCGTGACGCCGGTGGCGGACACGACGAGCGCACCCGTTGCAAGGTGGGCGGCGCGGCCCACGCGGTAGCCGTCGTGCTGGGCGAGCAGGGCTCGCACGGGGTCCACCTCCGCCACGCAGACCTCGACGCCAAGCGCTCGCAGGTGGGCCGCGACGCCCACGCCCACAGGGCCGTAGCCAATCACGAGCGCTGGGCGTTCACGGATGTTGACCTGTGCGCTATCGAGCAGGTCCGCGATAGCGAACACGCAGGATTGCCCGGTTCCGTAGCGGTTGTCGAAGCCGGTTTTGGTGGCCGCGTCGTTGACGGCAATCACGGGTGTCGCGAGGACGCCTGCCGCGGACATCGCTCGCAGTGGGGTCAGGCCGCTGGTGGTCTCCTCGCTCACACCGATCCACTGCGCGACCTCGTTAGGCGCGTCCTCGTGCGCGAGCCGCACCAGGTGCGAGCCGTCGTCCACCAGCACGTCGAAGCCGCGCTTGAGGAAGCCCAGTGCCGTAGCGCGTTCCGCCTCGCCGCTGAGAGACTCGCTGCCGTCTACGGGGATGCTGCGCTCGCGTAGGACGTTGGCGACCTCGGGGTCGATCTCGTCAGGGTGGGCGTACACGGCAACTGCGGCGCCCGCGGCGGCCAGGTGCAGGGCGAGCTGGGCTGTCTTGGGCTCTAGCGTCAGGCACACGCCGACTCTCAGGCCGGACAATGTTTCCGCGGCGGCCAGTTCCGCGGCGAGTGCGCGTGTCACGGGCATGTGCGCGCCGGCGAAGTCCACGCGCCCGGCTGCGTTGCCGCGCGACTCGAGGGGCTGGCCACCCAGCGAGATCAGCGCGGGGGCATAGTGGGTGTCGATCTCGAGCAAGTCCGCGGTCACCGGCGCTCCAACTTCAGCTACTACCTGGGCGCCCAGCGCCGAGGCGATGGTGCGCAGGGAGGCGGCCACGGCATCGGCGCCAAGGACCTGAAAAGGCCGCCCGGCAACCAGCAGGTTTGTCTCGCGCGCGAACCGGCGGATGATGCGCGAGGCCTCGTCGAATGCGGAAGAGCGCGCGGGATCGGTCATGTCTCAAGTCTACGGTCGCGCGATCAGGCGAGCGCCTGCGCGTGAGCGGCGCATGTGTTCCGAGAATTGGTGCTTCCCAGCAGTCGCTCAGTGCCGACAAGGACGCGAAACCCGCACTCAGTGACTGCCAGGACGCAGGTAGGCCAGTGCCTGCAGGGGACATACGATGGTGGGTGCCGGCATTCGCCGGTTTTTCGGCGTGCCCTGGAGGACCCTCGTGACCACCCCTGTGCTTGAGCATTTGCTCGATTCGCTGACCGATGCCGCCGTGCTGCCGGCGCTCGAGTCGGTCCCGCCCGAGGCGCTGATTCAGGCAGCCACCTCCGCCGCGCCCGCCGTGGTGGCACTGGCTATTCGCGACCGCGACCGCGCGGGTGACACGTCCCCGCTCGTGGTGGTCACGGCAACTGGGGGCGACGCGGAGACGTTCCAGCACGCGCTCAACTCCTATCTCGACCCCGACACGATCGCGATCTTCCCCAGCTGGGAGACCCTCCCGCACGAGCGCCTCAGCCCGCGTTCGGACACGGTCGCGCGGCGCCTAGCGACCCTGCGCCGCGTGGTCCACCCGGTGGATGTACAGGCCGAGACCGGGCTGCCACCCGTGCGCGTGGTGGTCGCCCCCGTGCGTGCCCTCTTGCAGCCGATGGTCCCCGGGCTTGCCGACTTGGCTCCCGTTCAGGCCGCGAAGGGCCAGGTCATCGACTTGACCGAGTTCACCAACGCGTTGGGCGACGCCGCCTACACGCGGGTCGACATGGTGGAGCGGCGTGGCGAATTCGCGGTGCGCGGCGGAATCGTCGACGTGTTCGCCCCCACGGACCCGCACCCCGTGCGCATCGAGTTCTTTGGTGACGAGGTGGACTCGATCCGCTCGTTCTCCGTGGCCGACCAACGCTCCCTCGCGGACGTCGACCGGCTGTGGGCGCCGCCGTGCCGCGAGTTGCTACTGACCGACGCGATCCGCAGCCGCGCCTCCGAGTTGCGTGACCGCATCCCGGCCGCCGCGGACATGCTTGGTCGGATCGCGTCCGGCGTTCCCGCCGAGGGTATGGAGTCGCTTATCCCCGCGCTCGTGGACCGACTGGTGCCGCTCACTGACGTCCTGCCCACCAACGCGAAGATGGTGGTGATCGAGCCCGAGCGCATCGCCCGCCGCGCCGAGGATCTGCACCGCACCGCGGAGGAATTCCTGTCCGCCGCCTGGGTCGCGGCTACCGCTGGGGCCGACGCCCCGATCGAGGCCAGCGAGGGCTCGTTCCTGTCGCTCGACGAGGTCCGCGAGGGAGCGTCCGAGCGTGGCATCAGCTGGTGGGGCATCGGCCCCTTCGGAGCGGCCGATGCCGTGGCAACTGGCATATCCGAGGTCGAGGATTACCGCGGTCGCCTTTCCGTGGTGCTCGACGCCGTCCGCGCGCGGCTCGCGGATGGCTGGCGCGTGGTTATCACCGCGGCCGGAACCGGAAGTGCGCACCGAATCGTCGAGCAATGTGCGGAGGCGGAGATTCCCGCGCGCTATCAGGGAGAGTTCGAGCCAGTCGATGGCGTGGTCTCCGTGATTCCGCAGATCACGGGCGCGGGCTTCCAAGTGGCGGACGCGAAGTTATTGGTTCTGCACGAGTCGGACCTGACTGGCCGGCGGACCACCACAGCCGGGCCCAAGGTCAAGGTGCCGTCGCGCCGTCGCAACGCCGTCGACCCACTTCAACTGCGCACCGGCGACTTCGTGGTGCACGAGCAGCACGGCGTGGGCAAGTTCGTCGAGCTGACCAAGCGCACGGTGCGCGGCACCGAGCGCGAGTACCTGGTCATCGAGTACGCGCCCTCCAAGCGCGGGCACCCGGGCGACCGGCTGTCGGTCCCCACGGACCAGCTAGACCAGATCACCAAGTACGTGGGCGGCGAGGCCCCAGCGGTGTCCAAAATGGGCGGCGCGGACTGGGCGAAGACCAAGGGCAAGGCGCGTAAGGCGGTCAAGGAGATCGCGGCCGAACTGATCCGCCTCTATAGCGCCCGCATGGCGACCAAGGGACGCGAGTTTGGCGCGGACACGCCGTGGCAGCGCGAGCTCGAGGAGGCCTTCGAGTTTGTCGAGACCCCCGACCAACTCAGCGTGATCGACGAGGTCAAGGACGACATGGAGAAGGCCGTCCCCATGGACCGCCTGATCTGCGGCGACGTGGGGTTCGGCAAGACCGAGATTGCCGTCCGCGCCGCGTTCAAGGCGATTCAAAACGGCGCCCAGGTCGCGGTGCTGTGCCCCACCACGCTGCTGGTCAAGCAGCACGTCGACACCTTCACTGAGCGCTTTGGGCAGTTCCCTGTCAAGGTCGCGTCGCTCTCACGATTCCAGACAGACAAGGAGGCCAAGGAGGTCATCCAGGGCCTCTCCGATGGCACCGTTGACCTGGTCATCGGTACACACCGCCTCATCACTGGCTCGGTGCGGTTTAAGGACCTCGGCCTCATCATCATCGACGAAGAGCAGCGCTTTGGCGTCGAGCACAAGGAGACGCTGAAGGCCCTGCGCACTAACGTCGACGTACTCGCAATGTCCGCGACGCCCATCCCCCGCACACTGGAGATGGCGGTCACCGGCATCCGCGAGATGTCCACGCTGGCCACGCCGCCTGAGGAGCGCCACCCGATCCTCACGTACGTGGGCCCTCAGGAGGATGCGCAGGTGATCGCTGCCCTGCGTCGCGAGCTGCTGCGCGACGGCCAGGTCTTCTACATTCACAACTCGGTCAAGAGCATCGACCGCGCTGCCGCCAAAATCTCCGAGTTGGTGCCCGAGGCGCGCGTCGCCGTGGCCCACGGGCAAATGGGGGAGAAGGCACTGGAGCAGGTCATCGTCGACTATTACGAGAAGCGCTACGACGTGCTTGTCTGCACCACCATCGTGGAGACCGGCCTGGATATCTCCAACGCCAACACCCTGATCGTGGAACGGGCCGACACGTTCGGCCTGAGCCAGCTCCACCAGTTGCGTGGGCGCGTGGGCCGGGCACGCGAACGCGCTTACGCCTACTTCCTCTACCCGCCGGACAAGACACTCACCGAAACCGCTCACGACCGCCTGCAGACCATCGCTGCCCACACGGACCTGGGGGCCGGTATGGCCGTCGCCATGAAGGACCTCGAGATTCGCGGCGCCGGCAACCTGCTGGGCGGTGAGCAGTCAGGGCACATTGAAGGCGTGGGCTTCGACCTCTACATCCGCATGGTGGGCGAGGCGGTCGCGGGTTTCCGCGGCGAGGGCGAGGAGGAGCGCGCCCCCATGACCGTGGACCTGCCGATCGACGCGCACCTGCCCACCACGTACATCGAGCACGAGCGACTGCGCCTGGAGGCGTACCGAAAGATTGCCGATGCTGCGGACGAGGCGACCTTGGTCGCGGTCGAGGAGGAGCTGGACGACCGTTACGGCGCCATGCCGGAGCCGGTCCAGCACCTGTTCGCGATCGCCCGCCTTCGCCTGGAGCTGCGCGACGCCGGCATCACCGACGTGGTCGCGCAGGGCAAGATGGTGCGTTTCGCACCGCTCGAGTTGCCTGATTCCGCCGCCATGCGCATCAACCGCCTGTACCCCGGAACAATGATCAAGCCGGCCGTGCGACAAGTCCTCGTTCCCGCTCCCACCACGGCGCGCATCGGCGGCAAGCCCGTCGAGGGGCCGGCAGTGCTGGACTGGGTGAGGGAGGTCGTCAAGGCCACTGCGGGGGCTGCCTAGCGAAGTCAGATGGGGCTGGAGTCCCCGCCCTGCTGGGCGCGTGCGTAGGCCTCGGGGTGGTCGGCCTTGGTCCGCTCGAGCGACTTCTCAATGTGGCTGGCCATCGTGCGTTCGGCCAGGGTGCCGTCCCCCGCCACGATTGCGTCGGCGATCGCAGTGTGTTCCTCGACCGTATGCGCTCCGTAGGTGCCGTGGAAGGCGAGTCGGAAGGTGTGCAGGTGACAGTGCGTTCGTGAATACGCCTGGCGCGCCAGCTCATTGCCGGCGGCGGCGAAGATCAGGTCGTGGAAGCGGACGTCGTGACTTGACAGCAGGTTGTAGCTCCCGAAGTCACCATCGTCGGTCGATGCACGTCCGAACTCCAACTCCTTCATCAACGCGACGCGGGCTTCCGGCGTGATGCGGCTGGCCGCGCGCGCGGCGGTCTGCGGTTCGAGCAGCAAGCGTAGATCGAACAGGTCCACTACCTCGGAAAGCTGAAGAAGGTCTGTGGTGCGGTAGCCGCGCAAGGCGAACTTCTCGACCAAGCCATCTGACTCGAGGCGGGCTAGAGCTTCGCGCACGGGGGTTGGGGAGACCGCTAGCCTGCGAGCCGCGTCCTCAATATTGATGCGCGTGCCGGGGGGGATGGTGCTTTCCATGATGAGCGTGCGCAGCCGAGCGTAGACCTCGTCGGCAAGTGCCAGGCGCGGTGAAAGGCCGGCGAGCGAGGACGTGTACTCAGTGCCATCCGTGCTTGACATCGGACTGTTCCCAATCTGTTACCGGACTCGTGTTGACATCGAACTGTATATCAGTCAGTCTACATATCGAAGATCAAATAGGATCTTTGACATTGCAACGGAGCAATCATGGAGGCTCAACGATGAGTATTTACACCCACCACCGTAAGTTCGTCCTCGCGGCAGCTGCGGGCGCCGCACTCATTCTCGCGGGATGCACGTCGGCCGACACCGAGGACACCACCAGTGAGGCGCCGGCCACCTCAGCCGCACCGGAGAGCAGCGACACTGCGACCGATTCGATGGAAATGGCCGACTTCTCGTCCGTCCACGTGGCCCTCGTTCCCGGTGGCGCACACCCTTACTTCCAGCCGTGGATCGCGGCTGGCGATGATGCCAAGGCTGACTTCGGGCTAGGCGATATGGTCTATAACGAAACCGCCGAGTGGGACCAGACCAAGCAGAACGACGTCCTCAACTCCCTCGCAGCAAGCGGCACCAACGCGTTCGGAATCTTTGGCGTTTCTCCCACCGACATCAACACCACGTTTAAGACGCTGAAGGATGCCGGCTATGCGGTCGGTTCACTCGCTTCTTGCCCCGCGGGTGACGTGAATGAAGCCGACTTCTGCCTGTCGACTGACACCGAGGAAGCCGCCTACAAGGCTGCCAAGGCCGCCATCGACGCCATCGGCGGCGAGGGCACCATCGCCCACATGACCGGTAACAACGTTGACTCGAACACGCAGCGTCGGATTGTCGGAGTTGAGAAGGCCGTCGCGGAGACGAATGGTGCTGTCACGTTGCTCCCCGCAATCACGGACGTCGACGTCGACCTCACCACCGCTCAGAAGGCTGCAGCTGACCTTCTTGCTGCTAGCGGTAGCGACCTCGATGCCATCGTGACGACCGCCTACAACCCCGCAGTCGCCTCGGCGTCCGCAATCGCAGACTCCGGTCTTGACATCAAGCTCGTGGCAATCGACGACGACCCCACAATTCTCGCGGGAATCGCCGACGGATCGGTATACGGCACCATCGCGCAGAACCCCGTGGGCCAGGCCTACGTCGGATCCTGGGTGCTTGCTGAACTCTCGACCGGTAACTGCACCATGGTCACGCCAGGTGTCATCGTTGACTCCGGTTCGTTCATCGTGATCAAGGACAACGTCGAGACCTATGACGACGAGCGCCAGGCGAAGTCCACGGTAATCATGGAGGAGTTCAAGAGCAACCTGCTCAGCTGCTAGAACTCCAGCGTCACACTCCAGAGAAGGGTAGGGCTATGCCCACGATCAGTGCTGCTCGTGCGTATCTCGTCGATGTTGCTGTCGAGACCGAACGAACCGACGCGGTTCAGAGCTTCATCAAACAAGAGACCATTTTTGTTGAAATCGAGACTGATGACGGCCGCACTGGAACGGGCTATTCCTACACGATCGGCACGGGTGGTCGCGCAGTTTTGAGCATGCTGCGCGACCACCTGTTGCCCCGCCTTTCTGGTCAGGAGGCGGACCGGATCGAATCGGTTTGGATGGACCTCTTTGCCCACACGCGCTCCACCACGACCGGCGCGATCACGTCGCTAGCGCTGGCAGCGGTGGACACCGCGCTGTGGGACCTCAAGTGCCAGCGCGCTGACGAACCCCTGTGGCGCATGGCAGGCGGCTTCCGCCGTGATGTCCCTCTGTATGACACCGAGGGTGGCTGGCTTCACATCGACACCGACGAACTCGTGGCTGGTGCGGTGGCGTCCAAGGCCGCGGGCTGGTCCGGAGTCAAGGTCAAGGTCGGCAAGCCGCGCATTAACGAGGACCGCGACAGGCTCGCGGCAATCCGCGAGGCCGTGGGGCCCGACTTGGACATCATGGTCGACGCCAATCAGTCAATGACGGGGGCAGACGCGATTCGGCGCGCGCACGCCTTTGAGGATATCGACCTCGCGTGGCTGGAGGAGCCGCTGCCAGCGGACGACGTGTCCGGGCACGTACGGTTGGCCCGATCAACATCAATCCCCATCGCCGTGGGTGAATCTATGTACGCGGTCCAGCAGTTCCGTGAGTACCTCGAGCGCGGTGCCGCGTCAGTGGTCCAGGTGGATGTTGCCCGCGTAGGGGGAATCACTCCTTGGCTGAAGGTCGCGCACCTCGCCGAGGCATTCAACGTTGCAGTTTGCCCGCATTTCCTCATGGAGATTCATGTCAGCCTCACGGCGGCGATCCCGAACGGCCGCTATGTGGAGCACATCCCGCAGCTGCGCGCCGTCACCCGTACCGAGATGGAGATTGTGGATGGGCGCGCCCTCGCCCCCGAGACTCCGGGCCTTGGGATCGACTGGGACAACGACGCTATCGACAATAGGAGAGTCGCCTGATGACTACCGTGATGGCCCGTGTCAAGAAGACCGCCGCGAATCCGCGGGTCTTCCTGCTGTTTTTGATCGTGCTGCTGGTGGTGCTGTTCGGCAGCCTCAAGCCCGCATTCCTGAACGGGCCATTCGTGCTCGCGCCGCTGATGTCCTCGATTGCCATTTTTACCGTGGTGGGCCTGGCGCAGATGGTGGCGCTGTCAGTGGGCCATATGAACCTCGCGGTGGGCCAGATGGCCTCACTTGGGGCGATGGTGATGGGCCTGTGTTACGACGTCTTCCGCATGCCGTTAATCCTTGGCCTGCTCGTGGGCCTCGTCGCTGGCGCCGCGGTGGGAGCTCTCACCGGCTGGATTATCGTCAAGACGGGCGTCAACTCGTTCATCGTGACGCTGGCCATGAGCTTCGCGCTTATTGGCCTGGTGCCAGCCATGTATTCGTGGCTGAGTGAGGGTGCGGCTTTCACATCCAAGCCAGCTGGGTTGGACCTTATCGGTCGTCAGACCTTCGCCAGCATCTGCATGGGCAACACTTGCGGCACGGATGCGGTCCCGCTGATCATCTTGCCCGCCATCCTGATCATGGGACTCGTGTGGTATCTCTACAGTCGCACCCGCCTGGGCCGCGAGATCCTGGTGACGGGTTCCAACGTCAAGGCCGCCGAGCTCTCTGGTGTCCCGACAGGTCGCCGCCTCATGTTCGTCCACACGCTCTCAGGCACCCTCGCAGCCGCCGCGGGCTTCATGGTGGCCGCGTCGGTCGGGTCGTTTACACCCGCCATCGGAAGCGAGTTTATGTTGCCGTCGTTCGTCGGCCCCATCCTTGGTGGGACTCTGCTCGCGGGAGGATTCGTCTCCGTCATCGGTACCTTCCTCGGCATCACTCTGACGCTCGTCATCCGCAAGGGACTGGACCTCTTTGGGGTCGGCCTCGAAACCATGAACGTGCTGCTGGGCGTGATCCTGCTCGTCGCGTTGTCGACCGAACGATTCCGGCTCGCCTCAGGCGGCAGGCGCCGCGGTGGTGAGCGGCCCTCTGGTGAGCCGGCCCAGACTGATGACCCAGATCAACCCGACGAAGCACTCAAGGACCCACCTGAATCAGTTCAGACCGAGGACAAGGAGCTCGCGCGATGAAAGCAACAATGAGGTTCCTTTCCTCCTCTCCTAACGTCACGCTAGCCATCATTGTGGCCATGGGAGTCGTGCTGCTGGGCTTTAAGTCGGGTGGCGAGTTCTTTGGCCCCGTGTCGGTCACGACATTCTTCCGGTTCCTGGCAATTCCAATCCTCATTGGCCTCGCTCAGATGATCACCCTGAGTGTGGGGCAGCTCAACCTCGCGGTCGGCTCGATCGGCGGATTCGCCGCTTGCCTCGCGGGTGTCGTCGTCACCGACTTCGGTGTTCCCCAGTGGATTGGTGCCCTCATCGCAGTCGTCGTTGGCGGATTGGCTGGCATCGTCAACGGCGTGCTCATCGTCGTCACCAAGATCAACGGCTTCATCGTGACCCTCGCGACCATGACCATCCTGATGGGAGCGCAGTACGCACTGGTGGGCACGCGAACCATCTCGGCAGACGCGTGGCCCTCGGTCACCCAGTTTGGAAAGTCCGAAATCCTCGGCATCCCGGTGATCTTCATCATGACCCTGATCGTCGCCGGGCTCGTGAGCTTCTACTTCGCGAAGATGGTCGGTGGCCGGCGCCTGCTCGCGACGGGTGATAACGAGACGGCGGCTGAGTACGGCGGCATCTCCATCGACCGCTCCCTGATCACCGCACACGGTTTGTCCGGGCTGCTGGCGGGAGTGGCTGCATTCGTTGCCGTCGCGACGCTCCCCGGCGTCAACCAGTCTGTGGGTGGCGACTGGCTACTCCCCAGCTTCGCGGCACCGATCATTGGTGGGGTGGTGCTCACGGGTGGTGCCGTGGCGGTACTGGGTACGGTGCTGGCCGCCACCATCGTCCGCCTCGTGGACTCGGCGCGCGCCGAGTTCCAATTGGCACCCGCTTGGGTCAACCTCGTGGTTGGCGCAGTGGTGCTAGGAACCGTCGCACTTGGCCGGGTACGCGCCAACCGTGCCGAGGCGCTCATAGTTCAACAGCGGGTGAGAGCCGCGGAAGAGGCACTCGCCGAAGTGGAGGTAGTCCGATGACCGTTCCGGCGCTCGAGATCAAGAATTTGACCAAGACATTCCCCGGAGTCAAGGCGCTTGACCGTGCCACTCTCACCCTTATGCCTGGCACCGTCCACGCCTTGATGGGGGAGAACGGCGCTGGCAAGTCCACGCTCATCAAGGTCGTCACAGGAATTCTGCATGGCGACTCGGGCACCATCAACGTGTTCGGCGAGAACGTCCACTTTGACGGTCCGACCGACGCAATGGACGCGGGAATCGGCGTGGTCCACCAGGAGCGCAATGTCGTGCGCGGATTCACAGTGGGCGAGAACATCTGCCTTAGCAAGATGCCTCGTAAGGGACCGCTCGTCGACTGGCCGGAGGTCAAGATTCAGGCCAAGCGCTGCCTTGACATGCTGGACCTCGCGATCGACCCGGATACTCCTATGACGGAGTTGTCCGCCGCTCAAACTCAGTTGGTGGAGATCGCACGTGGTCTCTACACCGAGACGCGCGTACTGCTGCTCGACGAGCCGACCGCTTCGATCTCGGTGGACGAGGCCATGCGCCTCTTCCGTGTAATCGAACGGTTGAAGGCGGAGGGAACTGCCATTCTGTTTGTGAGTCACAAGCTCGAGGAGGTGTTCGAGCACTGTGACTCGATCACCGTGCTGCGCGACGGCAAGACCGTCGTTGAGTCCCAGCCGCTGGCCGGCTTCACCCGCGACGAAGTCATCGACAAGATGGTGGGCCGTGCACTCGCGCACCTCGAGGCCCCGCAGCGAAGTGTCGACATGACGACCGTGCCGGCACTCGCCCTTAACGCGCTGAGCACCACGGCGGGCCACCGCAATGTGTCGTTCGAACTCCGCCGCGGTGAGATTCTTGGACTTTACGGTTTGGTTGGCGCGGGCCGAACCGAGCTGGCGCGCTCCATCCTCGGGCTCGAGGGAGTGGTCGCGGGAACTGTAAAGGTGAAGGGCGAGGACGTCCGTATCCGGTCGGTGCGAGAGGCACTTCAGAAGTACCGCATCGGCTACGTGACCGAGAACCGCAAGGAGGAGGGGGTGTTCCTCCTCCAGCCCATCACCACCAACATCGCGGTAACAGTCTGGAGCAAGCTCGCGAAGTTCATGGGGTACGTACCGGCAAAGGATGAGCAGTCGCTCGTCGCGGAACAGGTCGCCCAACTCGATATCAAGATCTCGAGTCAGGACCAGATGGCGGGGCAACTCTCCGGTGGCAACCAGCAAAAGGTGTCGCTCGCGAAGTGGCTGGCAGCCAACACCGAAGTGCTCATCATCGACGAGCCGACGGTCGGCATCGACGTGCGTACCAAGCGGTCGTTCTACGACTTGATTTGGAAACTCGCCGACGAGGGCATGGCCATCCTATTGATCTCGTCGGACCTATCTGAGATGATCACGCTCGCGGACCGTATCGCGGTCATGGAGCGATTCGTGGTGCGCGGCGAAATCGAGAACACGCACCATTACGAGGAGATGAGTCAGGCCGTTATTCGCTTGATCCACCCCACGTCGACACCTGCCGCGGGGGAATGAGATGAAGACTCGTGCATTGCGAACAGGGTTGGAACTGACCGAGTTTGGGTTTGGTGCCGCGCAAATTGGCAACCTCTACACGGCTGTCTCCGACGAGGCGGCCGAGGCTGCGGTAAACACCGCCTGGGAGAGTGGGGTGCGCTACTTCGACACCGCGCCGCATTATGGCCTGGGACTGTCGGAGCGCCGACTAGGGCGGGCTCTCGCCAAATACCCGCGCGATGAATTTGTGCTGTCGACCAAGGTAGGGCGTCTGCTCGAGGAGACTCCTGAGAACGCCGGCGAGATGGACAATGACGCGTACGCCGTTCGCGCGGAGCGCCGTCGCGTGTGGGACTTCTCCCGCGACGGCGTCCGTCGCTCCATCGAGGCAAGCCTGGAGCGCACCGGGCTCGGCCACTTTGACATCGTGTACCTTCACGATCCCGACCAGCATTGGGAGGTGGCGTCCGCCACGGGCGCACCGGCCCTCGCGGAGCTTCGCGACGAGGGAGTGATCAACGCGTTTGGGGCTGGAATGAACCAGTCCGAAATGCTCGAGCGGTTTATTCGCGAGTGTGACGCTGACGTGGTGATGTGCGCCAGCCGTTTCACGTTGCTCGAACAGGGCGCGCTGGACGATGTCCTTCCGGCCGCACAGGAGCATGGCGCCTCCGTGGTTGCCGCGGCCCCTTACAACACTGGCTTGCTGAGTCGGGACGTGGTGCCGGACCAGGCAAAGTATGACTACGGAGACGCTCCTGCGGAACAAGTTCAACGCGCCCGCGAGATCGCAACCGTGTGCGCCTCCCACGGCGTAAGTCTGCCCGCGGCGGCCGTACAGTTCGCACTGCGTCATCCGAGCATCGTCTCGGTTGTGGCAGGCGTTCGCACCGTTTCCCAAGCGACGAGCTCGATACAACGTCTCACCGCACCCATTCCTGAGGAGCTGTGGCGCGACCTCAACTCACTTGGGCTTACTCGCTACTACCCGGAAGAGGATCCCGCATGACTATCATCACGGCGGTCACCACGCACGATGTGCGTTTCCCAACGTCCTTGACCGCCGATGGCTCGGACGCGATGAACAAGGACGCGGACTACTCCGCTGCCTACGTCGCGATCGAGACCGACGGGGATCTTGGTGGCTATGGCTTCACCTTCACGATCGGTCGCGGAAACGACCTCTGCGCCCAGGCCGCCGCCCAGTACGGCGAGGAGCTGGTGGGTCGGGATGTCGACGAGATGCTCGACGACCTTGGGGGCATCTACCGCATTCTCAAGAGCGATTCGCAGATGCGATGGCTAGGCCCGGAGAAGGGCGTGGTTCAGCTCGCACTGGGGGCCGTCATGAACGCGGTGTGGGATATGGCTGCCCGCAGGGCCGGTGTACCGCTATGGCGCTTGCTGGTCGACATGACCCCCGAGCAGCTCGTCGATGCCGCGGACCTCACGTACCTGTCCGATGTCTTGACACGAGACGAGGCAATCGAGATCCTGGCCGGTGCCCAGCCCGGGCGAGCCCAGCGAGTCGCGGACCTCGAGACCTTGGGAGGCTACCCGTGCTACACGACAAGTGCAGGCTGGCTGGGCTACAGCGACGAGAAGCTGCGGCGCCTACTGCAGGAATCCGTCGACGCCGGCTACCGACACATCAAGCTCAAAGTCGGTGCGGACCTCGAATCCGACGTCCGGCGCCTCACCATTGCGCGCGAGGTGCTCGGGTGGGATGTTGATCTCATGATCGACGCCAACCAGGTGTGGGATGTTCCGGAGGCCATTGAGTGGGTGAATCGACTCGCGGAGTTTAAGCCTAAGTGGATTGAGGAGCCTACGAGCCCCGACGACGTTCTAGGTCACGCGGCCGTGCGCCGTGGAGTCGCCCCCATCGGCGTAGCAACTGGCGAACACGGCATGAACAGGGTGCTGTTCAAGCAGATGTTCCAAGCGGAGGCGTTGGACTACTGCCAGCTAGACTCCGCTCGCCTGGCCAGCATCAACGAGATCCTTGCGGTCTATCTCATGGCTAAGAAGTTTGACGTGCCGGTCTGCCCCCACGCGGGTGGCGTGGGACTGTGCGAACTGGTCCAACACTTGTCAATCTTTGACTACGTGGCCGTGTCCGGGACGCTCGACGACCGCGTGACGGAGTTTGTCGACCACCTGCACGAGCACTTTGAAGACCCCTGCATCGTTGTCGACGGACGCTACATCGTGCCGAGCCAGCCGGGCTACAGCGCGAAGATGTTCGACCAGACGCTGGCGGAGTTCACGTTCCCGCACGGCTCGTACTGGGCCGGGAGGTTCGCGGACGAGGAGGCGAGAGTGTGACTCAGCGACGCATTATTGACGCACATACTCATATTTGGGACCTGGATCGGGCCGAGTATTCCTGGCTGACTCCGGACCTCTCCCCGATCTACAGGACGTTTCATTTAGACGAGGTAGCGCCGGACCTCGAGGCCTGCGGCATCGATTCGGTGGTGCTGGTCCAGGCCTCAGACACCGACGCCGACACCAACCACATGCTCAATGTCGCCGAGCGTAATCCAATGGTGACCGGTGTGGTGGCGTGGCTTCCGCTCGACGATGCCGACGCACTCGCGGACAGGATTGAGGTGCTGTTGGCGACTGGTTGCGTGGTGGGAATCCGCACTCTCATTCAGGACATGGCAGACGACGAGTGGATACTTCGCCCCGCCGTGCAGCCAGGACTCGACACGATTGCGGAGGCTGGGCTCAGCTTCGACTACGTCACTGCGAATCCGACCGCGCTTCGTCACGTGCCGGCGCTCGCAACCCTTCACCCCAACCTGCGCATCGTCATAGACCACCTTGGCAAGCCCCCGGTGGGTGACGACGCCGATGCCATGGGCCGTTGGCGTGGGCTGCTCGACGAGGCCGCGGCCGCGCCCAACGTGGCGGCGAAGATCTCTGGTCTGACCGCGAGCGTGGGGCCTCCCGACAACTGGACCGTTGATTCGTTTCGCCCTGTCGTTGAGACTGCAGTCGCGGCGTTCGGCGCGGAGCGCCTCATGTACGGCGGCGACTGGCCCGTGGTGAACCTCGCTGGAGGCTATGCGCGGTGGTTTGAGGGCATTTCACAGATCCTCGAGGAACTGTCCGCAGATGAACTCGATTCAATTTATTCAGAAACGGCCACCGCCTGGTACGGCCTTGACAAGAGAAAGGGCACAGTATGAAGTTTGCGCGGCTAGGCACGATGGGCGACGAGATTCCGGTCGTTGTAGACGGCGATTCGACCTATGACCTGACGTCCCTCACCCCCGACTTGGATGGCGCCTTCTGGGCGGCCGATGGTGTAGCCCGGACACGCGCCGCGCTCGCGTCGGGTGACCTGACGGAAGTTGCAGGGGCAGCGAACCTGCGTGTCGGCTCGGCCGTACCGCGCCCCCACAAGATTGTCTGCATTGGGCTCAACTACCGCGAGCACGCGGAGGAGACTGGCGCCGCCATCCCCGCGGAGCCGGTGGTTTTCATGAAGGACCCCATGACGTTGGTGGGGCCTTTCGATGACGTCTTGATCCCGCGCAACTCAAGCAAGACCGACTGGGAGGTTGAGTTGGGTGTCGTGATCGGCAAGACGGCCCGCTACCTGTCAGTCGACGAGGACCCGTTGGCCTATGTGGCCGGCTACGCCGTTTCCCACGATGTCTCGGAGCGCGAATTCCAGCTCGAGCGCGGCGGCCAGTGGGACAAAGGTAAGAGCTGTGAGACGTTCAACCCGTTTGGGCCGTACGTAGTTCCTGCCGACGAGGTCGCCGATCCCCAGGCCCTCGGACTGCGGCTCTCGGTGAACGGCACGTCGCGCCAGGATGGCACCACGGCCACGATGATTTTCTCGGTCGCGCACGTCATCCGCTACCTCAGCCAGTTCATGGTGTTGTACCCCGGTGACATCATCAATACGGGGACGCCGGCCGGCGTCGCGCTAGGCATCGAGGGCAACCCATACCTACGCGACGGAGACGTCGTCGAACTCGAAATTGACGGATTAGGGTCCGCCCGACAGGAAATGGTGCAGGCATGAGCGTGGAACTGAACGACTTTGACGGCCTCGTCGCAATTGTCACCGGAGGCGCGTCAGGCATTGGGCTCGCAGCGGCGACTGAACTCGCGAGCCGCGGCGCCACCGTGGCAGTGCTCGACCTCAACCCCGAGGTGGAAGCCCCACTCACTGGCTTCAAGGCGGATGTCTCCGATCGAGCGTCCGTGAATGCGGCGGTCGCGGCGGTCGCGGAGCGCTTTGGGGGAATCGACGTAGTTGTCAACAACGCCGGCATCGGTGCGATCGGCACAGTGGCCGACAACGATGACGAGCAGTGGGCGCGCGTGCTCAGCATTAACGTGACGGGCATGGCCCGCGTCACGGCTGCTGCGCTTCCCTACCTCCGTGTTTCGGAGAACGGGGCGGTAGTAAATACTAGTTCGATCGGTGCCACCAATGGACTGCCTGGACGCGCGTTGTACAACGCCTCAAAGGGTGCCGTGCTGGCGTTGACGTACGCGATGGCCACTGATCACGTGCGCGAGGGGATCCGTGTCAATTGTGTGAGCCCGGGAACCGTGGGGACACCATGGGTGAGCAGGCTACTAGAGCAGGCGGCGGACCCGGAGGCTGAGCTCAAGGCGCTCAACGCGCGCCAGGCAATTGGCCGGTTGGTCCTCGCCGAGGAGGTGGCGCGTGCGATCGCGTACCTCGCGAGTCCGCTCTCGGGAGCGACCACGGGCTCGTCGCTCGACGTCGACGGTGGAGTCTCCAATCTGCGGGTTCGTCCCGTGGTGGCAAAGTAATGCGCCGCGTCGCCTCCGTGATCGGGCTTCCGCCCGAGCATGTGGAGGAGTACGAGCGAATCCACGCAGCGGTGTGGCCCGCGGTGCTCGCCCAGATCAGCGCCAGCCACATCACCAACTATTCGATCTACCGCTACGGGGAATTGCTGGTGTCGTACTTCGAGTACGACGGCGAGGACTACGAGGCGGACATGGCCGAGATGGCGAAGGATCCGGAGACTCAGCGCTGGTGGGCCGTGTGCTCACCCCTACAGCGCCCTGTGGCCGAACGGGTTGAGGGCGAGTGGTGGCACGAGTTGCCGGAGATCTTCCACACGGACTGACGGGGTACTCCATGGAACGCCACTTCCCGCGGCCGGTAGAGCTTGCTCCCTTGATCCGCTTCAAGCGACCTGAGTTTGATGCCCGCAAGCGCAGGCTAGCTGCGGCTCACACCATCGCGGACCTGAGGGCCATCGCGAAGCGCAGGACTCCCAAGGGTGCGTTCGACTACACCGATGGCGCGGCCGAGGAGGAATTGTCCCTGCAGCGTGCGCGCGAAGCGTTTCAGGAGATCGAATTCCATCCGGCGATCCTTCGCGACGTGTCGCGGCTCGATACGGGATGGGACGTTCTGGGTTCGCGCGTTGAACTGCCGTTCGGCATCGCCCCCACGGGCTACACGCGCCTGATGCACTCCGAGGGCGAAGTGGCGGGCGCTGGGGCTGCCGCGGCCGCAGGTATCCCGTTCGCGCTGTCCACGATGAGCACCACCTCCATCGAGGAGGTTGCCGCCTCTACTCCCGGCGGGCGTCACTGGTTTCAGCTCTATATGTGGAAGGACCGCGAACGCTCCATGGCGCTCCTCGAGCGCGCTGCGACGGCTGGCTACGACTCGCTGTTGGTCACCGTGGACGTACCCGTCTCCGGCTTCCGGCCACGTGACAAGCGCAACGGCTTCACGATTCCGCCTGCACTCACCGCCGCGACAATCCTCAACGCCATTCCCCGGCCCGAGTGGTGGTTTAACTTCCTGACCACGCGGCGGTTGGAAGTCGCGTCGTTGACCGCCTGGAATGGCACCGCGGCAGAGCTTCACGAGACGATGTTCGACCCCGGCGCGACGTTCGAGGACCTGGCATGGATTAAGGAGCAGTGGCGGGGCAAGCTCGTGGTTAAGGGGGTGCAGAACCTTGCGGATGCACGCACACTTGCGGATCTTGGCATGGACGGCATCACCTTGTCGAACCACGGGGGTCGGCAACTCGACCGCGCGCCCATACCGTTCCATCTTCTGCCGGACGTGGTGCGCGAGGTGGGGGAGGATCTGGAGGTCCACCTCGACACGGGCATCATGTCTGGAGCGGACGTGGTGGCGGCTATTGCTACCGGCGCTAAGTTCACGATGGTGGGCCGCGCGTATCTGTATGGCCTGATGGCGGGCGGCCGCGAGGGAGTTGACCGCGCGATCGCCATACTCAAGGGCGAGATCGAACGGACCATGCGCTTGCTGGGAGTCGCGTCCCTCGAGGAGTTGAATCCGGGGCACGTCACTCAATTGCGGCGAATAAGCCCCCGGTAGGGATGTTGAGCGCCGGCATCAAGACCACCTCGGCGCCGGCGCTAGGATGAGAGCCATGAGTCACGTTCGTTCACGTCTTGTTGTTGCGGCCTTTGCGGTCCTCGCGCTCGCGGGCTGCGCGGTCCCCGGACAGGGAGCCCCCGCCGGCACCGCGTCCGAGTACCAGGGCACCACCATTACCAATGCCGACGTAGACGCCACGTTCGCCGCGTGGGCGCAGGAAACGCAGGGTGCACTGATCTCGTCGCGTGACGAGGTGTTGACCATGGAGTTGCTCCACGACGACCTCCTGGCTGCGTGCGCTGAGCGCGGCACCCCCATCCACTCCGCGGACTCCAAGCGCCTTGCTGAGCAGTGGTTTGAGGGACTCGGCATCACGGCCGAGCCAAGCGATGACTTTGTCTACGCGTTTGAGTCGCAGTTTGCTTTGGCAGTGCTCGCGATCGACGGCGGGGACGCGGAACTGAAGGCCATCATCGAGGATGCCGCTGCCGACGCCAAGATCAGCCCGCGCAACGGCGAGATCAGCGTGGACGCCTTCTTGTCCTCGGTCGCTGACGCCAAGGGCACGGCAGAGCAGCAGCAGCTCGGCGCTCAGTCTTACATTCCTTTCCAGCACGTGAACGCGTTTGTCGACGCGGACTCGTCCTGGGTAGCACGTGGCTAACGGAGTCGACCGACTCACAGAGGTCATGGACCGCCTGCGTTCACCGGGCGGGTGCCCATGGGACGCCGAGCAGACTCACGAGTCGCTCGTGCGCTACGCGATAGAAGAGACTTACGAATTCGCCGATGCGGTGGAGGTCGGCTCGCGCGCCGAAATGCGCGAGGAGTTGGGCGACGTCCTGCTGCAGGTGGTCTTCCACGCCCGCATCGCACAGGAGCATGCTGACGAGCCATTCGACCTGGACGACGTCGCCAACACGTGCGCTGACAAGTTGATACAGCGCCACCCGCACGTCTTCGACGCGGACTATGCCGCGGCGGGGGAAATTTCCGGCGACGGTTCCGCACCGCCCACCACCGCATCGGCCGTGCGCGAACGGTGGGACGACATCAAGGCTCGCACTCAGGGCCGCGAGTCCGTCATGGACGGCGTGCCCGCAGCTTTGCCCGCCCTCGCCCGCGCACAGAAGGTGCTTGGCCGCGCGACCCGCGCCAAACTGGCCGTGCGCGACCCCGCCGGCGTCAGCATCGGGCAGCAACTGTTCGCACTGGTGGCGCGAGCTCAGGCCGAGGGCGTTGACGCGGAGACTGAGCTACGCGACGCGACGCGCGCATTCGAGGCTGCGGCACGCGAGGCGGAGGCAGGCGTCACCAAAGATTCACCTGGGGCACCCCCCACCGGGACCTAGGTCGTTGCGCGGGGAGTAGTCCGCGCCGATAGACTCACAAGAGAAATCAACCAGCACTATATAAGGAGCATCATGGCCAGCATTGAGGCCGTTGGAGCCCGCGAGATTCTTGACTCGCGCGGAAACCCCACCGTTGAGGTCGAGGTAGCACTTGAGGACGGCACGTTCGCACGTGCGGCTGTTCCCTCCGGCGCATCGACCGGAGCGTTTGAAGCAGTGGAGCGTCGCGATGGCGACGACGCTCGTTACCTGGGCAAGGGTGTCGAGCAGGCCGTTGACGCGGTCATCGACCTCATCGCCCCCGAGGTCATCGGTCTCGATGCCTCGGAGCAGCGTCTTGTCGACAAGACCATGATCGACCTGGACGGTACGGACAACAAGGGAAAGCTGGGCGCTAACGCGATCCTGGGTGTCTCACTCGCCGTCGCAAAGGCCGCTGCCGAGAGCGCCGACCTTCCGCTGTTCCGCTACGTCGGCGGACCGAACGCGCACGTGCTGCCCGTTCCCATGATGAACATCCTCAACGGTGGCTCGCACGCTGACTCCAACGTTGACATCCAGGAATTCATGATCGCCCCGGTAGGCGCATCAACGTTCCGCGAGGCACTGCGCATGGGTGCAGAGGTCTACCACGCGCTCAAGGGAGTGCTCAAGGAGCGCGGGCTTGCCACCGGCCTGGGCGACGAGGGTGGCTTCGCGCCCAACCTCGAGTCCAACCGTGAGGCACTCGACCTGATCCTGGTCGCCATCGAGAAGGCCGGCTACAAGCCGGGCGAGGACGTTGCGCTCGCACTCGACGTCGCCGCCTCCGAGTTCTACTCCGAGGGCCACTACAACTGGGAGGGCGGTCAGAAGACCCCCGCCGAGATGATCGAGTTCTACGAGGGCTTGGTCAACGACTACCCACTCGTGTCCATCGAGGACCCGCTGGACGAGGACGACTGGGCCGGCTGGACCGACCTCACCGCACGTGTTGGCGACAAGGTGCAGATTGTTGGCGACGACCTGTTCGTCACGAACCCCACGCGCCTGGCTCGTGGCATCAAGGAGAAGGCTGCCAACTCGCTGCTGGTCAAGCTCAACCAGATCGGCTCGCTGTCGGAGACCTCGGACGCAGTGACCATGGCGCAGCGCGCCGGCTTCACCTGCATGGTCTCGCACCGTTCGGGCGAGACCGAGGATGTCACCATTGCGGACCTCGCGGTGGCGTACAACTCGGGTCAGATCAAGACGGGTGCCCCGGCACGTGGCGAGCGCGTTGGCAAGTACAACCAGCTCCTGCGCATCGAGGAAGAACTGGACGACGCCGCGGTCTACGCCGGTAAGTCTGCGTTCCCTCGCACCTACGACGTCTAAATCTGACGCTCGTAAAAAACTGAATTACGCGACTCGCTGCCTCGGCAGCAGTCAACTGGCGCGGCGCGCCGGGACAATGGGGGCATGTCTGCCCCCAGCCGTCCCGGCGCGCCGCGTTCGTCGTCGCGAACCACCGCGCGCCCGGGCGCAAGTGCCGGGCAGCGACCGTCAGCGCGAAGAGTAAAGGCGCCCACCACAGGCAGTGTCCGCACCAGCGGCGTGCGCAAGTCGCAGGCGCGACCCGGTGGGCCCAGCGGTCCCGGGCGCAACACCTCGATGCCCAAACCTCGCCTCGAGCCGGCCAAGGCGCGTGGCTCGTGGACGGCCATGCTGTCGTGGCGTACCGCCGTCATCGCAGGTGTAGTGATGCTCGCCCTCGCGCTGATCATGCCGTCGCTGCGGGTCTACTTTGAGCAGCAGCAACAACTTCAGGAGCTGCGCGCGGATGCGGCGGCCGCGCAAGCCGAGGTTGACGATCTGAACGGGGAGGTTGCCCGTTGGGACGACCCGTCCTTCCTAGTCGCACAGGCCCGCGAACGCCTCGCGTACGTGTTCCCCGGCGAGACCCCCTACCGCGTCGTGGATCCAGAGACGGTCACGACGGACGAGGCTGAGAAGTCCGAGTCCATCGCTGACCCAAGTCAATTTGCAGGTAACACCTGGTATGACACCTTGTGGGGCTCCATCCTGGTGGCCGGCAACGGTACCGATGCAGCAGACGATGCGCAGGCCCCGCCCGGGGCAGTTGTCCCCGAGTCATCTGCGGTGCCACGGGTCACTCAGGACGGCAATCCGTCAACCAAGAACGCGGAGAAGACCACGGATGCCGACGGCACGACTGACTCGTCGATTGCCAACGTAGACTTCTCCGAGTGAATGACACCCCCGTCCTCGCAGCCGACATCGCGGTGCTGCGCGCGCAACTAGGCCGTGAACCCAGGGGAGTGGTGGCGATCGCCGCCCGCTGCGTATGTGGCAATCCCACCGTGGTGCACACCGCCCCGCGTCTGCCTGACGGCACCCCCTTCCCCACGCAGTACTACCTCACACACCCGGATGCGACCAGCGCCGTGTCTACGCTTGAGGCCAACGGCGTGATGAAGACGATGCAGGATCGCTTGGGTCAGGACAGTGACCTTGCCGACGCTTACCGTGCCGCGCACGAGCGTTACCTCGAGGAGCGCCTCGCGCTGGGCGAGGTGCCGGAGATTCACGGCATCTCCGCGGGAGGCATGCCCGACCGCGTGAAGTGCCTGCACGTGTTGGTAGGGCACTCGCTGGCCTCCGGGCCTGGCGTGAACCCGTTGGGAGATGAGGCGCTTGCGCTGATCGCGCACCAGTGGCGGCCGGACCGCTGCACGTGCGGCGTGATTCTTGACGACGAGGCGTCCGACGACGACGGAGACAACTGATGACCCGCGTGGCAGCAGTGGACTGTGGCACCAACTCCATCCGGCTCCTCATCGCCGACGTGAGCGCGGACGGCTCGTCGCTGACGGACATCGTTCGCACCATGACGGTGGTGCGCTTGGGCCAGGGCGTGGACAAGACCGGCGAATTCGCGGCAGAAGCGCTTGAGCGCACCTTCGCTGCGGTCGACGAATACGCGGCCGCCTGCCGCGAGCACGGCGTGAGCCACATTCGCTTTGTGGCCACCTCCGCGACGCGAGATGCGCGCAATCGGGACGAGTTCATCTCCGGGGTGAAGTCTCGCCTGGGCGTTGAGCCCGAGGTCATCAGCGGCGATGAGGAAGCTGCGCTGAGCTTCAGAGGTGCCGTCAGCGTCATTGACCCCACGCGGCCAGCGCCCTATCTGGTCGTGGACCTGGGAGGAGGCTCCACGGAGATGGTTTTGGGTGAGCGTTCGCCTGCGGGCGCCCACTCGATGGACGTGGGCTGCGTGCGTATGACCGAGCGTCACCTGGTGAGCGACCCGCCGACGGCGGCAGAGATCGACGCGGCTACGGCCGACGTCAACGCGGCGTTCGACGTAGCGCTGGCACAGGTGCCGGTCGCGCAGGCCCGCTCGCTGGTGGGACTCGCGGGCACCATCACTACAGTCACGGCGCACGCGCTGGGGCTGAGCGGGTACGACCGGGATGCCATCAACGGCGCGGAGCTGTCCATCGATGCGGCCATCCGGTCCTGCGACCAGTTATTGAGCGCGACCCGCGCGGAGCGGGCGGCTATGCCGTTCATGCACCCTGGCCGCGTAGATGTCATCGGAGCCGGTGCCCTGGTGTGGCGCGTGGTCATCACGCGAGTACGCGACCAGGTCGTCGCTGCCGGGGGCTCGCTAGACGCCACCGTGACCAGTGAGCACGACATCCTTGACGGCATCGCGTTCTCGGTAGCCGCTCGCGCCTAACTGTTATTCACCAGTACTCTTCTGGAAGTACAGCAACCTCGGTACCTCGCTCGCACGCGTGAGGCGCCGCGCCCCCGTAGCCCAATTGGCAGAGGCAGCCGACTTAAAATCGGCACAGTGCGGGTTCAAGTCCCGCCGGGGGCACGTTCACTTCGTGGCGCGTAGGTTGGTACCCAACGGCAGAAGGTGGGCTCTCATGGCTGTAACAACTCGATGGATCGCGGCGTCCGCCGCGGGATTGGTGTTGATGATGTCCGGATGCTCGAGTTCCACCGCGCCTGACCCGGTGGGAACTTGGGGAGCCGCGGACAACGCCAACCCGCAGCTGATTCTGTCCAGTGACGGAACAGTCACTGGCACCGACGGCTGCAACACCCTCAACGGCAACTGGACGCTGGAGGGGGACACGGTTGAGTTTGGACCGTTCGCCTCGACGCGCATGGCCTGCCCGGATGTCGACACCTGGCTGGCCAATGCCGTCAGCGCGACCATCGACTTTGATGCGATGCACCTGATGGACAGCACCGGGGCGCAACTAGGCACGCTCGACAAGCAGGAGAGTTAAGCGCGGATTGTGCGCAGCGCGAACGTTCTTGGCGACGCCCCGCGGCACCGGTAAGATTGCGAGCGCATGACCCGCGTAACAGCCCTACAGGAGGAACCCGTGGCCAGTCCAGTCTTCAATCGTGGCAAGGAATTCCAGCCCGCGAGCGGCGCCGAGGCGCACAACGCAGCCTTGAGCGGCGCGTCCATGGGTGGTGCCGTCACCGCGACTCAGACCGCCAACCTCAACGCGCAGTTCAACGCACCGGATGCTGGCCCCGCAGACACCGGCCGCATGACCTACGAGGGCGTCATCACCAAGACCTCTGGTATTGGTCTGCTAGTCCTGCTGTTCGCCATCCCCGGCTACATGTTCCCCAACACCATCGGCATGATCGCGGGTGCGATCATCGGCATGGTCCTCGGCCTGGTTGTCGCGTTCCAGAAGCGCCCCAAGCCCGCACTGATCGCGCTCTATGCGATGGCACAGGGCTACTTCCTTGGCGCCATCACCACGTGGATCCAGGACGCGTATGACGTGCCTGGTGCCGGCCTGCAGGCGCTCATCGCCACCGGTGTGACCTTCGGCGTGGTGCTCGCCCTCTACAAGTCGGGCAAGGTTCGTTATACGCCCAAGATGCAGAAGTTCCTGATGATCGGCATGATCTCCTACCTGGCGTTCTCGCTGGTGAACGTGATGATCATGATCTTTGGCCCGAACGATGAGACCAATGCGTGGGGCCTGCGCACCTCGGTCGAGATCTTCGGCATCCCGCTCGGCGTCCTGATTGGTCTCTTCGCCGTGGTCCTGGCCTGTGTGTCGCTGATCGGGGACTTCGACTTCATCGAGAACGCCGTCAAGAACGGCATGCCGGCTTGGGTCGAGTGGAAGGCCGCCTTCGGCCTGATCGTCACCCTGATCTGGCTATACATCGAGTTCCTGCGCATCATCGCAATCTTCTCCGGACGCCGCTAGGGAGGGCCGGGCGTTGCCGCACTACGACCTTCCGCTCGCGGAGCTCGAGGCGTTCCGCCCGGACATCCGCGAACCTGCGGACTTTGACGAGTTCTGGGAGCGCACCATCGCCGAGGCCCGAACGGCCGGCGGTGAAGTGGTCCTGGAGGCGGTAGACAACCCGCTCCCGCATATCGATGTCTTTGACGTCACGTTCCCGGGATACGGCGGCCAGCCCGTCAAGGGCTGGCTACTGCGCCCCGCAGGCGTGCAGGGCGACCTACCAGCGATCGTGCATTACGCGGGCTACGGTGGCGGGCGCTCGCTCGCCATCGAGCACACGTTCTGGGCAACTGCTGGTTACGCGTACTTCGTGATGGACACGCGCGGCCAGGGCTCAGCGTGGGGTAACGGCGGCGCGACCGCGGACCCCGAGGGTTCGGGACCCTCTCACCCGGGGTTCATGACTCGCGGTATTGAGTCCCCAGAGACGTACTACTACCGCCGCGTCTTCACCGACGGCGTGCGCGCGGTCGATGCCGTACGGACGATGCCGGGGATAGATTCCTCCCGCGTCGCCATCCATGGCGGCTCGCAGGGCGGAGCCATCACGCTTGCGGTTTCGGCCCTGGTGCCCGACGTGCAGGCGGCCTGCATGGATGTTGCGTTCTTGTGTCACTTTGAGCGTGCGATCGCACTGACCGACGACAACCCGTTCGGCGAGATTCAGAAGTTCCTACGCACCCACCGTGACCGCGCCGAGCAGGTGCTCACCACACTGAGCTACTTTGACGGCGTCAACTTTGCCAAGCGAGCCCACGCACCATCGCTGTGGTCGGTAGCACTCATGGATACCATCGTGCCACCATCAACCACGTTTGCCGCTTTCAACTGGTACGGCGACCGCGCCGGTCAGGGCGTTGGCAAGGCCATGGAGGTTTACCCGTACAACGGGCACGAGGGTGGCGAGTGGCGTCAGATAGAGAAGCAGCGCGCTTTCCTCGACGGCCTCCTCTCCTAGACGGAGTCAGTGGAGCGGTAAGTGCCGCGCCATGCCTTGGGAAGTAGTTGCATCGAGCTGAGCAACCCGCGCCCTGCGAGCAACACCACCACTGCGCCAAAGAATCCGGCGGCGGCATAGGGCGCCCAGTGCAGCCACTCGGGCCTACCGTCATCCAGTACCAGTGACACAAGCGTCACCCCTATGCCGAGGACTGCCATCCACGCCATATCCGTCCGGCGCGGCCCACGTCGGTCCTCGAGGGGCAGCGGCAGCGAGATCACCGCGGCCAGTGTCAAGGCGAGCGCCGGCACTACTAGGCCAGCGCTCAGGGTGGAGAACGCAGGGTAGTCGGGCGCGGGGAAGAAAGGGCCGTCCACGGCGGTGCCATTGAGGGCACCGATGGCCATCGCGACGATGACGGGCAACACTCCCAACAGCATGATCCATAGCATCGACCAGAAGTGGAGTGCGTAGACCATTTCGAGGCGTCCCTGCGGGCGGGCTCGCCGCTCCCAGTTTGTACGCACGCATTACTCCTTCGGCCTGGCGGGGGCGTGCCGACGGGCACGCGATGCCCGCCAGTCTAGCCGCGCCGGGATGCGCGCTCAGAGGAGTTCTACGTCAGGCGCCGGCTCCGGCGTATGAGACCTGGCAGAATCCGTGGTTGCAATAGCCGCCGGGGTTTCGGTGCAGGTACCCCTGGTGGTAGTCCTCGGCATAATAGAACTGGCCGTCCCCAGCATCGGCCGCCGCGTCTATCTGGGTGGAAATGGTGCCGAAGCCCTTGTCCGAAAGCTGCGCCTGGTAGCGGTCTCGCGAGGCCTTGGCCGCGGTCAACTGTGCGTCGGTGGTGGTGAAGATCGCGGAGCGGTACTGGGTGCCCACGTCTCCGCCCTGGCGGTTGGCGGTGGTGGGGTCGTGGTTCTCCCAGAACTCGGCAAACAGGGTTTCTACTGAGACCTTGGCGGGGTCGTAGACCACCCTGACGCTTTCTGTGTGGCCGGTGCGAGACGTGCATGTCTCGTCGTACGTGGGGTGTGGTGTCCAGCCGCCCATGTAGCCGACCGCGGTGGTGTGGACGCCGTCGGTCTGCCAGAAGACGCGCTCGGATCCCCAGAAGCATCCCATCGCAAAATAGATGACCTCATATCCGTCCGGCACGGGACCCGAGAGGGGGGTGCCGAGCACCACGTGAGTGCCGGGGACAGTGATGGGGGTGTCACGTCCCGCGAGTGCCTCGTCCTTGGTCACCATGGTCGTCTTATTCAGGCCAAACATCTGGACTCCTTAGGTCTCTATGGGAGGTGAAACGCGGGCGCGGTCAAATCTGTTCCGCCTGCTTCGCGGAGTAACGGCCCTCCTGGCGTTACGCTCAGAGAATGCCACAGCAGACCGCGGATAACGCCCTCGAGATCAAGCCCTCTCACCGCACCCGCGGCGAGGAAAACATCACTGCCGGTCACGTGCCGATGGCGCTGCGGGTCACCGCGGCCTGGTCGTGGCGCATCGTGGTGATTGGTATTGTCGCCATCGCGCTGTTCACCGCATTCCTGAGGCTCTCGTCGCTGATGGTGCCGCTGATCGTCGCGCTGCTGATCGCCGCGCCCCTCGAGCGGTTGGTGACCAAGCTTGCACGCCACGGACTCCCGCGCGGCGGCGGCGCCGCGCTGACGATCCTTTCCGGTTTCCTGATCATCGTGGCTCTCGTCGCGCTCGCGGGAACCTCGATCGTGGTGGGCTTCGACGACCTGCGCGAGGCGGCCGTGAGCGGGTACGAAACCTTCATCGACTGGCTCTCCTCCGGACCGTTGCATCTCAGCGGCGAGCAGATCGACGAGGGCGTACAGAACCTCACTGGTCTGCTCCAGGACAACGCACTAGGCGTCGCCAACAGCGCGTTCGGGATCACGAGCGCCGTGGGAGGGGTGTTCGCCGGCACGATCATCGCGATGCTTGCACTGTTCTTCTTCCTCCGGGATGGCCGCCGCATGTGGGTGTGGAGCGTGAACCACATGCCCGTCGAGGATCGCCACCGCGTCGACCTCGCCGGCCTCAACGCGTGGCACACGCTCGCGCGCTACACCAAGACCTCGGCATTCGTAGCCTTCGTCGACGCAGTGGGAATCGGCATCGGCGCGTGGATCATCGGCGTCCCTTTAGCGCTGCCTATTGGCATCTTGGTGTTCCTGTTCTCCTTCATCCCGCTCTTCGGCGCCACACTCTCCGGTGTGATCGCCGTGTTCGTCGCGCTGTTCACGGGCGGCTGGAAGACTGCGCTGGTGATGCTCGCCATCGTGATTGTGGTGCAGCAGGTCGAGGGAAGCGTGTTGTACCCGTGGCTGTTCGGCAAGGCCGCCTCCATTCATCCGATGGTGATCCTGCTGACGGTCTCCGCCGGAACCCTCATCTTGGGCCTGGTAGGTGCCGTGGTGGCGGTGCCGTTGCTCGCATTCACGACAGCCTTCGTCACCGGATATAGAAAAGACTTCGATCCGGAGAAGGAGGACCCCCCTATCAGCTCCACCATCCCGATCATCGCGGACAAGTCGCGTGATGCCTTCCGCAGGGCGCGCGAAACCATTAGCCACACCACGGAGATTCGAGTGCGCAAGAACCGCCGCGACATCGCCACGGGGGCTCACCGAGATGCCGATGCCGCCACGCCGGACGACATCGCCAACGAGAGCGACGCGTCCGCCAAGGGCTACAAGGACTAGCAACACGCACGGACTCACACGCAAAAAGGCGACCCGGTGACGAGAAGTCACCGGGTCGCCTTTTTGCGTACAGAGTTGGTGGCGTTAGCCGGAGAAGGGCTCCGCGGCGGTCACCTTGACGGTGATGTCCTTGCCGTTAGGGGCGGCGTAGGTGGTCTCGTCGCCCACCTTCTTGCCGAGCAGCGCTGCACCCAGGGGGGACTGCGTGCTGAAGACGTCCAGGTCGGTGCCCTCGGCGGACTCGCGCGAACCCACCAGGAAGCGCATGGCGCGCCCAGCGACCTCGGCCTCGACAATCATGCCGGGTTCGACGATGCCGTCGTCCGCGGGTGGTTCGCCCACCGTCGCGTCGCGCAGGATCTCGCGCAACCGTGCGATGCGTGCCTCCTGCTTGGCCTGCTCCTCGCGGGCCGCGTGGTAGCCGCCGTTCTCCTTGAGGTCGCCCTCTTGGCGTCGCTCGTCGATCTCCGTGGCGATCGCGGTGCGACCCTCGCCGGTGAGGAAGTCGTATTCCTGCTGCAGGCGGTCGTAAGCGTCCTGGGTAAGCCAGGTTCCAGTCGTGTCAGTCACGTGAGTCTCCTTCTGAGCGTGACCGGCAAGAGTATCAAGAGAAACCGCGCCCGTCACCTATTGGACGCTTCCGCCCCGCCGGCCGATGCATCGGCCGGGTCTATTCGGGCGTCGCCTCGCAGTAATTCACCGTGGCGGTGGTGGCCTGCTCGGTGGTCACGATCGTGGTGGTGACCTGTTGCTCGACGCCGTCCGCGCGGTCGATGTGCGCAGTGGCGACGCCTACTTCGGCAAAGCTCGAGTTCAGTGCGCGCACGGTGCAGTCCGCGGAGGCGTCGGTGTAGAGGTAGACGTTGTAGGTGACGGTCGCCTCGGTGGGGGCGTCGGCCACAAAGCCCACGTCGGTCCAGCGCACTGGGTCGCTGGCCGTGGACAGGCCGAACCAGGCGGTGACGGCGATCAGCGCGGCGACGCCCACTCCGGACCAGATCAGCCCCTTGCGACTCATGGTGGGTCGCGCAGTCCCGCCGCTACGGCGTGGGGGCTGTGGGGTGGAGTCTGGCGAGGTCATCATGAGGCAGGATAGTACGTGAAAGAGGTGTCCAACATGACGGAATTTACAGGCGGACCGGGCTTTGCGGCATTCGTCGCGACGTTCTCCCTGGTGCTGGTGACGATTGTGCTGATGCGCTCGCTCAACAAGCAGCTCCGCAAGGTGCGCACGGCGCGCACGGATGGTGGGGCGGTCATGGAGAGCAGTGAGGCGTCAGGCACTGAAGACGACAATCGCGACGGCCGCAAAGTGGCAGGCGAATCCCGCGATAGTTAGTGCGTGGAAGATCTCGTGGAAACCAAAGTACTTGGTTGATCCGCGGGGCCATTTGGTGCCGTAGATGACGGCTCCGGCGATGTAGCACGCGCCGCCTACCGCGATCAGCGTGACGACTAGCGCGTTGCTCGCCTGGTAGAACGGTCCCAGGAAGCCGAGCGCGACGGATCCGAGGATCACGTAGAGCGGCACGTAGAGCCAGCGGGGGGCGTTCAGCCAGAACACCCTCAACAGGATTCCCCCTAGCGCCCCGCCCCAAACCAGCGCGAGCACAATGGTCGCGGTGCGTTGGTCGAGCAGCAGCACGCACAGCGGCGTGTAGGTGCCCGCAATGATCAGGTAGATATTGGCGTGGTCCATGCGCCGCAGCACGGCTTTGGCCTTGGGCTGCCAGTTACCGCGGTGATACACGGCGGAGGTGCCGAACATCATGACGGCCGTGATCGTGAAGATTGCCGAGGTGACGCGACCCGCGAGGGTGGGGGCGAATGTCACGAGCATGAGCCCCGCGATGAACACGATGGGTGCGGCTCCCAAATGCAGCCACCCGCGGAGGAGTGGTTTGTCGGGAATCGGGAGGTTCTCGGGCATGCTCTTAAGGCTGTCTTCCATGAACCTACGATACCGTAGGTTACGCCCGGGCGGTACCGTGGGAACCGGTGCGCAAAGTGAGACTGCCGCGCCGTAGAAAGAATGGCGCGCCCTCGTGGTGCCATCAGGAAAGGACGCCCATGGGTCTGAGTGACCTTGTGTACGGCACGTACGAGCGTCAGCTTGCCCGCTCACTCAAGAGCGACGGCAACACTCCTCGCCACATCGGCGTCATTCTGGACGGCAACCGGCGCTGGGCCAAGCAGGTGGGGGCGAGCGCTGCGGATGGCCACCAGCGCGGCGCGGACAAGATCACCGAAGTGCTCGAGTGGTCTATGGACGCGGGTGTCGAAGTCGTCACGCTGTGGATGCTGTCTACCGACAACTTGGGCCGTGACGCCGCGGAGCTCGACGCGCTGCTGGAGATCATCTGCACCTCCGTCGAGACCCTGGCTGACGATGGCCGCTGGCGACTCCAGCATGTGGGGGACGCATCGCTGCTTCCGGACGGGGCATCGGCTCGACTAGAGGCGGCCGCAGAGCGCACGGCGGAGGCCACCGGCTTGCACGTCAATGTCGCAGTGGGGTACGGCGGGCGGCACGAGATCGCCGATGCCGTGCGATCCTTTTTGCGCGCCGGTGCCGAATCCGGGCACTCGCTAGAGGAGGTCGCGGACTCCTTCTCCGTGGAACACATCGCGGAGCACCTCTACACCAAGGGACAGCCGGACCCTGATCTGGTGATCCGCACCTCGGGCGAACAGCGACTCAGCGGCTTCCTCATGTGGCAGAGCGCGCACACGGAGTTCTACTTCTGCGACGCCTACTGGCCAGCATTTCGTCACGTGGACTTCCTGCGCGCGCTGCGCGCCTTCGCGCAACGTGAGCGGCGCCTCGGCAAGTAGCGCGCTTTGCCCGCCACGGCATCGGCCAGAATCGCCGCGCCCGAGCGCGTGTGTCGAACAGGTAAATGGCGGCGTGTCGCGCATTGCTAGCCAATCCCAGGCGTAGCGTCAGGAGCGTGGTTAGCGCACAACGTCGCACACCAAAGGTGTCGACCTAAATCAATCGCCGTAGGGCGATGAGCGCTCTGCGGCCTTAACGCCTGGAGCACCCGTGAGCATCTCCGTCAGCACCGCCACTACCCCCTCATCAATCGTCGACGGCGCCGTCGGTCTGCGCACGTTTGTGCTCGACACTTCCGTGCTGCTGTCCGATCCCCGGGCGATGAAACGGTTTGCGGAACACGCGGTGGTGCTCCCGGTGGTCGTGATCACTGAGTTAGAGGGCAAACGCAATCACCCAGAGTTGGGATACTTCGCCCGCTCCGCCCTGCGCTCGCTCGATGAGCTGCGTGTCCAGCACGGCAAGCTCGATGCCGCCGTGGAAGTTAACGACGCCGGCGGAACGCTGCGCGTGGAACTCAACCACACCGATCCCGCAGTCTTGCCAAGCGGCTTCCGCCTGGGAGATAACGACACCCGCATCCTCGCGGTGGCGGCGAACCTGCGCAACGACGGCCTCGCGGTCACGGTGGTCTCCAAGGACCTGCCGATGCGCGTCAAGGCCTCCGCGCTGGGCATCGAGGCGGAGGAGTACCGCGCTGAACTTGCGGTCGAGTCCGGCTGGACAGGAATGCGCGAGATCAGCCTGACCGATGACCAGATGGCGTCCTTGTGGGAGCACGAGTCGATCCCCGCGCCCAGCCCGGACATGGCCGGCGAGGACTCGCGCGCTTTGCCCATTCACACGGGACTGGTGATTCACTCCGGCCGGGGAAGCGCGCTGGGAAGGGTCGCGGCCGATGGAGAGGTCCGGTTGGTACGCGGCGACCAGGAGGTCTTTGGTGTTCGCGGCAGGTCCGCTGAGCAGCGGATTGCGATCGACCTGCTGATGGACGAATCGATCGGAATCGTGTCCATGGGCGGGCGCGCCGGCACGGGCAAGAGCGCGCTGGCGCTGTGCGCGGGACTCGAGGCCGTCTTGGAGCGTCGCCAACACAAGAAGATCATGGTGTTCCGCCCGCTGTACGCCGTAGGCGGCCAGGAGCTGGGCTACCTGCCCGGGAGCGAGTCGGAAAAGATGAACCCGTGGGCCCAGGCGGTGTTCGACACGCTTGGCGCAATGGTGAGCTCCGAGGTGGTCGAGGAGGTCATGGCGCGCGGCATGCTCGAGGTGTTGCCACTGACTCACATTCGCGGGCGCTCGTTGCACGACGCGTTCGTGATCGTTGACGAGGCGCAGTCGCTCGAACGCAACGTTCTCCTCACCATGCTGAGCCGCATCGGCCAGGACTCACGGGTGATTCTGACGCACGACGTGGCCCAGCGCGACAACCTCCGCGTAGGTCGCCACGACGGTATAGCAGCGGTGATCGAGGCGCTCAAGGGGCACGACCTTTTCGCGCACGTCACGCTGGAAAGGTCCGAGCGCTCCGAGGTCGCCGCGCTCGTCACGGAGCTGCTGGAGCGCCTGGACCTCTAGCCCGCCTCCTTGAGCCCGGCATGGCAGTGTCTCGCCGGGCTCGAGGGCGCGGTAGCCTCTCTGCATGTGTTTGCCCGTTACGAGGGCAACGGCATAGGGGAGAGAAATGGCGAAGCTGTACTTCCGCTACGGGGCAATGAACTCGGGTAAGTCGACCATGTTGCTACAGGCGGCGTTCAACTACGAGGAACGCGACCAGCAGCCCCTCATTGTGAAGCCCGGGGTCGACACCAAGGCCGGGGACGCGATCACCTCACGCATCGGTGCCTCACGGCCCGTCGACATCCTGCTCGGTGCCGACCAGTCACTGCGGGACACCGTGGGAGCGAAGGCCCCGTTGGGTTCAGTCGACGCGGTGTTCATCGACGAGGCCCAGTTCCTCACCCCGGCACAGGTGGACGAGGCCTTCGTGATGGCCGTGACCGACGGCGTGCCGGTGCTCGCGTATGGACTGCGAGCCGATTTCATGACGCGCGCCTTCCCCGGCTCGCTGCGGCTCCTCGAGATCGCCCACTCGGTTGAAGAGCTCAAGACCATTTGTCGATGCGGCTCCAAGGCCGTGTTCAACGCGCGTCGAGTGAACGGCGAGTTCGTCAGCCACGGCAACCAGGTCGCCATCGACGGCGAGCACGCCGAGTACGAATCACTGTGTGGGCGCTGCTACATGGCCAAGGTGGGACCCGTCCAGCACGGTTGACGACCGCACTGCACGGGCCCGAGCGGCGGGCTACAGTCCGTGCGCCACCAGGAACGGTTCGAGCTCTTCCCAGTTCTCCTCGTCGGAGCGCTCGTCGTCCCAGATCGCCTCGTAGGCCGCGCGCTGCTCGTCGCTGAGGGCGTTGTACGTCTCCATGATCTCGGCAAGGTCGGCGTACCAGTAGCCCACAATCCGGTACCAGGTGTGGTGGCGACCCCAGTTGGTACGCAGGTATTTGCGGGCGCGACGTGACTCGGCGCTCTCGCACGCGATCCATACGTAGACGTCCTCGCCGGGCGCTTCCGCGCGGCTCATGCAGGTCTCGAGTGCGCTGGGCGAGCGGCCGTTTCCACTCACGCGCCACACGACGCGCACGGTGGCCTTGCTCGGCAGCTCGATCTTGTCGGCGAGATCAAGCAGTTCGACGATGACATCGAACTCCTCGTCGGCCGATGCTTCCTCGAGGATGCGCGCGACGGCCGGCAGGCCGGTGGCGTCGGCCAGTAGAAGACGCTTGGTGCTTCCCTCGGGCGGGCCGTAGAAGCCGCTCGCATCGCTGATGGCAACGCGGTCGCCGCTCTGGCAGTTTTTGGCCCACGAGGAGCCCAAACCGTGCCCGTGCGTGACCACGTCGAGGTCGATCGTGCCAGCCACGGCATCGTACGAACGGATGGTGTAGTGACGCGCGATGTCGTGGTCGTCCTCCCACCCCTCGGCGGGGTTGTCTCCGGGGATGTGGACGTGGACGAATTCATCGGCCTTGCCGGTGGACTCCCAGTCCGCGATGGTGCCGCCACCCAAGTGGACGCGGCGCAGGTTGGGGGTGATCTGGGTGGCACCGAGGACGTCGGCGTAGAAGGATTCAGTCATTGTGCATCTCCGGATAGTACGTGGGGAAACGGTCTAGCGGTGCCGGGCCCTCTGAGAGCGCGCGGCACCGCCGAACGCTAGGAAGCGTCCGAGTACACGGGGACCTCGGTGGCGGGGTCGCCATCCAAGGCCGCCTCGAGCATCGGCACGAACGCGTCGAGCGAATACTTGATCGCTGATGGCGAGTTGGCGAAGTACGCACCCTCGAGCACCGAGTCTGTGAGCCACATGTTGCCGCCTACCTCGGTGGAGGTGAGTGACGGGAACAGCGGCAGACCCTCAAGCGAGTCCTTCGCAGTCGGATCGGTCGCGACCTGCCACACCACAGAGTCGAGGTCGCCCAGGACGTCGAGCTTCTCGGCGCTGATCTGCAGCCAGGCTGCGTCAGTGCCCTCGACGGACGTGACGTTCAGGCCGAGGTTCGCGAGGAACTGGTTGCGGGTGTCCGAGGCTGCGTAGACGTACGCCTGACCCTCGTAGTAGCCGCCCACCTGCGTCGTCTTGCCAGCCCAGTCCGGGTGCGCTTCCTTCACTGCGGCGAACTCCGCATCGACATCGGCGAGAACCTCGGTTGCCTTATCCGACGTACCGGTGGCTTCTGCGAGAAGTGTGAGCTCGTCTGCGAGCGACACGCCCCACTCGACGGTCGCGTTGCCATCAGAACCCGTGGCAGGACGCGTGACGACCGGGGCGATGCCGGAGAGCAGGTCGAACTCCTCCGGCGACATCTCGTGGTTGGGGTAAGTCGCGACGATGAGGTCGGGATCGAAGGCGGCGATGGCTTCGGCGTCATACGCGGATGCGCCGGGCTCGAAGACCTCGGGCTCCGCCCCTGCGGCGATGCGGTCGGCGTCTGCCCAAGGGCCGGTGCCGTTGTCGTAGCCCTGCCAGCTCACGGGCACGGCAATCGGTGCCACGCCAAGCGCGTAAAGGTATTCGTGCTCGTGCGAGCCGAGCGTCACGATGCGCTGGGGCTGCGCGTCGATGGTGACGTCGCCCATCACGGTGTCGAGGGTGACGGGGAACGCGTCGCTGGCCTCCGAGGAGGCGCCTGCGCTCGCGGAGGGCTCGGTAGATGGTGCGGTGGAAGGTGCGGTGGACGCACTGTCTTCGGTGTCCGAGTCGGACGAGCAGGCCGAGAGCAGAAGCGCCGCGGCGGCTGCCAGGGACACGGCGGTCAGGCCGCGGTTGATGCGCTGGTGCATGTGATTTCCTTTGCTTAGATGTGGATGGGGGATAGTGGGCATTGGGACGTGTGAGGGACTGGTGCGTGGGTCATTGCGTGTGCCCCGGACCGCCGGACGGCACCACGATGGGGGTCCCTGTCACTGGGTCGGGGAAGACGCGGGCGTCGATGTCGAAGACCTCGCTGACGATCTTCTCCGTGAAGACCTCGGCGGGCGGGCCGGCAGCCGCCACCTCGCCCTCGCGCATCGCGATCACGTGGTGGGCATAGCGGGCAGCCTGGTCCAGGTCGTGCACCACCATCACGATGGTGCGGCTCTGGCGTTCGTTGAGGCGGTGCAGTAGGTCGAGGACCTCGTACTGGTGCGAGATGTCGAGGTACGTGGTGGGCTCGTCGAGCAACATAAGCGGGGTGTCCTGGGCGAGGGCCATCGCGATCCACGCCCGCTGGCGCTGGCCGCCGGAAAGCTCGTCTACGACTGACTCTTGGAGCGGGGTGAGGTTGGTGGAATGCAGGGCGCTCAGCACCGCAGTCTCGTCAGAGTCCGACCAGGGCCGCAGCAGCTTCTGGTGTGGCGTGCGGCCGCGCGCCACCAACTCCTTGACGGTGATTCCGGCGGGGGCGATGGGGGCCTGAGGGAGCAGGCCGATCATCTGTGCGACGTTCTTGGTGGGGATGCGATGAATGTCCTCGCCGTCGAGCACCACCGAGCCCTCCATGGGCGTCAGGAGGCGCACCAGCGCTCGCAGCAGCGTGGACTTGCCACAACCGTTGGGGCCGACGATCGCGGTGATCTTGCCATCGGGGACGTGAACATCGACGCCGCGGACAATGGGCTGGTCGCCATAGCCGATGACCGCCTTGCGGGTTTCAAGCCTGCTCATACGGGGCCTCCTCTTGATGAGCGCCAGACCAGCCACAGCAGGTAGGGCGCGCCTACGACGGCGGTGAAGATGCCGACGGGGAACTGAAGTGTTGCGGGCATGAGCTGCGACGCCTGGTCTGCGGCGAGCAGCAGGACGGCGCCCAGTAGAGCTGCCGGGATGAGTGTGACGCCGGGGCCGCGGGTGATGCGAGCGACAAGGGCTGGGGCCACGAGGGCGATGAAGCCGATGGGGCCTGTGACCGCGGTGGCTGCGGCGGCCAGCAGCACGGAGCACACCGCCAGGATCGCGCGCGAGCGGGACACGTGGATGCCGAGTGCCTTGGCGGTGTCATCGCCCATCTCCATGGTGCGCAGAGCGCGGGCGTGCCACAGAATGATGGGGAGGAGAACTGCCAGGACGGCGGCGGCGACCGTGACGTGCGTCCACGTGCTGCCGGTCGTAGAGCCGACCAGCCACGCGAGCGCCGCACCCGCATCGTGGACGTCCATGCGCGTCAAGGTGTACTGGGTGGCTGCCTGCGCCACGAAGCCGATGCCGATTCCGGTCAGGATCAGGCGCAACGGCACAATGCCCCGCCGCCAAGAAAGCGCCAGCATGAGAAACGCGGCGGTGAGGCCGCCCACGGCGGCGCCCGCTGCGGTGACCCAGAGCGACGTCCCGGACGTGAGCCACATGGTGAGGACTGCACCGGTTCCGGCTCCGGCGCTAATTCCGATGAAGTCGGGGGACGCGAGTGGGTTGCGGGTGAGCGACTGCAGGATCGCGCCTGATACGCCCAGCATGCCGCCCACCAGGATGGTGGTGAGGGCGCGCGGCGCGCGGACTTGGCCCACGATGAAGTCACCAGGCGAGCCCACGGAGATGCCGATCGCGGCCCGCAGTGAGTCGAGGAAACCGATGTTCGCCTTGCCCACGACAAGTGCGAACACGAGCAGTGAGAGCAGCGCGCCGAGCAGGACGAGCCCCACCACAAAGGTACGGCGGTGGGTGGTGATGCCGAAGGGGCCGATGCGCAGTGATCTCACAGCTCAACCACCTTCATGCGGCGTGCCATGAGCGCGAAGATCAGGCCCCCGATGAACGCCGTGGTGATGCCGACGCCGATCTCCGACGGAGGTGCGATGACGCGGCCGATGACATCACAGACCAGCACGAGCGCTGCGCCGCCAAGTCCGCTGACGACTAGCAGCCACGGCAAGGACGCGCCCACCAGCGCGCGGGCAAGGTGGGGCACGGCGAGCCCCACAAAGATGATGGGTCCGGCGGCCGCGGTGGCCGACGCTGCGAGCAGCGTAACGACCAGGATGACGATGACGCGGGTGGCACCCACACTGATGCCGAGCGCGCGGGCGGTGTCCTCGCCGAGCGCGACGGCTTCGAGCTGACGGGACACCAGCAATGCGGCGGCGATGGCGACGAGCACGATGGGCACGAGCGCCGTGACGTCGTCCGCCGAGCGGCCGGTCAGGGATCCGGCGACCCACAAGCGGTACTGCTCAAGAGTGGCGTCGTCTACCAGCAGCACGGCATAGGTGACAGAGGTCACCAGCGTGGCGAGGGCGACGCCGGCCAGCGCGAGGCGCACGGGGGCTCCCGCGGCAGCGCCCCGCGCTCCGATCGCATAGACAATAACTGCGGCAATGCCTGCGCCGATGAAGGCCATGGGCACCTGCGCCGCAAACCCGCCGATGCCGAGGGTCAGTGAGATCACCACTGCCAGTGAGGCGCCGGCATTGATGCCCAGTAGGCCGGGGTCTGCGAAGGGATTGCGCGTGAGCGACTGCATGAGGGCGCCGGCGATGGCGAGCGCTGCACCCGCAAGGAGGCCGATCACGGTGCGGGAGACGCGTAGGTCGCGGACAATCAACTGCTCGGGGTCCGTGGGGTCAAAGGAGAAGATCGCGTGCCACACGGTGCCGGGGTCGATCGGCCTCGCGCCAATCGCTAGCGACAGCCCAATAGCGACGACGAGCACCATAAGGGCGACGATCGCAATGAGGGCGCGCTTGCGCATCGGACTCCTGAAGTGTGTGGGGCGCACTTCGCTGGCGCCTAATGAGGTTCGCCTAACCTTACCTTCCAGTTGACGATTTTGCCAACGACGATGTGCCGTAAATACGACAGGCAACGTTCGCTAATTAATGTCGTTTGATGCAAGCGGCTAGCGGGTGCAGGGAACCACCGGATGGGGGCGCATCGCTCTGGCCGCACCGCCGGTAATGCAAGTGGACCCGCGTCGCTAGAGGTTGCTCGACTCCGCGTCAATCTCAACTGCTGGGCACGCGTCATTGGGCACCGCGATGTCGATGCCATAAAGAGCCTGAATCGCGTCCACGTAAGCCATTTCGGAGCCGGCCTCCGCGTGCTGGCGGGCACGGATGGTGGGGGTGTGAAGAAGGGTGCGGGCAAAGCGGCGAAGTGCGGCCTCGGTTGCGTCCGCCTTCGCGATGGTCTGGTCGTCGGCTCCAGATCCGGGTCGGATACGGGTGACCTCGCGCTCGAGCAGGCCGAAGACGTGCTCGCGCAGCGCGACCACGGCAGGGTCAAGCGCACGCGCGCCCTCACCAGCCTCGAAGCGGGCCACGGCGTGGGCCACGATGGATCGCGCGGCCTCGACGGAGTTCAGCGACTCCTCGGGAGCCTGCGCGCCAACAGTGGTGAGGTCCACCACGTGTACGTCGCGGAGGTCGGCTACTCCGGCGGCGACGTCGCGATGCAGCGCTAGGTCGACGATGGTCAGCGGCGACGAGGCGCCCGCACGCGCCGCAGCAACCATGGCCGGGGTGAGCACGATGGACTCGCCACCCGAGCACGCCAGCACGATGTCCGCGCGGCCCAGCTCGGCGGCCAGGTTCTCGAAGGAAACGGGAGTAACTCCGTGAGCCGCGCCAAAGGCATCGGCGCGACCGGAAGGGGAGTAGACGCCGGTCACGTCGGCGCCGCGTCCACGCAGGACGCCCACGCTCGACTCGGCGACGGCACCCGACCCAATGATCAGGGCGCGAGCGCCCTCCCAAGTGACCGTGGCATCGGCGAGGTCAAAAGCGACGGAGACGACGGAGCGGCCAGACGTGCCGAGTCCGGTAGAGGAGGCGACCACGCGCGACGTGCGTAGCGCGGACTGAAAAAGTCGATCCAGGCGGGGCGTCAAGTGGCCCCCGGCCTGGGCATCGGCGTGGGCGCGGCGCACCTGGCCGGAGATCTCTCGCTCCCCTACCACCATGGACTCGAGCCCGGTGGACACAGAGAAGAGGTGCTGGACGGCGTCATCGGACTCGAAGGACACCAGCGCGGACTCGACCGTCTCGGCGTCCAGCGACGTGATCTGGGTCAGAGTGCGGGTCACGGCGACGCGCGCGACGGCAGGGTCATCTGCCTCGAGGTACACCTCGAAGCGGTTGCACGTGGGGAGCACCACGGCAGCGTGCACGGAGGGCTCGCTCGCCACAATCGCCGCACCAAGCTTGTCGGAGCCGACGCTCAACTGCTCCAGTACGGCGAGGTCGCGATTGTGATGACTGGCCACTAATGACATCAATACCACCCGTCCATTCTGACACGGTCTCGCGACAAGGCAGAATTGGGGCATGACAGTTCTCACCGGATCCCTGCCCGCCGCCCACCCCAAGGCCGCAGGACTCACCTCTGACGCACCCTTGATCGCCGCCTACGAGGGCCGCACCCCGGCCCACCGACCCGTGTGGTTTATGCGTCAGGCCGGGCGCTCGCTGCCCGAATATCTGGCCGCGCGCGAGGGGACCGCGATGCTGGACGCCTGCCTGACCCCGGAGCTCGCCTCCGAGATCACGCTGCAGCCCGTGCGCCGCTACGGCGTCGATGCTGCCATCTTCTTCTCCGACATCGTGGTGCCCATGAAGGTCGCGGGCGTCGGTGTGGAGATCGCGCCCGGCGTGGGACCGGTGTTTGATCGTCCCATTCGCACGATGGCTGACGTCGACGCGCTTCCGGACCTGGGCGTTGCCGCGGACCGTGGCGCGTTCGACTCCGGTCTGGACAAGATCCGCCAGGCCGTCGAGCTGACCGTCGCCGAGCTGGGCAACACCCCGCTGATCGGCTTCGCTGGCGCGCCGTTCACCCTGGCCGCGTACATGGTCGAGGGCAAGCCCAGTCGTGACCACCTCGCGGCGCGCGAGCTGATGTTTACCGCCCCCGACGTGTGGGACGCCCTGACTACCTGGACGGCGACCGCCGCCGGGCTGTTCTTGCGCGCGCAGGTGATGGCCGGCGCATCGGCCGTGCAACTGTTTGATTCCTGGGCGGGCTCGCTGTCCGTCGAGGATTACGTGGCTCACTGCGCGCCGGGCTCGGCGCTCGCGCTCAACTACGTGGCCGACCTACCCGTGCCGCGCGTGCACTTCGCAGCCAACGGTGGCCACCTGCTGCCCGCGATGGCCGATGCCGGTGCCACTGTCCTGGGCGTCGACTACCGCACGCCGCTGGACGAGGCCAACGCGATGCTGGGCGGGCGCTTCCCGCTGCAGGGCAACATCAACCCGGCGCTGCTGCCCGCACCTGCGGACATGCTCGAGGCCCACGTGACGGACGTGCTGCGCCGAGGCGCCGAGGCCCCCGGTCACGTGGTGAACCTGGGCCACGGTGTGCCGCCGCACACCAACCCGGACTCTCTCCAGCGCATCGTCGATCTCGTGCACGTTAACGGCTGATGACGCCCGTCACGGCAGATCAGCAGGGACCCGCGCCGGAACAGTCCGTGCCGCGCGGGTACATCGGCCCGCTCGAACGCAAAACCTGGGTGGTCGTGGGTGGCGGCATTGGTGGGTTACTCGCAGCGCGCCACCTCGCGCACTGCGGGGTTGACGTCACGCTGCTGGAGGAGTCGGACTCACTCGGAGGACGGGTGTCGTCTCACGTGGTGGGCGGCTTCGACCTGGACGCCGGGGCGGAGTCCTTCGCGACGCGAGCCGGCTCCGTCGCTACCTTGCTGGGCGAGTTGGGTCTCGCCGATGCCGTGGTTTCGCCGGAGGTCGCCCCCGCCTGGGTGGTCTCTCCCCGCCGTGCTTACCCCTTGCCCAAGACCGGATGGTTGGGGATCCCGCTACGGCCGCTGCGCCGCGACGTGCGCGCCGTGCTGGGTTGGCGCGGATCGATCCGCGCCTCGTGCGACATCTTCAGGCCCATCGGCAAGGTCGACCCTTATGTGACGGTCGGCAAGATCGCACGCGAACGTCTGGGTGCGAAGGCCGTGAACCTGCTCATGCGCCCCGTGATTTCCGGGATCTATTCGCGCGCGTTGGAGGATCTGCCGCTTGCCGCGATCGCGCCGGGGTTGCCCCAGGACGTGCAGGATCATGGGTCGATCATTAAGGCCGCGCGTTCGCGGCGCTCTGTCAGCGCGGCGGGTAGCGCCGTGCAGGGAATCTACGGCGGCGTCGCGCGAGTGACCGAGGCGTTGGCCGCGGAAGTAGAGGCCCTGGGCGTGACCATCCGTACCGACGCCCCTGCATCGGCCGTAGTGCCGTACGCCGAGGGTTGGCGCGTGCATATTGACGCGAAGGGCCTGGGCGTGGCGCGCAACCTGGAAGCGGACGGCGTGACCCTCGCCGTCCCGGGGGCGGCGGCTCACGACCTGCAACCGGACATCATTGGCCGGCCCGAGATTGACGACAGGTTTGTCGCGCTCGTGACCTTGGTGTTGGACGAGCCTGCGCTGGATAGCGCGCCCCGTGGCACGGGGGTGCTGGTCTCCGGCGACGTCACGCGCGCCAAGGCGCTGACGCACGCCACCGCCAAGTGGGGGTGGCTGGCGTCCGAGGTGCAGACTGCCGAGCACCCGCACCGGCACGTGCTGCGGCTGTCATACACGATCGAGCATGGAGAGAACGTTGAAGGACATGCGCTCGAGGACGCGTCGCGGCTACTCGGAGTGAACCTCGACCCGGCTTCTGTGGTTGCGAGCAGCCAGGTCGAGTGGCACGACGCCGCGCCCGCCAAGGTGGGCTCGCTTAACCCCGCGCCTGGCCTGCACCTGGTGGGCTCCGCCGCTGGGCTGAGCGGGATCGCCGCCATTGTCGCGGCCGATGCCGTGGCCGACTACCGCTGACTGCCACCGCGCCCGCGGTCGCGGTGCGCTGGCAGTCACTGAGTGCCGAAATCTGCGCCAGAACGGCACTCAGTGACTGCCAGGGTGCAGGAGCCGATGCCGCGGCTGAGTTTCGTCCCGCGCGAAAGCCGGGGGATACTGGAGGCATGACTGATCAGCCGCATGGATTCACCCTGTTCTCCGTCCTCGACGGCCTGCTTGACGCGCCGGACGAGGCGCTCGCGGAGGTAGTCGAACACTTCGACGCCGCCGTCGAGGATCTCGCCGAGCACGACGTGGTGCTGCGTGGCATCTATGACGTCTCCGGCATGCGCGCCGAGGGAACCGTCATGCTGTGGCTCCACGGCCCAGATCTTGCGGACCTGCAGCTCGCGCTACGCGAACTGCACGCGACGGAGCTGTTGGCGGGGACCAAGCTGGTCTGGTCCGCGGCCGGAGTGCACCGCCCCGCGGAGTTCAACAAATCCCACGTGCCAGGGTTCTTGCGCGGCGAGCACGCCCGCGACTGGCTCACGGTCTACCCGTTTGTGCGCTCCTACGAGTGGTACCTGTTGCCCGAGGAAGAGCGCTCCAAGATGTTGCGCGACCACGGCATGAAAGGGGCTGCGTTCAAGGGCGTGGTCGCCAACACTGTGAGCGCCTTCGCCCTGGGCGACTACGAGTGGCTGCTGCCGATGGAGGCGGACAACGTGCTCGACCTGGTCGACGTGATGCGCGAGCTGCGCTACACCGAGGCCCGCATGCACGTGCGCGAAGAGGTGCCGTTCTATACGGGTCGCCGCATGGAGACCGCCGAGGCCGTGGAGGTCCTTGCGTCGTGAGCGAAAGCGCAACTTCCTCGCCAGACTCAGCCGTGGCATCGTCCGCCTGCAATCCTTTGGCGGCGTCAAGTCGCACGGTTCCGGCGCGCGAGTACGACGCGATCCTGCTGACGGGCTTTGGGGGGCCCGAGGGGCAGGACGACGTGATCCCGTATCTGCGCAACGTCACACGCGGGCGCGGCATCCCGGACGAGCGCCTCGAGGAAGTCGCTCACCACTACCGCGCTTTTGGCGGGGTGAGCCCCATCAACCAACAGAACCGCGACCTCAAGGCTGCGCTCGAGGCCGAGGTCGCAGCGCGAGGGCTGACGCTGCCCGTTTACTGGGGTAACCGCAACTGGGACCCTTACCTTGCGGACACTCTCAAGGTGGCGCACGCGAACGGCCACACTCGGTTGTTGGCGCTGGTCACCGCGTCCTTCTCGTCCTATTCGGGATGCCGTCAGTACCGCGAGGACCTCGCCAAAGCCATCGCCGATGCCGGGCTTGAGGGTCAGATCGAGGTCGATAAGGTGCGTCAATACTTTGACCACCCCGGGTTCGTAAATCCCAACATCGACGCGGTGTTGGGCGGACTGCGCGAGCTGCGTGGCGCCGGTCGCGCGGAGACTCCGCATGTCATGTTTGCGACGCACTCGATTCCGCTGTCCGCGTCCGATGCCTCGGGCCCCCGCGAGGGACTGCCCGACGGCACTCCTGTTGCGACGGGTGAGGCCGGCGGCTGGTACGCCGAGCAGCAGCGCGCCGTGGCCCGGTTGATCATGGCCGCAGTGGTTGAAGAGTTCCCCGAGGCTGAGTGGTCGCTGGTCTACCAGTCGCGTTCTGGCTCGCCGCAGACGCCGTGGCTCGAGCCCGACGTCAACGACGCCATCACCGCGCTGCCCGAGTCAGTGACCGGGCTGGTGATCTCGCCGATCGGCTTCGTGTCCGACCACATGGAGGTCAAGTGGGACCTCGACACCGAGGCGCTGGAGACCTGCGCCGAGCGCGGACTGGCCGCCGTGCGCGTTCCGACTGTGGGCATCGATCCGGCGTTCGTCGCCGGGTTGATTGACTTGGTCGAGGAACGCCACGCGACGGCCGATGCTCCCCAGGGTGCCGCTCGAAAGTCACTGACAGATTTGGGGCCTTGGCAGGACGTGTGCCCCGTGGACTGCTGCCGGGGCCGCGACCTGCGCCCTGTGGTAGCAGAGTTTTCCGGTGGCACCACGCCTGCCCCCGCTCACGCCTAGGAGAATCATGCTGCGCAAGTTTGGGCTGCTGGGCCCTGGACTGGCGATGCTGTGGGCGGGAATCGCCATCGCGGGCAACGTGATTGTCGCTGGCGTAAAGTTCGGCACTGACGTGCCGCGCGTGGACTTGCTGCAGGTGGGCGAGGTGCAGTTCCAGGCCGTCGGGATTGCGGAGTCCGTGGTCTGCGCGCTGTTCCTGCTGGCCGCGTGGCCGCGCCGCAAGGCCAAGGTGATCTGGCTGCTCCTGGCGCCCGTGGTGCTGTTCCTGATCCAGGAGTTCGTGGTGTTCCCGCCGCTGCACGAGCGCACGCTTGCGACCATCGCGGGCGAGGACCCAGGCGAAAGCCTGCTCCACATTGTTTACGGGGCACTCGAGGGGCTGAAGATCATTCTGCTACTCGCGATCGGTGTGATGGGCACACTGGTCCACGCGCCGCGCAGTACCGCGGTCGATCCGGCGGCTGACGCGGAGCCTGCCGTCAACGCCTAACTCGCCCCGGCATCGGCCGTCGGAAGGGTGCAGTGTTGTGGCGCTCTCGTGCGTACGTGCGTCCGTGCGCTCAGTCGGACATCCGCATAACCGACCCGTCTGAATGCACAAATTGCACCTTCAGGCGGAGGAGCTAGCCGGTTGTCCGTCTGAAGGCACCAGCTCAGACGGCGGCGACAGAACTACCGGCGCGCGTGCCATCGCGCCAGGTCAGGTAGCCGCCGTCGAGGTTCACTGCGTCGTAGCCCATCTGACGTAAGAGGCGTGTGGCGGTGTTGCCGCGCTGGCCCACCTGGCAGTGCACGACGAGCTTGACCTTGGAGGGGAGTTCACTGGCTCGGGTCCGGAGTTCGTCCAGCGGAATGTTGATCGCGGGGGAACCCGCAACCTCGACCGTGCCGCCGGCGTGCTCGGCCGCGCTGCGGACGTCCACCACCACGGCGCCGTCGTGGCCAACCATCGCGTCGAGCTCATGCCACTGGACTGACGGCGAGTCGCCGTAGCGGCGGTTGTCCGCGATGTAGCCGAGCATGTTCACGGGGTCCTTGGCGGAGCCGTAGGCAGGTGCGTAGGCGAGCTCCAGGTCTGTAAGCTCCGAGGCACGGATTCCGCCCATCATCGCTGTTGCGATGACGTCGATGCGCTTGTCCGCACCGTCCTCGCCCACAGCCTGCGCCCCCAGAATCTGGTCGGTGTGAGAGTCGACTAGCAGCTTGAGAGCGAGTGGCGTCGCACCGGGGTAGTAGCCGGCGTGCTGGGCAGGGTGGGCGTGAATCACCTCGAAGTCGCGGCCCTCAGCGAGGAGGCGCCGCTCATTGCGTCCGGTGGTTGCCGCTGTGAGGCCGAAGACTCCGACGACAGCGGTGCCGATCGACGCGCGCATCGGCGCCTCGCGACCGGCGATGACGTCCGCGACGTGGCGGCCGTGGCGGTTTGCGAGGTTGGCCAACGGAATCAGCGTGGTTGCCTCGATAGCGCCTAGCGCGTCTCGCTTGGATGCCGCGTCTCCCACCGCGAAAACATCTGGCGCTCTAGTGCGCAGGTTTTCGTCCACGAGGATGCCGCCCTGGGGGCTCAACTCGAGCCCTGCAGCCCTCGCAAGGGAGGTTTCTGGACGCACTCCGATGGCGGCAATCACGACATCTGCGGGAATTTGCTGCTCGCCACAGGGCCCAAGGACCGTGGCTGTTGTAGCGCCCAATCTTGTGACTTGCGCCGATGTATGGATAGTCACGCCGTTCGCTGCCATCCGGTCCCGGACGCGTATGGCCATCTCGGCATCGAGAGGGGCAAGTACCTGAGGTGCGAGTTCGACAACGGTGACGCCGATGCCGCGGTGGCTGAGGTTCTCGGCCACCTCCAGTCCCACGAATCCGGCGCCGATGACAACCGCGCTGCGGGCGTTCGGCAGCTGAGCGACGAGCGCGTCTACATCGCTTACGTCACGCAGGGTAAGCGCCTGCTCAATGCCTGGGATGGGAGGGAGGATGGGGCTTGCCCCCGGGCTGAGGACGAGCGAGTCGTAATCCTCGGTGTAGGTATCCCCGGTGGCGACTGCAATGGTGACCGACTTTGCTGCAGTGTCGATGGCGGTGACGCGCTCGCGGGTGCGCACGTCGAGACGGAAGCGCGCGTGGAGTGACTCGGGGGTCTGAAGCAGTAGTGCATCTCTTTCGGTGATCACTCCGCCGGCGTAGTAGGGCAGCCCACAGTTTGCGTAGGAGACGTGCTCGCCTGCCTCGACCACGATGATCTCTGCGGATTCGTCTAGGCGGCGAAGCCTGGTGGCCGCTGACATTCCGGCGGCGACTCCGCCCACGATGATGACCTTCACTTGGTTTCCTTACGTTCTGAGGTTGCTGCACTTGCTCCGACTATACCCCCCGGGGTATATTTAGTCGAGCCGAGATTCCAACCTAGAAGGAGTAGATGATGTGTAGCCCGATGAACTGCAAGAAGTGCGGCAAGACCACGTGGACTGGCTGCGGCCAGCATGTCGATAGTGTGATGAAGAACGTTCCGGCGTCTCAGCGGTGTCAGGGCCACGAAGGTGAGAAGTCTGACTCGCTGTTGGCGCGGATCTTCGGCCGCGCATGACCCAAGGCGCCGGAGCGCGAGGGCGTACCGGCCGTATTCACAACCTGGAGAGTGGACAGATGGAACTCGATGCAGAGCAGATGCGGAAGGTCAGCAATAGGCTCAAGCGCGCCCAGGGTCAGCTCGCCGGAGTGATCCGCAGAGTCGACGAGGGTGGCGAGTGCGAGGACATCGTGATTCAACTCGCGGCGGTGTCCAAGGCGCTAGACCGCGCCGGGTTCGCCGTGATGTCCGCGGGCATTCAGGAATGCATGACCGAGAACGATGCTGAGGCTAGGCAGGAGAACATGGCTCGCCTCGAGAAGGTGTTCATGGCGCTGGCCTAACTGTCCGCCGCCTCCTCGAAGGCGCGGCGCGGCTCGCTGATCCGCCCCATCGAGACTAGGTCGCGGCGGAAGAACACCGCCGTGGTCCAGTCAAGGATCACGCGCGCCTTGCGGTTCACGGTGGGAATCTGGGACATGTGATAGGTCCGGTGCGCGAACCAGGCGGGCCAGCCGCGTAGCTTCACGCCCATGATGTTGGCGACGCCCTCGTTGAGTCCGAGTGACGCGACCATGCCCAGGTTCCTGTGCTTGTACTCGCGCAGTTGCTTGCCGTCGATGCTGCGGGCGATGTTGTCGCCGAGCACGCGCGCCTGGCGCACCGCGTGCTGGGCGGTGGGGGCACACCACGCAGGCTGCTCCTTGGTGAGGTCCGGGATCTGCGCGCAGTCGCCCGCGGCCCATACTCCGTCCAGCGCCTCACCGTCCTCGGTAGCGACCTGCAGCGTCGGCAAGGTGTTGACGTGACCCTTGGGACCCAGCGGCAGATCCGAGTCCGCGAGCACGGGAGAGGGCTTGACGCCCGCGGTCCACACCAGGGTGTCGGCCTCGAACTTCTGGCCATCAGACAACTCGATGTGGCCGTCTACGCAGCTGACCAACTTGGTTCCCAGGTAGACCTCCATGCCGCGGCCACGCAGTTCCTCGAGCGCATACTCGCCCATACCTTCGCCCATCTCCGGCAGGATGCCGTCGAGCATCTCGACCATGACGAATCGCAGGTCGTCGGCGCTGAGGTTGGGGAAGTCGCGCAGCGCGGCACGGGCCATGTCCTCGGTCTCCGCGAACGCTTCGACGCCGGCGAATCCACCGCCAACGAACACAAAGGTGAGCAGTCGCCGGCGCAAATCAGCATCGTCCGTCGAGGCGGCGCGCGCGAGTCGGCCCAGCACCCGGTTCCTCAGGTTGATGGCCTCTTCGATGTACTTGAAGCCCAGGCCGAACTCCTTGAGCCCCGGTATTGGCAGAGTGCGCGACACGGAGCCGAGCGCGAGCACCAGGTCGTCGTACGCGATGGACTTGTCATCCCCCACGTCGGACGTCACGTGCACGCGCTTGTCCTGGCTGCTAATCCCGGTGATCTTTCCTTGGATGACGCGGACGCCCTCCAGCTCGCGACGCAGTGGAACTACGGCGTGACGCGGCTCGATGGAGCCTGCCGCGGCCTCGGGAAGGAACGGCTGGTACGTCATGTACGCGCGGCGGTCCACCACGATGATCTTGGCCTTGCGACCAGCGTGACGGCGTAGCGCCAGCGCGGTATACAGTCCGACGTAGCCGCCGCCCAGAATTAGAATCCTCTTACGCTTCATGTGTTGCCTCCATTGGGGGCAACCGGGCGCGGGGTCATTTCCTTCCCTGAGTCGGGAGCGCGCGGAGGCTACTTGTGGTCGCCCACCATGGTGGTCACGTCGAGGTACTCGTCCAGTTGTGCCTCGGTGAGCTCGCCGCGCTCCACATATCCCAGCGCAATGGTCGCCTCACGCACGGTCAGACCCTGCTTGACGGCGTGTTTAGCGATCTTCGCAGCGTTCTCATAGCCGATGAGGCGGTTCAGCGGGGTGACGATGCTGGGGGAGGCCTCAGCAAGGAAGCGCGCACGCTCAACATTCGCCGTAATGCCGTCCACCGTGGTCGTGGCGAGCAGCTCGGAGGCGTTGCCCAGCAGGCGCATGGACTCGAGCACTCCGAGTGCCATGACCGGAATCTGCACATTGAGTTCAAACGAACCGGAGGCGCCGGCCCACGCGACGGTGGCGTCGTTGCCGATGACCCGGGCGCACACCATGAGTGTCGCCTCGGGAATGACCGGGTTGACCTTGCCGGGCATGATCGAGGATCCGGGCTGCAGGTCGGGCAGGGCGATCTCGCCCAGGCCGGTGTTGGGGCCGGAGCCCATCCAGCGCAGGTCGTTGCAGATTTTGGTCAGCGAGACCGCGATGGTCTTCAGCGCTCCGGACACCTCCACCAGGCCGTCGCGAGCGGACTGCGCCTCGAAGTGGTTGCGTGCCTCCGTGATGGGCAGGCCGGTGTCCTCTGCAAGCAAAGCGATGACGCGCTGCGGGAAGCCCTTAGGCGTGTTGATGCCGGTGCCCACGGCGGTGCCGCCCTGCGGAACCTCGGCGACGCGGGGCAGCGCAGCCTGCAGCCGCTCGATTCCGTAGCGGATCGCGGCCGCGTAGCCACCAAACTCCTGGCCGAGCGTCACGGGCGTTGCGTCCATGAGGTGCGTGCGGCCTGACTTATAGACCTCCGCGAACTCGACGGCTTTGGCCTCGAGCGAGGCGGCGAGCGTCTCGAGTTTGGGAGTCAGGTCGTTGACGAGGGTCGACGTCGCGGCCACGTGCACCGAGGTGGGGAACACGTCGTTGCTGGACTGCGAGCAGTTCACGTGATCGTTGGGGTGGACGTCCTTGCCCAGCTCGCGCGTGGCGAGCGTCGCGATGACCTCGTTGGTGTTCATGTTCGACGACGTGCCCGAACCGGTCTGGAAGACGTCGATGGGGAAGTGGTCGTCGAACTGCCCAGCCGCTACGGCATCGGCCGCGGAGACGATCGCGTCGGCAATGTCCTGGTCCAGCACGCCCAGCTCGGCGTTGGCGCGGGCGGCGGCCTTCTTCACTCGCGCGAGGGCCTCGATGTGGCGTCGCTCAAGCGTGATTCCCGAGATGGGGAAGTTCTCCACGGCACGCTGGGTCTGCGCGCGGTAGAGGGCGGCGGCGGGTACTTTGACCTCGCCCATGGTGTCGTGTTCGATGCGGTAGTCGTCCATGCGTCCATTGTGTCAGGCGTGGACCGCGCGAGTGACTGTCAGCCTTCGCCGAGTTCCCAGATGGTGGGCGGGTTGGCGCCGGGACGGGAGACGGTGATTCCAGCGATGCGAGCGCAGCGGATCAAGATCTGCTCGAGCGCGGCGGTCTCGAGCGCATGGAGCTTGTCGCGGTGGCTTCCACCCAGCAGTCCGAAGTACCAGAGCCCATCAATCAGCCCGGCCATGAATGAGTCGCCAGCGCCCACAGTGTCCGCGACCGTGACCTTGGGGGCGGTGACGTCCAGCGTGCGCCCGTCGTGAATGAAGGCGCTCGCGCCCGAGCCGCCCCGCGTCAGGACGACAATGCTGGGTCCGCCCGATGCCGCCCAGGCTTGGGCGCTCGCGGTCGCGTCGCGCTCGGGGTAGAGCCATTCGAGATCCTCGTCGGAGACCTTGACGACGTCGGACAGGGCAACGGTGTCCTCGATCGCGGGCCTTGCCTCGTCAGGGGAACCCATGAGCGTGGGTCGCACATTGGGGTCGTAGGTGATGGTTGCGCCGTCGCGGTTTTCCGCGATGAGCCGGCGAACGTCCGCGGCCCCCGGGTGCATGACGGCGGCAATCGACCCGGTGTGGACCACCAGCGGGTCGATCCGGGGGCGGGCCTCGGGAGAAATCTCCCAGGCGAGGTCGAAGTTGTAGGTGGCCGCGCCATCGGCGTCGAGCGTTGCGGTGGCAACTGACGTGCGCGCCGCTGACTGTGAGCCGGGAACCAGGTGTACGCCCGAGGCCTCGACGTGGTCGCGCACGATAGCGCCGTTGTCGTCGAGTCCCATGAAGCACAGCAACTCGGCGTCGCGGCCCAGGCGACCCAGGCCGATCGCTACGTTCGCGGGTGATCCACCCGGGTGGGCACTCGTGGTGCCGTCCTGACGCACCACGACGTCGACGAGTGCCTCGCCGATCACCAGGGCGTGGATTGCGATGGGTGTGCGGGGGGCGTCAGTCATGAGCTTCTTCCGTGTCGGTCGCCTCAGCGAGAGATGAATCGTCCGCTTGGACTACCCCGATGACCCCAGCATCGGCCGAATCGGCGTCGCCGCGCGTCTCGGTGATGCGATCGCGTGCGCCATCGAGGAGATCCTGACAGCGGGCAGCCAGCGCCTCGCCTCGCTCCCACAGGCCCAGTGACTCGTCGAGGGTGGCGGAGCCGGTTTCCAACTTCGCTACGATTGCGATCAGTTCGTCGCGGGCGTCCTCGTAGCTGAGGGCGGCAACATCGTCCGTGGTATTTTTCACGACTTCCACGCTACCGCGTCATAACTAGCGGGGGTAGCCCTCTCACCTAGTACAGAGTCTTCTATTCACAATGAGGTGAAGGAACATGTTCAGCGAAAACTATTCACGGCAGACCGCCAATGCGAGTGCGAGCGGCGCCGTCCCAGACGAAATTTCCGAGGGTGAACTGGCCCAGCTCGCACGCTCTCCCGAGGCTAAGGTGCGCGCCACCGTTGCCGCCCGCACCAAGACTCCACTGACGTCGATCCTTCGTCTGCTGACCGACGAGTCGCCCGCCGTCCGCGCCGGCGTCGCCCGCAACGAGCGCCACGACATGCCCGTCGAAATTTGGGAAGACCTGGCCGGCGACAAGGCTCATGAGGTCATCGCGGCCCTGATCGCCAACCCCTCGGTACCTGACAAGGTCATCTCAAAGTTGGCTCGCCACCGTGGCAAGGACTACTCGGCCTCCGCACGCCAGCGCCTGTCCGCCTCGAAGGGCAAGTCCGGCATCCTCGGTATGGTGGGACTGGGTTCCAGGTAGGGATAGCGCGTCGCCGGCCTCCAAGCTGGCGTACGTGTCACAACGGCGTGACGCGTGCGTCTTACCTGGTAGTAGGCGTGTTATTGCTTCTTTCTAGTAGCAGGCTTCGTTGCGGCTGACTTCTTGGTCGTTGCCTTTTTTGCCGTGGGCTTTTGCGGTGAGGTGGGCTTCTTGCCGGCCGATGCATCGGCTGCTGTGACGGCGGCGAACTCGCCGCGGGCGACCCTGACGCTGACGTGCTGCCCCTCCGCAACCTCGGCGGCGTCGCGGACCACATCTCCGTTTGCGTCGCGCACCACCGCGTATCCGCGATCCAGCGTGGACTGCGGGCTCAATGCGCGCATGCTGGCGGCGAGCTCGCGGGTCTGGGCATCTGCTCGGCTCAAGATGTTGACGAGCGAGGCGCCCGCCGCGTGTCGAGCGCGCCCGAGCTGCTCCAAGTGAGGGGTGATGAGCGCGTGCGGGTTGCGTAGGACCGGGCGCGTGAGGAACGACTCGAGGCCGCGCGCCTCGCGGTCCAACTGAGTCTCGATCGCGGCGCGCATGAGCAACCGTGCTCGGGCGATGGCGCGTGCCTCCTCGGCGGCGTCGGGGACGATGCGTTTTCCGGCGTCCGTGGGGGTCGAGGCGCGATAGTCGGCCACCAGGTCCAGCAGCGGCGAGTCCTTCTCGTGCCCGATGGCGCTGACCAGGGGGGTGCGGCAAGCGGCAGCCGCGCGGATCATATTCTCGTCGCTGAACGGCAGGAGGTCCTCGAGCGAGCCGCCGCCGCGTGCGACCACAATGACGTCGACGTTGGGGTGAGAATCGAGCTCGGCGATGGCTGCGGTGGTCTCGGGGACGCATCGTGCGCCCTGAACAGTGACCCGACGAATCTCAAACTGGACCGACGGCCACCGGCGCTGCGCGTTCTCGATGACGTCGTGCTCCGCATCGCCCTGGTTGGCGCACACCAGGCCCACGAGCGTGGGGACGTAGGGGAGCGGGACCTTACGGTCCTCGGCGAATAGCCCCTCGGTGGCCAGGGCTTCTTTGAGCATTTCAATGCGGGCCAGCAGGTCACCAAGGCCCACGGTGCGGATCTGCTTGCCGGCCATCTGAAGGTCGCCGTTCTTGGTCCACCAGTCGGGCTTGGCGTGGATGACGACGCGGGCGCCGTCGGTGAGGTCGATTCCTAGCGCGTCGACCTCCTTGGCGGGGAGGGTGGCCTTGAGTGACATGTTCTCCTGGGTGTCGCGCAGGGTGAGGAACACCATGTGCTTCCAACGCTTGACGTTGAGCACCTGGCCCTCGATCCACACCGGGGACATCTTCGAGATGTAGGCGCCGATCTTGGGGGAGAGATGGCGCACCGGCCAAGGACTCTCGGGGGTGGTGTCCGCGGCAACGGTCGGCAGGATGACACTTCCTTGCGGGGCGCCGGGGACTTCCTTTGGCGACGTCAATCCCGCGCTCGACTCCGTGCCGGGAACGGACCCGCGGGTGGATGCGTTGCCTTGTTTGGACGGGCCCACGTGGGCCATGGAAGCTTCGGTCACGCCCCCTAGCGTGCCACGTAGGATGGAGAACATGCCCGACACCACTGAAAAGCGAGTCCTACTAGCCGCGCCGCGCGGATACTGTGCCGGCGTAGACCGGGCGGTGATCGCGGTCGAGAAGGCTCTCGAGCTGCACGGATCACCCATATATGTGCGCAAGGAGATCGTTCACAACAAGTATGTCGTGGAGACGCTTTCCGAACGCGGAGCGATTTTTGTGAACGAGACTGATGAGGTGCCGGAGGGCGCGCGCGTCGTGTTCTCGGCTCACGGAGTCTCGCCAGCGGTGCGTCAGGCAGCCGATGATCGAAACCTGCTATCCATCGACGCCACCTGCCCACTTGTCACCAAGGTGCACAAAGAAGCGGTGCGCTTTGCTCGCGAGGACCAGACCATTCTGCTTATTGGCCACGAGGGCCACGAGGAGGTTGAGGGCACCGCGGGTGAGGCTCCCGAGCACACCATCATCGTGAACTCGCCCGAGGAGGCGGACACGGTCGAGGTCCCGGATCCCGACAACGTCGTGTGGCTCTCGCAGACCACGCTGTCGGTGGACGAGACCATGGACACCGTGAAACGGCTTCGCGCTCGATTCCCCAAACTCCAGGATCCGCCCAGCGATGACATTTGCTACGCGACCCAGAACCGTCAGGTCGCCGTGAAGAAGCTCGCGCCCGAGTGCGATCTGGTGATCGTGGTCGGCTCCGCAAACTCCTCCAACTCGGTGCGGCTCGTTGAGGTGGCGCTGGAGTACGGAGCGCGCACCTCGTATCGCGTGGATCGCGCGACCGAGATCGACGAGGCGTGGTTCGAGGGTGTTTCTACGGTTGGTGTGACGTCTGGTGCTTCGGTGCCGGAGATTCTGGTGCGCGACGTGCTGGACCTGCTTGCTGGCCGCGGCTTCGACACGGTTGAAGAGGTTCGCACCGCGACCGAGGACCTGATGTTCTCGCTGCCTCGCGAGATTCGTGCGGATCTCAAGGAGAAGCAGGCAGAAAACGCGATGCGCGCCTAGCGGTCCCCCAACGTACGTATTGCGCACTGCAATTTTTCTAGCGGTCCGTGGCTGAGCGGGCGATGGCGTCTTCTTGTTCTAGGAATTCCTGGAACAAGGAAACTGAGGTCCCCGTCCAGCGACGTCGTCGAGGTGCCTACGTCCCGGTTCCACAAGAGGAGTGGACAGGGCGAGGCGTGTGGTGCCTGGTCGCGAGTCGCGGCGAGCCGTGTGCGGGGTTTGGAGCTCGCGGGAGGTCTAGGCGAAGTCGTTTGGTAGGACTGGCTCGGCGCGGCCCAGTCTTAACGGTGCAGACTTCTCCTGCACTGCGGAACTGGGGATGTCCACGGCACCTGCGTGCTCCGGGGGCCGGACAGTCGCTTGCTCCGTGAACTCCGGTGCTGACAGCGGCCGGATGTACTCCTCGGAGGGGATGCTGGGGGCGATCTCGGCGGAGATTGCCTGCATCTCGCCGAACTTGCGTGCACTCACTAGCACTCGCGACTCCATGGAGGCGACGGTCGCGTTGTAGGACCTGCTGGCGCTGTCGAGGGCTTTGCCGACCTTGGACAGGTGCCCACCCATCACGGATAGACGCTCGTACAGTTCCTTGCCGGTAGCGAGCACTTGCTGTGCGTTCTGGGCAAGGGTGTCCTCGCGCCAGGCGTGCGCCACTGTGCGCAGCATTGCGACGAGCGTGGTCGGAGTGGCGATCACCACATTCTTGCCGAAGGCGTACTCCTGTAGTGCCGGGTCCTGCTCGACGGCGGATTGGTAAAAGGCCTCTGACGGCAGGAACATCACCACAAATTCGGGCGCGGAGTCGAACTGGTCCCAGTATTTCTTGGCTGAGAGGTCGTCGACGTGCTTCTTGACGTGGCGCGCGTGCGCCACGAGGCGGTCGGCGCGCACTAGCTCGTCCTCAGTCTCAAATGCCTCGAGAAGGGCGGACAGCGCAACCTTGGAGTCCACCACGATGGTGCGCCCGCCGGCGAGCTTCACGGTCATGTCGGGGCGGAGGTTCTTGCCCTCGGAGTCGCGGACGTTTTCTTGCTCCTCGAAGTCCACATGCTGGACCATTCCGGCCAACTCGACCACGCGCCGCAACTGAACCTCGCCCCAGTTGCCTCGCACGTCAGAGCGCCGCAGCGTATTGATGAAGTCCGAAGTCTTCTTGTCGAGTTTTTCTGACGCAGCGACCATCTGGCGTACCTGCTCGCTGAGCGTGCTTTGGCCCTCCGCTCGGGCCTTGTCTGCCTCGGTGGTCTGGCGGCGCACATCGTCGAGCGCCTTGGCCATCGGCTCGACGAGTTGCTTGACGGACTCCTCGCGCTTGGCGAGCTCGGCATCGCTGACTTGCTGAGCTCGCTTGATGCGCTCGCCCGCGACCTCGAGAAACTGCTCGTTGTTTGACTTGAGCACATCGGAGGCAAGTGACTTGAATTGCTCCTTCAGCGCCGCCTGGTCAGCGGTCACTCGTGCGACGTATCTTTCGTGGTCGGCCCGGATTTCCCGTTCCCGCACCACGGAAGCATCTGCGACCTCGCGCACCCGCGCCTCGAGGGCGTCTGCTCGCGCGCGCTCAACGGCAGCCGCAGTCCGCAAACTTGAGTCGTCGGACCCACCCTGAGCTGCCCGCAAGGACGCAATCAGGAATCCGACGACGATGCCGACTATCAGGGCAAGTGAACCAACGATGACTTCGACCATGGGCTCACTGTGGCATGAGGGTCTGACACGTGTCGCATTGGCACTCTCAGGGGTGCAAAATCCACAAAATAGCCGGACAAAGCGGCCAAATGGATGTGACATTCATCACATTTGAGTCACGAAACCGGTACAAAGGGTTCTTCGAAATGCGTTTGTTACCTTCCGTTTCCTAGGCTTATCACACAGCGGAGAAACTCTCCGTGAGAATTCCGGTCGGTTATTCACCCCGAATCGACTTACCAGTGACGGCCCGCATCTGGGCTAACAGGAGGAAATATGAAGGTACGTAAGGCAGTCCTCGCAGGACTCGCTGCTACCGCAGTGGCAAGCCTCGTGCTTGCAGGTTGCTCGTCATCTGACGACACCGACAGCACGCCCACCTCGTCCACCGCCACGTCAGGCGACGCGATGGCCAGCGGCGGAGTCATCCGCACCAACGGTTCCGAGCCCGAGAACCCGCTGATCCCCACGGCCACCAACGAGACCGGCGGCGGCAAGATCCTCGACGCGATGTTCGCGGGACTCGTTTACTACGACGGCACTGGCGCCGCCCACAACGACCTCGCTGAGTCCATCACCCAGGTGGACCCGACCTCTTACGAGATCAAGATCAAGCCCGACCAGACGTTCACCAACGGTGAGCCCGTTGTCGCAAGCTCCTTTGTGGACGCTTGGAACTACGGCGCGCTCGCGAGCAACGCACAGAACTCCAGCTACTTCTTCGAGGACATCGAAGGCTTTAGCTATGACGAGGACAGCGAACTCACCGGACTCACGGTGGTCGACGACCTGACCTTCGACGTCAAGCTCAACAAGGAAGCCTCTGACTTCCCGTTGCGTCTGGGCTACTCGGCCTTCTACCCGCTTCCCGCATCTGCGTTTGAGGACATGGAAGCGTTCGGCGCCAACCCTGTCGGTAACGGCCCGTACATGCTTGCCGGCCCTGACGCTTGGCAGCACGACGTCCAGATTGAGCTCGTGACGAACCCGGACTACACCGGTGAGCGCAAGCCCGCAAACGATGGTCTGACCATCGTCTTCTACGCGACGCAGGACGCTGCTTACGCAGACCTCCTTGCTGGCCAGGTTGACGTCATCGACGGCATCCCGGACTCTTCACTGCAGACGTACGAGGCTGACCTCGGTGAGCGCGCTGTGAACCAGCCCGCCGCCATCTTCCAGTCCTTCACGATCCCGCAGTCCCTCGAGCACTTTGAGGGCGAAGAGGGCATGCTGCGTCGTCAGGCGCTGTCGATGGCCATCAACCGCGACGAGATCACCGACGTGATCTTCAACGGCACCCGTACCCCCGCGAGCGACTTCACGTCTCCCGTGATCGACGGTTGGTCCGACACCCTAGAGGGTGCAGAGGTTCTCGCATACAACCCCGACGAAGCTGTGAAGCTTTGGGCCGAGGCCGATGCGATGAGCCCCTGGGAAGGTACTTTCCAGATCGCTTACAACGCTGACGGCGGGCACGACGCCTGGGTTGACGCTGTGAACAACTCAATCAAGAACACCCTCGGCATCGAGGCATCGGGTAACCCCTACCCGACCTTCGGTGAATTCCGTACCGACGTGACGGACCGCACTATTGATACTGCGTTCCGTACCGGTTGGCAGGCGGACTACCCGGGTCTGTTCAACTTCCTCGGCCCGCTATACGCCACCAACGCTGGTTCCAACGATGGTGACTACTCGAACGCCGACTTCGACGCCCTTCTCCAGCAGGGAAACACTGCTGCGGACGCGGCTACTGCGAACGGCTTCTACCAGGACGCACAGGAGATCCTCCTCAAGGACCTTCCTGCGGTCCCGCTTTGGTACTCCAACGTCAACGGCGGCTACGCCGAAGGCGTGAACAACGTGCAGTTCGGATGGAACTCCGTCCCGCTGTACTACGAGATCACCAAGGGCTAGTCATGAGAACGGCCCGCCTCCCCATCGTGGTGAGGCGGGCCGTTCTGACGCCCGCTTGCTACAACTTGTGTGAGCGCTAAGCGCCCTACACGTAGTCACGACGTAACTGCCCTGCCGCGACCTAGCGGTGTGACGCGCGGTAATGTCGGTTTAGACTTTTCACACTGTTCTCAACATTCAACGAAGAAACGAGGCGCGCACTTGCTGACGTACATCCTTCGTCGCGTGCTTCAAGCGATCCCTGTATTTTTTGGCACGACTTTCCTGATCTACTTCATGGTCTTTGCTATGCCTGGCGACCCCATTGCTGGACTGTTCGGTGACAAGACACCGAACCCGGCGGTAGCCGACGCTTTGCGTGCGCAGTTCAACCTGGACCAGCCGTTCATCATGCAGTACCTCCTGTACATGAAGGACTTTTTCACCGGCAACTTGGGTGTCACGTTCTCTGGCCAGCAAGTGAGTGATGTGTTGGCACGGGCGTTCCCCGTCACCCTCAAGCTCGTCCTCATGGCCGTGGTGCTCGAGTTCATCTTGTCCGTCGTGATCGGTCTCATCTCAGGTCTTCGTAAGGGCAAGTTCTTTGACAACATCAGCCTGGTTGTCGCGTTGGTACTCAGTTCGGTCCCAGTGTTCGTCGCGATGTTCGTGGCGCAATACTTTGTCGGTATTAAGTGGGGGCTGGCGCCGGTAACGGTTGGTGCCGACACCACCTGGGGGGCGATGTTCCTCCCCGCTGCGGTGATCGCCCTAACCGTGTATGTCACCGGGATGAGGTTGATGCGCGGCTCGGTGATTGAGTCACGACAGGCTGACTACGTCCGCACCGCTTATGCGAAAGGTCTGACGCACAAGCGCATAGTTCCGGTGCATATTGCCCGCAACTCACTCATTCCCGTGATCACTAACACCGCCGCTAGTTTTGGCGCGCTGATCGCCGGTACTACCGTGACGGAGGGAATCTTTAACATCCCCGGAATCGGTCAGGTGCTCTACCAGGCCATCACGCAGAGCGAAGTGCCCACCGTGGTCACGTTCGTCACGATCCTGACTGTGATCTATGTGATCGTCAACATCCTCGTCGATCTTCTGTACGCCGTCCTCGACCCAAGGATTCGCTATGTCTAACCGTTCATCTGAGCATTACGTCGCGCCCATTGAGGACGCGAATGTCGAGGTAGACGCGCTCAAGCTCAAGGAGCGCAAGAGCAATCTGTGGCTCGACGCGTGGCGTGACCTCCGCCGGCGCCCGCTGTTCTACGCGGCGGTCGCGATGGTGTTACTCGTCACCGTCATGGCTTTGTGGCCCACCCTGTTCACTGATGTCCCGCCTAACTCGGACTGTTCACTGTCGAACAGCAATGGTGGCGCGGTTGCTGGTCACCCGATGGGGTTCACCCGTCAAGGATGTGACATCTATGCCCGTGTGGTGTGGGGCGCGCGCACGTCGCTCGCCGTTGGTGTGCTTGTCGTCGCCATTACCGCCGTGATCGGTATTCCGATGGGTGCGATCGCTGGCTTCTTTGGGGGCAAGATCGACTCGTTCCTCTCACGCATTGGCGACATCTTCTTCTCCATCCCTTACTTCCTCGCGGCAGTCGTCGTCATGTCGGTCCTGTCGGACCTGCGTAGCGTCTGGACCATCGCGCTTGCGATCGGTGGTTTCGCATGGGCCTCTCTGGCTCGCATTTTGCGGGCCGAGATTCTTCAGGTGAAGAACAGCGACTACATCATGGCTTCAGAGGCCGTGGGTCGGGGGCGGATGTCCACGCTGATGCGTCACGCGCTACCTAACTCGCTTACGCCAGTGATTGTGACACTGACTATTGCGCTGGGCGCAGCCATTGTTGCGGAGGCGACTCTGAGCTTCCTCGGCGTTGGGCTCGGCGATACCGTCATGTCCTGGGGTAACGACATCTCCAAGGCGCAGACGTCGATCCGCACCGCTCCCATGTCACTCGTGTGGCCATCCCTTGCGCTGACTCTCACCGTGCTCGCGTTCATCGTGCTTGGTGAGCTCATTAGAGATGCGCTTGACCCGAAGGCGAGGGCACGTCGATGAGCGACTCACCAGTGACCGCGGTAGACCTGAATCAAGATACGGATGTCCTCGTGCACGACAGCCACAATGTCGACCCGAACAAGCCGTTGGTAGAAATCCGCGACCTCGCGATCGGGTTCACGACGCAGGGCGGCGTTGTCGAGGCGCTCAAGGGCGTGTCTTTCGACATCTTCCCCGGCGAGACCGTCGCTATTGTGGGCGAGTCGGGTTCCGGCAAGTCAACGACGGCGCACGGCATCATTAACCTGCTTCCGGAGAACGGCAAGATCACCGGCGGTAGCGTGAAGTTCGAGGGTAAGGACCTCGCGCACGCCAAGAAGTCCGAGCTCTACAAGGTGCGCGGACGTGATATCGGATTCGTGCCTCAGGACCCGATGTCCAACCTCAACCCTGTCTGGTCGGTTGGCTTCCAGGTTCGCGAAGCGGTGAAGGCCAACGGTCTCGCCACGAATAAAAAGGATGTGAACGCCCGCGCCATTGAGGTGCTCAAGGAGGCTGGGCTCGCGGATGCAGAGCGCCGTATGGCTCAATACCCGCACCAGTTCTCGGGCGGAATGCGTCAGCGCGTGCTGATCGGCATCGGCCTCGCAGCCAACCCTAAATTGCTGATCGCGGATGAGCCGACTTCCGCACTCGATGTGACCGTGCAGCGTGTGATCCTCGACCACCTCGAGGCCCTCACACGTGAGCGCAACACGGCGTTGCTGTTGATCACTCACGACCTGGGTCTGGCAGCTGAGCGCGCCACCAAGCTCATTGTGATGTACCAGGGCAAGATCGTCGAGGCTGGCCCCAGCCTAAAGATCCTGCAGGATCCCCAGCACCCGTACACCAAGCGCCTTATTGCGTCGGCGCCGTCGCTCGCGTCGCAGCGCATTTCCGGCACCCACGTTGATCACGTGGGCGGGGAGGAGGCCGGCATCGATGTCGCGGATCTCGCGGCCAAGCACGAGCGCGCCAAGGCTAACCAGGCGGCCACGCCAGTGGTCGAGGTTAAGGATCTCACCAAGATCTACTCGATCCGCAAGGGCAACTTCAAGTCTGAGCCGCTGCGCGCAGTGGACAACATTTCATTCAAGATTCCCAAGGGCAGCACGCTCGCCCTGGTGGGGGAGTCGGGCTCGGGCAAGACGACGGCCGCCAAGATGGTGCTGGGACTCGAGAAGCCGACAAGTGGTGACATCTTCCTCGATGGCACCAACCTGGCGGGCGCCTCGCGCAGCGAGCTCTTCAAGGTTCGTCGCAAGATGCAGCCGGTGTTCCAGGATCCGTACGGCTCGCTTGACCCGCAGCGCTCCATCGGAGCGATCATCGGTGAGCCGCTCAAGGTGCATAAGGTGGGGGACAACGCCTCGCGAGACGCCCGCATCAAGGAGCTTCTCGATCAGGTTTCGCTTCCTACGGCAGTGGCTAAGCGCTACCCCAATGAGCTGTCCGGCGGTCAGCGTCAGCGTGTGGCAATTGCTCGCGCTTTGGCGCTCAAGCCGGAGATTGTGGTGCTCGATGAGGCGGTTTCCGCCCTCGACGTGCTCGTTCAGGCGCAAATCCTGCAACTTCTCGCTGACTTGCAGTCCGACCTCGACCTCACCTACCTGTTCATCACACACGATCTCGCAGTAGTGCGTGTGGTGGCGGACGAGATCGCAGTCATGGAGCAGGGAAAGATCGTCGAGTCCGGCACCGCTGATGAAATCTTCAGCAACGCTCAGACCGAGTACACCCAGAAGCTGCTGGAGGCTATTCCCGGCGCCGGCATCGAGTGGGGCGACGTCTAGGCGGTCGCGCTAGAAGCTAAAGGCGAACAGTCCCAGCCCTGCGACCAGCACGGCTATCGACAGCCAGTTGGGTCGGCGAGTAATCGCCCTCCCGCTGGCTGTCGCCGTTTGCGGCGACAGGATATTTTCTGCGCCCGATGCCTGGGTGACCTGTCTACCCAAGCCGGCCGATGCATCGGCCGGCTGGGCCGTGGCGCTTACCGAAGGCGTGGTGTCCGCCATCTTCCAGGCTTGATATGCGTCATCGACCAAGTGTGCTGCCGCGCCGGAGGCGGTGTCGGAAGACGTGCTTGGGCCGCCTTCGTAGATGATGGACGCGATGTCTGGGTCGACGTGGTCACGGTGCTTGGTGACCGTTCGCGACTTCATGGCCCCGGGGGCGGGAGCGGCGAAGGCCGTGGCCTTGGAAGAGTCGTCCGCCCGCAACTCGAGCGCCCAACGGGTGCTGATTGACGAGAGGCGGGCGAAGGGGGCCTCGGCGATGGTGAGCACGTTGACCAACACCACGCGGTCGTCGTAGACGTCGACGCTGGGTCGGAAGTACGCGGCGAAGGCGAGTGCCGCCAGGGCCGCGAGGAATCCGAGCGCTGGGCGGGCTTCGTACCAGCCGCCGCCAATCAGAACCATGATGCCGATGACGGCGCATGCACCCATGACGATGCTGGAGTAGATGAGCGAGGAGCGGGCCCGGAACTGTTTCATGCAGTCATCGTGCCATGAGTGCTCACATGGCAACTAGACTTGACTCCCGTGGCCTTAACTATCGGAATCGTCGGACTGCCCAACGTTGGCAAGTCCACCATGTTCAATGCGCTGACCCGTGCGGGGGTGCTCGCCGCGAACTATCCGTTCGCGACCATCGAGCCCAACGTCGGAGTGGTCTCGTTGCCTGACTCGCGGCTGGGCGTGTTGGCCGGAATTTTCGGCTCGGAGAAGATTCTCCCCGCGACCGTGTCCTTCGTAGACATTGCCGGCATCGTCAAGGGAGCCTCCGAGGGTGAGGGACTGGGTAACGCGTTCCTCGCGAATATCCGCGAGGCGGACGCGATCTGCCAGGTGACCCGTGCGTTCGAGGACCCCGACGTGGTGCACGTCGACGGCAAAGTGGACGCCGCCTCCGACATCGAGACCATCAACACCGAATTGATCCTCGCGGACTTGCAGACCATCGAGAAGGCCATCCCGCGCCTCGAGAAGGAAGTCAAGATCAAGCGCGCGGAGCCGGGCTTCCTAGCCGCGGTGCTGACCGCCAAGGAGATCCTCGAGTCCGGCAAGGCGCTGAGCGCCGGCGCTAAGGACGCAAGGCTCGACCTCGCGGACGTCAAGGAGCTGTCGCTGCTGACGGCCAAGCCGTTCATCTACGTCTTCAATACGGACGATGCGGGGCTCATGGACGCCGACAAGCGCGCTGCACTCGCCGCACAGGTTGCGCCCGCGGAGGCTATTTTCCTAGACGCTCAGTTCGAATCCGAGCTCGTTGACCTCACCGAGGAAGAGGCCGCGGAGATGCTCGCGGACTCGGGCCAGGAGGAGGCGGGGCTGGACCAGCTCGCACGCGTGGGCTTTGACACTCTCGGCCTGCAGACCTACCTGACCGCCGGGCCCAAGGAGTCGCGCGCGTGGACCATCCGCAAGGGCTGGACCGCGCCGCAGGCCGCCGGAGTCATCCACACGGACTTCGAAAAGGGATTCATCAAGGCCGAGGTGGTCTCGTTTGACGACCTCGTCGAGCACGGCTCCATGGCCGACGCGAAGGCCGCGGGCAAGGTGCGCATCGAGGGCAAAGAGTACGTGATGCACGACGGCGACGTGGTGGAGTTCCGCTTTAACGTATAGCCGTAATAACACTCTTCGTTATGCAGTGAGCGCGATCAGATCGTTCGGCAGCAACGACACCGAACGACTGTGGTGGCGTGAGCGGGTGCCCTCTATCGATCTTCGGATTCATTAGGTGGCGTTACGCAAGCTCCGCCAGGTGGGATCCGCCGGATCGCTCGATGACCTTCGAATCCCACCCGGACACCGGCTCGAAGCGCTGAAAGGCGATCGGATTGGGCAACAGAGCATCACGATCAAAGACCGGCAACGGATCTGCTTCGTGTGGACCAGCGCGGGCGCGGCGAAAGCACTCACGGGCCCGACGATCTTTCGCGTGACGCTCGTCGGTCAGTCGATGGGTGCCTCACATCGGCACAGGAGGTCCTCACCTATTCCGTCACGCCAGGCTGCTCACAAACTCCGTGAGAAGAACACCTAGCGCGCTGAGACCTTCAGTGTGTTGATGGTTCTGGTGATGCGCTCACCGTCTTTCTCGAGGAAGACGATCTCGCCGAACTCGAGATGCGACCAGTCGTCACCCTCGGTCAAGGGCTCGGAGGCGAATATGACACCAGTCGCGTCATCCTCGCCGCACTCCTCAAAGTCATAGGTTGTTGCGTCGTGTTCGAAGTTGCGCCCCATCAGTAGGTACATCGGTTCGAGGAGCATCGAGAGCGCGAAGTCGTCGCTGTCGGGGGCCGACTTCCGCAGCTCCTTCCAGTCGCCGGCGGGGTGAGTCTCACCGTGGTGACCGAGGCCGACGTTGACACCGATGATGCGGCCGGCCGACACGAGGGCCATCTTCAGCTTGGTCAGAGCGCCGAGGTCGAGGTCCTTCATGGCCTGGGCGATCAGCTCGATGAGCTTCTCGATCGCTCGTTGGACGTCCTCGTTGCTGTCACCCTCGAGCAGCGAGAGGAATAGCACGTAGATGAACTCGGTGTCCGTGTTCCCGCGCAGCTGTTTTAGATACCGATCCTCGCAGTGCTGCAGCAGCTCGCGCTGCAACAGCTGCCAGTTGGGCAGGTAGCCATTCTGGGCGACGATCCACGGGGTCTCCTCGAAGGAGAACGGGTGGCAGTTCTCGTCGACCATCACGACCTTCGAGTCGTACGCCGCGGCTCGCACATGCGCCAGCATGGTGCTGGCCTGGAGGCTGGGGATGATCCGACTGGCATTGTCGTCGTAAAAGGCCGCCATGGGTCGGCGGTAGATGAAGGGCTCTTCGGGCTTCAGCAAGTGCTTGCCCCAGATCCCGAATCCCCATCCGGCCAACTGGAGCTCGGGGTGCCGTTCCGGGTCGAGTGCCTGGTTGATCAGGCTATTCTCTGGCCTGAGTAGGAGGTTCTCCAGGGGTGTCTCAGGACCGAGGTAGGCGAGCACGCGGCACATACGTCTCCTTCGTTGGACTCCTGCCATCCTATCCTCGTCGCAGGGAGCCGGTGCTGGTCGCGGTGGCGAATCCGCGCCGGTGGCGGTTGCGCCGAGATCGCCTGGGTGAACGGTCGGCGGACGTCCTCGCCGATCACGGCAAGCACCGCGAGCCGTCAGTTCCGGACCTCCTCATTGCAGCGACGGCGGAGGGTTGATTGTGCTCGCCATCGACAAGGACTTCGACTTGATCGCCGCGGCAGCCGGTCATCCATTTGAGACAATGCTGGTCATCCGAACAGCACACTGAGGTTAGTCGGCTACGGAACGTGGTCGAGTTCCGGTTTAACGTCTAGCTCCGAACCGGACGTCGAACGAAATCAGTTGTAGGGGCCCATGGTGGCCGGTGGGTGCGGTACTCATGAAGGGGCTACCCGAGACGAAAGACTCTCCCCAGCGCGCGGGTAGTCTCGTGAGATGAGTGCTTCCGCACAGTTCACAATTACCTTCCACAGTCACTTCGCCCAGGCGCTTCCGGAACTGGGAACCCCATGGGAGGCGCAAAAGGTTCTCACACCCCGGTTGCTTGCGCTCAACGAGCCCCTGGCTGCAGAGCTGGGCCTCGACCCAACGGCACTGCAAGGTCCAGATGGATTACTCCTATTGACCGGCAACCTCGTCCCCGAGGGCGCCGCTCCGGTCGCGCAGGTCTACGCAGGGCATCAATTCGGCCATTACTCTCCTCGGCTAGGTGACGGGCGCGCGCTGCTGCTAGGTGAAATCACCGATGCCAACGGACGCCTGCGGGACGTTCATCTGAAGGGATCTGGGCGGACGCCTTTCGCCCGTGGCGGAGATGGACAAGCGGCCGTGGGGCCGATGCTGCGCGAGTACATTCTCAGCGAGGCGATGCACGCCTTGGGTATCCCCACGACACGGTCGCTCGCCGTGACCAGCACCGGGAGGCCCGTTCACCGTGAGACGGAACTTCCGGGAGCTGTGCTGACGCGGGTGGCGAGCAGCCACCTTCGCGTAGGAACTTTCCAGTACGCGCGAGCCACGGGTGACACTGAGCTGCTGCGCAGACTCGCGGATCACGCCATCGCCCGTCACTACCCAGCTGCGGCGAACGCCGAGAATCCCTACATTGCGTTGCTCAAGGCTGTCATCACTGCGCAGGCGTCGCTGGTGGCTCAATGGATGCTGGCTGGCTTTGTCCACGGCGTGATGAACACCGACAACATGACCATCTCGGGAGAGACCATCGACTACGGGCCCTGTGCGTTCATGGACGCCTTTGATCCCTCTACGGTCTACAGCTCAATCGACCAGGCAGCGCGTTACGCCTACGCCAACCAGCCCGCCGCGGCCGAGTGGAATCTCGCCCGTCTCGCAGAGTCATTGCTGCCCCTCCTACACGAGAATGAGCAGCAAGCAGTAGAGATTGCCACCGATGCACTCGACGGCTTCGCGGCCGATTACGCGGCCGCTTGGGCGAGAGGTGCGAGTGAGAAGATCGGTTTACGCCACGACGTAGACGGCGATGCCGCGTCAGTTCTGATGCAAGAGTTCTTGGTGGTTCTCGAGGCGCACCAGGTAGATCTCACCTTGGCCTTCCGCCACCTCGGTGCCGCCGCCTCGGGTTCAGCCGAGCGGGCTAGGTCCCTCTTCGGGGGCGCGGCAGGTTTCGATGACTGGATGGAGCGCTGGCTGCGACTTGGACCCGACGGCGAGTTGATGAGCCAGGTCAATCCCATCTATATTCCTCGTAACCACCTCGTCGAAGAGGCGCTTGCGTCGGCTACCGAGGGTGATCTCGCCCCCTTGCATCGGCTTTTGAACGCTGTGACCCGCCCCTACGAGGAGCGCCCGGGGCTAGAACGCTATGCCGCATCGGCTCCCGCCGACTTTGGTGATTACAAGACCTTCTGCGGAACCTGAAACTCATCCTCGCGGGTATCTCCAGAGGAAAAGAGCGTGGGGGAAGACGGCGAAGGTGAAACTCACGTGTATCTCTCAGGCCGCGCGGTACGACGTTGATCGGCTTCGGAACGCGCTCGAGTTCCGCTTTAACGTCTGATTCCGCGGGCGCGTACGATTGCGTCGTGGATGTGGAGCGTAGGTCCGAGGAGCTCTATCTTGCAGGCGGCTGCCTCTGGGGTGTGCAAGCGTTCGTTACGACCCTGCCAGGGGTGACGTCCACCGAGGCTGGGCGTGTCAACGGCACCAGTCAGCGTCTCGATGGGGACTATGACGGCTATGCGGAATGCGTAAAGACACGGTTTGATCCAACAGTGGTGATCGTCGAGCAGTTGATGGCTTACCTCTTTGAGATCATCGACCCGTACAGCGTGAACCGGCAGGGACCGGACATCGGCGAGAAGTATCGGACCGGCTTATACTCCGACGATCCGGCCCACCTCGACGCGGCGCGGGCCTTCATCGAGGCCAGAGACGACGCTGACCGCATCGTGGTCGAGGTACTTCCGCGTGCCAACTATGTGCCGAGCGCGGACGAGCATCAGCATCGGCTCGCTCGGTTCCCGGAAGATTCCTGCCACCTCCCTGCGGAACTGCTGGACAAGTACCGCGCATAGAAAAGGCCTGCCGGGGCACGGCTCTGGCTTGGGGCAGCCCTCTTGCGGACAGAATTCAGTGCCGCATTGACGGGCGCCGGAGCTTCCCTAGCCTTCGATTCCCGGAGGTGCGTCTCCGGTCACGCCGTCGATTACTGCGCGGTCGCCAAGGGGTGTATCGAGCGCGACCTGAAGCGTGTCCTCGCAGGCATCCCCAGGAGATCGAAGCGTCGAGGTGACGGTGACGGTGACGTCCTCGACGACCTCCGCCTCAGGGTCGCCGTGACATGTGCCGACGTTGAGGATCAAAACGTCGCCACCGTTCGACCAGCCGGTAATGGCTTGCGGGCCGCGTTCCTCCGTCGGGTCTGTTGGATAACACGCCACCAGGGCAATGGCCGTCAGCGGCCCTGCGAAGAATGCCAGAGTACTTCGCGTGCGCTTCTTCCTTTACCCCCTCAGAAGTTTTTGTCATGCGGGATCGGTTCATGGCAAGGCCACTGAAGAGGACACCCGCTCAGGTAGTCCCGGGGGGCATGGTCAATCGGGTCCGTGAATTGCAGGCGCCGGGCGACGAGTTGCAGTGGACTCGAGAAATCGCCCGGGTCAACCTTCAGAATGTCGGGATAGAGCGAGTCGCCGACGAGGGGAAGTCCAATATCGGACATCTGCAGGCGTAGTTGATGAGTCTTGCCGGTGATGGGTGATAGCCGGTAGCGCGCGTACTGGCCGCGAGTCTCCATGAGTTCAACCAGAGTCTCCGCGTTGGGCTCCCCAGGGACTAGCTTGGCCTGCAGACTGTCGCGTCGCTTCTCTATGCGCCCAACCAGACGCAGGGGAAACTTGAGTGACGGGTCGAAGGGGGCCACGGCATCGTACGTCTTGACCGCGCTGCGTGACTGGAACACCCCGGCGTAGGCGCCGCGAAACTCACGACGCGCGCTGAACACCAGCACGCCAGCGGTGAGTCGATCCAGCCGATGCGCCGGAGCCAGTTCAGGTAGGTCCAACGCCAGCCGCATCTTGACCAGTGCGGTCTCCTGCACGTGCGCCCCGCGCGGGGTAGTGGCCATAAAGTGAGGCTTGTCGGCCACCACAAAGCGCTCGTTCACCTCCAAAACGTTGACAGGGAACGGCACGGGGACCTCGGGCGCGAGGGGGCGGTGAAACCACACAAAACTATGCGGCCGGTAGCCCTCGTTGCCACTTAACGATCGCCCTGACTGGTCGACGAACTCGCCAGCCTCCAGCATTTCCCCAACGAGCGCTTTGGCGGGGAGGCGTTCCATGAGAAACTCGCGCATCGTCGTCCAGGGCGGCCCCGCGCCGGCCTCAATGCCCGGCGTCCGTAGCCATGCCGCATCCAGTCCATCTCGCTGTGGCAGCGGAGAGCGTGGCGGCATTAGCGCGGAACGGCGATGGTGACGGTTCCGCCGCCATAGCCGTTGGCCTGATCGCGACCCTCGACCGTGACCTCGGTGACGTCATCGGGAATCGCGAACGCGGCGCTGGTGCGGGTGAAGGGCTGCTCGCTCGCGTGATCGTGGCCCAGTTGGTGCTCGGAAAGTACGTCGCCGTCTGGTGAGAGCACTCGCCATCCGTCGGCATACCTGCTCGCGGAGTCGTATGGCGAGGAGATAGTCACCGCGACGGTGAACTCGTCGCCGCTGGCGCTGAGTTCAGCTTCCAGCACGTCCGGGAACTGTTGTTCCACGGCATCGCTCGGCGGGCCGCTCGACGTGGCGGAACTGGTAGTCGTAGGCGCCGATGACTGGTCGCCGCTCACGCTCTCATCGGACGATGGCGAACAGCCCGCGAGGAACGCGCCGCAAAGCGCGATCGTGGCGATGGCAACTCCTGTGCGTTTCATGTCTTCCGACGCTATCAGCCGCTCACGCCGAGCGCGCCGCCGATGGTGGAGTGGTCGGTGACGCTCTCCAGGATGCAGGCGGCAAGATCGCCACGGGAGATTGAACCCGAGATCTTTCCCTCTTCTCCTACCCTCAGCGCGGTCCAGGAACCGGTCGGTTGCTTGTCGTTGAGGCTCGTGGGCCGGACGATGGTCCAGTCCAACCCCGATGCCCTGACCACAGCCTCCTGTTCGGTGTGGTCGGCCAGCGCCTTCCCCAGCAGCAATTTGATGATGGGACGCATTAGTGCCGGCAGCTGGGTGATGGACTCGCCCGCGCCCAGAGAGGACTGGATCACGAGCCTGCGGACTCCCGTTTCCTGCATGGCGGCAATGACGCTTTCGGTGATGGCCGTGCGCGGCTGGGCGGCGCCCTTGGTGCCGCCCACGGTGACCACCACGGCATCGGCTCCGGACACGGCGTCCGCGACGACGGCTGGATTGGTCGCGTCGCCGGCAATTGCTCGGACGCCGTCCGGTGCGGTGCCAGAGCGCGAAAGTGCGGTGACGTCAAAGTCGGCTGCGTGGGCAAGGGACGCGAGCTGGGCTCCGGTGCCTTTCGAGCCGCCGATGATGGTGATCTTCACGAATCCCGCTTCCTACGTTCTGGATGCCATTTGGAGGCCAGTCTAGGCCGCGAGTCTGGTCCCCTCTGAGTCCAAAAAGTTCCACGTCAGTGAGTGGCGTACTCAGGGTGCGCCTGACTGCGGCAAAGTGCGCCGGACGTTCATAGCGCGCAGGCCGCCCAGGGGGACTTGTCGGGGAGTCAGCAACTCGACGTCGCCGGTGGACTCCGCAGGAACGACCACTACTTCGCGAGGTATGGCGTCCAGGTTGCTCAGTTTAGGAGCCGCTAGCGAGGCTCTGCTCGCCAGAGTCATCTCCCGTAATGTGGCCGCGCTCCTCGTCCTCCTCGAGCGGTGGATGGCGCACCAGGATCACCACCAGGACCACCAGCACGATCGAGGTGATCGCGATAGGGATCGGCATGATCGGGTCGGCAAGTACCAGCGCCGCGCCCACCGGAACGGCGATGTTCACGGTGCGATCCGCGTGCTCGCGCACTGTGATCCACCACACCGTGAGCATGAAGATTGCGACGGGGATCGCGATAGTGAGTGACGCCGCCGTCTCGCCGATGTGCGCCTCATCAGTCAGCGCATCGATCTCGACCTCTACGCCCACCGAGACTGCGGCCGCCGCAGCGAGAATGATGTAGTGCCCGTAACCGTAGCGAACGGAGCGGGAGAACGAGCCAATCTCGCGGTGATGCGGTGGCCAAAAGTAGACCCACCATAGGGATGCCGTCACCACCAGCGTCAAGACGGATAGTGAGATCAGCGTGGCTAGTTCGCCATCGCCCTCCAGCGCCTCAATGATGGCGTTGGCTGAGGCGAGCAGGCTCTCGCCCAGCACGATGATAGTGAACAGACCAAAGCGCTCGGTGATGTGATGCGGGTGCCAGGGTGTGCTGGTCTCGCGCTCAGCAAGAATGGGGACTGCGAGCTCGGCTGCGATGAGAAGCAGTACGGCCCCCCTCGACAGCGGCGACTCGGGCAACAGTAGCCACAGCAGCCACAGCACTTGTGCGGTCGCAATGCCAAAGGCGTAGATCAGGGTGGTGCGGCGCAACTCGCCGGCGTTGCGGGAGGCACGTAGCCATTGCGCGACCATCCCTATGCGCATGAGGACGTAGCCCGCGACCAGCAGCCGGTAGTCGTGATCGTTAAAGGCCCGACCGATCCCCGCTGCGTAGACCAGCACACCGCCCATCTGGACAAAGGTGAGCACTCGGTAGAACCAGTCGTCCGTGCCGAACGACGTGGCGAACCACGTGAAGTTCATCCACCCCCACCAGATGCCAAAGAACACGAACACGTACGAGTACAGGCCCGATGCGGCGTGCCCCTCGGAGATCAAGTGGTGGAGGTTGGAGGCCGCGATGCTCACCGCGATCACGAATACGAGGTCGAAGAAGAGCTCGAGGGGTGTCGCTGCCCGGTGTTCTTCGTCCGCGCTGCGCGGCACCATGCGGGTGAGTCGGAACCGTGCGGGAGGAGTGTTCGCCATATCGTCATCGTACGTATAGGTCCGGCACCGGCGCATGCTTCACGGTGGCGCTCGTCACTGAGGACCCTGGACATCTCGCAGCTACGAGCGGTAGCGGCCGCTGTAGAGGCGCTACACAGTAAAGCCGCCTAGCTCACGGCCTTCTTTACCTGCGCCTTGATGGTTTTCTCCTGGGCCGCACCAATAGCGGTGATCGCGTAACTGGTGATCCACATCGTGCCGTCGTCCAGGTTGGCGGCCTCCTCGAAGCCCAGCGTGCTGTAGCGCGACTTGAATTTGGCGGCATCCTTGAAGAAACACACGATCTTGCCGTCTTCATTCGCGTAGGCGGGCATGCCGTACCAGGTCTTAGCATTCAACTCCGGCGCAGTCGAGGTGACAATCTCGTGCACCTTTTTAGCGAGCTTGCGGTCCGCGGGTTCCATCGCCTCGATCTTGTCGAGGACTGCCTGGAGGTCGGCCTCGCGAGCCTTCGCGCCCTTGGCCGCCTTTGCCTCGCGTCGAGTCTCCGCCGCTCGCTCCTTCATCGCGGCCTTCTCGTCGTCGGTGAAGCCGCCCTTGTTACTGTCATTAGTAGCCATAGGGTCAGTCAATCACTCGACGAGGTGGTCTCGCAGTACCTTCGCGTGGTTGATCTCGGGATCTGTTGCTGCGTACAACAGGGTGAGCCCACCAGGTCGGGACGCGAGATAGCGCAAGGTGACCACGGCATCGGCCGCCGGTGCGTTGCCGTGGTCCGAGATCTCCGCGAGATAGCGCCGCGCAAACTCATCCATGCGATCCGGGTCGTGGTCCCACCACTTGCGAAGTTCGGGGCTAGGTGCGGCGTCCTTCATCCACTCGTCGAGCCCCGCACGCTCCCTGGAGACGCCGCGCGGCCACAGTCGGTCTACGAGGACCCGCACGCCGTCGTCGTCGGACGGGTCCTCGTAGATGCGCTTAATGCGCACGGCGGCCGATGCTGTCATTCAGTCAGCGTACGACCGTCGCCACTGTAGGGGCTCGGCCTGGTTTCACTAACCCTCGCTGCTGAGACGACGGGCGTTCGCGAGCCTGTCCTGCATGAGGCGGTGCTCCGTGTGAAGCTCGTGAGGCACCCGCGAGCCCATGCTGTCGAGGTAGCCAACGGTGTCGCGGGCCTCGGCACGGAGCGCGTCGTGGTCGAGCGCGAACAGCTCGAGCCAGGCGTCGCGGTCGATGCCGGCGGCCTCGAAGTCGATCTGGCCCTCACGCGGCACCAGTCCAAAGGGTCCAGAATCCGCGGCGACCTCTCCGTGGGCACGGGCGAGGATCCATTCCAGCACGCGCGAGTTCTCCGAGAATCCCGGCCACAGGAACGAGCCGTCCGAGCCCTTGCGGAACCAGTTCACCTGGAAGATGGGCGGAGGAGTCGAGCTCTTGCTCAGTACATCCCCGAGGTCCAGCCAGTGCTGCCAGTGATCAGCCATGTGCATACCGGCGAAGGGGAGCATTGCGAACGGGTCGCGGCGCAATTCGCCGAGGGTGCCCTCGGCCGCGGCGGTGCGCTCCGATGCGAGCGTGGAGCCGATGTACACGCCGTGCTCCCAGCTGCGGGCCTGCGCGACGAGCGGAATGTTGGTGGCGCGGCGGCCGCCAAAGATGAGGGCGTCCACCACGACGCCCTCGGGAGCCTCCCAGTCATCGGCGATGGTGGGGCACTGCGCCGCGGCGACTGCAAAGCGCGAGTTGGGGTGCGCGGCGGGGGTGGCCGAGCCAGGGGCCCAGTCGTTGCCCTTCCAGTCAATGAGGTGCGCGGGGGCCTCCTCGGTGAGACCCTCCCACCAGACATCACCATCGTCGGTGAGCGCGACGTTCGTGAAGATCGTGTCGTGCGTCAGGGTGTCGATCGCGATGGGGTTGGTATCCACGCCGGTGCCAGGGGCAACACCAAAGAACCCTGCCTCGGGGTTGATGGCGCGAAGCTTGCCGTCGGAGTCGGGGGCTAGCCAGGCGATGTCGTCGCCGATCGTCTCCACCTTCATGCCCGGAACCGTGGGGGTCATCATCGCGAAGTTCGTCTTTCCGCATGCGCTCGGGAAGGCGGCGGCGACGTGCGAGACGGTTCCCGCCGTATCGGTCACCTTGAGCAGCAGCATGTGGGCCGCCATCCAGCCCTCGGAGCGGGACAAGGTTGAGGCGATGCGCAGCGCGAAGGCCTTCTTCGCGAGGATCGCGTTGCCACCGTAGGCCGAGCCGTAGGACCAGATCTCGCGAGTCTCAGGGAAGTGGACGATGTACTTGGTGGGGTTGCACGGCCAGGCGACGTCCTGCTCGCCGTGGGCCAGCGGAGCGCCCACCGAGTGAATGGCGGGAACCCAGGCGGTGTTTTCGCTGATCTGACCGAGCGCTGCGGCGCCCATGCGGGTCATGGTCCCGGTGCTCACCACCACGTAGGGGGAGTCCGTGACCTGGACGCCGTAGCGGGCCATGGGGCTGCCCACGGGGCCCATCGCGAACGGCACCACGTACATGGTGCGTCCGCGCATCGAGCCTTCGAACACGTCCTTCATCTTGTCGCGCATCTCACCGGGCTCGACCCAGTTGTTGGTGGGGCCAGCGTCGGCCTCGTTCTTGGGGCACACAAAGGTGCGGGACTCCACGCGGGCGACGTCGTCGGGGTTGGAGCGAGCGAGGTAGGAGCCGGGGCGCAAGTTCGGGTTGAGTGCGGTCAGGGTGCCGGAGTCGACCATGCCCGCGAAGAGTTGCTGGCGCTCGGCGTCGGAGCCGTCGCACCAGTAGATTGCGTCGGGTTCAGTGAGGGCAGCGATGCGCTCGACCCAGGCCACGACGGACGGCGTCGCGATGCGGGGTGCGCGGTGGGAGGTGTGGGGGCGGATGTCGGTGAAGGTCATGTCGTCTCCTTTAGTTCCAACTAAACTTGCTCGTGTTCTCGACGTTACGGTGACTTTTGCACCACGTCGTGGCACTATTGGGCGAAAGAACTGCAATTCTTTAGATTGCGAGAAGTTAATGCCCGATATTGCGATGATCGGCCTACGAATTCGCCACTTCCGCTCCGCGGCCGGGCTCACGCTTGACCAGGTGAGCGAGCGCATCGATGTGGCCGCCAGTCAGTTGTCACTCATGGAGAACGGCAAGCGCGAGCCGCGGCTGTCGGTGCTCACCGCGCTCGCGGACGCGTTCAATGTGTCGGTCACGGACCTGCTTGACGAGGCCCCGCCTACGGAGCGCGCCGCGCTTGAATTGGACCTGCATCGGGCCCAGTCGAATTCGGCCTACCGCGAGTTGGGTCTGCCGACGATCAAGGCGACCCGCGGCATGAATGACCAGACGCTGCGTGCGATCGTGGGTATGCACCGCGAACTGGACCGGCGCGCGCGGTTGGCGATCGCGACGCCCGAGGAGGCGCGGCGAGCGAATACCAAGATGCGCTGGTGGCTACGCGAGCAGAACAACTATCTGCCGGACATCGAGGTGCTGGCGGACCAGGCGACCGCGGCCGTGGGTCACGCTACGGGCGCGCTGACACACCGTACGGTGGCAGAGATGGCGGACCGAGTGGGGCTGTCCATCATCCACGTGGATGACCTGCCGCACTCCGCGCGCTCGGTGCTGGACCTCGAGAACGGCCGCATCTACATCCCGCCGGCGTCCATCCCAGGGGGGCACGGGTTGCGATCCCTGGCGCTGCAGGCCGTTGCCCACGTCGTGCTCGAGCACAAGGCCCCCACCAGCTACCGGGATTTTCTGCTTCAGCGACTCGAGGCGAGTTACTACGCGGCTGCATGCCTGATGCCTCGTCGCGCCTCGGTGGACTTCCTGCAGGCCGCGAAAGACAACCGCACCATCGCGATCGAGGACTTTCGCGACGCGTTCGGCGTGACCCACGAGGCGGCTGCACTGCGCTTCACCAACCTCGCGACCGAGCACTTGGGCATCCCACTGCACTTTCTGCGGGTTAGCGGCGACGGTGCGGTGGTGCGCGCGTACGAAAATGACGGCCTCCCGCTTCCTCTGGACGCCACCGGGTCCACCGAAGGTGAGATTGTGTGCCGGTACTGGGGTGCGCGTCAGGCGCTGGGGCGGACCACACGCACCACCGAGCACTACCAGTACACGGACACCCCGCACGGCACCTTTTTCGAGTCCACGCAAACCGGCATTGGTTCCAACGATGAATTCGCGATCACCCTGGGGGTTCCGTACCGCGAGTCCAAGTGGTTCCGCGGGCGCGAGTCGCCGCACCGTGCCACGTCGCGGTGCCCGGACCTCACCTGCTGCCGGCGTCCCGACGACGGTCTCGCACAAAGGTGGACGGGTCAGGCGTGGGCCAGCGCTCGCGTGCACGCGCACATCTTCTCGCCGTTGCCGCACGGCACGTACCCCGGAGTCGACGACCGCGAACTCTACGAGTTTCTTGAGGCACATGCGGGGGACGGCGGGCACGTCTAGCGCGATCTCCTCGCCGCCCGTTGCTGCCGCTTACTTCCTAGCAGTACATGAGTGCGGAATTTGGCGCTCAATCCGCACTCATGTACTGCCAGGACAAGAGCGGGGCCGGGCGGTGGCTACTCGTCGGCCTGACGGGCGCGGTAGGCGCTGACGGCGGCGCGATTGGTGCACGTGGTGGAGCAGTACTTGCGTGACCGGTTGCGCGAGAGGTCCAGCACGATCCCGTCGCAGTCGTCCATCTCGCAGCGGCCAAAGCGGCTCATCTCGTCCGCGCGAATGACGTCGATCATCGCCATCGCAGACTCCACCAAAATGCGCTCCGCGAGCGGGCGGTCGTCGTCCGTTGCATGCACGTGCCAGTCGACGTCGCCGTGGCGAACCAGCTGCGGCAGGGCGCCTTGGTCGGCGAGGATCTCGTTCACCAGCGGGACGGCTCCGTCGCGGGACGCGGTGAACAGTGAGCGCAAGGTTGAGCGGATCGCGCGCACCTCTTCGAGGTCGCGTGCGGTGGGCCGCGAGCCCGTGTAAGTGAAGCCGTCAAAGTACTCCACGAGCTCGTCCATGGTGGTCAAGGTGTCGGGCTCTAGTTCCGAGTTCGACAGCAGTACGCCAGACTCCAGCGCCTCGCGCGTGTCATTGGCAAACGTCATGTTGACACATTACCACTCGGGCGATTATCGTAATGAGCCATACGGACTTTGACTAATGACTCATCTAGGGAGGCGACAATGAAAAGCGCGACGAAATCAAGCATGACTAAGGCACCGCGGATCATTGCGCCCGCTAGTGGCCAGGCGGCGTCGTTGCCGGCAGCTGGCGCGCCCGGCTCGCCGGTCTCTGGGGCGCCGTCGCGCCTGGGTTCGGGCCTGCTCTTCGCGCTCGCCGCCGCAGCATCGTTCGGCTTGTCGGGCAGCCTCGCGCGTGGCCTGATGGATTTGGGTTGGAGCGCGGGTGCGGCAACTCTGGTGCGCGTGGCCATCGCCACCGCTGTGCTCATCGTGCCTGGTATCCTCGCCCTTCGCGGACGCTGGGGCCTGTTGAGGCGCAGCATCGGCACCGTGGTCGCCTATGGCGTCTTCGCCGTGGCCGGCGCACAACTCTGCTACTTCCTGGCCATCGGCTACCTGGATGTGAGCGTCGCGCTCCTCATTGAGTACACGGCACCGGTCGCCGTGGTGTTGTGGCTGTGGGTGCGCCAAGGCGCGCGCCCCTCCGCTTTGACGGTGATGGGGGCGGGCGTAGCGGCATTCGGCCTGGTGCTGCTGCTCGATGTCCTAGGCGGCGGTCGCATCTCCTTGGTGGGCGTGGCGTGGGCGCTGGCGGCCATGGTCGGCGCCGCGGTTTACTTTGTGATCTCTGGGGACGAGAGCAACGGCCTTCCGCCTATGACCCTCGCCGCTGGCGGGCTGTTGGTGGCTCTCGTGGTGCTTGGCGCAGCCGCTCTCGTCGGCGTTCTCCCGATCACGGTGGGCTTTGGCGACGTGCAGTTCGTGACCTTCGCGGCGCCCTGGTGGGCAGTACTACTGGTGCTGGGAGTGATTACCGGTGCCGTGTCCTACGTGACGGGCATCGCTGCGACCCGTCGTCTGGGCTCGCGGCTGGGTTCCTTCGTGGCGCTCTCCGAGGTGATCGCCGCCGCCATCTTCGCGTGGCTGCTTCTGGGTCAGGCGCCCATGCCGATTCAAATGGGCGGAGCTGCGTTGGTGCTCGCGGGCGTGGTGCTAGTGAAGGTGGGCGAGAAGCCACGCGGCAAGCGCAAGCGCGCCGTGACCGACCCGGTGGTCGCCGTTCCGGTGTGACGCGGTGGTTTGCCCCCGCCCGGTAGCTCGCCGCGGCATCGGCCGATGGGGCTGAGCGAACAGGGCGGGCGGGCTGCACCGTGGCGTTGCCTACACTGTCAGCATGATTCGCTCGATTGCCGCCGCCGTCTGCGCACTGCTCTGCGCAGTCGGACTGTCCGCCTGCTCATCGTCGCGCGACCCTGGCACGATCGAGGTGCCGGGGGACTACGCCACAGTTCAAGACGCGGTTGATGACGCGGTACCCGGCGACCTCATCCTGATTTCGCCTGGCACGTACACCGAGGAGATCTCGGTGGATGTCGATGACGTGACGGTGCGGGGGCTTCACCGCAACGAGGTGATCTTTGATGGCGGCGACGACCTGCGCTCGGCGTTCATCGTGACCGGTGACGGCGTGAGCATTGAGAACCTGACAGTGCACTCGTACCGCCACAACGGGGTCATTTTCACCGGCACCGGGGAGCTCGGGCACTTTGAGGACGACTACCGGGACCCCCCGGAGACCGATGACGACGGCACGGTTCCTCACCTCGAACGCTTCCACGTGGACTACGTCACTAGCTACAACAACGGCCTGTATGGCATCTACGCCTTCCAAAGCCGTAACGGCGTGATCGAAAACGTGTACGCCAGCGGTCACCCAGATTCCGGTCTGTATGTGGGCCAATGCGACCCGTGCAATACCGTGATCGACGGCGTCACCATGGAGAACAACGCGATCGGGTACTACGGCACCAACGCGTCGGGCAAGGTCTACGTAGTCAACTCGACGTTCCGTGGCAACCGCCTGGGTCTCACCCCCAACTCGCAGACGCAGGAACTCCTCAGCCCGCAGCGAGAGACCTTCGTCGTGGGCAACGTGATTGAGGACAACGACAACGAGGACACCCCGCCCATCTCGCGCGGCTTCTTTGGTGGGGGCATCGCGATTGGCGGCGGCATCGCGAACTATGTCGCACGCAACCTCGTGACCGGACACGACGTGTTCGGCATTGGCGTGGTGGGGTTCAATCCGTTTGACCCCGAGGGCAACGTCATCGAGGGCAACGTGCTCCGCGACAACGGGACGGATCTAATCTATGGGCCATCGTCCGCCGTGACGACTAGCGCAGGCAATTGCTTCCAGGACAATGACTTCACCACGTCGCTTCCCGAGGACATCGAGACGCTCATGCCGTGTGACGGCCAGGAACACACCCTTGAAGAGGTGGACCTCCGCTATCCGCGTGACCCCGCGGGAGTGGACTACCGGGCCATGGATGCGCCACCGGCGCAGACCACCATGCCGGGAGATCTGACGGTCGCGCCCGCTCGGTTGCCCGCGGAGCCCACGTTCCCCGATCTAGATGCCATCACGGTGCCGTCCGCGTGAAGTCAATGATGCGCGCCGGCGCGCTTGCCGTGGTGGCTGCGCTCGCACTCGCGGCGTGCTCCCCCGCGGACGAGGGGCCGCGTCCCGTGACCAACGACGAGGCGGACCGCATCGCGGACACGTTCTTTGAGAACTACGATGCGGGCGGCGCGAGTTTTGTGGTGCGCGCGGTGATGCCCGATGGCCAGAGCATTACCCTGGACGGCGACGTCGACTTAGTGGGAGGCGCGGGACGCGCGCTCGTGCAGGCCGATGGCGACCTTGCCGGGGTTGATGAGGTTGCCTGGTTGGGCGACTCGGTGCTGGTGAACTACCCGGACCTGCCCGATGCCGCGGCGGCCTTTGGCCGCGACGCGCAGCCCTGGGTGGGACGCCCGGCGGACCCCGCGACCTACGAGCTTGACTCGCTCATCGCGGTGGTTACGGCTCTGGCTGCACCTCAACGCGAGAACTCGCTCCTGATCCAGCAGAATGGCGTGCAGTGGCTGCGCACCGACGACTCCACCGGCATCGAGGCTGACGTGTTTCAGTACGGCGACGCCACGCGTGTCTGGCTCGAGGCTGACGGTACGGTGATGGTGCGTTTTGAGGGCAATAACTCCGATGGCACTCGCCCGGTGGTCGTGGAGCTAGCCGACCAGGGACCGCGAGACATCGTTCTGCCGGCCGCCACGGAAGTGACTCCCATCCAAGACATAACGGACATCCTCATAACGATTGAGTAAAGGAAGTGGCCTAGGTCACACTTTCACTAGGGATTGATCCTGCTACTCGGATACATTTCACTCGGTTCTTACGAATGCTGAGGGAGTGTTGTGAACTTTTCTGGTCTGTTGTCGCGCGCCTATATGGTCCGTCCCGTTGTTGCCGGCGCCTTGGTGCTGTTGCTCGCTAGTTTTGGGTTGACGTTGGTCGCAGTCCCCGCATCGGCGGCTGCGTCCCAACTGACGGGCACGGTGTTCAACGACTATGACCACGATGGTGTCAAGGATGCCGAGGACGTGGGCGTCGGCAGCGTCAAGATCTACGCGTACGACGACGCGGGGACCTCGTACTCCGCGACCACCGCCGCTAACGGTACCTACACAATCGCGACCGGTAGCGCTGCCGGCCCCCTACGAGTTGAGATGGCCGTCCCCTCCGGCTACGAATCCTCACGCATCGGCACCAACAACAAGACCTCAGTCCAGATTGTGCCCCTCGCGGGCGACAGCTCCGCCTCGGGGGTCGACTTCGCTGTCGAACAGCCTGGCGACTACTGCCAGAACAACCCCACACTTTGCACCACGGTGTTTCCCTGGGCGGTGTCCGACGCCAACAAGTCGTACCTCAACAACACGGGCCTGCTGAGCTTTAGCTACAGCCAGGCGGAGAGCTACGCCAACGCCAGCAACGCGAATACCACTCTGACCAGGGGCGACAATACTGGCGCGCTGTACGGCATCGCTTCGGACCCGGTGACCGGGGACGTGTTCACCTCGTCGTATCTGCGCCGCAAGGCTCCATTCCTGACGGACAACGGCGTCGCGACCATTTACCGCCAGAGCGGTTCGACATTCTCGACTCTCGTCAATCTCAACACCTTGTTCTCGAACAGTCCCGGCGGAGCGAACCCGCACCCCAAGTCGAGCACCACCTGGATCAACGACTCTGCCACGGCAGATCTGATCGGTAAGCGTGGCCTCGGTGACCTCGAGGCTTCTCACGACGGCCGCCTGCTCTACGTGGTGGGACTCAACGACCGCAAGGTCTACCAGGTGCCCACCACCAAGACGTCCGCGCTGGTCGCAAGTGACATCAAGTCCTTCGCTGTTCCGACTACGGTCGCCGGCTGCGCCGCGGCGGATGTCCGTCCCTTTGGTTTAGGGATGAGCCCCGGCGGAGTGCTACACGTGGGCGCCGTGTGTTCCGGCGAGTCTGAGACGTTCAACGACGCCGCGAACGACAAGCTCAGGTACTACGTGTGGACCCTTGACCCCGCCGGAAACTCAGGCGCAGGGGCATGGACCATGGTTCTCAACGCGGATGTCGACAACGAACAGCAGATTCGCCGCAATGACGAAGTGAACATCAGGGACAACCGTAGCCAGGACATCGACCGCTGGAACGCGTGGCACTTCGAACAGGCGTGGGCCGACTCGGATCGCAAGACCTCGCCGACCAACAACAACCAGGGGCGCGAGATTCAGCCCCAGCCGATGCTCTCAGACATCGAGTTCGATGGCGCGAACCTCATCCTGGGTATCCGTGACCGGTATGGCGACCAGGTTCCTGGCAACGGCAAGTTGGAAGCCTCGAACCCGTACCCCCGTGGCCTCGGCGACACGCTCCAGGCGTGCGCGGTGAGCGGCGGAGGCTTCGTCATCGAGGGAGCCGCGGGCTGTTCGCACTCCGGGACCGAGTACTTCAACGGAGACGACGCCTCCGACAGCTGGGAAGAGGGCGCCATGGGCGCACTCGTGAACCTGCCTCTCAAGGCCGGCGTATTGTCCACGTCCTACGACCCGCGCGGTTACACCAGCAACGCCGCAGCGGCTCAGGTCAACAACCGCTACGACGAGAACGGTGTCATCAACCTCAAGAAGAGCGACAACGGTGGGCAGTTGGGCTCCTATGCTGTCTACAACAACTCTGGAAAGATCAATCCTGCGAGCGCCGACCCGAACCTGGCCACCAACCCACAAACGTACTGGGGCAAAGCCAACGGACTCGGAGACCTCGAGGCGCTGTGCGACTCCGCACCCCTGGAAGTAGGAAATCTGGTCTGGCGCGACCTTAACGGCAACGGCATTCAGGACCCGAGCGAGGCTGGGATTTCCGGCGTCACGGTTCAGCTTGTCAACTCGTCCAACGCTGTCGTGGGCACCGCGATTACCGACGGCGCCGGTGCGTACCGCTTCACCACCGACACGACGCAGGCCAACGCGTCTTCTTCGGACAGCATCGGCGGCGGCCTCAAGTTCCGCGAGGGGTTCACCGTACGGGTCGGCAAGTCAGCTGACTACCAAAGCGGCGGAAAGCTCTTTGACCTGGTGCCTACCAAGAAGGACGTGGCGCTCGCCTCGAACGCATACCCGGGTCAGTCGAATGCTATTGACTCCGACGCCACGGTCTCCGGAACCGGCGTGCTCGGCTCGGGGTGGTTCCCGGGCATCAGCATCTCCGCGGCGGATACTAATCCCGGCGAGAACGACCACACCCTCGACACCGGGTTTGTGCGGTACGTGCCGGTGGACCTGGCGTTGACGAAGAAGTACAAGACGATGACTGGCTCATACGTCGCAGGCAACGCCGCCGTGACGTTTGACGTCACCGTGATCAACCAGACCTCGCAGGCCATCAAGCCGGTGCGTGTGGTGGACTATATCGACACCGATTCATTCACGCCGCTTACCGAGGCGCAGTCCACGAGCCTCGCCTTCAGCGGCACCACAAGCTCCTCGACGGTTGATTGGGTAGTGACGGGCAATGGCTCTGCCGCCGTTCCGTCGATTACTATTCCGGAGCTGGCTGCCAGCGAGAGCGTCACGTTCTCGATCACCTTGCAGGTCGCCGCGGGGGTGACCGCCGCCGACTCGCCGTTGGTCAACAACAGCGAGATCAGCTACTACGACACCGACGGCAATCCCGCCAACGGTGATTCCACTTCTGGCCTTGTCTATGACGTCGACTCGATCGCGGATTCCGCGTTGGGTAACGACGGCGCCGTCGAGGACGATGAGACGGCTGGCAAGCACTTCACCAACACGGGGGTCGCCTCTGTTGTCAACACGTCCGGAGTACTGGACGAGGACGACCACGATGTTGCGTCCGTGCCGCTCTACGACCTCGCATTGAGCAAGAGCCTCGCGGATCCCAATGACGTGGTTGGCGCCCCGTATCCCGACCAGGTGCCGTTCGTGATTACCGTCACCAACGAGGGAGAAAATCAGGCGTACGAGATCGTGGTCGAGGATCTTCCCGGTGCCGAGATGACGATCGACACGGCAGCCACGGGATCGCTCTACCCCGCGACCATCGCGTCTGATGCCTCAAATGACCGCGAAGTAGCCTTCGACGGCGCCGATCAGTTCACCATCGATACCTTGGAGTCAGGCGAGTCGGTCGAATTCACTGTGCTGATCGACATCACCCCCGCCACCCTGACTACCTGGGTTAACCAGGCGCACATTTGGGCATTCGACAATGACGCTGACGGCGACAACACGCCGCCGGCGTACGTGCAGGACGTCGACTCCACCCCGAACAACCTCGACCGCGACCCCTTCGTGAAGTACGAGGACGACGAGGATGATGCCGAGATCGGCACCCGTCCGCTCGCCATTGGATCCACGCTGTTCCTGGACACGGACGGCGACAACGAAGCCGATGACGTGGCAGGCGAGGGCATCCTGGTTGAACTTCTCGACGCGGCGGATGAGGATGCTGTAATCGGCAGCACCGAGACCGACAGCAACGGCGACTACTGGTTCACGAACGTCAAGCCAGGAACCTACAAAGTGGGGGTTCCTGCAGACCAGAGTTCGGCTTCGGAGCCCTCAGCTCTTGCTGGCTACGCCTCAGTTCCGGGCGCAAGTACCAACCCGAGCGCTACCAACACTGAGATCTCTGAGTCTGGCTCGGACGCCGCGAACGATGACGGTGTGCGAGACATCGCGAATGGCTGGACTGCCGTGACCAAGTCCTTTGCCATGAGTTACGAGGGCCACGCGGGCTCGTCGGATTCCGACCTTCTCGTGGTTCCCACCTGGGGCGACCCTGCGGCGCAGTACTCTGACGAGCAAGCGAATCTCAACATTGACTTTGTCTTCACCGCCGTGCCGACTTATCGCGTGGGCAACCTGGTGTGGGAAGACCTCGACAATGACGGTGTCAAGGATGCCAGCGAAGACGGCATCGACGACGTCACGGTAGACCTGCGCCGGGCATCCGACGACTCCCTCGTGGCGTCAACTTCCACCGATGACGGCGCCTATGTTTTTGAGGGTCTCGACGCGGGCGAGTACTACGTCGAGATCCCGGCGAGTCAGTTCGATGATGCGGCTGTGCTCGAGGGGCTGCGCGCCTCCACCGGCGCGGGCTTCGAGTCGGACGCGGACTCTGACGGTGACAACAATGCAAACGGCCTCCAGGCCGCCGCGGGCGCGAAGACGGTCACCAACACGTTCACACTGGGTGCGGACGATGACATTTTCGACGCCTCTGAGCCCACAGACGAGACGGATTCCGATAGTTGGGCGCATGGCGACGCGCGCTCCAATCTGAGCATCGACCTGGGCTTCTATCAGCCGCTTCGCTTAGGTTCGCTGGTCTGGCTCGACAACGGTCGCGTTGACTCCTCAACGTTTGACTGGGCCAACGAGGACAACGGGTTGGCCGAAGACGGCGAGTTCGGTATCGACGACGTTGACGTCAACCTGTGGCGTGACGTGGATGGCGACGGCGTGTTTGAGCCTGCAGGAGACGACTCGACGGGTGAGGTCGGGACCGTGACCTCCAACGAGGACGGCACCTACGTGTTCGACGGGCTGGACGCCGGGCAGTACTTTGTTCGGGTTGACATGGATCAGGACGGACTCGATGGGCTACGCCCGTCGACCGCTACGCGAGCGGCGACTGCCGAGACCGACGATGACGACAATGACGGTGCCTTGAGCAGCGGTTACTCCGTCTCTGGCCCGATCGTGCTGAACTACGGCACCGAACCCACGGACGAAGCCGGTGACTTTGGCGCTGGTGACTCTGAGGCTCTCGCCACGGCTGTCACTGGAGTCGCTAAGTTGGACTACAACTCGCAGCTTGAGGTCGACTTTGGTTTCTCGCCGGTGCCCGGCTACCGCATTGGAAACCTGGTGTGGTCAGACTTCAACAATGATGGCGCCGCCGACTCGGGTGAGCCGGGGATCCCCGGCGTCACTGTTCAATTGCAGACGCTCTCGGGTGCTGCGGTTGTCGACCTCGATGGCGATGCCGTCACCGCAGTGGTGACGGACCAGGACGGCCACTATGTGTTCGATAACCTTCCCGCTGGGACCTACCGGGCGGTGATCTCTAAGGCAGGCGCGAACGCAGCCGTCCTCGGGGGTGCCGTGACAACGGACGATGCTACTGCCGGCGAGCCCAGTGTCGATAACGACAACAACGGCTCGGTATTGACTAGCCCGGCCGGTTGGACCTCCGGCGCGATTGTGGTGGGAGACGGTGACGACGACCACTCCGAGCTCACAGGTGAGACCCTGCGAGACGGCGTCGCGACGCTCGACGAGGACGGAGTCCTGCGCGACGACCGCTCTAACTTGTCGGTCGACTTTGGTTTCTATTACGGACTCCGCCTGGGCAACCTCGTGTTCCGCGACCAGGACGGCAACGCCACGGCGGTGGCCTCCACCGACGATGACGCTGATTTCGACTCCGCAGCTGGCGAAGTGCCGCTGTCCGGCCTCACCGTTCAGCTTTTCGCAGACAACGGCGACGGCGTGTTCGATGCATCCTCCGATGCTCAGGTGACCATTGATCAGTCCGGTGCCAGCATCGGCGCCGTGCAGACTGATGCGACGGGAAACTACCTGTTCGAACACCTCCGCGCAGCCAAGTACTTTGTGGTGATTCCGTCCGGTGGAGCCAACGCATCGTGGTCAGGTCCCGCGCTATCCTCCACTGGCACCGATCTGACTGACAACGGCGATCACGGCACCTCGGCCACCGAATACGTCGCAGTAAGCAACCTCGTCACACTCGCGGTGGGCGCTCAGCCCACTGGGGAGCAGGATGATGACAAGGCGGACTTGGCCGAGGAGCTCGCCAATGCCGGATCGTCGCACGAATTCGCCGACAACAACTCGAACCTCACCGTAGATCTGGGTCTTGTTGAGGTGCCCGTCTACCGAATTGGCAACAAGGTTTGGTACGACCGCGATGACGATGGCAAGTTCACCGCCGAGGAGGCGGGCATCGCGGGCGTTGTCGTTGAGCTACGCAATACGCTCGGGTCGACGATCGACGCTACGGTGACCGATGCAGATGGCTACTACTCATTCGAGAACCTCGTCGCTGGTGGCTACCGCGTCTACATCAACCTGGATCAGCAGGCGTCATTTGACGCGGCAGATACCGACGGGTGGATCACGACGGCAGAGGGTGACCTGTTCGATGCGGACGCTCTGGCCAACCTGCGCTCATCCTCGGTGGACGTCTACAGCACGGACGTGCAGGACGGCGACAACGACGACAATGGAATCGCCACCAATGCGACCGTGTTGAGTGCCGAGATTGCCCTGGGTGGTGCCGTGCGCGCTGGAGCGAGCGAGCCCACCGACGAAACGACGGTACTTGAGGGAGCCGACGAGGAGTCAGATGGGGACTGGGCCAATGGCTCAGACGCGCATTCCAACTTCTCAGTCGACTTTGGCTTCTCGCCGCTCATGCGCGTGGGTTCCACACTGTGGCTCGACAACGGCAACGGTGATCCCTCGCTTGCGGAGAACGGCGTCATGAATGACGACGAGCCGGTACTGGCAGGTGTGAGAGTTCAGCTGCTGGATGGCCTCGGTGACGTGGCGCAGACCACCACGACTGACGCGAACGGACATTACCTATTCGAGGGCGTCGCCCCGGGTGCCTACTCGGTGGCAGTGCCTAGCTCGCAGCCCAGCGGTTCCGAGGTCGACGGCCGCAAGGTCACGCCCGTGCAGGTCTCAACCGCCAAGTCGGACGGCGTCAACGATGGTGCTGTGGCGACGGGATTCATCGCGGTGAGCGCGAAGTTCACGCTGTCCTTGACTGCCGATGCCGCACTTGCCTCCGACGGCGAGGGCCAGGGAGTGGATAGCTTCGACGAGTCCGATGCGAACGCGCTGGGATCCTTCGATGTCGCGGACGCCTTGTCTGACCTCACAGTGGACTTCGGTTTCGTGGACGCGACGGTCTATCGCGTAGGCAACATGGTCTATGTGGACGCCAACAACAACGGCGCCCTTGACCTCAGCGAACTAGGGATCGCGGGCGTACGAGTAGAGCTTTACTCCGCCACGGATGGGTTTGTGAAATTCACCACGACAAGCGCCACGGGGCACTACTACTTTGATGGTCTTGTTGCGGGTGACTACTACGTAGTGATCCCCGACGCGACCTTCGGAGTCGGTACCAACGACGTGCTTGACGACTATTTTGCGTCGACCACGGTGATCGCCGATCCTGACGCCACTTTGGACGACGACAACCTGAACGTCGGTGTCGAGACCGGAGGCCCGGTAGCAGGAGCAGCAGTACGCAGCGGTGTCTTCACGCTCGGTAGTTCAAGCGATGAATATGCTTCCGCCGAGCCTGAGGGTGAAACGGATACCAACGCCGCTGACCAGACGCTGGGTTCGGCCGAGTCCGCAGCTGACGCCGCAGGCGCAACGTATGCCGATGGTCGATCAGATCTGACGGTGGACTTCGCCTTCTACCCGGCGCTCCGCCTGGGTTCCAAGGTGTTCCTTGACAACGGCATCGATGACGGCGAAATCGACGCCTCGCTAGAGGATGACGGTAAGCTGAACGGCGACGAGGCAGGCATTGCCAACGTGACGGTGCAGCTCTTCCAGGACGTCACGGCCAATGGGCTCGACGCCAGCGACCCGCTCGTCACGTCGACGGTCACGAACGCGATCGGTGACTACTACTTCACGAGTTTGCGTGACGACGTGACGTACATCGTGGTGGTGGCCAACGCGCCGACGGCTACGCGCAACTCGACGCCCACATTCTCATCGGGCACTGTCGATAACCGCGATACGGCGGCTGAGGGCACATATGGCGTGCTGTCGTATGCAGCAGTAGCGACCAGCGTGACCATGTCTGCGGGCGGTATGGCGACTGCGGAGGCGGCAGGCGAGGAAGCCCTCGCTGACTCCGCCGATGCATCGGGCATCGACATCGCTGATAACAACTCCTTCCTACTCGCGGATGTTGGCTTCTCGCCGGTGCCGACCTACGAACTCGGAAACCGCGTCTGGTGGGACGACAACGACAACGGTGTGTTCGACTCGGCTGATGAGTCCGGCATCGCCGGCATCACCGTCGAACTCCGTGACGGATCGGGCGCAGCGGTGAGCGATAGCTCCGGCCCCATCACGGCGGTGACCGACTCGGATGGCGAGTATCGCTTTGCGGATCTTGTCGCGGGCGACTACCGCGTGTTTGTCGCGAGCGGGGAGCTTCCCGCGGATATTCGTCCGGGTGGGGCAAGCGTGGCTAGCCCCAACGACGATGTCGACTCCGACAACAACGCGGTGGCGAATGCGGGTCTCGGAGGCTTTGCTACCGGCGTCGTCACGCTCGGTGGCGCAGCGGGTCCCGCGGACCACAACGAGCCAGTAGATGAGGATGAGGGCGACGAGCCTGGGACCGACATTCGCGATGACAGGTCCAATCTCTCGGTCGACCTGGGCTTCACCACGGGTCTGCGCATCGGTAACGTCGTCTGGCTCGACGAGGGCGCTGGCGACCACGAGAACAACGGCCTCTTCGACGCTGACGAAGCCGGAATCGTTGGATTACGTGTGGAATTGTGGCGCGACGCTGACGCGGACGACGTGTTCAGCACGGCGGAGGACACCTTCGTGGCCTTCACTACCACGGGCGCCGAGGGCACCTATTACTTCAGCAACCTCGAGGACGGCGACACATACTTTGTGGCGATCGAGGAAGTTCCCGATTATGACGGCAACCCCGTCAAGCCTTCGGATCCCCGTAGCCCCGGTGCTGCGCCGCTGAGCGTCGACAACGACAACGACGGCGCCACGCTTGGCTCCTACCTGTCGGTATCCAAGGCGCTGAAGCCCGCCACAGGCGAGGCACTACTCGACGAGGCGGACGTGATCGGCGTCGAGGATGGCACCGCGGAGGTCGCTGCGGATGCTGTGACCGGACGCGTGCCTGACGCCAACTCCTACCTGTCGGTGGACTTTGGCTTCATGAATGTGCCGCTGTACCGCATCGGCAACCTGGTCTGGAAGGACTGGAACAACAACGGAATCGCCGAGGCAGGCGAGGACGGAATCGAGGGCGTGCTGGTTCAGTTGCTCGATGACACAGGCGCCGTGATTGCAGAGACCGTCACCGACGAGGACGGCGGTTACGTGTTTACCAACCTTGCTGCGGGATCGTATTCAGTCTTCATCCCGGCTAATCAAGTCGATACCGGCGTCTCCGGCGCCCAGGTTGTCGTCCCCGGCGCACTGTCTGGCTTCTATGCCACGACAGTGAGCGTTGCGGACGCGAACAATGAGAACAACAACGATTCCAACGCGATTGTGGCGTTCGACCCGTCCAACCCGACCACGCAGATTGGCTGGCGTTCCAGCCAGTTCACCGTGGGCGAGCGGGGTGATGACGAGCCCACTGGCGAGGAGTCGCGTACAGACGACGACACCGTAGAGGACAACGGGCAGGCCACCTTCCGAATCGATGACGACCGCTCCGACTTCACGGTTGACTTCGGCTTCTACTCGGCATCGGTCGGCAACCAGATCTGGATCGAGCGCGACAACGTGGGCGTCTACGACGTTGGCGTCGACGTTCCCGTAGTGGGTGTGTCGGTGCAACTCATCGAGCGCTCGTCGGGCGCAGTGGTGCAGACCACCACCACTGACGCTGACGGTCTCTACCTGTTCACGGGGCTGATCGATGGCACTGAGTATCGTGTCAAGCTCCCCGCATCGAACTTTGCGAGCGGCGGCGTGCTCGAAGGCGCCTATGGTGCGTCGGGCGAGTACCCGACGTACGACGCCGATGGTCGTGACCGTGGCGAGGATGCTCCAGCATTTGCTGACATCTACGGCGCATGGTTTACCACCGACGCTGGCAGTTTCCCCACCGGCGAAGGTTCCGAGGGGAACCCTGTCAACGACGATGTGCGGCCGGACACTAACAGTCATCTGTACTTTGACTTCGCGTTCTACTCCGTCGAGGTGGGCGGTGTCCTGGGTTACGACGAGGACAACAGTGGCCACCTTGAGGCCGATGAGACTCGCCGCTACGCGGGTGTGACGTTGCGCCTGTACAACGCCGATGGTTCGCCGGTGATCGATGCGGAAGGTAGCCCACGCGTTGCGACATCGGCGGCCGACGGTAGCTACCTGTTCACTGGCCTGCCAAACGGGGACTACTACATCGAGATCCCGGCTAGCTACTTCGCGATTGGTGACATCCTGCAGTACACGGTGTCGTCCACGTGGCCGACGCTCGCCGCGGCTCCCGGAAACCGGGAGGGTTCCACGGCCTTCGATCCTGATGACGACGAGACGGTCCTGGACGACAACGGCTATCCGGTGTCTGGGGACCCGTACTCCAAGGGCGCCGTCCGTTCACTCGTCTTTACCCTCGGAGCGGACACCGAGCCCACCACCGATCCCGAGTCGCGCACCGGTCAGTCGCAGGACTTCTCGAATATGTCGATCGACTTCCTCGTATTCGAGATACCACCGGGCGAGCGCGAGCTTCTGCCGGGAGACATCGTCGCTCAGTGTGTGGGAGACATCCCGTGGCTCAACTACTCGTTGCAGCTTCCGGAAGGTTTCACCACCCAGGATGCCGCCCCGCTGACCATTACGTTCAAGCACCCGACGGATCCGTCGCAGAACCACATGATCGAGAACCAGCCGCTTTCGGGAGAAATCCTGTGGCCGGGCGCATCGGCCACCGAGCCGCTGCAGTGGCCTGGCTGGGAGCAGTTGGCCGATGGTTCGTATGTCGAGACGGATGGCAACTACGCCTGGACCCGCGAAGGTGTCGAGGTGCTGTTCAAGGTCAACCCCGAGTACACGGTGACTTTGCAATACCCGCCAGCCACGCCCGAGTGCGCGACGAGTCCCCAGAACTCGCCGCCCACGGAGGAGCCACCGGCGCCTGCGCCGGATCCTTCCGTCACGCCGGATCCGGACCCCACGCCTGCAGCGAGTATCACGCCAGCCCCTGAGCCGACTCCGGTACCGACCTCGGTCCCCGAGCTGTCAGGGACGGGAGCGGACTCGGGCCTGCAGATCGCGGCCGCACTTGGCCTCGCCGGGCTTGGTGCGCTGATGCTGTTGATGGCCGCTCGCCGTAGGCGCTACTAGTACAACCTGAGGCACGTGGGGCCCTACCAACTGGTGGGGCCCCACGTGTGTGCTGAAGCGCCGTTGCGCAACGGAGACGTCCCAGGGCGTTTGTGGGCCGTCGACGTTGTTACCCTGTGAACATCGTTGCGATGATGCGCGGAGGGCGAGGTGGCACTTGGAGTCGAGTACCCAACTGAACGCGCTCGCTGCGCGCGCCTCCGACAGCGCAGGCGCCCAGGTTAGCGAGATCCTTCCCGATGCTCGCCAGGTTGAGGTTGACCGCGCACTCGGCGCAGTTGATTCCGGCCACGGCAGCATCGTCTGGAATGGCGAGTACGGAATGGGTCGCTCCACACTTCTCGATGCAATTTGCGAGCGTATCCGCCGCCGTGGTGACGGTCGCGAGGTGGTGCTCGCGAGGTTGACCGTGGAGGGTCGGGCGACGGCACGCGGTGGCGCTCACGGCTCGATCGGTGACCTGGTCGCGTTCCAGACGGAGGGGCCTGACGGGGTTCCGCGAGATGGGATTGCACGCACGTTGACCCAAATGCTCTCGGGTTTTGATCCTGGCGACGGCGCGACTAGTTCTGTGACCCTGCAGTCACTAGTAAGCGACCACACGCTGGTGCTGGTGGTCGATGACCTCGAAGAGTGTGCGCCCGTAGTTCTGGAGCGGCTGCTGCTGATCTTGCGTAGCGAATCGCTGCGAATAGTCCTCCTCGCGACATCGATGTGCTCGCCCTTTGGACAGCGGCCACCTCATGACGTCGACCTGCGGCAGTTGCCGCCGCTCACGACCGAGGCTGCCCTTCTGGTGCTGGCTAGCGCAGGTTGCCTGCCGGTCGCGCCTCACGTGGCAAGGCGGTTGGTGGACAGGCTGAACGGCAATCCGGCGTGTCTTATCCAAACTGCCCGCGTCTTGACGAGCGAGCAGTTGGCGGGGACGTCCTTGTTGCCGGATCCGCTGCCCGTCGTTCCTGCGGTGCGGGGTGCACTCGGGCCCCAGGTCCAGGGGCTGACGGCGCGCGACAGGGGAGTGCTACTCGCGGCCGCTGTCGCGGTGGTGGATCGACTCGACATTCTCACCTCCGCCACTGGAGTGTCCATCGTGGCGCTCACCCAAGGCAAGTTGGCGGAACAACTGGACCCCATCGCCGGGCGTTTTGCCTTTGCTGACCCGCGCATGCGAGCTCTCATCCACGGCGATGCGAGCCTTGCCGAGCGTACTACCGCACACGTCGCGCTCGCTAAGACCCACCGTGAGGCGGGAGACCGAGAGATCGCCGCCTGGCACACGGCACTCGCCACGCTGGTGGGCGATTCCGCCGTGGTCGCCGATTTACTGAACTTGGCGCATCGTCACCTCATCAGAGGAGACACGGAGTGGGCACACGCCGTGGCCCGTGAGGCTGTGGGACACGCCACGGGCGACGAGCGGTTGCGAGCTTGCGAGTTGTCGGGGCTGGCGGCCGTGTTGAGCGGTCACGTACACGATGCGGCGCACTGGCTACCTCATGCTGCCCGGAGCGGCGACCTCACGGCCAGAGCTCGAACGTTGCTGGGGCTCGCCGTGACGCTGACACTCACTGAAGGTCGAGTGCCCGACGATCTACTTGAGCGCACGCGCGCCGAGGCGGCGCGACTGGACGGCCAGAGTGAAGCGGATCAACGTGTGGCGACCGATGTGGCTCGTGGCCTCACGGTGGCCGCTTGCCTACATTTTGAACGCGGGAACATTGACGCTGCCCAGGATCGCATGGCCGAGGCGAGCGGTCTAGTAGGTGTTGCCGAACTCTGCGCACATGAGGGGACGTCGCTGGCTCGGGCATGGCTCGCGATGTATTCGAACGAGTTCGCCGCGGAGGTCGACCTTCCCGAGCACGCAAGACTCGTAGACGACGAGGCCCTGGGCGCAGTGGCTCGCGCCGTGACACTGATGCACAGGGACGAGAGTTCCGCAGCGGCTCGTGTACTTGCGAGCGCGGTTGCGGAGCTCACGCAGTTGCGACACGGTGGTCGATGGTTCGACGGCCCTGACCGCGCGGTGTCACCGCTGGTAGAAGCTCATCTTCGTGTGGTTCAGGCGCTCGTGGAGATGCGCGCGGGTGATATTTCCCGAGCCGCGACGACGCTCCGCGACGCCGCGGCAAGTTTGCCCGTGGGGATGGTTTTCGCGGGTCTCGGCGTCACCCTGAGTCGCAGACTCGATACCGTACGCGACGGACGCATCGGCGCTACCTCCGCCGCACTCGCCGCGTCGTCGCCATGTGCGGCAGGGGCCCCGATGCGGCTAGGGATGCTCGTGGACCGGGCGCTCGCCGCGTCGTTCCGTGAAGAGCATGTCCAGGCGGCTACGTTGCTCGAGCTTGCTGCAGAGCGCGAGACGCGCGAGCGTGGCGTCGTGATGGCGGTCCCCGGACTCGACGCCGTTGAGACCTGGTCGATGGCCGGCCGTCCTGACGAGGCTCGACGTGCATTGGAGCGACTTCAGCTTACCTTGACGGCACTCTCGCCGGCCGTGCGTGACGCGGCGCTTGCCCGGGCCCGCCTGGCGCTTGCAACCCGGGCGGATGTGGCTCAATTGGCTTCGTCGGCGACGCTGGCTGGCCGTCAACTGGAGTCCGCATATGAACGCGGCAAGGTGGAGCTCAGCATCGGGCGGGCGATGGCCCGCCTCGATATTCGCGAGTCCGCCTTGGCTCATCTGATGGCGGCGCAGGACCTGTTTGAGGAGTCAGGAGCGCAGGCGTGGGTAGCGCTCGTGGGGCTAGAGGGAGAGCGGGCGGGGCGCGGTGCGTCGGCCCGAACCTCTGGCGGACAGGGTCCGGCGCCGCGAACTGCCGCGGCGTCCGTTCCCCAGAACGAGTACGGCACTTTGCCGCCCGAAGCCCAGCCACTTGGTCACGAGGACTGGGCTGCGGAACTCACCGAACGCGAGCTTGAAGTAGCGCTTCTGGTGGCGCAGGGCCTAGCAAATCGGGAGGTAGCCACCCGCCTCTTTTGTTCGGTCAGAACGGTCGAAGTGCACCTGGGGCGGGTGTATCGCAAGCTCGATCTGCGGTCGCGTTTCGAGCTTGTTGTGCTCGCGCACTCCCCCGACACGGGCCACTAGTCACACTCGCATCGTTTCGTACGTATTTCCACGTACGTGCAGTATGTGAGGAAACCTAACAATGTGGTGAATGCGCATAGCGCTGGCGTGACCTCTGTCCTTATTTTGGTTCTACGGCTGAGGGCCCGAACCATCCGCACAACGTTGTCGCGGTAAGGAAGAGAAGGTAGCCACCATGCACCTGCCCACCCATCAACCGCCAGCAGTTCGCCGCCCCAGCAGGGGTATCGCGGCGACTGTTATGGCTAGCCTCTTAGGGGCCACACTGACGGCGGTGGCCGTCACAGCTAGCGCCACCGGCGCGACTGCCGCCACCCAAGAATGCGAACCCGCTTGGTCTGCGGGCACCACTTATGTGGGCGGCAACCTCGCTTCCTACGACGGCGAGAATTACCGCGCCTCGTGGTGGACGCTCGGCGACACGCCCGGTACCGCTCAGTGGGGCCCGTGGAAGTCGCAAGGGGACTGCGGCGGCGTCGTGCCAGACCCGGATCCTTCCGTAACTCCCGATCCTGAGCCGTCTGTTACTCCCGACCCTGAGCCCTCGGTGACGCCTGACCCCGAGCCCTCGGTCACTCCGGATCCTGATCCAGAACCCTCCGTGACGCCGGACCCGGAGCCCTCCGTCACTCCCGACCCCGATCCCAACGCCAACCCCGATGAGCAGTGCCGCCCCGACGGCATGGCGCAGACTCCAGGCATCGACACCCCCTACTGCGACGTGTACGACACCGACGGCCGCGAGATCCTGCCGAACAGCCTGGACCGTCGCGTGATCGGCTACTTCACCAACTGGAGGACCGGTAAGAACGGTGCCCCTCAGTACCTCGCGAGTGACATCCCGTGGAACAAGCTGTCCCACATCAACTATGCGTTTGCGCACGTGGGCCCGGACAACAAGGTCTCGGTGAATGCCAACGTGGCCGGCAACTCGTCGACCGACATGACGTGGCCGGGCACTCCCGGCGCGGAAATGGACCCGTCGCTGCCGTATACCGGTCACTTCAACCTGCTGGCCAAGTACAAGAAGGACAACCCCGGGGTTAAGGTCCTTCCCGCCGTGGGAGGCTGGGCTGAGACAGGCGGCTACTTCGACGGCAACGGCGATCGCGTCGCATCGGGCGGCTTCTACACGATGACGGAATCGCAGGCCAAGATCGACACGTTCGCTGACTCCGCGGTTGACTTCATTCGCCAGTACGGGTTCGACGGCGTGGATATCGACTACGAATACCCCACATCGAACAACCAGGCTGGTAACCCCGACGACTTCGCCTTCTCTGACGCGAAGCGTGGAGAGTTGTTCGAAGGCTACGTGGCACTCATGAAGACTCTTCGCGAGAAGCTCGACAAGGCTGGCGCCGAGGATGGCGAGTACTACATGCTCACCACCGCAACGCCCTCATCCGGCTGGCTCCTGCGCGGCATGGAGGTCTTCCAGATCACCGAGTACGCGGACTACGTCAACATGATGACGTATGACCTGCACGGCGCCTGGAACAAGTTCGTCGGCGGCAATGCTGCGCTCTACGACGACGGCAAGGACGCCGAGCTCGCCGCAGGCGGCGTCTACACGGGCTACAAGGGAATCGGCTACCTCAACGCCGACTGGGCCTCGCACTACTTCCGTGGCGCTATGCAGGGTGGCCGCATCAACCTGGGCGTTCCGTTCTACACTCGCGGTTTCCAGGGCGTGACCGGCGGTACCAACGGCATGGGAGGCACAGCGGCAGCACCCGCCGGCTTCAACTGCCCGGCAGGAACCAACGGTAAGTGTGGCTGGGGTGCCGAGGGCATCGACAACCTTTGGTATGACACGGACCCGCAGGGCAATGCGGTTCCCGCCGGTGTCAACCCCATCTGGCACGCGCTCAACCTCGAGAACGACATCGTGGGTGACTACGCCGAGGCGTACAACGTCCCCACCACCATCGTGGGCGACTACGAGCACCACTTTGACCCGGTCACCAAGAACGAGTGGTGGTGGAACCCCCAGACCAAGGTGTTCCTGTCCGGCGACTCGACCGACGCCATCACGGCCAAGGCCGACTACGTCAACGACACCGGTCTCGGTGGCCTCATGATCTGGGAGCTCGCAGGCGACTACGACTTCAACCAGACCAAGGGCCAGTACGAAATGGGCGAAACCCTCGTGGATCTCATGCACGACAAGTTCACGAGCTCCACGCCTTACGGCGCGACCAAGGCAAACGCCGACCGGCCGATGCCGTCGCAGGCTCTGGACGTCAGCATCGACTACACGGAGTTCGCCCTGGGAGACAACAACTACCCCATCTCTCCCAAGGTCGTCTTCAGCAACAACGGCTCGGCGGACATCCCGGCAGGCTCGACCATTTCGTTCCAGTACGGCACCACCGACACCGGCGAGATGAGCGACTGGAGCGGCTACGGCACCAAGGTCACCAAGAGGGGTCATACGGGAAACAACGTGGGCGGCCTCGATGGCGACTTCCACACCGTGGCCTTCACTGTTCCGACCGGCGGCATCCCCGCTGGTGGGTCCATCACGAACCAACTCAAGTGGGCACTGCCGGTTGCGCAGTTCTCCAATGTGATCGTCACGGTTGACGGCACCGAGTACGCCACTACCTACGATCACCCCCGCGGCGTGACCGTGGTCAATGCCTCGACCGGAGGAGGCGACACCGGAGGCGGAGATGGTGACGGTGATGGCGGCGACGGCGGTGACCCCGGCGCGTGCACCTCAGCAGGCTGGGACAGCGCCGCTGTCTACAACGGCGGAGCCAAGGTGAGCCACAGCGGTCACGAGTGGACCGCGCGCTTCTGGACGCAGAACAACGAGCCGAGCATCGCGGACCCCTGGGGCCCGTGGGCAGACGCCGGTAGCTGCTGATTGAGTGGGCGGGGCGCCGATGCCCGGCGTCCCGCCACCTCGTTCAACTTCCGGACAAAACCAAGTCCGGGACGCGCTCGCGGCGGCACCTGCTCCGAGCGCCCCATGCACCATCAATTACGTAGTACTCCACCCGCAGTACCCCAAAAACCTATGCATGATCAGGTACTCAACACTCAGAGAAGAGGAAGAGACATGACCTCACCAAAGAGGACAAGTCGACTCGGCCCATGGGGCCGCGTTGGTTCCGTCGTCGCGTCGCTCGCGCTCATTGGCACCGCAGCCACTGCAGCGTCAGCTGCGACACCAGCTCCCGCAGCGGTTCCTACGGCGACGCAGCAGACCGCGGACTCCACGAACATCAATGGATTCCGTAACGTCGCCTATTTCACCCAGTGGGGTGTGTACGGCCGTGACTACAAGCTCAAGCAGCTGCAGGACTCGGGCACCATCAAGGACATCACCCACATCAACTACTCGTTCGGAAATATCCACCACCAGACGGGCAAGTGCTTCATCGCCAACAAGGCGCAAGGGACCGGACCTAACGGTTCGGATGGGGCAGGCGACGCCTGGGCCGACTTTGGCATGGGTTACACCACCGCCAACTCGGTCAACGGAACTGCCGACAAGTGGGACCAGCCGCTCGCGGGTTCGTTCAACCAGCTCAAGCAAATCAAGGAGCTCAACCCCAACGTCAAGGCCGTGATCTCGCTCGGCGGTTGGACGTGGTCAAAGAACTTCTCCACGGTCGCGTCGACTGACGCGAAGCGCAAGGCGTTTGTCTCCTCGTGCATTGACCTGTACATCAAGGGCAACCTTCCCAAGATCGACGGCAAGGGTGGCCCTGGCGCCGCCGCCGGCGTGTTCGACGGCATCGACCTCGACTGGGAGTGGCCAGGATCGCCCAATGGGCTCGAGGGCAACGTCGTAGACGCCGTCAACGACAAGGAGAACTTCCGCCTCCTAATCCAGGAATTCCGCGACCAGCTGGACGCTTACGGCAGCACGCAAAACAAGCACTATGTGCTGTCCGCCTTCCTGCCCGCCAACCCCGCGGATATCGCGTCCGGCGGCTGGAACGACCCCCGCATCTTCGAGGACCTCGACTACGGCAACGTGCAGGGCTATGACCTCCACGGCGCGTGGGACCCGACGCTGACCGGTCACCAGGGCAACCTGTACGACGACCCGGCAGACACGCGACCCGCCACCAAGAAGTTCTCGGTCGACAAGGCCGTCAAGGAGTACATCAACGCGGGCATCGCGCCCGAGCAGTTGGGGCTGGGCATGGCCATGTACGGCCGAGGCTGGAAGGGCGCAACAAGCGCCGACGCTTGGACTACCGCCAACGGGGCGGGTCCTGGCACTTGGGAGGCCGGCAACGAGGATTACGACAAGCTCAAGAACCTCGGTACCAGTTACTACGACGCCAGCATCGGAGCCTCATGGCGCTACAACGGCGACCAGTGGTGGAGCCTCGATGACCCCAAGTCGGTCGCGATCAAGGCTGACTACATCCGCGAGAAGGGCCTTGGCGGCGCCATGTGGTGGGAGCTCTCGGGCGACCGCAACGGTGTGCTGACTACCGCGCTCATGGACAAGCTGGGCACCGGAGCATCGGGCCCCATCGATGGTGGGCCCATCGTTACGCCTACCCCGACCCCGGACCCGACGGTGACCCCCGATCCCGACCCGACCGTAACGCCGGACCCGGATCCCACCGTCACTCCCGACCCCGACCCGACTGACCCGCCTACCACCTGCACCATTAGCCCGTGGGTGTCCGCTACTGCCTACAACGGTGGAGCGCAGGTCCTCTACAGCGGCAACGTTTACGAGGCAAAGTGGTGGACGCAGGGCGACCAGCCCGGCGCGGCCCAGTGGGGACCGTGGAAGCTCGTAGACGCCTGTGGCGACCCGATCCCGGACCCGGATCCCACGGTCACTCCTGACCCCGACCCGACGGTGACGCCGGACCCGGATCCCACGGACCCGCCTCACCAGTGCGCGTCCGCATGGTCCGCGTCGGCCATCTACGTGGGAGGAGCCACCGCAACCTACGGCGGCCACACCTACGAGGCAAAGTGGTGGACGCAGGGCGACCAGCCCGGCGCTGCTCAGTGGGGACCGTGGAAGGACCTCGGCGCTTGCTAACTCGCACCACAGCGCGGATGCTCCCCGTTGCACTCGCCGTGAGCTTGCTCACGGTCGGGTGCGCGGGGGGCGTCTCCGCGCCCGGAACGTCGGACGTCGGCACTCAGCATGACAACACCACCGCAGCGGCCGATGCCGGGATCGACCGGATCTCCGAAGCGTCGCTGATGCCCGTGGGCCCACTCGCGATCCCTGCCGCAGACTTCTGGGCACAGGGTGAGGACACGGACACGGTGGCCGTGGTGACCGCTGGTGGTTGTGAGGCCGGGGTCAACTGCCCGGCATTCGCCGTCGTTACTGGACCCGGCGCTCAGGCGGCCGACCAAGCAATCCTCGACGACGGCATCGGCTGTCCTGGGGGAGAGGGGCTGACGCCAGTGAGCGCGACCCTCGCAGCGGCAGAACCAGCGACCGTGGCAGGCGGAACGGGCACGGTGCAGGTCTTCGACGTCGAATGTGCCGATGCCGACGGCGCGGGCACAATCACGGTTCAGCAGAGCCAGTGGAGTGCAGACAGCGTCAATGGCGCGGTCACAGTAGTGGATCGCTGGTCATTTGCGGAGTTAGGGGACAGAGTTGCAGGCGCGCAGTGGCTTGATGAGGCGAGCGAGTAGAGGCTTGCTCCCCAAAAGCGCCCACAACCGCTAGACTGGAGTGCTGGCCCATGAGGGACCGGACCCCCAATCTTTGAATCGAGTTTTCTATGCCCTTGCGCTCAGACCTGCGCAACGTCGCCATCGTGGCCCACGTTGACCACGGTAAGACCACCCTCGTTGACGCCATGCTCGTGCAGGGTGGCGCCTACGGTGACCACGCACACGTCGAAGACCGTGCAATGGACTCCGGTGACCTTGAGCGCGAAAAGGGCATCACGATCCTCGCCAAGAACACCGCGATCCGTTACACCGGTGCGCACTCGATCGAGGGCGGCGTCACCATCAACGTGATTGACACCCCTGGTCACGCCGACTTCGGTGGCGAGGTTGAGCGTGGACTGTCGATGGTTGACGGTGTCGTGCTCCTTGTCGACGCGTCCGAAGGACCGCTTCCTCAGACCCGCTTTGTGCTCCGCAAGGCGCTCGCGGCCAAGCTTCCCGTCATCATCGTCGTCAACAAGGTCGACCGCCCAGACTCGCGCATCAGCGCTGTAGTCGAGGAGAGCCACGACCTGCTCCTCGGCCTCGCAGGAGACCTCGAGGACGAGGTCCCCGACCTCGACGTCGACGCACTACTTGAGGTGCCTGTCGTCTTCGCGTCCGCGAAGGCCGGCCGCGCCAGCATCGAGCAGCCTGGCGATGGTGAGCTGCCTGTCGAGGAAAACCTTGAGCCGCTGTTCAAGGTCATCATGGACACTATCCCCGCACCGTCTTACGACGAGGATGCGCCTCTTCAGGCTCACGTCACCAACCTGGACGCGTCGCCGTTCCTTGGTCGCCTCGCACTGCTGCGTGTCTTCAACGGCACCATCACCAAGGGTCAGACGGTCGCCTGGGCTCGCGCCGACGGCACCATGAAGAACGTCAAGATCACCGAGCTGCTGGAGACCAAGGGCCTGACCCGCGTTCCCGCAGAGTCGGCTGGCCCCGGCGACATCGTCGCCGTTGCCGGTATCGAGGGCATCACCATTGGTGAGACGCTGACCGATGTCGATGACCCCCGCCCGCTGCCGCTCATCACGGTGGACGACCCGGCCATCTCCATGACCATTGGTATCAACACGTCGCCGCTCGCCGGCCGCGTCAAGGGTGCCAAGGTCACGGCCCGCCAGGTCAAGGACCGCCTCGACAAGGAGCTCGTCGGTAACGTGTCGCTCCGCGTCCTGCCCACCGAGCGTCCCGACGCGTGGGAAGTTCAGGGTCGTGGAGAGCTCGCGCTGGCCATCCTGGTCGAGCAGATGCGCCGCGAGGGCTTCGAGCTCACCGTCGGCAAGCCGCAGGTTGTCACCAAGGAGATCGACGGCAAAAAGCACGAGCCGATGGAGCACCTCACCATCGACGTGCCTGAAGAGCACCTCGGCGCCGTCACTCAGCTGCTTGCGGCCCGCAAGGGTCGCATGGAGAACATGTCGAACCACGGCACCGGCTGGGTGCGCATGGAGTTCGTTGTGCCCGCCCGCGGCCTGATCGGATTCCGCACCATCTTCCTCACGGACACGCGCGGCACCGGCATCGCGTCGTCCATCGCGCACGGCTACGAGCCCTGGGCTGGCTTCATCGAGTTCCGTGTCAACGGCTCGCTGGTCGCCGACCGCGCGGGTGTCGTCACGCCGTTCGCCATGATCAACCTGCAGGAGCGCGGTTCGTTCTTCGTTGACCCCACGTCGGAGGTCTACGAGGGCATGATCGTGGGCGAGAACTCGCGCAACGAGGACATGGACGTCAACATCACCAAGGAGAAGAAGCTCACCAACATGCGTGCAGCCTCGTCCGACTCCTTTGAGAACCTGACGCCCCCTCGCCACCTGACGCTCGAGGAGTGCCTTGAGTTCGCCCGCGAGGACGAGTGCGTCGAGGTGACGCCGGAGAAGACCCGTATTCGCAAGGTCATTCTCGGTGCCAGCGAGCGTGCACGCAGCGCATCGAAGGCTAAGCGCGACAACTAGTCCGCCTACCTGCCACTCAACGCGGCGGCGACTTCCACAAACGTGGCTAGTCGCCGCCGCGTTGTCGTTGGTGTGCGTAGTTCCCGCCTATCCTGGGAAGCATGATTCGCTCCGCCCTCGGCTACCTGGTGCTCGCGATCGTCGGGTTGGTCGCCGCCTTGGTGGGGGCAAGCGCCTACCGTGCGATCCCGCCCTTCGGCATCGCCCTATGCATCCTGTTGATGCTTGTCGCGACCGTCTTCGCGCGCACCTGGAAGGAATGGTCGGGGATCGCTGTTTTTGGCGGCGCTTGGGCCGTGGTGACGTATATCTTGTCGCTCGAGGGACCCGGCGGATCACTGCTGATCGCGACTGACGGCTATGGATACGGGTGGCTTATTGGCGGGTCGCTCGCCATCATTGTGGTCTGTCTGATTCCGCGACGGGTGCTTTTTGGGAGGAACGATGTCACGTAAGCGGGACGCTGAACGGGCGCTACGGGACCAACAGGCGGAGGCTAGGCGGCGTAGCAACGCGCACCGGTCGCTGCGACGTCGTGCGGAAAAGCGTCAGGCAGCATCCGATGCCGGGGTTGCCGGCGGAGCGACTGCCAGCGGAGTTCTCGCGGACGAAACGGCGAAGGGCGATGCCGAGGCGCCTACCGACACCGTGGTGTTTGCGCGCGTACCCGAGTTTTTGCGCTCCTCGGAGGAGATCGAAACCGCGGATGGCGAGGGTGAGGGCGATCCCGAGACGGACTCCGGCTCAGAAGCTGATGCCGCAGCGGATGCAGACCAAAATGTTGAGGTCGAAGACGGTTCCGATGACGAGACGGCCGCGGGCATCGCCGCCGCGGCGGTCGCTGCGGACCTCGCTGGAGAACAGATATCCGAAGCGGAACCGATCGACGGCGACGCCGACGCGGATATCGAGTCCGACCCTGTAGCCGAAGCCGAAGCCGAAGCCGAACTGGTCATCGACCGCGAGGACGCCTCGGCATCGGCGCAAGAGACGACGATGGTCATGGAGCCCGTAGGGCTCGATGCCGCTGACCGGTTCGCGGTGCAGGAGGAAACCGTCCTCGAGGCGACCGTGATCGACGAGCCGGTGGAGCCCACACCTAAGAAGCGTCGCAGGTGGCCCTGGATCCTGGTGGTGCTCGTGTTGCTGCTCGCTGCCGCATACTACGGCTTTGCGACGTACTTTGGCGATCGGGTTCCAGCGAACACCGAGGCTCTCGGCGTGGAGATTGGCGAGATGGACGTGGCGACCGCCACGAAGACATTGGACCAAGCGGCGAGTGCGTTGGAGTCTGATCCCATCACGCTGACCGCGGGTGGCGTCGGCACGACAATGATTCCTTCCGAGTCAGGTCTGAGTATCGACACCGGCGCGATGGTCGACGAGGCCACGGGCTTCACGCTCAATCCCCTCACGATCATTGCTCACTTCACCACTGGATCGGAGCTCGACCCGGTCGTGGTGGTCGACGATGACGCGATGGATGCCGCGATGAAGAGCGCTTCCGTGCAACTCGATACCTCCGCCAAGGACGCCACGGTGGTCATCACCGGCACCGTCGCTTCAGCGAACCCCGGTGAGCCGTCGGTCACAGTAGATCACGACGACACCGCGGCTAGGATCGAGAAGGGTTGGCCCGCGCAGGCCAACTTCGACGCCGCTGCGGCCATCGTCGACGCGAACATCTCTGACTATGAGGCGGACCGCATGGTCGAGACTCTCAACGACACGGTTCTCACTACCGCGGTCACCCTCACTGGGCCCAACGGAGATGTGACGCTCGAGCCCGATCAGTTCGCTCCGTTCGTGGCGGCCACGCCATCTGGTTCTCGGTTGGAGATCGTGGCCGATGGTCCTGCGCTGTCCGCAGCCATGCTCGAGGAGGACCCCGATCTTGAGAATGACCCGACCGATGCGACGCTGAAGTTCGACACGAGCCACAAGCTCGTGACCACCGAGAGCAAGAACGGCCGTGCGCTCGATCAGGACGCGATGGGTCCGGTGCTCGTGGACGCGACACTCGCTATTGATCGTGCAGCCCCCATCGCCTACAGCGAGGTCTACCCCAAGGTGTCGTCAACGGACCTGGGTATCGACGACTACAAGGAGGTAGTCTCCTCGTTCTCGACTCCGCTTACCAACGAACCCATCCGTACCAAGAACTTGGTGCGCGCCGCGGAGAAGGTGACGGGCGTGACCATCATGCCGGGCAAGGAATTTAACCTGGCGGACGTGTTGCTGCCCATCACCACCGAAGGTGGCTATTTTCCGGCGCACGTGATCGAGAATGGAATTGTGCAGACGGCGGTAGGTGGAGGTCTATCTCAGATGGCGACCACCACATTCAATGCTGGCTACTTCGCCGGTTATGAGGACATCGATCACCGTCCGCACTCCCAATGGTTCCCACGCTATCCCGCGGGTCGCGAGTCGACCATCTACACGGGCCAGATCAACATGGTGTTCAAGAACAACACTCCATACGCCGCGGTCATGAGCAGTTACGTTAAGGACAACCGGGTGTATGTCCAGGTGTGGTCCACTCCTTACTTCGAGGTGAAGACCAAGGCGTCGCCCAAGACCAACGTGGTGCAGCCCACCACCGTCGAGCTCGACAGCGACGAATGCCAACCGAGTAACGCTGGCGAGGCGGGCTTCACCATTACCAACACACGCACCATCTATCTCGACGGCGACTTAGTGGACACGAACGTCCTCAAGTGGACGTACAAGCCCACCAACAAGATCGTGTGTAAATAGGCGCGGCGGCGCGCCTCGCCCAGTACCAGGCTCCGCACCAAACGGCGCCCTATCGCTTGTATGATGGCGGTGTTCGTACCATCCAAGTAGGAGGAACCAAAGTGACATACGTCATTGCTCTGCCCTGTGTCGACGTCAAGGACAAGGCATGCATCGACGAGTGTCCCGTGGACTGCATCTACGAGGGCGAACGTAGCCTCTACATTCACCCTGACGAATGCGTCGACTGTGGTGCCTGCGAGCCGGTCTGCCCCGTCGAGGCTATCTACTACGAGGATGACACCCCCGACAAGTGGGCCGAGTACTACACGGCAAACGTCGAGTTCTTCTCCGAGATTGGCTCGCCCGGCGGCGCCGCGAAGATGGGTCTGATCGAGCACGATCACGACATCATCAAGGCGCTCCCGCCGCAGAACGGCTAACCGCCACTCACATGGGTCTTCATCCCGGCGCGCTCCCAGACTTCCCTTGGGACTCGCTGACCCCGTACATCACGCGCGCCTCGGCTCACCCCGACGGCATCGTCAACCTCTCCGTGGGTACTCCGGTCGACCCCACTCCCCAGGTGGTGCGCGAGGCCCTTGCCGCGGCGTCCGATGCTCCGGGTTACCCCACCACACACGGCACCCTCGCCCTGCGGGAGGCAGTGGTGGCGTGGTTTGCGCGTAGGCGTGGCGTGTCCGGAATTGATCCCACCGCAGTGCTACCCACGGTGGGTTCCAAAGAGTTCGTTGCCCTGTTGCCGGCGCTCTTGGGCCTCAGTGCGGGCGACATCGTGGTCCACCCCACGGCCGCGTATCCCACGTACGACGTGGGTGCCCGGCTGGCGGGGGCGACACCAATGCCCGCCGATGCGGTGGCCGACTGGGAGGGCAACCTCGCCGTCAAACTCATCTGGGTCAACTCGCCGTCCAACCCCACCGGTGCGGTGGCGAGCCGTGAGTACCTGGCCGATGTCGTGGCCGCCGCCCGCAGCATCGGCGCCGTGGTCGCTTCTGACGAGTGCTACGCAGAACTTCCCTGGGTTGAGCAATACGTGCGTGACGGTGTGGCTTCAATCCTCGACCCCGCCGTGTGCGGGGGCTCGCACCAAGGCCTGCTCGCCGTCTACTCGCTCTCCAAGCAGTCCAACCTCGCCGGATACCGGGCGGCGTTCACTGCCGGCGACCCGCAGCTAATTGCCGGGTTGCTCGAGACTCGCAAGCACGCGGGCATGATCGTGCCCGCGCCGGTGCAAGCGGCCACGGTTGCCGCCCTGTGTGACGATACTCACGTCGAGGTCCAGCGTGAGGTGTATTGGGCGCGTCGGAATGTTCTGAGCGCGGCAATTCGTGAGGCTGGATTCCGGATTGACGCGTCCGACGCGGGGCTTTATCTGTGGGCCACCAGAGATGAAAACTGCTGGCAGACACTGGATTTTCTGGCGGACAACGGCATCGTGGCAGCGCCAGGAGAGTTCTATGGATCAGCCGCCGCGAATCACGTACGTATCGCATTGACGGCGACGGATGAGCGCATCGACGCCGCGGCCCGTCGGCTCGCCAAAGCCAGGTAAACTGAGGCCAAAGCAAACGGACGAAGGCGCCTTTGGCGTGCACCCGGAGGTTGTTAATGGCACAGGTTGTAGACGCTCGGCTGATTGTCGACGGAAATTCACGCGAACTCGGTATCGAGCGCGCGACGATCGGCAATGACGGGCTCGCAATCCCGACCCTGCTGAGTGACACCGGATTGGTCACCATGGACCCGGGGTTCATGAACACCGCCGCGTGCGAAAGCGCGATCACGTACATCGACGGAGACGCGGGGATTCTCAAGTACCGCGGCTATCCGATCGAGCAGATCGCGGGGGGTTCCAACTTCCTAGAGACTGCATACCTGCTGATTCATGGCGAGTTGCCCAATGAGGGCCAGCTCAACGCGCTAGAGAACCGTGTAGCACGGCACATGCATGTTCACGAGGGCATCAAGACGTTCCTGAACGCTTTCCCGCGTGACGCGCACCCCATGGCGGTATTGTCGGGCTCGATTTCCGCACTGTCCACGTTCTACCCCGAGTCGGTGGGACGTGACGAGGAGCAGCTCGAACTGGCGACGGTCTTGCTACTCGCGAAGTCCGCGACCGTGGTGGCCTACCTGCAGCGTCGTGCGATGGGTGAGGACCTCATTGAGCCCCGCAAGGACGGCAACTACGTCGACGAGTTCATGCGCTTGGCGTTTTCACCCGCATCGGGTGAGCTCGACATCGACCCCACCATCCGCAAGGCACTCGACCTGCTGCTGATCCTGCACGCCGACCACGAGCAGAACTGCTCGACGTCCACGGTGCGCATCGTCGGTTCCTCTCAGGCCAACATCTACGCGGCGGTATCCGCAGGCATCGGCGCGCTCTCGGGCCCGCTGCACGGTGGGGCGAACGAGGCCGCGCTCAAGATGTTCGACAACATTAAGGCCTCGGGCGGCTCGGTCGAGCAGTTCGTCTCCGACGTCAAGAATAAGGTCGAGGGCGCGCGACTCATGGGCTTCGGCCACCGCGTGTACAAGTCATATGACCCTCGCGGGGCAGAGGTCAAGAAGGTGGCCGACACGGTTCTGGCTGACCTCGGTGGCAACAACGAGACCTTCGATATGGCCAAGCGCCTCGAGGAGATCGCGCTTAGCGACGAGTACTTCATCGAGCGCAAGTTGTACCCGAACGTCGACTTCTACACCGGGCTGCTGTATTCGGCCATGGGCTTTCCCACGCCGATGTTTACGCCGCTCTTCGCGCTGGGTCGCATGCCCGGGTGGATTGCTCACTACCGCGAGATGTTGAACGACCCGCGCACTAAGATTGGCCGTCCGCGCCAGATTTACACGGGCGAGACGGATCGCAGCTATACCCCGCTCGACCAGCGCGGCTAGACATTTCTCCTTTACCCACTTGGCGCGTCCGTTAGCGCGGCCCGCCTATTCGTTCAGCCCGGCTGAGGGGACGAGGTGACGCCCCACGCGGGTGTTTCACTGGATCGCCCTCCACGACGGGACACCGCGGGATGGTCTGTGGCTCAGTGGGGCGCCAGGTGTATCGGTGAGTCGCCAGGTGGCTCAGTGAGGCGCCATAGGGTTCCCGGCAAAGCCGTCACTCGCAGCGCGGGAGCAGTTCCGCAACCCGCACTAGTGTGGAGCCGTGCGGAGGGTAACGATCGCCCCGTCGTAGCCGGCCACGGGGGAGCCCTCTGCGGTGGGAACCTCCACGAGACCGTCCTCGCGGAGCCAGCCGGCCGCCTCGTAGGAAGACTCGATGACCGACTGTACCGAAGACACCGACACCGCCCACTCGCGCATCGACTGAGCTGAGAGCTGCGGCGTCTGCGCACTTTCACCATCGCCGGGACTTAGTCCCAGCACGGTGGAGTCGGAGTTCACGTCGAGGACCTCGACGGAGTAGGCACCTGGGCCAAAGTCCAGGTCCACGCGCTCGATGAACGCGCGCGCGGTGGTCGGATCCGCGTCGCCGATGTCGCAGTTCACCCGCCCGCCGTTTCCGGTGAGCGCGGACGCCCAGAGGCGGGACTCACCCTCGTGGTCGGCGTACGCATCGGGGAAGCCCGAGCGCTGGACCGCCTGCGCGGCCTCGGTCACCGGCAAGTCCTGCCAGCCCGACACCTTGATGAGTCCGTCGTAGAACTTATTGACCGAGTAATAGGGATCCAGGATCTCCTCGATCTCGCCCCAGCCCTGTGAGGGCCGCTGCTGGAACAGGCCCACGCTGTCTCGGTCGCCCCAGTCGATGTTGCGCAGGCTCGACTCCTGGATGGCGGTGGCGATGCCGATCGTCGCGGCGCGGGCGGGTAGGCCGCGCTCCACGGACACGGCGGCGATCAGCGCGGCGTTGTTGGTCTGCTCGGCGGTCAGGCTCGCGGTCTCATCGCCCACGGTGACGGAGCACCGGGAGGAAAACACGCGGTCGCTGTAGCGGTGCCACAGTTCGGGACCCACGATCACTGCGGTCACGGTAACCGCGGCAATGAGCGCGAGGACCACAAGCCCTCCGCCGCGGCGTCGGTTGCCCGCGCCGTCCCTACCGTGTCGCGCCAAGTCCGCCTCCAATTCCGTCTCTAGTGAACGCTTAGACGGACGCTTTGGTGCCCGCGACGACCGCCTAGTTTGCGTGGAGTGCGGCGTTGAGCTCCACGCCGTTGCCCTGGCGAGCCACGGCCTCGATCACGCCGCTGGTGGAATTGCGGCGAAAGAGGATCCCGTCCTTGCCAGCGAGTTCCTTGGCCTTGACCCATACGGGCTTGCCGTCGTCGTCGCTGACTCCCACCAGAAGCGCCTTGGAGCCCGCCGTCACGTAGAGCCCTGCCTCCACCACGCAGTCGTCGCCCAAGGGGATGCCCAGGCCGGAGTTGGCGCCCAGCAGCGAGCGCTCGCCCACCGTGATGGTCTCCTTGCCTCCGCCGGACAAAGTGCCCATGATCGATGCGCCGCCGCCCACGTCGGAGCCGTCACCCACGACGACGCCGGCAGAGATGCGGCCCTCGACCATCGAGTGGCCGAGCGTACCGGCATTGAAGTTCACGAAGCCCTCGTGCATCACGGTAGTGCCCTCGGCGAGGTGAGCGCCCAGGCGAACGCGGTCAGCATCGGCGACGCGAATTCCGGACGGCACCACGTAGTCGACCATGCGCGGGAACTTGTCTACGCCGTATACAGTCACGTGCTTACCTGCGGCGCGCAGGCGCAGTCGGGCGGACTCGAAGCCGTCAATGGCGCACGGTCCCTCGGACGTCCACACCACGTTGGTGAGCGCGCCGAAAACGCCATCCAGATTGATGCCGTGCGGGCGGACGATGCGGTGGCTGAGCAGGTGCAAGCGCAGGTACGCGTCCTCGACACTTGCGGGTGCGGCGTCGCAGTCGATCTCGGTGAAGACCACGGAGACGGTCACGTCGCGAAGGTGGTCAACGCGGGACGCACCCTCCAGCTCCGCGGGTACGCGGTGGTCAGCGGGCGGTTCGCCCAGGGTGGGCGACGGATACCAGGTGTCGAGCACCGTGCCGTTCGCGTCCGTCGTGGCAAGTCCGTATCCGTAAGCAGTGCGAGTCATGGGCATAAGGATACTGGGCATCGGTAGGGTGGCGGCATGACCTCCCTCGACCTGACCGCGCCCGTGGACGAAATCACGCGGCAACTGATCGATATCCCCTCCGTGAGCGGGGGAGAGGGCGCCATCGCCGATGCCGTGGCGACCGCCCTTGCCGAGTGCGATCACCTGGAAATCACTCGGGACGGCGACGCGATCGTGGCCCGCACCACCCTGGGCCGTGACCAGCGGGTGATCATCGCCGGGCATCTCGACACCGTTCCCATTAAGGGCAACGTGCCGTCGGTGCCGACGCTCGACGGCCTCGGAATCATTGGCCGCGGATCGGTGGATATGAAGGCGGGGGTGGCCGTCATGCTGTCGCTTGCGGTGGACCTCATCGAGCCCACCCGCGACATTACGTGGGTCTTTTATGACCATGAGGAAGTCGAGGAGACCAAGAACGGGTTGGGCCGACTCTCGCGCCGCCATCCGGAATTGATTAAGGGCGACTTCGCCGTGCTGTGCGAGCCCACCCAGGCGCAGATCGAGGGCGGCTGCAACGGCACTCTACGCATGGACATCGTGCTGCCTGGCAAGGCCGCGCACTCGGCGCGCTCATGGAAGGGCGAGAATGCGATCCACGCCGCCGCGCCGGTGCTCGCCGCGCTCGCCAGGTACGAGCCCCGCACTGTCGAGGTCGACGGACTCCAGTACCGCGAAGGCCTCAACGCCGTAGGAGTGACGGGTGGCATCGCCGGCAACGTCATCCCCGACCAGTGCACCGTCACGGTGAATTACCGCTTCGCGCCATCCCTGACCACGGACGAAGCCGTGCAGCACGTACGCGACGTCATCGCGGCATCGGGCGTGGGCGAGTGTGAAACCGTGGTGACTGATCGTGCTGACGCCTGCCGGCCGGGTCTCGACGCACCTCTCGCGCAGGGCTTCGTGGACGCGGTGGCGAGCACGGGTGCGCCCGAGCCGCGCGCGAAGTTGGGCTGGACTGATGTCGCGCGCTTCGGTGCGCTCGGCATCCCCGCCGTGAACTATGGTCCGGGTGACCCTGAACTCGCGCACGCGGACTTGGAGTGGTGCGCGATCGACGAGATCAACCAGTGCCGCGCTGGACTCGCGGCCTGGCTGACCAGCTAATCCACAGCATCGGGCGTCCCCGCGCCTGTCAATTAACCAGCGAAACCACAACCCACAGGGAGACGCACCATGAGTGAATATCGCAAGGGACCCGTGCTGCTGCGCGGCAAGCACGTTCCGCAGGACTCCTCGTCCTCGCGACTGCTGGACGACCAAGGGCGGGCCGACTGGCTCCACGGCGACCCCTGGCGGGTGCTGCGCATTCAATCGGAGTTCGTGGAGGGGTTTGGCGCGCTCGCGGAGGTGGGGCCAGCGATCTCGGTGTTCGGCTCCGCGCGCACCAAGCCCGGAACTCGGGATTACGAGATGGGAGAGACGGTAGGAAGGTTGCTCGTTGAGGCGGGATTCTCCGTCATCACGGGCGGCGGACCCGGCGTGATGGAGGCCGCCAACAAGGGTGCCTTCGAGGCAGGTGGAACCTCGGTGGGCCTCGGCATTGAGCTGCCCCATGAGCAGGGAGTCAACGAATACGTGAACCTTGGGGTGAACTTCCGTTACTTCTTTGCCCGCAAAACTATGTTCGTGAAGTACGCGCAGGGCTTCATTGTTCTGCCAGGTGGTTTCGGAACCTTTGACGAGCTGTTCGAGTCGTTGACCTTGGTGCAGACGCGGACCGTGACCCGCTTTCCGATCGTCCTGGTTGGTCACCACTACTGGGACGGGCTGGTGGACTGGCTGCGCAATACCGTGCTCCCCGAAGGCACTATCTCTGAGGCCGATTTCGAGCTCTTCACCGTCACCGATGATCCCGCCGAGGCAGTCGCGATTGTGCAGGACTACTCCGAGAAGCGTGCTCAGGAGCGGGCGGCTGCAGCGGCCGAACAAGAGGGCCAGGGAATGTAGCGGGAGTTCAAAGAATCACACTGATTTTGGAGTGCCCTCGCGTCCGCGTAGAATAGTGGGCAGACGCCGCGAATCCGCGGCGAGCGACTTCCCCAAGGAGACACACACGATGGCTGCAATGAAGCCCCGCACTGGTGACGGCCCCATGGAGGTCGTGAAAGAGGGCCGCAGTTACGTCATGCGCGTCCCGCTTGAAGGTGGCGGACGCCTGGTCGTAGAGATCACGGCTGACGAGGTCAAGGAGCTTGGCGCTGCACTTAACGGTGCGATTGCTTGAGCCTGTTCTTAGTTTGAATGGCACTAACCCGCGCAACCGCAAGGTGCGCGGGTTTTTGCATGCGCGGACCTAGTCGGTCGGCGTGGCCGCGATGAGGTAACTGGTCATCGAGATGACAGGCGCAGCCTTGCCTGCCGAGGCGAAGCGAACCACGTGGCTGAAGTGCGTGCGCGCGCCCGATGCGTGGGTCACCGTTCCAGATGCGCTCGCCGCGGGGCCGTGGGTGAGGAGTGATTCGAAACGAATTTCCGCGGCCACAGCGGCCGACGATGCGCGGGACTTGACGTGGTCGCCGCCCCGGATAGTTTGATCACCTACGAGCGCCCAGATGGCGTCACCGTGCAGGTAGGCATCGAGTACGGACGAGTCGCCGCCCGCAAGGGCCATGACGAGGTCGCGAACAATGGCCTTGCGAGGGGCATTGCCGCAGTCAGGTGGGTTGACGACTCGTATATCGGGGGTCATCGCGGGTGGCGCTAGTCCTTGATGGCGACCAGCAGGCCGTCGCCGGAGGGCAAGAGCGTGGGAGTCAGGCTGTCGTTGTTGCGGATCGCCTTCAGAGTCTCGCGAACGGCGGTGGTGTCAGCGTCGCGTTGTGCCGGGTCTGGCACGCGGCCGTGCCACAGCGCGTTGTCAATCACGAGCATGCCGCCGCTGCGCAGCAGGCGCAGGGCCTGCACAAGGTACGCGGGGTACTCCGACTTGCGGGCGTCGATCAGCACGAGGTCGTAGCCGCCGTCCGTCAGCCGAGGGAGAACCTCGAGTGCCCGCCCGGTGATCATGCGTGCGCGAGAGGGCGCGAACCCGCCCGTGGCAAGCGTCTGCTTGGCGGCTTTATGGTGTTCCGCCTCAACGTCGATGGTGGTGATGACGCCCTGCGGGTGCATGCCCCGCAACAGGTACGTGGTCGACACCCCAGCGCCGGTGCCGATCTCGACAATCGACTTGGCATTCATGGCTCGCGCGAGGATCTGCAATGTGCGTCCGGCGCCTGGCAAAACCGGCACGCATCCCAGCTCGTCCGCTGCGTCGCGCGCGCTCAGTAGAACCCGGTCTTCGTGGATAAAATCCTCGGCATAAGCCCAGTTCGCGGCCTCGTGAGTCATGGCACACCTCCTAGGGACATGATATGGGTCACACTCGACCAATCCCTCTTCCGCCGCGGTGCGAATCATGGGAACATAGAGGTACGTCCAACCGTTGAGCAGATTGTGAGGGAGGAAACCATGACTATTGCAGCCGTGCCAACAGACACCGCTATAAAAGACGCCGTTGTTTCATCCGTCACCGATGCCCCTGAGCTCGCCCCCGAGCTCACGTGGGAGCGCATCGTCGAGGAACACTCGGGTCGCGTATACCGTTTGGCGTATCACCTCACCGGCAACCAGCACGATGCTGAGGACCTCACGCAGGATGTTTTCATCCGCGTGTTCAACTCACTGTCGCAGTTCAAGCCGGGAACTTTTGAGGGCTGGCTCCACCGTATTACGACAAACCTCTTCCTCGATCGCATGCGCCGCAAGAAGCGAATTCGCTTCGATTTCATGGCGGACGACGACGCGGCTGTGTCCACGTCGGACAGTTTCGACCGCCACGAGCGCTCGGGCCAGCCGGAAGACGCGTTTGAGATGTCCCACTTCGGTGACGACATTGTGGCCGCCCTCGCCGACCTGCCCCCCGAATACCGCGCGGCCATTGTGCTGAGCGACATCGAGGGACTGTCGTACGAGGAAATTGCAGCCACACTCGGTATCAAGATGGGTACCGTACGTTCTCGACTGTCTCGCGCCCGCGCGAAGTTGCGTGAGTCTCTCGCGCACCGCGCTCCGGTGCGGGGTGGCGAGTGACGCAAAAGCACCTCGGAGAAAACCTTCACGACCTGCTCGATGGCAGGATGTCTACAGCCGACGCCGCGGAGGCAATGGCGCACCTCGAAGAGTGCGATGACTGCAACGCGCGGTGGACGGAATTACGAGAAGCTCGAGAAGCGCTCAACACGTCCAGTGCCGGCATCGACATGCGCTTTGCGCAGCAGTTGCTTGATCGCGACCGCATGGCGCAGATCGCCCAGGGCGAGTCAAAGCACCGCGCCCGTGCCGCTCGGGCCCGGCCGAGCCGACATCGCTCCGCCACTATTGCTTTCTCGATTCTGATCTTCGCCGCAGTTGGCGTGGGCGCCGCATATTATGCGGGCGGCCCCGATCAGGTTCCTCTTGAATTTGCCGCAGCCTCAGCAGAGGGTACGGCCCCAAATGTCGCGTATATGGGTCCGCAGGACATGCGTTCTGCAGACAATATGCGTGCGTGGGTCCATCCGGACTGGCAGGACAGTGGACTCGTCCCTATCGAAGCGAGGGTGGTGCGCGGCGACAGCGGCGCACACATGCTCGTTGCCTCGCTGCTCGCGGGAATCGACCCTGTGGTCGTGACCGAGCAGCATGGTGATCTGGTGCATGAGCGTGTGGCTGACTTGCCGCGTGCTGACGTGCCGGGCATCGATGTCTACATCGTTCGCCTCGAACCTGCTCAGCTCGTGTGGCAGACAGGTGACGTCGTGGTCTCCGTGTCGTGCAGTTGCGCGATGGTGACCCTCGAAACGGTGGCAGGCACCTTCCCCACAAACACTGAGCCCGGATTCTTAGATCGTGTCCACGCTGGGCTCGGAGCCTTTGCCGGCACACTAACCGGCAACTAGTCCCGAAAGGCCGTCCCCATGACTGACTCACCCTTTGCTCCACCCACTCCTGTGGGCGGTCAATCGCCCCGCCCTGAGGCGGGCGATGACTCGCAGCAGAGCAGCTCCGTTGTCACCGAAGCCTCGACACGCGAGGAGGTCGCTCCTACGGCCGATGCTGGAATGGCTGCTGATGCTGCGGCTGGTTCGCAGTACGGCACCGAGGTCGCGACCGCCCAGCCAGAGACCTTCCCTTGGGAGATGCCTCCCGCTGACGTTCCTCCCGTCGCCCCCAAGGCGCCAGTGGGACGAGTGCGCAAGCGCACCGTAGCCGCGATCTGCGTCGGCGCGCTGGCGCTTGGCATCCTCGGCGGTGCTGGCGGCGCTTGGGCGTACAACGAGTGGGGTCCGTCCTCCTCGTCGGTTGCGCTTCCCGCAGTCAACGGCACGTCCGTCGACCGTCCAGAGGGTTCGGTTGCCTCCATTGCGGCCGCTGTGATGCCGTCCGTGGTCTCGATCGAGACCGCCACGGCTCAGGGATCCGCGACAGGCACCGGCTTTGTGATCCGCGAGGACGGCTACATCCTGACCAACAACCATGTGGTCGACGGCGCAAACAACGACACTGTCAAGGTCCTCAAGTCGGATGGATCAATCGAGGAAGGCAAGGTTATTGGCACCACGCCCGAGTACGACCTCGCCGTCGTGAAGATTGATGAGAAGGGTCTCTCACCGCTCGTGCTCGGAGACTCTGACCAGGTCGTGGTGGGGGACGCGGCAATCGCCGTCGGCTCCCCGCTGGGCCTCGACTCCACGGTGACCACTGGCATCATCTCCGCGTTGCATCGCCCGGTTACCGCCGGGGACGGCACGCAGGCACCCGCCTACATCGACGCAATCCAGACCGACGCCGCGATCAACCCCGGGAACTCGGGCGGGCCGCTCATCAACTCTGCCGGCGAAGTGATCGGCATCAACTCTGCCATCGCGTCACTGGGCGGTTCGGCAACCCAGCAGGCCGGGTCCGTGGGCCTTGGCTTCGCTATCACGTCTAACCAGGCGCGACGCACTGCCGAACAGCTCATCAACGACGGCGAGGCCACATTCCCCGTGATCGGTGTGTTGCTTGACGAACGCTATAACGGCGAGGGCATCAAGGTCGTGGATGATTCCTCCGGAGTTATCGCGGATGGACCATCGGCGGCGGCTGGAATCGAGCCAGGCGACATCATCACCCAGATCGACGGTCGCCCCGTGACTCGTTCCGATGAACTCGTGGTGGCGATTCGCGCCAAGGCACCCGGCGACGATGTCGTGTTGACGGTCAAGCAGGGCGACTCGACAAAGGAAGTCACCGTGACGCTGGGCTCCAACTCTGAGGTCAACGTGGACGAACCGGCTCCCAACCCGTCAGAATAGGGTTCATGTTCTCAATCAACGGCGGGGAGTTGATAGTCCTGCTCCTGATCGCGGTCATCGTGATTGGACCGGAGCGGCTCCCCGAGTACTCGCGGCAGTTGCGTGCCTGGATCATTAAGGGACGCGACCTGCTTCGCGACGGGCGTGAGACGCTCGAGCGCGAGGTCGGCGGGGACGTCGATTGGGAGAAGCTAGACCCAAGACAATATGACCCGCGCACCATAGTGCGCGAGGCGCTGTACGAGCCGGCGTCCAAGCCGGCTCCGGTCGCGCGACCTGCCGCGAGTGTTCCGCTCGCGGCAGGGACGCCCGCTCCTTTTGACGAGGACGCCACGTAACCTAAGCATCGGCCGATGGTTTTGCGCCGTAGGCGATGCAGGGTGTCACCTCCCGCAGAACCTGGAAGAATGGCCGCATGACTTCACGCGTTTTCTCGGGCATGCAGCCCACTTCCGATTCCCTCCAGCTAGGCAATTACTTGGGCGCGCTCGCCCAGTGGGTCAAGCTGCAGGACACGCACGACGCGATCTACAGTGTGGTCGACCTGCATGCGCTGACCGTCTCTCCGGATCCCGAGGCGCTGCGCCGCCGCACCCGCGCTACCGCCGCCCAGTATCTGGCCGCGGGAGTCGACCCCAGCAGATCGCTTATTTTTGTGCAGTCACACGTCCACCAGCACGCCGAGCTCGCCTGGTTGCTCAGCACGTTCACCGCCTTTGGCGAGGCCGGACGCATGACCCAGTTCAAGGACAAGTCCGCGAAGCAGGGCGACGCGGGCACTACGGTAGGGCTCTTCACGTACCCAGTGCTGATGGCCGCTGACATCCTGCTCTACGACACGAATGTGGTCCCCGTAGGCGAGGATCAGCGCCAGCATCTCGAGTTGTCGCGCGACTTGGCGCAGCGCCTTAACTCGCGCTTTGGCGAGGGCACGGCCGTGGTGCCGGAGCCACATATCGTCAAGGACACCGCCAAGATCTACGACCTGCAGGAACCCACTGCCAAGATGTCCAAGACCAGCCCGAATGGCGTGATCGACCTTCTCGACGAGCCCAAGGTGGTCGCCAAGCGAATCAAGTCTGCGGCGACCGACAGCGACACCGTGATCGCGTTCGACAGGGCCAACAAGCCGGGTGTGTCCAACCTGCTCACTATCTACTCAGCGCTCGACGGGCGCAGCGTTGAACAGCTGGTCGCCGACTACGAGGGCAAGATGTACGGCCACCTGAAGGTGGACCTTGCCGAGGTCGCTGTGAACTTCCTGACTCCGATCCGTGACGCGACTCTCGATTGGATCGAGTCTCCCGACAAGTTAGACGCCGTGCTCGCCGATGGTGCTGAGAAGGCCACCACCCTCGCGGAGCCCATGCTCGCCCGCCTCTACGACCGCGTGGGCCTGCTCGCGCCCGCGCGACGCAGGTAGTTCATGAGGCAGCGCAGCTATATCCCGGGCAAGATGAAGCGCACCGTCGCGCTCGAGGAGGCGTCGGCGGTCGAGAAAGGCAAGGCCGCGCTCAAGGAGGCCAAGTCCCGCAAAGAGTGGTTCGACCGCACGCACCCAGGACGGATGCTCAAGCGCATCAGTGAGGGCAACGGCAACATCATTGCCGGCGGAATTGCTTACCTGTCGCTGACGTCTCTTGCGGCGGCCCTTGTCATCGGTGTGACAATCTCGACGTACCTCGTTCACTTCAATGCGAATTGGAACGAGGCCTTCTATGGCTTCATTGACGACACCATTCCAGGGGTGATCAAGCCAGACGGCCCCGATAGCGCTGGCCTGGTCGACCCCAACTCTCTCGAGCCGCAAACCCTGACTGGGATCGTCGGAATCGTGACGTTTCTCATTTTGATCAATACCGCCTCCCGCTACCTGAGCGCCATGCGCATCGGCTCTATCGCGATGCTGGACACTCAGGCGGGTTCGCCGGTCAAGGGCAAGTTGCGAGACTTTGGCGCGCTACTGGCGTTGTTGTTTTTGGTTCTCCTCGGTGCCCTTTTGCAGGTGGCCGCGTCACAGTTCTCTACCGTGATAGCGGGATGGGTGTCGGATCAGCAGTTGTCGGACTGGATCATTCGAGGCCCAGCCTTCGCCGTCGGTGTCCTGGTGGACATGGCTTTCGTGGCGCTAGCAATTGTGGTGCTGGGGCGCTATCGCGGCCCGCGGGTGCCACTGTTTTGGACTCTGCTTGCCGCCGCCCTCAGCATCGGAATCTTGCGCCAGGCGGTGTCGCTGGTGATCGGCGGCGTGAAGGACAACGCGGTGCTTGCCTCCGCGGCGTCCGTGATCGCGATCATGATCTTCGTCAACTTTGTCGCGAGGATCGTCCTCTATGCAGCAGCATGGCTCGGCACCCTAGCGCCGTCAGACGCAGGTCCGGGTGAGTTCAGTTCGACGGAGATGGAGTCCATTCCGCGGCGCGGGCACGGTGGCATAACGACGGCTCGCGCCACCCAGCGCGACCGTGAGTAACCACGCAATAGTAGGAATTTAGAACGCTAAGCGAGCGGTGCGTTGGAGCGGTGTACGAACGCGTGGAACTCCACTGCGTCCATGGGTGCCCCCGGAAGCTCCGTGCATTTGCCGTCGGCGCGGATTCCGTCGAGGAACATCACGAGCTGGCGACGCATGAGGCTGGCCTCACGCTCGGTGGGGTTGCCAACCATGCCGCCGAGCGAGAACATCATGAGTGCCAGGTCGCCACCCGTGACGCCTTGCCTTAGTGCGCCCTCGGCCTGGGCGCGCTCAATAAGGCCAGCCAGGCTGTCGGTGAACGAGCCACCAGGACGGTAGTCGGGGTCGATGTCGTACATGCGACGCATCACAGTCCGTAGTCCGGGAGCGTCCGCTAACGCGAACACGGCAGACTCCAACAGGGTGACAATCCTGTCCCAGGCCGTTGCTTCCTCATCGAGGGACTGAAGCGATGCTGCGAGCATCATGATGCCTCGGTCGTACAGCGCGCGGATCAAATCCTCGTGCGTCGGAAAGTGGCGGTATGCCGTGCCGATGCCCAGCCCCGTCTGGATCGCGAGCTCGCGCACAGTCAGGTCTGCATCTCGGACAGAGAGGATCTCGAACCCAGCGAGGATGAGCCGCTCGCGGTTCGCGACGGCATCTTTACGTTTCACCATGAAGCGATTCTAAGCGGCAAGTGTCCGTTTAAGTGACCGTTAGACAGCACCAGTATTGAGTGCCTTCTTGACCTCTGAAATGGCCTTGGTGACCTCGATGCCGCGGGGGCAGGCCTCCGTGCAATTGAAAGCCGTGCGGCACTTCCACACGCCGGCCTTGTCGTTGAGAATCTCGAGTCGATCCCACTCGCCCTCGTCGCGCGAGTCGAAGATGAAGCGGTGGGCTCCCACGATCGCCTGGGGGCCAAAGTACTGGCCATCGGTCCAGAACACGGGGCAGGAGGTCGTGCACGCGGCACACATGATGCACTTGGTGGTGTCGTCGAAGCGAGCGCGCTCCTCGGGGCTCTGCAGACGCTCCCGCTCGGGCGTGGGGCCGGATGTCATCAGGAACGGCATGATCTCGCGATAGCTCGCGAAGAACGGCTCCATGTCCACGATCAGGTCCTTCTCCACTGGCAGGCCCTTGATGGGCTCAATGGTGATGGGACGCTTGGGGTTGAGGTCCTTGAGCAACGTCTTGCATGCCAGCCGGTTCTTGGCGTTGATACGCATGGCATCGGAGCCACAGACCCCGTGCGCGCACGAGCGACGGAACGCGAGCGAGCCATCCACGTCCCACTTGATCTTGTGGAGCGCATCGAGGACACGGTCAGTGCCGTGCATGGTCAGCGTGAACTCTTCCCAGTACTCCTCGCCCGCGGGGTGATCGGGGGTACCGTCTGGGTCCATACGCTGAATGCGCAGGGTGACGTCAAAGCTCGGAACCTCGCCGGCCTTTGTGGGTGCCTCGGCAGTTGCAGTCATGGTGTCCTCCGCCTAGTACTTACGTTCCATGGGCTGGTACTTCGTCACGACTACCGGCTTGGTGTCGAGACGAATTCCATCCTTGGTCTTGTAGGCCATCGTGTGCTTCATGAAGTTTTTGTCGTCGCGTGTGGGGAAGTCCTCACGGTAGTGCCCGCCGCGACTTTCCTTTCGGTGCTCGGCACCCAAGATGACCACCTCAGCCAGGTCCAGCAGGAATCCCAACTCGACCGCCTCAAGCAGGTCTGTGTTGAAGCGCGCGCCCCGGTCGTGAATGGCGATGTTCTTGAACCGCGCTTGGAGTTCTCCGACCAACGTGTGCGCCTCGGCCAGTGACTCCGACGTACGGAAGACCTGAACGTTGCGATCCATGGTGGCCTGCAGCTCGCGACGGATGTCCGCCACGCGCTCTGTACCGCCGCCGCCCACGGTCGCGCGGAGCTTCTCGACCTGGTCGGAGACCAGCGCCGATGCGTCTGCCGGGAGGTCGTATCCCTCGGTGGTCAGCGCGTACTCGGCCGCGGCAATGCCTGCACGTCGCCCAAACACGTTGATGTCGAGCAGTGAATTCGTGCCGAGGCGGTTAGAGCCGTGCACGGACACACACGCCACCTCGCCAGCCGCGTAGAGGCCCTTGATGGTGTCGTGGTTGTTGCGCAACACTTCGGCATTGTTCGTGGTGGGAACGCCGCCCATCGCGTAGTGCGCCGTGGGGAACACGGGCACGGGCTCGGTGTACGGCTCGACGCCCAAGTAGGTGCGGGCGAACTCAGTAATGTCCGGCAGCTTCTCGTCGATGTGTGCGGGCTCGAGGTGGGTGAGGTCCAGCAGCACGTAGTCCTTGTTCGGTCCACAACCGCGGCCCTCGCGCACCTCATTGGCCATGGCTCGGGCGACGACGTCGCGCGGGGCCAGGTCCTTGATAGTGGGGGCGTAGCGCTCCATGAAGCGCTCGCCCTCCGAGTTACGCAGGATGCCACCCTCGCCGCGGGCGGCCTCGGACAGCAGAATGCCGAGCCCGGCCAGGCCGGTCGGGTGGAACTGGAAGAACTCCATGTCCTCGAGTGGGATGCCGCGGCGCAGCGCGAGCGCCATGCCGTCTCCCGTCAGGGTGTGGGCGTTCGACGTGGTCTTGAAGACCTTGCCGGCACCGCCGGTAGCGAAGATCACGGACTTGGCGCGGAAGGTGTGGATCTGACCCGTGGACAGTTCGTACGCGATCACTCCGGCGACGGCGACGTCCTTGCCCTCCGCTGACTGGGGGTCGTCGTTGAGGATCAGGTCCAGCACGTAGAACTCATTGAAGAACTCGACGTCCTGCTTGATGCACTGTTGGTACAGCGTCTGCAAAATCATGTGACCGGTGCGGTCCGCGGCGTAGCACGCACGGCGTACCGCGGCCTTGCCGTGGTCACGCGTGTGACCACCAAAGCGGCGCTGGTCAATTTTGCCCGCGGTAGTGCGGTTAAAGGGCAGGCCCATCTTCTCCAGGTCGAGGACGGCCTGGACGGCCTCCTCGCAGAGGATCTGCGCGGCATCCTGGTCAACCAGATAGTCGCCGCCCTTGATGGTGTCGAAAACGTGCCACTCGACGTTGTCTTCCTCGACGTTGGCGAGCGCCGCGGCCATGCCGCCCTGCGCCGCGCCCGTGTGGGAGCGGGTGGGGTACAACTTGGTCAGCACGGCGGTCTTGGCGCGCTGCGAGCTCTCGAGAGCCGCGCGCATGCCCGCGCCACCGGCGCCCACAATGACTACGTCGTATTCGTGTTCGGTCATCGAACATCCTCACAGAAGGTTGGGACGCCCGGTAGCAAATCACCCGAGGCGTCGAGGGGGCAGGGGTCGAAGGTGAAGATCACGAGCGAACCCAGCACCACGATGGTCGCGACGCAGGCCGTGAGCAGCGTCTTGAGCGTCTTGCGCATCCAGGTCTCGCGGGCGTAGTCATTGATCAGCAGGCGCATACCGTTGCCGCCGTGGATCATCGCGAGCACGAGCATCACGAAGTCCCAAATCTTCCACACCGGCGAGGCCCACTTGCCTGCCACAAACGCAAAGTCGATCTGGTTGACCCCGTCACCGCTGAACAGGTTAATGAACAGGTGCGTAAAGATCAGGACCAGTAGCAGTACGCCGGAGCCGCGCATGAACAGCCAGGACCACTGCTCGGCGTGGTTGCGCGAGCGACCCGAGCGAATGGGCCGTAGGGGTTCGACCACAGGGGTCGTTGCGTCAGCGGTACTCATTACGCACCACCAAACACGTGGGAAAGGTGTCGCGGCAGGAAGCCGATCATCAGCAGCGCGAACAGGCCCCACACCACCCAGACCAGCGCGCGCTGGTGCTTGAGCGCCCAGGGCCAGGTGTCGACCAAGATGATGCGGATGCCGTTGAAGGCGTGCAGCGCGATGGCGGCGACGAGGCCGGCCTCGACGATCCCGTAGATGGGCGTCTTATAGGTGCCGATCACGTCGTTGTAGGCCTCGGGAGACACGCGCACGAGCGCGGTATCGAGGACGTGCACCACAAGGAAGAAGAAGATTGCGACGCCGGTGGTGCGATGCACGACCCACATCCACATGCCTTCACGGCCTCTATACAGCGTTGTCGCGGGTGACACAGAAACTCCTTGGTTTACTCGGAACACTATCTAGCATCCTAATGTGGTCTCCATGACAGGCTCGCACAACATTCACCATGCGCCGGATTCTTCCTCGGCGCACTCGCTTCCCCACGACTCCAGCTCCAGCCCTGGCAGCGGGCCGGTCATCGATGATTTCATTGCCGTGATCCCGGCAGGGGGTGTGGGCTCGCGATTGTGGCCGCTGTCCCAGCCCCACCGACCCAAGTTCCTGCTCGACTTGCTCGGCACCGGCACCACGCTCCTTCAAGACACGGTGACTCGGCTAGCGCCCTTAGCGTCACAGACCATCGTGGTGACAGGACAGCGGCACGCCGATGCCGTGGCGGCTCAGGTACCGCAGGTTCCGGCCGCGAACCTGGTCGCCGAGCCCACCCCACGTGACTCGATGGCAGCGATCGCGCTCGCCGCCGCGATCATTCAGCACCGCCATGGCGACCGCATCATGGGCTCCTTCGCCGCTGACCACGTGATCGGCGAGCCAGACAAGTTCCGCGCGGCCGTGCGCATCGCGGTGTCCGCCGCCCGCACCGGCAAGGTGGTGACAATCGGAATCAACCCCACCGAGGCATCGTCCGCCTTCGGCTACATCGCCCAAGGCGCTGACTTGCCCGATGCTCCGGGCGCCTTCGCGGTGCGGGAGTTCACCGAGAAGCCGGACCCAGAGACGGCGGCATCGATGCTCGCCAGCGGCGGCTATGTCTGGAATGCGGGAATGTTTGTGGTCAGCACCGCTGTACTACTGGGGCACCTCGAGCGCCTGCAGCCCGGAATCTACGCGGGCGTGACGGAAATAGCGGCGACCTGGGACAGCGACGAACGGCAGGCTTCGCTCGAGCACGTGTGGCCCACGCTGACCAAGATCGCGATCGACCACGCGATCGCCGAGCCCGTCGCAGCTGCCGGGGGAGTGGCGGTCGTACCCGGCGCCTTCGACTGGCATGACGTGGGAGATTTCGACTCCCTCGCGGGCCTGCTGACGCCCGATGCCGACGGCGTCACGCGCATTGGCCGCTCCGCTGCGGTGGGAACCTTTGGGTCGAGCGGGGTGGTCGCGGTAGGCGGGACCAAAGCCCTCGCTGTAGTCGGCATCGATGATGTTGTAATAGTGGAGTCAGACGAGGCGCTGTTGGTGCTCTCGCGGGCGGCCGCTCAGGAGGTCAAGGCCGCCGCGGCCTCTGGTCTTTAGGGAAACTTGGTTAATTAGCGGGGCATTTGTTGCCGATTTGTGTCCGTCCTGAGACTGGCTGGGTGCGCGCGGGAAACATTTGCCCCGTAGCATTGAGATACGCACAAGCCTGGCGATCCTGGGCTCCAATCAAGTGAGGAAACACTCATGAAAAACGCAATTCGCATCGGTGCCGTTGTCGCGGCCTCGGCTCTCGCCCTCGCGGCGTGCTCGTCGGCTCCCGAGGAGACCACGTCTCCCGAGTCCACTGGCGCCGCCACTTCAGAAACGTCGGAGAGCGCAATGGCGTCCGTCGACTACAAGGCGTGCATGGTTTCTGACGCCGGTGGTTTCGACGACAACTCGTTCAACGAGTCTGGCTATGACGGACTGACGCAGGCGGAGACCGAGCTCGGCATTGAGATCAACACCGCCGAGTCGGCTGACGAGAACGACTTTGGGCCCAACATCGACGCGATGGTCGCGGATGGTTGCGACATGATCATTACGGTGGGCTTCCTGCTCGGTGACGCCACCGCTGCCGCTGCCGTTGCGAACCCGGACGTCAACTTCGCACTTATCGACTCGACGGTCGACCCCGAGGCTCCGAACGTCAAGCCGATCCTCTTCGAAACCGACCAGGCCGCGTTCCTCGCGGGCTACGTCGCCGCAGGAACGTCGGAGACGGGTTCCATCGGTACTTACGGTGGCATCAACATTCCGCCGGTGAGCATCTTCATGAACGGCCTCCTCGCGGGTGCCAACTACTTCAACTCTGAGACCGACGGCGACGTCAAGGTCCTCGGCTGGGACGGCGAGAACGGTTCCTTCGTCGACAACTTCGACGACGCGCCTAAGAGCCAGACCATCGCTGAGGGCATGCTCGACCAGGGTGCCGACATCATCATGCCTGTCGCTGGTCCTATCGGTGGAGCGGCTGAAGTTGCCATCACCGACAACGGCTCCGGTTGGTTCATCGGTGTGGACAAGGACTGGACGCAGAGCACTCCTGAGTACTCGGACATCATCCTCACCTCGGTGCTCAAGAACATCGGCAATGCCGTGTTCGACGTCATCAGCGCAGCTGCGGTTGACGGCACGTTCGACTCCACGCCTTACCTCGGTACGCTCGAGAACGAGGGCGTTGGCCTGGCTGAGTTGAACGCGGCAGTTCCCGCCGACGTCGCTGGTGCGGTCGACGGTCTCAAGGCTGGCATCATTGACGGTTCCATCTCGGTGGCCGTTTCCTAAGCAGTACCTGGGGTATTGACCCCGCCCGAGGGGCGTGCCGCGTGGACGTGGTGCGCCCCTCGTGCTTCACTGAGGGGTGGAAACGATGATGTGCATGGCAAAGGAGCTAGTGTGAAACTCGAGCTACGTGGGGTAACCAAGCGGTTCGGCGACTTCACCGCCAACGACGCGATCGACCTGGTGGTTGAGCCTGGAACTGTGCATGCCTTGCTGGGTGAGAATGGCGCGGGGAAGTCGACGCTCATGAATGTGCTGTTCGGCTTATATGACGCCGATGAGGGCGAGATTCTGGTCGACGGCAAGCCCGCCGGCTTCAAGGGTCCCGGCGATGCGATGGCTGCGGGCATCGGGATGGTGCACCAGCACTTCATGCTGGTCCACCCCTTTACAGTGGCCGAGAACGTGATGCTCGGTCACGAGGAAGTCCGCGGCCCAGCGAAGATGCTAGATCTCGCTGGAGCGCGCAAGCGAGTCAACGAGATCTCCGACCGCTTTGGTTTCCACATCGACCCCGATGCCGTGGTCGAAGATCTCTCCGTTGGCGCGCAGCAGCGCGTGGAGATCATCAAGGCGCTCTCTCAGCGCGCAGAGATTTTGATTCTGGACGAACCCACAGCCGTCTTGACTCCGCAGGAGACCGACGAACTGCTCGCCATTGTGAAGCAGCTGCGCGACTCTGGAACTGCGGTAGTGCTCATTACGCACAAGCTCCGCGAGGTTCAGGCAGTCGCGGACACCATCACGGTGATCCGCCGCGGCAAGGTAGTCGGCACGGCCGAGCCCACAGCGTCTCAGGAGGAACTCGCCTCCTTGATGGTGGGTCGCGACGTCAGCATGACGGTCGATAAGCCTGAGGCGAAGCCCGGCGAAGTGATGCTCGACGTGAAGTCGCTCACCGTACTGGACGAGCTGGGGAATCCTCAATTGCGCGGGGTCTCGTTCGACGTGCGAGCGGGAGAGATCCTGGCCATCGCTGGCGTGCAAGGCAACGGGCAGACCGAACTCACTGAGGCGATTCTGGGAGTGGTGCCCACCACCGCTGGCAGCGTCACCTTGGATGGCGTGACACTCACTGGCAAGAAGATCAAGCACACGCTCATGTCGGGAATCGGTTTTGTGCCCGAAGACCGTACGGAGGACGGCCTCGTGGCCGGCTTCTCCATTGCGAACAATCTCATTCTTGACGTCTACGACCAGGCGCCCTACTCCAAGGGCGGGGTGCTGAAGCCCAGCGTGGTTCGCAGCGAGGCTGAGAAGCATGTTGAGCAGTTTGACGTGCGCACCACGGGAGTGGATGCGCTTGCGAGCTCGCTGTCTGGGGGAAATCAGCAGAAGGTGGTGCTGGCACGCGAGTTGTCTCGCCCCCTCAAGTTGCTCATTGCCTCCCAGCCCACGCGTGGACTGGACGTCGGCTCCATTGAGTTCGTCCACAAGCGCATCGTCCAGGAGCGCGACAACGGCGCAGCGGTGATCATCGTCAGTTCCGAGCTCGACGAGGTGGTCGCGCTCGCTGACAGAATCGCAGTGATGTATCACGGCAAGATCGTCGACATCGTGCCGCCAGACACCGACCGCGACACGCTTGGCCTCATGATGGCCGGCGCCCACGAGGAGGATGCAGCGTGAGCGACGACGACAAGAACCCCACGACCCCGAAGGCTCCTCAGGGTAGCGACGTGACCTCGAGTGCCGACCGCCCCAAGAAGGCAGCCGAGTCCTCCGTGTTGGTGGGCGGCAGTGACGACGGTGGCGACGCGCCCACGCCGGGAGTCACCGGCGAGAGCGGCGAGGGCGGCGAGCCGACCACCCGTTCTGAGGACGCTCGGTCCATGCTCCGCCAGATTACGGAGAGCTCGACGCTCGTGGTCATCTTGGCCATCGTGGCGTCCTTGATCATCGGTGGCATCCTGATCATTCTTGCCTCAGAGGAGGTCCGGACCACGGCCGGTTACTTCTTCTCACGTCCGGGCGACATGCTCTCCGCGATGTGGAATGCGGTTTCGAGCGCGTACTCCGCGATGTGGAACGGCGCGTTTTTCAACGCCGACGCTGACTCTTTCTCAGGAATGATTCGACCGTTCATCAACACCTTGACCATGGCAACTCCCTTGATCTTCGCGGGACTCGGTCTAGGCATCGGCTTCCGTGCTGGGCTGTTCAACATCGGTGCGCAGGGGCAGATCATCATGGGCGCGACGCTCGGTGCGATGGTCGGCTTTATGTGGCACTTGCCTCCTGGACTTCACCTGATTGTGGCTGTTTTGGGTTGCGCACTCGGCGGTGCGATCTGGGGATTCATTCCAGGTATTTTGAAGGCGAAAACTGGCGCTCATGAGGTCATTACGACCATCATGCTGAACTACATTGCGCTCAATTTTCTTGCCTATCTCCTCACCCTCGATGCGTTCCAGCGTCCGGGAAGCGACAACCCACAGAGTCCCATTCTCGACAGCTCCTCGCAGTATCCGCAGGTCTTCGGAGCGCAGTACCCGCTCCACCTAGGGTTCTTTGTCGCGTTGTTTGCGGCATGGGGCGTGTGGTGGCTCATGGAGCGGTCGACTCTCGGCTTCCAGTTCAGAGCGGTTGGCGCCAACCCTTCGGCCTCGCGCACCGCTGGTATGAGCGTGGCAAAGTCCACGGTCCTTGTCATGGTGATCGCGGGTGCGCTCGCCGGTCTCGCGGGATCGGGGCAGATACTGGGGACACAGCCATCGTTGACCACCGGTATCGCCGCTTCGTTCGGCTTTGACGCCATCACCGTGGCGTTACTTGGAAGGTCGCGACCACTGGGGATTGTGTTCGCCGCGATCCTGTTCGGTGGATTGAAGGCATCAGGTCCTGCTCTGCAGGTGCAAGCTGGCCTGCCCATCGACATTGTGCTCGTGGTCCAGTCACTGATTGTGCTGTTTATCGCTGCGCCGCCTCTGGTGAGGTTCCTGTTCCGATTACCTACTCCTAAGAACGAGAAGGAGGTAGCGGTATGAGCGCCGTCGTCGAAGCATCGCAGGGGACCGCACCCGAGCCGTCCCCTGAGGATGCTCCAGTCACCGCCGCCAAGCGCTGGCGCACCCCAATCATCCTCGGAGTGGTCGCTCTCGTCTCGCTTATTGTCTTTGGGTTGGGCTCCAAGGCCGGAGAAACTACCTCGTTCTCTATCTCGCGCGCGAGCGATTTCTTCACTGTCGACACCTTTACGCTTCCCACACGCACCACCGCCATCGTCGCTTCGCTGTTAGCTTTAGCCCTCGCCGCGTACAGCGCATGGGCGGTCTCGCAGTCCCGGAAGACTGGCTGGTGGTTGCCGGTGGTGTTCGGCATCGCCGTGATGTTTGCCCTGTTGGCCTGGGCCGGTGGCGGTCGCGGGGCGACTGATATTCAGATCACGGGCTTGCTCACCGGAGCCGTGGTGCTCAGTGTTCCGCTCGTCTTTGGATCGCTCTCTGGTGTTGTGTGCGAACGGTCGGGAATTATCAACATCGCGATCGAGGGGCAACTGCTTGCCGGTGCGTTCCTTGCTGCGGTCGTGGGCTCTGCCACCGGCAACCCGTACATCGGCCTGATCGCGGCGCCCGTGGCGGGTGCACTGGTGGGTATGCTTCTCGCCTTGTTCACGGTCAAGTACTGGGTCAACCAGATCGTGGTTGGTGTGGTGCTCAACGTGCTCGTGATTGGTGTCACAAGCTTCCTCTTCGGAACGCTCTTGCGCGATAACGCGAACCTCAATCAAAACCTCGGAATGGCGGACTTGCCTATCCCGCTGCTGTCCAAGATTCCGATCATTGGTCCCGTGCTCTTCGACCACAACCTGCTGGTGTACTTGATGTATGCAGCCGTGGGTGTGCTCAGCGTGATGCTGTTCAAGTCTCGCTGGGGTCTTCGCGTGCGGGCCGTGGGCGAGCACCCCACTGCGGCGGACACCGTGGGCATCAAGGTCAATCGCACACGAGTGCGCAACACGATTCTCGGCGGCGCGCTCGCCGGACTCGGAGGCGCTTTCTTCACCGTCGCCTCAGGCCTCGCCTTCGGCAAAGAGATGACGGCGGGAACGGGCTTCATCGCGCTGGCGGCCATGATCCTGGGGCGCTGGCGACCCTCCGGTGCCCTCGCGGCATCGGTGATGTTCGGTTTCGCGATTGCGCTGAAGGACCAACTTGGCATTATCGGCTCACCGATTCCGTCGCAGTTGCTCGCCATGTTGCCCTATATCGTCACCATCTTTGCCGTGGCCGGACTCGTGGGACATGCACGTCCACCTGCGGCAGAGGGAATCCCCTACAAGAAGTGAGCGTCATGACGCACATCGATTGGGAGGCACTTCGCCACGCTGCGCGCGCGGTCACTGCCTCCGCCTATGTTCCCTATTCCCGCTACCCGGTGGGCGCTGCGGCGCTCACCGACGACGGCCGCATCATTGCCGGCTGCAACGTAGAGAATGCCTCGTACGGGCTCACGCTCTGTGCCGAGTGCGCAGTGGTCTCACAGTTGCACTCCTCGGGAGGCGGGCGCCTGATGGCACTCGCCTGCGTGGATGGCAACGGCGAGGTATTGACGCCGTGTGGACGATGCCGTCAGTTGCTTTTTGAGCACGGCGGTCCCACCATGCTGATTGACGCTGCGGACGGTCCCGTGACCGTCGACTACTTACTACCTGGGGCCTTCGGCCCCGACCACCTGGAGGTATTTCATGGCTGAGCGTCACGACGCGATTTCCGTCATCGTCACCAAGCGCGATGGGGGCACGCTGAGCGACGACCAGATCGACTGGGTGGTCGACGCCTACACGCGGGGCGTAGTGGCCGACGAGCAGATGAGTGCGCTCACCATGGCAATCTTGCAGCGCGGCATGTCGCGGTCCGAGATCGCACGCTGGACCGCGGCGATGATCGCGTCAGGGGAGCGCCTCGACTTCACGGATCTGGGTGTTCCTACGGCGGACAAGCACTCGACGGGCGGGGTGGGCGACAAGATCACGTTGCCGCTCGCGCCGCTGGTTGCGGCGTACGGAGTGGCAGTGCCGCAGCTTTCGGGTCGCGGACTTGGCCACACTGGTGGCACGCTCGACAAGCTCGAGTCGATTCCGGGGTGGCGCGCGGATGTCTCCAACGCGGACATGCGTCAGCAGTTGCTCGACGTGGGCGCCGTCATCTGCGCGGCCGGCGCACAGCTCGCGCCAGCGGATAAGAAGCTGTACGCGCTTCGTGACGTGACAGGTACCGTCGAGTCGATTCCCATGATCTCCGCGTCCATCATGTCCAAGAAGATCGCGGAGGGCACCGGCGCGCTGGTGCTTGACGTCAAGGTTGGCACTGGTGCGTTCATGAAGAACATCGACGATGCGCGCGAACTCGCACGCACGATGGTCGCGCTCGGTACTGACGCGGGCGTGGTGACCACGGCGCTGCTGACAGATATGTCGACCCCGCTTGGCCGCGGCATCGGCAATGCTCTGGAGGTCACGGAATCGGTGGAGGTGCTCGCCGGCGGCGGGCCTGCCGATGTGGTCGAACTCACGGTGGAGCTAGCGCGCGCGATGCTTGAAGGCGCGGGCGTCACAGGCGTCGATCCTTCAGAGGCACTGAAGGACGGGCGAGCCATGGACAAGTGGCGCCAGATGATTTCCGCCCAGGGCGGCGACCCGGACGCGCCGATGCCCACGGCACCGCACGTCGAGGAAGTGTGCGCGGATTCCGACGGTTTCATCACGCGAATCGACGCGATGGGTGCCGGCCTTGCCGCCTGGCGGCTCGGCGCGGGACGCGCGCGCAAGGACGATGTGCTCGACCTCAGCGCGGGAGTCTTCCTGCACAAGACGCTGGGCGACGAGGTGCGTAAGGGTGACGTCATCATGACCCTGCACGCCGAGTCCGAGGACAAGATGCCGCGCGGCCTGGCGGCGTTGTCGGAGGCCTGCGAGGGTGCGGGCACGGTAGAGATTGGCAGTTCCCCGGTGGACCGCCGGATCATCCTGGACCGTATTGGTGCGGAAGACGCTTCCGGTACGGGTCGCTGACGTAGGGGTTTATCGCTGGCCCGGGAGGACGCTTTCATCGCGGGCCACTAGCGTAAGGTTTGTCGCTCCTCGCGGATCTCTACAGGATGGGTTGTTATTTCATGGGTTGGTCGCTTTCCGCCTCCGGGGCACGCCTCGCTAACTCATTCGGTTTGCGAGGGCGATGGCGCTCGCCTTACGCAGTCTCGCACGCGGCCGGGGTAGCGCAGCGAGGATCTCGGGCTACGGGGGACACGGTGTTTGCGCGCGTGTACGAGGCGCGTATGTCCGCTTCTAGCCCGGCCGACCGCAAGGCGCTCGCCGCCTGCCGTGACCAGGTAGTGCTCGATGGCGCCGTCATCGAGCGAGCCGCAGCATCGGGCGCGCCTTTGGCGGCCATTGCCGCGCTGGCTGAGGGCTGGGATCGCCTTCCCGAGGGAACCCGCGACTTGGTTCGTAACCCCCTCGGTCGCACCACGCCGGGACCGGTGAAATGGGGCGACACCGCAGCAAAGCAGGTAGATCAGACCACGTGCGGCGCGGCGGTTATCGCTATGGAACTCATGATGACGGACCCGTTTGTGGCGCTGTGGGTCACCAGCGGACGGCTACTCGGCGACTATGTGCCGGCCGAGGTGGCCGCGATTGATGACTTTGGTCGGGGGCTGCGTTCCACCGAGCGGCGGTGGCGTGCGCTGCAGCGTTCGCTTCATGTCGCGACGTCTCGTCGCGCGGTGGCGGGGCTGCCATGGCCACGGGCGCTGGGAACTGCGCCATGGCGGGTAGACAATGTGACGCGAGTGGCCGGGCTGAAGTTTGCCACTGCGCTGCTCGATGACTCGAGCGTTGACGACGTGGCCGCGATGGTGGCCCATGCATCGGCCGCGCTACGAGAGGCAATTCCGGTACCGATGTACACGGGTGGCGACTCGCGCATGGGCGTGACGGCGATGGTGCCCCGCCACGTCGTGCTGCTGACCTCGGTTACCGATCACGTGTTTCTTGTTTACGAACCCTCGTCGGGCCAACTGCGGGAACTTCCTGGAGCGCTGTGGCTTGAGGACGGCACGGTGCGCCCAGCGCTCGGGCACTGGAGTCGGATCTGCTGCCTAGTGCTGCCAGTGCCGCGCAAGCGAAGTTAGGCGGGCGGCTGACGCAAGGCCGTTGGCCCGCGCGACTCACTTGGCTCCTACACTTGAGGCATGACACTTACAACTGACGAGATAGTTGCCCTGCCCAAGGTTTTGCTGCACGATCACCTCGACGGTGGCTTGCGCCCCTCGACCTTGATCGAACTCTCCGCCGAGGTCGGCCACGAGCTGCCCTCGACCGACCCCGATGAGCTTGCTGCGATCTTCGCGACCAACGCCGCATCGGGCGACCTCGTGCGCTACCTAGAGGCATTCGCGCACTCCGCCGCCGTGATGCAGAGTGCCGACAATATTCGTCGCATTGCGCGTGAGGCTGTCGTTGACCTCGCCGCGGATGGCGTGATTTACGCGGAGCTTCGCTACGCGCCCGAGCAGCACCTCGAGGGTGGACTCACCCTGCAGGAGGTCGTCGAGGCCGTGCAGGCGGGAATCGACGAAGGCGTCGCGGAGGCCAGTGAGGCGCGCCACACCATTCGTGTGGGTGCGCTCCTCGACGCGATGCGTCACCTTGACCGCTCGCTCGAGATTGCCGAATTGGCGCTCGCGAACCGCGGCCGATGCTGCGTAGGGTTCGACATCGCGGGCCCCGAGCTGGGCTTTCCCGTCGAGAACCACCGTGCGGCGTTCGAGTTGCTGCGCGACAACCACATGCCCGTCACGATTCACGCCGGTGAGGCCGACGGCGCGGAGAGCGTGGGCCAGGCGCTGGGACTTGGTGCGGCGCGTCGAATCGGTCACGGAGTGCGCGTCCACGAGGACATCGCGGACATCGACTCCGACGAGCCGACCCTGGGCGTAATTGCTCAGCACGCGCTCGACCAGCAGATTCCGCTGGAGTGCTGCCCCACGTCGAACGTGCAGACGGGTGCGGCGCCCTCGCTCGAGAACCACCCCATGCACGCGCTGCGTGACCTCGGTTTTGCTGTCACGGTGAATACCGACAACCGCCTTGTCTCCGGCGTTTCGATGAGTGGCGAGTTCGGCGAGCTCGTCAAGGTCGGTTGGACCAAGGAGGACCTGCTAGAGGCAACGCTGATCGCCGCCTGGGCAGCCTTCCTGCCGTACGAGGAGCGTGGAGACCTGGCCGAGCTGGTGCTCGAGGGCTTCGGCATCGACCTCGGGGACCTATAGCCAAGAGTTAGCGCGCGGACTCGCCTGCTAAACATCGTTGCACTGCATCATGGCGGTCGCTGAACTTCGGTTCGGCGGCCGCCATGATGCATTGTGGCGGAGGCGTGTACTCGCTCATTAGTGAGCGAGCTTGAGGCCGATGACACAGCCGACGATGCCGAGCAGCAGAAGTAGCTTGACCACAGAGAAAGCCTCGGCGCCAGTCACCATCGCGTATCCGGCAGTCAGCGAGGCGCCAATGCCGACCCACACGGCGTAGGCGGTGCCTACAGGAAGATCGCGCATGGCGTAGGCAAGCCCGGCCATGGAGGCGGCGAGCGCCACGAGGAAGACCGTGATGGGCACGGGCTTAGTGAAGCCTGCGGTCTTACTAAGGGCGGTTGCCCAGACGGCTTCGAGAACGCCGGAGAGAATGAGGATGAGCCAAGACATGAGGAACCCTTCGGGCGTCGTCTTGTCGCGTGCCGGGTACGTCACCACTCGTCCGGAAGCCTGTTTGGGGCTCTGAATTTATTCTCGCACGCGAGACAGGCGGTGGCCAGGGGTGGTGATCTTTCTCACCACCCCTGGCACGCATAGTGAGGATGAGATGTCGGTATTGGTGTTGCTGGCGTTCTCGCTCTGTGCGGCTCTGGGTGGGTTCCGCGTAGGCTAACGGGTAGATGCATCGCGTTCCCCGCCGGGGCTTCGTGTCGCGCACCGAACTGGAGGCAAACATGACTCTCACCCGCACCGAACTCGCACAGTATGTTGACCACACTCTCCTCAAGCCGGAGGCAACGCCCGCCCAGGTCGCGGCGCTTGTGGCCGAGGGCGCCGAGCTTGGCGTCTTCTCAGTGTGTGTCTCGCCCTCGATGCTCCCGTTGGAGGTTCCCATCGGGCTCGCGGTGGCTACGGTCTGTGGGTTCCCTTCGGGCAAGCACCACTCGTCGGTGAAGGCCGCCGAGGCGGCACAGTCCATCGCGGACGGGGCCGACGAAATTGACATGGTAATTGACATCGCTGCGGCCAACGAGGGTGACTTTGCGGCCGTCCAGGCGGATATCGCGGCTGTTCGTGCCTCGGTGCCTGAGGGCAAGATTCTCAAGGTCATCATCGAATCCGCGGCACTTTCCGACGAGGCTATCACCGGGGCGTGCCACGCGGCAGAGGCTGCGGGAGCCGACTTTGTGAAGACCTCCACTGGCTTCCACCCTGCGGGCGGCGCGTCCAAGCACGCGATCGAACTGATGGCCCAAGCGGTGGGTGGACGCCTGGGAATCAAGGCATCCGGCGGAGTTCGCACGGCTGAGGCTGCGCTCGAGATGATTGAAGCGGGTGCTACCCGGCTGGGCTTGTCCGGCTCGGCAGCAGTGCTCGACGGGTTGGATGAGATCAATGCAGGTGGATCCTCTTCAGACGGCACCGGCAACGCCAGCGCGGAGGACTCTTCGGGCTACTAGGTACACGGCGGCTCACCGACTCAGGGCGGCGCTGGAGTTCGTGACGCGTGTCTGCGGAGAGCGGGTCAGCGCGAGGTGCGCCTTGCCTCCGGGCCGAGGTGTGCGTGCTTTGTCCTGTATTCCGCGATCGGGCTCGCCTGGTTTCGTAATCCAGACCTGGCCGTCGTTTACCTCGATTTTCCAGCCGTCGCGGTGCACCCGATGGTGACATCTTGTGCAAAGCAAGACCCCATTCGCAAGGTCCGTCCGTCCGCCATCGCGATCCCACCATCTAATGTGGTGTGCCTCGCAGAATGATGGCGGGGCGTGACACCAACTACAGCCACCGTCCCGTTCCACGAGCGCGAGCCGTTGCGCAGGCGTGAAGAGTCTTCGGGTGCGCCCCAGGTCGAGAGGCAGCGACTTTCCGCCCATGGTGACGGGCAGAATCGCCGCGTCCACCGCCATAGCACGGAGGGTGCTCACAGTGATGGGGCTCGCAATCTCGTCGCACTCACCAAGCGCAAGGTCATCTTTCAGATCTTGCTCGTCGACGCGAACCACGACGGTCGTCTTCACTCCAGAGGTGGGCGTCTCGCAACCCATCCCGTGGAGCGCGAGCGCCGTGAGTGCGTCGATGCGAATCTGCCCGGCCGATCGTGCGTCGTCGATTCCTCGCCCTCCGTCCTCGACGCTTCTGCGTTGCTGGAAGGCCCAGCGAGTCTGCGCATCGACATAGGCTTTGATGGGCGCAGCACTGGCGGCGTCCATCCGTGCTGTCATCACGGTCATCCCGTCGGCATCTTCGTGAAAGTACAGCGCGCGATTCTCTCGGTGCAGCTTCTCCTTTGCTGCCAATTCCTTGGGAAAACGCCATGCGCGCTCGCGCTCGCAGACCTTGCGGAGCTCGGACAGCGAGAGGGTCTGAGCCTTCTCGACGAGGCGGCGTTCAAGTTCGGCCAGGTCAGTTCGAATCGAGTCCCGGTCAGCCTGGGAAAGGGGTGACCCACCGCCGTCCAGATGTGGATCGCGCGTTGCGGCTCGTTTCTCCGCCAACGACCGTGCGACTGCCTCTAGCGTGCGGGTGATAGATGCCGCGGCATCGGCGGCGATTGCTTGAGCCTGCAGCGCTCGCGCAATGTAAGGGAAGCGCGGCCCCGCTGACACCTCTCGTAGAGGTGCGGGAGGAACTTTCTCCGGGGGGCTTTGCCCAGCGAGCGCACAGAGATCATCGCTCGATGGCGGTAGCGGAGTCAGCGCGCGACCTGCATCGATCAGCTTGCTTGCTTCTGTGGGGGTGGTGCCCAACGTGTCCGCGAGATACTGCTGCGGATTCGAGAATCCCTCTTTGCGAGCCAATCCGGCGGCACCGAGTTCTGGCGTACTCCGGCGGGCGACCTCGCATGACATCCCGGCGGCCGCGCCGTCGTAAGACTTCTTGACGCGTCCCATCCCAGCGGTGTACTCGTGGAGCTCCGCGGATGTGAGTTCCGACTCCTCGCGGCCCTCGAATGCCCGCAAGGCTTCAACCTCGGCGACAAGAGTTCCCAGTGAAATGGTCATACTCACAGTCAACCACTGGGGGCTGACAAATGGTGTCAAAACATAGCAAATTGGGTTAAACGTGGAAAGATGTCGCAAAGGGGGTTCTGTGCACCACGGTGAGCGGTGAGCGGTGAGCGGTGAGCGGTAAGCGGTAGGCGGTAAGCGGTAAGCGGTGAGCGAAGACCGGAGAGCGGGAAACGAGCCAAAAGCAGTGCGCTGCACAAGTACAGCGCCCCAAATCCGCTTACAACCCCAACGCCCCACGCACGTCGGATTCAAGCTCGTCCATCGCAGTCGTTGCGGCATCGCGCGCCGCACGCACGTCGTCACCGTCCACCGACTGAATGACTTCGAGGTATGCCTTGACCTTTGGCTCGGTCCCGGAGGGGCGGATGATGACTCGTGCACCCGATGCCGTGGCCAGGTGCAGACCCGTCGTCCCGGGTAGCCCGTTCAGCCCGTTGGACATGTCGTCCGTCGCGGTTACAGGGGATCCGCCAAGCGTCGCCGGGGGAGCCTCGAGCAGTCCCGTCATCGTCTCGCCAATCAGCGACACGTCGGCGAAGCGAGCCGCAACCTGACGCGTCAGGTACACGCCATGTGCCCGAGCGAGGTCGTCAATGGCATCGGCGAGGGTGCGTCCCGCAGCCTTCAGTTCAGCGACGTAGTCGGCGATCAACACGGCAGCCGAGACGCCGTCCTTGTCCCGCACGAGGTCCGGAGCTACGCAGTACCCGAGCGCCTCTTCGTACCCGTAGACCAAGCCTTCCTCACGGCCGATCCACTTGAAGCCGGTCAGGGTGGCGCGATAGTCGAGACCGTGCCGCGCCGCAATAGCAGACAGCTGCTGTGAGGACACGATTGAGTTCGCCAGCACCCCGCCGGCCCGCTCGGACTCGCTCAAGCCGGACGCGACGCGCTCGCCCAGCAGCGAGCCCACGACGTCTCCGTGCAGCATCGTCCACTTGCCGTCGATGACGGTGGCGACGGCGCAGCGGTCGGTGTCGGGGTCGTTGGCGATCACCACGTCCGCGTCAATCGAGGTCGCCAGCGCTAGCGAAAGATCGATCGCGCCCTTCTCCTCGGGATTGGGGAACACGACGGTGGGGAAGTCGGGGTCGGGCTCGCGTTGCTCGGGCACGGAATGGAGGTCGGTGAATCCTGCCTGCCTCAGCACTGAAGTGACGGTTGCGTCACCCACGCCGTGCAAGGGAGTGAGGACGATGCGGATTGCCTCACGTTCGGTCTCGCGCCCAGTGGCCGGGCCAGCGAGTGCGGCCACCGAGGAGATGTACTTCTCGACGACGGAATCTTCGATCGTCGACCAGCCTTCGGTCGCACGCGCCACAGATTCAACGGTCGGCACGGCGGCGATGCGCGCCGCGATCTCCGCGTCATAGGGCGGCACAATCTGTGCACCCTGTCCGGAGTCGGTGACGACTCGTCCGCCCAGGTAAACCTTGTAACCGTTGTCCTGAGGGGGGTTGTGCGAGGCGGTCACCATGACGCCAGCATCGGCCGCAAGGGCAAGCGTCGAGTAGGCGACCAAGGGAGTGGGGAGCAGACGCGGCATCAGCATTGCGTCATGCCCGGCGGCCACCATGACGGCGCACGTGTCGACCGCAAAGTCATATGATCCGTGGCGTGCGTCGTATCCCACGACCACCCGGGCGGGGCCATCGATGCCGAGTCCCGCGAGCGCGTCAGTCAGGTACGTGGCGAGGCCGGAGGCGGCCCTCATGACGACGGCGCGATTCATCCTGTTGGGGCCCGCGCCAATGTGCCCACGGAGTCCTGCGGTGCCAAACTCCAGCGGTCCGCGGAAGCGATCTGCGAGGTCGACCCCGGCGGCGGAGTCTCCCGCAGCATCGGCGTCGAGAACGGCCCGCAATTCCTCACGCGTCGTGGGATCGGGGTCGTCCGCGATCCACGCCTCGGCCTGCTCCCGGAGCGAAGCGCTCATCACATGCCCTTCACAATCTCAGCAAGTAGCGCGGAGATTCGCGGCCCCGCGTCCCGGCCGGCGTCCAGCACCTCCTGGTGGTTGAGCTCCTCGCCGCCAATGCCGGCCGCAAGGTTCGTCACGAGGGATAGCCCCAGAATCTCCATGCCCCGCTCACGTGCTGCAATCGCCTCGAGTGCAGTCGACATTCCCACGAGGTTCGCTCCCAGGATGGCGGCCATACGCACCTCGGCGCGCGTCTCGTACTGAGGCCCGGTGAACTGCGCGTAGATTCCGTCTGGCAGCGAGGAGTCGACTGCCCGCGCCACCTCGCGCAGGCGCGGTGTGTACACGTTGGTCATGTCCACGAAGGTCGCGCCCTCGAGGGGAGTGACACCGGTGAGATTGATGTGGTCCTCAAGCAGGACAACAGATCCAGGCCCCACGTCGGGCCGCGTGGACCCACAGCCGTTGGTCAGCACTAGCTGCTTGCACCCGGCAGCCGCGGCCATGCGGACTCCGTGCGCTACTCGGACCGCATCGAGCGTCTGGTAGTAGTGCTGCCGCGCTCCCAGCACCAGCACGTGCTTGCCGTGGGGCGTCAGCAGCGACCGGAAGACCGAACTGTGACCGGCCACGGCGTGGGTGTCGAAGCCGGAGATTTGCTCCGCAGGAACCGACGCCACCTCTTCTCCGATGAGGTCGGCGGCGCCGCCCCATCCGGATCCCAATACCAATGCGATGTCGTGGTGCTCTACCCCGGTCGAGGAGGCGAGCTGAGCGGCTGATTCTGAGGCGAGTTCGAAGGCAGTGTCCATTCCCCGAGCGTAGCCGCTCGTAGCGGTCGATGCCGAGGCGGAGGCGCGCACCCGTAACGTGCGACACAATAGAAGCATGGCATCACGCGTCGTCATTATTGGTGGAGGTCCCGGAGGCTACGAGGCGGCAATCGTCGCTCGTAAGCAGGGGGCCGAGGTCACGCTCATCGAGCGTCAGGGATTGGGAGGCAACGCGGTACTGACTGATGTTGTGCCATCCAAAACCGTCATAGCTACGGCGGAGTGGCGCACTATCGCGGATCGCGCTCCGTCGCTCGGTATTCGCGACTCCGACGGTTCCGACACCGCTGAGTTCTCGGAGCACACCGTGGACATGGCGGCCGTCAATGAGCGCATCCAGAAACTAGTGCTCAAGCAGTCTTTCGATATCGCGCAGGCTATGGCCAAGAACGATATTCAGGTAGTCGAGGGGACAGGGCGCTTAGTCAGTCCCACCACAGTAGAGACCGAGAACGACAGCTTTAACGCCGATGCCGTCCTCCTCGCGCTCGGGGCTCGCCCGCGCACGTTGCCGACCTGCGAACCCGATGGCAAGCGGATACTCACCTGGACCCAGTTGTACGACCTCACAGAACTTCCCAGCCACTTGATTGTGGTGGGGTCCGGAGTGACAGGGGCCGAGTTCGCCGGCGCGTATCGGCTGCTCGGTAGCGAGGTCACGCTGATTTCTTCCGGCGACCGTGTCTTGTCGAACCAGGATCCCGAGGCATCCGCGCTTATTACTGACGTGTTCGCGAATCGTGGCATGAAGGTGGTGGGTGGCGCACGCGCGAGCGCGGCGGTCAGCACGGGCGATGGCGTCAAAGTTACGCTCTCAGACGGAACTGTCATCGAGGGTTCGCACTGCCTCATGGCGGTGGGCTCCATTCCCAACACCGCTGATGCTGGGCTAGAGGTAGCCGGAGTTAACCTCGACAAGCACGGCTACATCGAGGTCGACCGGGTCTCGCGCACCAGTGCGCGCGGCGTGTACGCAGCCGGAGACTGCACCGGAGTCTTCCCGCTCGCGTCAGTCGCCGCCACCCAGGGCCGCATTGCCATGGCCCACGCGCTCGGTGACGCGGTCTCTCCCCTCGACCTAGGTCACATCTCCGCCAACGTCTTCACGACCCCGGAGATCGCATCCGTGGGGGCGACGGAGGCGCAGCTGAAGGACCGCGGCATCTTTTACGAGGTTTCGCGCATGGACCTCGCGCGCAACCCGCGCGCCAAGATGCTTGGCATCGACCAGGGCTTCGTCAAGATCTTTGGTCACACGGTGACCGGACAGGTGCTTGGGGCGGTGATCGTGGGCTCCCGTGCCGGCGAACACATCTTCCCGCTGTCCCTTGCGGTGTCGCAGCATCTCACAGTGGATCACATCGCGGAGGCCTTCACCGTCTACCCGTCGCTCTCCGGGACCATTTCCGAGGCTGCTCGTCGCCTACACAACATGACCGATCCGCAAAAGGCGCAGGTTTAGCGGCGGCTGAACGCGACGAGTCGCGGAGTTGCCGCGGCCGATGCTGTGGCAGGGGTTCTCCGCTCAGCAGGCTGGCGTTTTTGTCGCCTAGGCGAACAGCGTCTGACCGATGTAGGCCCCTTCGGGGCCTAGGTCAGATCCCAGCGGGATCCCTGGCGGCACCGCGAACAGGGCCGAACCCGTGGTGCGCAGGTACTCGACGGTCATCAGGTCATCGCGCGCCATGCGCTCCTGAATAGGCACGAACTGCGTGCGCGGGTCCCGCACGTACGCCAGGAAGAACAGTCCCGCGTCCAAGCGGCCGAGGTTGTCGGCGCCGTCGGTGAAGTTGTAACCCCGGCGCAGCATGACCGCTCCGCCATTGTGGTCAGGGTGCGCGATCGCGATATGGCTGTCGGGGGCGATGAGCGGCTCGCCGTCGCGTCCCTCGCGCTTAAAGTCAGGGTCGGTGAACTCGCCGCCACCGGACAGTGGGGCGCCGCTGCCCTTGGTGCGGCCCACCAGTGCCTCCTGCTCGCCCAGCGATGTGCGGTCCCAGATTTCAGCAAGAATCCGGATGCGCCTGGCCACCAGGTAGGAGCCGCCGCCCATCCACGCCTGGCCATCCTCGGGCTCGGACCACAGCCACTTGTTGACCAACTCAGTCTCTTCAGCGCGCATGTTGTGCGTGCCGTCCTTGAAGCCCATGAAGTTGCGCGGGGTCACCTGGTCTGAGGTGGTCGACGACGTACGCCCGAACCCAAGCTGGCTCCACTTGATGGCGGCGGCGCCAAAAGCAATGCGCGACAAGTTGCGGATCGCGTGCACCGCAACCTGAGGGTCGTCCGAGCAAGCCTGGATGCAGATGTCGCCTCCCACGAAGGTGGGGTCCAGGGTGTCACCCGCAAACTTAGGAAGGTCGATGAGCTGGTCCGGTCGTTTGTCCGCGAGCCCAAAGCGATCCTCGCCGTCCTTCTCGAACAGCGTGGGGCCAAAGCCAAAGGTGATGGTCAACTTGGCCGCAGGCAGGTCGAGCGCCTCGCCGGTGTCGTCCGGGGGAGCGGCGTAGCTGCCGCCTGCGGCCCCAGTGCCGAGCTCCGAACCGGCCATCAGGGTTGCGGCCGCCTGCGACCAACGACGCAGCAGGGCGATGAGTTCGTCGCGCGACGACGCGGTGACGTCGAAGGCCGCAAAGTGCATGCGGTCCTGCTGCGACGTGACGATGCCGCTCTGGTGATCACCCAGGAATTCATAGGACGTAGTGGTCGTCGTAGGGGCCGTGCTGCGGCCCACGGCGAACCCCCCGGCGCCGGCTACTGCCGCGGCACCAACGACCGCGCCAGTGACGCCAAAGACCGCGCGACGTGACAGGCCCGAGCCGTGTGCGGCATCGGCCGCGTGGGCGTCGACTGTATCGCCGTCCGCTGCGTTAGCGGCGTCGGGCAACTCGGGCTTCTCGGCATCGTTCATGGGGTCATTGTTCCAAACGGGCGGGGCGTCGCGAACCACGTCGCGCAACCCCGCCCAGCGGGTTAGAGAACTGCGGCTGCGGTCAGGCGAGACAGTGGCTCGCCCAGGGCGTCAACGGCGCGCGCGAGTTCCTGGATTTGGTCGTCGGTGAGGTCCGTGTAGTAAGTGAATCCGTCTTCGACTGAGCCCTGCGCGGCAAGCAGCACCTGCACGTCGTCGAAGCGCGCGTCGAGCTCCGTCGCCAGGTCGGGGTCTGTCTGCTCGAGCACGGGGCGCAGCACGCCAAATGCGACCGATGCGCCATCGAGGTTTGCCTGGAAGTCCCACAGGTCGGTGTGCGACCAGGCTTCCTCTTCGCCGGTGATCTTGCCAGCGGCAACCTCGTCGAGGAGCTCCTTGGCGCCGTTGCCGATCTGGAAGGCGTCGATCTTGAAGTCCTCAGCATTGACGCGCTTGTTCAGTTCGGCGGTGTCAGAGACGAGGCGGTCGGTGAGCGCCTGGCGCTCCTCCTGGGTGAGCTCGTAGCCCTCCGCGGGCGGGAACAGGTTCTTCTCGATGTGGTGCCAGCCGGTCCACTCCTCGTTCTCCGCGAGGTCGGCCTCGCGCAGGTCCATGGACGGGTCCAGGTCGCCAAAGGCCTCGGCGACGGGCTCGATGCGCTCCCAGTGCACGCGGGTGTCCGCGTACATGTCGGCGGCCGCCTGGTCGTCGCCCGCGAGGTACGCGTCGGCGAAGGCGTCGGTCTTGGTCACGAGCGTCGCAACCTGGTCGCGAACATAGAGCAGGTACTGGTCGGACGCCGCCTGGAGCTGGTCGCCAATCTCACCGGTGGGGCCTACTTCTTCGCCTGAGTCGGTGACAGTGAACGCCGCCTGAATGCCCTCGCCCACCATGCCCGGTTTGCAGGCGGTGATGTAATCGCCCGGGGGAACCTGAGCGACGAGCTCGCGGGACAGGCCGGGGCCGATGTTCTCGACCTCGGTAATGATGCGCAGGCCGTCGTCAGCCAGCAGGTAGAACTCGGTGACGTCATCGCCGTCGTTGGTGACCTTGAACACCATTGAACCCGAGGGGGCCGTGTTGGTGGTCAGTTCGCAACTGTCGGAGGTCGAGGACACGTCGATCGCGCCGTCGACAGAAGAGGTGTCGTTGGACACGCAGCCGCTGAGGGCGAGCGAGCCGAGTACGAGCGCGGGCAGGACAAGACGGGCGTTCATGAGGTTTCCTTGGGGATTGGTGGTGTTAGGCGTTGGTGGTGAGGGGCGCGCCGGTCGCGGGCACCTTGGATTCGGACTTGACGGCGGGACGCTTGGGGCCACCGAATGCCATGCGCACAAAGAGCCACATGACGGGCACCACGTAGCAGACCCAGGCGATGGCCTGGAGCACGGTAGTGGCTGAGGAGAAGTTGAAGATGCCCTTCAGCGCGGTGCCGTACCAGGAGCTGGGCGGCACTTGGGCACTGACGTCAAAGGCAAGGTTGTTGAGGCCAGGCAGGATGCCGGCCTCCTGCAGGTCGTGGATCCCGTAGGCGAGCACGCCGCCCGCCACGATCACGAGGAAGACGCCGGTCCACTGGAAAAACGCGCGCAGGTTGAGCTTCACCGCACCGCGGTAGATGAGGTAGCCGAGGGCGATCGCGGTGATCAGACCCAACACCGCCCCCGTGATGGGCCCTGTGCTCGACCCGGCGGCCTCGATGCCGGCCCATAAGAACAGGGCAGTCTCGAGTCCCTCGCGGCCCACTGCAATGAGCGCCATGCCGACGATCGCGCCTTTGCCCACGGCGATGGCCTTCTCGAGGGCGGTCTCGAGGTTGGTCTTGAGGAAGCGGGCGGTCTTGCCCATCCAGAAAATCATCCAGGTGATCAGGCCCACGGCGACGATGCTGAGCGTTCCGCCGATGGCTTCCTGGGCCTCGAAGCTCAGTCCTTGCGGCCCGAGCGTGAGGATCGCGCCGAACGCGAAGGACACGACGATGGCGATGCCGACGCCGAGCCACACCTGGGGGAGGAGTTCGCGACGGTTTGTTTTCACGAGGTACGCGACCAAGATGCCGATGACGAGAGCTGCCTCGAGGCCTTCGCGCAGGCCAATCAGATAGTTCGCGAACACGGGGGCGCCTCTCGCAGCGGGGATGTCCAGATAAGGATTGCCTTACCTCATTACGGCGAGCGTATTAGATGGACGTACCCGTGTCAAAGAAAAGAAACGCCAGTGTTTCGTATATGCGCTGATCCCCGCAGCGCTCCCTGAGCCTCATTGGTCACTAAGAACGGGGTTCGCTCCGAAATCGACACGCAGTGACTGCAGCAAAGGGTGGGGCAATGACGCTTTGCGTCCCAGCGGTACCTGAGGACCGATCTTGGCGCCAACTCCGTACTCAGGTCCCACTAAGGCGCAACGGGAAAAGGGGCCGGGAGGAAGAAAATAGCGGGGGGAGGCGACAGGGCGTCGGGGACTAGGGGGCGGCGGGGCTCTCCGCTGTGTCGACGATCTCGCAGATAGCGGTGCCTGAGCTGACGGACGCGCCAACGGCGGCAGTAAGGCCACTCACGGTCCCGGCCTTGTGCGCGACCAATGGCTGTTCCATTTTCATGGCCTCGAGGACCACAATGAGGTCGCCTGCGGCCACAGTCGCGCCATCCTCGATCGCGACCTTCACGATGGTTCCCTGCATGGGGGACGTCAGCGTAGTACCCGATGCTGCGCGGGCCGAGCCTGCGGGCTTGCGTGCACCACGGCGCGTCGGCCCGGGCCTGCGCCCTCCGGCGCGACCGGCCTGGGCGAGTGCTGCAGGAAGCACTACCTCGAGGCGCTTGCCACCCACCTCGACGACCACGCGCTCGGTTGCCTCTGCCTCGTCGTCGTCCGCTCCAGCGGCTGGTGCCTTGCCCAAACTGGCCACGACATCGGCAAAGTCAGACTCGATCCACGTGGTGAAGACGCCAAAGTTGCCGTCGGCGGCGGCGAATTCAGGGGCGTCGAGCACTGCACGGTGGAAGGGGAGGACTGTCGGCATGCCCTCGACGATCATCTCCGACAGCGCTCGGCGGGCACGCGCGATGGCTTGCTCGCGAGTCGCGCCCGTGACGATGACTTTGGCAATCATGGAGTCAAAGTTGCCGGAGACGGTGTCTCCCTGGATGACGCCGGCGTCGACGCGCACGCCGGGACCTGACGGGAAGTGCAGGCGTGAGATGCGTCCGGGGGCGGGCATGAAGTTCGCACCCGGGTCCTCGCCGTTAATGCGGAACTCAATCGAGTGGCCGCGAGTGACGGGGTTGAGGTTCGAGATCGGCTCGCCCGCGGCGATGCGGAACTGCTCGAGGACCAAGTCCACGCCAGTGACTTCCTCGGTCACGGGGTGTTCCACCTGTAGGCGAGTGTTGACCTCGAGGAAGCTGATGGTGCCATCCGTGCCGACTAGGAACTCGCATGTTCCAGCGCCCTGGTAGCCGGCCTCACGCAGGATGTTCTCGCTTGCCTCGATAAGCCTGGCGTTCTGGTCGTCCGTCAGGAATGGCGCAGGTGCCTCCTCAACCAACTTCTGGTGGCGGCGCTGCAGAGAGCAGTCACGGGTCGACACCACCACTACGTTGCCGTGCGCGTCCGCCAGGCATTGGGTCTCGACGTGGCGCGGCTTGTCGAGAAAGCGCTCCACAAAGCACTCACCGCGACCAAAGGCGGAAATGGCCTCCCGCGTGGCCGAGTCGAACAGCTCGGGGATCTCTTCGCGAGTGCGGGCGACCTTGAGGCCGCGACCGCCGCCGCCGAACGCCGCCTTGATGGCCACCGGGAGACCGAACTCGTCGGCGAAGGCGACCACTTCATCGGCCGATTCTGCGGGGTCCTTGGTGCCAGGCACCAGTGGGGCGCCGGCGCGCTGGGCAATGTGACGCGCGCTGACCTTGTCACCGAGGCCCTCGATTGCCGCAGGGCTGGGGCCAATCCACACCAGGCCGGCGTCGATGACGGCGCGTGCAAAGTCAGCGTTCTCGGCGAGGAAGCCGTAACCGGGGTGCACGGCTTCTGCGCCCGAGCGATGCGCGAGCGCGATGATCTTGTCGATGTCTAGGTACGTCTCCCGGGCGAGCGCGCCACCTAGCGAGAAGGCGTCGTCCGCCAGGCGCACGTGGGGAGCCTCGCGGTCCGGGTTCGCGTATACAGCGATGGACCGAAGCCCAGCGTCTGCGCAAGCGCGAATGATGCGGACGGCGATCTCGCCACGGTTGGCGATGAGGACACTCGAGAAGGCAGGCACCCCGCCACGGTAGCGCGCGGGCGTCCGATGCGACGATCCCTGGCGGCGGTTCTCGCCAACTTTGGAAGCGAACATAAGGGCTCGCGGCATCACTTAGGGGAATCGTACAAAGAAATTGCGCTGAAATGCGCCCACGACGGCGTAGGTTGTGTGCCGTCCACAAAGGGGCGAGGTGGTGCCGATCAATTCCGGGCCGGAATCACGTGGTCCGATGCCTCCCAAACGCACTCTCCGTCGCGGATGAGGCCGGTGGGTCTCAATCCGAGGTTCGCGGCGACCCGCGCCGATGAGCGATGGTCGGGACGGATGGCGGCCCGGAGGCGCCGGACGTTCTGGGCGCGTAGCCACGTCACCATGGCCGCGGCCGCCTCGGTCGCTGCGCCGGCCCGCTGCGCGTGGGGGGCGACGAGCCACGCCAGGTCCGCGGTGACCTCCCCATCCGCACGCGTCAGTGTTGCCTGAACGTAGCCGATGGCATCGCGTGAGCCCGCAGCGCGCACGATCCAATTGAGCCAGCCAGCATCGTTGGTGGGCGAGTGACCCGCGCACTGTCGCTCGTAGCGCTCCCGCAGGGTATTGACGGTGGGTGGCTCCCCGCCCGTGTAGTCATAGAGGCTGAGTGGCGCGAGGACCACCGCCATCTCCTCTGCGTGGTGTACCGCAAGTGGTTCGAGTTCAAAGCGCTCAGTTGAGAGCGCAGACGCTTGGGGCCAGGTCATGGTGTGACGCGATATCCCTAGGCGTTGCGAAGCTCGTGGATCGCGACCCCGATCTCGAGTAAAAGTTCTCTCAGCAGTGGCAGACTCACGCCCACGACGCCGTGATAGTCGCCTTCGATTGCCGTCACATAAGGTCCGCCGATGCCGTCCACCGTGAACGCACCAGCTACCTTGAGGGGCTCGCCGGTGGCGACGTAGGCGTCGATTTCCGCGTCGCTTAGATCTGCGAAGTGCACCACCGTGGAGGAGGTCGCGCCAAGGGTTCCGGACGAGCCGTCGTCACGGTCGTCGATCAACCAGTGTCCACTGTGAAGGGTGCCGGTGGAGCCTCGCATGGCGCGCCAGCGCTCGCGGGCAATCTCGGCTGTCTGAGGCTTACCCAAGATCTCGCCGTTGATCTCCAGCATCGAGTCGCAGCCCAGCACAATCGCATCGGTGCCGTTGGTGTCCGAAACCTCCTGAGCCTTGGCCCTGGCCAAGGCGAGCACGGCATCGGATGGAGAAAGGTCTCCCAGGCCGGCGGCGTCGTGCGACGCGCGAGTCGCCGCCAGTACCGCGTCCTCATCCACGTCGCTGACGATGACGCGCGGGTAGATTCCGGCCGCGCGCAACGTGCTGAGGCGGGCAGGGGACTGCGAGGCGAGCACAAAAGAAATGGTCATGGTGGCGAGCCTAACGCCGGCACCGCCTCGCGCGTTAGGCTCTCGATGGACCACAACCGTGGAGGGGGTACGAGATGGCTGAAGTTACCCGTGCAACGCCGCGCCAACTCCTGCGCCGCGTCGGAGTCACGGGGCTCATCACGGGCCCGGTCCTAGTGTTTGTTGGCCTTACTGGAGCGGCGCTGGTCGCAGGGACCAATGCGGATAGTACGGTCTCCGCCCCGTCTCCGGTCTACGGCGTGGTGTTCTTTATGGTCATTGCCGCGCACGGCTTGATCGAACTCGCTGCTGGCGCAGTCGCGCTGTTCGCGGTGACCAAGCTCCCGGACACCTCGCGCCCGTACGGTGTCAATGACTTCCTGTCCTTCGCCGCGGTAGTGGTGACGTTCTTGGGTGCGGTCTTCCAGGTGGTGCTCAACGAGCCGCTGGTGGCGATGCTCGTGGTCGCCATGGCCGCCATCGTGTTGCTGACGACGTCGGCCACGCGCAAGGCTATGCGGGCCGCTGCAGAGGGCGTCGAAGCCCCCTAGCGCACGGCGCTGGCGAGGTCCATCTCGCTATAGTTTCTTGCAAACCGAAATGGGGACCTGATGGAGCGCGACGAACTGCTTGAGAACACGCTCGAATCGCTGGTGCAATTCCTGCGTGCCTCGAACCCCAAGCAGGGCGACTCCGTCGCGAAGGCCAACCTGACGCCGCACCAGTTCCGCGCGCTGGTGTTCGTGCTGGTCCATGACAACGCGACCACTACTGACCTCGCCGACTATGTGGGCGTTCACCCCAGCGTGGGCACAGGCATTGTGCAGAAGCTCGTGGGTCGCGGATACGTCACCCGCTTTGAAGACTCGCAGGACCGTCGCATCCGCCGACTGTCGCTCACTGAACACGGCCGCGAGTTCATCGAGGGCATTGTGGGGGCGGCTCGCGAGGGGCGGCGCCGTCAGCTCCAGGTGCTCAGTGAGGAGCAGCTCGCGCAGTTCGGTGACATCCTTGAGACGCTGCGTGCCGGGCTCCCGGCCGCGTCCAAGTAGCGCCGGGCGGCGAACCAGCCCAGAGCATCGGCCTACGTGGTGCCGTCGGGCACACGTCGTTGAGCGACGTCCAGAAAAGCCTTGACCGTCGCCGCCGTCTCCCGCACGTAGCCCATCGCGGTGTGCTCGCGGACAATCACGGGCGGGTATGCACCTTGCGCCGAGATGCCGAGGCGTTCGCACAGCCACACCGCACGCGGCAGGTGGAATTCCTGGCTGACGGCGATCGCGCTCGTCACTCCGTAGACATGCCGTGCCCGATGCGCCGACGAGTAGGTATCCACGCCGCGGGGGTCCGCGGTGATCGCCGATGCCGGGACGCCCATCTCGATCGCGACCCGGGTCATGACTGCCGGCTCGTCGTAGGAATGGGCGTGGATGCCGTCCCCGCTCATGATCAGGCTGTCGACTAGGCCGCGCTTGAACAGCTCGACCCCGGTCTCGACGCGCTCACGCAGGAATCGCGAAGGTCGGCCATCGGGCCAGACCCGGGCGCCCAGGATCAGCGCAGCATTGGCGTGCGCGAAGTCGGCCTCGACCGGCTTGACGCTGGCTGCGGTGGTGAAACGCGTGATGGCGGTGGGGAGGGCGACCGCGGCACCCAAGGCGAGCGCGGAACTACCGGCAATCCGTAATGCGGACGTACCGCGGTCGTTCATCGCAGTGAGTGGCGCCAGGCGGAGGCGCCGCGGCCCAGCGGGCCGTGGGAGCGACTGCCGCGCATGCTGCGTGCTCTGTCCATCCAAGCGGAGGTGGGGGAGCCGGGCTCGTCGTCCCCAGCATCGGCCGTGGAAGCGAAGGCGGCCATGCCCGCCACCAATGCCGCAAGCTCGGCGTCGTCGGGCGTGCCGCGCACCACCCGCATGCCTGCGGTCGATGCTGCGGCGTCCTGGTGGTGGTCGGTTGCGTCGGGCGTCACAGCGGGATGTTTCCGTGCTTCTTGGGGGGCATCGCGGCGCGCTTGGTGCGCAGTGCGCGCAGGGCACGTACCACCTGCTCACGCGTCTCGGATGGCTCGATCACGGCATCCACGTAGCCACGGTCGGCGGCGTCGTAGGGGTTCACAATCCGCTCCTCGTAGTCGTCGATCAGACCCTGGCGTTCGGTCTCGACGTCCCCGCCCTGCTCGGCCACTGTCGCGAGAGTGCGGCGCTGGAGGATGTTGACGGCCCCCGCGGCGCCCATGACGGCGATCTGCGCGGTCGGCCACGCGAGGTTCACGTCGGCACCCAGCTGCTTGGAGGCCATCACGATGTACGCGCCGCCGTACGCCTTGCGGGTAATGACAGTGACCAGGGGCACGGTGGCCTCGGCGTAGGCGTAGATCAGTTTGGCGCCGCGGCGGATGATGCCCTGGTGCTCCTGGTCCACGCCGGGCAGGAACCCGGGCACGTCCACGAACGTGACGACGGGGATGTTGAACGCATCGCACGTGCGCACGAACCGCGCGGCCTTCTCCGCGGCGTCGATGTCCAGCGTGCCGGCCTTGGCGAGCGGCTGGTTGGCGACGATGCCCACTGAGTGGCCCTCGACGTGGCCGAAGCCCACGACGACGTTAGGCGCGAACAGCGGCTGAATCTCAAAGAAGTCGCCCTCGTCCAGCACAGCTTCGATGACGGTCTTCATGTCATAGGGCTGGTTGGGGCTGTCGGGAATGATCGTGTCCAGCGCGGTGTCCGTGTCGGTGGACTCGAAGTCGGCCTCGTTCTCCCACGTGGGGGCGTCGGACAGGTTGTTCTGCGGCAGGAACTGCAGCAGGTGCTGCACGTACTCGATTGCGTCGGCCTCGTCATCGGCGAGGTAGTGCGCGACGCCGGACTTCTGGTTGTGGGTCTGGCCGCCGCCCAGCTCTTCAAACGTGACGTTCTCGCCGGTGACGGACTTGATGACGTCCGGGCCGGTGATGAACATCTGCGACGTGCCGTCGGCCATCACGATGAAGTCGGTGAGCGCGGGGGAGTACACCGCGCCGCCGGCCGACGGGCCGAGGATGATGGAAATCTGGGGGATGACTCCCGATGCTGCGACGTTGCGGCGGAAGATCTCCGCGAACTGGGTGAGGGCCGCGACGCCCTCCTGGATGCGTGCGCCGCCGCCGTCGGAGATGCCGATCAACGGGACGCCAGTGCGTAGCGCAAAGTCCTGCACCTTGGCGATCTTCTGGCCGTGGACCTCGCCCAGCGAGCCGCCAAAGACGGTGAAGTCCTGGCTGTAGACGCATACCTGACGGCCGTCGATGGTTCCGTGGCCGGTGACGACGCCGTCGCCGAATGGGCGGTTGTTGTCCAGGCCAAAGTTGCGCGAGCGGTGACGGTTGAGTGCGTCGAGCTCCACAAAGGAGCCCTCGTCGAGCAACATGTCGATGCGCTCGCGTGCGGTCTTCTTGCCGCGAGCGTGCTGCTTTTCCTGCGCGGTCGCCTCGGCGGTGGCCGATGCTGCGGTGGTCTTCTTGCGAAGTTCCTCGAGCTGGCTGGCGGTGGTCTTGCTTGGGCTATTGGTCGACACGTGTCCCCCTTGAATGAACTGCCAGTAGCCTAGCCCGGTGAGTACCCCTTCGCCTGCAGCCGTCGCCCATTCCCGCCGACCCCTTACTACTGAGGGGCTTTCAATGCTGGTGGGGGATAACCGCCCGCTGTCTCAGGTCAGGGTCGTTCCCACCTCTCCCTCTACTAACACTGCGGTGCTGGCGAAGGCCGAGGCGAAGCCGGACGAGTGGCCTCACATGAGCGCGCTGGTCGCGGATCACCAGACCGCGGGGCGAGGGCGCTCGGGTCGCCAGTGGCAGACTCCCGCCGCGGCTGCGTGCACTCTTTCCGTTGTCATTCGCCCCTCGGGTGTGAGGCGGGATGCGTACGGCTGGGCGCCGCTGGTGGTGGGCCTCGCGACCGTACGCGCGCTCAGGACCCTAGGTGTGGGCGCGATGCTCAAGTGGCCTAACGACGTAGTGGTTGAGGCCGGCGTGCGCGAGATTCCTGAGTGGGGCAAGTGGCGCAAGGTGGTGGGCATCCTGTGCGAGACGGTGCCCGGACAGGATGCGATTGTCGCTGGTATTGGCATCAATGTTTCTCAGGCCCCAGGTGAGCTTCCGGTGCCGCACGCGGCCTCGCTGGCCACTCTTGGCGCGACCAAGCTGGACCGCGTGGCACTGCTACGCGTGCTGACCGCAGAGCTGGCCGATGCGGTGGGCATGTGGGAGGGCACCGACGACCGCGGCGCGATTCCCGCCTCCGTGGGTGCCGTGTGCGCAACCATCGGCTGGGACGTCGCCGTGGACGTGCCAGGCGCTTCGCCGGTGAACGGCCGCGCGGTGGGCCTCAGCCCGCAGGGAGGGCTGTTGGTGGAAACCTCGTCTGGCGAGCGCCGCGAGATTCTTGCCGGAGACGTGCGCGTCCGCCGCGCTTGAGCGCTTGCCTCACCTGAATTGCATGCCTTCGCTACACTTCTCAAAACGTCTGATCCCCCAAGTGCGCGGCCGCAGTTTTGATGTGAACGACCAAGGCCCCGTCGTAGAGACCGAAGGAAGGTTGCGCGCTCATGATGACAACACAGCAGTTGGATCTCAGTTGGCATGAGTTCTTCTCGACGGACGACGTCACCAAGAAAACCCTCATCGCTGCCCAAGTGCGTGAAGAGAGCGACCAGTCCTGGCGGAGTTACAGGCTGGTCCTTGGTTCGGCAATCTTTCTGGCGGTGTTCGTCGCCGCGATAGGCATTGTGCCGCTCCTCATCTTTGGCTGGAGCGCGCTCGTGTTCCCGTTGATCGCTGTAGTAGCCCTAGGCCCCTTTGTCGTCGCGTTCTTTATTGTCATCCACGTCAAGATCAAGAAGCGCGCCGATCTGGTCGAGAAATACGCCACTGGGCTCGCTGATGCATTGCCGAAGCCGCAAGTCACTCCGGGGCTCTAGGTCGCGACGGGCGCGGGGTCCAGAGGCTTGCTGAGATCAGGTGCCCGGCGCGGTTGAGTACCGGCCGTCATGGCGGCTAGTTGACCAGGAATATCGCGTGGACTACGACTCAACCACCGCTTGGGCGGCGCGCATGCTTTCGGCTCCGCCGGCGTCCTCGTGCGAGGACAGCCGGTCATCCGCGATCGCCGCGACAAACGCGTCGAAGTCCTGCTCCGCTTGGTCCGCGTAACTCAAAGCGAACGCGCTGGTGGCCTTGTCGAACGCCGTTCCGCTCCCCAGGTAGGCACTCAGTGCGATGGCGTCTCCCGAGCGGGCGTGGGCCCGCGCCAAGGTCATGCCGCACCGTGAGGCATATCGCGACAGCCGCTTCCCGGTCAGCGACGACGGGTCCGGCGCCCATTTCATGTCGCGGAGTTGGCGCACGTAGTAGTTGCGCCCGGCAGGGCCGTCGATCCAGCCTAAGAATGAGTCGCTCGCGGCCTGCATGAGGCGTTGACCCGTGACCACTCGGTGTCCCTGTTTAGTAAACGCCGACTTCTGCGTGAAGGCTTCGAGTACGGAGGCCTGAGCCTGTTTGACCTGGAGGACCATCAGGTCGTCCTCGTCGCGTCCGCGAAGCAGCAGCACGAAGGCGAGCAGGCCCACGCTTCCCACCCCGACTACCTTGTGGCCAAAATCGACCACCTCGTAGCGCTTGAGAAGTGCTTGCCGGTCTTCCTGCAACGTCGCCCGGTACTCGTGGAACAGCGAGTTGATCACCGCGCGGAGGTCATCGGTCACGTCGATGCGCAGCAGGAGGGGCGGATCGTGGCGGAACTGTCGCTTGCCGTCCACGACCTCCGTGATCTTGGACACGGCGGACCATGCGTCACGCAGGCGAGCCTTGGACTCCGCATGCGCGACCTGCTGCTGTTCCTTGGTGAGCTTCTTGGCTTTGCGCGTCGCATCGGAGGCATCCTTGCTCGCGCCGAGAAGGGCATTGACATCGATGCGGTGGTACCAGACGTCGAGTTCGCGTCGCTCCGCGAACTTGGCGATGGATTGGCGGTACGAACTGCAGACCACCTCCGCCGCCGCGGCTCCGGCCTTGTTGGACATGCCATTCTCGCGGGCTGCCAGGATGAACGACGTCGCTAGGCGTTGGACGTCCCACTCGAAAGGCCCGGGGTGCGTCTCGTCGAAGTCGTTGACATCAAACACCAGCGACCTGTCCGGGGCGGCAAACACGCCAAAGTTGGACAGGTGGGCGTCGCCGCAAAGTTGGACGTGGAGCCCCGACCGAGGACGGGTGGCGAGGTCGGCCGCCATCACGAGCGCCGCGCCCCGGTAGAAGGCGAAGGCGCTGGTCGCCATGCGGGCGTGACGCACCGGAATCAGGTGCGCCACTCGCGTTGTCTCCTGGCTCATGAGCAGCGCGACCGGATCGGCTCTGTCTTGCGGCGACTGCCAGGCTCCAAGGCTGTGACGCGGGGTCTTGGTACGCGCCGCGCGGCCAACTGCCCGGCGTTCGTCCACAGTGGGATGGGGTAGCGCCTTCTGGCCCGATGCCTGCTGTGCGCGAGCGAGTATCTCCGGCTGCGCGACAAGCCCTATGTGCAGGGGGTCAGCTGCGGCGCTCTCGGTGTTCATCTCGTGACTCTCTCGGCAAGCAGGCCCCACGCGGGGGCAGGGCGGAAAAGACGGGACGGTGGAGCGGTTGTCACACGATTGTCTGATCGTATCTCCGCGACGACGGACCGGCGGATCGAGATCTTAAGTCGGATCCAAGCTTTGTGCTGTGGTCCCCCCACGCCGAACGGACCCTAGCTATCGGCGGGTTCCAGTAATTCTGCGGAATTGTTGCGGACATTGCCCACGGCCTTGCCGATGGCGTACCACTCGACCTTCTGGGCGGGCGCGGCGATGACGTCGAGCAGGGTGTCCTTGTCTGAGGCTGGGTCTAGCCACGCGTTGCGCTGATCGTCGGTAAGCATCACGGGTTGGCGGTCGTGCAGCTCGCGCATCTCGTCGCGGGCGGCCGTAGTGACGATGGTGCACGTAGCCAGCCAGGGCGCGTCATCGGCAGAACCCTTCTCCCGCCAAAACTCGTACAGGCCCGCAAAGGCGAGGGGGGCATCGTCCGGCGAGTGGATGTAGTGAGGCGTCTTGACGCCGCCCTCGGTGTGCCACTCGTAGTAGCCGCTTGCGGGGACCAGGCAGCGGCGCTTGGCGAAGGCGGACCGGAACGACGGCTTCTCCGCCACGGTCTCGCCGCGGGCGTTGATCATGCGAGAGCCCACGGACGGGTCTTTGGCCCAGGACGGCACCAGGCCCCATTTGGCCGTCTCGCCGATGCGCTGGCTCGGGTCGTCTTTGGACGCGGTCACCAGAATCACCTTTTGTGTGGGGGCGACGTTCCACGATGGGCCGAGGAGGCGCGCGTCATCGGCGAGAGTGGCGATCTCGAAGGCGTCGATCAGCTCTTGGTCGGACAGGAAGTTCGCGTAGCGGCCGCACATGAGTCCAGTCTGCCCTCCCTTCTCTACGTCCGCACCCTAAATCCGGGTTGCTACCAATGCGCTACGCACAAGAGCGGACCCGCAGTGCCGTTTTAGGGTGCGGACGTAGCGCTGAGTGGTGTGCGCGGGCTTAGTGCAGAGCCGAATTGTGCGTGAGCGCAGAGGTTATCCACAAACAAGATGCGAGGAACTGGTGGTTCCCCTAATGTCTATTGGCATGACCGCAGAAGCCGCCGTGACCATCGAGGCGCAGGTGCGCGACCAAATCCGCGAGCGCGGCGTCGATCCGTTGCGTGAGGCCGCGATGGTTCGTGACCTAGTAGAAGAGGCACTCGAGGCCTGGGACGAGCGGGCCTTGATCGGTGCGGTCGCGCCGGTGCATGACCGGGAGTCCACCGCGAAGTCGGTCATAGACAACGTAGCCGGGCTGGGGCCGTTGCAGCGCTACCTAGATGATCCGGAGATCGAAGAAATCTGGATTAATGAGCCAGGCTAGGTCAACTAGACATCTCTTCAAACAAGCGTGAGGTTGTTGGCTTTTCCTCGGTGGATCGCGGCCGCTCTAGTGGCGAGGTTTCGGACAAGATTGACCCGAGCTCTTAGGGTTTTGTGTCTCCGATCGCGTCCTGGCAACAATCGTCGCACTCACCGGCTAAGCCAAGCCGGGCGGCAGGTCATGCTGTCACCTATTCGTGCGGCAGACAATTTATCTGACCAGGAGAGCAATCGCTCGCATAGCGTCGAAATTTTCCTCATCTGTGAGTTGCTATCGTCACGGTCGACGGTGACGAAACGGAAAGCCGTATCGAGTGTAACGCCGCCACTCCCTCCGAGGTATGTAGTTGTTTAGGTGGTGGGGGAGTTGGGCGGGCTTCTTGGCGGGGTCGAGCTCTATGTGCCCTAGGCGCACCGAGCCACCAGTCTCGTCCCGTCAGGTAACGATCTTCCACACTTCCGCCTCCTGGCAGGGGAACTCTTCGCGCCCTGCGTGACACTTCCCCCTTTATCCGAAGAAGGCCCCGCTATCGGCAAAGCGCCGGCCCCACCCCGCAAAGAAGTAGTGGAACCGGCGCTAGCCTAGATCGCAGATGACGGGCTGTGGAAAGGGGTGGCCCTCCAAGTTCACGGGAGCCGCGTAGCCTTAAGGGCCCCAGCGTGGAGTGCCTTGCAAGTTAGGGCTTTCGCCGCATGCTCGTGAATAGTAGTGCCGCACCCAACAAACCGCATATGACTGCGGCCAGGATCCACGGCCAGGGACTAGGAACGGAGTCGCCGCTACCCCCGCTTTCTAAGAAAGCTACATCGTCCGGAGATAGCGTGAACCAACCTTTCACGAACAGGGCGACAGCGGCGGCAATCGCTGCGATGCCGAGAATTCGCAGGTACATGACAGCTCCTCTGGTCTTAATCACGGGTTGCACTCTTCCTGAAGCATGGTGGCGTATGACACATTGGGCCGCCAGTTGTCTAGATTCCACGATGTCTTGTTTGGAAAGCGTAAGCGAACTACATCAACGTGACAGTAGAACTGGTCGCGCATTGATGCGGTGTTTTCAGTGTTTCCGACCGTCTTGGCGACTACTTCCCCCCAGGCCGACTTACGGATGAGATAGTACCAAGCTGCGCCACCGGGGATGCTGTACGCTCCAGCACGACCCCACGTCGTGGGGTAGACCTGCAATGTTGTGCCACGGTAGGTGGAGTTGTAGACCCATTTGGTCTTGGAAATGAGTGCTTTGCCCAACCAGGGGTCCGCGATGATGGGGTAGGCGGTGTCTGCGTTGGGGTTGATGTGCTGTGTGACTATCGTGCCGTCCACCGTGAAGTTGGTGTCTACGTTCATCCCATTGGCGTCTCTAGCCCATGGCGTCGCCAGACCTGCCGCGACAGTGCCATCCGAGTTAAACGCGATCAAGGCGCCGTTTTCAAGGAGCTCGACAGTAGCTTCGGCGGGCAAGCTGAGTTCGTACGTCAAATCGTGCACGTCCGCCGAGTCTGCAATCGCGGCTTGGATTTGTGCCGATCCATCCTCGAGGGCTTCGACTACTACGCCACCGGTGTCCGAGGCCAAAGGGGCATACACCACGGTGCCGTCGGTAGCGACCTCGCCGGAATCGAGTTCCACATTCGTGGGCAATGAAATGCCGACCTCGCCAGTCCCATTGGAGACCACGACGTCACCACTCGCATCATGAGGCGCGTTCACCTCGGATTCGCTTCCTGACGCCGCGAACCCGTCCAGCGCGACTGGTTCGCCGTGGTCGGGCTGAACATCCGAAACCGTCGTCGCGATCATGTCGGTCTCGCCAAACTCTTCCGCAGCTGCACTCAAGCTTGCAGCCAGCATTAGGGGGACGCACATCGCTGCACCCAGCGCGAGCGCTCTAGGTCTGATCCTCATCATTCATTCGTGCTTTTCTCTACTTTGGCGCGCTGTTGCACCCTCGCCAAGCCAAGCGACCGCCCTTGGGTCGGAACGCTCGATACCCTTTGTACAGGAAGTCAACAAAAAATGACGGTGGGGGGCGCATGTTTTGGCAAATCAAAAGAGTGAAGTTGACTTCAGAAGACGCACCGCAGCGTTTGCATGGCTAGTGGCCGTATGGCGCGCGATCTGGCTTGTGATTAGTGTGCGCGTAGCTTTCCGTCCCCCGGGGCTCCGACACCGCCCACCTCTCCTGAGGGTGGGCGGGGTCGGAGCTTTGTTTCCTTTGGGGAGGGGGTTATCCACAGATAAGATGCAGGGAAGTCATGGTGCCCCTAGTGTTTTAGAGCATGACGGCTGAAGCAGCGGCGCGCATCGAATCGCAGGTGCGTGACCAGATTCGTGAGCGCGGTGTGGATCCGTTGCGCGAGGCGGAGTTGGTGCGGGCGCTCGTCGATGAGGCTCTGGAGCAGTGGGATGAGCGTGCGTTGATTGGTGCGGTCGCGCCTGTCACCGACCGCGAGGCAACCGCCAAGTGGGTGATGGACAACGTCGCAGGCCTAGGGCCACTCCAGAAGTACCTGGATGATCCAGAGATTGAAGAAATTTGGATCAATGAGCCAGGCTAGGTCAACTAGACATCACTTCTAACAAGCGCGAGATTGTTGATTTTTCCTCGGTGCACCGCGGCAACTCTAATGGCGAGGCTTCAGCCAAGAGTGACCCAAGCGTTTGGGGTCCGGTGTCTCCGATCGCGTCCTGGCAACAATCGTCGCACTCACCGGCTAAGCCAAGCCGGGCGGCAGGTCATGCTGTCACCTATTCGTGCGGCAGACCCATCGTCGATATGCAGGCGCGCGCTAAGGTGCAAGGGTCACCACTCGCGGAATCAGACCTGAGGCGTCGTCTAGAGGATCGGTCGCCTCAGCCATGACAACGCGCGTACCGTCTGCACTCGATTCCGTTCCGAATGACAGTCCCCGGCCTATGTCGTATAAGGTCCGAGCGCCGTTCGACCAGTAGTACTGCCTGTCCGGAACGCCCCAATTGAAGAAGAACACCCCGGTGGGAACGACTGTAACGCGGCCCGCTGAGTTGAGATTCCCCATGGATATGGTGGTGATCTGGTCCCCGGATGAAAGGTCGATGAAGCCGTCATACTCGTCATCGGCGGTCGGAATCGTGTAGGCCAAGGCCCAATCGTCGCCACAAGTGTCATAACTAGCGATATCAATACCAGCGTGTTTTAGCAGCAATTGGGCCTTAGAAACGTCGCCGGCGTCGTCCAGAGTCGTACTCCACAGTTCAGAGTCAGCGTTGGGCTCTCCAGTGCTCATGGGATCGATAGCGTAAGTGAGGGTAGGCGACGATGCGCCATCGCACGAATCAACCTTCACGAGCCTGCTGCCGGCAATTGACTCTGTCTGCGGAGAGTGTCCGTCGAGGGGTGCTGAATAGATACTCGATGTCCATCGCATATTAGTGTCCGCACCCGGTTCGCCATCGACCCACCAAGCACGCCTTGAGGCAATAGTTAGGTAGTTACCGTCCCCCGGAGCCGAATACATCTGTTCACCTTCAGGCGCCGAGGGGTCATCCACCGTGGATTCACCAATCTTGACGGGCTCGCCACCTCGCTGCATCGCGAAGACATCGTAACTATCAAATCGTAGATCCATAGTTTCATGTCTTGACTGCCACACGAGCGACGTTCCGTCGAACGCGACTTCCCCGTACGTGCCGTTCTCGCCGTCATTCGCAGCACGGCCAACCCAAGGCGAAGCGCCAAAATCAACCGCTTCAGATCCGTCAAGAGGTTGCACTTCGATACGATGCGAAGCGTCAGCATGTTTGTCGACAATGTTTCCGAATGGGTCGAGCCAATAGAATCTACCCACTGGAATTGGTGTGAGGTCAACGTCCATGCCTACGTCCACAAGTTCACCGCCAGCGGTCCGGTCAACCACCGCGTCACTACTATCTATCGAAATGTTGTCCGTGCCCGCAGGGCTGGGTTTGGCGCTGGGGGTGGGCGAATCATCGTCAACCGCGACTGGGGGTCTGACTGGCGCCGGGTCAGGTGAGGGACCCGTGCAAGCTACAAGGCAGATGACGATCAGTGTGACCGTCAACCCTGACTTCACCATATGGAGTTTCGGCCTTCCGCATGCTTATAGAACGATGAACTGGTCTGTTGAAAACTCTGCGCTGATCCGCCATAGCCCCCTGACAGTCCTGACGCGGGATCCTTGAACTTTAGTGTTGCGCCATTGGAGCTATAGCCGTATCCGACAAGCCAGTGACCGATTGTACGATTCGGGTGTGAGTTGTAGTGGGCGCCACCTTCGTACTCAATCGCAGAGACTGCGACGGACTCGTTTGCGTAGAGGGAGTATATAAATAGCGTCTGTAGTCCGGAATTCGAGTTGATAGCCTTGTTGGTGTAGTAGCCCGTACTGCTACCTGATCTCCACTTATTGAGCCCCTCCACCATGTAAAAGTGCCCTCCCGTGCTCCAGGTAGAAGTTTGACCGTTGGCGTCCGTCTTCATGTAACTACTGGAGGCTAACTTGGATTGAGTTAGAGAATCGGTCGATTTCGCTCGAGACTTTGTAATGCCCTTGTACTTCAACATCATGTATCCAGTCGCGGGCCCGCAGTAGTACCCCGTTTGCTGGCGAACCCATGAAACGCCTAGCGACTTGCTCACTGGTGGTGGGGACGAAGGTACTCCCGCGCTGAGGGTAGCCACGCCCCCTCTGGCACTGACCTTTTCCGCCGGTGGCACCGGCGCCGAAACTCCGAACTGCTCCTCATATTGCCTCGCAAGAGTGTCATATTCGGTGGCAACAGATTTGGTCGTCGTTCCTAGGGCGTTGCTGGAGATCACGGACAAGCCGTTTTGCTGCATCCAAGCCTCAGCTAAGCGATCTTTTGCCGCCGCTTGCGCGTCGTAGACTTCGCCGTTCGGGTTTTGCGGACCTCCGCCACCGAGGTCAGAAGGTGGTCGAACATCACTAGCCCAGGCGTTCGCCGAGGTGAGGGAGAGTAGCGACGTTGCGACAATCACTGCGCAGGTTCGCCTCAAACCTATTGCCATAGGATGCTGCCTAAAATGTTGGTCGAAAATGTAGGCAGTCGCCGACACTCATGCTGACGCTAAAGGGTGTCTACAGTTCTTGTCAAGAGATTTCTCTGCTTCTCCCAATGCGTTGTGGCTCGGATGTCTTCGCAGGTCTGCGTCGCTGCTACAGATGAAAGTAGCCCGACACTTCAAGATGGGGAGCGGCCATGGGGAATTATCGATGCGCGGCGAGAGTTTTCCCGGCCGCGGGCATACGCCTCCTCCGTTCGAGTCTGCTGAATAGTTTTGTGGCAACTTGACCTTCCCCATCATTCGTTTACCAGTGGCCGAGTGTTGTTTTGGCTCGAGTACAAGAATTCTGAACATGCCTATGGCTTATCCTGCTAAGTTCCTTTTCCGAACTGTCGCGTGGGTGCGCACCTGAGATACTGGGGTTGTCGTCGCTGTATGCCTGAGCGTCTGCGAGGCTGCAGCGTGTGGACGGATTCGGCGGTGGTTCGGGCAGGGTGCAGGTGCATGGTGCAGGGACTAACTCTCAGGCGCTAGGTGCTTCGTAACTGTGCACGCAAGAGGTTATCCACAACTCAAGATGCGAGTCCTTGGTACTACCTCTAGTGTCAGGTGTCATGACCGCCGAAGCTGCCGTGACCATCGAGGCGCAGGTGCGCGACCAAATCCGCGAGCGCGGCGTTGACCCGTTGCGAGAAGCAGCGAGGGTTCGTGACCTAGTGGAAGAGGCACTCGAGGCCTGGGACGAGCGGGCCTTGATCGGTGCGGTCGCTCCGGTGCATGACCGCGAGTCCACCGCGAAGTCGGTCATGGACAACGTAGCCGGGCTGGGGCCGTTGCAGCGCTACCTCGATGATCCGGAGATCGAAGAAATCTGGATTAATGAGCCAGGCTCGGTTGACTAGAGGTCTCTTGTGATTGAGGCGAAATTGTTGGTGTTCCCTCGTTGTATCGCAGCAACTCTAGTGGCGAGGCTTCTCACAAGAGTGACCCAAGCGTTTAGGGTCTGGTGTCTCCGAGCGCATCCTGGCAACGATGGTCGCCCGCACGGGCAAAGCCAAACCGGGGGCACGTCAAACTGTCACCGAATCATTCAGCAGTCACTCGCGAGCGATACTGCCCCTGGGGGTCTCAAGCGACGGTGAAGCGTTGCGGGCCGAAGGTTCGCAGGCCTATGACTCGGCTGAGTGGCGCGCTAGCACCGCTGGTGCGCTCGAGGACCGAGGTGTTCCACCCACGGATGCGTGCCGGCTTCAGCAGCGCTGAGCCGGCGCAACAAGCAACCAGTACGGTAGGACGAACGTCGACACTTTCACACGCGAAGGGGGTTGGCATCAAGACTCGTCACGCACAAATCGATCGCTAAACCCTGCCCCTGTACCTGCGGGCCACGCCCATGCCGCGACCCGCAGGTACAGGGCGAGCGGACCGGCAGGCACTCGCCGAGCTACGCCGTCTCTTACGATTTCTGGCCCGTAATCGAGGACCGCAATAGCGGTTGGAGCCTAGGGCCGGTCGTTCATGGGCGGCCGAGTCCTATCGAGGTAGAAGAGTATCTCGGTCACGCCAATCAGGAAGGTCCCACAAATTGTCAATGTAACGCCAGCCGAATTGGTTCCCACGAGTAGAAGTAGCAATCCGGCCGAGAGCAACGGGTAACTGAGCCCTATTAGCAGGAGAGAGCGCCCTACACGGCCTGCCGGCTCACTCATCTCCGACCTGGATTGTGTACTTGGTGTTTTTGTAAACAATTTCTCCAACGACCACTTCTCTGGCGGACACGATGGCACCAGTGAATGATATGCCTCGGTCCACAGTATTGATACAGGTCTTCTTGGCGGGATTCTTTTTGGTCATTTTGGTCGTGGCGGTCTTCGTGGTTGTGCTGCCGCTGACTGTTGCACCGCTGCCGCTGACAGATGCCGATAGAGCGACTCCAGTCGCCGTGTACCGGCTTGTGACTGTCACTGAACTCGGGCTACTGGGGAGAGAAAAGCAGACCTGTGATTCGCCATCGAACTGAACGCGGGTAGGCAGAGACGTTCGATTCAGCGTTACCCCGGTAGAAAAAGACACCCGAGCGTAGTTGCTTGACGTGGTGGGCATCCGCTGACTCCGAGAGCCGCTCAAAACTGTTCCAATTGCGGCCCGCGAGGTCGCTGCGGCGAAAGTGGTTGGGCCCGTCTGCTCAAAAGTGAGCACGTGGTTCTGAGCGTTTGTTGGGTTGAGCAGATTTGACTGCGCGCCATCTTCTGGTGCAACGACCTGTGTCCCGAAGTCTTCAACTTCATCCAAGAAGCTGGAGTCGATATAGCCAGGTGTGGTTTCTGTGACGGCGGTGGAGGGCTCATCAACGTAGACGGGCTCCTTAGCTGATGCGCTAAGAGCGGTAACAACTATAAAAGGTACGGTCGTCATCGCCGCTAGAACGGCCGTTCGTTTTTGGTGACTCATAGAGACAATCCTTGCTTTCTGTCCGGTTGGGGGCTTGTAGAGTGGCGCCAATTTGAGGACTCCGTACAGGTGCGAGCCCTCCATGAACGTACAGCGCTCTAGGGCACTGCGCAACTGGAATCGTCCAACGCGGTCGGCTCGATTGGTTTTTCTTGCCGTGGCGTTTCGCTTAAGAGTTTTCTAAGCGCTACGACACCGAACGCGTGCTATTCAAACATGCAATCGGTGGGGGTCTGCTGAACGGTTTGGTGGCAACTTGATCTGTCCCATCGTTTGGTTACCATTGGCAGAGTGTTGTTTTGGCTCAAGTACGAGGAGCCTGAACATGCCAAAGGCCTATCCTGCCCAGTTCCGTTACCGAGCTGTCGCGTTGGTGTGTCCCTGCAATCCTGGGATTGTTGTCGCTGGACGCCGGAGCGTTTGTGAGGCTGCAGCGAGTAAACGGATTCGGCGGTGGTTCGATCTAGGTGCGTGTGCAAGTTCATGGGCGTCGCCAAACTCGCCAGGCACTAACCGCTCCGCGACGGTGCACGGATGGGGTTATCCACAATTCAAGATGCGCGTCTCTGTGAGTGCCCCTAAGGTCAAATGTCATGACCGTCGACGTCGCTGCCCACATTGAGTCGCAAGTGCGCGACCAGATTCGGGACCGCGGCGTGGATCCGCTTCGTGAGTTCGCGGTGGTGCGTGGGCTGGTTGATGAGGCGCTCGAGGCTTGGGAGCAACGCGCATTGATCGGCGCGGTCCTGCCTTTGATGGACCGCGAGGGGACTGCTAAGTCAGTGATCGACAACGTGGCCGGGCTGGGCCCGCTGCAGCAGTACCTCGATGACCCCGAGATAGAAGAATTATGGATCAACGAACCCTCGCAGGTCTACGTCGCACGCCACGGCCAGGCGGAGCTAACTACCACCATGCTGACCGCCACCCAGGTACGCGACCTCGTGGAGCAGATGCTCAAGGTTTCTGGCCGCCGCCTCGACTTGTCGAGCCCGTTCGTGGATGCGACGTTGCCAGGTGGCGAGCGCCTGCACGCCGTCATCCCTGACGTGACTCGCGCCCATTGGGCCGTGAACATCCGCAAGTACATTGCTCGTGCGCGTCACGTGCAGGATCTCGTGGACCTGGGATCGATGACGCAGCAGGCCGCGGACTTCCTGGCCGCATCAGTCGCCGCGGGGCTCAACATCGTGGTGTCGGGTGCGACGCAAGCGCGTGTCATCCAGCACGTTGCGCTGTACCCTGGTGCCGCTGGCAAGGGGCCAGCACGCGCCCAGGAGGGTCCCCATGCGTTGCGTCATCTACGCGCGGCTGTCCGTCAGCAACGAACAGTCCGTCAGCATCTCGCGTCAGATCGAGTCGTGTCAGAAGTACGCGGAGGCGCGCGGCTGGGAGGTCGTGGCGGAGCCCTTCGTAGACGACGGCGTGAGCGCTTCCAAGAACAAGCCCGCGGAGCGCGCCGGATGGAAGGCGCTGCTCGCCAGCGCTGAGCCCTACGACTTGGTCCTCGTCTGGAAGGTCGACCGCCTGGCCCGGCGCATCACGGACTTCTGGAAAGCGTACGAAGTACTCGACGCTCGAGGTCGCTCGCTGGCGTCGGTGGCGGACAACCTGGACATGAGTACGACCATCGGCCAGATCGTCGCGGGAGTGCTCGCAGGCTTCGCACAGATGGAGGCGGAGGCGATCAGCGCCCGCGTGGCGGCGGCCCGGACACACCTGCTCCTGAATGGGCGCTCCGTCGGGGGTGGCGTGCCCTTTGGCTGGCGCAACGTCCCCAACCCCGACGGGCCGGGCATGGTGATCGCCAAGGACCCTGAGCGCATCGGCTACGTCGAGGAGATGGTGGCCCGCACGTTGGCCGGTCGCAGCATCTACAGCACCGCGAGGTGGCTCTCAGACGCGTCGGTACCGACCCCCTCTGGTGCCGGGACGGCCTGGGGCCACGCGACCGTTGAGCGTCTGCTCCGGCATCCGCTCGTGGCTGGCATGGTGCCGTTCAACCCAGGCCGTGACTCCAAGCGCCGGGGTGACGGAGTGCTCCTAGGCGAGAACGACCTCCCCGTGGTCCGCGACGATCTGGCCGTCATGCCCGTGGCGCGCTGGCGGGCAATGCTGGCCGCGCTCGATGCGCCGCAGGAGGGCAAGAACCTCCCCAGGGCGCTCGCGGCCAAGTCCTCCGGCGTGCTGTCCGGGCTGGTGCTCTGCGGCGAGCACGAAGAGCCGGTGCGGATGTACCGGGGCGTCCGGAACGGGAACACGATGTACTCGTGCCCCGAGTGCCACCAAGCCATGATCAACTTCGAGCACATCGTGGTGGAGGACTTCCTCGCGCGGGCCAGCGGCCAGGCGCGCTGGCGTCCGATGGAGAAGGTCTTCGATGGGCCGGGCGCTATGCTCCCCGAGATCGAGGTGCGCCTGACCGAACTCGGGCGGCAGATCGCCAGCGCGAGCGACCGTGAGCGGCGGCTAGACCTGCTCGACCAAATCGACGCGCTGCAAGAGCTGAAGGCCACCGCGGAGGCCGCGCCCGGTCAGGTCCGGTACGAGTCGGAGCCGGTGGGCTTCTTCGAGGATGACTGGGCGGCGGCCACCGACGACGCCGAGCGCCGCGCAATCATCGGTGACGCCCTGGTGTCGGTGACGGTCCGCCGAGGCTCCCGGGGCCGCACGACCGACGACAAGCGCCGCGAGCGGCTGGAGTACGCCTGGGCACCGGGGCTGGTGCAGTACCCGCACGACCCCGCGAGCGCCGCCTGAGAAGACCCCTCGGAGCCGTACGGCGGTGGGCCGGTGCGGTTGGGCCTGCCGCGCGCCTCGGAGCCGCTCGTGGACGTTTACGAGTCCGCGAACAAGGCGGCCTCGTTGGGGAGGTCGTAATACCAGATCTCGCTCACGCCCTTCTCGGAGTAGAGGAGGTGCCCGAGGTAGCGACGATGCCGCTCGGCTGCGTCCAGGTCGCCCGACAGGTGGCCGCAGGCGTCGCAGCGGAAGCGTGGCGGAACCCCGGCTCCGTGCCCGCTGGCTTCCCGGTGAAGCGCCATGCCGTTGGGCGCGAAGACCACCCCGCAGACCTCGCACGCTTCCTTCTTGTGCGGGCGTCCGTGCGCTTTCCAGAGGTGCCAGGCGTGGCTCTTTGATGCCAGGTGTGCGTCCATCTGATGAATGGCGACCGTGATGGCACACGTCCGACACTCGAAGCAACCGGGCTTCATCGTCCGCGCACTCCGTAGGTCGCCGCCACCCTCATGTTCTGATGTGCCGTCGCGCGGTTGATCTGCCGGACGGTGCCGTTCTCGAAGCCTCGGACCATGTCGTCCACGCTCTTGTCGTAGCCGTTGACGATGCCCTCCACGATCACGCGCGCGAACTCCTTCAGGTCCTCCCGCGTGATGCCGCCGCCGAGGTCGTACTTGTCCAGCGGGATGACGGCCTCGCGCCCGCCAGGGTTGTCACCGATCATCGCCAGCGTCGGGCCGGACGTGATGCCGCCGTTCGCCAGGTACGGGATATTCGGTGTGTTGATCGTGAAGCCCTTGCCGCCGATCCCGATGGCGTTTGTGAGCGCGTTGCTCGGGACGGTGAGGCTGACGGAGAAGTTGTTCCACCAGCCGATGACCTTGTTGATCGTCCCCTTGAACGCGTCCCCAACCCCGTCCCACATGCCGCTCGCCGCGCTGGCGATCTTGCTCGGAGCCTTCTTGAACCAGTCGATGACGCTCTGGAACTTGTCCGTGACCCAGTCCTTGGCGGCGACCGCCTTGTCCTTGACAGCCGAGAACAGGTCACCGACCGCACGAGCGATCCGGCCGGGCAGGGACACGTACCACGTCACCAGCGCGAGGAACTTCTCCACGACCCAGTCCTTGGCCGCGACCGCCTTGTCCTTGATGGTGCCGAATAGGTCGCCAACGGCGGTCACGATCCGTCCGGGCAGCCCCTTCAGCCAGTCCACCGCTGCGGTGAACTTCGTGACGATCCAGTCCTTGACCTCGGTGGCCTTGTCACTGACCTTCTGGAAGGCGGTCGGGATGGTCTCGGTGAAGAACGTCTTGATCTTGTCCACCGCCGTGCCGAGGAAGTCGGTGAACGCCTGCCAAATCTTCTGACCAGCCTCCGTCTTCGTGAAGAACAGGACGAGGCCAGCGACGAGCGCCGCCACGGCCAGCACGATGAGCGCGATGGGGTTGGCGGCCATGACGGCGTTGAATGCCGCCTGGACGCCGGTCGCCACCTTCGTCGCGAGGGACTGAGCCTTCTGCACGATCTCGAAGTTCTTGAACGTCTCGACCACGCCGTTGACGAGGTCGCCGGAGTCGGCCAGGAACTGGATGCCAGCCCCCACGCCGACCATGCTGGCACCCATCGTCTTCAGCGCGGGGTTCGTGGAGTTGCTCAGCACGTCACCGATGCCGCTGAGCGCGCCGCCGATCTGCGAACCCTTGGAGGCGACCGTGTCGGCGTTCTCCGCGACGCTGTCGCCGATGCCGTCGATCTTCCTGGACGCCTTGTCGGCCTCAGTGCCCAGGTTCCCGAGGTCGCCCTTCGCGCCGCCGACCGCCTTGGAGAAGTCCTTGGCGTCGGCGGTGATCGCGAAGTTCAGTGTGCGCCCTGCCATCATCGCCTCCTACGTCGTGCGGCTACGTCCTGAATCTGCTCCCGCTCGAGGTAGGTCAGCGCCTCGAACTCGCTTGGCTGGAGTCCGTAGTACACGAGCCACTCCGCCTTCTGTCGCGCCCTCAGCTCGCGGGCGCGGCGGCTTTTCCCTGGTCCGTCACCGGCTCCTCGGGGAAGACCTCCGCCTCCACGTCAGCGAACCAGCCGTCCACCGCGCCGATGCCCAAGCCCATGACCTCGGTGTAGGCATCGGCGTCCTTCTTGCCGTCGCGTCGCAGGTCCACGAACACCAGCGCCCGGAGGAACCGGAACTGGTCGTTGCGGAGGTCCACGAACGACGCGCCGAACGCCTTCTGGATCGCGATCTCATCGAAGCCGGTGATGGACTTGAAGAAGTCCTCGGCGGTCATTTCCGTGTTGCTCATTTCAGTCTCCAGTCTCGAATCTCTTGATGAGCCCCTCGATGCCGTCGAGGAGCATGTCCTCCGCCTTCTCCTCCATCACGGCGTCGGTGCGAGCCGTGAAGTTGGCGGGGCGGATGTTGCGCTTGGGCCAGCCGTAGTTGATCGGTCCGGCGTAGGGGACCCTCGCCTTGCCGATGCGGACCACGGCCTTGTTCTTGGCCCGGTTGCCACGGATCGACGCGCGGAGCGCGCCGGACTTGCTCGGGGCGAGCCCCTCCATGACGCGCGCCGCCTCGGTGGCGATGCCGGAGAAGACGTCCTTCATGTCTTCCACGTCGACGCCGAGTTTCTCCATCTCGCGGAGGGCCTTGCGCATCCCCTCGACCTCAACAGGCATGGCTACTCCTCCCCGATCTGCGGGCGTCCCGTGAAGGGCCACTCCAGGTCGAACGTGAACCGACCCGAGGCGCTGGGGTTGGCGTCACCGCCGAAGGCGTCACCGACCACGGGCTTGATGAACACCTCGCCCTCGATGCGGACGCCGCTGTCGCCGTAGGGGTAGATGACGACGGCGGCACGTTCGCCGCCGCGCTCCCATGCCGCGCGCCAGAGGCTCGTCGGGTCGGCCACGTCCTGCACCGCCGTAGCGGCGAGGGCGTAGTCGCTCTCGTCGTAGGGGCCAGCCACGAGGGGCAGGTCGCCCGACTCCGCCGTCACGATGCGGAGGCCGGAGACCTCGCCCGCGTACTCGTACCCGCCCACAGTGAGTGTGAGCGACCGAGCGTTCAGCGGAGTCGTGCCCACGTCAGGCCCCTGTGATGAGGTCCGGCTTGGCCTTGAAGGTCCACTCGATGTCGAACGTGAACTTGGCCGTGGTCGAGGCGTTGGCCTCGCCGCCGAGCAGGTCGCCGTCCGGCTCCGAGATGACCACGGTGCCCTCGATGATCGGGTTGGTCGGGCTGGGCTCGCCGCCGCCGTAGGGGTCGAGCGTGACCTCGGCGTCCTCGCCAGCCTGAGTCCAGACCATGTTCCAGATGGAGTCCGGGTCGGCGGGGTCCTGCGTCGCGGTGCAGACGAGGCGGTACTCGCGGGCACCGCCCGCCGCCGCGTCCGCGAACGAGACGAAGTCGCTGTCGGACTCCTGCGAGGTGATGCGGACGTTGCTGACATCGGTGTTGAATTCGGTGTCGCCGATCTGCAACTTCAGCGACCGTGTACCGAGGGGAGAGGCGCTCATGGGGGTTCCTTCCTAGATGGCCACTGAGCAGGCGATGATCACGCCGCTGACGACCGCAGAGGCCGACAGAGCGAGTTCGGAGGGGGTAGCACTCGTCACGATTGCGACGGTGCTGGCGGCGTTGCAGAGCGAGGAGAGGTTGGCTTCGAGCCACCTCTCCGCGTCGGCTTCCGCCTGGGGCAAGGCGATCCAGGCCTCGTAGGTGTCGATCCACCCGAAGCCGTTGTCCGGGCGGTTCCTGACTGCCAGGCGCATGAAACCGTCTCCGGTCTTCAGGCTCTGGCGGTAGTAGTCGGTGACGTTCACGCCCTCGACGCTGCTGAGCGCGGCGGCGATGTCAGCGCGGGCCGTCATCGGACGACCCTCCGCTTCCGGTAGGGCGCTTCCAGCCGCTTGATCTCGGAGTCGTTGGCCGAGATGAAAGACGCGTCCCCCTCCACGCCGAACACGTACCCGAGCGGGTTGGCCTTCATGTTCAGGGCTCGCACGGTGCGTCGGCAGAGGGCGGTGGTGAGGTCATCCGGGTAGTCGGCGTCCGCAGGGACGTTGACGACGTGGGCCTGGGCGACCATCTCGGATGCCAGCGCGTTCTCGATCTCGTCGTCGGTCCAGGAGTGGTCTTCGCCCAGGTACGCCTTGACGTCGTCCAGGTTGGGTGCCGTGGGCATCGGTAGTCACTCCTTTCCGAGTGGTGCAGCGGGGGCCAGGGACTGGAAACCTGACCCCCGCTGGTTCAGGGGGCTCAGGCGTGCGCGATCCAGGTGATCTTCCGGATCTTGCTGGTGTCGAGCGCCGCCGTGGCCTGGTAGCCCCAGATGCCGAACCGCAGACCGAGCGCGACCGTCTCCGGCAGCGCGATGCGGGTCGCTCCGGAGTGCCAGATGCCGCCGAAGGCCGGGTCGAACACGTACGACTTCTTGGCCGTCGTGCCGAGCGAGCCAGCCGGGATGAGGTCGTAGCCTCCGACGTTGACGCGGCGGTACTTGTCGGCCGTGGTGCCGTTGGCGTTGGTCGGGGCGATCTGGGGGTACAGGCGGCGACCCGTCGAGTCCGTGACCGTGGTCAGGTCCCCGTAGAGGCCCGACGAGGCCAGCGCCCGCGTGAAGTACTCGCCGCCGTCGACGAAGACGAGCCCGGCGAGCGCCGCCTCGACCTTCGCGGCCACACCCGAGAGGGTGTCCCCGGCGACCACGGCGGTCCCGAGTTCCGTGAGCGTCAGGCCGTTGAGGAAGGCCGCAGCCTTCATCTCGATCGCGTTGGCGTAGGCACGGGTCATCTGCGTCCAGAGGAGCGCGGACACCTGCGGGTTGCCGCCCGCGTCCACGACCTCACGGGTGACCTCGGCAAGACCCGACACGGCAGTCGGGGTGACCGTCTGGCTCGTGGCGGTGAACGCCGCGCCGCTGGGCTCGGTGCCTTCGGTGTGGTCGGCGACCTCACCGGACGAGGACGAGAACTTTGGAACGACGAACGGGGTCGCGTCGGTGAGGCCGCCCATCGAGATGGCGTCGGTGACCGGGGTCGCCTTCACCGCCTGATCGACGTAGAGGTCGGGGCGGTAGCGGCTCGGGTTGAGGCCGGTGACGTCGCCCGAGTCCACGGCGGCGAAGTTGACGTCGTTGAGGAACTTCTGGAGGCGCTCGGCGGCCTCGCCATTCCGGTGGATCGTCGCGGCGAACAGGTCGGTCGAGAACTCGTGCTCGCCCGCCTGGCCGTCGAAGCGGTAGGGCAGGGGCTCGGTCACGGAGAACGTGTGACCAGCCGGGACCTCCTCCCGTGGCGGGAGAGTGATCTCCGCGAACTTGGTCGCGAGGTCATCGACCTTCGCGCCCAGCGCGGTGAAGTCGAGAGCATCCGGAGCCTCGACCTCAGTGGGGGTGTCGCCCATGTCGGGCTCCTTTCCTTCTGTGGCGGCGGACGCCGCCACACTTGTGACCCGCGCGTCGTCGAACGCCGGGATGGGGGTGAGGGCAGCGCCCTTGATGACCGCGCGCGTGCCGTACATGACGCCGTTGCGGTTGGTGAACTTGGAGTCGCCCGAGAGTTCGGCGGACAGGCCGTCGTAGACACCGTCCTCCGCGAGCGACAGCGCCCGGTCGCCCTCGGGACCACGGGCGACCTTGAACTTGGCCCGGAGGCCCTGGTCCGTCGCGGACAGTTCCAGCGCGTGCGCCACGTAGGTCGAGCCGTGGTCCAGATTCAACTTGAAGCGGCTCACGTCCTTGGGGAGCACGGCCTCGGTCTTCGCGTCGAACAGGAACTTCCCTTGGCCGTTCGCGCCAACGACGCCGAACGGGAGGAGTAGGCCCTCGATGGTCCGCTGCTCCACGTCCACGGAGAACAGGACGGATGCGGTCGTCAGGTAGTCGCTCACTTTGCCTCCTGGGCTGGAGTTGTGTTGCCTGCCGGGTCGGGCGTGCCGTCCGGGGCAGGGGCGGTCAGCGGCTCCAAGGAGGTCGCCGTCGGGTCGAAGTAGCGGCGGGCCTCGTCCGGGCTGAGGACCTTCGAGTACATGCCCTGCGACGCGACCGTCATGCGGGTCTGGTCGTCCGAGCGGAGCAGGTCCCCGAGGTTGAGGCGGACGCGGTAGCCGCGCGGCGTTACGTCGTTCATGGACAGCCGGTCCTCGAACGCCACGATGAACGCGCGGAGCGTGTTCTGGAGCCGGTGCTGCTTCCGGTCGAAGGCGTTGAAGTAGGTGTTCGTCGGCACCGGGATGCCGAGGTCCTCAGGGCCGAGGCCCATCGCGCGGGCGAGTTCCAGCGCGGCGTGTTGGCGGGCCTCCGCGAGCTGAAGTTGCTGGGGGTTCCAGCCCGCCGTTTTGTAGTCCACCCACGACGGGACGTAGCCCGTGGCGTGCTGCGACCGGGCAGCGTCCCAGTCGCCCATGAACTCGTCCAGGTCGTCCTGCTCCGGGTCGTACCCGTCCTTCGGTGTGAAGTAGTCGAGGGGCTGGTTCCCGTCCGCGTACTTCGATGCGGAGGAGTCCAGCCGCAGAGCCGTGCGGATCGCTCGCGCACCGGCCACCAGGACGCCGTCGTTTGGGCCGTCGAAGCGGATCAGGTCCGCGTCGGGGACCCAGTCCCAAGAGACGCCGGAGTTGCCCGCGCCCGTCGTGTAGACCTTGCCGTCCTGCTTGACCGTGACGGTCGTCGGGTCGAGCCGCTTCACGCGCGTCGGGTAGCCGTGCCAGCCGTACTCGGTGACCTGCCACCAGGCGACGCCCTCGAACCACATGTCCTCGAACGTGCGGATGAGCGTCACAGAGCGTGGGATGCCGGCCTCGGGCTGCTCCAGCAGAGTCGTCTGAACGACCTGGTTCTCCGCGTTCAGGAGATCGACGGGGAGTGTGCCCAGCACGCCAGGGACCATGTCGCGCCCGCGCTTTACGGCGGGGACCTGGATCGCGGAGCGGCGGCCCACCTTGCAGGCGGGGGCGACCGGGTCGTCGTAGGTCGCGAGCCCGAAGAAGGAGGGCGGAATGTCGTCGCCACTAATCGCGTCAAACTTGACGACGGGTTCGGGAGCCTTAGCGAAGAGCCAATCAGCGAACCTGCCCATACGTTCCATTTTACCGGAACTTGACTAGGTGATTAGAATACGTTGACTGCCGCGTGCTCGGGCGCTGTGCCCATTCACATCATCAGGGCGCGCGAGGCCGTCTCTGAGCGGTCGCAGGGCGGCGGGCCGGGGTAGTTGCCTGCCCCGGCCCGCTACGGCTCCTCAGGAGGTGCGCCGGAACCGGCTCGGCCCCACGTAGCGCGTGACCTTCACCGACGCCTCCTGCGCCGCCCACATCGCGGCCTTCACCGCGTCGAGCCGTCCGGTGCTGCGGATGCGCGGGCCGTCGACGCCCCGGCTGGTACGGATGGCGAGCACTTGCTCTGTCAGGAGTGGCGTGCGGTCGTGCCGGAGTGTGTCCGCCTGAAGTGCCCGCATGAGTTCCCCGACGCTGGTGCGGCTGGCCGTGCCTACGCCACTCACGCGGACCTTGGCCCGCTTCCATGCGGCGTTGTCGGCCAGCGTCTGCCCGACCAGGACGGGCTTCCGGTGGCCTAGCGTGGCGACGTAATCGGCGGCGGCTTCCAGGTCGGGGCTGTCGTGGACTGACACGACGACCTTCCCGTTGCCGAGGTTCCAGGCGCGGGCGACGGCGACGCCGTCGGAGAACCACGCCTCCACCGCGACCGAGTCGGCGGGCCGAGCCGGGGTATCGACCCCGAGCGCTGCCCACGGGTCCGCGTCGATGACCGGGTTCCCGATCAGGCGTGGCTCCGCGATGGACCAGACGTTGAGGTACTGCGCCTGGAAGCCGCGCATCGGGTCCGGGTCGTCAAACTCCGGGTCCTCCTCGCCGGCGAGCGCGGCCTCGTACTTCGCCGCGATCATCTGGCGGCGCTCCTCCGTCCAGTGAGGACTCGCGCGCCGCCAGATGTCAGGGTCGCCAGGGTCGTCGTCTTTCGACGCTCCCCAGAGGAGCAGGAGCGTGCGGGCGTCGTGCATCCCCAGCGCGGATGTCAGCTCGGCTCGCATCAGACTGGTCGCGCGGCGGTGCGCCGTGCTGGTGAGGATCATCTGCGGGTTCCGGCGCTCGAGCATCGAGGGCTCGAGACCTTCGTTGATCGTGTCGGGCTTGACGTTCCAGCACTCGTCACCGAGGCCCAGCGTGACGTCGTATCCGTAGACGGCTTCCTGCGACCGGACCAGCCAACGGTCGCCACCGGGCGTCTCGATCATCTCGGTGCCCATGCCCTTCGCCACGGTCCACCCCTGGCCGCCTGCCCACGGGCGGGCCGCCCGCTGGATCTCCCGGCAGATAGCCATGTCCGAGCCGGTGTGGATCACGGTCTGGACCTCACCGAACAGCGCCTCGCCGTGCTCCATCCTCCAGAGCGCGCACGTCCGCAGGCCGACCGACTTCCCGGCGCGACGCGGACCTGACTCGACCTTCTTGCGGAAGCAGAGGCTCCCGTCCGCGCGGTGCTCCAACTGACGCCGGAGGGACAGGTCCTGCCACCAGCGGAGCGCGACGTCCATGCGGTCGCGCGCCCACGGGGTCAGCGGGAGTCCGCCCGGAGGCATGTGCTCGCAGCCCTCCCAGCCGTAGGAGCAGACGGCGTCGTGCGGGACCGGCGTCATGTACCTCGGCGGGCTCGCGTTCTCGGGGACCACGGCCAGGTCCTGGAGCCAGGCGTAGGCCGACAGGTCGTGACTGTCCCAGAGGAGGGCGACGTTGGCTTCGTCTGGGGACGGCTCGTCGTATGTATGCAAAAGCAGGGGCGGCGCCTGCCGGGAGCCTTCTGACGAGGGAAATTCCTCACGCTCGGATGTCTTCGCGTGAGTAGCGCGTCCATTTGTCGTCGTCGTTGTCACTGTCGGACGAGACGACGGACGAGAGGACGTCTGCGCGTGAGCCTGCCGCGCTCCCGCGATCTTCGCCTTCTCGATCACAACCGACTGACCCGTCCGGTCGCTGCACTTGCGATGCTCGATCCGCCAGTTCGCCGCGTCCCACGTCAGTTGCGGGTGAGTCGCCCGCGCCTTGATGTGGCCGACGACCCAGTCTTGGTCCAGGGACACCCCCCGCCCACACTGGCCGCAGGGGGTAGGCCAGGAGGTGCCCCCCTTCATGTACGCCCTGGCCTTCGCCACGGCGGCCCCCCTCCACGCGATGGTGGAGCCCTTGGCGGGGAGCGATGCTGCTCTGCCCTTCGGCATCTGCTTCTCCTTACGAACGTGATGTTGGTGTGCCGAGTCCCCTGTCCCCAGTCCCCCTAAGGGGGCGGGGGACTGTGGGGACTGGGTGTGGGTGCTGGTGTGGGGACTGTGGGGAACTGTGGGGATACGTCATCTGACCTGGGCTTTTACCCTGATGAGTCCCCACACCCGAGTCCCCACACCTAGCCCAGCGGCCCGAAGTCGTACGACGGCCCGCCACGGTGAATGAACTTCGCGTTGCGGGCACCGGCCTGGACGGCCAGGAGTCCGCGCTGCTCGCCCAGCGCGAGGGCCTTCTTGAGCCCGCCCTTGGGCACTCGGAGGCCCGCCGTGTCGCGCACGGCCTGCTCCATGTCCCCGACCTTGACGGGCTCGTAGTCCTCCAGGTTGACCAGGTCCACCACGGCGGCGAGCAGGTCCTCGTCACCACCGCTCGGGGTGACCTGGCCGCCCAGCGAGAGGGTCCGGGTGTCGGTGTCGTAGATCAGCTCTGACGGCTCCATCTCGACGTCGCGCCCGTCAGCCGATACCTGCCGGACGTCGTTGCGCCCACGGGTGAGTGTGATGATCGAGTCCGGCCAGTCCTCCAGCGCCGACGCACCACGGGACCGGCCCGAGTCCTTCCAGCCCGCGTGGACAACCAGCACGAGGTCCAGCGCGCCGACCATCTCCCGAGCGAACCGGTCCAGTTCCTGTAGCCACCGCCCGACCTCGGAGTTGCTGTTCTGGTCGGTGCCCGCGAACGCCCGGCCGAACGGGTCCACGAGGAGCGTCTCCACCTCGTGCTTCCGCAGCGCAGCGGCCAGTGACTCCAGGTGGTCGGGATGGGTGAACGGGTTGGCCCGGCCTCGCAGGTTGGCGACGACCATGCGGTCGTGCTGCACGCCTACGTCACCAGCCCACTGACCGAACTGAGCGCCGCTGACCTCGAAGTTGAGGACGCCGACGTTGCCGTCGATCTTGCGGACGTCCCGGTCGAGGAACCGGTCGCCCGTGATGAGCGACCGCGCCAAGTTGAGCGTGAACGTCGTCTTTCCCGTCTTGCGTTGGGCGACGATGGACGTTCCCGCCTCCCACGGGATGAGACCGGCGATCCGGTCCTTCGGAGGCGCGGGGCGGGCGAGCAGGTCCTCCAGCGTGCCGAGGTCGAACGGCTCCATGGGCGGCTTGACGGCCTCCGCGTAGCGCCGCTTCGCCTCCTCACGGATCTGGATCTGGACCAGGGCCTCGCGGACCAAGTGGTCCGGGGCGGCGGTCGGGATCACCTCCGCGGCGAGTGCCGAGAGCCGCGCGTCGGAACTGGCCCGCGTCTCGTCCAGGAGCAGCCGGGCTTCGGCGATCACGCGCGCGCTGACGGTGCCGTTTTCGCGGGCCTCCCTGATTCGCTCCCACAAGGACGGTTCAGATGAGGTCATCGAGCGCCTCCTGCGTCTCCTTCGCGAGCGCGTACTCGATGTCCTCAGTGCGGTGCCAGACCTCGGCGTCGTACCAGGACGAGCAGTCGTCGCAAACGACGTTCGCCAGCACGAGGTCGAGCGCGTTCTCATTGCCCGAGACCCAGGGGAGCGCGGCCAGGTTCTCGACGTCGGTCGCGCTGATCACGACGAGCGCGTGGCAGCGGGCGCAGGTGTTGGTCGCGGCGGTGCTCATCGCGACACCGCCCAGGCGGACATCCAGAAGATCCAGGTGACGGTAGCGAGTACGAGGTCGGTGCTCATTCGGTCACCGCCGAGGCCAGGAGTGTCATGAGGGCGGGGAGGTCGGCGGCGGCGAGGCCACCCCTGTCGATCCGGTACAGGATCTCCTTGGTGAGTACCTGCGCGTTGATCTCGTGGCGGAGCGCGACGACGTGCTCCTCGGCAGCGGCGACGGCGGGGCCATCGCCATGCCTCTCGGCAGTAGCCAACTTCGCTGAGGCTTGGGCGAGGGCCAGGACCGTCGCGCGGGCCTTGTCGGCAGTGGCAGTCATCGGGTCACCGCCATGTCGATCAGCGACTTCAGCGCGATGGCAGCGGCGGCAGTGATGCCGCCCTTCTGCGTCCGGTCGGTGATGTGGCTCGCGATTACGGCGGCGTTCAGGTCGCAGCGGGCGCGGCGCACCTGTTCGGACGTGCTCTCCTTGCGCCGGGTGACGACGCCGAGCATCGACCTCGCGCTGAGGACGTCCGGGATGGGCTTGTTCACGTTGTGCTCCAGTCATGTGTAGCGACTGAGGCCCAGCCCTGGCGGGCTCCCTCTGCTCCCTTCGGGCGTCTGTGCCCCGGAGCGGTCAACGTGTTCTCGGCTCTTGCCCGACCGTGCCACTGGCCGAGCTGGTACCCAACCTAAACCCAAAGTGCTCGCTCCGAACAGTCGAATGAGTCAAGCGGCGGCAAGTGACGGACTACCAGACGGTTTGTGATGCGGATCACCATTCAGGCATGGTTTTGCCTACCCGCAGGGGTAAGGCACCCCCGCACTGAGGTCGAGGAGACCGCAATGAGCACCACCATCACCACCACCCCCGTGAAGTCCAAGAAGGTCGAGCGCGGCATGGCCGACGTGAAGAAGGTCGCCCGCCTGCTCGGCATCAAGACGGACGTGACCGAGTTCCCCGGCCTGGGCAAGGCCGTCAAGACGGACACCGGCGCGATCTACGTCAACGGCGGCTACGCCGACGTCCGTGGCTCCAAGGAGCAGGTGGCCGCATGGGTCAAGGCGGGCAACGGCGTCGAACGCTCCGCCACTTACGTGCGTGTCGCGCTGTGATCGACGAGCGCCTGTCACAGTTGTCTCACTGTCGGATTACGAAGGGGTAGCAATGTCAAAAGACGTCGCAAATCAACGGGACGCGCGCACCCCGATTGTGCGCCTGCGCGACCGGTACAAGTCCACGTTCCAGATCGGCATCGGGTCGTTCGTACTCGCGGTCATCGGGTTCTTGATCGACGCGAACTCGTCTTCGTACGTGATCGGCGACCCCGGCGGCAACGCGGCAGCATTCGGATTCGCTGTGTTCGCGGGGTGGGTCGCCGGTCTGCTCCTCCTCATCGGCGGGGCAGGTTGGATGGTCGCTTCGTTGCTGATCGCAGCCGCCGAGTCCCGCCGCATCGAGAAGGCGAGCGACTCCGAGAGGTAGCAGTCAGCAGGCTGGCGGGGCCAGCGAGCGGCTGAGCCGGGCACCCTGGGGATGGGGTGCCCGGCTCTTTCCATGCCGCACGTCGTGTCGGTGCTGGTTAGTAGTCTCTGAGTATGGCAACGAGCACAGACTGTGGATGGTGTGGGCGGCTCGTCCACTTGGAAGCGGTGTCGCCGCTCTTGACGGTTCCCTCTCCGGAGGGACCGAAGGTGACCCAGGCTGCGTACAAGTGCCCGAACTGCGAGCGCATGGTCGTCGTCTGGGAGTACGCCGGGCAGTACACAGGAGTAGCCGACAAGGACACGGCGCAGTCCCGGAACTGGGGCAACCCGACGTTCATCCCTGACCATCGGGACTCGGAGGCGTACCCCGACGTGCCGGAGCACATCGGGCTGGCCGCGACCGAGGCGACCCTCTGCTTCAGTGCTGGTGCCTACCGCGCGGTCGGCGCGCTCGCCCGCGCCGTCATCGAGGCAACAGCGAAGGATAAGGGCGCGGAGGGCAAGGACCTCTACAAGCGCATCGAGGCCCTGGCCGACGCGGAGCACATCCGGAAGCACACCAAGGATCAGGCGCACGAGGTCCGGCACTTCGGCAACGGCATGGCCCACGGCGACTTCACGAAGCCCGTGAGCAAGGAAGACGCCGAGGAAATCATCGCGCTCATGTCCGAGGTTCTGGACGAGGTCTACCAGTCGCCCGCTCGGCTGGAGCGCGTGAAGCAGGCTCGCGAAGCGAAAAAGACCGGGGTCACCAGCGCTCCGGACGGGTCCGAGGCGATGCCTCTTTAACGCTCTGGATGCCGCGCGGCTGGCCTAGTCACGACGGGCGCTCAATCCTGGCAAGATGTCGCTCGTGGCGATCAACGAGTGGTGGGTGGCGGACCCGGATCAGCGTTTCTGGATGGAGATCACCGACCGCGAAGATCTTGGTGCCGATCTCTTCGCTCCGACGACAGACGGCAGTAGACGTTCGTACTGGGGGTACGAGCTGGTCACTTACGTCCAGCCGGGCGATGTCGTATTCCACTGGCACAAGACGCTCGCTGGCGAGCCCGGCATCGTCGGGTGGTCCCGGGCGACAGGCGCGTACGAGGACACAGACATTTCTTGGCAGGCGCACGGCACGGTCGGCCGCGCTCGCGGAACACTTGCGCAACGTCCGGCGTGGCGGATGCCGCTGCTCAACTACACGCCGCTGGTGAACCCGGTGTTGATCACGCAGGTCCGGGCGCTTGAGGGACCGCTTCGCGCGGCTCAGGCGGAGCTGGAGGAGCTGTACCCCGACGGCAGGCTATATGCCCCCTTCCAGTTCAGCGACAAGCGGGAGCTTCGGGCTCAGCAGACGTACTTCGTCAAGTTCCCACGGGAGATGGTGGCCCTTCTCTCGCTCGACGAACCCGGCGGGGCGACCGGCCCGACGGCCGCGCCGCCCAAGGGCAAAGCCGCGAAGCGAGGCGGCAGCGGCTATATCGCCGACTCGGCAGTCCGGAGCGCGATCGAGTGGCGGGCAGTAAACCTCGCGGTCGAGGCGTACAAAGCCGAGGGGTACGAGGTTGAGTACACCGGCTCCTCGCAGCCGTACGACCTGGTCGCCACGAAACGGGGCGAGGAACGCCGGGTCGAGGTCAAGGGCTCGTCCGGTGCTGCCGTGCACGTGGAACTCACCATCGGGGAGGTCCGCAACTCCCGCAAGTGGAGCCCGACCGACCTCTACGTCGTGGACGGCATCCAGTGGTGGCGTGAGCCAGACGGTGCCGTGAAGGCGGGCGGCGGTGACGTGCGGTGGTGGAGGGACTGGGCGGCGGAGGAAGGCGGGCTCGACGCCATTCGCTACCGCTACACGCTTCCCCCATTGTGACGCGCGTGGGCCGTGCGCCTACGCAGTGAAGCAGGGAGGCAACCGGCGCAACGTACTGGTTTCCGTGCGGCTGTACTCAGGCTGGCAAGACCACGATGCTGAACGCGCTGGCGGGATGCATTCCACCTCGCGAACGGGTCGTCACGTGCGAGGAGGTTTTCGAACTCAAGATTGCGCAACGTGACGTGGTGGGCCTCCAGTGCCGCCAGCCGTCCCTCGAAGGAACAGGGGAGATTCCCTTGCGCCGGCTCGTCAAGGAGGCGCTGCGCATGCGCCCCAGCCGCATCATCATTGGCGAGGTCCGCGAGGCCGAATGTCTCGACATGCTTGTCGCGCTCAATGCCGGCATTCCAGGGATGGCAACCATCCACGCGAACTCGGCGCGAGACGCCGTCGTGAAACTCTGTACCCTCCCACTCTTGGCGGGAGAGAACGTGTCCGACCGCTTCGTGGTGCCCACCGTCGCATCGGCGATCGACCTAGTGATTCACCTTGACCTCGACCATCGCGGTAAGCGCCACGTGCGCGAGATCATTGGGCTATCAGGTCGCGTCGAGGACGGCGTGGTTGAGGTGGCGGACATCTTCAAGGCTGAGAACGGCGGCTTGGTTCGCGGCACCGGGTTCCCGCCGCATGAGGAAAGGTTTGCTCACCGCGGCCTCGACCTGATGCAACTGTTGGGCGGTGCTGCATCGTGACCACTGTGTGGGGGCTGTGCCTTGGTGCAGGACTATTCCTGGTCTGGCGGTCGATGTGGGCCGGCGAGCGGGCCGCGCATCCGCGTTTCTCGCGTTGGCGGGCCAACGTCGCCGACTCCCTTGTCCAGGCCGGGATGCCGAATGTCACGCCGGGCGCACTCGTCGCAGCCTCGGTCATTGCGGGTGGCCTCGTCGCGCTCACTGTGGGTGGCCTGGCTACATCTCTTCCGATCGGCCTGTGCTTCGGCATCCTTGCGGGCCGCGCACCGAGCGCCCTTGTGGCGATGCGTGCCCGTGGGCGACGCGAATCGATGCGTACGGTCTGGCCCGACGTGGTGGACAACCTCGCGTCGGGGATTCGGGCGGGGCTTCCGCTTGCTGAGGCCCTCTCCCGGGTAGGAGAGACTGGCCCCGAGCAAGTGCGTCCAGCCTTCGAGGAATTCGCCCAGGACTACCGTGCCACCGGCCGATTCGCGGACAGCCTGGATGCCCTTAAGGCCCGCGTCGCAGATCCAGTGGCCGACCGCATCGTTGAAGCGATCCGCATCACCCGCGACGTGGGTGGCTCCGACGTGGGGCATGTGTTGCGCACCCTCGCCGAGTTTCTTAGGGACGACGCTCGGGCGAGGGGAGAGATTGAAGCGCGCCAGAGCTGGACGGTCAACGCAGCACGGCTCGCAGTCGCGGCTCCGTGGGTGGTGCTCGCACTGCTCAGTAGCCAGCCAAGCAACACGGCCGCATTCAATAGCCCTGCGGGCCTCATGGTGCTCGCGGTAGGCGGAGCGGTGACAGTGGTGGCGTACCGGCTCATGGTGCGAATTGGCCGACTACCGGAGGAAGTGCGGGTGCTCCGATGACGCCTGCCGCGATTGTATGGGGATTGACGCTGGGGCTGGGCCTGGTATTGGTCGCGTCGTGGTTAGGCGCGCGCCGAGCGACCCTTGAGCAACGAGTGGCGCCTCAGTTGCGCGAACACGGTCCAGTCGCCCGCGGAGGCAGGGTGTCCAAGCGCTCGGTCGTCGAGCGGCTTCTCGCGCCGGCACTACGGGACGGGGTTGGCGTGGTCGCTAAATGGGGTGCGCCTACCAAGGAACTTGAAGTACGTCTGCGCAGGGCGGGGTCAAACCTGAGTGTCGACCAGTTCCGCGCGGAGCAGGTGGTGTGGGCCATCGCCGGTCTGGTGGCGGGTCTGGTGTTGTCGGGCATTCTGGCGTCCACTCGCGCCTCGTCGCCACTTGTGTTGCTGGTGCTGACGGTGGTACTGGGCGGGGTCGCATTCGCAGCCAGGGACTACATGCTGACCCGTGACGTCGCCCGCCGCGAATCCGCGATGGCCGCGGAGTTGCCGACCATCGCCGAGCTCCTCGCGCTCTCGGTAGGCGCGGGCGAGGGAGCCCTCGGGGCGCTGGAGCGGGTGGTCGCCACTACGTCGGGCGAGCTCGCGCGTGAGCTGTCGCAGACCCTCGCGGAGGTGCGCGGCGGTTCGCCGCTCAGTGAGGAAATACGTGGGCTGGCTCAGCGCACTGGCGCAAGCGGAGTGAGGCGTTTTGCCGATGCGACGGCCACCGCGATCGACCGCGGCACCCCACTCGCCGCAGTGTTGCGGGCGCAGGCCCAGGACGCGCGTTCGGCGGGTCGGCGCGACCTCATGGAACAGGGAGGCAAGAAGGAGATCGCGATGATGGTCCCGGTTGTGTTTCTCATCTTGCCCATCACCATCGTCTTCGCAGTCTTTCCAGGACTCATTGCCATCGACCTGGGCGGCTAGGCCCCGTGTCAACCAATCAGGAGGAGATCACATGACCACATTTCAGAGGTATCTGCGCCAACTGCGCGACGAGAGTGGCCCGTCAGACCGTGGAGACGTTCCTGGCTGGGTGCTCATCACGCTCATGACCGCCGGTCTGGTTGCCTTAATTTGGGGTATCGCCGGACCCCGACTCGCCGACGTGTTTACCTCGGCCATTGACTCCGTCACCGGGGGCTAGGCGAGTCCGCGACGTCGGCAGCGCGACGGTTGAATTTTTACTCGTCTCCGTCCTGGTGGTGGCAGTCGCGCTCGGGGTCATCCAGCTGGCGATAGCACTCCACGTGCGCAACATCCTGATCTCCAGCGCGCACGAGGGCGCCCAGTATGCGGCGCTCGCGGACAAATCTCTCGACGACGGCGAGGCCCGTGCCGAGGTCCTTCTGCACGGCTCCTTGGGTGGAGTCCCCGCAAACTTTGCCGCGCAGCAGACCGTCATTGACGGCATGCCGGCTGTTGAAATGACGGTGTCGGCTCGAGTCCCCCTCATCGGCATGTGGGGCGCCGGCGAGCAGCACATCACCGCCCACGCGCTCGCGGAGGTGCCTCGTGGGTAGGCTGCGCCCCGCACGTCTGCGCACGTTGAGCGACGAGGGCAGCGCGAGCCTCGAATTCATCGCGCTCACCCTGCTGCTGCTCGTGCCCTTGGTCTATCTAGTCATCGCGCTGGGTCAAGTCCAGGCGGGTACTTTCGCAGCCGAAGCGAGCGCGCGAGACGCGGCTCGAGGTGCCGTCGTCGCCGGAGTCGCCGCACTGGAGGATGGAAGGACGGAAGCGGATGCGCTCGCGATCGCCGACGGCTACGCCCACGCAGCAAGCGCCGTCGCGATCACGGACTTTGGCCTGGGTGAAGCTGCGACCCACTCGATCGAATTGGGCTGCACTGAGAATCCTTGCTTCACCCCTGGAAGCGAAGTCACTTCACGCGTGAGTGTGACAGTGCCACTTCCTGGCGTGCCAGCATTTCTGCGTAACGCAGTTCCGTTGGCAGTGACGGTGAGCGCGGACGCTGCCTCGCCGGTTGACGGCATTGGCGGGGAACAGTGGCTCGCGGTGGGCGCGCCATGACACGTCGGGCCATGAGAAGGCTCGCCAAACGGCTGGCAGCCGATGCATCGGGTCCGCGCAGTGACGAAGGCACCATAGGGCTGCTCACCTTGGGCATGACAGTGCTCGCCTTGGCCTTGATCCTGGTGGTCTCTGCGGCGACGACGGTGCATACCCAGCACCTGCGCCTCGCCGCCATCGCCGACGAGTTGGCCCTCGATGCTGCCGACGCCGCGGACCTCGACGCCTACTTCACGGGGGAAGCTGAGGAGATCTTGGCTGGTGAATACGGCGTAGTGCTGTCGAGTGAGGCGATGCAGCGCGCAGTTGCTGATCGCGTCGCCGCCTCCGGCCCTAGGCTGGCGGGCGTTCGGGTGATCTCAGTGGCGACACCGGACGGCCAGAGCGCCGTAGTAACGGTGGGTCTCACCGTGCACCCGATGCTCGGGGCTGAAGGCCTCTTGCCTTTTCTCAGCGGTGTGAACCTCACCGCGACTGGTACCGCAAGGGCGTCCTAGCCGCAATCCCTGAACCCCATGCGTTGCGACCCGCGATGAGGGCCCTTGGTCCCGGTTCATGGCGATTGGCCAGACGTAGCGTTGAACCATCGCGTTGGCCCAACCCGGACCCGGCGCACAGGGAGCTCGCCATCATCCTTACGGCGAGCAAGAGGAGCACACCACCATGAGCATCGACACCCCCGCCGCACCGGCCGCCGCAAACAACGACACCGCCGGCGCCAGCAACTCCACCGCCGCGAACGAGCAGCCCACCCAGTGGGCCACGTTCACCCCCGGCCCGTGGTGTGACGCGATCGACGTGCGCGACTTCATTCAGCGCAACTACACCCCGTACGAGGGCAACGCTGACTTCCTCGCCGGTGCCACCAAGCGCACCACTCACGTGTGGGAGGAGATCACCAAGCTCTTCCCTGAGGAGCGCGAGAAGGGCGTCTACGACGTCGACGCCACCACGCCATCGTCTATTGCCGCGCACAAGCCCGGCTACATCGACCGCAACGCGGAGGTCATCGTTGGCCTCCAGACCGATGCCCCGCTCAAGCGCGCCATCATGCCTTTCGGTGGCTGGCGCATGGTCGCCAAGGCGCTGGAGACCTATGGGTACGCGGTGGATCCCGAGCTCGAGAACATTTTCAGCAACTACCGCAAGACCCACAACGACGGCGTGTTCGACGCCTACCCGCCGGACGTGCGCGCTGCGCGCTCCAGCCACATCGTCACCGGGCTGCCCGACGCGTACGGCCGCGGCCGCATCATTGGTGACTATCGCCGCGTGGCGCTCTACGGGGTTGACGCGCTCATCGCAGCCAAGAAGCTTGAGCGAGTGGGCCTGGACATGGAGCGTTCCACCGAGGACATCATCCGCGACCGCGAGGAAAACTCCGAGCAGGTCAAGGCGCTCAAGGAACTGAAGACGATGGCTGCCAGCTACGGCTTCGACATCTCCAACCCCGCCAGCAACGCCAAGGAGGCCGTTCAGTGGCTGTACTTCGCGTACCTCGCGGCCGTCAAGGAGCAGAACGGCGCGGCGATGTCGCTGGGACGTACCTCCACCTTCCTGGACATCTTCATTCAGCGTGACCTCGACGGCGAAGTACTCACCGAGGGTGAGGCTCAGGAGATCATTGACGACTTCGTGATCAAGCTGCGCATCGTCCGCTTCCTGCGCACCCCCGAGTACGACAACCTCTTCTCAGGTGACCCGACGTGGGTGACCGAGTCCATTGGTGGCATCGGAAACGACGGCCGCCCGCTGGTCAGCAAGAACTCGTTCCGCTTCCTCCAGACGCTGTACAACTTGGGCCCCGCGCCCGAGCCGAACCTCACGGTGTTCTGGTCCGAAAAGCTCCCTCAGGGATTCAAGGACTTCTGCGCCCAGGTGTCGATCGACACGTCCGCGATTCAGTACGAGTCCGACGAGCTAATCCGCTCTCAGTGCGGCGACGACGCGGCCATCGCGTGCTGCGTGTCCGCCATGGAGGTGGGCAAGCAGATGCAGTTCTTCGGAGCTCGCGTCAACCTCGCCAAGGCCCTCCTGTACGCGATCAACGGCGGCCGCGACGAGGTCTCCGGCAAGCAGGTATCGCCGGTCTCCGCACCTCTCGCCGATGAGGTCCTGGACTACGACGAGGTCCTCGCGGCCTTCGACGCCCAGCTGGACTGGCTCGCCCAGACCTACGTGGACGCGCTCAACTGCATCCACTACATGCACGACAAGTACGCCTACGAGCGCATCGAGATGGCGCTTCACGATGGCAACGTCCTGCGCACTATGGCCTGCGGAATCGCCGGCCTGTCGGTGGCAGCTGACTCGCTGTCCGCCATCAAGTACGCGACCGTACGCCCCGTGCGTGACGAGACAGGCCTGGTCGTCGACTACAACGTCAACGGCGAGTACCCCACCTTCGGTAATGACGACGACCGCGTCGATGACATCGCGGTGGACCTGGTCCACCGCTTCATGGCCAAGATTCGCCAGCAGCCCACGTACCGCGATGCGAAGCACACGCAGTCCGTGCTGACCATCACGTCCAACGTGGTTTACGGCACGGCCACGGGCAACACCCCGGACGGCCGCCGCGCCGGCGAGCCCTTCGCCCCCGGCGCCAACCCCATGAACGGACGCGACAACCACGGAGTCATCGCGTCGGCTTTGTCAGTAGCCAAACTGCCATACGCCGATGCTCAGGATGGCATTTCTTTAACCACCACTGTGGTCCCCACGGGCCTTGGGCGCGACAAGGCCGAGCAGGTCAAGAACCTGGTCGGAATCCTGGACGCGTACAACATCTCGGACGGCTTCCACCTGAACATCAACGTTCTGAACCGAGCAACCCTCGAGGACGCAATGGAGCACCCTGAGAACTACCCGCAGCTCACCATCCGCGTCTCCGGATACGCCGTCAACTTTGTGCGCCTGACTCGCGAGCAGCAGCTCGACGTCCTCTCCCGCACCTTCCACGCAGGACTCTAGGAGCACATCATGAGCATCGCCGCGGATCTCATCAAGTCACCGTCAATCTCAGTCGCCGACGAGGACCTTCGTCACTCGCTCCGCAACCCTGGCGAGGCAGGCTCCATCCACTCGTGGGAGATAGTCACCTCGGTTGACGGTCCAGGTAGTCGACTGACTATCTTCCTGGCCGGCTGCCCGCTGCGCTGCCTGTACTGCCACAATCCCGACACTTGGCAGATGCGCCGCGGTGAGCGTCACACGCTCGACGATGTCATGGCCAAGGTACGCCGTTACGCGCCGGTCCTCAAGGCAACTGGCGGGGGAGTCACCCTGTCAGGTGGCGAGCCGCTGCTGCAGGCCCAGTTCGTGGAGAGCATCTTTGCGGAGTGCAAGAAGCTCGGCCTCCACACGGCCCTGGACACCTCGGGGTTCCTGGGCGGCCGTGCGTCCAATCGACTGCTCAACGACACCGACCTGGTGCTGCTGGACGTGAAGTCCGGTCTGCCGGACGTCTACCGCAAGGCCACAGGCCGCCCGCTTCAGCCGACGCTCGACTTCGGTCGCCGCCTGGCTGCGCAGAACAAGAAGATCTGGGCCCGCTTTGTACTGGTGCCCGGCTTGACCGATGGCGAAGACAACGTCGAGGCGGTTGCGGAGTACATCGCTAGCCTCGACACTGTCGAGCGCGTGGAGGTGCTGCCCTTCCACCAGATGGGTAAGGACAAGTGGGCCGAGCTCGACGAGGCCTACGCGCTGGCGGACACCGAGCCGCCATCGGACGAACTCCTAGCGCGCGTGCGCGCTCAGTTCTCTCGCCGCGGACTCACCGTTTTTTAGGACCTCAGACTTCTAGGCGAGTCGACTCGCTCACCTAGGAATACACAAAATCGACCGGCCCACGGGACATGGTGCCGGTCGATTTTGCTGTCCCCAGCATCGGCCGATGCTGGTGCCGGCTTTTCCAGGCGGCCGCCAAGACCGCCGACAAGTCGGGACCAAGGGCCCGAGGAAACCGCCAAGGGCGGGCATAGCGTGGAAGTAGTTCATCGACCCGAATCCCGAGCCGAGTTCCCTCTTGAGGAGAAGTCCGGAAATGACCACCACGAACCCCGACGTGACTACCACCAGTTCGAAGGAAGGCGCCGTCGTTGACGTTGCTGCCGCCATCGACACCCTCGTTGAAAAGGCGCAGACCGCACTCGTGGAATACGACGCCTTCGACCAGGAACAGATCAACCACATCGTCAAGAAGGCCTCGGTCGCTGCGCTCAATCACCACGGCGAGCTCGCAGTTCACGCGGTCAAGGAGACCGGTCGTGGCGTATTCGAGGACAAGGCCGTGAAGAACATCTTCGCCTGCGAACACGTGACTCACTCGATGGGCCCCATGAAGACAGTGGGCGTCATCAACGAGGACCCGATCCTGGGTATCACGGAGATCGCCGAGCCCGTGGGCGTCATATGTGGCGTCACCCCGGTGACCAATCCCACCTCGACCGCAATCTTCAAGTCGCTCATCGCGATCAAGACTCGCAACCCCATCGTGTTCGCGTTCCACCCGAACGCTCAGCAGTCCTCCGTGGCCGCAGCCCGCATCGTCCGCGATGCCGCCGTCGCCGCCGGCGCGCCTGAGAACTGCGTGCAGTGGGTCGAGACCCCCTCACTCGACGCGACCGGACTGCTCATGAACCACCCCGGCGTCGCGCTGATCCTCGCCACCGGCGGCAATGCCATGGTGAAGGCCGCGTATTCGTGCGGCAAGCCCGCGCTCGGAGTGGGCGCCGGCAACGTGCCCGCGTACATTCACACATCCGCCAAGGTGGGTCGCGCTGTCAACGACATCGTGATCTCTAAGGCCTTCGACAACGGCATGGTGTGCGCCTCGGAGCAGGCGGTGATCCTGGACGACGCGATCTACGACGAGGCGCTCGGCCTGTTCGACCGCCTCCACGCGTACCGTGTCACCCCCGCAGAGAAGACCAAGCTCGAAGAGTTCATCTTTGGAGTCGCGGCCGACGGCTCAAACTGCGCCGGCGCCAAGCTCAATCCCGCTGTGGTGGGCAAGTCGCCGCAGTGGATCGCCGAGCAGGCCGGATTCTCCGTGCCCGACGAGACGTCCATCATTCTGGCCGAGGTCGCCGAGGTAGGGGAGGGCGAGCCACTCACCCGTGAGAAGCTGTGTCCCGTTCTCGCCGTACTGCGCGCCACGAGCACCGAGCAGGGCCTGACCTACGCCGAGCAGATGGTGGAGTTCAACGGACTCGGCCACTCCGCTGCCATCCACGCGACGGACGATGCGCTGATTCAGGAATTCGGGCGTCGCGTCAAGGCGGTTCGCATCATCTGCAATTCGCCCTCAAGCCACGGAGGAATCGGCGACATCTACAACGCTTTCCTGCCCTCACTGACGCTGGGCTGCGGCTCTTACGGCCACAACTCAGTCTCCAATAACGTGACTGCAGTGAATCTCATCAACGTCAAGCGAATCGGACGCAGGAACAACAACATGCAGTGGTTCAAGGTGCCCAGCAAGGTCTACTTCGAACCGAACGCGATCCAGTACCTGCGCGACATGCCAGACGTCGACCGCGTGACCATCGTCACCGACGCCACCATGACCCGCATCGGGGTCGTGGACACCGTCATCGACGTCCTGCGCCGCCGCAACAACAACGTGGCGCTGCAGATCATCGACAACGTCGAGCCCGAGCCCTCGATCGCCACAGTCAAGGCCGGCGCCGAGACGCTCCGCGCCTTCAAGCCCGACACGATCATCGCCGTGGGCGGTGGCTCGCCGATGGACGCCTCCAAGGTGATGTGGCTGCTCTACGAACACCCCGAGGTCGACTTCTCCGACCTCAAGGAAAAGTTCTTCGACGTTCGCAAGCGAGCCTTCACTTTCCCCAAGCTGGGCGAACTAGCCAAGCTGGTCTGCATTCCCACGACGTCGGGCACCGGCGCGGAAGTAACTCCGTTCGCGGTCATCACGGACACGGAGACGGGCCGCAAGTACCCGCTCGCCGACTACGCGTTGACCCCCACGGTCGCGATCATCGACCCCGTGCTGACGGCCAACCTGCCGTCCCGCGTGGCCGCGGACTCCGGCTTCGACGCCCTGACTCACGCCACCGAGGCGTACGTCTCTGTCTACGCCAACGACTTCACCGATGGCATGGCCCTGCAGGCCATCCGCCTGGTCTTCGAGAACATCGAAGAGTCTGTCACCGTTGGTGGCACCGCGGTCAAGGCTCGCGAGAAGATGCATAACGCGGCGACCATTGCCGGGATGGCCTTCGGTAACGCGTTCCTTGGACTGGTTCACGCCATGTCGCACGTGACCGGCTCGATGTTCCACGTCGCCCACGGCCGCACCAACGCGATCTACCTCCCGCACGTGATCCGCTACAACGGCAAGGTGCCCACCAAGCCCACGTCGTGGCCTAAGCAGGAGACCTACGTCGCCCCTGAGCGCTTCCAGGAGATTGCCAAGATGCTGGGCCTGGCCCACGAGACACCGGAGATCGCTGTCGAGGCTTACGCCACGGCGGTAGAGGAGTTGCGGGTCAAGGTCGGCATCGAGGGCTCCTTCCAGGAGGTGGGAGTGGACGAGGTGGCGTTCATGTCTAGCCTCGACACCTTGGCCATGAACGCCTACGAGGACCAGTGCGCACCGGCGAACCCCCGCCTGCCCATGCTGGACGACATGAAGATCATGATGGAGTCCGCGTACTACGGGGCGCGGTATGAGGAGGTCCGCGGCCGCGTGGTCACCGAGTCGGCCCCCAGCGCAAAGAAGGGCGACCGCAAGGCTAAGGCCTGACAACCCCTAGATCTCCGTCGGAACGGGGACACTCCGGCGGACCACCACGCCCCGGCCTCTGCAAAGAGGTCGGGGCGTCTTGGTGCCACACCGCCTGGCGATTCGCCTCATGCGCGCTACGTCCGCACCCCTAGTCGCCCGCTCCGTGAAACGCTCGTGCACAAATGTGTGCCCTAGGCCCAGATTTAGGGTGCGGGCGTTATTAGTGCCCGCCTACCAGGGGAGACAGCGCCCGTGCGATCATTGATGGGCGGCGGGTGAGGTGCTCCTCAGCGTCGGCGACGCTCATTGCGGCCAGCCCCGCGTTGGCGCCGATCCAGCGCAGGGGCTCCATCTCCCAGCGCCGGGACTGGTGCCCCACCCAGGGCAAGCGAGTCAAGGCGGTATCCTCGCCCAGGATCAAGTCGCGCAAGGTGCGGCCCGCGAGGTTGGTCGTGGTCACGCCGTCCCCCACATAGCCGCCTGCCCAGCCGAGGCCCGTGTGGGAGTCAAGCCCCACAGAGGCGTGCCAGTCTCGAGCTATCCCGAGCGCACCGCCCCAGCGGTGGGTGATAGCAACGTTGGCGAGCGTGGGGAACATCTCCGCCAGGCTGGCGTGCAACTTGGTGAACACCTTGGCGTGGGTATCGAACTCGGGCCGGGTCGCAGATCCAAAGTGATACGGCGCACCCCGCCCGCCGAAGATCATTCGACCGTCCGCCGTGCGCTGCCCGTACACGATGAGGTGGCGATAGTCGCTGAATGTCTCGCGTTGAGCGAGGCCGATTTCCTGCCACTGGGCATCGCTCAGCGGCGCCGTTGCGATCATGAGTGAGTAGACCGGCGCGACGGCGCGCTTGTAGCCCGGCAGCCCGGCCGTGTAGCCCTCGGTGGCGCGGATGACGTGCGTGGCAGTGATTTCACCGCCGGGTGTAATCACCTTGTGCGGGCTGATGGCCGTCGCGGGCGTGCCCTCGTACAGATCCACGCCCAGGCCGGACACGGCCGCCGCCAGTGCCCGCACCAGACGTGCTGGTTGAATGACAGCACAGTCCGGGGTGAAGGTGCCGCCCAGTGTTCCGGTGGCATTGAGTCGTTTTGCAGCGGCGTCACGGTCTAGGAGTTGAAGGTGATCGCCGAGCCCGAACTCGTTCGCCTCGCGCACCTCCGCCCTCGCGCGCTCCCATTGAAGGGCGGTGCGCGCCACGACTACCGTGCCGCCCTTGGCGATGTGGGCGTCCGTGCCGATGTCGCGTGCTGCGGTGATGAGTTCGTCCACCGAGGCCCGCATCGCGGCATCGAACGCGAGGGCCGAGTCGCGGCCGTGCTCCCTCGCGAGGGTGGCGAGTGAAGTGGGTAGGAGGGCCGATGCCCACCCGCCATTGCGCCCCGAGGCGCCAAATCCCGCGAATTCCTTTTCGACGATGGCGATGCGCGCTTCGGGCCGCGCGCGCCTGAGGTAGTACGCGGTCCACAGTCCGGTGAAGCCGGCCCCCACGATCGCGACGTCAACGTCGATGTCGCGCGCGAGGGGGCGGGTGGGAGTAATGGGAGAGTCGAGTCCGTCCAGCCACAGTGAGGGTGGAGGTGCGGTCACTTCACCCCCCATGAATAGGTTTGTTTGCGCAGTTCGAGATAGACGAAGGTTTCCGTGGTGACCACGCCAGGAATGGACCTGATCTGCCTACTGATCAGCGAATACAGGTGTGCGTCGGACTCGCACACCACTTCGACAAGAAGATCGAAGGACCCAGCGGTGATGACAACGTAGTCCACCTCGTCAATCGATTCCAGCGCATCGGCGACGGGTTCTGGCGGCCCGGATACCTTGATGCCCACCATGGCTTGGCGCGCAAATCCCATCTCGACGGGGTTGGTGACAGCGATGATCTGCATCACGCCGGTGTCGATGAGTCGCTGGACCCGACTGCGCACGGCGGCCTCGGACAGCCCCACCACCTTGCTGATAGCCGCGTAGGACAGTCGACCGTCGTGCTGCAACTGCTCGATGATGACCTTATTCACGGGGTCGAGCGGGCTGGTGTTCTTTGCGGAATCGGCATTGTTCATGGTTAGCAGTGTGGTCGCACCCGAGGGTCCGGTCAACCCGCCAGGCGGTTCAGTCCTACGGTTTCATTACAATCTTGTAAATACTTACGCTGGATTCGTGGCGAAAGTCCCCTTTTTCCAAGTAAATGCTCGCCAGGAGGGAATTTTCGTGCCAGTATCAATTTCAGAATCCCGCTGACGCAGGATCCGTGCACACATCGGAGTGAGGCGGACCTCTAGGTTCGCCTTCGTTGGAATTGACCATCAGGAGGTTGACGTGTCTGAAGTCTCGCCGGAGGAAAGCAGCAAGAAAGGCGTCTCGCGAAGAGGTGTGCTGATCGGAGGCGCGGCGGGTGTGGCCGGTATCGCGGCCTTCGCGTTCCTGAGTAGTCGCGGCAGTGGTGGCGTCAGTACCACCGCAGACTGCATCACGACCGACATGTCGGCCTCGGAGCCCACGCTCGCAGTGTCGAACTGGCCTGAGTACATCGATGTCGATGACGGCGACTATGTGTCCACGTTGACCCAGTTCCAGGAGGACTCCGGACTTCAGGTGACGTACACCCCAGACGTAAACGACAACCTCGAGTTCTTCGCGAAGGTGCGCAACCAGCTGGGCGCCTGCCAGCCGACGGGTCGGGACCTGTTCGTACTGACGGATTGGATGGCCGCGCGTATGGTGCAGGCGGGCTGGATGCAGAAGCTCGACAAGGCCAACGTGCCGAACCTCGACAAGAATCTCATCTCCTCCCTGCGCGGGCCCACCTGGGATCCCAACCGCGACTACTCCGCACCGTGGCAGGCGGGCTTCACTGGTATCGCATACAACAGGGCGCTCGTGCCAGAGGTGCGCACCATGGACGAGCTGCTGACGCGTGCCGACCTCAAGGGCAAGGTCACCTTGCTGACGGAGATGGAAGACACGATGGGCCTGCTGATGCTCTCGGACGGAGCGGATCCGGAGAACTTCACTGACGCCCAGTATTCGGCGGCCCTCGATAAGTTGTCGAAGGCGCGTGCAGAAGGCCAGATTCGCGCCTTCACCGGTAACGAATACATCAACGACCTGGCCGCAGGCAACATCGCGGCGTGCGTGGCGTGGTCCGGCGACGTGGCCGCCGCCGACAACGAGGATCTAGTCTTCCTGCCGCCGGAGGAAGGCATGATGATCTGGTCCGACAACATGCTGGTGCCAGTTCAGGGCTTGCACAAGGCGAACGCGGAGAAGTGGATCAATAACTACTACGATCCCAAGGTCGCCGCCAAACTGGCCGCCTATGTCTGGTACGTCTGCCCGGTTGAGGGTGCCAGGGAGGAGATGGAGTCGATCGACCCATCGCTCGTGGACAACCCGTTGATCTTCCCCACGGCCGAGTACTTGTCAAAGACTCACGGCTTCAAGGCGATCACGGATGCGGAGCGGGCAGTACTCGAGAAGGAATACACGAGTGTCATCGGATAGCGAGCCACGGCGCGACCTGCGCCTGAGCGGTTTACACAAGCGCTACTCCAACGGCTTCACCGCGGTGAAGTCGCTGGATCTCGTGATCCCCCAGGGTTCGTTCTTTGCCCTGTTGGGTCCGTCCGGTTGCGGCAAGACCACCACGTTGCGCATGGTGGCGGGCCTCGAAGAGGTGACCGCGGGAACCATAAAAATTGGCGACCAGGACATCACAGGCGAGAAGCCGTTCCGAAGGCCCGTCAATACGGTTTTCCAGAACTACGCGCTGTTCCCACACCTCACGATCGCGGAGAACATCGAGTTCGGGCCCAAACGTCGCGGAGTTAAGGAGTCTGCGTCGCAGGTGAAAGAGATACTTGAACTGACCGAGTTGACCGAGCAGGCGGGTAAAAAGCCGGCGCAGTTGTCGGGAGGCCAGCAGCAGCGAGTGGCGCTCGCGCGGGCGCTGATCAACCGCCCCGAGGTGCTGCTACTCGACGAGCCCCTTGGTGCGCTGGACCTGAAGCTGCGTCGTTCGATGCAGGGCGAGCTCAAGCGTATCCAGGAAGAGGTGGGGCTGACGTTCGTCCACGTGACGCACGACCAGGAGGAGGCCATGACCATGGCAGACACCGTCGCGGTCATGAACCAGGGTGAGATCGAGCAGTTGGGTTCACCGTATGAGCTCTATACCAACCCGCAGACCACCTTCGTCGCGAACTTCTTGGGCCGCTCGAACCTCATTAAGGGCACCGTAGTCGGGCGCGAAGGCTCTGGCGCCGATGCCGTGGTCAAGGTCGACATGTACGGAACGGTGGTCTCGATCAAGCAGGGCCGGGTGCACACGGACTCCACGGAGGGATGGATCGGCATTCGCCCCGAGAAGCTGCTGATCCAGCCAGAGGGTACGTCGCTCGCCGACCCGGGTAACCACTTCTCGAGCGCCGTCGTCATCGGGGCAAGTTATCTTGGTGTCTCTACGGAGTACGTGCTCAAGATGCCGTGGGGACAAGAACTCATGTGCTTTGAGCAGAACCGTGGAGTCCGCGGTGGTCTTGTTGAGCTCGGCACCAAGGTTGACGTGTCCTGGCGTCAGGAATACGTCTTCCTCCTCGACTCTTCGCAAGACGCCCAGGCCGGGCGCGAGGAGGAGTAGCGTGACTTCGCTGCAGCGAGTGTTCGGCAAGAACGTTGGCTACTGGCTGATAGCCCCCGCTGCTCTGTGGCTCGGACTGTTCTTCCTAGTGCCGCTGCTGTCCCTGTTCACGACCTCACTGTCGGATCCGTCGGGCAATCCCATCGCGGGCTACCGCTTCGCCGGACGGTTCGCTAACTACGTCGACGTGATCGCGGATTACTGGCCCTACTTTGTGCGCTCGCTGGTGTACGCGGGTATAGCGACGGTGCTCTGTCTTGTGTTGGGGTATGTACTCGCCTACGCGATCGCATTCAAGGCAGGGCGATGGAAGACCGTCATGTTGGTGCTGGTAATTGCGCCCTTCTTCACATCCTTCCTGGTGCGCACGCTGTCATGGAAACTCATCCTCGCGGACAACGGCTTCGTGGTGGAGTCCTTGCAGTGGCTGCATGTGTTGGGCGAGGACGGCCGACTCCTCGCGACGCCCTTTGCGGTGATTGCGGGTCTGACCTACAACTTCCTGCCTTTCATGATCCTCCCTCTCTATGCGAGCCTGGAGAAGATTGACCCTCAACTGCTCGAGGCCTCTCAGGATCTCTACGCGAGTCCATGGAAGGGGTTCTGGAGCGTGACGTGGAAACTGTCGATCCCCGGCGTGGTGGGCGGCACGCTGCTGACCTTCATCCCCGCATCCGGGGACTACATCAATGCGTCCCTGCTCGGAAATCCGAACACTCAAATGGTGGGTAACAAGATTCAGGCCCTGTTCACGACGGCAGGCGACTACCCACACGCGTCTGCGCTATCGGTGATCCTGATGGTGCTGATCCTGGTGATGGTCCTGGTTTATGTTCGCCGCGCCGGAACGGAGGAACTACTGTGATGCACCGCGCTGGCAACTGGATCGGCAAGCACCTGATGATCACGCTCGGCATCCTGGTGCTGATCTACATGTACATCCCCAACTTTGTCGTGGCATTGATGTCGTTCAATGACTCGTCAGGCTCCAGGAATCTCTACCAGTTCCAGGCCTTTACCTGGGACAATTGGCTTAATCCATGTGAGCCGAACGGCATGTGTGAGTCGCTTAGGGTCAGTGTGGAGATTGCACTGGTAGCCACGATCGTCGCGACGATCCTGGGCACTCTCGCGTCGTTCGCGCTGGTTCGCCACCGCTTTGAGGGGCGCTCCACGATGAACCTCCTCATTTTCCTGCCGATGGCAACCCCTGAGATCGTGATGGGTTCCTCGCTCTTGGCCCTCTTTGTCGCCGCGGGCATGGGGGGCAGCCTGGGGTTCGTGACCATCCTGATCGCTCACATTCTGTTCTGCCTGTCATTCGTGGTGGTCACCGTCAGGACGCGCCTCGCTGGTCTCGACTCGAACCTCGAGAAGGCCGCGATGGATCTCTATGCGAATGAATGGCAGACGTTCTGGCGCATCACATTCCCGCTCGTGTTCCCCGGAATCCTCGCGGCCGCCCTCTTAGCGTTTTCGCTGTCGTTCGACGACTTCATCATCACCAACCTCAACTCTGGCACGACCGTCACATTCCCCATGTTCGTGTGGGGCTCCGCTCAGCGTGGGATCCCGATGCAGGTGAACGTGATCGGCACCGCGATGTTCCTCATCTCTCTCGTCATCGTTGCGGCCGGTGAGATCGGCGCTCGTCGCCGGGCGAAGATGCTCGCCCAGCGGTAGCAACTAGTCACAAACGAGTGAGACCCCAGCCGCACCGTGCGGCTGGGGTCTCACTCGTTCCGCAAGTACTACAGACGCGCGTACGCCTCGGTGAGTACTTCCCTCAGAATGCTGCCAATCTCGTCGAATTCGGCCTGGCCGATGATGAGTGGCGGGGACAGCTGGATGACGGGGTCGCCGCGGTCGTCGGCGCGGCAGTAGAGCCCGGCCTCGTACAGCGCGCCCGAGAGGTAGCCGTGGAGGATGCGCTCGCACTCGTCGTCGCTGAACGTCTCCCGGGTGTCCTTATCTTTGACCAACTCGATGCCGTAAAAGTAGCCGTCGCCGCGCACGTCGCCAACGATGGGCAGATCGCGCAATGACTCGAGCACCGCGCGGAACGCATTCTTGTTGTCGTTGACATGCTCAAAAATTTGTTCGTCGGCGAAGATGTCCAGGTTTTTCAGCGCCACAGCCGTCGAGACCGGGTGTCCTCCAAACGTGTAGCCGTGGGCGAAGGCGACCCTCTGCTCGAGGAAGGGCTCCATGAGCCTGTCCGCAATCATGACCGCGCCCAGAGGCGAATACCCCGAGGTAAGGCCCTTGGCGGTGGTGATCATGTCGGGAACGTAGTCGAATCGCTGCGCGCCAAACATGGTGCCTAGGCGTCCGTACGCGCAAATAACCTCGTCGGAGACCAGGAGGACGTCGTACTTGTCGCAGATCTCGCGCACCCGCTGGAAGTATCCGGGAGGCGGAGGGAAGCAGCCCCCCGCATTCTGCACGGGCTCGAGGAAGACAGCCGCCACGGTGTCGGGGCCCTCGTTCTCGATGGCGATCGCGATCTGGTCCGCGGCCCACCGGCCAAAGGCCTCAGGGTCCGAGCCGTCGAGAAGCCCGCCGGTGACCTCACCCGCACGGTAGATGTTCGTGTTCGGCACGCGGAACGTGGCCGGCACGAGGGGCTCGAACTGTTGCTTGAGCTCGGGGATGCCCGTGATGGACAGCGCACCCTGCGTGGTGCCGTGGTAAGCAACGGCGCGCGAGATGACCTTGGTCTTCATTGGCTTGCCGGTGAGCTTGAAGAAGTTCTTGGCGAGCTTCCACGCCGTCTCGACGGCCTCACCCCCACCTGTGGTGAAGAAGACGCGGTTGAGTTCACCGGGAGCGGCCTCGGCGAGTCGCTGCGCTAGCTCGATCGCGCCCGGGTGCGCGTACGACCACAGTGGGTGGAATGCGAGCTGCTTCGCCTGATCGGCGGCAGCCTGGGCGAGTTCCTCGCGACCGTGACCCAACTGATTGACAAAGAGTCCGGCCAGGCCGTCGAGATAGCGCTTGCCGTTGACGTCCCAGATGTAAGCGCCCTCGCCTCGAACGATGATGGGTACGTCAGCATCGGCGTAGCGGTGGTGCTGGGTGAAATGCATCCACAGGTTGTCCTTGGCGGCAGTCTGCATCTGGTTGTAGTCCATTTCGCTAGTATCGCGCCTCGGCGTCGCAAAAGCAACAGATTCTTCGCTAGTATTGGCCTACAACAAAGAAATACGCGGTTCAGAAGATACTTGACTGCGGATTTCGCATGTTCCGAGCAACACGGCCGAAGGGGGCGAACGGGTGGTTTTGACCGTTTTTGAGCGAAGCGTTCCTGACTCTTCCGTCGTGTCCGCTGCATTGGAGGGCAGCAAACTCGGATCCTTCTGGATCGACTCGGTGGCGCGGCCCCGCTACACACCGCTTGCAGCCGATGCTCAGGCCGACTTGGCGATCGTGGGCGGCGGATATAGCGGACTCTGGACTGCGATTCTCGCCAAGGAGCGCGACCCCAAGAGGGATGTGGTGGTGCTCGAGGGTGGACGCGTCGGAGGGGCAGCCTCAGGGCGTAATGGCGGATTCTGTGAGCCCAGCCTGACCCATGGCCGCGCTAACGGCGAGAGTCGCTGGCCCCACGAGATTGACCAACTTGACGCGCTTGGCTCACAGAACCTTGACGAGATTGAGGCAACGGTCGCCCGTTACGACATGGATGCCGAATTCGAGCGCACCGGCGGCCTCACCGTGGCAGTAGAGCCGCACCAGCTCGAATGGCTGGAAGAGGGCGCGCTGGACGGTGCCGGTGTGCGATCGCTCGTCAACTCACCTACCTACCTAGGAGGGGAGTTCGACGGTGAGGGTGCGCTGGTTCACCCGTACAAGCTCGCGACTGAGCTCGCGCGCGTGGCCACCGAACTTGGAGTGCGCATCCACGAACGCACCCCGGTGCAAACGATGAACGGCACCAACCTCGTGACCAAGGTCGGCACGGTGCGCGCACGTCAGGTGGCCCTTGGCACCAACGCCTTCCGGCCGCTGCTCAAGCGCAACAGGCTTATGACAGTGGCAGTTTACGACTACGTCCTGGTCACCGAGCCGCTCAGCGACGCACAAATGGCGAGCATCGGCTGGGAAGGCCGACAGGGCATCGGCGACATGGGAAACCAGTTCCACTACTACCGCCTGACGGCGGACAATCGCATCCTGTTTGGCGGCTACGACGCCATCTATCACTCCGGTGGACGCGTGCGTCGCGAGTACGAGGACCGGCGTAAAACCTACGAGATGCTGGCAAGTCACTTCCTGACCACCTTCCCGCAACTGAGCGGCGTGAAGTTCACACACCGGTGGGCCGGCGCCATCGACACGTGCAGCAGGTTCAGCCCGTTCTTCGGGACCGCCCGCGGCGGTCAGGTGGCGTACTCGCTCGGTTTCACCGGACTTGGTGTCGGTGCAACCCGCTTTGGCGCCAACGTCATGCTCGACCTGCTGGACGGGAAGCCCACGGAGCGTACCGAAACCGACATGGTGCGCAGCCGCCCCCGACCGTTCCCACCGGAACCCATCGCATCGGTCGGAATCAACCTGACCCGCCGCTCACTGAATAAGGCCGATCACCGCGAGGGTAGGCGCGACGCCCTCCTGCGCACGTTGGATGCCATCGGAATGGGGTTCGACTCATGACGGATGTGCTCGTCAGCGGGGCAGTCGTGTCGGCTTCCGCCGTCGTGATCCCGCTCGAATCCGTTTCCGCAGACGCGCCTGAGCCGCACGCGGGACTTGTGTCCCTCGCGACGCTCGGGGGCAGCGAGGTAGGGGTGTGGGAGCACAGTGTCGGCACCAGCATGGACGTCGAGGAGGACGAGATTTTTGTGGTGGTCTCCGGCAGCGCCACCCTCGAGTTCGACGACGGTGAACAACTTCAGGTCACCGCGGGTGACGTGGTGCGACTGTCCGCAGGAACGCGCACCACCTGGATCGTTCACGAAACGCTTCGCAAGATCTATGTGTGCCAAGCCGCGGACCTCGCGGCGCCGAGTGCTTGAGGAAGGAACCCAATGAATAACATTCAACATCACGTGGGCGGTGTCCCTTACGGTGAAATAGCCCGGTCTGGGGCGGTCTTCAACCCCGCAACAGGTGAGCAAACCGCGACGGTAGCGTTCGCATCGGCCGCTGACGTCGCCCACGTGGTGAAGGTTGCCGCGGCGGCGCAGGGCGCGTGGCAGAAGATGGGACTCGTCAAGCGCGCGGGCGTGTTCTTCCGAATGCGTCAACTACTGATCGAGCACACCGACCAGATCGCGGCCGCCATCACGGCCGAGCACGGCAAGGTGCTCTCGGACGCCGCAGGTGAGATCTCGCGTGGCATTGAGAACGTCGAGTTCGCCGCCGGACTTGTCAACCTCCTCAAGGGCGAGTACTCCACGGGAGTTGCCACGGGTGTCGACGTGCACACCCTCAAGCAGCCCATCGGCGTGGTCGCGTGCATCACGCCCTTCAACTTCCCCGCGATGGTGCCGCTGTGGATGAGTGCCTCCGCGCTCGCGACCGGCAACGCCGTCATCCTCAAGCCCAGCGAGAAGGACCCGACCACGGCGATGATCCTCGCGCGGCTGTGGGAGGAGGCGGGAGTGCCTCCCGGAGTCTTCAACGTGGTGCATGGCGACAAGGAGGCCGTAGACGCGCTGCTCGACTCGCCCGGCATCGGTGCAGTGAGCTTTGTGGGCTCCACCCCTATTGCGCGTGGCATCTATTCGCGTGCCGCTGCCAACGGAAAGCGGGTGCAGGCTCTTGGTGGCGCCAAGAACCACATGATCGTGATGCCCGACGCTGATCTGGACTCCGCGGCGGACGCGGCCGTCAACGCCGCCTACGGCTCCGCCGGCGAGCGCTGCATGGCTATTTCCGTCTTGGTGGCGGTGGGAGACGCGACGGCCGATGCCGTGGTGGCCAAAATTCGCGAGCGCGCCGAGTCCCTCACCATCGGCGCCGGCACGGATCCGGACTCGCAGATGGGGCCGCTCATCACTCGTGAGCACCGCGACAAGGTGGCGTCCTACATCGCCAACGCCCCCTCGCAGGGCGCGGAGGTCGTGCTCGACGGCCGGTCCGCGGAGTTCGACTCTGACGGCTTCTTCCTGGGCGTCAGCCTAGTGGACCGCGTGACGCCGCAAATGAGCGTCTACACCGACGAGATTTTTGGCCCCGTGCTCGCGGTCGTCCGGGTCGACGACTACGACCAGGCGGTCGACCTGATCAATGCGAACTCGTTCGCCAATGGCACCGCGATCTTCACCCGCGACGGAGCCACTGCGCGCCGCTTCACGGAGGACATCGAGGTGGGAATGGTCGGCATCAACGTGCCGCTGCCCGTCCCGATTGGTGCGTACTCGTTCGGCGGATGGAAGGACTCACTCTTTGGTGACTCCCACATTTATGGACCCGAGTCCATCCACTTCTACACGCGTTCCAAGGTGGTGACCACGCGCTGGCCCGACCCCAGCGAGTCGCAGCTCGACCTGGGCTTTCCGAGCAACCACTGATCCGGCATTGACGAGGAGAATCATGACCGCACACGAAGCCACCTCCGACGCCGAGGCCCGAGTCAGGGCGGACGACCGCGCCCACGTGTTCCACTCGTGGAGTGCCCAGGCCCACATTGACCCACTGCCCGTCGCAGGTGGGCTGGGCGCTGAGTTCTGGGACTACCAGGGCAACCGGTACCTCGACTTCTCCTCTCAACTGGTTAACCTCAACCTAGGCCATCAGCAACCCGACCTCGTGGCAGCGATTCAGGAGCAGGCGGGCAAGCTCGCCACGATCCAGCCTTCCGTGGCGAACGACGTGCGCGGCGAGCTCGCTCGGCTCATTGTGGGTGTCGCTGGGGAGCCGTTCACCAAGGTGTTCTTCACCAACGGTGGGGCCGACGCGAATGAGAATGCGGTGCGGATGGCGCGTCTTGCGACCGGCAAGCGCAAGGTTCTTGCGGCGTACCGGAGCTACCACGGCAACACGACCACTGCGATGTCGATGACGGGTGACCCGCGCCGCTGGGCGAACGAGCCCGGGGACCCCTCGGTCGTGCACTTCTTTGGGCCCTACGCGTATCGATCTGCGTTCCACGCAAGTGATGAGGCAGAGGAGGGCGCTCGCGCGCTGGAGCACCTCGAGCAGACCATCATCCTGGAGGGTGCGTCCACCATTGGCGCGATCGTGCTGGAGACGATAGTGGGCACCAATGGCGTGCTCATCCCGCCGCCCGGCTACCTCGCCGGCGTCCGCGCGCTGTGCGACAAATACAACATTGTCTTCATCGCGGACGAGGTCATGGTGGGCTTTGGTCGCGTGGGCGAGTGGTTCGCGTTCCAGGCACACGAGGTAGTGCCGGACTTGATTACGTTCGCCAAGGGCATCAACTCCGGGTACGTCCCGCTGGGTGGGGTGGTCATCAGCGACCGGATCGCGAGTACCTTCGACGACCGCGCCTTCCCCGGTGGATTGACCTATTCGGGTCACCCGTTGGCCTGTGCGGCGGGCGTGGCGACCTTCGAGGTCTTCGAGCGCGACGGCATCCTGGCTCACGTGAGGGACCTGGGGGAGCGGGTCGTGCGGCCGGTACTCGAGGGGTGGCTCGAGACCCACCCGTCCGTGGGCGAGATCCGAGGCACGGGGCTGTTCTGGGCTGTGGAGCTGGTGCGTGATCGCACCACCCGCGAGCCGCTGGTTCCGTACAACGCCTCGGGCGCCGATGCGGCACCCATGACTGCTTTAGCTGCGGCAGCAAAGAGGGGCGGAGTCTGGCCGTTTATCCACTTCAACAGGATGCACGTGGCGCCGCCGCTGGTGATCACCGAGGACGAGCTTCGCGGGGGCCTGGACGCGCTGGACACGGCGCTCGAGGTCGCAGACCATGCGGCGCTCGCGAACCCTGGTCTAAGGTCGAAATCATGACCGACACAATGACGTCTGATCAGGTCCTAGGTGGACCAGGGCTCCCGCAGGAGCGGAGGATGGTGACCGCCATTCCGGGTCCCAAGTCCTTAGCACTTCTGGCACGCAAGGCCGAGGCGGTGGCCTCGGGCGTCGCGCACACCGTGCCGATCGCCGCCGTGGCCGCCGGGGGAGGCGTCATTGTCGACGCCGACGGAAACTCACTCATTGACCTGGGCTCCGGCATCGCCGTGACGGGCGTCGGCAACTCCCACCCGCGCGTCGTCGAGGCCGTGACGCGGCAGGTCGCCGCGTTCACCCACACGTGCTTCATGATCTCGCCGTACGAGGGCTACGTCGCTGTCGCGGAGGCGCTCAACAGGCTCACTCCCGGGGACCACGCCAAGAAGTCGGCGCTGTTCAATTCGGGCGCGGAGGCAGTAGAGAACGCGGTCAAGATCGCCCGCAAGTTCACCGGTCGCCAGGCGGTCGTCGCCTTCGACCACGCTTATCACGGCCGCACAAATTTGACGATGGCGCTGACCGCCAAGTCCATGCCCTACAAGAGCGGCTTCGGGCCGTTTGCCGGCGAGGTGTACCGGGCGCCCGTGAGCTATCCGTTTCACGACGGGCTGGGCGGCGCGGAGGCTGCGGCTCGGTCGATCTCCGTCATCGAGAAGCAAGTGGGCGCTGGCAACCTCGCCGCGGTCATCATCGAGCCGATCCTGGGCGAGGGCGGTTTCATCGTCCCGGCCGATGGCTTCCTTGAAGCGATCAGCGAGTGGTGCACCGCAAACGGGGTGGTTTTCATTGCCGACGAGGTGCAGACGGGATTCGCCCGCACCGGAGCGATGTTTGCGTCCGAACTGTTTGGCGTGGTGCCGGATCTCATCGCCACTGCCAAGGGGATCGCGGGTGGGCTGCCCCTCGCAGCAGTCACTGGTCGTGCCGAGATCATGGACGCACCCCACGTGGGTGGCCTGGGTGGCACGTACGGCGGCAACCCCATCGCGTGCGCAGCCGCGCTCGCGTCCATCGAGGCCTTCGAGCACGACGGGTTGGTGGAGCGCGCGAGCGAGATCGGCGTCAGGCTCGTAGACAGGCTCCTACAGATCCAAGCAGCCGATGCTCGCATCGGCGACGTGCGCGGGCGCGGCGCGATGGTGGCGGCCGAGTTCGTCAAGCCCGGCACCACGGAGCCCGATGCTGCCCTCGCCATTGGCGTGGCCAAGGCGGCCATCGCGCAGGGCGTGGTGCTGCTGACCTGTGGAACGTATGGCAACGTGGTCCGCTTCTTGCCGCCGCTGTCGATCAGCGACGAACTACTCGACGAGGGCCTCGACGTGGTCGCCGCGGCCTTGAAGGGGATCTCATGATTTCTGAAGCGGACCTGTTGGCATCAGTCCCGAACCAGCTGTTCATTGGCGGACAGTGGAGGGACGGCGAAAGCGGCGAGACACTCGATGTGAGCGACCCCGCGACTGGCAAGACTCTCCGGACCATCGCATCGGCGAGGGTAGGGGACGGACTGCGAGCCCTCGACGCCGCAGCATCGGCCGCCGACGAGTGGGCCGCGGCGGCGCCGCGCGTGCGTGCGGAACTGTTGCGTTCCGCCTTTGAGTTGGTACGCGAACGTACGGACGAATTCGCTCTCCTCATGACGCTAGAGATGGGCAAGCCCCTCGCGGAGGCGCGCGGCGAGGTGGCCTACGGCAACGAGTTTCTGCGCTGGTTCTCCGAGGAGGCCGTGCGGGTGACCGGCCGCTATGGGCTCAACCCCGAAGGCACCGGCCGCATGGTGGTCTCACAACGGCCCGTGGGGCCGTGCTTCCTCATCACGCCGTGGAACTTCCCGCTCGCGATGGCGACCCGCAAGATTGCCCCCGCGCTGGCCGCCGGATGCACCGTGGTGGTCAAGCCGGCGGAACTGACCCCCTTGACGACACTCTACTTCGCCAAGGTGCTGCAGGAGGTGGGGGTTCCTGACGGCGTCGTCAACGTCATCACCACCCACCATTCGCGCGAGGTTTCCGGCCCCATCATTGCGGACCCGCGGCTGCGCAAGCTGAGCTTCACCGGGTCCACCGAGGTGGGCCGCACGCTCATCTCGCAGGCGTCGGAGCGCGTGCTGCGCGTGTCGATGGAGCTCGGCGGTAACGCGCCGTTCGTGGTGTTCGAAGACGCGGACCTCGATGCCGCTGTCGAAGGCGCCATGGCCGCGAAGTTCCGCAACATCGGTCAGGCTTGTACGGCAGCCAACCGCTTCATCGTTCACGAGTCCGTCGCGGAGGAATTCACCAAGCGTGTCACTGAGCGCGTCACCGCCATGAAGGTGGGACGGGGCACCGAGGACGGCGTGAACATCGGGCCGCTGATCAATGACTCAGCCGTAGAGACCTCAGCCAACCTGGTGGCGGACGCGGTGGCCAAGGGCGCGCAGATCATGACCGGCGGCGAGGCCATCGACGGGCCGGGCACCTTCTATGAGCCCACCGTGGTGGCGAACGTGCAACCCGGTAGCGATATCCTCACCGCCGAGATCTTTGGTCCAGTGCTGGCTATCGCGACCTTCTCTGACGAGGCGGAGGCCGTCGCGCTCGCGAACGACACCGAGTACGGTCTCGTTTCTTACGTCTATACCAGGGACCTTGCTCGCGGGCACCGCATGATCGATCTCATGGAGACGGGCATGATGGGGCTCAACGTGGGCGTGGTCTCGAACGCCGCTGCGCCGTTCGGCGGCGTCAAGTTGTCAGGACTTGGCCGCGAGGGCGGCCTCGAAGGAATTCACGAGTATCTGTCCACCAAGTACACGCTGATCCCCGCCGACTAGCGCGGAATAGAGGAGAGTCATGAGCAGCTACGCAGTCACTAACCCGTCGACGGGCGAGGTCCATGCCGAATACCCCGTGGCGACCGATGCTGAGATCGCCGCCGCCATCGCCGCAGCTGATTCCGCACACCGCACGTGGGCGCGTCAGACCACCCCCGAGGAGCGGGCCGCGATGGTGCGCAAGGTGGCCGAGCTGCACCGCGAACGCATGGACGACCTCGCGGCGATCATCGTGCGTGAGATGGGCAAGCCGCTGTCACACGCGACCGGCGAGGTGGAGTTCGCCGCAGACATCACCGAGTTCTACGCCGACAACTGGGACAAGTTCACGGGCGCCACTCCGCTGGAGATTCTGGGAGCGGGCTCCGCGGTCATCCAGCGCTCTTCGATCGGCCCTCTGCTGGGGATCATGCCCTGGAACTTCCCGTACTACCAGGTGGCACGCTTCGCCGCCCCCAACGTAGTGTTGGGCAACACCATCATCCTCAAGCACGCTCCGCAGTGCCCGGAGTCCTCCGCGGCCATCGCGCAGATGTACGCGGATGCCGGCTTCCCCGAAGGTGTCTACGTCAACGTGTACGCCAGCAATGACCAGGCGGCCACCATCATCGCCGACCCTCGTGTCCAGGGAGTGTCGGTGACGGGCTCCGAGCGTGCCGGCTCCGCCGTCGCGGCCCTCGCCGGGGCAAACCTCAAGAAGGTCGCGCTCGAGTTGGGCGGCTCCGATCCGTTTATCGTGTTGTCGACCGAGGACCTAGGCTCGGTGGTTGACCAGGCCGTTGAGGCGCGTCTGGATAACTCCGGCCAGTCGTGCAATGCGCCCAAGCGGTTCATCGTCCTCGAGGACCTGTACGACGAGTTTGTGGAGAAGTTCACGACCGCGATGAGCGACGCCACCATGGGCGACGGCTTTGACGACTGCACCATTGGCCCGCTCTCGTCATTGCTCGCGGCGGAACGGCTTGAGGAGCAGGTGAACAACGCCGTGGCGCAGGGGGCGACGTTAGCGCTAGGAGGTACCCGCGAGGGGGCCTTCTATGCGCCCACAGTGCTGACCGATGTCACTCCTGAAATGGACGTCTACCGGCAGGAGCTGTTCGGTCCTGCCTCGACCATCTACAAGGTGACGAGCGAACAGGAGGCCGTGGATCTCGCCAACGCGACGGACTACGGGCTGGGCAGCTACGTCTACACCACGGACCCCGAGCAGGCCTCGCGGATCGCAGAGTCCATCGACGCGGGCATGGTCTACATCAACTGCGTGCTCGCCGACAGCCCCGAGCTCCCCTTTGGTGGCGTGAAGCGGTCCGGCACCTCACGGGAGATGGGCCTGCTGGCCGCGGACGAGTTCGTGAACAAGAAGCTCATCCGCACCGCCGCGTAGCGCGCGGAGTCTGGCCGGCGGTGGCGGCTAAAGGAGCGGGTCGGCCTTCTCGGCCTCCAGCTCCTCTGGCTCGTGAACGATCATCTCCGGGGCGGATGTGACCAGTAGCCACACTGGCAAGACGACGATGCACAGCACGGACATGATGGACACGTCGCCGGCGAGGGCGGTCGCGAGGAACAGGGCGAGCCACCCGTCGCGCCCGACCGCGAGCACCATGCCTAGGACGCCGCACGCCAATGCCAAGGCGAGCGGGATGTCGGGGAATAGCGAGTTGGCAGTGAGGCCAATCGCGACGCCAATGAATAGCGAGGGGAAGATGCGGCCGCCTCGGAATCCCGCGGCGGCGGCGACCACGAGCGCGGCGACCTTGATGACCGCCACCGCAATGAGCGCCCATGCGCTCATTGAGTCGGCCCGACCTATCAGCTCCGCGGTCTGGTCACTGCCCTTGAACAGCGTGATGGGCCCGCCAATCGCTCCCAGTATTCCCAGGACGGCGCCGCCCGCGGTCACGTACAACAGCGGATTCTTTAAGCTACGGAACAGGTGCCACAGGCGAGGCATCGCCCACGCGGCGGCAATGCCGACGAGTGCCGCGACCAGTGCGATGGGGATGGCGACCAGCACGTGCCACAGTTCCGGGCCGCCGTAGTCGGGGATCAGCCCCTGGCCCGCCATGGAGATGCCGAGCGCATCAGCGACGAGGGCAGCCGTGCCGGCGGCGGCGACGGGGCCAAACAACCGGTCCCACAGCAGGCCGCCCTTCTTGGCGGCGGCAACGGTCTCGGTGAGCAGCAGGGCGGCCGCCACGGGGGTGCCGAACATCGCGCCCAGCATTCCGGCGGCGGCCATCATGAGGACATAGGCAGGGGGAACGCGCGGCGCGAACTTGCGGCATAACGACACTGCCAGGGCGACCGCGATGGCGATGATGGGGCTCTCGGGGCCCAGGCTGACGCCGCCAGCGAGGCCCAGGATTAGCGCAGCGGCAACGCCCGGAAGCGCGCTTAACTTCAGAACCGGGGCAATGAGTTCGGTAGTGGCGGAGTCGTGCCCGCCGTGGCCGGGCGCGTACTTGATGATGGCACCGACCGCGACTCCCGTCACGGTGAGAACTCCGATGATCCACCATGCCGCGTCGGGAGCGGCGCCCAGTGCGGCGGGCAGCGAGCCCCAGATTGCGTGCTCAATAACCTCGGCGACGCTGTCGATTGCCCACAGGAGTCCCGCGGACAGGACGCCTATCACGACGGCCGGGATGGCCAGCCGCATGAGCTGACGGTGCATACGCTTCTCGGCCACTTCGCTGCTCATGCGTCGAGCATACGGGCACTACTGCGCGCGCCGACTAGACTGGCTCGTTGTGGCTGCCATCGACTTTCCTGCTGAAATCTCCGCGCTGCGCTCGACCTTCGCGCAGATCGAGGCCGTCTCCAACCCTGATGCCTTGCGCGAGAAGGTCGCCGACCTCTCGCAGCAGGCCACCGCGCCGGACCTGTGGGACGACCAGGACAACGCCCAGGCCGTGACCAGCGCCCTCAGTAACGCGCAGGGAGAGCTGGACCGGCTCGCATCCTTTACGCAGCGTATCGACGACCTTGAGGTGCTGGTGGAGATGGGTACCGAGGGCGACGACGCTGCCACCCTCACCGAGGCGGAGGGCGAGCTCGCCACGCTCAAGAAGGACCTGACCGCGATGGAGGTGCGCACCCTGATGACGGGGGAGTGGGACGAGCGCAACGCGGTCGTCACCATTCGCTCGGGCGCCGGTGGCGTGGACGCCGCCGACTTTGCCGCGATGCTGCTGCGCATGTACCTGCGCTGGGCAGAGCGCCACGAGTTCCCCACCAAGGTCATGGACACGTCCTACGCGGAAGAGGCCGGCCTCAAGTCCGCCACCTTCGAGGTGAGCGCCCCCTACGCCTTTGGCAACCTGTCCGTCGAGGCCGGCACGCACCGCCTGGTCCGGATTAGCCCGTTCGACAATCAGGGCCGCCGCCAGACCTCCTTTGCCGCCGTCGAGGTCATCCCGCTGATTGAGGGCACCGACCACATCGAGATTCCCGATGCGGACATCAAGGTGGACGTTTTCCGCTCCTCGGGTCCCGGTGGCCAGTCCGTCAACACCACGGACTCCGCCGTGCGTATCACCCACCTGCCCACCGGCACCGTGGTATCCATGCAGGACGAGAAGAGCCAGATCCAGAACCGCGCCGCCGCCATGCGTGTGCTGCAGTCCCGCCTGCTGCTGCTGAAGAAGCAGGAGGAGGCCGCGCAGAAGAAGGAGCTCGCAGGCGACATCAAGGCGTCCTGGGGTGACCAGATGCGCTCCTACGTCCTGCACCCGTACCAAATGGTCAAGGACCTGCGCACGGAGCACGAGTCGGGTAACACCACGGGAGTGTTCGACGGCGATATCGACGCGTTCATCGATGCTGGCATCCGCTGGCGCCGCGGCCAGGACTCCTAACTTCTAGCTTCTCGCCCTCTTGGCGGAGTGGTACGTCAGCGCTGCGCGCACGTGCTCGCGCAATTCCGCCTCGGGTAGAGGTGCGTCACTGGCGAAGACGATGGCGCGTTTTCCGTCGTAACGGAACCGGTCTCCATGCTCGGCGCGAAAGTCGTCGACCAGCGGCGTTTGACAGTGAGTGAACACGGCCACGTCATCGGAGCCTTTCGCACGGTCAATGCGCACGGTGGTCCCGCTACCGGTCTGGCGGGTGAGGAAGCTGGGCTGGCCCCACTTCAATTCCTCGGAAAGCTCGCCCACTCCACTGGTCGCCGATGCCACCTCCAGTACGAGTATTCGCAGGGCCAATATCTGGTTCCTTACGGCGTCCGGGTAGTCGGCGAGCACGGCGGCAAACTCTTGCGGTAGCGATTCGGCATCGTCCATGCCTTTAACGGTACCCAGAAGCCACCGGCACCGCTCCTGCCAGGATCAACGGGCGACGTCTGCCTGAATGCGTGACTGAACGGGAGGCGAGCGTGTGACGACCCCCACACGACACGCATCGGCGCGCCTTCCCGAGTGCCCCAAGCGGCTTGCTTACGATGCCGGTGGCACGAGTCCTTCCCCTCGCGCCCGGAAACATGATTCGACTAGATAACGTAAGCAAGGTTTACACCCGTGGTGCACGTCCTGCCCTCGATGGCGTGGACGTCGAAATCGAGCGCGGAGACTTTGTATTCCTGGTGGGTTCGTCCGGCTCCGGCAAGTCGACCTTCCTCAAGTTGGTGCTGCGCGAAGAGCGCCCTACGTCCGGCAACGTGTACGTCGCGGGACGCCACCTGAACAAGTTGTCGAGCTGGCGCGTGCCTCACCTGCGCCGCGAAATTGGCGCCGTGTTCCAGGACTTCCGCCTGCTGCCCAACAAGACCGTGTTTCAAAACGTGGCGTTCGCGCTACAGGTGATCGGCAAGAACCGCGCCACCATCAACTCCTCTGTCCCGGAGATGCTCGAACTGGTGGGCCTGGCCGGCAAGGAGAAGCGCCTGCCCCACGAGCTCTCCGGTGGTGAACAGCAGCGCGTCGCGATCGCGCGCGCGTTCGTCAACCACCCGCCCATCCTGTTGTGCGACGAGCCCACGGGAAACCTGGACCCCGGCACGTCAGTGGGCATCATGCGCCTGCTGGACCGCATCAACCGCACCGGTACCACCGTCCTGATGGCGACCCACGATGACGAGATCGTGGACCAGATGCGCAAGCGCGTGATCGAGCTCAAGGGCGGACACGTGGTACGTGACCAGGACCGCGGTGTGTACGGATTGGAGCGCGCGTGAGGCTCCGATTTATCTTTGGTGAGGTCTGGAATGGACTGCGCCGCAACTCCACGATGGCGCTGTCCGTCATCCTGGTCACCTTTGTGTCGCTCACCTTTGTGGGCTCCGCCGCGCTCATCCAGGTGCAGCTGGGCCAGCTGCAGGACGACTGGTACGGCAAGGTCGAGGTGTCGATCTTCCTGTGTCCGGAGAACGCGCGCACCGAGCAGTGCGCCGCCGGTCCCGTCACCACCGTGCAGGAGGACTCCATCAAGGAAGTGCTCGACAACGGCGCCGTGGGCGACCTGGTGCAGAGCGTCTACTACGAGTCGCGCGAAGAGGCCTACGAGAAGTTCATTGCGCAAGACTCCGACGGCGTCTTCTCCTCGCTCACCGCGGACCAGATGCAGCCCATTTTCCGCGTCAAGCTCGCGGACCCCGAACAGTTCCAGGTAGTAGCCGATGCCACGGCCGGGTTGCCAGGCGTGGAGACCGTGCAGGACCAACGGGAAATCTTCTCCGATCTTTTCCGCTTCATGGACGCCGCGACGCTCGTGACGGCCGGGCTCGCCATCGTGATGCTGGTGGCCGCCATTCTGCTGATCACGACCACCGTCAGGCTGAGCGCGTTGAGCCGGCGCAAGGAGACCAACATCATGCGGATGGTAGGTTCCTCGCGCTCGCTCATCCAGTTGCCGTTCATGCTCGAGGGCGCGGTGGCCGCGACTGCCGGTGCCGTGCTCGCCGTCGTCACCCTTTGGTTTGGCGTGCGGTATCTGGTCGAGGACTGGCTCAAGCAGTCGGTTGACTGGGTCCAATACGTGGGCGGCGATGACGTCCTGAACGTCGCGCCATGGTTGCTGGTAATCGCCATCGGCCTTGCGGCCGTCGCCTCCTTCATCACGCTCGGAAAGTACACGCGCGCATGATCATCTCCCGCAGAATTCTTGCCCTGGCCGCAGCCATCGTGCTGGTATTACTGGTGTCCGGCTACGCGTTCTCCACCGCAATAGCGTCACCCAACGACGTCCGAACGGAGACCGATTGGGACAAGGAGATTGAGAAGAAGAACGACGAGGCTGCGGCTGCTAAGGAGCGCCAAGAAGAACTCGCCTCAGAGTTGGAAGGCACTGATGCCAGCATCATCGAGGCGAACGAGAAGCTAAACGATCTCAACGACCAGTTGCCCCCGCTGCAGAAGGACCTCAAGGACGCGCAAGACCGGCTGGACTCGGCAATCGTCCAGCAGGGCATCGTCGCGGACAAGCTTGATGCTGCCAAGGCCCAGGACGAGGCACTGACCAAGGAGATCGACAGCGACAACGAAAAGGTCTCCGCGCTCCAGGACACCGTCGCCGCGCTCGCCCGCGAGTCTTACAAAGGCGCGGGACAGGAAGACAGCCTGTCGGTGGTGTTCGGCGCCAAGACATCCTCAGAGTTCGTGAATGACTTCACGGTGCAGCACTCGCTGTCGCGAGTCGAGTCCAATGCTCTGGGCGAAGTCGAGGAGATTGCGGCAGTGAACCGCAACCGCGGCACGCGCCAGGTGGCCGTGCGCGACTACATCAGTGACCTCAAGATTCAGGCCGACGAGCTCGTCGTGATCGCCGACGCCGCTCGCGATGAAGCCAAGCGCAAAAAGGAGGCGGTCGACGAGCTGCTCGCCAAGGTGAAGGAGCAGAAGGAGGTCCTCGAGGCGCAACGCCAGAAGTACCTCAACGACCAGCGAGAGCAGGAGGCCCTCGAGGCTGCACTCCTCGCGGATGTGAAGGATCTATCCGCCAAGAAGGTCGCAGCGGAGAAGAAGGCCCGGGAGGAAGCCGCTCGCAAGGCCGCCCTCGCCGCCCAGAAGAGCAAGGAAGAGGCGGAGGCTGCTGCGGAGGAAGCCGGAAAGCAGGGAGCTGTGGGCTCCGGGTGGATGAACTACCCCACCAAGGTGCCTTACATCACGTCCGAATACGGGATGCGTTTCCACCCGATCTTCCACTACAACAGACTGCACGCTGGAACTGACTTCCGCGCCTATTGCGGCACCCCTATATATGCGGCTGCCAGTGGCACGGTGGCATGGGCCACCTACCGAGCGGGATTCGGAAACCAGGTCTTAGTTGACCACGGCATCATCAACGGCAATGCGGTGATGTCGAGCTACAACCACTTCTCACAGTTTGCTGTGTCAGCGGGGCAACACGTGGCGAAGGGGCAGCTAGTGGGTTACTCGGGCAATACCGGTAGTTCCACCGCGTGCCACTTGCACTTTGAGGTCTACGTCAACGGCGCAACCGTAAATCCCATGTCGATCCTGAATTAGAGGCGGACTGTCAGGCCGCCGATTCCGCCCCCGTCATCCTGAGGGCATACACTCGTAGGTCGCACCGCAAGCCATGCGTCGTCACGAGTCGAGGAGGTGAGTCATGGCCGAGGAAAAGATCAACGTCGTCGCGACTAACCGCGTCGCGCGACACGATTACTTCATTGACCAGACCTTCGAGGCCGGGCTGATGTTGACGGGCACCGAGGTGAAGTCGCTGCGCGCGGGCCGCGCCACCATCGGCGATGGCTATGTCGCGATCGACAATGGCGAGGCATGGCTCGAGAATGTCTATATTTCTGAGTACGCGCAGGGCACGTGGACTAATCACGCCGCCAAGCGCCGCCGCAAATTGCTGTTGCACGGCTCGCAGATTCACGAACTGACGATCAAGACCCGCGAGAAGGGTTTTTCCATCGTCCCGTTGAAGCTCTACTTTGTGAAGGGCCGCGCAAAAATTGAAATCGGCATCGGTCGCGGTAAGAAGCTGCACGACAAGCGCCAGACACTGCGCGAGCAACAGGACAACCGTGAGGCCCAGCGGGCGATGAGCCTGCGCAAGCAAGGCCAGTAGGCACGGCATGATGGGGCCATGCGTATTCTTGGCTCCCTTGTACTCGCCGCGGTAGCGGCGCTGGTTCCCGTCGTGGCGCACGCCGCCGTGACAGATGCTCCCGATGACTTTCCCGGTCGCCAGGTGACTCGTTGGGATGCCACGTACGACCTGACCGCTGACGGTCCGATTCACGTGACGACCGAGATCGACTTCAACTTTGGCGACGACCCGGGCCACGGAGTCATCTGGACCTTTCCCACTCGGGTGGCGTACGACGACGACCACGACCGCATCTATTCGATCGACGATGTGGCGGTCACATCCCCATCGGGGGCGCCCGACGACCTCAGCGTGAGCTATGGCGAGAATTGGGCGGAAGTGCGCGTGGGCTCCGAGTACGTGGACGACGTCTCAGGTACTCAGACGTACCAGCTGACCTACACGGTGGACGGCATTCTGAACACGTCCAGCCTTGGCGACGAGTTCTATCTCAACGTGGTGGGAGACTCGTGGGGGACTCCCATCTCGAACATGACAGTCACCGTGAACTCCCCGGTGGAAGCGACTGCCGCGCAGTGCTTCACGGGTGCCGTGGGCGGCGACAGTCCCTGCGACGCTGTCACCGAGAACGGTACGACGACGGTTTTTCGCCAGGCGACGGTCAACGCCTACACGCCCTTCACCATTGACACGCTCTACCCGGTGGGCACGTTTGACACGACACCCATCCTCCAGGAGCACGAGGATTTCGCTGACTACGTCGCGATCACGCCGCTAACAGTGGGAGGCAGCCTGGCTATCCTCGTCGGTGGGTTGTTGCTTCTGATCCCGTCGCTACGGCGCAAGGCGACCGACGACCAGTTCGCGGACCTTACGCCTGGGCTGCGCCCCGGACTGGGGGACGATGCGGTGGTCACTCGGCGCGACAAGAAGGCTCCCGTGGCGGTCGAGTTTCAGCCGCCGCCCGGCCTACACCCCGGACAGCTGGGGACGCTGATCGATGAGAAGGCGGATCCTCGTGACGTCACCGCGACCATCGTTGACCTGGCAGTTCGAGGCTTCCTGCGCATCGATCCTGTGACGGACCCCTCGCACCCCGAGGCCGAGCCGTCCGACTACACGCTCGTCAAGCTGCTTCCCACTGACGGGCGCATGGTCGCGTATGAGCGCAGCCTGTTTGATGCGATCTTCGAGGGTCGCGAGAGCGTGACGCTCTCGGCGCTGAAGACCACCTTTGCGGCGGACATGGGTGTGGTGCAGTCCCAGCTGTACGCCAATGTGACAGATCTGGGATGGTTCCGCGGTAATCCCGCGAGTGCGCGCATGGCGTGGGGCGTGAAGGGCACGTTCATGCTGCTCTTTGGCCTGGGAGCCGTCTTTGTCCTGTTCGCCGCAACCACGTACGCACTGCTTGCTGTTCCCTTCGTCATCTTTGGCATCGTCATTTTGGCCACCATCAAGGCTGCGCCGGCGCGCACCGCCGAAGGCACCCGGGTTCTCTCGCAAACGCGAGGCTTCGAGCTGTACCTCGAGACGGCCGATGCTGAGCAGTTGCGTTTTGAAGAGGGCAAGGACATCTTCAGCCGCTACCTGCCGTATGCGATCGCCTTCGGAATCGCGGACAAGTGGTCCAAGAAGTTTGAGGCGCTCGCCGCTCAGGGGTACTCGATGCCCGAGCCGGCTTGGTACGGCGGCTATGCGATTGGCGGATTCTGGCTCGCCTCCCAGGGCTTTGGACGCCAGATGGACAGCTTCGCGACGCAGGTCGACTCCGCTATCAGCGCACCCACCCCCAGCACCAGTGGAAGTTCCGGCTTCAGCGGTGGTGGCGGGTTCTCGGGTGGCGGCTCCTTTGGCGGCGGTGGCGGCGGCTGGTAGACCGCACGCTATTACTGCAAGGCTTCAAGGGCAGGTAGGGCAGTCCCGTCGACTCCGGCAGCCGTGTCGCAACTGCAAGGCGGCGCTCGAGGTGGCCGCGAGGAACAACAGGGCGAGACCGCAGAGGGGGTCGGCGGATCCCCTCAGACAAACGTCCTCTCTGACATGGGGGACGTCGGTCGGAGAGAGGTAAGTACTGCGGTGAGAGCCGGCCAAAAGCACTCAGAATCCCCGGCGCCATCGGATCCCGCGCCAAGATATGATTCCCAACATACAAAAGATGGTTGGGAGATTACTAAAGATTACGAAGTCGATACGCAAGTACCGAACTTTCGCCGAGTCACCGTTATCTATCGTTATCAAAGTCGCCAGTTCTTGAGTGCACTCATACTCAAAAGTCGGCGCTTCTATGTTGAAATGCCCACAAAACTTGATCTTATGATCCTTTGTCGAAGAAAGTACATAAGTGGTCGTTTCTGAGGCAAAAGTTGTGTAGCGTGGCGAAGTGATGTGCTGAACAAAGTGGCAATGATGCCTCATTCTTCAGTTTCCCTACGACAAGGAGCAACGATGCCCCTCTTACATCGAGCGCCAGACCGGCGCACCAACTACCACGGTGTGAAGCCCCGATCGATCGGTGTGGGCGCGCTGTGCGCGAGCCTGCTCGTCGCTGGGTTGAGCACTCCCGCCGCGGCGGACGCCGAGCACGAACCTGGCGCAACTATGCGCACGTATCACATGCCGCCCGGCATGACCGAGCTATGCACGCTGAAGTCAGGCCAAACACCTAACGTTGACCGGCTCATCTCCGAGATCGATCTCGAGGCCGACGAGGACTTTGGCGGCACGGATCACTTTGTCACCCACGTCTCGGCGACCCTCACGGTCCCCACGGATGGCTCTTACGACTTCCGCCTCACCAGCGACGACGGCTCGGCGCTGCACATAGACGGCGAGCAGATCATCAGCAATGACGGCCTCCACGGTGCCGTAACGGTCGATGGCAGCGTCTCGCTGACAGCAGGAGCGCACGACATGTTCGTCGAACACTTTGAGGACCGGTACGGCCAGGTTCTCACCCTCGAATGGAGCCCGCCCGGCGCGAGCGAGTACGAAGTGGTGCCCGATAGCGTGCTCAGTACCGAGGCTGGCGTGGTTCGCGTGACCGCACCGGGGTTCAAGTACTGCGAGGGCGCTCAGGACACCGCGGGCGACGGGCTCCGTCTCGACACCGTGAACCCCAACTACGACTTGGTGGACATCCGTCCCGACGGCTTCGAGCCTAAGGTGACCGGCATGGCATTCAACGACGACGGCGAGTTGCTCGTCAGCACCTCCGGCTCGGTGAGCTCGGGTGGATGGGTGCCCAACGCAGAGCCCGGCGAGGTCTTCCTTGTCGAGGGCGCGGGCGAGGCAAGCGGCCCAGAGGATGTCACCGCAACCAAGGTCGCCACCGACCTACTCAACCCGATGGGCGTCGATGTGATCGGAGACTCGATATTCGTCTCGGAGCGCCACCAACTCACCGAGCTGACCGACCCCGACGGCGATGGCTTCTACGACGTGCACACCACGCTCGCGGAATGGCCTGACGGCGGTAACTTCCACGAGTTCGCGTTCGGCTTGATCCACGACGAGGACAGCTTCTACGTCAACCTGTCAGTCGCGATCAACAACGGTGGCGCAACCACCAACCCGCAGCCTGCGGAGAATCGCGGCACCACGATCGCGATCGATCGTGAGACTGGAGAGCTGTCGTATGTCGCGGGTGGACTGCGCACGCCCAACGGCATCGGCTTTGGACCGGACGGCGAGATCTTCGCCATGGACAACCAGGGCGGGTGGCTACCGAGTTCGAAACTCGTGCACGTCGAGCAGGACCGGTTCTTCAACCACTACACAAACCCGGCGGGACCGTTCGACTCCAATCCGGTGACGCCGCCTGTGGTGTGGCTGCCCCAGAATGAGATCGGCAACTCGCCAAGCACCCCCGTGCTCGTGGAGGAGGGTGACTTCTCCGGTCAAATGCTGTTCGGCGACGTGACCTACGGAGGCGTGCAGCGCGCGTTTATCGAAGAGGTCGACGGCGAGTACCAGGGTGCGGCTTTCCGCCACACCGCAGGCCTCGAGGTCGGCGTTAACCGCGTCATCTATGGTCCCGACGGTTCGCTGTACATCGGCGGCACGGGTGAGGGCGGCAACTGGGGAGAGTCAGGCAAGCTGCGCTTCGGCCTGCAGAAACTCTCTCCCGTCAGCGAGGACTCCTTCGATATGAAGGAGATGCGCGTCGTCGAGGGTGGCTTCGAGATTGAGTACACGGAGCCTATCTCAGAGGAGACGGCCTCGAACATCGCGGATTCCTACTCCGTAAAGCAGTGGAGCTACACGCCTACGGCTCAGTACGGCGGCCCCAAGATTGGCGAGGAGACGCTGTTCGTCACCGACGCCACCGTGTCTGAGGACCGAGCCACGGTTACCTTGGCCGTCGACGGCCTCCAGCCTGGACATGTGGTTTACCTGCGGTCTCCGCGACCGTTTGAATCCGCGACCGAGAAGGAGCTGTGGAGCACCGAGGCTTGGTACACCCTCAACTCGCTACCAGGGTACGAGGCGCCGGCCGACACTGGTTGGTACGAGGCTGAGGAGTCGGCTCTAGTCGGCACCGCACAGGTGGATAGCGAGCACAACGGCTACTCGGGCACCGGGTTCGTCGACAATATCCGGGACGTCGGCGCTGGCGTATCGTTCCCCGTGACCGTGGATGAGGCGGGTACTCACCCGATTCACCTGCGCTACGCAAGCGGCCCTAACCCGGCTCCGGGCGACAAAGACCTCTCCCTGTACGTCAATGGAGAGAAGGTTGGACCGTGGACACTGCCAGGCCTGCCTGACTGGAAGACCTGGACGACGGTCTCTCGGGACGTCGAGCTCAACGCGGGCGTCAACACCGTCGCCCTTCGATACGACCAGGATGACGACGGCAACGTCAACATCGACGCCCTGTCGGTGGGAGACACGCTCGACATCTGCACCCCGGTGGACCCCGAAGAGGGCTACACGTCGCTGTTCGACGGCACATTGGCGAGCTTCGAGGAGTGGAGGCACGCAGGAAATGGCTCCTTCGGACGTCAGTCGGACTGCACCCTCTTGACCTCGGGCGGCTTGGGCCTCCTGTGGTACCAGGATCAGGAGTTCGAGTCCTACAGCCTCAAGCTCGACTGGAAGCTCGTGGCCGACCACAACGCCGGCGTGTTCGTCGGTTTCCCGAACCCCGGGACTGACACGGGCGTTGCAATCAACCAGGGATACGAGATTCAGATCGACGCGACGGACGCCGCAGATCGCACCACCGGTGCCATCTACACGTTCCAGGGCGCCGATGCGGACGCCGTCGAGGCATCGCTGAACCCCGTGGGTCAGTGGAACGCGTACGACATCGAGGTGACCGGGCAAAAAATCAAGGTCTACCTCAATGGGACGCTCGTGAACGACTTCACGAGCACCGATCCTGCCCGTGATCTCACCCAAGGATTCGTGGGCATCCAGAACCACGGTGCCAACGAGACGGTGTCGTTCCGCGACATCCAGATCAAGGAGATCGAGGTCCCCGACTTCGTCGTGGAGTCGATCGAGGTGACTCAGCTCCCGAACGCCACGGAGTACGTGGTGGGTGACGAGCTCAACCTCGGCGGTCTGCAGGTCACGGCGAACGGACCCGATTCGGCCAGCGAGGTGCTGACTGATGAAGAGTTCACGGTGGCTGGCTTCGATTCATCGGCGGCGGGGGACGTGACGCTCACGGTGACGTACGTCGCGGACGAGTCGATCACCACGACGTTCGACGTCTCGGTTTACGAAGAGGGCGACTGGTACGAGGCGGAGGAGGGCACGCTGGCATCTGGCGCGTTCATCGACACCGAGCACAGTGGCTACTCGGGAGCCGGCTATGTGGGCGGCACCTGGAACGAGGGCTCGTCCGCCACGATCACGGTCAATGTCGACGAGGCGGGCACCTATCCGGTGAACGTCCGCTACGCGAACGGGCCCAACCCGTTCGATGGCGACAAGACAGTGAGTCTGTTCGTCAATGGCGAGGACACCGGGGACTGGGTGTTCCCGCGGACCGGGGCTTGGAACAAGTGGGCGACCGTCACCCGTGACGTGGAACTCGACGCTGGTGCCAATGCCGTCAAGCTGAGCTTCGAGTCGGGCGATGACGGCAACGTCAACTTCGACGTGCTGTCGCTCGGCGAGCGCCAGGACATCGAGGAGCCTGCCACGGTGGAGTCGATCGAGGTGACACAGTTGCCGACCAAGACCGGTTACACGGTGGGTGATGAGCTGGACCTCGATGGCTTGGAGGTGACGTCTACGTGGAGCGACTCGGCCACCGACGTTCTGACCGACGGCGAGTTCACCGTGACCGGCTTCGATTCGTCGACTGCTGGTGACGTGACGCTCACGGTGACCTACGACCAGGACACGTCCATCAAGACGTCGTTCAATGTGACGGTCTCCAAAAAGTCGACTCCTGATCCGGAACCCACTCCTGTGAAGTTCCTCGATGTCACTGCATCGACCAAGTTCTTCAAGGAGATTTCATGGTTGAGTGCCGAGGGTATTTCCACTGGTTGGTCGACTCCGAAGGGTAAGGAGTTCCGTCCATTCGGCACGATCGACCGCAATGCGATGGCGGCGTTCTTGTACCGTCAGGCCGGTTCACCCGCGGTGGAGCTGCCTGCCCGGTCGCCGTTTGCTGACATCACTCCTCAGACTAAGTTCTATAAGGAGATGGTGTGGTTGAACCAGGAGGATATTTCCACTGGTTGGTCGACACCGAAGGGTAAGGAGTTCCGTCCGTACGAGCCGATTACTCGTGAAGCGATCGCTGCATTCTTGTATCGTTCCACGGGAAGTCCCTCGTGGACCGCTCCCAAGAATTCGCCGTTCAAGGATCTCAAGGTTGGCGGCAACTTCTACAAGGAGATCACGTGGCTTGCTGACACGGGCATCACTACAGGTTGGCAGGTGGGTAGCTCTAAGGAGTTCCGTCCCACCGCGCTCACCACACGTGACGCCATGGCTGCGTTCCTCTACAGGTACGACCAGCACGTTAACTAGCATCACAAGTGGCAGGGCCCCGGCATCGCTTCGATGCCGGGGCCCTCGCTCTTCTAGTGAGTGGAGCGGAGAGGTTTGGTTTCATGCTTGAGAGACTCGGCAAGTCAGTGGCGCGTCGCCCATATGTCGTTATCGGGGCGTGGGCGGTCATAGCCCTCGTTGGTGGAATTTTCGGTGGTGCCGTCTTTGACAAGACGGTCGATATTGACGCGGCGCCTCCGGGTGTTGAGTCAATGCAGGTCGACGCGCACTTGGATGAGCTCAATCCCGAGGGCCCGGCGGTTCTAGGAGTGATCTCTGGCGAGGACTTCTATTCGCCAGCTTTGGTCGCGGCGGCGCCCGTTGTCATGGAACGTATCCGTGAAATGCCGGGCGTCGTTGAAGTGATCGATGCTTACACTGCCGGTGGCCTCATCGGCGACGACGGTCGAAGCTCGCTGGTGAGCGTCGAACTCGCTGGTGACTTGGAAAATGAGGAAGCGCTCGAGGTTGCAGATCAGGTAGCGGAAATCCTCCGAACCATGCCCGCCCCGCTGGTCCAAGTAGGTGGAGAGCTACTTGGCGAACAGGAGTTCGTCGACCGAGCTGTGCGTGAGGCGTCGATCGGTGAGGCGGGCGCAATCTTAGTTTTAATTATTTTGCTGACTGTCGTGCTCGGGCGTTTCCGAGTGGGAGGGGTGCCGATTCTTGCGGCGCTTGTAGCGATTGCGAGTGCTTTGCTCTTGATGCGAGTGGCTGTCACTGTGGTTTCGGTCAGCGAATTTGCCATCAACATCATGACGATCCTGGGCCTGGGCTTGGCTGTCGATTACAGTCTCCTGGTGATAGCCCGCTTTCAGGAAGAACGCGAGCTTGACCCGCAAGCAAACCCAGTTTCGCTTCTGGGTCGTACGATGGCGCAAGCAGGCAGGGCGGTGCTGGTCTCTGGCATCGCCGTCTGCATTGCCCTCGGCGGGATGCTGGTTTTGGGCGATCCGATGCTCAGCGGTATGGCCATTGGCGGCTCGGTGGCCGTGATCGGTGCGACCGCTGTGGGGCTGACTTTCGTTCCCGCGATGATCGCCGTGATTCACGCTCGAATTCCAGCAAAAGGGGAGCGACGGTGGGGTCGCCGACGTGACCTGGCAACGCAGCGCGGGCGGGGTCTATTGGGGCGGCTCACCTCCTTTGCTCAACGGCGCCCCATCTACGTTTCCGCCATTGTCACCGGCGCCCTGCTGATCATGGCTGCACCCTTGGCTGTTCTCACCCTGGGCAGTTCCGACATTCACTCACTTCCGGCAAAGACTGAGGAGAGAGGGGCATACGAGTCGATCACCAATGGATTCCAGGATCTTGGAGTTGAACCTGTGATCGTGGTCGTCGAGGCCTCCGTCTCGGAACCCGAGGTCCGCGCTCTTCTCGATGAGGCTGCGTCATTCGGGACAGTTGATGAGGCGCGGCAGGTTCCCGATCTTCCAAGCTCGGTGACGGTAGTGGAGTTCACTCCTCTGGGGACGTCAACGGGCGTTGACGCTCAGACGCTGGTGCGCGACATTCGCCAGATCGACTCTCCATTGTCCTTTGCAGTAGGCGGGCCTGCCGCCGAGGTTGTGGACTCGATTGACCATCTCACGCAGCGGTTACCGCTCGCGCTGCTCTTTATTGTTGTGTCGACGTTCGCCTTGCTATTTGTTCTGACCAAATCGGTCGTCGTTCCCCTCAAGGCACTGTTGCTCAATGCACTGACGATCACGGCTACGTTGGGCGTTCTCGTCGCGGTATTTCAATGGGGCTGGGCGAGCGACTTGCTGGGCTTTGACCCCTGGGGAGCGTTGGACGTCACGACGCCGCTATTCATTGGAATGCTCGCCTTTGGGTTGTCGATGGACTATCAGGTGTTCCTGCTCGCACGCATCAACGAGGAGTGGAGGAGGAGGGATCGGACCTTGGCTCCGCGTGAAGCCAATCGGATCGCTGTCCTGGATGGAATCTCAAAGACTGGTCCCGTCGTGACGCTCGCCGCTGTCGCGATGGGGATCGTATTCCTCGCCTTCGCGCTGGGCTCGCTGACCGCGATGAAGGAGGTCGGCATCGGGATGGTGGTCGCAATCTTGATTGATGTGACCTTGATTCGTGGCTTGCTGTTGCCTGCGACCATGACTTTGTTAGGTCAGTGGAATTGGTGGCGCCCGGGCAAGGCGTCGGCTCTGCGTCCAGGACAACCCAAAATGGAAGCGACGAGGTGAGTTCGCGTCATATCACCCTTGAGCTGCCGAGCCTCGGCCGTTGCTTGAGGTCCACTTAGATGAGTAGGGGTGTTGCGTGTCGGGCGTCCCAGTTAGACTGGAGTCATAACTGCACAGGGGATGATCGGTTTCGACGTGTGTTTACTTCCCAGGGGAAGCGGGCCGAGGATGTTGGGTTATCTCGTTAACGCTCCCAGCAAACTAATAGGTGCCGATTCCAAGCGCACCGACTTCGCCCTCGCTGCTTAAGCGAGCGCAATGAAGTCCGTCAGCCCAGGGTAGTTCCCGACCTGGTTCCTGGCGTCATCTAGGGAACTTGCTGGATCTCTCCGTCATCGGGAGGTTCGGGACTTTTAGATGACTGGGCCCATCTCATCGGCTTGCCTGATGTTGGTGAGGGGCCGAGAAATATTCTTCAGGCTGCGCCCGGAGAAGACCTGGCTATGAACATGCGGACCCGGGTTCGATTCCCGGCATCTCCACGATAGAGCCCCTGGTGCCTTCGGGTACCAGGGGCTTTCCCCTGTTACCAGCACATTCACTTGTTGGTGCAAGTCGCACTAGTACGCACAGTACCGCATGTCAGTGCAATTGACTAGACTTGCGTTAGACCGGCGAGTTGGGGAGATTGTCATGGCGAAGCCCGCGAGCATGCCTCGAGGCATAAACGTGTCCGCAGAGGGCATGTTCCGAGTGCGCTTGTACTGGCGTGGTAAGCAGCACTCGATTGGCAACTATTACACGCTGGGCGACGCTAAGGCGGCGATGGCGATCGCACGGTCAGAAATGGCGCGAGGGATATTCATCCCCCCGTCAGCGATGCGCCAAAATCGTGCGTCCCAAGACGTTCTGGAGCTTGTGGAGGCGACCACGGTCGCACAGTGGGGCTATGACTGGATCGAACGCCTTGAGGGTGCAGGGCGTACCCCCGCTACCATTCGCTCCTATCGCTCGACCTTGAAAGCGCACATCGTCCCCTCCATCGGCCACATGCGGCTCATGGACGTTGCAAGCGCCGACATTGACACAATGCTCGGCAAGCTCAAGGCAACGCCCGGCGCGTGGACAAACGTCGCGCGCGTGACCCGCTCCATGTTCCTCGCCGCCATATCCGCGGGCGCTGGCGGCATCACCGCGTCACCATTCGCCGCGCATATCGAATCCACCCGAAAGCGACGCGACCGAGGGCTAGCCCGTTCCGACCTCGCGACCCCCGCAGAGGTTGAGGCGCTGGCGACCGCCGTGCCGGAATCGTTGCGCGTATCCGTGATGCTTGGAGCATGGTGCGCGATGCGCCAGGGCGAGGTGCTCGGCTTGCAGCGCCGCGACTTCCGTCACCTCGAGGACGCTCCGCGGGCGACGGTGAACATTGCGCGACAGTGGAACGCGAAGGCCACGCCGCCGACTTATACGACGCCCAAGGCCGGATCTGCGCGCGAGTTATCCATCCCCAATGAGCTGGTTCCGATGATTCGCGACCACCTCGAGCGCTTCACGCCCGCGCCGGATGACGCACCCGTGCTCCCACGCAAAGGCAAACCCACGGTGCCGGTTTCGCAGTCCTCATTTGACCTCGCATGGCGTACCGCCCGCGAGGCCGTGCGCCCCGGCTTTCGATTCCATTCGCTAAGGCATACCGGTCTCACCGAGTACGCGCGCACAGGCGCAACGCTTGCCGAGCTCATGTATCGCGGCGGTCACACAAGTGCAGAGGTCGCGATGCGCTACCAGCACGCAAGTCTCGACCGGGATCGCAGCAACACATCGCGCATGAGCGTATTTGGATTAGGGGAGCAGTCATGAGTGCCTCAAACGAACCGAACTTCATAAGGCAACTCGCCGAGGCGGCGCAGGCTGAGCAAATGAACGCCGATTCGCTCTACATCGCATTGCGCGACGGGGGATACCTCAACAAAGCAACCCTGCAGCGCTATCGGTGCAAGCGTGGATGCGCACTCGCAGTTATCTACAGCGTGGCCGACACGGTTTATTGTGCGACCGAGGACTACAAGTATTCGCCGGGACTCAACGCGGCACGATCCGTAGAGACTGCGCGCGTTAAGAACACTCTGGATGGGAATCGGCACTGGCCCGGCCATGTGTTTGAAGTAGCTAGTCTGGCCGAATGGGGTAGCGAGGCGGGAATGGACGTCGCATGCCGCCACGTTTTCTCGACGCTCAACGCCCAAACCGTTCTCGACGAAGTTGCCGGAATCACTCCTGGGCACCCCAAAGCGCCCGTGCTCATGTAATTTCACATCTAATCGGCTACACTGAAAATAGTTGCTCGCCTGTGGAGGCAGCCGGAATCGTGCAGAGCGCCGGAACCGCGAGGTTTCGCCATGTCCACAGAGCTCCCAGAGCAAGACACATTCTCAATTAATAAGGCATCGCACTTCCTGGAATGCCACCCCGACACCATTCGGCGCATGATCGCCGACGGTGACTTGCGTGCCTATCGCATCGGGAAGCGTCTAATACGCATCCGCAAACGCGACCTCGAGCGAGCAATGCGCCCAGTAACTCGCATTGACCTCGTTTCAGCGGGTGATCGCGCGTGAGCATCGGCACCCCCACTTACTGCACAGTTCACAACTACGGGCGCATGTTTTGCGGTTGTCCGTACTCACCAGAGGTGCCGCCGCCCAGTACGGCGACATTCACCGCGTGTATCGATACATCGCGTACGGATGTTGCCATGCAACTACGGGCGGCCGAGGAGCTGCCTCCGTCCATCCCCATCCAAGTAATTGCGCTCAATTCGAGGCCGTCCAAAGTAATCGCGGTGGATCGCGACGCATGGGTGCGATTGATCGCTACACGATCAGTCGAGATTAAGGCCACACCGCGGCGTATGCGTGACTGGTGGATCAAGATCGGCGAACTTGGCGGCGTCGCATGAGCAAACTCAGCGCAACCGAAAACGACCTGCTCGCGAATATTCGTACCGGCGACCAATTGGATGCCATGCGGTTCGATCCGCTCGTGTGGGCCGTCCACGGCATCCTTCCAGAGGGCTTCGGGATCTTCACCGGAGCACCCAAAACCGGCAAGTCCTGGGCCGCCTACGGAATCGCTCTCGCGGTCGCCGGAGGACTCCCAGCGCTCGGCAAGGTTGCCACCGGGCACCCCCGCCCGGTGCTTATGCTCGCGCTCGAGGATGGCGAGAAGCGGCTGCAGTCCCGCGCCCGTCACCTCCTTGGCGAGGGCGAGTCAATACCCGCGAATCTGCATTACCTGACTATCGCTAAGCCAGGAATGGTCACACCGACAATCGCTGCATGGCTCGAGGTTTACGGCACCGAGAACCCGCTCGTGGTGCTCGACACCTTGGGCAAGGTCATGCCGCCCGCCTTGCCGGGCGAGGGCGCATACAACCGTGACTATCGGATCGGCTCGCAACTGAAAGAACTCGCGGACAATGCGCCGGGCACTTGCCTGATTGTCGTCCACCACACCAACAAGCGGGCTGCCGGTGAGGACTGGATGGATTCGACCAGTGGCACCAATGGCCTCAACGGTGCGGCAGACTTCACGGTCACCCTGGCGCGCACTCGAGGCGGCAATGCGGGCACGCTCAAAGTCACTGGACGCGACGTGCCAGAGTCTGAATATGCCGTCACTACTGATGATGGCAGATGGACGCTCGACGGCAACAGCCTGGCCGATGCGGCACGTATGGCGCAGCAACTCAAGCCGATCGAGGGTCTAGGAGATAGATCCACGGAAATAGTCGAGTACGTGACGGCACGGGCCGAGCCAGTTACTCCTAAGCAAGTCGAGGAAGCGCTCAAGGTCCCCGACGCTCGCCGCTACCTCGCGCGGCTTGCAGAGGCGGGGCGCATCACAAAGTCCGGACGGGGCCTGTATGCATGTGTCCCCACTGTCCCAAGTGTCCCAATGGATTCACTACTAGATCCCGAATGGGACAACGGGACAGATGGGACACACATAGAGGGGTCGCGAGATGGGAGTGCGGAATGGTAGACCGCATCACTTGCCCAGATTGTGGGGCATCCGCTCCGATTCCTAAGGTCCGGCCCGGCTATTTCGTGGTAACCATCGCCCACGAATCGACGTGCCCCTATTACAGGGGTGACTCGTGACCTACATGCCCAAACCAATGCCCCCGGCACTCGTGGCCGATTGGCGCAGTCTGAACGCCCTCATTGAGTCCACACATGAACGTCAGCCGGTGCCGTGCCGTAGTGGCGATGTCTTGCCTCCATCGTTCTGGACATCGGACGATCCAGCCGAGGCCACACTCGCCGCCGAAGAGTGTGCGCGGTGCCCGGTCAAGGAGCCGTGCCAACGGTACGGAATTGCCCACCCGAAAGAGGTCGGAATCTACGGAGGCCTCAATGAGGCACAGCGTCGGCAAGTCTCGCGTGAGACGAGCACGGAGGCGATCGCATCATGACTCACCCAACGTCGCAGTTCACCATGTTAGGCGGCTGCGATCACTGCAAAGCAACGCAGCTAATCATGGCGACGGCCAAGGGTGGCACGAGAGTCATTGTGAAACACGAATCGTCGTGCCCTGCGAATCAGGGTGCGAAGGCGAGCAGGCCATGACCGGCGAACGATTTACACAACCATCCACAACACACCAGGAGAAGAATCACATGAGCATCACTTCCAGCAACTCTTACGCAGTAAACGCGAACATCACCGTGGTCGAGAGCTACGTGAGCCGCGTCGGACTCAAGATGTCCAGCGCCTACCTCGAGGCGACCGAGCGGGCCGACAAGCTCACCGCCATGGCGACACCGCCAACCCGTGCGGAGGTAGCCCGAGCAGTCTCCGACGCGATGGCAGCAGGCAAGGACCCCGCGAAATCCGCAACGGTAAAAGATCTACTGACGCGCATCGACCTCGCACAGCCCGACATCGCCACGCACCTCGCAACCGAGGCAGTCGGCATCCGGCTCGAGGCGCTCACCAACAGCGCCGATGAGATCGTGGCAAGCATGGCGACAATCGTGGATGAATGCGACGCGCGGATCCAGGAGGCAAGCGCGCTGGGCATCAAGGACTTCGCCAACGACCACTCCACTCGACTGGGAGACATTCAGGCCCAGACGGAAGCAAGGGAAGCTCTCGTCACGCTGGGGGACGTCGTGACGGCCTGGAAGCACCTAGCCCTCGCGACCGGTCTCGCGCGGCTAAGCCCAGAATATGACGCATTGATCCTCGCCGGCCCGCACGAGGACGAGGCACACCCCGGCAAGTGGGACGCGCTGATCCCCGCCCAGCACGCGCGACCCTTGTCCCTCGCGACGTTCACCGAGTACGCCGAGCGACGCAAGGAACGCCAGGAGCTGCGGGTCACGCTCACCAACCGCCACGCCGCGGAACAAGAGCGCGTCAACCGACAGGCCTATGCCTCCGCACCAGGACTACTGAGCCAAGGCTAGTCAGTGTGGGCGTGTTGGTGTTGAGCAGGCACCGGCACGCCCACCACGGTCGCTTATGACCCCCTGGGCACCCTCCCCGCACGCTCTCTGCCACGCGCTCACCCCTGGCACTGAGACTTTCACACACGGAGATGTCAGATTGAAATGAGCATTCGTCTCACACCAGGGGGTAGGTACCCCACCCAGGGGGCACGCGCTCACCCCTAGGCACTAAGCAATCTCTCTCCACCAAGAAAAAAACAGCAACGCAGTGCCCGACGATGCCGTAACCACTACGTTCCCCCATGAGGGCACGGCGTTCGGTAAGCCCCCACCGCAATGGGTGCAGTCCGCGAGAGCCCGTTCTAGGGGGTCGAAGAAGTTAGCTCGCAGACTGCGACCTCGCGCGCGACAACCTCGCGGCACGAATCGCCCTGATTCAATCTGAAGGATGAAATGCAACTACCCGCAGAGGCCTTGGCCTTGAAAGTGAGAAAGATGGTTGCTCCGGCGCGTCATCAAGGCTGTAGATCGGGGCCCCAATGTCAGTGCACTGTGATTCGGTGAGCATGCATCAAGTTGGCAGGTGCTATGTTGACATTGTTCTAGGAGGTGGACGTATGGCGAGACTCATTAAGGAAGTTGCGAGAGAAGCAGCTGACCTGGTGTTGGACGACTTCTGGGACGGCGAGTTTCCCGTGGACCCCATGCGAATTGCTGAGGCGCTTCAGATCGAGGTGTGGACTGCGAACCTCGGGCCGGATGTCTCGGGCAAGATTGTCAAAGAAGCGAACGCGAATGCCCGTATTTACTTGAATCGCGATGAGATCGAGACTAGACAAAATTTCACTTGCGCTCATGAACTCGGGCACTGGTGGGAACGTAGGGAGCGCGGCGACACTGAGTTCTCCTTCGTCGAGCACCGCGGCCAACTCCGCAACGCGCACGAATGGTACGCAGAGCACTTCGCGGCAAATCTCCTCATGCCCGCAACAGAATTTACAGCTGAGTGTGAAGATGGAGCGCGAGTGCGGGACCTTATGCGTATCTTCGGCGTCAGTCGCGCCGCAGCGCTCCAGCGTTGCAGGTCACTGGGCTTAGAAATTGGTTAGTGCGGGTGGCGACGAGTACTCAGTTGACGATCTTAGCGGGGACATAGAACTCGACGAGTCCCTGGTGGGTCAAGCCACGGATAAAACCAGGGTCGAAAAGACTCCCGCCGAAAAGATCAAGGAGGAGCGTGCGAAGCAGGAGAAGCAGAACACGCTCTGGCGCCGCATCGTTTTCTGGAGCACCATTCCTGTTGTTGTAGCCACGATCGTTGCTAGTTTCATTGTTTTGAGCAATTACTTAGGGACGATGGGCGCTAACGCAAGTCCGACGGTGATTAGTGCATGGTTTGCGGCCAGCGTTGTTCAAGTGATTGGCATCCTCGTGATCATCACCCGACATCTCTTTCCCGATACTCGTGACGATTAGAGGATCACACCTTAGACCCGCCCCCTGTGAACTACTGGATGCACAACGCCCCGCCCGTAGCCGTTGAGGCCACGAGCGGGGCGTTTTTGCGTGTCAGGACGAGAATCGCGCGGGGAGCATTTCGCTCGGGTCTACGCCGAATATGTGACAGATGATCGCGACTTCTGTGACATTGAGTTCCTTTGACATGTCGAGCCATGCCTCGACGCGCTCCGCGTTGATCTCCATTCTGTCCGCGAGGCCGGCGACGTCCACGCCGCGCTGGTCCATTAATCGTGCGAGGTTGCCTGCCATTTCGCGGCGCATCTCGGCGTTGCGAATCTTGTCCCACTCGTCTGCTGCGTTGAGCAAGTGCGCGGCGAGCTTGCGAAGTTCGCTGGGGTCGGCCCACGACTCGCCCGTGGGGCCATCGACTACGAACGGCCTACCGTTCTCGAGAACCAATTGCGCGCTACCCCCGACGGCTCCATCTATCGTCGTCATGTCAACGTGCCTTGTCAGGTCGCGCACGAACCAACCCGCGCTGTCGTCGTCGTTCATTTCGTAACGTGTAGCCCATTCCGGGGCACCCTTCATCTGCTCTGCTGAAATACTCATGATTCCTCCATGTGTTGTTGACGCCGAGGCCACCCCGACGTGGTTCTTCTGGTCTATTGCTGAGGACTGACAAAAGGCTCGGAGTGCTTGCGCACCTGAATCTCCCGGAGAGTCCCCTTCCCCAAAGATTGCCCCGGCATCCATTCGCATAGCCGATCTGCCCCACGACAATTAGCGCCTTCACTGAGTGAACGCGTTTTTAGTGGAACCCGGGCGACGTCCTGCAGGAACGATCACAACGCCGAGGCGGGAGGCCGGTCACGCTCCATTTACCGGGCGTCTCGTTTGGCGGCTGAGACGTAGAGAAAGCGCCGAGGACTAGAAGCCCTGCACCGCCACCTGACAGAGCGCCAGGGAGCGATACAGAGTCGCTAGGCGGCGAGGCGGTAGGGCGTGGCGACCGCGTTCGCAATCCACGCCATGCCCTGGTGGTGTTCGGCGTCGCGGTCGTAGTCAAGGCCCTCGCAGTAGCGGCCCAGGTCTAGCAAAGTGGCCGCAGTGTCGCGGGCGTCCATCGCAGCGGCGACGTGGCCGTCAATCAACCATGCGGCGACTTCATCGGCGCGGCTGGTCGTGGGGGCGGAGGTCGAGGTAGATTTGTTCACGGCGGGCTCCTATTAGCTCGTCAGCCCGTCCGATGCGCAAACATCGAGGCGGGCGCTTTAGTCCGTGAGTGGACTGGCGAACCCGAAAAAACTAAAAGCCCCTGGTAAAACTGTGTTCGCGGGAGATTCCCGGCATCTCCACCACTCTGTCGTTTTATAGCGACAGGTCATCCCTGTTGTTACGCGAAAGTGGCCGCCACCCCGGTTGGGGTGGCGGCCACTTTCGCGTGGGGGACGAGCGGCTACTACGCCAGTCCCGGTCCACTACTGCGTCCGGCGAAGCCGGGCTTACGTGAGCGTCCAAGGAACACCAGGTAGAGACCGAGCGCGATCGACATCGCCGCGGCATTACCGAGCATCATTGCCTCGCTTGGGCCGGTCTGGGCGAGCTCAGGTGCCGCGGCCGTAGTGACCGCGGCCGGAACGGCCGCTACAGTCACGGGGAACTGCACTTCCTCGCCGGCTACCGAGAACACCAGCGTGTGTTGCCCGGGTGGGAAGTCCGCAGGAAGCGTGAACGTGAAGGTGGCCTTGCCGGTCGCGTCTAACGTCGAACTTGCGAGGTACATGGGTTCAGACCGAATGGAGACGCATACGCCTCGGTAGGCCCAGTAGGCGCCAAGGTGGGCTATGGGTTCGCAATCCTGATAAGTGTCAGTCATGGGACCGGCGACCACAGTTGCCTCGTCGATGGCGTCGAGGCAACCTTGAGGGAGTTGGCTGAGATCGACTGCCTCACCTTCCTTAGGAGGGACAAACTCCCGAGGCAGCTGAGCGCAACCACCTACTTCAAGAGGCTGCCGACTTCTCCCAAATAGCCACACGTTCGACACCTTCCCCCCGTTAGTCTGCGCGGGTTCGATGTCGCCGCCAAGGTCGAGTGTGCCCTTGTCGCTGAAATCGAACGGCACATCGATTGTCAACGTGGTCTGGACCATGGGGATGAGGTCCTGCGATTCCTGACTTATTAGATTCACATCAGGAATGGTGATGGTCTTAGGGGCGACGATGAATGGTGGCACAGGTTTAGTGGCTACCGGCGGCTTCCAATGAGCGGTCAACGTGGTGTCCGCTGTGATCGCAGAGGTGAAATCCCACAGGTCGCCAGCGCCACTGAACCAGCCCAGGAAAGTCGACTCGCCGTTGTCTCCAGACGCGGGCGCTGCCAGCTCATCCACGGGCTTGCCATTTTTGACTGTTGTCCAGGACGTGCCTGCGCCGTTCGCGGGATCAAACGTGACGATCCATTCTTGGTCGGCCGTTGGTGGGGCAGTGGAGCCATCGCCGTATTGCGCGGTGAGGGTGATGTCACTCGTGACGGGAGTGGTGGGATCCCAGTCGGCTCCGGCAGCGGTCTTCCAACCGGTAAGCGGGTGGTCCGGGTCCATCGCTACGTCGAACAGTATGTCGAACTTCTTCCCGGTGAGGAGGGGGCCGGTGACTTCGGTGCCGTCTAGACGCGTGTTCTCAGGGACGCGGTAGCTGTTGGTGGGATTTCCGTCCGCGTAGTCGAGGGTGACCAGGTAGTTCGGGGTGTAGACCGCCGTGAACGTGTCGCCCGCCTGGTACGACTGCGGAATGTCCGGCAAGAGTCCACCCGCGCTGTCGAGCCAACCGGTCACTTCACCGTTGGAATTCTGCTGGTCGGCAAAGGCGCCCGCGTAGACGGTCAGATTGGTGGTGCGGGCAAGGAAGGTGACGCTCGTGAGTTCGTTCAATGCGAAGGCTTCGCCACCGATGAACGTCACGCTTGCGGGGATTGCTACTGAGTTCAGTTCGATCTGCTTGAGGGCGTTCTGGTCGATGGACACGACGTCACACGTCGCCGCCGCAGCAGTCTCGAGCGTGTTTGGGATGGTGATGTCCAGGTCTGTGCCGACGTAGCCAGTGATATTGGCGTCGCCCGACGAGTCGCAGGTGAACTCGAACCCTCCGTCCGTCTCGACGGGCGCGGCGCTAACTGGCGCCGTGACAACGGCCCCGGTGATGGCAGCAAGGCAGGCGGCCACGGTAAGTCTCTTGAGCATCGGCATTGGTCCCCCAGGTGAGTGTGCTTCAAACACTAGTGGACTTTTTAGTCCGGTGCAATGATATCGACCATTTGGTCCTTTTTTAGGGTGGGTCGCGTGCCTGGAGGCCGACGCGGTTGAGGTAGTCGAGGACGATGCCGTAGGACTGGAATAGCCCGGTCTCGGTCTACTCCGCGTCGTGCGTCTCGCAGTGAATTATTGTCAGCTCGTGGGGCATCACCAGGTGCGGGCGCGGCGCGTGGTGGAACAAGTGGTGCTCGATCTGGAAGTCCAGGCCGTGCACTGGTAGGTCACGGCCAGCGCCCTCCCGACCGCGAACACGAAAACGGCCGCCAGCGTGAGCTGGCGGCCGTTCTTGGTGCAGCGCAGATGCGCGCGAAAAACTAGCTACGCCACTTGTTGACCATGGGGCAGTCGAACGGGTCGCGTGCCTGGAGGCCGACGCGGTTGAGGTAGTCGATGACGATGCCGTAGGACTGGAATAGCCCGGTCTCGGTGTACTTCACGTCGTGCGTCTCGCAGTGAATCATTGTCAGCTCGCGGGTCTTGGCCAGGTGCGGGCGTGCCATGTTCGGGAACAGGTGGTGCTCGATCTGGTAGTTCAGGCCGCCCATGAGGATGGTCATGAACCAGCCGCCTCGAATGTTGCGCGACGTCAAAACCTGCTTGGAGAAGAAGTCAACCTTGGCATCGGCCGGAATGATCGCCATGCCCTTGTGGTTCGGCGCGAACGAAGCGCCCATGTAGACGCCGAATACGGCCATCTGAACAGCCACGAATGCGAACGCCATGCCCAGCGGCAGGAACAGGAAGACGGGCACCAGGTAGATCACGAAGTGCGCGACGATCAGCGACAACTCGGTCCACTTCTGCTTAGTAGTTCCGTTCGCGAACAGCGACGCGACGGAACGGTAGTGAAGGTTGTAACCCTCGAAGGTGAGTAGCGGGAAAAACAGGTAACCCTGCTTGCGCGTGATCGCGGCGAGCAGACCGGTGGCCTTCTGAGCATCCTCATCAACGAACGAGATGGTGTCCATCTCGATGTCGGGGTCCTTGCCCTTGGTATTGGGGCTCTGGTGGTGACGCGAGTGCTTGTTCATCCACCACTGGTAACTGATGCCCACGGCCAGCGTCGAGATCCAGCGGCCCAGGCGGTCATTCTTTGGGCCCGAGTCGAGGATGACGCGGTGCGAGGCCTCGTGGCCGAGGAATGCGGCCTGCGTGAGCCAGAGGCCCAGCGCGCCGGCCATCAAGAGCTGGAACCACGAGTCGCCTAACAGGATGAAACCGGTGATGATCCCGCCTAGCGCTAGCGTGAGCACGGCCGCGGAGCCAATGTAGAACGCATAGTGACGGCGGAGGAGTCCGAGGTCGCGGACGGTGCTGGCGAGTTCGGTGAACGTCGACGTGATCGAGTTCACGGGGAACGGCCACGACGTCACGGTCGCGGTCGGAGCAAACCCTGCTTCGGGTGCGGCTTGATTCGGCATGTCTCTCCTGAGATATCGGACAACGACTTCTCAGTCGAGGACTGGGTGGAACACCCTTGGTTCAGTTCCCCTAATCCTACGGTGCCGTAGGTTAGATGGCTAGTGCGGAACGCCTGGTTTGGAAAAGTCACGCAATTACGTGGGCAAAAGCGACACGAACTAACTCAAACCACGACACTCCGACGGCCGATGCCTGGTGTCGTTACGCTTCTGCCATGACCTTTGCAATTCTCGCCACCATCGGCGGCCTGGCCATTCTCGCCTGGAGCGCCGACAAGTTCGTACTCGGCGCCGCAAGTGTGGCTCGCTACCTTGGTATGGCCCCGCTGCTCATCGGAATGCTGGTGATCGGGTTTGGCACCTCCGCCCCGGAGATGGTCGTCTCCACGTTTGCGGCCGTTGACGGCAATCCCGAGCTAGCCATTGGTAACGCCCTGGGGTCAAACATCGCGAACATCGGACTGATCCTGGGTGTCACTGCGATTGTCCTGCCGATCATGGTTCACCGGGGAATTCTGCGTAAGGAACTGCCCGTCCTCATTGCCGCCACCGCCGTCGCATGGCTGTTGATGCTGGACGGCACGATCTCGACCGCCGACGCATCGATCCTGCTAGTGCTGCTGCTGGTGCTTATCACCTGGTCTGTAATGTCCGCGCGAGCGCACCGCAGTGACAACTTGGCTAAAGAGGCTGAAGTCGAGACCCACCCGACCAAACTCAGCAAGAAGGCAGCGTGGACCTGGCTGGTAGTCGGACTGGTACTGCTAGTTGCCGGCTCGCGGCTCCTGGTGTGGGGGTCCGTTGAGATTGCCCGCTCGCTCGGCTGGTCGGACCTCGTCATCGGTCTGACCGTTGTCGCGATCGGAACCTCTGCTCCGGAGTTGGCCGCATCGCTGGCGGCCGCGCGCAAGGGCGAGAACGACCTCGCGCTGGGAAACATCATCGGCTCCAACCTATTCAACACCCTCGGTGTGATCGGAATCGCCGGTGTGATCACGCCCATCGCCGTCGACAGCGAGGTGCTGACGCGCGACCTGCCCATGGTCGGAATCATGACCATCCTGTTGGTGGTGTTCGCTTGGGGGCGGATGGGGCGCGGCCGTATCAACCGCATTGAGGGATCAGTACTGCTCGTGGTTTGGATTGCCTACACAACGTTGCTGCTTGTGACGGCTGGCTAACGGTGCCGTATAACCTGACGTCATGAGTCAAGAGAGCGCTGGAGCGCCCCTGCTTCCGGGCGCCAACCCCGAGGTGGCCGTGCCCGCGATTGCGCTGCGCAAGCTCACCAAGCGATTCGGTGCCACGCTCGCTGTAGACGCGATTGACCTCGACATCCCCGCGGGCTCCTTCTACGGCGTGGTGGGGCCTAACGGTGCGGGCAAGACCACGAGTTTGTCGATGGCGACGGGACTGATGACCCCGGACTCTGGGACGGCGTATATCCATGGAGTTAATCTCTGGACCGCTCCCGACGAGGCGAAGCGGATGCTGGGGGTCCTCCCCGACGGGCTGCACAGCTTTGACCGCCTGACTGGCGCTGAACTCATTTCCTATGCCGGGCTACTGCGGGGCATGGACCGCGGCACCGTACTCGAGAGGCGCGATGACCTGCTCGCAGCGCTCGACCTCGATAGTGCTGGGCGCACATTGGTCACCGACTACTCGGCGGGCATGACCAAAAAGATCTCGCTCGCGTGCGCTCTAGTGCATGCCCCACGAGTCTTAGTGCTTGACGAGCCGTTCGAAGCCGTCGACCCCGTCTCCGCGGGGGCGATTCGCCGCATCCTCACGGCCTTCGTTCAGTCGGGAGGCACAGTGGTGATGTCCTCCCATGTGATGGCGCTGGTCGAACGGCTCTGTGATCGGGTCGCAGTCATTGGTGGCGGGCAGATTCTGGCCGAGGGCACACTCGACGAGGTGCGCGGCGGGCGCGAGTTGGAGGACCGGTTCGTGGACCTCATCGGCGACGTGGCAGATAAGCGAGACCTGACGTGGTTGCGTCAGTCCTAGCGGTTAAGTTCCGCACACAGCGTCACGTGCTGGAGCGAGAGCGCTGGCGAATCCTGATTGTCATCGGCGGCGCACTCTGGATGCTTGTGCTGTTGCCGTGGACGTTCTGGGGCGCGAGTGCGCTCACAGGGGAAAGCTCGGAGTTTCGGCAGGATGTGCTGGTGGGGGTCGTTCTGCTGTTGACGCTCGGCTGGGTGAGCGTGCCGATTCTGATCACCGGACTCGATGACACGCTCGACCCGGGGCGCTTCGCATCCTTTGGGGTGAGTGCTCGCAGGATCATGGCCGGCCTTACCGTTGCGGCGTTGCTCACCATTCCTGTCGCGTTCTTCGTCGTGTTCTTCCTCATCCTGACCTCGGTGTGGCGCGACGGCGGGGCCGGAGCCGTCACCGTTGCGATAGCGGGGGCATTGCTCACCGTGCTGTCGCTGGTGTTCGTTGCCCGCGTTGCAGCGATGTGGAGCACTCGGGTGCTCGCATCCCGCCTCGCACGGGGCGCGGCCATTGCCATGATCGCCGTGGGACTCGCGCTCGTGGCACCGCTGGCCTGGGTGCTTTTCAGCGACGGCTTGGATGCGGTGCTGGAGAACTATCTTGTCGTGTTCCTCGACCAAGCCGCCGTGACACCGCTCGGGGCAGGGATGTCTGCCCCCAATGCCGCTGCTGCGGGTGACTGGTGGGGCGTGGCGTGGCGGCTCGGTGAGCAGGTGCTGTGGGTCCTAGTTTTGTGGGGCGCGTGGCGGGCAAACGTGACGCACGCGTTGGTTCATCCAAAGTTTCGAGGAGCAGGAACGCGTCGCAGGGAGGACACGATCATTGCCTCGGCCCAGCGGTCGCGAATCCGTGGGGTGCTTCCGCCCATGTCGGTCGCGGCCACTGCCGTCCGGTCGCGCCTGCTGCGCTATTGGTTCTCGGATCCCCGCTACCTCGCGAACATGATGGGAGTGTTCGTATTTCCAGTGGTGTTCATAGCGCTGGTGATGCCGGTGACGGGACTGGATGTCCGCTGGTCTTTCGCGGCACCGGTGCTACTCGCCGCGTCCATAGGGTGGGGCCGCCACAACGACGTGGCCTACGACTCGAGCGCACTTTGGCTGGATGTGGTTTCAGGCCGCATCGGAACCGACGTGCTTCGCGGCAGGATGTCCGCCATCGTCGCCTGGGCGCTGCCCGCGACCCTCGTGGCCTGCGCCGCGATCGTCATGTGGAGCGGACTGTGGCACATTGCTCCAGCGCTGGTGGGAGCGTGCGTCGGGGTGCTCGGGCTCACGCTGGGGGTAGCTGCGGTGTCCTCGGTGTTGTTTCCGTACAGGGCGCCGGCACCCGGTGAGAACCCGCTCGGAGCGGAGGTGGGTTCCGTAGGTGCTGGCCTAGTGGCCCAGTTGGTGTCCTCCACTGCCACAGTGGTGTTGTTGCCACTGGTGATCGTGCCCCTGGTGCTGGCGCTGGCGGTGGATCCTCGCTGGGCGTGGTTGGCATGCGCTGCGGGGTTTGCCATGGGGCCCATCGCATACATTGCCGGGGTGCGTGTCGCCGGCCGCGCCTACGACTCCCGAGCGGGCAGACTGCTTGCGGCGGTCACGTAGGCGAGCGCGCATGATGGCGGCGCACGTCGTACCATGGTGCGCATGAGCGAGCCTATGACCCCCGCACCCGAGACCGGCCTCCCGCAGGGCGGCACCGCCACGATAGAGCGCACCACGGTACGTGAGCTAGCAGAGCCCGGCGACGCGGAACGCTTCTCCCACTACGTGCGCAAAGAGAAGATCATGGAGTCCGCGATGAGCGGCGAGCCCGTGATTGCTCTGTGCGGCAAGGTGTGGACCCCTGGTCGCGACCCGCAGAAGTTCCCGGTGTGTCCGCAATGCAAAGAGATCATCGACGGCCGCTTTGGCCCGCAGGACGGCGACGAGTAGTCACAACCGACCCGGCTTACCCACTCAGGTAACGACGCATCGGCTCAATGCGGGGTGGTGAGGCCGCCGCGCCGTAGGCTAAGAGCGTGGATTCCCAGGAACAGCTCGAGCCCGAGGGCAACGTCGCAACTCGCCTGGACGATGCCTGGGTCACCATCGTGTGGAATGACCCGGTCAACCTGATGAGTTACGTCACCCACGTCTTCCAGAGTTACTTTGGCTTCACCCGCCAGGCGGCCGAGGCGCGCATGCAGGAAGTACACGAGAACGGCAAGTCCGTGGTGTCTTCTGGTGGCCGCGAAAAAATGGAGGTCGACGTGCAGGCGATGCACGGGTACGGCCTGTGGGCCACTATGCAGCGGAGCGGTCAGTGAGGGGATTCACCGAGCGCGACGGCGTGGCCGTCGCCGAACTGGACGAGGACGAGCGGGCCGTGGTGGCGCGCATCGTGGCCGACGTGGGCCTGCTGTTGGGCGGCGAGGCCTTCGGAATGCACTCCGAGCCCGTGCGCCCAGAGCGAGACGAGGCGGACGAGATCTTCGCGCACCTGGCTGGGCTAGAGGACTCGCTCACCGAGCCGGACGACCCCGCTATTTTGCGCCTGCTGCCTAATGCCGCGCCCACCGACCGGGAGGTGGCGAGTGAGTTCCGCCGCCTCACTGAAGGCGAGCTGCGTGATACCAAGGTCACCAGGCTACGCAAGATGTGGGAGCAACTCAGCGAGGACGGACCTGAGTGGGAGGTGGAGCGGCAGGACGCGATGGCGACCGCGGCGGCGCTCACCGATATTAGGCTGGTGCTCGCCTCGCGACTTTCCCTCGATTCCGACGAGGACGCGGACCGGCTTCACACGGAGATTCAGCTCGCCGAACACGCACTCGACACGGATGCCGAGGACGACCTGATGGTGGACCCCGAGCGGGTGTGGCTCGGCATGCTCTACCAGGCGCTCACGTGGCTACAGGAGTCTCTCGTGACGTTCGTCGTCAGTAGCGAGGAAGGGGAACGCAATGAATGACTCGCCGATCGGTGTTTTTGACTCCGGGGTAGGCGGCCTTACGGTTGCGCGCGCCATCATGGACATGATGCCAGCAGAGTCAATCCACTACGTGGGCGACACCGCGAACGGTCCCTACGGCCCGTTGCCCATCTCCGCCGTACGCACGCACGCGCTCGACATCATGGATCAACTCGTGGAAGACGGTGTGAAGCTATTGGTCATCGCCTGCAACACAGCGTCGGCCGCCGTGCTGAGGGACGCTCGCGAGCGCTTCAGCCGCGAACGCGGCGTGCCCGTTGTCGAGGTCATCGTTCCCGCCGTTCGGCGCGCAGCCGCACAAACAAAGTCGGGGCGCATCGGCGTTATTGGAACCACCGCCACCATCACCTCCGGCGCATACGACGATGCGCTAGCAGCGGCCCCCGACGTCACCCTCTTCTCTCAAGCTTGCCCTAGTTTCGTGCCATTGGTGGAGAGCGGCATTACGACTGGCCCGCAGGTTGTCGAGGTGGCGCGTGAATACCTTGCACCGCTGCAGGACGCGGACATCGATACATTGATTTTGGGCTGCACTCACTACCCGATGCTGCAGGGAGCGATTGGCTACGTCATGGGGGAACGGGTGACGTTGGTGGACAGCGCCACGGAGACGGCAATCGACGTGTTCCGAGCGCTGGCCGCGAATGGCCTCGAACGTACGGCCTCGGCCCCGCCGGCCCACCGCTTCTTTGCGACGGGGGAGCGCGCCGACTTCGAGGCCCACGCTCAGCGCTTCCTAGGGCCCGTCGTCAGCCAAGTGGAATCGTTGGGCTCATGAGGCTGACGGTGGTGGGCTGCTCGGGCGCGGTGCCAGGACCCGCTTCGCCCGCGTCCTGCTATCTCATCGAGGCGGACGACGCCGAGGGCCGGACATGGCGTGTGGTGCTAGATCTTGGCTCTGGTGCGTTCGGTGCGCTGCAGCGCTATTGTGACCCACTTGAGGTCGACGCGGTCGCGGTCTCACATTTGCACCATGACCACTGCGCTGACCTTGCCGCGTTGCATACGTACCTCTCGTATCATCCAGACGGCCCGGGTGAGACGCTCGTGTACGGCCCCTTCGGCACCGCCAGTCGTATCGACGAGCTGCGCGGCGAGGGCAACCGCACGCGCGCGCTGACTATGTTCGCGTGGCAGGCGGGGACCCCGGTGCGGGTGGGCCCCATGACAATCCACGTGGAGTCCGTGATTCACCCCATCCCCGCCTACGCGATGCGCATCGAGGGTCCAAGTGAGTTGGAGTCGCGTGCCCAGGCGGTGATCGCGTACTCCGGGGACACGGACCTGTGTGCCGGGCTGAAGAAGGTGGCCTCTAACGCCGATGTGTTCCTGTGCGAGGCCAGCTTCCTCGACAGCGACGATGCGCCCGAAGGGATGCACATCACGGCGCTGAACGCGGGGAGGGTCGCGCAGCAGGCCGCGTGCGACCGGCTGATTGTCACGCACCTGCCGCCGTGGGGCGACCCGAACGCCACGCGACTTGAGGCGGGGACGCACTACCGCGGGACCCTCGATATCGCGCGCCCCGGCATGCATATCGTCGTCTAGCCTCGCATCGCCTAGGCTCGTGGCATGACTACTCCCCGCGCCGATGGCCGTTCCCTTGACCAACTCCGCCCCGTGAGCTTTGAGCGCGGCTGGCAGTCCTCCGCAGAGGGCTCGTGCCTGGTGACCTTTGGTGGCACCCGAGTGCTGTGCTCCGCGTCGTTCACCGAGGGAGTGCCGCGCTGGAAGAAGGGCTCCGGCGAGGGCTGGGTCACCGCCGAGTACGCCATGCTTCCGCGCGCCACTGATACGCGTAACGGTCGTGAGTCCGTGCGCGGAAAGATTGGCGGCCGCACCATGGAGATCAGCCGCCTGATTGGGCGCTCGCTGCGCGCGATTGTCGACGTCAAGGCGCTGGGTGAGAACACCATCGTGCTCGACTGCGACGTGCTACAGGCCGACGGTGGCACCCGCACGGCATCCATCACCGGCGCCTACGTGGCGCTCGCGGACGCGATCGCCTGGGGCAAGGCCAACGGCGCCATCAAGGCGGACGCCAACCCGCTGACTGACTCGATCTCCGCGATTTCCGTGGGGATCATCGACGGCCTGCCCATGCTGGACCTGCCCTATGAAGAGGACTCGCGGGCGGAGACGGACATGAACGTGGTGATGACCGGCTCCGGCGGATTTGTCGAGGTGCAGGGCACCGCTGAGGGCAAGACCTTCTCCAAGGCCGAGCTCGACGAGCTGCTTGAGCTAGCAACGACCGGCAACCTGGAACTGACGCTTATGCAGCAGGCGGCGCTCGCGGTCGACTTGGGCAAGTAGCCATGACGGCCGAAGCATCGGGCGGCGCCGGCGCTGGTGTGCGCCTCGCGATCGCGACACACAATGCCCACAAGGTGGGGGAGATCTGGTCCATTCTCGAACCTCTCGTCCCGGGCTTGACCCGCGAGGAAGTAGCCGATGCCGGATCGCTTGGCGCCCCGGCTCCCGTCGAGGACGGGGTTACGTTTGAGGCGAACGCGCTGATCAAGGCGCGGGTGCTGTGCGAGGCGACGGGGGTGGCCGCCATTGCGGACGACTCCGGCATCTCCGTGGGCGTCCTGGGAGGGGCACCCGGAGTGTTCTCCGCGCGCTGGGCAGGCTCACACGGGGACGATGCTGCGAACCTGCGGCTACTCCTCGACCAGCTGGGCGACGTGCCCGACGAGCACCGGGATGCGCAGTTTGTCTGCGCCGCGGCGCTCGTGACGCCGGACGGCCACGAATACGTCGAGGTGGGTCGCATGCTGGGTCACGTGACGCGCGAGCCTGCTGGAGGCGGTGGATTCGGCTACGACCCCATCTTTGTGGCCGAGGGCTTCGACGTGACTACTGCGGAGATCACTGGCGAGCAGAAGAATGAAATCTCGCACCGCGGGGCCGCGTTCCGCGCGTTGGCCCCCCACGTCGCAGCGCACCTCTAGGCCTCGTAGGGTTCCAGGTTGCGCGCGTCCGGACGGTGAAGTGGCCGAGCTGACCGTCTGAACGCACACTCGGTGCGTTCAGACGGAGAACTTAACCGCCTATCCGTGTGAACGCACACTGGAGGGGCGGGCGGAAGCTGGCCCAAGCATCGTCCGTACGTAGGCGTGGACCGAACGCAGCGAGGCTACGGAAGGACGCCGCAGTGGGCGAGCGCCTGACGTAGCAGTACGTCCTGGCCACCGGTCATCTCGCGAGCGACCTCTTCGCTGGCGGCCTCCTCGGGGCTGAGCCACACGATGTCGAGGGAGTTCTGGCTGGGCTCACAGTCACCATCGACGGGAACCACAAACGCCAATGCGACGGCGTGCTGGCGAGTGTCGGTGAACGGCCCAAAGCCAGGGGTAGGGAAGTACTCCGCGACAGCGAACGGCTGGGGATTCGTGGGAATGCGGGGCAACGCGACGCTACCCAGGTCTTTCTCGAGGTTGCGCATCAGTGCCTCGCGGATGCGCTCGTGGTGCAGGACACGCCCGGCAACGATGGCGCGAGACATCACACCGTCGTCCACACGCAGCAGGAGGCCCACCTCGGTGAGTTCGCCCATGGGGTTGATCCGCACGGGAATCGCGTTGATATAGAGCAGCGGAAGCTCGCCGCGAATCTGCTCGAGTTCGTTCTCGCTGAGCCACCCTGAGGGTTCGGACGGGAGTTCGGCCATGTCGGTCATACCCTCTGTTCTACAGGGTCTCCGCGTGGCCCACACGATGCGCGCCGAGGCATGCCAACCTGGGGTGGGAATGAAGCGCTGCGAAGTCGCGTTACAGCGACCAGAGGGACAGCCCCCACAAGAGAGGAACAGATGGCAACCGTAGATTTGACCACCGAAACGTTTGACGAAATTGTGAGCAAGGACGGCATTGTCCTCGTTGACTTCTGGGCCGAGTGGTGTGGCCCCTGCAAGCGCTTCGCTCCCATCTTCGAGCAGTCCTCGGAGGACAAGACCGAGATCGTGCACGCCAAGGTTGACACCGAGGCTCACCAGGAGCTTGGCGCCAAGTTCGGCGTCACCGCGATCCCCACGCTGATGGCGTTCCGCGACGGCGTCATGGTCTTCAACCAGGCCGGCGCGCTTCCCGGCCCCGCGCTTCAGCAGCTCGTTGAGGCAGTCGAGACGCTCGACATGGACGAGGTCCGCGCCAAGATCGACGAGCACGACGCGGCCGAGCACTAAAAACTAAGGTCGCCGTCACGCCGAGAGGCGCGCGGACGACGCAACGAAGAAGGCCCCCACCCGGTAACCCGGTGGGGGCCTTCTTCGTCTCTGAGCGTCGCGGGTCAGAAACACCGCAAGGTGGTGCGCGAGGCGGGACTTGAACCCGCACGTCCGAAGACACTGGTTCCTAAGACCAGCGCGTCTGCCAATTCCGCCACTCGCGCGTGCGCGGCTCTACCGAAGCAGGCCGCGCGTAAAGAATACGCGATGGCAGGGTCATGCCTCAACGTTCGTCACGAGACAGGAGTGGCTGCTGCGCATCCTTTATCGTGACGAGGAGTCAATCCCCAGGTCACGACGCAACTTGGCCACGTGGCCGGTCGCCTTGACGTTGTACTGCGCCAGCGCGATGCGACCGTCTTTGTCCACCACGAAGGTGGAGCGGATTGAGCCGGTGACAATCTTGCCGTACGAATTCTTCTCGCCCCACGCGCCGTAGGCGTCCTGCACGGTCTTCTCCGGGTCCGACACCAGCGGGAACGTCAGCCCCTCCTCAGTACGGAACGTCGCGAGCTTCTCTGGGGTGTCCTTGGAGATTCCCACCACCTCGTAGCCTGCGGCGGCAAGTGCGCTCAGCGAGTCGCGGAAGTCGCAGGCCTGAGTGGTGCAGCCAGGAGTCATTGCTGCGGGGTAGAAGTACAGGATCACGTTCTTGCCGCGGTGCTCGGTCAGCGTGAACGTGCCGTCGTCGGTGGGTGCGGTGAAGTCGGGGGCTTCATCGCCGATGCTCAGTTTATTTTTGCTCATACGTTCCACGATATCGCCCGGGGGCGGCTTGCAAAACAGCGCCAACACACGTGGATTTCACACCTCGCCCATGTGCCTGCTAAAGTTGTCAGTCGCACCGGTTGACGGTGTGAATGCGCCATTAGCTCAATTGGCAGAGCAGCTGACTCTTAATCAGCGGGTTCGGGGTTCGAGTCCCTGATGGCGCACAGTTAGACAGAAGGGCCCGGTCCACATGGACTGGGCCCTTCTGCGTGTGGCTAGGTGATGCGATAGGCGGTGCGATCGCAAAGGGGCAGCCAGCCGTCCTCAGGACGCCACTCCCACGAGATGCGCTGAGTGTTCCCGTCGCCACTAAACACAATCGTCGCGCGGCTCGCGAGCGAAGGCAGGCAACGCAAAGAGGGCCCGGTCCACATGGACCGGGCCCTCTTTGCGTTGGGGGAACGACTAGCCGAGCGAGCCGTCAGACGAGAACACGAGTCCCAGGGCAACCTGTCCCTGCTGGATCGCGGTCTTGGTCAGCGGGCCACCGGCGTCCAGCGACTGGAAGTCATTGAACTCCAGACCGTAGGTGTCCTGGAGGCCCAGCTGGCACTGCACTCGCTCGGGGCACTCGGGAGGTCCACCAAGCGAGATAGGTCCGCAGGTGGAGGCGAGTTCGCTGAGCGAGGTGACGCCGTACTGCTCGGCAAACGCCGTGGTGACGGCGAAGGCATTCTGATCCTGAGCGGCGGACGCTTCCGCGTACTTAAGCCCCGCGTCGCCACCGAGTTCGGTGAGTGCCGCGACAGTCGCGGTGATGTCGCCGGAAGCAACCGGTTCGGCACCGTCGCCATTTGCGGCGATGTTGAAGTACTCAGCGGCGGTGGCTGCGTACTCGGGCACAATGTTGACCTCACCGGAGATGAGCGCAGGCATATAGGTCTCGCGGTTACCCACGTCTCGGACCTCAACGTCATAACCAGCGTCGCGCAGAATGACTGCATAGATTTCCGCCACGGTGATGTTCTCGGTGAAGTTCGCCGCACCAATGATCACGTCCCCGGAGCCGGTGGTGGGCGCCTTGAGTGCGTTGTCATCCACCCACTGCTTCGCGACGTCCTTGGACGTCTGACGGTCGATGTCGACGGCCTTGTTCAGTGCGATCAGCTGGTCGGTGTCCAGTGCTGCGGAGACCACATTGAGCGCCTCAGCCACGGCGGGCTGAGCGTCGTAGAACTCTGCGCCGATCTCAGGGATCAGGTTGTCTGAGTTTTGCAACTGCTGGTCGTCGGCAAGCACCACGAGGTTGTCGCCGGGTACGGGCAAGCATTCCTGGGCCATGGCCGAGTCGCTCGTTGCCGGGGTAGAGGTGTGTGACGTAGACGGTGCCGCGGATGCGTCGTCGTCGGAGCTAGAAGAACAGCCGGCAAGCGCAAGAACTGCTACTGCCGAAGCGGCCATAAGGCCTTGTCGGATGTGCATGGGGACTCCTCGTTATTAGGGACGGACACCTTGAGAACCACGCTGCGGTGGCAATTGTTCCCCGCAACGCACATTGCCAGGGTATTTGACGTTCGCAGCCTGCGGCGCTCCGGATGGGTCGAACGTGACCACATCGTGACTGACTGTTCTAGGCGCTGGCCTTAGCGGCCGCGGCGGCGGCACGCAACTGCGGGGGAGTGACGCGTCGTTGCAGGCGTCCCAGCACGGCGTCGGTAGTCAGCGCGACCAGGGCAACGATGATTCCGCCAGCAAGCACCTGTCCGTAGCGCTGTGTGGCGATTCCCGTGTTAATGATGACTCCGAGCCCACCTCCGGCCACGAGGGCGGCTAGCGGCACCGTGGCGACCGTTTGGACTGAGGATGTGCGCAGGCCCGCGGCGATCAGTGGCACCGCGAGAGGTAACTCGACTCGCGTGGCAATTTGGAAGCGCGTCATCCCGATTCCCCGGGCGGCGTCGCGCACGTCTGGGTCCACGTCCGCCATCCCTGTAAAGGAGTTGGTCAGGATGGGTGGGAACGCAAAGATGGCCGCCGCGATGATGACGGCCTTGTTGCCAAAGCCAATGGCCGATGCGGCGAAGAGGGTGAGTAGCGCCAGCGTAGGCATAGCTCGGGAGACATTCGAGACGATGACGGTGGCGGTCCCACCCTTACGCACGTGGCCCAGGTAGACCCCCAGCGGTAGCGCCAAAATTGCGGCAATCGTGACAGCGGCGATGGACATCAACATGTGCTCGATGCCGAGCGCGATGATCGAGTCATTCGCCCACGTCCAACCGCCATCGAACGTGGGGGTAGTAATGCCGTTTGCGCCTGTCCAGTTCTGGGCGGTGGTGAGGTAGCTCCACGCGTCTTCGATGGTGCTCATGAGGCACTCTCCAGCTGTGCGCGTGCCGACTTACGCGCGGCCCGCGATCCCCGCTTGCCTTGCTGACGGTTCCACGGCATGGCGAGGCGGCCGGCGGCGAGAAGCACCACGTCCAGGATCAACGCTAGCGCTAGGCACAGCAGGGCGCTGGTGGCGATTTGGGCCCGGTAGTCGGACTGAAGGCCACGGAACATCAGTTGTCCCAGGCCGCCGTATCCCACCACTACTCCGACGGTGACAAGCGCGACGGTAGAGACGGTCGCGAGGCGGAGCCCGGCAATCATGCTGGGCAGGGCGTTAGGCAGTTCGACCGAGAACAACAGCTTGGTGGGGGAGTACCCAAGCCCCTTCGCGGCATCGACCACGTCTGGGTCCACGCCTTCAAGGCCGACCACGATGTTGCGCACCAGGATCAGCAGGGCGTACATCACGAGTCCGATCAGGACGGTGGTGCGGCCGATGCCGGTGTAGGGGGCGAGGAGCGCGAACAGGGCAAAAGAAGGGATCGTATATAGCACCCCTGTGAAGCCCATAATGGGTCCTGAGAGCCGGGGGATACGTCGAGCAAGGATTGCTAGCGGCAGCGAAATGGCGACCGCAATTGTCACTGCGAGCAGCGTAAGTTCGATGTGGATAACGAGCGCATCGACCACCTCGCCCCAGTTTCTTTCCAGGTATTGCCATGAGAACCACGGGTTCGGAGGCGCATCCATATGCCCGACGTTACCGCGCGACACACCGAATCCGCATATTCACCGCCGGTCGCGACGCGATAGCGTGTCGGCATGGAGCATTCCGGAATCACGTTCACAGACGTTCGCAAGGAGTACCCGGACGGGACCGTCGCGGTGGGCTCGCTCGACCTCACGGTCAAGCCGGGTGAGGTGCTGACGCTCGTTGGGCCGTCGGGCTGCGGCAAGTCAACGACGCTGCGGATGGTGAACCGGCTTGTCGAGCCCACCTCCGGAAGCATCACCGTTGACGGCACCGACATCCTGAGTCAGGACCCCGTGGAACTGCGCCGCAGCATCGGCTACGTCATCCAGCACGTTGGGCTTTTCCCGCACCGCACGGTCGCACAGAACGTGGCCACCGTGCCAGGACTGCTGGGCTGGTCCAAGGAGGACACCTCAGCCCGTGTTGACGAGCTCCTGAGCCTTGTGGGGCTGCCGGTGGACACCTATGGCCCCCGCTATCCGCACGAATTGTCCGGTGGCGAGCGTCAGCGAGTGGGAGTGGCCCGAGCGCTCGCTGTGAGCCCGCCAGTGCTGTTGATGGACGAGCCGTTTGGCGCGGTGGACCCACAGGGGCGCCGTCGACTTCAGAGTGAGTTCCGCGAACTGCAGCGATCGTTAGGAACCACCGTCATGATGGTCACCCATGACATCCGCGAGGCCGTCCTGTTAGCCGACCGCATCGCTGTGTTCTCACGCGGGGGAGTTCTCGAACAGTTAGGTACCCCCGAGGACGTGACCGAGCGCCCAGCAAACGACTTTGTCGAGGACTTCCTTGCCGACTTCGATGCGGCGCCCAAGAAGTAGTCCTGGGGTGCCGACGCCGGACTAGTTGTCGCGCTCGGCACGAAGGTCGGTGCTCTCTGGGGCGTCGACCACGCCAGCGCTGTGTGAACCGGCCGCCGCGTCATCGGCTGCGGAGTGAACCGAGGGGTCCGCACCGGCGGCACGACGCTCGCGCCGCGACCCTCCAGCAAGTTTGGCGGTACGCGACTTACTTAGCGTGGACTTGCTGACGCCCGCCTTTGCCGCCCGGGTTTTAGCCGCCAGCGTGGACGAACTGAGCGAGTCGCGCAGTTTGGACGACTTGGAGGTGCTGCGGTCACGGGGGGCGCGGGGCTCCTTGTCGCGGCCCTCACGCCAGCGACGGCGCCACCAGGATCCACGCCCGGAGGCTAGCGCCTCGGCCTCGCGTTCCGCGCGGCCCTCGGCCTCAAGCTCGAGTCGGCGGCGGCGGCGGCGCCGCCCGGTGGTAATGATGCGGTAGAAGGCGAATCCCATACCGATGAAGATGAAGAAGACCAGGATGGGGACAAAGATCGCGATGAGGCTCAGCGCCACGGCAGTGGCATCCTCGGCGAACGACGCGAGCGGCGCGCCGGTGCCGCCAGTCGCGGCGTTCACGGCTGGTCGGGAGGCGGCCTTGCCCGTGTGCACCGCCGCTGCGATGAGGGCACCCACGACACCTGCGATGAGCGGGTTCTCTTTCCAGAAGTTTGAGTCGTCGACCACCGTCGAAGCCGCTGCGGCCGCGAAGATGATTCCTCCGACTACAGGCCGCACAATTGACTGCAGAAGATCATTGACGTGGTCGACGCCGGGGATCTTGTCGAGTACCAACTCCAGCGCGAGCAGCGCCAGCGAGATGATGATTGCGGGCCATGACTCCAGCCACGCGAGCTGCGAGGGTAGATCAATGAAAGACGTGAAGCGCGCAAAAAGGCCCACAATGACAAGCGGGATGAAGGCGTTGAGCCCTGCCGCGGCTGCTAGGCCCGCGCCCGTAAGTGCTGCAATCATGCGTTGTCCTCCTGCCGCCCCATCTGGTGGCGTCCGCTCAACGATAGCCTGCCTGAGCGCTCACGACCACGTCGAGTGGGTTCGCGCCATGGGCAGTAAAACGACGAAGACCTCGGGACCGTGAGGTTCCGAGGTCTTCGTACTTGTGGGTGGCTAACGGGACTTGAACCCGCGACCCCCTCGACCACAACGAGGTGCTCTACCACCTGAGCTATAGCCACCATCGGCCGCATAAGCGAGCCAGCGAAAAGTGTACCTTGATTACGCCGGTGTCGACGACGCCGGGTCGTCGCTCACTGCGGCGGCACCCGCCTTCGCGGCATCGGAATCCGGCCCGGGTTGCGGCACAAAGACCACTTCGCGGTAGTAGCGCAGTTCGCGAATGGAGTCCTGGATGTCGCCTAGGGCGCGGTGATTACCCGTCTTATCAGGGGCGTTGAAGAATACCCGCGGGTACCAACGGCGCACGAGCTCCTTGATGGAGCTGACGTCCACGACGCGGTAGTGCAGGTGGTCCATGAGTTCTGGCATGTCGCGATCCAGGAACATCTTGTCCATGCCTACTGTGTTGCCGGCGAGCGGGGCCTTGCCATGCGGGACGTGGGCGCGCACGTACTCGAGCACCTGGCGTTGCGCGTCCTCCATGGTCGTGCCGCCGGCGAGTTCGGGAAGTAGGCCCGACTCAACGTGCATGTTGGTGACAAAGTCGCCCATCTGCGCCAGTGCCGCTGGTGATGGCTTGATGATGACCGAGACTCCCTCGCCAAGCACATTGAGCTCAGCGTCGGTGACGAGGCAGGCGACCTCAACCAGGGCATCGGCTTCGATGTCCAGGCCGGTCATTTCACAGTCGATCCATACGAGGGGTACGTCAGGCATACCTGCACTCTAACGAACCCCACCCATAGTCAGGTCCCGTTCATGACCTACGGCTGCGCCTGCCAATTATTGACAGGGAGGCGATGCCATGGTTAGTTGGTCTAGTAACTAACCAACCGACAGGGGCGAGCATGGACGACGGGCGGCCGATCTTTCAACAGATCGCGGAAAGCCTTGAGGCGCAGATCCTCGACGGTTCGATGCCGGAAGAGTCCCGGGTGCCGTCGATCAATGAACTCGCGGCATTTCACCGCATTAACCCGGCGACTGCACTCAAGGGAGTGAACATGTTGGTAGACGACGGACTGATCATCAAGCGCCGGGGCATTGGAATGTTCGTGGCCGACGGAGCACGAGCCGCGCTGCTGGCACAGCGCCGCGCAGAGTTCCAGAGCGCATACGTCGCGCCGCTCGCGGCCAAGGCACGAGCTCTCGGCATCACAAACGCTGAACTACAGAAAATGACCAGCAAGGAGATGGACGGATGACCAACATCATCGAGGTCGACAACCTCACCAAGCGTTACGGAAAGGTGTCCGCCGTAGACGGCGCCAGCTTTGCGCTCGAGGAGGGGGGGATCCACGGTTTGTTGGGTCGCAACGGCGCCGGCAAGACCACCGTGATGCAACTGCTGACCGGACAGGACTTCGCGACCAGCGGCACTATACGACTCTTTGGTCAGTCGCCAGTGGAGAACGCCGACGTGCTGAGCCGCGTGTGCTTCATCAAGGAATCCCAGGCCTACCCTGACGGTTTTAAGGGCAAGCACGTCCTGAAGTCAGCGCCGTGGTTCTTTCGCAACTGGGACAGCGACTTTGCGCACGCGCTGGCCGCTGACTTTGGGGCGCCGCTTGACCGGCCAATGAAGAAGATGTCCAGAGGCCAGCGCAGCACCATCGGCGTGATCGTAGGTCTCGCCTCTCGCGCCGACCTCACCTTCTTTGACGAGCCCTACGCAGGGCTCGACGCCGTAGCCCGCCACCGGTTCTACGACCACTTACTGACGGACTACGCGGAGCACCCGCGCACGGTCGTGATGTCGACCCACCTGATCGACGAAGCGGCGAACCTGCTGCAGCGAGTCCTCGTCATTGACAACGGCAAACTTGTGATTGACGCCGATGCCGACGAACTGCGCTCCTCGGCCACTACCCTCGCCGGCAGGGCCGCGGATATCGATGCCTTTGTCGCGGGGCGCGAGGTACTCGACAGGTCTCGCTTGGGCGGGCTCGCCACGGTGACCGTCGCGGGACTGAGCGAGGCCGACCGCCGGGCCGCAGCATCGGCCGGCCTGGAGGCCAGCACGGTCTCGCTGCAGGAACTCATCGTGAGCCGCACGGGCGGCGCCCACATTCCAGAGGAGAACGTCGCATGACCGCCATAGCCAATACCGCCGCTGCGCCGACTGCACCCGCAGCACTGCAACGCATCGGGAACGTTGTTCGTCTGCACGTCGCCAACCCACTTCCCACGCTCGTGGTGCCGTGGGTGATCACGTTTATCATCTTCGGCCTGAATATCGCGATCGAACTGATCGTCGTCAAGGCAGCTGGGGGATTGCAGAACCTCGATCCGGACGCCTTTCAATACAACGGGGGAATCAGCTGGATCGCCATATTTATGATGATCACCGCGGTGCAGGCCATGAACCTCACGTTCCGCTTTGCATTGGGCTTTTCCGTGACGCGGCGAGACTTCTACCTGGGCAGTTCGCTGTACTTCGTCTGCCTGTCGCTGCTCTACGGCACAGGGATCACCGTCATGGCGGGCATCGAAAGAATGACTGACGGCTGGGGGATGAACGCGGCGTTCTTTGCGCCGTGGGGACTGGTTGATCAGCCGCTCATGTCCGTGTGGGGCATCTTTGTGATGACCCTGTTGCTGTTCTTCTTCCTTGGGGCAGCTGTCGCGACGGTATGGGTCCGTTGGAAGGCATACGGGATGTATGCGTTTTTCCTGGGACTCGCGGTGCTGCTGGTGGGCGCGGCGTGGCTAATTACCACGTCCAACTCGTGGGGAATTGTCTGGGGCTACCTCACTGACCACTCGCCCGTGCAGGTCGCCGCAGCCACGCTGCCCGTGACGCTCTTGTGCGCGGGGGCCGGTTTCCTGTTCCTGCGGCGCGCTACGCCGCGCGCCTAACGCCAAGCCGGCCGATGCATCGGCCGGCTTGGTCTCGTTTTCTTCTAGTCAGAGGAGACGAAGCACGTGCTAGACGGCTGGCCGCCCTCGGGGAACGCGTTGGCTAGAGCATCGGCGATCCGTTTGCCGCGCTCGGTGTATCCCGTGCTGGTGAAGTGGATGCCATCGTTGATGAACCACTTGTCCTTGACCTCGGAGCGCCAGTCATAAACTCGCAAATTGGGGTAGCGCTCACACGCGGCCTTGAGCTCGTCGGACAATTCAGTCATGCCGGAGTCGTCCCATGGGCCCTTGGTTTTCAGAGTCTTGACGGTGGGCCACAGCACGGGCGCACCGCCTACCTCGTCCATGATCAGGTCAATACGCTTGGCAAGTGGGTAAGAACCACCCACAGCCTGGTTAGCGACCTCGTTGGTGCCCATCGCGATCACCCAACAACCGGTGTAGCCCGAGTCGATCTTTGCCTTGACTGCTTCCTGCGCGTTGGGCTCATCGTGCCAGCGCTCCACAATGGAGCGTGCGCCCTTAACGTCCGTCGAGGCGTCGTCGACGCCCACGCGCTCGTACTGTGCGATGACTTGGTTGGATTCGCTGAGGCCGCCGCCGGGGATTAGTCCAAGCGACGTGGAGTCGCCCACGTGCACTACTTCCTTGCATGACGTCATGGTTGCTGACGTTGGAGGATCGGCGATTGCCGACACCTTGTCATCAGGTGTGGACTTAGGAGTGGCACTGGTGTCGGCAACGACAGGGGGGACATGCTCGGAGGGCAAAGAACTCCGGGTCGGCGTGCTCTGCCCGGGTGTGGGGCTCGTGGACTCCGACACCTCTGCGGCAGGGGCCTGGCTCGATGCCAGCTGCGCCTCAGAGGAGTTTGAAACTACTGCGCTACACGACACGAGGGATGCGCCCATGGCGACAACCATGACGCTCCCGACCAACGCGTGAACACGCGGGGGCCTGACACCGAGGCGCAGGGCATCCGCCTCTCCATCAGCGTAGGTGCTGTGGACGTGCTGGGCGCCCACGCCGGGAGTCACCTTCACCGGCGACAGGGGCGATCGGAATGAGCGCTGCAGGGATGCACGCAGACCGTAGATGCGAATCGGGTTTTCCACCAGGGCCCAACTCGCGGTTGCGAGGGCGAGGGTGAGCGCGAGTGCGAGGCTGCTACGCAGCCACGGCTGATCAGCTAGGAACGCGGCAGGCATGAGCGCGATGATGGGCATGTGCCACAGGTAGATGCCGTAGGACCGCTCGCCTACCCACCTCAGGGGAGCGACTGACAGCCACTTCGCCACCCTTGAGCCTGGGTGCGCGGCCGCGGCGATGACGGCTACGGTGGCGATTGACAGCACCAGGATGCCGTACGTGTACAAGCTAGTCGAGTACTCGTCGGTTGTGACGGCTAGGTACGCGATGACGGCCAGGCCGGCTACGCCAACAACGTCCAACCACTGCGGTGCCGGTCGCTCGTCCCACGCGGGAACTCCGAGCCGCGCCGATTGAGTGCGGGAGGCGTGAAGGAAGATGGCCAGCGCCGCGCCGACGAGCACCCCGCCCGCGCGGGTGTCGGTGCCCTCGTAGACACGTGTGTGGTCGAAGCCAGGCTCGGTGAGCCAATACATGAGTACGAACGAGAGGGCTGCCAGGCCGCTCGTCAAGATGCCGACGCGAACGTATTGGCCGCGGCGGAGGTGGAGTAGCGCAAGAAGTATCAAAGGCCAGATCAGGTAGAACTGTTCTTCGACGGCGAGCGACCACAGATGGTCAAAGGGGGAGGGGCCAGCGGTCTGTTCGAAGTACGAGTTGCCACTAAAAATGTCAGCCCAGTTGGTGACGTAGAACGCGGCGGCGAAAGAGTCGCGAAGCCTGGCCCCGAGTTGTGAAGGGGCCACGATCAGGGTAGCGACGACGACCGACGCCAGCACGAGCACGAGCGCGGGAAAGAGGCGCCGCGCGCGTCGCAACCAGAAGTCGCCAAGGTTGAGGTTCCCGCGCCGCTCCCACGTGGACATGAGGATCGATGTGATCAGGAACCCGCTGAGTGTGAAAAACACGCCCACGCCGAGTAAGCCGCCAGGCAACCAGGTAGCGTCGAAGTGATAAGCAAGGACCCCAGCAACCGCGAAAGCACGAATGCCATCTAGACCGGGCCTATAACGGCCGGCTGATGTTACTGGCCGTGGCATGGAGTCCTCGTGCTGCTAATGCCTCCCCTCCACGGGGAAACTGGTCACTCCATTATCAACCGGAACGCCATGCTGTGAGTGCGCCTCGCCGCACGGATACTTTGGCGGGGCCCCGCCAAAGGCAACGGCTTGTGGAGACTGTCGTACGGTAAACGACGGTGCGCCTCGGTTTGTCGCGTGCTAACTCAGCGGTGACACATTGATGAGCAGGACGGCCGCATTTCCGTCGAGGTCGTCGTTCATGACGTTCATGAGCCAATCCGCGGACTTCGCGGTGTACATGACTCCGTCCACTGGCTGAGTGGCGCTCTCCTCAACGGTGAAGCCCGAGGAGGCCAGCTTGTCCAAGTAGGCCTCCTGAGCCGCGGCGTCTGCCACATAGAACGTCGCGTTACCCAAGGAGGACCCACCGAGCTCAGTCCACGTGGCAATGAGAATGTCATCGCTGGGAGTGAGCACCTCGGCCGGCCACTCTGCAGGCAAGGAGCCGGCCGTGACCTTGTCGCCCGAGTCTCCGGAGTCGCCAGAATCGCTGTCCTCGGCAAGCTTCTCGAGAATGGCGTCGGCCTTTGCTTGCAGGTCGTCGTCCGCCGCTTCCCCATCGGACTCGGGCGCGTCGGTCGATTCCACCGGAGCGGTGTCGTCAACGGCCGCATCGTCGGTGCTGCTGTCGCTCCCGCCGCATCCAGCAAGCATGCTCGCCGCGAGGCCCGCGATGGTGATGGACGAGATTTTGGCCGTAATTGTCATGGTCTTCTCCTTGGAAGTTCTAGGCGCTCGGGGCAAAGTCTTCAGTGAAGACGTAGTAGGAAATCGTGACGTCTGGTGGCGCATTGACGAAGTCAACCTTGACCAGGTATTCGCTGCCGTTCGACATCTCCGTGGTGGTCCCGACGATCCCGTCGGTTTCAGACGTCACCGTGTAGCCGGCGCTCTCCAGATCCGCCATGAGGTCCGCGTAAACGGCCTCGTCGACACCGTCGTAGTACTCGCGGATCCAGAAGTTCGGCGGGAACGACTGCGTATGATCCGCCTGAATGCTGGGAACGGGCAGGCCCTCCGGCAGTTCGTCGTCAGAGCCGGTCGGGGCATCGTCTGCTGTTGTCGCACCGTTAGCCACGGTGGGGTCGGAGTCGGGCTGGTCGACATTCTCCACTCCGTCGCCATCTCCCGCGGCGTCGTCAGGATTGCCTTCGGCAGATGACGTGACCTCAACGTTGGCGGCATCGTCCGCGGACTCGGCGTCAGATCCACTCGAGCACCCAGCAACCAGGGTGAGGGTCGCCAAGAGCGCGGCTGCGCGGGTAATGGTAGTGGGGCGGGTCATTAACTCTCCTCGAGATCGTTGCAGTAGCGTGCTATTCCTCGATGCGCGTGACAGTCATGTTCAGGCCGTGCTCGTCACCTGATTCCGTGTAGCCGATGCTCACGGCGAGGTCATCGTTCTGCATAATTCTCACGACCAGATCGCCAAAGGCCGATGATCCGCCGTCCGTAAAGCCGGCGTCCTCTAGATTTGACACCATCTGGTCAAGGGCTTCCGGCCCAGCGACAACCATCTGGACAACGTGGGATCCTTCAGCGGAGAACGCGGCCACGATCTTGCCGTCGGGAATGACGACCTCTGAGGGCCAGTCATCGGGAAGAGACGCCCCAGATCCGTCGAGGTCGAGGTCGACGTCGACGCCGGTGAGGCCCTCAGCGACCTTCTCTGCACCTGCCTCGGCGATGTTATCGCCAAGGTCGTCAAGCGGATTGCTGCACGCTGTCAGTAACGTCGCAGTGGCAAAAGCAATAGCGATGGGTGTTGCGAATCGGATCTTCATGATGCCCCCAGCATCGGCGTCCCCATGACCCTGCCGTTCGCGGGTAACGCATACGGTCGAGCCTGGCACGCTCGCCGTGCGTCCACAACCGGACGGACTGTGCCGTTACTTAAATGTCACCTTGGCACACGATTACTGCCCCCTACACGGGTGGCACGGAAGCCCTACCGGGGCCCGTAAAGATGTGGCGTCGCGGCTAGCGGTGCCACTTTCCACGGGCGTAAGGCGTAGGCCATTCGACCTCGACGTCCAGCTCGTGAGCCGCACGCAGTGCGAAATGGGGGTCGCGCAGGAACTCTCGCCCAGACATGACAGCGTCCGCCTGTCCGCTCGCCACGATCTCTTCTGCCTGTGCCGCATCGGTGATGAGCCCCACCGCACTCACAGGAATGCCAGCCTCGCGAACCTGCTTGGCAAAGGGAACCTGGTAGCCCGGGCCAGCGGTGATCTTCGCGTCCGCCGTCAAGCCGCCACTGGAGATGTCGGCGAGGTCGGCGCCCGCCTGCTTGGCCCACGCCGCGACGGTGGCCGTTTCCTCGACGGTCCACCCACCCTCGACCCAGTCCGTCGCCGAGAAGCGCACAAACACGGGGACACCTTCGCCCGCCACCCGGCGCACCTCGCGGATGGAATCGAGCACAATACGGGCGCGGTTCTCGAGCGATCCCCCGTACTCGTCGGTGCGCTTATTTGACAGGGGGGAGAGGAACTCGTGCAGCAGATAGCCGTGCGCGGCGTGCACCTCAAGGACGTCGAACCCCGCGTCTAGCGAGCGCTGAGCAGCCACGCCGAACGACGCGACGATCTGGCCGATTTCCTCGACAGACAGTTCGCGTGGAATGTCGTACCCGTCAAAGGCGACCGCGGACGGCGCGACAGCCTGCCAGCCGCCCTCTGACTCCGGCATCGTGCCGGTACCGGCTCCCTCTCGGTACGTCGACGCCTTGCGGCCGGCATGCGCGAGCTGCATGCCGGCTTGCGCGCCCTGAGAGTGAATGAACTCAACGATGCCGGCCCACGCGTCTCGCTGCTGATCGTTCCAAATGCCGGTGTCCCATGCGGAGATGCGGCCCTCGGGGACTACCGCCGTGGCCTCGCAGAAGACCAACCCGGCTCCGCCACGTGCCTGTGAACCTAGGTGAACCAGGTGCCACGAGGTGGGCGTCCCGTCCCTCTCCTCCACGGCGTATTGGCACATCGGCGCAACCCAGAGCCGGTTGCGGAACGTCTTCGAGCGCAGGGTCATGGGGGAGAACAGGGCTGACGTGGGCATGAAGGCCTTTCAGTGGTGAAGGGGAACTGATTCGAGCAACCTCGGATAGGCGATGTCTATTCCGCGTCACAGGCGTACTGGCAGTACTCACGGTGCCCCCGGCAGGATTCGAACCTGCAACCTACGGATTAGAAGGCCGTTGCTCTATCCCTTGAGCTACGGGGGCGTGCGTCCTGGCCACTCGGGCCGAGTCACCGCACTAGATTATCGGGACGACGGCGCAAACGTGAACGAGGCCCGCCGCGCGCGATCTGTGTGTTCGGTGGTGAACTGTACGTAAAGCCAGGCGCGATAACCTTGTGCTGGCTTTGTAAGGAGGCGCGCGGCACGCATGAGTATTCGGCCCATCAAGACGTGGGCGTACCCCGGTGCGCTTCTTGACGCCTTGGTAGACACGCGACGCGTGGTCTCTGAGGTCGAACTGCCGTTGCCAACCGAGAACGAGCAGGAGATCTCCGAGCTCGTCGCGAAGATGCTTGACCAGCTCGACCACCACCTGATTCCGCGCGTGCGCGAGGAGGCATCGCCCGCCATCGTGGTGGTCGCGGGTTCCACCGGCGCCGGCAAGTCAACCGTGGTGAACGCGTTGCTGGGCGAGCAGCTCACGGCATCGGGCGTGCTGCGCCCCACCACGATGGTGCCTCACGTGTTCCATCATCCGCTCGACGGCGCCGTCCTCAGCGAGGTAGCCAAGCGCGCCGATGTGATCGCGACAGAAGCGGTGCCGCGCGGACTAGCGATTGTCGACTCTCCCGACCTCGACTCGGTGCGCGGGGAGAACCGTGAAGTGGCGCAGATGTTGCTCGAGGCCGCGGACCTTTGGGTGTTTGTCACGACGGCGGCTCGCTACGGCGACGCCGTGCCATGGGATGCCATCCGTCAGGGGGCCGACCGCGGCGCATCGATCGCCATCGTTCTCAACCGCGTCAGTATGGACGTGGCTGCCCAGGTGCGCCGGGAGCTCGTGGACCGGCTCAGGGGTGAGGGGCTCGAGACTCTTCCGCTCTTTGTCATCCCCGAGGACGCGGACTCGCGCGGCACGGTACCGCAGGACGTGGTGGGTGGACTTGGCCGCTGGCTCGACTCCGTGGCCGCCGCATCGGCCGCCACCATTGTGGAGCGGACACTTCACGGCGCCACCGAGTCAGTCAAGGAGTGGTTGGAAACGCTGGCCGAGGCCATGGACGACCAAGCCTCCGTCGCCAAGGACGTGCGTTCTGAGGTGCGCCGATGCGCGGCCCAGGCCGAGGCCGAGGGCGGCACGGATTGGTATCGCGAGATTCCGACAGGAGCGGTGAGTTCACGCTGGGAGCAGTCGACCGCGGAAGGCGGCGCGCTCTTTCGCCTGCGCAACTCGCTGTGGACCAAGCGTCGCACCGCTCGGGAGGCGCGAGAGAAGGCACTGCACGAGATCGAACGGGACGTCATCGAGGCTGTCGAGGCATCGCTGACCTTCTCCGCGGCATCGGCGTCCGATGCCATGGTGGCGGCGCTCGCAGGCGACGATGGCGGGGCCGGCCAGTGGCTTGCGTCCCAGCGAGACCCCCGCGACGCCCGCACCTCGCGTGAAAGGGCAGCGGCCGATGCCACTCGGGCTTGGATGGCTAAGTGCGACGAGATCGTCACAAACCTGCCGGGCGCCGAGCACGGCATCGCCGTGGTCGGTGAGCCTGGACTGAAGACCACCATGGCATCGGCGGCACTCGGGGTTGAAGCCGCCCGCACCGCGCTGTCCCTGCTGGTGGCGCCGTCGATGTCGGAGGCGCTAGAACGAGCCCGCGAGGAGCTCGCTGCCGCCCGCCGCTACGCAATTAACCGCGAGGCGTTGGACATGATGAAGCCCACCGACGTAGCCTCGCTGATGCCGGACGCGTCGGCGCGCGTGCGCCTGCGCCGCGCTGAACTTCGGGGTCTGCTGTGAGCCCCACGTTCCAGCACGTCGCCCCGCGCGACGAGACGTCCACCCTGCAGGACCGCGTCGACAGGCTGCGGTCCTCGATGGAGTGGGCCAAGGAAGCCATCCCCGTCGATGTTCGCGGCAAGGTCAATGCCACCATTCAGCGCTGCGACGAGCGCCTCGCCTTGGGTGTCGACCACACGGTGGTCGCGCTCGCGGGCGGCACAGGCTCCGGCAAGTCAACCTTGTTCAATGCGCTGGCCGGTGAGGACTTTGCCATCCCCGGCGTCGCGCGCCCCACGACCTCGCACACGAGCTCGGTGACCTTTGGGGCGCCTGCCGAAGCGCTGCTCGACTGGCTCGAGGTCGCCCCAGCACGACGGCTCGCGGTCGAGGTGTTTGTGGCACCTGCTGTCGAGGAAGTCGATATACCCTCGTCGCCGACGCCGGACGCGTATCCCCAAACTGTCTCCCACCACGGTGGCACCGGCAATGCTGCCCAAAATGGCTCCCTTGGTGGGCTGATCCTGCTGGACCTACCCGACCACGACTCAGTGGAGTCGGCCAACCGCGCGGTGGTGGACCGCATCGTGCCGATGTCGGACCTGCTGCTGTGGGTGGTGGACCCGCAGAAGTACGCGGACAACGCGTTGCACGAGGCGTACTTACGCGTGGCGAGTGACCACGGTCAGCCCTCGCTCGTGGTGCTGAACCAGGTTGACAGGCTGTCCACCGCAGATGCGTGGGAGGTCGCGAAGGACCTCCAGAAGTTGCTCGAGGAGGATGGGCTCACGCACGTGCCGGTGATTCCGGTGAGCGCTAAGACCGGCCAGGGCATGGACGTGCTGCGAGCCGAGCTCGCCGGCGCGGCCGCGCAGCGCACCGTAGCGGCGGAGGCCGTACGGGCAGACCTCGTCTCCGCAGGCCGTGACCTGGCGCGCGCCCTGTCGCGCGACGCCGAGCCGAGCGTTCCCGACATCGAAGAGTTTGTGGGCGCGCTCGCCCGGGCGGCGGGAGTAGACGCGCGCGCGGAGGCCGCAGCAGCAGTTGCTGCGGGCCGTGCAAAGACCGTTCCGCCGCTGCGCCCTGTTCCGCTGGCCGCGGTTGAGCGCGAGCGCTTGGACTGGGTGGATGAGGCGACGACCGGCCTGCCTGTGTCGTGGCGAATCGTGGTGGGCGAGGCCGTCGTGGGCGCGCTTAAACTCACGGACGAACTGAACGCGACCATGAGCTCGCTCGAGTGGCCCGAGGTGACCCACGTAGGCGGCGTTCGCGGATGGCTGTCGCGGGCGACCAACGGCTCCTCCGCATCCAAAGAGGTGCTGAAGATGGGACGTAACGCCGTGCGACAGGTAGTGACGCCCCTGGTCATCGAGCCAACCGAGATGATCCACCAGGCCTACCGCGTGCTGGACGAGCTGACTGAGCTCGAGTAGGCGACGCGGCGGGACTCAATTACGAAGGCGGTGCACGATGGCTCAACCAGCTACCCAAGGACCAGCGGCTTTCCTCGGTGCAGGAAACATGGCGGGAGCCATTGCGCAAGGAATCGCGAGTCAGGCCGACTCGCCGCAGATTCGGCTGACGACTGGCTCCTCGCGACCCGCGTGGATTGAGGGGGTGGGTCATGTCTCGCACGAGTCGCTGGCCGATGCCCCCGATGCGAACATGTGCGCGGTCGACGGAGCCGCCGCGGTCATCCTTGGCGTCAAGCCATACGCGATTGTGGAACTTGCCGAGGCAATCTCGCCCGCGCTCACCGAGGGCACCCTGGTCATCAGTGTTGCCGGCGGTATTACGTTGGAGACCCTCACGGCGGCGCTTCCCTCTCACGTCCACGTCGTGCGAGCGATGCCGAACACCCCCGTGGCCGTGAACCGCGGCGTGACCGCCATCGCCGCTGTGCCTGGAACGGCACCAGACGTGCTTGAGCGCGCTGCTGCACTCCTCGCGCCCACGGGATCCGTAGAGGTGCTCGACGAAGACCTGATTGACGCCTTCTCGGCCGTCGTCGGGTCAGGCCCCGCTCACGTTTACTACTTTGTCGAGGCGCTGCGCGCTGCGGCGGCTGAACAGGGGCTGTCCGCCGAGCTCGCTGCACGCGTGGTGCCCGCCATGATCGGCGGGGCCATCGAATACCTCGAGTCCACGGGCCGCGAACCGGCGGACCTGCGGCGCGAGGTGACCAGCCCTGGCGGCTCCACCGCAGAGGCGATCGCCGTGTTCGACGAGCGTGAATTGAAGGCGATCATTGGCGCCGGAATTGCCGCCGCGACGGCCAAGGCCAAGTCGATGGGCAAGCCGGCCTAGCCTATTGGCCCGCAAGGTCGCGCCGCATGGCCAATTCTCGCTCGGAACTGTTGTCCCCAGGCCCAACGCGTAGGTGCGGACTCCTCCGCTTTTGGAGGTGTTCCGCGAGGTGGGCGCATCGCGAGCCAGCCTTGACTCAGTCGCAGATAGCGACAGCGTCAAAGGAGGGCGCCATGAATGACCTCACCATGACAGTTTCAGGATGGGCAGCAACCGACCCCAAGCTCGTGCTCAGTGCATCGGGCGTCAATATGTGCACTTTCCGACTCGCGTCGACGTCACGGTACTTCGATCGCGACAAGAACGATTGGGTGGATGGACGCACCGAATGGTTCTCGGTGCGCGTGTTTCGAGCGGCGGCCACGATGGTGTCGAAATCGATCGCGAAGGGTCAGCCGGTCAGTGTGACCGGACGATTCAAGACCAATGAGTGGGAGGCGCAGGACGGCCCAAGAACTGACCTGGTGCTCGATGCCATCACCGTGGGTCACGACCTGACCCGAGGAGTGGCTGACTTCACGCGGGCAACCGCCGAGGACGCCGATGCCGAGCCAAAGCCGTCGCCCGATGCCACGGATAGCTCTGGCGATGACGCCGCTGAGTTGAGCGAGGAGCTGGCGGCGGCCGAGGAGGACAGCGCCGAGTTGGAAGGGGCCGCGGCCTAGGACCTTCACCGAAGGGGCGGCCCCGCGCGGGACGGCGGCGAGTAGCTGCCGGCCCGCGCTGGGGTGTGGGGGCTCAACCGCGTAGGCTGTACAGGTATCCCACTCGGGCGCGCGAGCGCCAACCCCAGACCTTACGGAGTATCAGTGGCTGAGTTCATTTACACCATGCATCAGGCGCGCAAGGCGCACGGCGACAAGGTCATTCTTGACGACGTGACCATGTCGTTCCTGCCGGGCGCCAAGATTGGCGTCGTCGGACCCAACGGCGCAGGTAAGTCCACGATCCTAAAGATCATGGCAGGCATCGAGCAGCCGTCCAACGGCGAGGCTCGGCTGTCCGACGGCTTCAGCGTCGGCATCCTGATGCAGGAGCCCACCCTCAACGAGGAGAAGACCGTCCTGGGCAACGTCCAGGAGGGCGCCGGCGAGACCATGGAGAAGCTTCAGCGCTTCAATGAGATCTCCGAAGAGATGGCCAGCCCGGACGCGGACTACGACAAACTGCTCGCGGAGATGGGCGAGCTGCAGGAGTTCCTCGACCACGCAGATGCCTGGGACCTGGACTCGCAGCTCGAGCAAGCAATGGACGCGCTGCGTTGCCCGCCGCCGGACTCGCCCGTGACGCACCTGTCCGGGGGTGAGCGTCGTCGCGTCGCGCTGTGCAAGCTTCTCCTCGAGAAGCCCGACCTGCTACTCCTTGACGAGCCCACTAACCACCTCGACGCAGAATCAGTGCTGTGGCTCGAGCAGCACCTGGCCAAGTACTCGGGTGCCGTGCTGGCCGTGACTCACGACCGGTACTTCCTCGATCACGTCGCGGAGTGGATCTGTGAGGTCGACCGCGGTCGCCTGTACCCGTATGAGGGCAACTACTCGACGTACCTCGAAAAGAAGCAGGAGCGACTGGCGATTCAGGGCAAGAAGGATGCCAAGCTGAGCCGACGCCTCAAGGAGGAGCTCGAGTGGGTGCGCTCGAACGCCAAGGGCAAGCGCGTCAAGTCCAAGGCTCGCCTGGGGCGCTACGAGGAGATGGCCGCTGAGGCCGAGCGTGGAAAGAAGCTCGACTTTGAAGAGATCCAGATCCCCGCTGGACCGCGTCTTGGAGACGTCGTCATCGAGGCTAAGGACATCAACAAGGGCTTCGACGGCCGCACGCTGATCGATGGCCTGAGCTTTACGCTGCCCCGCAACGGCATCGTTGGCGTCATCGGCGCGAACGGCGTGGGTAAGACCACGCTATTCAAGACCATCGTGGGCCTGGAGCCGCTGGACGGCGGCGAGCTCAAGATCGGCGCCACCGTCAAGCTCAGCTACGTCGACCAGAGCCGCGGCGGCATCGACCCCGACAAGAATGTGTGGGAGGTCGTATCCGATGGCCTCGACTTCATCAAGGTCGGCAATGTCGAGCTCCCGTCACGCGCCTACATCGGTACCTTCGGTTTCAAGGGGCACGACCAGCAGAAGAAGGCCGGAGTACTTTCCGGTGGAGAGCGCAACCGACTCAACCTGGCGCTGACCCTCAAGCAGGGCGGAAACCTGCTGCTGCTTGACGAGCCCACTAACGACCTTGACGTCGAAACTCTTGGCTCGCTGGAGAATGCGCTGCTCGACTACGCGGGCTGTGCCGTGGTGATCTCTCACGACCGGTGGTTCCTGGACAAGGTGTGCACGCACATCCTGGCCTACGAGGGCACCGAGGAGGATCCGTCCAACTGGTACTGGTTCGAGGGCAACTTCGAGTCGTACGAGGAGAACAAGGTCGAGCGCCTTGGTGCCGACGCCGCCCGTCCTCACCGCGTCACGTACCGCAAGCTCACGCGCGGCTAGATCGCACTACACGTCGTGCACGTCGGGCCCTCACAGATCATTCTGTGAGGGCCCGACCTGTGTGCGGGATATCGTGTGGGAATGACTCGCATTCACGTCCCCGTCACCCTGCGGTGGTCCGACATCGACGCCTACGGGCACGTCAACAACGCCGAGATGCTCCGCCTGCTCGAGGAGGCTCGCATCCGGGCCTTCTGGGCAGACGAGACCGCGCCGGCCGATGACTCGCACGCGACGGCGCTGATCGCGGGTGGGCCAGGAGCCCAGACCATCACGCTGATAGCGGGCCAGCAAATCGAGTATCTCGCGCCCGCGCCCTACGGACGCCGCCCCCTCGACGTGCAGTTGTGGCTTGGCCGCCTGGGTGGCGCGAGTATCGAGATTTGCTACGAGGTGCGCTCGCCCATCGGCGACGCAGAGCAGGTGGTTTACGCCCGAGCCTCGACCACGCTGGTGCTGGTCGACGCGGCGACCGAGCGCCCGCGCCGGCTCACGGATGCCGAGCGCGACGCTTGGGGCGAGTACGTCGACGCGCCTGTGCAGTTCCGGCAGCGCTGACGCCTCCGTCCATCCTCGGACGCGAAAAGCGCCGGCCACCCCTTGCAGGGTGACCGGCGCTCTTGTTGCGTCTAGTTCAACGCGGTGTGGTGATGCGGACCTTAAGCGGTCAGCGAGTCAACCCACTCCTGGTTTGCCGCGATCCAGTCGGACACAATGCCGGCCTGATCTGCTTCCTCGGAGCCGTTCAGCTCGTTCTCGAGGTCGTAGAGGTGGTCGGCGTCCATCTTGAAGTTGGTCATCCACTCGGCAACCTGCGGCTGGTCGTCAGCGAAGCCGGTACGTGAGTACGTGACGATGTTCTCGGCATCGCCAAGAATGCCCTCGGGGTCCTCAAGGTTCTTGAGGTCGTAGGCACCGTACGCCCAGTGCGGCTCCCACAGCGTGACGACGATGTTCTCGCCGTCCTTCTGTGCGCTGTCCAGCTCCGCGAGCATCGCGGGGGTGGACGACGTGATGAAGTCCATGTCCTCGAGACCATATGCGGGAATGGCCTCTTCCACTGCAGCCGTCAGGCCGGCTCCGGGCTCGATGCCCACGATGCGGTTGTCGAACTCGTCGGCAGCGTCGGCAAGCTCAGCGAGCGAGTCGATGGGGGCATCGGCGTTGACGGCGACGGTGAGTGCCGCCTTGTCGAACCATGCGCCGAGCTCGACGATGTCATCGCCAAAGGTCTCGACATACTCAGCGTGAGTGCGAGGCAACCACACGTCGGTGACCAGGTCGTATTCGCCATCGGCTACACCCTGGAAGGCGGGTGCGGCGTCCGCGTAGGCGAGCTCCACGTTGTAGCCCTTGTCGTTCAGGACTGACTGCCAGAGCAGCGAGGTGGCGAGTGACTCGTCCCAGCCGTTGAACACGGCCATGGTGATGTCGCCACCCTCGGCCATTGCCGAGGAGTCGGTGGTGCTGGAAGCCGAGTTGGAGGGCTCGGTGGTGGCATCGTCGCTCGAGGAGCAACCGGCGAGTACCAGTCCTGCAGCTGCAGTTGCCGCGACAATCGCGGTAGTGCGCTTGAACATATGTTTCCTTTCCTGCAAACAGAATCTCCGCTTGCTGTGCTGCACCCGATGCCGTGAGGCATGGTGCGCGCGGCCGCGCAGTAGGCGGTCGCGAAGTTTGTGTGGAGCGTCGGCCGTGTTGCTCAGGCCGAGCTCCCGATGCTGTGGGACGTTAGTTGGCCATACCTACCGGGTAGCGCACGCCCTTGTCGATGATTTCCTGTGCGTCGAGGCGTGCCTGCTCATCGGCGGCCTTGGCTTGCGCTCGCCTATTGGCAAGCGTGGAGTACAAGCCCATGCCCTTTCCAAAGGCGCCGGTAAAGCGGTCCAGGATGATGGCGATGGCCACCACGGACAGACCGGCCTCGAATCCGAGCCCAACATCAAGCTTCCCGAGGGCCTTTGCCACCTCACCACCCAGTCCACCTGCGCCGACGAGCCCGGCGATGACGACCATGGACAGCGACAGCATGATGATCTGGTTGATACCTGCCATGATGGACGGCATCGCGAGCGGCAGCTGAATCTGGCGCAGGATGCGCCGCGGCGAGGCGCCGAACGCCTGGCCGGCCTCGACTACCTCGGAGTCGACGCCCCGGATGCCGAGCTCGGTGAGCCGCACTCCGGGGGCCATCGCGAAGATGATTGTGGAGATGATTCCGGGTGCCACTCCAACGCTAAAGAACGCCAGGGCGGGGACCAGGTAGACGAACGCTGGCAGGGTTTGAAGGAAATCCAGGATGGGCTTCAACACCTTGGAGACAGTGTCGTTCTTGGCTGCCCATATCCCTAACGGAATTGCTAGCAGGACCGCGAGGAACGCAGCTACTAGAACCAACGAGATGGTCTCCATCGCGTGATCCCACTGGTTGACGCTCATGATGAATGTAAGCCCAATGACCACGCCGACGGCGAACTTCCAGCCACGGGCAAACAGCGCCGCGATGGCGACCACGATCACCACGATGAAGCCGGAGGGGGTTGAGAACAGCCAGAAAACCGCGTCGTACAGTGTCACAAAGAATGACTTCAGTGCATCAAAGAACCAGGCGACATTGTCGTCAAGCCAGTTAAAGAATGACGCGATCCAGCTACCTATGTTGAGTCGGATATCCATCAGTTAGCCACCTTTGCGGTAGTGGTGACGCCTTCGTCTGACGCGTCTAGGGCCTTGGTCACCACGGCGGTAGGTAGTGGGTCAGGGCTCGAGAGCGCCGATGCGGCGGCATCTGGTTCGCCGCCGAGCGTCGCAAGCAGCGTGACGCGCGGGATGACACCGACGAGTTTGTTGCGCTCGTCGTGCACCGCGAGAGGCAGTGCAGCCTCGAGGGAGGGAATGAACAGTTCTGCGAGTGAGGTGTCGTGAGACACGGCGCCGTGATTCGACTGAATGGCCGAGGACAGATCGCGATCGCCCTTGCGCACCAGGTCGAGCACGTCGCGGTCGCGCACCCAGCCCACCAGCGTGCGATCACGCTTGACGACATACGCCGCGGAGAGTTGCTCATCGCGCATCACGGTGAGTGCGGCGTGCGGGCCGCTGCCCTCGTGAATGATGGCGCGCGGCTTGCGCATCACGGACTCAGCCGTGAGAACACGAGAGCGGTCAACGTCCTGCACGAACTGCTCGACATACTCATTCGCGGGATTGGTAAGGATGTCTTCGGGGGCACCGATCTGTACGATGCGCCCGTCACGCATGACGGCAATGCGATCACCGATGTACATGGCCTCGTTGAGGTCGTGGGTGATGAAAATAATCGTCTTGCCGAGTTCGGACTGCAACTCGAGGAGCTGGTCCTGCATCTCGCGGCGGATAAGGGGGTCGAGCGCGGAAAACGCCTCGTCCATCAACAGTACGTCGGTGTCGGTGGCGAGGGCGCGTGCTAGTCCTACACGCTGCTGCATGCCTCCGGAGAGCTCGCTGGGGTACTTTTCTTCCCAGCCGGCGAGGCCGACGATCTTTGTGATCTTGAGGGCGCGAGCCTGACGCTCGGCTTTGTTGATTCCCTGGATCTCGAGCCCGTAGGCGACGTTGTCGATCACCGTGCGGTGGGGGAGTAGCGCGAAGTGCTGGAACACCATCGACACCTTGTGGCGGCGAATGGAGCGCAACTCGGCCGCCGTGGCGTCGCTGACATTCTCGCCGTCAATCTCGACGGTGCCGGCGGTCTGCGGGTGCAGACCGTTGAGCATGCGAATCAGCGTGGACTTGCCGGATCCGGACAGCCCCATGACGACAAAGATCTCGCCCTGCTTGACGTCGAAGGAGGCGTCGATGACCGCGGCCGTGGCGCCGCCCAAGTCGTCGCGGCTCGCGCCGTCGCGCAACTTGGCCACGGCATCGTCCGCGTGGCGGCCGAACACTTTATAAAGTCCCTGCGCACGCAGGGCTACAGTCTCATTCACGTCGCTTACCTCAGCTCCCAAGAATTGCTTCTCGGAGGTGCTCGCGGCCTCGGCATAGCGACGGACTCGCAGCCGTCGTACGGCAATCACGGACCCCTGGGCGCCACCATTGGGGAGGCTGCCTCGCTAGCCATGCGCGCACATCAAACTAGTGGTGCAGCGCGAGGCCTGGGCTTTTCGTTGGCATCTCGATCGCGACTGACGCGGACCTCGAGACGGCTCCATCACCGTAACAAGACTGCTTGATCAATAGCAAATCGTTGGTCAAGAAATTGCCGCAAATGAGTAACGAACGCTACCGGGCGAACCTAGTATTACCAGCAGTAATACGAGTAATCCGGTTACTGGTCCGAGGGCAGGCGGAACATTCCTTCCTGCGAAGCCGACGCCACGAGGCGCCCGTCCTCGGAGAAGATCCACGTCCCACCAAGGCCTCGCCCGCCTTGCGCGGTGGGGGCGTCCTGGACAAAGAGCATCCACTCGTCCGCGCGTGCCGGACGGTGCCACCACATGGCGTGGTCGAGGCTTGCAAAACTCAATCCCTTGGTTCTCCACGACGCGCTGTGGCGGCGAAGCAAGGGTTCGAGCATGACCTGGTCGCACCCAAAGGCGAGTAGCGCACGGTGAAGGATGTCTGGCGCTTCGATGGTCTTGCGTAGACGCACCCACGTGGTCTGGTACTGCTTGGGACGGGGGTCGGGCGTGAAGAGTAGTGAGCCCTCGACATGACGCATATCGAATGGAGTGCGTTCGAGCCAATAATCGGCAGTTGCATCCCCCGCAAAGGGCGACAGAATGTCGACGCCAGACTTCACTGTTTCTGGCCCCGGCACTTCCGGCATGCTCACCGAGTGCTCCGGACCCTCTTGGGGAAGCTGAAACGACGAGATCATCGACAAGATGGGCTTGCCGCCCTGGAACGCGTGGGTGCGTCGCGCTGAGAAGGAACGACCATCGCGAAGGTTCTCCACCTCAAAGGTAATGGGCCGGGTGGCGTCACCCGGGCGCAGGAAATACCCATGCATCGAGTGCAGGTGGCGGTCCTCCTCCACGGTATGGCCAGCAGCGAGGAGTCCCTGCGCGAGTACCTGACCGCCATAGACCCGTCCGCCGGGCATAGGGAGCGAGTCTCCCTCGAACTCGGTCTCACTGAGCTTGCGCAGATCCAGCGCGGCCAACCCGGAGTTAACGGCCTGGTCGGCCCAAGTGTCCTCGACGTGATCCATGTCAGTGTCCTTCCGGAAGGGGGGTTTCTTCAAACGTATTGACGAGTGAGTGAGCGGAACGCTCCAGGTAATCCATGAGTGTGACGGCATGAATGGGCGCAAGGTTTACCGCAGCGACTGCGTCGCGCATGTGGCGTATCCAGTGGTCGCGCGCCTCGGGGTTGATGTGAAACGGCTGATGACGCATGCGCAGGCGGGGGTGGCCACGCTCGTCGGAATAGGTGGTGGGCCCGCCCCAGAATTGTTCCAGGAACATCACCAGTCGGTGCCTGGCGCCGGTCAGGTCCTGCTCGGGATACATGGGGCGCAAGAGGGTGTCCTCGGCGACTCCCGCGTAGAACGTGTCGACTATGCGCACAAAGGTGTCGTGGCCGCCGATGGCGTCGTAAAAACTCTGCTCAGCCTCGCTTGGAGGGCCGTCGCCAATGTTCATTCGTCGCCACCTTCGTCGCCGGCGGGCATATTGCGGCCACTCGCGCCAGGCCGGTCTCCCTGCGGCTTAGGGAGGGCCGGTGTATCGGAAACTGTCGGGTCGGTTGCGCTCCTCGCCACCTTCTCCGCGGCAGCGGCCTCAGCATCGTCTATTGCTGCGTATTCGTCCGCGAGGACGTCCTGGCCAATCGCAGCCTTGGAGTCGTTGTCGAAGATCATTGCCTGGTCCGGAACTGCAAGGCGCAGGCCGCGACGGGCAAAGATGGCGCGCATTTGGCGGCGGATGGCACGTTGCACGTCCCACTGTGTCGCCGGATTCACCTGGACCATGAGGCGCAGCATGAAGGCGTTGAATTCAAAGGACTCGATGCCGGGAACCTCAGGCTCGGAGAGGATTGCCTGGTCAATCTCCTCGTCAGAACGGGCGGACGCCACGGCATCCAGCATCGCCTCGCGAGCGGCGTCGATGTCGGTGTCGTAGCTGAATCGAACCTCAATCATCACGCGCGACCAGAGTCGAGTCATGTTACCCACGCGCCGGATCTCCCCGTTGGGTACGTACCAGACCGTGCCGTCGATGGAACGAAGTCGCGTGGATCGCAGGCCCACCTCTTCTACGGTGCCGATCGCCTCGCCCACGTCCACGATGTCACCCACGCCGTACTGATCTTCGAGCAGCATGAATACGCCAGATAACACGTCCTTGACCAGGGACTGTGCGCCAAAGCCAAGGGCCACACCCGCGATGCCGGCTGAGGCGACGAGTGGCCCCACTGGAATGCCTAGAACAGACAGCAAAGACACGGCGACTACGACGACTGCGAGAATCGTGATGGTGGAGTTGAGGACTGCGCGGATGGTGCCAGCGCGTTGTCGTCGTCTCTCCGCCTCGAGCCGAGCATCGGTCGAGTCGATGTCTGGAATCTTGATCCGCGCTTTCGCAAGTGCCTTGCGGGCCTTGCGGTTGTTCAGCGGTGTGCCCTCCTCAATCGACCTCGTCACACCCTTGACGACTCGGCGAGCAATGAGCCACAAAATGAAGACGACGACGACAGTCGCCGCGAAGTTGACCGTAGCGTTGGCGGCTTCGTGAAGGAAGGTTTGGATTGCGTTCAGTTGGTCATCGCCTGGCGTCGATTCGGCGCTCGAAGTGGCGCTGGGTGTTGCGTCGAAGATAAGCACTCGTCCAATGTAACCGGGTTGTGGTTGCGGCCGAAAGTCCCGCACGGGCATCGGGGCTATTGCTTTAGGCCTCAGACCTGGCAGGATTGTCTCGTGACCACCACCGAAACCGCTGCCGAGACGCCATCTGCTGCGCTTGCGCGGCTCGCTCGTGAGTGCGGTGTTTCGGTCGAGTACTTCAGCTGGAATGGCGTGAACAAGCAGTGCACGGCGTCCGCAATTCGGGACGCGCTCGCCGCAATGGGAATCGACGCCTCAAGTGACGAGGCCTGCGAAGCGTCCCTAGCCGACCTCGCGGACTTGCCGTGGCGTCGGCTGGTGCCACCGGTGAGCGTGCTGCGAGAGGGCGACTCTTGCGAGATTCCCATTCACGTAAGTCACGGTGACCCAGCTGCAGCGACGTTGCACCTAGAGAACGGCGAGTTGCGCGAACTCGAGCAACTCGACCGCGTGGTCGAGCCGCATATGATCGGCGCGAACGCGGTGGGCCGTGCAACCTTCGAGGTTCCCGCGGATTTGCCGCTGGGCTGGCACCGGGTAGAAGCCTCGACGACAGGCAGGCGCGGGCGGGGATATGTGGTGGTCACGCCTCGTCGCCTCGAGCCGCCCGTCTCCGTCCGCAAGGAGCGCCCGTGGGGGCTGTTCACGCAGCTCTATTCGGTGCGTTCCGAGCAGTCGTGGGGACTCGGCGACTTCGCGGACCTCGCTGACTTGTGTGCTCTTGGCAAGATGCGAGGAGGCGCCGACTTCATGTTGGTTAACCCGCTGCACGCCGGCGAGCCGGTGACGCCGATCGAGCCGTCGCCGTACTTGCCAACCTCGCGACGGTTCATCTCACCGCTGTACATCCGCGTTGAGGACATCGCCGAGGTCGCCTACCTGCCGTCACAGCGTCGCGCGCTGATCGAGTGGGAGGCCGAGCGTCCTCGCAGGGTGAACAACACCGACGAACCGCTCGACCGCGACGGGGTGTGGCGCGCCAAGTCTGCCGCCCTGGAGCAGGTGTACGCGGAACCAAGGTCAGCCGGCCGCGAGGCTCAGTTCGAGGCGTTCTGCCTGCGTGAGGGCCGCGCCCTGGAGGACTTCGCCACGTGGTGTGCCATCGCCGAGCAGCACAAGGGCCTACCCTGGCCGGCCGAGTTGGCTAACCCGGCATCCCCGGCAGTCTCCGCCTGGCGTGACGAGAATGTGTCTCGTGTGCTCTACTACGCGTGGCTGCAGTGGGTGGCGGACGAGCAACTCGCGCGCGCTCACGACGCTGCGCTGGCATCCGGAATGAGCATTGGCCTGATGGCCGACCTCGCCGTGGGGGTTCATCCAGAGGGAGCAGACGCCTGGGCCCTTCAGCGTGTACTCGCGCAGGGAATCGGTGTGGGCGCGCCCCCGGACATGTACAACCAGCTGGGCCAGAACTGGTCGCAGCCACCGTGGCAGCCGCGTGCGCTTGAGGCCGCCGCGTACATCCCGTTTCGTGATCTGCTCCGCGCCGCGATGCGCAATGTCGGAGCCCTTCGCATCGACCACGTACTTGGCCTGTTCCGCCAATGGTGGGTGCCCGCGGGGCATGGTGCAGCAGACGGCGTCTATGTACGGTTTGATCACGACGCGCTCGTGGGGATATTGGCGCTCGAGGCTCACCGTGCTGGCGTGATGGTGATTGGTGAAGACTTGGGCACTGTAGAGCCGTACGTGCGTGAGGTGCTGGCCGACCGAGGGATTCTCGGTACCGCGATCGTGTGGTTCGAGCAGGAACCTGACGGCGCCCCACGTGCACCAGAGAACTATCGGCACGACGTGCTCGCCTCGGTGACTACCCATGACCTGCCTCCCACGGTTGCCTACTTGAACGGTGAACACGTGGAACTCCGCGAGGAATTGGGGTTGCTCGAGGGCGATCCTGAAGTGGCGCGTGCCGAGGCCCGCGAAGAACGCGACCGCATGATCGCGCTACTTCGTGAACGCGACTGGGTCATCGAGGACTACAACGACGAGGACCTGGTCGCTGGGTTGAACATCTTGGCGCTCAGAACCCCCGCGCTGCTCACCGGTGTGGCGCTTACTGACCTAGTAGGGGAGCGTCGCACCCAGAATCAGCCCGGGACTCACCGCGAGTACCCCAACTGGCAGATTCCGCTGTGCGACGCGAACGGCGTGCCGGTGTTGCTCGACAACCTCTTTGACTTGCCTAGGGCCCAAAGGTTGTTGAAGGCAATCGCCAACGCTAGGCGGTAGGCCCCGCCCGGATCGCCGCTCAACCCAGCCGCTTTCCCCAGTAGCCCGGACTCCGTGTCGGTCCGATTTCGCACGTTTTCGCAGACCCGTGCATCCTGTTGGTCCGTGATGACACGGCACCTGTAGAGGGTGCCCAAGCGCCTTAAGCGGGGATGAGTGCCAAATCGGACCCACAGGAGGCGGTCTGGGTTACTAGGGCGAGAGTCGGTTAGGTCTGCTGGGCGATCTCCGCGCGGATGGCCTCGTACCGACCCTCGGCCACGATCTTGATCAACACAGATGCGGCATCTGAGTTCTCCGCGAGCCAGGCATCCAACATCTGTACGAATTCAGGCACTCGGCCAGCAGCCCAGTGGGGGAACGCGTACGTTGCTACACGCATGGCCATGAAGGAATCGAGCGACTCGTAGGTGGAGCGTAGCGACCCTAGGATCTCAGTGGTCAGTGGCGCGAGCATTGCGGGGTCGTTGACTCGTGAAAGGCCCAGGGCCACCTCATAAGCCTGTGAATTGGGCAACGGGGCACCCACCGGGGATGACAGCCGCGCCCACGCGCGCCGCTTCGCGTCCAAAGTCCCAATGCTGGCTCGCGCGCCGGCACCTCGTCGCGCATCGGCGGCGGAGTTGTCCACGGCCAGGCGAGCATCGATCTCGTCGTCGCCTTCGCGGCCAGCCCGAGCCAGCCCAGAGACGAGCGACCACGCGAGGTCCGAGTCGATGGGCAATCCGGCGAGTTCAGTGGTGCCGTTGAGTAGTGACTGAAGGGAGTCGGCCTGCGTGGCGGAAGCCGCGATAGCAGCAAAGAGCTCGAGTGCCTGGAGCTGCAGGTCCGAGCCACCTTCGGCGTCCTGCAAGACGGTCCAGACCCGAGCTGCGGTGGACTGTGCCAGCGTGACGGTCGTCGCCGGCGGAGCGTACAGCCGCAGTGCCACAATTAAGTTTGCGCAGTGTGAGGCCCGTACCTGCGAGTGTTCTATGACAGGAAGTGCTGTCACGACCGCGTCGATGTACCTTGCGGCCGGCAGTGCGCCGTCGCGGCACATGTGCCAAAGCGAATCGAGAACCACTGACTGGAGCATGGGGTCGTCGATGTCGCCCACCTGGTCGCCTACGGTTGCGAGCGATGCCTCGTCCAGGTGCATCTTGGCGTAGGTGAGGTCGCGGTCGTTGACCACCACCAGGTCGGGTCGGGGCTGGCCCACCACCTCGGGCACGTCGGTCACGGCGCCGCTGGTCTCGACCTGAATGCGGAACACCGGCATGAATTCGATGCCGCGCCAGGAATAGCCGCCCACCTCGAGCTGGTGTGGCCGCTGCGACGGGTACTCGGCCGGGGCCTCCTCGCGCACGGCCAGGCGCGTGATGATCTCGGTGCCAGCTTCGTCCAAGGTGTCGCTCGTCACGATCTCCGCGGACAGTGTCGTGACTCCAGGCGTCTCGAGCCACGCGATGGCCCAAGGACCGAGGTCACGGCCCGATGCCGCCTCGAGCTCCGTAAATAAGTCGCCCAGGGTGGCGTTGCCGAACGCATTCGCACGGATGTAGGCAGCGACGCCGGCGAAGAAGGTGGGATAACCAAGGGTGAGCGCGAGTTGTTTGAGCGCGGAGGCACCCTTCGCATAGGTGATCATGTCGAATGTTCCCGCGACGGCCTCGACCGTCGCCACATTGCCGAGCACTGGGTGCGTGGTGGGGCGCTGATCCTGCACGTACGCAACTGACTTGCGCGAGGAGCCAAAGCCCACCCAGGCATCGATCCACTCGGTGGTCTCGACGCAGGCGTAAGTCGAGACAAACTCGGCGAAGGACTCGTTGAGCCACAGGTCGTCCCACCAGCGCATCGTGACGAGGTTGCCGAACCACATGTGAGCGAGTTCGTGCAGCACCACGTTGCTTCTTGCCTCGTGGTCTGCGTCAGAGACGCGGGTGCGGAAGAGGTACTTGTCCTCGGATATTGTCACGCAGCCCACGTTCTCCATGGCGCCCCAGTTGTACTCGGGAACGTAGATCTGGTCATAGCTGTCGTACGGATACTCGGTCTCGAAGATGTCCTCGTACAGTGCAAATCCGCGCTGCGTGTCCGCGAAGACATCCTCCGCGGCGAAGTGCTCGCGCAACTGCGGACGCCCGTACAGGCGTGCGGGGATGGGGCCCTTCTTGGACTGCAGGGTGGTTTCCTCGAAGACGTACGGGCCCGCGTGGACTCCAGCGACGTAGCAGGGGATCGGCACGGAGGTGGCAAACTCCCACCGTTGCGTAGAGTGGTGCTGGCCGGCAATCTCCGCAGACCCCTGGGCGCCTACCGGCGTTGGCGCCACCGAGTTGGACAGCACCTGCCAGTGGTCGGGTGCCAGGACCGAAGTGGTGAACGTGCCCTTGATGTCGGGCTGGTCGAAGGCGGCAAAGGCGCGACGTGCGTCGTCAATGGCGAACTGCGAATACAGGTAGACCTGGCCGTCCTCGGGATCCACGAATCGATGGATTCCCTGGCCCGAGGTGCTGTAGCGGCACTCGGCGTCGACCTCGAGCACGTTGTGCTCGTGGAGGTCGGTCAGCGAGATGCGGCCGTCGCGGTGGACCGACAGAATGTCGAGAGAGTTGCCATTGAGGACGATGCTGTGGACGTGTGGTGAGACCAGCTCCACGAACGTTTCGGCGCCTTCGGCAGCATCGAAGCGCAGTGTGGTGCGCGAGCGGAAGGTGGGGCTGCCGCCCGCTCCGGTGAAATCGAAGTCCAGCGCATAAGTGACGCCGGAAACGGTGTGGGCCCTGGTCTGAGCCTCGTCTTTGGTAAGGGTGGTGGCCATGCGTCCAGTCTGGCATGCACGGCCGCACCAGGGGGCGCGAACATCGGGGGACCGCAAACGCAACTAGCGGCCCGCGAAATGCACATTCGCGGACCGCTAGGAGGTTGGTGCTGTGTGGAGCTCTACGCGTCCTTGGCCTGTGCCTCGAGCGCACGCCGCACGCCGTCGCGGCCCTCGATGATCAGGCGCTTGAGGGCATCGTGCGCATCGTCGTTGTCGGATAGCCACGAGTCGGCCTTAGCCTGCAGGTTGTCGACGCGCCCGGCGAGCTGGATGGGGTAGAGGCCCTCGATCAGGTTGGCCGCCATCTCGTTGGTCTTCTCGTTGTAGATGCGGCGCACAGACGCGAAGTACTCGTCCACGTACGGCTCGAGCAGAGCCGTGTCGTTGACGTGGTTGAAGCCCAGCGTCGCAGCAGACTGCAGTGCGTTTGGGAGGTCCTTCTCGGCGTTGATGAGCAGGTCCCACGCGGCACGCTTGCCTTCGACGGTCGCGATGGCGGCACGGGCGTGAGCGGCACGGCGTTCACCCGATGCGGTGGCGTCCTTGGTCAGTTGCACCTCGATGGCGATCTCGGAGCAGCGCTCCCCGGCTACCAGCGCGGTCAGTAGATCCCAAGCAAGGTCGGCGTCGATGTCAAGGTCGTCCAGCCTGACCTTCTGGTCTAGCAGTCCCTGGATGGTGTCGAGCTGGCCCTCGGTGGAGGCAAGTGCCGCGAATGCCTTGACGAACTGCAACTGGTTGTCGCTGCCGGCTTCTGCATTGATGGCAAGGCTCCACAGCGTGTCGGCTGCGTCGTGAGTTGCGGCTTCCGAAGCATCGGGCGACACGAATAGGCCGAGGGTGGACTGGAGTTGGCGCAGGAGCATCATGACCACGGTGGATTGGTCCTCCGCGCCGATGTTTTTGAGTACCAACTCGATGAACTGGCGCGCGGGCATCTCGCCGTCACGCGTCATGTCCCACGCCGCGGCGAGGACCATGGAGCGCGGCAGAGGATCTTCAAAACCGCTGAGGTGCTCCACGGCCGTTGCGAGCGAGTCCTCGTCGAGGCGCACCTTGGCGTAGGCGAGGTCTCCGTCATTGACGAGGACCAACGCTGGGCGGTGAACTCCGATCAGCTCGGTGACGTCGGTAGATGCTCCATCGATGTCGATCTCTACAAACATGGTGCGCTCGAGCACCGTCTCGCCGTTGGACTCCACCTTGACGTCGTACCCGCCAATGCCGATGCGGTGCGGACGCTGCGTGGGCCACTCGGCGGGGACCTCCTGCTTAATGGAGAAAGCCGCGATGTCGTCGTGGGTGTCCACCTCGATGACGGGGCGCAGCGTGGTCACGCCGGCCTTCTGAAGCCACACGTCGCTCCACGCGTCCAGGTCGCGTCCCGAGGCCTTCTCGAGCTCCACGAGCAGGTCGCTGAGCGTGGTGTTGGAGTGGTGGTGCTTACGGAAGTACTCCGCAACGCCCTCGAAGAACTTGTCCTGCCCCACCCACGCGACCATTTGGCGGAGCACCGATGCACCCTTGGCGTAGGTGATGCCGTCGAAGTTGACCTCGACGTCCTCGAGGTCGCGGATGTTTGCCATGATCGGGTGCGTAGACGGCAACTGGTCCTGGCGGTAGGCCCAGGACTTCTCCAGCGAGTTGAAAGTCACCCAGGAGTTCGAGTACTTGGTCTCCGCCGCGCACAGCGTGGAGACGAACTCCGCGAAGGACTCGTTGAGCCACAGGTCGTTCCACCACTTCATGGTGACCAAGTCGCCAAACCACATGTGCGCGAGTTCGTGCAGGATCGTGACGGTGCGGCGCTCGACGCGCGCCTGAGCGGTCTTGGAGCGGAAGACGTAGTCCTCGAGGAACGTGACGCAGCCGGCGTTCTCCATGGCTCCCGCGTTGAACTCGGGCACGAACAGCTGGTCGTACTTTTCGAAGGGATAGTCCATCTGGAAGGTCTTCTCGTAGAAGTCGAAGCCCAGCTGGGTGTCGCCCAGGATCACGTCAGAATCTAGGTACTGCGCGAGCGCTTTGCGGCAGTACACGTCGGCACTGAGTGTGCCCTTGCGTGACTCCACGGTGCCTTCAACGCGGTGGTACGGACCCGCAACTACGGCAGTCACGTAGCAGGGGATGCGCGTCGTGGGAGTGAATTCCCAGCGCGCGACGTCGTGGGACGTGCCTGCGATGGTGACCGAACCATCGGCCGCCGTCTTGGTGCCGGGGTTGTTCGAGATGACGTGCCAGTGTGCGGCTGCGGTGACCGTGAACTGGAACGAGGCCTTGAGGTCGGGCTGCTCGAAGACGGCGTAGACGCGGCGGGTGTCAGCGACCTCGAACTGCGAGTACAGGTAGACCTCGCCGTCCTCGGGGTCGGTGAACTTGTGAAGTCCCTCGCCCGTGTTCATGTAGGCGCAGTCGGCGACCACGGTCAGTTCGTTGTCGGCCTGTAAGTCGCTAAGCGCAATGCGGCTGTCCGCAAAGGCGGTCAGCGGCAACTCCGCCCCATTGAGGACGATGCTGTGGACCTGTGGTGCGATCAGGTCAATAAAGGTGGCCTCGCCGGGGGTGGCGGAAAAGCGCACGGTCGATGTCGAGCGGAAGGTGTCCTCGGAGGTGGTGAGGTCCAGCTCAACTTGATAGCTGTCGGTGGTGATGACGGCGGCGCGGGCTTCCGCCTCTACGCGCGTGAGGTTAGTTCCTGGCATGTGCCTATCTTGGCACCCCCGCCTGACGTTGGCACGCGGTTGTTCGCGTCAGGCGCAATAGAGGTGAAACGGTGTGGGTGTAGGCGGGCCCATGCCAGGTGATACCCGACTATTGTCGGGCCCGACTTCTGCAGGGGAGCGACAACGGGTTTAGTGGACCCAGTGCTGAGCGCCACAGTGGCGGTGGTTATTCTGGCTCCTTCCGGCAGTGCAGGCGGACAGAGCGAGGCCACGCCGGAGATGGTGCATGCGTGGCGCGAGCAGGCCGTGCCCACTGCGAGGGGCGTGACGATCGATGCGGCGATGGTCAACTACCCCCGCAAACGTGCAACGCCGTCAACATCGATGTTTCATTCGCGTTCGCATGCGCTTGAAGCTGGTCGCGGGGGCCTGCGCCTTGGAAGTAGTCCTGGCGCTCACGGAAACCTCGAAGTCATGGTTCATGGCGGAGGCACTATCCACCATCGTGCGCATCCCCGACTGAAGTGGTCGGTACTAGTCGTCGCGTGCGTCCAGACGTTGCCACGCGCTCGCGACCACGGTCACAGCGCCCTCGGCGACCGTGACGCTCGGTTGGATCGAGCTGACGCCAGGAAGGTGATGAGTATCCGCGCAGGTGGTCACCGGCGCTCCTGCGGTGAGCGCCACGCTGGCCATGAGCTCGCTCGGAAGCATCAGCATCGTGCCCGCACCTTGGGTAGTGACGCAGAACTGGTAGACCGCGCCGTCGCTCACATCTGCGGGTTGTCCCAGGGGAACCCAGGTGCCAGGAGCGAGGGCGTGATGGGTGGACGCGGCCTGAACTGTGCTCCACGACCAGCCGGGCGCCTCGGCATCGGTCTGGCTTCCCATGAACGCCAGCGCCCCTGCGAAGGCGGCAATGATGACGGCGGCTTCGAGTCGATCGCGGCTCACTCGGCGACGGCGGCGGCCACTGGTGGGCCGGGCTTCCGCTGTACGTGACGGTCGTACATCGGCGAATACTGTGGTCATGCGTTTCCCCAAACGCTCGAACTTCGCTTCGTTGTGAACGGTCCCAGACTGCGCGCGTCACACAACAAAGTCAAACGCAGCGCACGCGATTATTGTCTAGTGCACACAAGTTCATGTCGACATGGTCACACCTGCCACGGGAATGTTGGGGCCCGAAACGTTTCTTTTTGCCGGTGTGGGATTTTCCACATTCTGCCGCCAACCGGGGCTCCGGAAGGAGTGGTGGCGCCGCCTATGATTCTGGGGTGCCAGAAACGACGTCCGATGCCGCCCGTGAGCCCGTTCGCGAGCCCCGCCAGCGGCGTTTGGTTGATCTGGCGCCTTTGAGGGCAAGCCCCGCGTTTGCCCGGCTCTGGTTTGGAGGGGCGATTGCCGGGATCGGCGCTCAGATGTCGATTGTTGCGGTCGGCCTGCAGATCTACGACATCACCGAGTCGACATTCATGGTGGGACTGGTCGGGGGAGCGGCGCTGCTACCCATGATTGCAGCGGGGCTGTGGGGTGGCATGCTCGCCGACGTGTTCGACCGTCGCAAGATTCTGATCGTGTCGTCTCTGGTGGGCTGGCTTTCCACACTTGGCCTCGTGGCCCTATCCACGTGGGATGCCGTGCTGATCTCAAACGGTGAGCGGGTGGAGGCCTGGCCGTTCCTCGTCATCACGACGGTGAACGCGGTGGCGGCGACCATCTCCAGTGCGACCCGTTCGGCGCTGATCGGCCGCATCCTGCCCCACGACATGATCTCCCGTGCCGCGGCACTCAACGGGATCGCGTTCGGTCTCACCCTCACGATCGGCCCCGCCTTGGCGGGCATCCTTGCCGCGACGGTTGGTCTGCCGTGGACGTTCGCCGTCGACGCGGTGCTGTTCGCGGCAGGATTTCTGGGCGTGTGGATGCTGCCAGCCCTGCCGCGCATTGGTGAACCCGTCCGAGCTGGCTGGGCGGTGATGCGCGAGGGGTTCTCGTTCCTCAAACGCGCCCCCAATATTCGCATGAGCTTCATCGTCGACATTGTCGCCATGACCTTCGGCCGTCCGTACGTGCTGTTCCCCGCGTTGGGCGCGACTGTGATTGGCGGAGGGGCGCTTACCGTCGGCGCGCTGACTGCCGCGGGAGCGATCGGCACCATCCTCACCAGCCTGTTCTCGGGGCCGGTCGCACGAGTTCACCGTCACGGCATCGCCATCGCACGTTCCATCACGATGTTCGGGCTCTTTGGCCTGGCCTTCGGAGTCATCGTCGCCGCAGTGGGAGTGAGTGACTTCACGGCAGCCCCTGGTTGGAGTGGTATCCACTGGGCGGCGCTCATCGCACTAGGCCTGACGCTTGCCGGCATGGGGGCCTCGGACGAGGTCAGCGCAATCTTCCGGCAGACGATGCTGATTCAGGCCGTGCCCGACCAGATGCGGGGGCGGCTACAAGGGGTATTCATTGTCGTCGTCACGGGTGGCCCACGGATCGGGGATATGTACGCTGGCGTCCTCGCGACGGCGGTTGCGCTGTGGTTCCCGCCGCTGCTGGGAGGGATCGCCATCGTCGCGCTCATCGCGATCCTGACGCGCGTCCACCGTGCGCGCTCGGGCCAGACCTTCCGCGACTACGACGCGCTCAATCCCGTTCCGTAATGCCTGCGGCTGTTTCCATTATTCGTCGAGTGGCGTGACAAGCGCTTGGTCAAACTGTCGGTGCTCGGACGTCTGATAGGTGTCAAAGTCGCCGGGTGTGAGGACGAACTGCTCGGTGCTGGTGAGCGTGAAAAAGTAGTCGTACCTCATCTGTTCATCGTCGATGAACTGCAAACTGGCTTCCGAGCTTCCGTCCGCGCTGACGCCGTTTACGGTGATGTTCGCCACCGTGGCTCCAGTTCCGTCGGATGTTGAGGAGGTGACCTCCTCGTACCCGGCGTTGACGAAGGCCGCCTCCATGTCTTCTTGCGTTGGCGGCGGGCCCATCAATCTCGCGCCCACTTTCGCCGTGACGGTGACGTTGGTGCCTTCCATTCCGCCCCGTTGTTCGATTCCTCGGTCTGCTTGCACAATCGTCGCGTTGAGGTCATCGGCAATCTGGGGCAGAGCCAACTCCCCCGCGTCAAGAAGCGGATCGGTTGCCGCCTCGACGTCGGTTGCGTCTCCAGTGGCGCCCGCGGTGCACGCTGACAATAACGCGATGCATGCGGCGCCGGTCGCCAGCCAGTAGGTGGTTGCTCGTTTCATTCGCGTCGTATCCGAATCTCATCGTCTGTTGACAAAGTGGGGGTGGGCGTGCGGGATGCTTCGGGGTCCTGCGGCGGGCCCCACCAAGGATCATGCACATACTCCGCCTGGGTCACCTCGTCGTAGTCGCCCACCATGATCTGCCCCATGTTGAAAATGGCTTCGGTGCCACGGTCGTAGTACTTGACGTGGTCATCTATATTTCGGTACCAGGATGCCCTGGATTCGTCTTCGGCCTGAAACCGCGTTGCGCCAAAGTCGTCCTCAGCGACATCGTTGCCGAGGCCCGCGCCTCCCAGGGTGTGACCTCCCACCCAGCCATTGTCGGCAAGGGCAGCCACGACGTCGCGGCTGGAATTGCCGGCCCACACCTGCGGCACGTGGAGGTCAGACGCCTGGTCAACACCCCCACCGGCACCTGGGCTGCCAATGAGTACCAGGTTGTCGACGTCGAGGCCCGCGTCGGATGCGGCGTGAGCTGAAGTCGTCGACCCATATGAGTGCCCGATCACGGTCATCAGGGGCGGATTTGAACTGCGAACCGATTGGATCCCACTCACGTACTTCGACAGCCGCTCGCCGCCGTCGATGGCGGCCGACTCCGTCACCGTGTGGCCCAGATCAAGGTCACTCGGGTTGTTGTAGCCGATCCAGGCGATGGTGGCGCTGGTGCTATACGGGTCGGAAAGTCGTGCGGACTCGTACAGGTTTCGCGCATCCGCCGCGTAGTCAGGAATGCTCGAGCCGTCTGTCATGATTCCCGGAACGCTCACGGAAACGTTGTCTGCCGTATCGGGGTCGCCGATCGCGATAGCGACGGCGCCATCGTTTCCAAAGGCCGCTGGCTGATAGAGCATCAGCGAGACGGGAATGGGTTCACCCGTGATGGGATCAATGGTGGTGGCGTCGTCGCCACTGCGGCCCTCTGACTCGTCCAACGCCCGTTGTGCCGCGCGAATGTTGTCCCCATGAACCCTCTGCTCGGGGGTGAGTTTCCCGCGGCCTTCGGCGAGGTCGAGTTGCGCGACGTCATTCTCGAGCATGAGCCTGTTGGCCTGATCGCGAACCTCCGCGCTAAGACCATCCGCAGCGCCAATCACCTCCGGGTACGCGGCAATCACGGCGAATTGCTGGTCCTCAGTGAGCGAGTTCCACCAGTCGTTGACCTGCTGCGGGCTTGAGCCCCCACCTGGCGCGCCGGGGAGCTTCATCGCGGCATCTGCGCCGTCACCCTTGGCCGCTATCTTGCGCGCCTCAGCAACTGTGTCGACTGCTGCCAGCGCCGCGCGAAGTGTCGAGTTATTCGCGTCGATCGAGGCCTCAAACTCATTGACAGAGGAGACGTAGTTGCGCCGTGACAGGCGAAGATCCTGCGCCCAACCCTGTAGGGCGGAGGCGTCGTCGTCGGTGGCGATCCTTACCTCCGCCGCCAGCGACCGAATGCTTGAGTTGAGCGAAGTGTGCCAGTCCACCAGGGTCTCGCGCGTGGATTCGAGGCGTTCCATCGAGTCGCCGTAGTCCCACATGGCCTTGGCCGCGCGGCGGATCGCGAGCGAGGCGGCATCGGCGTCCTTGGCGCTTGCCTTTACTCGGTCGCCGTAGGCCGTCGCACCTGCGCCCACCCAGCCATCAAGAATGTTATTGGCCGCGCACGCGGTATCGAGGTCATCCAATGCCGACGATGCTCGCAGGAGTTCGGCAGCGCACTCGTTGACTGCAGCCGAGTTGCCGTGGAGCGGAGGCACCGAGTCGACGAGTTCAGGGACCGAGACATGGGTCATGACACGTAGCCGAACAGCCGGTTGAACTCTTCCTGAGCCGCGTAGTCATTGTCGATGTACGCCGTCCACGCGGCGTTGAGTGCATCCGAGGTGTCCTCCGCGCGCTCGGCGATCCCCTTAGTCGCATCGGACCACGTGGAAAGGAATGCCGTCACGGCCGCGACAACAGCAGGGTCGAATCCTGACGAGTCTGCGTTGGCGACGGCGCTGGACGCGGATGTCACAGCCTGTGACTGGTCGAGCCACAGAAGGGCCGCGTTGGAGAGGACGGGGATATCGACGAACTGTTCAGGCATCGTCGCGTCCCGTCAGCGCGGCGGCGGATTCGGCTCCCACACGCATCTCCTCACCGCTAGCGCGAACCGAGACCATGCCGTCGAAGATCGTGATACGCACGAACATCCGTTCAGCTGTCGCGTCCACCCACACGACCTCGGATTCATCGCGCGCCTCGGGCTTCCACCCCAGCTGCTGAAGGCGGAAGGAAAGCATCTCGCGGTCCGTGGGGGTGTCGTCGGAGGCGGGTGTGCGCACTGACGACTGCGGTTCGACGGCGTCGTCACCGATCCCGCGCCAAGCGCCGTGCGGCGTCTCGTTCAGGTGCAACATCTCGGCGATCAGCGCGATGCGTCGCTGAAGGGTGTCGAACGCACCCTGAGCGTCGTCGACTGTTGTGGTCGCCGGTGCTGAGGCTGGACCGCTCTCGTCGGGCGCCTGGGAGGCATCTTGCGGGAGTAGTACCAGTGTGACGTCAGGGTGGTCACGCCGGAACGTCGCCCACATCGGATCGCTAGGTAAGGGCTGGTCCATGGGTTGAATCTAACAGGTCAAGAGCGTCCATGTTTGTGTATTTCCGCACACACGCTAGTCCCGTTTGCTGGCGACGTAGATGGTCGCCGTCGCGTCCCTGCCCTGCAACGGATTGGGGAAGGTGATGACCTCAGCCGTGACATTCGTGAAGACCGCCTCGAGTATGGACAGGTACTCGTCCTCGGGTGGGTCGTTGGACCACATCGCGTACACGCCGCCCGGTCGCAACTGGTTTGCCACGGCGGTCATGCCGTTGAGTCCGTAGAAGCCCTCACTGCCGTCCGCCAGCAGGTGTGTGGGAGAGTGGTCGATGTCCAGCAGCACCGCGTCGAACAGCCTGCCAGGCTCCGAGGCGTCGTAGCCCTCGCCGTAGGACATGGCAAAGAAGTCGCCCTGCTGGAACCTGCACCGGTCATCGCCGGTCAGCGCGGCGCTCGCGGGCACCAGGTTGTCGTTGTGCCAATCGATTAACGGCTGAACGAGCTCGACGACGACTAGGCTGCCCACCTCCTGGTGCTCCAGTGCGGCTGCGGCCGTGTAGCCAAGCCCCAAACCGCCCACGGCGACGTCGAAGCGGCGCCCCGCCGCGGCATCGTCCGACTGCGAAGTGTTGGCCACCAGTCTCGCGACGCCTAGATGTGAGAGTTCGATCTCGGCGGCGGTGAACTGGCTGGACATGAGCCATTCGTCGTTGAGTTTGACCTCAAAAACGTCCTGCTGGGTGACGAGGTCGTAGCGCCGGCGGAGGGTCACCTCGCCGATGGGGGTATCCGCGTAGCCGAGTTCTTCCATGCGTGAGCTCATGCGGGACTCCCCGCGGCGAATCCCGACTGCCGCCAGGCCTCGTAGACCACCAAGGACGCCGCGTTGGTGAGGTTGAGTGACCGGCGACCGGGCAGCATCGGGATGCGAACTCGATCCGTGACCCGGGGGTGTGCGAGCGCCTCCTCCGGCAAGCCGGTGGGCTCGGGGCCGAACAGCAGAATGTCGTCCGGGCGGTACTCGATGTCCGAGTACACGGTGTCGGCCTTGGCCGTGTACGCGAAGACGCGCGCGTCGGGCAGGGCCTCCAGGAAGGCATCGAACGAGGGGTGCACCGTCACCGTCGCGAGGTCGTGATAGTCCAGCCCCGCGCGCTTGAGCTTGGGCTCCGAGAGGTCGAATCCCAGTGGCTCGATCAGGTGCAGATGCGCGCCGGTCACCGCGGAGAGGCGAATCGCGGCGCCCGTATTCTCCGGGATGCGCGGCTCGTAGTACGCGAGCGACGGAGCGGCGCTCAGCGCCTGAGCACTCGTGTCGGCGGCAGCAGCCATGCCTGCCTTAAGTCGCGATCGTGAATGAGATCGAGATGTTGACCACGAGCGCCACGGCGATCAGCATGAGGCCCAGGCCGAGCATTCCGAGCTTGGCGTCGGAGGCCTGCTTGGAGCCGAGTGCGATGGTCGCGTGACGGAGCAGACGATCCTTGGTGGACTCCTCGACGGCGGCCTGTGCCGCGGCTTCCGCCTCGGCCTCTGCCTGCGCTGCCTCGGCGGCTTCAGCCTCTGCCTTTGCCGCGGCAGCCTTCGCAGCCGTGGTCTTGGCGGTGGTCGTTTTGGCACCGGCGGTTTTGGCGGCAGATGCTCGTGCCGGCTTTGCGGCAGCGACGGGCGGCGCAGCTGGCGCCTCGGGTGCCGCCGGTGTGGGGCGCGAGTTCAGATAGGTGATGGCGATTTGCGCGGTGATGCAGAGCAGGCCCGCAAGTACGAGGACGATGATGACGAAGGTTTGCATGGTGAGTTCCTCGCGTGAATGGGTAATTACTGTAGGACTAGTGTGACGGCAACACGCTGGCTCGGCAAGATGCGCGCGCGAGCGGTTCCCCGCGCTACTCGACGACTATCCCCAGGTGGTCCGCGAATTGCGGCGCCAGCAGAGTCACCTGGGTATCGCTCATGGTTGCGCCCTTGAGCCCGTCCATGCCGGAGACGGCGCCAACGCTCGCGCCGCGCAGGTCCAGGTCCGTGACCTGCATGCGGTGTGCGGTCAGCACGCCAATGGTGCAGTCGGCGAACGCGACTCGCGCTCCCTTGACGTCCATCAGGTCAAGTTCGTCGAACGTGCAGCCCGTGAACAGCACGTCGGTGAGCGTCGCCCCGCGCAGGTTCGCGTAGGTGACTTTGCACTCCGTGATCTCGGTGGCGCGCAGAGTGGCGCCGTACCCCTCCCACGCGCCGATTCGCGAGGCGGCGATCTCCGAGCCAACCCAGGAAGCGTCAGGTGCCTTCAGGACCGGAATGTTGAGCCGGGTCAGGCGCGACTCGCCAAACCGGGCTGCCGTCAGGTCCGCGTCGCTCATTGCGACGTTGACGAATTCGCAGCCCACGAACGCGACGCCGCGCAAGGCGCGATCCCCGAAAGAAGCATCGGCCCATCGCAGCCCTTCGAGCGTGGTGTCCTCGTCGATGTCGTAGGCGTCTGCCTCAGTGAGATGACCGAGGTCGACGCCGCGCACCTTTGGCCGCTTGGGGCCCTGAGATCCGGTCGCGCGTACTACCAAGGCATGGGCGACTCGGTGTCGCGCTTGGCGTCTGTGGGAATCTTGTCGAGTTCGCCGCCGCCGGCGCGGATGCACATCCATTTGAGGGTGGTGGGGCTCTCCGGAGTGCAGCGCCACGTACGGCGCACGCCCTGACCAACACGGACCGCACTGCCGGCAGTCACCGGGACGATCTCATCGTCCAGTGCCATCTCGCCCTCTCCGTCAAGGAAGACGTAGAGCTCCTCAATCTCGGAGTGGGCGTGCCAGTAGCCCGCCTGCTCGCCGGGGGTGAGGGCGTTGGCAGTGACGCCGATGTACTGCATGTCGAGGGCGTGGTCGACGACGCGGCGGCCCTCGCGCTGAGTCTGGTCGGTGAACCCGCCAAAGTGCGAGCGCCACTCGTTCAGCGCGCCAATGTTGGTCACTTCAAAGTCGCTCATGAGTCGCCTTTCCCATTGGGTATCTACAGGTGAGCGTAATGCTACGGCGGCCGATGCGGCACATCCCAGGCCGTGACGGTTTCCCTCCGGATCACGTCGCCGGGGCGGTCACGGCACGTAGTACCGCGTCTTGCTGTAACCAGCCCACCACATTGCCGTCCTCGTCGAGCACGGGCAGGCCGTCCCCGGCTTCCTCCTCGAGCATCGCGTCCAGGCATAGGTCGAGCGTGGCGTCCGGCGCCAGATAGGTGCGCCACTCGATCAGTTGAGCGACGGTGACTGTAGGGGCGTCGTCGTCCTCTGCGAGCGCGGAGACGGCCGCTCCTGCTCGGACGACCCCCACGAACTCACCCTCGGCGCTGACGACCGGCAAGCATCGGCGGCGTGTGCTGAGTAGCACCTTGGATGCCTCGTCCAGGCTCATCTCGGTGCTGAGCGAGCGCGGGGGAGCGTCCATCGCCTTACGCACCGTGGTTGTGCTCAGCACTGAGGTTTGCTTGCGCGCGTTAATGTCGATTCCGCGGCGTAGTAGCTTCTTGGTGTAAATGGTGTCCTTGCTGAGGGCGGCCGAGGCGCCGGTCGCGACCACCACCGCGAGCATCAGCGGCAGGATGATCGAGTACTCACCCGTGAGCTCGAACAGGATGATCACCGCGGTGATCGGTGCGCGGGCGGCGCCGGAGAAGACCGCCGCCATCGCGACCAGCGCGTAGGCCCCCGGGTTGATGCCTAGGCCCGGGAACAGATAGTTCATGGTCTGGCCAAACGCCGCGCCCAGCATCGCGCCTAGGAACAAGGATGGCGCAAAGACGCCGCCCGAGCCGCCGATGCCGATGGTCAAGGAGGTGGCGAAAATCTTGGCTACCAGCAGGATCAGAAGGAAGCCGATGACGTACTTGCCGTCCACGGCGTTTTCCAGCACGGGGTAGCCCACTCCGTACATCTGCGGGAGCACCAGCAGGACGAGGCCGAGCAGCAGGCCGCCCACGCCGGGGCGCAGCCACTCGGGGCCCTTCCAGATCCTGTCGGAGAGATCCTCGATGCCGTAGAGCACCTTGACGAACAGCAAGGCGACGCCTGCCGCGAGCAATCCGAGCACGACGTACAGCAGGTACTCCGTGTGGCTGTTGACGGTGAACTCGGGGAGCACCAGGAACGGATCGTCACCCAAGAACGCACGCCCGATGACCGAGGCAACCACGGAGGACAACACCACTGCTCCGAATGAACTGACGGCGAAGGACCCCAGCAGCAACTCGAGGGCGAAGAAGACGCCCGCGATGGGAGCGTTGAAGGTCGCCGCGATGCCGCCGGCGGCACCGCACGCCACCAGCAAGCGCACGCGCGACTCGGGCAGCCGGGCCAGGCGGGCGAGCGATGAGCCCATCGCCGAGCCGATCTGAACGATGGGGCCCTCGCGCCCCACGGAGCCGCCGGATCCGATGGTGATGGCGGAGGCCAGTCCCTTGACGACCGCAACCTTGGCGGGGATGCGTCCGCCGCGCTTGTGGATCGCGTACATGACCTCAGGGACGCCGTGACCGCGGGCCTCCCGCGCGAACGCGTGCACGAGAGGGCCGTAGATGAGGCCGCCGACTGCTGGGGCAAGAACCACGAAGAACGCGCCGAGCCACGGGACCCAGTGATTGGGCGGGTGGCCGATGGTGGCGGAGTAGTCCTCCGATCCGGAAAAGATGAGCGTGGCCCTCTCGATCAGCCAACGGAAGGCAATGGCGCCAAAGCCAGCGCCGACGCCGACCACGAGCGACAGTCCGATGATGGTTGCGTGCTCGGAGCGCTGGGCGTTCGGGGTCGGGCGCCATGCGAGCACGTCACGAAGGTGCATTCCGATGGAGGCGAACACTGATTCTCCAGACATTTGTATTTATGCAACTGTTGTAGGTTAGCAGTCGAACGCCCGTAGGATGGCCGGATGACCTCCTCGCGCGACGCGGCATCGGCCGCCATTACTGCCACAGTGACGTCCTCGCGTGCACTGCTTGGAATCGTGGCGCAGTCGATGTCCGGTGCGCTCGAGGAGCTGTCGCTGGTGCAGTTCCGGCTGCTAGTGGTGCTGGACTCGAGTGGGCCGCAGCGCATGGGCGACCTAGCCACGGCCCTCGGGGTGCACGCGTCCACGTTGAGTCGCACCGTGGATCGACTCGAATCCGGAGAATGGATCACGCGCGAGGTGAGTCCGGAGAGCCGTCGAGAAGTCATTGTCGCGGTGTCGAACAAGGGGCACGGCATGGTCGCGGAGGTGACGCGCACGCGTCGGCGCGCTATTGCTGCGGTGCTCCAGGGCCTTGATCCGGCGGACCGTGAGGCGGTGCGGCTTGGTATGACACTGTTCGCCGAGGCGGCGGGGGAGCCCTCGGCGCCCGACATGCTCACCTTGGGCCTTTAGGGCCGCGTCCAGATGGGGTTGACATGTCTGCGCCTCGGTGCCAACATGTTAGTTGGCTAACGAATTAAAGAGACCTCGCCTTTGAGCGCAGCGTCCGTTGGCCGGCTGATCTAGAGCAAGGAGAAACATCATGAAAGATCGCCACCAACAAGACTTAGAACCAAAGGGCGCGGGCCGCGACAATATTGTTCATGCCTTGGGCAGCACCGCGCATGCCATGCGCCGTCATCTCGATCACTCGATGCACGAGATCCCCGGTCGCACCAGCGCTTGGGGTGTCATGCGTCACCTGTCCCATCACGGCCCCACCACGCAGGCGGATCTCGCTCGTGCGGTCGGCGTGGCCGGATCCACGTTGACCCGGCGCCTTGAGCAGATGGAGGATGACGGGCTAATCGAGCGCACTGACGACCCCGATGACGGCAGGCGCATCATCGTGGCGCTGAGCGAGCGGGGTGAGAACCTGCGTGCCGAGCAGCGAGAGCGCAACAACGCGGAGATCGCACGCCTCACCGAAGGCGCCGAACCAGCCGACATTGAGGCGCTCTGGCGCGTCATCGGCGTCATTCGTAGCAACCTGGTCGAGCTTCACCCTGAAGGCGAGGGCCCGGGCGGTCCAGGCCGCCGAGGGGGACGCGGCGGCCGGGGTGGCCCAGGAAGGCGCGGACGCGAACGTGGCGTCCCTGGAGGGCCCGGAAGCCGTGGCGGCCGAAGGCGCGACCGGGGCTTGGAAGGGGCGGCCGAATGAGTACACCCGCCCCTGCGGGTTCGCGCCGCGCGGCGATCGGCACTCCGCCTGGCGGAGGTGGTGGTCACGGTGGGCGCCGTATGGATGAGGCGACCCAGCGACGCCTGAACGCCGAGGCCCCGGTGATCCCGCACTTGTGGCACCGCGTGGGCAGGCTCTTCTCGCCGTACAAGCGCTCGCTGGTGATGACGGCGGTGTTAGTCATGTTCACCGCCGGCGCGGCGGTGATTCCGCCACTGATCGTGGAGCGCATCTTCGACAACGCGCTCTTCCCTACCGATGGATCGGGCGTGAACCTGCCGCTGCTGGGCGAGCTGGTGCTCATCATGGTGCTGATCTACATCGCGGTCGCAGGCCTGAGCGTCTGGCAGACGCTGCTCACCTCCACGGTAGGCAACCGTGTGACCGGGGACCTACGGGTGCAACTCTTCACGCGCCTGCAGTCCATGGACCTCGCGTTCTTCACGCGCACTAAGACCGGAGTGATTCAGTCCCGCCTGCAGAACGACGTGGGTGGCGTCGCGGGAGTGTTGACCACCTTCGTCAGCTCGATCGTGGGCAACGTTGTCACGGTCATCGCTTCGCTGATCGCCATGATCCTGCTGGACTGGCGCCTCACGCTGATCGCCGTGGTGCTCATGCCCGCGCTCGTGGTGGTGCAGCGCCGTGTGGGCCAGATCCGCGCGCGCATAGCGGCGCAGACGCAAGAGTCGTTGTCCGAGATGACGGCCATCACCCAGGAGACGCTCAGTGTCTCCGGCATCCTGCTGAGTAAGGTCTACAACCGGCAGCGCGCGGAGACAGAGCGCTACTCCGCAGAGAACCGCAACCAGATTCGGCTACAGGTGCGCCAGGCCATGAGCGGACAGTGGTTCTTTGGCCTCGTCACCGTCATCATGTCCTCCGTGCCAGCGGTGATCTACCTGTTCGCGGGAATCCTGATTGCGCGGTCCACGGACGCGGGTACCGCGCCGGCCATCACAGCCGGAACCGTGGTCGCCTTCACGGCCATCCAGTCGCGCCTGCTGTTCCCCCTCATGGCGCTCATGCGCGTCGCCCTCGAGGTGCAGACTTCCAAGGCGCTCTTCGCACGCATCTTCGAGTACCTGGACCTGGTCCCCGCCATCGAGGATGCTCCGGATGCCCGCGATGTCTCTGAGGCCCCAGGGCCAGAGGGACGTGTCGAATTTCGCAATGTCACCTTCCGCTACCCGGACGCTCCGGAAGACTCGCGGGCCACGCTAGACGGAGTGTCGTTCACCGTGGAGCCCGGCAGCACCCACGCCTTTGTTGGGCCCAGTGGGGCCGGCAAGACCACCATCGTTTACCTGGCCGCCCGCCTGCACGAAGCATCGGGCGGAGGGGTGATTTTTGCTGGTCAGGACGTGCGCGAACTCACCCACGAATCCGTCGTAGAGCGCGTGGGCGTGGTGAGTCAGGAAACGTACCTGTTCCACGCGACCATCGCGGAGAACCTCAGGTACGCGAAGCCAGACGCTACTTATGAGGAGCTCGAGGAGGCCTGTCGCAAGGCGAACATCCACGACGCAATCTCCAGCTTTGAACACGGTTACGACACGCTGGTGGGGGAGCGCGGCTACCGGCTCTCTGGTGGCGAGAAGCAGCGCATCGCCATCGCGCGCGTGCTACTCAAGGATCCACCCGTGCTGCTGCTGGACGAGGCGACCTCTGCGCTCGACACAGTCTCCGAGCGGGTGGTGCAGGCAGCCCTGGACCGTGCGGCCGAGGGGCGCACCACGCTCACCGTTGCGCACCGGCTGTCCACCGTGGCCGATGCCGACGTGATTCACGTCGTGGACGCAGGAAGAATCGTCGAGACCGGTACTCACGGCGAACTCATCGCGTTGGGCGGGCTGTATGCGCGGCTGGCGGAACAGCAGCGGGATTAGGCGGCGGACCCGACCAATCTGGTCATAAAAAAACGGCGGGACCGGGCTTTCGCCCCGTCCCGCCGCCCTTCTAGAAGTGCGTGTCGACTAGCTGCAGCCGCATGAACCGCCGCAGCATCCGCCGGTGTTGTCCTCGGCGGCAGGCTTCTCTGCCTTGATGTCGATCAGGTCGATGTTCTTGATGTCAGCCATATGCGTCTCCTTCGCTCGAGGTCAGGCCCCGATTATGGACCTGTTCACACTGTAACCCCGCGAGCTACAAATTCCTTACCACGCGGGCCGGACTCCCTACCGCGAGCACGTTCGCGGGGAGGTCCTTGGCGACGACCGAGCCGGCTCCGACCACGGTGTTCTCCCCGATAGTGACGCCTGGGCACACGATTACTCCGCCGCCCAGCCACACGTTGTCGCCGATCGCGATGGGCTCCGCGGACTCCCACTTGTCGCGTCGCAACTCAGCGTCGACGGGGTGCGTGGGTGTCAACAGCTGAACGTTGGGCCCCATCTGCACATCGCGGCCGATAGTGATAGCCGCTACGTCGAGCGCCATCAGGCCAAAGTTCGCGAACGTCCCCGAGCCGATGCTGATATTGCTTCCGTAATCCACGTGCAGCGGGGGCCGAAGGTCCACATCGTCGCCCACGTGGCCTAGTAGCTCGTGCAGCAGGACCGTAGCCTCATGGCGATCTGTGTCATAAAGCTCGCCATAGCGGGCGGCTCGCTCGCGCGCGCCTCGCATCGCGGCGCTCAGTTCTTCGTCGGCGCCGCGATACAGGTCGCCAGCCTCCATGCGCTCGCGCATGGTGCGGCCGTCGGTGAGGTCCGGGGTGTCGGTCATCGTGCTACCAGATTGTCACACGCTGCTCGGGGGCGAGGTAGAGGGCGTCGTCCGCGCCCACCTCGAAGGCCTCGTACCAGGCCTCCATATTGCGGACAATGCCGTTAACGCGGAACTCGCTGGGGGAGTGGGGGTCCGTCGCGAGGCGCGTTTTGAGTGCCTCGTCCCGCACCTTGATCTGCTCGCACAACGCGTAGCCAAGGAAATAGCGCTGCAGCCCGGTGAAGCCGTCGATCACGGGAGCATCGGCGATGTCTCCTCCGCACGCGATCTCGTAGGCGCGCAGGGCGATCATGACGCCGGCCAGGTCGCCGATGTTCTCGCCGATGGTCAGCGCACCGTTGACGGTGTGATCGCCATCCTCGCCTTCGAGCTGCTTGGGCGTGTAGCCGTTGAACTGCTCGATGAGCACCCCGGCGCGCTGCATGAATGCCTCGCGGTCTTCTTCGGTCCACCAATCGGTGAGCTTTCCGGTGCCGTCGAATTTGCTGCCCTGGTCGTCGAATCCGTGGCCAATCTCGTGGCCAATCACGGAGCCGATCGCGCCGTAGTTCACCGCGTCGTCGGCATCGGCGTCAAAGAAGGGCGGCTGCAAAATGGCCGCCGGAAACACGATTTCGTTCGCTGTGGGCAGGTAGTACGCATTCACCGTTTGCGGAGTCATCAGCCACTCGGTCCGGTCCACGGGCTTCCCAATCTTGGACCAGTCCCAGTCCTCGTCGAATGCCGCGCTCGCGCGAATATTGCCGACCAGGTCGGTCGCGCTAAGCGTGAGAGCGGAGTAGTCGCGCCACTTCTCGGGGTAGCCAATCTTGGGGGTGAATTGGCCGATCTTGATGAGGGCCTTGGCCTTAGTCGCGTCGGTCATCCATTCGAGGCCGTCGATGGAAGTGCGGTACGCGGCCACGAGGTTCTCTACCAGCGTGTCCATCCGCTCCTTGTGAGACGGCGGAAAATGCTTCTCCACATACAGCTGGCCCACTTCCTCGCCCACCACGCCCTCGACAAGGCTCACGCCGCGCTTCCAGCGCTCGCGCTGCTCGGGGGCGCCGGACAGGACGGTGCCGTAGAACTCAAAGTTTGCCTTGGAGATCTCGTCGGTCAGGTACGCGGAGCGGCCCAACGCCACGCGCCAGCGCAACCATGCCTTCCAGTCCTCGATCGACACGGTGGCCCACAGTTCACCCAGCGCCTCGAGGAAGCTCGGCTCAGATGCGATGAGTAGGTCCTCGGCTGCTTGAGGCAGGTGGATCGCGTCTGCCCACTCGCGCCAAGGGAAACCCCCGGCGGTTTCGATGAGTGTCGCCAGGGTCGTGGGGTTGTGCGTGAGGTCGGCTTCGCGCGTTTTAACGTTGTCCCAGTGGTGGCTGGCGATGGTCTTCTCTAGCTCGAAGACGCCGGCGCCGGTGAAGTTCAGGCCCGTCAGGCCGGCCATGCGGTCGATGTGCGCGACGTACTTGTTGCGGGTCTCTTCGTGGCTGTCCTCGCGGTAGTACGCCTCGTCAGGCAGGCCGATTCCGCCCTGCATGATGTAGACCACGTTCTCGTCGGGCGAGTTGGCGTCTGCGTGGACGTAATAACCCACGGCCCCACCGATGCCGAGCCTTTGCAGGTCTCCCATTGCACGCGCCAAGTCAACGTGGGACGTGGCGGCGTCGATGATGGCCAGATCGGGCGCGAGTGGTTCCACGCCCATCTCATTGATGTGGTGCTCGTCCATGAACGACGCGTACAGCGCGCCGATGCGGCTGCCTGTGGGGGCCACGTCAACCAGTTCGCGCACGTGCGCTTCCGCCTCGTCGCGGAGCTTGTAGAACGAGCCATCCGCACTGCGGTCCGACGGGATCTGGTGGGACTCCTCCCAGGGGCCCGTCACGTGCCGGAAGAAGTCGTCGCCGGGACGGATGGTGGGAGAGAAGGTGGACGCGTCGATTCCTGATTTCAGTGCCATGTCCTTACCCTATGGCGAGCGGCCGATGCTGTGGCCCAAGTTTCGCCCCCGGCTAAGCGCCGCACCGTGCCGATGAGCCTGGCACAATGTCCGTATGCGCCTACACATTGGATCAGACCACGCCGGGTTCGAACTCAAGCAGCACTTGATTGCTCACCTCACGACTGAGGGTCACGACGTCGTGGACCACGGCGCGTTTGAGTACGACGCCCAGGATGATTACCCCTCATTCTGCATCGCAGCCGCTGAGGGCGTCATTGCTGAGCCGGGCTCGCTGGGCATCGTGATTGGCGGCTCGGGCAATGGCGAGCAGCTCGCGGCCAACCGGGTCCCCGGGATTCGTGCCGCGCTCGCGTGGAGCGTTGAGATTGCGCAGTTAGCACGCGAGCACAATGACGCCAACGTGGTTGGCGTGGGCGGCCGCTTCCACACGCAGGACGAGGCGACAGCGATTGTGGACGCCTTCATCGCGACTCCCTTCAGCGAGGGCGAGCGTCACCAGCGCCGCATCGACGAGATGATGGCGTACACGCCAAACAAGTGACTTCCTGACGCGATCACGCGCGACGCAGAAAGCCCCCGCCAGTACCTTCTGGCGGGGGCTTTCTCGCGTTCACAGGGGGGCTAGAAGTCCCAGTTGGTCAGCGGAGCGACCGGAGACAGCATCGCGATCGCGAGTTCGCGTGCCTGCCCGGGGGTGTTCTCTTTGACTAGGCCCGCTGAGCTTAGCGCCTCGAGTGAGGTGCCCCCCAAGTAGACCGTGCCCAGGTGACGGATATCCATCTGGAGGTCAGCATCGTCCGGTGTGCCCTCAGCCCGGGTGACCGTGGCGTTGCCGTCCTTGACGACGATTCGCCACGTGCCGGCGTTCTCCACAATGTGCCTATCGCTGAGGTGGAACGTGACGTCGCAGTCGTGGAAGTATTCGCGGGCCACCAGCGCCTCGGGCACATTGAGCAGGCGGACCCAGATGTTGTCGATGACCTTGGTGCGTGCGCCGCGCGCATCCTTGAGCTGGAACAACAGGGGGTCGTCCGTGGCAAGGTTCTCGGTGTTGGTGGTACCCACGAGGTCGAAGTCGGTAAGGACCTGCCAAAGCTTCTGCGAGGCGGCCGGTGTGAGCGAGCCGTGCTCGCGCACCTGTGCGACGCCGTCGTGGATACCCAGCTCGGAGTCGGGCTTGCGGCGGAAGAAGGCATAGGCCACGGGCTCGCCAGCGTCCTCGATGATGCAGATGCGCCACCTCTCCATTCCGTGGCGGTTGCCCACAGGGTCAGTGAAGCGCGCGTTACGGCCGGAGCCCACGGGGTTAAGGATGGTGCCGGGGCGCTCAAGTTTGGCCTGGAGATCCGCCACCAACTGGTCGTGCTGGTCGAAGTCTGCGCGCTCCAAGCGCACGGTGAGCTCCTCGGTGCCGTCGACGTGCCACATCCGCGGCCCGCGCGGGATAGAAGCCTTGACTGTCTGCGCGCCCATGCCGTAGCCAAAGCGTGCGTAGATCTCGGACTCCATCGCATACAGCACACTGACGTGTTCGTGGCGTGCGATGCTGCGGGAGAAGTGGTCGTGAATCATGGTGGTCATGAGACCGCGACGCCGATGCGCGGGGTGGACTCCCAGCCAGGATAGGCCGGCGGTCGCGACCCTGCGGCCTCCGGGAGTGATCATGTCGGTGCCAAAACTGGCGTGGACCCCGGCGAGTTCGCCCACGTTGCCGCGACGCTCGTCCGTGACCTCGACCGCGCGCGATCGCTCAACTGGAATCGCGTCGATGTAGTCCTGGCGATCTTCCTTGAGCCATTCACCCACGAAGGCCCACTGGACCACCTGGAACAGCTCGTCGATACGCGATTCATCGATGCTGACTGACTGATAACCCTCTGATTTCTTCACGGTTCCATCGTTTCAGGTTTACCTGCCTTTGGGAAACTCGGGGGAGAAAGACTTAGAACTGGAACGAAGACATAGGGGCCTGGGCTGACTGCATTGCGGCAGAGAGCAGGCGTGAGGCACCTGGGGTGTGCTCTTCGATGAGGCCGGCTTCGGTTAGTGACTCAATGGTGACACCACCCAGATATGCCCCGCTTAATTCCTGAATCCCCAGCCGGATGTCCACCCGAATCGGTTCCCGGTCGCTGTCGGCCACCTTACTGACACGGGCTACGAACGCCCCATCGTGACGTGCGGCAGCGCCCGTGGTGAACGAGTTGCTGGGAGGTTCCATTTCCGTAGCTTTCCAGGGCTCGGTGGCGATCCGCCATAGCCCTTGATTGGCAGGCAACTGAGCGTCTGATACCCCCACCACAAGGTCAATCGGCCTGGCGTAGGTGCGCGCCTCGAGCGCCCTACGCACGTCCAAGATGCGCAGCCATAGGTCGTCTTCGATGACAGGTTTTGGTGAGCGCTGGTCAAGTGCGAGCATCATGAGCCGGTCATCGAGTGGCAAACACGTGACGAGGACCCTGCTCGAGAGGTCGAGATCAAGGAGCACACCCCAGAGGCGTCGGGAGGCTGCTCCCGTGGTTGTCACAAACTCGTTCACGGTGACTGTGCCATCGGCACTGTAACCTTCCCACTTCACCCTTCGCCTAAACAATGCGTATGCCACTGGCTCGCCTGCTGGGTTCGAGACGATCGCAATTTTGAGGCGCTCTTCGCTGGGACGATCATTGACTTCTGAGGCAGTCATCTCGCGCGCAAGGGGTTCGCTGTCGCGGACCATCGCGCCAGGCCGCGTGACCTGTCGCTGCACGGTGGACATCAACTCTGAGTGGGCTTCGTGTGAGAGTCGTTCGAGTCGCACGGTGAGGTCGGTAGTTCCAGGGACCTCCCTTAGTTCGGCCCCGCGGCCAAAGGTGGCGCGGACGTGCCAGGCGGCTCGGCCATATCCAAAACGTTGGTAGATCTGAGGCTCGGCAGCAAACAAGGAGCTGACGTATTCGCCGCGTTCGATCGACCGGGCAAAATGGTCGTGCATCATGGATCGCAAAATGCCCCGCCGCCGGTGGCCGGGGTGCACTCCCACCCAGCTCAAGGCGGAAGTCGCGATCCTTTCGCCTCCCGGCACGACCATGTGGAGCCCGAAACTCCCACGAATCCCCACCAAAGTCCCGGGCTTGCCAAGGCGCGGATCGGCGATAGTCATGCCGCGCCCTCGCCCCCACGGAAACGCTTCGCGAAGGGCGACACGTTGCTCGGATTGCAGGGGCTCGGTGAACGCCCATTCGTCGAGAGTGACCATGTCGTCCCAACGTTCTGGGGTTAAATCGAGCGGCTCATATCCTTCAGGCGCCACCCTGTGCGGCTCTGCGGCATGAAACTTACTCATACTGCGATTGTGGCACCGACCTTAGCTATCGCGCTCGGCGCGGACCAGATCAATCTGCTCGGCAAGGCGTGCCCACTCAATCTTGATGCAGCGGTTCTGCACACCTACCAGGCCAGCCTCGCGTGCGCGCTCGATGGCGGCATCGTTGACCACGCCCAGCTGAAGCCACAGCAAGTGAGCATCGGCCGCCACAGCGTCGTCCGCAATCGGGTCGACGTACTCGGCCCGACGGAACACGTCGACGATGTCCGGAGGCGTGGGTAGGTCTGCGATGGAGTCGTAGAAGGCGTGGCCCAGGATCTCAGCCTCGCCGCCCGCGGGGTTGACCAGAAACACCTCGAGGGGCGTGTTCTCGATCAGCCACACCGCAATCTGGTGGCTCGTGCGCTCCTCGTGAGGGGAGGCGCCCACGACCGCGATGGTCTTCGCTGCGGCCAATGCCTCGACGAGCAACCCGTCGCCAGGGGCCTGAGCCGAGGTGGGCATCGGGCAGGACTCGGCGGAGGAATCGGACGGGACCTTGATGCCGGCGCCAGGAAGGATGGTTTCGCTCATACCGAATCAAACCACGCGACGGCGCGTGTCATTCCCTCAAGGGCGCAGTGGCGTGAGGAAACTTTGCGCGCGCGAACCCATGCCGGAATACGGTGCCCGATGCACCGGTTTACTCATGCGTACCTGGCGTCGCCATCGGCGCCTCTGTCGAGTGGAAAGGACACTGTGAGCAATGACTGAGAACAAGCCAAACATCGGTATTGAAGCGGCGGATCGCACGGAGATCGCGGACGGGTTGTCGAACCTCCTCGCGGACACCTACACGCTGTATGTCCAGACGCAGGGATATCACTGGAACGTGACGGGGGCGACGTTCCCAGCGCTGCACCAGATGCTCGAGGACCAGTACATCGAACTACAGGAGGCGGCGGACTTAGTTGCCGAGCGAGTGCGGGCGATCGGGGAGAAGTCGCCTGGTAGCTTCGCCGAATTCCTCGAGCGCGCAAGCGTCAAGGACAACAAGGGCGCCACGACTGCGGCGCAGATGGTCAAGGACCTCATTGAAGGGCACGAGACCATCATTCGCGTGGCCCGGCCGCTTACCGAGATCGCGGAGAAGGCCGGTGACGTCGCGTCGGCCGACCTCGTCACGGAGCGCATCCGTGCGCACGAGAAGACCGCGTGGATGCTGCGAGCGACTGACGCGTAGCATCGCGATACTCAGCGCCGATCTGGCTGATAGAGACCATTAACACAATGAAAGCCCCCGGCCATGTGGCCAGGGGCTTTCATTGTCGGGTGTGGCTGAGGGGGCACACCCGATTTTGGGGAGCCATGCCCCCCGAATGGGGGGCAGTGGTTCGGGTTCAGACTAGGCGCTAGCGGCCGTCCCGGTGACCCGTAGAGGCAAATTCGTGATTCTCACCAAAAACCGCGGCCTCGAGGGCGCAGTTAGATGTAGTACATCGCAGGTTCGCGCACCTCAGGAGGCTCGTCGAGATCGTGGTGTGCATGTGAGTCGCCGGAGTCGACCGCGGAGGCGGCGGTGGAGGCCTCCTTTTCGGCGGGATGATTGCGGATCTTGGCGGGTATTCCCACTGCGGTCGCGCCGTCTGGCACGTCCTTCACCACCACGGCATTGGAGCCGATGCGGGCGTCGCAGCCCACGTGAACGGCGCCAAGGACCTTTGCCCCAGCGCCGATGACCACACGATCGCCCACGGTGGGGTGGCGCTTGCCGGGGCTCATGGTGGTGCCGCCGAGCGTGACGCCGTGGAACAGCAGCACGTCGTTGCCGACTACCGCAGTCTCGCCGATGACGACGCCCATGCCATGGTCGATGAAGACGCGACGGCCCAGCGTCGCACCGGGGTGAATCTCGATCCCGGTGCGACGACGGGCTGCCTGCGACCACAAACGCCCGTAGGTCTTCATTCCGTGGTTCCAGAGCCAGTGTGCGGCACGGTGATGCCACACGGCGTGAAGGCCCTGGTAAGACGCGACAATGACTAGCGTGGAGCGGGCCGCGGGGTCGCGGTCGTGCACCGTGCGAATGTCTTCGACGGCGAGCTTCAGAAAGCCGATGCGTTTACTCATGAAGTGAGACCTGGGGTGTCCTTGAGGTAGTGAATTAGTCCATCAGGTCGGCGTAGAGCACCGAGCTGAGGTAGCGCTCACCGAACGACGGGATGATCGTGACGATCGTCTTGCCCTTGTTCTCGGGACGCTTGCCGATCTCGATCGCCGCGTGGATAGCTGCACCGGAGGAGATTCCCACCAGCAAGCCTTCCTTGCGTGCAGCCGCGCGTGCGGTGGCGATGGCGGTCTCAGAGTCGACGTCGAATACCTCGTCGTAGATCTCTTGGTTCAGGATCTCCGGAATGAAGTTAGCGCCGAGGCCCTGGATCTTGTGGGGGCCGGGCTCGCCACCGTTGAGGATGGCGGACTCCTTGGGCTCCACGGCGATGACCTGGATTTCCGGGTTCTTGGCCTTGAGGACCTCGCCCACGCCGGTGATGGTGCCGCCGGTGCCGATGCCCGCAACAAAGATGTCGACCTTGCCGTCTGTGTCGGCCCAGATCTCTTCCGCGGTGGTCTTGCGGTGGATCTCAGGGTTGGCGGCGTTCGCGAACTGCTTGGCGAGGATCGAGCCGGGACGCTCTGAAGCGATCTTCTCGGCAGCGGCGACCGCGCCCGACATGCCCTCGGGGCCTGGGGTCAGAACTAGCTCTGCGCCAAAGGCGCGGAGCAGGCCTCGACGCTCGCGCGACATCGTCTCGGGCATAGCGAGGACCACGTTGTACCCGCGGGCGGCGCCGACCATTGCGAGTGCAATACCCGTGTTACCCGACGTTGCCTCGACGATGGTGCCGCCGGCCTTGAGTTCGCCCGATGCCTCTGCGGCGTCGACGATCGCAACACCCAGGCGGTCCTTGACGGAGTTGGCGGGGTTGTAGAACTCGAGCTTGCCCAGGATCGTTGCGTCGACGCCGTCGGCGAGTGCATTGATCTTGACCAGCGGAGTATTGCCGATCAGGTCGGTGACATTTTCGTAGATTTTTGCCATGAGGATTTCCTTAAGGGAGTAGTGCCATGTGGGAACTGTGATGAACAACGCTGATGTATCGCGATTCGATACCGGGGCGAGCGCTAACGTGCCTGGCGGGGCCGTGGGGGCCGCGGGGCGTGAGGTGTCAGCGCTCTACTGACAGCTGCAGCCCTCGGTACACATGCAGACGCACATGCAGGAGAGCTGGGCACAGGACAGGACGGCAGGAGCAGACGTCATGACGACGTGGCTCCGGTTGCTCATCTCACTGACCTCTCGTGTGCGGTAATTGTCAGAGTAGCGGCGCACGGCCGTTGCGGCAAGCGGCATCACGCCACCATGGCGACGGCCGTGCGGGGCTAGTGGGAACGGGGCTACGCTGGGCTTGTCGACGAGGGAGTCGAGCAGGGGGAGTGCCATGACTGGTCACAGAGTCGAAGTTGCGAGGGAGATCCTGGCCGCGCCCGAGCAGGTGTGGGCAGTGCTCACGGATATCGATGCGGCGCCCAAGGTGCTCTCGAGCGTCGTTTCGGTGGAGCGGGTTGGTGGCCCTGATTACGGCGTCGGAACCCGCTGGCGCGAAACCCGGCGCATGTTCGGCAAGGTTGAGATCGAGGAAATGTGGGTCACGGATGCGGTAGAGCCGCGATGCACCACCATCGCCGCAGATTCCGGCGGCACCCGATATACCACCGTATTTACGTGTGTCCCTAGTGAACTGGGGGTAGTGCTGAGCGTAGAATTCTCGGCATCCACGCCCCATCCCAAGTTGGGCCAGCGTGTGGGGTGGGCAGTATTCGGCAAGGTCGGGATGAAGGCCACCGAGAACGCGTTGAAGCAAGATCTCGAAGACATCGCCAAGGCCGCGGAAAGCGACAGAAGGTAAGGGCATGGACTGGTTTTCATTCGGCGACGTCAACTGGCTAGCGGTGATTGTCGCGACGGTTGCTCAGTTCGTTGTGGGCGCCGTGTGGTATCACCCCAAGGTGGTGGGGCGCGGCTGGATGAAGCAGGTGGGCCTCAGCGAGCAGGACATCGCGTCAGCCGACGGTGGCCCCGGTCGGTATGTTGCGACGGGTGTGGTGGCGTTCGTCACTGCCGTGGTCATGAACGTTCTGATGTGGGAGCTCGGCGTGGGCTCGGTCATCGGCGGAATTGTGTTCGGCCTGTTCGTGGGCGCCGTCTTCCGCCTCGGTGCCCACGTCATCCATAACGGCTTCGCGCTGCGCGGCCAGAGCCTGTCCGTCATTGACGGCCTGCACGACATGGTGGCGCTCGCGGTAGTGGGCGCAGTGATCGGTGCGTTTATTTAGGTTTCTCATCGAGGTGTGTGGAGAAAGACGAGGAGCCGGGCCCTAGGGACCCGGCTCCTGCTGTCTCAATCACGTGCGTCGTGCCGGATGAGAAGTCCGGCCGCGCTGCTCGTGGAGCGGGTGACGAGAATCGAACTCGCATCATTAGTTTGGAAGACTAAGGCTTTACCACTAAGCTACACCCGCATTTGACGGGGACCTTCGTTAGGAAGAATCACCGGCGCGTACTAGAGTAGCGGAGCCTGGCCGATGTTGGGTAACCGGATCGAAGTTTGAGCCGGACGGGGTGTAGCGCAGCTTGGTAGCGCATCTGTTTTGGGAACAGAGGGTCGCAGGTTCAAATCCTGTCACCCCGACTAGATGACTAAGGACCGCCCGATGGGCGGTCCTTAGTCATTTTTGGCCTACGGGTGTTCCTCCGAGTTGCTCGCTAGTGCACTCTTGCGCCCTTTCACGTGCAAAGAATCTTCCGTTCGCGAGGAATGCCGACGCGTGCCGCGAGGTTTATGCATACTGACCAGTGGAGCCGGGACCATACGGCATGATCTGTGTTTCGTTCTGTGGCACAAGGGCTCAAGGGAGGAATGCAGCGATGACACCTGACGGGACAATGCAGGCGATGAGCATGCCGAGCGTCGCTATTCACGGGGGCTACCTCCCGTCTCCGGTGACCCAACTCGACAAGCTATTCCCGGGAGGCGGAGCGCGTCTCCACGCCAAGCTCGATCAGCTCCAGATCTCGGGAAGCACCAAGGAGCGCACTGCCCAGTTTCTTCTAGATGCCCTTGAGCGCAGCGGCGCGTTAGTTCCGGGCGCGACGGTAGTCGAGTCGACGTCAGGGAACCTCGGCATGGCGCTCGCACGCCAGTGCACACAACGCGGCTACACCTTTGTCGCGGTGGTTGACGAGCGGGCCAACGTTGCCGCGGTCAAGACCATGGCCGCCTTTGGTGCACGGGTGGACATGGTGGCAACTCCCGCTGATGGCAACCGATTACGTGCCCGGGTGCAACGCGTTGAGCAATTGCTCACGGACGTACCAGGCGCGGTCACCACCAACCAGTACGGCAATACCGCCAACCCGTCTGCCCACGCACACACCACCATGCCGGAACTTGTCGCATCGCTAGGCGGCCCACCCGACCATCTGTACGTCGCGATGAGCACCACTGGCACGCTGCTCGGTTGTCAGCAGGCCATCGAGCGTGCCGGCTGGGCGACGCGGCTCGTCGGAGTTGACGCGGAGGGCTCTGCGCTCTTTGGTGGAGCGTTGAGGGAACGCAAACTGCCTGGTTTGGGCGCAGGGTTTGCGACGAATCTCTCCCAACAAGCGCGTCCCGACGCGATTCACCGCATCAGTGAGGCCGACATGGTCCGCGGGTGCCGACTTCTGGCGCGTCGGGAGGGGTTACTCGCAGGTGCCTCCACGGGAGCAATTGTCGCGGCAATCGGCTACGACCTCCCCTCGCTCGTCCCGGGAACATCCGTCGCGATGCTCGTGCACGACGGTGGTGGCGCCTACTTGCCGACGGTGTACGACGACGAGTGGGTGCGCGCTGAGATCGCTGACGCCGAGGAGGCAATCGGCGTAACTGACGCTCCAAACCCCTTCAGCTGCAGGGCATGAATCGCGAACTGGTGGACGACGTGGCGGACCTCGTCGTAGTGGGAGGGGGCCCAAAAGCGCTGTACGCACTCGCGGACCTCGACGATGAACTGGCGCGTCGACACTCTGCGCCAGGCAGTCGACCACTGCGCGTGACGGTGCTTGAAGCAGCCACCCCTGGGGCAGGCGCCGTGTGGGACCCAAACCAGCCCGCGCATCTCCTCATGAATGTCGACTCGCGGATCGTCGACGCCTCGTGTGCGGCCATTCCGCTAACTTTCAGCCAATGGCAAGAGGGTGACGCGAGACCCTTCCCACCGCGCGCGGACGTAGGCCGCTACCTTGCGTGGAGTTTTGAGAGAATCTGCGAATCGCCACGGCTAGAAGTCACACACCGTCGAGTTCGCGCAGTGACCATCCGACCTGAGGTGGATGGGTGGGTTTGCCAGGCGGTTGACGTCACAGGGAGTCGTGCCGCATCTGAACGCGCCCGCAGAGTACTTCTCGCCACGGGGCACGCGGGAGGCGTCGGCATCGATCATGCTGATGTCGTCGACAGTTCACGTGGGCCTCGTCCCGGGGAGCCGGTCGTGGTCCGGGGAGCGTCGCTCACGGCGTTCGACGTCGTCATGGACCTCACCTCAGGAAGGGGTGGTCAGTGGGTAGTCGACTCAGCCGTGGTTTCCGGGCTTCGTTACCTGCCTTCGGGAGGGGAGCCCTCCTCAATCACTCTCATGTCCCGTTCCGGAGAGCCGATGCTGCCCAAGCCAGTGTCTATCCCCGCCGCGGTCGTAGACGCCGTCACAGCGGTAACCTCCACATGGACGGAAGGCTGCACGCCCGACGACGCATGGTGGGAGGCGATGGCTGATGCTGCGATGGCTGCAGCAGCTGCCTCCGGTGCGAGCGTGACTCGCGAAGTGCTCTGGGCACGCCTCGACACGAGCGTCACGGGCGCCCCTGATGCGCGCTGGGCCGGGGATGTGGACCGAGCGCTGGGAGAAGTCGACGGCGATCCTGCCTGGTGGTGGGGTCGCGCGTGGTCCGCTGGCTACGCGGATGTGGTGCGGTCGATGGAGCGCGCTCCTCGTGACGTCGAATTGTGGTCCCGCTGGCGCGCGCGCGCCGCGACGCTCGAGCGATGGGCCTTTGGGCCGCCGCTTGTGACGCACCTGCGTCTACTGGCTTTACGGGACGCGGGCTATCTGCGCGTGGCGCGAGGTGAGGACGTTCAGGAGCACTCAGTGGTGATCGACGCCTTCACCCAGGGGCCGGGCATCTCCGACACCGCGCGACCATGGGATGGCGTCATGTGGGAGCCAGGCAGAGATCGCGCGCCGTGGGATCAGCTCCTCACCGATGGTCTCGTCACGGTGAGGCCCGGAGAACGAGGAGTTCTCACGACTCCCGATGCCGCGTGCGTAGGTGCTGATGGCGAGCCGAGCGAGGGGCTCGCGGCGCTGGGCAGACCCACGGAGGATCCCGTCATTGGGCACGACTCGCTCCAGCGGCGCCTCCATGGTGACTCTAGGCGGTGGGCCCACCGCCTCGTGACGGATTGGCGTTCGAGTCAAGGAGTGAATTCGGCACACGAAACAGAGGTGGGAACACATGGCTGATCCAACGCAGGTGGCATGCGAGGGCGTGCTCCCGTTGACGGCACGTACCGAGCGATGGATGGAGGACCTACTGGGCGATTCTCAGCAGTGCGCTTCACTCCTCAGCGAGCATGGCTCACCGGTAAACATCCTCGACTTCTCGCCACTGGCACGTAACGCCGCAGAGTTGATCGACGCGGCGCGGGAGCAGGGCGTCAATCTGGGGGTCTACGTCGCGCGTAAGGCCAACAAGGCGCTCGGCTTGGTCCGAGCAGCGACAGCGGCTGGTTTGGGCTTAGACGTGGCGTCGCTCGCGGAATTGCGTCAGTGCTTGGACCTGGGCGTGGCCGGCGACAACATCATCGTGACCGCGGCAGTGAAGTCACGCGCGCTCATCAACTTGGCCATCGAAGCCGGCGCGGTGATCAGCCTCGACAACTCTGACGAGCTCTATGACGTGGCCCTCGCAGCATCGGGCCGCGAGACCAGCGCGCGCGTGGCGCTTCGGCTTGCATCGTCAGATCCGGCCATCCCTCCCACCCGGTTTGGCCTTGGCGCGGAAGGATGGAACCGCGCGCTCGCGGAGGTCGACCTCGACGGTCTGAGAGTCGAAGGCATCCACTTTCACCTCAATGGCTACAGCGCCGACGAGCGTGTTGTCGTGTTGCGAGAGGCACTCCGATGGACGGATCGCCTCCGCGCGGGAGGTCACCCCCTCAGATTCGTTGACATGGGTGGTGGGATTCCGATGAGTTACCTTGAGCAACCGGCGCAATGGAGTACCTTCTGGCAGGGTCTTGCCGAAGACGCTTCAGAGAATCTCACATGGCGCGGAGATCGCCTGGGGCTGACCGACCCGGACGCATCGCGCCCGTCAAGCTCGCTTTACCCGTATTGGCAGCGACCTGTCCGTGGGCAATGGTTGCTTGACGTGTTGCGGGCGCCAGGCGTCGACCAGGGGTCCATCGCGGACGACCTCGCCGCACGCGACCTCGAGTTGCGCTGTGAGCCCGGCCGCTCGGTTCTGGACGGGTGCGGCATGACCTTGGCGCACGTCGCGTTTAGGAAGACAACGAGTGACAGTATTCCCTTGGTCGGCTTGCACATGAATCGCACACAGGTCCGATCCACGTCGGTGGACTTCCTTCTCGATCCTCGCTGGGTGCGGCCCGCCGATGCGGGGGTGCCCAGTGCCCCGTTTGACGGTTTCCTGGTGGGCGCGTACTGCGTGGAGGACGAACTGATCCTTCGTCGACGCCTGCGGTTCGGCGACGGGGTGGCTCGCGGCGACATCGCGGCGTTTGTGAACACAGGTGGCTACCTGATGCACATCCTGGAGAGCGCCTCCCATCAGTTGCCTCTGGCTGTGAATGTGGTGCGCGGTGACGGGGGATGGGTGCGCGACGAGATTGATATGACGTTGTGAGGTAGCCACCACAAAGCACGATAGGGGTCCACCGCGAGCTTTCCGCCGCGGGAACGACGAAGGCGAGCCGCAGTCCAATCTCCTCGGTGTCCGCGAAGTTGGCGCGTACCCGCTGGTCGTCGCACATCGTGGGCAGGTAGGCCCCGCCACAGTCGCGCACGAGCGTCGTGACAGTTGCCCCTGGGATAAGCGAGGGCAGGTCGTACCCGATCGCCGCAACGAGTGCCCCCCGCCGAGGCACCCGTGAGTAAACTCTCTCGACGCGCTAGGAACCTGTATCCACGGGCCATGGCGGCCTCACCCAAACGGTGTCTCACGTCAGGGCGCGGGAGCGCCATACCGAGGTTCCCAGGCGGACAATACCGCCCGAGGTGTGGTCCCTGGCATTTCTTGCCTCGTGGTGAGCCAGAGCCGGGTGTTCGCGTCCCGTTCATCTGTTTGTGGTCTTGTGCCAACCAGTTGTTTGCTTTGCCGCCGTAGGTTCTCCGACGTCACCTTCGGAGGAGTTCTGGTTTTGTCTTACTCAGCGCACGCACGCAAGTTCATGGTCATGTTCGCAACAGCGATTGCAGCTATATCGGTTGTAGCGCTCGGGCCCAATGCCCCTGAATCTGCGGCGACCGCCGACGACCGTGCCACCTACTTGGGTCAGCAGCTCTACTTTGGCGAGTTCCACTCCCACACGGGAGTAAGCGACGGAGTGGATCTACCTCCCGACGCATTCGCTCATGTTCGTGACGAGCACGCAGCTGATTTCTTTGCTGTGACGGAGCATGACGTGATGTTCGACCTACGCAACACGGACAGTTTTGCGGAGGACTGGGCTGACGCGGAGTCCGACGAGTGGCGATACCTCCACGAGCGTGCGAGTGAATTCAATGCAGCGCAGGAGGATGTTGTCGCGGTACCTGCCTACGAGGCCACCTGGTACGACGGCACTGGTCATATCAATACCTTTAATACGGAATGGAAAGCTACTGCCCGCGCCCAGTCGGAGGGGTCCATTGATGGCTTCGTCAACAGGTTCGGAACTGGGGACCTGAAGTACGACATGTACACGTACTTCGCGCGCCTCAAGTTGGATCCCGAAGCGATCGGCCAATTCAATCACCCCTCTACGACCAGCAAGGGCAACTTCTTCGACTTCAACGGTCTGGACCCCGTGGTGGATGCCCGAATGAACCTCATTGAGGTCAAGATCGACCGTCAGCTTGAGCAGTATCAACTTGCGTTAGACAAGGGCTGGCACCTGTCGCCTACGTACAACGGCGACGAGCACGGGGATAACTGGGTGACGGGGGCGGACGCGATCACTGGGATTTGGGCCGAGGAGCAGACGTTGGACGGGCTCTATTCGGCCATGAGGGCGCGTAGCACCTACTCGACTCTCGATGAAAACATCGAACTCACGTTCGGCGCCAACGGTCGGATGATGGGCACGGTTCTGCCATCCACCACTAGGACATTTGCCGCCGAGATTGCGCTACACGATGCGGACTCCACGGACGAATTTACTTCCGTGCAGATCCTGACCAATAACGGCAAGGTGGCGCATGATTTTGGGGCGGTGTCGGGCAACTCCCTGACTCTCGACCACTCGTTCGCAGTGGAGGACGGTGACTACTACTTCGTGAAGGCCGTCCAGGCGGATGGAGACTTCGTCGTTTCCGCCCCGTTGTGGGTCGGAGAGACCACACGAGGTGCCGAATATGCGCCCGTGATTTCGGTTTCGGCAGGGGTGCCGGCACGCGCGAACTACAACGATTCTGTTGAGTTACCCAACGCCACCGCCGTCGATCGCTCAGGAAATCCAGTCGCTGTCACCTTCGAGGTTTACGACTCCGCCGGCGAGGTACCCGTCGGTGACGGCGAGTTTCAGGTGCGCAGTTACGACGACCATTTCATCGTGGTGAAAGCGGAGGATTCTACGGGGAACATCAACGCAGAGCTCCTCCGCATTTCGGTCAACACTGACGACTTGGACCCGGCGGGTGTCTTCCAGTACTTCGGTTCCACCGCGGTCGTCGCGGCGGAGGCTGGCGGAACTGGAATCTCAATCTCGACGGATGTCACCATCCCGCAGGTGTTCGCTCAGGTGCGGCCCGTCGGCGGTTCGGCTTGGGTGGACACTCCCGTACTCAGGGAGGACTCTGGTGACGTCTATGAAGTCTCCACCATCGGCCGCGACGCGGACGAGTACAAGGATCAGATCACGGGTCAGCCGTTGCGCAGCCACGAGTTCCGGGTAGACGGTCTCGATGAGGGCAAGCGCTACGAATATCGATTTGGAGTCTCCGCGGATCGCGCCGATGCGGGTGCCTGGAGCGACGTGGGCGGTGAGTTCGTCGCGGGTGGCGCGGAGAACGAACCCGTTTACGTGGTGGGCGATTTGCAAGTCACCGACCACTCCACCGAGGGCTTAGGGCTCTTGCGCGACACCCTGGACACGGTGCGCGCTGCGCAACCAGGGGGAGAGACCTTGGTCCAGCTAGGCGATCTGGTCGACAACGGCGGGCGCGGGGAATATTGGCAAGAGGTGTGGGACAACGTATTTAGCGGCCTTGACGTGCAGTATGCGCCGGTGGCGGGGAATCATGAAACCTATGGGGACTTGGATTACAACTCGCTAACAACGGACCGAACAGCGATCTTCTCCAATATGTTTGCCACTCCTGACAACGGGGTGGTTGGCGAATCGAACTACTCGTTCGACCGCGGGGATGTGCATTACTCCGTCCTCAATTCCAACTTTGACCTCGACGAGCAACTCGAATGGCTCGTCCAGGACGTGCGTGAGTCCAATGCGCCCTGGCACGTGGTGATGGGCCACTTCTCCTACTACGGCGGCTCTCACGGTAATGACGCAGGGATGGCGAGCGACCGAGCGAAGGTGTCAAAGGTGCTAGCCAACTTAGGCGTGAACATGTACCTCGGAGCGCACGACCACGTCTACAAGCGCTCGGTGATCTACGACGGAAGGTTGGCGCAGACTCCAGAGGAAGTGGCCTCTGGCGTCACTTATGTGACGATGGGGTCCTCGGGCCCAAAGTTCTACGACAACGTGGTTCATCCCTGGGATGACGTGGTGTTCGACGAAGACACTCAACTAGGCGCTGCCATTCAAGTGGAGGACGATGGGCTGAAGTTCACCTCGTACACCATCGACGGCGACGTCGTCGACGAATTCACCGTACAAAAGCCGACCGGAACTTGGCGCGTCTCGTCGACCGACCTAGTCGATAAGGCCCTGCCGGGCGTGGGTCTGCTGAGCTACGAAGGTTCACGCGACAACGTCACGGTCACCGCGGCAACTTACGATGCGAGCCAGGCTCGTCTTATCCACGTCCGCACGGTGGACGTCGCGCTTGACGGCCGCGGCGTGGAACAGTTCGTGGAGTTCGCAAGCCCGCTTCCTGTGGGGCCAAGCGATACGGTCAAGGTTTTTCTGTGGGATTCGCTAGTGGGTGGACCCTCAGCGCTTCCCGCGATGACCCTGCGCGAGGGTCTCGAAGGTACAGGAACCGCTGACGATCCGTACCTCATCCGCACCGGGACAGACATTTCAAAGATCGGGTATGACCCCGAGGGGTATTACGCTCTCGCAAATGACCTCGACCTCAGCGGGGTTGACGTGGATCAAATCGGGATCAGCCAGACCTTCACCGGAGTGTTCGATGGTGCTGGGTATGCGGTCACGGGTTACGTCGCACCGAACGACACGGGGATGGGACTCTTCGCGGTTAATCACGGCACTATTCGCAACGTTCATGTTGACAGCGATCTCACGTCCACTGCATCGACCGTGGGGATGATAGTCGACCTAAACTACGGAACTGTTGAAAACAGTTGGACCTCCGGCTCGATCACTGGGCTAGACCTCGTTGGCGGTATCGCAGGCGAATCGCATGGTGCAGTGCTTAACAGTTACTCCACGGCCGACGTCACGGCCACTGGCTCATACGCAGGCGGGATCGTCGCGCTGCAACGCGGCGAGGCCGCTCTGACGGAATCCGTATACTCCACTGGGCTGGTGCAGGCAGCAGTGCGCAATGCGGGAGGGCTCGTGAGCTACGCGCGTGACGAGCCAACGATTCGCACGAGCGTCGCACTCAACTCGGCCGTGCGGGCGCCCAGTTGGTCGCACGCCATCCTGGGGCGCGCTTACGGGAGCCAGGAAGCGGCACTGGAAGACAACTCGGTGTCTGAATTGACATACGTGGCGGTCCAGAGCCAGCCGGTCACGGGGGTCGGAACCCTCATGGGTACCGTCGTGACTGCTGCGGCGACGCAGAGTTCCGATCTCTTCGTGGGGCTCGGCTGGGACTTTGCGGCGACGTGGGAATGGAACGATGCAGCGGGTAGGCCAACGTTGACCGGAAATCCAGAGGCAGTAACCTCGGTTGGTCCGAACTTGCCGCGGGACGCGAGCGGTGCCTATCGAATCGGAACGGTCGAGGATCTCAGCGCGCTCTCCGATTTCCCGAGTGAACGCTTCATCCTCACTACGGACCTGGACCTCACGGGAAGTGACTTCGAACCACTCAACGCAACGGTTCCGTTCGCGGGTGATTTGAACGGCGACGGGCACGTCATTCGCGGACTCACCTCTAGCCGCGGAGGACTATTCGCCATATTGGCGGGATCGGTTCACGACCTGGGGCTTGTTGGCGCCGACGTCAACGTCGACGGAGATCGAGTCGGCATTGTTGCCGGGGAGTCTTCCGGCCTTATTGAGCGTGTGTACGTCACGGGAAGTGTGACAGGCACCAATCGAGTAGGCGGCCTCGTAGGAGAGGGAAGCGGAACGGTGCGAGACAGCTATACCCTTGCCGATGTCCGGGCGACGTATCGCTACGCAGGCGGAGTCGTGGGCATCGCCTCAAGTGGGGCACACGTCGAAGATGTGTATGCCTTGGGCGCAGTCGTCGCTGACGACCGGAACGCTGGTGGCGTGGTGAGTTACGGGTACACAGGAACCATTGTGAAGACGTCAGTTTCGCTGAATTCTCAAGTGACGTCGCCTGACTGGAGCCACGCAATTGTGGGTCGCGTGGCAGCCGGACAGGTGGCTTCACTTGAGGGCAACGAAGTGGGCAGTGCTGTTCCTGTGGCGGGTGAGCGCCCCGTAACTGAGGTTCCAGGTCCTGGACACGACACTCTTCGCGGGGAGATCGTCGATACGCGGCAATTGCGAAGTGCAAACCACTTCACGGCGACTCTCGAGTGGGATTTGGCTGACGTGTGGGAGTGGAGTTCTGAGGCGAACAGGCCGATGCTTCGTGCAGTACCCGAGCCTTATGTCGAGGTGACACCTGAACTTCCTCTCGCCAGTGACGGGTTCTATGAGGTTGATTCGGTCGAGGACCTCGCGCAGGTTGATCTGTTCCCCAGTGCAAACTTCAGGCTTGTGGCTGATATTGATCTCAGTGGGGTGAGCGATTTTGTACCGTTGAACGGGCTCGCGCCGTTCGGCGGGGTTCTCGACGGCAATGGCCATGTAATCCAGGCGCTGTCGTCCACTAAGGGAGGTCTCTTCAGCTCCATGGCCGGCACGGTCACTGACCTAGGCATTGTCGGAGCGAAGATCGACGCCGACGCGACATACGTAGGAATCTTGGCGGATCGTTCGAGCGGCACGGTAGAGAGAGTGTTCACTACAGGCGTCGTCAATGGCTCTGAACGTGTGGGTGGGGTAATTGGGCAGCTCGACACGGATGGTGTGCTGAGTGACGCCTATTCCACCGCGACGGTTAGGGCTGACGGTAGTTACTCAGGTGGAGTCGTGGGAATTACGTCGGCAGGCACGTTGACTGAACGGGTCTATTCGAGTGGGGCAGTGAGCGCAGGGCACACGGGCGCTGGGGGCATCTCCAGCTACGCGTATACCGACACCACCGTCGCGGACGCTGTGGCAATTAACCAGGGGGTCGCCGCCGGCGGCAACGGCGCGAACGCGATTGTAGGAAAGGTCAAGGGTTCTCCGACTCTCCGCGCAAATGTGCATTCCGACGCTGTGTCGGTGTCCGCGCTCGACGCTCAAATACCCGCCTTGATGGGGACCAGCGTGCCCGACGCTATCGCCAAGTCGGCTTCGCTCTATCAGGGTGACCTGGGTTGGGATTTCGACTCGGTGTGGCAGTGGGATTCCGGCGCGCTTCGCCCGCTGCTCCAGTCAACGCCGGAGCCATTGAGTTCCGCCGAGGTGCCGGGTGTGGATGTCGCGATACAGATCTCGTCTGTCGCGGAGCTCCAGGCAGTTGCCGATCATCCGGACTACTGGTTCGTGCTGAGCGGGGACATTGACCTTTCGGGCGTGGATGACTTTGTGCCCTTAGGATCGACGGTCCCTTTTACCGGCACCTTCGACGGCGCCAGCTACAAAATATTGGGCCTGACGTCGACGTCCGGGGGTCTCTTTGACGAAGTGGGTGTGGGCGGCAGAGTACTTGACTTGTCAGTAATGGGCGCGGGCGTCGAGGTAGACACTTCGCACGTGGGAATCCTCGCGAACCGTTTTGCGGGCGACGCAGACCGTATCTACACGAGCGGATCAGTGACTGGCACTCAACGCATCGGCGGCATCGTAGGGAACCTGACCGGGAACTTACGGGACAGCTATTCGGAAGCAGAGGTGCGTTCCTCCAGCAGTTACGCCGGTGGCGTGGTGGGTATTGCGGACCACGGTTCGACAGTGCAGCGGGTTTACGCCACGGGTGCAGTCGAATCGAGCAATACCGCTGGTGGAATTGCGGGTTATGTCTATACGGATACCCGACTCGAACAGAGCTTCGCATTGAACCCCACTGTCAGCGGCTCACGCAATACGCACCGAGTTGTGGGCAGAGTGGGCGGTGACGCGACTCCGCCCATTGTCGATAACCGTGCTGGTGACGTGGTGGAAGCGAGCGTCCAACGTGTCACCGACGTGGGGGCGGCAACACTTAACGGCGAAACGGTCACGAGTGAGAATTCTGCTGTGCAATCAACGTGGGAAGACGGCCTTGGCTGGAACTTCACCGCCGTGTGGCAATGGAACGACGAACTGCAGCGCCCCGTGCTGCGAGGAGAGTGAAGTGACTGTGAAGCAATCCAATAGGCGCGTGAATGCAAAGAGTCGGATCGCAGCCATACTCGCGATGGGATTAAGCCTCGCAGTCGCTGCGGGTGGCGCCGCCTCCGCGGTGCCGGTCCTTGACCACGATGCGCAGTTAGACGGCTCTACGGCGACTGTGCAGGTGGCGGCAGGCTCGGACGGCGCGGGGAGGGCAGTGTCAATCCTCGTCTTCGGCGTAGACGCTGACCGGACCTCGCCCCGTGAGACCAGCATCGTCTTTGTAGACGAGGCAACCCTTAATGCGGCTGGAGCCCTGGAGTTCGTGATGGAGCTCCCCCAGGCAGATTTGGAGGGCTATGTTCTGTCGCTCGCGGTGAGCGGTGCCGAGCCGTACCTGAAGCTCCTGAACCCGGACGGAGTGCTGCCGCCCGTAGGCGAGACCGACGGCAATGCTGGAACGCCTGGCGACGGAAATGGCGAGCCAGGAAGCAGTGATGGTTCCGACCCTGACCCCGACGTGGGCACTGGCAGCGCCGGTTCCAACGGAGGCGTCAGCGAGGCTGGGCAAACCGGCCCGGCCACCACCCAAGGTGGGGGACCAGTGAGCGGTGAGCTCAGTTCAACCGGCGGCACGGTGGCCTTCTGGCTGGTGGTGGTGGCAGCTCTCGCTCTCACTATTGGATTGATATTGCGCATGGTCGCTCGGCACCGGACTCAGGTCAATTGAGCCGTACTGCGATGAATGCCACCCCCCGATTGGGGACGCACGCTTATAACCGGTAGAATTGCCGGGTTGCTCTGCCGCGGGAAACCCTCGTGTATGGCTGAGCCTTCTTCCAGCACCCAGGAGTACGTCAGTGACCAGCGCCTTCGAGACCATCGACGCCACGACCGTCAAAGTAACGGTTAACCTCACCGAGGAGGACCTCGCGCCCGCCCTCAAGCACGCCTATGAGCACATTGGCGAGCAGGTGCAGATTCCCGGCTTCCGTAAGGGCAAGGTGCCCGCAAAGATTCTTGAGCAGCGCGTAGGCAAGGGTGCCGTCATTGAGCACGCCGTCAACGACGGTCTGCCCGGCTGGTACTCCGAGGCCGTCCAAGAGCTTGAGCTGCGCCCCTTCGGCCAGCCCGAGGTCGACGTCACCAAGATCCCCGGCTCCGTTGAGGGAGACGAGGGACTGGAGTTCACCGCCATCGTGGAGATCCGCCCCGAGGTCAAGCTTCCCGCCGCTGACACGCTAACCCTTGAGGTCGAGCCCATCGAGGTCAGCGACGCTGACGTCGACGAGCGCGTTGACGCACTGCGCGAGCGCTTCGGTTCGCTCGTCACGGTTGACCGCCCTGCGGCCAACGACGACTTCGTCACCATCGACCTGTCCGCCAAGGTTGACGGCGCGGATGTCGACGCCGTTCAGGGCACGTCCTACCAGGTCGGTTCGGGCAACATGCTCGAGGGCCTGGACGACGCGCTGCTCGGACTCAGCGCAGACGAGGAGACCACGTACGAGGGTCCCCTCGCCGCAGGCGACCAGGCCGGCCAGGACGCCGTCATCACCGTCAAGGTGACCGCCGTCAAGACTCGCGAGCTCCCCGAGGTGGACGACGACTTCGCCCAGCTCGCGTCCGAGTTCGACACGGTTGCAGAGCTCCGTGAGGACCTCAAGGAGCAGGCCGCCAAGATCAAGACCAACAACCAGGCCGTCGAGGCACGCGAGAAGCTGCTTGAAGCACTCATCGCCGCCACCGACTTCGAGCTCCCCAAGAAGGTCATCGAGGCAGAGGTGCACAGCCACCTCGAGAACGAGAACCGCCTTGAGGACGATGAGCACCGCGCCGAGGTCACCGAGGAAGCTCACAAGGCACTGCGCGCGCAGATTTTGCTCGACCAGCTCGCCGAGGACCTCGAGATCGAGGTTCAGCAGAACGAGCTCCTCGACTACCTGCTGAACGCTTCGCGTCAGTACAACATGGACCCCAACGAGTTCATCCAGCAGGTCGAGCAGGGTGGCCAGATTCCGGCCATCGTGTCCGAGGTCTCGCGCTCGAAGGCCACCGCGTACGCCCTGCGTCGCGCATCCATCAAGGACACCGCCGGCGCCGAGGTCGACCTCAGTGGCGTCATCGGCTCCATCGAGGACGAGACCGCTGAAGCCGATGCTGCGGCAGAGGTCTCACCCGTCGCTTAAGTTCGCTGCGGCTTACGCCTGGTAACAGACAGGTCGCACACGCAAAGAAGGGCGGCACCCCACTGGGGTGCCGCCCTTCTTTGCGTTGCTACAGGTGGTGTCGCGCTACGAAGCGCTGGGGTTCGTGATGATGATCCAAGCTGCGAAGACCGCCGTGGCGACACCGAACGCGAGGCCGATGGTCGCTGGGATGCGGCCCACGGGGATCTCGCCGCTCTTGAACATCGCGACCGAGCGACGAAGGCCGATGAACGACACCACGATGGCGACGAGGGACATGACGCCGTAAGGGTTGATGATCAGCGAGCCGACACCGGCGAGCATGCCGATCTGAGCCATCGCGTTACGTGGGGGTGCAGCGGGGGCGTCGTCGAGGTCCACGTCCTCCGGCTCCGCGGGAGGCAGGATGGTCTGCTCAACGCTGGAATCAGCATCGGGAAAGTGGTTGCTGCGCTCGTTGTACTCTGCGGCGCGCACCTCGGCACTCGGGGCACCGTCGACGACCTTGCCGTCGATGATCATCGGCTCGGAGGTGGGGGTGAGGTTCTCGGAATCCGAGCTGTCGGGTGTGGTGTTGTTGGGCGTAGCCATGGGTGCCTTTCCCGAGGCCGGGGCCTCACGGGGGTCGATTGGTTGCTGAGTTAAGCCTACGTTGTCGTCTCCTGCGCTGACGAATAGGCTACCCAGCGCCAGGGTGGGGCCTATTTGCGTGCCCACCCCAGCATCGGCGCAAAAACGTTCACCCCGTAGCGAAACCAGGCCCAAATGGGCATCGGACGGGGGGTGGGTCGCGTTACTGTCTCACAAGACGCTCTATAGGAGGACACACGTGAACGACAACACGTCACAAGAGATCACCGCGAGGGGTGACGGGGCCGGGATGGCTCTGAACGACTCGATCTTCAACCGGTTGCTGCGCGAGCGCATCATCTGGCTCGGGGACGAGGTTCGCGACGACAACGCGAACGCCATCTGCGCGCAGCTCATGCTGCTGGCCGCGGAGGACCCCGACAAGGACATCTACCTTTACATCAACAGCCCCGGCGGCTCGATCACCGCGGGTATGGCGATCTACGACACGATGCAGTACATCAAGCCCGACGTCGCCACTGTGGCGATGGGTATGGCGGCATCGATGGGGCAGTTCCTGCTCGCATCCGGTGCCAAGGGCAAGCGCTTCGCGACGCCCCACGCCCGCGTGCTGATGCACCAGCCGTCCGGAGGCATCTACGGCACGACGACCGACGTCCGCATTGGCGCCGAGCTCATCATGCACATGAAGAAGACGCTGTCGGCACTGACCGCAGAGCAGACCGGCAAGACCGTCGAGCAAATCACCAAGGACGCGGACCACGACCGCTGGTTCACGGCCCAGGAAGCACTCGAATACGGATTCATCGACGGCGTCATCACGCACGCAGCAGATGCTGGCGACTCGTCGCAGGGAGGCAAGAAGTGACCAACGAATACCAGGCCATTCAGGCTGCGGGTCGCACCGCTGGCGACTTTGGTGGAGCGGCTCCTGCCGGCCCCTCGTCGCGCTACATCCTGCCTACGTTCGAGGAGCGCACCGCCTACGGGTTCAAGCGCCAGGACCCCTACGCGAAGCTGTTCGAGGACCGGATTATCTTCCTCGGCGTGCAGATTGACGACGCGTCCGCGGACGACGTCATGGCGCAGCTGCTGGTGCTCGAGTCCCAGGACCCCGAGCGCGACATCACGCTGTACATCAACAGCCCTGGTGGCTCGCAGACCGCACTGACGGCGATCTACGACACGATGCAGTACATCAAGCCGCAGATCCAGACCGTCTGCCTCGGTCAGGCCGCTTCGGCAGCCGCCGTGCTGCTTGCCGCCGGACACCCGGGCAAGCGTCTCGCGCTTCCCAATGCCTCCGTGATGATTCACCAGCCTCGCATCGAGGGTGGCTCGCGCGCGCAGGCCTCGGACATTCAAATCTACGCCGAGCAGATGATCCGCATGCGCGAATGGCTCGAGGACACTCTGGCGTTCCACACCGGCCAGGAGTCGTCGCGTATCCGTGAGGACATCGAGCGTGACCGCTTCCTGACCGCCGCCGAGGCCAAGGAGTACGGCCTCGTTGATCAGGTTCTGGAGAGCCGCAAGGTCAAGCCAGTCGATGGCATTGAGTCTTAAGACTTATTGAGTAGAGCAGGGCGGTTCGGGCTTCGGCCCGGACCGCCCTTTCTCTTTTCCGGCCGATGCCGTGGTGGGGCTTTGCGCTAGGGCGACCGTGGCATCGGCCGCCTGGGGGGGTTACTGCTTGACGTACGCGGCCAGGTGCTGGCCGGTGAGGGTCGAGGCGTCCTTGACGAGGTCCGCGGGCGTGCCCTCGAAGACCACTTTGCCGCCGTCGTGGCCGGCACCCGGCCCCAGGTCGATGATCCAGTCGGCATGCGCCATGACGGCCTGGTGATGCTCGATGACGATCACGGACTTACCGGAGTCCACTAGGTGATCCAGCAGGCCGAGCAGCTGGTCGACGTCCGCCAGGTGCAGGCCGGTGGTGGGCTCGTCGAGGATGTAGACGCCGCCCTTGTCAGACATGTGGGTGGCGAGCTTGAGGCGCTGGCGCTCGCCACCGGACAGCGTCGTGAGGGGCTGGCCCAGCTTGATGTAGCCAAGGCCGACGTCGTGCAGGCGCTTGAGAATGGTGTGCGCGGCAGGGGTCTTGGAGTCGCCTGCGCCAAAGAATTCTTCGGCCTGAGCGACGGACATGCCGAGCACCTCGGAGATGTTCTTGCCGCCGAACGTGTACTCGAGCACCGCTGCCTGGAACCGCTTGCCTTCGCACTCCTCGCAGCGGGTCTCCATGGTAGCCATCACCCCCAGGTCGGTGTAGATCACGCCTGCGCCGTTGCAGACCGGGCACGCGCCCTCGGAGTTGGAGCTGAACAGGGCGGGCTTGACGCCGTTGGCCTTGGCGAAGGCCTTGCGAATGGGGTCGAGCAGGCCGGTGTAGGTCGCGGGGTTGGAGCGGCGGGAGCCCTTGATGGCACCTTGGTCGATGGCCACGACATCGTCGCGTCTGGCGATGGAGCCGTGGATCAATGAACTCTTGCCGGAGCCGGCCACACCGGTGATGACGGTGAGGACGCCCAAGGGGACGTCGACGTCTACGTCCTGGAGGTTGTTCGAGTTGGCGCCTCGGATCTCGATCGCCCCGGTGGGCTTGCGGACCGTCGCCTTGGTGGTCGCCGCGTCGTCCAGATGGCGGCCGGTGATGGTGTCCGAGGCGCGCAGACCGTCCACGGTGCCCTCGAAGCAGATCTCACCGCCATCCGTCCCGGCGCCGGGGCCGATGTCTACGACGTGGTCGCCAATCGCGATGGTCTCAGGCTTGTGTTCCACGACCAGCACGGTGTTGCCCTTGTCCCGCAGGCGCAGTAGCAGGGCGTTCATGCGCTCGATGTCGTGCGGGTGCAGCCCGGCGGTGGGCTCGTCGAACACGTACGTGACATCCGTGAGTGACGACCCCAGATGGCGGATCATCTTGGTGCGCTGCGCCTCGCCCCCAGAAAGCGTGCTCGCCGGACGGTTTAGGGAGAGGTAACCGAGCCCAATCTCCACAAAGGAATCCAAAAGCTCCTGGAGTGTGACGAGCAGGGGAGCCACGGCATCGTCTGCAATGGTGCGTACCCAATCGGCGAGGTCGGTGATTTGCATGGCACAAGCATCGGCGATGTTGGTGCCGTTGATCTTTGACGATCGCGCGCCCTCGTTGAGGCGGCTGCCGTCGCATTCGGGGCAGGTCTGGAAGGTCACAGCGCGGTCCACGAAGGTGCGAATGTGGGGCTGCATCGCGTCGCGGTCCTTGGACAGCATTGACTTCTGGATCTTGGGGATCAGTCCCTCGTAGGTGAGGTTGATGCCGCCGACCTTGATCTTGGTGGGCTCCTTGTGCAGGAAATCGTTGAGTTGCTTCTTGGTGAAGCTGGCGATCGGCTTGTCGGCGGGGAAGAAGCCCGACTCGGAGTAGAGGCGTACGGCCCAACCGTCAGCGGTGTAGCCCGGAATGGTGATCGCGCCGTCTGCTAGGGCCTTCTCATTGTCATAGAGCTCCGCGAGGTCGATGTCTGTGACCGAGCCCATACCGTCGCAGCGCGGGCACATGCCTCCCGTGACGGAGAAGCTGGAGCGTTCTTTGACCGTCCTGCCGGACTTCTCCGTGGTGAACGCGCCGCCGCCGGACATCGATGCGACGTTGAAGGAGAAGGCCTGCGCGGAGCCGATGTGCGGCGTGCCCAGGCGGGAGAAGAGGATGCGCAGCATGGCGTTGGCGTCCGTCGCGGTGCCGACTGTGGAGCGGGAGTTGACGCCCATGCGCTCCTGATCCACGATGATCGCGGTGGTGAGGCCCTCGAGGGAGTCCACGTCCGGGCGCGCGAGCGCGGGCATGAACCCCTGCAGGAAGGCGCTGTAGGTCTCATTGATGAGGCGCTGCGAGTCTGCGGCGACGGTCTTGAAGACCAGTGAACTCTTGCCGGAGCCAGACACGCCAGTAAAGACGGTGAGGCGGCGCTTGGGGATCTCTAGATCTACATTCTTGAGATTGTTCTCGCGGGCGCCGCGGACAACGATGAGATCGTGAGTGTCAGCGATGTGTGGTGAGATTTCATTGGCGGTCATGAGGTCTCCGTCTAAGTGCGTTGCCCGTGCTCTGTTGCCTACTCGAAACCTACCCGAACGGGGAGGTAGATGGGGAGGTGGGTGCGGCATCGGCCGTCGCGCGGCCCATCCGAAGGGGCATGGGTTCCGAATCTCTAGTGTTACTCGCCGATAACGCAGCGGCGCGTCGGCAGGCGCGTGTCAGGAGGCGTCTGTAGCCTGGTAAAGATGGCGCTGCGGTTGAGGGCGCGAAAGGAGCTTTTCCGATGACTCGTCCCACCGACACAGGTGACCTTCTGAAGTGCACGTTCTGCGGCAAGACTCAGAAGCAGGTCAAAAAGCTCATCGCGGGCCCCAATGTGTATATCTGCGACGAATGCATCGAGTTGTGCAACGAGATCCTCGAGGAGGAGCTTGCCGAGGCGGTCGAGGCGGAGTTCACTGACCTGCCCAAGCCACGCGAGATTTTCGACTTCCTCGGCCAGTACATCATCGGCCAGGACCAGGCCAAGCGCGCGCTGTCCGTCGCCGTCTACAACCACTACAAGCGCGTGCGTGCGGGCGAGGCCAAGGCGACCGAGGACGGCGTCGACATCGCCAAGTCCAACGTGTTGTTCATCGGCCCCACCGGAACCGGTAAAACTTACCTCGCGCAGACTCTGGCCCGCATGCTCAATGTGCCGTTCGCCATTGCCGACGCCACCGCGCTGACCGAGGCCGGCTATGTGGGCGAGGACGTCGAGAACATCCTGCTCAAGCTGCTTCAGGCCGCCGACTACGACGTCGAGAAGGCGCAGCGCGGCATCATCTACATCGACGAGATCGACAAGGTCGCGCGCAAGGCGGAGAACCCTTCCATCACGCGTGACGTGTCCGGCGAGGGTGTGCAGCAGGCGCTTCTTAAGATTCTTGAAGGCGCGACGGCCTCGGTGCCGCCGCAGGGCGGGCGCAAGCACCCCCACCAGGAGTTCATTCAGATTGACACCACCAACGTGCTGTTCATCCTGGGAGGCGCGTTCGCCGGCCTCGAGGAGATCATCTCGTCCCGCGTGGGGCGCAAGGGGATTGGGTTCGGTGCCTCGCTGAAGGAGGCCGACAACTCCGACCTGTTCTCCCACGTGACGCCGGCAGACTTGCATAAGTTCGGCCTCATCCCCGAGTTCATCGGCCGCATGCCTGTGATCGCGACAGTCTCGCCGCTCGACGTGGATGCGATGGTCGGCATTCTCACTGAGCCCAAGAACGCCCTGGTCAAGCAGTACCAGCGCATGTTCGAGCTGGACGACGTCGAACTGGAATTTGACGAGGGTGCCGTGGCGGCGATTGCCGAGCAGGCGCTCGAGCGCGGCACCGGAGCGCGTGGATTGCGCGCCATCCTCGAAGAGGTCCTGCAAGACACCATGTTTGAGGTCCCCGGCGGGGACATCGGCAGTGTGCTGGTCACGCGTGACGTGGTGTTGAACCGCGTGGCGCCGGCCTTCGTTGCCCGCTCGGTGGAGCAGATCGAGGAATCAGGCGCCGCCTAGGTTTACCGGCCCCTCCACGGCTTCCACGGTCTCACCTCGGCTATGCCGCGCCCCTATCTCGACCCCACCTCGTAGCGGTCCCTCAATGTACGTTTGGCGCACTCGGATTTTGCTAGCGGTCTGAAAGTGCGCGATCTCGCGGCGACAAGCATGCCGGTCACCGTCGTGAGCCGAAACCTAACGCTAGTCACGAACTGATGTCCACAACCGCGGTTGTCGCGGATTAATCCACAGGTAGTCCCTCCCGGCCGGCAATCCACCTTGGCGAGTATTTCGCTGGGCACATGACAACAATGCGACCCATCTCATTGCCCACTGAGGGTCAGAGCCTGGCGGGGTGGGTGCGATCAACGTGGCACGCGCATCCGTCAGCAGAACTGATTTCGCTGTTCAGCCGGCGCCAGTTTGAGTCAGCCCTACGTCACGGTGACCTGATCTGTGTCGCGCCCAACGCGTACGTTGGTGCGTGTCACGCGACATCCCTTCACAGCCGTGTAGATGCCGCTCTCCTGTGGGCCGGGCCGCCGGTAGCGATAGGGGGCCGCGCGGCAATGTGCCTGTACGGAGAACTGGAGGAACCACCGGAATCAATCGACATCGTGATTCCGCGACAACGGCACCTGAAGGCTGCGCCGCGACATATTCGCACCCGCAGGACTGACTTCGAGTTCGCGCCCGTTCACATTGGTGGTTGGCCATTGGTCCCACTCGCGATGGCAATCTGCCAGGCATTCGGCGATTTGGGGCCGTCTGGCGTGGGTGGTGTAGTGCGTCCGTTGGCGAGTGGAGCGGTTGGCGTCGAGGAGTTACAGCGAACTCTTGACGCGATGCCTCGTGTGAGATCACGGCGACAATTGGCATCGGTGATCGCACATTTCGCAGCGGGGTCTGAGAGCTATTTGGAGTATGTTGCAGCAACCAACGCATTTGCGGGCTTGGAGTTCGCCCAGCTGCTAAGGCAACACTCCCTATCAGTTCACGGCCGTCAGTACCGCGTCGACCTGTTCGATGCCGCGACCATGACGGCGATCGAAACAGATGGTGCTGCGTTTCACAGTGGTGCAGATTCCTGGCAGCGCGACTTGAACCGCGACGCGGACCTGGCGTCGCTCGGAGTTCTCACGCTCCGGTTTTCCTACCGAGACCTAGTCGATCATCCTGAGCGGTGTCGCCAACGCCTCCGTGCGGTTCTACGGTCGCGCAGCAGAACTGTGACCCAAAAGCCACGGTCAATCGCCAAGCGGACATTCATGGACCGCTAGAAAAATATGACTGTCGAAAACGTGTACTGAGGGACCGCTACGGGGTTGGTGGCGGGGGAGGCTCGGCGGCGGAGTTGGTTGATGCTAGTCCTGGACCAGTTCCGCATTCTCGGTGCGCATCACCGTGGTGTCTGCGATTTCATCCGGGCTGCCGTCCTCGGGGTGCATGCCGTCAACGCCCGGCTCCAACGCAGTGACCGCGTCGATGACCTGCATTGCGCGTACTCGGCCCGCGGCCATGAGGTCAGGTTTGGCGGCATTGACTGCGGCAACCTGCGCCTCGGGAACGAGCAAGTCCACCGAAGCAATCTCGGTGCGCTGCGAGACCTTGGCCTCCGACTTGATCTTGCGCAGAGTCGCCAGGGCGGCTCCAGCGATCGAGATCAGCTTGGGGTCGGGTGCTCCAGCGGAGTGAGTGGCCCCAGCGGCGTCGCGGAGGGGGGCAGCGACTGGCCATGGAGCACGGTGCACCGAGCCCTCGCGCCACCACGACCACACCTCGTCGGTGGCGAAGGGAAGCACGGGCGCGAACAGGCGCAGGAACGTCTCGAGCGCAATGGTCAGCGCCGCGCGTGCCGAGGCCGCTTCGCTCGAGCAGTCCGCGTAGGGGTCAATCGCTTCGCCAGGCGCCGCACCATCGTAGGCGCGCGCCTTGACGAGTTCCAGGTAGTCGTCGCAGAACGTCCAGAAGTACGTTTCAGCGACTTCGAGTGCCTTGGTGTGGTCGTAGGCGGTGAGTGCCTTGGTGGCGGCGTCGACGACGTCTGCCAGGCCGGCGAGCATCGCGCGGTCCAGGGGCTCGGTGACGATTCCAGGGACGGCTTCAGCAGCCGCGTCGCCGGAGCCTCGAAGCGCGCCACCGGTCACGTGAGCGGCAGCCTCGACGCCGGCCTCAAGAGAGGAGTCGGCGGCGGTGGAAATTCCGGTCGCACCCAATACGAACTTGGAGGCGTTGAGTACCTTCATGGCGAGCCGACGGCCGATCTTCATCATGCCGGTGTCGAACGCCGCGTCTGTGCCCAGGCGAGCCGAGGCCGCCCAGTAGCGGACCGCATCGGAGCCGTGCTCCTCGAGAAGCCCCATGGGGGTGACGACGTTGCCCTTGGACTTGGACATCTTCTTGCGGTCTGGGTCCAGGATCCAGCCCGAGATGGCGGCGTGCTTCCATGGCAACTCACCGTGCTCAAGGTGCGAGCGAACCACGGTGGAGAAGAGCCACGTGCGGATGATGTCCTGGCCCTGAGGGCGCAGGTCCATCGGGAACGTCTTCGCGAACAACTCCGGGTTGTCGCGCCAGCCGCACACAATTTGAGGGGTGAGCGACGACGTCGCCCACGTGTCCATGATGTCCTTCTCCCCGGTAAAGCCGTTGGGCTGGTCGCGCTGCGACTCGTCGAAGCCCGCGGGCACGTCGGCCTGCGGGTCGACGGGGAGGATGTCCTCGGCGGGCGCAAGGGGAGAGTTGAAGTCGGGGTTGCCGTCGCCGTCGACGCGGTACCAGACCGGGATCGGCACGCCAAAGAAGCGCTGGCGCGAGATTAGCCAGTCGCCGGTCAGACCCTTGACCCAGTTCTCGTACCGCACGCGCATGAAGTCGGGAACGAAGTCGACGTTCTTTCCGGCCGCGACCAGCTCGGCGTTGAGGTCTGCATCGCGGCCGCCGTTGCGGATATACCACTGGCGGGTGGTGACGATCTCGAGCGGCTTGTCGCCCTTCTCGAAGAACTTCACCGGGTGGCTGATCTTGCGCGGCTCGCCTTCAATCAGGTCCGCCTCGGCCAGCATCTCGATGATGCGAGCCTTCGCGGAGAACACCGTCTTGCCAGCGAGTTCCGCGTAGGCGGCCGTGGCTGCGGGCGTCTCAAGCCCCTGAGGAGGCTCGGACACGAAGCGCCCGTCCCAGCCCATTACGGGACGGGTGGGTAGCTGAAGTTCGCGCCACCAGGTCACGTCAGTGATGTCGCCGAAAGTACAGATCATCGCGATGCCGGAGCCCTTGTCGGGCGAGGCCAGGTGGTGCGCCAGCACGGGCACTTCAACATCGAACAGCGGGGTGCGAACGTGCTTGCCGAACAGCGGCTTGTAGCGCTCGTCGTCGGGGTGCGCGACGAGGGCCACGCACGCGGGGAGTAGCTCGGGGCGAGTCGTCTCGATGTAAACCGAATCAAACGAGCCGGTGGCCTCTTCAGCATCGGCCGCCTTCTCGAAAGCGAGGCGGTGGTACGCACCAGGCTGCTCGCGGTCCTCGAGCTCGGCCTGCGCCACGGCGGTGCGGAACGTCACGTCCCACAGCGTGGGGGCCTCGGCCTGGTAGGCCTCGCCGCGGGCGAGCGAGCGCAAGAATGCCTGCTGCGCGACGGCCTGCGAGGACGGTGAGATGGTTTGGTAGGTCAGCGACCAGTCCACGGACACACCCAGGTGGCGCCATAGTGCCTCGAACTGCTTCTCGTCCTCCTCGGTCAGCCGCTCGCACAACTCAACAAAGTTGCGGCGCGAGATGGGCTGCTGGTCCGCGGCACGCACGGACTTGCCGTCACCGCCGTCGTGCGGGGGCACAAAGCCCTCCTGATACGCGAGGGTCGGGTCGCATCGGACGCCGTAGTAGTTCTGGACGCGACGCTCGGTGGGAAGGCCGTTGTCGTCCCAGCCCATGGGGTAGAACACCTCTTTGCCTTGCATGCGCTGAAAACGCGCGATCACGTCAGTGTGCGTGTAGCTGAACACGTGGCCCACGTGGAGCGAGCCCGAGACGGTGGGCGGTGGCGTGTCGATCGAGTACACCTGCTCGCGCGTCACGTCCCCGTTGAAGCGGTACGTGCCCTGGGATTCCCAGGCCGCGTTCCAGCGGTCCTCGAGTCCGTCGACGGTGGCCTTGTCCGGAATACGCGAAGTCATGAAGACATTCTTTCAGACGGCGGCCGATGCGCGAACCGGGTGGATTTTTTAGCGCCATTGTTGGCGCCTAGTTTCAGAGGTCGTCGCAGGCCCCGCACGGTAGCGCCCCGCCCAAGCCACCTGCCATGGACTTACAGCGATGGCGGGCACCGGTCGTACGCGGTGCCCGCCATCATGACAACCTTGATTCTTGTGACGATTTTCAGGACGTGAACGCGAAGCTATTGATCGACGCCTTCGACGTAGTCGTGATGAATACGTCGTGGGTGCCAGTGGGCCTCGGCCAGCAGGTATTGGATTTCAGGTGATACGCACCGTTGCCATCGGGGTAAACCGTGCACGCGGGTGACGCGCTCACATCGCCAAGGCGAATCTGGACGTTGACACCGGGCGTCGCGTTGCCAACACGAAGTTCCACCCGGTTGGCGCCGGAGGTGTCAAAGTTCACATCGTCGAACTTGATGTAGCTTCCCGGTCCGGAGAAAGTGACCACTGTGCCTCCATCTGCAGTTGCCGTAGACACCCCCGAGCCGGACGCGTAAGACTCCGCCTCGGTTGTGGAGAACGGATTGCCGCTTGGCGGCGTCGGCGCGGGCGTGGGCGTCGGCGTGGGCGTGGGCGTGGGCGTAGACGTGGGCGTCGGCGTCGGCGTAGCCCCGCCTGGCGAGTAAATCTGGAAGTTGCCACTCGCGTGAAGCAACGCCATGAAATTCAGCAAGCCATCGTAGTACCGGTACTGCCCAGTTGACGGCTCTAGCTCCCATAGTGCCTCGACAAAGGGCCACGCCTGCTGGTCAGTTGCTGCCAGTGCTGCCGCGCCGTTCGATGCGATGAGGCCTGGTGACCGGTCGGATGACAGTGCGCTGCCCGACAACGAGTACTGATTCGCGTACGCGTTGACACCCTTGCTATCGAAGAAGCCATGCAGACGGTTCGTCAACGTAATCGCGTTGGCGTCCTCAGCCCACCAGGCGTAGTCGACTGCCCAGTTCACGGATGTGCGCCAGGCGTCGAACCGGAAATCGCCGTGACCGCCAGTGTTATTCGGTGTGCCAGTGAACTCAGCGTAATCGGGGACTAGGCCTGTGGTCGGATGTGCGACCTGGTCAAAGTACTGCCGGCTGCGTGTAGCGGCGTCCGCCCAGAACTGTCGGTCAGCGCCCTGTTGGCCGTCATACCCGTCGGCCCAACGCGCCCACAACTCGTAAAAGGCGGGCAGGTGATAGGAGGGATCGGAGAACGTGGCGGCGTTCGCGAACGGCGTGAACACGACCATCTGTTCGGACTTATTGAACATGTTCGTGGTCGATTCAACGACTCCGCCGTTCATGTCCTCTTTATGCAGCATCGTGTCAAGAACGTCATTCGCCTCGGACGTGTAGTCATAGATGCCGCTACCGTCTCCCCACCGGTGCCCAGCAAAAAATAGGGCCGTAGCGAAGTACTCTTCGCCATCGGATGCGGAGTTGTTATCTACGCACGACCCGCTGAAGTTTGCCTGCCAGCAGAAGTAGCCTTCACGCGCTCCAGTCTTGTGCTGCATGTGGGTCTTCGCCCAGTTCCACAGCGCATCGAACTCGGACTTCTTATTCATCTGGACAGCGATCATCATGCCGTAGCTCATGCCCTCAGAGCGGACATCGTTGTTGCCTGTGTCCTTGATGTAGGCCATGTCGCCGTTGGCGTTCGAGCCACTCTTGTAATAGAGCCGCTTGGTGTCGTCGGTTCCAGTGAAGAAACTCGTCCAGTAAGAGTTCAACTTTGTGGTCACCTCAGAGTCGGTGATTGAGGAGTCCCACTCCTGGAAGAGGTTGCGATAGTCACCGCTGAAGTAAGCGCCCGTGGTGGGCGGGTTCGGTGCCGGCGGCAGGGGAGGAGTCGGGCCGTCGTAGGAGAGGGTGTACTGATCGACGAGCGTGTCGTTTTGTCCGTTGTCTGTCTCAAGCTGGATGCGGACTTCTTTGACTCCCGCGGAGGTATCGAACGTCGCTGACTTCTCCGTGAAGGCCGTGCCGTCGAACTTAAGCGATGCGACTTTAGAGTTTCCTATCAGGACGGATATTCCTGCTGCGTTCGAGGCCGACGACGCTCCTGTCACTGCGATCGTGTACCGACCGGTTTGCGAGAACTCGAACGAGGATGACGTGGCGTCGCCATTGCAGTAGTAGGTCGCATGCGTGGTGCTGAACGAGGTACAACCGGTCTTGGCGGTGGACTCAACTTGCACGGTCGTGAGCAGTGTTGCGGCTGAAGCCGGCGGGGTGTTTACGGCGGTTAGCACAGGGGAGACTGCGAGCGCCGTGATTCCCAGTAAGAGCCCAATGCGGCGCCCATAGGAGGCTCCAGCGCTTGTAAATCGTTTTCCATAAGTCATGCGGCGCTCCTTTGCGCGAATGAGTGATGTACCGGATGACGCCAGGGCGTCGCGTGTCGGCGTCGTTGCCGGACTCCGGGTAAGAGCCATGCTGACACGGAGGGCTTAGCACGACGTAGTGCGGCGAGGAATTCTCACGAAACTTTTCGTGGTTCACTCGCCTATTTTGCGACGCGTCAGAGCGCAGATAGAGGATCGCTCCTCCTGTTGATTACCAGGAAGAACAACACGATCTTAAGGCCGTCAATGCACCGGCCATGGCCATCGAAGGGAGAGGAGTTGGGGGAGCTAAATCTCCGCTGCCGCGATTGGGTCCGTGGTGGGCTGCAACGAGCCACCATCGGGCTCCACGGACACTGCGATCGCGGTCACGCTCGTCATGTCGGCCAGCACGGCAGTCTCAAAGTCCCCGGCCTCGAATGTGGGTCCCGCGGAGATGGTGCCATCCGTGTTCACCATCCAGAGCTGGTACTCCTCGCCCGTGGGCAGGTCGGGCGCTGTGCCGGTGGCCGCGAAGCCGCCAGCTTCGTCGGAGACGGTGATCTGCGCGTCGCCAACGCCGAGATCGATCACACGAGCGTCGGGCGCGGTGAGCACGGCGTCGATCGCCGCGATGTTGGAGTCGGGTGAGCCGTTGGAGACCAGGAAGCCAATCCCTACGGCAGCCACCGCAACGGTGGCCGCCGCGGTGGCGAGCATCATGGTCAGGCGCGAGCGCCGACCGACGGGGTCCGCGTGGGTGCGGTCCCCGGAAGTCTTGGGGCTGTCGGCCGAGACCGCGCGGTCAAAGGACACCACGTTCGCGCTCTGCGCAGGGGCGTCGTTGATCTCGGCTTCGACGCGTGGAAGGTCGGCGGTGTTGCCGTCGCTGACGGGAGCGCCGCCTAATGTGGCGCCGTCGAGGTCATTGCCGGTGTCTGCCGACGACGTGGGCGGGGAGGAAACCTGAGGGGTGAGCGCTATCTGGGCGCCGATGCGGTCGGCTAGGCCGGCCGGGGCCTGGATCTGGTCTTCGGCATCGTCTGCAAGTGCGTCGAGCACATCGCCAAAGCTGGCGAGCTCCACGCGGCACTGGGCGCACTCGTCGAGGTGGGCCTCGAACGTGACGCGCTCGGCGTCGTCGATGGCGTTGAGCGCGTAGGCGCCAACGAGGTTGTGGATGGACTCCTGTGAATCGTTCATGGCTCTACACCTCCTCCAATGCGTCGCGCAGTTTGGTTAATGCGTCTCTGATGCGGGTCTTTGCTGTGCCCAGCGGTATGCCGAGCTGATCTGATACTTCTACGTGCGTTTGCCCCTGGTAAAAGGCGAGTTCTACGGCCTCGCGTTGCTTGTCGCTGAGTGTGGCTACTGCGGTCCGAACACGTGCGTTCTGGAACTCGGCGAAGTCACGTTCAACGACTGCGTCCTGCTCGGCGGGTGTGGCCTCGCGCTCTGCGACCGCGGCCTCGGCCTCCATCTGCTGGCGCTGACGCTGCTCCCGGCGGACGCGATCTACTGCGCGCCGGTGGGCGATGGTCAGCACCCATGACTTTGCGGTGCCGCGGCCCGGTTCAAAGGTGGGAGCCTTTCGCCAAGCCTCGACGAGTGCCTCTTGGGCGATGTCCTCGGCCATGCCTGGGTCTCGCACCACGCGCAGTGCCAGGCGATACACCTGGTTGAGCATGGCCGTGTACACGCCCTCGAACGCCTGGGCGGAGCCGCGACCCGAGGCGACCAGAAGGTCGTCAAGTCGCTGCACCGATGCTGGATCGGGTGCGTGTCGTGAAACCGTGGGCGGACTGTCGGGAACAGCGCGCAGGTGCTGGCTGGGTTCCATGCCCACCTTTCGGTACTCGAGTACGGCGACACTCATCGCGTGTCACCTATCCAAGCACCCCGGGGGCCTAGATCCAACCTTTCAGACATGGCGGCGATTCGTGTTGCTCGTGCCAGGGGTCCGTCGTCCCCGCGATTCAGGGGCCTGGTGACATGAGGATTGCTCATGATCGGGCTCCTTTCACGCGGCCGATGCGGTCGCGGGCTTCCGCGGCCGGGTGCCCCCGCCCCACACTCGGGGGCATTGAGTGTGGGGCGAGGTACGTGAATGATTCGTGCGCCGAGGGCGGGCGGATTGGTTGACTAGTCAGTAGTTCTTGTTAGCCTCAACCAGTGAGCGAAGCAACAATGCGGCCCCAGTTCCTTAAAGCCATGGAAAGCCTCGACGCGCGCATCGGTAGCGGCATCGAACCGCGGGTACGCGAGATGGTGCGACTGCGATGTTCCTACATCAATGGCTGCGCGTATTGCATCCGCTTACACTCGGAGCAGCTCGCGGCGCTAGGTGCGAGCACGCACCTCATTAGTGCACTCGCACGCCCGGTGAAGCTCATGCGAGACGACCTGGTGAGTCCGGCTGAGGCCGCGGCGCTTCGCTTTGCCGAAGTGCTGACCGACTACCCGCGCGGACTAGAGATTGAAACACGCGACGAGGCCGGCAAGTACTTCGACGCAGATTCCCTGGGTTCCCTCGTGGAGATCATCGCCGTGGTGAACGCCTGGAATCGCGTGACGCGCGGCAGCGAGTAGCGCGACACGACATCACCAAACCCATTTCAACCTGCGAGGATGCCCGCGCAGGAGTAGTGTCCGAGTCGTGATCCGACTACTGATTCGCGCACTCATATTCCTCGCTTCGGCCGCCCTAGCGATCTGGGTGACGTCGTTATTACTCGACGGCTTCCACATGAGCTTCCAGGGCCTCATCGTCGCCTCGGTGATCTTCGCCGTGGTGCAGGCCATTTTGTCGCCCTTCATCTTCAAGATGGCGCGCCAGTATGCCAACGCCTTCATCGGAGGAGTGGGCCTAGTTTCTACCTTTGTGTCGCTTCTCATCACCGCGCTGATCGTCAGCGGATTTAACATCGACGGAGTCGGCACCTGGATCGCTGCGACAGTACTGGTCTGGCTGATCACGGCGCTCGCCTCCTGGTTGCTGCCTATGTGGCTGCTGAAGGAAGGCGTCCAGAGGAAGCGCGAGAACAACGCTTGACGCTCGCCATGGGGCTGTTCATGGTTGCCGTCTAGGACTTTGCGCGGGCCCGGAAGGCGTGCACAAAGCCCAGCGTGACGCCGATGAACCAGAATAGAGCCATAGCGATTGCGGCCCAATCCTCCATTTGGGCGGGCGGCAAGTTGTCGCTCGGCCAGCCCACCTGGTCAAAGAATGCGTCGTTGAGCAGTGAGTGGTCCATCAGCATCCAGGCCAGTAGGCCGTAGATGCCGGTCAGCAGCGCGAGGTTGCCGAAGGCCGCGCGCATGGCCCAGTAGCCACGCACGTGACGTCCAATGGCGACCAGCGCGTTGACGCCCAGCAGCACCACGAGGGCGCCCCATACGAGCGGCCAGTGGTCGGGGTTGAGGAACGTCACCGGCTCGCCCTGATCCGTGAAAAGTGAGGGGTCGAGCTGCTGCAAGACGATGGCGGTCGCGACCACCAGCGACAGCACCACGGCGAAGGCCGTCTGCGAGGTGGAGATCACGGTGCGTGCGGGCGTGGGCAACCGGTCAATGGTCCAGTCCGCGCTGGAGACCTCCGAACGATGGCGGGCCACCCGTTCCGCGATCGCGAAGCCCAGGGTGACCCACGTTGCGGCATAGACCGCGGCGGTAAGTGCGACGCTTAGGCCGTGCTCGATCATCGGCCGTAGTTCGCCGTTCTCGTGCGCAATGGAGACCATCGCTAACGCTGCGGCGACCGGAATGACCATCGCGAGTGCCCACAGCAGAATGCGCTTGTAGTCGACGTAAAAACGGGCGCCCACTAGCACCTTGGGGCGGTGGGTCATGGCTGCAGCGACCTGCTCGGGGTCGCCCATCTCTTCAAGGACGTCGACCTCGATATCCGCCTTGCTGACGATCTCGTCGCCCAGGAGGCGATCGTGACGATGGTCGATCTCGTCTTCAATGGCCGCGCGAAGGGCGGGCTCGGCGATCTCCCGCTGAGCCACAGGCACCAGGCCGAGTGTGACCGCGACATACCGCTCCGTCAGGGGGGTCGAGGCGGGGACGGGTTTGACTTCCGGTTCCGGTGCGGGGTCGCTCGCCACTTCCGGGGTAGCGACGGTCGCGGCAGAAGCGGCGCCACGAGCCGGCATGGGCGTGGGCGCGGCGGCCACGGCAGGCGCGGGGGCGTGCGCGGTGGATGGCTCCTCGACGGTGGGGACCGCCTGCGTGGTGGGCCGGTACTCGAAGTCGTTCTCGGGAACGTTGAACTGAGGCGCTACGGGCGCGCTGGGCTCGCGTGGCGTCCCCGGAGTGCTGACCTGGTCGGAGGTGCTGGGTTCCCGGGTGATGCCACTGTCCTTGAGGAAACTGTTGTCCTCGGGAGGTCCTGCGGGCGACGACGGGTCAGTCATGTGTGATGCCTTTCACTACGTGCACCCCGCGGGTGGGGCGCCGGATCTGCTCAAATGCGGCCAGGGTTCGACGTCGAATCTACGCCTCTTTTGTGGCCACTCCTGCTCCTACTTTGACTGATTCGGAGGGTGTGCGCGAACGCTACTGGGCTGGATCCATCGGCTCGCCCGCCTGCTGGACAATCAAGTCGGCGACCTCGTGAACGCCTACAAGCACCTGCGAGGCGCCCAGTTCGGTGAGGTAGGCGATGTCGACGTCGCGGTGGCCGCGGGCCAGGATGACGGCCTCGGGTCGCAGCGCTCGCGCCTTGGACACGACGGCGCCGGCGTTGAGGGGATCGGGAATGGCCACGACCACCATCCGTGCCTCGTCGATGCCGGCCGCGTGCAACACCTTGGAGCGCACGCCGTTGCCGAGGATTGCCTCGCGCCCCTCGTCGCGCATGACCTTGACGCGGTTCTCGTTGTCATCGACCACGACGACGGGGATGTCGCGCTCCCACAGCCCGGCGGCCACCCGAGATCCCACGCGCCCAAACCCGACCACGATGACGTGCCCGCGTCCCTCGTACTCTCTGGGGGCAGCATCGTCCGCCTCGGAGGCTCGATAGGCACGCGACGCCCACGCGAACAGGAAGGGGTTGATGACGATCGAGACGATGGCGCCCGCGAGCACCAGGTCGCCGGCGTCGCCCGGCAGGATCTCGTACTCGGTGCCGAGGGTGACCAGGATGAAGGAGAACTCGCCGATTTGGGCCAGGGATGCGGCGACCACGAGTGACATTCGCCGCGAGTACTTGAGGACGCGCACCACGAGGTACGCGATGGCGAACTTTCCTCCCACGATGACCAGCACCGTGGCGAGTAGCGCGAGCGGCTGCTCGACAAAGACGGCGGGGTCCACCAGCATGCCGACGGAGACAAAGAACAGCACGGCGAACGCGTCGCGTAAGGGCAGCGAGTCCTCGGCGGCACGCTGGGAGAGTTCGGACTCCCGCAGGATCATTCCGGCGAAGAACGCGCCCAGCGCGAAGGAGACATCGAACATCCAGGCCGCGCCCACCGCGACGCCGATGCCCAGAGCCAGCACGGCGAGCGTAAATAGTTCGCGCGAGCCGGTGTCTGCAACCTTGGCCAGCAGCCAGGGGATAACGCGGCGCCCCACCACGACCATCAGGGCGACGAAGGCGCCCACCTTCAGGCCAGTGATGGCCAGCTCCTTGGTGAGTTCGAGCGGGCCCACGGCGTCCGCGGCGACCACGGGAATGATGACGAGCGCGATGACCATGGCGAGGTCCTCGACGATTAGCCATCCGATCGCGATGTGGCCCGCGCGGGTGTCGAGGAGTTGGCGGTCCTCGAGCGCGCGCAGCATGACGACGGTCGATGCGACGGACAGGGCGAGGCCGAACAGCAGGGCGGCGCCGAGGCTCCAGCCTAGGAACAGACCCAGACCGGTTCCGGCGGCGGACGCGACGAGCATCTGGATGAGAGCGCCGGGGAGGGCGACCTTGCGCACTGCGAGGAGTTCCTTGAAGGAGAAGTGCAGGCCCACGCCGAACATCAGCAGGATGACGCCAATTTCGGACAGTTGCATCGCGATCTCGGGGTCACCCACGAAGCCGGGAGTGAAGGGGCCGATGGCCATTCCTGCGGCGAGGTATCCGACGATGGGGGACAGGCGCAGTTTCTGCGCGATCAGGCCAAGAATGAAAGCGGCGCCAAGTCCCGCCGCGATGGTGGTCAGCAGGGGCGCATGGTGCAACATTTGCTGATTCTAGCGGACGCAGATTTCCTGGGCGTTGCCGATCTCGACACGGTGATACCAAGGGATTTGGCCAGGATTTCGGCTCATGAATTTAGGGAACTGTTGTCTTACGTAATTAAGGTAAGGTAACCCTTATGACGACCACTGAAGCCGCCGTGCAAGCCTCCGCTCCCGGCATTGCCGAGCGTGTCCGCAACGCCACTGCGATGGAGCACAAGGACACCGAGTCGCGCTCGTTCATCACGCAGTTGATGAGTGGTGAACTGTCGCTTGACCACTATGTGACCTATCTCGCTCAGTACGCCTATGTGTACCGAGCCCTCGAGTCACGGGCGGCCCAGCCCGGCGACCCCGACTTCGTGAACGACCCCGCGCTCAACCGTGCGGCGAGCATCGAGTCCGACCTCGTCGCGTTGGGTGCCCCAGACTGGGAGAGCGCGCACCCAGCACTTCCGGCCACGGCCGCTTACGTTGCGCGCTTGCATCAGATTGGCGCCGACGACCTGCCGTGCTACGTCGCGCACCACTACACCCGGTACCTGGGCGACATGTCCGGCGGCCAGGCAATCTCCAAGCTCGTGGCACGTCACTACGGCGCCACGGCGGATCAGCTCGCGTTCTACGACTTTGCCGACGTCCCCAGCACCGTTCAGTACAAGCGGGACTACCGCGACCAGCTTGATGCGCTGCCCTTCAATGAGGATCAGATCGATGCGATGATCGCCGAGGCGAAGAGTGCGTTCGTCTACAACGGCGACATCTTTAACGCCCTGGGCGCCTCCGCGTAGTCCTGTAGCCGCTTCGTGTCTCCGAACGTTTCTCGACTCTCGCGCCACACGGCGGGGATCGTTGCTGCGGCTGTCGCGCTGGCCCTCGCCGGCTGCGCTCAGGCCGCGCCGGACGTGACCGTCGACCGAGCATCGGGCGCCGTCACACAGGCGTTACAGCGCCTCGACCAGGTCCAGGCGCTCGCGGACCCAGCCGCATACGAGGGTCCGACCACGGCATCGATACCCGACGCGGACATCGATCCCATCGACCTGACCTCAACTCAGGTCCTGCCCGCGACGGTCACATCGCGAGAACGCAACGGGGATATTGAGGTCACAGTCGAGGACACGTCCCGGGTCATCGCGATGGACATCTCCGGGTCGATCGCGGGCACCGTGTATGGCCTTGGCTTTGGCGACACTCTCGTGGCGCGAGACGTGTCGACCGAGTTCCCCAGTGCCGTGAATCTGCCCATCGCGACGGCGGCCAGCCACACCATCAACCCCGAGGCAGTGCTCGAGTTCAACCCTACGGTTGTGATTACCGACGGCAGCATCGGCCCGTCCGACTCCTTCCAGCAGCTGCGCGACGCGGGCATCACTGTCGTGTACGTCGACAACGATCCGTCATTTGCAGGTGCGCAGGAGATGGCGCGTCAGGTGGGCGCCGTCTTTGGGGCGGACGATGCGGGGGAGGCGTTGGCCCAGCGCATCGGTGCCGAAGTGGCGGAGGTTCAGGCGCAGATTGATGAGATCGCGCCAGCCGACGCGGACAGGCTCAGGATTGCGTTCCTCTACCTCCGCGGTGGCTCGGGGGTGTACTACCTCTTTGGCGACGAGTCCGGTGCCGACCAGCTCATCGACGCTCTTGGCGGTGTCGACGCGGGTGGGGACGCGGGAATCGAGGGCATGATGCCACTCACCGATGAAGCCATGTTGGCGGCGGATCCCGACGTGATCATGGTGATGTCGCACGGTCTCGAATCCGTGGGCGGCGTGGATGGTCTCTTGGCCGCCAAGCCCGCGATCGCGCTCACGAGCGCCGGCCAGCATCGCCGCTTCGTCGAGATGGCAGACGGCGACATTCTGTCCTTTGGGCCGCGATCGGCTCAGATCGTTGGCGCGCTGGCGCGTGCGATCTACGCGCCGGATAGCGAGTGAGCCGGTTGCATAGGCGGCACGTCGCCGTCGTCGTCATTCTTGTCGCCGTGCTGATCGGCGGTGTCCTGTTGAGTGCGGTCGTGGGTCAGCTCACGATGTCGCCGACCGACGTGGTGGGGACTGTCCTGCAGAGCATGGGCATCCATACGTCGTGGGCACCCGCCGACGATGTGACCGTGCAAGCGCTCTGGCAGATTCGCTTCCCTCGGATTGCGATGTCGCTGCTGGTGGGGGCAGCGCTCGCGGTCGCCGGAGCCGTCATGCAGGCCATCTTTGGCAATCCCCTTGCCGAGCCAGGTGTGGTGGGAGTGTCCTCGGGTGCAGCCCTGGGCGCGGCGGTCGCCATCGTCACCGGCTTTACCCTGGGTGGTGCCACCGGGATCGCGCTGCTCGCCTTTGTGGGGGGCCTGGGCGCCACGCTGCTCGTGTACTTCATGGCGCGGTCCAATGGGCGTACTGAGGTGGTGACCCTCCTGCTCACAGGCATCGCTATCAACGCCTTCGCGGGTGCCGGGCTGGCAATGCTGCTGTTTGTGGGCGACACCGCCTCGCGCGAGCAGATTGTGTTTTGGCAACTGGGCACCATGAATGGGTCGCGCTGGAACGAAGTTGCTGTGGTGGCTGTCGTCACGGTGCTGGGCACGGCGGCGGCGTTGTACCTCGCTAAGCAATACGACCTGCTGTCGCTGGGCGAGCGCACCGCGGGACACCTGGGAGTGCGCGTCGAGCGTCTGCGCATCGTGTCGATCGTGGTGGTCGCGGTGCTCACCGCCGGCGCCGTCGCGTTCGTTGGAATCATCGCGTTCGTGGGTCTAGTGATTCCGCACCTGATGCGCATGCTGCTGGGGCCCGCCCACCGCGGGCTGATTCTGACATCGTGTCTGGGCGGTGCCGCCCTGCTGGTCTACTCGGACGTGCTGGCACGCACACTTGTAACGGGAGCCGACCTGCCCATCGGCTTGCTTACCTCTCTCATCGGTGGGCCGTTCTTCTTCTATCTCCTGCGCTCCGCGCGGACCAAGGCCGGGGGGTGGGCATGAGTTCTGCCCGTCGCATGGACACTTCGGTGCCTGCGCTTCGCGCCGCAGACGTCAGCGTCGAACTGGGCCACAAGGCCATTCTGAGCGGCGTCACGGTTGAGGTGCAGCACGGTGAAGTTCTCGCGCTCGTGGGCCCCAACGGCGCGGGCAAGTCCACGCTGCTTAGCGTGCTCACCGGCGACCGGGCCGCGGGGCAGGGGCGCGTCCAGGTCGACGGCGAGGATCTTGCGCACTGGCACCACGGTGATCTAGCGCGCCGCCGCGCGGTGCTGACGCAGGAGAATCAAGTGTCGTTCCCGTTCACGGTGCGCGACGTCGTCGCGATGGGCCGCGCGCCCTGGCAAGGCAGGCCTGAGGCCGATGGCGACGACGTGGCGGTGGAAGCCGCATTGGCGGCGACGGATGTCGCCCACCTGTCCGAGAGGTCCTTCCCCTCGCTGTCTGGGGGCGAGAAGGCGCGCGTCTCGCTCGCTCGAGTCCTCGCGCAGCAGACGGACATCGTGTTGCTCGACGAACCCACCGCTGCGCTTGACCTGCGTCACCAAGAGGACGTCATGGGTATTGCGCGCGAACGGGCGTCGGCCGGGTGCGCCGTCGTGGTGGTGCTGCACGACCTGAGCATCGCCGCAGCGTACGCGGACAGCATCGCGATCCTCGACCGGGGAGTGCTGGCGGCGTTCGGTGATCCCTCCGACGTCATGACCGCGGAGCTGCTCGAGCGCGTCTATGGCATCGCGGTTCGGGTTCTCGACGACCCCGATGGCGGCTCGCCCGTCATCGTGCCCGTGCGGCGCTGAACGACTTCTCCGACGGGTCCGCGCGTCGGCCTCCACCCCGTCCTGCGCACAAGCGCGCAGATGCGGACTCGATCAGAGGTTGCGCCCCGCAGACAAAGAAACGGGGCCGCCTATCGGCGACCCCGTTCCTCTGATGCGTCCCTTGTGGAGCGTGTGTCCCAAGCCCGCGAGGACGCAGGTCCTACTCCCTGCCGCGGCGGACGAGGAAGATCCCGCCAGCGGCAATGATCAGCGCCAGCGCGCCAGCCCCAATCCATAGCCAGGTGCTGCTGCCGCCCTCCTCGTCAGCAACCTCGACACTCGTCACCTCGGCCGCTGCGGGCTCCTCGGTGGGCGAAGCCTCGACTGCGGGCTCCTCGACCACGACGCCGGCCAGGGTGGCGAGGCAGCCGTCGGCGCCGGTAGCGACCAGGGTGAGCGCGTCGAGCGCTTCACCCTCAGGGTAGGTGCCGAAGGCGCTGGCGCCGTCTGCGGTGAGGGTGACCGGGGCATCGGCGATGGTGACGGTGTCCCCGTCAGCGCTGATGGTGGCGGAGTCCAGGTCGATGGTGCCGAAGCGCACCGTCTGGAGGTTGATCGGCTCGCCCTGTTGGGTTTCGCCGTTGACGTCGAGTAACAGGTAAGCGCCGTCGGAGGAGAATTCGATCACGGGGTTCGAGACCGTGGTGTCGAGAGCGCCCTCGTGGCCGGTGAACTCAATGCCGGCCTCGAAGCCAATGGTGCCGGTAGCCGCTTCGGTGAGCGAACCCGAGCCGTCGGTGAACTGGTAGCCGCCGGTGACCTCGGCGACGTTGCCCGACAATGTCCATTCGCCATGGGCGATTCCCTCGACGTAGGCACGGAAGCCTTCCTTGAAGCCCCAATCGAGCGTGGCATCGGTCGCAAGGCACATGCCCACGGTGGAGGTGGGGATGTCGAGCACAATGCCCTTGTCCACGGACCCCTGGAACGTCAACGTGTGCTCACCGGTCAGTGAGGCAGGGAGCGAACCCGTCCAGGTGACGACTCCGCTCGCGTCCGCGTTGAGATCCGCCGCTAGGATGGTGGGGGTGGAGTAGATGACGACCATGATGCCCTGTTCGTTGGGCTCGAAGCCGGGCACCGAGATGGTGACCTGTTCGCCGGCGATCAGCGCCGCGAGGGTCGCGTCGTCGAGCTCGATTCCGGTGGACGACGGAGGTGTGTCGGGGATTGCCTGCGCGGCGGGCGCGCGGGTGATGGCTGCGGCGACGACTCGTGCTCCGCTGCTCGAGGTTGCCACTGTGGCGGCACCGAAGGTGACGGATATCGAGTCCAGGCGAGTTCCGGCGCTGTAGTAACCCTGGAAGGCCGTCGCTCCGGCAGCGGTCAGTGTCACGGGAGCCCCGGTGAATCGGGTCGCACCGCTCTTGGTGGTCTGCGATGCCGCACCCAGATCGATGGTGGCGAAGTCGACGCGAGAGCCATCCACTGCGAGGGAGAGCATTGCGCTGTCTGGACCAGTGAGTCGGATGTGCGGGTCAGAGAACCTCAGATTGAGGTCACCATGGTGACCCGAGAATGTCACCGCGCCGCCGTACGAAGCGGTGCCCGTTCCCTTGGCGGGGTCGGCCTCGCCGCCGTTTTGGATGAACGTGAAGGTCAGGCCGTTGAAGCTGGCGCCGGAGACGGAGATGGCGCCGCTTGCGATGGGGCCCGTGACATAGTTGCGGAACGCGCTCGAGATTCCCCAGGTGAGGGAGCCGACCGCGGTAGTGGAGGGCGTGCTCGTGCTGGTCGAGGTGCCTCCGCCGATAGTGGTTGATCCGCCGGTGGAACCGCCACTACCCGTGTTTCCGTTATCAGGGGTGGTGGGCGTAGTCGGCTTTTCGGGAGTGGTCGGCACCGTGGTGTCCGATGCGCCGATGGTGAACGTGAGGTCATCCAGCCGGGTGCCGGCTGGATAGAAGTTCTGGAACGCCGATGCTCCGGCGGACGTGAGCGTTGCCTTCGCGCCTGAGTAGGTGGTCGCGCCGTCCCTAACTTTCTTGGTGGCAGCGGCCAGGTTGATCGTCGCGAAGGTTGCCCGGGTGCCATCGACCAGCAGCGAGACCGTTGCCGTCGTCGTGCTGGTGAGTACCACGTGGGGATCGGCAAGGGCGAGGTTCAGGGCGCCGTGGTGACCGGTGAAGGTCACCGTGCCAGCGTAGGTGGCGGTGCCCGTTCCAGCGGGCGCGTTGGCGTTGCCGCCCGACTGGGTGAAGCCGAACACGTCACCCGTGCGGGTGGCACCCACAGTGGTGACGGTGCCGGCTGCGCCGGGGCCCTCGACGTAGTCGGTGAACGGCCCGTAGATGCCCCAGGTCAGGTCGCCCACAGGGGTCTCCGGCTCGGGATCTGGCCCTGGAGTCACGGGTGTCGAGGCGAACGAGACCGGTGTGTACGTCTCGTATGGGGCGTAGACAGCCCCACCTCCGGGATAGGTGTATATGCCGTAGTTGCCATCGGCGTTTGGTGCGAGGTCGGAGACCTTGATGGTGGCTGTGAAGGCGCCGTCAGCGTCGATGGGTATCCCGCTTGCGGCGACTGTTGCCTGGAAGCGGGGGTCGACGGGGTTGGTGGGATCGCCGACGTTGAGGAAGCTGGGGTCGAGTGCCCATTGTTGCTGTCCGTCGAGGACGGTGCGGTCGGTGGCCGGGGCACCAGTCGAGGGCTGCCAAGCGTCTGCGAACTTGCCGAACACGACGTACGCGCCGCCAAACAGCCCTGACAGTGGCGGACGTGCCGATGAGTTGGTGGCGGGGGCCTGGGGGGAGAATCCGGTGCCTGTGACCGTCACGGTTTCACCGTCTCCATCAAGGCCGGTGGTCTTTGACACGGTCACGGTGGGGGTGGGCGCCGTGAAAGTGATGGGGGTGAAGGTCTCGAAAGGTGCGTAGGTCGAGCCCCCCGCGGCGTAGGTGTAAATGCCGTAGTTGCCGCTTCCGGTGTTGGCCGCGAAGTCGTCGGTGACGGACAGGGTGGCATCGAAGCTGCCGTCGGCATTGAGGGTAATCGCGCCCGCCGCCGCGCCGCCAACGGTGGCGACATCCTCTGCGAGGAGCGCCCACCTGTTGTCGCCGTTGCGACGCGAGTCTCGCGGCGCCGCCTCGCTGGGCTTCCAGACGTCGTCATAGCGTCCGAATGCGACGTAGGTACCGGTGAACTTGCCGAGCAGTGGGGGACGTGTACCCGACGTGGCGGGGTCGGACGGCAAGAAGTTCTCGCCATGGACCGTCACTGTCTCGCCGTCAGCGTCGAGCCCCTGAGTCTTCGAGACTGTGACCGTGGGGGTGGGTGCCGCGAATGTCACGGGCACCAACTGGTCGTGGATATAAGGGTTGGCGCTGTTGCTCGCGGTGAACGTGTGAGGCAGCCGGACGAAAACTCCGCACTCGTCCCCGTCCTGGGACGCGGTGGTGCAGACCTTGTCTCCAAAAGCGTCGGTGACATTGAGGGTGGTGCTGAACGTCCAGATGCCGTCGGCAACCGTGCCGGTAGTGGGCTGTCCGTAGACGGAGGTGTGCATGAGCCACTGCTGTGAACCGTCGCAGTCGGCGCCGCCGAGGCGTCCTGCGGCGGTGCCGATCTCGTCCTCGCCCTTGGCGCAGAACAAAACGTAGACCGAGGTGTTGAGGCCGTCGGTGAGGGCCGGCAGGGTGCCGTGGAGAGTGACGCTGTCGCCATCGGCGAGTCCCGTTGCCGGGGCAACGGTCGCCCCGAATTGCTTGTCCGTCACGGGCGCCTCGTCGTCGCCTTCGCCAGCACCGTCGCCGGTGTCCTGGCCATCGCCGGGAGCCGAGTCGTCGCCACCAGCGGGGTTGCCGTTCTCGCCATCGCCGGCGTCATCTCCGGTCTCATCGTCGGCGTCGGTCTCGTCGCCGTCACCGGTGGCGTCGTCGCCTGTGCCCACTTCGTCCTCGATAGGCGAGGCGAAGGAGAACGTCAGGTCGTCCATCGCCGTGCCTTCGCTGTACTGCTGGAAGATCGGTACACCAGCAGCCGTGATTGCGGTGGACGCGCCACTCACCCTGGTGATGCCGTCGACGTCGGCGATGGTGGCCGTGGTGAGATCGACCTCAACCAGCGCCACGGTGGCGTCGTCGTAGGTGACGTCGAGTACTGCCGTGTCAGAGCCGGTCATGCGCACGACCGGATATCCCAACGTGATGTCGACGCCGTGGCTCGCAACGGTGAAGTTGACGGTCCCGTAGTACGAGGCGGAGCCGGTTCCGGCGTCGAGGTCGATAGTGCTGTCCACGGCACCAAAGCTGGTGGCGGTGCCATTGTCCGTGGCTCCCTGGCCTGCGGTGACGCTCCCGCCCGAGCCCACGACGTAGCCACGGAAGGATGACTTGGTGCCCCACGTAAGCGAACCGGCGGCGGCATCGGCTGCCTGTGCGGGAAATCCGACGAACAGGGAAGATACCAGCGTAAATATGGTTGCTAGGGTTACCAAGACAGCGGCACGAGGGCGCGCTGAAGTAGAGACGTGAGGCACGGGAGGGCTCCAGGGAGTGGGTAGTGATAGGAACGGAAAGCGCGTTGCTTGACCCACTTAGGTGAGCCTTACCTGGAGACTAGCGGCAAGTCATTAATAAACGCAACTCCGTGGTTGCTTAAATAAGGAATTGCTGCGGAGAGCGCCAACGATGCGCCTCCAAACCTCGGCGATACTACGCCTCGCGTACCAGCGGTTGGGTCATGCAGTGCGCCCCGCCGCGACCACGCCCCAGCTCAGCCCCGGTGATCTCGAGGACCTCCACGCCCGCCGCGCGCAGACGGTCGTTGGTGGACGTGTTGCGGTCGTACGCCACCACCACGCCGGGCTCCAGCGCGAGCACGTTGTTGCCGCTGTCCCACTGCTGGCGCTCGGAGGCGTAGCGGTCGCCGCCCGTCTCGATCACGTTGAGCGAGCCCAGTCCCAACGCCTTCGCGACCACGTGAGTCAGGGACTCGGACTCGCGGCGCACGTCGAGGACGACCGGTGCACTCTCGGGCCGGATGGAGTAGGTCTCGATGCCGTCCACGATGCCGGGGAAAACAGTGGCCACGTCGCGGTCGGCGAGCGTGAATACGGTGTCCAAGTGCATGGCTGCCCGAAGGCGCGGCATCTTGGCGACGATGACCCGGTCCGCAGCATCGGCGATGAAGAGCTCGGCCGCGAGCTGTGTGATGGCCTGGCGCGAGCTGCGCTCGGACATACCGACCAAGACGGTGCGGTTGCCGATGGGCATCACGTCGCCGCCCTCCAGCGACGCCATGCCGGTGTCCACCTCCGGGTCTCCCCACCAGACCTTTACCCCGGCCGACTCTCGCGAATCCGGCTGGGCTACGGCATCGGCGCCGCCGGCACCTGCAAAGTCCGGGTGGAACGAGTAGATGGCCTTCATGATGAGCGTCTCGGCATGGCGGGCGGGCCAGAACAGCGGGTTGAGTGTGACGCCGCCGTAGACCCAGGAGGTGGTGTCGCGGGTGAACAGCGTGTTGGGTAGCGGCGGCAGCAGGTAGTCCCGCATCCCCGACTCCTCGCGCACCAACTGCACCGTGGGCGGCGCGAAGTCGCGGGGCAGGTCCTGGGTGGACAGGCCACCGACCAGGTACTTCGCGAGCTCCATCGAGTCCAGCTCGTTGAGGTACTGCCTCACGTCCGCGACCAGGCCGAGGCCCAGCTCGTTAGGCGTCACCTTGCGGTCGAGCAGCCACTCGCGGGCCGCGGGGAAGGCCATTGTCTCGGCGAGCAGTGTGTGCAGCTCCAGCACCTCGATGTTGCGCTCGCGCATCAGGTCCACGAACTGGGCGTGGTCGCGGCGAGCGTTCTCCACCCACATCACGTCGTCGAACAGCAGGTCGTGGCAGTTGGAGGGGGTCAGGCGATTGTGCGCGAGCCCGGGGGAGCAGACCAGCACCTTGTGCAGCTTGCCCACCTCGGAGTGGACACCAAAACGCTCCCGCAGACCCGGGTCGGCCGGAGCGTCAAATGAGTACGACATGGGGTGTCCCTTCGAGCGGGTGACGGGGTCTGGTCCTCCTTGGACTCTAGTCAACCAAACTCGTGAACGTGGCGGCCACGCCCGGACGCGCTACAGCTGCTTCATCGCCCACGCCGCCCGGTCCGACTTCAGCCAGTGGTGTGCCGGCGCCAGCATTCCGGCACCGTACTTGTCGTAGTCGAAGTCCACGTCCCGCACGGCCGCGTTGTACAGGCCCCAAAGCCCCCACTTCACAGCGGCGCCAATCCCGGAAAGATGGATGCGGGCCAGCTCGCCGGGATTCGGTTCAGTGCCCAGATACGCGCTGATCAGCCCGTGCTCGACGCTCTGCGGGTAGCCGAACAGGGTCAGGATGCCGCCGATCTCGTAGTACCGATCCGTATTCGCTGCATAGTCGTAGTCGATCAACTTGAGGTCCCCGTCTGGACCGAACATGTAATTGGGTGGGTTGAAGTCGTTGTGGCCGGGAACCAGGTCGAGACCGGCGTCCACGTATGCGGCCTGGACTGTGTCCCAACGGTCGAGAACCTCACGCTGATACGGCTCCAACGTCACGCTGGCTCCCTCAAGCTGCCCTCGGTGCTCGTCGATCATGTCGAATACTGTCTTGGTCGTGGACAACAGCGGGCCTGCATGCAGGCGTCGGTAGAGATCGAAGATCTCGGAGACGCGATCGAGATCTGCGAAGTCGGCCGCTCCCGCACTTCGGTACCCGTCGAGGAAGCGCGTAGCCTGCACCCCCGAGGTGGCGTCGTAGTACAGCAGTTCCGGTCCCACTCCCTGTTCGGCGGCGCAGCGGGTCGCCTCGGTGGAGACATCCCAGTTGATGAAGGCGCGTGTTCCCGGTCCGGGAACTTTGAGGAAGACGACTCCGTCAGCGGTGTGCGCAAAATAGTTGACGTTGGTGATGCCGTCGTCGACCCGATCGAGGCGGATTGGCCCGAAGGGCCAGCCGGGTAGATTCGCAAGTTCGCTTGCTAGCGCCTGAGGTTCCAGCGCGGACATGTCGGTGATGTCGAAAGTTGCGGGTGTCATTTCCATCCCTTTTGGGCCGTCGTGAGCAGTGTGTCGAGGTCGTCCGCGCCCACGCTAAAGGTGAGCTTCCAGCCGCGTCTCAGCGCGTACATCGAGTAGCCCGCATCCGGATCCGACCCGTGGGCGACAATCGAGACCAGCGCGGCACGCAGGTCTGCAACGATGCTCCACAGGACCGCGCGCGCGAAGGCGCCAGGGTGGTCGTCGTCCCATAGGGCTCCGAACGCGTCCTCGGCGGTAGCGCAATAGGGGGCGAGACCCGCGAGTGCAGCGCCCACGTCTGCGAGAGGATCGGCGATTCCCGCCGCGGTGCCACCGGTTAGCAGTACCGCGCCGTCGGGACCGAGTTGAATGTCTGAGATTTCGCTCGACATCCAGCACGGCGACGGAGCGGGACCATCGGCGAGTGCCGCAGAGAGGCGAGGCAGCAGCGCGAAAGCCTCGGCGACCCCGCCGCTGGGAAGGCCGTCGCCTGGCACCGTGCCTCCCGTCGCATCGGCAACAAGGGCGCCGAGGAGGCTGACTTCAGCGAGCATGTCGCGAACCGGAAGCGTCGCCTCGGAGGTTCGAAAACGCATGCGGGCCCGGCCGAATGAGGCGAGGACCTCAGGATTCTTGAGTCGCAGGCTGGTGGCCACCCGCCATCGGTCGCCGAGGTGCTCCTCGATGGTGGATCCCGACGAAGCGTCGTACACCAGGACTCGCGGGCCCACGCCAACCTCCGCGGCCGCGACGCGTGCTGATCCAGCGTCGCAGGACAGGACTGGCACGAGGTCCCGGGGCGCCTTGCGTAGTGCGCGCTCACCGGAATCTAGCGTGGCCTCGCTGATGTGGTGATCGGATCCTTGCCAGCTGAGAGGGGCGACGCCGGGGATGTCGGTCCAGGTCGCAGTGTCCCAGGCTACGGACAAGGTGGGAGTGGTTGTCATTGCTGGTTCTCCTGGGTGGCTAGGGCGAAGGGGTACTGGAGATCGAAACCGCGTGTCGACTCCAACGCGGCCATCACGGAGAGCACTCCGGCGTCGTTGAAACGGTGGCCGCCTACCTGGACGCTGATGGGCATACCCGATGCGGACATCGCCACGGGAACGGTGCCAGCGGGCAGGTGGGTGAGGTTGAAAGCCGCGGTGAACGCCATGTGGTTGACGGCGTGGCCGTCCACGACGGGCTGCTCGAGCTCGGCAGCGTAGGACACGACGGGGGACGCCGGCGATAAGACGTAGTCGAATGCCTGCAGCCGCCCCGCGATCCCAGCGCGGGAGGCCTCGAGCTTCTTCTCGTTGGTGATGTGCTCCATCGCCGTCGTGTCGCGGTTCCCGAGGAGGCTCTCTCGCAACCCCGCCGGGATGCTCTTCCACTGGTCCTCGGGAACTCGCAGGAGTTCGGGCAGACCCCGAGTCATGAGCACCTCGGACATGATCGCCCAATCGTCCACCCCGGAAATGGGCTCGGCCACGCGCGTCACGGTGGCGCCGAGAGACTCGAGAATCGCGGCCTGCTGGTCCACCACCGCCAGAATCTCAGGGTCGACCGGCACGGGACCGGGCATGGTCGTAAATACGCCGACGCTGACGCCCGCAAGCGAAGTGACCGGCGCCCCATCCCCGCTGAATCCGCCCGGTAGGCACAGGTGATCGCTAAGGTCGGGCTGGCCCACCACCCTGAGCAATGCCGCGGTGTCCGCGACCGTGCGGGCCATGGGCCCCGCGACGCCGATGAGCTTGGGAGGGTCGTAGGCCACCAGGCCCTGCGTGGGTTTGAGTCCCACCACTCCGCACATCGCCGCCGGCATGCGCACCGATCCGCCGGTGTCGGTGCCGATGGCGAGGGGTCCTGCACCAATGGCGAGCAAGGCGCCCGCTCCTGAACTGGAGCCAGCCGGGTTGCAGGTCGGGTCCCACGGGTTACGTATGATCCCGAATTGAGAGCTGATCCCGGAGCCGATCAACCCAAAATCCGGCATGGTGGTCTTGACGAACGGCACCGCGCCAGCTTCTAGGAGTCGGCGCACGGGAGCTCCGTTGTGGACCGACGGTGGGAGGCTATCGGCGAGAGAACTGCCGTGCCAGCGTTTGTGTCCCACTAGGGGGAAAGAATCCTTGACCGACACGGGGACTCCGTCGAGGTCGCTGAGCGGAGCGTTGGCGGCCCACCGGGCGGCGCTCGCGGCGGCGAACTCTAGCGCCTCTTCCTGCTTTATCGACGCGACCGCGTTGTAGGCCGATTGGCCCAATTCTGCTGCCGCGAGCGCCGCGTACGTCGCGTCCACCGGAGTGAAGTCGCCGGTCGTGTAACCCGTGCGAAGCTGGGCGGCGGTCAGGCGGGTGAGATCTAGTGGATTCATACTGTCTCCTCGTGCTGATAGTACGAATGATGCGAGTGGATGGACGCGAGGTCGGTGTAGGTGATCGCGTCGAGGTCGGGGCGGACCGCGTCGGCCAGCTTCGAGGTGGGTCCGCGTAGCGGCACCGCGACCACGGTCGCGCCAGCCGCGGCCCCGGAGGCAGCCCCTGGCAATGAGTCTTCGAGCACCACGCAGTCGCGGGGTTCAACGCCGAGTCTCTTCGCTGCCAGCAGGTACACGTCGGGGGAGGGCTTTCCCTCAGCGACCTCGTCGCCGGCGATGGTGACGGCGAACTCGAAGCCGTTGAGCTCATCGGCGATTGCCGTGAGCACCGGCGTCACAAGCTGCCGGTACGACATTGTGGCGAGGGCCTGGGGCACTCCTCTCGACGCGAGGTCGGCCATCAGCTCGAGGGCGCCGGCGCGGAACGGAACGTGCTCGTTCAGCTGTGCGCCCACGCGGTCGCTGAGTTCCGAGACAATTCTTGCGTCGCTGTAGGGCACGCCGAGGCTACGCATTGCGTCCGCCGTGTGACCCATATTCGCGCCGATCAACGAAGTGGCGACTTCGGGATCCAGGGACGCTCCGTGAACCGCCAACATACTGACCACCGCCTCGCCCCAAGCGGGCTCGCTGTCGATGATTGTCCCGTCCATATCCCACAGTACGGCGGCAATGTTTCGCGAAATCATGCGTTTCCCGCGGCGGCAATAGTGTCCGCAAAGTGATCGGAGAAGAGCGCGACCTCGCGAGTGCCGAAAACCAGCGGCGGGCGTATCTTGAGAACGTTGTTGCCGGCGCCGGCCACGGAGATTAGCACTCCGCGGTCGCGTAGATCGTTCACGATCGCCAGCGCGCGGCCGCCGTCGGGAGACTTCGAGTCGCGGTCCTTGACGATCTCGACCCCGATGTACAGTCCGCTCCCGCGCACGTCCCCCACGAACGCGGCGTCGGCCGTGATCGTGGAAATCGCGTCACGGAGGCTGGCGCCCACGGTCGCGACCTGCGACTGAAGGCCGGTGTCATGGATGAAGGACAGGACCGCGTTGGCGGCCGCGATTGAGACGGAGTTGCCGCCGAACGTGTTGAAGTACGGCACCTCGGTTCCGAACCTATCCAAGATTTCGGTGCGGCCCACGAGTGCGGCGACCGGAATGCCGTTGCCCATGGGTTTGCCCATGGACACCAGGTCCGCCTCGACGCCGTGACGTTCGAAGCCCCAAAAGGTGTCGCCGGTACGACCAAACCCGGGCTGGACCTCGTCGGCGATGAAGAGCGCACCGAACTCGTGGCACACCTCGATCGCCTGCCGCAGGTAGCCGACTGGATTGGGGAAGATCCCGTCAGACGAGAAGATCGAGTCCGCCAGGAAGGCCGCGGGCTTGATTCCGTGTGCGAGGAGGTCCTCGAAGGACTCCCGCACCTGGGTGGCGAACCAAGCGCCCATGTCGTCCGTGTCGACGCGGTAGGTATCGGGTGCGGCGATGACCCGTACCGACGGGTCCTCGGGGAAGCCGCCGGAGATGGCGGGCGAGACTCGACTGAGCAACTCGGTGGTGCCGTGGTAGGCCTCCGCGGTCACCACGAGTCCTTCGCCTCCCGTCCATAGCCGGGCCACCCGGATCGCCAGATCGTTCGCCTCCGAACCCGAGTTGGTGTACATCACGCTGTTCAGGTACTCGGGGAAGGTGGCGAGGAGCTGTTCCGAGTGCTCGACGATGCCGTCTTGGAGGTAGCGGGTGTGGGTATTGAGTTTGCCCATCTGTAGCCTGACGGCGTCGATCACTCGCTGATTGGCGTGGCCCACACTTGCCACGTTGTTGTAGGCGTCAAGGTAGCGGGTGCCATCCGGAGTAAAGAGATAGCATCCCTCGGCGCGGTCTGCGTGCACCGGCGTGCGGTAGAAGAGTCGGTAACTCGTCCCGAGGGTGGCCATCCGGCGCCGGATGAGCGCCTGTTCGTTGTTGGGCAGCAGTCCCAGGTTCGTGGCCTGGAAGCTGTTGCCGTCCATGATTGACGACAACGAGCGCGTGGGTGTGGTGTTCATCGGCAGGGGTTCTCCTGGGAGTTGAGTGAGAGTGGGTCGGCTAGGCGCTGGTGCGCTCGGTCGCGGTCGCGGTCGCGTTGCCGGGTGGCGGTGTCGTGGACGGATCGTCTTCCTGCTTCGCGACGTTGACCCAGGCAGACTTAAGGACCCTCTGGATCGACTTGTCGAAGGAGACTGCCGCGATCAGGGTCAGGCCGACCATGATGGTTTGCACAAACTGGCTGACGCCCAGGATGACGAGCCCGTTGCGCAGGGCGCCGACGAACAGCACACCGGCGAGGACCCCGGACAGGCGTCCCTGGCCGCCCTCGAAGGCGATACCGCCAAGTAGCACGACCGTCAGTACGGAAAATTCGAGGCCGTTGCCCAGGCTTGGAGAGGCCGCCTGGAGCTTCCAGGACATCAGTGTTCCGGCTACAGATGCTGCAATTCCGGTGAAGACGAAGAGGCGGATACGCACCCACTTGACGTTGATTCCCATGAGAAATGCTGCGCGGGCATTGCCTCCCGTCGCGAGCACCGCTCGGCCGAAGGGCTTGCGGTTGAGGATCCACCAGCCCACCGAGAAGACTGCGATGAGGACCAGCATTGGCGTCGAAATGACGCCGAACAGTTGGAACGACGAGATGGTCTTGGTGGCCGACGGAAGGTCGGTGATGCTGCGGCCCTCGGCGATGAGTAGCGCGAGGCCTCCCCACACGCTGAGCGTGCCGAGGGTGACGACGAGAGGATTGAGTCCCGCCATCTCGACGAGCATCCCATTGATGACGCCGGCGATGACGCCGACGGCGAGCGCCACCAGCGTGCCCAGCAACAGGTTGCCCGTGGTGCTAGAGACGATGCCTCCCGATACCGCGGCGAGCGACGCGATTGAACCCACTGAAAGGTCCACGGACCCGGACATGACCAGGAAGGTCATGGGGATCGCGATGATTCCGATCTCAGCCATGGACAGCACCACGGTCTCGAGGTTGCTGGGTTGCAGAAAACGTGGGCTGAGGAACGTCAGGGTGGTGACGAGGACGAGCAGCACCACGACGGTGCCGTTGCTTGCTAGCAGGATCTTGAACTTGTCGGAGGTCATGCCGCCAACTCCTTCTTCTTAGGGATGAGGTCCAGCAGGCACTGGAGCAGATCGGAATCAAAGTGAGGCGAGCGAGCCACCTCCTGGCACTGACCGCTGGAGAGCACGTAACTGCGGTCGCACATGGTGGCGATCTCGTCGCTCTCCGCGCTCGCGACGATCACGCACGTGCCCGCCTCGGTGGCAGCGCGAATAGCGCGACGAATGTCTGCCTTGGCCCCGACGTCGACGCCCTGGGTTGGCTGGGCGAGGAGCAGCACCTTGGGGGCGACGGGCCGCATCCACGCGGCAATCAGGTGCTTCTGGCGGTTGCCGCCGGAGAACGCCGCGATGGGGGAGGAGCCTCCCGGGCCGTGAATATTGAGCTCGCTGCGGACTTGATCGTAGAGGCGGGCCCTGCCGCGGCGATTCTCCGCGACCAGGCGACCGCCGATGCGTCTGCCGCGCCATGGTCCGTACATGTTGTCGATGGCGCTCATGGTCGGGACCAGGCCGTCCTTGTCGCGGTCCGCTGCGACGGGATGAACCCCCGCCTTGATGGCCGCGGAGGGAGAGGCCGGGGCGTAGTCGCGACCATCGACCTGGCAGTCCACGCTGCCCCCGCGGCCGGTCAACGCCTCGAGCAACGCGAACTGGTCTCCGGAGGCGACTCCGAAGAGGCCTACCACTTCGCCGCAGTAGAACTGCATGCGATGCGGCTTGACGATGTTGACCATGATCTCGCCGCGGCTCGAGGGGACGAACTCCTCGTCCTCGAGTCCCGGCGCCAGGGCTCTGGCGAGCTCCCTGGTAGAAAGGCCAGCGACGGGCATCTCGGCGGCAATCGCGCCGTTGGACAGGATGACCACGCGCTCGCAGACGTCCACGATGTCGGGAAGTCGATGAGACACGTAGACGACCGTGGTGCCCTTGGCGGAGACCGACCGAATCAGGGCGTGTAGTGCGTCGGTCTCCGACTGGCCCAGGGCCGCGGTTGGTTCGTCCAGAAGGAGAACCTTCATGTTTCCGATGAGCAGTCCGCGCGAGATGTCGATGATCTGGCGCTGGCCTAGCGACAACACCCCCACGATGGTGTCGAGGTCTAAGTGGCTTCCGCCCACCTCATCGAGCGCCTGACGCGCGGCCTTACGCTCGGCCACGGAACGCCCGGTGGTCGCGCGGCCGATGTACAGGTTGTCGATCACGCTGAGGTTGTCCGCGAGGGCGGGGGATTGGTGCACCACGGTGATGCCGTGAGCGTGGGCGTCAGCGGGAGCGGAAAGATCCACTGCTTGTCCGTCGATGAATATTTTGCCGGCGGTGGCGTGCACGGCGCCGGTGGCGACGTTGAGCATCGTGGACTTACCGGCGCCGTTGTGGCCGAGCAGACCGACTATCTCGCCGGGGGCGAAGTGTGACGTGACGTGATTGAGTGCGCGAGTGGTGCCGAAGTCGACGGTGACGGAGTCAAAGGTGAGCCGTGCAGCAGTCATGGTGGTGCCTTTCCGTTCCGAGCGGGTGGGGTCCGGGGACCCCACCCGCGATGGATTATTCGGCGACGTAGAACTCGTCGGCGTTTTCGGCGGTGACGAACACGCTGGGTACCGAGACGTCCGCGACGGCCACGCCTTCGGCGGCGTCGATCAGCAGCTTGGCGTTGGCCTCGGCGAGCGCCTGGGCGGGCACGACGATCGACGTGCGGTAGATCGAGTTGGGGATCTTGATGAGGTCGAGGACCTCATTGGTCGCGTCGCGAGAGGCGACGTAGTAGTCGGGGTCGTCGACCGCGACGCCCGTGTCAAGAAGTGCCTGGTAAACGCCGAGCATGGAATCGTTCGAGGCGCCAAGCCAGACGCGAGTGTCGGGGTCCGCGGTGAGCTGGCTATTTGTAAGGTTGTAGCCCTCCTCGCGAGTGGTCGCCGCGAGTTCCGTGATCTCGGCGTTCGGCATGACCGAGACGAATCCCTCGGCGAGTCCGTCCATTGCGAGCGCGCCGAACTCTTCGTCTCGCGTACCGAAGGTCGCCACGGTGACTGTCGCGTCAGCGCCGGCGGACTCGGCTGTTTCCTCCGCCGCGCTGACGCCAAGGTCATAACCGCCCTGATAGGAGTCGACGATCGTGGCCGCAGCGACGCCGTCCCACGTGAGGAGGTACCCCAGGACGGGGACCCCAGCCTCGGTCGCTACCTCGGTGACGGGAACCATGGAGTCGGTGGACACGGGGTAACCCATGATCGCCTTGACGTCGCCACGGTTGACCCATGCCTGCCACGATGCAACCTGACGGTTGATGTCGAACTGGGGGTCATCGGTTAGGAACTCATACCCGGCGTCCTCGATGATCGGTCGCATGATCTCGAGCTGGTCGTTCCAGATTTGGATCTCGGAAGTGGCGAAACCCATGGCGAGGGCACCCATGGGCTCGTCGTTGGAAGCGCTGGAGGCGCTCGGATCGGAGGACTCGGAGGAACTACTGCATGCCGCGAGGGCGAGTGCCGCGACTGCGGCGGTGAGGCCCGTCGCGAGGCGTTGGGTGTGCTTTTTCATTGCGTCTCCATCTGTTTGGCCCGTTTGGGGGACACGGGCGAGACCCAGGAAGTCTCTGCAGTGAAGACTCGCACCCAACCATTTCTGGTTTGGCTGGTCGCGCGTAACAAGGATGTAAATCTCCCGCGGGAGCCGGGCGAGGGCCGCGGAGATTGTCCCCGAGCTAGGGGATGCGTGTGGTGCTGACGCTGAGGCGAGTGCGGTCGGCTCTGAAGAGGTCGACAGACACTTCCACAGGTGCGCCGTCCGAATCGCGTCCGATGCGCCGTAGCGCGAGCAACGGCGACCACGGCTTGACTTTCAGCAGGGCGGCTACCTGGCGCGGCGCGTGTGTAACCTCGATCGACTCTTCGGTGGTCAGGATGGAGATGCCGTACTCGTCACTCAGCAGTGAGTACAGCGCCAGCACCGGGCTGTGGTCGAGGAGATCGGGGAACCGCTCGCGATTCAGGTACATGCGCTCCAGCGACAGCGGTTCCGAATCGGCTAGTCGCAGACGTAGCAGTGAGATCGCGGGCGCGCCAGTGGGGATTCCCAGTGGCTCCGCGATATTCTCAGGTGCGGGTTCAGTGGTCTCCGACACGATGCGGGTCTCGGAGGCAAAGCCTTGCTCAGCAAGCATCTGCGGCACGCCCTTGACGGACGTGAGGTCGCGAGTGACTTTGCGCGAGTGGCTATCGAAAAGTAAGGGCGGGACCGGCGCAGATTGGACCGTCTCGGTGATGAAAGCGCCGCCGGCGCGTCCCTGAACCCTGATGATTCGGCTCTGCTTTTCGAGCCGCGCGAGCGCGGTACGGACCTGGTTTCGCGACACCTTGAAGCGCGCCGCCAGCTCGCGTTCTGGAGGGAGTTTCTCGATCCCCTGAGACGTCAGATCCGTGACTAGAACGTTGATGCGCGCGATGAAATTGTCGAAGTCGTAGGGCCGATTCGTCATGTCCGCCTTCTGGCTGGGTGCTGGACGTGACTATATCCCTCGCGTGTTGCGGCGTGGTTTCGACCTCCTGGCAGCCGGTAAGCGCAACGCAAAGAGGGACCCGGCTCACCCCGTGCCGGGTCCCTCTTTCTCTATCTACTGTGCGCTAGCTCGTGCAGCTCACTGCACCCGCTGCCGGGGCAGTGCCTGATCCAACGAAGCCGTACTCCATGGACTGGCCCGCACTGAGCGAGCCGTTCCAGGAGGCGTTCGTCACCGTGTAGGGCGACGAGGTCCCCGACACGTTGCCCGACCACAGTTGTCCAATTGAGGAGCCTGCGGGCAGGGTGAGCGTCGTCGACCATGTGTTGATGCTCGCGGAGCCAGCGGTCACCTTGACGGAGGCCTGGAAGCCGCCCGGCCATGAGTTGCCAACGCTGATGACCGCCGTGCACGCGCCACCCGGTTCAGGGGTGACAGAGGGCTCGGGGTCCGGCGTGACCGAGGGGTCCGGGTCGGGAGTGACCGAGGGGTCGGGATCAGGAGTCACTGACGGGTCGGGATCCGGAGTGGGGGACGGGTCGGGCCCGGTTCCCTCATCGCCAATCGCGGGGTACGCGTTCTGGACCAACTCAATGAACTGTGCCTCGAACCACTTGCCGGACAGTGGGGCGTTAGCCTTTGCGCCAGTAAGCAGGCCACTCAACTTGGGGGAGTTGAACGTCGGGTCGCACATGCGGTCCAGCGCCTTGCCCTCGTCGTTGGGGATCTCAACCGAGGAGCCATCGGACTCGCCCGGAGGCTTGATCCACACGAACGCGTCGAGGTGCGAGTCCGGGAAGCCGGGGGGTGAGGCCTGTGGGCGCTCACCGATTCCTGCTCCTTCGGGGTTGCACCATGCGCCGCGGTGGTTGCGCTGGTCGACACGCGATTCGTTGACGAACGTGTTGAGGTCCGTGCTAGTTGACGCTGCGGTGGGTCGGTTCTCTCCGCCCCAGCCGTTGCGGCTGGTGTCGATCAGCATGCCTACCGTCGTGGGGAATCCCTCGGCGACGAGTTTGCCGTAGAGGTCCTCGGTCCAGTCGATCTCGTCGAAGTCGAAGTTCCACTCGTAGAAGTCGGCGGATCGCACCTGGTACTGGTCACCGGGGAGCGTGGTGGTCGCATCGGGAAGATACGGCTCCACCAGCGGCGTGGTGTTGGCAGTATTGGTGACGAACCCATCGATCGAGTCGAATCCGTCGATGGTGTCCTTCGCGATGTCAGCAAACAACTTCGCGGTGGGACCCGAGTTGCTGTCCCAGCCCAACCAACCGCTGTGCGCTGCGTCCACGTAGGTGTACACCCCGGGGATCGCGTGCAACTTGTCGAGCGCGTACGTCACGCCTTCCTTGTAGTACGGCGCGGACTGCTGGCATGCGGGATGCGATGCGTTCGTCACCAGGTTAGGAAGCGAGTCCGGCTCGACGGTTGCGGAGACGCGCAGAGACTCGTACTGAGGCTCTGCGAGCATGTCCGTAATCACGTCGATGTAGTCCTCCTTGTAGCGGGTCATGCCGGCCGGGGTGGCGGGCAATTCACCGTTGGAGGCGAGCGCGTAGCAGTCACGACCGGGAAGGTCGTAGATGACGAGGTTGAAGACGATCGGCACCCCCGCCAGCTTCTGCTCGAGGGCGGCGTCCAGGTGATAGCGCAGGCCGGGGCCATCTGCGTTGCCCTCGATCGCGCCGATCCTGTCCATCCACACCGCCGTCGGCTGTTCCGACACGGCGAGCATGGCGTCGGCGAGATCGCCTGATTGCCGTGACGCAGCATCGACCACGGTGGCCGACCAGTTGGGGTTGACGTATTGCGTAGCGCCGGCATACGGGTTGTCGACGTGTGGAGCGGGTGCGGCGCTCGCGGCCGGGATGGCCACGACGGCCCCCGCGGTGACGATCGCGCCAGCCGCTATCAGGCTGGTGATTCCTCTGGTTCTTGCTGTATTTTTCACAGATGCCTCCCGGGCATATGTGGCGCGTCTTTGCGCCACTCAGAACCTGGTCGGGGGCGCAAACCAGAGTGGTTGGCGTCGACCAGATTATTGCTGATTTTCTGTGACTGCCAACGCCCTCCTCAATGAGGCTCGCGGTCGATGCCGACGCTATCAAAACGTTTCGAGCGCCGCAACAAATAGCGCCCGATGGGTGTTTTAGCAGGGGCGACGAATCTTGGGAGGGGTGCTAAGGGGCTCCCGCAATCGTAACGATTCGAAGAGAAGGGGCCCGCCCGCTCATTGCGGTGCGGGCCCTGGTCGAGCGACTCGAGGCGGGTGCTATCCGATGCCCACGGCGCGCTGAGCGTTCACTTCGCGTAGCTGACCGGGGATGGTGAAAAGGTCGATGATCCACATGATGCCGAACACTCCGCCGGTCAGCAGGTAGAGGATTCCGCGGCCAATCTTGCCCATGTAGAACTGATGGATGCCGAGCAGTCCAAAGAAGAACCACAGCACGTAGGTGACGCCCATCGACTTGGGCGGAAGGACGGCCTGCACGTAGGTCATCGCCATTCCCTAAGCGTCAACGCGTTCGCACGCGCAACGGTCCTGCTCGGCGACACCCTCGAGCGCCTCTTCGATGTGGAGGCCGCAGCCCTTCCAGGTGGTCTTGCCGCAGGTGTCGCAGTTGGCGGGGGAACACATAGGTGGATCCTTCACTCGTGGGGGCTGTTGTATACGTGGCCCCAGTCTAAACGGGACTACTTGGTGCGCTCGTCGTGGATGATGTCGAGCTTGGCACCCAGGATCTCCTGATTGTGCCCCACGCGTCGCAGCGCCTCGAAGCCCATGACGATGGGCAGGAACATGATTCCACTCAGCGCGAAGCCTCCAAGCGACCACATCCATGAGAACACGAGAGAGCCGTCGTCTCGCGTGTCGCCCAGGACTAGTCCTGCGACCAGGCCAAAGATAACAGCGGCGATGAGCGCCCAGAAGATGGCGGCGGTGAAGAAAGTGCCAACGGGGCGCAGCGGGGCGGTGGGGGATGGGCGTGTCATGAGGCAACTCTGGCACAGTCGATGCTCGTTGAGGGTTAGCGTGGGCACATGGGATTGTTCTCTTCATCGAAGAAGCGTGTTGAGCCTCACGGGTTATTCAAGGACGACGCCGAGCAGTTGGCGCGCCTCGAGTTCCGCGGGGTGGACATCACGGCGCCACGCGAGAGCGAGTTTGCCGTCTGCTTCAAGACACAAGCGACGGCCGATGCTGCGGCGGATTCCCTGCGCACGGATCGCGTGCGCCACGAGGTGGTTCTGCCCAGTCACGACGTCCCCGAGTGGACCATCATGCTGAACTCCAGAAATCAGCCGCTGGTGCCCGACTTCCTGCGCGAGCGCGTGGACCTGTGCATCGCTCTCGCCGATGCTCACAAGGGAGAGTACGAGGGTTGGGTTGCCCTGCTGACCGACGACGAGAAGGACGCCATCTAGCCCATGATCATCAACGAGGTCCTCATCGTCGTCGTCGTGGCTGTCGCCTCGTGGTGGCTGGTGCGCTCCATCGCTCACCTGCGCGACCCGGACATCGGCCGCAACGGTCGGCTGGATGTGGAGGCCTCGGCCCTGTTGCTGGTGCTCGGGATTTCGGGCGTGGCGCTGAGTTTCAACCTGGCGGTGCAGATCCTGGGAGGGGTTGCGCTCCTGGTGGGGTTGGGCGCGGGGTATGCGTTGGTGCGGCGTCGCTCGAGTTAGGTGGCGTCTGAGCCCTCGGGCGCGGTGGGGTTCCTGATTCCTAGCCACGACACCACGCCTCCCAGCGCGAGCAACACCGCCGTCACGACCATCGCGTGATGGAAGCCGGCGAGGTCCAGCTGCCCGCCTACGATGGTCCCGATCAACGCGATCGCCACGAGCCCCGCGATGCGGCTCACGGCGTTGTTCACGGCCGACGCGATGCCCGAGCGCTCGGTGTCGATCGCCCCCAGGATGGCGGAGGTCAGCGGGGACACGGTGGCGGTCAGGCCCAATCCGAATACGACGATTCCCGGCAGCACCTGCCACCAGTAATTGAAGTCGGTGTCCACCGCGAGCATCAACAGGGCACCCGCCGCCATCGCGATGGGTCCCGCGGTCATGAAGATGCGCGGTCCTAGTCGCCCGGCCAGGCCCCCCACGCGCGAGCTCAGCGCGATCATAATCACGGTGATGGGAAGGCTCGCCAAGCCCGCAGCCGTAGCCGAGAGCCCGGCCTGTTCCTGCAGGTAAACCGCCAGAACGAAGCCGTTGAGCGAAAGCGCGCCGTAGACCAGGAACGTAGAAAGGTTCCCCCACGCAAAGTTGCGCGCCTTGAATAAATCCAGCGGCATCATCGGCCGCTTGACGACTGCCTGACGCCAGATGAAGGCGACGAACGCCGCGACGCCGATGGCCGCCGGCAGCCATATCTGCGCCGATCCCCAGCCGTAGAGGGGCTCCTCGATCAGGGCGTAGACCATGCCACCCAGACCCACCGCGCACAGGATGGCGCTGATGGCGTCGATGTGCGCGCCGGTCACGCGGACATCCTTTTGGGTGAGGCGGGTGAGTAGCCACAGCGTGGCGGCGATGGGCAGCACGTTGATGAGGAATGCGAAGCGCCACGACGCGAAGTCCACGAACAGCCCGCCGATGACGGGGCCAATGATCATCGCGCCGGCGGTCATGCCGGTCCAGGTGCCGATCGCGCGGGACTGTGCGGCACCGCGAAAGTTGGTCATGATGAGCGCGAGGCTTGAGGGGACAAGCAATGCTCCCGCCGCGCCTTGGAGGAGGCGGGCGACGATGAGCACCTCGGCGCTAGGGGCGAGGGCGACCGCCAGGGACGTGATGCCGAACCCCGCGAGCCCAATCTTGATCACGCGCAGGCGGCCGTAGGTGTCGGACACCGAGCCCGCGACCAGGATCAGGCTGCCGAGCGTGAGCAGGTAGGCGTCCACTACCCACTGTTGCGTGGATATACCGCCGCCGAATTCCTCGAGAATTGCGGGCAACGCGACGTTGACGATGGTGCCGTCAAGGAATGACACAAAGGACGCGATGATCGCGATCCACAGGACTATCTTCTGTTCGCGGGTGGCCTTGTCCGGGGCGGCCGATGCTGGGGTGGGCACGTTCTCAGGGTACGGCCGATGCCTCAGGCGCGTTGATGCTCGGATACTCCTCGAACGCGGTGAACTCTATTGCCGCTACGCGGGCTGACGCTCGGTGGGCCATTCGACCTCGAGGACGCGGGCGCGAACACGCGAGTTGCGGCGCTCGCGGTAGGAGGTGCCTTGGGCGTCGAGTGCGGCAAGAGCCTTGAGGACGGCGGCCTCGACGGCGAGTTCTTCCGAGTGGCCGGTGCGCGCGGCGAGCGCGCGGATGAGCTCGATGGTCTCTGGGTCCCGAATCTCGATGGTCATGCTCTCAGTTTACGCCTGGCCAGGGGATAGCGATACGGAGGAATCACGCGCGGTGCGAAACGCAAAAACCGGCTGGCGGGCGTGAGCCCACCAGCCGGTCAATGCCTTTGATCTGGGGTTAGCGGAACCAGTTGCCGCCGTTGATGTCCATGACAATGCCGGTGACGAACGACCCGCCTGGTGAGACGAGGTAGGCCACGGCGTTGGCGATGTCATCGGGCTGACCGGCTCGTCCTAACGGGGTGCCGGCGACCGCGGCCTGCTGTCCCGCCTCAGGGGTGAAGGTGGCGTGGAATGGCGTGCCGCCAATGAATCCGGGTGCGATGACATTCACGTTGATGTTGCGCGGTCCGAGTTCCTTGGCGAGGCCGCGAGTGAAGCCTTCGAGTGCCGACTTTGATGCCGCGTACGCGACGGCACCGGGGCCGCCACCGTTTTCCGCGGCCTGCGAGCCGATGGTGACGATGCTGCCACCGTCGGGCATCTGCTGAAGCACCGCACGAGTCACGCGAAAGGTGCTCGTCAGGTTCACGTCGACCACGGCAAACCAATGCTCGTCGGTCATCTCTGCGAGCTTCTGGCGCCCCACAAGGCCGCCGGCGTTGTTGACCAGCAGGTCAATGGGGCCGCCAAGGGCCTCGGTGGCTGCGGCAAGGACGCTGTCGACCTCGCCCTGGTCGATGGCGTTGAGCGCGAGAGCCACAGACTTGCGTCCCATGGCCTGGATCTCTTCTGCGACCGGCGTGCCGTCGTTCGAGCGGTAGGTGAGGGCAACATCGGCGCCCGCCTGGGCAAGAGCGATGGCGGTGGCGCGGCCAATGCCGGTGCCACCTCCGGTGACGAGGGCGCGTCGGCCCGTCAGGTCGTTCGTCATACGTACCTCCATAGTGGTGTGGTTGGTTGTGGTTGAGTTAGCGGTCAACGCGGGCTCCGCCGCCGCCGGCCAGCTTGAGAACGTCTGCGGTGGTGACCATGGTGGTGTCGCCCGGAGTGGTCATGGCCAGGGCCCCGTGTGCCGCGCCGTATTCCAGGGCGGTCGCCAGCGGCTGGCCGTCGAGTAGACCGTAGATGAGGCCGGACGCGAACGAGTCGCCACCGCCTACGCGGTCCATGATCTCCAGGCGCTCGCGGTGAGTGGACTGCACCAGGCCGGTCTCCTTGGACCACGCGAGTGCGCCCCAATCGTTGATGGTGGCGGTGTGCACGGTGCGCATGGTGGTGGCGATGACCTGGAAGTTGGGGAACGTTTCCGCAGCAGAGTCGATCATCTTGGCAAAGCCGTCGACGGCCAGCTCGGAGAGATCCTCGTCCACGCCCTCCACAGCAAACCCGAGGCTGGCGGTGAAGTCCTCCTCGTTGCCAATCATGACGTCCACGTAGGGCGCGATGGCCCGGTTGACCTCTTGGGCCTTGGCCTGGCCGCCGATGGACTTCCACAGCGACGGGCGGTAGTTGAGGTCGTAGGACACGACGGTGCCGTGCTTGCGAGCTGCCTTGACGGCTGCGAGCACAGTCTCAGCGGATGTCTCTGAAAGAGCGGCGAAGATGCCACCTGTGTGGAGCCAGCGCACGCCGAGATCACCAAAAAGATGATCCCAGTCCACGTCGTCAGCCTTGAGCTGAGACGCGGCAGTGATTCCGCGGTCGGACACGCCCACGGCGCCACGCACGCCAAAGCCGCGCTCGGTGAAGTTGAGGCCGTTGCGTACCTCGCGTCCAATGCCGTCGTAGGGAACCCACTTGATGAAGTCGGTGTCTACGCCACCCTGAATGATGAGGTCCTCGACCAGGCGGCCGATCTCGTTGTCCGCCAAGGACGTCACCACGGCACCCCGGAGGCCAAAGGCGCGACGCAGTCCACGAGTGACGTTGTACTCACCGCCGCCCTCCCAGGCACGGAACGAGCGGGCGGTACGGATGCGACCCTCGCCGGGATCGAGGCGAAGCATAACCTCGCCCAGGGAGACCGCGTCATAGCGGCATTCAGAGGCGGGGCGAATGGTGAGGCTCATGGTTACTCCTGGTGGGCTGTGGTCGTGAGGTGTGGGTGTCAGGCGTTGAGAAGGGAGACGGCATCGGCCGTCAGGCGAGTGATCTCTGCGAAGTTGCCGTCGCGCACCGTTGCGCGAGGGACCATCCACGAACCGCCCACGGCAACCACCTCGGGAATCGCAAGGTACTCGTGAAGGTTCGTGGGACCGATTCCGCCGGTAGGCACAAACGTCACACCGTGAAACGGGGCGGCGAGAGCGGCGATGGCGGGTGCACCTCCGGAGGTGCCCGCGGGGAAGAACTTCACTGTGGTGAGTCCCATTTCCAAGGCTGCCTGCACCTCCGTGGCTGACACGGCGCCGGGTAGCGCGAGCACACCGAGTTCCTGGCAACGTTCCACGACAGGGCGGCTCAGGCCGGGTGAGACGATGTAGCTGGCGCCGGCCGAGACGGCGAAGTCCACCTGGGCGGCGGTCAGCACGGTGCCTGCCCCCACCAGCATGTCTCCACGTGCACTCATGGCACGGATGGACTCCTCGGCGGCATCGGTACGGAAGGTCACTTCCGCGACGGGGAGGCCTCCGGCGACCAGGGCGGCGGCAAGGGGGTCTGCATCGGCGGCATCGTCCAGAACAACTACGGGGACGAGCCGTGCGGCGCTGAGTCGGGCGAGGGTGTTCATGGTGTGGCTCCTACGTGAGGGAAAAGAGTGAGGGGTGGGGTGAAGGGAAGTGGGGCGGCTAGCGGGCGAGCCATCCACCGTCGACGGCAAGAACCTGGCCATGGATATAGGCCGATGCGGGGGAGGCCAGGAACACGACGACGTTGCCAATGTCCTCGGGCTCGCCCCAGCGGCCGGCGGGGATGCGGACGGACAGTTGCTCCAAGCGGACGGGGTCAGCGAGAAGTGCGGTGTTCATCTCGGTCGCCATGTAGCCCGGCGCGACCGCGTTGACGTTGACGCCCTTGCCGGACCACTCGTTGCACAGGGCCTTGGTGAGCTGAGCCACCGCGCCCTTGCTGGCGGCGTAGGCCGGGACTGTCAGCCCGCCCTGGAAGGACAACAGTGAGGCAAGGTTAACGATGCTTCCATGGCCGCGTTTCAGCATCGGTGCACCAAAGATCTGGCACAGCTGGAAGACGGAACGGAGGTTGACGTCCATGACGCGGTCAAACGATTCGAGCGGAAATTCCACGGCGGGGTGGCGCTCCTGGGTCCCCGCGTTGTTCACCAAGATGTCCACTTGGTGCTCGGCGAGCACCGTGGCAGAGACTGACGCGAGCGCATCGCTGTCGCCGATGTCCACGGAGTAGAAGTCCAGGCGCCTTGAGCGCTCGGATGCGTAGTCCACCAGGTCCTGAGGGAGGTCGCGACGGCCGTAAACGATGACGTCCGCGCCCGCGTCGAGCATGGCCCTGGTGATGCCGGCGCCTAGGCCGCGCCCGCCACCCGTGATGAGGGCGGTACGTCCGGTCAAGTCGAATGCGGTGCTCATGCCGTGGCCTCTCCGGGAAGGGGGGAAACCAGAACCTTGAGGCAGTCCTGGCCCGATGTTGCTGCGTCGAAAGCTGCGCTGATCTGGTCCAAACTGAATGTCTTGGTGGGGAACTTCTCAAGCCCCAGTGCTCCCGAGGAGATGAGTTCGATCGCGCGAGTCACGTTTTCGGTGGTGTACACCCGCACGCCGGCCATGGTCTGCTCCTTGAAGCACACGGCCTGGAGATCAATGGGGGCGGGGGACTTGTAAACACCCACGACGACGATGCGTCCCAGGACTCGGGTGACCTCGGTCAGTTGGGCGGCGACGCTGGGGTGGGCGGCCGTGTCGAACGTGGTGTCGGCACCTTCGCCGTCCGTCAGCGGCGCGAGAGTCTCCGCCATGGTGGATCCCTCTGGGACCACGGTGAAGCCCATGGCCTCGGCTACCGAGCGGCGCCAGGGGCTGGGTTCGGTGATGACGACCTGGCCGGCGCCCTCGTGGCGTGCGACAAGGGCGGTGAGGACTCCGATGGGGCCAGCCCCGTACACGGCGACGGTGTCGCCCTGCTCCATGCCGGACAGCGCTACGGCGTGAACGGCGACGGCGAGTGGCTCGGCGAGTGAGGCGGTGCGGGGGTCGACTCCTGCGGGGACCTCGTGCAAGACCTCGGGGGGCAAAGCCACGTACTCGGCCATGCCGCCAGGAGTGTCGATGCCGTACAGGCCGAGCCTGCGGCACACGTGAGCGTTGCCGTCACGGCAGGACTTGCAGTCGCCGCAGGACAGCAGCGGCTCAACCACGACGAGGGCACCGGCGGCGGGACCGGAGGCCCCAGCCTGCTCGACCCAGCCGGACATCTCGTGTCCCATGACCAGCGGGGCCTGGGCGCGGGGATGCTTGCCGTGGAAGATGGACAGGTCGGTGCCGCAGATGCCATTGAAGGCCATGCGAACCAGTGCCCAACCCTCGGGAATCGCAGGCAGGGGAACCCGCTGTGTCTCCACCGCATCGGCGCCCTTCCAGATGGCCGCAGTCATGTCGTTCTGGGGGGTCATGTCAGGCTCCTGTCTGGGTGGCGTTCACGAGAAACTCTGCGTTGCGTCCGGGGGCCCCGAGTACCTCCGGATTGACGATGTTGCGAGGAGTGCGGCCGGCGCACACCTCCACGACGTTCTCTGCCGTGCGGTGCTTGAGCTCCGCGTACGATTCCTCGGAATACCAGGCAAGGTGCGGCGTGAGGACCACAGAGTCAAACTCGGTCAGCGGGTGGCCGATGGGTACCGGCTCTTCCTCGTGGACGTCAATAGCCGCACCCTGAATCTGGCCATCGCGAAGGGCCTCGACGAGCGCCTCCGTGTCCGCTACACCGCCGCGACTGGTATTCACCAGGATCGCGTCCGAGCGCATCTTGGCGAATTGCTCGGTGCTGATCATGCTGCGGGTCTGATCCGTCAGGGGGGTGTGTAGTGACACCACCTGGGACCGCTCAAGGAGCTCGTCGAGGCTTACTGACCGCACGCCGTGGAACGTGTCCGCCGCCGGGTCAGCGCGAACGTCGTAACCGATGACCTCGTAGCCAAGCCCCGCGGCCTTGCGGGCGGTGGCGGCTCCGATGAGGCCCAGCCCGATCACGCCAAAGACGCGGTCGCGGGTCTGGTAGAGCGGTCGGACGGCGACCAGATCAAAGTTGCCGGCACGGACGCCACGGTCAAGACGGGGGATGCCACGCGCGGCGGCCAGCGCCATTGCGATCGCGTGGTCAGAGACGGCCTCGGTGCCGTAGTCGGGCACATTGCACACGGCGATGCCGCGCGCGGTCGCCGCGGGGACGTCGACGGAGTCAATGCCCACGCCATAGCGGCCGATGACTTTGAGGTCGGGTAGTCCGTCCATCACCTCGGCGGTGATCTGCGCGTACTGCACCAGGATTCCCTGGGCGCCCGCTGCGTTGGCGATAACCTCAGCGGTGTTCTGGGACTGGGTGATGACGAGCTTGGCCTGAGCGGCGTCGGTCACGGAGAGTTCGAGGTCGAACGCGTCGTGGTCGCACTCGGTGATGACAATCTTCATGGAAGTCCTTTCTGATTCGTTGAAGGCAGCGGGCCGCAGAACAGCATTGCCCCGCACCCGGGAAGTGGCGGTGCTAGCGAGCGAGCCAGCCGCCATCGACGGGCAACGTGGCCCCGTGGATATAGGAGGCGGCTGGGGAGCACAGGAAGAGCACGGCGCCCGCGATGTCGGTGGCGTCCGCCCAGCGACCCGCGGGGATGCGGTCCAAGATTGACTGGCTGCGCACGGGGTCCTCCCGCAGGGCAAGCGTGTTGGCAGTCGCGACGTACCCGGGGGCGACCGCGTTGACGTTCACGCCGCCCGCGGCCCACTCGTTTGCCAGGGCCTTGGTGAGGCCGGCAATGGCTGACTTGGAAGAGGTGTAGCCGGGGACGTTGATTCCGCCCTGGAAGCTCAGCATGGAGGCGGTGTTGACGATCTTGCCAGCGCCGCGCTCCAGCATGGCTCGACCTACCTCGCAGGAGAGTACAAAAGCGGTGCGGAGGTTCACGTCCATGACGTGATCAAAGTCTTCGTCGCTGTGGTCAGCGGCGGGGGAGCGGCGGATAGTGCCGCCATTGTTTACCAGGATATCTACCTCGCGATCGGCGAGGTCTGCGGCGAGTGCGGCGACCTGCTCGCGCGACGAGAAGTCGCAGCGCAGCGGGGTGAAGACGCGGCACTGCTCCTCGACGGCAGTGCGCGCGTCGCTGTCGCCTTCGGGCATGCTGTGGCTGACTGCAATCACGTCGGCGCCGGCAGAGGCGAGAGCTTGCGCGATCGCGAGGCCGATGCCCTGGCTTGCGCCGGTGACGACCGCGGTGGAGCCCTCAAGCCCCAGTAGCCGGTGGGTGTAGTCGGCTGGCGTCGTGACTGCAGTCATTGTGGTGTTCCTTACAGATGGATGTGGAGGCGGAGCCCCCGCGCTCTTAGGGTTTCCAACCCAATGCGCGGGAGATTTGGTCAGCTGTTTCGATGGCATCGCGCGACATTGCGTCAATCTGATCTGCCGTGTGGTCGAGCATGATGGTGGAGATGCTCAGGCCGTAGTTGACGTTGCCGGTGTGGTCGCGGACGGGTGCCGCTACACAGCCGATGCCGGGCTCGTTCTCCTCGCGGTCCCGGGCGTAGCCCAGGTCGCGCACGGTTTGAACCTCGGCACGCAGGCCGTCCAAAGTAGTGATGGTGTTCTCGGTCATGCGGGGTAGCCCGGCCCGTGCCACGAACAGGGCAAGCGCATCGTCGGAGTAGGTCGCCAGGACGCACTTGCCGATTCCCGTGGTGTGCATAGGGATCGAGTTTCCGACGCGAGACATCATGCGGTAAGGCTTGTCGGAGTCCGAGCGGATCAGGTAGAGCACCTCGTCACCGTTCGCGACGCCCAGGTGCACGGTGCAGTGCACGCGAGCCACCAATGCCTCGACGAAGGGCTGCGCGATGGCAGAGATATCGATGCGCTGCAACGCACGCCCCGCGAGGGAGAGCACCTTGGGTCCCGGAAGGTAGCTACCCGTCTGCGACACCGTGACGAACCCGCGGTCGACCAGGGTCATCAGAATGCGATGCACCGTGCCCTTGGCTAGACCAGTGGCCTCCACGACGTCCGTGAAACGGTCGTGCATCAGCACTGCTTCGAGGACTAGGAGGGTCTTCTCGCTCGCATTCGCGGGCGCCGTGGGGGCGGTGTTATTGGACGGGATTGCCGGTGGCGTAGAGGTAGTCATGTCAGTCATTGTTCCGCGTCAGCGCATTTCGGCAATGGCGAAGCCGTCCATGTCGTCGAACGACTTGTTCTCTCCCGCCATCGCAAAGACAAAGCTGTAGCTTGCCGAGCCCACTCCGGAGTGCACCGACCAGCTAGGGGCGATGGTGGCTTCTTCGTTGGCGACGACCAGGTGACGCGTCTCGCTGGGCACACCCATGAGGTGAATAATGCGGGCGTCCTCCGGCAGGTCGAAATACAGGTAAGCCTCAGTGCGGCGGTCGTGCGTGTGGGCCGGCATGGTGTTCCACATGCTGCCGGGGTGCAGCGTCGTGACGCCCATCACCACCTGGCAGCTCTGGACGCCACCCTCGTGGATGTATCGGTTGAGGGTGCGGCGGTTGGAGGTGAGTGCGTCGCCCAGCTCGCGAATATCGCCGGTTCCCGCCTCGACCAGCGTGGTCGGGTACGACGTGTGTGCCGGCGCCGAGACGCCGTAGAAGCGGGCGGGGCCGCCCTCTGCCTCAGCATCGGCCGAGGTGAAGGACACCTCCACCGCGCCGCTACCTATATAGAGGCACGAGCCGTGCGACAGGTCGTACACGGTGCCGTCCACGGAGACGCTACCCGCGCCGCCGACGTTGACGATGCCGGCCTCGCGGTGTTCAAAGAAGTACTCGCTGCGGATCTCCGGGAACGTGGGCAGCGCCACCGAGGTGGTCACGGGCTTGGCCCCGAACAAGACGATGCGGTCGTGGTGCGTGTAGACCGCGTTGGCCTGGTCGGTGACAAACAGGTCTTGGACCAGGTATCGACGGCGCAGTTCGTCCGTATCCATTCCGGGGACGTGCTCCGGGCTGGTGGCGTATCGCTGTTCCATGAGATGAGTCCTTTCTCTGAGAATGCAGTGCGTTGGTACGGGTAAGTGGGGCGCGGGCTACCGCGTTAGGGAACCACGACGAGCCCCAGCAGGGTGGGCAACCACATCGACAGGAGGGGGGTGAAGATCACCATGACCAGCAGCGCGATGAGGGCTGCGAAGAACGGCATGAGCCGCCGGACGACGTCCTCGATTCCCAGGTTTGCCACCTTGGCTCCCACAAAGAGGATGGGGCCGACAGGTGGAGTGATGGTGCCGACCGATAGGGCGAACACCATCATGATTCCGAAGTGCACGGGGTGAATCCCGAACGCCATGACGATGGGCAGGAAGATCGGCGTGAAGATCAGCACTGCGGGGGTGGGGTCCATGAACAGTCCCACGATCAGCAGGACCAGGGCGATCAGAATCAACAGGACTGCGGGGTTGTCGCTGATGCCGAACATGACGTCTGCGATCATCGCCGGAACCTTGGCGAAGGACATCACGAAGCCCATGATGGACGAGACGCCGATCAGGAACATGACGACTGCCGTGGTGCGGGCTGCGTCCATGAGGATGCGAGGCATGTCCTTGATGGAGATTGCCTTGTAGATGGCGGAAAGGATGAGGGAATAGATGACCGCGATGTTGGAGGCCTCGGTGGCGGTGAAGATGCCACCCAGGATGCCGCCGATCACGATGACAATGAGGAACATGGCGGGCAGCGCGGCCACGATGATGCGGGTGCGCTCCTGGAGCGTCAGCTTGGCGGTGATCTTGAGCTCGGGGCGCTTACGTGCGTACAAGTAGACGATGATCATGCACGCCAGGGCCCATAGGACTCCGGGGATGTAGCCGGCGACGAACAGAGCGGCGACCGATGCGCTGGAGACCAAGGAGTAGACGATCATCAGGTTGCTGGGCGGAATCAGCATGCCCGCAGGGGCCGAGGCGATGTTGGTGGCGGCGGCGAAGGACTTGTTGTAGCCCTCCTTGGCCTGCAGGGGGCCCATCGTGGTTCCGATGGCGGCAGCGGCGGCTACCCCGGAGCCGCTGACGGCTCCGAACATGGCGTTGGCTACGACGTTTGTCTGGGCGAGCGAGCCGGGGGCCCGGCCCACCATGACCTTGGCGGCGTTAATGAGCCGTAAGGCAATGCCGCCGTTGTTCATAATGACGCCGGCAAGCACAAAGAAGGGTATGGCAAGTAAAGGGAACGAATTGATCCCGCGGAAGACCTGTTGAGCTGAGGTCAGGATGCCATTGTGGAAGCCAAGGGCGACGATGAGGGCGGTCATTGAAGACAGGCCGACGGCGATGGAGATCGGGGTTCCGATCACCAAGAAGACTGCGATGCCGATGATCAGAATCAGTGCGGCGACGAGTGCGGTATCCATGTGTCAGACCCCCTTACAAGACGTCCTGAGGGGCGTCGACAAGTGGCTTTTCTTTGCCAGTGAAGATGCGCAACAGGTGGTAGATGGTGTAAAACGCGATCAGGATTCCCGAGATGGGAAGGGCGAGGTAGAGCGGGCCAACGTTCGCCGGCAGCCCTGTCAGGTTCTGGTTCCAGGACAGTTCAACGACGAGCAGGCCGCCCCAGATCAGGACGAGTGTGGTGAAGGTGAGGATCGCCAGCTGCACCACGACCGCAAGAACGGTCTGCGCCCGCTGAGGAAGCTTCTTCACGGCGACGTCCACTGCGATGTGGCCGCGCTCGCCAAAGACGAGTGCCGACCCGAAGAGGCCGAGCCAGATGAACAAGTATTTTGCGAGTTCCTCAGACCAGCCGCTGGGCTGGTTGAGGACTTGCCGGGTGAAGACCTGCCATGCGACGTCTACGACGAGTAGTGCGAATAGTGTCACCACCGCCCACGTCAGCACGCGGTCGAGCATGCTTTTTACTTTGTTCATTGGTTCACGCCTCTTCGGGTCGGTAATTGACTACTCGGCTGCTGCGCGGACCTGGTCATAAAGCGACTTGGCGGTGTCGCTCGTCAGGCGCGATGCGGTCAGCGGCGCGATTGCCTCAGCGAATGCTTCGCTGTCGACCTCGTTGAAGGTGGCTCCTGCAGCCTCGGCGTTGGTCTTGGCCTCGCCTACCTGCTCGAGCCATAGCTCTGCTTCGTGGACACGTGCCTCGGCAAGTAGCTCCTGGAAGATGTCCTGAACCTCAGGCGTCATGGCGTCGTACACGGCAGGGCTGATGATCAGGTAGTCGGGGAACATCAGGTGGCGCGTGTAGCTGTAGAACGGTGCGACCTCGTCGTGCTTGAGTCCGTTGTAGATCAGTTCGTTGTTCTCTCCACCGTCGATGACGCCGGACTGGATGGCGGTGTAAACCTCACCCTGGCCCATCGGAGTACCAGTGCCACCCATGAGGCTCATCATTTCGATGTTGGTGTCTGACTCGATAACGCGGATCTTCATGCCCTCGAGGTCTTCGGGGGTGTTGATCGGCTTCTCGGAGTTGTATACCGAGCGCACGCCGCCGTGGAAGGCGGAGATGACCTTGATGCCCTGGTCGGTGAGCGAGTCGTACAGGTCGCCCACGATCGCGGGGTCGTTGGTGGTCTCGCTCTGGTGCTCGGGGGAGTCGAAGACGAACGGCAGGTTGAATGCCACGAAGTCGGGGTTGAAGTTCTCCAGGAGCGGTCCGGCAACATATGCCATCTCTAGGGTGCCCGCCTGAACGAGCTCGATCGTCTCGCGCTGGGCGCCAAGGGTCTCGTTGGGGAACACCTCGACGTCGTATGCGCCGTCAGTTGCCTCGTACAGCTTGTCGCCAAGCTCGTCCATGACGATGTACTGGGGGTGCGTCTCGGGCTGGTTGAACGCCACCTTCATGACCAGCGTGTCCGCGTTGGCGGGCTTCTCGCTGGTCTCGGCGGTTCCCTCCGAAGCGCCAGAAGTGGCGGCTGCGTCGGGGGTGGTGGTGCCGGCGGAGCACGCGCTGAGCGCGAAAGCCGATGCACCGAGAGCTGCCGCGAAGAATGCGACCTTGTGTTGCCTCATTAAGGACTCCTTTGTCGGTGTTGCGAGGTGTTGCATATCGTGTAAGGACCCAGGGGACTGGACCTTCCCTGTTGCCAGGGTTCGTACTTGCGGGACATCTTTGTCGTGGCCGTTCTGCATGCTGGGGATTTTCCAATATGCTAAATGGAACAAAGGTCCGGCACACGGAACAAACTAACCCGGTTTCCACAGTTTGACAACCAGGGCGGGCCTAAATCTTCGAATGAGACACAAATGAGACATTCGGACCGCAACCCCAGGAGCGACAATGTTGTCACCCGCGACACAGGTAAAACCCCCGCTATTTGGCGCATATGCGATGGAGCCCTGCGACCCCAAAGAGGCGCTCAACTTCTACCGCGAGCTCGCCCATCAGAGAATCGGCGGGCTGGAGATTCCGGCACCGGCTGGGGCCGTTGATGCCTCCCTGGTGGCCACGATCATCGGCCGACTACAGCCTGGGTGGCGTGTAATGCTCACCGCCATCCCCATGGTGATGGGGCGAATTGCGGCCGATGCGGGGTACGGGTTGGCATCTGACAGTGAGGATTCCAGAGCGCAGGCACTGGCGGATGTGGCCCACTCCGTGGACCTCGCCGCCCGGTTGGCCGACGTCACCGGGGAGGGCACGGTCATTGCCATCGAGGTGCACAGCGCACCCGGCCCCAAGCGAGGCAGCGTCGACTCGCTAGCCCGCTCCTTGGAGACCATTGCCGGGTGGGATCTGGCCGCAGCGGGCATTGTCTTGGAGCACTGTGACGCACGTGTCCACGGGCAGGACGCAGTCAAAGGATTCTTCGAATTGGGCGACGAGGTCGCGGCTATTCGCGCCGCAGGTTCTCCTCCCACCGTGGGCATCGGCATCAACTGGGGCCGCTCCGCTATCGAGGGTCGCTCAGTGGATACCCCCGCCGAGCACGTGGAGATTGCCGCGAGCGAGGGCCTGCTGAGTGCGGTGGTGCTGTCTGGCGCGAGCGCCAGCACGACGCCTTGGGGGCGAGCCTGGGGTGACGCCCACATCCCCTCGCGCGGCGACGACCCGGCCTTGGCTGCCTCGGCTGCTTCCCTCCTTGACGGCGCTGCCATAGAGGCCACGCTGTCTGCGACACCCGCTGGGACGCTCTTGGCGGTCAAGGTGTCGGTCCGACCGCGCGAGGCGACCGTCTCGCAGCGCATCAGTGTCACTCGTGCTGTACTCGATCAGATGGAGGAATACCGTGGCTAACCACACGACGAATACCGAATCAACACCGGCTCCCGCCGCTTCACCCACTCTTGCCGCAATGTTGCGCGTCGGCGTGATTGGCCTGGGCAACATGGGGGGCCCCATGGCCGGTCACATGGTGGCAGCGGGTCTAGACGTCCACGTCAACGCGCGCAGACCTGAGGCGATGTCCGCACTCGTCGATCAGGGTGCTACCGCTCACCCGACGCCTGCTGATGTGGCCCGGAACGCCGACGTCGTGGTGTTTGTGGTACCCGATCTCCCCGATGTTGAGGCGATTCTGGAGGGCCCCGACGGACTGCTTGCGGGAGTAACAGGCCCCCTTGTCATTGTGGTCAGTTCCACGGTGTCGCCCGAGGGAGTGAGGCTGCTGGGGGACCGGCTCGCCGCCCATACGAGCGGCCTGGTCCACGTGGTCGATGCGCCGGTGAGTGGGGGAGCGCGCGGCGCCATCGCCGGCACGCTCGCCATCATGGTGGGAGGGAGCGACGCTGATGTCTCCCGCGCTTGGCCGGCTCTTGAGGCCTGCGGAAACCCTTCGCACTTGGGGGCACTCGGCGCCGGTCAGGTAGCGAAGGCCTGCAACCAGATGATCGTCGCCTCCACCGTGGTGGCGCTCAGCGAGGCGAGCATCGTCGCGCGCCGCGCCGGCCTGGACGTCCAGGCACTGTTCGACCTGCTAGGTACCGGCCTCGCTGGAAGCCAGGTCATGGAGCAGAAGAAGGACTCCTTGATTGCGCGTGAGCATCCCTCGTCAGGGCCGGCACGCTTTATGGTCAAGGATCTCAACTTTGCGACGGCGGAGGCCCGTCGAGGTGGCACGGCGACCCCGCAGCTCGACGTACTCAGCGAGCTTTTCACCGGTCTGACCGAAGCCGGGCTGGGAGACCAGGATGTCTCCGTCGCGCAGACCTACATTGAGAATATGCACCGGCCGTGACCATTCCTGGGCGGCTCACCGCTGGTGGGCGCCGCACAGCGAGCGCGACAAGGCGGCGATCCTGTTCGTGTGATTGTCGGCGGCGGCCATTGGCGCGCTACTGCTCACCGGGCGAAGTCGAGTCCACGTGCACGTCTATCACCTGAGGGAGCGGGGCCGTCTCGGTGCGGCTTGATAAGTGAAGGAGGGCCTAGACCACGAGCCGGTCCACGCCGTCAACTGTCTCGACAATCCCGCGCTCGCGCAGGCTGGCGATGTACTTCTTGAGCCCACGCTCGCCCTTGCCGCGGAAGAGCGGCATGAGGCGGGGGAGTTGGTTCGGCACCAGCAGGGCGATGCGCACCAGCCACGATTCGCTGGGCCTGGGATAGACCTCAAGTCGCGGCCTGTCCAGCAGCTTGATCATGGTCGCCGCCACGTGCTCGGGGCTCTGCGGCGGGTCCTGGAACTGCATCTCGTTGCCACCCTCGAGCGCCTCGTAGCGCAGCATGCGGGTGTCCGTCGCGCTGGGCAGCACCGAGCCCGCGGTGATGCCCTTATCTCGCAGGTCCAACGAGATCGCCAGCATCGCGCCGCGCAGTCCGAACTTCGAGGCCGTGTAGATGGGAGTCTCGCCCAGCGGAAAGATTCCGCCGAGCGACACCGTGGTCACCACGCGTGGGTCGGTGCCGGCGCGCAGTAGCGGAATCGCCAGGCGAGTCAGCATCAGCGGCGCATACAAGTTGACGTTCAATTCCAGCTCGATTGACTCCGCGGAGCGCTCGTCGAACCGCTCGGCCGAGGTCATGCCGGCGTTGTTGACCAGCACGTCGATGTGGCCTTCGTTCGCCTCGATGTCAGCGAGGATGCGCTCGACGTCGGTGCGCTGGGTAAGGTCTCCCACCAGCACCCGGTGACCGGGCTTTTTCTCAACCGCGGCCCCGGGGGAGTCGGCCAGGGAGGCGACCACGGCATCGGCCGCCTGGGGTCGGATGTCTACCAGGATCACCGTGGCGCCGCGGTCGGCGATCTGGCGGGCGAACGCGCCGCCGATGCCGCCGCCGCCTCCCGTGACGACCACGACCTTGCCGGTGGCGTTGAAGCGCCGGCGCGTCATCGAGCCGCGCCGGGGACAGGAGGTGCGGGCATGAGTCTCAGCATATTGGCAACACCGTTACCAGGCATAGAGGTAAAGGGGACTCTTCTTTCGCGGCTACGGTGGGACCAGGTTGCCACTGAGAGTTGCCGTGCATTCGCAGCCGTCCATGTCGCCACGGTTGCCCAACGAGGAGTAACCGACATGAATATTGAGCGCTCATTCGCGCGCCGAGGCGCAGCCGCAGTAGCGGGACTTGGCGTGCTGGCCATGGTCTCCATCGGTGTGACGGCGCCGGCCCAAGCCGCGTCTGACAACGACATCGACGTCACGTGGTCCGGCGCGACTTTGGACAATGACGTGAACGGCAACGAGAAGCCCGATGCGGGCGACACCGTGAAACTTGTATATTCGCTAAATTCCCTCAGTGCGCGCGTCGCCGATGGAGTCACCCACCAGCGGTCCAGCTATGGCGGCTTTGTCCTAGACAGAAGCCTGAGGTTAGTCTTCCCGATGGGATTAGTAACCATTTACGAGGTCCGCGCTCAGGACTTGGACCCGTTGGGTGGAGGCCCGCACCTGACCGACGGCGTGCTCGAGTACTTAATTGACGGCGGCCCCACCGCGACGTTGGCGCTGGACCCGGCCCTTCTCGCATACACCGCCCCCGCGCCGTTGACGGTGACCGCCGCGGCCGAGCTCGACGAGCAAGGACCGACGACGGACGGCAACCTCGTCGAGGGCGACCGAGTTCGTTACTCCGCGACCATCGAGAACGTGTCCGCCGTGGACATCGTCGTTCCGAGCGTGTCAGGATTCGAGGCGGGTTCGTTGCCCATGACCCTTGCAGCGGGCGCGACCGCGACCCTTGACAGCCCGTGGCACGAGGTCACGCTGGTAGACATGCAGGCCGGCGCCGTCTCCTTGGCCGGAGCCGCGGTGCAATGGTCGGCATCGGCTAGCGGGCTTGCTACGGCGACCGGTTCCGTACCCGTCGCCACCCCGAGCGTGCCAACCGAGGCGATTGATACGTCGTTTACCTCCGACGTCAAGGTGGTGGTGCACGATTCAACGCGCACCGTTGAACGTGTCCCGGGAGACGTGGTCGAGGGCGACCTGGTGGACTACACGTTCCAGCTGGCCAACGACGGCAATGTGGCCTTCCGCGACCTGAGGTTCATTGAACACATAGGCGCGACTCATACCCTCTCCGTTAATGCTGTCTTGCCTGCGGGGGAGGCAATCCCTACTGCAGAGCTCCTATTAAGTTACATCTCAACCGACTCGCCTGCTGCGATCTTCTCCCCTCACACCGTCACGGCCGCCGATCTGACGCGAGGGTACGTGGACCTGAATTTCTCGGTGATCGCAGGTCCGTCGAGTTCCTGGATTTCCCAGCACACCTCGACGTCGCAACGCAGCATCAGCAAGCGTGTACTGCTGCGCGAGTTCGTCGCGGACCTGGACTTGAGCGTCGACGCCGTCCTGCAGGACTCCAACGGTGATGGCGTGGGGCAGGCGGGCGAGGACGTGGAACTCACGTGGACCGCGACGCTCCCCGCGGATGCCGACCAGCCCGTCACCATCTCCGGCGTGACCGAGGGCGGACAGGTTGCCTCCTTGGGAGCAGTGTTCGATGGAGTGAACCTCGTGCCTGGCGGTTCGTCGACGCACGTGGATACCGTGACGCTCGACGCCGCCTGGATCCCCAGCGGGGCGCTGGATTACACCGCAACGCTGAGCTATGTGGGCGATGTCGATTCGGCCGCCAATAGCGTGGTGGCGTCCGCAACTGCGATCGCGTTGGGCGACTACGTGGCACCGGCGGTGTCCATCGACGTCGCACAGAGGTTGAGTGACCTCAACGACGACGGTCAGGCCTCCATTGGCGAGACCGTGACGTTCGACGTCACCGTCACCAACGACGGCGGCTACCCGCTGACTGGCGTCGTCTTAGGCGACGCCGGGGGAGCGGTCCTCGACCCCGCGGTGGTGGCCGTCGATTCCATCGCTCCTGGCGCATCGGCCGCTTGGCAAGAGACGCACCAGGTGACCGCGGCGGACTTCACCGCCGGATCCTTCTCCTACGCCCCCACGGTGGACGCGGACGGCATGTCCACGCTCACGGAGACGTCAACCGTCGCGCCGGTGACGTTTGCGGCCTACGAGACTGACCTTGCCGGCACGCCCGCCGGCGGCGTCACGGTCTGCTCGACGGCGGGTGACCCCGTCACGCACGCGGTCCAGGGCGATTCCGTCGACGTGACCGTGGGTGACTGCGATTCGGGTCCGCTCGAGGCGGGTTCTCGCGTGGTGGCGTTCTCCACGCCGCTGGTGCTGGGGGTCGACACGGGCTCCGTGACGGTTCCCGCGACTCTCGCCGTGGGCGCGCACCGCATCGCGGTCTACGGTCCCAACGGCGCGATGGTGGGCTGGACGGCGCTCGCCGTCACTGCTCCAACCGTTCCGGAGGAAGAGCCCGGCGCGGATCCCGTCGTGGACTCGGACGTTGACCCTGCTGCGGTGCAGACTGACCCTCAGTCCGGAGGACTGTCCGCGACAGGCGCCGACGGCGTGAAGCCGATGCTGTGGGCAGCCGGGTTGCTGATGCTCCTTGGCGCCGGCGCGGTCGTTGCCTCCCGCCGACGCTTCCTGGGGTAGACGGCTAGGCCCGCGGCTTCGCAGCCGCGGGCGGCTGGTCGCCGATCTCCGGTAAGTCCCAACGCATGCGGCGTGAGAGCTTGCGCATGTACTTGGTGATCGCGACGCCGTCCACGTAGCCCGTGTGACGCGGTGAGTCGACAAACTTGATGCCGCGCTGGAGGTCGGGCTCGTCGGTGGCGATGATCTGCTCGAACGCACGCCAGCGCTTGGGCAGCTCAGTGCGATCCTCGATGTGCTGGGCGACCATGGCCGCGAGCTGCGACATGATCACGTAGGCCGCGCCGTTGGTCTCGATGAAGCTGAGCGCATAGAAGCCGGGGTGCTCCGAGAAGGCCGTCAGATACATGTCCGGCTGCTGCTCGTCGCCCGCGAGTTGTTGCGCGAAGGGAACCGAGTGCTTGTACCCGGTGGCGAGCAGGATGAGGTCGAAGTCGGCCTCGGTCTTCTCGCCGGTCGTGACGTCAGCGAAGGTGACGGTGGTGCCCTTGGTATCCGCGATGGCGCCGCGCGCGAGGATGTCGCCGTGCTGCAGGTGGTGCAACAGCTGGGTGTTGAGCAGCGGGTGGGTCTCGAAGAGTTTGTGGTCGGGCTTGGGCAGGCCGAGCCGCGTGACGTCGCCGTTGATGAGGCGCAGCACACGGCCAAACGCGGCCTGCTCGAGCCGCATCGGTATGTCTGGCCCGCCGTTCGCGAACACGTCCACGGGCATGCCGAAGATGTGTTTGGGGATGAACCAGTAGCCGCGGCGCACACTGATGGAGGCCTCTTTGGCGGAGCGGGCCGCGTCGCACGCGATGTCCGCGCCGGAGTTGCCAGCGCCGACGATGAGGACGCGCTTGCCCTTGAACTCGGACGGGTCGCGGTAGGTGGAGCTGTGGCGGATCTCGCCGGTGAAGTTGCCCGGAAGCGTGGGGATGTTGGGCGTCCACTGGGTGCCGGTGGCGATGATGACCTGGGCATACGTGGTGGTCTTGGCCTTAGCGCGCCCCTTCTTGGTCGTGACCAGGTAGACCCCAGCATCGTCCCTCTGCACGTCTGTGACGGTAGTGCCGAACTCGATGCGCTCGGTGAGACCCCGAGCATCGGCGAAGCTGCGCAAGTAGGCCAGGATCTGGCGGTGGCTGGGGTAGTCCGGGTAGTCGTCGGGCATGGGGAAGTCGGGGAACGCGGACAGGGTCTTGGAGGAGATGAAGTGTGCGGATTCGTACATGGGCGAGCCGGGGTTGTCGATGTCCCAGATGCCGCCCACGGCGCTGTGGCGCTCGACGTGCGTGTAGGGCAGGCCACGTGCGGCGAGGGCGTTCGCGGCGGCGAGGCCGGCGGGGCCCGCGCCGATGATCAGGGTTTCTTGAGTTGTCGCAGTGTCCCGTGTTGTCGCCATTGGTGGTGCTCCCTCGACTTTGTGTACTGAGGGCCATCGTATGGCGCGGTTTTGGGTGCGAAAGGTACGCGCGGCCGATGCCGTGGCGGCCATGTGGCCAAGGTCACCTTGGCTGGGCGGTACCGGTGTCGATCTTTAGTGTGTCGATTCGAGGACGCGCATCTGCTCGTGGATCTCGGCCGAGGTGAGAGTGCGGTGCCGTGCTCTGCCGCTGAGCGCCGCCCACACGGCTAGCGACAGGCCGCCGAACACGAGGAAGGGACTGACAAAGAACATGCCCCAGTCGAAGTTCGACAGCATTCCGCTGCCGCTGACGGAGGTCTCGGTTCCGGACAGCGTCCAGAATCGGGCGAAGAGAAAGACGCCTATCGCGACCAGCGCGATGCCTACGACAAGCCACTTTTGATTGCGCACCATGGGTCAGCCTCCGCGCCCTTGCGTCGTCACGCCTCGGGGTATGAGGCGGTGAGGACAGAATAGGCCTATTGTAAATCGGACAAAAGCCCCCCATTGTGGGGGCGGCATCCGCCCGTGTGATGTAGCACGGTTGATTGGTTGCTACGAACCGAGCCCGGCCTGATCCTTGGAGATGAACTCGGCGAGCGATGCGTTCCTCTGGTGGTCCCACGTTTGGTCGCCGGTAAGGCCCGCCCACGCGACGGCGAACTGCTCGGTGGAGTAGCGGTGGCCGTGCCCAGTGGGGACGCCATCCGCCGCCGCGAGGTCGATGGCCACCTGCAGCATCGTCACGACGGGAGCCCAGCCCATGTCCGGCGAGACGTCCGCGGGGCGATCGCCGTTGTCGAGCCACGCCGGTCGCTGCCACGCGAGTTCCGGGGAGAAGAACACCACGGGGTCGGAGCTGTTCTGCAGGTAGACGATGCGGGACGGCCCCCACGGCCCGGTGCCACGGGTCAGGTTGTCGCCGCCCGCGGTGAAGCGGACGGTGCGGCCGCCGTCGAAGATGGGCAGGGTGGGGGAGGTGCCCCAGTCGCGCTCTTCGGTGAGCTCGGCGTGCATGGGGTTGAGGAACGTGGGCCCGGCCATGAGGGCGCCCGCGATGGGCTCGTTGATGATGCTGGGGGAGCGCAGGATCGCCTCGACCCCGTACGAGCCGAGCGAGAGCCCGAACAGGTAGATGTCCGGCCGCGAGTCGGGGTCCAGCGTCGACCAGTAGTCCTGGATGGCGCGGAACGTGGCGACGGACTCCTCGCGCACCACGTCCTGGTCGGCGAGCGTGGAGATCCAGCTGGGCAGGTACGAGTACTGGTAGCCGGCGATGGCCGTGTCGCCGTTGTACATGTACTCGATGGTGCTCATCGCGTTGGCGTCCAGCCAGCCTGTGCCGGTGGTGACGGCCAGGACCAGGGCCTCGCGCTCAAACCCGCCGCTGCGGATGAGCTCGTCCAGGAGCAGCTGGGTGCGCTCTTCTGCGGACTCTGCCGAGCGTAAGCCCACGTAGACGCGCACGGGGGTCTTAGCATCGTCCGTCTTGTTGAAGGTGTCGAGATCCTGGGCGGAGGGGCCGCCGGCCACGAAGTTGCGGCCCTGGCGTCCCAGCGAGTCCCACGAGGCGTAGGAGTAGGGGCTGCCGGAGCGCCAGTGATTCTGGGGTTGCTCGACGCCTGGCGCGGTGGCGAGGTCAACGGGGGAGAAGGTCCAGTTGGCACCGGTGAAGAACGCGTTGGTGAGCACGCCGGTGACTAGCAGCCATACCCCTACCGAGGACACCGCGATGCCCAGGGCGTGGGCGAGGCGGTGCGGGAGGAAACGGGACAACAGGTGGGCGATGGCGCGCACGATGACGCGCGTGGTGCGCGCGATGAGCAACAGGACGGTGCCGCTGAGGGCCGCCACCACGGTGATGGTGACCCACACGCCCATGCTCAGAGTGGTCATGCCGAATAGCTCGCGCACCCCGTTCTGCCAGTCCAGGTAGCGCCACAGGCGGTCCACCAGCAGCGCCAGTAGGGCGACCAGGGTGATGAGCGCGAGAGTTCGGCGTGCCCGGGTGGGGATGATGGGCAGCTCAAAGAACCGCCACAGCGCGCGCAGGCCCACGCCGATGCCGTAGCCCAGCATCATCGCCACGCCAGTGACCAGACCCTGGGTGACTGGGGTGCGGGGCAGCAGCGAGGGGACCAGGGACAGCGAGGCGAACAGCAACGCCGTCAGTAGGCCGATGCGATTGAACCACGGGGAGAAGATGGTGCGCCGCGCGCGCAGGCGTTTTTTGGGAGCTGCTGTGGAGTCGACGGGCACGTCAGAATGGTACGGCGGTTGTGTGTGCTCAGAACGCAACAGAGAGTTGAGTGGCGGCCGGGGGCGACTGAACAGTGCCACTATGAAGACATGGCAGATTCAACGCATGAGGCCCGGCTCGCAGTTCTGATCGACGCAGACAACGCGAGCGCTCAGCACATTGAGCGACTGTTGGTCGAGATCGCGAAGTACGGCACGGCGACGGTGCGGCGGGCCTACGGCGACTGGACGGGGCCGCAACTGGCCAAGTGGAAGTCGGAGCTGCTCGCGCACTCGGTGCAGCCCATCCAGCAGTTCGCGTATACGACTGGCAAGAATTCCACCGACAGCGCGCTGATCATCGACGCGATGGACCTGCTGCACGGCGGCACCGTGGACGGCTTCTGCCTGGTGTCCAGCGACAGCGACTTCACGCGGCTCGCCGCGCGCATCCGCGAGCAAGGTCTGATGGCCTACGGCTTCGGCCAGATGAAGACGCCCAAGCCGTTCGTGGCCGCGTGCACCAAGTTTATCTACGTGGAGAACCTCGGCGGCAAGGAGGTTGCGACCAAGCAGAAGGCGACCCCTGAGGCGGCGGAGACAGCGCCGGCTAGTAAGGCGAAGGCGAAGCCCTCGCTCAAGGGCGACTCGAAGCTCGCCACGCTCTTGTCCGAGGCGGTCGAGACTGCGGCCGACGACGACGGCTGGGCGCAACTGGGTGTGGTCGGCTCCAACCTGTCGCGCCTGGCGTCCGACTTCGACACCCGCACGTGGGGCTACTCCAAGCTCACTGACCTCCTCAAGGCGCACCCCGGCTACGACGTGGAGTCGCGCTCGCCGGGAGACGGCAAGCAGAAGGTGTGGGCGGTGCGGAGCAAGCCGAGTAAGTAACGGTCGGTAGTGGCGTGATGCTTGCCGCATCCCTGCCAGGATGGGTGCTGTCACCCACCAATAGAGCGGGTCGGGGAGGACGTGAGACATGAGCAGCGAAGCGGCCGAGAGTCTCGACATTCTCAATGACACTGACCGGAACGCGTACGAGTCGCTACGCAGGCGTTCGAGTCCCCGCGCCGAGCGATACGCGGTGGGTCGCTCACTCCGGAAGAAGGTTCCACGGTCCTCGTTGGGCGATTGGCGCATCGGCCGTGACGACCGGGACCCCATCGCGCTCGTGGAGGAGAACCACGAAGGCCGTATCTCGGATTTGATCCCTGTGCGGGTGGCCCGGATGGCGGACTCACCGTACGGCTTTCTTCGCGGCTCCGCAGTGGTCATGGCCAGTGACGTGGCGGGTCTTCCCGCGACCGGCATCATGCCGGTGGTGTGCGGCGACGCCCACCTCGGCAACGTGGGGTTTTACGCTTCTCCCGAGCGAGACCTGGTGCTGGACCTCAACGACTTCGACGAGGCGCACACGGGCTCGTGGGAGTGGGACCTGCGCCGGCTGGTCGCGAGCACATGGGTAGCCGGCCGCCATAACGGCTCCACGGAGGAGCAGTGCGAGGAAGCAGTGCTCACGTGCGCTCGGTCGTATCGCGAGGAGATGCGCCACCTCGCCAACCAGCCGCTCTTCACTCGCTCGTTCGAGCGGATCGACATCACCCGGATGGCCGAGCACGCTCCGGACAGCCCGCTGACGGTCGAGCTCGAGCGGGCGGCCAAGCGGGCGCGCGAGCGCACCTCGGACCGAGCCCTGCCGCGCTTCACCACCGAGCACCAAGGAGAGCGCCAGATAGTCGAGGAACCGCCGCTCATCACCCGGCTGTCGTCTGCGGAGGCCGGGATGCTCGCCGACGGGCTCGATGAGTATCTGAACACCCTCGACGCGCACTGGCGGCGCGTGCTGGGGGGCTACACGCTCGTGGACGTGGCTCACAAGGTCGTGGGCGTTGGGTCCGTGGGCCTGCGCGCGTATGTTGCGCTGCTGGAGGGATCGAGCGAGGACGACGTGATCTTCCTCCAGCTCAAGCAGGCGCGCAGGTCGGTACTCGCGAAGTATGTGCACGGCGACAACGCATGGCACCGCCACCAGGGCGAGCGAGTGGTGGAGTACCAGCGGGCCCTGCAGACGGTGAGTGACCCGCTGCTCGGTTGGACCACCGTGGATGACAGACAGTTCTACGTGCGCCAGTTCCGAAACATGAAGGGCTCGGTCTCGCTCGACGAAATCTCCGCGCGGTCGCTCGCGGAGTACGCGGGCATCGCCGGTCACTTGCTCGCCAAGGGCCACGCACGCACCAGCGGTGCGTCAATAATTGCCGGCTACGTGGGAAGCGGCACCGTGCTGGACACGGCGATGGCGCGATTTGCGCAGGCATATGCCGACCAGACGGAAGCCGATCGCGAGGCACTGCTGGCCGCGGTCAAGAGCGGCCGGTTGCCGATCGCGGACGGGGTCTAGAGGACGCGGCGATGCGGCCGTACTCGCACGTGGGGCCACTCCAAGCTCACGCACCTCCTCAAGGCGCACCCTGACTACGATGCCGAGTCTCGTTCGCCGGGAGAAGGCCAGCAGAAGATGTGGGCAGTGCGGAGCAAGGCGAGCATGTAGGGGTTGGAATCCGCTGAGCTTGGTAGACGTGTAGCGATGGTTCGCCTGACTATTGCTCTTGTTTAATGTCTCCCGAGGCTTTATCTGCCTTCCTGCGTAAGAGACCAACGAAGAAGATGACAGCGATACCGGCGGTGAGCATCCAAAACTCGACAGCTACTATCCACCAAAATCCGCCCGTATGTCCCGCCATCAAGGATCCAAAGATGGCGAGCACTAGAGAAAAGAAGAAAAATCCAACTGCCCGAGCGATCTCGTTAAGGCGACGGTCCTGGAGCTCGACCTTGATCATCTTGTCGATCTCCGCGGCGAGGGGATCCCGCTGTGCCGACTCTTTAGGCAGATCGTTAAGCAAGTCCACGTAGCGGCGAATACCTACGGCCCTTCGGCCGGGTTGGCTCAACCAACCAGCGAGAAAAACAGCGCCCGCTCCAACCAGGGCCACCACAAACACAGACATAATTTCCCTCAAAATGGTCGGCTACGAAGATAACAGTACTTCTACAAGGGCCTCGCGAGGCTCTTCTCATGAAGCGGAGACCAAATTCAGATTGCGAGCCCAATGACGAGCTCATGCCTGCCGTGGTCGAGTTCCGCAGACTACGCCGCATCGCATTTCTCCCGCATCTCTGACACGCTACGAACATGCAAGCAGGCGCCACGACACTCGGTAAGCTCTTCGTCGACGGACAGACTTATGACATCCCCGTCTTTCAACGGCCCTATGTGTGGTCTCAGGACGAGCAGTGGGAACCACTGTGGGCTGACGTTGAGACGCTTTGTCATCGTGCGCTTGAGGTTGCTCGGACGGGCCGAAACGCACCCGCCATCGGCACGCATTACCTCGGCGCTGTCGTCACGAAGAGCTTGGCTGCAGTGCCAGGTGGCGGAGTCCGGTACTCCGTGATCGACGGTCAGCAACGCATTGCGACGTTGCAGTTGTTTATGCACGCGGCGGCAACGGAACTTAGGGATCGGGGACGACCCTCCGAGTACGAGCGATTGGCGGCGGCGGTCGCCGATGGGAGCAAGTTCGATTCGCTCGACGCGCTCAAGCTCTGTCCATCGCGAGTCGATCGCGCGGGCTTCGAAGCCGCCATGACGAGCAATTCCGCTCCAGGGATAGAGAGCCAAGTCCTGAGGGCACACGAGTACTTCCGAGCCCAGGCGCGCTCGTGGCTCTTGGCAGATGGCGACCCGGATACCGACGTCCATGAGGGCCTCGACGACAGGGCGATCGTACTCGCAGACTCCTTGCTTGAGCGTCTCGTCCTTGTTGCAATCGCGCTGGACCATACCGACGATGACCAGTTGATCTTTGAAACGCTGAACGACCGCGGTACCCCGTTGCTTGCCGCTGACCTCATCAAGAACCAGGTGTTTCAATGGGGTGAAGAGATCGGCGCGAATACGGAGCGCTGGGCGACCTCATTGTGGCTTGAGTTTGACGACGCTTGGTGGCGCGATGAGATCAAACAAGGCCGACTATTCCGGTCACGGATCGACATCTTCTTGCAGTACTGGCTCATAATGCGCACTCGCCAGGAGGTCCAGTCAGATCAGGTTTTCCGCGAGTTTCGACTCCACGCCGCCGAGTCGTTCAAGGCATTTGGAGCCGCGCAGGACTTCTTGCAGGAGTTGCTTCGCGACGCTGACACGTTCCGCAAATTGGCAGAGATGGACAAAGCCAGCGCTGCCGGCACGTTCTACCACCGCGTTATTGAGTCGCTCGAGTTGGCAGCGACCACGCCGCTTCTCTTGTGGCTGCGGTCTGCGAACCACCAGGTGCCCGAGCGCCAGGTCGAGATTGGTCTCGCGGCGGTCGAAAGTTGGGTGGTCCGGCGCACCATGCTGAAGATGACCATGAGGAACGTGAATCAGGTCATGGTGAGCATGCTTGCCGCGCTCGACGGCGTACCGGTCGATCAGGCCGGCGGCGTCATTCGAGAGTTCCTCGCGGCGCAAGTGGCAGACTCACGGGTTTGGCCCGATGACGAAGCTATGGTCTCGGCGTTGCCAACGGTGAATCGATACGGAAACGTCCGCCAGAGCCGACTGCGCGTAGTACTTGAAGGAATTGAGCACTCGATCAGGACCTCGATGCACGACTCCACCGGCATCCCATCGGGGCTGGACCTAGAACACATCATGCCTCGATCGTGGGCACAGTTCTGGAACACGGATCCGCCGCTCGACCCAATTGCCGCTGCAGCTAGGGACCGACGGGTGAACTACCTGGGCAATCTCACATTGTTGAACCGCCGTCTCAACGCCTCCTTATCTAACCGTCCATGGAGAGACGACGAGGTTGTGGACGCGGTGTCGCGCCAGGGCGATCACTCTGGCCTTGGCAAGAAGTCCCTCTTGGCGAAGTGCTCTGGCCTAATCATCACCCGCGAGGTGCTTGATCAGCACCCCGATGACTGGACGGACGACGCAATCATCGAACGAGGCGAGCGCCTCGCGCGCCAACTGTGTGTGGTCTGGCCGCGCTAACTCGGAACCACGAAGCACGCGAGCGCAATTCTGAGGGAGGACGCTAGCCGCGCACAACATCTTTGATCGCGTCGGCCATTTCGTCGATGGTCATCAGCGATGAGTTGAGCGCGAGGATGCCAGCTACTAACGGTGACTGAGCAAGGACCTCGTCCTTCGTGGTCCGATGCCAGATCGGGAGAATGAGGTTTACGTCAGTGGCCATCTTCTTGCTGAACAAAGCATCGAGCTCAGCCTGAGTCCACTGCTTCGCGAAAAAGTCCGGCGAAAGGATTACAACCCCGAATCGGGCCTGGTCGATGCCTCTTTCGATTTCTTGTCGGATGCTTTGGCCAAGTTTGATTTTGATCTCGTCAAACCAAACCGAGAGTCCTCTGGCCTCAAGCGCATCCTTAGGCGGCCTCGCGATTCCGTCTTTATCCTCGCTCGCGTGAGACAAGAACACGTCGTAGTTCGGATCTGCCGGGAGGCGATCGCCGTTGGCAGTTTCGCCGAGTTCGCGGTCCTGAACGCCACGGCCCAATGCGGCTTCGCCCGAGTGCACAGACGGTCGAAACTGACTTGCCGCGGCGGCGCTTTGGCGACGGATTGCATCTAGCGCCTTCTCTTGACTGGTTCGCTGGTCCTTTTCGTACCGGCTCAGCGCGGTCGCGAGCTTCTTCTCAATATCGGCGAGTTTCTTCTCTAGGTCTGCCCGCGTCTTCTCCGCACTATTGGCGTCGCGCTCGGCAGACTCGGCCTCGCGCAACTTGGATCGCCGCGTTGCCTCGGACTTCGTCTTCCCCGCTGCAATGCTCGCCGTGGCCGCCTTCTTGCGTTTGTCTGCGACGGTCGTGGAGGCCCGCCCAATCTTCACGCGCGTCTTACCGGCCTCACCGCGATACCGACGGAGGTCCGACTCGGCACTCACAGTTGCTCCATCGCCCTAGCCAAATGCGCAGCCAACTGCTTGGTCCGTCGCTTGCGGCCAAAGGTCTGGAGGACAGCGACGTCAAGTTCGTCGTCAGTGACGCCAGCGCGCTTGGCGCGAATGAATCGCGCCGCGTTCGCGATTTCGATCGGGCTGATGTAGACGAAAGGGCGATCGGCGTCGCTGTCGTTCGGCCGGAACTCCGCCCATGTAGAGGCGTCGAGCTCGCGAGGCCACACAAACTTGTCCTCATCGACGAAGAGACCCGCCTGCCGAACCTGATATGCAATCTTTCCCTGACGTCGAGCATGGACACGCTGGAGGCCGAAAGACTGGACGATCTTGTCGACGAGACGGTCGATGTGAATGGGGCCTTCGAACGTCGCGATCTCGACCGCAATCGCTCGCACCTTCTCCTTGGCGGCCTTCTTAGGGAGTTCGTCCAGCACGTCGATGCTTCCAATACGGACGACGCTCCACGGCGAGAACTCCAGCCGCCCGTCACCGATCGCGCTTGGTTCGCCCATAAGAACGTCCGGATCGGGCGTCACCGGCTCGTCTTTCGATTCTATCGCTTTCGGACGAGGAGCCTCGGCCTTCTCAACGATCGCCGGCAGACCGAGTGCAACGCTCGCGTCCTCCGCTACCTGTTCGGTTACACCTTCCTGTTCGGCTAAAGCCGCAAGGGCTTCGTGGCGAACCCGTTTCGCTTCGTCCGTTCCTTCGGGGTCACCAAAGTGTTCCAAGAGCCGTACGCAGAAGTCGTTCGCTCTGAACGCGTCGTCCACTGAGAACTCGTACATGTGGGCCATTTGCTTGCGAACAATGCGCAGCTCGTTGCCGATGGTACTGACGGTCCGCTCGTGATCGTCAAACGGGTACCCGAAGTCACCAAGCCTCTCTGTGAGCATCCGGAGTTGGGCTTGCAGGTCGTAGGTCCAGTACTTGTAGCCGTTGGCGAAGCCCTTCTTCTGGTCAAGGATGTCCAAGACGACGGTCCAAGGGTGATCTCCGAGGTCGCTGGCCAATCGTGCGGCGATGATCGGGTCGAGGCGTTTCGCAAGGTGGTCGAGTCCCTCTTTCACTGAGAGGTTGGGTTTGAAGGCCATTAGGAGGCTCCTTCCCCGTCATCGCCGAAGAGGACGTTTTCTTCGCCGATGCTCGCACGGACTTTCGGGGGCTGACGAAGGGCGAGCGGAACGGGTGGCAGTTCATTTGCAGAGATGAGCGGACCCGAGATGATGTCCTCAAGCAAGGTGACACCGTCAGGAATGAGTGCCAAAGTCTGCTTGATGGCGCTCACTACCTCAACTAGTTCGGTGCTCCATTCAGGGGCCCAAGCAGTCGGACGGATCTTATCCAACGGCGATCTACTTGATCCTGCTTTTCCTGCAGGCTTCACCATGCGATAGCCCAACCATTTCGGGATTACCTTCATGCCGCTCACTTCAAATGTCCACACGGCCTCGGGTATTCCAGTGAGGACACCGTCGGCCACGCGAAGAGTCGCGGTTTCAGAGTCGAAGACAACATCCGCCTTAGATGACGGAAGCTCCGTCGGGGTCGAACTCCACGCCACGCCGTTGGTAGTGAATGTGCCGTCCCCGAAGCGCTCGCCGAAGGTCTGGAGCCAGATCAACCTCTCGCCATGGGTTGCCATGTTATCGAAGCGCTCTGGATCTGCCGTGAGCGGTATGCGCGTTCCAGCGGTATCAAGCTCACTGTGGAAACGCTCGGTGTAGTCGGCGCCCGCGAGGACACCCGTGACATAGGCGAACAAACGCTCTCCCGTGATGCCTTTGGCACCAGAGTCCATGCGTAGGTGGTGCTGTGTCACAAGTTTGAGAAGCGCCGGGTCCGCATTTGGTGTCCCCTTGGCATCACGGTAGAGAGGGATCACGTCCTTGCCGCCGCGTCCATTGAAGTAGTCAAGATCGGGAACATACGCCGTCGCGACAACCGCCGGGCCGAGACCAAGTTGTCGGGTTGACGTCGTAATCATGACCTGTCGGTCACTCTGAGCCCACCAAAGCGACGGACTCTCGGTCTTGGCCATACGCGGGTCTTGAAAAGCCCACTGCCGGTCGAACGAGCGATACCCGTATCTCACTACCGGCGGGCTCGGCGTTCCCGACTTCAGGTCGGCAATCCTATCTAGAGCGCCCACTTTCGTGTAGATGTTCCTACCAGCCGAGGGAGTAACAAAGCATGTGGCTCGGTCGTCGGAAAGTTCCGATGAGATCAGTCGCTTCCAGCGCAACGCGAGAACCTGAGGCGCTGGTGACAACGGCCATGTTCTTCCGAATTTGCAGCCCGGTTGCTGCCAAGGGAGGAGGTCAACGAGTGCGGGATAAGACTTCCAGTCCGTGCCGCTTGACGTGGGAATCAGCGGCGCGTACCACTCTGTGCTGGCATCGGTGAATTCGAGGACCTCCTGGTTAGTGGCGACGCTGGTTAGCAGCGCGAGTTTTTCGGCGCGACCACCCCGGCAACTCGCGTAGCGTACGGAAGCTGGGACTGTGCGATCGCCTCTGCCGTGTCGTACGAGAGTAACGATTGCGACTGGTGACTCAATGTCGAAAACGTTTTCGTCCTTCCGTGCGCCCTTGTTGTTTCCATGCAGGTCGACCACTATGATTTCGTCGGCGACTTCGCGAGCGAGTCGCCGGAGGCCAAGGAAACCAGGGCCTTCGAGCCAGGATGACGCGGTGATCATGGACACGACTGCGGGCCCTGTGTTCTCCTCGAATGCCTTCCAAATGGCAAATCGCCAGAAATAGACATAAAGGTTGTAGAGACTAGCGACGTGCGCGAAATTGGTGTTTTGAACCGCTGGCCCGTAGATGTCGTCGAAGAGCGATCGTTTGGAGCCATCCTGCATCGCGGTTATGAAGCCACCAGTGCCGGAGCTCTTGACTCGGTCGTACGGCGGGTTGCCAATGAGGACGTTGTGGTTCCATTCGAACTTGACCTCGTCGGCATGTGCTCCTTCGATACTGATCGGGTCGGCAAGCTCCTCAATCACTTGGGGATGTCGCTTGCCGAGGGTGTCGCCGAGATAGATAGGGAGCCGAGACTTTTCGCGAAGCCCTTCAGCGACTTCGAGTGAGACCTTGAGGTGGCTAACCGCGTACGAGGCCAGTGAAATTTCACAGGCCGATGAATGCGCGAGGGCAGATGCCTCGCCGATGCTCCCGCCGTTGCGCCGCGCCTGCCTCATCCACTCCACTAGGAACGTGCCGGTGCCGTTGGCCGGGTCGAACATCGAGACCACCGCGTCTTCGGGTCTGGCCAGTTTGGGAACGTCTATCTCGGGACGGGTTGTAATATACTGCGCCCATGTGGTCGAATCCGCGACACCAAGGGGAAGCCCGAACGACCTGAGGGCATCGTCGACAGTCTTCACGATGTAGCGGACCACGGGGAGTGGTGTGTAGAAGGCCCCGAGGTTCTTGCGCTGCTCAGGGTCGTACTGCGCGAGGAATTCCTCGTAGAAATACACCACCGGGTCGTCACGCTGGTTGTCGGCTCCGAAGTCGGCCAGGAGTTCATCGACGTCCGTGGCGGCGAGTTCCTCGGCCAGATCGTTAAGGCCGAGCTCGTCGACGTCGATCACACTATCCGAGTCGTCGCGGAAGCGTGCGTAAATGGCATCCAAAAACTCGTTGTCGAATTTGAGCGCCGTCAGCGACCTCGCAGCCTTAAATTCCTCTGGGTGGGCAATGCGGGCTGTCAACAGTCCATAAACCATCGTCTGCGCATAGACGTCTGCAAAGCCATCGGGCTGTAGGTTGCTCAGCAGTTGGGCGCGCACTTCGTTGAAGAGGGTTCGAATCGGCCCGCCTGCCGTCTCGACATCGTAGAGGGCTTGGATCTCGTCGCGGACATCCTGCGCGACCTCGGCCATCCGCCGCGAGAGTGTAGCTGCCGATTTGATCCCCTGGCGGTAGCCATGGAAACCACTCCCGAGGTCAGAGCTGAGGACGATCTTAGGGCCAGCGGCCGTTTGCCAAAAGAGGTCAGGCACGCCGCGTTGTACAAGCAGGTCGAGCCTGGTCTTGGTCGGATTGTCGCTCCACGACATCACGTTGAGGAGTCGCTTCCCGTCTTTCTCACGGAAGTTGACAACGTGGAGTAGATTTTCCTGCCCTTCCGATAGGCAGAAGAACAGGAGATCGCCGAGCGCCCATTGAGCATGGCGTCCGCTGCCCTTGCGGGCTCGCTCGTTCCTCACCAGTCGCTGCACCACACGGCGGATTGCGCCGATCGGAAGCCTGCCTCCGTCGAACTCCAGCACCCAGACGCCGAAGGTTTGATTCGTGGTCAGTTGTGGCAGCTGTGAAATGTGATTGAGCTTCGCGACCTTCTCGGGGTCAAGATGGAGTTCCTCCGGCTCCCATTCAAGCTGGAGGTCATCCCACGTGAGCCCGTCGGTAATTGGCCAATCGAGGCCGTCGAGCAACAGGGTGAGCAGCTGGTCAGCCGACCGGGGGGCGGCCATGAGCAACTGGCGGAGTTGATCTTCCACGACGCTCATCGGACCTCCATCCAACAAATTGTCGTGGGGTTGGGGGCATCAAGTGGCAGCTGAGTTTCCTTGCGCATCCGCTTGGTCTCGTCCCGCTCAAGTTGGCGCAATGTGCCGCTGACTTCCTCTCGATCGCTGAACTTCACAGCAGGCGACTCAGGCAAAGCCTCGACGGCAGCCTCAATCTTAAGGAGTTCGCGCTCGACGCCATCGGGTCTGCGGAGAACCCACTCGACAGCTCCCGGATCGATGACCCAAGCGGGCTCGAGATCATCGTCATTCACTTTGGTGAGAACGGGAACTCGACGGCAGATGAACACGCCGGCCGGCTTGCCTGCCTTGGCCACCGAGATGCCATCAGGGAGGCGCTCTACAAGTTCGTCGAGGCCAGGGTTGTCTTTAGTGAGTTCGAGCCACTTAAGCCGAAGTTCCTCGATGGGTGCGATATCTCCGACGTACTCGTCCTTGAAGGCCTGGAATACCTTGACGTCGTCATACATGTCTGACTCGTCGATGAGCTTCCCGCCAGGGATGCCAAGCGTGCTGGAGATCATCAAGGTCTTGCTCTGAACACGGGAGTACAGGGCGAGGAGGGTCTCGATCTCAGCGGGCGGAAGAAAGTTTCGGACCTGGATGTGGCCGCGCGACTTCCTTGCCGAGGGCTTCTCCCTGACGAGTTCAGCCTCGATTGTGGGGTTCATCCGGCGATCGACACGGCCAATCCGCTGCATGAGCCGCACCGGATTCCAGTGGATGTCGTAGTTGACGAGAAGAGTCCCGTCCTGGAGGTTCACGCCTTCACTCAGGACGTCGGTCGAGACCAACACACGGATCGGGGCGAGGCTCTTGCGTTCCTCCGCGCTGACCTTGTTGTAGAAAGGCGCGAACCGTTTGATCATCGAGTACCGGTCGTTGCCACGGGTGCCATCAATGCGATCGACCTGCTCTAGGCCGTCCGCCTTCAGCCTCTCTTCGAGGTAACGGGCCGTGTCGGCGAATTCTGTGAAGATGATGACCTTCTCATCCCGGAACTCTGGCGTGAAGACGCTCTTGTCGAGCGACTTCTGCTCGATCTTGCCGGCACCGCTGAGTAGGTCGCGCAAGCGGAGGTACTTGTCGTCGATTCCAGCGCCTTGGAGGATCAGGTCCATGAAGCGCTTGAGCTGGTCAAGGTCATCAAACGCGGCGTCAATCATTTCCGCGAGCTTGTAGTCACCGCCCACGAGGTTGTACTCGAGTTCATCCAGTTCTTCCTCGGTCAGATCCTCGTCATGCCAAACCTCTAAGAGGGTTGAGCGATAGCGATCGTGAATCGACTTGAGCGTCGGCCCGTTCGCGGAGCGCCACACGTCGAGCCGGGCCTCCTGATCGGGGTCAACCTTGGTGTTGACGTCGAGCCAATGGAGCACTTTCGCAGACAGATCGAGACACGAACCCGCGAAGGCCGCCAGACTGGATTCGAAACGCTTGAGGAACGTTGTGCGGATCAACGCGACCACTTGGCGTTGCCGGTTCTCCGCGACAGTGTCGATGGCCTTGTCAGTCGAGAACGCGAGGGGGTAGTACATGGGCAGCACGAAGAGTGGCGTTTTTCGGCTGAAGGCCGACTGGAGTTCGGTAAAGAGCGGCGCATACAGAACCCCGAATGAATAGGGCACGACCTTGGGGACTTGAGTCTCGGGGAACACCACCTCTGCTCCTCCTGCGACCTTCGACCCTTCGACCGCATAGCGTCGGCTGTTCTGGTGGATAATTGACCGGAAGAGCTTGTCCTCTGCCATCAACGAGGCGATAGCCGCGTGGTCCGGAATCGCGCTCTTGAAGGGTTTCTCCAGGCCAACGATGTACTTGCGCAGGCTGCTGACGCCGATGCTCGCGAAGTGGTCGTCCGCATTGACGCCGGTGAACAGTTCTGTCTGGTGTACGAGGTCAAACAGTGAGTTATTGATCGGCGTAGCCGTCAAGAGAAAGACGGTCTTCCCTTTGCAGATGTCCTGCATGCGCCACCAGCGCGAGCCCCAGGGGTTTTCCTCCGTCTTGTGAGAGCCGTGATTTCTGAAGTTGTGTGCCTCGTCGATGATCACGATGTCGGCGCGCTTTGCTAGATGTTCAATCTCCTCCTGACCCTTGACGGTTGACAAATCTGTGTGGGCACGCACGAGTACGTTGGAGAATTGGCCGAAGAGCTGCGGCAATCTCTCTCTGAGCTCAGGGTTCCAGACCGCATCCTGCCCCGTTTTTGTTGCCATGATCAAGACGTTCTTGCGGTGCCGGATTGCATAGTACTCGGTCAACATGAGGCCCACGAACGTCTTACCGAGCCCAACGCCATCGGTCAGGAACCCACCATTCCAGCGACGAGACATCTCGATAAGAGCATGGAAACCCTCTTGCTGGTACGGCGCCAACATTGGGTAAATCACCGACTCGGACTCTTCCCAGGTTTTGTCAGTTGGGTCGACGTTCGCAGTCAACGCGTGTAGCGCCTTCGCATAAACCTCGAAGGGGGTGAATTCGCGGGCGTTGTGCTCCAAGACCGCGAGGAGGTCCTCATCAACTGGGGCTGCGCCGTCCCAATGCTGCTCGTACCAGTCCTGAAGTTCCGCAATTTCTGGGCCTTGAAACCTCACATTGAGTTCAACGTTCTGAGTCAGGCCAGGGCGAGTGAAGTTGGATGAACCCACGAGAGCAGCTGAGCCCACCACCTTCAGTTTGCTGTGTGTGATGTAAGCCTTCGCGTGGAACTTCTTCTGTGAGTAAACGCGGATCTCGATCTTGCCAGTTCGGATGGCATCGACGACGGCCTCGATGCCTGTCAGGAAGGTATCGCCCTTTTGGCGCTCAACGGCAATCGACGAATCTAGTGCCGTAGCAATAGCGTCTGCGGTCGTACGGCTGGTTTCCCCGCCGATAAGCAGGCGGATCTTGTCGACTTTTTGCCACGCTCCGTCAAGGGCGAGAAAAGCGCCAATTTCGAAGTGCCCAGTCGCGATGTCGATCGCCGAGCTAATGTCGCACCACTCCCGTACGTACTGGAGAGCTTTCCAGTCCTCGTTGGTGTTGTCGACGATGAATTGCTCGGACGTTGTCATGGGCGTCTACTTCCCTGCTCGGATTAGTGAGATTCCAGGTGCTTTTCGCACCTCTTGGAAATCCTCGGTGTCAACGCGACCCCACTGCGGAACACGCGCGCGCTGGGCGATGGCGTACAGCTCGGCATTGACCTCCTGGCCGTAGAGGTGGGTGGAGAGCTTCTTGTCTCCGGTGAGCTCGTTGAGGGTGTCCTCGGCGACGGTGAGCATTCCGCCGGTGCCCATAGCTCCGTCATACAGCAGGTAGGTGCCCTCGGGGACGGTGTCAGCGAAGGGTGCGAACATGAGGCGGGTCATGAGCTTGACGACGTCGCGAGGCGTCCAGTGCTCGCCGGCTTCCTCATTGTTGGCCTCGTTGAACTTGCGCACCAGCTCCTCGAAGACGCTGCCCATGCCGTGATTGTCGAGGGCGTCGGGGGAGAGGTCTATTGAAGGGTCGAGGAACTTCTCGATGAGGGTGCCCAGCGCGTCTGCCTTGGTGAGCCGGGGGATCTGATTGCGGAACTCGAAGTTCTCGAGGATCTCCTGGACGTTCGGGGAGAAGCCGTCGAGGTACGCCTCGAAGTCTTGGCGGAGCTGTGCTTGGCTGGTGGCCGAGCGGAGGTCCTTGAGCGTGAACTGGCTGGTGTTGTAGAAGTCCTGTTGCGCGGCCTGTCGGAGAGGGGCGTCCTGGTTGGTGATGCCAGCGTTGTCGAGGTGCGTCTTTGCTTCCAGGACTTGGGCTTTGGTGGGAACGAGGACGGCGTCGAGGCGGCGCAGGACCACCATGGGGAGGATGACGTCGCGGTACTTGCCGCGCACGTAGAGGTCGCGGAGCACGTCATCCGCGATGAACCAGATGAGGGACGCCATGCGGGCGTTGGTGGTGGCGTTCATTTGGTGAAACTCCTCAGCGTGGATACCGCGGCTGTGCGGCGTCCTGTGGACATCAGTGGTTGGCTGTCTTCAATCCTATTGGGGGAGGGTGACATGGGGCGCGGGCGCTCGATCAGCCGCTTGATCTAATTGGCTGTCTCACATTTAGGCGGTCGTTTACGCACTCAGTATCTAACGTTGCAGGACTTTGTCGATGGCACGCTCGGGTGCCTGTGCGGGCTGCCAGTGGCCCTGAGCGACATCGAAAATTGCTTCTTCCACATCGACGACAGTTGAGCCTTCCATGGCTTCCGACCACTCATTCAGCAGATCGACATACTTTACGTAGCCGGCTTTATATCCCCACTTGATGAAGTTGTCTCCTGCGACCGTGTTCACGTATTGCTGTGTGACTTCGTCGAGGATTGGGAGAGCGGCCTCAGCAGAAACATCGCCCTTCGACGAGACCGCATAGAGCCATTCTGTGAAAAAGGCCGGACCCAGGTTCTTGCATTTTCCAGGTCCGTAGTTCAGGTAACTGAAGCTCCCTTCCGCGGCATGGTCAACCCGAGCGAGATCGATTGACCGGGCTAGGTTCTGCAAAACCCCGATGCTTGGTGCATATGCGGAGTCGTCCTCGACACACAGGATGTTGCTTGTTCGGTATGGGCCGTAGTTCGAGGGGCCGTGCCCCCACACCATCGTCAGGACAAATGCAGCCGCGACCCCATATGTCGGGTTTGCAGGTACGCGTAAACCATCGCCGTCGAGCGAGCGAGTGACTAGATCAACCATCTCCTGGCGGTTGATTTTGCCGCCGAGAAATTTCAGATTGAGTCCATCTAGACCAAGGCGGTCCACCATTGATTGCCACGCTGTCGTATTAAAGTTCACGTAGCGGTAAGTGGTCCCCCGATATTTTAGTGCCTCGAGGACCGTTGGTGGAATCGGCGGGAACTCGTTCATGTAAGGCGCCTCAGCATTGGTTCGGGAATGGGCTCTTAGGCATTGTGGCAGAAGCCCACAGGCCAGTCCCTTTTCGTGAACGGCTATCGCGCTCGGCGCTAAGCCTTAGCCAGGGCTACTAACTGGGTTCCGCGGAGCGGTCCCGGCCGTGGGAGCGTGGGTCAAAGGAAACAACGGCATCACAACCGTAACCATTGCATGATCGCCAGTGCATTTGGTTCTGAGCTGCAGGTGATGCAAGCACAAATGATTGCCGAGCAGGTCGGCGCGTACCCGGACCAAAATGGGCTGTGGGGTGCCAGACCAGCGTAGGTGCCTTCCCCGGCGTCGAACAATGCTGAACGAGACGGCACCGTCTAACGGTTTGAAGGTCGACGGTCAGGAGTCAGGGCGGTGCGTTCACGGGCCCAATGATGATGATTCGCTCCTAATTGCGTTGGAGAGGAATTCGTAAGGAGCGCTAAGTTAGGGCTTGCCGCCGAGCCGCACCGCAAATCTTCGAAATCCAAGCCATCCTAGGACGTATTCGACATCGGAGTGAGCTGGGGGATCCATATGACGGACACGCCGGAGCCGGTGCTGCCGCTATCTCTGCTCGCGTCAAACCGAGATAAGTTCAATGCGCTCTTCTACGACACCGTCAGCGTCCCTCTCCAGAAGAAAACGAATCTTCATGTGCGTGTGCTCCGCGTGCAGAATGGAACGTTTGACCTCGTCGGCCTCTACCGGGAACTCCAGAACAATAGTGTTCCGTATGTACTTTCACGTCTGAACTACAAAAAGGCGCTCGAGGATCCGAGTCGCTTGATGGAGGTGGCCGCGAAGGTTCAATCACAGTTTCGAGTCCCCGATGAGAAGGCAGGTGAGGGCGGCGAGGTGATTCTGTACTCACTTCTGGAGGGGCATTTGGGGGCGCCGAAGGTGCTCTCGAAAATGGAGCTGAAGACGAACAGCGACCACTACGTTTACGGCTCCGACGGTGTGCACCTCCTTCGCGCCAACGACTCGTCATACCAACTGATCTTCGGTGAGTCGAAGATGTATGGCGACTCAGGGGGAGTGGGCACGAGCGTGAAGCGTGGCATCAAGGCGGCATTCAAGTCGGTAGGCAAGGTCCACGAAGAGGGTTTCGACTTCGATACGTGGCTGGTGCAGTCCGAACTCTTGAAAGAGGAGCTGGACGACGCGAAGCTCGCAGCCCTTGCGGCCATTCTACTCCCTTCCACCAGCGGGGGAGACGAAGCGACAAAGAAGCACAACGCATTCGGCATTTTCGTCGGGTACGAGGTTGACGTTACAGACATGAAGACTGAGGACATGGAGTTAGGCGAAATCGAGACCGAGCTGCGGAAACGAGCGACTGAGGCGATTGCCGCCCAGCACGAGCTGATTAGACAAGAGGTCACCGATCACGGTCTTGGCGTCTATCCGATTCATCTGTACGCCATCCCATTTGCAAAGCGCGGAACTGGCGACAAAGTGCACGGGATCACGCAAATCCGGATGGAGCTTGCTGCTCAGCTCGGGAACCACGGAGTGTCGAAGTAGGTGGCGGGCCGTATTGCAGCCGATGTCCTCAGCGACATGATCGTCACTGGTGAAGACTTCGCAACCGATCTATTGGTGGTCGAGACAGCTTCATCCGAAGCGTTTCTCAATGGCGCGACTTCCGCGGTAATCGAGGACGACAGAGTCGATCGCCTCCTACGCTACGCGGACATCATGTCCCATTCGACGCTTCCGGCGCACCGTGAGGCTGCTTACAACGTGATTGCGCTGCTGCGGGAGTACGACGAGCTTGTTGGGCTCTCAGAACGTGGCAGCGGCCGACTAACAGCAGTCGCCACCGCGGTACTCATTGAGCTCGGCAACTTTCCCGGCCTGCGGACGCTGTCGAGTACGACCGACGCTACCTACGCACTTCCGTTATCGCGAGGGGTGCTCCGTGCTGCGAAGGAGGTCACTCAGGCAACGAAGCACGGCACCGCTACGTTGACAGACACCCAGTTTGAGATTGCCGAGCGCATGCGCGGTGAGGATTTTTTCAGTTTCTCGGGCCCCACTTCTCTCGGAAAGTCGTTCATTCTCAAGGACGCAATCTACGACATCGTTCGGCGCACGGATCTCGATCAGCACTGCGTTGTCGTGCTCGTTCCAACGAAAGCGCTCATCGGCCAGACGGCCGCCGACCTCCGAGAGCTGTTGCGAGATGTGCCTGAGGTCAACGTCGCCACATTCCCATCCCTCCCGCTTTATCTTCGAAAGACCTACCCGCGCACAATCTTCGTGCTCACGCCGGAGCGCTTGCTTCGCTACCTCTCGAATCCCGTGCGGGACATCGACTATCTGATCGTCGATGAGGCGCAGAAGGTGATCGCGAAGAAGGATGCTCGTTCCTCGATCTATTACCACGCAATCGTTGAGACGATTCGTCGATTCGCAACCAAGTTAGTGTTCGCATCGCCGAGTATTGAGAATCCGCAGCTATTCCTCGAACTCTTCGGCAAGGCCTCAAACGGCGCACTTGCGGTCCGCGAGCGGACCGTTGCCCAGCAGCGGTTTTTCGTTGACCTTGTCGACCGTAAGCAGTTCTACCTGTCCGGAGCCTCCAGCACCGACGGACAGCTCCAAGCTGCGCCTGCCGCAACGACGGCAATCGACCTTGTGGCCTCGCTCAGCGGAGCCCGAAAGTCGATCGTCTACATCAACAGTGCGGCCAAGTCCGCTAACTTCGCGATGGAACTTGCGAAGGTCCTGCCGAAGATCTCCGATCCCAAGATCGACGCACTCATCAAGTTCGTTAAAGAACACATCCACAAGGACTACTTCTTGGCGGACACACTCAGGCGCGGAGTGGCGTTCCACCACGGCAAGATGCCTCAAGAAGTAAGGGAGAAGGTCGAGGAGTGCTTCTCGGATCCTCACTCACCCTTGCGGTACGTCGTCTGTACATCCACGCTGCTAGAGGGGGTGAACCTGCCGGCCAAGAACATCTTTGTTCTCAACGACACGCATGGACCTTCGGGATTCAGCAAGATCGACTTCGAGAACCTCGCTGGACGTGCGGGTCGGTTGACCTACGATTTCTCCGGAAACGTCATCTGTGTTCGTCATGAGCCCAACGGATGGAGCGAGTCACGTAAGGAATTGATTCCGCGCGGTGATCCGATTATTGCGGAGAGCTTCTTGGTGAATCCTGGGAAGACCAAGAAGGACTTCACGGACATCGGCTACGTGCTCCGGGGCGAGGAACTACCGGGCACACCATCGAATGACGCAAAGCGAACCGTGGAGCAGTACACGTCGATACTTCTCCTGCATGTGCTCGGCAAGCAACAGACACCGCTACGTTCCCTCTTCCTGGAAAAGGTGCCAGACGCGGCGAAGCTCCTTGATAAGGCGGTGAGCAGCTTCACCGGTTCAGAAGAAGTACTCCGTCGGTCGCCAGGTATTCAGCCGAAGTACCAAAGTGCGGTTTGGGGTGAATTAAAGAGCGGCTTGGCCGGTCCTCTGGTTCCGTCCGATACAACCGAGCTGAGCTTCGAGTTGTTCGAAGACGTGCTACTCCGTCTCGGGCGCGCGTACAACTGGATAGTCGAGGAATCAGGCGGTAAGGATCCGCTCGTCCCGAAAGAAGAGCCTGGCTATTCCGATCGCCTTCGCTATTGGGCGACGCTCATGTCCTACTGGGTCAGGGGAGATCCACTCGTGCTCGTCATAAGCCGGGCGATTCGCTACCACGCGAAACTGGGCGTAGTGAAATATCGCGATTACGCCGTCTCGCCTTACCTGATCACGGAGCCGTTCAGGGCAGACGACGCGAAGCAGATCAACCGAATCATCGAGGAAACCATGCGTGACTTGGAGTCCGGCCTTCGGTTTAAGATCATTGGTTACATCGAGAACTACTGTGACCTGACCGTCCAAGCGCTGGGATCTGAGAAGGCGGGTGTGAATGTCGCGAAGCTCGTCGAGTATGGCTCGGGCGACGCGAAGAACATCAACCTGCAGGAGGTCGGGTTCACGCGCGGCGTCACGCTTGAACTGCTGAGCAAGCACGCGCGCTTCTTGTGGTTCACCCCCAGCGAGGAGCTCGACACTGTTGATCTGGAAGGAATCTTTGCTGATCCTGACCTGGCCGAAGATGTAAGAGTCGAGCTGGACAACATCCTTCGCAAAGCACCTCCAGTCTTGACCGACCCGCTGACATAATCAATAGATTCCACAACGTCATCACGGAGACTCTTTTCACGACTAATCACGCTCTCAGTTATGCGACTACTTCCCACGGCTTAGAGAACTTGACGTCCCTGTTCTTGGACGCAGCGGCCCATCTGTTCCACACTCCGGCAGTTGCGGTGCACCTCGCGATACGCCGACCGACGAGATACGCTGCTGAGATTGTCAGGTCGGTGACGAGCAACACCAGCCACGAGGCTCCGATCCTGTGTGAGGTCGCAAACACTTTGACGCCAACCATGTACGAGGTCTTCGCCTACAAGATTTCTCGGCTTGCATGTCGAGGGCCGGTAGTAGCGGAAGCCACTCGCAACGCCGAGAAGTTCGTCATGTTGGAGATGGGCGGTGACGGGGCCAACGAGCCCGGGGAATCGTGGGTTCTAAGGCGTGGCGCCGCGCGAAACTAGGCTTTGGTCGCGGTCATGGGCTCAAAGCGCACGGCCGAATAGCTCGTCGCCGACATGTTCGATCATCTCACGCGGAAGTGGGATCGGCCGATGTTAAGAGCCTCGCTTTGGTGAAGTCTGCGTAAGTCGCTGCAGTTCACCGAGGATCCCTGCAAGATCACTGGGGTCGTCAACGAGGGACACGGTGCCGAACGACTTTCCTATACGGTTGAAGGAAAATTCCATCCCGAGTGCGCGCGCACGATCCGCGATCACGTAGCGGGAGTGCATGGCAGATCCTCTAGTGAAGAGGACGTCAATCGACGGGTTCAGCGTTGCGATGTCCGTATCTAGCAATTCCCCGAGATCCGGCCCGGCCTTGCCGTGCACAAAAACTAGACGCTTCGCGCCTCGTACTGCCGGGCTCAGGAGCGATGTGACGTTGCCTGCGTATGTGGCAGCGTCCGCGCCGCCAGAGTCGAGCATGTACGGGTCCACAATGTGTACCTCGTCCGCGGGAAGGATCTTCTTGAGTTCGAACCAGTATCGAGCGAGCACGTCGGACAACGAGAGGCTGATTGGGAATGCGGCATGGTCAAGTGTGTCTTGGCTACTGGTGTGCTTGGAGCCCGTGGAGTTAGACTTCATTTAATAGAATCTAGCGGGGGTCTGCTGAACGGTTAGGTGACAACTTGACCGGCCCCACTGTTTGGTTGCCTCGTGAGGTGTGTCGTTTTGCACCTGGTGGTCGACAGCACTTCGCGAGAGCTGGAATTCTTCAACACGAGTCCTACCGTTGCGCGCTGTCAATATTCATCTTTCTAGGCAAATAACCTACTGGGCTATTTTATCTTGAAGCTCGCATGGTAGTTCTTAACCCTGTCCTCGCCACCAGAACAGATACCCCAGGCCACCTTGCCCATAATGGAACAGTGGCCTCCCAATGGATCTACCAGCGACTGATACGTAGCGACGAGTCTGACCTCGGCAGTCTGAGCGAGGAGGCTCGGCCCAACGTGCCCGGCAACGCGCTCCGGCAGATGGGCGCCCTCACGCTGCAGTCCATTGGCGATCAGGTGGTCAACGCCAAGACGGTGCTTCCCTGGCTTTTGAACGCACTCGGCGCACCCGGGGCGTTCGTCGCCTTCCTGGTGCCCATCCGCGAGTCCGGTTCGATGCTGCCGCAGGCCGCCTGGGCCCCACGGGTGCAGGCGCGGCGCGAGCGCAAGCAGGTCTGGGTCCTGGGCGCGGCCGGCCAGGCCTTCGCGGCAGCCGGCCTGGCAGTGGTAGCCGCCACGGCATCGGGCTGGATCGCGGGAGCGGGAGTGCTGGCGTTACTGGCCGTCTTCGCGCTGGCCCGCTCACTCAGCTCGATCGCGAGCAAGGACGTGCTGGGCCGCACGGTACCTAAGGGGCAGCGAGGACAGATCAAGGGAGTGACCACCGTCGCATCGGCCGCCGTGGCCCTGACCCTGGGCCTGGCGCTACGGCTCTGGGGCGGCGACAACCTGGGGGCCGGGGTGTTGGCCGCGCTGCTCGGCGGCGCCGCGCTCGCCTGGGTGGTGGCGGCCATCATTTACGCGACCATTCGCGAACCCGCCGGGGAGGTCGAGACGCCCGTCGAGGACCAGCCCGGCTGGGTCTCGCAGGCGAGGGAACTGTGGCGGGACGATTCCGTGTTCCAGCGGTTCGTCGTCGCGCGTGGCCTGTTGCTGGTCGCGGCCCTCAGCCCCCCGTTCGTGGTGGGCCTGGGCATCCAGCAGGGCGCCTCCGGGCTGTCCTCGCTGGGTCTATTCGTGATGGCGCAGGGCATCGCGGGGCTGCTGGGCGGGCAGCTGTCCGGCAGGCTCGCGGACAAGTCGTCCCGGCGGCTGATGATCGGCGCCTCGCTCGCATCGTCGGCTGTCATCGTCGTGTTCCTCGGCCTGCTGTTGGTGGGCGACCTGGCCAAGACCTTCTGGCTCGCGCCCGCCACCTACCTGCTGCTGGCCCTGGTCCACGTGGGCGCGCGGTTGGCCCGTAAGACCTACGTGGTGGACATCGCCGAGGGCGACCAGCGCACGCAATACGTGGCCGTGTCCAACACGCTGATGGGGGTGCTGCTACTCGCCGTCGGCGCGATCACCGCCGGGTTGGCGGTGCTGGGCAACCAGTGGGCGCTGCTGCTGCTCGCGGCGCTGGGCATCGCCGGGGCCGTGGTGGGCAGGAGCCTGCCGGAGGCCGAGCGCGCGTAGGTTGCGTTGTGGTCGGCTACGCATCGCCGATGCTGCGGCTAGTTGTCGTCAAAACTCGCGAAGTACGCCGCGGCCATGTCCTCGCCGCCGTGGCCTTGCTCGACGGTACGGGCAAAGCGATCGGCCGATGCTTGGGCCCCGTCCAGCCGGACGCCTCGGCTTTGCGCCGCGGCGACGATCAGTTCCGCGTCCTTGCCCGCAGCATCGGCGGAGAAGCTCGGAGGAGTGAGCGCGTCGTCCATGATGAGGCCCGCTTTGACGCGAAGGTAGCCGCTGTCGAGCGGTCCGCCCTCGATGAGTCCTAAGAACTGATGCGGGTCCACCTCGAGCGCCTGGGCCAGCGCGACCATCTCGCCCGCAGCGTTGGAGACCGCAATCACCCAGCTGTTGGCGACTAACTTCAGGCGGGTCGAGGTGGCCGATGCGCCATCCTCGCCCGTCCAGACGGTCTTGCTGGCGATGGCATCAAGCACGGGGTCGAGGGTGGCGCGGGCGTCGAGCGGTCCGGCGGCCAGGACGGTGAGCTGACCCGACTCCGCGGGGGCGCGCGTGCCGAGCACGGGGGCGTCCACGTAGGTCACGCCCAGGTCCGCGGCGGTGGCCGCCAGCGCGGGGACCTCGTCCACGCCCACCGTGGTGCTCTGCATCCACACGGCGTCCTCGCGCATGGCTGGGCCCGCCTCCACCATCACCTCCCGAACGGCCTTGCCATCAAAAAGCATGGTGAGGACGACGTCGGCCCCAGCCACGGCATCGGCCGCACGTTCTGTGGCGGTGGCGCCGTCGTCCCCCAGGGGAAGCGCGCGTTCGCGCGTGCGATTCCACACCCGCACCTCGAGCCCGGCGCGTAGGAGGTTGCGGGCCATCGCGGCGCCCATGATTCCGGTTCCCAGGACTGCAACGGTGGTGGTCATTTGCCCATCTTTACACGCGGTGGCGCGAGGTGCTGCGGCGTTGTCGGGCCCGGGCTCTAGACTCGGCAGTCAAAGGAGACAGCCACTATGCATGAGATTGTTTGCCCTCACTGCGGGAAAGCGTTCAAGATCGACGAGGCCGGCTACGCGGACATCCTGAAGCAGGTCCGCGACCGCGAATTCGAGAGCGCGCTGCACGAGCGTCTCGAAATGGCCGAGCAGGACAAGGCCAGCGCCGTCGAACTCGCCAAGGCTCAGCTCGCCGCCGAGCAGCAGAAAGCCGCCGCGGCCAAGGAAGCCGAGCAGCAGAAGGCCGCCGCGGCCAAGGACGCCGAGATCCAGGACCTCAAGGCGAAGCTGGGAGCGGGGGAGTCCACCCAGAAGCTCGCCGTCGCCGAGGCGCTCGGTGCGGTGGAGAAGGAGCGCGACGCGCTCGCCAACCAACTGGAGCAGGCGCGTCTTGCCGAGAAAGCATCGGCCGAACTGGCGGCGGCCAAGCTCGCCAACGAGCTGCAAGAGGCCAAGGCCAAGACGAGCTCAGAGATCCTGGAACTGAAGAGCAAGCTCGAGAAGGCTGAGCTGGAGAAGCAACTCGGAGAGACCTCGCTCAGGGACAACTTTGAAACGCAGATCAAGGCCAAGGACGAGCAGATCGCGTACTACAAGGACTTCAAGGCCAAGCTCTCCACCAAGATGATTGGCGAGACGCTGGAGCTGCACTGCGAGAATACGTTCAATCAGTTGCGCGCGACCGCGTTTCCCAAGGCGTTCTTTGAGAAGGACAACGACGCGCGCTCGGGCAGCAAGGGTGACTACATCTTCCGCGAGGAGGACGATGCCGGGGTTGAGTTGGTCTCGATTATGTTCGAGATGAAGAACGAGGCCGATGCCACGGCCACCAAGAAGCGCAACGAGGACTTCTTCAAGGAACTAGACAAGGACCGCCGCGAAAAGGGCTGCGAGTACGCGGTGCTGGTGTCGCTGCTAGAGCCCGAGAGCGAGCTGTATAACGGCGGGATCGTGGACGTCTCGCACCGCTTCGAAAAGATGTATGTGGTGCGCCCGCAGTCCTTCATCACGATTATCTCTTTGCTGCGCAACGCCGCGCAGGGGGCGATGGCCTATAAGAAGGAGCTGGCGCTCGTGCGAGAGCAGAGCGTGGACATCACCAACTTTGAGAACGAACTCGACAGCTTCAAGGCGGCGTTCGGCAAGAACTACGACCTCGCGTCGCGGCGCTTCCAGACCGCGATCGACGAGATCGACAAGTCCATCGACCACCTGCAGAAGACCAAGGACGCGTTGCTCGGCTCCGAGCGCAACCTGCGCCTGGCAAACGACAAGGCTCAGGACGTGACGATCAAGAAACTGACGCGGGGGAACCCGACCATGGCGGGGAAGTTTGCGGAACTCAACCCGGGGGAGAGTCCGCGCGAGGGGTGAGGGCGCCCCAGCATCGGCGATTTCCGCTGAGCTGAGGCGCCGCCACGCGACTCGTCGTCGTTACGGACGCAGCAGAATCTTGCCCGCGCGACCGGGGGTGAAGTGGGCGCGTGCAGCATCGGCGATCTCGCTGAGCGGGAAGGTGGCCTCCACCGGCAAGGTGATGGTGCCATCGGCGAGCCGTGCGAAGAGTTCCTGCATGAGGCGGGTGCGGGTGTCTGCGGCCATGTTTTCGCCCACCTTCTTGCCCCAGAAACCGCGCACGGTGGCCTGCTTGAAGATCACGTCGCCTGAGCTGAGGTTCAGGACGGGCGAGGCCATCGCCCCGAACACTACGAGCGTGCTGTCCTCTGCGAGCAGCGACAGGACGTCGCCAGCGGACTCGCCGCCCACCGACTCGACGCCTACCTTGACGGGTGCGCCGCCGGTGATCTGGGCGACGCGGTCCTTCCAGCCGTCGGAGTCCGTCGCGACAATTCGCTCGATGCCCTGAGCGGCGAGCTCCTCGATGCCGTCGGCGCGGCGGACCAGGCCCACCACGTTGATGCCGCGGCCCTTGGCGAGCTGTGCGACCAGGCGGCCCACGGCGCCATTGGCGGCGTTCTGGATCAGCCAGTCGCCCTCGGCCAGGTCGAGCGAGTCGAGCAGGCTGATCGCGGAGAACGGCATGGACACCAGTTGTGCGGCGACCTCGTCCGGGATCTGGTCCGACACCGGGATGAGTGCAGCGGCGTCTGCCACGAACTGCTCGGCCCACACGCCAAAGGTGCCGGCGCTGGCGACTCGCTGGCCCACCTCGAGATTGGTGACGCCCTCGCCCAGCTCTTCCACGACGCCGACGGCCTCGGTGCCTGCCTGCGCGGGCATCTGGGGCTTGAAGCCGTAGTTGCCACTGACCGTCCACAAGTCGTGATTGTGGATGGTCGACAGGACCATACGGACGCGCACCTGACCGGGGCCGGGCGTGGGCGTGGGGACGTCCTCGACGGCCAGAACGGTGGCGGGATCTCCGAATTCGTGCTGAATGAGTGCATGCATGATGAGGCCTTCCGGGTGGGATGGGAGCGCGCGGCGTCCCGGGTGGGGGCGAGGCGCGCAGGGGGTTACCTCTGGGCAACGCGGGAGGGAGCCAAGGTATTTCATCGGCGGGCGTGTGTGCTCTACCGAGCCACAGCATCGGCGCCTCTTTTGGGGAGCCACGGCGAGAATCGCCCATGCCCGCCGAGTCGACCAGTGGCATAGTCCACATACCAGGCGCGTCTTATTGACCGGACCGCGCGGTCCTGGTTTGATGGACTGACGGCCACCGCTGAGGAGTGGTCGCGCGCATTCATCGCGGTTGGTGAGGGTGCCTAATGGGGATGAGTCGCAATGCTGTTGAAGTCCGTTCACCTGTCTGTGTCCCGAGCGGTAGCGATGCTGCTGGCGCTCGTGCTGGTTGTCGGGAGTGCAGTTGCCGTAGCAGCTCCCGCACGGGCCGCAACTGGAGATTCCGTTACCGACGGAAACATCACTGCTACGTGGCTCGACACCACGTTTCACACGGACGGCAACAATAACGGCCGCCCTGACGCGGGCGACGTCGTCGTGGTGCACTACGAGATCTCGGCGGCGCTAGGCTCTGGTTTGACGGAAATCACGCTCGAATCCTTGCAGGTTGGAGGCGACCACGAGCCCGTCGGCCCCCAGGTTGTCGCGCTGCCGCACACCGTCAACTTTTCGGCACTGGTGACCGCGGACGACCTCGACCCGTTGGGTGGCGGCCCTCATTACAGCCCAGTGAACTTCAGGTACCGCATCGGTTCGGGCGCCACACTGCGGGTGCCCCTGAGCCCGCCTCCGTTGATCTATACGCCTCCGACGCCAGTGACCGTCGCAAGCTTCGTTGAACTCGAAGGAGGCGGCACACTGCCAAGCGACGGGCTGGTGGAGGGCGACCGCGTCCGGTTCGCCGCCACGGTGAGCAACGAGTCGGCAGTGGCCGTCTCGCTGGGAGGCGCCGCCAGGCTTGACGCATCGCCTTCGCTTCCTACGTCGCTAGCCGCCGGCGATACGTCCACCCTCCACGGCGCGTGGCACACGGTCACGTTCGCGGATATGCGTGCTGGCTCGGTGCAGTTTGCCGCAACCTCGGTGGAGTGGAGCGTGGATAGCTTGAGCGGATCGGCACCTGTCGCCGCAATGAGCGCGACAACTGCGGTGCCTGTGGTCAGCTACACCACCCACTTTGACACGGTGATCCATAGCCCCGGATACGGCGTGGAACGCGGCTTCGGTGACGCGCAAGTCGGCGATCTCCTGGACCGCACCTACGTGGCCACTAACACGGGCAACGTGGTTCTCAATTATTTCGCCATGACTAACTCCCGCTCGGGATACTTTTTCTACGATGTGGGCCTGAAACCTGGAGAGTCGATTCCCGAATCCGGTCTCAGTACGTCTAACGATCTCGCAAAAGGTACGAGCCTGCCGGGTGGCTACTTCGAATCCGACCGCCACACTCTCACAGCGGCGGACATTCAACGGGGCTACGTCGATGTGTCCGGGCGAATGGGGGTATCTCCCTCGTTCGATGAGCAAGCGTGGGGAGGTTCTGGGCCAGTGACCACGCGTGTATTTCTGCGCGAGTTGACGGCTGACGTGAGCTGGACCGCCGACGCCGAGCTTCAGGACACCAATGGCGACGGTGTGGGCCAGTCGGGCGAGGAGGTCAAACTCACGTGGACCGCCGCCCTTCCGGCCGATGCTGACCAGAGTGTGACGCTCGGCACGGTGACCGAGTCGGGTCAGTTTGGTGCCGTGGGGGCCGCGTTTGATGGTGTTCAGTTGGCGCCCGGCGAGTCGTCGACGCACACCGACACCGTCACGATCGATGCCGCCTGGCTCGCCTCCGGCGCGCTCGACTACACCGCGACGCTGTCCTATTCAGGTGACATCGACGACGCGGAGGGTAGCGCGGTTGCCGGCGCCGATGCCGTGGTTCTCGGCGAGTACGTGGCACCTCCCGTGTCACTCGCGGTTGTCGGCTCATTTGACGACCTGAACGGCGACGGCAAGGCGTCGCTGGGCGAAACGGTGACCTTCGACGTCACTGTCGCCAACGACGGGACCTACCCGCTGACCGGGGTGAACTTGGGGGAGGCCGGGGGTGCGACTCTTGATCCCGCCGTTCTTGCCGTGAATGCTGTGCTGCCTGGCGCATCGGCCGCCTGGAGTGCGACGCACGTGGTGACCCCAGCCGATCTTGCGGCCGGATCCGTGTCCTATTCGCCCACGGTGGACGCCGATGGCATGACGACGCTCACGAAGACTGGCTCGGTTTCGCCGCTGACTTTTGCCGCGTACGAGGCCGACCTTGATGGCGTCGCGCAAGGCGGCGTGGCGATTTGTTCCGCGGCGGGCGAGCATGTGGGTAGCGCCGTTCAGGGTGACTCCGTCACGGTGGTCTTGGATGCGTGTGGCGGTGCTGCGCTTGAGGGCGATTCGCGGATTGTGGCGTTCTCGTCGCCGATGCTCCTTGGGGTTGGCGCCGCACCCGTCACCATTCCTTCCGCGCTGGCCGTCGGCGACCACCGCATTGCTGTTTATGGCGCGGATGGTGGGCTGGTTGGTTGGGCGCCCGTCGCGATCACCGCACCGGTGACGGCGGAAGTGGCTCCGACCGTCACCGCGCAGGCAGCCGACCCGGTGGCCGACGGTGACCCCGTCGCGACCGGGGGTGAGCTTTCGACGACCGGTGCCGAGGGCATCGGCCCGATGCTTTGGCTCGCTTCCGCTTTGATGCTCGCCGGGGCCGGGGGTCTGGTCCTTGCACGCCGCCGATGGTCAGGGGTAGACGCGTAATTTCTGGCACGTGGCACGTGGCGCGTGGCGCGTGGCGCGTGCTCGCTTGTCGCGTAGGGTGCCGGATGCGTATCTCGTAGGGGCTTGGACGCGTGGTCTCTGACGTGCCGGGCGGGTGCCCACAGGCCCGCGTTGCGCGGGGGTTGTCCACAGATTTCTGTGGCGCGCGGGCTGGCTGTCAGTCCCTTTTGGTTGAATTGTCCTATGAGCACGACCACCGGCATTGAAGCCGATCTCGACACTGATAGCAGGGACGATGCTGTCTGCGACGCGGTCGCGCGGGTGCGCGAGGGGTTGGTGTCGGGCACCGGGTGGACAGGGATAGATCTGGATTCATTGCCGAGCGATGATCTGCTCGCTTCCCACCGTGAATTGGCCCGCATGCGACGTCAACTTGACGCGATGGTTGCCTCGTCAAGCGCCGCGATCGCCCGGCGTTCCATGGGTGAAGACGGACAGCAGGGGATGGCCAAGCGCCAGGGATACCGGACACCCGAGGAGTTACTGGCGAGCATCTCGGGTGGCAGCACGGGCGAGGCCCGCGGTCTCATCGAAGTGGGCGACATGTTGGCCTCCGATGAACGCGAGGCGCATGCCGGCGAAGGCTCAGGTGATCTGCAAGAGGCCGGGGTGGTTGAGGTCTCCCCGCGGTTCGCCATAGCGAGTGAGAGGGTGCGGGCCGGCAAGCTCCATACCGATGCGGGACGTCTCATCAAGCGAATGCTGACTCGGATCTGGGACCGACGCGAGGACCTGGGCGTGGAACTGTGCGACATCGAGCGGGTGGAGCGCATGCTCGTGGAGCGAGCCCACGGTTTGTCGTCCAACAAGTTTGCGCGCATCGTGCGTCAACTGGAGGCCCAGATGGATGCTGGGCGTCACGCGCTGACCGAGGAACTCCAGCGCCATGAACGCTCGGTGACCATGTACGAGGACCACGAGGGGATGTTCGTACTGCGGGCGCGGCTGGATGCGGAGACGGCAGCTCCGGTGCGGGCCGCCCTCGACTCGCTCGTGGGCAATGCCCTGCACAACCGGCGCGACAACGACGGCGTGGCCACTGACGACGGCCAGGTGATGGCGGATGACCGATCCGTCCCACAGATCCGCGCGGATGCCCTCGCCGCCCTTGCCCGCCACTGCCTGGGATGCAGGAGCGAGGACCTGCCCTTCGCGTCCACCACGGTAGTGGTGCGGTTGAGCCTGGCCGACCTGCAGGACGGCACCGGGGTCGCCGAGATCGACGGTGGAAGCGAGCCGGTCTGCATCCCCACCGCCCGCAGAATGGCCGCAAACGGTGCCGTGATTCCCGTTGTGCTCGGCGGCAAGGGGGAGATTCTTGACCTTGGGCGCGGATCGCGGCCCTTCAGTTACGCGCAACGCATCGCTCTCATTGAACGCGATGGTGGGTGCGCCTTCTGCGGTGCTCCACCGGCCTACACGGAGGCACATCACATCAAATGGTGGGCCAGAGACCGAGGCAAGACCGACCTGGAAAATGGCGTGTTGTTGTGTTCGATTTGTCACCATCGCATTCATCGCGATGACTGGGAAATTGGCGTCCGAGACAACCAGGTGTGGTTCAGGCCGCCTGCGGCCGTTGATCCCGAACGCAAACCGCGACTAGGCGGCCGAGCAAGATTTGGGCTACCCAAGATCGAAGCCGCGTAGTCCCAAATACTTGGCGCCTGCGTATCGGTACTTCTTGAGGGGAATTGACGTCGCTGAGCCTGCCATCGAGCCCTTGTTTGGTGGGGCCGGGACGAATCCACGACCACAGAGGTGCGACCGGTTCGTCAAGGTTTTTGCCCCTACGGGGCACTCGGACGAGGCGCCAATGTGGCCTTGACAGCATCGGCCGCAGTGGGTGTATGGTCCTGGCTTCTCGACGCCAATTGATTGGGTGTCGAGCCCTCCCCACACCAACTGACGTCAGGAGAACTCTGTGAAATCGCATGCCGAAACACAGCCATTTGCTCACCCGGAACATATCGAAATGCATGAGATTCAGCTCACCGTGACGCTGGCCTTCGACTCCCGGAGCGCTCTGTCCATCCTGACCAACGCGAAGTCGCCCATGGACCGGGAGTTCCTCCTGACCAAGACCGTATTCGAACTCTTCACGGGCTATCTCGACTACCTCAATGGTATGGACGAGACGGGCCATCCCGCTACCGAGGTGATCATTGGACTGCGACCGCCAGGCACTTGTCAGACCCCCTAGATAACTTGAAATCACCGCGCATCGAAGCGCGCCGCCAACGAGTCTGAGGGGACCACACCATGAACGTCATCGACATCACCGTAGCCAGTAGTTCTGCCCACGAGGTCGCGTCGGTCGACCATAAAGTCGTACCGATTGTCCGCAAGTTCGGATCGATCTCGCATGACGGTGCTGCCGGCCGCCGCCTGATCGTCGCCGACCTCGAGAACCTGCTCGGCTGCAAGCCGGCCGATGCTGAGCCTTCGCTTTGGGATGAGGCCTTCGAAGGACTAGTAGATAGCATCGCGTTCGACGCCGAGGTTGACCAGCTCGTGATTGGCGTCGACCCCCAGTGGGCCTTCACCGTATTCGAGCTCGCTCCCGCGGCACGCCTCGTCACCAGGTCAGGGGAGTCCGGCGCCGACATCGCGCTGTGCGAGGTGCTAAGCGATTACGACTTCATCGCGCGCCGCTTCACCGAGGTAGTGATCGCCAGTGGCGACCACGAGTTTGTCCGCTCAGTCGGCCAGCTCCGCCACCGCAATGTGCTGACGACAATCGCGTCGAGGGGAGCAGGACTGAACTGCACGCTCGCCGTGATCGCGGACCGCGTCATCAATCTGGCCACACCCATGCGCCACGAGCTCGCCCTCGCGGCCTAGGTCCGGCGATGGGAGACAAGCAGCTTTGCCCGGAGAAGTGTGTCGTGACGTGGCACCCCAACGGAGACATCACGGTGGAATGCCGTAAACCATGGGACTGCCGCGCGTGACGTAGGCAACTCGCGCACGCCTCGGTGTCATGGCTCCGCGGCAGTCAGTTCTCCCGCGAATTACCAGCAGAGCTGAAGGCTGCTGGATGATGCGCCGCAGGAGTAGTTGTAGTCTGCCGGTCTAACCATCGAGCGCTGAGGGGCGAACATGAGGGTGTATCACAAGCTGTCCGCGGCGGCCTTGGCCGTCGCCGCACTGGGTGCGTCGGTCGTTGCCGGCTGCTCGACGGACTCCATGGTTTCGCCGCCGCAAGCGCCGCGTTCCGAGGCGCCTCACGACCCCGACAAGGTCCAGGTCCCCAACTCTTCGTCGAGCTCGCAGTCGAGTGATGAGGCCGGCTTGCCCGCCTATGGGGAGGAATCCACCGCCACAGTGATCCGAGTGGTAGACGGCGACACCGTGTACACAGACAACGGTGCAAAGATTCGGCTCATCGGCTACGACACACCTGAGCACGATCAGTGCGGGTTCGACGAGGGCAAACAGTTCGTCACGGATCTCGTACTTGACCAAAGCGTGACGCTGGTGAATCCCCAGAGTGTGGCCGATGCAGACCGATACGATCGCTGGCTCCGCTACGTCGAGGTCGACGGCCAAGACCTTGGCTCGGCCGTCATCGGGGCCGGCCTTGCACACGCACGGTACGACGGGCTAGATGGATACGACGAGCATCCTCATCAGAACGAGTACAGGGCGTTGGACGCCGACACTCCGCACCTATGCGGCTAGCAACTGAGAGCCGGCGAGCGAACTACTCGTCGTCGACGTCGTCCGCCACGCGCACGTTGTCCGCAAGGAATCGCGACAACTGCGGGTGGAGCACCGCAGCGTGGTTAGTGCTTTGCGTGAGGTCGTCCCCGTCGAGAGCGTCGATCAGCGCGGTCTCCTCCGCGGTCAGCACTCGGTACGGGTCACGTACCAGCGAGACCGCAGCGTCCTCGTCCAGCACCTCGAGGATTGACTGGATCTTGTCCTTGATCGCGAGAGCCTCCGGGTCCACGGCCACCGCAGCCTTGAAGAACGCCACGTAGTCCTCACCCAGGAAGCGGTTGCCGCGCTCCGAGTCGAGCATGTGCTCCAGGCCGGTGGCCAGCAGAATCTCCGCGGGGACCAACTCGCGCTCCGGGTCATTGATGAGGAGGGTAGCGGCATCGGCCGGGAACGAGTCCAGCAGTGCCTGCACGTCGCGCTTCATGCCCTCGAGGACCTGCTCCGCCGATGCCTGGAACTGCTTGGCGTAGGCGTCCGCTTCGGCGGCGTTCGTGGGGATGTTGGTGGGCGCCTCCGGGGCGGTGCCGGACTGCGAGGCGTCGTCGCTGGAGGAAAGGTCGCTGTTCTCAGAAGTCATACGTCCACCGTAGTGGAGCGCCGGGTGCTGTCCACCCGCGTTGGCTGCCAGCGAAATCGCTGACGACGCCGCCGGTGCGTTTGCTGCCGAAACTCCAATACATATGGCTAGCAGAACTGCTAGAACAGTTCGTCACCAGCAGACAGTTAGAACGGCCCGCGACACCTACTGCAGGCAGAACTCATTGCCCTCGGGGTCCCGCATTTGGTAATAGAGCTCCGGCCACGGCCCCCACTTCTGCTCGATGAGACGTACGACGCTCGCGCCTAGTGAGACGAGCCGGTCCCGCTCCGCGTCCAGGTCCGCCAGCGTAGTCTCGCCCTCGACCTGCACGTTGACGTCGAGGTGCAGGCGGTTGCGGCCAGACTTTGAACCGTCAGCGTGGTGGAAGAACAGCCGCGGCCCCACTCCCGAGGGATCCTCGGCAAGTCCCCGTGTGGCGAGGTCGGCATCAGTCAACCCGCTCGCCAGCAGCATGTCGCGTAGTTCGCCCTCGAACCGACGCACCTCGTAGCCGAACGCCGCCGCCCAGAACACCGACAGCGCCACCGGGTCATCCGCATAGAAGACGATGTTGCCGATCTTTCCTGCCATCGTTGGCCCCCTTGGAAACTGCGCCGCGCGGCACGAACGCACACAACAAAAGTAACCCGCAGCATCGTCCGCCGCTACGCTAAACAAAAGCCCCACCCGCGTCTCAAAGAAGGAGCACCACATGTTCACCGGACTCAACCAAGAGGTCTGCGCGCAGGCGTGGGACGTCATTGTGCCCGCCATCGAGAAGGCCGCCGAGCTAGGCGTCACCAACGGGCTCTGCGGCACCCTGATTGTGTTGGACCCCGCGAACCCCGACCCCAAGAACCCGCTGTTCATGGCGACCATTGGCGACGAAGACCCCCAGCTCCTCATCAACGTCGAGGGCAAGGTTGCGGTCACCATCCGTACCGGCCTGGACAGCTCCCGTGTGGGGCAGGACTTCCCGTACCTCTACAAGGCCGGCGACATCAAGTACCCGGGCGCGATTATCCGCGAGGGCCTAATCGTCAGCTTCAGCGGCGTTCAGGGCGACTACGACGAGATGATCTGCGAGTGGATGGTGGCTGCGCTACGCGGGATCTGCCGCCAGGGATTCAACGGTGAGGGCGGCGCCAACCGCCAGCCCGGCGCATATCTCGCGGGCTAGTTTCTAGCACCAGAGGTTTTGTAGCACCCAATAGTTCGTAGCGCCCGCGGGTTTGTAGCGCTGGCGCGTGGACTGACGCTAGCGCTTGGGGAACGGGCGCGTGTTGATCTCTCGCTCGTCGTCCGTGGGGTCCTGCTGGTAGATCAGGTGGGACGGGACTGCGGCGGAGCCTACGAGTTCCTCAGTCCGACCGCCGGGACCAGACGAGGGGTCTGCGTCGTCGGATTTCGTTGTGCCTGCCGTGCCGGTGAGCTCCTTCAGCCGCGCGAGGATCTCCGACTGTTGACGCAGGTTCGAATCCCTCGCAGCGACATGCGCCAGGTAGGTCCGCTCGACCGCGATGAAGATCAGGATGAACGGCACGCCGCCAAACAGCGACAGAGCCAAGGTCGTGAAGAACGCGGTGGTGCCAAACGACGAGGTGCCGTCGTAATCGTTGGTGATGCTATTCGCAACCCCCACCAAGAACGCCGTGGCGAAGGATCCTCCGATGTACCAGACGTACAGGCAGAGCTTGAGCACCTCGAGTTTGCGCATGAGCAAAAAGTACACCTTGGCGTTCCACAATGTGTGGGAAGCGCCTAGTTTTCTTGTGGCGTCAGTGGCTAGCGTCCTGCAGGGGGCTCGAACGGCGAGCGCGCCGGAGTGCCGACCTCGATTGAGGTGAACTCCATGACCGGCTCCTCGACTTCACCCTGAGCGATTGAGTCGCTCACGGGTGACTCAACACCGTTCGCGGCAAGCAGTGCGTCTACCTTGGCCTCGAGCGAGGCGCTCCGCGCAGCGTCCTCCTCGCGCTGGAATTCCCGCTCGTCACGGCGGCGGTCCAGTGCCATCGCGATCAGTGGGGCGGGAAATGTCAGTACCGCCGCGACCCACGCACCCACGGCGAAGGCCGTCCAATTGAACACCGAATTGCCGTACACGTCGACATCGAACGTCCTGAACGTATTGCCGGCCCACGCGCCAATTCCCAGCGCCACTACTACGTACCAGGCGTAGATCCACCACTTCACTTTTGTCATGACATGCATGGGGGCAACCTACCCCGACTGCGCGTCTAGGGCTACCGTGGAGGAATGACGGACAATTCGACTGATGCCACGTCCACCAGCGACGACGCCTCCACCAACCCCGCGCTCGACGCCTTGGCGCGCTCTGGACTGGAATATCACGTGGTGCGGCATGAGAATGTCGACTCCCTCGAGGAGGCCGCCCAGGCCCGCGGGCTCGATCCCCGCCAGGTGCTCAAGACGTTGGTAGTGCGCCGCGCATCCGGCGACTATCTGTTCATCCTGGTCCCCGGCGACCGTCAGATCAGTTGGCCCAAGATGCGCGAGCACCTCGGCGTCAATCGCATCTCGATGCCCGACGCGACCAAGGCCCTCGAAGTCACCGGCTACGTGCGTGGCACCATCACGCCCTTTGGCTCGCATGGCTCCGCGAATGGCACGCCGTGGCCGGTCATCGCCGATGCCCTCATCGCCTCCCGCGCTGGAATTTCAGCCAACGGCACCGCGGCCGATGCTGGGGCAAGCGAGACTGGCGCGGCACCATTTGCCGAGGTCAGCATCGGCGGGGGAGCGCCGGGCGTCTCCGCGACCCTCGCAGCCGACGCGCTGATCGATTACCTTAACGCCGAGGTCGCGGACGTGACCGACCCCGCGGTCATCTACGCCGAACCTCCATATTGGAACGTCACCATGGACGCGCTCGACTCCACCGATCGCCTGGGCTACCCGCTCCACCTCACCCCCGGCGCGCTGCACAGCCGCGACGTCATGGAAGCGCTCAAGGCGGCCCTCACCGGCGAGCCGCTCGCCAGCTTTGAGCGTGCCGCGAGCGAGGCGCGCCGCCGCCTGCCCACCCCCAACGCCGAGCAGATCGCGCAGGCAGAGGCGGACTTCCGGGCCTAGCCCACGCCGCAAGCCATGCGCTGAACCGTGCGAGAATCGGGATATACCCGACATCGAGGAGCGTGCCCGTGCAACTTCCTGCCGACTACCCACCGGTGCTCTACGTCCCTACCGCCGCGGTCGTCGCCAGACCCGACGACGCGCAGTTGGAGTATCGCAAGACAAAGGACGGCCGGAAGGCGCTGCTGGCGTATTCCGCGCTTGACCGCCTGCACGCCGGAATGGGCGCGACCCAGCCGTGGCTAGTGCTCCCGACGGTCCAGTTGGAGACCGTCTGGGAAGCTGACAAGTTCGACACTGTGCTACTCGACGTAGAGATTCCGCCGGAACACCGCAACGGTCCCGAGGGGGTGGCGGCTCGTGCCGCCATGGGTGCCGAGGGCGAGTCAGAGCGCGACGAATGATCGAGGTCGACTACGCCAAAGCATCGGCGGCCGTCAAGGCGATCCGCGACGCGACCTCCGAGTTTGACGGGGCCGCCGCGAGCAAGAACCCCGAGCCCGGCGATACCGGCGCGGCGCAAGCAATGCTGGCGGACGTGCTCGCCACCTCGGCGGACGTGGCGTTGCGCCTGGTACACGAGGTTGACACCCTCGCGATCAGCGCCGATGCCGGCCTCGCGGACCTGAGCACCTTTGACCAGAGCATGTCCACCAACCTGCAGGGCATGGGCTGGTCACTGGAATGAGTCAAATACAAGACACCCAGATCGAGGGCTCGCCCGCCGCGATCGAGGCGGTTGCTACGTACCTGCGCACCACGCTATCCGGCGCGTCCTCTACCTGGGCCGGCGACGTGGCCTCCGGGCGCACCAAAGCCTCCGGTGCATGGTCTGGCGAAGCCGCCGAAGCCTTTGCCGGCCGGCTAGGCACCGCAAAGAAGGCCATCACCTCGTTTGGCGACGAGACCGACGCGGTGGCCGCCGCCGTCTCCAAGCTCGCGACGGGCCTGACGAACGCCCAACAGAAGATGACCGATGCCAGATCCACAGCATCGGCCGGTGGGCTGACGGTTTCCGGAACCAAGATTCATGGTCCAGGCAATGCTCCCGCGACCCAATTCGCGACCACTGCGCCCTACACGCAGACCCCCGCGAGCACGGCCGCCGGCAGCGCGTATTCCAAGAAGGTCAAGGCCTGGAACACGAGCGTGCAGCAGGCGACCAGCGGGTTCGACATGTGGCAGGAGGCGCTCGACGCCTTCTCCGCGACGTGGAGTGAACAGAGCGGCAACCTCACGAGCGTGACCACCGGGCTGCTCACCGGGGGAATCAGCGCCGGCGCGATCGCCAACACTACGTACCAGCTGAAGGGGGTGCGGGCACTCAACTTGGATCGCCTCGCGAGTGCCGAGGCCACCCTCGCTCAAATGGTGAAGGACGGCCGTGTGGTGGTGCCCAAGTCCGCGTACTACGGCATGGCCGACGACGCGCTCGCCGCCCGCACCGCGGCGACCTCGGCGGATGACTTGTTGAAGGACGGCGTGCGCGTGGGGTCAAAGCTCAGCAAAGGGCTCCTGGTCCTCGGCATTGCTGGCACCGGCTACGGAATTTACGATGACATTCAGCATGGCGAATCCGTCGCGCAGGCCGCTACCTCAAACGTGGGCGGGTTCCTCGCGGGAGTGGGCGCTGGCGCGGCGATCGGTTCCTTCATTGCGCCTCCCGCCGGGACCATCGTCGGCGCGGTGGTGGGCGCCGGCATCGGCCTGTTCACGTCTGGCATGATCGATCACTTCTTTGAGGACGGCTGGGGCGACGGGCTGTCCGGAGTGGGCGACGCGTTGGAGTCAGGGTGGAATGAGGTGGCGGACACGGGTAAGGCAATCGGCGATCTGGCCACCGGTGTCTGGGACTCGATTTTCTAACATGGGGACGTGGTGACGGTGGCGCGGAAACGCAGAATGCCAGTAGCGGCATTCGAGATGATCTTTGGGCGCGTGGTGTTCTGGCTCGCGCTGCCCGTGAACGTGGCGATTGCCGCGCTGTTGACGGTAGCTGCCGTGGCGAGCTTGGCAGGCGACAGCACCTGGAGCTTGGCCGTGACGGTGTTGGTCGCGGTGCTGGCGGTGTGGTGGTGGGTGCTCTGCGTCGACCTCTGCGTGCTGGTGCTGTACCGTCCCCGGCACAGCCACGAGAGTCTGCAAGACGCGAATGCTCAACGCCAGGGTGGAGTGCTGATACCTGGCAGTCGACGCCTGGTCGTGACCACCTTTGTCGCCGCGCTCCTGACGTTGGCGGTTCTGGTGGCCGCCCTGTGGGCGGTCGACGGAGGCTGGGTGATTGTCATGGCGATCCTGGTTGCCGGGATGGCGCTCGTTGTGGTCGACTTCGCGCTCACCGTGCGGCGGCCGAGGTTCCTCGAACTCACACGCGATGGGTTCTCCGTCGCTGTGTTCCGCGGTCAGTGGACACTCGCCTGGGACGACGTCACGTCTATCGCCTTTGTCCAGGGCATGAACGGCACCATGGTCTTTCGCCTGGGCCTCGTGCCGGGGGCCGCCTCCCTGACCCAGCAGTGGCGCCATCCGTTCGCTCGGCGCAAGGACTCGATCGACGTCGAGCCCATCGCGCTCGACCTCGATCCGCTCCTCCTGATGTTGGCGTTGCTGCTGTACCGGGACGTCCCTCAGGCGCGCGAGGAACTCGCGCAAGGTCAAGTGCCGGTGCGACTCACGGACGCCAACCGGGCACTGAGCTCTGCCTCGGGTCCGGCGTCCGAGCAACTCCTTAAGCGATTCAAGCCGGAACGGTCGCAGGCCTAGAACCGCGCCCAGGCTTCCCCGGCATCGGCGTCAATCGTTGCCAGCCAATCGACCACGCGTTCCTCAAACTGGTCAGCAGCATCGGCGTCGTAGTCCCTGCTCGACGGGTCGATGAACATGTGCCCTTTGCTGTTGTAGCGGAACAGCTCGCCGTGGGGCGCTCGGTACATGAGCCCCTCAACCACCCCCGGGTCTACCCACTCGTCGGGATCCGCGACGTGAAGCTGCAGGTGGCACGTGTGTCGCCAGTCGCCGCCTAGCGACTCAGGTGCCTGTGCGCCGCCCATGAGCAGGCATGCCTTGATGCGCCGCTTGTGCTGCGCGAGCTGCTGCGCTTGCGAGGAGCCGAGCGAGAAGCCGATCACCACCGCGGCGTCCCGATGCTGGCGGTACGCGCGGTTCGCCACCTCTTCCAGGGCGTCATGGCCGATGTCCTGCGCGAACCGCAGGCCGTCGTCCAGGTCCTTGAACGTCTGACCCGAGTACGCATCGGGGCAGTGAACCACGTGGTGATTGGCGCGCAACCGCTCGGCGAATGACTGGAGCCCTGCGGTGAGTCCCAGTGCGTGGTGAAAGAGCAAAATCTCTGCCATCACCCCAGTCTTGCGTGGCGCGGCGTTCTTCGCGCGGTGAAACCCTCCAACGCGCTTCAACCAGGGTGGACGGTGCGCACCCTATGGTGGTCTTAGGTTGTCAGTCACTACGGAGGGTCGTCATGGAATACGCCGTCATCGCGGTGCTCGCCGTCGTGGGGATCGTCGCAGTTAACTCGATCGCGCCGCGCGTGGGCGTCGCCGCGCCCCTGGCGCTGGTGGCGGCTGGCGTCGCCGTGAGTTTTATCCCTGGGGTCCCGCACATCGACATCAACCCCGAGGTGATCCTGGCGGGAGTGCTGCCACCGCTGCTTTATTCGGCCGCGGTATCCGTGCCGACCATGGAGTTCCGGCGCAATTTCAGCGCCATCAGCGGGATGTCGGTGTTGCTTGTGATCGTCGGCTCGGTGCTCATGGGGTTCTTCTTCTGGTGGGTCATCCCCGGCATCTCGTTGCCGATCGCCATCGCGCTGGGAGCCATCGTGAGCCCCACCGATGCGGTGGCGACCAACATCATCAAGCGGCTGGGGGTGTCGCCGCGGGTGGTGACGGTGCTCGAAGGCGAGTCGATGCTCAATGACGCCTCCGCGCTAGTGCTGCTGCGCTCCGCGATCGCCGCGGCCGCCGTGAGCGTCACGCTCCTCGAGGTTGCGCTCGACTTCGCTAAGTCAGTCATCTTTGCGGTCGCTATCGGTGCCCTGGTGGGCTACATCGGCCTGCGCGTGCGCAAAAAGACCCCCAACGCCGCCGCGAGTACCGCCATCTCCTTTGTGCTGCCCTTCGTGGCGTTCGTTCCCGCCGAGGCCCTCGACGCCTCGGGCCTCGTGGCGGCCGTCACGGCCGGCCTGGTGACCAGCGCGCTGTCCGCGAAGTACCTCAGTCCGCAGGACCGCATCTCCCAGACCACCAACTGGCGAACCGTCGAACTGTTGCTCGAGGGCGCCATCTTCGCGCTCATGGGCCTCGAGCTGATCGGGATTGTCGAGAGCGTCGAGGAGCGCCACGGCAGCGTGTGGTTCGCAGTCGGTCTGGGAGGGATCGCGCTGGTACTCGTGCTGGTGATCCGCTCGTTGTTTGTGTTCATGGTGTTGGTCATCGAGCGGCGGCGTGCGCGCAGGGCCGACGCTTCCCGGGGTCAATTGGAGGATTTCGCGTCTCTCGCGGGCGAGATCGACGACGATCGCAAGCAGCAGCACTTCACCAAGCGGGTGGAGAAGCGCGTCGCGGACGTGGACTACCTGACCGACAGTCGGCTTGGCCGGCGCGAGGGTGTGGTGCTGGTGTGGGCGGGCATGCGTGGCGCGCTGACTCTCGCTGCGTCGCAGACGCTACCTGCGGACACCCCCGCGAGGTCCACGCTGGTACTGATCGCTTTCGTGGTGGCGGCCGGGTCGCTGCTGATACAGGGCGGGACGCTGCCGTGGCTGGTGCGCAAGCTGGGGCTAGTCTCCGACGCCACCGCAGCGGACGATGCTGAGGACAGCGGGCTGCTCGACGAGCTTTCCGACACCGCCTCGCAGGTCCTCGAGGATCCAGACTTGCGCCGGCCCGACGGCACCCAGTACGACGAGCGCGCCATCCGCTGGCTACGGGTCGCCCTGGTACGGGAGCGCGGGGAGGAGGACCGCGAGTCCCGTCCGGTCTATGGCGCCCAGATCAACGAACTACGCCTCAAGGTGATCGCCGAGCAACGCGAGTATCTGATGGAGGCGCGTGCCGTGGGGGCGCACAGCACCGATGCGCTCCGCCATGCCCTGCGGGTGCTGGACTCCGACCAGATCTCCGCGGAACTGCGCAACGACCACGACTAACCGCCGCGCCGCTGCACTGTTGCACCGCATCGCCATGGATCCGCGGAACGTCCGCACCCTCAATCGACACCGTCGAGGCGTGGACACGCACGATGCTTACAGATGTACCTCAGTTAGGGGTGCGGACGTAGGGGCGTCGGATCCGCCCATGGGTTCCTGCGTGACGTAGATCATCTCCACGTCGTCAAAGCTGGAGTGCATCATGGTGACGAACTCGCCGTCGCCCTCGGGCATGAACGTGGGGCCGGGCATCGACTTGCCGTCGTCCATCATCAGCCACAGCTGATACTCCATGCCCTTGTCCGGCATGGGTGCGTCGTGGCCCATGGCGACCACGCCGTCCATCTTGGCGCTCATGACCAGGTGCGAGGCGCCCAGGTCCAGGTCCATCGAGTACGCGTCGGGCGCCGTCGTGACCATCATCAGTTCCTTCTCCACGGCGAGCTCCTGGGCGTGCTCGTCGCGCGAGTTTTGCGTCGACAGGCCGATGCCCGCCGCACCCAGGATCAGCACGGACGCCGCGGCAACCCCGATGAAGGCGTTGCGCCGGCGTGCTGGACGGCTGCGCTTCGCGTCGGAGATGTGGGTAACGGACGCCGATGCCGGGACGGGCTCGGGCGTCGAAGAAGACTGGGCGGCCGCGGCATCGGCCGTGATGGCTGTGGCGGTGTTGTCTGTGGCAGCGACGTCGTTGGCATCAGTGGTGTCGGCCAGCGGCGGTAATTGCGCGGTGCGAGAGGCCTCGGCCATCACCCGAGCGCGAAGTGACGCGGGGGGAGAGACGGCCTCGGCCTCGGCGAGTGTGGTGGTCACGTCGCGCAGTGAGGCAACCTCGTCGCGGCAGTCCTCGCACGTGGCCAAGTGGGATTCGAAGTCGTCACGCTCAGCGGGAGAGACGGCGTTGACCAGGTACGGGCCTAGCAGCGAGTGCACGTTGTCGTTCATGCTCCTGCCTCCCATGCGTCGCGTAGTTTGATGAGCCCGTCGCGCACGCGCGCCTTGGCGGTGCCGAGCGGGATGTCTAATGCCTGGGACACCTCGCGGTGTGTGTATCCCTTGAAGTATGTGAGTTCGAGCGCCTCGCGCTGGCGGTCCGTGAGGAACTCCATTCCGGCGCGGACGCGGGCCGCCTGCCACTCTGCGAACATGGTGTCGACCACCTTGTCCTGCTCTGCGGGTGTGACCTCGTCTCGCGGTGCGTGCTTGAGGACGCGGTCCGTGTGTGACTGCTCGGACCGGACGCGGTCCACGGCCCGGCGCTGCGCGATGGTGAGGATCCATGACCGGGCGGACCCGGCATCGGCCCGGTAGCGAGCGGCGTGACGCCAGACCTCGATCAGCGCCTCCTGGGCGATGTCCTCGGCCATTTGGGCGTCGCGGACCACGCGCAAGGCGACGCCGTAGACGGCGCCGGCCACCTCGTTGTACAGCTGTTCATAGGCGACTGCTGAGCCACGACCGGTGGCCGTGAGCAGTGGGGCGAGATCCATGCGGGTTGGCGACAGTGATGCGGGTTGCTTTGCCTCGCCGTCATTGATCGCGGGGTCGACGGGAGAGGACACCGCGTGCAAGTGTCGCGCTGTGCTCATGTCGTCGTCCTCCGTCTCCGTGGTTCTCGCCCCCCCTGCGTCAGTGTCGGCTTAGCCTTCGTCTTCCATCTTGTCGTCTTCCATCATCGCATCGTCGTCGGTCTTCTCCATGGAATCGTCTTCCATCTTCTCGTCGTCCGTCATAGCGTCGTCGCTCATCATGGCGTCGGGCTCCATGGAGTGCTCCATCGTGGACTCCATCGTCGACTCCATGGTGGATTCCGGCGTGGTGCCGCTGTCGTCATTGGAGTCGCCACATCCTGCCAGGGCGAACCCGGAGATCGCGATGAGGGCGGGTACTGCAAGCTTGGTGATGGTCTTCATGATTCCTCCGTGATTGTCGGCACGGGGCCGGTTGCCCCTACATGTGACTATTCGGAGTCCTCGTGGAGAGGGATGGGTGCGAGGGTGTGAACGCAAAGAAAGGGACGGCCCGCCATCAGTGGCGGACCGTCCCTTGTGAGACGTTGAGGGCTGTCTAGCTGTCTGACTCCATAGTGGAGTCCATCGTGGGCGCCATTGTTGACTCCATGGTGGTGCCGGGCGTGGAGCCGTCGCCACTGGTCGTGTCGCCGCAACCGGCGAGCAGTGCTCCTCCAACGAGGATCAGGGCGGGAACTGCAGCATGACGGATGTTCATCTGGTGCCTCCTTGTTCACTGGACGGGCCACTCGGCCCGCTGTGAGAGAGAACGCCTTGGCGCAAAAGGTATGTTCCGGACATCGGCAAGATTTGGGGAGGTTTTGCCAAGATTTTGCCGGACGCACGTGTGATGCGCGGACGTCTCTAGGGCGTGCTTTGGTCGATGCTTGGTGTGGACTCAGGTGTCCTTGACCTGAGTTCGCCCCCCTGCGTTCAGGGTTTGGTTGAAATCCAGGGGTCTCTCGGCCCTGCGTTCACCTGGTGGTTGATCTCCAGGGTTTACCGCTAGCTCAGCAGCAGGGCCAAAAGTGCGATCGCCGGCGGGATGGCCTGGCCCAGTGCGGCGCGCCACATCTCCGGATTCTTCGTGACGAGCACGAGCCCCGCGCCCACCATGAAGAGGCAAGGGAACACCACGAGCGCGATGGCGCCCGAGTCCGCGAGCATCCACGCGCCCGCGAGCGTGCCGAGGCCCAAGAACAGGTTGTAGAAGCCGATGTTGTAGAAAACCGTCGCCTGGATGCGGGCAGTCTCAGCGTCGCCCGCACCAAAGGTCTTGTAGACGGCGGGTCGTTTCCAGAACACGCTCTCCGCGAGGAAGATGCCTACGTGCATGAGCCCGGCAAAGGCCGCGAAGATCACTGCAACTGTTGTCATGCAGAGACGCTAACACCGGTGAACCAACCACGAGGTGAACGCTGGAGCAACAGGGGCAGGTATTTCAACCAATATCTGAACGTTGGAGCGTGGGCCAGGAGTACGTGTCGGCCCTGGGAACGCAAAAGCCGGCCCGCCCCCTCGTAGGGAACGGGCCGGCCGGCGCGACCGAAGTGAGCGCCTATCCGAACGTAAAGGCGTAGACCTCAATGCCTTCCGAGAACTCGAGGTGCATGGTGTCGTCGGTGGGCTCACCCACGTACAGGTCGTACAAGTCAGACGTGCCGTCGATCTCGACAACTTCGTTGTACGAGGAATCGCCCGCCAAGGTGACCGTCACAGTTCCTTCGCCAGCCATGACCAGGTGGACGTCGGCTGCATAGAAATTGAGGTCTAGCGTCGCATCGGCGCCGGTCGTCGAATATTCGCCCTCGACCGTCCACTCGCCGCCAAAGCTGAACTCGTCCTCTGCGGGAGTGGCGTTGCCGGTGTAGGTGGTGGCCTCGCCGGAGACAATCTCGTCATTGTCTGCAGCCGCTAGCCGACCTTTGCCCACGTAGAGTTCCGGCGTGCGTCCCTCGGTGTGCCCGCCCGTGTCGGCCACCACGGCCTCCTGCGGCGGCGCATCGAGCAGCTGCTGGATCAGCTTCTCCGTGGCCTCGTACTTGCCCTCGCCGTAGTGAACCTGACGCACGGTGCCCGTCTGGTCAATGAGGTAGTGCGCGGGCCAGAAACGCTGATCCCATTCACGCCACGTGGTGAAGTCGTTGTCGATCGCGACGGGGTACTCGATGCCGTAGCGCTCGGTGGCATCCTCAACATTGCCCACCACCTTCTCGAAGTTGAACTCGGGAGAGTGCACACCGATGATGGTCAGGCCGTCGTCGCGGTAGCGGTCGTCCCAGGCGGTCAGGTACGGGAAAGTGCGCTGGCAGTTGATGCAGGAGTAGGTCCAGAAGTCCAGCAGTACTGGCCCGTCCAGGTTGTCCAGATCGATCGCCTCGCCGTTGGGGGTGTTGAGCCACTCCTGGATGCCAGGCAGGTCGCGCGCGGGGCCGCAATTCTGCAGTACGGTCGCGTCGCCCTTCTCGCACTCGTCGAACGTCAGCGCGTTGCCGGAAGCGGGCGCGGCGGCCTCGCGGCCCGCCAGGTTGTCGAGCTCACCCTGCACGTTGCCGTTGTTCTCGATCGACTCCTGGATGTTCGCCAGGAACCCGGGCACTGACCGCTGCAGCGGCTCTGCAAGGTTGGTGGCGATCACTAGGGCGGTGAGCATGAGGATCACACCGGAGGCGATGCGGATGGCCTGCAGGCGCTCGCGGACGGCCTTGATGCGCTTGCCGATTGACTGGCCAGCAACGCCGAACATCAGCAACGGAATCGCAATACCCACGGAGAAGGACATCGTCAGAACAATCAGACCCCAGCTCACGCCATTGGTCGCGGCGAGTACAGTGATGGACGCCAGAATCGGTCCGGCGCACGGCACGAACACGAGGCCCAATGCAAGCCCCATGACGAAGCCGTTACCGTCGCGGTTGAGCGTGGGGATCTTGGTGTTGACGAACGGCTTCTCCAGGATGTGTCCCACAGCCGGAACCGCGAGGCCGAGGCCCACAATCGCGAGCGTGATGATTCCCGCCCAGCGCAGTACGTCATCGGGAAGGCCCAGCAGGCTGATGAGCACTCCGCCGATGAGCGTGAAGACGGCGAAGCTCACGACCAGTCCACCCACCACGACGTATGGCCGGCGCTTATTCGCGGCCCCGTCTTGGATGGAGCTGGTGAGGATCGCGGGTAGTACCGGCAGCACGCAGGGGCTGATGGCGGTGATGATGCCGGACACGAGCCCGACGAGTATGAGTGTGAACATAACCACTATTCGGCGCCAACTCGCGAGGGGATGGGACGCAGTGCAAATCCGATGCCGCCGCGAGTTATCCACAGATTGTTTTGGCGGCCGATGCTGGGGTTGGCTCGTTCAATAGCGTCGCCTTTATGGAGACGATGCGAAGAAGAGTGACGATGGCGGCGGCGAGTGTGTGCGTGGCGGTGCTCGTGACGGCAATGACTGGATGTGCGGGAGAAGGCGAGGCAGTCGGTGGCGAGGGCTCGGGGGCGGTAAGCGCGTCCCCGATGCTGAGCCCAAGTGCCGAGCCAAACCCAACTCCCGATCCCGAGGGGGATGCGGGCGAAGCGAGCGGTGAGGTGCCGGAAATTGGCGCAGACGCGAAGGTAGAAGCCAAGGCGGAGCCGGACGACCTGGAACCATGGGTATCGCCGGAGCCGAGCGCCGCGATGGAGGCGCTTGGTGAGGAGGCCAACGCTCCGGCCCCCATGGCCGAGGGCTCGTTCCTCACCGTCACGCAGGACGCGCTCACCGCCGCCGACGTGGCAGAGATGTTGCCGGTGCCGCTCGAGGACACTGAGGAGGCGGCCTTCCATACTGCCTTCGCCCTCATGAACACCTCCGACGACGTCTACGCGAGCGCGGCCGATGAGCCTGGCGAGCTCTCGTTCTTTGCGGCGATCAGTGCGGACGAGTGCGGGTGGTGCGCGTCGGTCCTCGACACTGCAAGGGCGGCGGCGGCCTCAAACCTGCGGGTCACGGGAGCAACCTTTTCCGCGGTGGGGGACTCCTTTGATGGCGGCCGTACTGACGACGGATCGGTGGTGGTCAATATTCCGGTGGAAGAGGCGCCCACGGTCGTCTGGAATACGGACGGCTCGCTCAGCACCAGCACCGACGGGGGTCCCTCGACTCTCAACATCCAACTGGTATGGCGCGGGGAGATGTGGAAGGTGATCGGTGTCAGTACGACGGAGTGATGTGGGCCGTGAGTGCGACCATTTTTGTCGAGTTTGTCACAAGAGAGGAGTGACAATTTGATGAGCGGTTGCGCCTGCGGACTAAGTCGGGTGTACTCGAAGCAGTGGTCCCCGCGCATTTGTTGTCGAGCGCGCGGGTATTTGGGCAACGACGCCCAGAGTGCGCTGTGTGATTTCGCCGACGCCGGGAGGGCGCATCGTGAGGAACCGTGGCGGCCCTGTCGCCGGTTTATTGATCGGCGCACTGGTAGCGACCACCAGCGTTGGTGCGGTGATCGCCACCCCAGCCCCCGTCGCTGCAGCCCCCGGCACCCCGGGCGTGATGCAGACGCCCACCGTTGCCTGGTACGAAGACTTCTCGAACGTGACCACGCCCCAATCGCAAGCATTTGTCAACACCCTGATTCCAGGGCCCGATGAAACTCCCGTCACGCCTGGTTACACCAGTACCTCCGGTGATGCCTATACGCAGTCGCCTCAATACGCACTCGGCAGCGGCTGCAACGGCCTGCTGCTGCAGGCCCAGACCGCCGTGTCCCTGGGCACGGGAAACGACACTGCGGCTCCCGCAGTGTCGGTCTTGGGCGCCTGTGGGCCAAGCAACAACTGGAACCGCTACCGCTATATGGCGGCGCACACGGGAACGTGGCAGCGCCAGGCGAGCTACCCGTATGCCGCAGAGATTCCCTCCGCCGGCAGCGGTCTCGCAAACTACATAGTCTCGGTCCCCGGGAGCGACAGCACGGCTGCCGGGACGCTCTTTGAAACCCCCGCGACCATCCCCACCCAGGCAGGTCACTACTACCAGGGCTCCATCGACTTCGCCACCATGACCTGCCAGAACACCGGCTACTACGGCCTAGACCCACAGATCACCTTGACTCAAGGGGGAGTCGGCACCAGCACGTTCAGTGACGTGCCCGACACCTGCCGCGACGGCATCGGAGTGCAGGCAGGGAATGGCAACGACAACCGGATGACACGTGCACGAACCTTCGTGGGCGACACCGCAGTTCTCTCCGACGGCTCCCCGCTCAGCTATCGACTGGATCAGACGGAGCAGATTCTCGATGTCAACTCTCCAGCGGGATCTGCGAATGGCGCCTTTGATAATCCGGTGGTTGTTGACACCACACCTCAACTCGACAAGGAGTTCGCCCAGCGCGTGCACACGCCCGGCTTGCCGGTGCGCCTCACCTTTACCGTCACGAACACGCACTCACCTGGTCAGCCAACCGTCCCCAGCGGCCCCAAGAAGGGGTGGTCCTTCGATGATAAACTCCCGGGCGACCTGGTGGTGGCGCCAATCCCGAACGCGACCACTGACTGTGATTCGGGATCGATTTCCGGAACCGGGGGCGTTGTTTCAGGTACTGGGAACCTGTCTGGATCCTCTATCGAGGGCTGCACACTTTCGATCGATGTGGTGTCGGCAGTCGGCGGCACGTTTACTAACGCGGCAGACGACGTCACTGTAGTCGGCCTCCAACTCCCGGCCGATGCGGACGTCACGTACTCCGACGGCGCCTTCTGCCCGCCCGAGGCGACTCTCTGGCAAAGCGCCACTGTCAACGCCGGCACCGCGGTGCAGTCAGTGAACCTCTTCAGTGGCGAAGACTCGGTGATTGGCGATTTGGGCGGCGTCACGGTGAACGCGGTGGGATTCAACGAGTTGGACGGCTTCTACTATGCGATGCGCCGTGATTTCCTGACCACGGGCACGTCTCCGCTGGACGTCATCGGGGTGTCGTCGGATCTCACCAGCGTCATTGAGCTGGGCAAGATCGACCTGAGCCTGTCTCCGTTCAATGAGTCTCACTTTTCGAACGGACTCGTCGCTGGCGACGTGTCTCCCGACGGCTTTTATTACATCCGTGATGGGGTCAGCTTTCGTTGGCTCAAGGTAGATGTGCGCCCGGGCTCTGCGGACTACCTCAAGGCCGTCGACTGGGGAACCGCCAACGGGCCGGCGAACTGGAATACCGGCGCGGACTGGGTGTATTACAACGGGTTGTTGTACTCAGTCGGCTCGCATACTACTAACCACAGCGCCGGAATCTTTGCGGTCAACCCGGACGGCCCCAATGGAGCGGTCTTCCAGTTTGGGCTGGGTAGGTTGAGGGCGCCGGACCTGTCCTACACTCAGCGCGGGAACTACGACGGCAATCAGAACACCGCGGGAGCCACCTACTTGGACTCGGTGGGGAACGTCTACGCGTCGTTCAATGGTTCGGGGCACATTTGGCGGGTCGATCTCACGGGCTCGCGAGCTGCAGACTTTGTCGCAACCGGCCCGGCTGCCACCAACAACGACGGCGCTAGATGTGCGAGCGCGGTCGTCGAGGCCGACTTCGCGGATGCGCCGCACACGGCCTCCGCGCCCCTGACCCACCAATACACCACCACCCTGAACCAAGGTGGACCGTTCCATGGCATAGTGCGCGACACCAACGGCGAGCCCAACTTGATGCTCGGAGCGTCTGTGACTGCCGGGCGCGACGGTCAGCCGGGGGTGGGCGCCTCACTGGACGACGACGACGCGTTCGCTGCCGATCCGGTGATCGTCGCATCGGTCGGTGAGGATGTGTCCGTCCAGGTCCCGGTCTCCAACACGAGTGGCGACGAGGCCACCGTGGTGGGCTGGATCGACTTCGACCGCAATGGAAAGTTCGAGGATAACGAGCGCGCCTTCGTGAGCGCCGGCGCCACCAGTGACACGGTGACGCTCACGTGGACGGCCCCCAATGACACAGTGCTGCTCGACACGTATATGCGTCTGCGAGTCTCAACCGAACCCGAATCCGCGATGCCGAGCAACACCGCGGCAAATGGTGGCGGCGTCAAGGATGGTGAGGTCGAGGATTGGGCGGTAACACTCACGCCGCCTCCGTTCGAATGTCCGAGCGACGGCTTCCTGTTGCAGGGCAACCCACTTGACGTCTTCGCGGTGGACTTGGGCTCGGGGCAAACTGAAGAAATATTCTCGAACGTCTATGCGGCCCTCAATGCCGCCGGCTTCAATCCCCTTGACGGGTATATCTACGGCATCGACGACGCGCGGCGCACCGTCAGGATGGGTAGCGACGGCAGCTTCACCTCCCTGGGGGTGGCTGTCAACACCACCGGAGTTTCGCTGCCCACGACGGCCTGGAACTCGGGGGACATCGATGCTAACGGCCAGCTGTGGATCACCCGCGGGAACTTTGCGAACACTCAAGTCGCCCGGATCGACCTCGATCCAGCGTCGCCCACATTCAACACCCTGGTACAGGCTAGTTCCGCGTCACTTCCGGCTGGCATTCAGAACATTTCCGACTGGGCGTTCGACATCGTCTCGGGCAACCTTTACGCGCTGGGCCCCCGGGCGAATGGCACCTTCGATTTGATTGAGTTCGACACGGCCGCTGGCAACTTCTCGGTGGTCGCGAGCATGGGCAGCATGACTGCCCCCAACGGCGTGCCTGCGGGGCGCCTCAACGGGGCGTTCCAGGCGGGCTTTGGTGCCGTCTATTCGGACCCTGACGGCTATCTCTACGGGTCGAGCAATACGACAGGTCAGATCTGGCGAGTCGATGTCGCGACCGGGGAGGCGTCGTTTCTCGCGTATGGCCCCGCCTCGTCCTTGAACGACGGGGCGCGCTGCGCGACCGCGCCAGTTTTCCTCGACTTTGGGGACGCGCCGGCAGGCTTCCCGGTGTCACTTGCCGAGGACGGCGCCCGCCACTCGTTGCGCGACTTCGACGAAGGCAACAGCTACGCGCCGCTCATGATCGGCACCTCCGTCGACTCGGAGATCGACGGCGAGAACTCGGTGGCCGCCGACGCGGACGATGCTCGTGATGAGGCTGATGAGGACGGCATTGCACCCGGCACGTACTACCCGGACGACTTCTCCACGTTCTCCCTCGACATTGCAGTGACGAACGAGACCGGAGGTGCAGCGACGCTCGCCGCGTGGTTGGATCTGGACAACTCAGGAACCTTTGAGCCCGGCGAACGAGTCGTAGTTTCCGTACCCGATGGAGCGACGTCCGTGACGGTGCCGTTCGGTGCGCCCTCGGTGGATGAAGACTCCATCGCCTTGCGCCTTCGCCTCTACCCGGGAACGGTGGCCGCGCCTGCGATAGCGGGTGCCGCGCGCGGTGGCGAGGTCGAGGACCACCTGCTGGAGCCTACGCCAAAGGTGCCCGAACTTGACATCACCAAGACGGTGGTGGGGGGTGCCGCCGTCGTTGAACCGGGTGACACCGTGACGTACCAGGTCGAGATCGAGAACGTGGGCAACGGCGACTACACCGAGGCCGACCCCGCGAAGATCATTGACGACCTGTCCGGAGTGCTCGACGACGCGGACTGGGGCTTCGACGTCGACGTCGTGTCCGACAGCACGGTGTCCGATGGCGCCACGGTGTACAGGGACGTAGCCAAGGAGTTCGAATGGTCCGGGCCCCTCGCGGCCGGCGAGGGCGTGGTGTTGACCTACGCGGTAGTAGTGGGGACTCCTCCCACTGGCGATGGTGAACTCGTCAATGTCGTCGTTGGCCCACCTGGGTCGAATTGCGGCCCGTTCTCTCCCGCCGACCCCGACTGCCGCACATCGTCGCCGATTCAGGGACTCGAGGTCGTCAAGACGGTCGCCCCGGCCAGCCCGGTGACGCCGGGCACGCTGCTTCAGTACCAGATCACGGTACGCAATGTCGGCAACACGGTTTACGTGGGCGCAGCGCTCGCGGACGACCTCAGCGACCTCGCCGAGGATGCGGTCTACCAGGGTGACGTGGACGCGAACATCGGTACCGCGGCAGTAGCGGGGGACACGCTGACGTGGAGCGGTGATCTTCCCCCGCTGGAGACAGCCACGATTACCTACAGCTTCATGGTCAACGATGAGATCACGGGAGATGGAACGCTCGGAAACGTCGTCTCGGCCCCAGGAAGTGAGTGCGACCCGAGTGGCACTCTTGCACCCGATTGCTTCACGTCAACCGAGGTGCGGGCGCTCGATGTCTCCAAGTCCGCAGACGTCACCAGTGTGGTTCCCGGTGGCACCGTCGAGTACACGGTCACGGTGGAAAACACCGGATCTGTCGCGTATGCCGACCCGTCCTCCTCGGCAGTCATTGAGGACGACCTCACCGGAGTGCTCGCCCACTCCTCGCTGACGGGCACGCCCACGGCAGTCCAGCAAGGCACCACCACCAGTGTCGGCACCCTGACCATTCCGGATGAGAGCGCGGGCGAGACCGGGCTCGTGTGGACGGGACCCCTGGCGCCAGGCGAGGTCGTCGAGATCGCCTATTCGGTCGAGGTAGACGATCCAGTGGCCGCGGGGATCACGCTAGTCAACGCGGTGACCGGTCCGCCGGAGACCGCCTGCGACGACTGCACCGTGACCGTCCCCGTACGCCAGATGACGCTGGCGAAGTCCGTGAACGTCACCGAGGCCGCGCCCGGCGATACCGTCACCTACACGGTCGATGTCGTTAACACCGGCACCGCGGAGTTCTCCGCGGCGACGGAACTTGCCACGTTGAGTGACGACATGTCCGGCATATTCACTAATGCGAGCTTCGGTGAGATCGTCTCCGCTACGGGTACGGTTCTGGCCGACCGCACCGGGGAGGTCGTGCCGTCCGCGTCCCCCGACCAGGGGATCACCTGGACCGGCCCGCTTGACGTGGGGGAGAGCGTAAGGATTGTCTACACCGTGGTCGTGAACGACGACGTGGTCGCCCCCGGCACGCTGATCAACGCGCTCGTCCTGCCGCCGGGCGCCTCCTGCACGGACTGTGGCACTGCCACCCCCCTGCGCAGCTTTACCATCGACAAGCAGGCCAGCGTCGCCGAAGTCCTGCCCGGCGAGGACGTCACCTACACGATCACGCTGGAGAACACGGGGGCAATTGACTACGTGCTGCCCGCAAGTCCGGCCTCAATGACGGACGACCTCAGTGACGTGCTCGCCTACTCAACGCTTGTGGGAACGCCTACCGCGATCGACGCGGACACCAGCGCGCCCGTCGGCACCGTAGACGCGCCGAATGCCGGCCTCGGCGACACGGACCTGTCCTGGACCGGTCCGCTTGCGGCAGGTCAGCGCATCGTAATCTCGTACACGGTGACCGTGAAGGATCCAGTGCCACCAGGCGCCGTGCTAGTGAATTCAGTAACGGGCCCGCCGGAATCTGTGTGCGACGTGACCTGCTCCACCACCACCCCCGTGCGTTCGCTAGGCATCGAGAAGTCCGCGAGCGTCGCGGAGATTACGGCTGGCGGCATCATCGAGTACACGGTCGAGATCACAAACACGGGAGGCATTGAGTACACCGACCCCGGCAGCACGGCGGTCGTTACGGATGACCTGTCGGACGTGCTTCAGAATGCAACCTACCAGGGGCTTTCTTCGGCTACCGGCGATGTGACGGGGGACCGCGCAGGTGAGGTGACCGAGCCCACGACGGGTTCCGATAACTTGGTTTGGCAGGGCGGCCTCGCGGTGGGTGAGACGGTCACCCTGGTCTACAGCGTGCAGGTGAATGACCCCGTAGATTCCACCGCAGTGCTCGCAAACACGGTGACGGGCCCGCCCGAGTCCACGTGCGCGGACGGCTGCACGGTGACGGTCCCCGAACGTGCGCTCGCCGTCGTCAAGAGTGCGGACGTCTCCGAGGTGATCCCGGGCGGCACCGTCACCTACACCATTACGGTGGAGAACACCGGGTCCGTGGCGTATACCGATCCAGAGCTGCCCGCGAGGATTGAGGACAACTTGGCCGGCGTGTTGGCGCACTCGACGCTGACGGGAACTCCCACCGCGCTTCTGCAAGGCACGGGTGCCAACGTGGGGACGCTGTCCGTGCCTGACGAGGTTGCGGGCGAGACCTCGCTGGTGTGGTCCGGGCCGCTGGATCCCGGTGATGTCGTGGAGATTACATACTCCGTGGTCGTCGATGCCTCGGTGGTCGACGGCGCGAGCCTGGTGAACGCCGTCACCGGACCTCCGGAGTCCGCGTGTACCGAGTGCGTTACGAGCACCCCGATACGTCAGATGGTGATGAGAAAGAGCGCGGACCTGGCTGAAGCATTGCCAGGAGACACTGTGACCTACACCGTCGCGATCACCAACAGCGGTGCGGCTGATTACGAGGCCGGAAGTGCGCCGGCGAGCATCGCGGACGACTTGTCCGGAGTACTTGCCAATGCGAGTTTCGGAGAAGTTACTCGCGCGGAGGACGGCGGCGGAGCTGACCGCCGCGCCGAGGTGCTCGCCCCTACTGATGCAGGCGGCGCCCTTGCGACACTCACGTGGGAGGGACCTCTGGCGGTGGGGGAGACTGTCACGATTTCCTACACACTGGTCGTCAACTCAAATGAGGCGCTGACTGCTCCCGCCACTCTCACCAATGTTGTCTCTGGGCCACCCGAGGCGACCTGCGACCCCACCTGCACCACGGATACTCCCATACGGTCGCTCGACGTCACCAAGACAGTGACGTCGACGGGTCAGGCCGCGGCCGGTGGCCAGGTCTCGTACCAGCTCGTGATCACGAACACCGGCGGCGCCCCGTACGCAGCCCCCGACACGTTGGCCACCGTGACGGACAACCTCGCGGACGTGCTCGCGGATGCCGCGTTCGGCACCGTCGTGTCCGCCATTGGAACCACGACCGTGGACCGCGTCGGCGAGGTCACCGCCCCCGCAGGGGGCGGCACCGAGCTGGCCTGGACGGGCGAGTTGGCAATTGGCGAGACCGTCACCATCACGTACACCGTCGACATCGACCAGACGCTCTCCGCTACCTCCGATGGCACGCTGGTGAACTCGGTGACCGGGCCCCCGGAGTCGTCGTGCGTGACGGGCGCGCAGCCTGGCTGCACCACAAGCACCGACGTCGCAGCGCTGGAGATAGCCAAGGAGGCCAACGTCACCGAGGTGACGCCCGGCGCATCCGTGGAGTACACGGTGACGGTGCGCAATACCGGAGCAGCCGACTACACGGCCGGCGCGCCGGCCGCCATCCGAGACGACATGGCCGAATTGCTTGCCGATGCGACCTTCGATGGGCTGGTTTCAGCGCAGGACTCGAACGGCGCAAACCGTGCTGGCGAGGTGACCGAGCCCGACCCCGGTGCTGCGGCGCCCGGGGACACGGAGTTGACGTGGACCGGACCCTTGGCGGCGGGCGACTTCGTCAAGGTGACTTACGCCGTCACGATCAACGACCCGCTGGATGGTGAGGCGAACCCCACTAACACCGTCTTCGGGCCGCCCGAGTCTAATTGTGAGGCCGGCTGTTCTGTCACCCTGCCCGATCGCCAGTTGCAGATCACCAAGAGCGTCGATGTGACTGAGACGGCCCCCGGCAGCATCGTGACGTACGAGGTGTTGGTGGAAAACATCGGGGAGGCAGACTATCTACTGCCCGGCACGCCCGCCACGATCACCGACGACCTTACCGACGTGGTTGATGACTCTCAGGTGCAGCAGGTCCGAGCGATCGACTCCACCGGTGGTGACCGCGCCGCAGAGCTCTCCGCCGCCGCGAACTCCATCACGTGGTCTGGCCCCCTCCTTTCCGGCCAGTCCGTCACCATCACGTATTCCGTCCTCGTCGACACCGCCGTCACGGCAGGCGCCACCCTCAACAACGTGGTGACCGGACCTCCCGAGTCGACGTGCATCGATGGTTGCGAGACCACCACGCCGGTGCGTTCGCTCACCATGGAGAAAATGGCGAGCGCCGGTGAGGTACTTGCCGGGGAGACCCTGCAGTACACGGTCGTTATTGCGAACACCGGCAGCGTGGCATACACGGCCGCCGATGCCCTGGCCACCGCCACGGACGACCTCACCGACGTGCTCGCGAACGCCGAATTCGTGAGTCTGGACACTGCGGGAGCGGCTGCCGGCGACCTGGCGCGCGCTCCCGAGGTAACCGTGCCATCGGCTACGTCACGTCAACTCCAATGGGAAGGCGAACTCGGAATCGGGGAAACCGTCACCCTGCAATACACGGTGCGGGTCCTTGACGAGGTCACGGTGGGCGCGGAACTCACCAACTCAGTGGTTGGTCCGCCAGAGACCACGTGCATCGACGGCTGCACCACTACCACGCCCGTCCGGGCGCTGGACATCGTCAAGTCAACTACCACCTCGGGCATCCTGACGGCTGGCGGCGACATCACATACCGGCTACGTATCACCAACATCGGAACGGTGGACTACGTGGCACCCGGCACGCCGGCCACCGTGACTGACGACCTGAGCGACGTGCTCGCGGACGGCGCGGTGGGCACGGTCACCGCCGTCGACTCGACCGGCGCTGACCGCATCGGCCAAGTGTCGATGAACGGCGCGGAACTGGTCTGGAGCGGCTCGCTCGCCGCGGGCGTCTACGTGGATGTCATCTATGTGGTGACCCTCGCCAACCCGCTCTCCTCAGGCAGCGATGGTGTGATCGTCAACTCGGTGACGGGTCCTCCCGAGTCGCCCTGCGACACCGGATCCGAGTCGGGCTGCACCACCTCAACTCCCGTGCGTGCCCTCGATGTGGTGAAGGCTGCTGATGTCGACACGGTGGTGGCGGGCGGCGTGATCAATTACACCGTCACCGTCACCAACACCGGTGGGGTTGACTACACGGCGAGCAGTCCGGCTCGAATCACCGATGACCTCGGCGACGTGCTCGCCGATGCCGCGTTCCAGCCAGGCTCCACCGCCACCGTGAGCGTGGCGGGAGATCGTGACGCCGAGCTTCAACTCCCGGACGCCTCCAGTGACGAACTCGTGTGGGAGGGGCCGCTCGTGGTCGGCGAGTCGGTAACGATCGCGTACACGGTCGTGGTCAACGATCCCATTGCCCCCGATGCCGTGCTCGCCAATACGGTGTTCGGGCCACCGGAGTCCCCGTGTGACGTGGGGTGCACGGTCACGGTTCCCGACCGCCAGTTCACCATCGACAAGAGCGTCGACGCGGCCGAGGCGGTTCCCGGTCAGGTGCTCACCTACACGATCTCCGTGGAGAACACCGGCGACGTTGACTACGCCGCGCCTGAACCGCTCGCCTCCGTGACGGACGACCTTGCTGACGTGCTCGCCGATGCCGTCTTTGGGCAGATTGTCTCCGTCACCGGGGACGCCGGGTCCCGCGTGGGCGAGGCGGCGTTGGCGGGTAACACGTTGACCTGGACCGGGCCGCTCGCGGCTGATGAGGTGGTCACCATTGTCTACACCGTGACCGTGAAGGATTCACTCAGCGCCACCACCGATGGAATGCTGGTCAACGTGGTCACGGGGCCTCCCGAGTCGACCTGCGTGGACGACTGTTCCACCTCTACGCCGGTGCGCGCGCTCGAGGTCTCCAAGTTCGTGGACCAGACGCAGGTCGCGCCCGGGGACACGCTCACCTACACCGTGCTGGTTGAGAACAACGGCGGAGTGGATTACAACGCCGCTAGCCCCGCTCGAATTGAGGACGACCTGACTGACGTGCTCGATGTCGCCGAGTGGGGTGGCGTGTTGTCGCTCAGCGACGAGGGCGGCGCGCACCCCACATCCGAGGTCACGGAGCCGACGTCCGGAACGCCATCGTTGGTGTGGGAGGGACCGCTCGCGACGGGGAACTCGCTCACCCTGGTCTATACCGTCACCGTGCCGGCCGATGCCTCAGGGGATGTGACACTCGTGAACTCCGTGACGGGGCCGCCAGAGTCCACGTGCATCGACTCGTGCACCACCTCAACGCCGTTGCGCGCCTTGGAGATCGTCAAGCAGGCCGATGTCACAGAGACCGTGCCCGGTGGGACTGTCAATTACACGCTTACCATCACGAACACGGGCGCAGTTGATTACGTACTTCCGGCAGACCCCGCTGTGGTGACTGATGACCTGTCCGCAGTGCTGACCCACGCGACGCTGGCGAACATCGCCGCCACCGACAGCGAGGGCGCCAATCGCCTTGCCGAGGTCGCGACCAGTGCGAGTGCGCTGACGTGGACCGGAAGCCTCGTTGCCGGCCACACCGTAACCATCGAGTACGCAGTGACGGTCGATGCGGAGGTCGTCGACAATGCAACACTGGTCAATACCGTCAGCGGCCCGCCTGAGAGCACGTGTGACCACTGCACGACCGCCACGCCCGTCCGCCAACTTGAGATGGCCAAGCGGGTAAGCCTCGCGGTGGCGGCGCCTGGTGACACCGTCACCTACACACTGACTCTGACTAACAGCGGTGCAATCGCATACGACGGAGCGACCCCGGCGTACTTCGAAGATGACCTCGCCGAGGTCCTTGCGTACACCGAGAACTTTGACCTCGTCAGCGCGGTCGCGACCGATGCTGGCGACGTGAGCGCCGACGTTGACGTTGACCTCGCCGGGCAGAAACTCTCGTGGAGCGGTGAGCTGGGTGTGGGCGAGACGCTGACGCTGATGTACTCCGTTGATGTGCCCGATCCCGTCGCCGCTGGTGCGATCCTGGTGAACTCGGTGACTGGGCCTCCGGAGTCGACATGCGTCGACGGGGACGAGACCGGCTGCGCCACGACCACTCCAGTGCGGTCGCTGACCATCGACAAGCAAGCGAGTGTGGCTGAGGTGCTCGTGGGCGAGGAACTCACCTACACGGTGACGGTGACCAACACCGGCGGCGCGGACTATGCCGTGCCCGGGCCGCTGGCAACCATGTCCGATGACCTGTCCGACGTGCTGGCCGATGCCAATCTGGTCGCTGCATCGGCGCTGGATTCTGACGGGGCGAACCGCACATCCCAAGTCAGACTCGCGGACACCACCCTGACGTGGACCGGTCCGCTGGCCGCAGGGCAGAGCGTGGACGTGACGTACACCGTTCGGGTTGACGATGTGTTGCAGGTCTCCTCGGACGGAGTGCTCGACAACTCAGTGACTGGCCCGCCCGAGACCACCTGCGTCACGTGTGTCACCAGCACGCCGGTTCGAGCGATGACGATCATGAAGACTGTCGACACGGATGAGGTCACGCCAGGCGCGACCATGATGTACACCATTGAGGTCACGAATGTGGGCGGCGCAGCCTATGACGCGACGCACCTCGCCACCCTTACCGACGACATGAGTGATCTGCTGACGGATGCGGACTTCGGCTCGGTCACCTCGCTTGAGGGCTCCGACAGCGGGACGCGGACTGTTGCCGACGAGATCACGCAGGTGGGCGACACCCTGGAATGGGCGGGGCCGCTCGCGGTGGGCGAGACCGTCACCATTCAATACTGGGTCGTGGTGAGTACGCCGCTGTCGCCGGGATCCGACGGCATTCTCGCCAACACCGTGACCGGGCCACCCGAATCCAACTGCGCTGACGGTTGCACGGTCACCGTCCCAGGGCGCCAGCTCACCCTCGGCAAGTCGGTAGACGTCGCCTCGGTGGTTCCCGGCGCCACGGTCCACTACACGGTCACGGTAACGAATTCGGGGTCGCAGCCTTACACGTCCGCCCTGCCCGCGACGATTACTGACGACCTGAGCGACGTGCTCGCCGACGCGGCGTATGGGGGCCTGGTCTCGGCATCGGCCGTCACGACAGGTGGCACCACAACCAACCGCGACTCCGAGGTGACTGAATCAGGCACTGTGCTGACTTGGACCGGGGCGCTGGAGCCCGGTGAGGTGCTGGAACTCGTGTACGCCGTGACCGTAAATGATGCGTTGTCGCCCGTGAGTGACGGCGTGCTCGTCAATTCGCTTCAGGGGCCGCCCGAGGCGACGTGCGACCCCACGTGCGCCACCGCCACCCCCGTGCGCACCGCGCTGCTCGAGAAGTCCGTGAGCGTCGCCAACGCCGCGCCGGGCGAGCTGGTGCACTACTCGGTTACGGTGACCAATTCCGGAGGTGTGGACTACACCAGGGCCGCCCCACTGAAGATTGTCGACGACCTGGGCGGCGTATTGGCGCACGCCGCGTGGGTCTCGCTCGACTCCGCCGTCGATTCGGACGGCGCGAACCGCATCGGCGAGGTCACCACTCCCAGCGGCGGTGGAACCGACATCTATTGGACGGGGCCGCTGTCCGTCAAGGACTCGCTGGCCATCACCTACACCGTCCGCGTGAAGGACCCCGGCGACCCCGGAGCAATCATGGTCAACACCGTGTCCGGGCCGCCGGAAGCCGCCTGCGTGGACGAATGCCGCACCGTGACGCCCATCCGTTCGCTGGCGATCGCGAAGAGTGTGGACGTGGATGAGACTGCACCGGGCGGCGGCGTGACGTACACCGTCACCGTGACAAACACGGGCGCCGTGGACTACCTGGTTCCCGCACTGCCGGCCAGCTTTGAGGACGACTTGAGTGATGTGCTGTCGGATGCCACGTTTGTGGAGGTCGTCTCCGCACGTGATGGTGCCGATGCCGACCGCAGTGGGGAAGTGACGCCGCCCAGCGCGACAGCGCCGCAACTGTCGTGGACTGGGCCGTTGGCGATCGACGACACGGTCACGCTGGTGTACAGGGTCACGGTCAACGACACGCTGTCCTCGGTGAGCGACGGGATCTTGACGAATGTGGTGACCGGCCCTCCCGAGTCAAACTGTGACGCGGGCGACGAGCCGGGCTGCGGCACGGCAACGCCGGTGCGCTCTATGAGTATCGACAAGGTGGCGGACGTTGATGAAACTGCCTTGGGTGGCACGGTCAACTACACGCTGACGATCAGGAACACCGGCGCCGTCGCGTATCTGGATACGACAGTCCGTGACGATCTGTCCGACGTCCTCGCCGGGGCCGATGAGGTGATCCTCACGGACGCTATCGACTCGAACGCCGTCTCGCGCGTGGGTGAGGTGGCGATGTCAGACGTCACCGGGTCGACGCTCACCTGGGTTGGCGACCTAGCAGTGGGTCAGTCGCTCATCATCACCTACGCCGTGACCGTGTCAGACACTGTGAGCGATGACGCGGTGCTGTCCAATTCCGTGACCGGCCCGCCCACGTCCAACTGCGTCGTGAGCGACGAGCCTGGCTGCAGCACCGACACCCCGGTGCGCGCGCTCGCGTTGAGCAAGGTGGCCTCCGTCGCACAGGCGACGGCCGGTGACGCCGTGACGTACACGGTAACTATTCAGAACATCGGCGGAATTTCTTACGATGCCGCGGCTCCTGCCTTGGTCAACGATGATCTGGCCGGCGTGCTCGACTTTGCGGCCTTTGGGGGACTCGACTCCGCGGTCGGCTCGGTGGTCGCAGACCGGGCAGGGGAAATCACTGAGCCAACTGACGCCGCACCCACGCTTAGGTGGGAGGGCGAGTTAGCGGTGGGCGAGACAGTAACGCTGATCTACACGGTGACGGTTGACGACCCCGTTGCCGACGGTGCCGTGCTGGTCAACGCGGTCACCGCGCCAGCTGGCTTCACGTGTGTGGCCGAGTGCGCGACCACCACACCCGTACGCGGCCTCGCGATCGCCAAGTCCGCGGCTGTGAGTTCCGTGAGCCCGGGAGGTCTGGTGCGCTACACGGTTGCAATCACCAACACGGGAGGCGCTGTGTATCCTTCCGAAGCCCCCGCGCGTATCGAGGACAATCTTGCCGATGTGCTGCAGGACGCGACCTTTGTTGGGCTCGACTCTGCGACCGGCTCCGTGACGGCAGACAGGGCGGGGGAGATTGCTGAGCCCAATGTCGACGCACCCACGCTTGTGTGGGAGGGTCCGCTCGCGGTCGGCGAGACCGTGACAGTGGTCTATAGCGTGACAGTCAAGGATGCGGTAGCTGACGGCACCACCCTGAGCAACTCGGTATCCGGTCCGCCTGAGTCCACGTGCGCGAATGGAGACGAGTCGGGCTGCCAGACCGAGACACCGGTCAAGGGGTTGAGCATCATCAAGACCCGGAACGACGTCGCGGATATCGCCGCGACAGGACTTGTCCGCTACAGGGTCGAGGTGATCAACACCGGCGGCGCCGATTACACGACCACCGAGCCCGCGATCGTAAAGGACGACCTATCTGCGATGATCGATGACGCCGATCTGGTGGCTACCCCGGGGCCGGTGACAGAACCGGCCGGCGTAGGTGGCTTCGACCTCAATGCCTCCGGGGACACGCTCACGTGGAGCGGGCCCATCGATTCCGGGGACACCGTGACCTTGGTCTACGAGTTCGAACTTGTTGATGGTCAGGGAGACGGGGAGATGGTCAACACCGTCACCGGGCCGCCGGAGTCCACGTGTCCCGAGGGTCAGACGCCGGGCGATGGTTGCCGCGTCGACATCCCCCAGCGTCAAGTGAACATCGTGAAGTCCACGACCACGACCGAGGCTTCGCCGGGGGATGAGGTTACCTACGAGCTGACCGTCACTAACCCGAGCCCCGTGCCGTTCGGAGTTGCGAGCCCGGCCAACGTGGTCGACGACCTCTCCGGCGTGCTGGACTACGCGACGTGGGTGGGATTCGATGTGCCGACCCAAGGTGTCCTCGAGCATCTCGTGGGCGAGCGCAAACTGCAGTGGAACGGCGAACTGGACCCGGGCGCCGAGGTGGTCCTGCGCTATACGGTGCGACTCCATGACACCATCCCGGCAGGTGTGAGCCTCGTCAACACTGTGCTTGGCCAACCAGTATCCAATTGCGTCGTCGCCAACGATCAGTTGCCCGCGGAGTGCGTGAATGAGTTGCCCATTCGGCAACTCCACATCGACAAGCGGGCCACCGTCACGGACTGGATTGGGCCGCACCAGGTGCAGCAATACACCGTGACCGTGACTAATACCGGCACGGTCGACTACACGGCGGATGCCCCCGCCCAGATCACTGACGACCTGTCAGGAGTGCTGGACGACGCGGAGCTCGAGGGGACGCCGGTCGCCAGCACGGGCACGGTGGGGGTCAGTGGCGACACACTCACGTGGTCCGGCACGCTGGTCGCAGGGGAGTCAGTAGCCGTCACGTACGAAGTGCGCGTGCTGGATCCGCCACCTTCAGGTGCCCGCTTGGATAACGTGGTGAGTGGTCCGCCAGAGTCCAATTGTGACCCTGGGGTAGCCCCCGGCGCCGGCTGTAGCACGGTGACGCCAATTCGCGCGCTAGGCATCAAGAAGACCTCCGATGCTGGGGCGACGGTTGACCCGAGCGATACGGTCCACTACACGGTTGACGTGACGAACACGGGCACGTACCCGTATGCCGGGGCGGATCTCGCGCGCATCAGTGACGATCTTTCAGATGTGCTGGACGACGCTACCTATGCGGATGACGCGACTGCGACGAGCGGCACCGTCACGGTAACTGTTGCCGGTCGGCAACTCTCGTGGAGCGGCACCCTCGAGCCGGGGGAGACGGCCACCATCGAGTATTCGGTCACGGTGAAGGACCCTGCCACGGGCAACGCTCAGCTCAATAACACTGTGACTGGACCTCCCGAGTCTGTTTGTGCGGTGAACTCGTCGATGAGCGCACCGCGCATGTCACCCTTCCCGTTGCCTGTCCTGCTCCAGGAATTTAACCCTGCGTGCTCGACAAGTACGCCGGTGACTGGTTCTTCGTTAGAGATATCCAAAGCCGTCGAGGCGCCCGGCTCCGTCAAGGCTGGTAATCGCGTGACTTACACCGTGGTGGCGACGAACGTGGGGCAGGCGGACTACTCCGAGTCGCACCCGGCGGTATTGATCGACGACCTCTCGTATGTCCTGGATGACTCGACCTTGGACAGCGGGGCAACCGTCGATCGCGACGGCGGAGTGCTCGACATTTCGGAGCCATGGATCCGCTGGACGGGGCCGCTGCCAGTGGGAGATTCGGTGACCCTGACATATTCGGTGACCGTGCATGCGTGGGGCGATAGCACGCTCGACAACGTTGCCTTTGACGGATCCCTGTCCGACTGCATTGAGGGCGAACAGTGCGCGCCGGCTCCACCCGTCGACACGTGCGCCGACGGAGACATGGCAAATGGGCTGCCCTGTGCAATGACCGTCACGCCAGTCGTCACTCCCGTAGTGCCTGGGCCGGAGTTCACACCGCCTCCAGCGCCAGGTCCCGACGGGCCGTCGGGTGGGCTATCTGGAACAGGCGCCGACGTGGCGTTGGCGGCGACGATCTCTGCCATCTTGGTGGCACTGGGCGGGCTCATCGTCCTCGCTGTGTGGCGAGTGCGGCATGGACCTGACCGCGTGCGCCGCGTTTAGTCCATCTCGCGGACACTTGCCCCGCTAGCCTGGGGTCATGACAGTAGGCCTTGTACTTGGCGGTGGCGGCGTTCGTGGCGCGGTTGAAGTGGGAATGGTGCGCGCGCTGTTCGAGGCCGGGGTGAAGCCTGACGTGATAGTCGGCACCTCGATAGGCGCCATCAACGGCGCGGCCGTGGCGGCGAACCCGACGCCCTCGGTGGTCGAGACCATGGAGGCGGCCTGGTCATCGCCCGCCGCAGGAGCCATCTACGGCGAAAGCTGGACGCGCCAGTTGCGTCGACTTGCACGCTCGCGCACCCACCTCAACGACCCAGGCCCACTTCGTGACCTCATCGCCCAAGTCGTCGGCGCGGACGCGCGCTTCGAGGACCTTGCCGTGCCGCTCGCCGTGTGCGCGGCGAGCATCGAGCGAGCCGCCGAGACCTGGTTCGACTCCGGACCCATCATGGACGCCGTGCTTGCCTCCGCCTCGGTGCCAGCGGCGCTGCCTCCCACGGTGATTGAGGGCGAGCACTACATCGACGGCGGTGTGGTCAACTCGATTCCGCTGGGTGAAGCCATCTCACGCGGCGCCGACGAGGTCTACGTGCTTCAGGTAGGGCGTATCGAAGAGCCACTTGTGGCGCCCGCCAAGCCCTCTGACGTCGCCAAGATTGCGTTCGAGATTTCCCGTCGTCACCGCTTTGCCCGCGAACTTGCCCGCGTTCCCGAGGGGGTCGTGGTCCATATCCTGCCGTACGGCGGCAGGCAGGAGGGCGACGAGAAACTAGGCGCCTTCAAGCGACTCGACCAGACGCATCGGCGCATCGAGGCGGGGTACCAGGCGTCGGTGGCATACCTCGCCGAGGCAGGGGTCGGACGGTGACCGAACCGCAGCACGACGGTACCCGCCAGGCACCAGAAGAGGGCAGATCGATGGGTGATACTCGAGCGGGCGCGACAGCAGCGGCCGGAGATACGGCTCCCCACCCCGATCCGCACGGCACCCACGCGCAGCGTCGCCGAGCACGCAGAATCTCTTGGGTCATCCCTCCGGTTTGGGTACGCCGCTGCGTCATTGCTCCGCTGATTGTGTTAGCGGCGTTTGTCTGGCTGCCGCTCGCCGCGTGGCTTGCCGTAATCGTGGCAGGAATCGTGAGCGTGGCGCTCCCCGGCCGTGCCCGAATCCTGCGCGTCCTGTTCATTGCGGGCGTCTACTTGATGTGGGATGCGTTGGCGCTGGTGTGGATGTGGATCATGTGGGTGAGTTCCGGCTTCGGCTGGAAGATTCACGCACCCGTGTTCCAACGCGCGCACTATCGCCTCGCAGGACGCATGCTGAGGTCGCTGTTCACCGCAGCCAAGTGGACTCTGCGCCTCGAGATCAACTTCCAGGACGTCGACCTGGACGCGATGGCACCCGGTCGGCCCATCATCGTGGTGTCGCGTCACGCCGGTCCTGCCGATTCGTTCATTATCGTGGAAGCGCTCATCAACAAGTTCAAGCGCCACCCGGCCATCGTCCTCAAGGACACCCTGCAGTGGGACCCAGCCGTTGACACCCTGCTCAACAGGGTTCCCACTCAGTTCGTCACGCCCTACCGGCGCCGCAAGGCCGGAGCCCCTGGGGGCACCGAGGCGATCGCAGGGCTGGCCTCGGGGCTTGGCCCAGAGGACGCGCTGCTGATTTTCCCCGAGGGTGCGAACGCTACGCCCAAGCGCCGGACCAAGCGCATTGCGGACCTTCGCGCAGCCGGTCACGGCGCACTCGCCGATCGGGCCGAGTCCATGCCACACGTGATGCCGCCACACCCAGGGGGAGTGCTGTCCGCGATGGAGGCGTGCCCCGAGGCCGCCGTGGTGGTGGTCGCCCACACCGGGCTCGAGCAACTGTCCACCGTGCGCGACATCTGGCGCGAGCTACCTACCGATAAGGCAATCACGCTCAGAGGTTGGCTCGCCGACCCAGACGACATCCCCGCGGGACGCGATGCGCGCGAGGAATGGCTGTACTCGTGGTGGGAGCGAGTAGATCACTGGATCGACGAGCACGAACCCAAGTCCCTCGACGGCTCGTCCCGCGCGACCTAGTCCGACAACCCCTCCAGAGGGGCATACGCTGGCGGCATGGCTGACAAATCTTTAGGTGCATGGGCCATGGTTGCCCTGCAAGGACTGCTCTTCCTTCTGGTGGTGGTGGCGGCCCTAGTGCCGACCATCGGTCCGTCGGTGGGGGAGTCGCTTCCTCTCAGCATCGTCTTGATTCTTGTGGGCGCCGCTGGGATGCTCTGGTCGGGTCGCGACCTGGGAGACTCTCTGACGCCTTTGCCTGTACCGAACGGCAAGGGTCTCGCCGCGAAGGGCATCTATAAGTACGCGCGCCACCCCATGTACACCGCCATCCTGCTGATCTGTCTGGGTGTCGCGGTCGGAGCGGGCAAGATCCAGGTGTACGTCGTGGTGCTTGCGCTCGTAGTCTTCTTTGAGGTCAAGACCCGCTCCGAGGAGAGATATCTGGTCAACGTCTATGACGGCTACGCAGAGTACGCGTCACAGACCGGCAAGTTCCTGCCGGGTGTGGGCAAGCGGCGCGCTTAGCACGAGCAGCGTCAAGCCTGCGGGCCCGCGGTCACCGCGCATCGCGTGACGTTTCCCGTACGCAGTGCCACGATAGAGACATGGCGACCATTGAACTGTCCATCGAGGTAGCGCGCCCGTCCGCGGACGTGGCCGCTCGCCTTGAGGCCGCCGGATACGAGTTGTATCAGAGCATCCTGGGGTGGCGCGTGGTCTTCTCGACCACGCTTGGCGGGACCCAGTCGCTGCGTTCCCACGCCCACCTCATCGCGCGCGAACTCATCGCGGATTTTGGTCTTACCTCGCTGACCGAGCCACCCACCGTCAGCCTGCACGATCCGGATGGAGACATCGATCTGAAAATCGCTAGTCTGGTACTCGAGGATGCCCGCCGGGCGTCCGATCCTGACCCGTTACAGATACTGTCGCGTCGCGAACTCAAGCGCATGCAATCGTATGGAATCAAGAAGGCGCCCAATTCATGAATCTCGAGAACCGCGAGTACTACTACCACCTGGCGCTCGCTGAGTTCTGGCCGCCAGCACCGGGTGAGCCCTACGAGCAGTCGACCATCGACTCCACCCTTCAGCAGGAGGGCTACATCCACCTGTCGCGTGCCAGCCAGGTGAGGCACGTCGCGGACAAGTTCTACAAGGGCCGCGAGGACGTCATCCTGCTGACCATCGACTCCGAACTGCTGGACTCGCGAGTCGAGTTCGAGAAGTCTCCCGACCACGAACTGCCGTTTCCCCACCTGTTCGGCCCCATCATGCAGCGTGCGGTCATTCATACCGACCGTGTGCAGCTCGACGAGGACGGCTTGCTGCTCCTCGACCAGTTGCTTCCCGTCTAGTTCAAAGGAACTCAACCATGACCGAGTTGCACGCTGTTGTGACCGGGGCCTCGTCAGGAATCGGTGCAGCGACCGTCCGGCGCCTTGTCGCCGAGGGCTGGGACGTGACCGCCGTCGCGCGCCGCACCGAACGCCTTGCGGAGCTTGCTAAGGATGTGGGCTGCGCGACCTTCACCGCAGACATCACCAGCGACGAGGATGTTGCGGCACTCGCCGCCGAACTCACCGCACGCGGCCCCGTGCACGCCCTGGTGAACAACGCCGGAGGCGCAATCGGCATGGACACCATTGCGGCATCGGAGCTAGATACGTGGACGCAGCAGTACGCGACCAACGTGGTCGGCACCGTTCGCGTCACGCAGGCGTTATTGCCCGCGCTGCAGGACTCGGGGCGCGGTGACGTCGTGATCGTGACGTCCACCGCCGGCCACGAGGCCTACGAGAACGGAGGGGGATACGTCGCTGCCAAAACCGCCGAGGTTGCCATGGCTCGTACGCTGCGCCTGGAGCTCACCGGCACCGGCGTTCGCGTGATCGAGATTGCGCCCGGCATGGTGCACACCGAAGAATTCTCACTGAACCGCTTTGAAGGCGACCAGGCGAGGGCCGACGCCGTCTATCAGGGAATCGAGCCGCTCATCGCGGCCGATGTTGCCGACGCGATTGCCTGGACGCTCACTCGCCCGCACCACGTCAACATTGACCAGATGGTGGTGCGCCCTCGCGAGCAGGGTGGCGCCAACAAGTTGGTCCGGCGCTAACGACGAGACCGGCTGGGACGCCGTTTGAGATAGACGTGCGAACCCACTGGCTCGAAGTTAGGACAGCTCCAACTGATACACGTGGTCGTCCTCGTCGCGCGGTTCGCCGCGGCCGTCGGTGTTATTGGTGACTACGTAGATCGAGCCGTCGGGGCCCAGCGCGACAGACCGAATGCGGCCTAAGTCGATGCCGAGCTTTGCGGGAGTGCCGATGCCGTCCTGAGTAAGCGGAATCCGCCACACGTCCTCGCCGCGTAGTGCCGCAACATAGATCGCGTCGGATGAGATAGTCATGCCGGAAGGTGACGCATCGGCGACGGGCCATTCGGCCACGGGATACGTGATTCCGTCGACAGTCTCTCCGAGCTCAGTTCCCTTGGGTGCGCCCTCGCGAGCCTCGACGCCGGGCCAGCCGTAGTTGTTGCCGGCCACGATGAGATTGAGTTCGTCCGTCGTATTGTGGCCAAACTCGGTGGCGTACATGCGACCATCGGCAGTCCATGCCAGGCCCTCGACGTTGCGGTGTCCCATGGACCACACGAGCGAATCGAACGGGTTGCCCTGGGGGGCGGTGCCGTCGGCCTCAGTCCCGTCAGCGATCACCCGCAAGATCTTGCCCGCGAGCGAGCCCTTGTCCTGCGCGAGGCCGCTGTCGCTGGCATCGCCAGTCGCGATGTAAAGGTAGCCGTCCGGGCCAAAAGCGATTCGCCCGCCGTCGTGGTTCGCCGCGTGCGGAATGCCAGTGAGGACATCGACCGGGGACGACAGCAGCTCACCTGTGAGCGTCATTCGCACCACCGCGTTGCCGTCCGCACGGGTGAGGTAGGCATAGACCGAGGTGGGGTCCGCGGGGCTGATGGCGAGGCCGAGTAACCCGCCCTCACCCTCCGCGTCGACGGAGTTGCGTAATGCCTCCGCACCCGGACCATTCAGCGCCGTCGCGAAGCCGGCGCGGAGGCGCTTGATGGAACCGGTATCGCGCTCCGAGACAAGCATCGATCCATCAGGCATGGGCTCGATGTCCCAAGGGGCGGCGAGTCCGCTCACTACCTTGGACTGGGAGAGGACCGTCGCGGTGGGGGCGCCCTCGATGACGACGCTTGGCACAGGGATGGGGGCAAGCGACCCCGATGCGGAGATGCTGGGTTGCGAGGTGGTGCTGGGCTGCGACGCGGTGGCGGAGCTTGAGGTGTCGGGATCATCCGACGAGCAACCCGTCACAGCGATGAGGGAGGCAAGCGTCGCCACTACAACTGCTGTTTTGCGAATAGTCATCACTTGTTAATGCTACGTACGGTTTTGAGTCAAGACAAAGTTGCGAATCGATACGAAATATGCGTGAAGATCCCGAAGAGCGGGCTGGTTTGCGTAATTTATCCCATTGCCTACCCTCCACCAGGGGTAACAGGCGTAAGTTGGAAAGTGAGTACCGCGGACGTGCCTGTCAGTAGATTGAGCGTGAGGAGCACACCATGTCAGGAATACAGCCGGAATCGAACGCGAATGTGGGCCGCAACACCAGCGACCCGAGTGGCATGCAGCACCCTAACGAGGATGGCGGCGCGCTGCCCCCATCCAGCGGCGAAGACCCCAGCGGCAAGGGCAGCTGGATCGCGTTCTGGGTGGTGATCGCACTTCTCGCTTTGGGCGGGATCGTGTGGTGGCTCGTCGCCTCGGGAGACGATTCCGTGCCGGCGGGCGTGCCTACCTCGACGGCATCGGCGATCGCGAGCGCAGCGGCTGCGCACGCGGGGTGGTGACGCGCTCTTCGTTACGAGATCGCCTCGTCCGTGGTTTCGATGATCGACAGCCAGTTGCCCGCGGGGTCCTTGAACCAGCCGATATTTGGCATGCCCTGTCCCGGCGAGCGCGAGATGCCGTCCGCGCCGGAATCCAGAATCCTTTCGAGTTCGATGCCAGCGTGCTTGAGCATCGCCGCCGCCTCAGTGATGTCCTCCACCATGATGTTGAGCACAGTGTGGCTCGCCGGCACGTGGTCTTCTTTGCCGTAGATCAACACGTGAGTGCCGTTGGCAAACGTGATGTTGAGGTCGTCCCCCACGGCGTGGACCTGAAGTCCTAGTTTGCCCTTGTAGAAGTCCCAGGTGGCGGGGAGGTCGTTGGTGGAGAAGCTCGCGAACCCTGAGTTTGAACCGAACATGACGACGCCCTTTCGTGACTGCGCCGAGGCTCGGCGCCTTCCACTATTCTGCGTCGAAATCGGTGTGCTGTCTGGTCGGGCGGCTCGTCCCGGGCCCCGTGGTGCCAGTGGGATCGGCGTGGCGGTTCGACTGCGGCTTGCGCTTGACCACCCGCGCAGCCCCCGCTCCGGCGCGCGCAGCCCCCGCTCCGGCGCGCTTGGCGACGTCGCGGCTAGCGGTCTTGACCGAACTGGCCTTCCACTTGGGACGCTCGAACTTCTCCTCCGAACGGCGCTTCCACTCGCGGCGGCGGGCACGCAGTGCGTCGCGCTCCTGCCGGGCCATGCGGATGCGTCGCTCTACGTGCAAGCGGCGGCGCATGGACTTGTCCGCGCCAAGAGTCACCACTGCCGCGGCGAATGTGAGTCCGAACGAAACCACCGGGAGCCATGCGATGCCCCAGAGTGCGACGATCGCCGCCCCCAGCATCGGCCCGGCGGCAGCGCCGGCATTCATGGTCATCGTGTACGCGCCGGCGCCAATCTCGGTGCGCCATGGCGTGTGTCGCATGGCCCAGTTCAGCAGCGCGGCGAGCAGGATGGCCCAGCCGGTAGACAGCACTACCTGTGCGGCAATCGCGCTCCACTGTTGCGCGAGAGCGAGAAGCGACCAGCCCAGCATGAGGGCGAGGATGCCGACCGCTACGGTGCGCACGGCACGACGGGCGAGGTACGGCGAGACGGCCAGCGTCGCACCCACGGCGAGCACGCCTCCCAGCGCGAACATCAGCGGCACGGAACCGGAGGTGACTCGGGCCTCGCCCGTGTAGAACGGCACGATGTACGTCCAGGTGCCGCTCATTGCCATGGAAGCCAGGAATGCGACCGCGAGTACCCGCGCGAAGGCGCTCTTCGAGGGTAGGTCACCACGCGCGATGGGCGCGGTCGGGGAGGGCTCGTCGGTGGGCGGGGCGGCAAACTGTTCCGCGGCATCGGCCGTGATGTGGTGCTTGCCCGGCATCGTGAGGGCCATGGCAACAGTCAGGACGACGCCAAAGACCGCGAGCGCCCAGAAGGGCGCCTGCCAGCCGATGCTCTTGCCGGCCACGGTGACCAGGGGAGTGCCGACCACACCGGCGGCGGCGGCGCCCACCAGGATGCGGGTCACACTACGACCGCGCAGGTGCGGGGCGAAGAGTCGGGCGGCCGTGGGGGCGACGATCGCCCAGAAGAGGGCGTGTGCGGCGGCGGACAGGACTCGCCCTGTGGCGAGGTGTGCGACGCTGCTAGCCGTCGCCGCGACGACGACGCCAGCGGTCCAGAGGCCAAGCGTCGAGGTCAGGGTGAGGCGGCGGCTGAGGCGCTGCGTGAGCATCGTCAGCGGCAGGGTCGCGGCAACAATCGTCAGCGCGAAGGCGGTGGCCAGCAGTCCGATGGTCGCGACGGGAATGCCTAGACCAGTGGCGATCTGCGGGCTGAGGGCCACGACGGCAGCCTCGTTAGCACCCATGGCAAACGCACCAACCGCAAGTGCCGCCAGCGCGAGCTTGGCGCGGCGCGGGGTGATGGTGAGCGACTCGAACGACCGCTCGGCAGTGACCGACTCGTCGACGACCAGGGTCTCCATGCCGCCGGCCATCGGAATTGACATCGTCGTGGGCTCGGGGTCGTACCAAGTTTCGTGGGTCGAGTCGACGCCGAACGCCTCCGCAAGTGCGTCGGTTTCGGGTTCCGCGTCTACGTCAGAGGCGGCGAGTGCGGGAATCGGCAGTTCCAGCGTTTGCGTGAGGGGCGACAAAGCAGCAATCCAAAAACTAGGTCAGGTCAGGAGGTGTGTCGCACGCCGATGGTCGCGGCGCGCGATGCGTGGGGCGGCGCCGCCCGGGGTCGAGATATGTGCTCAGTATGAGGTGTTTGGCCTCGAAAAGACAAGCACTACTGGGCCCGCGCACGCGAGTCCCATTGTCACTATCTGTACAACGTCCCGCCCGACAGAATCGTTCTCGTGTGCGGCCTAAAAGTTGTCCCAAATTTGCCCTCGTTTCCCATACCAAACGTTGGCCAAACTGTGGCGGTTTAGGGGCCCACGGCGGGCGCGTCTGGGGATGCTCAGCAATCGCGGATACACTGGTGCGCACAGCGCAGACCCGGCTATCACCGGCGAGCTTCCGGAAGAACGGCGTCGAACGTTGATGCCCAGTAGAACCGGACGGGCAGCCCGTCATAGCGAGAGCAGAGTGGTGCGGCGCCGATGCGCCGGGCAAGCGGGGTGGTACCGCGCGGCTGGTTTTTCCGGCAGGCGTCCTCGCAGCGAGGCTAGATTTCCCGATTCGGGAATTGAGTCGCGCAGAGTAGTTGCCCGTTCCACCCAGGCCAGTTCGTACCCGAACTGGCCGCGCCACCAAAGGACTGCCGCCGTGACCCACGACGCTCGCTACCCGCTGCACCGTACCTCCGCCACCGGAGACGCCGCCGCGATCAGCCCCTCGCCCAGCTTCCCCGCGCTCGAGGAGGAGGTCCTCGCGTACTGGAAGGCCGACGACACGTTCCAGGCGTCCATCGACAACCGTCCCGTGACCTCCGACGGCGGCGAGGAGGGCGACAATGAGTTCGTCTTCTACGACGGCCCGCCCTTTGCGAACGGACTGCCGCACTACGGCCACCTGCTGACGGGTTACGCCAAGGACGTGGTGCCTCGCTTCGAAACGATGCGCGGCAAGCGCGTGGAGCGCCGGTTCGGCTGGGACACGCACGGTCTTCCCGCAGAACTCGAGGCCGAGCGCATCCTAGGTATCACCGACAAGAGCCAGATCGAGGAGATGGGGATCGCCGCCTTCAACAAGGCATGCCGCGACTCCGTCCTGAAGTACACCGACGAGTGGGAGACCTACGTCACGCGCCAGGCGCGTTGGGTGGACTTCGAGAACGACTACAAGACGCTCGACGTGACGTACATGGAGTCCGTCATCTGGGCGTTCAAGTCCCTGCACGACAAGGGCCTGGCGTACGAGGGGCACCGCGTGCTGCCTTACTGCTGGCGCGACGAGACCCCGCTGTCCAACCACGAGCTGAAGATGGACGACGACGTCTATCAGATGCGCCAGGACCCCGCGCTGACGGTGCTGCTGCCGCTGCTCGACGACCAGGGCGACCGCGCCGTGGTGGACGGCAGGCAGGAGTCGCTCATCATCTGGACCACCACACCGTGGACCCTGCCGTCCAACCTCGCGACCGCCGTGGGCCCGGACATCGAGTACTCGGTGGTCGAGCCTGGCTCCGAGTCGGACTTCTCCGGCCAGCGAGTCATCTTGGCCACCGCCCGTATTGGTGCCTATGCCCGCGAAATCGGCGAGCTGGCCGCGGAAGGCGTCGAAGCATCGGCCGCAAACGCCGTGGTCGTGCGCACCGTCCTGGGACGCGAACTGGAAGGCAAGCGGTACCTGCCCCCGTTCGGCGAGTTCCGAGGCCGCGACAACGCCCACCAGGTGCTGGTCGCGGACTTCGTGACCACCGAGGACGGCACCGGAATCGTCCACCTCGCCCCCGCGTTCGGTGAGGACGACATGAACGTCTGCCTCGCCGCAGGAATCGAGCCAGTCATCCCCATCGACTCGCGCGGCCGCTTCACGCACGAGGTGCCGCCGTACCAGGGACAGCAGGTGTTCGAGGCGAACACGCAGATCATCACGGACCTGAAGGCCGGCGGCGTGGTGCTGCGTCACGAGACCTACGACCACAGCTACCCGCACTGCTGGCGCTGCCGCAATCCGTTGATCTACCGCGCGATCGGCTCGTGGTTTGTCCGCGTCACCGAGTACCGCGACCGCATGGTCGAGCTGAACGAGGAAATCACGTGGGTTCCCGAGCACATCAAGGAGGGTCAGTTCGGTAACTGGATCTCGAACGCGCGCGACTGGTCCATCAGCCGCAACCGTTACTTCGGCACGCCGATCCCCGTGTGGGTCAGCGACAACCCCGAGTTCCCGCGCACCGACGTGTACGGCTCGCTCGAGGAGATCAAGCGCGACTTTGGCCGCCTGCCGCTCAACGAGGACGGCGAGCCCGACCTGCATCGCCCGTACATCGATGACCTCACGCGGCCCAACCCTGACGACCCCTCCGGCAAGTCGACGATGCGCCGCATCACCGACGTGTTTGACGTGTGGTTCGACTCGGGCTCCATGCCGTTTGCCCAGGTCCACTACCCGTTTGAGAACCGTGAGTGGTTTGAGAGCCACAACCCCGCCGACTTCATCGTGGAGTACATCGGCCAGACGCGTGGCTGGTTCTACGTGATGCATGCCTTGTCCACCGGGCTGTTCGACCGCCCGGCGTTCACCACATGCATCAGCCACGGAATCGTGCTGGGCTCGGACGGCCGCAAGATGTCCAAGTCGCTGCAGAACTACCCGGATGTGCAGGACGTGTTCGACCGCGACGGCTCCGACGCGATGCGTTGGTTCCTGATGTCCAGCCCCATCCTGCGCGGCGGCAACCTGGTGGTCACCGAGGAAAGCATCCGCGAGGGTGTGCGCCAGGTCATGCTGCCCATGTGGAGCACGTACTACTTCTTCACGATGTACGCGGGTGCCGCCAATGGTGGCGTCGGCTACGTCGCCAAGGCCGTGGCGGACGGAGCCGCAGCCGGCTTGCCCGTCATGGACCGGTATGTGCTGGCCAAGGCCTCCGAGCTGGTCGCGGACGTGACGCGCCAGATGGAGGAGTTCGACATCCCGGGCGCCTCCGAGTCGATCCGCGTCTTCTTTGACCTGCTCACCAACTGGTACGTACGCACGCAGCGCGACCGCTTCTGGGATGAGGACACCGACGCGTTCGACACGCTGTTCACCGTGCTCGAGACGCTCATGCGCCTGAGCGCGCCGTTGCTGCCGCTGCTGACCGAGGAGATCTGGCGCGGGCTGACCGGCGGGCGCTCCGTGCACCTGACGGACTTCCCCACGGCGCCCGCGGCGTGGAGTGACTCGTCGCTGGGTGGCGTATCTCTCAAGGACGCGATGGACCAGGTGCGCGAGGTGGTCTCGACCGCTCACGCGCTGCGCAAGAAGGAGCAGATCCGCGTGCGTCAGCCGCTGTCGTCTCTCGAGGTCGCCGTCGCCGACACTGACTCGATGGCACCCTACGGCGAGCTGGTCGCGTCCGAGCTCAACGTCAAGGCCGTGCGCTGGGTGACCGCGGAAGAGTTCACCGCCGCGCACCCCGTGGAGCAGCGCCTGAACGTCAACGCGCGCGCCGCAGGCCCCCGCATCGGCAAGTCGGTGCAGGCGGCCATCAAGGGCTCCAAGACTGGCGACTGGTCGGTTTCGGCCGATGGTGTGGTCACCTCGGGCGGCATCGCTCTGGTCGAGGGTGAGTACGATCTGGCCACCGTGATCGGTGCGGCGGACGATGCGCAAGTAGGCCCGTCCGCGGCCGCAGTTTTGCCCTCCGGCGGCTTCGTGCTGCTCAACACGGAGCTGACGCCGGAACTCGAGGCCGAGGGCTACGCCCGCGACATCGTGCGCGCCGTCCAGGACGAGCGCAAGAACGCGGGGCTCAACGTGTCGGACCGCATTCGCCTGCAGCTCACCGTTCCCGCCGCCCGCGTCGCGGCCGTCGAGGCTCACACGGAGCTGATCGCGGGGGAGACCCTGGCCCAGGATCCGGTGACGGGCGCCGCTCAGGTGACCGTGGCATCGGGCGAAGTATTGGCAGTTTCCGTGACCAAGAGCAACGCGCGATAGCGAGTTGGTTGTCGTGGCGAGCGAGAATCCCGACCCGAGCCGATACGCGACGGTCGAGTCGGTGGTGGGCAATACGCCACTGGTGCGGCTCCAGCGGCTCGTATCCGGCGACGGGGGCTCGCTGGTGCTCGCCAAACTCGAGGGCAACAATCCTGCGGGCTCGGTGAAGGACCGTCCAGCGTTCGCGATGATTGCAGCGGCGGAGGCCGCCGGCGCGTTGCTTCCGGGCGCGACCCTTGTCGAGGCGACCAGCGGCAACACTGGAATCGCGCTCGCGGCCGCTGCGGCCGTCAAGGGTTATCGCATGATCTTGGTGATGCCCGCGGGGTCGTCGCGCGAGAGGTTTTCGACCATGCGCGCCTATGGGGCCGAGATCGTGGAGACCGACCGGGACCGGGGGATCGAGCATGCTCGGGACGTCGCAGAGCAAATCGCGTCGGAACAATCGGCGCTTCGCCTTGACCAGTTCGCGAATCCCGCGAATCCGGCGGTGCACCAGGCGACCACCGGGCCCGAGCTATGGCAGCAGACCGGCGGAACACTGACACACGTGGTGTCCTCGATGGGGACCACGGGCACCATCACGGGGCTGTCCAAGTCGCTCAAGACGTTGTCACCGCAGGTGAAGGTGATTGGGGTTCAGCCCGCGCCCGGCTCGCAGATCGCCGGAATTCGTGCCTGGTCACCAGGGTACTTGCCTGCGATCTACGACCCGACGCACATCGACGAGATCCGGACCGTCAGCCAAGAACGAGCCGTTGCGACCACCCGCGACCTCGCGCGTCACGAGGGGCTGCTCCTCGGTGTGAGCTCGGGCGGCGCGGCCGCGATCGCGCTCGACATTGCCCGTGAAAACGCTGGCGCCACCGTCGCGTTCATCGCGTGTGACCGCGGGGACCGCTACCTGTCCACGGGAATCTTTGACGACGAGACCGGATAACGGTGGCCTCGCCTCACTGCGCAATCCTTCCGACTCGTGGCCACGGCTCAGTTCAGGAACAGTTACCGGGCCCGGACCCACGCGCGCTCGACATCTGAAAGTCCTTGATGTCACCTGAGGGCGCGGTGACCCACATGCACCATTGGTCATAGCTCGACGAGGTCCATCCTCCGAACTCCACGCCATCCGTGATGGCTAGCCGTGCGTGTTCGCCCTGGGGACTGCTCAACACATATTCACGGCCCTCGGCCGTCACCGTGGCAATCTCGCGGTTCTCGATCTCATATAGCGCCACCTCACTCCCGAAGTTGCGCACGTCTGCGTGAGCCGCTCTGTCCGCAGTCTGGCCTCCGCCCGTGGCCGCCGTCACCGGGGAGTCGGCACTCGTGTTGAGGTCGTCGCTGGCGTTGAGGGAGGTCAGCAGCAGGCTGCCACCAATAGCGAGTGCCACGGCACCGAGGACGATGGCAGCGACAGTGCCGCTGCCGATTCGCGACGAGCGGGTGGGGGCGGGCGCCGTGTACCTGACGGGTGCCGTGAGAGCCGGCATCTCGTAGTCCGCGGAGGTCGAGACGTAGGAGGGATTCGCGTCCGTGGAGGGCGAACTCTGTGCAGCGGCGTACTGGGTCAGTGGTGCCGACGTGAACTCCTGACTCATATGGAGGTCAATGGGTATGAAGCTCTGCCTCTCAAAGGAGCCGGGGGTGCTCGACGGGAGCGGCGTCGCTTCGCCAGGGTGCACGGGGTGCGCCCGCGCGTTGAACGCCGGCGCCGGGGGCGCGGGAGGCGCCGCTAATAGCGCTGGAGCCCTCCGTGTTGTCCACGCTGAGCCGTCCCAATAGCGTTGGAATCTCGGTTGGTCGGGGTCGAGGTACCAACCCGACGGTGCTTGAGACGCGTCGGACACGTGTTTCCTCCTCGGGACTATTGCGTCCGACCCTAGTGCTGGCACCCGCGATGCGGGAAGCACTGTGTGATGAACTCGGCATTCGGTACAACGCGTGGTCGTGTCAGACCCAGGTGGAATATTGAGGGTGGCTCGAGAGGAGAGTCATCCATGAACGGTCGTCGGTTCAACCACCACAGCCTCAGCACCCCGCGTCGCCTCTCCGGTGTAGGGGGAGAGTGTGACGCGGCGCGCGTCGTCGCCTCCGCCCATCCGGTGTTCTCGGGTCGCTCGACACACGCCAGACTGCCAGCGGAATCCGTCACCTCCAGCTTTGGCGTCGCATGGCAGCACGCGGGTGCTGCCCTCCGCGAGGTCACGTCTCTGAACGTGACGACCGCCGCGTACCGGATGGCGCTGATGCGCGCACTCATGCTCTACGAATGCGCCATGGACCTGGCGGTCTCGAGCAGTGACAAGCACCGGTTGCAACTCGACATCGAGGCGCTCGAACGCAACCTCGAAGTCGATTGGCGCCACGTGTTAGCGGTGGAAATCCGGTATGCGGATGACAGCACCGAGATCGTGAACCTCAAGGTGGACCCGGAAGCCGCGCGCAAGTTTCAGGAGGCCAAGCATTTCCGCCTCATCGGCAACGAATGAGCTAGCTGGGCAAGCCGCCCGTGAGCAGCATGCTGCCGCCAATGGCGATCACAATGGCGCCCACAAAGATCAGCACAATGGTGCCCCGGCCAATCCGGCGGCTGGGACGCTCGGGCGCAGGAGCCCGCTGCTCGGAAGTGGGGAACAGGTCACTCGACGCCTGGGCCGGCGCAGGTGGTTCGCTCGGTGCTGTGGCGGCTGTGGCGGCTGTGGCTGCTGCTGGCGCTACGGCCTCAGTTGTCATGGAGGATGTCGCAGACCCGGCTGCTTGGTGCTCGGCGGCGGTGACCGGGGTGATTCCCGGCGCGGGCGCCGTCCTAGTGGTCCACGCGGCTCCGTCCCAGTAGCGCTGAAGCTCCTGGTTTTCGGGGTCTAAGTACCAACCCGATCGTGGTGATGCGACGTCTGACATGTTGCCTCCCTCAGGCCCCCGTTTTGTCTGACCTTAGTTGGTTGCGGCGCGTGTGCATAGAGGCGCGTGAAGGGATCGTCGGGTTGGTCGGTCACTGGCCATTTATCAGGGGCTTTTCGCGAGGCCTGCAGCCTTAGAAAATTTGTTCCGATTTCGGTCGTCAGCACGGCAACTCTTGCCTCACAATAATTGCCATGACCCCCGCAGTTTTCCCCGGGCTGAGCCTGGATGACGCTGAGCGTGAGATCCACGCACACATTTTCTCCCGCACTCCCGAGCAGGACCACGACGCTAAGCTCCACCGCGTCGCCCAGGCCCTGACCCAACTAGGAAATCCTCACGAGCGGCTCCGTGTCATCCATGTGACCGGCACTAATGGCAAAACCTCAACCAGTCGCATGATCGAGTCGCTTTTGCGCGCGAGCGGGTTGCGCACCGGGCTATTCACTTCGCCTCACCTGACCACCTTGCGTGAACGCATCATGATCGGGGGAGCTCCGATGCAGCAGGAGGCGTTGGTGCGACTGTGGCAACGAGTTGCGCCTGCCATTCACGCCGTCGACTCCGCCTCGATCCAGGCGGGCGGTCCACGGATGAGTTTCTTTGAGGTGCTCACCGTGCTGGGCATGGTCGCCTACGCCGATGCAAGTGTTGACGTCGCGGTCATCGAGGTGGGCATTGGGGGTCTGCGGGATGCGACCAACGTGGTGACGGGTGAGGTCGCGGTTCTGACACCCATGGCAGAGGACCACTCCGACTACTTCATCGGGGGGTTGCCTGGCATTGCCGCAGAAAAGTCCGGGATCATTAAGCACGGTGCCGCGGTGGTCAGCGCGCTTCAAGACGACGTTGCGGCCCACGTGATCTCCGGCCATGCGGCGTCGCGCTCCGCTTCGGTGTTCTGGGAGGGTGGCCACATGTCCGTGGACGACTGCCGGGTGGTGACCGGTGGGCAAGTGGTGACTCTGCGGACCGCTGCGTGTACCTACGTCGATGCCTTCGTGCCGCTGCACGGCGAGTTTCAAGCACAAAACGCATTGGTAGCACTCGCGGCGTGCGAGGTGTTTCTAGGCCAGGGAATTCCGCGTTCGCTTGACCTGGCCGCCGTCTCGCGGGGTTTTGCGGCGGCAACTAGCCCGGGACGCCTCGAGGTACTCGCGCAGCACCCCACCGTCCTGGTGGACGCGGCGCACAACCCGCATGGCGTGGCGGCGCTCGTGGCGGCGCTCGGTGAGACGTTCGTCTTCGACACGGCGGTGGGAGTGGTGGCCGTCCTTGCTGACAAGGACTCCGATGGGATACTCGCCGGGCTCGAGCCAGTGATCGATCACGTGGTCATCACGCGTACCGAGTCGGTGCGTGCCATGGACGTTACCGAACTCGCCGCAGCCGCGCGGGTGGTCTTTGGCAGCTCACGCGTCAGCGAGACCGCGGACGTGCCCGCTGCGATGCGCTTGGCGACGCAGTTGGCGACGGACGCTCAGGGCAACAACAACGGGGTAGTGGTGGCGGGGTCGATCACGCTGGTAGGGGAGGCCCGGCGCCACGTACACAGCGCGGCAAATGCCCTCGGGGCCGCCGATGTCGCGAACGCTGCCGATCTGCCAGTGGCCGTTGCGTCCGCCTTGCTGAAGCACGGCGAGCCCAAGTCCGGAGACACCACTGACGCGTCGGGCACATCGGAGACGGAGCCCCAGCCCGCGTAGCGCTCGGATCTGAGGAATGCGAGGCGGGGCAAGGTCCGGTGGTCGTCACCAGGTCGCGACGGCCCTCACCGGCGAGGTCGCGAGCCCCTCAAAGTTAAGTGGCGTCGCGGTAAACAGGAAGCCATCCCGTGGCAACTGTTCAAGTCCGCGCAGGTGCTCGACGATCGGGATTCCTGCGGACAGCAACGCAGTGTGAATAGGGCGCTCGTTGCCCTCAGTCGAGTCAATGTTCACCGAATCGATCCCCACGATCGAGGCACCGCCGTCTACCAAGGCTGTCGCGGCGCCGACGGAGAGGTGCGGGTGGCCGCCCAGGTACTCGGCGGTGCCGAAGCGAGTGTCCCAACCGGTGCGGACCACCACGGCCTTGCCGCGCACGTCCAAGCCGGCCACCGCATCGGCCGCGAGCACGACGCCTTGCTCCCAAGGCGCGTCGATGACAACCCCTGGAACGTTGACGAGCCGCTCGAGCGGGAGCGATGCGATATCTGCGCCGTCCTCGAAGCGGTGTAGCGGCGCATCCAGGTAGGTGCCGGTGCCGCCGATCATGTCCAGGTGTGAAAACGAGAACGTGGTGCCCTCCGCGTAGAGTCCGCGCGTGTCGGCATGGGTCTTCCAGAAACCGATGCGCGGGCCGGGCTGGCCGGGCGTGGTGACGGTGGCATCGGCAATGCGGTGGCTGAGATCGGCAACGGGCATGCCCCGATGCTAGCGCCAGCGGGCCTGCCCGACTCTCACGCGCGCTGGTGGTACATGAGTGCGAGATCTGGCTGGATATCCGCGGTCATGTACTGGTACAAAGCGGTGACGGCGCAAGGTGGGTACGGTTCGAGCATGGCAACTTCATCGCAGGGCAACAGGCGAGCGGTCAAAGTCTCATGGGCGACGTACCGCGAGTCGATCGGGGACAGGTCGCCGCTATTTGCGGAGGTGGCGCGGGCGTGGGCGCCCAAGCGTGCACTGTATGCGGGAAGCTATGTGGACCTGTCGCCCGCCACCGCAATTCCCGCGGTGACGTTTCTGGACATGGACCGTCGCGCCGCAAAGTATTTTGCCGAGAGCGACCTCGTCGCGTCAGAGCTCGAGGGCCGCGTTGCGCCGAAGCAGACTCCGGAGGTGGATTTTGTGCAGGGCGTCTACACCGCGCCGCTCGACGTGCCGGAGCAGGGGTTCGACTTGTTGATCTCACTGTATGCAGGCCCGGTATGGGACCACTGCCAGCAATATCTCGTTTCTGGCGGGCTGTTGCTCGCCAACACGAGCCACGGGGACGCCAGCATCGCGGCGCTCGACCCCCGGTTGACGTTGGTGGGCGTCGTGCAGCATCGGGACGGCGTCTGGACCCTGTCTGACTCGGCGCTCGACGAGTACTTAATCCCTAAGAAGCCCGCACTGGCCGACGCGGACTTGATCCGCGCGGACGGGCGCGGGCTCTCCTACACCAAGCGGGCGTGGGCATACCTTTTCCAACTCGAGTAGAAGCGAAGGCGAAGGCACGCGCCCGCATTGTTTAGGGGCGCGCACGGGTCCTCGCCCCACCGCATCTCGCCCCGCTTCGCCCCACCAACGCCCCAGCGCGCTGGGAGTACTTACGTGCGGATCCTGGCCCGATCTCGGCGCTCCGCCGCTTTGGGGAGACAAGGGCACGGCGGTGAGTGGGGCGCGCGCGGGAGGTCATGGGAGACTTGACGCCATGACTGACCCCAATGCCGACCTCGCGCTCGGCGGCCTCACCCTCGACGAGGCCGAACGCGAAATCTACTCCCACATCCTGTCCCGCAACCCCGAGCACGACTTCGACCCCAAGATCTCGCGCGTGCGCGAGGCTGTCGAACTGCTCGGCGACCCGCAGCGTGCCTTTAAGGTGATCCACCTCACGGGGACCAATGGCAAGACGTCGACAGCGCGCATGGTCGAGTCCCTGGTGCGTGAGCACGGGCTGCGCACGGGGCTTTTCACGTCCCCGCACCTCTCGAGCGTGCGCGAGCGCATCCAGATTGACGGCGAGCCCATCGCACAGGACGAGTTTGTGCGCCTGTGGCGGGACGTCGCGCCCATCATTCATATGGTCGACGCGAGGTCCGCTGAAAAGGATGGGCCGCGCCTGAGCTTCTTTGAGGTGCTGACGGTGCTCGCGTACGCCGCGTTCGCCGACGCGCCCATCGACGTCGCCGTGATCGAGGTGGGCATGGGCGGGGCATGGGATGCGACCAACGTCGCCGACGGTGACGTCAGTGTCATCACTCGCGTCGCTCTTGACCACCAGCAATGGCTGGGCGATGACCTCGCGGGCATCGCGCTAGAAAAGTCCGGCATCATCAAGCCCCACGCCACCGCGGTCATCGCCGAGCAGTCCGAATCCGTCGCGCCGGTGCTCATCAAGGCCGCCGCCGAACGTGAGGCCCGCGCGCTGTGGGAGGGCGATGACATGGAGGTCGTCGACCGCCAGCCGGGAGTAGGTGGCCAACTGGTGACCCTACGCACTCCCGCCGCGCGCTACGAGGAACTGTTTGTGCCCCTGTACGGCGAGTACCAGGCACACAACGCGCTGCTGGCAGTCGTCGCGGTCGAGTCGCTGCTCGCCGACGGTGGCCCACTTTCAGCCCTGAACGGCGAGACGCTCGAGGCCGGCTTCGCCGCCGTGACTTCGCCCGGCCGACTCGAGGCCGTGCGTACCTCACCCATGATCCTGGTGGACGCAGCTCACAACCCCGCGGGTATCGACGCGCTCGTGGGCGCGATCGAGGAGTCCTTCGCGTTCGAGGCGCTCGTCGGCGTGGTCGGCATCCTGAGCGACAAGGACGCGGAGGGCATCTTGGCCGGGCTGGAACCGTTGCTCGACGAGGTGGTCCTCACCGCATCGGCGTCCGCGCGAGCCATCCCCGTAGATGAGCTCGCCGAGATCGCCGAGAAGTTGTTCGGCGAGGACCGCGTGCGTAGGTCAGAATCACTGCCCGATGCCCTGGACCAGGCAGTACAACTTGCCGAGGCGGAGCACGACATGGGCGCAGGCGTGCTCGTCGTCGGGTCCGTCACGGTGATCGCCGAGGCCCGCGTGCTGCTCGGGGCGGACAATCGCAAAGGAACGGGGCGCGCCCGGTGACCGACTCGACTGAGCCCACCCAGCCCATCGGTGAGGCTGACACGACTAACCCGGCCTCGGCATCGGCCGAACAGGCGCCGGAAGGTGCGGTGAAGCCGCAGCGTCCCGCGACCCTGACCTTCACCCAGGCGGTCTTGGGACTGCAGGCACTTGCGGCGCTGTTCGCCACCCTCGTCACGTGGGGACTGTCGCGCACCACCGAGGTCTCGCTCACCGCCGGATGGATTTGGGCCGGCGGCGCCGTGCTGATGGTGGCGCTGTTCTACGTCGCCGGCAAGCAGAAGCAACGCTGGGGTCGCGTCGCAGGCTGGATCCTGCAGATCCCCATGATCGCCGCGGGAGTCATCCTCCCCGCTATCGCAGTCATCGGCGTGATGTTCCTGGTGCTGTGGATCATGGGCCTGCGCATCGGCGGTCGCATTGACCGTGAGCGCGCCGAGCGGATCGAGGCGCAAGGTGAGGCTACAGTCGGGGGCACGCGAGACGGCGAGGACGCCGACGCGACAGGGGAGTGACAATGAGCGCGTTCATATGGAAGATGGCTGGCGCGTTGGTCGCCGGGCTCATCGGAATGAGCATGTTGTTTTGGGCGCTCGAGAAGACCTCGCTGACGGCGCTCGCGGACGGGGGCAACGCAGAGACCGCGCGTGCGCCGTTCTCCGTGTATCTGGTGCTGTTCGCGGGACTGCTGCTGATCAACTTCTCACTGTTTTTTGCCGTGGTGCGGTGGTCGAGGTTCCTGCGAGAGCACCCCAACACCAGCCAGATGCCACTATGGCTCGCGATCATCATCGTGGTCGTCGCGGCCAGCGCGCTGATCGCCGGCATCGCGATTCACGCCGCCTGGCTCAATGACCAGGACCCCGTGCCGGTGACTGTCAATGAGGGTCTCATCCTCTATGAAGTCGTGATGGGCGCGCTGGTACTGATCCCGCTCGTGCTCGTGGGGGTGCGCTGGGCGCCCGGGTACAAGCGGCCAATCAGCGAGATCTAAGTCCGATTCTGCTGAGCTAGACCAGGACCACGGACTCCACGTCATAGTCCGCGAGGACGCCACGACCCGGCAGCGCCTCGATCTCCATGAGGAAACTGAAACGCACGCTAGCCGCGCCGGCCGTGAGCAGCATCTTGGCGACTGCGGTCGCCGTGCCGCCAGTCGCGAGCACGTCGTCCACGACTAGGACGTGCTTGCCCGCAATTCCGGCCGGATTCATGACTAGTTCGCTTGCGCCATACTCGATCGTGGCATCGGCCTCGAGGAGTTCGCCGGGCATCTTGCCCTTCTTGCGAATCATTGTCATGCCCACTCCGAGGTCCTGTGCGACCACCGGGGCGAAGATGAAGCCACGCGCGTCGACGCCGGCCACGATGTCCACCTGGGTGCCGGCGGCGGGCTTAAGCGCGTCGCATGCCTCGCGGAACTTGTCGGGGCTCGCCAGAATAGGCGAGATGTCGTAGAAAAGGATTCCCGGGACGGGGAAGTCGGGGTACGTGTCGAAGTCGGCGAGAGTAATCACGGGCTCCATCCTCCCATTGCCGCGACAAAAGTAACCACGAGGTGAACATGGCGCCTCCGCGAGCAGAAAATTCAACCATTTGCTGAACGCTGGAGGGGGAGACTGCGGCCGAGGACCGTAAATACTTGCTTGGCTAGTAGGCTCGCGGGCATGACTGAACGCACTCTGATCCTTGTCAAGCCCGATGGAGTCCGCCGTGGACTGTCCGGAGAAATCCTGCGCCGCGTGGAGGCCAAGGGGTACTCGCTCGTCGCCGTCGAGCTCCGGCAGGCCACTCCCGAGTTGCTCTCCGAGCACTACGCCGAGCACGTGGGCAAGCCGTTTTACCAGCCGCTGGTCGACTTCATGATGGAGGGCCCGACGCTGGCGATCGTCGCCGAGGGCAACGGCGTCATCGAGGGCTTCCGCTCCCTCGCGGGAACTACCAACCCCACCTCCGCGGCGCCCGGCACCATCCGTGGAGACCTGGGCCGCGACTGGGGCCTCAAGGTTATGCAGAACCTGGTGCATGGCTCGGACTCCGAGGAGAGCTCGGCGCGCGAGATCGGCATCTGGTTCCCCAGCCTGTAGTCCCGCGGGGCGGTGTGGTCGGCGCACGCGCGCTCGCACCGCGGCCCCGCCCGCTATTGGTCCGATTTCGCACACGCTGAGCGCCGCTGGCGCGCTGGTGGTCCGTTTTGGTACACGCTCGCGCCCGAAACCCCTGGCTTGCGTCGCATCGGGCGCAAATTCCCCTAGGCTGACACCGTGTATCTCAAGACGCTGACGCTTAGGGGCTTCAAGTCCTTTGCCTCGGCGACCACGCTGGAGTTCGAGCCAGGAGTCACCTGCGTGGTGGGTCCCAACGGCTCGGGCAAGTCCAATGTCGTGGACGCGCTCGCATGGGTGATGGGCGAGCAGGGCGCCAAGACACTTCGCGGCGGCAAGATGGACGACGTCATCTTCGCTGGCACCTCAGGCCGCGCGCCGCTGGGCCGCGCCGAGGTCGCGCTCACCATCGACAACACCGACGGCGCGCTACCTATCGATTACACCGAGGTCACGATCAGCCGCACGCTGTTCCGCTCGGGAGGCTCCGAGTACGCCATCAACGGCACGTCATGCCGGCTGCTCGACATCCAGGACCTGCTGAGCGACTCGGGGCTGGGCCGCGAGATGCACGTGATCGTGGGCCAGGGCCAGCTCGACGCCGTGCTGCGGGCGACCCCCGAGGAGCGCCGCCACTTTATCGAGGAGGCTGCCGGCATCCTCAAGCACCGCAAGCGCAAGGACAAGGCGCTTCGCAAGCTCGACGCGATGCAGGCCAACCTCACGCGCGTGCAGGACCTCACGGGTGAGATTCGCCGTCAGCTCGGCCCCTTGGGCAAGCAGGCGGAGGTCGCGCGCCAGGCGCAGACCATTCAAGCCGATGCTCGAGACGCCAAGTCACGACTGCTCGCCGATGATCTGTCGCAGTTGGGCAATTCACTCGAGCAGGAGCAGGCCGACGAGACCGCGCTACTCGAGCGCCGTGCTGCGGTCGAGAAGTCCCTTGCCGAGATGCGCGACCGCCTCGCCGAGTTGGAGCGAGCATCGGCTGAGGCGACGCCCGCCCTGACCAAGGCCAACGACACGTACTACCGGCTCAGTTCGATTCGCGAGCGGTTGCGCAACCTCGCGGCACTCGCCGACGAGCGCGTGCGGATGCTGGGCTCCACCATCGATCACTCGCCGCCCACCGACCTGGTGGACCTGGACGAGCAGCTCGAGCGTGCGCGCGCAGCAGGCGAGGAACTCGCGGCCGAGGTCGTCGCCGCCGCGGAGGCACTCACCGTCGCCGAGGCCGGTCGCACCGACGCGGAAGCCGTAGCGGAGACCTCCGAGCGCCACTTGGCGAACCTCTTGCGCTCTGTCGCGGACCGGCGCGAGGGGGTGGCCCGCATCGCGGGAGACGTTGCCGCCCGGCGCTCGCGCGTGGAGGCCGCTGAGGCCGAGATTGGCCGCCTCAACGAGGCGCTCGCCGCAGCCATCAAGCGCGGCAACGACGCCACCACCGAATTTCAGCACCTCGAGACTTCTGTCGCCTCCGTCGAGGACGGCGAGGAAGACCTCGACGAGGCACACGAGGCCGCCACCGAGGAGTGGGAGGACGCTAAGAGCGCCCTCAGCGATCTCAAAGACAAGCTCAACACCGCGATGCGCGAGCGCGATACTTGGTCCGCCAAGGCTGAGGCGCTCGAACTGTCGCTGGCCCGCAAGGACGGCGCCGGCGCGCTGCTGGGCGCGAACGTGCGCTCCGTTCGCGGCACCGTGGCCTCCCAGATCGAGGTCCACGCGGATGCTGAGGATGCGATCGCCGCGGCCATGGGGCCGCTCGCCGACGCGCTCGCCGTGAACTCGGTGGAGGACGCCGTCGACGCGATCCGCTGGCTGCGCGACGAGGATGCCGGCCGCGCCAGGTTTGTGGTCGCCAACGTCGATGCCGTTGTCACCAATCCCACCATCTCCCTTCCTCACGGCGCGGCCTGGGCATCGGACCTGGTCAGCGGCGCCGCGGGCATCGTCGATACGGTGCGTGCATTCGTCTCTGGCGTCGTGGTCGTGGACGACCTGGCCGCCGCCCGCGCGGTTGTCAACGAGCACCCCGAGGTCACGGCGGCCACTCGCCGCGGAGACATCCTGGGCTCACGCAACGCCTCCGGTGGCGCCGGGGATGCACCCTCCGTGCTGCACATGCAGGCCGCGCTCGACGAGGCGAAGACCAAGCGCGCCGCCGCGACCGTCGTAGTCGAGGCCACTCAGTTCGAGACCCGCGCGGCCGAGGAGCGCGAATCCGCGGCCCGCTCGCACCATGGCATCACCATGGAGCGCCTGAACGAGTCCGACGCGCGCATGGCCGCAGTCGCAGAACAGTTGGGACACTTTGGCGCCCAGGCCCGGGCCGCGAAGGGCGAGGCCGAGCGGCTCACCGTGCAGCTCGAGGAGGCTGCGGTACGCATCGCAGGGGACCAGGAGACACTCACTGGTCTCACCGAACGGCTCGCGGCCGCGCAGGCAGCACCTGAGCAGACCGAGACGGACACCATCGCGGCCCAGGCGCAGCGCGATACTCACGCACAGGATGCGGTTGCGGCCCGTGCCCGAGAGACCGAGGCCCGGCTCGCGCTGCGCACCGCCGAGGAGCGTGCACGTGCCCTGACCGCCCGCGCCGAGTCACTCGAGCGCGCCGCCACCGCCGAGCGCGACGCCCGCGCCCGCGCCGAGGAGGCGGCCAAGCGCCGCGAGCGTCAATCTCAGGCCGCGCGCGAGGTCATTCAGGGCGCCAACGACACGCTCGCCCAGATTGATGTCTCTGTCCAACGGGCGGACGATGCGCGGGCGGCCGCCGAGCAGGCACGAACCGAACGCTCCGGGCAGCTGTCCGAGGTGCGGCGCGGGGTCGAGGAGTACGCCGAGGAGTACCGCCGCCTGACTGACGACGCCCACAAGGACGAGGTAGCTCGCGCTCAGCAGAAGGTGCGCCTCGAGCAGCTCGAGCAGCGCGCCATCGACGAGCTCGGAGTGGACCCCAAGCAGCTGATCGAAGAGTTCGGGCCGCACCTACCCGTGCCGCGCCGACGGGACGATGCTGCGGTTGACTCCGGCGTCGAGGGCACGGAAGGCGACGGGGACACCGAGGAAACTGAAGTATCGGGCGTGCCGTATGTGCGCGAGCAGCAGGAGAAGCGGCTGCGGCAGGCCGAGCGTGCGATGAACCAGCTGGGCCGAGTGAATCCACTCGCGCTCGAGGAATTCGCGGCGCTCGAGGAGCGACACAAGTTCCTCACCGACCAGCTCGCGGATGTCAAGAAGTCGCGCGAGGACCTCATGGAGATCGTTCGTGAGATCGACGAGCGAGTCGAGCAGATCTTTGTCGAGGCGTACAACGACACCGCCGCGCAGTTCGAGCGGATCTTCCCGCGTCTGTTCCCAGGAGGTGAGGGCAAACTGATCCTCACCGACCCGGCGAATATGCTCACGACGGGCCTCGAGGTCGAGGCGCGTCCGGCCGGCAAGAAGGTCAAGCGGTTGTCGCTGCTGTCCGGCGGCGAGCGATCGCTGACCGCGGTCGCGATGCTGGTGTCGATCTTCAAGGCGCGCCCCAGTCCGTTCTACGTGATGGACGAGGTCGAGGCGGCGCTAGACGACGTCAACCTGGGCCGGCTGCTGGAGATCTTCACGGAACTACAAGAAGACAGCCAGCTGATCGTCATCACGCACCAGAAGCGCACCATGGAGATTGCGGATGCGCTGTACGGCGTGACCATGCGCGGGGACGGGGTCACCACGGTGATCAGTCAAAGGCTCAAGGAGTCTGAGTAGGTTCCGATCCAGATCGGACCACCAGCGCACACACAAGCGTCAGACCGTGCGAAATCGGACCAATAGAACGGTGCTCTGAGTTATTGGGCTGGTAGGGGCGTAAGTTGCGGATATCCCCTTATGTTTGTGGGGCAAACCCGATAGACTCGCTCCCGACGTCGTCGCAGCCGTCGCCGTTCACCGTCGCGGTGAGCGCGCTCTGATCGCTCGTTTCACGCAACCGATCCGGTAGCCACCACGCCGCGTCCGCGAGAACCACTCACCAAAGCCGCAGGGGACACCCGACTGCGTGGATGGAATTGAGTAGACACCGCCCGCGTTGCCCCACCAGGCAATGCCGGTTGACGGCTGCCGGGAAGTCGGTGCTCCCATGCCACCCTTTTGGGGGGCTTGCGCAAGGACTGATCGCGAGAGACGATTTGTCCTATATGAGAAGTGTCTAGTTTTGAAGGAGTGGTAAATGTTCTCGAACATGGAGTCAACGCTCACCATCGCGTTCATCCTGTCTGCCATCGTCTTCATCGCGGCTGTCGCCGCCGAGGGGCGCGGCCAGCACCTGCTAAGGATCATGCTTGGGCTCGAGGGCGACCGTGGCAAGGAACAGCTCTTCGCCGACGTTGACCGCCAGGACAATAACCTTCGACTCGTGACGGACATGTCACGCCTTGAAGAATTCAGCCGCGACACCACCGAGATTGAAGTGTCGGCAGCGATTGACGCGGAACTCAAGCGCGGCAAGGGAAACGCCGCCGCCTGAGCGTCGACGTGACGCAGACCACCCGCACCTGACACACTGACGCCGTGGATATTTCATGGATTCCTGGTGACCAGGACGCAATCGTCGCCGCAATTGCCGGCGTCGCCATTCTTGTCGCGGGTGCCGCGGTCTTCGTCACGAAGAGTCGTGACCGCCGAGATCTCGATACCTTCACACCGCCGGCCAAGCCGAGTGATGATGCCACCACACCCCCGGCGGGTTCCGAGACCGCCTCAGGCACCGCGCCAGCACAGCCAGAGGTCCAGCCTCCGGCAGCAAAGGGTGACCGTCCAGAAGATCCCGACGCCCGCTTCGCGCGACTGCGATCGCGCCTTGGCGGTGGCCTAGGAGCCGGTCTCCTCTCCATCTTTGGACGCGGCAAGCTCGACGCCAACGCTTGGGACGAACTTGAAGAGACGCTACTCCTCGCGGACGTAGGACCGGCGGCCACGGATGACATCCTTGCGGCACTCAAGGCCCGCCTGTCACGTGAGCCGGACGTGGAGCCAAAGCAGGCTCTGCACGACGCGCTCCTGGATATCGTCGACCCCACGCTGGACCGGTCACTCTCGCTCGGCACTCCCGGGGCGGGGGAGGGCACCACGGCCATCGTGGTGGGAGTCAATGGCGTGGGCAAGACCACCACCGTGGGCAAGATCGCTCGCGTGCTGGTCGCCGAGAACTACTCGGTGGTACTTGGCGCGGCGGACACGTTCCGCGCCGCGGCCGCGGACCAACTTGAGACCTGGGGCTCGCGCGTAGGCGTGCCCGTCGTCCGCTCCCACAAGGAAGGCGCGGATCCCGCGTCGGTCGCCTTCGAAGCTGCCGACAAGACCCGGGCCGATGGCGCGGACGTGCTCCTCGTCGACACCGCCGGCCGCTTGCAGAATAAGGCCGGGCTCATGGACGAGCTGGGCAAGATCGTCCGTGTGGTCTCCAAAGTTCGTCCGCCTAGCGAGGTGTTGTTGGTGCTCGATGCGACTACTGGACAGAACGGCCTCAGCCAGGCGCGCATCTTTGGTGAGGTGGCGCCGCTGACCGGCATCATCCTGACCAAGATGGACGGCACAGCAAAGGGTGGCATTGTTATTGCCGTGCAGCGCGAGCTCGGAGTTCCCGTGAAATTCCTGGGGCTGGGCGAGGGCGTCGACGACCTGGCACCATTCGACCCGCGGCAGTTCGTCGACGGCCTCCTAGGCGAGTAGAGGATCATCATGCCTGAGACGCCTGCCAATTGGTACGACGATGGTTCGGGGCGCCTGCGTTACTGGGATGGCCAAGCCTGGACCGAGCACTTCGCGGACACGTACGTGCCTCCGGCCCCTGCTGCGCCCCCTGCCGGTCAGGCGCCACCCGCGCAGCAGGCGCAGCATTACCAGCAGGCCCCATACTCCCACCAGGACCCCCAGGCCTCGCAGGGGTTCGGCCCCGCTCAGCCATCGGCGGCTGCGGCTCCGCAGGGCTACGCGCCTCAGTCGTGGGCTGATGCCCCAGGCACTCAGGAACAGTACTCGCCTGCGTACGCGGAGGGTCGGGTTGGTGACTACGACGACCCGTTCGCCATGCCTCCGCGTCACGATGCTAATCGGGCCGCGGCATCGGCGCCGCGAAAGAAGCTACCCGGTTGGGGGCTCGCGCTGATCATCGTGGGTGTCCTGGTAATTCTTGGCGTCATTGTCGGTGTCGTAATGCTGATCGTGAATGCGGTCCGCGGCGCGGCAGACTTCAACGACTCGGTCTTTAGCGACTTCGAGGATCCTTACGCGGCGACAGTGCCGTACGAACTCGAGCACGTGTACTGGGAGCTCGACGCTGCGTACCGCAACGACTCGTGTACAAGCCTTCAGGAAGTCACTACGCCCAACTACTTTGAATCGCTTGGGCTCGACCCCACGTCATGTGTCGGTGTATTCAGCCTCGATGAGGCGGAGACTGGGTTTGAGGGAACCCCCGAGTCGGGCAGCATCACGGGCAATCGAGCCACCCTAAGTGCCTATGAGACGTACTCGCTCGACGGCGAGTTCTATGGCGGCGAGGCCGTGTACACCCTCGTGAACGTCGACGGCGAGTGGCTGTTCGACTCTCTCGAGTACCCGGAGGACTAGCCGTCTGCTGGCGGCGTCAATGGTGACAAACCGGCGGAATGTCCGTATTTCGCACCCCTCGCAACACACCTTTTACCGCAGTGGCTCCTTTGTAACGCTCCCGAAACATTGGGGCCGTTCGCGCGAAACAGTTCTACGCGACTCTGTTTCTTGACTAGCCGAGTGGCTGGGAAAAGGAGAATACGGAACATGGATAGCGGCAATATTGCATGGCTGCTGACTTCCGCTTCACTCGTGCTACTGATGACGCCTGCACTGGCGTTGTTCTACGGTGGCATGTCGCGAAGCAAGTCAGTCCTCAACATGATGATGATGAGCTTTGGCGCGATGGCAGTCGTCGGCGTAGCTTGGATCTTCGTCGGAAACAGCATCTCAGTAGGAGATTCGATGGCGGGTGGACTCTTCGGAGACCCAACTTCGGACCTCTTCCTCAACGCCTCCTGGGTCTCCGGTGACGGCGAGGCTCTCATCTCAACCGGCTTCGGTGCCACCTTCGCCATCATCACCGTCGCGCTGATCTCGGGATCGATTGCCGACCGCGCGAAGTTCAGCGCCTGGCTCGTCTTCGCCTTCCTGTGGGCGATCTTTGTTTACTCTCCCGTCTCGCACTGGGTCTGGGGCGGCGGAATCCTGAGCGACGCTGGTCCCATCTTCAACGCAGACTGGTACCCCCAGGACTTCGCCGGTGGAACCGTGGTTCACATCAACGCGGGGGTCGCTGGCCTTGTGTTGGCACTTCTCCTCGGTGTCCGTAAGGGCTTCGGCAAGGAGCCCTTCAAGCCTCACAACCTTCCGTTCGTCATGCTCGGTGCAGCACTGCTGTGGTTCGGCTGGTTCGGATTCAACGCTGGCTCGGCTTTCGCCGCTGACGATTCAGCCGCTGCCGCCTGGGTCAACACCACCGCAGCAACGGTTGCCGCCATCCTCGGTTGGTTGCTCGTAGAGAAGATCCGTGACGGCAAGGCCACCTCGCTTGGTGCCGCTTCGGGTGTTGTTGCTGGTCTAGTCGCCATCACGCCTGCTGCAGTCGCAGTGGACCCGTGGGGCGCTCTAATCATCGGTGTACTCGCCGGTGTGTTCTCTTCGCTGGCAGTTGGCCTGAAGTACAAGTTCGGATACGACGACTCGCTCGACGTAGTGGGTGTCCACCTGGTCTCAGGTCTCTGGGGCACCGTTGCCATCGGCCTGATCGGTACCACCACGTTCGGCGCCTGGGACGGACTGTTCCTCGGTGGCGGCTTCGGCGGGCTCTGGGCGCAGATTGTTGCGGCCGGCGTCACCATCGGTTACTCCGCAGTCGCTACGCTGATCATTGGCCTGGCAATTAAGTACACCATGGGCTTCCGAGTCTCCGAGGAGATCGAAGTTGCCGGGATCGACCTCGCCGAACACGGCGAGACCGCATACGAGGAGGCTAAGTAACTATGAAGCTAGTCACAGCAATCATTCAGCCGCACCGCGTTGACGAGGTCCGTGCAGCCGTCGAGGCAGCTGGCGTCAAGGGTGTGACGGTCTCCGAGGCTGCCGGTTACGGCCGCCAGAAGGGCCACACCGAGGTCTACCGCGGTGCCGAGTACACGGTTGACCTGGTTCCCAAGACCCGTCTTGAGATCCTCGTCGAGGATGCCGATGCTGCCATCGTGACGGAGGCCATCGTCTCCGCTGCGCAGACCGGCAAGATCGGTGACGGCAAGGTCTGGACGGTGCCCGTCGATGACGTGGCTCGAGTCCGTACCGGTGAGCACGGCGCAGACGCGCTGTAATCGCACCGCCGCAACGACATAAAAATGGAGCCCCACGCTAGCGACGCTCGCGATGACTCCCACGCTGAGGTCCCGCATCCCCCTGGGGTGCGGGACCTCAAGCGTGAGCGGCGCGAACTTGCCGCACAGCTCTACCGCGACAAGGTGCCCGGCCCGTCGCGGCGGCTCGCGCTGTCCGGCCTTGCGTTCACCCGCCTCGCCGAGCACTGGAACCTGATCACCGACGGCCTGACCGAGGGGGCGACACTCGGCGCCGTCGGCAGCATCGGACGCGGCGACGCCGGACCTGAATCAGACCTCGACTTAGTGCTGATTCACGACGGCAGCACCTTCTCGAAGGAAGAGTTGGCCGACCTCGCAGAGCGTCTTTGGTATCCCATCTGGGATGCGGGCCTCGAGCTCGACTACTCGATGCGCTCCATCACCGAGTGTCGCCAGGTGGCGTCCAAGGACCTGGCCGCCGCGGCCGGGCTACTCGACCTGCAGGCTATCGCTGGCGATGACGCGCTCGCCAAGCACGCGCGTGCCGCGATCTACCAGGACTGGCGTTCCGCCGCCCGTCAGCGCTTCCCTGAACTTCTCAGCAACTCCCGCGCACGTGCCGAACGTCACGGTGAGCTTGCCTACTTGATCGAACCGCATCTCAAGGAGTCCCGTGGCGGTCTGCGCGACTGGATGAGCCTCAAGGCGCTGTCCGCCACCTGGCTCACCGACAAGCCCCACGGTGCGGTCGATGCTGCAGGCAACTACCTGCTCGACGTTCGCGACGCGATTCAGACGGTGACGGAACGGCCGCAGAACGTGCTGGGCCGACACATCGCCGGCGACGTCGCGGACCTGTTGGGCGAGGTCGATCCCGATGAAGTGCTGGCCAAACTTGCCGAGGCCGGCCGCACCATTGCGTACGCCCTCGACACCACCGAACGAGGGGCGCGCCGCTCACTCGAGCGCTCCGGCATCGGCTCGCGAGGCTGGAAGGCCCGCCGCCGCGGTGGCCCGCCTCGCCACGTGCCGGTCGCTACCGGACTGATCGACGTGGATGGTGAGCTGGCCCTCGCCCCTCACTACGATGCGAAGTCCGACGCCCTGTTGCCGTTGCGCGCCGCCGCGACCGCCGCGCAGACCGGGCTTACCTTCACGCCCAACCTGTTGGCAACCTTGGAGACCTGCCCGGATCTGCCGGAGCGGTGGCCCCACGAGGCCCTCGAACATCTCCGTGACCTGCTGGGCGCGAGCGCCCACCTGGTGTCCGTGTGGGAGGCGATCGACCTCGCGGGACTCGCGGTGCGATGGCTCCCCGAGTGGGCCGGAGTGCGCAACCGCCCGCAGCGCAGCCCCGTGCACCGCTACACCGTGGACAGGCATTCGATCGAGGCCGTAGTGCTTGCCGGCAAGGCGCGACGGCACGTCGAGGATGCGGACCTGCTGCTATTCACCGCGTGGTTGCACGACATCGGCAAACGCCCGGGCGCGAAAAATCACTCGCTCGACGGCGCAGATCTGATTCCGAGCATTGCAAACCGCTTGGGACTGTCGGAAGCCTTCGCTCACGACATCGAGGTGCTGGTGCGTCAGCACCTGACCCTCGCGCAATTTGCCACTACGCGTGACCTTGACGACCCGCAGACAGTAGCCGACCTGCTGGCCGCCGTGGAAGGACGCGAGGACCTGCTCGAGGTGCTCCGCGCCCTCACCGAGGCGGACGCTAGAGCCGCGGGCCCTAAGGCGTGGACCGCCTGGCGCGAGACGCTCATCTCTGATCTCACCAACCGTGCCAAGCAGGCCCTCGCCCAGGGCCACCTGGATGGCGAAAGCCTTCCCCCAGCATCGGCCGATCTTGATCCGCCGGCCGTGGACCCGGGCATCCTGGACGGAAGTGCTCCGGAACCTAGGAAGTTGCCGCCCCGGGTAGGCTAGAACGCAAGTCTTTTCTGAAAGGGCACCAGTGTTCGCAAACCTCTCCGACCGTCTGACATCGACCTTCCGCAACCTCCGCGGCAAGGGACGCCTCTCCGAGGCCGACATCGACGGCACCATACGTGAAATTCGTCGCGCCCTGCTCGACGCCGACGTCGCCGTCCCCGTAGTCCGTACGTTCACGGGCAACATCCGCGAGCGCGCGCTCGGCATGGAGGTCTCCGAGGCCCTCAACCCGGGCCAGCAGGTCGTCAAGATCGTCAACGAGGAGCTCGTCGCAATCCTGGGTGGCGAGACCCGCAACCTCAAGTTCGCGAAGAATGGGCCCACGGTCATCATGCTCGCGGGTTTGCAGGGTGCCGGTAAGACCACCCTGGCCGGTAAGCTCGCGCACTACCTCAAGCAGCAGGGCCAGACGCCGCTGCTCGTGGCCGCCGACCTTCAGCGCCCCAATGCCGTGACGCAGCTACAGGTAGTCGGCGAGCGCGCCGGCGTGCCCGTGTTTGCGCCCGAGCCGGGCGTCACCCGCGAGGGAGAGAAGCAGCGCGGCAACCCCGTCAAGGTCGCCAAGAAGGGCCTCAAGGAGGCTCAGGCCAAGCAGCACTCAGTGGTGATCGTTGACACCGCCGGACGCCTTGGTGTCGACGCCGAGCTCATGAAGCAGGCGGGGGATATTCGTAAGGCTATTGAGCCCAACGAGGTCTTGTTCGTCATTGACTCCATGATTGGCCAGGACGCGGTCAACACGGCCAAGGCGTTCCAGGACGGCGTGGACTTCACCGGTGTGGTGCTTACCAAGCTCGACGGTGACGCCCGCGGTGGCGCGGCGTTGTCCGTCGCGGAGATCACCGGCCGGCCCATCATGTTTGCCTCCACGGGCGAGAAGCTCGACGAGTTCGAAGTCTTCCACCCCGACCGCATGGCCTCGCGCATCCTCGACATGGGAGACGTGTTGTCGCTCATCGAGCAGGCCGAGAAGGCGTTCGATGAGGACGAGTCCAAGCGCATGGCCGACAAGGTCGCGAAGGGAGAGGACTTCACCCTCAGCGACTTCCTCAGCCAGATGCAGCAGCTCAAGAACATGGGCTCGATGAAGAAGATGCTGACCATGCTTCCGGGCATGGGACAGATGCGCGACCAAATAGACAACTTCGATGAGGCCGAGTTGGTGCGCACCGAGGCGATGATTCAGTCGATGACGCCCGCCGAGCGTGACAACCCCAAGATCCTCAACGGCTCGCGCCGCCTGCGTATCGCCAAGGGTTCCGGAACCTCGGTCGCCCAGATCAACACTCTGGTCAAGCGCTTTGGCGACGCCCAGCAGATGATGCGTGCGATTGGCCAGGGCGGCGGCATGCCGCAGATGCCCGGCGCCGGCGGCGGTCCTGGTGCTTACGGCGGAATGCCCGGAGGCAAAAAGTCACGCGGCAAGCAGGCTCCGCAGCGCAAGGTCAAGGGCAAGAGCGGCAACCCCGCCAAGCGTGCGCAGCAGGAGGCGGCAGCCAAGACGGGTGCGAGTGCGGCGCCAGCGGGCAGCGCGTTCGGACTCAGCGGCGCGCAGGAGCCCAAGGATGTGGATCCCGCCCAGTTGAACGCCGACCTCGGCAAGTACCTGGGACGTTAGGCGCCCCTATGGCTCGCCTGCACCTCACCGGTACCGTGGTGGTCGACGCCGCCACGCAGCACGGTGAGGCGTGGGTGGTCGATGGCCGCATCACCTTGACGCGGCCGGTGGTGGCCGATGCTACCGCCGATGGCGATTCGACGGGCGACGATTCCTGGGAAGAGATTTCCGGGGTCGTCCTTCCCGGGCTGGTGGACGTGCATTGTCACATTGGGCTCGACTCTGGTGGCGCCGTGGACCCGGAGATTGCCTTGAAGCAGGCCGTGGTGGACCGCGACGCAGGCACCCTGCTCATCCGCGATGCGGGCTCGCCAATCGACAACTCCTTTGTCCAGGCGCACGACGAACTTCCTCGCCTGATTCGCGCTGGCCGGTTCATCGCCCGTCCCAAGCGCTACCTGCGCGGGTACGGCCGTGAGATCGAGGTAGCTGACCTGGTGCGAGTGGTGGTTGAGGAGGCCAGGCGCGGCGACGGCTGGGTCAAGATCATCGCCGACTGGATTGACCGCGAGACCGGGGACCTGGAGCCGCTGTGGCCCGCGGAAGTGCTGGGAGAGGCCATCGCGGCCGCCCATGCATTGGGGGTTCGTGTCACGGCACACACGTTCGCCGCAGAGAGTATCGACCCGCTCCTGGACGCGCGCATCGACTGCATCGAGCACGGCACGGGCATGAATCGCGCGCAGATGGATCGGGCGGCGGCCGCCGGGGTGCCGGTGGTGCCCACGCTGCTGCAGGTCGCCAACTTTGAGGGTTACGCGGCGCAGGGGAGGGAGAAGTTCCCCGCCTACGCCGAGCGCATGCAGCGCATGTACGACAACCGCTTCGCGCAGGTGCGGGCCTTCCGCGAAGCCGGGCTGACGCTGCTGGTGGGCACGGACGCGGGCGGGACCATCGGCCACGGCGCGATCGCCGAGGAGGCGGAACTTATGGTCCAGGCGGGCATTCCCGCCCCCGAGGTAGTTGCGGCGGCCTCCTGGTCCGCCAGGGATTTCCTGGGCGCACAGGGCCTCAGTGAGGGCGCTAGCGCGGACTTCGTGGTGTACCCGCGAGATCCACGTGAGGACATCACCGTCCTGCGGGAGCCTTCCGCCATCGTGCTGCGCGGCAACGTAGTGGCGAGTTCCGGAACCGCGACCTAGTGGGCCGACGCAATCCACACGACGCCGGCACGCGAACAGTTCTTATACCTAGGAGGGCCACATGACCGTGATAGACGTGGCGCGTGATCGCGCCTCTCGCGCGGCACGGCGCAGCCTGTGGTCTGATGCGCTCGAGGCCGCGATGTGGCTCGCGGCGGTCGCCGGCATCGCATTCATGATCGCCAGCGGGGGATTTAGTACTGCGACGGCCGCGAACTGGTGGAATACGTTGGGACGGTCCATCGGCATTGTTGCCGCGGTGATGATGATGACGCAGGTGCTGTTGGCCTCGCGTGCGCCGTGGATAGAGAAGGTCATTGGTCACGACCGCGCCATCGCCAAGCACACTCGCCTGGGCAAGGTCGCGATCCTGTTGATGTTCGTGCACCTGATCTTGATGACGGCGACCACCGCCGCCTTTGACGGCCGATCCTTTGTCGAGCAGACCATCCAATGGCAGAACTACGGCTGGTTCATGCTGTTCGCACAGATTGCTGCCGTGAGCTTCCTAGTGGTGTTGGCGACGTCGCTCGCCGCAGTCCGCTTGCGCTGGCGCTACGAGCGCTGGCATGCCGTTCACCTGCTGGTCTACGTTGGGGTGGCCTCCGCGGTCCCGCACCAGTTCCTCGAAGGCAGCACCTTTGTTGGCGGTGGTGTCGCGTGGTGGTTCTGGGCAGCGCTGTGGACTGTAAGCATCGGCTCATTTATCGTTTTTCGCCTGGTGCGTCCAGCAGTCCTTGCTGGCCGGCACCGCCTAGTGGTCGAGTCCGTCGACACTCGGGGCGACGGCTCGACGACGCTCACGATCGCCGGGCGTGACGTCGACAGACTGCGTGCGCAGGCCGGGCAGTTCTTCCTGTGGCGCTTCCTCAGCCCGGGGATGCGCTGGCAGTCCCACCCGTACTCACTGTCCGCGGCGCCGGGTAACCGCCTGCGCATCACGGTGAAGGACTCGGGCGACGGCTCAGGCCGCGTGGCCCACGTGCCCGTGGGCACGCGGGTGATGACCGAGGGGCCACTGGGCATCTTCACCCACTCGCGCCGCGCGAAGTCAGCGCTCCTGTTGGTCAGCGCCGGCATCGGCATCACCCCAGTGCGGTCGATGCTTGAGGCCGTCGAGCCTGGTGATGACTGCACCGTGGTGGTGCGCGTGCGCTCGCGTGCCAACGCGCCCTTGCTCGACGAGGTTGAGGCACTGGCGGAAACCAAGGGCGCCACGTTGCACGTGCTTGAGGGTCGGCGCGGCGAGACCTGGGGCACTGAGCACGCGCCCGTGACCATCGGCCAGTTTGTCGCCGATGCCGCGTCCACAGATGTCTATGTGTGCGGCCCGCCCGGTTGGGCGACAGCCGTTGCGGCCGATGCTGCCGCGGCCGGCATACCCGCCGAGGCCATTCATCGCGAAGAATTTGGGTGGTAGCAATGAGGACTTCAAGAAAGCTGATGGTGGGCGGAGCTTCCGTAGTGATTCTTGGTGCGGGCTTTGCTGCTGCGCCCGAGGCGGCCGTGCTGGAACTCGCAGACCCGGGTGCGGATAGCCCCTCGGGAGTCACACCCCCACCGGCTCCCACCCCCACGGCGGTTCCAGACGAGATGCCGGTGCCCGAGGCCTCTACGACTCCGGACGTCAGTGCGGGAGCGACGGACGGGACCTACCCGGGCCCAGTCGTCTCCAACATTCGTGGTGACTACCAACTGCAGATCGTGGTTGCCGACGGCGTCGTGACCGACGTCGAGTTCCTCGCGGCGGGCACTGAGGCCGCTGAGTCGGTGTCTATCAACGCGATGGCACTTCCAGTTCTTCGCGAGGAGATCCTGGAGGCGCAGGATTGGGACGTGGACTACGTCAGCGGCGCCTCGTTCACCTCGCCCGCGATGGTCGAGTCGGCCCACGGTGCCTTCGATGACGCTGGCTTGTAGGCCATGAGGAAACCACTCAAGCGCCGCACGGTGACGGCGATGGCGATGGACTTCACGCTGGACGTGCCGGAGTCCGTCTCGGATAGTGCACTGGACACGGTGATGCCGTACATCGAGTCCGACCTGCAGTGGGCGGATGCCATTTTTAGTCTCTACCAGCCTGATTCCCAACTGTCGCGTCTAGGTCGTGGCGAGGCGAGCATCGGCGAATGCGTGCCCGCTGTTGCCGAGGTCCTCGACCTCTGTGAGAAGTACCGCGAAGAGACGAGCGGAGCGTTCGATGCCCGCAGGCCCGACGGAGTTATCGATCCCACGGGAATCGTCAAGACGTGGGCCATGGAACGGGTGCGGTGGCGTTTCCAATTACTGGGGGCATCGGCGTGGCTGTGGGGATGTGCCGGCGACGTGACGGCGCAGGGACGTCCAGATGCTGTGGGGCCGTGGCGCGTCGGCATCGCCGACCCGCGTGCTGGCGGCGCGACTGTCGACGCGGTCGAGCTCGGCGCCGTCGAGGCAATCGCGACCTCGGGTACCGCTCACAGTGGTGAGCACATCTGGGATCCGCGAAAGGGACGCGCGGACACTCACTTCGCCCAGGCCTCGGTCGCCGGCAGCGACCTGGTGCAGTGCGATGCGTGGGCCACGGCCATCATGGCGGGCGGGCGCAAGGTGGCGCTCGCGGCGCAGGCCGAGGGGCTACACGTGCTGACCTGCGCGGTGCGTGAGGGCAAGGTCTTCGCGGAACGTAGCCCCGGCTGGCCGCGGATGCAGAATGCTGGTCGAGAGTGACTCGGTCCAATAAGGCGTGAAGGTGACGCTGTCGGACGTCCACGAGACCAGCTTCAAGCTCGATGCCGAGGTGCGGGGCGCCTTCGAGTAGTGTGCGGAGGCGGGAAGCCAGCCACGGCATCGGCCGGCATGATTGCTGTGGTTGCCCATGGTCCGCGCGATCTGGCACAATAGGGCGCTGGTGATTGCGGCCCTCTAACCCGCATGAACCAATTCGTCTTGCCAGCAGCATCGTTCGATATCCCCGAACGCTGGGTGCAGGCTCACACCGAATATAAAAGGAGATACAGCTATGGCTGTCAAGATTCGTCTGAAGCGTTTTGGTAAGAAGAAGGCGCCTTTCTACCGCGTCGTCGTCATGGACGGCCGCGCGAAGCGCGACGGTAAGGCCCTCGAAGAGATCGGCATTTACCACCCGCTGAACAACCCCTCGATCATCGAGATCAACTCCGAGCGTGCGCTCTACTGGCTCTCAGTTGGCGCACAGCCTTCCGACCAGGTGCGCAAGCTGCTGACCCTCACGGGCGACATGGGCATCCACCAGGGTGACAAGAACGCCAAGAGCACCGTTGAGCTCGCAGCTGGCAAGGTCAGCGCCGAGGACCAGATCAAGGCTCACGCTGACGCCGCCGAGAAGCTCAAGGCTGCGAAGGCCGAAGAGAACGAGAAGGCCAAGAAGGAAGCCGAAGCGGAAGCTAAGGCTGCTGAAGAGGCAGCCGCAGCAGAGGCTAAGGCCGCTGAGGCAGAGAAGCCCGCAGAGGAGGCTCCTGCCGAGGACGCCGCCGCTGAAGAGGCACCTGCCGCCGACGCCGCAGAGGCCGAGGAGAAGTAACCGTGACCCTCGACGCCCTGGAGTACCTGGTCCGTAGCATCGTCCGCAACCCGGACGACGTGCGCGTCACCGAGCGCTCCGGGCGTCGGGGAACCACCCTTAACGTGGTGGTTCACCCTGACGACCTTCCCCGCGTGATTGGTCGTCGCGGACGTACTGCGTCCGCCATCCGCACCGTCGTGGAGGCCATTGCCCGCGACGACGTGAGGGTCAACATTGTTGACGTAGCACCGCGCTAACCGGCTTCCCGCGCCCCAGCACCAATCCGGGTTCGCAGCGCCCAACCCCGTAGCGGTCCCTAAACCTACGTTTTGAGCGGCTGATTTAATCTGGCGGTCCGCAAATGTACGGGACCAGTTCGGCTCGGGATGGCGAACCGCGCGGGCCAACGCGCACAATGGGACCGCCAGAAAAATCTGGCGGCAAAATACGCGCAGTTTGGGACCGCTATTGGGTGAGTCCCGCAGATCAGAGTGCCAGCTAGCGGCGGAAGAACGCTGAGGCTCGCTTGGTGGTCAGCAACGCGATGATGCCGAGTGCGAAGAGCAACGAGGCGACGAGCATCGGAACGTTGGCGTCGTCGACCTTGACCAGCGCATAGATATCGAGCACGGCCCGGATAGTCATGGTGAGGATGACCAGGAAGCGCACCAGACGTGACCCGCCGGACAGCGCGACGGCGAGGATCGCCATGAACAGTCCGATGCCGAGCGATATCCAGCCGTAGAGGGCGCCATCGCCGTCCGCGGTTGCGCTACTGGGGTTGGCGACTGCCCACAGGAGGAGTCCGCCACCCACGGCGCTGCCGAGCGCGGAGAGCCACATCAGCACGACGACGAGGGTGACACTACCTGGACGGACTGCTGTCGAACTCATGACTCTCCCCATTTTCAGGCACGTTGACGTTTTTTCGATAGTAGTGCGCGCAACGCCTCCGTGCGCGGGTGATTTAGGCTTGAGTCATGAAACTTACTGTTGCCCGCATTGGCCGAGCGCACGGACTCAAGGGCGAGGTAACTGTCGAGTTGCATACCGACATCCCCGAGGAGCGCCTGACGGCGGGCGCGAGGTTCGACACGGAACCCGCCGCGTCAGGGCCGCTGACGGTGGTCAAGACTCGCACGCAGGCCGGCCGCTGGTACGTCGTGTTCAAGGAGATCACCTCCCGCGAGCTCGCCGACGCCGCACGTGGCGCGGAACTCGTCATTGAGGGCGAGGAGTCCGACGAGGATGACGCCTGGTACATCCATGAACTTGTGGGGCTCGCAGTGGTGCGACTCGACGGCACCGAGGTTGGAAAAGTCGTGGACCTGCAGACGATGCCCGCCCAAGATTTGCTCATCGTGAAGCAGTCCAGCGGTGAACGAGCCATGATTCCGTTCGTTGACGAGTTTGTGCCGGAGGTGGACATCGACGGCGGTCGCGTCGTCATCACGCCGCCGTATGGACTGCTGGCGGGCGAGGAGCCCGAGGCGACCGGTGAGACCCACGGCACCGCCACCGGCGACGGTGACAACTAATGCGCATTGACGTCGTCACGATCTTCCCGGAATTCTTTGGCGTCCTCGACGTGTCCTTGCTAGGCAAGGCACGCCAGGCGGACCTTGTCGAAACCTACGTTCACGACCTGCGCAGTTGGACCACTGACAATCACAAGACCGTGGACGACTCGCCCTTTGGCGGAGGTGCCGGCATGGTCATGAAGGCCGATGTGTGGGGTAGGGCGCTCGACGATGTGCTCCAGCCAGGTGGTCACCTTCTGGTGCCCAGTCCCGCGGGCGTGCCTTTCACCCAGGCGATGGCGGCGGAACTCGCCCAGGCACCGCAGATTGCCTTCGCGTGCGGTCGCTACGAGGGCATCGATGCACGGGTCGCCGAGCACTATGCGGCGGCCGGCTTCGCCGTCACCGAGGTGTCACTCGGTGATTACGTGCTCAACGGGGGAGAGGTGGCAGCCTTCGCGATGATCGAGGCCATCACGCGTCTCATTCCCGGCTTCATGGGCAATGCCGAGAGCATTGTCGAGGAGTCGCATTCCGACGGACTGCTCGAGTACCCGAGTTACACGCGACCCGCGTCTTGGCGCGACCTCGAGGTCCCGGAGATCCTGCTCAGCGGCCACCACGGCAAGATCGAGCAGTGGCGCCACGAACAGCAACGTGAGCGCACGCGTGAGCGTCGCCCCGACCTACTCCCGCCACTCGACTAAGGCAAATATCCCCTGCCCACCCTGTGTAGGCTCGGTGGAATTTACGTTCGCCACAGGGGCACGCACACCGAAGGATTCACATGAGCGATTACGCCGCACGACTACTCGCCACCGTCACTGCTAAGGACCCTGGTGAAGTCGAGTTCCGACAGGCGGTCGAGGAGACCGTGGAGTCTCTAGAACTGGTCCTGGAGAGGCACCCGGAGTTCGTCACTGAAAAGATCCTCGACCGCATGATCGAGCCCGAGCGCATTATTACCTTCCGCGTGGTGTGGACGGACGATGCCGGGGAGGTTCAGGTCAACCGCGGCTACCGCGTCGAGATGAATAGCGCGCTCGGGCCGTACAAGGGCGGCCTGCGCTTTCACCCCTCGGTCAACTTGGGGGTTCTCAAGTTCCTCGCGTTCGAGCAGGTTCTCAAGAACTCGCTGACCTCGTTGTCGCTCGGAGGTGGCAAAGGCGGCAGCGACTTTGACCCCAAGGGCAAGTCCGACGGCGAGGTGATGCGCTTCTGCCAGTCGTTCATGACTGAGTTAGCCCGCCACATCGGCCCCAACACCGATGTGCCTGCGGGCGACATCGGCGTGGGTGCCCGCGAGATCGGCTACCTGTTCGGCCAGTACAAACGACTTCGCAACGAGTTCACCGGCGTGTTGACGGGCAAGGGCCTTGACTGGGGTGGGTCGTTGATCCGTCCGGAGGCCACGGGCTACGGCTGCGTGTATTTCGCAGAGGAGATGCTGCACACGCGCAAGGAGCGGTTCGACGACAAGATCGCGCTCGTGTCGGGTTCAGGAAACGTCGCCCAGTACACGGTGGAGAAGCTCATCGACCTCGGAGCGACGGCCGTCACCGTTTCCGACTCCAGCGGATACATCTACGACGAGGCGGGAATCGATCGAGAAAAGCTGGCCTGGGTCAAGGAGATCAAGAACCAGCGCCGCGGTCGTATCTCCGAGTACCTCGACAAGTATCCAGACGCTGTGTTCACGCCCGTGAATGGCGACGCGGACCACAACCCGCTGTGGGACCACGAGGCCGACTGTGCCTTCCCCTCCGCGACTCAGAACGAGATCAACGGTGCCGATGCCCGCAACCTGGTCAAGAATGGTGTGCAGCTGGTCGCCGAAGGCGCCAACATGCCCTCCACGCTGGAGGCGGCGCACGTGTTCCTTGACGCTGGCATTCTCTATGGCCCAGCGAAGGCGAGCAACGCAGGCGGCGTAGCGGTATCTGGCCTCGAGATGGCGCAGAACAGTGCGCGGCTATCCTGGACCAGCGGCGAGGTCGATTCGCGGCTGCGGTCGATCATGGCCACCATCCATCACCGCTGCCAGGCGGCGGCGGACGACTTTGGGACTCCGGGCAACTACGTCAACGGCGCGAATATTGCCGGTTTCTTCAAGGTTGCGAACGCGATGCGCGCGCAGGGAGTCGTCTAGTCCCCGCGAAGGCTCGTGTACAGGCTTCAACCTGTGGCAGAATAGACCCTCGGTGCTCACGACGCATTGGCCTGCCACAGGGGGCCCATGCATCATTCGATGCGCATCACCACCTATTGATTGCCGTAAGGCAGATACCGCGCGGGACCTGTGGCGTGTGCGAGGAGAGATAAGTCATGCAGAAGCTTGACGCCATTACCGCGGACCTGCTCCGCACTGATATGCCAAACTTCCGGGCCGGCGACACTGTCAAGGTCCACGTGAAGGTCATCGAGGGCACCCGCTCGCGTATCCAGGTCTTCCAGGGCATCGTTATCGCCCGTCAGAGCCAGGGTGTCGCAGCGACGTTCACCGTCCGTAAGGTCTCGTTCGGTTGCGGTGTGGAGCGTACGTTCCCCATCAACGCCCCGACGATCGACCACGTCGAAATCGTGAGCCGTGGCGACGTCCGCCGCGCGAAGCTCTACTACCTGCGCGGCCTTCGTGGCAAGGCAGCTCGTATTCGCGAGAAGCGCGAGAACTAAACATCAGCACCACCACCGACGCGCCGGCGGACGGGCAGCAGCCCTCCGCCGGTCGTCGCGTGTGGCTGTGGGTACGCGAACTCCTCATCATCATCGCGAGTGCTTTGCTGCTCTCGCTGATCATTAAGACTTTCTTCTTCCAGTCGTTCTGGATTCCGTCAGAGTCGATGGAAGACACACTGGTTGACGGTGACCGAATTCTGGTGACCAAGTGGCGCCCGGGTCCCCTGGAGCTACGCCACGGCGACATTGTCGTGTTCAAGGATCCGAATAACTGGCTACGCCACGATCCCGCTGACGATCCGACCGGCCTGCACAAGGTTGGCAACGAGATTCTCACTTTTACGGGTCTGCTGCCCGAGGATGCCGGCGAACACCTCATCAAGCGCGTTGTCGGCCTTCCCGGCGATACCGTCACCTGCACCGACCCTGAGGACAAGGTTCACGTCAACGGTACGGCGATCGACGAGCCCTATATCAAGCCTGGAACCGAGCCCTGCGGCCGCGAGTTCGAGATCACCGTGCCCGACGGCTACCTCTGGGTAATGGGCGATAACCGCGACAATTCCGCGGACTCCCGCGCGCACATGGGCGAGCCCGGCGGCGGCACCATTCCCATCGACAACGTCGTGGGCACCACGTTTGCGGTCGTGTGGCCGTTGAGCAATTGGACCGGGCTAGGCAACCCCTTCACCGACGCGACCGCTCCGCCGCCCCCCGTCTCCACCAGCCACGTTCCCACCACGGCGAATTAGAGCGATGCCCGTCTCGCTCGAGCATGAGGCCGTTCTCTGGGACGCTGGTGCGCGTGTGGTCGTTGGGATCGACGAGGTTGGGCGCGGTGCACTTGCCGGCCCCGTCTCGGTGGGCGTCTGCGCGCTCGAGCGGTGCGAAACGTGGCCCGAGGGCCTGGCGGACTCTAAGTTACTGAGCCCGAAGAGGCGCGTCGCGATGAACGAGGTGCTCGCCGACTATGGGGCCGCCCGTGCAGTCGGTCACGCCTCGCCGCAGGAGATTGACGATCTCGGCATCAATGGCGCCCTGCGCCTGGCTGGCAACCGAGCACTCGCCGCCGTCGCGGCATCGGGCGTAGTGGTTGATGCCATCCTTTTGGACGGCAAGCACGACTGGCTGACGCCTCCCGCCGACGACCTCTTCGCAGCATCGGCCGATGCTGCGGCTGGCGAAGCGGAAGCCTCGCCCCTGCCTCCGGTCACCATGGTGATTAAGGGAGACAACCTGTGCGCCTCGATCGCCGCGGGCTCCGTGATCGCGAAGGTCGAGCGCGATGGCCTGATGGCGGCTGCCCACGAGCAGCATCCTGAGTATGGCTGGGACGGCAACAAGGGCTACGGCGCCGAGGGTCACCTCGACGCGATTCGGAAGCTCGGCGCGACGGACCACCACCGGCGCTCCTGGAAGCTGCCAGAGCGCGAAAACTAGGCCACCGCGCGAGCCCAATGCGGCGCGCCAGGTGCGCTCCCGGGCACTTTGTGACCATGATGGACACGTGAGTAGCGAAGACCTCGAGAATTATGAGACAGACGCCGAGCTAGCGCTGTACCGCGAGTATCGCGACGTGGTGGGCCTGTTCCAGTACGTCGTCGAGACGGAACGCCGGTTCTACCTGGCAAACAAGGTAGACCTGCAGGTCAGGGCCTCGGGCGGCGACGTCTACTTCGAGGTGGTGATGGCCGACGCCTGGGTGTGGGACGTCTACCGCTCCGCCCGGCTCGTGAAGAACGTCCGCGTGGTGACGTTCAAGGACGTCAACATTGAGGAGCTCTCACAGGACGAGGATGCGATTCCCGACATGAGGCAATTGCGCAGTAAGTAGTACCGCACCGCCACTTCCCGCTTGCCACTCGTTGCAGAGTCTGCAACAATGCAGAGTATGCAACGAGATGGAAGTGACGCGCGATGAGTGAAGTGGGCCTAAGGGAACGCAAGGTGGCAGAGAGCCGCCTACGCACCGAGCACGCGGCGATCGACCTGTGCCTCGAGCACGGTTTCGCGGCCGTGACGGTTGACATGATCTGCGATGCTGCCGAGATCTCGGCGCGTACGTTTTACAACTACTTTGGCACCCGCGAGGCGGCGCTCCTGGGAGACAGCAAGCCGATGCCGAGTGAGGACGCCATTCAGGCTTACACGGCCCGCACCGGAGCGAGCGAGGTTGAGGAATTCGCGACCCTCATCGCCCAGACGTTCAACAGTGCGGACATTGACCGGGACTTGGTCCGTAAGCGCCGCCAACTGATGGATATCTCGCCCGAACTCGCCACGTTGAACTTTGCGCGCGTGACTGAGGCGCGGGGTCACTACGCCGACATCGTGTCGCGCCGCGTCGCCGTCGTGGAACCGTCTCTTTCAGCCCAGGAGCGCACCACCCGGGCGCAGTACATTGTCGCCCTCACCATGGGCGCCATGCAGGTCATCGGCCGCGGCTGGCTGCACGGACACACGGACATGTCCATCCAGGAATACCTCCGCGAAGCCTTCGTCACTATTCGTCACATTACCCAGACTCTTCGCCCAACCGGCGAGAGCACTTCTTAAAGGGAGACCCCTATGAGTAACCAAACCGAGGCGTCGCCGACCGCGACCGCCGAGGAGACCCCGGATCGCAAGCACATCCTGCTTGTCTTTGTAGGTCTCATCCTGGCAATGCTGCTCGCAGCACTCGACCAGATGATTTTCTCCACCGCACTGCCCACGGTTGTTGGCGAGCTCGGCGGAGTCGAGCACATGCTGTGGGTGACCACGGCGTACATCCTGGCCGCGACCATCATGATGCCGGTTTACGGCAAGCTTGGCGATCTCTTTGGCCGCAAGCACCTCTTCATTTTTGCGATTTCGATCTTCATGATCGGGTCAATTGTCGGAGGCCTCGCGCAGAACATGCCGGAGCTGATTGCCGGCCGCGCCATTCAGGGCCTCGGCGGCGGTGGCCTGATGATTCTGGCGCAGGCGATCATCGCCGACGTCGTGCCCGCCCGCGAGCGTGGCAAGTACATGGGAGTCATGGGTGGCGTGTTCGCCCTGGCCTCCGTGGCCGGCCCACTGCTGGGTGGCTACTTCACTGAGTCGCTGGACTGGCGCTGGTGCTTCTGGATCAACATTCCACTCGGCATCGCCGCGATTGTCTCGGCCATGATGTTCCTGCACCTGCCCAAGCGTGACCAGGGCAAGCCCAAGATCGACGTGGCCGGAATGATCACCCTGGCCGTGGCATCGTCCGCCATCGTTCTTGCCACCTCTCTCGGAGGCAACACCTACGCGTGGAGCTCATGGCAGATCATAGGCCTCTTCGCCACTGGAGTTGTGGTCGGAATAGTGTTTGTGTTCATCGAGAAGCGCGCCGCTGAGCCCGTCATGCCGCTGTACCTGTTCAAGAACCGCAACTTCAACCTCACGACGGGTGCGGGTCTCATCACCGGTATCGCGATGTTCGGTGCGATGGCGTACATGCCTACGTACATGCAGATGGTCACCGGAGTGACGGCCACCCAGGCCGGACTGCTGATGATCCCAATGATGGCCGCCATGCTCATCACGTCCATCAGCTCGGGCCAGTACGTGACTAAGACGGGAACCTACAAGTTCCTGCCCATCATGGGTTCGGTATTCATCGCTCTCGGCCTGTTCCTGCTGTCCACCATGACGCCGGACATGGCGCTATGGATTCGTTGCGCCTACCTCGCGGTGATGGGTCTTGGCCTCGGCCTGACCATGCAGATCCTGGTGCTCATCGTGCAGAATTCATTCCCCGCCAAGGCAGTGGGCACCGCGACCGCGGCGAACAACTACTTCCGTCAGATTGGAGCCTCCGTTGGTTCCGCTGCCGTGGGTAGCCTGTTCACCTCGCACCTGATCAACCTGCTGGGTGAGCGCCTGCCCGCAGGTGTGGGAACCGAAGCCGACCTGAACTCGCTGGTTCCGTCCGCCGTGCAGGACATGCCCGCTGAGATCCAGGACGCGATTGTCAGCTCGTACAACGACGCGCTGACCCCCGTGTTCTTGCTGATGGTGCCGCTGCTCGCGGTGAGCTTCATCCTGCTGCTGTTCGTCAAGCAGGAGAAGCTCGCGACCACCATCGAGCGTGACGTGGTGCCGGAGTCTTTCGAGATCGACGGTGGCTCTAGTGCCTACCTCGATACTCGTGAGCTCGAGACCGTTGGGGCCCGGGTAGTCGACGAGAGTATCGACTCCTCCGCGGCGCCGGGGACTGGCTCTACGAGATAGCTAGCTCCAGCACAGAATCTAGCCCCCGTGGCTCGGCGAGAAGCCGACCCGCGGGGGATTTTCTGTGTACGGACTGATGTGCACAGGCAGCGTTGGTTGAGAGGCTTTCCGCCGATGCTGCGGCCGGGTCTCTCTGGCACTTCCCGATGCGTGAGGCTCGCCTCAGGAGGTGGCACATGGCCGCGAAGGACGAGGTGGGTCGCTACGGCGAGGACGTGGTGGCGAGGGGGCTGAGCGAGCAGGGGTGGGAGGTGCTGGCGCGCAACTGGCGATGCCCCGACGGTGAACTGGACATTATCGCGGTTGACGGCGGCGACCTGGTGGCGGTCGAGGTCAAGACGCGGCGCGGCAGTGCCTTCGGAAGTCCGCAAGAGGCGGTGACGTGGCGCAAGTTGCACAGGATACGCCGGCTCATTGCCGCCTGGCTCGCGTCGCAGGACAGGTCGTTTCCGGGCGTGCGGGTGGACGTAGTTGCGGTGACGGTGGCGCGCGCTGGGGCCGCGACCGTCGAGCACCTGAGGGGTGTCGAGTGATAGGCCGCACGAGGTCGATCGCGCTTGCGGGTCTCGCCGGCCACGTGATCGACGTAGAGGCGCACATGGCAGCCTCGCTTCCGGCATTCGCGGTGGTGGGATTGCCCGATGCCTCACTGAGCGAGTCGCGGGACCGCGTGCGGGCGGCGGTGACCAGTTCGAGTCTGGCGTGGCCGACGCGGCGCATCACGGTCAATCTCTCTCCGGCATCACTGCCCAAATCCGGGTCGCTGACGGACCTCGCGATAGCGGTCAGCGTCATGGCCGCCGCTGGAATGGTCGACGCCAGCGTCGCGGCGCGTGCGGTTCATCTCGGAGAATTGGGACTCGATGGCCGGGTGCGGCCGGTGCGTGGGGTCCTGCCTGCGGTGGTGGCGGCCGTCGAGGCGGGTCACCCGCGAGTCGTCGTGCCGGCCGGCAACGCGCGCGAGGCGCAATTGGTCCCGGGGGCTGAGGTGCACGCGGTCGCGTCGCTGGCTCAACTGGCTCACGACTACGGAAACGAGGATGCCGAGGCCTCGTCGCTTGAGGCGGTGTCCGCGCCGGTAGTGGGATCGCACGCGCGGCGAGAGCTGGATCTCGCGGAAGTGCGGGGTCAACGGGAGGCACGGTGGGCTCTCGAGGTCGCTGCAGCCGGCGGACACCACCTGCTCATGCTTGGCCCTCCCGGTGCGGGGAAGACGATGCTCGCGTCGCGGTTGCCCACGATCCTGCCGGATCTCAATGCGACGGATGCGGTGGCCGCGACCGCGGTGCACTCGCTAGCGGGCACATTCGACCCCGAGTTGGGGCTGCTGTCGCGACCGCCGTTCGAGGCCCCGCACCACAGCGCCTCGGCGGCATCGATTGTGGGCGGCGGGTCGTTGATGGCCCGTCCTGGAGCGATCTCTCGTGCGCATGGAGGGGTGTTGTTCCTCGACGAGGCGCCCGAGTTTCCGTCGCGAGTGTTGCAGACGCTGCGTCAGCCGCTCGAGGCCGGCGAGGTGGTGCTCCATCGCGCCCAAGGTGCGGCACGCTACCCGGCGAGGTTCCAACTCGTGCTGGCGGCCAACCCCTGTCCGTGTGGACGCTTCTATGGCACGGGCGTCGACTGCTCGTGCACCGCGATAACTCGGCGGCGGTACATGGGTCGGCTGTCGGGGCCACTTCTCGATCGGATCGATTTGCATGTGGACGTGCGCCCGGTGCGCCGCGACGCTGAGGATGACGCTGAGTCGAGCGCGGTGGTCGCCGCGCGGGTGAGGCAGGCGCGAGACGCGATGCGTGACCGATTGGGTACGCATGGGTGGGCCGTGAACTCACAGGCGACGGGAGCGTGGCTGCGTGCCAATACGCCCCGTGACGTCATGAAACCCGTCTATGGGGCGATGGATAGGGGCGCACTCACGGCGCGTGGGGTGGATCGAGCGCTACGGGTGGCGTGGACGTTGGCCGACCTCGCGGGCGCCGTCACCCCCAACGCCGATCACGTCAATCAGGCGATGACGTTGCGCACGCGAGAGCTGTCGTCATGAGCGGGGATGCCGTGGGAAGACCCCTCGCGGGCGCAGGGGCAAACTCCGTCGTGGGAGAAGGCAGGCGGGCAAGCGTCAACCGAATGCGGGCCGCGGACGAGGGCCCCGATTCAAGCGTTGCCAATGCGGATGCGCTCGTGGCGTGGAGCGCGCTCGCCGAGCCCGCGGATCAGGGGGCCGCATGGCTCGTAGCGATGCTGGGGCCGGCTCGGGCGCTGAACTGGGTGCGGCTGGTGGCCGCGAACCCGGTGAGCGCAACGATGGAACTCGTCCAGATAGCGCCGCAACAACAGGTCGATGAGGCCATCAAAATCAGCGAGAAATGGGTGGCGCGGCTCGACGTGGCGAACTCCGAGCTGCACCGCGAACGCGCGGCCAAGTGCGGCGCGCGGGTGGTAGCCAGGGGGTCACAGGAATGGCCGGTGTGCCTCGACGATCTGGGCCCGCTCGCACCGTTCGCACTGTGGGTGCGCGGCTCGGGGAGCCTGGCGGAGCTTATGGGCACGGGGATCGCGATCGTGGGCGCGCGATCCGCGACGGCATATGGCGAGCACGTGACGTCAACCATCGCCGCAGAGATAAGTGACAGGGGATCGACGGTGGTGTCGGGAGGCGCCTACGGAATTGACGCGGCCGCGCACCGCACCGCGCTCGCGGTTGGAAATCCCACGGTGGCAATCATGGCCGGCGGCGTCGATCGGCTCTATCCGGCGGGCAACGCGGAGCTGCTCGAGCGGGTGCTGGACGGGGGAGTGGCGGTGAGTGAAGTGCCGCCCGGTTACGCCCCACACCGCGCGCGCTTCCTGTCCCGCAATAGGCTGATCGCCACCGCACGCGGGACCGTGGTGGTCGAAGCGGCGGTCAGGTCCGGTGCGTTGAGTACCGCGCGCCACGCCGCGGCAATGGTGCGCCCGGTGGGTGCGGTGCCTGGTCCGGTCACATCGGCATCGTCCGCCGGTTGTCACGGCCTCGTTCGCGACGGGCTCGCATCCTTAGTGACCAGCGGCGCCGACGTGCTCGCGATGGTCGAACCTATTGGAGTGACGGTTGCGGCGAGTGGGCTGGGCACTGCGGGTTCAGCGGAGGTCGCCCGCGGGACGGGCGGGGCCGGGGAAAAGGTGACGACGGGTCGGGGCACATCCGACACCAGCACCCTCGCCGCGGTCCAAGAGTTTGCCGACCCCAGGCAACGCCAGGCCTACGGGGCGCTCGGCAGGCGTCGAGCAACCATTGAGGACGTCGCCAGAGAAGCCGGATTGACGATAACCGAGGCCCGGGCTGCGCTTGGTGGCCTGGAAATCGAGGGTATGGCACGACGCGATGCGGGCCTGTGGCGCCGTCAGAGTCGGCAAACGTGAACAAATATTCGGACATAACCGGACAAACTGGGGTCTATTCGTGAAACTGATGTGACAATTGTTACTTAAGGGGTTGATTTGACGGGTGTGACGGTGCCAGAGTGTCGTTATGCCGATAACGCAGGACGTAGCCACCAGCGAGTTGCTCGCGCGCTTTGAGCGCCATCTGGTGCATCAGCGCGGTCTTGCGGCCAATACTGTGCGGGCCTACCTGGGGGATCTTGCCCACCTCGTCAACTTTTCCTGTGGCGGCGATGACGTCGACCAGACCTTGCGATCACTCAGCATTGCTGAGTTGCGCGCGTGGCTCGCCGCAATGTCGACCGACGGACTGAGCCGCACCACCCTCGCCCGCCGGGGAGCGTCGGTGCGCGCGTTCTATGCCTGGGCCGAGGACGCCGAGGAGATTACTCCGAACCCGGCAGCACGCCTCGCCTCGGCCCGCCCGGCCTCCACGATTCCCACCGTCATGAGCCCGGCCGACGTCATCACGTTGCTGCACGCAGCTCAAACTAGGGCCGACGACGGCAATCCGCTGCACCTGCGCGACTGGGCCGCCGCGGAAATGCTCTACGCGACCGGAATGCGCGTGGGCGAACTTGCTGGCACGAATGTGGGCGATGTTGACCTCGATGAGCACCTTGTGCGCGTCATGGGCAAGGGTTCCAAGGAGCGAGTGGTGCCCTTTGGGGTTCCGGCTGCACTTGCCGCGACCGCATGGCTTGAAAGCGGACGACCACAACTCGTGAGCGACGTGACCGACTCAGCGTTTCTGCTGGGACGGCGCGGACACCGCGTCGACCAGCGGCAGATCCGCGAATCTATCCATCAGCTGTGTGCGTTCGCCGAGATCGGCGACATCGCACCGCACGGGCTGCGACACACCGCGGCCACGCACCTTCTGCACGGCGGATCAGATCTCCGCTCGGTCCAGGAGGTGCTCGGTCACGCCAGCTTGACCACCACGCAGAGATACACGCATGTGTCCGCAGAACGCCTACGGGCCACCTACCAACTCGCGCACCCGCGCGCTTAGGGAGAACAATGTCCACGCTCAACACAGTGTCCACGGAACTGGCGGAGTCGCCCGCTTCGATGGCCGCACATCGGTTTGAGACGCCCGTAGTTGACTCAACTGTCCAGTGGTGGGATCAACTCGCCCACGGCGATGACACTGCTCGTCGAGAGTCGCGCGACGCACTCATCACGCACTTTGCACCGCTCGTGACGCAGGTCGCGTCGCGGATGATCGGGCGCCTACCCGACACCGTCGAGTTGGGTGACCTGGTCTCCTACGGAATGTTTGGCCTCATCGATGCCATCGAGAAGTTTGAGCTGGATCGCGGCTTCAAGTTCGAGACCTATGCCTCCACCCGCATTCGCGGCGCCATCATCGATGAACTCCGGGCGGCAGACTGGGTTCCCCGTTCGGTGCGTTCTAAGGCACGAACCGTCGAGCAGGCCACCCGCACCCTTGAACAGGAATTGATGCGCCCCATTACGGACAGCGATGTCGCCGAGCGGGTCGGCTGGCGCACCAACGAGGTGCGTACCGTGCGAGCACAGGTCGCGCTGAGTCACGTGGCGGCGCTCGACTCGCTCGGCACCTCTGACTCCGACACATCTGCCATCGACACGGTCGCCTCGCTGTCAGTGCCTGGAGCATCGACATCTGTCGAGGCGCGCGAGACTCGCTCCTTGCTTGCGACCGCGGTCCAGGATGTTCGCGACCGTGAGCAGGAGGTCCTGCGTTTGTACTACTACGAGAACCTCACCCTTTCTCAGATCGGGCAGATCCTCGGGGTGACAGAATCCCGGGTGAGCCAGATCCACTCGGGTGCTGTGCGTAAGTTGCGCGAGTCCCTGCTGAAAACCGGTGCGTTCTAACCTCTGACTACTCACATGAGGGTCACTCCGGCGAACCCTTCAGTGGAAGCAATACGATCGGCCCGTAGCCCTCAAGCCAGTCCAGCGGATTGACGTAAACATCGCGATCGCGCAGACCCCAATGCACGCACGTCAGCGGCTTACAGTGGCTCGCATCCGGAGCGTCGGAGACCGTGCCTACCTCCTCACCGCGGAGGACTTGGTCTCCCACCTGAAGGCCCGATGACACGGGCTCGAGCGATGCGCTTAGGCCAACGTCCAGGTCAATGCTGAGCACCGGGCGGTTCACGACAATCCCTGTGAATGCCACCGTGCCGGCGCCGGGGGAGCGCACCACACCGTCTGGATCAGCCCGCAGGTCGATGCCACGGTGGCCTGCATCCCATCGCTCGGGCGGTGGGTCGAACAGGCGCGCAGCCCGCATCGGCGTCACCGGTGATGCGAGCACCGGGCGAGCCGAACCAGCCAGGTCCGCAACGGTGACCGCCCCGACGACACCGGTTGACATGGACTCTGCCTCCGCCTGGGCGGAGCCGAGCCCCACGCAGGTGAGTGCAATTGCCAGCGACAACGCGACCAAGCCCCGGGTATGTTTCATGGCTTAAGGGTCGCTGCCCGGCCGGCCCCAGCATCGGCCGGCGGTAGCATCGGGGGACCGGGCGCCTGCCCCGAAGGCCTGTGCACCAAAGCCGCGCAACGCCCGCACACCCAAGGTCGCGCGCATGCCACGCCGTCAGGTAACATTGACCCTGCATTCGGCATGCCCGAATGACATCGCGCATCATTCGCTTTTCACTCATGCCGCAAGGTCGGGGTGATAGCGCCGGGATGGCAAGGTCCGAGTTCGCTCGGTGCCAGACCGCGTTGATGCTAGGGGCCGACTCAACCGAGGAAGCCATCAACCGAACCATCGGGTGAGTTCTCAGAGCAAGCCCGAACCAAACAAGCACGCCGCAACGGCGTGCAGATAAGGATGCGCAATGGCCGTCGTGACCATGCGCCAGCTGCTCGATTCGGGTGTTCACTTTGGACACCAGACCAGCCGCTGGAACCCCAAGATGAAGCGCTTTATCTTTACCGAGCGCAACGGCATCTACATCATTGACCTGCAGCAGTCGCTCGCCATGATCGACAACGCCTACACCTTTGTGCGCGACACCGTCGCTCACGGTGGCACGGTGCTGTTTGTCGGCACCAAGCGTCAGGGCCAGGAGCAGATCGCAGAGCAGGCCGCTCGCGTGGGCATGCCCTACGTGAACGAGCGCTGGCTCGGCGGAATGCTGACCAACTTCCAGACCGTCTCGAAGCGCGTCACGCGCCTCAAGGAGCTCGAGCTCGTCGACTTCGACGACGTCGCAGGCTCCGGTCGCACCAAGAAGGAACTGCTCATGATGCGCCGCGAGCGCGACAAGCTCTCGAAGGTGCTGTCCGGTATCCGCGACATGCCCAAGGTTCCCTCCGTCGTGTGGATCGTTGACACGAACAAGGAGCACCTGGCGGTTGACGAGGCACGCAAGCTCGGCATCCCCGTGGTCGGAATCCTCGACTCCAACTGCGACCCTGACGACGTCCAGTACGGCATCCCCGGAAACGACGACGCCATCCGCTCGGTGGGCCTGCTCACCCGCGTGATCGCTGACGCTGTGGCCGAGGGCCTCAAGATTCGCCACACCCCCAAGGCTGGCGAAGACGCTGAGGCAACCGGCGAGGCCGAGCCTCTGGCCGAGTGGGAGCAGGAGCTCCTCGACGGCAAGAAGGACGACGCCAAGTCGGACGATGCTAAGGACGAGGCTCCCGCAGCCGACGCCAAGGCTGACGACGCCGCCGCAACCGAGGCCCCCGCGGCCGAGGAGAAGGCCGCAGAAGAGAAGCCTGCCGCCAAGAAGGCTGCCCCTAAGAAGGCCGCAGCCAAGAAGGACGACGCTGACGAGGCCAAGGCTGACAAGCCTGCCGCTAAGAAGCCGGCTCCCAAGAAGCCCGCGGCCAAGCCTGCTGCTGACGCAGCGGCTACGACCGACGAGAAGTAAGGAACCCATTTATGGCGAACTACACCGTTGCTGACATCCAGACGCTCCGTGAGCGCACTGGCGCGGGCATGCTCGACGTCAAGAAGGCACTCGACGAGGCGGACGGCGACCTAGACGCCGCCGTTGACATCCTGCGCGTGAAGGGCCTCAAGGGCGTGACCAAGCGCGAAGGCCGCTCGGCTTCCGAGGGCCTCGTCCTGACCTCCATCGACGACGTCGACGGCGGCCAGGTGGGCACGCTCATCGAGATCAACTCCGAGACCGACTTCGTGGCGAAGAACGAGAAGTTCCTCGCTCTCGCGGAAAAGGTTCTGGCAGCCGTGGTGGCTGCCGGCGCGGACTCTGCCGAGACGGCCCTCGCGGCCGACGTCGACGGCAAGCCCGTACAGGAGTTCATCGACGAGAACGCTGGCATCCTGGGCGAGAAGATCGTCCTGCGTCGCGTTGCTCGCATCGAGGCTCCCGTCGTCAAGGAGTACCTGCACCGCACCAACAAGGACCTGCCCGCGCAGGTCGGCGTGCTGGTCGGAGCAGACGCGAAGGCAGGCGAGGTCGCACGCGACATCGCCATGCACATCGCCGCGTACTCACCCACGTACCTCAACCGCGATGCAGTTCCGGCCGATGTGGTCGCGAACGAGCGCCGTGTTGCTGAGGAGACGGCACTTGGGGAAGGTAAGCCTGCGGCTGCCATGCCCAAGATCGTCGAGGGTCGCATGACGGGCTTCTTCAAGGAGAACACCCTGGTTGACCAGGCTTTTGCGAAGGACCCCAAGACCACGGTCGGTAAGGTCATCGAGAACACTGGCGGCGAGGTTTCGGCCTTCGCTCGCTTCCGTGTGGGAGCCTAACCACAACAGCTTTTCTATAAACGCGCCGCGCCTTCAGGAGGAATTGATGCCCGAGAACAGTGATCTGGTCCCGGAGGTCGATTCGACTCCCACGGCGCGGCGCGTTTTGCTTAAGCTCAGCGGGGAGATGTTCGGCGGTGGGTCCGTGGGTCTCGACCCCGACGTCATCTCCCGCGTCGCCCGCGAGGTCGCCGAGGCCGTTGCAGGCGGTGTCCAGGTCGGCATCGTCGTAGGAGGCGGAAACTTCTTCCGTGGCGCGGAGCTGTCGCAGCGTGGCATGGAACGTGCGCGCGCGGATTACATGGGCATGCTGGGCACCGTAATGAATGCCCTCGCCCTGCAGGACTTCCTCGAGCAGGCAGGCGTAGACACCCGCGTGCAGACCGCCATCACCATGGGCCAGGTGGCCGAGCCCTACATTCCCCGGCGCGCGATGCGCCACATGGAGAAGGGCCGCGTCGTAATCTTCGGTGCTGGCGCCGGCATGCCTTACTTCTCTACCGACACGGTCTCCGTCCAGCGCGCACTCGAGACGCGTTGCACCGAGGTACTGATGGGCAAGCACGGCGTCGACGCCGTTTACACGGCGGACCCGCGCGAGGATGCCAGCGCTGAGCGCCTCGAACATGTCACCTACTCCGACGCCCTCCAGCAGGGCCTCAAGGTCATGGACGCGGCGGCGTTTAGTCTTTGCATGGAAAACAGCCTCCCGATGGTCGTGTTCGGCCTCGAAGAGCCTGGAAATGTGACGCGCGCCCTGATGGGTGAGAGAATCGGGACCTTGGTGACGGCGTAGCGCCGTCACCCCTTTAAGGAGACAACTGTGATTGACGAGATCCTCCTCGATGTCGAGGAAAACATGGACCAGGCCGTCGAGGTCGCCAAGGACAACTTTGCGAAGATCCGCACCGGCCAGGCGTCGGCTGCGATGTTTGCGAACATCACCGTGGACTACTACGGCGCACCCACCGCGCTGCAGGCACTCGCTGCGATCAACGTCCCCGAGGCACGCACCGTCATGATTACGCCCTACGACGCGGGTGCCAAGAAGGACATCGAGACGGCACTGCGCAACTCCGACATGGGCATCAACCCGTCGGATGATGGCAACGTCCTGCGTGTAAACATGCCGCAGCTCACGGAGGAGCGCCGCCGCGACTACGTGAAGCTCGCAAAGCAAAAGGCAGAAGACTCACGCGTCACGATTCGCAACATGCGCCGCAAAGGTAAGGACCTCATCGATGCGGCCGTCAAAGACGGTGACGTAGGCGAGGACGAGGGCTCGCGAGGCGAGAAGGACCTCGACGCACTCACCAAGAAGCACGTGGACGCCATTGACGCACTCCTTTCACACAAGGAGAGCGAACTGCTCGAGGTCTAGCCCCCGAGATTCGCTAACCACCACCATGAAGTGGACCAGACGTCGCGGTACTCCGTCGGCGAGCGATCCGGAACGTACGCCGGCGGTTTCACCGCCGGCGCACTTCGTGCCCGTCAACCCGAAGAAGACGGCCGATGCTGTCCAGCCTTCTTCCGCAGGACAGGTGCGTCTTTACCCCGCGTCCACGCCCGGTTCGGGTGCGGAGTCTGGTGTGAATTCTGAGCGCTCGGTGCCGGATCTGTCGACCTGGTCCGATGACGACGCCACGGACCCGGTCGTTCCCGATTCAATTGCGCCCGAGGTTCAGCACGTCGAACCCTTCAACGAGCTGGGCGAAGCGGTTACCGACTTCGAGGAGACCATCCCGGTCCCCACTCCGCGCAAGGGCCGCAATATGCCGGCCGCGGCTACCGTCGGCATTCTTCTGCTCGGAATCGCCGTCGCGGCCGCCTGGTACGACCCCCGCATCTTTGGGCTGCTGCTCTACTCCTTCCTGTTTGCTGGTGTAGTCGAATGGCGAAACGTACTGCGCAAGCAGGCCCAACGCCTGTCGCTCGTCCCGATAGCGATCGCGACTTTCGGAATGGGAGTGGCCATTTGGTATGGCGCCCAGCAGGGACCTGGCGCCGCGGAGGGCCTGGTCGTGGCGATGCTTGTCGGCTGTGCAGGCATGGTGGCTTGGCGCGTCGTCGACGAGCGCATCGAGAACACCTTCTCCGAATCCGTGGGCAGCATATTTGCCTTGATGTGGATCCCCTTCCTGGGGTCATTCTTGATGCTGCTCGAAGTGGCGCAGGATGGCTGGCAACGGGTCATCATTTTGGTTGTCGCGGTGTCCGGTAACGACACCGGTGCGCTCTTCAGCGGGATGGCATGGGGCAAGCACAAACTGGCCCCTCGAGTCAGCCCAAAGAAGACCTGGGAGGGGGCCATTGGCGGTCTCATCCTCGGCACAGTGTGCGCCGGGCTTGTGTCCTACATCTTCTTTGACGGACAATGGTGGATTGGAGTCGCGGCCGGAGTAGCCGCGGCGATAGCTTCGATCATCGGCGACCTCGCCGAATCCGCGCTCAAGCGCGACATGGAGGTCAAGGACATGAGCGGGATCATTCCCGGTCATGGAGGAATCCTTGACCGGATCGATTCATTGTTAGTTGCTGGCCCCGCGGTGTACGTGGTGTTCGCCATATTTATGTGATGAGGACAACATGACCGACCGCCCCGTACTGCAGATGGCCGCCCCCAAGCGAGGCAAGAAGGCCCCGCGCCACTTTGCCGACCTCAACGCCGCCGACCGCATCGAGGCGCTCAAGGAGATCGGTCAGCCCGGCTTCCGCGCTAAGCAATTGGCGACGCACTACTACAGCCACCTCACGACCGATGCCGCCGACATGACCGACCTGCCAGCGGGGGTTCGCGAGGAGATCGCCACCGCGATGTTCCCCACCCTGATGAGCCCCGTGCGTACGCTCGAGGCCGACGGCGGCGAGACGGTCAAGACGCTGTGGAGCCTGCACGACAACGTCAAGGTCGAGTCCGTCCTGATGAAGTACCCGGAAAGGGCGACGTTGTGCGTCACCAGCCAAGCGGGCTGCGGAATGGCCTGCCCGTTCTGTGCCACTGGCCAGATGGGCTTGACGCGAAATTTGTCCTCCGCGGAGATCATCGAGCAGGTCCGCCTTGCTGCACGTGCCTCGCGCGACGGATCGCTGGGCGAGCCTGTACGCCTGTCCAACGTGGTGTTCATGGGCATGGGCGAGCCGCTCGCGAACTACAAGGCCGTCATGGAGACGGTGCGCGCGCTAGTGGCGCCAGAGCCCAACGGCTTCGGGCTGTCCGCGCGGCACGTCACGGTGTCCACCGTGGGTCTTGTGCCTGCTATCGACAAGCTCACCAAAGAGGGCATCCCCGTGACACTCGCGGTGAGCCTGCATGCGCCCGACGACGAGTTGCGTAACGAAATCGTGCCGATCAACACGCGCTGGAGCGTAGACGAGACGCTCGACGCCGCTTACCGTTACTACGCCGAGACCGGCCGTCGCGTCAGCATCGAGTATGCGCTGATCCGCAACATGAACGATCACGGCTGGCGTGCCGACCTGCTGGGCGAGAAGCTTAAGGCTCGCGGCGATGGATGGGTGCACGTGAATCCCATCCCGTTGAACCCCACTCCAGGCTCGATCTGGACGGCATCGGACCCCGCGGTTGAAAAGGAATTCGTCAGAAGGCTCCGTGCTCACGGGATTCCCACGACGATCAGGGATACTCGTGGTAGCGACATCGACGGCGCTTGCGGTCAACTGGCCATCAAGGAGAATGAATGAACGACCTCTTTCCCCGCACCAACGCTCTGCGTCTGGGTTACAAGCCTGAGCAGGTAGCGGCGTTTTTTGACGAGGCGCGCCTCGCATACGAGCGCCCGGGCAGCCCCGAGGCGGAGGTATCGCAGCTGGACGTGCGTCGCGCGGCCTTTGACCTCAAGCACGGCGGCTACTCCACCGCGGCAGTCGACGCCGCGCTAGACCGACTAGAACTCGCCTTCGCGGAGCGCACCCGTGACATCTATGTCCGTGCGCACAGCCAGGATGAGTGGATGGCTCACCTCGCCGAACGCGCACAGGTGCTGTACCCACGTTTGCGCCGGCCGGTGGGAGAGAGGTTCGCCCACCCCGCGACCTTTAAGCACGGCTATGACGTCCGCCAGGTTGACGCCGTCATGGCGCGGATCACCGAGTTCTTCGACACGGGTGCGCCGCTCGAGGCGGACGAACTCCGTGCCATCGCCTTCTCTACGAAGACGGGCACTCGTGCCTACGACGAGCGCACCGTCGATGCCTTTATCGCCCGCACCGTCGACATCTTGTTGGGTGTCATTCCCGCATGACGTCCCGCACCATCGCGCTACTGGGCTCGACGGGCTCGATCGGCACTCAAGCTATCGACGTCATCGAGCGCAACCGAGATGAGTTCGACGTTGTCGCGATTGCGGCCGGCGGCAATGATCCCGCCGCTGTCATCGCTCAGGCTCGCGCGCTCGACGTGCGCACTGTTGCGGTCGCCGATGTTGCGGCAGCCGAGCGCATCGGCGCGGCTTTGCCGGGCGTCGAGATTCTCGCAGGAGCCGATGGCGTGGTGGCGGTTGCAGGCATCGGCGCCGACGTGGTCCTCAACGGCATGACGGGCTCAGTGGGCCTGCGTCCCACTCTTGCCTCCCTTGCCGCCGGCAGCACGCTCGCCCTCGCGAACAAGGAGTCCCTGGTCGCCGGGGGAGCGCTGGTCAACGCGGCCAAGCAGCGCCCCGACCAGATCGTGCCCGTCGACTCGGAGCACTCTGCGTTGGCGCAGGCTCTGCTGGGCGGCACCCATGCTGAGGTCAAGCGCTTGGTCGTGACGGCATCGGGCGGCGCGTTCCGGGGCAAGACAAGAGCCGACCTGGTTGATGTCACGCCTGAACAGGCGCTCAATCACCCCAACTGGGATATGGGCCCCGTGGTGACCATCAACTCCGCGTCCATGATGAATAAGGCGCTCGAGGTGATCGAGGCGCACCTGCTGTTCGACATCCCCATGGAACAAATCGACGTGGTGGTGCACGCGCAGTCAATAGTGCACTCCATGGTGGAGTTCGTGGACGGCTCCACGCTGGCGCAGGTGTCCCCGCCGGATATGCGCCTGCCTATCGCGCTCGGGCTGACGTGGCCCGCCCGTGTGCCCGGGGCCATCGACGGCATGGACTGGACGCAGGCACAGCAATGGACCTTCGAGCCGCTCGACGAGGAAGCGTTCCCCGCGATCCGCGTGGCTCGAGCCGCGGTCGCCGAGTCGCCGCTGCACCCTGCTGTCTTTAACGCAGCGAACGAGGAATGCGTCGCCGCATTCGTTGCAGGAAAGTTGCCCTTTCTCGGGATCGTTGACACGGTGCGAAGCGTTGTCGAAAAGTACGAGGCGCCCGCCGAGATCACTCTCGAGGCTGTGGACGCCGCCGAGTCGTGGGCGCGAGCCCAGGCCGCCGCTGTCATCGCGGCGCGAGTGTAGAAGCAGAGGACGGACATGGCGCAGGTCGTAGGCATCTTGGTATTGGTGCTCGGATTGTTGATTTCAATCGGGCTGCACGAGATGGGTCACATGATTCCCGCCAAGAAGTTCGGCGTGCGCGTGAGCCAGTACTTTGTGGGTTTTGGCCCCACGCTTTGGTCCCGCCACGGCAAGGAGACCGAGTACGGCATCAAGGCGATCCCGCTCGGCGGCTACGTAAAGCTTGTGGGCATGATTCCTCCTGAAGATGCCGTCAAGCCGCTCAAAGTCAGGGGCCGCATCGCGGAGATGATCGGTGACTCGCGCGCGGCATCGACCGAGGAGATCTTGCCGGGGGAGGACCACCGGGCGTTTTACCACCTGGCCTGGTGGAAGAAAGTCATCGTGATGGCCGGGGGGCCCCTGGTCAACTTAGTCCTCGCGCTCATCCTTTTCACCACCGTGCTGGTGGGCTTCGGCACGCCGACCGCGACGCTGACCGTGAATGAGACCGTCCCCTGCATCCCAGCCGTTGGGTCAATCGAATGCGAGGCCGGGGATCCGCTGTCTCCCGCGGCGGAGGCGGGCCTTGAGCCGGGTGATCAGATCACCGCGATTGACGGCGTCACCGTGACTGAGTGGCCCGAGCTCACCGAGTACGTCGCCGCGAACCCTGGCAAGACCATGCCGTTGGACGTCATCCGCGACGGCCAGGACGTAGAACTTACGGTCAGGCCCACCGAACGAGAACGCGCGGTGACCGACGCCGACGGCGTCGCGGTGACCAATGCATCGGGCGATGTCGAGACTGAAACCGTGGGCTACTTGGGCGTGGCGCCCGAGGTCGTGAACCAACCGCAGGGCATCGGTGCCGGTGCTGCGCTTACGTGGAACTACCTGGGCAAGACTTTCAACGTCGTGTTCCACCTGCCCCAGAACCTTTATCACGTCACGCTGGCGGCACTGGGGCAAGAGGATCGCGACACGCAGTCCGTCATCGGGGTAGTGGGCGTGGGGCGCATCGCCGGCGACGTCGCTTCCGCCGATGTCGAGGGTTATGGGCTGGGAGAGAAGATCGCGGACATGCTGATGCTGCTGGGCGGGCTGAACCTAGCGCTGTTTGTGTTCAACATGATTCCGCTGGTCCCGCTCGACGGCGGGCACATCGCGTCGGCCGTGTGGCAGGCCATCAAGAACGGCTGGGCTAAGGCGCGTGCGCTGCCCAAACCGCGACCGGTGGACGTGGCGCGCATGATGCCGCTCGCGTACGGGGTATTTGGGCTGTTGCTGGTGATGGGGCTGGTGTTGATCGTCGCCGACATCGTCGCGCCCGTGAGTGTGACCTAGCCCTCCCCAGCGCCATGGCGCCGCTACGCGAGTGTCGACGCATCAGTAGCTTCGACGTCTACATCGAGGTCTTCAAGTAGCGCGCGCACACGGCGTTCGATCTCGTCGCGCACGGGCCTCACATTCTCGATGCTATTGCCGGGCGCGGCATCAAGGTCCCAGTCCAGATAGCGCTTGCCCGGGTAGACGGGGCAGGCATCGCCGCAACCCATGGTGACGATGACATCGGCCGCCCGTAGCGTCTCCTCGGTCCACGGCTTGGGGAATTCACCAGTGATGTCAATGCCCACCTCGCCCATCGCCTCCACTGAGAATTGATTGAGAGAGTTACCAGGCTCAGATCCGCCGGACCACGCGATGGCGCGGTCCCCGGCGAACTTCTCAAAGAAGCCGAGCGCCATCTGTGACTTTCCTGCGTTGTGCACGCAGAGGAAGAGGACCACCGGCTTGCCGTCGGTGACAAAGCCTTCGACGCGGCTGAACGCGTGCAGGCGCTGGCGCGCAAACCGCTCGGCGAGCAGGGGCAGGTAGTTGGTGACCTTGGCGTTGCCGGCGAACTGGTCATATGAGGTCGCGAGGAAGTTCTCAATGGTCTCTCGACCAAAGACGCCATCAAAGTGGTCCTCGAGGCGCGTTGCGGCGGTCTCTAGGGCGTGGGTTTGGTCAATGGTCAGAGTGTGTTCGCGAAATAGTGGGTTAGTCATGGCCTTATCCAATCGAGAGGGCGTCAGCAAGGCGAGCGACGCGAGGGTTGATGGTTTCTAGTGCTTTGGTGAAATCGGCAGGGCTGCCTGGCGCGGGATCGGGAATCGACCAGTGGAGGTCGATGAGGTCTCGGCCCAGCTCCTCGAATGCCTGGTCGCACACAGCGATGACGATGTCGCCTTCGCGCAGTACTTCTGATGCCGATTGCGGCCGAGCGGAGAGCGGGGAGAGTCCCTCGTTGGCGAGTGCGGCTGCTGCGAGTGGATGGACTCGGGCCGCCGGGACCGTGCCGGCAGACGCGACAGGTACGTCGGTCCGGCTTGCGAAGAGGCTAGCCGCAAATTGGGATCGTGCCGAGTTGGCGGAGCAGACAAATACCACTCGGGCACCCGTCGGAGCCAGGGCCTGTGCTGCCGTCGCGGCGACAATGGGGTTATCCCAGGCGAGGGTGAAGTAAGAGCGGCGAGCGTCGCCATCCGATCGGCGCCGGCGGACCACGTCCGCCTTCTCCAGCCACGCGAGGTGATGGGCCAAAAGACTGGGCTGCTGACCGGTGCGGGAGGTGAGTTCCTTGGGGGAGAGATCGTCCAGGGCAAGCGCGTCCACTATCGCGAGGCGATTCGGTTCCGCGAGGGCGGCGAGCACATCCATGCGAGTTAGTTCAACCATGGTTGAAACAATACCAGACGCTCTCGATGTCGTCCTCTTACCCCGACGCGTGAGTCGGGAACATCCGAGGTGGGCGAGTGGTTGATACTAGAACTATGACTGCTATTGGACTCGGAATGCCGGCCATGCCGCCGGAGACGCTTAGCCCCCGTAAGAAGACCCGCAAGATCAAGGTCGGCACGGTGGACGTGGGCGGAGACGCACCTGTCAGTGTGCAGTCGATGTGCACTACTAAAACCACCGACATCAACGCGACGCTGCAGCAGATTGCGGAGCTCACCGCCTCCGGCTGCGACATTGTGCGCGTGGCGGTTCCCACACAGGACGACGCCGACGCGCTCCCCGCGATCGCCAAGAAGTCCAACATCCCCGTCATCGCAGACATCCATTTCCAGCCTAAGTACGTGTTTGCGGCCATCGAGGCCGGCTGCGCTGCAGTGCGCGTGAACCCGGGCAACATCCGCAAGTTTGATGACCAGATCAAGGAGATCGCGCAGGCAGCCAAGGACCACGGCACCTCGATCCGCATCGGCGTCAATGCCGGATCGCTGGATCCGCGCTTGCTCAAGAAGTACGGCAAGGCCACCCCCGAGGCGCTTGTCGAGTCCGCGGTATGGGAGGCCAGCCTGTTCGAGGAGCACGACTTCCACGACTTCAAGATCTCCGTCAAGCACAACGACCCCGTCATCATGGTGAAGGCCTACGAGATGCTGAGCGAGCGTGGCGACTGGCCGCTGCACCTCGGCGTGACCGAGGCTGGCCCCGCGTTCCAAGGCACCATCAAGTCCGCCACAGCGTTCGGCGCGCTACTCAGCCAGGGCATCGGCGACACCATCCGTGTTTCCCTGTCCGCGCCTCCAGTTGAGGAGGTCAAGGTCGGTATACAGATTCTGCAGAGCCTGAACCTGCGCCCACGCAAGCTCGAGATCGTGTCGTGCCCGTCGTGTGGCCGCGCTCAGGTGGACGTCTACGAGCTCGCCGAGAAGGTGACCGCGGGCCTCGAGGGCATGGAAGTGCCACTACGCGTCGCGGTGATGGGTTGCGTCGTGAACGGTCCCGGTGAGGCCCGCGAGGCCGACCTGGGTGTCGCATCGGGCAACGGCAAGGGCCAGATTTTCGTCAAGGGCGAGGTTATTAAGACCGTGGCCGAGAAGGACATCGTGGAGACCCTCATCGAGGAGGCCATGAAGATCGCCGAGACCATGGAACCCGTCGAGGGTTCCTCGCCAAAGGTGATGGCCGCACAATGACCGATTCGCTGCTCAGGCGCGCACAGCACTCGCTGGCGCCCCTGCAGCGGCGTGACCTCGATCAGGCGCTTGAATGGTGTGCGCAGGACCCAGTCGGCAACTGCGTCCTCGCGATGCACCTTGAGACCGCGCGCGACTCCGGCATCGTCCCCCCGTACCTATGGGCCGTGAAGCGCCGTGGCAGTCGTGGACTGCCGGGTATGAACCGCGAGAGCGTCGGCATCATCTGGAACGGCGCCAATCTGACGGCACTCATTCCCGAGGCGGACAATGCTGTGGCTGGCAGTGGCACTTTTTCCACCGATGATGTCCGCGCGGAGGTCGCGGCGGCGATGGTGGGCAGGCTCAACCGTCCCGCCGCCCTGGTCGGTAGCGCGGATCTGATGCTCGACCTGTGGGGTCGAGTGGAGCCGTGGTGGGGACCCGCGCGCGAGGTGCGCGACCGGCAACTGTCGATGGCCTTGGCGACTGGCCCCAAGCATGTAATGAGCGACGGCTCGGGGCTCGAGCTCGCAGCGGTGCGCCCGGCGACCATGGCTGACTACGATCTATTGCTGCCCGCCTCAGTCCACATGTTTGTGGGGGAGGTGGGTTACGACCCGATGCATCACGGGCGTGCGGCGTACGAGGACCGGCTGCGTGCCTTAGTGCGCGGCGGACGGGTGTTTGCGCAGTTCGGCACGCTCGAGAGGCGCAGGCAGGTGCTGTTCAAGGCAGACGTAGGCGCCGTGGGGTGCAACGTCGCTCAAGTGCAGGGAGTATGGGTACACCCCGCCGTGCGTGGACGCGGACTGTCCAAGGCAGGGATGGCCGCAGTGGTCGAATCTGTGCGCGCGACGATCGCTCCCACGGTGTCGCTGTACGTGAACGACTTTAACGCCCCCGCAGTGGCGGGCTACCGTGCGGTGGGCTTCGAAGAGGTCGGGACCTTCGCGACTGTCATGTTCTGACCCGCGCTCGTGACAGGCCACGTGCGCCAGTAGGCTTAGCCCCATGTTGCGCATGTCTACTCTCTTTCTCCGTACCCTCCGTGAAGACCCCGCCGAGGCGGAGGTCGCTTCGCACAAGCTGCTGGTTCGCGCGGGCTACATTCGTCGTGCCGCCCCCGGCATCTATACCTGGCTGCCGCTGGGCCTGCGGGTGCTCGCCAAGGTCGAGGCCATTGTCCGCGAAGAGATGGAGGCCTCCGGTGCGCAAGAGGTTCACTTTCCCGCGCTGCTACCCAAGGAGCCCTACGAGGTCACGGGCCGTTGGGACGAGTACGGCCCCAACCTGTTCCGTCTTCAGGACCGCAAGGGCACGGACATGCTGCTCGCGCCCACCCACGAGGAGATGTTCACCCTGCTCGTAAAGGACCTGTACAACTCGTACAAGGACCTGCCGCTGACGATCTTCCAGATCCAGAACAAGTACCGCGACGAGGCCCGCCCCCGCGCGGGGCTCCTGCGCGGGCGCGAGTTCATCATGAAGGACGCGTACAGCTTCGACATCGACGATGCCGGGCTCGAGGCCTCCTACCAGGCACAGCGCGACGCCTACGTGCGCATCTTTGACCGCATGGGCCTCGAGTACGTCATCGTTACGGCGACGTCGGGAGCCATGGGGGGCTCCAAGTCCGAGGAGTTCCTGAGTCCCACGCCCATCGGCGAGGACACCTATGTGCGCTCGCCCGGTGGCTACGCCGCCAACGTCGAGGCAGTCACCACTCCGGTGCCGGATGCGATTGATTTCTCCGATGCCCCCGCGGCTCACGTCGAGGACACGCCTGAGACTCCCACGATTGACACGCTCGTGGATGCCGCGAACGCGCTTCACCCCCGCGCGGACCGTCCCTGGACCGCGGCGGACACGCTCAAGAACGTGGTCATCGCCGCCACCAACCCCGCAGGCGAGCGGGGCATCCTCGTAGTGGGGCTGCCCGGCGACCGCGCCGTGGACATGACGCGCCTTGAGGCCGCTCTGGCCCCTGCGACCGTGGAGCCCGCGACTGAGGAAGACATCAAGAAGCACCCCGAGCTCGTTAAGGGGTACATCGGACCCGGCGTGCTCGGTCCCCAGGCGAGGCCCGCGGACGTCGAATTCTTGTCCGCCGAGGACGCGACGATCCCGTACCTGCTGGACCCGCGCATCGTCCCAGGTACCCGCTGGATTACCGGCGCCGATGCGCCCGGCAAGCACGTCTTCGAACTCACCATGGGTCGTGACTTTGTTGGCGACGGTGTGATTGAGGCTGCCGAGGTACTCGCCGGCGACGAGGCTCCCGATGGCTCGGGCCCGCTCGAGCTCGCACGCGGCGTCGAGATCGGCCACATCTTCCAGCTGGGCCGCAAGTACGCTGAGGCCCTGGACCTCAAGGTGCTAGACGTCAACGGCAAGCAGCAGGTCGTCACCATGGGTTCGTACGGTGTGGGCGTCACGCGCGCACTCGCCCTGCTCGCGGAGAACAACAACGACGAGCTGGGTCTCAAATGGCCCACGCACGTTGCTCCGTATCACGTGCACGTGATCGCAGCCGGCAAGGACGACGCGATGCACGACAAGGCCGAGGCGATCTCCAAAGCTCTCGAGGCCGACGGCATCGAGGTCTGCTACGACGACCGTCCCAAGGTGTCGCCGGGCGTGAAATTCAAGGATGCCGAGCTCATCGGCGCGCCCTTCACAGTGGTCGTGGGCCGCGGACTGGCCGATGGACACGTGGAGTTTAAGGTGCGGGCCACCGGCTCGAGCGAGAACCTGCCCGTCGACGACGTCATTGAGCACGTGGCCGCCGCAGTGCGTGCCGATCTGTCACAAACTGTGTAACTGCTGGCGTGGCGGGGATCGGACCAACAGGGCGCTCGGACCCCCTGAAAAGCGTGCCAAAACGGACCAATAGAAGCGCGGGGTGCTGGGGTGCCCGGGTGCTACCCGACGGGTTGAAGTCCGGGTAGCACCGGGAACTTGTCCGGGGTGAAGCCAGGCTGCAACGACCCCGCAGCGAAGGCGTCGAACGCCGCGTTGAGTATCCACCCGCGGTTCTCGGTAGTCACGCCGTCCAGCATGGCTGCATAGCTTGTGCCCAGCGCAAATTCGGTCTCCCTGGCGGTCACCGCGCGCGACAGCGCCGTGTCAACCAGGGTGGGAGGAACGTCGTACAGCTCCTGCCGGCGGTCCTGGTCCCCGGCAAGAGCGCCGAACTCATCCGCACGCGCCGCATGAATGTCACGGCGAGCGAGTGCATTGGCGCGCTCCTCACCTGCGGACTTGGCGGCGATGACCTCGTAGAGGAACCGCGCCCGGTCGTGTGCCACGGCGAGGTCGCCGAGGGTCACAGGGGAGATGGCGTCGGCGCTGGCGGGGAGGAACGCATCTCCAAGGTCGACGCTGGTGGGCAGGACCCGTTCGTCGGCGGTCACGGGGATGGGCTCCGGGGAGGCACTCACCGCCGGAATCGCGCTCTCGCTCGTGGATGGTTCGCCGGTCACGTTCGGCTCTGGCTCACCCGGGAGCGCGCCGCTGGGTGACGCGAGAGGGGTGGGCGATGGTGTGGGCTGCAGGGTCTCGGCCAAGGCGGTGTTCTGTGCCCACCACAGCGCGAAAGCGTGCGTGAGGCCCATGCTGGACTGCAAGAGTGCAAGATTTGAGTCGGTGGTCGTGGTCGCGGTCTCCAGGGCTCCCTCACGCGCCTGCGTGACCGCGTCGTCAAGAGAACCGGTGAACGGGGAGGGCGACGGGGCGGGGGAGGGAGTCGCGACATAGACGCCGCCCAGCGCCTCCAGATGTGCGGGGGCAGCCTGGGCTTCGATGGACGCGAGATCGGATGCAGATACTCCATCGCTTGAGCCTGAACCAAGAACGTCAAGCACATGCTGCTCGCGCGCGGCAGCATCGTCGCGTTCAAGGGTGACCGCGTCGGCAGACGGGTACACGACGGGCTCCTTCTCGAGGTGCCAGGAACAGCCGGCAACCCCCACGACCAGCGCGCCGGCAAGCAGCACCGCGGACCACGGTCGGACGGTAGAGTTGGTGGCTCGGCGGGCGCTCATGTCCGCCATCATGACATGCACTTGGCCTGGGCTTAGACTGTGTCCTGACGAATTTAAGAAACGGAGCGCGCATCCGCGCGCGGGGAGGCGATGACTATGGACATCTCACGCCAGATTGCCGACCTCGCGACACCCGGGGCCCAAGCCGCCGGGTTGGTCGTCGATGGGGTCGCCGTCTCACCGGCGGGAAAGCGCACACGCGTTCTCATCACGCTGGATCTGCCTGAGACCGAGGTGGGCTCCGCCAGCCTAGACGCGATTGCGGTGGCATCGCGCGCGATTGGCGCGGCGCTGGACGAGGCAAACGTCCCCAAGAACGAGTACACGCTCGAGGTCTCCACCCCGGGAATCGACCGCCCACTCACCGAGCGTGGCCACTTCATGCGCGCGCGCACCCGCTTGGTCACACTCGACCTCGCAGAGGGCGCGACGGCCACTGGCCGCATCGTGGATGTCGAGGACGATGCGGTGGTGCTGGAGACCGCCGGCGAGCGCGTCTCGTATGCCCTGAACGACATCGCTGACGGGCGGATCGAAGTTGAAATGAAGAAGTTGAAGAACGCGAAGTTTGAGGAAGAGGACGCACCCGATGGACATTGATATGCGTGCCCTGCAGGGGCTCGAGAAGGAAAAGGACATCAAACTCGGCGTCCTGATTGACGCAATCGAGCAGGCGCTCCTGTCCGCGTACCACAAGACTCCCGGCGCGTACTCTCTCGCTCGTGCTCACTTGGACCGCGCGAGCGGCAAGGTGTCGATCCTGGCCCGCGAGGAGAATAAGTCCGAGGAGGGCGAGCTCGTCGACCTGTCACCAGAGTTCGACCACACTCCGGCCGACTTTGGCCGTATCGCGACCTCGACGGCCCGTCAGGTGATCTTCCAGCGCCTGCGCCAGGCGGGAGACGACGCCGTGCTGGGCGAGTACGCGGATAAGGAAGGCCAGCTGGTTTCCGGCATCATTCAGCAGAGCGCGGACCCGCGTAACGTGCACCTAGATATGGGTGACGTCGAGGGCCTGCTGCCGGCTCACGAGCAGGTGCCCACGGAGACCTACACGCATGGCGAGCGGCTGCGTGCGTTTGTACTCGATGTCTCGCGGGGCATGAAGGGCCCCTCGATCACGCTGTCCAGGACCCACCCGGGCCTAGTCCGCAAGCTTTTTGAACTCGAAGTGCCCGAGATCGCCGACGGCACGGTGGAGATCATGAGTGTCGCCCGTGAGGCGGGCCACCGCACCAAGATGGCCGTCCGCGCGACTATCCCCGGGGTCAACCCCAAGGGAGCCTGCATCGGTCCCATGGGCGCGCGAGTGCGTGCCGTCATGAGCGAACTGCACGGCGAGAAGATTGACATTGTCGATTGGGATGAAGACCCGGCGACCTACGTGGGCAACGCGCTTTCTCCGTCCCGCGTCGTCTCAGTCACGGTGGTCGACCTCGAGGCTCGCGCCGCCCGCGTGATTGTCCCCGATTTTCACCTGTCACTCGCGATCGGCAAGGAGGGGCAGAATGCCCGTCTCGCCGCGCGATTGACGGGCTGGCGCATCGACATTCGCTCAGATGAGGCGCCCGATGGCGCCGCGGGACCTGACGCGGTGGACGGAGATTCTGCCGAATCCGACGCGCCCGGTGCCGCCCACTAGCGCAACCCGGTAGACTGATGACGCTGAGCAGCCAGCCGCTGGCATCTCGCACCCCCGCGTCGGACCCCTCTGGGCCGGTGCGGACGTGCGTGGGATGCCGGAAGTTGGACGCTCAGTCGGTCCTGATGCGAGTGGTATTAGACGGCAACCTTGTGGTGGCCGATTTGAACCGTTCGTTGCCGGGGCGAGGCGCGTGGCTGCACCGCAGCGACGAATGCCTTGCAACGGCGCTTCAGCGTCGAGCCTTTGGACGCGCATTTCGCGCCCCACAGGCAGACGCCTCCGGCATCACGCTGGAGAGCTAAGAGACCGTGCCCTTGATGACCATCGATAGAACGGGACGAAAGCCCATGGCAACCCGATGAGTGCCTCACGATGAGTACCCAGCAGTAACGATGGTTCGACCCTGTCTTGGTCGAACCAAGACAGGAGAATTGTGGCAAAGCCCCGCGTCCATGAGATCGCGAAAGAGCTCGGAGTATCGAGCAAGGACCTAATCGCCAAGCTCACCGAAATCGGTGAGTACGTGAAGGGTCCGTCTTCCACCCTTGAAGCACCAGTGGTGCGCAAGGCGAAGGAGGCATTCCCGGCACCCGCCGAGAAGCCCGCCGAGGCCCCCAAGCCCGCAGCGAAGAAGCCTGCGGCACCCAAGCCTGCCGCCCCCAAGCCTGCCGCCCCCGAGGCGCCGGCTAAGGAAGTGGCTCCCGCAGCATCGGCGCCCGCACCTTCGGCACCGGCAGCGGCAACACCCGCAAAGCCGGCCGATGCCTCCGCACCCGCGGACGCCTCGGCTGACGCTCCTGCGGCAGCAGCCAAGACCGATGCTCCGACGCCCGGCGACATGCCGCGTCCGCGTCCGCGTCCGGGCGGCAATAACCCGTTCTCGGACAAGGCGGGGGCTCCTCGCCCGCGCCCCCGTCCGGGCGGCAACAACCCCTTCCAGGCTCCTCGCCCGCAGGGTCGTCCCGGCGGTGCGCCGGGCGGTCGTCCTGCAGGTGCAGGTGGCGCACCCGGACCTCGTGGCGCACGCCCGACCCCGGGTCAGATGCCCGCTCAGGCACCCAACCGGGGTGCACCCGGCCGCGGTGGCCCAGGCGGCGCACCCGGTGGAGCTCCTGGTCGTCCCGGTGGATTCGGCGGCCCCGGTGGCCGTCCGGCCGCAGGTGGACGTGGACGTGGCGGTGGCACCGCAGGTGCCTTCGGTCGCCAGGGAGGCAAGCCTGCACGTTCGCGCAAGTCGAAGCGCGCGAAGCGGGCCGAATACGAGCAGAGTCAGGCGCCCGCCATTGGCGGCGTCAACATTCCTCGCGGTAACGGTGAGACGCTGATCCGTCTTCGCCGCGGCGCGACGTTGGCTGACTTTGCCGAGAAGATTGACGTGATTCCCGCGTCGCTCGTGACCGTGCTGTTCCACCTTGGTGAGATGGCAACTGCGACGCAGTCGCTGGATGAGGACACGTTCGCGACGCTGGGTGCCGAGCTGGGTTACAAGATCCAGATCGTGTCGCCCGAGGAGGAGGACCGCGAGCTGCTCGAGGACTTCAACATCGACATCGACGCCGAACTTGAGGCGGAGACCGATGAAGAGCTCGAGGCACGCCCGCCGGTCGTCACCGTCATGGGTCACGTTGACCACGGTAAGACGCGCCTGCTGGACGCAATCCGCCACGCCGACGTGATCTCCGGCGAGGCCGGCGGCATCACGCAGCACATCGGTGCTTACCAGGTCCACCACGAGCACGAAGGCGTCAACCGCGCCATCACGTTCATTGACACCCCGGGTCACGAGGCGTTTACCGCCATGCGTGCCCGTGGCGCCAAGGTCACCGACATCGCGATCCTCGTGGTCGCTGCCGACGACGGCGTCATGCCTCAGACCATTGAGGCCCTCAACCACGCACAGGCGGCCAACGTGCCGATCGTGGTTGCGGTGAACAAGGTCGATAAGGAAGGCGCCAACCCTGGCAAGATCCGCCAGCAGTTGACCGAGTACAACTTGGTTGCTGAGGAGTACGGCGGCGAGACCATGTTCGTTGACGTGTCCGCGATCCAGAACAAGAACATCGACGCGCTGCTCGAGGCCGTACTGCTCACCGCAGACGCCGGTCTTGACCTGCGAGCGAACCCCAACAAGGACGCTCGCGGTGTGGCCGTCGAGGCTCACCTGGACAAGGGACGCGGTGCCGTCGCGACGGTGCTGGTCAACTCCGGAACGCTGCGTGTGGGCGACTCGATCGTCGCGGGTACGGCTCACGGCCGTGTGCGTGCGATGTTCGATGAGCACGACCAGCCCGTGAAGGAAGCCCTTCCCGCCCGCCCGGTGCTTGTGATCGGCCTGACCTCGGTGCCCGGCGCCGGCGACACCTTCCTGGTGGCCGACGACGACCGTACCGCCCGTCAGATTGCGGAGAAGCGCGAGACGGCCGAGCGGGCAGCTCAGCTGGCCAAGCGTCGCAAGCGCATCAGCCTTGAGGACTTCAACCAGGCCCTCGAAGATGGCAAGGTCGACACGCTCAACCTCATCATCAAGGGTGACGTCTCCGGTGCCGTCGAGGCACTCGAGGACGCGTTGCTCCAGATCGATGTGGGCAAGGAAGTCGACCTGCGCATCATCCACCGTGGTGTGGGTGCTGTCACGCAGAACGACGTCAACCTTGCCACGGTCGACAACGCGATTATCCTCGGATTCAACGTTCGCCCCGCCGAGCGTGTCCAGGAACTCGCGGACCGCGAGGGCGTCGACATGCGCTTCTACTCGGTCATCTACCGCGTTCTCGAGGACGTCGAGGCGTCGCTCAAGGGCATGCTCAAGCCCGAGTTCGAGGAGCGTCAGAGTGGTGGCGCCGAAATCATGGAGATTTTCCGTAGCTCCAAGTTCGGAAACATCGCAGGTTGCCTTGTGCGCACCGGAACGATTCGTCGCAATGCGGCGGCTCGCGTGGTCCGTGCCGGCAACGTCATCGGCGAAGCGAAGATCGACACGCTGCGCCGTTTCAAGGACGATGCAACCGAGGTCAAGGATGGCTTCGAGTGCGGTATTGGTCTTGGCAAGTTCAACGACATCCAGGTCGGAGACGTCATTGAGACGTTCGAGATGGTGGAGATTCCGAGGACCTAATGGTTGATTCCGCACGCGCACTCAAGCTCGCTGGCACGATCAAGAGGATCGTTGCCGGCGCGCTTGAGAACGACATAAAAGACCCCCGATTGGGATTCGTCACCGTCACCGACGTTCGGATGACGGGCGACCTCCAGCAGGCGTCCGTGTTCTACACCGTCTTTGGCGATGAGGAACAACAGGCTTCCACAGCAGCGGCCTTGGCTTCGGCCAAGGGCCGGCTGCGGTCGCTCGTGGGTGGGCAGCTGGGCATTCGCCTGACTCCCACGCTCGACTTCTACCTCGACGCGGTGCCGGAGACGGCCGCCTCGCTCGAGGAGTCGTTGCAGGCCGCGCGACTGCGGGATGAGGAGCTCAAGCGTATGCGCGAGGGCGCCAAGTTCGCAGGCGACGAGGACCCTTACAAGCACCCCGAGTCCGATGACGAGGACGCCTAAGCCCGAGCCGGTTCCCGGCATCGTGGTGGTCGACAAGCCTCAGGGCTGGACCTCCCACGATGTCGTAGGCCGCATGCGCCGTCTCGCGCAGACCAAGAAGGTTGGTCATGCGGGCACGCTCGATCCCATGGCTACCGGCGTGCTGGTGATCGGGATCGGCAAGGCCACCAAGTTGCTCACGTACTTTGTGGGCCACGGCAAGACCTACGACGCCACCATTCGGCTCGGTCAGTCCACCGTGACTGATGACGCCGAGGGTGACGTCCTGGTGACGGCCGATGCTTCCGACGTTTCCGACGAGGCGATCGCCGATGCCGTGGCTGGGTTACGTGGCGAGATTCAGCAGCGCCCCAGCTCGGTGAGCGCCATCAAGGTGGACGGCCAGCGCGCGTACAAGCGCGTGCGCGACGGCGAGGACGTGGAACTGCCGACCCGTCCCGTGACGGTCTCGCGCTTTGACGTGCTCGACGTGCGCCGAGACGGCGCCCTGGTCGACATCGACGTGAGCGTGGACGTGTCCTCGGGCACCTACGTACGCGCGTTGGCGCGCGACCTGGGCGACTCACTCGGGGTGGGCGGTCACCTGACCGCGCTGCGTCGTACCGCGGTGGGAGACATCTTGCTTGGGAGCGCCCACTCGCTCGAGGACTTGGGCGCGCTCGTCGACGACGGCCAGCGACTGCCGTTGCTCCCGCTCGCCGATGCCGCGGCATCGGCCCTGCCCGTCGTGACCATCGACGCCTCGCAAGCCCGGGCCCTGGGCTTCGGCCAAGCAATCAAGGTCGCTGAGCCAGCCACGGCATCGGCCGGCGTGATTGCCCCCGACGGGGGAGAGGTGGCAGCAATTTCTACCGCCGGCATTTTGGCCGCGATCCTGCGTCCGCGCGGCGGCAAGCTCGCGCCCGTCGTGGTGTTCGAGACGAGTTCTTCGGAGGCGCCGCTAAGCGCGGCAACTGACAGCGACAACGGCGCGGCGGTAGACAATGGCTGACGTGACTCGTGACCAAGGCACCATGACACCGCAGGCAATGACGACCTGGCGGTCGCTTGCGGATGTCCCCACCTCACTCGGCCCGACCATCGTGACGCTGGGCAATTTTGACGGTGTCCACCTTGGCCACCAGGCGGTGCTGACGCGCATGGTCGCAGACGCCCGCGAACGGGGCCAGGTCGCGATCGCGATGACCTTTGACCCGCACCCTAAGGCTGTGCACGATCCCGCGCACCCACCAGTGCTCATTACTGGCACGCAGGACAAACTCGAGCGCCTGGAAGCGACCGGACTCGACGGTGCTTTGGTGGTGCGTTACACGCTCGACTTCGCTCAGCAGACTGCGGAGGAGTTCGTGGTTCGCTACCTGGTCGAGGGACTGCACGCCGCCACGGTAGTTGTAGGTCAGGACACGCGTTTTGGGCGCGGCAACGCCGGTGACGTGGAGACCATGCGAGACCTGGGCCGCAAGTACGGGTTTGCGGTAGAAGTGATTGACGACGCCTGCGCGGTTTCCCAGTCTGGGCGCCGCTGGTCATCCACCTGGGTGCGCGAATTGCTCGAGTCGGGTGACCTTCGCGCGGCGACGGATGTATTGGGACGCCACCACCGGCTGCGAGGAACCGTGATTCATGGGGACGCGTTGGGTCGCACCATTGGCTTCCCGACGGCAAATTTGGACGTTTCCGCCGGCATGATCCCGCGCCACGGTGTGTACGCGGGATGGCTGACAGTCATCGACGCATGTGACAACGCCCTTGCGAAGCCCCTGGTCGACACGCGGATGATGGCGGCGGTGAGTTTGGGCCACAACTACACCGTGGGTGGTAGCGACTTGCGCGTCGAGGCCTTCGCGTTGGACGCGGTGGGAATCGATATTTATGACACCCAGGTCGCCCTTGACCTGGTCCAGTGGCGCAGGCCGATGCTGGACTTTGGGTCACTCGAGGCTCTCACCGCTGCGCTCGACGAGGACGTCACGTGGACCCGCCAAGTATTAAGCCAAGGTCACGATTCGTGTTAAATCCCCGTTAACCCTGGCATTCGGCCAGTTTTAGGGGCTACAGTCTTTAGATGGACAAGGCCAACGACGCAATGCCGCAGGGTGACCACAAGCCTCTCGTAGTTCTCAAGGACGTGAACAAGCACTTTGGCGAGTTGCACGTCCTTCAGAACATCAACCTCACGGTCGGTGAGGGCGAGGTAGTCGTGGTGATCGGGCCATCGGGATCCGGCAAGTCGACACTGTGCCGGGCCATCAACCGCCTCGAGACCATCGACGACGGCTCTATTACGCTCGACGGAGTCGAGGTACCTGCCGAGGGCAAGCAACTCGCTCAGCTTCGCGCCGATGTCGGCATGGTGTTCCAGTCGTTCAACTTGTTTGCGCACAAGACCATTCTGGAGAACGTCACGCTAGGTCCCATGAAGGTCAAGGGAGTCAAGAAGGCGGAGGCCAAGGAGCGGGCCATGAAGTTGCTCGAGCGCGTGGGCATCGCGGCACAGGCCGACAAGTTCCCGGCGCAGCTATCAGGCGGGCAGCAGCAGCGAGTCGCGATCGCGCGGTCGCTCGCGATGCAGCCCAAGGTGATGCTCTTTGACGAGCCCACCTCCGCGTTGGACCCCGAGATGATCAACGAGGTCCTCGACGTCATGACAGACCTGGCGCACGAGGGCATGACGATGATCGTCGTGACCCATGAGATGGGCTTTGCTCGTAAGGCCGCGAACCGTGTGGTCTTCATGGCCGACGGCCAGATTCTGGAAGAGGCGGAGCCGGAGCAGTTCTTCACGAACCCCCAGTCCGAGCGTGCCAAGGACTTCCTCTCCAAGATTCTGACTCACTGAGTCCTGGCCCACCCCACAAGTTGCAGTGCCGGTCAGGGAGACCCCCGGACCGTAGAAAAGGAGATCACATGAACACCAAGATCAAGTTGGCGGCGCTGGCAGCGACCGCCGTAATCGCGCTTAGCGCGTGCTCTTCCGACAGTGGCGACGGCGCTGAGGACGTTGACGCGTCATCGTTCCCCGAAGGCTCGACGATGGCCAAGCTCGCAGATGCGGGTGCCATCACCATCGGTACCAAGTTCGACCAGCCCCTGTTCGGCCTCAAGGCTCCCAGCGGTGACCCCGAGGGCTTCGACGTCGAGGTGGCAAAGATCATCGCCGCCAAGCTCGGCATCGAAGACTCTGGCATTACCTGGGTTGAGACCGTCTCCGCGAACCGCGAGCCTTTCATCGAGGGTGGACAGGTCGACATGGTGGTCGCGACGTACACCATCAACGACGACCGCAAGGAAGTGGTGTCCTTCGCCGGACCGTACTACAACGCCGGTCAGGCACTCATGGTGCTTGCCGACAACGAGGACATCACTACCCCCGATGACCTCGCGGGTAAGAACGTCTGCTCCGTTGAGGGCTCGACCCCCGCACAGAACATCGCGGACAACTACCCCGATGCGAACCTCGTGCTGTTCGGTGCTTACACCGACTGCCTCGAGCCGCTGCGCAACGGTGCAGTCGACGTAGTGACCACGGACAACGTCATCCTCGCGGGTTACGTCTCCGAGTCTGACGGCGAGTTCAAGGTTGCTGGCGAGCCGTTTACCGAAGAGCCCTATGGAATCGGCGTCGGACACGACGACACCGACTTCCGCATGTGGATCAACGACGTGCTCGAGGAGTCCTTCGAGGACGGCTCGTGGCTCGATGCCTGGAACGAGACTGCAGGCACGGTTCTTCCTGAGCCGACCGCTCCTTCGGTTGACCGCTACGAAAACTAGTCAGTAACGGGCCCTCGGCGCGCTCCCTCATGGAGCGCGCCGAGGCGACCTTCTGACGGGGCGGCTGCGCGGCCCCACTAAGCACGTAACTCGGAGAGGACTATGGGAGCACTGATAGACAACGCCGACGTCGTTTGGACGGCGTTCAAGATGACGTTGTGGCTGTCGGTATCCGCCGGTGTCCTGTCCTTCATTTGGGGCGTCATGCTGGCCGCTTTTAGGGTTTCCCCCATCGGGCCCCTACGGACATTCGGCACGGTTTACGTGAACATCTTCCGTAACTCGCCGCTGACTCTAATCTTCCTAGTGATGCTCAACCTCGCGGTCCCAGTGCTAGGGCTGCACGTGGGTCTGGGCGTACCCATGGCGATCATCTCGCTGACCCTCTACACCTCCACCTTTGTGTGTGAGGTGGTGCGCTCCGGTATCAACTCCGTGGGTGTGGGCCAGGCCGAAGCCGCCCGCTCCATCGGGCTCACCTTCTTCCAAACTCTGAGCCAGATTGTGTTGCCGCAAGCCTTCCGCTCGGTGATTCCGCCGCTCATTAACGTCTACATCGCTCACGTGAAGAACACCTCGGTCGCGGCCGGATTCGCGGTCTTCGAGCTCACCGCGTCCGCACAGCGCCTCGCGAATGGCAACCCTGCCGACGTGGTTGGTGTGTTCGCCGGAATTGGCCTGTGCTACCTGGTGATTACCCTGCCCATGGGCATCGCGAGTCAGCGCATCGAGCGAAAGGTGGCGATCGCGCGATGAGCAACGAAACTTCCGTGCTCTATGAGGCACCCGGACCGCGAGCCAAGGCTCGCGACAAGATCTTTACCGTCGTCTTTACGCTGTTCTTTGTTGGGCTCCTAGCGTGGGCCGGCTACACCGCCTACAAGAACGGCATCTTCGATGATCGTTGGGCAGTGCTCTGGGACCCGCCGCGTGGGCAGTCAGTGGATGACGTCTGGATTACCTCGATCCTGATGAGCGGCATCTGGGGCACCCTCAAGCCGGTTCTCATCGCGATTCCGATCGCCCTCTTGCTCGCGCTGGTCTTGACGATTCTCCGCCAGTCCCCGTTTGCCGTCGCGCGCATCCCCGCGCGCGTCGTGACCGAGGTCTTCCGCGGCATCCCCGTGCTGCTCATCATGTACTTCGGCGTCATTGGCCTCAATATCGATCCGTTGTGGGCCGTGGTGCTGGGACTCGTGGTCTACAACATGGCAGTGGTCGCGGAGATTCTGCGCGCTGGAATCGCCGCGTTGCCGAGCGGTCAGAAGGAGGCGGGCCTGAGCATCGGTCTGTCACCTCTTCAGACGTTGCTCCGCATTCAGTTGCCTCAGGCGGTGCGCATCATGCTTCCCGCGCTCATCAGCCAGATCGTGGTGCTGCTGAAGGACTCGTCGCTGGGGTTCATCATTGGCTACTCCGAGCTCCTCAAGTCCGCGAAGGACAACTACAACTTCTTCGGTGAGTCCACCAAGGTGGTCTTCATCACCGTGGTTGCCGTGCTGTACATCCTCATCAACATGTCAGTGTCGAGACTTGCGACGTACATCGAGGGTCGCATGCGGACCAAGAGCAAGACGGTCGCGGGGCTTCATGTGGAGGGCAAGGCCGACGGTCCGCCCGGTGGAGTGACAGCAGCGGGTATTGGTGCCAACACACGCACCGGGGATAGCGCCTTCTAGCGCCGTGGTGGTGGTCGAGCGCCGCTTCGGGTAGCATTGACCGTCGCCGTATAACGGCCGCGGATCCCAGTGCCCCGGAGAATATGCCCGGGTGCGCCGCGCAACAAGACATCAAAAGGAGACTGCTGTGCCGCTTACCCCTGAAGTCAAGAAGTCCATCATGACCGATTTTGCCCGCTCAGAAGGCGACACCGGTTCTCCCGAGGTTCAGATCGCGATGCTCTCGCAGCGCATCCTTGACCTCACCGAGCACCTCAAGGAGCACAAGCACGACCACCACACGCGTCGTGGCCTGCTCCTCATGGTCGGTCAGCGCCGTAACCTGCTGAACTACCTTCAGCGCGTGGACATCGAGCGTTACCGTGCACTCATCGAGCGCCTCGGCCTGCGCCGCTAGTCACAGCTTTATACAAGAGCCCGGTTGCTCCTCCCGCAAGGGAGTCGAGCGGCCGGGTTTTTGTTTTTGCGGCCCGGCGCGCGAGGCGCGGAGGACCGTGCCGATATAGCGGTCCCTCAACGTACGTTTCGCGCACATGTAATTTGCTGGCGGTCCCGCGGTGCACGGGCCCCGTGTGGGGCATCCCTGATAGCATAGAAACGGCTCTCCACTGTAGGCAGAGCCGCACACATACACCTGGCAGGCAAGTAGAACGCTGGTCCTCGGTGGTGATGGGCAGACTCTCCGCGAACTCTCGTGGACTACTTCTGAGCATTTCGACTGACGATCAGTGGCGGCATAAGGTCGCTAAGTTCGCATCCCCTGCTTCACAAATTAAGGAGAAACTTCCACATGGAAGGTCCCGAAATTCAGTTCGCTGAAGCCGTTATCGATAACGGCAAGTACGGCACCCGCACGGTGCGCTTCGAGACGGGCCGTTTGGCCCAGCAGGCAGCCGGCACGGTCGCCGCTTACCTCGACAACGACACCATGCTGCTGTCGGCCACCACGGCCGGCAAGCACCCCCGCGAGGGCTTCGACTTCTTCCCGCTGACGGTTGACGTTGAAGAGCGCACCTACGCCGCCGGCAAGATCCCCGGCTCGTTCTTCCGTCGCGAGGGTCGTCCCTCGACCGACGCGATCCTGACCTGCCGTCTCATCGACCGCCCGTTGCGCCCCACGTTCGTGTCGGGCCTGCGCAACGAGGTCCAGGTCGTCGTGACCGTGCTGGCCATCAACCCCGATGACTCGTACGACACTCTCGCCATCAACGCAGCGTCGGCTTCGACGCAGCTCTCCGGCCTGCCCTTCACGGGTCCCGTCGCCGGTGTGCGCATTGCGCTGATCGACGGCCAGTGGGTCGCGTTCCCCAAGTACAGCCAGATGGAGCGTGCCGTGTTCAACATGGTCGTCTCCGGCCGCATCGCTGGCGACGACGTCGCCATCATGATGGTTGAGGCTGAGGCAACCGACGACTCGTTCGACCTGATCTCCGAGGGTGCCCAGGCTCCCACCGAGACCGTCGTCGCCGAGGGACTCGAGGCCGCCAAGCCGTTCCTCAAGGCTCTGTGCGACGCTCAGATTGAGCTCGCCGGCAAGTCGCAGAAGGCTCCCAAGGAGTTCCCCCGCTTCCTTGACTACCAGGACGACGTCCTCGCGGCAGTCACGGCAGCCACCGAGGCAGACCTGTCTGCAGCGCTCAAGATTGCCGACAAGGCAGAGCGCGAAGACCGCCTCGATGAGATCAAGGACGCGGCTCACGCCGCTCTTGACGCTCAGTTCGAGGGTCGCGAGAAGGAAATCTCCGCAGCGGTTCGCGCCGTCACGAAGAAGACCATCCGCCAGCGCGTCCTCACCGAGGGCATCCGCATCGACGGCCGTGGACTCAAGGACATCCGTCCGCTCGCGGCAGAGGTCGGCCCCATCCCGCGCGTGCACGGTTCAGCTATCTTCGAGCGCGGAGAGACCCAGATCATGGGTATCACCACGCTGAACATGCTGAAGATGGAGCAGCAGATCGACTCGTTTGGCCCCGAGAAGAAGAAGCGCTACATGCACCACTACAACTTCCCGCCGTTCAGCACCGGCGAGACCGGCCGTGTGGGTAGCCCCAAGCGCCGCGAGATCGGTCACGGTGCGCTCGCCGAGCGTGCCTTGGTGCCCGTCCTCCCGTCGCGTGACGACTTCCCCTACGCCATCCGTCAGGTGTCCGAGGCCCTCGGGTCCAACGGTTCCACCTCGATGGGTTCCGTCTGCGCATCGACCCTCGCCATGCTCAACGCTGGTGTGCCGCTGCGCGCCCCGGTTGCCGGCATCGCCATGGGCCTCGTGTCCGACACGGTTGACGGAGAGACCCGCTACGCGGCGCTGACCGACATCCTCGGTGCCGAGGACGCGTTCGGCGACATGGACTTCAAGGTCGCAGGTACCTCGGAGTTCATCACCGCGATCCAGCTCGACACCAAGCTCGACGGACTTCCGTCCTCGGTGCTCATCGGTGCACTCGACCAGGCCAAGGATGCTCGTATCCACATCCTGGGCGTCATGGCGGAGGCTATCTCCGAGCCCGACGAGATGAGCCCCTTCGCTCCTCGCGTCATCTCGGTGCGCGTGCCCGTTGACAAGATCGGTGAGGTCATTGGCCCGAAGGGCAAGATGATCAACCAGATCCAGGACGACACTGGCGCTGACATCTCGATTGAGGATGACGGCACCGTGTTCATCGGCGCAACCGACGGCCCCTCGGCCGAGGCTGCCCGCGCGGCGATCAACGCGATCGCCAACCCGCACGTGCCCGAGGTCGGCGAGCGCTTCGTGGGTACGGTCGTCAAGACCGTCGCCTTCGGTGCCTTCGTGTCCCTCAGCCCCGGCCGCGACGGACTGCTGCACATCTCGCAGATCCGCAAGCTGGTCGGTGGCAAGCGCGTGGAGAACGTCGAAGACGTCCTCTCCGTGGGTCAGAAGATTCAGGTCCAGATCGGTGAAGTTGACCCGCGCGGCAAGCTGTCGCTCGAGGTCGTCGAAGAGGCCGGTGCCGAAGGCGCCGACTCCGAGGGTGACGACAACTAGTCGCCACTGTTCACTAGACGGTTCACGAGGCCGCCGGTTCCCGCAAGGGACCGGCGGCTTCGTCGTTTCCCGGCCCGTCCAGGTCCCGCTGACGCGGGGAGCGAAAATGTGCGGCAGCATCGGCCGCCGGGGTTAGGCTCGTGACCATGCCTCATGCCCTCCCACTTGTCTCCGCCGAGTCCATCGGCTCCTCCATCTCGATCGAGCAGGACCACGGCGCGGTGGTGCGCCGCAGTGTGCTGCCGGGCGGGGTGAGGGTGTTTACCGAGCAGATCCCCGGAATGCGCTCCGCCACGATGGGGGCCTGGGTGGGAGTGGGGTCACGCGACGAGACTCCCGAGCATGCCGGCTCTACGCACTTCCTCGAGCACCTGCTCTTCAAGGGCACCAAGCGCCGCAGCGCGCTGCAGATTGCCGAGGCCTTTGACCGCGTGGGCGGCGAGTCCAACGCGATGACCGCCAAGGAGTTCACCTGCTACTTCGCGCGGGTCATCGACACCGACCTGCCGATGGCGATCGACGTCATCCTCGACATGGTCACCAGCCCCAAGCTGGACCGCGACGAGTTCGAGATGGAGCGCGGCGTCATCCTCGAGGAGATCGCGATGAACGACGACGACCCGGGCGACGTGGCCCACGAGAAGTTCACGGAGTTGGTCTTTGGCGGGCATCCGCTTGGCCGGCCCATCGGCGGCACCCCGGACATTATCCGTTCCGTGACGCGCGACGCGGTGTGGGATCACTACAAGCGGCACTACGTTCCGGAGGGACTGATCGTGACGGCCGCCGGGGGAGTCGACCACGACATCGTGTGCGCTCAGGTCATGGCGGCGCTAGAACTGGGCGGCTGGGACGTGACCTCGCAGCGCGCGCCGCTGGCCCGCCGCGACTCGACAAACGAGGTGACGGCCACCCAGGGAGGCGACCTCAGCATCGTCCGCGATTTTGAGCAGGCCCACGTCGTGATCGGCTCGCGTGGCTTCAAGGCCAGCGACGACCGCCGCAACACCCTGGCAGTCTTCAACACCATCCTGGGCGGCGGCATGTCCTCGCGCCTTTTCCAGGAGATTCGCGAGAAGCGCGGCCTGACGTATTCCGTGTACTCGTTTGGCGCCCCCAACGCCGACGCTGGCTTATTTGGCATGTACGCCGCCTGCACGCCGGGCAAGGCAGACGAGGTGTCGCGCCTCATGGTCTCCGAGCTCGAGCGCATGGCTGAGGGTGTGACGGACGAGGAGATGGAGCGTGCCATCGGCCAGCTGAGCGGCTCAACTGTGCTGCGCCTCGAAGATTCATACTCGCGCATGTCGCGGCTTGGGAAAGCTGAACTGGTTTACGGCGAGTTGTGGAGCATCGGTGAGGTGCTGGACCAGGTGCGGGCCGTGACGGCTGACCAGGTAGTGGGGCTCGCCGCGGAACTTGCCGGACGCCAGCGGACTGCAGTCCGTGTGGGTCCGGGCGCGGTTTGAGGCCCTTTCGCGCAAGTAAGGTGGACGCATGATTAACGTAGCTGTGCTGGGCGCCTCGGGGCGCATGGGAACCCACGTCGTCAACGCCGTCTCCGCGGCCGAGGACCTGAGCGTGGTCGCGACTCTCGATGTCGGCGACGACATCGCCGCTGCCGCGCAGGCGCAGGCGAATGTGGCGGTTGACTTTACTGTGCCGTCCGCCACGGAGGCGAACGTCCATGCGCTGATCGACCTCGGCATCAGCGCCGTGGTGGGTACCTCGGGCTGGACCCAGGACGCGCTCGAGCGCGTTGAGGAGCACCTGCGTGAGCGCCCCGACCTGGGTGTGCTAATTGCCCCCAACTTTGCACTCGGCGCCGTGCTCGCGATGCGAATGTCGGCGCTCGCGGCCAGGTACTTCGAGTCCGTCGAGGTCATCGAGCTTCACCACCCCGACAAGGTGGACGCGCCCTCCGGTACCGCGGTGCACTCCGCCGCGGGCATCGCCGCTGCCCGTGCGGAGGCTGGCATCGCCGCTTCGCCCGATGCGACCGAGGACTTCGCCAACGGCGCGCGTGGCGCGGACGTCAACGGCGTGCGCGTGCACTCGGTGCGCCTGCGTGGACTCGTGGCGCACGAGGAGATCCTGATGGGTAACCCAGGCGAGCAGTTCACCATCCGTACCGACTCGTTCGACCGCGTGAGTTTCATGCCCGGCGTGCTGCTGGGAATTCGCGAAGTAGGCAACTACTCGGGGTTGACGGTCGGACTCGACAAGTACATGAGCCTGTAGAGATGAAGCTCATGCGCAACCGCGGCTTCCTGGCCGCCGTCGCTATCACGTTGATTCTGGCGCTGTACTTCGTCTTGATCGCCAACCAGGCACTTCTCTTTCTGGGCTCCGACGAGCTGGTGGCTAAGGGAATCGGCGCAGCACTGCTGTTCCTACCGTTGCTTGGCGCCTGGTACCTCGTGCACGAGTTCCGGCTGGGCACTACCGTGCAGCAGATGGCGGACACGCTGGATAGCGAGGGCCGACTGCCCATCCACGATGGCGAGACCACGCCCAGCGGCAAGCTCACGCGCGAGTCCGCCGAGGCGGTCTTTGAGGTGGCGTCGCGTCAGGTCGAGGGCTCCCCAGAGGACTGGTCCGCGTGGTTCCACCTTGCGTACGCCTATGAGGCTGCGGGGGAGCGGTCCCAGGCCCGCAAGACGTTGCGTCACGCCGCGGATCTGTTTCGTGCCGAGCGCAAGGCCACCCGCACCGACGCCTAGGGCTAGACCTCGGCGCGCCAGAGCCGTTCGATCAGGTCGCCGTTTGGCCCCTCGAGGGTGCGGCGCACGCCGCCCTCGCCCAGTCCGGCCGTCTGAAGAAAGGCCTCACGAGCCTCATCACCCTCGAGTGCCCAGGCACGCACTACGGGTGCATTTCTGATGCGCAGCGTGTCAACGCAGGCGGCCATCAGGCGCGATCCGTGACCCTGGCGGCGGTGCTCCGGTGCCACCTCGAGCGCGATGATGTCGCCGGCCGCGGTCATGGCCGCGAAGCCCACTACGCGCGGGCCGTCGCAGGCTGCGAACATGCGGTCGTCGCGCGTAGGCGGAGACTCGATCGCCGCACCCCAGGTATCGCGCACCTCGTTCGCGTCCAGCGCATCGACCGCCTCGTCGCCAAGCGTCTCGCGCCACGCGGCGAGCTGGATCGCGGCGAAGGCGTGCTCGTCGCCGAGCACGGCAGGACGGGCGGAAACATCGGCAGTAGGCATGCCCTCAAGCGTACGCGGCACACACGCCGTGGCCGAACGAGCCCTTGGCGCTAGAAGATCAGCCTCAATACAGCGGCGACGGCCGCGGCAGCCACCACCACGACGATGAATGGGGCGCGCATCCATAACAGCACCGCGGCGACCGCGACGGCGACTACCCGCGCGTCGAACACAATTGCGCCGTCCGTCGTGAACGCCTGCACCGCGAACAGCGCGAAGAGCAGGGCAACCGTGACGTAGGCCGCGATTCGGTGCACGCGCGGGTTTTCCAGGAACCGCTCGGGGACCACGTGGCCCGCGTATTTAGTCGCCCATGCCAGCAGCCCGGCGCCCACGATCGCGACCCACATCCACAGGTACGAGGTCATTCGGGCACCTCGTCCCTAAACTTGGGGGCGCGCCATCCGACCGCGATGGCGACCAGGGCGGCGGCCAGAATCGGCACTCCTGCCGGGGTCACCGGGGTGAGCAACAGCGCCAAGACGGCCGATGCCCCCGCCACCGCTTGAGCGGGACGCGAGGCCAGGCGCGGCCACACCAGGCCGAGAAAAGCGGCGGCAGCTGCCGCGTCGAGGCCCCAGTCTGCAGGGTCGCCAATGCGCTCGCCGACCAGCGCTCCCACTACCGTGATCGTGTTCCACAGGATGAAGACGCCCACGCCGGTCCACCAGAAGCCCGCACGCCGCGCCTCGAGGTCATCGGCAGGCTGGGCGAGGGAGACGGCCGTCGACTCGTCGATGGTCATGTGCGCCGCCCACACGCGCCGCAGCCCGCTCATGGGGCGCAACACGGGCGCGAGTCCCACCCCATAGAAGCCGTTGCGCAGCCCCAGGAAAGTGGATGTCGCAACGGCAGCCGCTGCGCCGCCTCCGGCGGCGATCACGCCTACGAAGGCGAACTGTGAGCCGCCGCTGAAGACCAGCAACGAAAGCGCCATCGTCTGCCACACGTCGAGCCCGGCCGCGACCGATAGCGCACCAAAACTGATCGCGTAGGCGCCGGTCGCGACGGACACTGAGACTGCCTGTTGGCGCGCGGGATCGAGCCCGCGCAGGCTCAGCCTTCCCGGATTCAGGCGGGCCAAGCGATGTCCTCGCCGTCGGCGTCGGCCAAACTGGGTCGCGGGAACGCCGTAACGGGGGAGTCAGGGGCGACGGCGGTCATCGCCCACACCTCAGTCAGTTCGCGGCCGACCTCCGCTCCTGGTGGCTCGGTCCGTACCCCAACGCGCGCATAATCGAGTGACTGCGGCACCCCCCGGCTACGCGTGTTTGCTGGGTCGCAGCACACCTGAACGCGATCAGCGCCGGCGACTCCCAACGCCACCTGCGTGAGTGCAGCGGCGACCTCTCTCATCAGCCCACGGCCTTCAGCATCGGCCGCGAGCCAGTAGCCAATCTCGAGGAGTCCAGGCTCGGCACGGGGGTGCAAACCCGTGCCGCCCAGTAGTGCACCCGAGGAGCGGTCGAACATGCCCATCGTGAAGTCCTCGCCGGCGTCAAACCGTGTGCGAAAGTGCGCGAGCAGGTTGCGGCGGGTCTCGATGCTCTGCGGCTCGTCCCAGGCCCACGGCATCCACTCGCGCAGGCGCACGTGGTTGACGGCCATGGCAGCGTCCATCGCCTCGGCGTCGGTTACCTCGTAGGCGCGCACCGCGACTCGCTCGGTCACGATGCGGTGGGGAACCACTCGAGGCATGGCTGGCATGAGTCCATCCTGGCACGGAGAGTGAAACGCCCCTCACTCGAGCAACCCCGCGCGCTGGCAGTCACTGAGTGCGGATCCTGAGGGAAGAACCGCACTCAGTGACTCCTAGGAATCGCGACGGGGTGGGGGAGTCCGCCTCACGCGTGCCGTGCGTCCCCGCCTCATGCGGACAGCGCTAGGCTGGGCGGCGTGAGCGAGACATCCGAAATCGAATTCAAGTCCCACATGACTGTCGAGTTGGTGCGCGCGAACGCGCAGGACGCCGACGTGCTGTTCGCGGCGCGCGTGTCCACCAAGGGCGAGCAGTCGCTCGAGGACGTCGACGCCGACGCCTCGAAGAGCGCGGGGCTAATCAACTACCTGATGCGCGACCGCCACGGCAGCCCGTTCGAGCACAACTCGATGACGTTCTACGTGCAGGCTCCCATCTTTGTCTTCCGCGAGTTCATGCGTCACCGCATCGCGAGCTACAACGAGGAGTCGGGTCGCTACCGCAACTTGCGTCCGGTGTTCTACACTCCCGCCCCCGAGCGCAAGCTCGTCCAGGTCGGCAAGCCCGGGGCGTACAGCTTTGAGGACGGTACCGCCGAGCAGCATGCGCTGGCCGACGCGGAGATTCGCTCGAGTTGCACGCACGCCTACGAGGCGTACCGGCGCATGCTCGATGCGGGCATCGCGCGCGAGGTCGCACGTGCGGTCCTGCCGGTGAACACTTATAGCTCCATGTACGTCACCATGAATGCCCGAGCACTCATGAACTTCTTGTCCCTGCGCACCACGCGCGAGGGCACGCACTTCCCCTCCTTCCCTCAGCGCGAGATCGAAATGGTCGCGGAGCAGATGGAGGACGAGTGGGCCAACCTCATGCCGCTGACCTACGCGGCCTTCAACAAGAACGGACGCGTCGCACCATGACCGAGGACACCAAGAAGAAGAACACCATCCGCACCATCGCGGTGGTGACTCTGATCGCACTCACGCTGGGACTCGTGGGAGGCTGGGCTATTGCCGCCGCCACCACCGCAAAGACTGACGAGGGTGACGTCTGGGTAGTGCAGTCGCAGACCGCCTCGGTCTCCACGGAGGCGGTAGAGCTCGACAACGTGGGCGGCTCGGTGCTGCAGGTCAGCGTCGAGGACGGCCGGGAGGTCAACGCGGTGTCTATCTCGCAGCTCGTTCAGGACTGGGATAGTGAATTCGCAGACACCATGCCCCGCGCCGTCATCACCGGCGTGATTGACGGTAAGAACCACTCGCTGATCGTCAACCTGGGCAAGCCCACCGCTACAGCGACGTCAATCACCTTTGAGGGCTCCACCATTGTGGGAGGCGGACTCGCAGCAACGGACTTCAAGGCCGCCACGCTGCTGATCGATAACAAGGGTCTGGTCGAGGCCAAGCTCAAGGAGTCGCAGACCAGCTAGTCGACTCGCGTCTACGCGGCGCTCGTGCCACGATGTAAGTGCCCGCCCGGCGCCACGGGCCACTGATGAAAGGCATGCCATGACTAGCGTGAATCTCCTCGAAATCGCCCAGAAGCACCTTTCCGAGGCGCAGGAGGCGGGCAATGGTCGTCACTCGGAAACCGTTTATGGCGGTCGCGAGCACGACCTGCGCCAGACCTTGATCTGCATCACCGAGGGTCATGGGCTTAATGAGCACGCCAGCCCGGGTGAGGCCACGGTGCAGGTCCTCGTGGGCGCCATTGAAATTACGGCTGGCGAGGACGTGGTTCGCCTGGCCCCGGGCGACTACTACATCATTCCGCGGCTGCGCCACTCCGTACATGCCCCAACAGATGCCGCTTTCCTGCTGACGGTGGCGACTCGCGCGCAGTAACTGGCTTTCGGCCGATGCTGCGGCGGCCCCGGCGGGCAGGCGCGGCGTGGCGTACGCGGTAAGTTAGGCACATGACCTCTGCTCAGCGCCCCTTTGGCACGGTGCTCACCGCGATGGTGACCCCAATGTTCGACGACGGAACCATCGACATCAAGGGTGCACAGAAGGTTGCCAATTATTTGGTCGATCACGGCAGTGACGGCCTGGTGATCTCTGGAACCACGGGCGAGGCACCCACCACACACGCGCCTGAGAAGGAAGATCTCACGCGCGCGATCGTCGAGGCTGTGGGTGACCGCGCTACCGTCATTGCCGGCGCGGGCTCCAATGACACCGCTCACGCGGTCATGATGGCGGCCCAAGCCCAGGAGTGCGGGGCGGATGGCGTGCTCGCCCTAACGCCGTACTACTCGAAGCCATCGCAGGCGGGCGTGGTGGCCCACTTTAAGGCGATCTGTGACGCCTCTGACCTGCCGGTGATGCTCTATGACATCCCCGGCCGCACCGCGATGGCGATCGGCGACGACGCCTTCGACCAGATTGCCGCGATCCCTACGGTGAGGGCACTGAAGGATGCGACGGGAGACGTGGCCCAGGCTAAGTCCCGCATCGAGCGCTCGGACGTCGTCTGGTACTCGGGCGACGACCCGTTGACCCTTGAATTTTTGCGAGTGGGCGCCGTGGGCGTCGTCTCGGTCGTGAGCCATGTGGCGGGGGAGTGGGTGCGCGACATGATCGCCGCTCACGACGCCGGCAATACTGCGCTTGCTGACGAATTGAACGAACGCATCGCACCGGTGACTGACGCGATCATGTCACCCGGTCCGGGCGCAACTATGGCCAAGGCCGGAATGCAGGCGCTTGGCGTCCTGAGCGGGCGCCACATGCGACTGCCGCTGCTCCCGGCCACCTCCGAGGAGTACGACTCCCTCACCGCGGTACTGATTGCCGCAGGATTGAAGAACTAAGTGAACTTTCACCCCGAACTAAAAGCACCCCCCGCGCTCAACCCCGACGCCCTGCGCATCGTCCCCCTGGGGGGACTGGGTGAGGTCGGCCGCAACATGGCCGTCTTCGAGTACCGCGGCAAACTGCTTATCGTCGACTGTGGCGTGCTGTTCCCCGAGGACAACCAGCCAGGCGTGGACCTGATCCTGCCGGACTTCAGCTACATCGAGGACCGGATGGACGATGTCGAAGGAATCGTGCTGACGCACGGCCACGAGGACCACATCGGCGCCGTGCCGTACCTGTTGCGCCTGCGTCGCGATATCCCGATCATCGGCTCGCAGTTGACCCTTGCATTTATCGAGGCCAAGCTCAAGGAGCACCGCATTACTCCCGTCACCCTCGCGGTGAAGGAAGGCCAGAAGGAGAAGCTGCACGACTTCGACCTGGAGTTCGTCGCCGTTAACCACTCGATTCCCGATGCGCTGGCCGTCTTCATCCAGACGCCAGCCGGTTCCGTGCTCCACACTGGCGACTTCAAAATGGACCAGCTGCCGCTCGACGGCCGCATCACCGACCTGCGCGGCTTCGCTCGTCTGGGCGAGCAGGGTGTGGACCTGTTCATGGTCGACTCGACCAACGCGGAGAGCCCAGGCTTCACCATGAGCGAGGTGGAGATCACCCCGGTCCTGGACCAGCAGTTTGGGAACGCCTCAGGCCGCATCGTGGTCGCGTCGTTCTCCAGTCACGTGCACCGCGTGCAGCAGGTACTCAATGCGGCCCACGCGCACGGCCGCAAGGTGGCGTTTGTGGGTCGCTCCATGGTGCGGAATATGGGTATCGCCTCGGAGATGGGCTACCTCGACGTGCCGCAAGGTCTCGTGATCGACGCCAAGAAGGCGGACGATCTGCCTGCCAACAAGGTGGTTTACATGTGCACCGGCTCGCAGGGCGAGCCCATGGCCGCGCTCAGCCGCATGGCCAATCTGGACCACAAGCTCAAGGTGGGCCAGGGCGACCTGGTGATCCTCGCATCGTCCCTGATCCCGGGCAACGAGAACGCTGTCTTCCGCGTGATCAACGGCCTCATGCGTCATGGAGCGACGGTGGTTCACCAGGGCAGCGCGCGCGTCCACGTGTCCGGTCACGCCAGCGCCGGCGAGCTGCTCTACTGCTACAACATCGTGCGACCCAAGAACGTCATGCCAGTTCATGGCGAGGTCCGTCACCTGCTCGCCAACGGCAACCTGGCCATGAAGACCGGTGTGCCCAAGAACAACGTGGTGTTCGCAGAGAACGGCGTCGTGGTCGACCTGCAGAACGGCAAGGCCAAGGTCGTGGGCGCCGTCGAGATGCACAACGTCTACGTGGACGGCTCGTCGGTGGGAGAGATCACCGACGCCGAGCTCAAGGACCGCCGCATCATGTCGGAGGAGGGATTCGTGTCCGTGTTCGCGGTCATCGACTCCTCCAACGGCAAGGTGGTCTCGGGGCCCACTGTGCACGCGCGCGGCATCGCGGAGGACGACAGCGTATTCGACGCGATCCTGCCCAAGATCAAGGCGGCTCTCGAGGAGTCGGCGGCAGGCGGATCCACGGATAACCACCAGCTTCAGCAGGTGATGCGCCGTACGCTCGGACGCTTCGCCGGCACCAAGCTGCGTCGCCGCCCCATGATCATCCCGATCGTCATCGAAGCTTAGTGCGCGTACCGCACGGGCCCGCCCAACTCAAAGGCCCGTGCGGTTGCGCTCGCCGATGCTGGCGCGCGCGGCATGGCAACCGCGCCTTGTCCGATGTGAGGAGTAGCGTCCTGGAACATGGCACAGTCACGTCCAGCTCGCACTGCCCCCAAAGGGGCTAAGCCCCGCCCGCCCGCAAAAAAGAAGCAGGCTGAACAGCCTCCCACGCTCGTACGCGGCATCAAGTCTGCGGGCGCTGGCGTCTCGCACGCCGTGGGGGGATCCGTCCGTCACATCGGCCATGGCGCCCGCGACGTGAGCCCGGAGGTGCGTCGAGATGGCCTCGCCATCACGCTGCTGATTTTCGCGATCATCGTCGCGGCACGCGAATGGTTTGGGCTGTCGAGTTGGGCTGGCACCGCCGTCCACTTTGTCGCAGCCGGGATCTTCGGGGTTCTCGCCGTCGCCATGCCAGTGGTGCTGCTCGTGATGGCCTTCCGCCTGTTCCGGGCCCCGCAGGAAGGGCACACCAACAATCGCATCGCACTGGGCGTCCTGATGCTGTCGGTCATTGTGGACGCCATCATTCATATCGCCAAAGGTGCTCCTTCTCCCAAGGCTGACGGGATGGACGCGCTCCAGTCCGCCGGCGGCATCATGGGCTTCATCGTGGGGACCCCTCTTGCAGCGATTCTCACCAGCGGTCTCGCGGTGGTGGTGCTGGTGTTGCTCGGCCTGTGGTCGGTACTCATCATCGCTGGTATCCCGCTACGTGAGGTAGGAACGCGCGCACGCCATCTGTTCGGGCGTGACGACATCGTCGATGACGACCCAGAGCTGGACCTGCCCGAGCATCGGACGCTGGCACGCTCAGGGGAGAAGCCAGTCAAGCAGCGCAAGCCCCGGCTCATAGATCGCGCTCGAGACAAGATGGCTGGCACGGCGGCTGAGGACCAGCGCCGCCTCGATGGCTATGAGGCCGATGAAGCCTTCGCCGCGGCTGCCGCCATTGACGGCGATCCGTTCGACGACATCATCGACCCAGGTGGCGAGCACCGCGCCGCGCTGGCGCGAGCCGAGGCGGAAGCGAAGGCCGCGGCCCAGGCCAAGCGCGACGCCAAGGCCGGCATCAAGGCGCCCGCAGCCGAGGACGAGGAAATGTCCCCCACCACGGTGTACTCCGGTGAGGGCGTCTCTCCGTACGACGTCACGGAGGTCATCGAAACCTCGGCGGAGGCCGCGGCTTTAGCCGCCGCGGCATCGGGCGCAGCCAAATCTGAGCTCCGCGCGCCCGAGTCAACCAGCATCGTGCCCGCCGGTGAGCAGGGCCAGCTCGAAAACTCCAACCCGTATGTGCTGCCAGACCCGAGCATGCTGGTTGCCGGAGCGCCGCACAAGACTCGGTCGGCGGCCAACGACCGCGTCGTCGAGTCCCTCAAGAGCGTCCTCGAGCAGTTTGGCGTGGACGCCACAGTCACAGGATTCACCCGCGGTCCCACCGTGACACGCTACGAGGTCGAGCTGGGCCACGGTGTCAAAGTCGAGAAGATTACCCAGCTGTCTAAGAACATCGCCTACGCGGTCGCCAGCGCGGATATCCGTATTCTGTCGCCCATTCCGGGCAAGATGGCGATCGGGATCGAGATCCCCAACGTGGACCGGGAAACTGTAGCGCTAGGCGATGTGCTTCGCTCGCAAGTGGCGATCAAGAACGACCACCCCATGGCGATCGGCATCGGCAAGGACGTCGAGGGCGGTTATGTCATGGCGAACCTGGCCAAGATGCCGCACTTGCTGGTTGCTGGAGCTACCGGTGCCGGTAAGTCAAGCTTTGTAAACTCCATGATCACGTCCATCCTGATGCGCTCGACGCCGCAGGAGGTGCGCATGGTGCTCGTGGACCCCAAGCGGGTGGAACTCACGATGTACGAGGGAATCCCTCACCTGATTACGCCCATCATCACTGACCCAAAGAAGGCCGCACAGGCCCTGGAGTGGGTGGTGAAAGAGATGGACATGCGCTACGACGACCTGGCGCTGTTTGGCTACAAGCACATCGACGACTTCAATAAGGCGGTCCGCGCGGGCAAGGTCAAGCCGCTGCCGGGCTCAGAGCGCAAGATCACCACCTATCCGTACCTGTTGGTGATTGTCGATGAGCTCGCGGACCTCATGATGGTCGCTCCGCGCGACGTCGACGAGTCGATTCAGCGCATCACGCAGCTCGCCCGTGCCGCCGGCATCCACCTAGTGCTGGCGACGCAGCGTCCGTCGGTCGACATCATCACGGGAACCATCAAGGCCAACGTGCCGTCCCGCCTCGCCTTCGCCACGTCATCGCTTGCTGACTCGCGCGTCGTGCTCGATATGCCCGGCGCCGAGAAATTGATTGGCCAGGGAGACGCGCTGTTCTTGCCGATGGGGTCCTCGAAGCCGATGCGCGTTCAAGGGGCGTGGGTAACGGAGACGGAGATTCACGAGGCAGTGGAGCACGTCAAGAACCAGGCTCAGCCGCAGTTCCGCGACGACGTCATTCAGACCACCTCGTCAGCCGTGGTGGCGGAGGACATCGGGGATGACCTCGACGACCTTTGCGCTGCGGCAGAGTTGGTCATCACCACCCAGCTCGGGTCGACGTCAATGCTGCAACGCAAGCTCAAAATGGGCTTCGCCAAGGCCGGCCGCCTGATGGACCTTTTGGAGAGTCGGGAGATCGTAGGACCCTCGCAGGGTTCTAAGGCGCGGGACGTGCTGGTCATGTCCGACGATCTCGCAGGAACGCTAGCGATTCTCAGGGGCGAAACACCGGCTAGTGTAAGCATTGAAGACGTCGACGACGACGCTGAGGAAGGGCCATGGGCGGACTCGTAGATCTGTTTCAGCAACCAAGCTTTGTCGTTGCTGTCACCTGCCTGTTGGTAGTGCTCGCACTCGCAGCCTTTTATTACTTCTGGCGTTCGCACAAGGAACGTAAAGCGCACGACGACGCACTGACCCATGAGCGCGAGTTGCGCCAGCAGTTTGACGCTGTCATGTCATCGGCACGTGACGGAGTCATTATCTCCCGCTCGACTGGTGAGATCGCAATGATGTCCGACATGGCCGCGCATATCCTGGGTTTGAACGCGGCCGATGCTGTGGGCAAGCCCGTGATGAGGCTTCCCGTGCGCGCGCTCGACGCCCATATGCATCCGCTCCTCGTCAACGAGGCGTTTGCGCCAACGGAGCCTGGCCAGTCACGTGTCGTGGGTGTTCCCGGTCGCCGAGGCGCGGATGACGTCCGCTGGATTCAGGTGCGCACCGCCAACGTCGAAAGCGAGCACGACGGCACGACGATTACCGTGACGACCATCATGGACACGAGCGGGCTTCGGGAGGCCGCGGAGGCCCTCAACCGCTCGGACATGCAGTTCCGCAAGGCGATGGAGAATGCCCCCACCGGGATGGCCCTTGTTGACCTTGAATGGCGTCTCATGGAGGCAAACCGCGCCTTCGCGGAGATGATGGGTTCGACGGTGGCCGCGTTGCGCGGGACCCCGTTCTCGGCGTTGTCTCACCCACAGGACTTGCAGGCCGAGCACGACCAGCTCCAGCGGCTCTACGACGGTCACCAGAACCACTTCTCGCTAGAGAAGCGCTACGTACGGGCAGACGGGAACGTTGTGTGGGCCGTCCTCGACGTGGGGCTGGTGCGCTACGCAGGTGGAGCGCCGGATCACTACGTAGTTCAGGTGCGCGATTCGACTGACGACCGCATGCATTCCGAGCTCCTGGCGCACCGGGCGATGCACGATCCGCTGACGGGGCTCGCAAACCGTACGCTGCTGCACGATGTGCTCCAGCAGGTCCTCGAGCAGCCCGACGCGCAGGGCCGAGCTGGTGTCATCGCGGTGGACCTCGACGGCTTCAAAGGGCTCAATGATCGCTTTGGCCACGCGACAGGAGATAACGCACTTGTGCATGTTGCGGGCGTGCTTCGCTCGGCCACCGCTGGGCGTGGCACGGTTGCACGCATCGGCGGCGACGAGTTCGTGATTGTGGTTCAGGACGACGACTGTGCGAAGGCGCTGTTTGAGATTGCCGGTGCGATTCACACGGGACTCAAGCAGCCTCTTCAGGTCAAGCGCCACCTCATCACCGTCAACGCCTCACTGGGAATAGCGATGGCGGACGAGTCGACAGTTGATGGGGGAGCGCCTGCGTTGCTGAGTGCAGCGGACGCGGCCATGTACCGCGCCAAGTCCTCAGGCAAGTCGCGCACCGAGGTCTTCGACATTTCTATGCGTGCCTCGACGGACACCCATAGTGCCCTTGCCGCGGAACTCGCGCGGGCCATCGAAAACGGCGACCTGGTGCTGCACTACCAGCCGGTCCTTGAACTTAGTACCCGTACGGTAGTGGGCTACGAGGCGCTGGTGCGTTGGCAGCATCCCACCCGCGGTTTACTGCTACCGGGCGCATTCCTACCGCTCATTAATGACAAGAAGCTCTCCGTGGTCCTTGGTACTGCGCTCGTCGATCAGGCTGCCGGATTCCTGGCGCGCGTGGCGAGCGACACCGCGTGGGTGTCGCTTAATGTGTCCGCCGACCAGTTGGGTGACTCGGAGTTCGCTGACCGCGTTCTCAGTACCATTGGCCGTCACCGCCTGAGCGCGCAACGCATCGTGGTAGAGCTCACCGAGGCGTCCCTGGTGGCGCCAAACACGCGCATCCGTCACGAGTTGACGGAGTTGCGCAATGCTGGGGTCCCCATCCTTTTGGACGACTTCGGCACCGGAGTGTCGCCGCTAAGTTACTTGCGCGACCTGCCCGTATCTGGTGTGAAGTTGGACATGTCCTTCGTCGCGGGCATCCCTGAGGATCCCGCGGGAGCTCGGGTATCGCGCGCTTTAGGCGCACTCGCCCGCGAACTAGGCCTCGCAACCATCGCGGAGGGTATCGAGACTGAGGCGCAGGCACGGTTCCTCAGTAATTGCGGATGGCGCTACGGCCAGGGTTGGCTCTTTGGTGTAGCTCAGCCGGCGGCTGCCATCTTCGCAGCCACAACAGAATTCTCCACCAGCATGATCGACCCGTTGCCACAGGAGGACACGGTCGATTCCAACGTCGAGTCGCCCCGCTAATTCTTGCCGCGTGGCACCCAGTACGAGTCGTCGGCGAGCGGCTCGGCAGGCTCGGTCCGCTCTGAAGCCTGAGTACCGGCGGCGTCGCTCACGCGTTTGAGGCGGGCTGCCACGTCTTGCGCGGTGAGAGTCTCGGTGCCGTCGGGGATGTCGCGTAAGACGTGCATCTCATGACCGTCGCGTCGGTCAACGGTGACGGCAGTCCACTCGACACCGACCCCTACGTCGTCCTCCGGTGATACGTCAAAGGTGGCGGTGAGCAAGATCCCCGAGTCGGTGTTGGGCACGCAACAATTAGAATCCTGGTTCGACACGTAGTTACCGAGCCCAAAGGCGGTCCACATGCCATCGCCTGTGGGGCCGCCGGGGAGTAGTTCGATGGGCTGTGGCACGTGAGCGTGGTGTCCGACGTATAGGTCAACGAGGCCGGAGGCCGCAATCTTCTCGGCAATCGATCGCTGGGCCGCGGTTGGTTCGGTCTGATACTCAACGCAGCAGTGTACTGACGCGATGACGACGTCGGCGCCAGCATCGCGCGCCTCCTGAGCACGGTCGATGATGGGCTGTGCGTCCTCCGCGTTGGCATCGAAGGTGTTGACGGCCCAGGGCTTGCCCTCGGGCTTGGGTAGGCCGTTGAGTCCGTATGCGAACGAGATATTCGCGACCGTAATCAGCCGGTCGCCAGCGCGCACCCGATACATCTGTACGGAGTTGGCCTCATCCTCAGTCCGGGCGGACCCGGCGTGGCCCATCCCGACATTGTCGAACTCTCCCAGGGTGGCCTCAATGCCGGCAAACCCTCGGTCTACCGTGTGATTCGAGGCGGTCGAGCAGCCGTCCCAGCCCTGGTCCTGAAGCGCCCCAACGATCTCCTTGGGGGCACCAAAGATGGGATACCCACTTGGCTGAGTCCCGGGAGGCGCCACTGGCACTTCAAGGTGGCACAGAGCGAGATCGGGCCCGGACACGTAACCGCGTACCGGATCCATCAGCCGGTTAAAGTCGTACCCGTCCGAGGTCTTAGCGGAGTTCAACACTGGGCCATGGGTGAGTACATCCCCAGCGGCCGCGAGAGTGAAGGCGACCGACTCTTCGGCCGGCATCTTGTTGACCTGGCTCGCGGGAGCGGGGGGCGGTACAGCTGTGTCCGCGGCGGCATCGGGCGTCGACGTGCCACTGGCGGACGTGTCCGGCCCCGCGACGGCGGTGGACCCAGTTTGTGGGGACGACGTGTTCACACCCACGACGATCCCTGTGGCGACGACGGCGATGACGCCGAGTGACGCCATCAGCCATAGGCCGATGCTCGTGCGCGAGCTCGTGGAATGCGAAGGCGCGCGCGAGGGAGACATGCCCACCATTATCGCCTGTGAGGTAGCGGGGCAGGTACGCCAGTAGGGTGAACCTGTGAGCGCAGCCCTTCCGAACATCCTGACGGCCCTCCGCCTAGTGGCGGTGCCGGTGATGGTGCTGCTTTTGTTGGCTGACGACGGCGCCGAGGGTCCCGACCGTTGGTGGGGGCTGCTTGTGTTCCTGATCGCGGGCGCCACGGACTTCCTAGATGGTTACCTGGCGCGCCGTTGGGCGGTGGTCTCGACGTTTGGCAAGCTTGCGGATCCAATTGCCGACAAGGTACTAATTTTGGCCGCTTTGGCGATGATCTCGCTGATCGATGGCATCGGCTGGTGGGCCCTTATCGTGCTCGCGTTGCGCGAGATCGCCGTGACAGTGGGTCGCCTCATGGTGGCCGGGGACACCGTTATTGCCGCGTCACAGGGGGGCAAGATCAAGACTGCGCTCCAGGTGGTCGCAATCACGCTGTTCCTGTGGCCGAACGCGGCCCCATGGGTAGATGTGGTGGCTTACGTGCTGCTGGTCGCCGCGGTCTTGCTCGCGCTCGTGACGGGGTACGACTACATGCGGCGCATCGTCGCCGCCCGTCGGCATCAGCGTGCAACCGAGGGCGGGCATCAGGGGAGCCGTCCCGATGTGGCGGCCTGAACCAGCACACGTCCTTGACGTCGCACGTGAGGGCGGATGGCTCTTGGGGTCGGCCGAGTCACTCACCGGTGGTGCCCTCAGCGCGGTTCTGACTGCCGTACCTGGAGCATCCGATGTGTGGCGCGGTGCGATTGTGGCGTACAACGCCGACGTGAAGAGGGACCTTCTCGGTGTACCGGCGAGCGTGCTCGATGCGGTGGGAGTGGTTTCTGCTGACACAGCACTTGCGATGGCTCACGGCGCGCGGGCCCGGCTTGGCGTCGACATCGCGGTCTCGACTACGGGAGTCGCAGGACCGCAGGCACACGGCGGCAGAAAGGTGGGGGTGGTGTTCATCAGTGTGGTGGGGCCAGGCCTTGCACGCGTCCAAGAATTCGCCTTTGCGGGTAGCAGGGAGGCCGTCGTTGAAGGGGCCATTGACGCAGCTTTGGCGGCGTTTTTGTCCGCCATGGGCGGACGCACCGCCGAGGCGCCTGGAATTAGGGAACAACTCTGAGGTAATGTGCGTTGTGTCAGCATGAACCAAGGAACCACGTTCAACAAGAAGAGCACCGCGATTCCCGCGAGGGGTGCGGCGCTTCCCAAAGCGAACGTCACTGGAAGGGCGGTGCGTATGCCAATATTGCGCAATGAGATCGGCGATGTACTTCGCGATGCCCGCCTGCTGCAGGGCAAGACCCTGCGCGACATTTCCTCGGGAGCCCGAGTGTCGCTCGGCTACTTGTCCGAGGTTGAACGCGGTCAGAAGGAAGCGTCGTCTGAGTTGCTTTCCTCCATCTGCGAAGCCCTCGACGTTCCGATGTCAGCAATCCTCCGCGAGGTCTCAGGACGCTTCGAAACGGCAGAGTCGCTTGCAGACGTCGCAGTAATGCCGTCGATCCCGGACACTGTGCCCGAGCTGCTTAGCTCGATGCGCGCTCGCTGACATCTCGCATCAGCGAGGAAATGGAGCAAGGCCGTGAGGCTCAGCGAGTTCTGGGAGCTGATGGATCACGTGTTTGGCGAGGCGTATTCACGCACCCTGGCGCGCGAGCTCGCGCTCGACGAGTTGGACTCCCGAACCGCCGCGCAAGGGCTTGAGGACGGCTTTGACCCCAGGGACGTGTGGCACGCCATCTGCAATCAGATGCAGGTTCCCGTCGCGCGCCGCGACGGTGGAGACCGCGAGCGAATGGTGCCTCCGCCCCGCTAGTGGGTGACGGCCTAACCTGTCCCGCACGATGCGCCCCCAGGGGCATGAACCTGACGTCAACTCATGCGGGTTCTCAGAATACGGCGTGTCGCTTCCATTCGAACACTCGTTCGATTACTGTGGTGCACAAGACGTGGAGCGAACCTCGGGGCCGTCTATTTGAGAGCCCGAGAAGCGCCGATGTCAGTGGCGCAACATAGCGTCGTACTTGGACATGAACTACTCGAGTAAGGCACTTGCCTCACGCGGGTTACCCACACGCAGGGCACTGACAAGATTGGACACAGACCATGGCTGGAACCCCAGACCGCTCTAAGGCACTCGAGGCGGCACTCGGACAGATTGACCGCCAGTTCGGCAAGGGATCGCTGATGCGACTCGGCGACAGCCAGAAGGTCGCCATCGCTGCGATTCCGACCGGCTCCATCGCGCTGGACATCGCACTTGGCGTAGGCGGCCTTCCTCGTGGACGCGTCGTCGAGATCTACGGCCCCGAGTCCTCCGGTAAGACCACCGTGGCGCTTCACGCCGTCGCCAGCATGCAGAAGCAGGGCGGCACTGCGGCCTTCATCGACGCGGAGCACGCTCTCGACCCGGAATACGCCAAGAAGCTGGGGGTCGACACCGACAACCTGCTGGTCTCGCAGCCGGACACCGGTGAGCAGGCGCTTGAGATCGCTGACATCCTGATCCGCTCGGGCAGCGTCGACATCCTCGTCATCGACTCCGTCGCGGCCCTGGTACCCAAGGCCGAGATCGAGGGCGAGATGGGTGACAGCCACGTGGGTCTGCAGGCTCGACTCATGTCGCAGGCACTGCGCAAGATCACCGGCGCAATTGCCCAGACTGGCACTACCGCGATCTTCATTAACCAGCTGCGCGAGAAGATCGGCGTGTTCTTCGGCTCGCCGGAGACCACCACAGGTGGCAAGGCACTCAAGTTCTACGCCTCGGTCCGCCTCGACGTCCGACGCATCGAGACTCTCAAGGAGGGAACCGACGCGGTCGGTAACCGTACCCGCGTCAAGGTCGTCAAGAACAAGGTCGCGCCGCCGTTCAAGCAGGCCGAGTTCGACATCCTCTACGGCCAGGGCATCTCCGCCGAGGGCGGCATTATCGACCTGGGCGTCGAGCACGGCTTCGTTAAGAAGTCCGGCTCCTGGTACACCTACGAGGGCGATCAGCTAGGTCAGGGCAAGGAGAATGCCCGCACCTTCCTCAAGGACAATCCGGAGCTCGCCATCGAGATTGAGCAGAAGATCAAGTCCAAGCTCGGTATTGGCGTGGTGGCGTTCGACGAGTCGGCCGCAAAGCCGCAGGTTTCCCCAGAGGACGTGGCGGAGGCTGCGGCCGCAGCTGCGCCCAAGGCTAAGCCTGCCGCCAAGAAGGAGCGGAGCTCCTTCTAGGTATGGCCCCTCGCACTCGGCAGGACTCCACCGCCACGACACCGGTGGAGTCCGCCGAGCGCGCTCGGGAGATGGCGCTACGAATCCTTGGAAGCGCACCGCGCTCGGCTGAGCAACTGCGCGAGGGATTGCGCAAGCGCAATGTCGTTGAGCCCGTTATCGAAGAGATTATCGAGCGCTACATCGAGGTGGGACTGCTCGATGACGCACAATTGGCCGCGACGGTTGCCCGCACCCGCCATCACGAGCGGGGTACCTCACGCAGGGCCATCGGTGCCGAACTTCGCCGTAAGGGCTTCGAACAGTCCGACATCGATGCCGCGCTCGGCCAGTTTGACGATGACGATGAGTTCGAACGAGCCAGGGAGTTGGCACTCAAGAGGTGGGAGAAACTTGCCGGACTTGAGTATGAGGTGCGGCTTCGCAGGACCGTTGGCATGCTCGGGCGGAAGGGTTACGCTCCGGGTGTGGCTTTTGGGGTTGTGAAATCCCTGGATAATGCCGATAGTGAGGACACGCGTTCTCTGTGATCGCGCGTCGCGGGTGAGGGCTTGCGTCTGGGCAGGTGTCGAGGGGAGTGGGGCGGATGTTGCAGTCAACCATCATTGTGCTGCTTCTTGGCGCCTCCCTCATTGCACTCCTTCTGGTCATGTTTGCGCGCCGCGAGGCCAAGGCCATTCGTGAGGCCGCGCAACGAGAGACCAAAGACGTGCGCGAGGACGCCCGTCAGCGAATTGCTGAGGCGAAGCATCGTGAGGAACGTGCGTTGCTGCGCGAGAAGGAGACTGCCGAGGAGCATCGAAACGCACAGCGCTACGCACGCAACCTCGAAGAGCGCGTCGCTATGGTCGCTAAAGATGAGAAGCGTGTCGCGGCCGAACGGGAGCAACAGCGGACGGCCCACGTTGAGGCCATCGCCTCGCTAGCTGGCACCACGGCCGAGGAGGCCAAGGCGGAGCTCGTAGCGAGGTTGACGGGTGGAGCCCGCGCCGATGCTGCCGCCGAGGTGCGACGTATTGAGAAGGTCGCGAAACGGGACGCCGATGAACGCGGGCGCAAGATTCTCGTGGACGCCATGCAACGCCAGGCCGCGCCCACGGCCGCAGAGGCCTCAGTGACCTGGATCGACCTGCCTTCCGAGGAGATGAAGGGTCGGATCATCGGCCGTGAAGGCCGCAATATTCGGGCGTTTGAGGCGCTTACCGGGGTGAACGTCATAGTCGAAGAGGGCGTGAACGCGGTTCAACTGTCCTGCTTTGACGTGGAACGGCGCGAGATCGCCGAAGTCACGCTCGCCGCACTCGTCGAGGACGGCCGCATCCAGCCACAGCGCGTCGAGGCCGCCTACGCACGCGCCGTCGCGGGCGCCGCGCAGCGTCACCGCGATGCCGGCCTGGATGCCCTCGAGGCGGCCAAGGTGAAGGGCGTTCCTCAGGAGATTGTCGACACGCTCGGCCTGCTGCGACTGCGCAGCTCCTATGGCCAGAACGTGCTCGCGCACCTGGTGGAGACCGCGCAGATTGCCGCTGATATTGCAGTCGCGGTGGGCGCGGATGTGGAGACCACTCGCCGAGGTGCGTTCCTGCACGACTTGGGTAAGGCGTATAGCCACGAGCGCGAGGGCACGCACGCGGCGATTGGCGCGGAAATTGCCGAGCGGGCCGGAGAGACGGACACCGTGGTAAACGCGATCGCCGCCCACCACGACGAGGTGGAGCCCGCGAGTATCGAGGCAATCATCGTGCAGGTGGCGGACGCTATCTCCGCCTCGCGGCCAGGTGCGCGGCGAGAGGACGTGGAGCACTACGTCGAGCGCATGAACCACCTCGAGACGTTCGTGAGCGAACACGCCGGCGTCAAGAAGGCGATTTCCATGGCCGCTGGCCGCGAAGTGCGTGTGGTCGTGGAGCCTGACGAGGTGGACGATGAGGGCACGCGGGAACTGGCGCGTACAATTGCTGATCACATCAGCAAGGAATTTAACGTTCCCGGAGAGATCAGAGTGACGGTGATTCGCGAACTACGCGCGGACGCCGTCGCAGGATAGGTATGACCCAGACGCCCCTCGCCAGCACCGCACCACTCGCCTCAGCAGATTTGACCGCCGTAGAGGCGACTTCAGCGCCCACCTATGTGGTCAGGACGCTTGGCTGCCAGATGAACGTGCACGATTCGGAGCACATGGCGGGCTTGCTCGAGGGCGCCGGGTACATCGCCGCCCCTGAGTCCGCCGAGATCGCTGATGTCGTCGTCATCAACACGTGTGCAGTGCGCGAGAACGCCTCAGGTAAGTTGTACGGAAACCTAGGCCAGCTGGCGTCCATTAAGGCAGTGAATCCCGGGATGCAGATCGCTGTGGGCGGCTGCCTCGCGCAGAAGGACCGTGGGGACATTGTCAAGCGTGCCCCCTATGTGGACGTGGTCTTCGGGACGCACAACATCGACGTGCTTCCTGTCCTTCTCGAGCGTGCGCGCCACAATGCCGAGGCGCAGGTCGAGATCGAGGAGTCACTCAAGGTCTTCCCCTCAACCCTGCCGTCGCGTCGAGACGCCATTGCCTCGGCCTGGGTGTCGATCTCCGTGGGTTGCAACAACACCTGCACCTTCTGCATCGTCCCCTCGCTGCGCGGCAAGGAGCGTGACCGCCGCCCCGGAGAGATCCTGGCGGAGATCAACGCGCTGGTCTCGCAGGGCGCCGTCGAGGTCACGCTGTTAGGCCAGAACGTCAACAGCTACGGCGTGGAGTTTGGCGATCGGGGCGCATTCGCCAAGCTGCTGCGCGCCTGCGGCGAGATCGAGGGGCTTGAACGCGTGCGATTCACCTCGCCCCACCCCGCCGCCTTCACCGACGACGTGATCGATGCGATGGCCGAGACTCCCAACGTGATGCCCAGCCTGCACATGCCGCTGCAGTCAGGCTCGGATGCAGTGTTGCGAGCGATGCGCCGTTCGTACCGCTCCAGCAAATTCCTAGGGATCCTCGACAGGGTGCGCGCCACAATGCCCGATGCCGCGATCACCACCGACATCATCGTGGGATTCCCTGGCGAGACCGAGGCGGACTTCCTCGAGACAATGCGCGTGGTCGAAGCCTCGCGCTTCGCCAGCGCCTACACGTTCCAGTATTCACCTCGTCCTGGCACGCCCGCCTTCGAGCTCGAGCCGCTTCCCAAGGAGGTGGTTCAGGAACGCTTTGTGCGCCTGCTGGACCTACAGAAGCGCATCGCGCTCGAGGAGAACCAGGCCCTCGTGGGCACCACGGTGGAGCTGATGGTGCTTGACGGGGCTGGCCGCAAGGACGACGCCTCAGAGCGCATGACGGGCCGCGCGCGGGACAACCGCCTGGTGCACTTCAGCCTGCCCGATGGTGTGGCCGGCACCGACGCCGCGCCGCGCCCTGGTGACATGGTGACGGTTGACGTCACGTATGGCGCCCCGTTCCACTTGGTCGCGGACTCCGTCCTCGAGGGGGGCAACTACTCGGTTCGGCGCACTCGTGCGGGGGACGCGTGGGACTCGGTACAGGCAGGCGACCACGAGCACGCCTCCGGCGGCTGCGGCGATGCGTGCGGGTCCGGCGGGGGGACACCGGGCGCTCCGGTTGGCCTCGGAATGCCTAGCCTGCGCCGCAACCCGTGACCAAACCTGCTGGCGGCGCGAACGTGCCCCCGGCATCGTCCGCAAGCGGCGCGCCTGAGGTGATAGCGGTGGTAGGGGCGACCGCGACGGGCAAGTCCGCGATCAGCATTGGGATCGCCGAGCACCTCATCGCGCGGGGGACCCCCGCCGAGATCATCAACGGCGACGCAATGCAGTTCTACCGCGGCATGGACATCGGCTCCGCGAAGTTGCCCATCGCGGACCGACGGGGGATCGTCCACCACCTGCTGGACACGCTCGACGTGTCGCAGGACGCGACGGTGGCTCAGTTCCAGGATCAGGCTCGGGCGGCGATCGATGGTATTCACGCCCGTGGAGGTCGCGCCATCGTGGTGGGCGGCTCCGGGCTGTACTTGAGGGCACTGCTCGACAAGTTTGAGTTCCCGCCCACGGATCCCGAGGTGCGCGCAAAGTTCGAGACTCGCGCCGCGGTAGAGGGCCCTGGTGTGCTTTACCGCGAACTGCTCGCAGTGGATCCTGAAGCGGCAAGCAAGATTCAGCCACAGAATGCCAAGCGGATTGCGCGTGCGCTCGAGGTCATCGAGATCACGGGAGAGAAGTTCTCTAGTTCGCTACCCGTGAAGGAGTATGCGATTCCGGCCGTGCAGGTGGGCCTGCGAGTGCCGTACGACGTGCTGGACGAACGCATTGACGCGCGCGTTGACCAGATGTGGGCCGACGGCCTCGTGGATGAGGTGCGCCGGCTCGAGGAGCAGGGGATTCGCGGCGCGATCACGGCTCGCAGGGCAGTGGGCTACGCGGAAACGCTCAGTCACCTTGAGGGCGAACTGACCGAGCGTCAGGCAATTGACCTGATTGCGCAACACACGCGCCGGCTGGCGCGCAAGCAGCACCGCTGGTTCGGACCGGACGACCGGGTGAACTGGGTAGACGGCCCCGTGGACCCGGACGACGTTCCGCGCGCCGTGGGCGACGCGATTCGGGCCGCAGGGCTCTGACTGCGTAGGCTGTTGGCATGCCTGAGACCCCTACGTCTGACCAGACGCCGACCGCCACTGACACCCGCCCGCTAGGCACCCTGGCTGGCTTACGTTTCACCAAGGGGCACGGCACCCGAAACGACTTCGTGTTGGTCTTTGATGAGCACGGCGACGTGGACGTCACAGGGGAGATGGCGCGCGAGTTGTGCGACCGCCGCGGCGGCATCGGTGGCGACGGCCTCATCCGCGCCGTGCGCGCGGGCAAGCTCGACGCGGGCGCAGACTTCGCGCCCGACATGTGGTTCATGGACTACTGGAATGCCGACGGTTCAACGTCGGAGATGTGCGGCAATGGCGCGCGCGTGTTCGCGGCCTATCTGCAGCGCGAGGCGGACGAAGACCTGAGCACGGGCCTGACCATCGGGACCCGCGGCGGCACACGCACCCTCACGGGGCTAGAAAACGGCCTGTACGCGGTCGGCATGGGCACGTGGACCCTCGGTGAGGCACCGGAGGGATTCGATGCTGAGGTGACAGCACAGGGCCTCGCCCACCCCCATCCCGCGTTGAGCGTGGACGTGGGCAACCCGCATCACGTAGTGGCACTGGCGTCCCTCGAGGCGCTCGAGGCGCTGGACCTCTCCAACGCTCCGGTGGTTGAACCCGTGCCTGCGGAGGGCTCCAACGTGGAGTTCGTGGTGACCCGCGGTGGATCGTTGGTCAATGGAGAACCGCGCGGCAGGGTGCGCATGCGAGTACACGAGCGCGGGTCGGGCGAGACTCAGTCCTGCGGCACGGGCGCTTGCGCAGTGGCCCTTGCGGTGCGCGAATGGGCAGGTGAGGCCGCACCAGACGTCTGGGACGTCGAGGTGCCCGGTGGCCTGGTCACGGTGCGCATTGTTGGCGACCAGACCGTGCTGGAGGGCCCCGCGGCTCTGATCGCCGACGGTGTTATCAGCGCCTAGCCGGCGCGCGTGAGCCGCAGCACCCGGAAGCCCTTGGAACTGCCAAGCTTCTCGAGGTGACCCCACGGGCCTACCTCGTCGCGCTGGGCTGTGATCCACGTGGCTAACGAATCGGCGCCCAAGTTCTTCTGCACCACCAGGTGCGCCTCGCCGCCGGGCTTGAGCCGCGGGATCCAGGCCGTGAGCAGGTCGTGAAGAGCAGGCTTGCCAATGCGAATAGGCGGGTTGGACCAGATGGCGTCGAATCGAGCGTCGACCGCCACAGCATCGGGCGTGGTGGCGGTGATGGCACCGAGCTCGTGACGAGAGCCGATGCGCTCTGTGTTGCGTCGCAACAGGTCTAGCGCGCGCTCGTTGACATCGACGGCAGTCACGCGTGTCTGGGGGTTGGCCAGCGCGGCAGTGAGCGCGATGGGTCCCCAGCCGCAGCCGAGGTCGAGCAGGTCGCCGGCTGGTGGAGTCGGTAGGTAGCGCAGTAGCACCCCGGTGCCGGCGTCGACGTGGCCGGGGGAGAAGATTCCTGGTGCCGTCTCGACGTCGATGTCGTACCCCGCAAGGGTCACGGGAATGACGCGTCGCTCGTCGGCGGACGCGGGCTGGGCAGTGAAGTAGTGGTCGTCGCTCACGGTAAGCGAGCGTACCCCGCGCCGCGCGGCAGGGTGCGACAATAGGGGGAGTATGAATGAACCCCACGAGACCGAACTGCCCGAACCTTCCCGCGCCGATGCGGTGATTGACCGCGTCCTATCGCGCGAGGGGACGGCGATTGGCGCCGGCGGCACTGCGAAGACCGACTACGACGGCGACCAGCTGGACCGCGAGGAACGGGCCGCGCTGCGCCGCGTGTACGGTCTCAGCACCGAGCTCGAGGACGTCACCGAGGTCGAGTACCGCAAGCTGCGCCTTGAGCGCGTGGTCTTGGTGGGCCAGTACCAGCGCGATCTCGCCGATGCCGAGGTGGGGCTGAGGGAGTTGTCCGCGCTCGCGGAGACGGCCGGTTCCGAGGTGCTCGACGGGGTGCTGCAGCGCCGAGCGCACCCAGACCCCGCCACCTACATCGGCAAGGGCAAGGCCCTCGAGGTCAAGGCCATCGTCGCCGAGGTGGGTGCGGACACGGTCGTGGTCAACGACGAGCTCGCGCCCAGCCAGCGGCGCGCACTCGAGGACGTCGTCAAGGTCAAGGTCATCGACCGCACCGGGCTGATTCTGGATATCTTCGCTCAGCACGCCAAGTCCAAGGAGGGCAAGGCTCAGGTCGAGCTCGCCCAACTCGAGTACCTGTTGCCGCGCCTGCGCGGTTGGGGTGACTCCATGTCCCGCCAGGCCGGTGGCCAGGTGGGTGGCGCCGCCGCCGGAATGGGCTCGCGCGGACCGGGTGAGACCAAGATCGAGTTGGACCGTCGCCGCATTCACACCCGCATGGCGATCCTACGCCGCCAAATCAAGGCGATGGCGCCCGCGCGCGAGGTGCGCCGCGACCGTCGCCTGGCGCTGCCGAACGTCGCCATCATTGGTTACACCAATGCCGGAAAGTCCTCGCTGCTGAACCGCATCACGGGGGCGGGAGTGCTGGTCGAGAACTCGCTGTTCGCGACCCTTGACCCCACCGTGCGGCGCTCGCAAACCCCTGATGGACGCGAATTTACCGTCTCGGACACCGTCGGCTTTGTACGCAACCTGCCTCACCAGCTGGTCGCCGCATTCTCCTCGACCCTGGAGGAGGCCGCGAACGCAGACCTGATCCTGCACATCGTCGACGCGGCTCACCCGGATCCCGAGGGCCAGATTACTGCCGTGCACACCGTGCTCGCGGACGTGCCTGGGGCCTCGGATGTGCGCGAGGTGCTGGTACTTAACAAGTCCGACATCGCTGACCCCGAGACCTTGATGCGCCTGCGCTCGCGACGCGATCAGACCATCGACGTGTCCGCCATGACGGGTGCGGGCATCTCCGAACTGATGGACGTCATCGCGGAAGCACTCCCGCGCCCGTCCGTGCGCATCGACCTGACGGTGCCCTATACGCGCGGTGACCTGGTGAGTGAGATCCATCAGCACGGTGAGGTGTTGCTGGAGCGGCACGACGCCGATGGCACGTGGATGGAGGCCCTCGTCGACGAGTCACTCGCCGCGCGGTTGCACGCCGCGGCGGTCGCTCCGGCGTGAGCGACGACGTCACGGCGTTACTCGCCAAGGCGATTGCCGCGCTCGGAGGGCAGGAGCGCGACGGGCAGCGCGACATGGCGGTTGCCGTCGATGAGGCCATCGCTACTCGGGAGCATGCGCTCATTCAGGCAGGCACGGGAACAGGTAAGTCAGTCGGCTACCTAGTACCCGCGGTGGTTCATGCGGTGCGCACCAAGAAGCGTGTGATCGTCTCCACGGCCACGCTCGCCCTTCAACGCCAGGTCTATACAAAAGACCTTCCGCAGGTCGCCGATGCCTTGGCAGAGGACCTAGGAGAACAACCCCGGATCGCGCTGTTCAAGGGCCGTAGTAACTACCTGTGCGTGCACAAGATGGCGGGCGGCTACCCCGAGCCGGACGATGACATGCTGCCGTTCACTTCTGGCCCTACCAGCGACCTCGGCAAACAGGTGGCCCGCATCAATGAGTGGGAGAAGGAGACTGAGACGGGCGACCGCGACGACCTGGTTCCCGGCGTCTCCGGCCGTGCGTGGGCGCAGGTCAGCGTGTCTGGGCGCGAGTGTCTCGAGAAGAAATGCCCCATGATCGACGAGTGTTACTCGCAGAAGGCGCGCGACGAAGCGGCGAAAGCCCACGTGGTGGTGACGAACCACGCGGTGCTCGGCGTTCAGGCGACCAGCCACGACATGCTGGGGGAGCACGACGTCTTGATTGTCGACGAGGCTCACGAGCTGGTGCAACGCATCACGTCATCAGCCACACATGAACTCACCGTGGCGGCAGTCGACAGGGCCGCACGCTCGGCCCGCAGGTGCGGAGTCACCACCGAGAATCTGGACACGGCGGCACGCCGGCTTGATGGCGCCTTGGGTGACTCGGAGAACGGCCGTCTGCGTATGGGCCTTCCGGAGGCTCTGGCTGAAGCGGTCGAGCTGATCCGCGGCGCTGCACGTGCGGCGCTGACGCAAGTGGGCAAGGTCACCGAGGCCGCGGGTGGTTCGGCCTCCAAGATCGCGATGGCCGCTCTACAGGAGACCTTCGACGTGTGCGAGGAACTCCAGGGAGAGCACGGCAAGTATGTGATCTGGCTCGCCCCGGCGGATGGCGACTATGAGGCCCCCCGGCCGTCGCGCATCGTCGCTGCGCCGTTGGACGTAGCGGGCCTTATCAAGGGTGGTTTGCTTGAAGGCAAGGCCACGGTCTTCACGTCCGCCACCCTCGCGCTGGGTGGGAAATTCGACGCGATGGCGCGACACTTGGGTCTCGATGGCCCCACGTCTATGGACGCGGGTAGTCCCTTCGATTACTCGAAGGCCGGCATCCTCTACGTCGCGTCCCACCTGCCGCGCCCCGGCCCCGGCGGAATCTCGGCCGAGGCCTTGGACGAGATGGAAGAGCTCATCCGTGCCGCGGGTGGGCGCACGCTGGGCCTGTTCTCGTCGCATCGTGCCGCGCTGGCCGCGACAGAGGCGATGCGTGAACGACTCGACTTTCCCGTGCTTTACCAACTAGACGACCAGGTATCGACGCTGGTCGAGCAGTTCCGAGAGGATCCGCGCGCGTGCCTCTTTGGTTCGACCTCCCTGTGGCAAGGCATCGACATCCCCGGCCCGTCCTCGTCGCTCGTCATCATTGACCGCATTCCGTTCCCGCGACCGGACGACCCCGTGTCTCAGGCGCGCACCGAGGAGGTGGGGAGACGAGGGGGAAATGGCTTCATGGCCGTGTCCGCGACATCGGCCGCGCTATTGATGGCGCAAGGCGCCGGCCGCCTGATCCGCGGCGCCGAAGACCGGGGCGTCGTTGCGGTGCTTGACTCGCGCTTGGCAACCGCGCGATATGGTGGCTTCCTTGCCAAATCAATGCCCCCGCTGTGGCCGACGAACGACCGCGAAAAGGTGCTAGACGCGCTCCGCAGGTTGGACGCGGCGGCAACGGCCAACGGCAGTTGAATTCCAGGCACTAGTTCTGAGCTGCACCCCATAGGCTGTAGTCGAGTTGACCGTCTTCAAGGAGCTGACACGATGACTGAGAACGAACCGTCCGAGGAGTTTGTCCGTGGCCAGCTGGCCGAGCGCGAGCGTTTTGCCGCCTACCTCGAACACTTCATGACAACCAGTCGTGCCAAAGCGGAAGCCGCGGAGACCGAGGAGTCTCGCGTCTATCAGACCACCATCGCGAATGCGATGCAGGCGATGCGCCGTGCCATCAATGGCGGATTCCACTGGCTTGATGGTTGGCGCGACTCGAAGTAGCGACAACCGGCGTCTCGGTTAGAGGCGCCGCATCACCGAGACGACTTTGCCCATGATGGTGGCGTGGTCGCCGTCGATCGGCGTGTAGGCGGGGTTGTGGGGCATGAGCCACACGTGACCGTCGCGCTGGCGGAATGTCTTGACCGTCGCCTCGTCGTCGAGCAACGCTGCGACGATGTCGCCGTTCTCACAGGTGTTCTGCTTGCGCACCACTACCCAGTCGCCGTCGCAAATAGCGGCGTCGATCATCGAGTCCCCAGATACCTTCAGCATGAACAGGTCGCCGTGGCCGGTGAGTTGCGTGGGGAGAGTGAAGACATCCTCCACGGCCTGGTCCGCGAGAATAGGCCCACCGGCGGCGATGCGCCCGACCAGCGGCACGCTTGAGACGTTCTCATCAACAGCAACGACGGGCGCCGATGCCGTGGGGAACTCCTCGACCGACTCGCCGTCCGCAATGGGCTCGCCTGGCATGACGACTTCCATGGCGCGGGGCCGGTTGGGGTCGCGGCGCAGGTAGCCCTTCTCCTGCAGCGTGCGCAGTTGGTGAGTCACCGAGGACGTCGAGTTGAGACCGACGGCCTCTCCAATCTCACGCATGCTCGGCGGGTAGCCGCGATCTGCGACGGCGTCGCGGATGTGCTCCAGGATCTGGCGCTGGCGCTCGGTCAGCGTATCGCCCCCGCCAACGTTGGGGAACTGATGAATGGTCGCTCCGCCATTTGCGTGGTTCGCCTCGTCACTCATGAGTGTTCCCTCTCCTCTAGGTCTTGAACCGCACGGTTTGGCGGGCCCGCAGTTGTCAGACCCTCGTGATGCTCTTAAGACATGACGGTAGGGCACGCCGAGCATTTAATCAAACATATGTTCGAGCGTGTCTTGCATATGTCGGCTCTTGATGTTAGAAATAGAACATGTGTTCGACGAACACGTGTTCGAATGGAGGAAGTCATGAAGATCTACGCACCGCAGAACCCCGTAGCCCGCGCCAAGCGCGCCGCCTTGGTGGTCGTGCTCCTAGCCGTCGCAGTAGTGGTCGGTCCTCAGGCATTCGCCAACGACACGTCCGCCGACGCCTCGACGGGGGCAGTCGCCGCCGATACGTACGTCGTGATGCCGGGCGACACCCTGTGGGATATCGCTAGCTCGATCACGCCTAGTGGAAATGACGTCCAGGCGACGGTAGGCGCAATTCAGCGTGTGAACGTGATGGATTCCTCGGCGTTGCGCGCGGGTCAGGAACTCCTGCTCCCGTCCGTGGCTTAGTCCTTTACGCGAGGCGCAGGCGAGCTGGTTCGCAGACGTCTCTGTCTGCATGGGACAATGCGGGCATGCACTGTCCCTTCTGTCGCCACACTGACTCCAAGGTCGTCGACTCGCGTACCTCGGACGATGGCGCATCCATCCGCCGCCGCCGCGAATGCCCCTCGTGCGGCAGACGCTTCACTACCGTGGAAACCGCGAGCCTGTCTGTCCTGAAGCGAGCAGGAGTTTCCGAGCCCTTCAGTCGCGAGAAGATCATGTCCGGTGTGAAGAAGGCTTGCCAGGGGAGGCCCGTCAGCGAAGACGACCTCGCCCTCTTGGCCCAAAAGGTTGAAGAGTCAATCCGGGCCAACGGCCAGGCCGAAATCAACGCCCTGGACATCGGTCTTGCGATCCTGCCGCCCCTGCGCGAGCTCGACGAGATCGCATACCTTCGCTTTGCTAGTGTCTATCAGGCGTTCGAGACACTCGACGACTTCGATGCGGCTATCGCACGGCTACGCGCAGAGGATGCTGCGGCTACTTCTTCTTCGGACGAGGCTTCCCACTCCGATTAGATGTCTTCTTAGGCTTCTTGCCCTTGCCAGGAGTGTCGTTGACGGCCTTGGGCTTCTTGGGCCCGTCGAACTTCTTGCCGCCGCCAGAGCCACGGTCGTCCCGGTCACGCGGGGGCTTGGAGTCCTTGCGGTCCCATGAGGAGGACTTCGCAGGACGGTCGTCACGACCAGTAGGTCGACCTGAGCGGTCGTCGCGGTTGTACGAGGGACGCTCGTCGCGGCCGCTGGAACGGCCCGAGCGGTCGTCGCGGCTGTACGGCTTACGGTCAGATGAGCCACGGTCGTCGCGGCCGTAGGGCTTGCGGTCGTCCCGGTCACGCGAGGGCTTGGAGTCCTTGCGGTCCCATGAGGAGGCCTTCGCAGGACGGTCGTCACGACCAGTAGGTCGGCCCGAGCGGTCGTCGCGGCTGTACGGCTTACGGTCAGATGAGCCACGATCGTCGCGGCCGTAGGGCTTGCGGTCGTCCCGGTCACGCGAGGGCTTGGAGTCCTTGCGGTCCCATGAGGAGGACTTCGCAGGACGGTCGTCACGACCAGTAGGTCGACCTGAGCGGTCGTCGCGGTTGTACGAGGGACGTCCCTCGTCACGGCGTGCCGAGGGCGCACCGCCCGTAGCGGCCCGCGGGGCCTCGGAGCGCGAGGTGAGTTCCTGCTCACGCAAGGTGAGCCGACGCTCTCGCTCGGCGAGTTCGCGTTCCTTGCGGGCGAGATCGTCGCGCGCTCGTGACGCGCTTGCGTCCTCGCGGCGTGAGTCCCAACGTCCGCCATCAGACATGTTGCGGCTGGGTCGGCGGCCGGTGTCGCCTCGACCACGCGAGCCGCCACCGCGCTCGGGGCGTCCACGCCCACGTTCGGGCTTGGGGGCACGCGGTTCTGGAACAGGAATGCCGCTGGGCTCGTGGCCACCTGTGAGGGCATCGACCATGGCCATGGACTCGGCGTCGTCTCCGCGGATCTTACGGAACAACGGTTCGATTCCTGCGTTCTCGAACAGGCGGTCGACGGTCTTGCGCTGGTGCGGCAGCACGAGCGTGACGACCATGCCGGCCTCGCCCGCGCGCGCGGTACGTCCGGCGCGGTGCGTGTAGTCCTTGTGATCGGCCGGTGGGTCGATCTGCATGACCAGGTCCACGGAGTCGACGTGGATGCCGCGAGCGGCAACGTCAGTAGCGACCAACACCGGAACCGTGCCCGCGCGGAAGCCGCTGATGGCGGCGTTGCGCTCGGCCTGCGTCTTGTCGCCGTGCAGGGCGATCGCGTTGACGCCCGCCTCGCGCATTTGGCCGGCAATGCGGTCGCATCCCAACTTGGTGCGCACAAACACGATGGTGCGGCCCTCGCGGGAAACGATGCGGTTGGCGATCTGGTACTTCAGGTGGGGAGGAACGTTGAGGCCCACGTGAGTCATGGTGGCGGTCGCGTCGTCGCCAGAGGTGACGTCGTGCAGCACCGGGTCGTTCATATACGCACTGACCAAGCGGTCGACGTCGCCGTCGAGGGTGGCCGAGAACAGTAGCCGCTGACCACCCTTGGGGACTCCTGCGAGAATCTCGGTGATCTCGTCCATGAAGCCCATCTCGGCCATGTGGTCGGCCTCATCGAGGACGACCAGCGAAACATCGGAGAGGTTGGCGTCGCCGCGGCGCACCAGGTCGGCAAGACGGCCGGGGGTAGCGACCAGAAGGTGTACGCCGCGGTCAAGGGCCTGGATCTGCTTGGACATCGACAGGCCACCGGCGACTAGGCGCAGCGAGACATGCATGGCGTGTGCGTACGGCTCGAGCGCGTCGTTGACCTGCATGGCCAGTTCGCGGGTGGGGACTAGCACGATCGCGCGGGGCTTGTTCGGCTCCGCGCGTCCCGTGTCCGCGAGGCGCGCGATTGCGGGCAGGCCGAAGCCAAGCGTCTTACCTGAACCGGTACGAGCCTTGCCGAGGACGTCCCGGCCAGCCAGGCCATCGGCGATGGTTGCCGACTGGATGGGAAACGCGGTCTCGATTCCGGCGCGCGACAGTGCCTCAACGAGCGCGTCAGGTAGACCGAGGTCGGAGAAGGCGACGGCTTCGTTGGTGTGGGGGTTATTTATGAGAGAACTCGCAATCGCACGGTGCCAGGCATGCTGGCGAGTGCTTCTAGTGCACCGGAGTCGGTGCCGGCCGCGATGTCGGTGACAACGTAGCCAAGGTCGCCGCGCGTTGAGAGCAACTGCGCTTCGATGTTGACGTCGTGCTGTGCGAGCTCGTGGTTGACGGCCGCGAGCACACCAGGGATGTTGGAGTGCAGGTGCGCGATGCGGTATGAACCGCTGACCTGCTCCAGTGAAAGATTGGGAAGATTGACGCTCAGCGACGTGGAACCGTTCTGGACGTAGTCGCGCAGTCGCGTCGCCACGAAGATGCCGATGTCGCGCTGAGCTTCCTCCGTCGAACCGCCAATGTGTGGCGTGAGAATGACGTTCGGCATGTTCTGCAGGGGAGTGACGAAGGGGTCACCCTTTTTCTTGGGCTCCTCGGGGAACACGTCGATGGCCGCACCGCCAATGTGGCCGGACTCCAGTGCCGCGCGCAGGGCGTCGATGTCGACGTTGAAGCCGCGCGACAGGTTCAGGAAGAGAGCGCCTGGCTTCATCGCGTTGATCTGCTCCGGACCAAAGAAGCCCTGGTTGCCGGGGCGTCCGTCAACGTGCAACGTGACGATGTCCGCAGCCGCGAGTAGTGACTCCAGCGTGGGCATGCGGGTTGCATTGCTCAGCGCGAGCTTCTCGGCGCTGTCGTAAAAAATGACGTTCATTCCGAGCGCCTCTGCGATCACGGACAACTGCGAGCCGATGTTGCCGTAGCCCACGATGCCGAGCGTGCGGCTTCGGATCTCGTGTGCGCCGTCAGCGCTCTTATTCCACACGCCCTGGTGCATCATGCGGTTGTGATCGGGGAGCCGACGGGTCAAAGAGATCATCTCGGAGACTGCCATCTCGACTACGGAGCGCGTGTTCGAGAATGGCGCGTTAAACGCAGCGATTCCCTTGCGGGCAGCTGCCGCGAGGTCGATCTGGTTGGTGCCGATGGAGAACGCTCCAACGGAGATCAGCGAGGGAGACGCCTCGATGACACGTTCCGTGAGCTGGGTCTTAGACCGCAGACCAAGCAGTTCAACGCCCTTGAGGGCCTCAATCAGCTCGTCCTCGTCCATGGCGCCGCCATGGTTCTCGACGTCGATTCCGGCGCCCTCGAGGATCTCGGTGGCTTTGGGGTGAAGGTTTTCAAGTAGGAGTGCTCGCACGTGGCTGATTGTCTCGCACTTTGCCGCCGTTTCCAATTCGTATGCGCGACCGTGGCAGGCTAGAGCCATGTCTCGTGCCCTGAACGTCAGCGTGCTGATCGCCTGCGCAGTCGCGGGCGCGGTGGTGATGGCGAGTTGGCAGGGAATAGTGATAGAGGATCTGAAGCACTTTGGCACGCCACGCAACTCGGTAATTGAGGGAGACACGGAGCGCACCATCCCGCTGCCCGACGGCCCCGCTATGAGGCGCAGTGCGGTGATAGTGCCTGAGACCAGCGGATCCTTCGCGTTCTTATTTGACGATGTGAGTGAGGGTCCGGTGCGGTACGACCCCTGTCGTCCGGTGAAATGGGTGCTCTCGCCAGCAGGTATGCCTCGTGGCGCGTTGCCAATGTTGCACAACGCGGCCGATGCTGTAGCCGCAGCCTCCGGCATCGATTTGGTTTACGAGGGAACTACCAACGAACCCGCCAGCTTTGAACGTGAACTCCTGCAGCCGCAATATGGCGAGGGGTTTGCGCCCGTGGTCGTGGGCTGGTCAACGGAGTCGCAAAACCCAGACTTGGCCGGTGCTGTGTCCGGAGTGGGGGGTTCCAGCGCGGTCAACGGCGCATATGGAGAGCAACGCTACCTACGCGCGGGAGTCATGGTGCTTGACAGTGAAGATCTGCGGCAGCTGGCAGTGGCCCCCGGCGGTGAGGCCCGGGCGACGGCGATCATCATGCATGAGTGGGGCCACGTGCTTGGCCTTGCTCACGTTCAGGACCCCAACGAGTTGATGAACGCATCAAGTTCAACGCTCACTACCTGGGGTCCCGGTGACCTGGCGGGCCTGGCAATTGCGGGCGCGGGGCCCTGCGAAGACGTCTAGCGCAGGCAGGCCACGATCCGACTGGCTACATGCCTGGAGGTAGCGCGCCGGTGTGGACCACCTCGAGGCGGCGCGTCGAGCGCGTGAGTGCCACGTACAGGTCTCCGGGATGCTGTGCGATCTGCGCGGGTTCGACTACCACGACGATGTCGAACTCGAGACCCTTGGCCCCGCGTGCTGTCACCAACGTGACATCCTCGATGCCGGCCTCAAGTAGCAAGCCACCCACCTCCGTCAAGAGAGATTGTGGCGCGATGACGGCGACCAGCCCGCCGCCGGTAGCCGCCAGCGTGTGCGAGTGCTCCGTCGCGATCTGTACGGCCCTCGCGACGGCATCGGCGTCCTTCGTCACGGCAACCGAGTCGTCAAGGTCGCGCGCGGCAGTGAGTTCACTCACCGGCAGGCCAGCGGCCCGCGCATACGACTGCGCGACCTCGGCCACCCCGGCAGGAATGCGGTAACTAATGGTGAGCTCGCGAAGGTTCCATGAGTCCTTGAACACGGGGTCCATCGCCTCTGGCCACCAGCGCGTGCCGGCGCTCGCGGTGGTCTGCGCAACATCGCCGACGATCGTGAAGGACCTGGTGGGGCAACGCCGGAGCAGCATCCGCCAGCCCATCGGCGAAATCTCTTGCGCTTCGTCGACTACGACGTGGCCGTAAGCCCATCGCCGGTCGCCGGATGCGCGCTCCGCGACGGACATGCGTCCCGGGCCGGCCTGCATGCGGGCGGCCAACACCTCGGCGTCGACCTTGATCATGCTCTCCGCGCCAAAGCTGTCGAGCACGTCCTTCGCGTACTGGACCTCCTCGGCCGAGGGAGCCTCGTCGCGTGCGCGCTTGTTTGAGCCGGGCATGTCGCCAAGTAATTCCGCCGCCTCGTCCAGCAGGGGGACGTCTGCGTCGGTAAAGGGTGCGTCAGCAGCGCGGAGGAGGTGGGAGCGTTCGGTCGGGGTGAGTGACTGCGCGGCGTAGTCGAGCAGATGCGGTTTGGCGAAGAGGTCGCGCAACAACTGAACGGGGGAGACCGGTAGCCAGCACAGGTTGATGGCCACACGGATGTTCTTGTCATCGCGGACGTCGCGCTCGAACTCAGCCCGGTCGTCGTCGCCTAGTGAATGGTCGAGCTGCTCCATCAACTGCATGGTCAGGCGCCCGATCATGTCCTTGGCGAATGCCTTGCGGGCCTGGTTGTGAGGCTTGCCGTCGCGTCGCGCTCGTGCCTGGGCGTCTTTGACGTCGGCGCGGCGGATGACCACTGTGCGACCGTCCAGGCGAAATTCTTGGTCGGCGCGCGGCAACCGCTGGCGCTCGCGGACGGCGCTGCGAATCACATTCGCCATCTCAGTCCGGCCCTTGAGCGCGGCGGTCTGGTCGGCCTCGATGGCGGACGTGTCGATGCCCTTGACTAGCCCGCTCATGGTGGTGCTCACGGCGCCCGTCTCGCCGAGCGAGGGCAGCACGTGGTCGATGTAGTTCAGGAAGGACCGCGATGGCCCGATGAGCAGCACGCCGCGGCTCTCGAGCTGCTGACGGTGGTGGTAGAGCAGGTACGCGGCGCGGTGGAGGGCCACGGCCGTCTTGCCCGTTCCGGGGCCTCCCTGCACCACCAGCGCGCCCTGCATCGGCGCGCGGATGACGTCATCCTGCTCTGCCTGAATAGTGGCGACGATGTCGCCCATGCGGCCGGTGCGGCGCTCACCCAGAGCGGCGAGCAGGGCGCCCTCCCCGGCGAGCGCGGCGTCTGCGCCGGATTCGCGCAAGGCTTCGACGTCCAGCACGTCGTCCTCGACTGCGGTCACAGTGCGGCGGCGGGTAGTCAGGTGACGACGATTGACCACGTTGCCAGGGTTCGCGGCGGTCGCCGAGTAAAAGGCCCGCGCTGCAGGGGCGCGCCAGTCCGTGAGCAGCGGGGCGTGATCGGCGTCGGACAGCCCGATGCGGCCCACATAGAGGTGATCGCCGTCGCGCAGGTCGAGGCGGCCAAAGCAAAGGCGATCCTCGACGGCGTCGAGCTGCGCAATGCGGTCCTCGTAGAGCGTGGCGAACGCGTCGCGCTCGGAGCGATTCTGGGGTGATCCGCTAGGTCCGGTACGACGAATTTCAGTAAGTCGCTCGTCAGCCTCGTCGCGCAGTGTGTCCACGCGTGAGTAGAGAACATCGATGACTTTTTGCTCGCCAGCGAGTCCAGGCTGGTCCGCATTCACCGTGTTGTCCTCGTGCATCTTCACCCCTTGCATCTACGTCACGTAAGTCGCCGAGACAGTTGACCATTATCGCAAAGATGCTCGAGCGTGGCGACCAAGGTCCCGTGGGTCGTTCGCTCGCAGCGAGGTCTGACGCTCAGCGAGGGATGCCGTGAAACAATGAGGCCATGACTGACAATTCTCTGTTGACGTGGGACCCGCAAGGCGTCGAGGCGTGGACAGCCCGGTCGTCACACGGCTCCGCAGTGCTGATGTATTCGCTACGTGGGTTCATTGACGCCGGCCGTGCCGGCGCGCACGTCGCGGACCACGTACTCGAGCACAGCGAGCCGGTGCGCGTCGCAACGTTCAACATCGATCAACTGCTCGACTATCGGTCGCGCCGTCCTGAGATGACGTTCTCTGTGAACCAGTGGACCGACTACGACGAGCCTCATCTTGAACTTGACATGGTGACCGATGCGGAGGGGACCGCGTTTCTGTTGCTACACGGCTTCGAGCCCGACGTGCAGTGGGAGCGCTACATCCGCGCGGTCCGCGAGATCGTTGACGAGCTAGGGGTCGGCCTCACGCTGGGCACTCACGGAGTTCCCATGGGCGTCCCGCACACCCGGCCGCTCATTGCGACGGTGCACGGCACGCGTCAGGAGATCCTTCCCGACGCGCCGAGCATTTTCGGCACCGTGCAGGTGCCCGCATCGTCGCAAAACCTCATGGAGTACAGGTTCGGCCAGTGGGACCTCGATGCCGTGGGCGTCGCAGTTCACGTGCCCCATTACCTCGCTCAAAGTTCGTATCCGCAAGCCGCGCAGCGCGCCATGCGGGCCATCGAGGATGTCTCAGGCCTGGTCTTATCGACCGGAGATCTGGACGATGCGGCGGCTACGGCGACTGAGGAGATTAACCGCCAGATGGCAGAGTCGGAAGAGATTCAGGGCCTGGTAGAGCAGCTTGAACGTCAGTACGATGCGCTGGTTGAGTCGCGCGAGGGCGTCATTCCAATGGACGGTTCGCTGCCCTCTGCAGACGAACTGGGGGCGGCATTTGAGCAATTTCTTGAGCAACAACGGCCCGACTTCCCCCCAAATCCGTAAAACGTGCCACAATAGGTTCGGTTGCAAGAACGTAGTGTGCGAAACCTGTCTGGCTTTCCGGGCGTGGAACAAATCATTGCGGCGACAAGCAGGGACATGGTGTCCTTGCTTCCCGTCTCCGGGCAGTACAGATAGGAATTAAAAATGGCACAGGGTGCTGTGAAGTGGTTTAACGCCGAAAAGGGTTATGGATTTATCGCACAGGACGGCGGCGGCGCCGACGTTTTCGTGCACTACTCCGCGATCGTGACCGATGGTTACAAGTCCCTCGAAGAGGCGCAGCGCGTCGAGTTCGAGGTCACCGAGGGCCCCAAGGGTCCCCAGGCCGAGCAGGTTCGTCCCCTCTAAGTCTTCTCAGTCTTGGCAGTTGACGCAGGTTTGAGCCCGCTCGACGCCAGCTGAATACAGGCATCAGTAGTTCCCGGCATTCGTGTCGCGACTACGCGCAACGATGGCCGCTCTCCTTCGGGAGGGCGGCCATTTTTGTTTCCCCACCAAGGGTGGGTTCCCGCGCGGAAGGCCGATGCTGTGACCTCCTGGGGCTCGGGCTAGCGGTTCCAGCCAGGGTCGACGCCGGTGGGTAGGGGAGCCGATGCCGCGTACCGTGCGAGCGCTCGCGAGTCGATCTGGTCGCCTGCGACCAGCACCACGTTTCCGCGCCGCTTGCCCTTGAGGACCGCGTGTTCGCCCACGGCAACGACGTCTTTGAACGTGGCTCGCGCAGCACGCGCGTCGTCGCGGCCCATGATGGTGCCCGGGCGGGTGCCGACGTTCGCGAGCACCAACCCGGACGCTCGTACGGACCGCCGTGCCTGCTCCCACCAGTTGACGTCCGCGAGGTGTTCCGGGGTGGCGTCTCCCGCGAACGCGTCCCGCACGACCAGGTCGAGGCTGTCGTCGCGCCGGCTCGCCACTGCAACGAGCCCGTCCTGGGCGCGGATTCTTAGCCGTGGCGCCCGCGGGAGATCCCACCATTCACGAACTAACTCAGGCAGTGAGGTATCGATGTCCACGGCGATGTGGCCGGACTCGGGGTAGGTGTGAGCCAGGTAGCGGGGGAGCGAACACGCTGCGGCACCCACATGGAGAGCGAGCCAGCGCCCATCAGGCGCCCAGGAGGTGATCGCTGCCGCCATGTGACGCATGTATTCGAAGTCGAGCACGTCCAACTCGGGTCGCATACTGGAACTGGGAACATTATTGACCCACACAGTCGTTGAACCATCAGATTCGTCTCGCAGCTCGACGGTCCCTGAACCAATCGCAATAGGAGTGTTGCGTGGCGTGTTGGGGGCGATTAATGAAGGTGTGCGGCGGGCCATGGCGTTCACTGTAGACCCGGCGTCGCGACGCATGTAGGTGCGTGCTCGTGGTGCGGGCTGCGAACGGGCTCAGTTCGGTCTAGTGTCTACGCCGAATATCAACTAGACTTATCCGCACAGGAACCTAAGGAGGTCACGGTGCCGCTTTCAGAATATGAGCAGCGCGTGCTCGAGCAGCTTGAGCACGACCTCGGATCCGACCCCAAATTGGGTCACGCGATGTCGCGCGGACAGAAGTCTCGCGGTCACTTGACGTGGGCAGTGTTCGGGGTAGTCGCCGGTCTCGGTGTGGTGCTAGCAGGCGTGATGACGCAGTTGACGTTGCTCGGCATTGCCGGCTTCGCCATCATGCTGGGGTTCGCAATTTGGGGCCTCACCGGCGGTAAGCCGACGTCCTCAAGTTCCGGTGAGCCGCGTGCGGACGACGCCAAGGGGCCCGCACCCAAGGCCGCTGCTAAGGACGAAAAGGGCTTCATGGGTCGCGTCGAAGAGCGCTTTGAGCGCCGCCGCGACGAAGGCGACCTCTAACTACCGTTCCAGTTCGCCCCCATGGGCGTCATGGTTCGTCACCTCGCGACGGGCTTGCCCTTGACTGCGTGCTCGACCTCGGTCGCCACGAGGTGGGCATCAGCTTCCAGTGACCTGTCCGCGTGGTCTGTGGCCGTTGCGTGGCCCTCGAAGCCGTAGCGAGCGTCAGATACCGCGCCGCACACCCGCGCCAACGCGGCATCTCCGTCCTCGCTGAGGCGAGCGTGAAGTGGTCGCAGGCCTTGCTCAATGTGAGCGGGAACCTCGAGAGGGGTGAGCGTGGACGGCCAGCCGATGCGAGGCGCCAGGCGGTCGGCAAGGATTCGCCACGCGCGCTCGGGTTCGGTGAGCGCGTGAGCGGGGCGTACTCGACGGCGCCACCATATCGCGGCGATCATGGCGACAACGGCGACGATGATTCCTGTCACAGCCCACCAACTGATCACGGGGGCGGCTGCCGTGTCGACGTGTGGCGTGGGGTTGGCTCCAGGGTCAGGATTACGGATCTCACCTGGGTTCTCCGGCGACCGTCCCTCGGGAAGGTTGATGACGGGCTCGTTGATGCCCTGCGTGGGGTCCGCATAGATGGGGGGAGTCCCAGTCTGGACGGCAGGAGTGGGTTCAAATCGGACCCAGCCCTGATCCGCAAAGTAGAGCTCAGGCCATGCGTGAGCGTCCGAGCCGCGAACCACAAAGGTCTCGTCTTCTGTCACCGTTCCGCCTAGGAAGCCCACCGCTAGCCGCGCAGGGATGCCTAACGATCGCGCGAGTACCACCATGGTCGTGGCGAACTGAACGCAGTATCCAGACTTCGCGTCCAAGAATTCAGACACAGAGTCGTTTCCGGTTGGGGTGACTGTTGTGTCGTACTTAAAGTCGAGCGGGCTGCGTAGGTACTGCTGAAGTGCGAGTGCCTGGCCATAGCGGGTGTCTGCCCGTTCCGTCACGTTTAGTGCGACGGCTTGCACTCGGTCAAGATCAATGTCTGGCGCAACGTCGAGGTACCGCGGGTCGAGTCCAGCATCGGCGCCATCGTCGATCTCGCTCTGTTCCTCAATGAGAGCATCCTTGTCGTGGTAGTCCAGGTCGGTGACGACCGAGTAGGTCAGGCCATTGGTGGTCTTGTCGTCACTCGTGACCTCGTCGCGGGAGGGCACATACGACCAACCAGGGCCTACGTCCACCGTGCGCGGTGCGGTCGGCAGCGGCAGATTGCGCTCGGAGAGCGAGCGCACCTGAATGTCGAGGCGCTCGCGATTGCGTCCGGCCCAGTCGTCCACCGCCGTTGGCCACAACACGCCGTCGGTGGCGGGCACCGACTCGTCGGTGGGCTCGTCACGCTCCCACGAATTACCGTCAAAGTCGGTCAGCGTGTAGAGGCGCAGCGCCTCGGGGCGAGACCCCGAGGTTGCGTAGACCATGACCGCGGTGCCGGACTTGGTGGTGAGCGAGCTGCGCAGGTCGAGTGCCAGGTTGAGCCGCGTGGTGCCGTCCAGGCCGTTCGGCGCCTCGAAGCGTGGAATCAGACCCCAGCCGGGCGCTCCCACTCCGAGCGGGGCGACGAGCGCGGCAACCGCCACTACTGCACCCACCGTTACCACCGCGCCAGTCATGGAGTGCGGAAGGCCACGGCCGGTAGGCGCACGGGTCAGCACCATCGCAGCCACCCAGCAACCGATGGCGGCCATCAGGAGGGTGATGGAGACCTGGTGTTGCAGGATCGCGGCTGGCAACCACGCTAAGAGCAGCAGAATGCCGGCCGTCGCGGTCAGGCCCCAAGAGACCGCGAGGTACTCGCTGATGAGGAACAACGCGAGGACGGAACCCGCGATTATCGCCGCAAACCCGGGAGTAGCAACCACTGGGATCGTGGAGACCTCGGCGTGGTGGATTCCTTGACCAAGGGCGGTCCCTAGATCGCGTAAGGCGCCGACGGTGGGAAACGTGTGGTGCGACCCATCCTCCCGTGCGGCGAAGTCCCAGATCATGAACATGAAGGCGGCGACCGCGCCCACCGCAGTCGGTATCCACTTGGAGGGTGTACGGGTCCGCGCGAACGCCACGATGGCGGCAACGGCCAACACCGTGACGACCACGGTGCGCAGCCAGGTGTCGTAACGGATCATCACGGAGAGTCCGCCCAGTCCAAGCAGGGCAGCTACCGCAATCAGTATGGTGACGAGCCACGAGGGCCGAGTGGCGCGGGCGGTGCGGGTGACTCCAGTGCGATGGCTCATGTGGAGCCTCCTGCGACTAGTTCGCTCCACACGGAACTGAGGTCATCGCGCACCGACGCGGTGACAACTTTCCAGCCCGACCTACTGAGGGTTGCGGCGGTTTGCTCGGCACGCTCGTCTTGTCGGGGGCCGTCGCCACAACGGACTATCGCCCATGCGCGACCGGCCTCGCCCAGTGGCACGAGCGACGCCAGAATATCGCCCGCCAGGGGATCACACACGGCGATGACAACCTCACCGTAGGCCGCTTCGTTGACGGCCGCCCGTGCTGCGGCACGGGTGTGCTCGAGTGCGGTGTCACGATTAGACGGGACCTCAAGGTCGAGTGTCGCGTTGAGGATGCGGGATCTGGCACTGTCTCGGTTATGGGCGTCGTGTACCTCACCGGCTTCGGGAGGCGCATTCGCGCCCACCAACCTCACGGGATGTCCGGAGGCGAGCACAGACACGGCGACCGATGCCGCGGCACTGATGCTCCACTCGGCGGCCACTGGATTGACCGGTAGGTCGAGCAAAACGGTGGCGGGCCTCACTCCTGCGCGCTCATCGGCCCGGACGACCATGGTGCCGCGCCGTGCGGTACTTTTCCAATGCACTCGGCGCAGGTCATCGCCGTCCCGGTAGTCGCGTAGCGACGAGTCGTCTGCGGACGGAGTGCGGGCACCCATCACTACCCGGTCGGCCTGACCCATCAACGCGCCGGTGGCGGCCGTGAGGTCGACAATGCGTGGCCAGACGGGCACGTGCTCGACGCTACCGGCGGCGACGTCTGCCCAGATCATGCCGAGCGGTTCGGAGATCTTCACGAGGGCGGGTCCGAGCGGCCACCGGCCGCGGTGTGTCGGGTGCACCTGGTAGTCGAGCCGAAGTTCCTCGGCGGAACGCCCGACTGTCGCCTTGGTGGAGAGGCCTCCGGTGAGCTCGGCGGCGGCCTGCTCACGCACATCGAGGGCGGACGCGAGTGCGTTACTAATGCCCAGCCGCTGGCGGTGCTTCGCGGTGCGGATGCTGACATTGACTGTTCCATTGCCGCCCGCTGTGAGGGGGTGGGGGGCCACTGTTCGCCATGCATCAGGGAATCTCTTGCGGAACATTGCCACGGAGGTGATTAGCCATAGCGCTGCGATGAGCACCGTGGCAGCCATGGAGACCCCAACCCACACGAGTACTGGGCTGGCGAGGCCGATGCCCAGAATGGCCACGACAACGCCGGACGCTCCCATGCCGATCCCCCGGGGTGTCATCACGGTGATTGACCCCGAGTCGCGGTTGCGGCGTCGCTTCATTGTGCGGGCGCGGCCTGGGTGCGGGTAAACGCCCTCTCACGGTGCGGAGCGACGTCTCGGGCTTCGGATGGGATGGCAGTTCGGGCCAGGATTTCGCGCATGACTTGGTCGGACGTGCGCCCGGCGAGCCGCGCCTCGGTTGAAGAAATGAGTCGGTGAGCGAACACCGGCACCGCTAACGCTTTGATGTCGTCAGGCAAGACGTGATTGCGTGCAGCCATCGCGGCCCGAGACTTTGCGGCGGCCAACAGCTGGAGCGCCGCACGCGGCGATGCCCCCAGTCGAAGTGCGCCGTCCGAGCGAGTCGCCGTGGCGAGGTCGACGATGTATTGCTTGATGGCCGGCGCCGCGTATATACGGCGCGCAACGTCGACAAGGCGGGCGATCGTCTCGGTATCCGCGACGGGGGTTACCAGGGTGAGCGGGTCGACGCCGTCGTGTGACTCGAGCATCGCCATCTCGTCCTGCGGCGAGGGGTAGCCGACCGAGACCTGCGCCATGAAGCGGTCGCGTTGCGCCTCGGGAAGAGGGTACGTGCCCTCCATCTCGATGGGGTTCTGCGTCGCCACCACCAGGAAAGGACGGGGGAGAGGGCGCGTGGTGCCATCGGACGTCACGGACCGCTCGGCCATTGCCTCCAGCAGAGCGGACTGAGTCTTTGGTGACGCGCGGTTGATCTCATCCGCGATGACGACATTCGCGAAGACGGGGCCGGGGCGAAACTCGAAGGACGCATCGGCCGCCCGGAAGATGCTCACTCCGGTGACGTCCGAGGGCAGCAGGTCGGGCGTGAACTGGAGTCGGCCTAGCGAGCAGTCGATGCTCGCGGCAAGGGCACGAGCGAGCGTGGTCTTACCTACGCCGGGGACGTCTTCCATGAGGAGGTGCCCCTCGGCGAGCATCGTCGCGAGGGCGGCGGTCACTGCCGTGTCCATACCGGACAACACGGTGGAAATTGACTCGCGGATCTGAGAGGTGACGTCCGCGACTTCGGCCAGTTCCGCCTCAGTGGGCAGCGGCTGTGACATGTGCGCTCCTTTACGTAACCCCACGAGCCTATGCGATGCAGGCAAGTCGCAAGGTCACTCCACTTATTTAACTAGACTTTTACCTGGTGATTTGTTCAAGATTGGAAACTAATTTCGCCCAATCCACCCAATTGTGGAGAGAAGTGGAGTAATGTGGGGACAACTGGCGAGTCGTGGCGTTGGGGAGGTGATTGGACGTGTCGGAGACAACCGCACATGGGTTGGGCCCTACGGGGGTCTTTCTCGGCACGTTCACGCCCAAACTGGACGACAAGGGCCGCCTGATCCTGCCCGCTAAGTTCCGTGGGCGCCTTGCCTCGGGACTCGTGGCGACGCGCGGGCTCGACCGCTGTATCTTCCTGTTTCCGCTTGACGAGTTTGCGAGTATCCACGACCGCCTTCGTAAGGCGCCGCTCGAGAACAAGAACGCACGGGACTACTTGCGCAACTTCCTTGGCTACGCATCGGACGACATCCCCGACAAGCAGGGGCGCATCCTGCTTTCGCAGCCGCTACGCAAGTACGCAGGAATCGACCGTGAGGTCGCGGTAGTGGGCCTGGGCTCTCGCGTAGAGATCTGGGACATCGATGCCTGGAACGAGTACCTCGAGCGCGGCGAGGACGACTACGCCGCCACCGCAGCTGAAGTTTTTGACGATATGTAACGCCGACATGCCCCGTGGCCTCCTCCCGCGCCGCTCTGACGGACTTCCCCCCGACAGAGAGCCGGAGGGAGACCTCGGGACATGTCACCCAATGACACCAACCACTACCCACAAGGAGGGGCGATGACGCACAGCGCGGCTTCCCGGCACCAGCCGGTCATGCTTGAACGTTGCGTCGACCTCCTCGCCCCGGCCCTCGAGGCTCCCGGGTCCATCGCGATTGACGGCACCCTGGGTATGGGAGGTCACACCGAGTTACTGCTCACTCGTTGCCCCCACGTGACCGTCGTGGGTATTGACCGTGACACCGACGCGATCGCCCTTGCGAGCGACCGACTTGCGCCGTTTGGCGACCGGTTTGTCGCGCACCACGCGGAGTACGACGACATTGCGGGTGCCCTCGCGCTGGTGGGAGCGACCACCGCCAACGGCATTCTGCTCGACTTAGGGGTCAGCTCGCTACAGATCGACGAGGCCGATCGCGGGTTCTCGTACGCGCAAGACGCGCCGCTGGACATGCGTATGAACCGCGAGGACGAGGTCACTGCGGCAGACCTGCTGGCTGACCTTTCCGAGCGAGACCTGGCGCGCATCTTCCGGGAGTACGGTGAGGAGCGTTTCGCTCCGCGCGTCGCCCGGGCCATCGTGCGCCGACGTGAGACCGCGCCAGTGACGCGCAGTGCGGACCTGGTCGAGTTGGTCCGTATTGCTATCCCAGCCGCGGCGCGTGCGAAAGGCGGCAACCCTGCCAAACGCACGTTCCAGGCGCTGCGCATCGCCGTCAACCGTGAGCTCGAAGTACTCGAACGCACCATCCCTACGGCCATCGAGGCCACCCCAGTGGATGGTCGCATCGTTGTGATGTCCTATCACTCGCTGGAGGACCGGATCGTGAAACAGGCCTTCGCCGCGGGCGTTGTGTCCTCCGCACCCCCGGGAATGCCCGTCATTCCGGACGAGGACCAGCCGTATCTGAAGGCCCTGACCCGTGGGGCGGAGATGGCGACCGAGGCCGAGGCCGAGGACAACCCGCGATCCAAACCCGTGCGCCTGAGGGCCGCGCAACGTACCCGTCTCACCCCCGTCGAGCGCCTGAGGAGAACAGCATGAGTGCAGCACCACTGCGACAGCGGCCCTCTGCGCGCGCTGGAGCGCCGCTACCAAGCCCGAGGCAGGCCCCACGCCGGCGCGAGCACCTGCGCGCGGTTGCGGCTCCCGAGCAGGTCCGATCAATGGTTCCCTTCGCCTGGTTGTGCGTGGCGATAGTGCTGGGGTCGATGGCTGCCGTGCTGATTCTCAACACCACCATGGCGAGTGGCGCGTATGAGCGCCGTGACCTCAAAATTGAGATCGCGAGCCTGCACCAGGAGCGCGCTTCACTCGTCACGCAACTCGAATCCAACTCTTCGCCGCAGTTCTTAGCCAATGAGGCGGCCGACATGGGTATGGTTCCCGCAGAGACGTTGGGTTTTGTCTCGCTTAAGGATGCGGTTGTACTCGAGTCGGAGGGGCAGTAGATCGATGGCATCGGCGCAGCGCTCAGTCGCACCGACCGTAGGCAAGCCCGTCAAACGACAGCGCATTCTTGCGGTCCTGTTGTTGGCATTATTGGTTGTCTTTGCAGGACGCCTGGTCCTCGTGCAGGGTGTCCAGGCAGCCGAGCTCTCTCAGGAGGCGCTTGCGTCGCGACTCGTCACCACTGAGGTCGACTCGGAGCGCGCAGACATCGTTGACCGCAACGGCGTGGTCCTGGCCACCTCAGTCAAGCGCTACAACGTCGGCGTCAACCAGAAGCTCATCGCCCAGTTCAAGCGCACAGAGAATAAGCAGGTCGTGGCCGAGGGGCCGCTCGACGCAGCCAAGATCTTGGCCCCCATCCTGGGTCTTAAGGAGTCGGAGCTCGCCGCCAAGATGGTGGGCGACAGCACCTTTAAGTACATTGCCAAGGACATCACTCCTGAGACCTGGGAACTGATCCAAGAGGAGAACATCTACGGCATTGAGCCCGAGCCGACCTCGGAGCGCATCTACCCAAACGGGGACATCGCTGGCAACGTCGTGGGCTTTGTCGCGGGTAACTCGGATGGCCCGGGAGTGCGTGGTGCGGCGGGCACGGAACTCGAGTACGAGGACGAGTTGCTCGGCAAGCCCGGTTCCATTACTTATGAGAAGGGTGGCGGCGGCACCATCATCCCCACCGGCACTCACGAAGAGACCCCCGCGGTTCCCGGCTCTACCGTTGTGTTGACGCTCGACCGCGACATTCAGTGGCAGACGCAGAAACTGGTAGAGGCTGCGGTCAAGAAGACGGGCACCGAGCGGGCGATGGTCACCGTCGAGGACGTCCAGACGGGAGAGATCCTGGCTCTGGTGGATTCCGGCTCAGTGGATCCCAACGACCCAGGCGCTACCGATGCCGCCAAACGTGGCGCTGGCACAGTGTCCACGGTCTTTGAGCCGGGCTCTACCGGCAAGGTCATCACCATGGCTGCCGCCCTCGAAGAGGGCATCGCCACGCCCCTCTCGGAATATAAGGCGCCGTACAAGTACACCACCTCCAATAATCAGACCTTTCGCGACTCGCATGACGCGGGAACCCAAAAACTCACGCTAGCGGGCGTGCTCGTGCAATCCTCCAACACGGGCACCGTTCAGATCGGCGAGAAGCTGTCGCCCGAGACTCGGTACGACTACCTCACGGCTTTCGGCTTTGGCGAGCCCACGAACGTGGGCTTGCCCGACGAGTCGGGTGGAATCCTGCACCCTTGGGAAGAGTGGGACGGCCGCACCAAATACGCCGTGCTCTTTGGGCAGGGTGTTGCGGTGACGGCCCTGCAAACCGCGCAGGTCTACCAGACGGTGGCGAATGGTGGCGTGCGCCTCCAGCCCACAATCGTCAAGGGGCTCCAGCACCCGGACGGCACGTTCACGCCACGGGAGCTCGACGAGCCCACGCGGGTGGTGTCGGAGAAGACGGCATCGGAGCTCATGCTGATGCTCGAGGATGTGACCGAGGACGGTACCGGTAAGAAGGCGCAGATCGACGGATATCGCGTTGCGGGTAAGACTGGCACTGCCCAGGCGCCCGACGCCAACGGGAAACTCTCCAAGATCATCGCGTCGTTTGTTGGCGTTGCGCCCGCAGACAACCCACGTATTGTCGTATCGGTCATTATGTATGAGCCCAAGACTTCGATCTATGGTGGAGAGGTTGCAGCACCGCTCTTTAAAGATGTCTCCACCTTCGCACTGCAGGCGCTGCGCGTGCCGCCATCCGGCACGCCCGCCAAGCTGTACCCGACCACCTGGGAGTAATTTTGGCTGAGATGGCGCTACGGCCCGCCAGTGTTCCGTCCACCACCTTGGCGGACGTTGCCAACCGCGCCAGCATCACCGAACTCGGTGCCGAAGCCGCGCACGTGAGGGTGACCGGTGCAACCGTTGACTCCAAGCACGTCGCCGCCGGTGACCTCTTTGGCGCGTTCCCGGGCTTCAACCGACACGGCGCAGTGTATGCGGCCGATGCTGTAGCGCGTGGTGCGGTAGCGGTGCTTACCGACGAGGCCGGCGCCGCACAATTGTCCAACATTGGTGTTCCTGTCTTGGTAGCGGCCGATGCGCGGCTCGCCATGGGCGAGGCTGCGGCGCTTGTCTACGGTGACCCCTCACGCGACCTCGTTTTTGTTGGCGTGACAGGCACGAACGGCAAGACCACCACGAGCTACTTCATCGACAACGCGCTCGCTGCGGGACACCCGCACCGGGGACTGATGGGCACGGTCGAATTGCGCATTGGCAACGAGGCGATCGAGAGCCCGCGCACGACGGTCGAGGCGCCGGTCCTTCACGCGCTGCTCGCCCGCATGCGCGAGGAAGGCGCGACTGCCGCCATCACCGAGGTCAGTTCGCACGCCGCCGAGCTCGAGCGCATCAGCGGCGCAGACTTCTCCGTGGCAGTCTTCACCAACCTTCAGTGGGACCACCTGGACTTCCACGGCACCATGGAGAACTACCTCAAGGCAAAGGCCAAACTGTTCGCCCCCGGCCGGGCCCGGCGCGGAGTCATCAATGTGGACGACAAGTGGGGCAGGCAACTCGCACGCGAGGTGCAGATTCCCGTCGAGACCGTCGCCACGCGTCCCGACAGAACAGGCGACGAGGAAGCGGTAGCCGCCGCGGCATCGGCCGACTGGGCCGTGACTGATGCGGATGTTGGACTTGACGGGGTGGGCTCGCGGTTCACTTTCCGCGACCCGCAAGGCGTGCTCCACGAGGCGCACAGCCCGCTGCCCGGGCTCGTCAACGTGTCGAACGCCATGGTTGCCATCGTGACGGCGCACGCCGCGGGCATCGATTTGGCCGCCGCGATCGAGGGTGTGGCCACCGCGCACGGCGTCCCGGGCCGCATGGAGCGCGTCATCGAACGTAGCGACGTCGACCCGCTCGCGATCGTCGACTACGCTCACACGCCCGATGCCCTGACGCTCGCGCTCGAGGGGGTGCGACCCATCACACCTGGCAACCTCATCCTCATCTTCGGCTCTGACGGCGACCGGGATCAGGGCAAGCGACCGGTCATGGGCGAGATCGCCGCCCGGCTCGCCGACGTCATCGTCCTCACCGATGAGAACCCACGCTCAGAAGAGCCCGCCGCCGTGCGAGCAGCGATCCGTGCGGGAATCGAGAAAGTGCGACCGGATCTCGCGGACGTTCACGAGGTCGAGCCGCGAGTGGCCGCTGTCGAGTACGGGCTGCGCCTCGGTGGACCGGGAGACTCGGTCATCGTGACTGGCAAGGGCCACGAGCCCACGCAGGAGATCGCGGGCGTGTTTTACCGCTACAACGATCGCGATGCCTACCTGCAGGCACACGAACGCATAGTCGCCGACCGCGCAGGCGGTAGCGGCGCTAGCACTAGGGGAGAGTCATGAGGCAGTTGACGGCGCAGTGGGTTGCGAATGCAGTGGGCGGGACGCTCGTCGCGGACGTCGACGTGCGCGTCGACTCTGTGGAGAAGGACACCCGCGACGTCGAACCCGGTGCGCTGTACGCAGCGTTCATTGGCGACCGAGTCGACGGCCATGACTACGTGGACCACGCTATTGCGGCCGGCGCTACCCTGTGCCTGGTGCAGCAGCCGGTGGGCGCTCCGCACATCATGGTGGACGACGTGACCGAGGCCCTGGGTCGCCTGGCTCGCGCGTACCTCGCGCTGCTGCGGGTCGAGGGCGACCTCACCGTAGTCGGCATCACCGGCTCGAACGGCAAGACCACCACCAAGGACCTGCTCGCTCAGGTGCTTCCCGACGTGGTGGCACCGGTTGGTAGCTTCAACAACGAGATCGGGCTGCCGCTGACGGTGCTGCGCGCGGATGCCTCGACCCGTCACCTGGTCCTTGAGATGGGTGCCAGCGCGCCCGGAGACATCGCCTACCTGACGTCGATCGCGCCGCTCGATGTCGCGGTAGTTCTTACGGTTGGCACCGCACACGTGGGCGGCTACGGCAATATTGATGCGTTGGCCGCGGAAAAGTCGACGATCATTGACGGCGTCATCCCCGGCGGTACGGTCTTGCTCAACGCGGACGATGCGCGGGTAGCGGGGATGCGCGACGTCCCCGCGGTCCATGACAAGAGCCTGACCGTACGGACCTTCGGTGCGACAGAGGACACTGGCGTAAGCCTGATCGCTTCTCGCGCGCGCCTCGTGGACGGGCGCGCGGAGTTCACCCCCATTGTGCAGGCATTGTTCGCGTCGAGCGCCAGTTTCCACGACCCGGATGATCCCGGCCAGGGCGGGGGAGACTCCGCTAGCGATGGATTTGTGGACGGCGCGGTGCCCTACGCGATCCACCTGGGTCTTGTAGGTGAGCACCATGTGACCAATGCGCTCGCGGCCATCGCCGTAGCGCTGACGACTGGGATGGAGTACTACAGGACGATAGACGCAGTGGCCGCAGCGCGGCCGCTGTCAGCCCATCGCATGGCGGTCACGAACCGCGCGGATGGCGTTACCGTGATTGATGACTCATATAACGCGAGCCCCGAGAGCATGCGCGCCGCGCTGCGGGCCCTGATGGCTGTCGGATCCAAAGGCCGCACGTTTGCGGTCATTGGCGAGATGCTGGAGATGGGTGACGCCTCGATTGACGCGCACAGCGACATCGGCCTCGACGTGGTCCGCCTGGGCGTGGACCACCTGTTGGTGGTTGGCGCGGGTGCGCGACCCGCATTTACATCTGCCGTGCGCGAAGGGTCGTGGGGCGACGAGGCTGCCTGGGTCGCTACGATTGGGGAGGCACGGGCGTTTGTTGACGAGCGTCTGACTGCCGGAGACACCGTGCTGGTCAAGGCATCGCACGGTGCGGGACTGTGGAAGCTAGCCGACCAACTTGTGGGAGTGAATGAATGAGAGCGGTCGTAGCTGCGGGAGCGATTTCGCTGGTGCTGTCCCTTTTGGGGACGCCCCTGCTCATTCGGTACCTCACGCAGCGCCAATACGGTCAGTTCATTCGCCAGGATGGGCCTGCGAGCCACCACGTCAAGCGTGGAACGCCCACCATGGGCGGCATCGTCATCATTCTGGCGGCGGTCATAGCCTGGTTCGTCGCTAACCTCGCGACCGGGAAGTTACCCAACGCATCGTCGATTCTGGTGGTCTTCCTCATGGTGGGCCTGGGGCTGGTGGGCTTCCTGGACGATGGCATCAAAATTACTCGCGAACGCTCGCTCGGCTTGCGCGCGCGGTGGAAGTTTCTTGGCCAGGGCGTCGTCGGCATCACCTTCGGCATCTTGGCGCTGCAGTTCCCCAACGGTGAGGGACTGACACCTGCCTCGACGTCCGTGTCGTTTCTGCGCGACACCGCGCTTGACCTCGCGTACTGGGGACCGGCTGTGGGCCTCATCCTGTTCATCGTGTGGTCAAACTTCCTCATCACCGCATGGTCCAACGCGGTCAACCTGACCGACGGCCTGGACGGACTCGCTACCGGCGCCTCGATCGTGTTCTTTGGTGCGTACGTGCTCTTGAACATCTGGCAGGGCAACCAGATATGCGGGCTCAGCGACAGCAGCAGTCTCTGCTACGAGGTGCGCGACCCGGGTGACCTGGCGATCCTGTCTGCGGCCATCGCGGGGGCGTGCTTTGGCTTCCTGTGGTGGAACGCCAGTCCCGCAAAGATTTTCATGGGCGACACCGGCTCGCTCGCCCTTGGAGGCGCGATTGCCGGCCTCACTATCGTGTCGCGTACTGAGATTCTGGGTGGCGTCATCGGCGGCCTGTTCGTCATCATCGTGATGAGCTCGGTGCTGCAGATTGCTTCCTTCAAACTCACGGGCAAACGCATCTTCAAAATGGCGCCACTGCATCACCACTTCGAGCTGATGGGTTGGGGTGAGGTCACCATCGTGATCCGCTTCTGGATCATCGCGGGGCTCTGTGCCGGCATCGGCATGGGACTGTTCTATGCGGAATGGGTCAGTTCGCTGTGACGCTAGCGGGCAAGCACGTCCTGATTCTGGGCGTGGGCGTCGCGGGGACCTCGGCCCGCGCGGCCGCGCTCGACTTGGGGGCGACCGTGTCTACGGTCGACGCCAACGGCAACGCCGATGCAACGAGCATCGCCGAAGTGGACCTCACCACGTTCGATGTCGTCATGGCTTCCCCGGGCTTCTCGCCGCACAGCGAGGCCGTCCTTGCTTGCGAGGCCGCGGGGCTGGAAATCTGGTCCGAGATGGAGTTCGCGTGGCGCGTGCGTCGCCAGGGCGTGCCTTGGGTGCTGATTACCGGTACCAACGGCAAGACCACGACCACGCAGATGGTGGGCACCATTGCAGCGGCCGCAGGCCTGGATGTCGCAGTGTGCGGCAACATGGGAGTGCCAGTGATCGCCGCAGGGCGCGAGCAGCACGACCTGGTCGCGGTGGAAATCGCCAGCTTGCAACTCCACTTCAGTTCTACCATTGCGCCGCTTGCTGCCGTCGCGCTCAACGTCGACGATGACCACACTGACTGGCACGGCGGCATCGAGAGTTACCGGGCCGCCAAGGCACGCGTCTATCGCAATGTCGAGAAGGCGTGTGTGTATCCGGCGCACGACGCAAGTATCGAGGCAATGGTCGCTGATGCGGATGTGCAGGACGGCTGCCGCGCCATCGGCGTCACTCTCGGAGCACCTGCCATCTCGCAGTTCGGCGTCGTGGACGGCGTGCTGTGCGAGAGGGCCTTCACCGACAACCGCCGCACCGAGGCGCTTGAGCTTGGCCACGTTGAGGACCTGCAACACCTCGTGTCTGGCGCCGTGCCGCCCTACCTAATTTTCAACGCACTCTGTGCCGCTGCGCTGGCTCGCGCCGCCGGTGTGCCCACGTCGGCCGTGCGCGACGGGTTACGCGCCTTCTCCCTTGACGCTCACCGCACCGCGACGGTACGGGAGATTGACGGGGTGACGTTCGTGGACGACTCGAAGGCGACCAACGCGCACGCCGTCATTGCTGCCTTCGGCGGGCGCGAGGAAAAGTCCGTGGTGTGGATCGCCGGCGGGCTGGACAAGGACCAAGAGTTCGACGACCTGATCCGGTCCGTTGCCCCGCGTGTGCGGGAGGTGGTACTCATCGGCGTCGACCCTGTGCCGTTGAGCGAGGCGCTCGCGAGACACGCGGCAGATATCCCTGTGACACGCATTGAACCGGGGGACACTGTGATGGCGCGGGCAGTTGAGGCCGCGCGCGACGTGGCACGGGCGGGCGACACGGTTTTGCTGTCTCCGGCTTGCGCATCAATGGATCAGTTCCGCAGTTACGCGGATCGCGGGGAAGCCTTCGCTCAGGCGGTGGGGGCGCTAGGGAGATAGGACCGGGCATGACGGCAACCGCATCAAAGCGTGATGCAGCCGCATCTCCGACGCGATCAGCCGCTACCTCCTATTACCTGCTGGTCGCTGCGACCACCATTCTGGTGGTGTTGGGCCTCGCGATGGTGCTGTCGAGTTCCTCGATTCTGTCCATTCGTCAGACCGACGGCAACCCTTACGCATTGTTTATGGTCCAAGCCATGGCGATGGCCGTGGGCCTTGTTGCCCTGATCATCGGCTCGCGGCTTAGCGTCAAGATGTGGAAGCGGTTGGCTCCGTGGATACTCTTCGGCTCCATCGCCCTTCTGATGCTCGTATACGTCGCTGGCACATCCTCCGGTGGCAACAAGAACTGGCTCAAGGTCGGACCGATCACCATGCAGCCCTCCGAGATCGGCAAGCTCGGCATCGCGTTGTATCTGGGCGTGGTGCTGGCCACCTTCCGCAATGAGCTCACCAACCTTAAGCGTGCGCTGGTTCCCGGGGGGATCGGCGCCGGCATCGTCCTGGCACTCGTTCTGGCCGGACACGACATGGGCACGGCAATGGTGATGGCCATGATGATCGCGGCCGCGTATTGGGTGGCCGGGCTACCCGCTAGGTTTTTTGGCTTATTCGCAGTCTTGGGTGGGGTAGGAATTCTCGCGCTCGTCAACATCGGCGATACCAGGCTTGACCGCATCCAGACATTCCTGGAGCCCGAGGGCTGCGACATTCAAGCGGCGTGCCAGCAGACTACGCACGGCACGTGGGCGTTGGCCTCCGGCGGGCTGTGGGGCCTTGGCCCCGGCATGAGTCGCGAGAAGTGGGGCGGCCTTCCCGCCGCCGACAACGACTTTATTTTCGCAGTGCTCGGCGAGGAGTATGGCCTCATCGGCACGGTGTTGGTCCTGCTCGCCTTCGCGATGATCGTCATCGCGGTGACCCGCATCGTCAGCCGCTCGCGCGATCCCTTTGTACAGATCGCAGGAGCCGCGATCGGCGTCTGGATCGTTGGCCAGGCCTGCGTCAACATCGCGGTGGTGGTGGGCCTGGCTCCCGTCACCGGTGTGCCGCTGCCGATCGTCTCCTCCGGAGGTTCGTCACTGATCATGTCTATGACCGCGCTGGGTGTACTCATGGCATTCGCCAGACACGAGCCTGGCGCGCAGGAGGCATTCGCCGCACGCCCCTCGGTGATCAAGCGTTCTCTCACCGTGCTGTCGAGGGGGCGCCGTGGCTAAGTCATTCCTGCTTGCAGGGGGTGGCACGGCCGGGCACGTCAACCCGCTGCTGGCGACCGCCTCCGAGCTCACTCGTCGCGGGCATTCCGTGACCGTGCTGGGCACCGCAGAGGGCCTCGAGCAGGACCTCGTGCCCCGTGCAGGTCTGCCGCTCCTCGTGGTGCCGCGCGTTCCCATGCCGCGCCGGCCATCGGGCGACATGTTCCGCTTCCCCGGGCGCTGGAACGCCGCCGTCCGCGCCGCCAAGGACGCGATCCGCTCCACCAACGCCGATGCCGTGGTGGGGTTCGGTGGGTACGTCTCCACGCCCGCCTACGTTGCGGCTCGTAGCCTCAAGGTGCCGATGGTGGTGCACGAGGGAAACGTCCGCCCGGGCATGGCCAATAAGCTCGGCGCGCGCTTCACGGCGAACATTGCCGTCACCTTCGCCGACACGCCCCTCAAAGGCGCCGTCGAGACCGGACTGCCGCTGCGCCCGGAAATTACTGACCTCGCCCGTACGCTGAGTTCGCCCGCATCGCGAGACTCGGCTCGTGCCGCTGCGAGGGAGTCCCTCGGCTGGCCCGTGGATGCCCCGGTGGTGCTCGTCACCGGCGGGTCGCAGGGTGCCGCGAGCGTTAACGCCGCCGTCGTCGAGGCCGTCCCTACTCTGCTCGATCACGGGCTGTATGTGCTTCATGCCACGGGCCGGGGCAAGGATGACGAGGCGCTGCGGGCCAAGGGCGATCTCAAGGCCACGGTGCGCGATCGCTACGCCGTCCACGAGTACGTGCACGACATGGCCACCGCCCTTGCGGCGGCGGATGCAGTGGTGTGCCGAAGCGGAGCGGGCACGGTGGCGGAGACCACCGCGATGGGTATCCCCGCGCTCTACGTACCGCTACCTCACGGCAATGGGGAGCAGGCGCTCAACGCCCGTGGCGCGGTGGAAGCAGGAGCCGCCCAGCTGATCGATGACGGTGACCTCACCCCTCAGAAGCTCGTGCTCGCGACCGAGCGCATGGTGCTGGACGCGGAAGTTGCTGCAGCCATGCGGGCAGCCGCAGCCACAGTCGGCATCGCCGACGGTGCGAGCCGGCTCGCCGACATGATCGAAGAGGCCGCGGCGTGAGTCAAGACACCCTGACAACTAGCGAACGAGTTCATTTCATTGGCGTGGGCGGCTCCGGTATGTCCGCCGTCGCCCGGCTCATTGCCGCGCGTGGCTACAGCGTCAGCGGCTCGGACCGGGGCGAGAGCGCCTATTTCCGCGCCCTGCGCGACGCCGGCATGGACGTCCGAGTGGGCCACGACCCAGCGTTGGTTGAGGGAGCGCGTGCCGTCGTGATCTCGACGGCCATCCGCGAGACCAACCCCGAACTTGCTCGCGCGCGCGAGCTGGGAATTGACGTGTGGCACCGATCAGAGGCGCTCGTGCGTGCGCTCAAAGGACAGCGAATCATTGCGGTCGCCGGTACGCACGGCAAGACCACTACGTCGGCGATGGTGGCGCACGTCCTGCACCACTGCGGAATCGACGCGAGCTATGCCGTGGGCGCGCGAGTCTTTGGCATTGAAGGCGCAGTGGCGGGCGGATACGCGGGTTCGGCCGGCATCGCGGTGGTCGAGGCCGACGAATCCGATGGTTCGTTCCTGCGCTACGACGCCGACGTCGCGATCCTTCTCAATGTTGAGCCCGACCACCTGGACTATTACGGCACCGTCGAGGCGATGGAGGACGCGTACACCACGTTCGCTACTGCGGCCAACGCACTCGTAGTGTGCGGGGACGATGCGCACGCCGTACGCATCTCGGACGCCTCCGGACACGCGGCCGATGCTGTGGTCACCTACGGACTCGCCGCGGACACCGACGTGGTGGTGGGCGACGCCGCGATGACTCGCGATGGTGAGACCTTCCCCACCGCACTGACGATGCCTGGTGACCACAACCGGCTCAACGCCGCCGCGGCCTGGATCGCGGCTACTCAGGTGGGAGCTGACCCGCGCCGCGCAGCCGAGGCGCTCGCGACGTTCGCCGGCACCGGCCGGCGCTACCAGCTGCGTGGAATGGTGGACGACGTCAAGGTGATCGATGACTACGCTCATCACCCCACCGAGGTCACCGCGGTCCTACGCGCCGCGCGCGAATCAGGCGTGGGACGCATGGTGGTGCTTTTCCAGCCGGCGCTGTTTACGAGGACGCAGGCACACTCTGGCAACTTTGCCCACGCGCTGTCTCTCGACGACGTTGACGTCGTGATCGCCGGTGTGCACGGCGACCGCGAGGACCCTATTGAGGGCGTGAACTCACAGCTCATCGCCGACCAGGTGGTGCCCGGTGCGGGATCGACGGTGACAGTGGTCGAGGACCTGGCCGATGCCGCCGGGGTTGCCGCGAGCCTGGTGCGCCCGGGCGACACGGTACTGACAGTTGGCTCGGGCACGGTGACTCTCGCGGCTGACTGGATCCTTGGCGCGCTCGAGCGACGCACGGCGGGAGACTCCACTGGGCTCGACGCCAGCAACGGCGGCGACCAGTGACTGATCAGCGCCGCCCCCCGTCACCAAAGCAGTCAAGCCCCGCTCCAGGCGCCAAGCAGCGCCCCGCCGCGCCCAGCAGTGGGGGAGCGCGCAAGACTGGCTCTAAGGCCGCCCCCTCCACGTCGCGCAAGCCCGTGTCGCCGCGCACCAGCGGACCTGCCGCGAAGCCGCGCACCGGCAAGCCGGCGATGCCCAAGCGAGCGCCCAAGAAGTCCACGGCCACGGCATCGGCCGCAACGGAATCCGTCCCGGTGAGCACCACCAGGATCGTCGCCCGTCCCCCGAGCGCGCCGCGGCCTTCCGAGGCAGGCAAGGACGGTGTTGACGCGAAAGCCCCCGGCGCATGGTCGCGCGTGGCGATCGTCACGTCGAGCCAGATTCGCAAGGGCCCGGACAACAAGGGCGAGGCGGAGGCACTGTCGCCGCTGGCTGCCACCATTAACCATTCAAAGGCCGCGCTCGGCAACGTGACCACGCGCATGCAGGAGCGGCTACGCGAGCGGTCCAAGGCCAAGAATCGTGTTCTGCTTATCAAGTGGGCCAAGCGTGCCGCGTATGTGGGGACCGCGGTGCTCGCCGTATGGCTACTACTACTATCCCCGGTGTTCGCTCTGGATCCGGCCAAGGTTGAGGCCAGCGGGTTTGGAACCGTCGTGGACCCCGCGGCGGTCGACGATGCAATCGCCACGCACGAGGGAACGTCGCTAGCGTTGTTAAACACCACTCACCTCGCGAACGAGATTCGTGACGTCCCTGGTGTCAGAGCAGTGCACATCGAGCGTGAATGGCCGGCGGGGTTGGCCGTGACTATTGAGTCGCGAGAGCCCGTCGCGGCGGTGCCAGACCCCGAGGGCGGATATTTGCTGATCGACGACGAGGCCGTGCAGGTGGGCCGCTCCGACGAGGCTCCCGACAACCTGCCCGCGATCGAGGTGCCGGTAGGAGAGGACAACGTGCGGGTGCTGAAGTCGGTGCTCGGCGTGGTCGATCAGTTGCCCGTCGAGGTCAGCCGGCGCGTGGACAATATCAAGGCCGCGACCGAGGACTCCGTCACTTTCACGTTGCGCAAGGGGCCGCGGGTCGAGTGGGGCAGCTCAGAGCAGTCGGCGCTCAAAGCGAGGGTGCTCGAGGTGCTGCTGAACTCCGGCGATGCGGATGACGCCAAGGTCATCGACGTCAGTGCGCCTACGCTACCCATCACGTCTAAGTAGACGCTCGAGCGAGTCGCGGCGCGCGGCAAGAAAATAGCGCCGCGATTATCGGCGACACGCGCGTCAATGCGCCGCTGGTCCGTTGGCTGGACGTACCTTCGTGGTGGATCTAGTTGACATAACTATAACCTTCAGGTAGAGGGTTAATGTTTAGGGGAGAACATCATGGCTGCACCGCAGAATTACATCACCGCCATCAAGGTCGTCGGCGTCGGCGGAGGCGGCGTTAATGCCGTCAACCGCATGATCGATGTAGGCCTTAAGGGCGCCGAGTTCATCGCGATCAACACCGATGCCCAGGCGCTCCTGATGTCGGACGCCGACGTCAAGCTCGACATCGGCCGCGAGCTCACCAGGGGACTGGGCGCTGGCGCCGACCCCGAGGTGGGCAAGAGCGCGGCGGAGGACCACGAAGAGGAGATCGCGGAGGCACTGCGCGGCGCCGACATGGTCTTCGTCACCGCTGGTGAGGGTGGCGGCACCGGCACCGGCGGCGCACCCGTGGTGGCACGGATCGCGCGCGGCCTCGGTGCGCTGACCGTTGGTGTCGTGACCCGCCCGTTCGGCTTCGAAGGCGCGCGCCGCTCCGACCAAGCCGACGCCGGTATCAAAAATCTGCGTGACGAAGTCGACACCCTCATCGTCATTCCCAATGACCGTCTACTCGACATCGCGGACGCGGAACTCAGCGTGCTGGGTGCGTTCGCGGCGGCCGACCAGGTGCTACAGGGCGGCGTCCAGGGCATTACCGACCTGATCACCACACCGGGCCTTATCAACGTCGACTTCAACGACGTGAAGTCTGTCATGCAGGGTGCGGGCACCGCGCTCATGGGAGTGAGTTCGTCGCGCGGCGAGGGACGAGCGCTCGCAGCCGCCGAGGGAGCCATCGCGTCACCGCTTCTCGAGGCTTCCATCGAGGGTGCACACGGCGTGCTCCTCTCCGTCGCGGGTGGTTCCAACCTCGGCATCCGGGAGGTCGAGACGGCCGCCCGCCTGGTGCGTGAGGCCGCTCACCCCGAGGCAAACATCATCTTCGGTACCGTAATCGACGACTCACTAGGCGACGAGCTTCGCATCACCGTGATCGCCGCCGGCTTCGACGGAGGCTCGCCGCCGTTCCGCAAGCACGAGGGTGCACTCGGCAGCGTTGACGGCCAGGGCGAAGCGGCAGTCGCCGCTGCGGAACTTGAGCCCGTCGACGCCCCCATCGAGGCGGACGCTATCCCAGTGACGTTCCATTCCGCCCCGCAGGCGACCGCGTCTCACGAGGCCGCGCCGGAGACGGACGCAATTGACATCTCAGCGACCAAGGAAGAGGACGACGCGCTTGACGTGCCGGAGTTCCTGCGCTGATTCGCTGATCTCACCCACTCGAGTCGTGGCCGGGGCGCGCTAGTGCCCGGTCACGGCCGTTCTGGTTTGCATCCGGGCGATGCGGGGCTTCCCGTCACCGCGTTCTTCACTACCCGTGCGGAAGGCGTCAGCCTGGCTCCGTACGAGTCTCTCAACGTCGCCGATCACGTCGGGGACGATGCGCACGCGGTGCAACGCAACCGCCGCATCGTCTCAGAACGGGCCGGCGTTCCCGTCGCGTTTCTCAACGCGGCCCACGGTATCGCCGTCGAACATGTGACGGCTCAAACGCAAACCTTGCCCCTCGCGGATGTCCTTGTGGCGACCGATGCCGGAGTCGCCCTGGGGGCGATTGCGGCAGATTGCGCGCCCGTGCTGATCCACGACGGCGCATCGGGCGCGGTGGCCGCGGTGCACTGCGGGCGCGAGGGGCTGTATCGGGGCGTGATCGACGCCGCTATAGCAGCGATCTTTGACCTGCGTGGCGGCTGGTCTGACGGCGCGCTGCTCACCGCCAGCATCGGGCCGTCAATTTGCGGCCGATGCTACGAAGTCCCCTTGGATATGCGGGAAAGGGTGGCGTCGCGCCACCCCGCGGCACGTGCCTCGACGCGGCAGGGCACCGCGGCTCTCGACATCCCTCGCGCGATCGAGTCTCGGCTGGCGGAATTTGGGTTTGGTGAGATCGTCAGGTCTGCCGCCTGCACCTACGAGGATGAACTCTACTTTTCGCACCGCAGAGAAGGAGTGACGGGACGGCAGGCCGGCGTCATTGTGTGCGAAGGACCCACAGGTTCCGCACGCGGCGCACGATAATCGCGGCGTGTCGCGCCGGTGAAGTCAGGCAGTCGCCGTACCGTGAGAACACATAACTTTTCGTGCCAACTGATGTGATTAAGGGGAGTGCCATGAGCGCAATGCGAAAGGCAATTCAGTACCTCGGGTTCGACGTAAGCGAGCACGAGGAATACGACTACGCAGAAGAGGAGCTCGCGCCAGTGACGAACCTCCACGACGTGTCAGAGGTCAAGCAGAAGGGATCGCGCGCCGAGCGCCACGATCGCCACCGCGAGGCTGCCCCCGCACCGATGTCCGCAGCGGAGCTGCGCCGCATCCAGACCATCAAGCCGCGCTCGTATAACGACGCGCGTCTGATTGGAGAGGCGTTCCGCCAGGGTGTGCCCGTCATCATGAACCTCACCGAGATGTCCGATGCCGACGCCAAACGCCTCGTCGACTTCTCCGCGGGTCTCTCCTTTGGACTGCACGGTTCCATCGAGCGCGTCACGACTGCGGTGTTCCTGCTGTCGCCCGCGCACGTTGAGATCGGGATGGACTCGGACCCCCACCAAGAGGATCAGGCATTCTTCAATCAGGCCTAGGCTCGGTTAGGCTCACTGCGTGAAAGTATTCGTAAACGCGGCCGACTTCGTCATTTTCCTCTTTACGTTGTGTCTCTTTGGGCGCATCGTGCTTGGCTTTGTCATGGCGTATGCCCGTGACTGGCGCCCCACGGGGGTGATGTTGGTGCTGACGGAAGCAGTGTTCACCGTCACGGACCCGCCGCTCAAGTTTGTGCGCCGCTTTGTGTCGCCGCTCACTCTGGGCCAGATGCGCATTGACCTGTCGATGCTCATCGTGTTCGTCGCGCTGTTCATGTTGCGTGTAGCGCTGGCATACATCCCGACATAGGGCTCACGGTGACTCAAGTGCGTGCCGATACGTAAGTGAGTAGAGTGAATTGTGAATGACGCGTTTGATGTCCGACCGAAAAATTGATCCTGCCCCGGCCCACTCGCGGCCGGCCGACTGTAATAGGTGGTAGACGAGATGGCATTGCTCACCGCTGAAGACGTCCTTAACAAGGCGTTCTCAAAGACCAAGTACCGCGAAGGCTTCGACCAGGACGAAGTTGATGACTTCCTCGACGAGGTGGCGCACACCATCACCTCGCTGATCGCCGAGCGCGATGACCTCGCAGCCCGCCTTCAAGCAGGCGGCGGTGCACCGCAGGGAGTCGAGGCCGCACCGCTCACCGAGGCAGGCGGCGTGCCCGGCACGTCGGGACTCCTCGGTGCCGCAACGGACCCCAACCCGCCCAGCCCCGCAGGCATGCTCGCCATGGCGCAGAAGCTCCACGACGAGTACGTCAACGCTGGCGAGGAGGAGAAGGACCGCATCATCGACGAGGCCAAGACCAAGGCCGAGTCCATCGTTGAGCAGGCGCAACAGGACGCGAAGGGTCGCATGGACGACTTGGCCGCTGAGCGCGGCGATCTCGAGCGCAAAATCGATGACCTGCGTCGCTTTGAGCGCGACTACCGAGCCCGCATTAAGACGTTCCTCGAAAACCTCCTTGGCGACCTCGACCACGGCACCTCTCGTGAGGCCGCGGCGACCCCTCAGTCGTCCGATGATGCCGCAGGAGCTGTTCCGTCCGCGGCTGCCGTGCAGTGGCCCGAGGGCAACGCTGCGGATGACGATGCCTCTGCGGACGATGACGCGGAGGAAGACTCCGTGGCGCCAGCGAAGGAGTTCACGCCCGAGGTGCAGGGCGGCGAGTCAGTTTCTACGGATGGTGACGACGCCCAGCAAAGCGACGGCGTCGACGCCCCCGCGGTAGAAGATCCGCCTGTACGCCAGAGCTTCGGTTACCAGCCCCCCGCGCAGAACACGCAGAGCGATGACCAGGGTGAGGCGAGGAACTTCGCAAATCCGTTCGCTCCGGTGACTGCGCAGCACCCCATTGTGAGTGCCGGTGACGTTGCCGAGGGTGACGGCGAGGAGCCACCGCGTTACCCCACCGCTTTCTAGTAAAACTCAGCACGCGAGGTGCCGCACCGCTAACGTAGCGGTGCGGCGCTTTGCGTCTGGGGACAAACGGGACTAGTCTCACTCCACTGGAGACAATCGAGGATGAGGAATGACGAGCACTGACATAGACATCATCGTGGTCGATCCGGCTGTTATTAAGCCGGCTGACGCGAAGGAGCTCCCCGTCCGCGACGGCGACGAGCCATGGAAGGTTGCGGAGCTCCGCGACATTGTTAAGACCCTCAATTCTGACGTCGAGCGGCTGGTCGCTGAGTTCCACGCGACCGAGACTGAGCTTGACGATCTTCTCCACACCTCCGAGGGCGCGGGTGACGATCAGGCTGATGCTGGATCCACCGCGCTCGAGCGTGAGCAGGAGATGAGCATCGTCAACAACACGCGCGACATGCTAGAGCAAAGCGTTGACGCGCTGCGCCGTGTGAAGGCGCACAAGTACGGTGTATGCCGGGTATGTGGCAAGGGTGTCGGCAAGGCCCGCCTGCAGGCATTCCCGCGCGCTTCTCACTGCGTTACCTGTAAGCAGCGCGAGGAGCGGCGTTGACCTGGCGACCAGCCCTTTGGCTGGTCGCAGGCGGCGTGATTCTCGCAGACCAACTCTCTAAGCAGTGGGTGCTCAATAACCTTGTGCCCGGTGAACTGCACCCCGTGCTGGGTGACTGGCTGGGAATCGAGTTGGTCTTCAACTCTGGCGCCGCGTTCTCCTTCGGTAACTCCACGACGTGGTTACTCACCATCGTCGCGCTCATCGTGAGCGCCGCCATCGTCTATTACGCTCGTCGCGCGCAGACGACCGCGGCTGTGTGGATCTTTGGCATCGGGCTGGGCGGCGCGATCGGAAACCTAATTGATCGCCTCTTCAGAGCACCCAGTTTTGGACAAGGCCACGTGGTCGACTTCATCAACTACAACGGCTGGTTTGTCGGCAACATCGCGGATATCGCCATTGTTGGCGCGGCCATCGTGGTGGTACTGATGGGGATCCTAGGAAAGAACTTGCTTGCACCCGCCAGCAGTGACACAGACAAAACGTCTCCCAACGCCGATGCGGCCGCCGGTTCCGACGCGCCCGGCGCTGGCGAAACCACCAGCCCAGAGGCGCGTCCCAGTGAGTGAAACCCGTTATCTTCCCGTTCCCGACTCGCTAGTGGGAGATCGCGCCGACGCAGCCCTGTCGCGCATGCTCGGCCTCAGCCGCACCAAGTGCGCAGACCTGCTTGCTGCTGGCGCGGCCACCCAGGATGGCATCGAGCTCGGCAAGTCCTCTCGTATTGGCGAGGGAGTCCTCGAGATCACCATTCCCGACGAGCGCGAGCGTGGCCCCGAGCCCGCCGTACCCGGTGGGCTCGAGGTGGTGTACGAGGATGATGACCTGCTGGTCGTCAACAAGCCCGTGGGCGTTGCGGCGCACCCATCTCCCGGCTGGGAGGGCCCCACCGTCGTGGGCGCGCTTGCCGCGAGCGGTCACACGCTTGCCGATGCCGGCCCGCCCGAGCGCCAGGGGATTGTCCACCGACTCGACGTGGGCACGTCGGGGCTCATGGTGGTGGCCAAGTCCGATGCTGCCTATAGCGCGCTCAAGCGGGCTTTCAAAGAACGCACGGTCGACAAGATTTACCACGCGATCGCGCAGGGTCACATGGACCCCACCGAGGGCACCATCGACGCACCCATTGGCCGCCACCCGTCCTCCGACTTCAAGTTCGCCGTCATCGAGGGTGGCCGCCCGTCCGTCACGCACTACAAAGTGATGGAGATGTTCCCCGCGGCGTCATTGCTCGAGGTCCACCTTGAGACCGGGCGCACGCACCAGATCCGCGTGCACATGACCGCGATGCGGCACACGCTCGTAGGTGACCTGCAATATGGTGCGGACCCGACTCAGGCGAAGCGCCTTGGTCTCAAGCGTCAGTGGCTGCACGCGAAGGAGCTCGCATTTGAGCACCCCACGCGCGGCGGCGAGCTGCGCGTGACGAGCGAGTACCCCGAGGACCTGGCCTCCGCACTCGAGAAGCTCCGAGCCTCCTAGCCGGATGACGTGGGCGCCTCGCGCCGGGAAAGGAAAGGCGCCGATGCGCGTACAGGCGGTTACCAATGAGGCGGAGTTCGCCGATGCACTCTCGATTCGCTTTGCGGTCTTCGTGGACGAGCAGGCCGTGGATCCCGAGTCTGAACGAGACAACCTCGACGACGACCCACGCACGCTGCACTGTGTGGCCTACGCGGACGATGGCACCCCGCTAGCAGTGGGGCGATTGCTGGCTCCGCACACGGACACGTCTCATGGTGCTGGAACTTCCCACGGCAACATGGATCCTGCGCTGCCGCACATCGGCCGCGTGGCCGCGATCAAGCAAGCTCGGGGCACCGGCGCGGGGCGTGCGGTGATGGAGTTCCTCGAGGAGGCCGCGCTCGAGCGTCACGGCGCCTCCGGAGAGGTGCGCGTCGAGCTCAGTGCGCAGGACCAGGCCATGGACTTTTACGCTCGCCTTGGCTACACGGCCTTTGGCGATGGATACCTCGACGAGGGGATCATGCACCACGACGCCTACAAGGTCGTCAGCTTCTAGTTGGCGGCAGGCTAACTCGGCTCAGGTGCGAGGGCCACCACCCATTCCAGCGCGGCGCTCACAATCTCTGACCGTGCCGCCGCATTGCTAATCGTCGGCACGCCATCGCCTGGCTGCGGGCCATAGTCACCAAACTGCGCGTGTGACGCACCCTCGATCTCCGTGAACTTAGCGTCGTCCGGGAGGTCCGCGCGCGAGGCGGCTATCTTCGCGGGGGTAGACAGCCCGTCCTGTGAGCCGGAGACGGAGAGCACTGACGCGGTGAGCGACTCGCTGATGTCGCCCGCGGGGTAGGACGCAAAAAACATCAGTCCCACGGCGGGGGCTTGTGCATCGGTGTCACCGGCATCGGCCTCCATTGCCGCCACTGTGCCACCGAGCGAGTGCCCGCCTACCACCCACTGGTTGATCTCGGGGTGGTGGGGGCGCGCCTCATCGAACGCGGGCAAAGCGAGGAACGCGATACCGAGGGGCTGCTTGGGTATCACCACCGTGTACCCCCAATACGCAAGCGGCCGCAAGACCGCAGCGTACGCGCGTGCTTCAACCTTCGCGCCGGGCTGGAAGAACACTCCCAGAGTGCTTGGCGTCCCGGTGGGCGTCATGACGATCTGGGTAGCGGTTTCCGTCACGGTCACATCGTGGTTGGATTCCATCGCGCTCAGTGCGGGCTCGTGAGCAGTGAAGGGCCGCAGCCACCACATGAGCACGACCCAGATGATCGCTGCCACGAGGAGCACGATGCGCAGTGCGAGCCGCCAGCCCGACGTGCGAGTGCGCGCCGTGTACGAGCGCCACAGCGCCCACGCGGCGCAGATGACAGTGAGGGTCAGCAGGATCGCATAGGCCGGGTGCCCGTGCACGATCGCGCCCCAAGCCGTGAGGCAGGCCCACAACACGACTGCGAGGGCGGCGACGGAGACGACGCGGCCGGTCCAGGTCAGCCACGCGCGGGCCTGAGACGTGCGATCAGTAACCGCCTCTTCGTCACCATCGGAGCCGGCGCTCTGGTTGGGTGTCGTGTCAGCCATGGAGCACCTTTCGGATGCGCTTGTCGCTCACTGGTCCGTCGGTGCCGAGTTGCTGCGCGAAGAGCGACACTCGCAACTCCTCGAGCATCCAGCGCGCCTGCTCGAGTTGCTGCTCGCGTTCGGCGTTGCTCTTGCCAGCGTCGTACTCGGCACGCGCGGCGGCCACCTCGTCCACGACGCCCCGGAGCTGCCACAGGCGCTCGGCGTCGCGGTTAGGGTCGGAGGGAGCCTTGTCGAGCCGGTGGACGTCCGCGCGCAGGTATCGCGCCAGGTGGCGAATGCGGTGCGGTGCAGTGCGCGCGAGGAAGCCGTCGGTGAGTAGTTCGGCCTTGTGGTCGCGCACGTCCGCGAGGATGGGCAGCATCGCGAGGCTCGAAGTATTCGCCACGCCTACATCGATGTCGCGTCCTGCCGCTAGTGCGGGCACGATTCGTCCCACCAGCGCGTAGACCTCATCCTCGAGGTTGGTGCGAACGTGTGCGAGGGCCTTGGCGTAGCTGTCGGCGTCGCGCACTGTTGTCGCGTCAATACCGGCGGCCGATGCGGGGGGCGCCGGGGCATCGGGAGTGGTCAGAGCCCACACGGCCGCAAACTGAAGATCGGCCACCAGCGCTTCGGTGGAGCGATAGGGCGACGCCGCGAGGGTGAGCGACTCGGTTGCCGTCCAGCGAGAAGTAATGCGCTTGGTGCCCAGCGCGGCCTCTTCAGTCAGGAGTCGGCGCACGCCGCGCGCGTGGGCTGAATCCCGGGCAGTGCGGTCGGCGAGCACCCGTAGTGCGGCGGTGACGGACGGAGCGGTGCCTTCCTCGACGATGCCGGGGTAGCCCCGGACAATGAGCGCCCCCACCTGTGTGGCCACCTCAGCGGGTAGAGCGCCATGGGGAAGGCCTGCAGGCCACGTCGTGAGGCGAGGCTGCTCGTCGATGCTACGGGGGAGCGACGCGGTGTCCACGGAGTCCGGAGAATTGGTTTCCGGGGCGGATGATGCGTCCTGCGCAGCCTCGCCCACCGGAGCGGCCACCGTGGAGGGCGACCCGGGTCGGGTGCCGGCGTGCTCGTTCTTGGTGCTGGGCGTCGGGTGAGGCATCTCGGAGCGGTTCGGCGATGAAATACTCGCACTCGGGCGCGTGCTCTGCACTGCGCTCTGTACGGCGGCGCGGGCGCGGTCGGCGAGTTGGCGCTGCAGTGAAATGAGGTCGCTCGACTCACCCACCACCTCCACGCGTTCGCGGGTGCGGCCCCCGCGGCCGGCTTCGAACACGGTCTCCTCGATACGGAATGTCATCCGCAGGTGTGCGGGCAGGCGCTCGGTGGCCTCATCCCACGCGTCGTCCGGAATGTCGACGCCGCGGATGTCGCGCACGGCGTGACTAAATTCAGTCTGGAACGAGTTCGCCATGTCTCCGGCGCGCGCGATGTCCGCCCACTCCGGGGTGTGCGCGTCGAGCCAGCCGAGCACCTCACGTGCTGTGTCAGGCGCAGGAACCAGCAGCCTGCGAATTGTTTTGGGTAGAGCCCTGATGGTCGCTGTCGCGAGCTCGTCCAAAAGCCCGGGGACCATCCAGTCGAAGCCGTCCACGCCCACCTGCGGCAGTACCTCAATGGGGATATGAACAGTGACGCCGTCGGCATCGGTGCCGGGCTCAAATTGGTACGTCAACGGGAGCGTCAGCTCGCCCTGCGGCCAGTCCGACGGGAACTCGCTAGGGTCCGTCTCACCGGCCTCGGGCGCCAACTGGGACAGTGAGAAGGCGAGCAGGTCCGGATTTTCGCGGCGCGCGTCCTTCCACCACTTGTCGAAGTGCGCGGCGGAAACTACCTGCGCCGGGATGCGCTCGTCGTAGAACGCGAAGATTGCCTCCTCGTCAATGACGAGCCCGCGCGTGCGCGAGCGGGCCTCGAGGTCTGCGGCCTCCGCCAGGACCCGCTGGTTGTCGTTCCAGAAGCTATGGTGCGTGGTCCACTCTCCTTGCACCAGCGCGTGAGTGATGAACATGTCGCGCGCGGCCTCAGGATCCACCTGCGCCCACAGCACCGTGCGATCCGTGACGATGGGCACGCCGTAGAGCAGCACCTTCTCGCGGGCGAGCGCAGCGCCACGCTTGGTGGACCAATGCGGCTCGGAATGTGTCTTCTTGGCAAGCGGGCCGGCGAGTTCCTCGGCCCATTCGGGTTGGATACGGGCCGCGTCACGCGCCCACAGTCGCGAGGTCTCCACGAGCTCGGCCGCCATGATGAACGCAGGCGGCTTCTTGGCAAGGCCAGACCCGGGGAAGATCGCGAACCGCGCCCCCCGTGCACCGATGTAGTCGTTGCGACCCTGCTTCTTGGCGCGGCGGACCGCGGCCTCGCGCGCACTGCCCTTGAGGTGAGCGAAGGATGACGCTTTGGGCGCGGCTGTCTCCTGCATGCCGATGTGCGACAGCAGCCCCGCGAGCACCGAGCGGTGAATCGCCTCGTCGTTCCACACGTGACGGATCGAACCGGGGGCATCGTCGCCGTTTTTCCTCGTGGCGCTTGCCTTGCCGCCGCTATTCTTGGCGACATCGCCCTTCCCAGCCGATGCATCGGCCGGCTTGGGGTCGTCGACCAGTGGGGTAGGGGCACGGTGATGGATGTCGATGCCGAGCGGCCGCGCCTGCTGGCGAATCTGGGCGACCAGGTCCTGCCACTCACGAATGCGTAGAAAGTTCAGGTGCTCGGCCTTGCACATGCGCCTAAACGCGCTTCCGGAGAGCTCTTGCTGGCGCTCGCGGCAGTACTCCCACAGATTGAGGTACGACAGCAGATCCGACGCGGGGTCCGCGAAGCGGGCGTGCGCGCGGTCGGCCTTGTCGCGCTGCTCGGTGGGGCGCTCGCGAGGATCCTGGATAGACAGCGCGGCGGCGATTACCGCGACGTCGCGGGCCACGTCACGGCGCGAGCCCTCGACGATCATTCTGGCGTGGCGTGGGTCGATGGGCAGGCGCGCGAGTTTGCGACCCACGTCCGTCAGCACGGTGCGCGCGTGCACGCCCTTGCCGGCGGTGACTGCGCCGAGCTCCTCGAGAAGTTGCACGCCGTCACGGATCGCGCTCGTTTCTGGCGACTCAACGAACGGGAAGTCGGCCACATCCGCTGGAGAGGACACCACTCCCACGCTGATCATGTGCAGCAGCACGGAGGCAAGCGACGTACGCAGGATCTCGGGCTCGGTGAATGGCGGGCGAGTCTCAAAATCCTCGCGGCTGTACAGGCGGATCGCGATGCCGTCCGCGAGGCGTCCCGCGCGTCCCGAGCGTTGGTTGGCGCTCGCTTGGGAGATGGGCTCGATGGGAAGGCGTTGGACTTTAGTGGCCTTGGAGTACCTCGAGATGCGGGCCGTGCCGGGGTCCACCACGTAGTGGATGCCGGGGACGGTGAGGGAGGTCTCGGCGACGTTGGTGGCGAGCACGATGCGCCGGCCCGTGTGGCTCGAGAACACCTTGTGCTGGTCCGCCGCGCTGAGGCGGCTGTACAGCGGCAGGATCTCGACTCGTTGCGGGTGGCGCGGGTCGCGGGCCCGGGCACCGTAGTGTCCCTCGAGTGCGTCCGCCGCGTCGCGGATCTCGCGCTCGCCGGACAGGAACACCAGGATGTCGCCGTTGCCCCACGTCGACAACTCGTCGCACGCGTCGACGATGCTGGTGATGAGGTCCTTCTCGTCCTTCTTGGATTCGCCCTCGAGCGGGCGGTAGAGGATGTCCACCGGGTAGGTGCGGCCGGTGACCTCGATCACCGGGGCGGCGCGGTCGTCCGCGCGGTCCGTGAGAGAAGGCGACGGCTTGGAGTCGGGGACCGCGGCATCGTCCGGCTGTCGTTCGTCCTCGAGAGGCGGCAGTGGGCCGCCACGCGCGAAATGGCGCGAGAAGCGGGCCGAGTCGATGGTCGCCGACGTGATGATGATCTTGAGGTCCGGGCGGCGGGGGAGCAAGTTGGTGAGGTAGCCGAGTAGGAAGTCGATGTTGAGGCTGCGTTCGTGCGCCTCATCGATGATCAGGGTGTCGTAGGCCAGCAGCTCTGGGTCGCGCTGGATCTGGGCAAGCAGGATGCCGTCGGTCATTACCTTGACGAGGGTCTGCTCCGACGACTGGTCGGTGAAACGCACCTGATAGCCGACCACGTTGCCGAGGTCGGTGCCGAGTTCCTCGGCGATGCGTTCCGCGACTGAGCGGGCGGCGATGCGGCGGGGCTGGGTGTGGCCGATCTGTCCGGCGCGGCCGCGGCCCATCTCGAGTGCGATCTTGGGGATCTGGGTGGTCTTGCCGGAGCCGGTTTCGCCGGCCACGATCACTACTTGGTGGTCGCGGATTGCTGCGGCGATATCCTCGCGGCGAGCGGAGACGGGCAGCTCCGGGGGGAAGACGATGGGCTCGAGCGTGACGGCGGCGCGCTTAGCCGCGGCGGTGTCGAGTTCCTTCTGAGTCACGCGCTGAGGGCGCTGACGCTGATCGTTCCTGCGGTCGCGACCGTGGTCTTGCTTTCCGCGCCTGTTGCTGCGCTTGCTACGGTCACCCTGACCGTTGCCGCGCTCACGTCCAGCATCGTTCTTAGGCGCGGGTCGCTGAGGCGACTTAGCGGCATCGGCGTCGGGGGACATGCCTGCCATTGTCGCAAGTCCCAGGCGCGACTCATAACCCGGCGACAACCACTGCATCGGCGGGTGCGCGCGTCGCTGTGACCGCATGGTGAGACGGCGACGCGATGGGGCGTTTCGGTAACCGCGGTGTCGGTCGTCGCGCCTACAATCGGGGCTATGCCCGGCCAGGATTTCACTCACCTCCACGTCCACACCGAGTACTCCATGCTGGACGGAGCGGCCAGGGTGGGCGACCTCATGGACGAGGTCAAGGCGCAGGGGCAGAGCGCGATCGCGACGACCGACCACGGCTACATCTTTGGTGCGTTTGATTTTTGGTCCAAGGCCAAGGCCGCTGGCGTCAAGCCCATTATCGGACTCGAGGCGTACCTGACGCCCGGTACGGCGCGCGCGGACCGCACCCGGGTCAAGTGGGGTGACCAGTCGCAGTCCTCGGACGACGTTTCAGCCAACGGCGCGTACACGCACGCGACGATGTGGGCGGAGACCACCGCGGGCATGCACAACCTGTTCCGCCTGGCCTCGCAGGCCAGCCTTGATGGGCACTTCCACAAGCCGCGCATGGACCGCGAAATCTTGCAGCGCTTCTCGAAGGGAATCATCGCCACCACCGGCTGCCCGTCGGGTGAGGTGCAGACGCGACTGCGCCTTGGTCAATACAAAGAGGCTGTCAAGGCTGCGGCCGAGTTCCAGGACCTGTTTGGCAAGGAAAACTACTTCGTCGAGCTGATGAACCACGAACTCAGCATCGAGAAGCGCGTCATCCCTGACCTCCTGAAGATTGCCAAGGAAATTGGGGCGCCGCTGGTGGCCACCAACGACCTGCACTACACACGGCGCGAGGACTCCGTCGCGCACGAGGCGCTGCTGTGTGTGCAATCGGGATCGACGCTGAACGAGCCGACGTACGACCAAGGCGGCAAGCGCTTCGCCTTCAATGGAGACGGCTACTACGTGAAGTCCGCCGCGGAGATGTGGGACATCTGGGGAGATCACCCCGAGGCGCTGACCAACACCATGCTGATCGCCGAGCGGTGCGACGTCGAGTTCAACACCAAAGCGGACTACATGCCGAATTTCGAGACTCCTGAGGGTGAGGACGAAACGTCGTGGTTCGTCAAGGAGGTCCAGGTCGGACTTGAGAAGCGCTATCCCGGTGGCATCCCTGGCAATGTGCAGGAGCGCGCAAACTTCGAGATTGAGGTCATCACCGACAAGGGTTACCCCGGGTACTTCTTGGTCGTTGCCGACTTCATTCAGTGGTCCAAGGCCAATGGCATCCGCGTGGGTCCCGGCCGAGGCTCCGGCGCAGGATCGATGGCTGCGTACGCGATGGGCATCACCGACCTCGACCCGATTGTCCACGGCCTTTATTTTGAGCGGTTCCTCAACCCCGAGCGCGAGTCCAAGCCCGACTTCGACATCGACTTCGACGAGCGACGTCGCGGCGAGGTCATCCGCTACGTCACGGACAAGTACGGCGAGGACAAGGTCGCCCAGATCGTCACGTACGGCACCATCAAGGCAAAGCAGGCGCTGAAGGACTCGGCCCGCGTGCTCGGCAAGCCGTACTCGGTGGGCGAGATGCTCACCAAGGCCTACCCCGAGCCACAACAAGGTCGCGACATGCCGCTGGCCGGCGTGCTCGACCCCAAGCACCCGCGCTACGGCGAAGGCAACGACTTCCGCGCGCTCATCGAGTCCGACCCGGACGCCAAGGAGACCTTGGAGCTCGCGCAGGGGCTCGAGAACTTGAAGCGCCAGTGGGGAGTGCACGCCGCCGGCGTGATCATGTCCTCAGACCCGCTGATCGACATTATCCCCATCATGCGTCGCGAGGCCGACGGCGCGATCATCACGCAATTCGACTACCCCACGTGCGAAGGCCTGGGGCTGGTCAAGATGGACTTCTTGGGCCTGCGCAACCTGACGATTTTGGACGATGCGCTCGAGAACATCGTCAATAACGGCAAGGACCCCCTGGTTCTGGAGGACCTGCCGCTCGAGGACGAGGAGGCGTTCAAGCTCCTGGGCCGCGGCGACACCCTGGGCGTGTTCCAGCTGGACGGCGTGGCCATGCGTCAGTTGCTGCGCCAGATGCGGCCGGACTCGTTTGAGGATATTTCCGCAGTGCTCGCGCTGTACCGCCCTGGTCCAATGGGTGTTAACTCGCACACCAACTACGCGGAGCGTAAAAACGGCCGCCAAGAGGTGGACTACATCCACCCAGAGTTGACCGAATCACTCACCGAGGTGCTCGAGGTCACTTACGGGCTGATCGTCTACCAAGAGCAGGTGCAGCGCGTTGCGCAGATCGTCGCCGGCTACACCCTCGGTGCCGCAGACCTGCTGCGTCGCGCCATGGGTAAAAAGAAGCCCGAGATCCTCGAGAAGGAGTTCGAGCCCTTCAGTGCCGGTATGCGCAAGAACGGGTTCTCCGACGAGGCCATCAAGGCGCTATGGGACACGCTCGTGCCCTTCGCCGACTACGCGTTCAACAAGGCCCACACCGCCGCGTACGGAGTGCTGTCGTTCTGGACCGCGTATCTCAAGGCGCACTACCCGGTCGAGTTCATGGCCGCACTGCTCACCTCGGTGGGCACGGACAAGGACAAGTCGGCGCTGTACCTCTCCGAGTGCCGGCGCATGGGCATCACGGTGCTGCCGCCGGACGTCAACGAGTCCATGGCGCGATTCTCCGCCGTGGGAGACGACATTCGCTTTGGTATGACCGCCGTCCGCAACGTGGGGCACAACGTAGTCGCGGAGATCGTCAAGACCCGCGAGGCTAAGGGCAACTTCACGTCCTTCTCGGACTTCCTCGACAAGGTTCCGGCGACCGTGTGCAACAAGCGCACCATTGATTCGCTGGTGAAGGCCGGGGGGTTTGACTCGCTCGGCCACACGCGTCGTTCGCTCAACGCGGTGCACGAGCAGGCCATCGACTCCGTGGTGGGAGTGAAGCGCAAGGAAGCGACGGGACAGTTCGACCTGTTTGGCGACGACCCCGATGTGGGCGGCGGCGTGACGGTGGTCGTTCCTGAGCTCGACGAGTGGGACAAGAAGACGTTGCTCAACTTTGAGCGCGACATGCTCGGCCTGTATGTGTCTGACCACCCGCTGTCGGGGTTGGACCACATCATCCGCTCGGAGGCCTCGCACCAAATTCTGGCCGCGACGCCCGCGAACGGCGTGAAGGACGGCGACCAGGTGGTGTTTGCCGGTCTACTCACCAGAGTTGACCGACGCATCGCCAAGTCGGGCAACCAGTACGCGATCGTGACCCTCGAGGACATGACGGGTGAGACCGAGATCTCCTTCTTCGGCAAGACGTATGAGACGTATGCACGTGACCTCACCGACGATGCCGTGATCGCGATCAAGGCACGCTCGCGGGAGCGCGGTGACGGTGGACTTCAGTTCAGCGCGGTTGAGGTGCGTATCCCTAACCTCAACGTGCAGGACACGTCGCCCGTAGTCATCACGTTGCCGGCATCGCGAGTGACACCACCGCTGGTGGAGCAGGTCAAGGGCATCCTGGGCATGCACCCGGGTGGCATCGAGGTGCGCATGGTGTTGACCGGCTCTGCGGACCCGGTCACGATGCGGCTCGACGACAAGTTCCGCGTGGCCCGGTCCAGCGCGTTGATGGGCGACCTCAAAGCGACGCTGGGTCCCAACTGCCTGCAAAGCTGAAGCCTGGATTCCCACCCGTATCTCAACCGCACCCCACTCAGCCCACCTCGTATTGGTCCGATTTCGCACGGGATCCGGGGGTGTGAGCGCGCTGTTGGTCTGATTTCGCACGGTTCTACGCTTCGTCGCGCCATGTTGGTCCGGTTTGCCACACGTGCGCCGCCAAATGTTAGCCTCAACGCATGGCAACTCTCTGATCCGTGCGCACCGGCTAGTGCCGATGCTGCGCATACCCGAGCCCCCGCACCCCCTCCTCGTGGTAGGCGGCAAAGTGCGCCACCTTGAATCAGATCGGAACACCCATGCGCTCCAGTAATCAAGATCCCAGCACCCGGCAGCCCGACACCGCGGACTTCAATTCTGGGCGACACCGCGGTCAGTTCCTTCTTGCTGGCAAGACAGCTTTGGTGACGGGCGTATCCCGCCGCCGCGGCATCGGCTTCGCTGTGGCCACCAAGTTCTTGGAGCTCGGCGCCAGCGTCTTCATCCACCACTATCGCCCGCACGACCTTGATCAGCCGTGGGGCGGCGACGACATCGCCGATGTGCTCACCGGGCTCGAGGCCGCGCGAGTGGGGGACGCGACCATCGGCGATCTGAGTGGCGACCTGAGTGATGCCGCCGAGGTGCCGAGGCTCATGGCCGCCGCGGCGGCGCTCACCGGCGAGCTCGACATTCTGGTCTGCAACCACGCCAAGAGCGGTGACGATGGCTCGATCCTGGACATGACTGCGGGTCGCCTAGATGCGATGTGGGACACCAATGCCCGCTCGACAGTTCTCCTGACCAGACACTTTGCCCAACTTCACGTGCAGTCGTCCCCGGATGCGACACCGCGCAAGCCGGGGGAGCGCATCCCCAATACCGGACCTCACGACGTGCCGGTGGGACGGGTGTTCTGGATGACGTCAGGGCAGATTCATGGCCCGATGCCGGGGGAGGTGGCATACGCGACGAGCAAGGCCGCGCTGGCGGGGATTACGCCGACAGTGGCGAGCGAGCTTCTCAATCTGGGCATCGTGCTCAACACCATCAACCCTGGTCCGGTCAACACTGGCTACCTTGACGCGGACGTGACAGACAAGGCCCCCGACGAGTTCCGGCAGCTTGAGGAATGGACGGCGACCACGGCCTTCGGGCGGTTTGGCCGGCCCAGCGACCCGGCTTCACTGATTGGTTGGCTTGCGACCGATGCTGGCGCCTGGGTAGTCGGTCAGGTGATCACGAGTGACGGCGGCTTCAGCCTCGGGTAGACCCGCTCGCGCGCCACATTGGACCAACAGGACGCTCGGACCCACCCAGAGCGTGCGAGAAGGGACCAATAGCAGGGTGGATGCGAGGTCGCTCCGGCAGTGGAGTACAGGAGAGGCGCGGCTTCCCTAGGCTTACACCATGAACACTATTAAGTGGCAGCGCGTCGAGAGCGCCGCGATAGCAGTCGCCGTCATTGTCGGAATGCTCGTGTTGGGCTTCGGATGGTGGTGGCTACTGGCGCTGTTCCTCGCCTTCGACCTCTCTGCGCTGGGCTTCCTCGCGAACCCCAAGGTAGGTGCGATGTTCTACAACGCGGTTCACAACTACACGGGTCCGGCGTTAATGGTGCTGATCTACTTCGCGACCGACCTTCGCTGGGTCGCGCTCGTGGCGATGGCGTGGGGTTTCCACGTCGCGGTGGACCGTGCGCTGGGCTATGGGCTCAAGCATGACGACGACTTTCAGCACACGCACCTGGGTTGGATCGGCAAGCACAAGGCCAGCGACACGCCCACCACTGGCTGACGCGCAGTTCCGGACCGCCTGAAAAAACAGAGTGCGTCAAACGTACATTGTGGGACCGCTACGGGGTTGGTGTGGTGGCGCGACGCGATGGCCACATGCTCACCCCAGTAGACTCGTCGCGTGCTTTCACTCATCGATCTTCGCGGCCAGAATCTCACCACGCGCGAGCTGCTCAGGGTAGTTCCGCGTGCCGACGTCAACGTGGGCGACGCCCTCGCCACTGTCGAGCCGATCATCCATGATGTGCGCGAGCGTGGGGAGGTCGCGCTGCGCGAGCTCGGCGAGAAGTTCGACGGCGTGAGCCCCGAGCACTTGCGAGTCCCCGCGGACGCCATTTCCGAGGCGCTCACCACGCTCGACCGCGACGTCCTGGGCGCCCTCGAGGAGGCCATCACTCGCGTCCGCAAATATCACGAGGCGACGGTCCCGCCGGAGGTCTCGGTCGACCTCGCCGAGGGTGCAAACGTCACGCAGCGCTGGATCCCAGTGGGTCGTGTGGGCCTCTATGTGCCCGGCGGCCTGGCGGTGTACCCCAGCTCGGTCATCATGAACGTGGTCGCCGCCCAGGCCGCGGGCGTCGAGTCCATCGCCGTGACCAGCCCGCCCCAGAGCGAGTTCGGCGGCCTGCCTCACCCGACCATCCTGGCGGCGTGCGCGCTGCTGGGTATCACCGAGATGTACGCGGTCGGCGGCGCGCAGGCCATCGCCATGCTCGCCTACGGAGTCGACGACCTTTGCGACCCGGTTGACGTCATCACCGGCCCCGGCAACGTCTACGTCGCGGCGGCCAAGCGCGCCGTGCGTGGCGTCGTGGGCATCGACGCGGAGGCCGGCCCCACCGAGATCGCGGTCATCGCGGACTCCACCGCTAACCCGGACTTCATCGCCGCGGATCTCCTCAGCCAGGCCGAGCACGACCCCATGGCCGGCTCGGTATTGATTACGGACGATGCTGTTCTCGCCGACGCTGTTCAGTCGGCTCTCGCGCGCCGCGCCGAGGCAACCAAGCACGTCGCTCGCACCAAGGAAGCCCTGAGCGGTCGCCAGAGCGCGGTCATCCTGACGAGCGGCATCGCGCAGTCCATCGCTGTCGCCGACGCGTATGGCGCGGAGCACCTAGAGATTCACACCGCCGATGCCGCCGCCGTCGCGGCGAACATCCGCAACGCAGGTGCGATCTTCGTGGGCCCACACAGCCCCGTGCCGCTGGGCGACTACCTCGCGGGGTCCAACCACGTGCTGCCCACCGGCGGCACTGCTCGCTTCGCCAGCGGGCTCAACACCACGAGCTTCCTGCGCGCCGTATCCGTTATCACCTACAGCGCCGATGCGCTGGCGGCGGTGGGGGACAAGGTGGTCGCGCTCGCGAACGCCGAGGACCTGCCTGCCCACGGTGAGGCCATCACCGCGCGCACTCAGCACTCTTAGTGCACTATTAAGCACATGAATCCGAGGCGCATCGCGGCTACGTTGTCAGGGGTGTTGGTCGCCCTAGCGCTCGCGGGTTGCTCAGACAACGGTGGCGGCTTGAGCGCGTTCCAGGGTGGTGGCGCTGAAGCGGCCTGCGCGGCTCCTGAGGTGGCAGTGGAGCCCAACCCTGTAGTGGCCGGTGAAGCCGCGACGATCACAGCCAACAACCTGAGTGCAACGTGCAATGACCAAGGTGAAGGAGCGGACTCCCCAGCCAATGGCGTGACGGTGAGCCTGGAGGCCGCGGACGGTTCGTGGGGGCCGTCGGATGTGGCAACTCTTGACGCGACGGAGGACTTCACCGCTACGGCGACGATCCTGCTTCCAAGCGACACGGTGCCAGGCGCGTTTAACGTGATGCTCGATGGTGATCAGTTCGGGAGCTTCGAGGTGGTCGCGCCATGATGATGCGGGTGCGCTCGGCGCTGACGATCGCTAGCGGCGCGCTCGCGCTTGGCGCCGCGCTCGCCGGTTGTTCGGGTGCAGACGAGATGCAGGTTGTCGCGGCTTCTTGTGTCCCGATGACGGTCGAGTCGAGCCCCAGCCCGGCGATCTCCGGCAGGCATGTGATTCTGTTGTTCACCGACGTACACGCCGAGTGCAATGACACTGATCCGACTGCGGAGACCGCGGAGCCCACCACCGCAGACGTGGGTCTTTGGGAGGTAAGCGGGTCATGGCGAGAAAGCGACCTCGGCACGCTTGAGAAAGACACACAAGACTTGAGTGGTCGCGCTGAATTTTTGATTCCCGAATCGGCGCCTGCTGGAACCTACGGGGTGATGGTTTTTGGTCGCGAGATCGGCCAAATTGAGGTCGAGCTGCCGTAGTCGTGCGTGCCTGGCCGAGTGCTTGACTGGACTGCTTCACGACCGCCAGTAGACTGCCACCCATGACTCTGCCCCTGCGCCCCGAACTCGTGGGACTCGAGCCGTATGGCGCTCCCCAACTTGAAGTTCGGGCTCGCCTGAACGTCAACGAGAATCCCTACTCACCGCCTCCCGCCGTCGCAGATGCGATCGCGACGGCCGTGCGCAAAGCCGCCGAGGGGCTCAACCGCTACCCCGACCGCGACTTCACCGCGCTGCGCGCCGACCTCGCGAAGTACCTTGCGACCGAGAGTCACGTCGACTTTCTCGAGGTGCGCAATATCTGGGCCGCGAACGGCTCGAACGAGGTCATGCTGCACCTCCACCAGGCCTTCGGCGGCCCGGGTCGCACCGTGCTCAGCTTCGCGCCCACCTATTCGATGTATCCGGAGTACGCCCGCGACTCGTTGACCGAGTTCGTGACGTTGCCGCGCAATGAGGATTTCAGCCTCGACATCCCGGCCGCCGTGGCCGCGATCGCGGAGAGGAAGCCCACTCTGGTTATTGTCGCCAGCCCGAACAACCCGACGGGCACGGCGCTTCCACTTGACGACGTCCGACAGCTAGCCGATGCCGCCCAGGCTGTTCCTGGCGGTTGCGTCCTGGTCATCGACGAGGCATACGGCGAGTTCCGCAGGCGCGGTGTTCCGAGTGCGGCAAGCATCCTTCCTGAGTACCCCAACCTGGCTATCAGTCGCACCATGTCCAAGGCGTTTGCCCTGGCAGGCGGCCGACTGGGCTACCTCGCGGCGCACGAACCCGTGGTGGACGCGCTGCGCGTGGTGCGCCTGCCGTATCACCTGAGCGCCGTCACGCAGGCGACGGCCCGTGCCGCCTTGGCTCACAGTCGCGTGCTGCAGGCACAGGTCGACGAGATCCGCGCCGAGCGCGACGAGACGGTCACGTGGCTGCAGGACCAGGGGTACACCGTCGCGGACACGGACGCCAACTTTGCGCTGTTCGGCCCGTTCGGCGACCGGGTCAAGGTTTTTGAGGGACTGCTCGAGCGCGGAGTGTTGATCCGCGTAGTGGGACCCGAAGGATGGTTGCGCGTGTCCATCGGCACGCCCGCAGAAATGGCGCTATTCCGCGCCGCACTACTGGAGGTCACGGCATGAGTGAGACGGCATCGGGAATTGTTAAGGGCACCCGCACGGGCCGCGTCGAGCGCGCCACGAGCGAGTCCAGCGTGCTTGTGGAGTTGGACTTAGACGGCTCCGGCGTCACCGAGATCAGCACCGGCGTGCCGTTCTACGACCACATGCTGACCGCGTTGGGCAAGCACTCGCTCATGGACCTCAAGGTGCAAGCCACGGGCGACGTCCACATCGACAGCCACCACACCGTTGAAGACGTTTCCATCTGCATCGGCGAGGCACTCAAGCAGGCGTTGGGCACTAAGGCTGGTATTTCCCGCTTTGGCGACGCGATGGTGCCGCTCGATGAGGCCCTCGCGCAGTGCGTCGTGGACGTCTCCGGCCGTCCGTACTTTGTGCACGTGGGTGAGCCTGTCGGCCAGGCCACTCACCTGATCGGCGGAAACTTCGCTGGCTCGCTGACGGCTCACGCTCTCGAGTCCATCGCGCACCACGCGGGCATCTGCGTGCACATGCGCGTGCTCGCGGGACGCGACCCGCACCACATCGTGGAGGCGCAGTTCAAGGCGCTCGCGCGTGCGCTGCGTGGTGCCGTGGCGGCCGATGCTCGGGTCACGGGCATCCCGTCCACTAAGGGTGCGCTGTAGTGAAGGAGGCGACGCCGATTGGCCAGCCGGCCGAGGCATCAGAGGAGAAGGCGACGGTTGCATTACTGACCCCGCTGCCCAATGGCAAGGTGCTGGCTGCGCTGTGCTCGCTGAACAGCATCGGCGGCAAGGTCATCGAGACCGGTGCCGGAGCCTTCGCGGTCCTGGACGACACGTCCGAGGGCGCGGTCGACAGCGCAGGCAAGGCGATTTCCACGTTCCTGAAGGATCAGCCGATGCTCGCCATGGAGCGTCGCGGCGGTCACATCACCATTCACCGCTGGTCTGCCGGGGAGAAGGGTGAGTCGCTGTCGCCCGGGTTCGCGCTGGATCAGGCGCCCAGCGCCATTACGAATCTGATGATGGGAACTGAGGACATCGAGGACTTCGCCGTGACGCACCCGGACAAGGTGCACGACGCCAATATGGGTCGCATCAAGGCGTTCAAGGAATTACGCAAGATGGCCAAAGAGGCGAACCGCAGAGAAGGCCTCTGAGCGCTGAGGCGCTCAACGCAAACTCGCTCGTGGCCTACTTGGGATTGATGCCCCGCAAACGCACGGCATCCTCGGCGGCCCGCACCTTGGCCATGCTTTCCTGCTCGGCGGCGTCGTAACGCGCCTGGGCATTGTTGGCCTCGATGGTCGCATTCGAGTTCGCTTCGGCAACCTCCTGCTCCGCGGCAGCGACGGCAGCGTTGCGTTGCTGCTGCAGCGTCTCGACCTGGGCGGCGGCACTCGTAATCTTGGCGGCTAGGGCGCGCACCTCGGCCTCCTTGCCGAGCGCAAAGGTCACCACATCGGAAATGCCATTGCCACCGAGCGTCAGTGCGACGGTTCGCGTGTCCACCGCATCGTCCGTTCCCTCCGCGCCGTCCGCGACTGCGGGCGAGCCGGTGATGTCCGCGCTCGCAGTGGTCTGTGGAGTGAGTGCGTACTCGCCGGACGGAGTGGTGATCATGAGGCCAGTGAACGACACCGTGCCGTTTGCCCCCTTCAGCGAGTCGATCCTGTCCCCGCCGATTGCGGTGGCCTCGCGAAGACGATCCTCGGCGCGCTTGGTGCGTTTGCGGGACTCCTTCTCCGTTGCCTTGAGTTCGCTGTTGAGTTCGCCAACGCGGGTGGAGTACTGGTCCTTGGCGTAGACGAGCTCGCGCTCCTCGGGGGTCAGCGCGGCGAAGGTGCGTGCCTTGCGCCGGCGAATCGCCACGATCAGCACTACTGCGAGTACAGCGACGATGGCCAGTCCGACGATGATGAGTACCGTATTGCTATCCATGATGTGCCCCTATGCCGGTGAGTAGTTCCTACTATTCACAGTAGTCGGCGGGCGTGAACTGCGCTCAGTGTACATTTTGGGACCGCTAGAAAAATCAGAGTGCGCATAACGTGCGCTGAGGGACCGCTAGGGGGACGTGGCACCGACCCACTTCGTAGCGGTCCTGCAAGGGACCTTCCGCGCAAGCAGATAATTCTGGCGGGCCCAAAGTGCACAACTGGGAGTGGGGGAGCGGCGGCATTCAGCCCGGTAAACTTGCCGCCATGTCTGCTCCTCTTGTCTGCGTCCTCGACTATGGCTTCGGCAACGTGCGTTCCGCGGTGCGCGCCCTGGAGCACGTGGGCGCCCGGGTGGTGCTGACGGACGACCGCGTGATCGCCGAGAACGCCGACGGGCTCATCGTCCCTGGTGTGGGTGCTTTTGAGGCGGTCATGACCGGACTCAAGCAGGTCCGTGGCGAACAGATCATTGGCCGTCGCCTGGCTGGCGGTCGCCCAGTGATGGGAATCTGCGTGGGCATGCAGGTCATGTTCGAGAAGGGCGTCGAGCACGGCACCCAGACGGACGGCCTTAACGAATGGCCCGGCACCATCGAGCGGCTGCAGGCCCCGGTGGTCCCCAATATGGGCTGGGCAACAGTCGAGGCCCCCGAGGGCAGCGCGCTGTTCGACGGCATCCGTGACGAGCGCTTCTACTTTGTTCACTCATATGGAGCTCGCGCCTTCCCGCTCGGTATCACCGAGGACACTGGTCGGTTCGCGCCGCCGAGCGTCACGTGGTCTACGGCGGGAACGCCCACGGCCGATGCGCCCGAGGCTGGAGACAGGTTTGTCGCTGCAGTCGAGAATGGCCCACTCACCGCCACCCAATTCCACCCCGAGAAGTCAGGTGACGCGGGCCTGCACCTGCTGCGCAATTGGCTCGCGACTCTCTAGTCCCCGTCGCAGCAGTCGCCGCCGCATCCGCATTGGGATTCTTCTCCGCGTAAGAGCGCCCCTGAAGTCGCGCAGCAACCGTCGCCTCGCCAAGCATTGAGCCCCTCGCGCACTGCGAAGGCGGCGATGACCAACGCGGCGACAGGGTCGGCCCACCACCAGTTCAGCGCGGCATTCAGCGCAAGCCCAGCGAGCAATGCCGCCGACAAGTACGAACACAGGATCAGCTGCCGGGCATCGGCCACGGCCGTAGCAGACCCAAGTTCGCGTCCCGTGCGGCGCTCGAACCACGCCGCAAGGGGCATGATCGCCAATGACACAGACGCGAGAACGATGCCTACGGTGGAGTGTGCGGGCGCGTCGCCTTCGAGGAGGGCTCGGGTGGCATCGACGCTCACCACTATGGCGAGTAGGAAGAATGCTCCTGCGATGAGTCGCAGTGTCACGCGTTCGCGTCGCTGGGGGTCTGGGGCGGAGAACTGCCATGCGACGGCGGCGGCGGAGCCCACCTCCACCACGGAATCCAGGCCGAATCCAATGAGCGCGCTCGAGGACGCTACCGAGCCGGCGGCGAGCGCAACGATCGCTTCGATGGTGTTGTATGCGATGGTGAGCGCGACGATGAGTTGAATCCGTCGCCGCAATATCGCTGCCCGTCCGGGGGAGGTGCGCGTCAGCATCGGCACTCGTCACCCGTGCAACAGGTGGGATCGAGGGTCAGAGTGATAGCCAGCAGCTCGTCGAGGATGTCGAAGAGGGCGGGGTCCGCGAGGCGGTAGTGCGCATGGCGCCCTGCACGTTCGGCGAGAACTAGGCCGCACCCGCGAAGGCATGTGAGGTGGTTGGACATCGATTGTCGACTGACGCCCAAATCTTCAGCCAGGTCCGCGGGGCTGCGTTGGCCCGAGCGTAGCGACAACAGAATGGACGTGCGTGTGGAGTCCGACAGGGCGTGCCCGATGCGGGACATGGCGCTGGCGTGGGTAGCGGTCGCGATCATGTGGGCAACCTTAGTACATCGTTTGATGTATTAACAAGGCTGGTGATTACTGTGCCGCCAATGCAGGGGCCTCGCGCGTACGCGGTACGCTGGTGCCGCCCTGCGAGACCACCAGAAAGCGACTCATGACCACCATGCCTCACCTCGAACTGCTCCCCGCCGTAGACGTAGCTGACGGTCAAGCCGTCCGCCTCACCCAGGGCGAGGCCGGATCTGAGACCAATTATGGTGACCCGCTGAGTGCGGCGCTCGACTGGGTCAAGGGCGGCGCCGAGTGGATCCACCTCGTGGACCTGGACGCGGCGTTCGGTCGCGGCTCCAACGCCGAACTACTGGCGAGCGTCGTGAGGGCCGTCGATGTCAAGGTCGAGATGAGCGGTGGAATCCGCGACGATGAGTCGCTCAAGCGCGCGCTCGCCACCGGCTGCACTCGCGTGAACCTCGGCACCGCGGCGCTTGAGAACCCCGAGTGGACCGCTTCGGCGATCGCCGAATACGGCGACCGCATTGCCGTGGGCCTCGACGTGCGCGGCTCCACGCTCGCCGCTCGCGGCTGGACCAAGGACGGAGGCGATCTCTGGGAGGTCCTCGCACGCTTGGACTCCGAGGGCTGCTCGCGCTACGTCGTGACTGACGTCAAGAAGGACGGCATGCTGTCGGGCCCCAACATCGAGCTGCTCATGGAGGTCTGCGAGGCCACCAACGCGCCAGTGGTCGCCTCGGGAGGCATCAGCTCGCTTGACGACATCGCCGCGCTGCGCACCGTGACCGGGCTCGGCATCGAAGGCGCCATCGTGGGCAAAGCGCTTTACAACGGCAACTTCACGCTTCCGCAGGCACTGGACATCGCTGGCCGCCCGTAGCATTGAAGTTATGAGCGACGGCGAGCCCTTCAAGGAAATCCCCGAGTCGATCTTCGCGGACGACGACGGTAGCGCCGACGCACGCCTCGCCCAGGCGCTCATTAAATTCTCGCGGGGCAAGGCGCCGCTGACCGACGTGGTCGACGCGCTTGCTTATGCTCGGGTGCTCGTCCCCGTACTCGCGTCGGGCGACGAGCGCTTCATCGGCAAGCACGGGATAGAGCAGGACGAAGTCGCCTCCACTGGGGTGGTCGCGGTGCAAATGCCCGATGGTCGTGCGGCACTGCCCGTGTTCACCGACGTCGACGCGATGAAGGCCTGGAACGTCGATGCTCGACCCATCCCTGCCGAAGGCCCTCGTGCGGCCCTCGCGGCCATGGCGGAGGAGTGGAGCACGCTCGTCATCAACCCAGGCATGGAGACCGTGCTGATCCCGCGTCCGGCGGTGTGGGCGCTAGGTCAGGGAGAGGATTGGAAGCCGGCAGTCGTCGACGGTGTCGTTGACGGGGACATCCTCGAGGCCGTGCGCGCCGCCGTGCAGACTGACGCACAACTGCGAGGCGTGGACGCTGTCTCTGGCCGCGGCGCCGAGGTCACGATTGTGCTGAGCCTCGCCGCGGGACTCACACAACCCGAGCTCGACGATCTGGTTCAGCGTGTGCAGAGACAACTGGCTCGGAGCAGTGTGGTCGCTACCCGGATCGACAGTCTCGAGCTTCGTTTGGCGCAGGCCTGAGCGACTACTGGCAGTCCGCGTCGTTGGGCAGCTGAAGCGACGTGTCTGACAGGAACGCGCTCAGCGACTCCAGGGTGACGGCAAAACTCTCGCCCTTCTTGTCCGTCGCATAGAGGACGCCCACCACTTTGCCGGCATCGTCGTAAACTGCCGACCCAGAGTTGCCGTGTTCGGCCTGCACCTTGATGAGATCGACGTCATCCCGCCCCTCGCCAATCGTGTCAGGCACGCGCTTGATGAATGGCCCGGTGCGGGTCTCGAGCGGTCCACCCAGCGGGTAGCCTACGACATCCAGCTCGTCGTCGGGCGCGGGTTCAGTAGTGGCGATGGGTGCAGCAAATTCGAGGGGCTCATCCACCGTTACCAGCGCGAGATCCGCGAAGTCGGCCATGACCGACGCGGTGCCCTCGTACTGCTCGCCGTCATAGGTTGTCAGGGTGATGGTCTGTGCGTCCTCGACCACGTGCCGGTTGGTGACGACGGTGTGTTCGTCCAACATGAAGCCAGAGCCCACGGTGAACTCCTCGCACGTACGCGCCCGGATCCGCATTGCCGCGTGCTCCTGGTCGGAGAAGCCATCGGTGACGGTCACGGCGGCCACGCTGGGAGCGGGCGAAGTGGAGGCCGTCGGTGCGGCGGATGGAACCACGCTCACGGGTGAGAGTGAGGGCAAGGGTGGAGGCGACTGCGGCAAAATGGCGCACCCCGCAAGCGTGACCGCGGCCACTGCGGCAGGAGCCAGGAAGTAAAGGCGGCGCATGTGTCAGTTGGACTCGAGTGAGGCCTGGTAATCCACGTACGACTGCTCGACGTCGCTGCAGTAGTTGGAGACATCGCGGCCCTCGGCGGCGAGGCTTGAGGCCGTGTAGCGAGACGCGTTCTCAAGATGCGATATGTGGCTCGCTTGAGCCTGTGCGCATTGCTGGAAGGAGTCGGCGAGCTCGGTCAGGAACGCGGCTTGGTCATTGGCATTCGCCGAGCTGTCGGCCAGATCGGTGACCTTGCCCGTGGCGCCCGCGAGATTCTCCTGCGCCTGGTTCAGGTCCGACTGCAGCTCAAGAATCTGGGTGTTGTTGTCGGCCACTTGCGCATTCAATGCGGCTACCTGCGTACGCAGGTCGTCATTCTGCTCCTGCCACTGCTCATTCACTACCCACAAGTACGCGGCGAGTACGGCGAGCGCGGCGGTCACGATGGCCAGTACCACCACCCATACCCTCGCCTTCGACTTCTTGGCGGGAGGTGACGCCGGGGCGGGAAGTGTGTCTGCAACGGCGGACGATGCTGGGGTCGCCACCGGTGTGCCGCTACGGACCTGAGGGGGCGAGGTGGGGGAGAAGACTGGAAGACCGCTCTTGGGTACGACGACAGGGAACGACGTGTCGCGGGCGCGCGGCTGTTGCGAGGGGTCGTCGTTCGTGCTCATAGAGTCATGCCTAGCACTGCGCAGCTTCCGGCACCAGTAGCGACGTCTCGTCCAGCAAGGTCTTGAGGGTGGAGACGGGCACAATAAAGCTCTGGTTGGACTTGTTCTTGGCGTAGACCACGCCCACCACACGTCCGTCCTCGTCGAGCACCGGTGAGCCGGACGAACCCGGCTCTACGGTGGCCGTCGTGGCCAATACGGTGCCGATGGCGCTGCCAAGCGGATCTGGCGACTCGCCTAAGACCACTCCGGACACAGTGCTGAGGCGCCCACCCTTGGGGTATCCCACCACCGTCACCACGTCTGTCTCAACGGGATCCTGGCGAGCGACGTTCGCGAACGTCCCCCCAAGCGACTCCTCGGTGGTGATGATGGCGATGTCTGCGACTGTGGTTGTTGAGGCCGTTGTCGCATTGATGGACCGGCCATCGTAGGTCTGTACCTGAATCTTCTTGGTGTCCTCGATCACATGACGATTCGTGACGAGGGTGTGGGCGTCAAGAGCGAAGCCGGTGCCGGTAGAGATGAATCCGCACCCGACGTTGCGGACCCGCACGGTCATCCGCTGAGCGGCCGTAAAGCCGTCGGGGGACAGTGCGCCGGGGCCCTCACCAGGGGACACGGAGGGCGAGGGAACAAAGTCGGTGGGGAGCGGGCCGGGCGCTTGCGGCAACATGTTGCATCCAGAGAGCGCCAGCGTGCATGCCGCGACGAGCGCGACAACCGACCGTGACATCACTGTGCGAGTTCCTCTTGCAGGTCGGAGTTGGCCTTCTCTGCGTTGTCACACAGTTCCCTCACGCTGTCCTGATAGTCGGTAATCTCCTCGGGCGTGTACTCCTCGTCGCTCGCGAGCGTGGCGGCAAGTTCCTGCTGTCCATCTGCGCAGCGCTGAAGCCCGTTCGCGGCGGACGCGGCCCGGGTGACCAGGTTTTCGGTGGCTTCTACCTGCTGTTGTGCGAATTCCGTGTCGTCACGCCACTGCGCCTTCTGGTCGGAAAGTTGCAACACCGTGTCCTTAGAGTTCGACAACTGCTCCTCGAGGAGGTCGATGTTGTCGTTCAGGCGCACGTTCTCGGACTTTTCATCGGCGACTTGTTTGCCAAGGGTGTAACTGGTGTCGGTGATCTCCGCCACCTGAGCAGACCATTCGTTGGAGCGGACGCTCGCCTCGTAGGTCATGGTGATCGAGGTCGCAAGCAGGCCGAGCAGGATCAGGATCACCACGATCCAGGGCCAGCGGCGCCGGGGCTTCGTCGAGCGATTTCGGGAGCGGGGAGGGGTTTCGACATCACGAGAAGCGGCGTCGCTATGTAAACCGTCTTCGCCGTCGGACACCTCAGTGCCCTCAACGCGCGGTTCAGTTTTTACGCGACCTTCGTCCGCCTCTGGTGTGTCATCTGCCAATTACGCCACTGCTCCCGTGTATTTCTCACCCGGACCCTCACCCGGTACGTCCGGAATGACCGAAGCCTCCCGGAATGCCAACTGTACGCTCCTGAGTCCGTCCCGGAGCGATCGAGCGTGAGTGTCGCCTAGGTCTGGAGCGGCTGCAGTGACGAGACCTGCCAGGGCATTGATGATGGCGCGTGCCTCATCGAGGTCCTGGTACTCCTCGCCGTCGTCGGCCAGACCGCATCGCAACGCGGCGGCACTCAATAGGTGAACGCTTACAGTAGAGATAAGTTCCACCGCGTTAACCTCGGAAAGGTCGCGCGCAGAGTTGTCGGGTGTGTCCGCAAAGAAGCGGTCGAGGGGCTGGTTTGGCTCAGATGCCTGATTTATGTCGCTCATAGTGATATTCTGTCTTACTGACCGGCCGTGGGATCTCCCAAGGCGCGCAAGTGGAGTCCACCTCCCACCTTCGAACCAGAACATGGATCGGGGTATGTCACCGGTGTTGGCTGTGCATTCCGCACGGATAACGCACGGTACTTGGTGGCCTTTGCTCGCGTTCGAGCAGGGGCTTTTTTCTTTGCCCGGCGGTAGGAACTGACTACACAAGGAGCCACCATCAACGAGCCCCGCATCAACGAGCGCATCCGAGTCCCGGAGGTGCGCCTTGTCGGCCCCGCCGGCGAACAGGTTGGTATCGTCCGCATTGAGGACGCGCTCCGTCTTGCGCAGGAAGCTGACCTCGACCTGGTTGAGGTTGCACCCAACTCGCGTCCCCCGGTCGCCAAGCTCATGGATTATGGCAAGTTCAAGTACGAAGCCGCCGTGAAGGCTCGCGAGGCACGTCGCAATCAGGCCAACACTGAGATCAAGGAAATGCGTTTCCGTCTCAAGATCGATGAGCATGACTACGAGACCAAGAAGGGCCACGTCATCCGCTTCCTCAAGGGCGGCGACAAGGTCAAGGTCACGATCATGTTCCGCGGCCGCGAACAGTCGCGCCCAGAGATGGGTCGCCGCCTGTTGCAGCGCCTCGCCGAGGACGTCGCGGATCTGTCGATTGTCGAGAACGCACCCACGCAGGAGGGTCGCAACATGTCCCTCGTGCTCGGCCCGCTGAAGAAGAAGGCCGAGGCACGCGACGAGGCACGTAAGGAGCGCGAGGCGAAGAAGGCGGCCGATGCTGCCGAACGCGCCGCGCTCAAGGCGGAAAAGGCGGCGACAGACGCAGCAGCAGCCGATGCCGCACCGACTGAGGCCCCGGCCGAAGTGGTCGCGGACGAGGCTCCGGCGACGGCAGTTGTCGAGGAGACCGCACCCAAGCCTGGTGCCAAGAAGGCCGCACCTAAGCCCGCAGCCAAGGCGGCACCTAAGCCTGTGGCCAAGCCAGCACCTAAGCCGGCTGCCAAGAAGGCACCAGCAAAGAAGGCACCAGCAAAGAAGGCTCCGGCCAAGACCACAGCAGCGGAGGCCCCGGCCGCCGCAGAGACTTCGGGCGAATAGCCCGTTACTACGTGCCGAGTCGCAAGACTCGGCCTGACACGAAAGGGCAGTCATGCCGAAGAACAAGACCCACTCGGGTGCCAAGAAGCGCTTCAAGCTCACCGGTACCGGCAAGGTAAAGCACGCTCACGCAATGAACGTGCACAAGTTTCAGGAGAAGACGAGCTCGCGCAAGCGTCGCGTCGCCGTGGACGGAATCCTTTCCGCTCCCGACTCGAAGAAGATCAAAAAGCTGCTGGGCAAGTAACCGCCCCCTCGAAACAAGGAGTTAGAACATGGCACGCGTCAAGCGGGCGGTAAACGCCCATAAGAAGCGCCGCAGTACCCTCGAGCGCGCAGCGGGTTACCGCGGTCAGCGCTCACGCCTTTACCGTAAGGCGAAGGAACAAGTTACCCACTCAATGGTCTACTCCTATGGAGACCGCAAGAAGCGTAAGGGTGACTTCCGTCGTCTGTGGATTCAGCGTATTAACGCTGCGGCTCGCGCAAACGACATGACGTACAACCGTCTGATCCAGGGCCTCAAGCTCGCGGAGATTGAGGTTGACCGTCGCATGCTTGCCGAGATCGCCGTGACCGACCCCAAGGCGTTCACCGCACTCGTCGCGCTTGCCAAGAAGGCACTGCCCGCCGACGTGAACGCCCCTGCGGCCGCGTAAGCGAATAGAACGATGACAGAGCGCCCCACGGGGCCCCACTTCACGCCCACCTTCACCAACGCGAAGGCCGAGCGAGTCAAGCAGGTGCGGGCCCTGGCGGGGCGTTCTGCGCGTTCCAAGACCGGCAGAATGCTGGTCGAAGGACCCCAAGCGGTGCGCGAGGCTGTGCGCTTCGCGCCCAGTCGTGTCCGCGATCTTTTCATGACTGAAGACACTGCAGCTCGCTACAGCGAGATCGTCGCTGATGCTCAGTCCGCTGACATGTACCTTCACATCGGTACCCCGGTCGTCCTCGAGGCCATGAGCCCCGACGGACAGGGCGTCGTTGCCGTCCTGGACAACGCTGGTGTGTCGCTCGACGACGCCCTGGCGTCGGACACCCCTCCGCGCCTCGTCGTGGTCCTCAGCAACGTTCGCGACCCTGGTAACGCCGGCACCGCGATCCGCGTGGCCGACGCCGCTGGCGCCGACGCCGTAGTGCTGGCAGGGGAGAGCGTCGACCCCTCCAATCCCAAGGTGATCCGCGCATCGGCCGGCAGCCTCTTCCACGTGCCAGTGGTGCGGTCGCTTCCCCTCGACGACGCGCTTGCCGCGCTCGCCGAGGCGGGTATGCAGATTGTCGCTGCGGACGGTTCCGGTACCGCCGAACTGGGCGACAGCAATGCTGGCGACGAGTTCCTTGCCAAGCCCACTGCCTGGGTATTCGGCAACGAGGCATGGGGCCTGCGTGAGGAAGAGTTGGCGCTCGTCGACTCCGTTGTGCGCATCCCTATTTATGGCAAGGCGGAGAGCCTGAACTTGGCTACTGCGGCCTCCGTGTGCTTGTACGCCAGCGCGCGGGCCCAGCGCTCGTAGGGCCCATACCCGCCCGGGGAGGTGACGATTGGGTCACACTCCACGCAGGGGGTCCGCGAGTTTTTGCATTGGCGCTCCGACGCGGGCGTAACGTGAATGCATGAACGTGAGCGGAAGTCGTCGTCCCCGTTCGCTCAGCCGTTCCCGCAGCCTCCTGATCGGGGCAGCGATTCTCATCGCGATTCTGCTAGTGCAGATGATCACGTCCGTCATCGGCGCCGTTGTCGCGCAACGCCAGGCGACCGATGCCGCCAAGGACACCTTCTCCTACGTCGGAGACCTGACCGCGGAACGGGTGTCGCGGTATGCCGCGTCGGGCGAGGAAGTCGTGGGAGCGACGACCGCCGCCATCGAGGACGCGGGAACGATGACGCTCGACGGCGCGGCACATCTCATGTATCTCGCGCTGGATCGTGCCCCCGAGGTCCGCGGCGCTTACGTAGGATTCCCGGATGGCACCTTTGTGTCAGTGAGTCATGCCGGTACTGGCTACACCTCGCAGCGGGTGGAGATCGCTCCTGAGTATCGCGTGACACAGGTGAACTACGACGCCACGTTCTCGCCAATCACCACCGAGGAACTCGACCTACAGTACGACCCGCGCGACCGGCCTTGGTACATCACTGGCGAAGACTCACTCAATACCAATTGGACCGAGCCTTACCTCCTGTTTGACAGTGATGTGACCTTCGCGTCGGTCACTCGTGCGGCGCGAGATTCCAGCAACTTAATCGCCGTAGTGGGTGCGGACCTCGACGTGGACCAGATGGCGACCGTGCTTGACAATCTGCCGTTGGGCGACGGTGCGGAAGCCTTTGTGCTGTCACCTGACCGCAAGGTGATAGCCGCGCCGTCCGACTACCGTAACCAACTGCGAGCGACCGCTGGGCTCAAGGGAGAGGTGCCGCTGGCGAGCGACATTGGCGTGGGCTCTGAAGCCGTGGCAACGTCCTACGCGGACGGGGACGTCTTTGGGAGGGACGGCGGACGGCTCACTCTGGAGCGTGGTTTCCGCAAGAGCGAGGGGTTGGACTGGATTCTTCACCTTGAGGCGGAGGAGAGTCAGCTATCCCCGGGACTGGACCGTCTGCAATTCACGATCTATACGATTACCGCGTTCTCCGCGTTGATGGTGTTTGCGGTCGCCGTGCTGATGTACCGCATGTGGCGTCCTCTACGCCGCCTCAGCGTGCGGGCCCGCACCGACCAGTTGACAGGGCTGGCTAATCGCCATGAGTACCGCTCGCGCGGAGCGAGGCTACTGCGACGGGCGCAGGCTCGAGGCGAGGTGGTGGTAGTGGTCGTCTTTGATATTGACAACTTCAAGGCGCTGAATGATGACCTGGGTCACGATGCGGGTGACATTGCGCTGACCATCGTGGGAGATGCATTGGTAGCGGCTTCGCGGGAGAGCGACGCAGTGGCGCGATTGGGCGGCGATGAGTTTGTGATCATGCAGGTGGTTCACGGCGTTGAGTCGGTCCCAAGCGTCGTGGAACGCATCCGCGAGACAGTGGAGCACACCGTGCGCGTGCAGGCGCCCGGTGGCGAGTTGGTGGGGCTCACGGCCGGTTACTCGCTGACGTACCCTGACCTATTTGACTTGGACATACTGATGGCGAGGGCGGACGCAGCGCTGGTGGCGGGCAAGCGCACCGCGAAGGGCGTCACCTACGCGTATGAGCGTCCGGACGACTTGTCCTGACCTCACGCAACATTGCGGACACATGCACGAGGTATTCTCGCCACATTCACATGTGAGGGAGCAAGAGATGGACAACGTCCAGAAGTTGGACATTGAGGGCGCGCGCGACACCGTCGAGGTGGACGGCGTCTTTGGCGTGTTTTATAGGATTCGGGTTGGCGGCGAGGTCGTCAGGCGCGGCAAGGGCGGCTGGGACGTGCCGATGCGCAACGGCAGCACATCAAAACTGACGTCTCGTGGGATCGTGCCCGGCTTTCAAAAGCTCTACCTCGACAACACGCCCATCTACGCGATGGGGGCGCACGTCGACCTCGGCATGCGAATCCTCATGTTCCTGCCGTTCGTGCTGATTTTGGTCAACTACCTGCTCGGCTTCTTGCTCGCGCTCATTCTGTTCTTCATGAACATTTCCATAGTCAAGAATCCCCACATGCCAAGGCCCGTGCGCATCATTCTGCTCGTGGTCAACACGCTCGCGGGTGGGTTGATGCTGTTCCTGCTGGCAGGGCTGCTCTAGCCCTACGCTCGCTCCACAGTGGGGCTCTGTGCGCCAGGTAGGATTGTCGGGACTTCTTAAGCCACCTGGAAAGCAGACATGACTGACCTGTCACCATTGGACGCCGCGGGCGTCTCCGCTGCCGTTGAGGAGGCGCTCGCCGCCTTTGCCGCAGCGAGCACACTCGAGGACCTCAAGGAAGCTCGCCTGGCTCACACCGGCGATAAGGCTCCCATCTCGCTCGCGAACCGCCAGATTGGTGGGCTCGAGCCCGCCGACAAGGCCGCGGCAGGCAAGAACATGGGCATGGCGCGTGGGCGCATGAACAAGGCCATCGAGTCGCGTCAGAGCGACCTGGAGGCCGAGCGCGACGCCCGTGTGCTGGTCGAGGAGGCCGTGGACGTGACGCTGCCCGTCGAGCACGCGCTCGTCGGCGCCCGTCACCCGCTCGAGACACTGCAGGAGTCGATGTGTGACGTGTTCGTCGCCATGGGCTGGGAGGTTGCCGAGGGGCCCGAACTCGAGGCTGAGTGGTTCAACTTTGATGCTCTCAATTTTGACCCCGATCACCCGGCGCGAGAGATGCAGGACACGTTCTTCATCGATCCGCCTGAGTCGGGTCTGCTACTGCGCACCCACACGTCGCCCGTGCAGATCCGCGCGGCGCTGGCCCGCAAGGAGGCGCTCGAGGCCGAGGGTCGCGGCATCTACGTGATTTGCCCCGGCAAGACGTTCCGCACGGACGAGCTCGACGCGACCCACACGCCCGTGTTCCATCAAATCGAGGGCCTGGCTATCGACAAGGGCCTCACCATGGCTCACTTGAAAGGCACGCTCGACTTCTTCGCGCGTGCGATGTTCGGCCCCGATGCTGTGACGCGCCTGCGTCCGTCCTACTTCCCGTTCACGGAGCCGAGCGCGGAGATGGACCTGCGCTGCTTTGTGTGTGGAGGCGAGGACACCGCCTGCCGCACGTGCTCCGGCACCGGTTGGATCGAGTGGGGTGGCTGCGGCATGACGCACCCGAACGTCCTGCGTGCAGCGGGAATTGACCCCGATGAGTACACCGCCTTTGCCTTTGGCATGGGTGTTGAACGGACGCTGATGTTCCGCCACGGAGTCAAGGACATGCGTGACATGGTCGAGGGCGATATTCGCTTCTCGCAGCAGTTTGGGGTGGAGATTTAAATGCCTAAGGTACCGCTGAGTTGGCTCGCAGAGTCCGTTGACCTCGTTGACGGATCCTCCGCCGAGGATGTTGCCGCCGCGCTCGCGCGCGTGGGGCTCGAGGAAGAGGGCATCGAAGGCCCTCCCGTCAAGGGCCCGCTGGTGGTGGGCCGCGTGCTGTCGCTGGTCAAGGAGACCGCGAGCAACGGCAAGACCGTGAACTACTGCCGCGTGGATGTAGGCGGGCACAACGACGAGCCCATCACCGAGGGCTACGACAACGTCGGCCAGGTAGAAGGCAAGGGACCGGACGCCGGCCACTTCTTTACCCCCAGCCGCGGAATCGTCTGTGGTGCCCACAACTTTGTCGAGGGTGACTACGTGGTCGTCGTGCTGCCGGGCGCCGAACTGCCTGGACCATTCCCCATCTCGGGTCGCAAGACGTATGGCCACTGGTCGGATGGCATGATCTGCTCCGCCAAGGAGCTGGGCCTGGGTGAGGACCACGATGGCATCATCGTGTTGCAGTCGCCCACCCGGGACGCCGATGCTGAGTTCGGCGGCTTTGCTTTGGCTCACCTCGAGCCTGGCCAGGACGCCATTGAACTGCTCGGACTCGACGAGAACACCATCGAGATCAATGTGACCCCGGACCGCGGCTACTCGTTCTCGATCCGCGGAGTCGCCCGCGAGTACGCGCACGCCACCGGCCAGGAGTTTCGCGACCCGGCTGCCATAGAGACACCGGCAAAGACCTTTGGCGGGTTCTCGGTAGAGATTGACGACCCCGAGCCCGTGCGGGGCAACGTGGGCGCCGACCGCTTCGTCGCGCGCATTGTGCGCGGCTTCGACCCCACCGCGGCAAGCCCTACGTGGATGAAGAGCCGGCTGACCGCATCGGGCATGCGGCCCATTTCGCTGGCCGTCGATGTCACCAACTATGTGATGCTCGAGCTCGGTCAGCCGTTGCACGCGTACGACCTCGCAAAGCTGACGGCGCCGATTGTGGTGCGCCGCGCATCGGCTAGTGGTGACCTGCCGGCGATCTCCACGTTGACCACGCTGGACGACTCCGAGCGCAACCTTGACGGTGAAGACCTGCTGATTTGTGACTCCGAAGGTGGGCGCGGCGCGCGCGCCATCGGAATTGCAGGCGTAATGGGAGGGGCGGATACCGAGGTGTCAGACTCGACCACCGACATCCTGTTGGAGGGCGCACACTTCGACCCGATCACCATCGCGCGCTCGGCCCGCCGTCACAAGCTGGGATCCGAGGCCTCTCGCCGGTTCGAGCGTGGCGTCGACACCCAGCTCGCACCCGTCGCGGTGCAGCGCGCCATCGACCTGCTGACCAAGTTTGGCGGCGGCGAGGTGGACACTCAGGTCACGGATGTTAACGACACCGTCGCCCCCACCCCCATCGAGATGCGCGTGGACTTCCCCGGGTCGATTGTGGGAGTGGAGTACACCCGGGCTGGCGTCATCGGTGCTCTTGAGCAGGTGGGCTGCACGGTCAAACTGTTCGAGGCGCTGTCCGAGCCGGACTCGTTGACCGTTACGCCGCCCACGTGGCGTCCCGACCTCACTGACGCGATCAACCTGGTCGAAGAGGTCGCGCGGCTCCACGGATTTGAGAACCTGCCATCGGTGCTGCCCACCCCTCCGCCCGGTCGCGGCTACACGCACTCGCAGAAGGTGCGCAAGTCCGTCGCGCGCGGTCTTGCTGATCGCGGGCTAACACAGGTGCTGACCTACCCGTTCATCTCGGAACAGCGCCTGGACGACATGCTGATTCCGGATGGCGACCCGCGTCGCGAGGTGGTGCGCCTGGCTAACCCGCTGAGCGCCGAGCTTCCACTGATGCGTACGTCGCTGATCCAGTCGCTCGTGGATGCGCTCAAGGTGAACCTGGGCCGTGGCGCCCAGGATGTTGCCATCTACGAGGTGGGTCGCGCCTACCGTGCCAGCAACATCGGCCAGGTGGCGCGCACCTTCTCCGGTGACGCCATCACGCCTGACGACGTCGAGGCACTCAACGATTCGCTGCCCATGCAGCCGCGTCGCGTGGGTGGACTCATGACTGGCCAGCGCACGCCGTCCGGCTGGCACGGTGCCGGTGCGCCGTTCGACTGGACCGATGCTCTAGCCGCGGCTCAGGCGGTCGCGCAGATGGCTGGGGTCACGATTGTGGCGTCCGCCGAGGCTCACATGCCGTGGCATCCGGGCCGATGCGCCACGTACCGCCTCGTTGACGGAACCTTTGTGGGTCACGCGGGCGAATTGCACCCCAAGGTGCTGGAGACCCTTGGTCTGCCTTCCCGCACGGTTGCCTTCGAGATGATCCTGGACCCGATGGTCGAGTTCCGTGAGGGGCAGATCACTCTGGCCGATGCCGTGAACGCCCAGCCGCTCGCCAAGGAGGACTTCGCGTTTGTCGTCGCCTCCGACGTGGCCGCGGGAGATCTCGTGGCGTGCGTGAGGCGCGCCGGGGGAGACCTAGTGGAGGACGCGCGAGTGTTCGACGTCTACGTGGGCGAGCAGGTGGGTGAGGGCAAGAAGTCTCTCGCCGTTGCCGTGCGCATGCGTGCTGAGGACAAGACGCTGTCTGCCGAGGACGTCCTCGAGGTGCGCAAGGCGATCATTGCCGCTGCGGAGAGTGAATTTGAGGCAGTGCTGCGCTAGCTGACCTGCAGCCCTGATTTTTAGGGACCCAGAGGGGCACCCCAGCGGCCCCAACGGAGTGCTGCTGTGCACTTAACTCGCGAAGTTACCCATATTGGCGTCGACGACCCAATCCGAATCGTGCGTGCGTGAAGCGAGGATGGGAGCGTCGTCGCGCAATAGCAAATAGTCGTGGCTCAGTTCGTCGCCCGAGTCATCCCAGGTGGTGTCTACTAGCAGCCACTCGCCGTCGATCAGGACCTTGTTCCACGCGTGATTGCCACCGGTAGCGCCGGCACTGTCGGATCCTGTCACTTCCACAGAGGTGAGGCCCACGGCGGCGGCCATTGCGTTGAACGCTTGCGCGTAGCCGTTGCACACTGAGGTGCCGTTGACCAGCAATCCGTATGCCTCCTGAGATTCCTGGACTCGAACGGTACTTTGCTGGGCATTGATCTCATCGAACGCCGCGTAGTCATACGTGCCGACGTTCACGATGTAGTCGTGGATAAGCCGAACCTTTTCCTCGTCTGAGGTGGCTGAGCTCGCGCCCGATTGCGCGACGCCGGACGCGACGGCGTGCATGGTGGCGGCTCTGCGGCGGTCGCCCTCGTCGCGGTCGTACGGGTAGTCGGGCTCAACAGTGACGGTGCCACCGTGGTCAAACACCGTGTAGGCAGCGGAATAGATGTACGGATTCTGTGTCATCGCTTCGCTCATGGCATCGGTCAGGGAGTCCGTCCCGTTCACGCGAGCCCAGTGGGTCACGTCGATGTGGCTCTGCTGCGCGATCATTCCGCGCTCCAGGTAGGTGACGAGTTCGGTGGAGCCGAAAGTCGGGTAGTCCACGTCGACGCCATTCGGCTTAGTCGCGTCAGCGACTGCTGACGCGACCTCGCTCACTGCCGGCGCCACTTCTGCGCGGTTGACGTAGGAATAGCCGCCGACAGCTACGGCGATGACGGTGAGAAGGACGAGTGCGCGTCTGCCTCGCCGGGGCTTGGGTGGCGCCGCGCTCAAGGAGTAGGACCGAAGAGAAGTGTCCGCCCGGTCGTAGGTAGGAGCAACGACACCGGTTTCGATGCGCGTGAATCGATTACGTGTGCGTGCAGTCCAGCGTGAGCCGTCCCAGTAGCGCTCCAGGTCCGTCTCGCTCGGGTCGGGCATCCATCCGGCAGGGGGAAGCCGGGGGGAGTGGGCGCGTGATTGTTGATAGGACATGCTCGCCGCCCGCCTGGGGCGGCACCCTTAGCTGCCCCGCTCGTGCACCAGACTAGCGACATGTGCCGACATCCGGTGGCATGAGTAGGGTTATTGCACCAACGGGTGCTTACAGTTCCCGAAGCACCTTTGCGGGATTCCCGCCCGCGATGACGCCAGGCGGCACGTCCTTGGTGACGACGGAGCCCGCGCCCACAATCGAGCCGCGCCCGATGGAGACACCGGGGCAGATCACCACGGACCCGCCCAGCCATACATCGTCCTCGATGGTGATGGGCAACCCAATCTCCCACCCAGCACGGCGTAGGTCGAGATCCGCGGGGTGGTTGGGGGTGTAGAGGCGCGCATCGGGCCCAATGAGTACGTTGTCGCCAATGGTGACAAGACCGCCGCCCAGCACCATGAAGTCGGTGTTGATGAAGACGTTGCTTCCCAGGCGCACGCGCTCTTGATACTCGATCGAGAACGGGGGACGGAAGTCCAGGCCGGGACCACACTCATCCAGCAGGTCGGTGAGTAACTGCGTCGCTTGAACGGGGTCCACAGGGTAGAGCTCGTTCAAGCGTTGACACGTGCCCTTGGTGATGCGCTGGGCGTCGGCGAGTTCCGGGCCGGCGCGGTACTTGAACCACTCACCGGCGAGCATCTTTTCGCGGTCGCTCCGGGTGGGATCCTCGACAGGATTGGTGCGGCCTGCGGCTTTGCCGTTGGGCAGGGGAGTTGTGGTCATGACACGATCGCCTGTCCCGCGTCCACGACCTCGCCCACGAGCCGCTCCACGACGTCTTCAAGCATTGCGGTGCCGATGACGTCCTCGCCATCGGTTACGAGCGCAATATGGGTTCCCTGGGCCTGCATGGACGACAAAGCCGAATCCAGACGCTCATCGGCGGAAATCGTCACCAGTGGCCGCACGGCATCGGCCGGTAGCGACTTGGTGGCGCCCCCGCGCGGCACTGACACGAAGTCCTTGAGGTGAACGTAACCCACGATGACGCCGCCGTCGTCCTCGAGCGGGAAGCGTGAGAACCCGGTCTTGACGCAAAGACGCTGCGCCTGCTGAGGCGTGGCTCCCACGGGCAGGGTGATCAGATCCTCGCGGGGCACCATGACGTCGCGTACAGTCTCGAAGCCCAGTGTGAGGGAACCGCTCAGCACCCGGTGCTCAGCCTCGTCCAGCAAGCCCTCGGCACGAGACTGCGCAATGAGCCCGCCTACCTCGTCTGCGTCAAAGGTGGACGCAACCTCGTCTTGTGGGTTGACGCGCAGCATCTTCAGCACCAGGTTCGCGATGGCGTTGAGTAGCCAAATGACGGGCTTCAGGACCGTGACGACCACGTACAACGGCGGACCTAGGATGAGCGCGGTGCGCTCAGGTCCCGCGATGGCGAGGTTCTTGGGAACCATCTCGCCCAGCACCATGTGCAGGAAGACCACAAGGGCTAGCGCGATGGTGAAGGCCACCCCGTGCAACCAGGCGCCGGACACGCCGATGGCCTCCAGCGGCACCTCGAGCAGGTGAGCGATGGCCGGCTCTGCGATTGCTCCCAGGCCAAGCGAGCACATAGTGATGCCCAGTTGGGCCCCGGCCATCATCATGGACACGTGCTCCATGCCGCGAATGGTGAGCCTAGCTGAGCGCGATCCCGCGGCGGCGCGGGGCTCGATCTGGGTGCGCCTAGCGGAGATGAGCGCGAACTCGGCGCCCACAAAGAAGGCGTTGCCAAGTAGTAGCGCGATAGCGATGGCGATCGCGGTGAAGTCACTCATCGTCACCCTCCTCTCGCTCGAGGACATCGAGCATCACGCGATCCACTCGGTGACCATCGATGCGCGTGACCTTCAGGGTCACCGTGACAGGGCGTGCCAGACCATCGGAGTCGCGGTCTGTCTCGTCGCGAGCCTCGAGTTCGATGAGGTCGCCGCGCACGGGAAAACGCTCGAGGTGCTCGGTGAGGAAACCGCCCAGGGTGTCGGACTCATCGGCCTCGGGAAGCTCCAGCCCCGCTATCTCACCCGCCTCGTCGGGTCGCAGCAGACCTGACAATGACCATCGACGAGGCCCAATCTTGCGGTGCCGGCTCACGGGAAGGTCTTGCTCATCCTCGATCTCGCCCACGATCTCCTCGACTAGGTCCTCAAGAGTAATGACGCCATCGGTGCCGCCGTACTCATCAACGACGACAGCCATCTGCACACCACCTCTCAGTTGTTCGAGCACCGCGTTCAGCGGCATCGAAGACGGCACCGCTGCGATGGGCATCATGATGTCCGACATGCGAGTGGACTTGCGGGAGCGGGCGGGAACAGAAAGCGCCCGCTTGAAGTGCGCCACGCCCACAATGTCGTCTACGCCCTCGCCACGGATAGGAAAGCGGGCATGCCCGGTCTCCGAGGCAAGGTGAAGGAGGTCAGTGACCGTGTCGTCGGCGTCTACAAAATGGAGTCGCGGACGGGGAGTCATGGCGTCTGATGCTGTGCGTTCACGCAGTTCGGCCGCGCGGGACAGTCGCTGGGCCACGTGGGGTTCTAGGGTGCCGCGTTCGCCAGACCGTGCTGCCAGAGATTCAAGTTCCTGAACCGAACGTGCCGACGCCAGTTCCTCGCGGGGCTCGACGCCAAGCGCGCGCACGATGCCGTTGGCGGAACCATTCAGCACACGAAGGAGGGGTTGCGCGAGCCAGGTGAAGCCGCGTTGGAAGCCCGCCACCATGCGTCCGGCGCGCATCGGCTCAGCAATGGCCCAGTTCTTGGGGACCAATTCGCCGAACACCATCTGTGTCACGGTGGCGATGATGAAGGCAAAGGCAAGCGACACGGCGAGCGTGGAGCCCTCGGGCACGCCCAGAGCCGCAATGGGCCCTTCGAGTAGCGTCGCAATCGATGGCTCGGCAATGAACCCCACCAAGAGTGAGGTCACGGTGATACCGAGTTGCGCACCCGAGAGCTCAGTCGAGAGCTTCTTGAGGCCGGCTTGCAAGGACACGGCCCGTGCGTCGCCCTCGCCCGCTCGCTTGTCGACAGATGCGCGGTCGACTGTGATGAACGCGAATTCGGCGGTCACAAACAGCGCATTGGCCCCGATGAGGAGCAGTGTGAGCACTAGAAGTAGCCAGGCGGCGGTCATGCGGGGGCCTCAAGTGTCACTAGTGATGAAAGGTGGGGGAGCGTGAGGCGGTCGTGCTGAGCACCGCTCCCACGCTTGTGACTGTGCGCGTCGGGCATGGGTCTACTTTAGGCGAAGAGGCGCCGGACGCTAACTCGCGTGGCTGTGCGCCGCCCAGCAGTCGGGGCAAAGGTGCCTGGGTGAAGTTGTGGGTAGCCTTTCCTCATGACTCAGCAGCCCGTCGCCGACGACCAGTTCGTCCTCAACGCGGGGCGCTCGGGTCCCTTTGTTCTCATCGAGCCCAAGCACGTGCCCTGGTACGGCGCTCTCGTCGTGGGCTCGGCTCTGCTGGCCTGGCCCATCGCAAGCAGCTGGCAGCCGCTCGGGTTCGTGGGCACGCTGACATTCATCACCGTCCTAGTGGCGCTCATTGTGGCCGGCTACTACCGCACCAAAGCCTATTTGGGCTGGCGCGCAAGCGAGGTCTACTTCACGGTGACGCACGCTGCCCTCACCGGGTGGCACGGCACGCATGACTCGCGCCGCGCGGTGGCGACCTTCGCCACGGGCGAGACACTGGCCGTCGCATCGGACACCCGCACCGCCGTCCCGCGTCTGGTGGTCTCTGCCGCAGGTGAGAGTCTCATCCTCGGCCCTCTATGGGGGATCTACCCGCAGGAGTACGAGCGGTGGCGAACGTGGGTCGAGTCCCACGGCTGGACGGTGAACGACACCTACATTGAGGATCCCAACTCCACACGCGCGCGACCCCTACGGGTCGCCGATGCCTGGGTTGAGTTTTCCCCGCAGGACGACGCCGCGCAGTTCGTGTTTGGAATACCTGCGGGACCGGATCGTGCCAGCGCGCGCGCTGGGGGTCGTGATGACTGGCTGCCGGCCAAGAACCCCAAGCACGTGGGGGCTTTCACCTCGACCCTCCCGGGCGCGCAAGTGACAGCCATCGCCGCGCGCCTAGGCGACATCGATACTGAGGCGACGGTCACCGAGTTCGGAGGCGTGGCATCGGCCGCGGAAATCCGTCAGGGAGAAGTGATCGCCGACCTGAACTTCGCGGAGGACGTGGACGCCGTGGCCGTCTCGCATACGGCCGATGGCAGGGTGGAGTTGCGCTTCCGCCGCACCCCAAAATAATTGGTACTTCAGCCTACGCTGCACGCTGAGCAGGGGACGCGTGGGTGCCGATGGCCACTGGTCGCGCCAAAGCTCGACAAGGAAGTGCCGCCAGCGATGGCCATGGCAGTGACGGGTGGATAACGGAGCCCCGGTCTTGTCGGTAGTCCGGGATCGATAGTCTGTCGGCATGTCAGGTGAGGCCGATCTACGGGTGCTGCTCGCGAGTATGCAACCGCGACTGGACACTGCGGTGTATGTCTGGGCAAGTGTCGATTCGGCAAGCGTCGCGAATGAGGTTGTCGCTGCCGCAGTGGTCACTGTCCGTGAGGATGAGGGGCTCACGCTTGTCCTCGAGTCCTCCATAGCTGAGGCTTACGGCCTCAAGTGTGAGTATCCCAGCGCGAGGATCACTCTCGAGGTCCACTCAGCGCTCGAAGCCGTGGGGCTGACGGCGGCCTTCGCTGCCGCGCTCGGCGATGTAGGCATCAGCGCGAACGTCGTCGCGGGATATCACCATGACCACATCTTTGTTCCCTGCGAACGAGCGGACGACGCCATGATGGCGCTACGCCAACTTTCCGCGGCGTCGGCGCTGAGGGCACGCAACCCATAGACGCTCGTCCACGAGGCATTCGGTGATATGTCGACGTTGATGAGGGCTCCCGGTCAAGAATATTGGTCAAACTTACAACGTCACGACGCGGTTACGAGGCCCTTTGGTGGTGGCAAATCGCCGACAAATGGGGGAGTATGAAGGCAGGCCGCTACCAGGCGACCTGCGTTACCGGGGGCAATGGCCGGCCAATGAAGTCCAGCAGTATCCTGACGCACTCAGCACGTCAGGTTGGACCCGATCCTTGTCTCCGTTTTTCAATTAAGGAGAGCAAGATGAACAAGTGGAACCTCTTTCAGAACAGCAAGGTTGTACGGGTAACCGCTAGCGCGGGAACCATCATCGCTGTCGTCGCAGTTGTCGGCGCCGGCTATAAGTGGAACTAGTTTCAATCAGTGCGGGAGGGCGGCGCGAGCATGCGTAGTTTCGCGGCGCCCTCCCGGCTCAATCTGTACCTCTCGGCGGTCGGTGCCTTAGGTGTCGCTGGGATAGTTTTCGCTCTTGTTTCTACCTCCTGGTCATCGTTAATCCACGAGGTTGTTTTTTGGCCAACGATCTTCCTGGCAGTCGGTGCGATCGCCGGCGAATTGAAGCCAATTGCACTAGTTCGCGGTGGTGCCGAGCCACGAACCCTCTCCACTTCGACCCCCTTTATTTTGGCGCTCATCGCCGTCGCTGGGGTCGGGGTCGCCGTCCTCGTACAAGCAATTGCGAGCATCGCGGACGACGTTATTCGCCGCCGTGAGTTCAAAAAGTCGCTCTTCAATACCGCCCAATATGGACTGAGCGTCGTGTGCGCGAGCGCGGTCTATTCGTGGATGTCGGGGAATCCGTTCCTCGCGGTCCCCTCGGGAGTCGAGCCAAAAGACATCATCGCGCTTCTCGTCGCCGGCGTCGTGATGGTCAGCGTCAATTGGCTGCTCGTGACGACAGTCGTCTCGATCGCTGCCGAGTTGCCGTTTTGGTCTGTCCTGAGGGACGACGCACAAAGTTCAATCGTCACGCACATCGTGTTGCTCAGCGTCGGAGGCATCGCAGCACTCGTCGCCGCGGATGGCCTAGTCGCACTCATGCTCTTGGCGGCACCGGTTGTTGCCGCTCATCTCTTTGCGGCGTCCGCAGCCCGGCACGCCCACGACGCGACTCACGATGCGCTGACTGGACTTGGCAACCGGGGTCAGGCCAACTACGAACTACGCGGGGCGCTTCGCGAGGCGCGCCAGTCGGATGACGACGGGCCAGGTTTTGTGTTCCTCGACCTCGACCACTTCAAAGACTTCAACGATGCGCTGGGGCACCCCGTGGGGGACAAGATTCTGTGCGAGGTTGCAGAACGACTCAAGGCAGCCACCCCTGAGCACTCCTCCGTGCACCGACTCGGGGGCGATGAGTTTGCCGTCGTGGTCCGCGGTGGCGTCGGGGAGTCGACGCAGGTGGCCCACGACCTCGTAGCCTCACTCGACGCACCCATCAAGGTCGATGACCTTGAATTGCTCGTGCGCGTCAGTGCCGGAGTGGCCGTGGCACCCATGCACGGCACCGATGTTGAGACGCTGATGAAGAACTCGGACATCGCGCTGTACCGCGCCAAGGTAGAGCGAGACCAGGTCAGCATGTACTCGCACGAGTTTGATGTGAACAGCGCTGAACGCCTGCAACTTCTGGTTGACCTGCGTGCAGCTTTGGATTCGCGACAGCTTGAGGTCGTCTACCAGCCGCAATTCAACCTCGCGGATCGACGAATGGTGGGAGTCGAGGCCCTGGTGAGGTGGAATCATCCGACGCGCGGCACGGTGTATCCAGACGAATTCATTCCACTGGCGGAGAGCTCGGGGCTCATCTTCCCACTGACGGCCTTTGTGCTTGATGAGGCATTGAGCCAGTTGGCTCGGTGGCGTGCGTCGGGCTACTTCATGCGGATGGCGGTTAATCTTTCCGCTCGCCACCTCTCGGACTTGGCGCTGCCAGAGCGGGTCGCCGAGGTTGCGGACCGACATGGAGTCTCCTTGGGCTCCCTGGTGCTCGAGGTGACGGAGACCGGGATCATGTCGGATCCAGTCCGCGCCGACCTGGTGATTCGAGCATTGCGAGAGCGTGGCGTCGCAATCGCGATCGACGACTACGGAACGGGCAATGCCTCGCTCAGTTATCTCAAGCGACTGGAGATCGACGAACTCAAGGTTGACCGGTCCTTTGTCAGCAACATCGGTGCGGATCACCAAGACCTCGTCATTGTGCGGTCCACTATTGCACTCGCGCTGGCGCTGGGGTTACGCGTCGTGGCCGAGGGCATTGAAGATGAGTCCACCGCGGTCTCGTTGCAGGAACTCGGCCGGGTGGTGGGACAGGGGTACCACCTGGGTCGCCCCGCCTCACCCGACGTCATCGAAGCGATGCTTGATACTGAGCGTCAAACACTGGGCACGCACAAGAATGCGGAGTCCTGACCATGCTTGTTGTCGCGCTGTGTGTGATCGCGGTCGTCTCGCCACTGGTCGCCTTGCGTTGGCCCGCGGGGTTGCTCTTGCATCGGTGGCGATGGCCGCTGCTGGTCTGGGCCGTCTTGGCGTTCCAGGTGGTGGTGCTCGAGGTGTCCATGCCAACCGGTCTCGCGGCCGTGCTTCATGTGCTGACGTATGTCGCAGCCATCGGCTTCCTATGGATGAACCGCAGCATCGCGGGCGTCTGGATTGTCGCGGCCGGGTCGCTCCTCAACGGAGTTGTGATCGCGCTGAACGGAGGCACCCTGCCCGCAAGCGCATCGGCCGTGGCCTCCGCTGGTCTCGATCCCGATATGGCGTTCGCCAATTCGGGCATTCTTGAGGATCCTGTCTTGCCGTGGCTAGGCGACGTGTTCGCCTGGCCTGCGCCTATGCCGCTCGCGAACACCTTCAGTGTGGGGGACGTGCTGATTGTGGCTGGAGTGTTCGTGGCGGCGTGGACAGGTACGCGCCGGCTCGGTGCTGGCTCTGGTGCCACTGCAGAGAACGCCGACACGCCGCACCACGCTTGACCGAACATCGAACACGTGTTCGAATGGGCGTATGCGTTGGCAGACACAGGAACTCACGACGGAACGGGCCGATGCGCTGCCAGGGTTGGCCAAGTTATCTAACCTCGTGAGGTCCGTGCAGACGCCGGGCTTCGAGGGTGTGACGTTCCACGAGGTGGTCGCTAAGTCTGCCCTCAACAAGGTGGGCGCCAGTAGCGCGGTCCCCTTCACGTGGACCATCAATCCCTATCGCGGATGCAGTCACGCCTGCGTTTACTGCTTTGCGCGCACCAGCCATAAGTACCTGGAACTGGACGCCGGGCAAGACTTTGATAGCCAGGTGATCGTCAAGGTCAACGTCGCCGAAGTCCTGCAGCGCGAACTCGCGCGCAAGTCCTGGACCCGCGAACCCGTGGCCTTGGGCACCAATACGGACCCCTATCAACGAGCCGAGGGCAAATACAAGCTCATGCCAGGCATCATCGCAGCGCTCGCAGACTCTGGTACGCCCTTCAGTATCCTGACAAAGGGAACGTTGTTGCGCCGCGACCTGCCGCTGCTGACGGAGGCAACCAAGACCGTCGACGTGGATGTCGCGATGTCGATCGCAATCTTCGATGACGACCTGCAGAAGTCCGTGGAGCCGGGGACGCCGTCTACTGCAGCTCGACTGGCAACCGTCAAGGCGGCACGGGACGCGGGCCTCAACGTGTCGGTGTTCATGATGCCGGTGCTGCCGTTCCTGACCGACAGTGAGGAGCATCTCGATAGCGCGCTCCAGCGGATTAAGGAGGCGGGCGCGACGTCGGTGACCTACAGCGGGCTTCACCTGCGCCCCGGGGTTAAGGAGTGGTACGCGCAGTGGTTGGGGCGTGAGCGTCCAGAGGTGCTGCCGCGTTATCGCGAGATGTACGGCGACGACTCCTACGCCCCCAAGGAATACAGGCGCTGGCTCGCCGCGCGCATCAAGCCGCTGATCGCTAAGCACGGGCTAGAGCGAGCCGAAACCGATGCGAACACCGGGGGAGCCGCGTCGTCGCCTCCCCGTCGAGCAGAATTTCGCGACGCAAACGGTGAGCTCCCGGCCCGCGCGACTGCCTCGAGCAACCTCACCGAGCGTGAGCTTGCCGCGACGCTGTTCTAGCCGGGCCCAGGAACGGTGCTCGTGAGCGCCTGACGCGCGCCTGTGGATAACTCTGGGGCCCGTTCTGTCAACCTCCCTATGCTGACTCACGAAAGCACCGAATGACCAACGACGATCGTGAGGAAGCACCCATGCCCGACAACGTCCCACCCCCGATGCCGCCGTCCGCCAAGCAGTCGATGGATCCAGAAGCAGTTCCCCCACAAGCACCCACGGCGCTCAATCGCCGCAGGTTCAGTGTTGTCGCCATCGTGCTGTTGGCGGTTTCAGTCGTGATTCTGCTCACCGTCGCTATTGCAGTCGCGCTCGGCTTCGCGCGGTCTGGCTCGGAGGAGTCCGAGGGGACAGCCGCGGCACCGAATCAACCGACCGAGGACCTCGAGACGGAAGTCGACACGGGAGTCGACGGTGAGGCCGCGCCCGCACCGATGGCCGATCCTGTGGAGGTTTCAGGCACGGACGTGACGCTGATCGATGGTGTGGTGTCGTCGCAGTGCTTCGACTATCAAGTCCCGACCTACGGTGAGCACGAACTGAACCGGGCTTCCAGCGCGTGCGCCTCGTCTATTCGTCTCGCTGGCGGCGACTCCCTTTCCGAGATCAACGTCAACGCACAGGTCAACACCGGATCCCTTGACGAGCTGGCAGCGGACGTCAATGAGTTCCTGGTCGGCTCAGGGCTGGAGGAAAATGCCCGCATCGACACGGTGGCCGGACGAGAGTGGGTGGTCGCCGATGCCGTTGATAACTACGGTTTGCCGATGGCCATTTATGAGACTGATATCACGGACGCTGGCCTCGTCTACGAAGGTGATCCCCTCACCTCAATCTTCATCTCCGGACACAATGGAGATCCCGCGGTAGCCGACGAACTGCTCGACCTGGTGGAGTCCATAGACATTGCAGGTCTCGACTGATGGCGCTTGCGGGGAGGGTGGGGTGCGGGTGAGCACCTCGCAGTCCGGCACACTTGAGTCATGAACTTCCGCGTCTCGTCTCGGCTCGTCGTCGGAGTGGTGCTGGGGGCAGGCATATTGGTGACGTCCGGGTGTAGTACGGACGATCCCGCGCCGCCGCCGGCTGTGGGACCGACGGTCAGCACCTCCCCGGTGCCGTCCGCGGAGGCGACGGGCGAGGCAACCGCCCCCACGCCATCGGCCAGTCAGGTCGAGTCCTCCGTCGACGCGCGAGTCATCGATCATGCGAACAATCGCTACTTGGTGGTGACATTGCCGCTCGATGAGTGGGACGTTCGGGTTGACTGGAACCCCGAGGACGAGGGCACGATGCTGCGCGATGTTGTCGCACAAGATTCCACGGTGGCGGTCGCCACCAACGGTGGAATTTTCACCGACCAGTTGGTGCCCGGGGGTCTGTTGGTCAGCGGCGGTGAGGAGCTGGTGGGTCTCAACCTCAACGACGGCGGCGGTAACTTTCACCTCATGCCCAACGGGGTGTTCGCGGTGATGGTCGACGGAACTGCGACCGTCGTGAACTCCGTGGAGTATGAGCCGACCGGGGTCGAGTTTGCGACCCAGTCGGGGCCTGCCTTGCTACTCAACGGCGAGGTGCACCCCGAGTTCAACGAAGGTTCCACGAATGTGGCATTCCGGTCGGGTGTGGGCGTCAGCCCAGAGGGCGACACGGTGTACCTGGCAATGTCCTGGAGCCTGACCAACTTCCATGACTTCGCGACGCTCTTTCGGGTCGAACTGGGTGTCGACGACGCGCTCTACCTGGACGGCGACATCTCTCGGCTGTGGGTCGACCAGATGGAAGAACCCGGTCCACTCGCGGGGCCCTACGCCGGTGTCATTACCGCGCGCCCGCATGACAAACTGAAGTCATGAGCAACAGCTACACGGCGACCCAGTACAGCTACGAACAGCCGATCGTCTCGGTCGTGGTGCCGCTCACGCTGGTGAGCCTGGTCATCGTATTCATCGCGACGGGGGACGCGACGGCATACATGTGGACGATGGTGCTGAGCCTCCTGCTGGTCGTGGCGCTTTTCTTCATGCCGCTCAAGATCGAGGTCACGGCCCATCAGATCCGTGTGCGGCTCGCGTGGGTGTTTCATCGCGACATTGACTTAGCCGATGTCGTCACGGTGCAGCAGCGCGAATATCACGCGCTGCGGCAATTTGGTGGCTGGGGTTGGCGGATCGGCCGCGACGGGAGCCGCGCCTACACGGTTAAAGGCAACGATGCCGCGGTAGTGACGTTGCGTGACGGGGCCGAGGTCTACCTGGGTGCCCGCGACACGCACGCACTCGCGCAGGCAATCGGCGAGCGCGTACCGACCTGAAGGGCCGTCACCCAAACGTTAGCCGGCGGGCGCGTTCTTCTCGTCGTGACCACCAAAGCCCTTGCGCATTGCGCTGAGGATCTTGTCGGCAAAGTCTTCCTGGAGTTGAGACTCGAAGCGCGAATACAGCGCCGTGGTGAGTACGGGCGTGGGCACACCCTCATCGATGGCCGCGATGGACGTCCACCGTCCCTCGCCGGAGTCTGACACGCGTCCATCAAACTCCTGCAGGTCGGGCGACTCATTCAGCGCCTCTGCCGTGAGATCCAGGAGCCAGGACGAGATCACACTGCCGCGCCGCCACACCTCGGCCACCTGCGCCGTGTCGATGTCGTACTGGTAGAACTCAGGATTCGCGAGTGGTGCTGTCTCAGCATCGGCCGATGCTCCTGCCATGCCCGCATTCGCCTTGCGTAGGATGTGAATCCCCTCGGCGTAGGCGGCCATGAGGCCGTATTCGATTCCGTTGTGCACCATCTTGACGAAGTGTCCGGCGCCATTCGGGCCGCAGTGCAGGTAACCGTGCTCGGCGTTGGTGGGGACCTCAGGTCCGCCGGGGGTGCGAGGCGCGGAGTCCAGGCCGGGAGCAATGGTCTCAAAGATGGGGTTCAGCCGGTTGACCACCTCGGTCTCGCCGCCAATCATGAGGCAGAACCCGCGCTCGAGGCCCCAGACGCCGCCTGAGGTGCCAACGTCCACGTGGTGGATGCCCTTCGCCTTAAGCATGGCGGCGTGGGCGAGGTCGTCACGGTAGTAGCTGTTGCCGCCATCGATCACCGTGTCGCCGGGCTCCAGGACTGCCGCCAGACTCTCCGTGACCTTCTGAGTGATGGTGCCGGCCGGCACCATGATCCACACAGTGCGGGGCGCCTCGAGCTTCTCGATAAAGTCCGACAGTGCGGGGGCGCCCACGGCGCCCTCACTCACCAACTCGGCAATGGCATCGGCGCTCACGTCGTTGACCACCATGTGGTGGCCGTCGCGCATGAGGCGGCGTGAGAGGCCAGCTCCCATGCGCCCAAGTCCCACCATTCCTAATTGCATCGGGGTGTCTGTCGCCATCGTGGTGCCTTTCGCTTGTGTCGTGCTGCCTGGGGTGAAGTGAGGGTGGCTATTCGTGACCGTGGAGCGCCTGAGGGTTGTGCCAATGCGTGTGCTCCGCGATGAGGGCATCGGCTTGGAGTGGCCCCCAGGACCCCTGCTCGTACGGAATGCACTTGGGGCGGTCGGTCAGGATGTCGTCCACGACCTCCCAGGCGGCCTCGACGGACTCCTCACGGGTGAAGAGCGCGCCGTCGCCGTTCATGGCATCAGTCAGCAAGCGCTCGTACGGTGAACGCTCCTCAGGACTCTCGGTGTGCAGCACGAGCTCCTCGGGTTCGCCCACGAACTCCTCGCCGGGTGTCTTGACGCGCGCAGAGATGGCGATCTCAGAGACGGGGGATAGCCGGAAGCGCACGTAGTTGCCGCGCTGAAGTGTGTCCAGCGCATCGTCGAATAGTGACTGCGGCGGGTGCTTGAACTCGACCACCACTTCGCCCGCCGTGCGCGCGAGGCCCTTGCCAGTACGCAGGTAGAAAGGAACGCCAGCCCAGCGCCACGAGTCGATCCACAGCCGCACCGCCGCGTAGGTCTCGACGTCGGAGTCCGGCGCGACGCCGGGTTCATCTCGGTAGCCCACAAACTGACCGCGAACGATGTCGTCCCGGGTGAGCTTGCGCATGGCCTTGAACACGTCGACCTTGGCCGACTGGACCGCGCCATACCCCTGATATGGCGGTGCATCCATCGCCAGTAGCGCGACGATCTGGAAGAGGTGGTTTTCGATTACGTCGCGCAGAGCGCCGGCGGATTCGTAGAAACTACCTCGACCCTGGACCCCAAAATCTTCGGCGACAGTGATCTGCACGCTGGAAATGTAGTTGCGGTTCCACAGCGGCTCGAACATCGCGTTGGCGAACCTGAAATACAACAAGTTCATGATCTCTTCCTTGCCCAGGAAGTGATCAATACGGAAGACCGAATCCTCGGGGAACGCATCGGAAATCACGGCATCCAAGGCGAGCGCGGACGTCAGGTCGCGGCCGAAGGGCTTCTCCACCACCACGCGCGCGTTCTCGTTGAGGCCCTGCTTCTTCAGACCCCCCACCACGGTTCCAAACAAGGTGGGCGGAATCGCGAGATAGTGCGTCGCGTGAGTGGTGTCTCCGAGTGCTTCACGGAGTTGCTCAAACGTGGAGTCTTCGTTGTAGTCACCGTCGACGTAGCGCAGCAGGCCGAGGAGCGTGTCCATCGCGCCCTGGTCATCGATGCCATCGCCGGACGCGGAGACGGCGTCGTGGGCTCGCTTCTTGAGGTCGTCTAGACCCCAGTCGGAATGTGCGACGCCGATGATCGGCACCGTCAGATTCCCGTGCTTCACCATCTGATACAGAGACGGAAAGATCATCTTGCGAGCAAGGTCGCCGGTGGCGCCAAAGAAGACAAATGCGTTGGAGGTCTTGTGGTGGACGGGGCGGGCCATGGCACTCCTAGGTTGTGACGATGCGTGCACCTCTCACCCTAGTCATCAAGCCGTATCGATGCAGGTAGCGCTCCCACGCAAGCCGCGCGAGAATAGCCTGATAGCGCGGGGTCAAAGGAGAAAAGAATGCCCGATGCACAAGTGTCATTGGCCAATGAACGCACCTTCTTGTCATGGGTGCGCACGTCACTTGCTCTTGAGGTTACCGGTGTCGCCATCGTGGCGTTCGATCTCCCGATCTCGCGTGGTTGGCAGATCGCCTCGGGGCTCATGTTCGCGGCCCTTGGCATCGCCGCTGCGGTGCAGGCGTGGCTGGGATGGCGGGCCACCGATCGGGCCCTGCAGCGTGGAGCTGAGGTTCCAGCGCCATCGTCCGCCGTAGTCATGGTCATAGGAGTGGTGGCCGCCGTGCTGGTCCTGGGTGTGGGAGCACTTCTCGCATGAGCGCACGTGGTCGACAGCGCGCGGCGGAGGAGACGCTACTCGCCTGGCGCCGCACCGCGCTGCAGGTGGGTCTGGCGGCGGTCGTTGCTGCGCGTGGTTTGGCACAGCAATTTGGGGTGGGCGTAGTCCTGGTGGCGCTGTGTGCAGTTGCGCTGGCCGTGGTGGTGCACGCTTCTGCCAGCCGAGCGTATTCACGGGCCGCACATTCCGACGGTTCGGTCTCTCAGCGAGCGCTCTCCAGTTTGGAGTCTCCACACATTCGACTCACCCTGATTGCTGCCGGCAGTATTGCCGTTGGGCTTCTGTCGGTGGGGTGGATGGTGGAGCAGTTGCTGCGCTGATGATGTCCATCATGGCGTAGGCAGGCCACCGTTCACGTTGATGGTCTCGCCCACCACATAACTGGACTCTGGTGACGCCAGGAATACGTAGGCAGGAGCGAGTTCTACTGGCTGGCCCATGCGGCCCAATGCTGTGTTCTCGCCAAAGTGCTCAATCTTGTCCTGAGGTTGTCCGTCGGTGACCTGCAACACCGTCCAGATAGGCCCGGGTGCCACCGCGTTTACCCTGATGCCCCGCGGGGCAAGCTGCATTGCGAGCCCCTTGGTGAAGCCATTGATGCCAGCCTTAGTGGTGGCGTAGTCCACCAGAATTGGGGACGGCTTGTACGCCTGAACTGACGTGGTGTTGATGATGGTTGAGCCCGGTTGCAGGTAGGTAAGTGCCGCGCGGGTGATCCAATGCATGGCGTAGAGGTTGGTCTTCATCGTCCGATCAAACTGCTCATCGTCAAGGTCCTCTAGGTCTTCCGTAAAGATCTGGTGCCCGGCGTTGTTGACGACAATGTCCAAGCCACCCAGTGCATCGGCCGCCGTCGACACGAGTTCCGCGCAGAAGTCACGGTCCCTGATATCTCCGGGAATGAGTTCGGCAATACGTCCTTCGGACCTGATCACCTCGGCAATGTGGTCGGCATCTACTTGCTCGCTAGGAAGGTAGTTGAGTGCGACGTCGGCTCCCTCCCTCGCGAAAGCGATGGCGACTGCTGCGCCGATTCCCGAGTCGCCTCCGGTGATGAGAGCCTTGCGACCCGTAAGCCGCTCAGTTCCGCGGTAGGACTCTTCTCCGTGGTCGGGCTTCGGATCCAGGCGTGCATCTATGCCGGGAACGCTTTGCCGCTGGCGCTGAGGCTTGATGTGCGAGAACCGTTTTGAAGGGTCGGTGAGTGCCAACTGATCGTCAGTCATTGTGATTCCTTTCAGATACAAGGTGCAGTCCCTCAGCAGTTTCAGATTAAGGAGAAGCACTCCAGGTTGCACGGCGAAGGTTGCTTATTTCGCCCTCTGCGGAAATTGACCCACGGTGGTGCGGGCGTGCTAGACCTGAGGGTGTGCCAGGCGTGCCCGCCCGGTGCACGACCCATATGCGAGAGGTGAGCGTCATGCCAGAGAGCCACGACCGGTCAGAGAAGCACGTTGAAGACCACGAAGAGATCAAAGAAGCTGAAAAGCAGATGGGCAAGGGGGAAGACGATGCTGAGGCCAGCGCCGTCCGCACCGTCACTAAGGAGCAGTCGCGCAAGTTCGAGACTGAGGACGACAGCGATACCGAATAGCCTGGTGACGTAGCCCCTTCACCACACAGACTTCATTACCCCGTATTTTCATCCCGTAATCATGGAGGACAAGTGTCCGAGCACTCTGCAGCACTAAAGCACCTATCAAAGGCTGGCGTATCCATTTGGCTTGATGACTTGTCACGTGAGCGTCTGAATACCGGCTCGTTGGCGGCGGACGTTGCCGAACATCACATCGTGGGGGTGACGTCCAACCCCAGCATCTTTGCCAAGTCAATTGGCGACCCGGACACGACGGACTACGACCGTCAACTCGCGGACCTGCGCGAGCGCGAGGTGACGGTAGGCGAGGCAGTGCGCATGATGACCACGGCCGACGTCCGCGGGGCATGCGACGTGCTGGGCGAGACCTACGAGCGCACCAGCGGGGTGGACGGCCGCGTGTCGATCGAGGTGAGCCCGTTCTATGCTCGTGACACCGCCAAGACCATCGCCGAGGCTCGCCAGCTGCACTGGCTGGTCGACCGCCCCAACGTGCTGATCAAGATTCCCGCGACCAAGGAGGGTCTGCCAGCGATCCGCGCCGTGTTGGGTCAGGGTATCTCCGTCAACGTCACGCTGATCTTCTCCCCGGAACGCTACAAGGAGGTCCTCGAGGCCTTCCTGCTCGGTCTTGAGGATGCCAAGGCCAACGGTCTCGACCTGTCGCGCATCGAGTCGGTCGCGTCGTTCTTCATCAGCCGCATCGACTCCGAGGTGGACAACCGACTGGGAGAAGCGGGGCCGAACGCCGAGCTGCGGGGGACCGCGGGCATTGCAAGTGGACGCCTGGCGTACGAGCACTTTGAAGGCGTGATGGAGTCTGACCGTTGGAGGGCGCTCGCGGACGAGGGCGCACACCCCCAGCGACTGCTGTGGGCCTCAACTGGGGTCAAGAACCCGGACTACCCGCCCACTATGTACGTGGACGAGTTGGTGACCGAAGACGTCGTCAACACGATGCCTCAGGCCACGATCGACGCGGTTGCCGCGGCGGGCCAGGACCACTTCTCCGACACCATCAAGGGCACCTACGAATCCGCTCACGCGGTCATGTCCGGGCTCGCCGATGCGGGAGTCAATATGGCTGAGGTCACGCAGTTGCTCGAGGACCAGGGTGTTAAGAGTTTCTCGGACGCGTGGCAGGGCCTGCTCGACGGCATCGAGAAATCCCTCAAGGGCTAAATTCCGCATCGCCATTCACGGTATCGCCCGCACCGAAGCAACTCGGGGAGCTAGGCGATACCGTGAACGGCCCGCGAGCGGCGCGAGATGGCGTCCACGATCACCGCGAGAAGTAGCACCGCGCCGGTGACCATGTAGCGCACGGACGAGTCGAGGCTGAGCAGCGTCAGGCCGCTTGAGATCGACATGATGACCACGATGCCAAGCAGCGCCGACCAGGCTGACCCGCGCCCGCCAAACAGGCTGGTGCCGCCGATGACGGCCGCGGCGATTGCCGTCAGGTTGACGTCACTGCCGCCCGAGCTCTGATTGGCGGCCGCCAGGCGCGCCGCAGCCAGAATTCCTCCGAGCGCCGCGAACGTGGTCGCCGCCATAAACACGGAGATGTAGACGCGATTGACGCGGATCCCCGCACGGCGTGCTGCCTCGACATTGCCGCCTACGGCATAGACCGAGCGGCCCCACTTAGTGCGGGTCAGCATGTAGTTGGCGCACACCACGAGCATGACGAACAGCACGAACATGAGCCCAATCCCACGGTCCTTGTTCAGGTACCAAGACCCGAAGCCCAGCAGGAGAAGAAGCGAGAGCGCGCGGATGGCAGTCTCGGTGATGTGCATGGAGCCCAGCCCCGCAGCGGCTCGGCGGCGTTGCGCCCGGAAAGTGACCCAGAAGTACAGGCCGGCGGCTGCGACGGCGGCAATGTAGGAGACGACGTCGGGCAGGAACATTTGTTGTGCGAAGCGCACGATCCACGAGTCAAAAGGAAGGTTGATGGAACCATCGTCGCCCAGCACCCACAACTGAAGACCAAGCACGCCGAGCAGGCCGGCAAGCGTGATGATGAACGTGGGAACACCAAAGCGCGTGTAGAGGAAGCCGTAGAACGCGCCAATCGCGGCGCCGGCGAGCAGCGCGACAATGATCGACGCAACGACGGGCCAGTCCCATTGCACGAACGTCACGCCCAGGATCGCGGCGGCGAGGCCGCTGATTGACCCCACGGAGAGGTCGATCTGACCGAGCAGCAGTACCAGTACCACTCCAATCGAGATGGTGCCGACCGCAGCGCACTGCAAAGCCAGGTTCACGAGGTTGGGAGCCGTCAGGAAGGTGGGGTTGAGGATCTGAAAGACCACCCAGATGATGACCAGGCCGATGACGACGGGGGTCGATCCCAAGTCGCCGTCGCTGAGGCGCTGTTTGAAGGCGAGCAACGAGTCGCCGATGCGGCGCTGTTTGGAGGTGGCTGTCACGACGCGGTTGCTGCCGGTGGTTGGCGTCGTCATGCCTGCGGGCCTTCCGTAGATGCTTGCGCGCGGCGGCTGACGGCGTTATCGGTGGCGCCGGTGATCGCTGCGATGATTTGCTCGTAACTCACGTCCGGAACACGGAACTCACCGTTGTTCTTGCCCAGTCGAAGCACCACGACGCGGTCGGCGACGGCCTGCACATCCGCCATGTTGTGGCTGATCAGGACCACGCCGAGACCGTTCTCACGCAGGCGCTCGATCAAATTGAGTACCTCCGCGGTCTGGGCCACTCCAAGTGCGGCGGTGGGCTCGTCCAGCACCACCACGGCTGGGTCTCCGACGAGTGAGCGTGCGATTGCGACAGTTTGGCGTTGTCCGCCCGATAGCGAGGCGATCGGGGTGCGAACCGTGGGTAGCTTGGCGGAGAGTTGGCGCAGGAGGGCCCACGCTCGCTGCTCCATCTCGACCTCGTCGAGGGCCATGTCGCCCACCTCGCGGCCGAGGAACAGGTTTGCGACCACGTCGAGGTTGTCGCACAGTGCGAGGTCCTGGAAGACAGTGGCGATGCCGAGCTCACGGGCGTCAGCGGGGGAGTCAATCGTGACCTGTTCGCCTTGGTGGAAGACCTCGCCTGAGGTGGCACGGTGGTCCCCGGCCAAGATCTTCACAAGCGTGGTCTTTCCAGCTCCGTTGTCGCCCACCACGGCAACGACCTCACCCGCGTAGACATCGAAGTCCACTCCTTGCAGCGCCTTGACCGCCCCAAAGTTTTTGGTCACGCCCCGCAGCGAGAACACCGGCACTTCCTCCACTACGTGGAGATCTTCGATGGGCACTGGTGCCTCCCTATTCGATTCCGGCGTCGGCACACGCGGACGCGTACTCGGGGGTGCAGATTTGGTCGACCGTGTAGAAGCCGTCGGCAACTACGGTGTCCATGATGTTGTCCTTAGTCACCGAGACCGGGTCGAGCAGCGTGGTGCGTACCCCGTGGACGTCTTGGCCAGCGCTCACGGCACCGTCGGTCAGTAATTCAAACGCAGCATCGGCCGCAGCCTTTGCCTGGGTGGGAATGGCCTTGTACACGGTCATGTACTGATCTCCCGCGATGATGCGCTGAATAGCGGCGAGTTCGCCGTCCTGCCCCGTGACGGGGGGAAGTGTGTGGACCCCGGCGGCTTTGAACGCGGCGATCGCCCCTCCCGCGGTGCCGTCGTTCGCGGCATATACTCCCGCAATTCGGTCTCCGTGCTGCACTACTTGACCGGCGGCCCACTCCTGGGCCTTGTCGGGGCTCCAGTCGGGCGAGTCGTATTCTGCAATCACCTTCAGGTTTGACTTGTCGATCACCGAATGGGCGCCGTCCTTGAAGTCCTGTGCATTGGGGTCTGTGGGCGAGCCGTTGATCATGATGATGTCGCCGTTAGCGTCTCCGTTCGAGGTCATGCCGTCCACCAGCGCGACGCCCTGCAATTCGCCCACAGACTCGCCGTTGAAGGACACGTAGTACGCGATGTCCGCGTCGGCTATCTCGCGGTCGTAGGCAATCACGGGGACGCCCCGCGCATTGGCGGCGACCACGATCGACCTCGCCGCGGAGGAGTCCACCGCGTCCAGGACGAGGACGTCGATGTCCTGGGTCAGCGCGGACTCGGCCTGCTGCTGCTGCTTGGAGGCATCGCCGTCGGCATTGGAGTAAATCAGGTCGCAACTGGGGCAGACCTCCGTCAGGCGCTCCTCGAACACGGGGTGATCCACGGCCTCGTAGCGCGTGGTCTTGGACTCCGGAAGCAGGAAGGCTACTCGGCCGCCATCGCCAGAGCCGTCGTCGGCACTACTCGGACCGCAGCCGGACAGGGCGAGCGCGATGAGTGCGAGCGTTGCGATACGAGCCCCGCCCGCTCGGGCGGCGCTGCCCAACGTTGTCCCGCGTGGGCGCGGTGCCCCCGGCGGCAGATTTCCTGACGTCATGAAGCGACGGCCTTGGTGTGCGTGGTGTGAGCGCGCTGCTTGCTGTCCGAGACGGCGCTGTCGGTAAGCACGCTGAGCTGATCGATCGCGTAACTCACGGCACCGAGTACTTCAGCGCGGTTACCCAGTTGCCCCTGGATGACCTCGGGAGCGTTCTCCGGAGCGACCAGCAGGGACCGCTCGAGGGTGTGGCGCAGCGGACCGAGCAGAATTTCGCCTGCGTTCGCGAGGTCGCCGCTGACTACGACGCGTTCAGGATCCAGGATGTTGCATAGATCCGCGGTAGCGACGCCGATGAGGTGGCCGACGTCGGCAATCGCGCGCACGAATCTGGCCTCGCCGCCCACGGCGCGGCTGACTACGTCCTGAAGCTTGAGACCGCGGCGGTCGGAACGCAGCGGCTCGATAATCGCGGAAGCGCCCACGTACATCTCGAGGCAGCCACGTTTGCCGCAGCGGCACAGCGGTCCCTGCTCGTCGACGGTGACGTGTCCGAGCTCTCCGGCAATGCCGTGGTGCCCGCGCCACACCTTTCCGCCCAGCACGATTCCGGCACCGATGCCCTCTGAGACGTTGATGTAGATCATGTCGCCGCGGCGGCGTGCGGCTCCACGGCGGTATTCGGCCAACGCGCCGAGGTTGCAGTTGTTGTCCACAAAAACGCGGCAGTTAAGAGCTTCTCCCAAGGACTCGGAGACGTTGACACCGTCCCAGCCGCGCATGATGCCTGGGCGCGAGATGAGCCCGGTGCGTTTGTCGATGGGGGCCTCGATCGCGACGCCCACGGCCAGCATCTCGCTGAGGTCGGTGTCCAGCGACTCGAACATGTCCGCAAACATTCGTGCCAGGCGACCGAGTTCGGCGTCCGCTCGGTGGTCTTTGGCGAGGGGCAGGTGATGCTCGGCGACTACCTGTTGCGCGACATCGGCGATGACCACGCGCAGGTGTCGCTGCGCGATATGCACTCCGCCCACCAACCCCAATTCGTGGGCGAGGGTGACGAACTGTGCTCGCCGGCCGCTGCGGGTGGACTGAGTGGTGTTCAGGATGCCCTGTGCGGCGAGTTCCTTGACGATGTTGGAGACGGTCGCGGGGGACAGGCCCGTGGCGCCCACGAGTTCCACCTGCGTCAGACCACCGTGCAACTTGACCGCGTCGACGATTCGCGCGCGATTAGCCTCGCGCAACGACGTTTGGGAGCCCGGCGTTGGGCGGCTGGTGGTCACTCCACAAGGTTACACGGGGCCATCGCACGGCCCGTGCTGGTTCCCGGCGAGGCGTCACACCCGGCGTCACGGGTGGGACTGGCGGGAGTCAACCGATCAGGCTGGGCTGCAGATCGCGCAGGGTGCGCTGGTGGGTCATACGCACCACGCCGATCGCTGCGATTGCAAGCGACGCGATCAGCCAAATCCCTAGCACCCCGGCGTCGCCCCATGCGGTGGTCGCGCTGCCGCCGTACATGGTCTGCCTCATGCCATCCACCGCGAAGGACATAGGCAGGACGTGGTGCAGGGCGGCCAATGGACCAGGTAGCGTCTGCCACGGGAACGTCCCACCGGCCGTCACCAGCTGGACCACCATGAGCACCAAACCGAGGAACTGCCCCACGGATCCCAGCCACACGTTGAGTGCGAGGATCATCGCGGCAAAGGTCAGCGAGGCCAGCGCCATGAGGCCGTAAGTCGCGAGAGGGTTGGCAACGTCGAAGCCAAGCACCCCGGAGACGATGACGAACAGCCCAATCATCTGCGCTGCTCCCAGTAGCCCTGGAGTGAGCCAGCCTGCCGCCGTGATGCGCAGGGGAGAGTGCAGCGCGGTGATGGCACGACGGGAGACCGGCCTGACGATCAGGAACAGGGCATAGATGCCGATCCAGGCGGCCAGCGAGATGAAGAAGGGGGCCAGGCCGGCACCGTAGTTGCCCGCAGTGGTCACACTGGAGTTCTCCAGGCCCACGGGGTCAGCAATGGTCTCCGCCTGGTTCGCTCGCAGCTCCGTCGAGGAGTCTGGTATTTGAGTGACTCCATCCTGGAGTCCGTCTCGTAGCGTCGCGGTGCCGTCATGAAGCGTCACGATGCCCGCGGCAAGGTCGGTGGCGCCATCAGCGGCATCGGAGGCCCCGGAGGACAGCGAGGACGCGCCGTCGGCTGTGTCGCTTGCCCCGTCGCTCAGCGTGGCGCTACCTGCGGCGGCCTTGGCGGCGCCGTCACTCAGGGTGGAACTGCCATCGGCCGCTGTTGATGCCCCGTCGCGGAGTTGTTCGCTGCCCGCTGCCGCCTCGCGTGCGCCGGTCGCGAGTTGGTCCACCTGGACGGCGAGGGCCTGGACCTGGGCGTTGCCGTCCTTGATCTTTGCGCCTAACGGGTCGATCGCGGAAAGTACTTTGTCTATCTGAACTTGAGTCAGTCCTTGGGCCGCGAGCTCGTCGGCTATCGCCTGCCGTGCCTGCGGCAACTCGGCGACCGCCGCGTCTGCTTTGGCCGCGGCATCGTCCGCCTTGGTGGCGAGCAGAGTGTTGCCGTCGGCCACTTTCTGAATGCCGTCCGCGAGCGTGGAGGCCCCGTTCGACAACTTCTGGTTGGCCTCAGCGAGAGCTTTCGCGCCGTCCGCTAGGGCGTCGTTCGCGTCGGCGAGTGTCCTTGCCCCGGCGGCTAGATCGTCCGTGGCCCCCGCGAGCGTGGTCGCGCCGTCGGACAAGGTGGAGGTCCCCTCAGCGAGTTGCTGGGAGCCCGCCTCCGCGTCATCGCTGCCGTCGACCAATTGCGTAGCGCCTTCCGCGGCTTCCACGAGCTGACCGCGGATATCCGACAGGCCCAGCAGGAACTGGTTGGCGGCCTCTTCGTTGACCTTCTGCACAATCGACACCCGGATGGCCTCCGCCGCCTGCTCGCCAATGCTGGAGGCAAGGTACGCGTTCGTGTCGTTGGTGGTCAGCACCACTTGCGCCTGGTGAGGATCCTCGGTCGACGCCGAGGCGAGGGAGGCGGAGAAGTCGCTCGGGAACGTCACGGAGAAGTCGTAGGTGGCGCCGTCGACGCCGGTCGTGGCATCGGCCGTGTCCACGATGTGCCAGTCAAAGCGGCCGTCATCGACAAGTTCCTGCGCGACTTCCTGGCCGTAGTCGCGCTGGGCGCCGTCGACGCTCGCGCCGGTGTCCTCGACCACGATCGCCGCGGGAACTCGGTCGAGCCGCGCGTACGGGTCCTGGTTGGCCCACAGGTACAGCCCGCCGTAGAGGATGGGCACGCACATGAGCGCAAACAAGGCGATCATTGCCATAGGGCTCGAGGTGAGGCGCCGCACCTCGGCGGTAATCATCTGGGGGATCTTGACGTGAAGTTTCACGCTTCTATGCCTTTGTTCGAGTTTGAAACACCCAGCGCAGCGGCCGATGCAGCACCGGCGACGACGGCCACGGCAAGTCCGCGTGCGGCGAGGTCGAGCGCGGTGTCCCACCATTCGGTGGGGCTGCCGCCGTGACGGTCGGGGGAGACGATGATGAGGCCGTCGACCTCTGCGCGCAGCGTGGCGAGCTCGGTGAGCAGGCGCACGCGGTGGCGTGGTGGGACGGTTGAGATGGAGTCCTTGGAGTACTCGGCGAGATCGAGTTGGGCGAGCAGGCGGCGTACGGCCGCGCGGTTGGACGGTAGGCCCGCGAACATGAGCTCCTCGGCGGTGACGCCGGCGACGGTCACGTTCGGCGCCGGTTCGCACACCTCTGGCGCGTCGACAAGCGCGACGCGGCGACGAATGTTCGACCAGTCGGCCTGGACGTCGTCGAGGGTGACGACGCCCGATGCGGGGCGCATGCGGCCCGAGGCAATGAGGCCCACGATGGTAGGGCGCTGCTCGGTTTCCGCGAGGATAAACGTCACGCTGCCCGATTCAATGGTGGCGGTCACCGCGTCAACCGCACCGTGCCCTGCCCCCTTGGTGACGTTGCCGAGGGTGAGGATCACTACTTGGCTCCCATGCTCACGTGCAGGATGGGGTGAGTGTCGATGAGCTTCTCCGCGCCTCGCCAGCTCATGCCTGCCGTGCTGAGAGCACTCAGGATCACCAGTCGGTGACCTCGTTGGAGGCTCATCCTGGCGCGCGTAGCCTCGTCGAGCACGGCGAGAGCGCCGCCCTCGATCAGGCGCGCGAGGGTCTTGGGCGCAATGTCCGAGCGGATGTCGTTGTCGCGGACGCCGCGCGCGATGGTTTCCTCGAGGCGAGAGCGCAATGGCGCGAGGGCCGCGGCGACCTGCCTGCGATGCGGTCCGCGCAGCGCGAAGTTGGCGAGCGCGCGAGCGTGGTTGACCTCAGCCCAAAGGGTCGCCCCCAAAAGCGCTAGCTCGACGAGCGCGTCCTCGTGTTCCACGCTGGCCACCGAGGTGGCGATGCGCGATGCGCCGCGTGTCAGAGTCTGCTCGACAATCGCGTCGCGGCCGGAGAAGTGTCCGTACACGGCGCGGCGACTCAGCGACGCTGCAGCGGCGATGTCGTCCACCGACGCGTCGGGGTTGATCGAGAGTACGGCCGCGGCGGCGCTCAGGATGATCTCGCGGTTCTCGGCAGCGTCGCGGCGCTGTGGGCGATCAATAATGGCGGGAGCGGTCATGTCGCCATTCTATAACTTGCACAGCAATGTGCAAGTTATATTTCGATTGGCACGCTGCCGCTCCCGTGTCGCATACGGCGCTGCGCGCTTCGCGATGTCTTTCTCACGCTACCGCCGATGCCTCGATGGCGCATGGGCCCCGTGGGTCGGTGTTAAATTGTTCGGTATGCCGAACTTTGACCACGTGCCGCTGCCCGAGAGGGCCGCCGTCGTCAGCGAGGCATCGGAATTCGAACGAGCATCGGCCGCTCGAAAGAAGAAGCCGGAGCGCGGTTTGTGGCGGCTGCTCGGCCCCGCCTTCGTGGCGGCCGTCGCGTACGTGGACCCGGGCAATGTCGCCGCGAACCTCACCGCAGGAGCCAACTACGGATACCTGCTGGTGTGGGTACTCGTGGCCTCGAACGCCATGGCGGTCCTCATTCAGTACCTGTCTGCGAAGCTGGGGCTTGTCACGGGCAAGTCACTGCCAGAGCTGTTGGGAATCCGCCTGCGCACGGGTAGCCGGCGTGTCTATTGGCTTCAGGCGGAGGTGATTGCGGCCGCCACCGACGTTGCCGAGGTGATCGGCGGGGCGATTGCGCTGAACCTGCTGTTCTCCATCCCGCTGTGGTGGGGCGGACTCATCACCGGCGCCATCTCGATGGTGCTGCTCGCCATCCACAGCAGGCGCGGGCAGCAGCCTTTCGAGTTCGTCATCATCGGCATGCTCGCGGTGATCGCCTTCGGCTTCCTCGCCGGTCTTTTTGTCTCCGACGTGAGTTGGGCCGATGCTGCTGCAGGCCTCGTGCCTCGCTTTCAGGGTTCGGAGACCGTGCTCCTCGCGGCGTCGATGCTCGGAGCAACCGTCATGCCGCACGCGATCTACTTGCACTCCGCTCTCGCGCGCGACCGACATCGTCCACAAGGCGTGCCTGAGGAGCCCGCCCATGAGGACCACCAGCTCACGCGGCGCCTACTGAAGGCCAACCGTTGGGACGTAGGTGTGTCGCTCATCATCGCTGGTTCGGTGAATATCGCGATGCTGTTGCTTGCCGCGGCGAGCCTGCGAGGAGTGGCGGGCACTGACACGATTGAGGGGGCGCACGCTGCCATTCAGAGCGCGCTTGGCCCCGGCATTGCCATCATCTTCGCGGTTGGGTTGCTCGCCTCGGGTCTGGCTGCAACCTCCGTAGGTGCGTACGCGGGTGCGGTGATCATGGGAGGCCTCATTCAGAAGCGTATTCCACTGCTGGTGCGCCGCTTGGTGACCCTCATTCCTGCGCTGATTCTGCTCGCTCTGGGAGCTAATCCGACGTGGGCCCTGGTGATGTCCCAGGTGGTGCTCAGCCTCGGCATTCCGTTCGCGCTGATTCCCTTGGTGCGACTCACTGGTAGCCGCACGGTGATGGGACGGTTTGTGAATCCGCGTTCCACGCAAGCCATTGCGTGGTTGGTGGTTTCGCTCATCGTCGCTCTCAACGTGGCACTCGTGGTCATCACGTTTGCGGGCTAGCAGGCTGTAGAGGTGTGCTCAGGCCTGGACGACCCAGACCGCGTCAGCATCCTCTGCGCTCAAGTTCAGAATCCTGCCCCCCACCTCGATCTGCATGGCACAGGTCGAGTCTGAGTGCATCACCACGTCAATGGCGGCGTCGAGTACCAGCCCCTGCGCCGCAAACTCCCGCAGGCGTTCTGGGTCAGAGTCGGAAATGCGCGCCACCACGGCGGAATCACCGATGACCACGCTCGACAGCGGGTACGCGTTGGGCAGGTGTGGGGCGCCGGCGGCGGAGGGGATGGGGTCGCCGTGAGGGTCGCGGGTGGGGTGGCCCAGCCTCGCATCGATCGCCTCGAGCAGGCGGTCTGAGACTGCGTGCTCGAGCACTTCAGCCTCCTCGTGGACCTCATCCCAGTCGTAGCCGAACTCGCGGACCAGGTACGTCTCCATGAGTCGATGCCGACGCACCATCGATACTGCGTGCGTGTTGCCGAGTTCGGTCAATTGCACTGCGCCGTAAGGCGAGTGCTCGGCGAAGCCGTTCTCGACGAGCTTCTTCACGCCGTCCGATGCCGTGGACGTGCGAATCCCTAGGCGCTCGGCGAGCGCGGTGACGGTGACGCCGTCGGTCGACCATTCGCCCAGCGACCAGATGGCCTTCAGGTAGTCCTGCGTGGCGGAGGTGAGGTTGGTGACGGACACGTGCGACTAGCCTTGAGTGGTGTGGGTCGAGTCGCCCAAGAAGGCGGCGATGGCGCGTTCGTAACGCTCGATGAGTGCGTCCCAGCGTGCGTTGGTGGCGGCGTCAACCGTGAGGCGTGACGGGTCCGCACGGTGCCACGCGATGGACTCGTGAATGCCGTCCTTGAAGCGTCGGGCGGGGTTGAAGTCGGGCACGACTGCGCGGAGCTTGGAGGTGTCGAACACGCCCGCATTCGCTTTGTCGCCCAACAAGGGGCCCTCGAACGCCTCCCGGTCGTACTGCGCAAGCAAGGTGCTCGGGATGAAGACCGACTGAGCGGCAATAGCCTCCGCAGATACTCCCACGGCCGCGCCCACGTATTCGTGGATCTGGTTCCATGTGAGAACGTCATCGGACGTAATGGTGAAGTCCTCGCCGAGGGCCTTGGGATTACCGAGCAGTCCCACCAGACCCACCGCGAAGTCGCGGTGGTCGGTGAGGGTCCACAGCGACGTGCCGTCACCATGAACAATGAACTTCTTGCCGCTCTCAATGCGATCAATGGCAGTCCACGGCGCGTCCCATGCGGCGATGGCCAGCGGAATCTCCGAGTACCCATAGGTATGTGACGGTCGCACTATCGTGAAGGGAAAGTGGGACTCGTGTGCCGCCTCACGAAGCAGCAACTCGATCGTCGCTTTGTCGCGGCTGTATTGCCAAAAGGGATTGTCGAGCGGCGTCTGTTCCGTCGTCACGTAGTCCTCAGGCGGAGTCTGGTAGGCAGACGCCGAGGAGATAAAGACGTACTGGTCGGTGATGTCCGCGAACGTCTCGATGTCCTGGCGGGCATGGTCTGGAGTGAAGCAGATCCACTGCACCACAGCGTCATAGCGGCCGTGAGCCGCGACATCAGCGTGTAAGACGTCGCGCAGGGCCTGGACGTCGTGAATATCCACATGCAACTCCCGCGCGCCGGCTGGCGCCTTAGCCTTAGCCGACTGGCCACGGTTGATCAGGGTGAGATCCATGCCGCGGTCGACGGCCAGGGGAGAACAGGCGGAGGAAATGAGCCCCGTTCCGCCGATGAAGAGTGCGCGCAAGGGGAGCCTCCAGGCCTAGTTGCAGTGAAGTTCTTCGGCCGCAGACAGGACCCTGCCTGCGTCGGTAATGTCCTCTGATAGCGCCGAGCCTTGGTCGTTAAGGTCTTGGAGCGTCGCAGTGAAATCTTCGGCATCGTCAGCGTCCGTACTCGCGATAGCCATCTGCTGGAACACGTCGAGCATTTCTAAGTAGGTGCCGAGAGCATCGGCGATCTCCTCGTCAGGCGCCGCGTCCCTTGCCGACTGGAACTGAGCCCCCACGTCCGTGATCGTGACCTGCGCATCCGCCCCCCACGCATTGAGCTCGGTGAAGTCACCTTCGCCCGCGGCGGCGAGTGCCTCCTGGTCAGGGACGAGTCCGTCGATTTCCTCGGTCTTGGTTGCGAGGCTTGCGCTGGTCTCGCAAAACTCCCTGTACTCGGAGTCGTCGCTTGAGCAGCCGGACAGCAGCACCGCTCCCACCAGCACCGTCGCGCCCACCCGGAGCGTGCGCGAACCGATAAACCGCGCTGCGGCATGTCTGCTTCTCATGGGCCAACCCTAAGGCGCGGTGAATCCGGGGGCAACACTCTGCGGTCGGGAGGACTAGACCAAAGTGCGCGCGATACCCACCACGCCGAGCACGAGCGCGAGTAGCGCGATGCCTCGAGCGGTGCGGGCGCGAGACTCAATCTTAGGATCCACTCCCTCTACCGCCGCACGCTTGGCGAAGTAGAACGTTCCGGCCACCTCGACGAGCACTAGTACACCCAACAAGAGGGCAAGTGTGGACATCAGCACGGCGCCCACGCCCAGCACGACACCCATGATGCTGAGCCTGATCGCCACCATCGCGAACTTCGATGATTCGCCGTCCAGGGCAGAGTTACGTGATTCGAGTGAGCTCATGGCCGACATCTTACGAGGTGACGCTCTGCACCGCGCCTACTGCTCCTAGGACGATGCCGATTGCTGAGAAACTCACGGCTGCTTGGCGCCACTTACGGTCACGCGCCTGGACATCGTCTGGCGCATCGTCGCCATTGACGGGGTTGCCTTGCCAGGCGAATATCAGACCCACCGCTCCCATCGCGACAGCGGCGGCACCGAGTACATGCTGGGACAGCGAAATGATTCCGAACACCATCGCGAGGATGCTGATGGCGAATCCGCCGTCAGCGGCCTGACGCGACTTCTTGATCGCGCTATTCGCCTTGTTGTCTGCGCTGGCTGGCTTTTCGCTCATGTTTCCACGCTAGAGGTGCTCCGGAATGGTCGCAACACCGGTGAGAGCAGCTGTGCGTTGAGCCGGGCAGTGGGCGTGTCAGTAGACGTCGCGGCAGAGCATGACGACGCGGACAGTTCCGCCCTTGGTCTCGCGCTCCTCAAGCTGGCGGAAGCCGAGCTTCTCATGGAACGCGATCGAGCCCGGGTTGGGAGGACGCACGTTGACTTCGGCGGCAATTTCGGAGGCCCCGCGCTCGCGGGCACGCTCGAACACCGACTCGTACAGAGCGCGGCCGATGCCGGTTCCCTTGGCGCCGGGGCCCACCACGATGCGGTCAATGTACTGGTGGCGCACGCCGCGACCTTCGAACCATGCGTAGTTCTCCGACTCGTATGGCTGCCCACCGCCCAGGCTCAGCAGGAAGGCGTTGACATTGCCGTCACGATCTGTCGCGACCAGGGCGACGTCGCACATGGCGAGCAGGCTGGAGACCTCGGCCTCCTCGAGAACGTTCACCGCCGGGGCAGCGTCATTGTTGAGGGCGGTCACGGCAGGGACGTCTGTCTCGCGCATCACGCGCAGTCGGAGGTTTTGCATGTCAACAGTGTGCCTGTTCTGTGTCACGAATGTGTGAATTGCGCGGGTCAAGTTAAAGTCGAGCCGCGCCGCGGGCTACTCGCAATTTCATACAAAGCACTGTATGTTTATGCACATGACGATTTCAGTCGCAGTATCAGGCGCCTCCGGCTATGTCGGTGGCGAAGTCCTCAGAGTATTCAGCGCGCACCCAGAAGTCGAGTTTGGGGCGCTGACCGCGCACTCCAGCGCGGGGGACGCCGTTGGCGTTCACCAGCCGCACTTGCGTCCGCTTGCCGAGCGCACGCTAGTGCCCACTACTGCGGAGAACCTCGCCGGGCACGATGTGGTCGTGCTCGCCCTGCCGCACGGCGCATCGGGTGACATTGCGGCACAACTTCCGCCCGAGACGCTCGTGATTGACTGCGGCGCGGACCACCGGCTCGCCAGTGCCGATGCTTGGGCCGAGTACTACGGCGGTGACCACTCGGGTACTTGGCCGTATGGCATGCCCGAACTCATCACCGCCGACGGCCACCAACGGGATGTGCTCCTCGGCACCAAGCGCATCGCCGTCCCCGGGTGCAACGTCACCGCCGTGACCCTTGGCCTTCAGCCTGGCGTCGCGGCCGGCCTGATCGACCCCACCAACATCGTCACCACCCTTTCCGTTGGCTACTCAGGTGCTGGCAAGAAGTTGGCTACCAACCTGCTTGCCTCCGAGGGGCTCGGCGCGGCCAGCCCGTACGCAGTGGGCGGCACGCACCGTCACATTCCCGAGATCATCCAAAATCTAGGCGTGGCTGGCGCGGACGACGTGCGCATCAGCTTCACGCCCGTCCTGGTGCCGATGGCGCGCGGAATTCTCGCGACCATCACGGCACCTCTTGCCGCCGGAGCGGATGCCGACGCGGTGCGCGGTGCCTGGGCGGCGGCCTACGCCGATGAGCCATTCGTGCACCTGCTGCCAGAGGGGCAGTGGCCCACGACCGCGGCGACGTTGGGCGCCAACACTGCGCTCGTCCAGGTCACGGTCGACAAGAAGGCTGGCAAGGTCGTGGTGATCGCCGCAATCGACAACCTTGTCAAGGGCACCGCCGGCGCCGCGCTGCAGTCAATGAATATTGCGCTCGGGCTGCCGGAGACCACCGGACTGACCACGATTGGAGTCGCACCGTGAGCGTGACGTATGCACAGGGATTCGAGGCCGCTGGCGTCGCTGCTGAACTCAAGTCCACCGGCGCCAAGGATGTGGCGCTCGTCGTGAACACCGGCCCCACCAAGGTGGGCGCGGGGGTCTTCACCACTAACCGAGTCTTTGCCGCACCGATCGCCTGGTCGCGCGAGGTCATCGCGGACGGCCGCGTTGACGCCGTCATCCTCAACTCGGGCGGCGCGAACGCGGCGACGGGTCCCGAGGGGTTTGTCGACACCCACCGCACCGCCGAGCACACCTCCGAGGCGCTGCAGGCTGCTGGCCGCGACGTCTCCGCCACCGACGTGGCCGTGTGCTCTACGGGACTGATTGGCGTGCGCCTTCCCATGGACAAGCTGCTCGGTGGCGTTGACCAGAGCGTTGCGGAGCTTTCCGCCACCGGCGGGGATGATGCCGCACACGCGATCATGACCACCGACTCCGTGCCCAAGCTCGCCACTTCAGACGGCGACGGCTGGGTCGTGGGCGGCATGGCCAAGGGCGCCGGCATGCTCGCGCCCGGCATGGCCACGATGCTGTGCGTCGTCACGACTGACGCCGCGATTGATTCCGAGGTCGCCCAGGCCGCGCTGATCCGTGCGGTCGCCACCACGCTGAACCGGGTTGACTCGGACGGTTGCATGTCCACCAACGACACCGTGTTGCTTCTGGCATCCGGCGCATCGGGGGTGACGCCCACACCTGAGGAGTTCCAGGCCGCGCTGACCGACGTGTGCGCGCAGTTGTCGCGCGGGCTTGTTGCCGACGCTGAAGGCGCCAAACACGATATCTCGGTGACCGTCACGAACGCGAGTTCGGAGGACGCCGCGGAACAGGTTGCGCGCGCCATCACCCGCTCGAACCTGTTCAAGACCGCGATCTTTGGTAACGATCCCAACTGGGGTCGCATCATCTCCGCAGCGGGAACTGTCCCCGAGGACGTCGCCCCGTTCGACGCGACTAATCTCGACGTTCACGTCAACGGCATCCACGTGTGCCGCGCCTCCGGCGTGGGCGACGACCGCGACCTGGTCGACCTGACCGGCCGCGAGGTATTCGTGGTGCTCGACCTGCACGCAGGCGACGCCCAGGCCACCATTTGGACCAACGACCTCACCCATGACTACGTCCACGAGAACAGTGCATATTCATCATGAGCCATGACTTTGAACTACCCGACCTGAGCGCCAACCAGAAGGTGGGCGTCCTTATCGATGCCATGCCCTGGATCGAGACGTACAAGGGCGCCACCGTCGTCATCAAGTACGGCGGCAACGCCATGATCGACGACGAGCTCAAGCGAGCCTTCGCCCAGGACGTTGTCCACCTGCGCCTGCTCGGCCTGTACCCAGTGGTGGTGCACGGCGGCGGACCGCAGATCTCCGAGATGCTCACCAAGTTGGGCATCGAGTCCGAATTTCGAGGAGGCCTGCGCGTCACCACGCCCGAGGCGATGGACGTGGTGCGCATGGTGCTCACTGGCTCCGTGTCGCGCGAGTTGGTGGGGCTCATCAACGACCACGGCCCGCTGGCGGTTGGACTCTCAGGCGAGGACGCCGGTCTGCTCCAGGCCAAGCGTCGCAAGGCCACGGTCGACGGCGAGCCCGTGGACGTGGGACTCGTGGGCGACGTCGTCAAGGTCAACCCCGCCGCGGTCGAGGACATCATCCACGCCGGACGCATCCCCGTGGTCTCTACGGTCGCACCCGACGTCGATGACCCCACCACGGTGCTGAATGTTAACGCGGACACCGCAGCCGCCGCGATCGCCGTGGCGCTGCGCGCGCGCAAGCTGATCATGCTGACCGACGTGGAGGGTCTGTACGCGAACTGGCCAGACCGCACCTCGCTAGTGCGCCGCATCCACGCAACGGACGTCGAAAACCTGCTGCCCGGACTCGCTTCGGGCATGGTGCCCAAGATGGAGGCGTGCCTGCGGGCAGTGCGTGGAGGCGTCTCGCACGCGCACATTATTGATGGCCGCGAACCGCACTCCATCCTGACGGAGATCTTCACCAGTTCGGGAGTTGGCACCCTCGTGCGCCCCGACGACGTCGAACTGTGGGCATCATGAGCGCGCAGCCTCCCTACGAACACGGCGGCGCCGGCCTCGACAAGGGCGCGGCTGAACTTCAGCGCTACAGCCACGCCCTGATGGGCACGTACGGCCAGCCGATGCGCGTTATTGAGCGCGGCGAGGGTAGCTACGTCTGGGATGCCGACGGCAACAAGTACCTGGACCTCTTGGGTGGTATTGCCGTCAATACGCTCGGTCACGCCCACCCCGCATGGGTCGCGGCGATCACGCAGCAGGCACAGACTCTCGCTCACACGTCAAACTTCTTCGCGACCAAGCCGCAGATCGAACTGGCCGAGAAGCTGCTCGACCTCGCGAATGCCCCCACTGGTTCGCGCGTGTTCTTCTCCAACTCGGGTGCTGAAGCCAACGAGGCCGCGTTCAAGATGGCGCGTCGCACAGGCAAGGGCACCATCATTGCTCTCGAGGGCAGTTTCCACGGCCGCACCATGGGCGCGCTTGCGATGACGCACAAGCCCGCGATTCGGGAGCCGTTTGAGCCGATGCCGGGTGGTGTGATCTTTGTGCCTGCCGGAGACGTCGAGGCTCTTCGAGCGGCCGCCACCGAAGCCGGCGACGACCTAGCTGCGATCATCCTCGAGCCCATTCAGGGCGAGGCTGGGGTGCGCCCGCTGACGCACGGCTTCATGGCTGCAGCAAGGATCTTCACGGCACGTCACGATGCGCTGCTCATCATCGATGAGATTCAGACTGGCGTCGCTCGCACCGGCGCGTGGTTTGCGCACCAACTACACGGCATCACGCCCGACGTGATGACACTCGCGAAGGGTCTGGGCGGCGGTTTCCCCATGGGAGCGGTCATTGCGTACGGCGAGCGCGCCGGCAACTTGTTGACCAAGGGCGACCACGGCACCACGTTCGGGGGGAATGCTCTCGGAGCGGCCGTCGCTCTGGCGACCCTGCGCACGGTCGAGGACGAGGGTCTCATTGCGAACGTCAAGTCTGTGGGGGAGCACCTGCGCACCACGCTGGGTGCCGTTGCGGGCGTTACCGAGGTTCGGGGCGAAGGGTTGTTGCTCGGCATCGGCCTGGCAGCGCCCGTGAGCGCGGAGATCGCGGCCGCGGCCGTCGAGGCGGGCTTCATCATCAACCCGCCGTCACCTGACACGCTGCGTCTTGCCCCCGCGCTGAACCTGACCACTGCCGAGGCAGACACGTTCATTGATTGGTTCACCCAGTACGTCAGCAAGCATCCGATTGAGGTGACAGCTGTCGAGGCGACGCCGACCTCCGAGGACGCGCAAGAACAGGAGAGCGAGCGTGACTAGGCACTTCTTGAGGGATGACGACCTCACTCCCGCGCAGCAGCGCGAGGTGTTGCAGCTCGCGCTGGACTTCCGTCAGGACCGCTACATCAAGCAACCGTTCCTCGGCCCCAAGGCTGTCGCGGTGATTTTTGACAAGCCGTCCACGCGCACCCGGGTGTCGTTTGCGGCCGGTATCGCTGAGCTCGGCGGGTATCCGCTGGTCATCGACTCGCTCACCTCGCAGCTTGGACGTGGCGAGTCCATCGCGGACACCGCGCGGGTCCTTGACCGTCAGGTCAGCGCGATCGTGTGGCGCACGTTTGGTCAGGAACGCCTCGAGGAGATGGCTGCCTACTCGACTGTGCCCGTGGTTAACGCCCTGACTGACCTTTTTCACCCGTGCCAGATTCTGGCCGACTTCGCCGCGATTGCGGACGAGCGCGGCTCGGTAGACGCGTTGGCAGGACTCAACTTCGCGTATGTAGGCGACGGTGCCAACAACATGGCGCACTCGTATTTGCTCGGCGGTGCGACTGCGGGCATGCACGTGCGCATCGGCACCCCGGAGGGCTACCTTCCGCACCCGGAGGTCGTCGCCAAGGCGGAACTCATCGCGGAGTCAACAGGCGGTTCGGTGGTTGTCACCCACCACCACGACGACGCGGTGCGCGGTGCGGATGCCGTGGCCACTGACACGTGGATTTCAATGGGCGACGAGTTGCAGACTGACCAGCGCTCCACGGTTTTTGCCGACTTTCAGGTCAACGCGGCGTCGCTCGAACTCGCGGCCGCCGGCGCCCACGTGCTGCACTGCCTGCCTGCCTACCGGGGCAAGGAGATCTCCGCGGAGGCCATTGATGGCGACCAGAGCATCGTCTGGCTAGAGGCGGAGTACCGCCTGCACGCGCAGAAGGCGCTGCTTGCCTGGTTGGAGGAGCAGTGAACCCGTTGACCAAGATTCCCGCGACTAAGGCGGCACGCCAGGCGCTGATTAGGCGCCTGATCGAGTCGGAGCCCATCCGTTCGCAGGGTGACCTCGCGGGCCGTCTCGAGGCGGCAGACATCTCCGTGACCCAGGCCACGCTGTCGCGTGACCTCGTGGACATCGGCGCGGTCAAGGTACGCGCGATGGCCGGGGGACATGTCTACGCGGTCGGAGAGAGTGGAGAGGCTTCCGAGAGTTCGGACCAGCGGCTGTCGCGCCTGTGCAGCGAACTGCTGTTTAGCGCCGATGGCTCCGCGAACCTCACCGTGATCCGCACGCCCTCGGGCGCCGCGCAATATTTGGCGAGCGCGATCGATGGCCACGACGACCTCGACATCGTCGGAACCGTCGCGGGTGACGACACCGTCATGGTGATCTCCCGCGACCCTCATGGCGGGATGGCTCTGGCCCAAAGATTCCTCGACCGAGCATCGGGCACGTTGCACTAGAGACGCATCGGGCCCGCACAAAACCGGCCGCTACCGGCCCTCACCAAGACTTCCCAAACGAACATCTGAACGACCGACTTAAGAAGAGGTAATTGAAATGACTGAACGTATTGTGCTGGCCTACTCGGGCGGCTTGGACACCTCGGTGGCCATCGGCTGGATCGCCGATGCCACGGGCGCCGAGGTTATTGCCGTGGCCGTGGACGTGGGACAGGGAGGCGAGGACCTCGAGGTCATCCGCCAGCGCGCATTGGACTGCGGCGCCGTCGAGGCCTACGTGGCCGACGCGCGCGACGAGTTCGCGGAGCAGTACTGCATGCCGGCCCTCAAGGCGAACGCGCTCTACCACGACAAGTACCCGCTGGTCTCGGCGCTGTCGCGCCCCGCGATCGTGTCCCACCTCGTCAAGGCAGCCCGCGAGTTCGGCGCCACCACCGTGTCGCACGGCTGCACCGGCAAGGGCAACGACCAGGTTCGCTTCGAGGTGGGAATCACTTCGCTGGCTCCCGACCTCAAGTGCATCGCGCCCGTGCGTGACCTCGCCCTGACGCGTGACCGCGCCATTGAATACGCGGAGAAGCACAACCTGCCGATCGTGACCACCAAGAAGAACCCGTTCTCGATTGACCAGAACGTGTGGGGACGCGCGGTGGAGACTGGATTCCTTGAGGACATCTGGAACGCACCCACCAAGGACGTCTACGAGTACACCGACGACCCCGCATTCCCGCCTGTGCCCGACGAGGTTGTCATCACGTTCCGTGAGGGCATCCCCGTCGCGATCGACGGCCAGAAGGTCACCCCGCTGCAGGCCATCGAGCAGCTCAACCAGCGTGCAGGCGCGCAGGGTGTGGGCCGCATCGACATCGTCGAGGACCGTCTTGTGGGCATCAAGTCACGCGAGGTTTACGAGGCTCCCGGCGCCATCGCGCTCATCGAGGCTCACCGCGAGCTCGAGAACGTGTGCCTTGAGCGTGACCAGGCCCGCTTCAAGCGCACCATCTCCGACCGCTGGACCGACCTGGTCTACGAAGGCATGTGGTCATCGCCGCTGAAGGACTCGCTCGACGCGTTCATCAACGACACCCAGCAGTACGTGAACGGCGACATTCGCATGGACCTGCACGGTGGCAAGGCCGTCGTGACCGGCCGTCGCTCGGACACCGGCCTGTACGACTTCAACCTGGCGACCTACGATGAGGGCGACGCGTTCGACCAGAGCGCCGCGCGCGGTTTCATCGAGATCTATGGCCTCGCAGCCAAGCAGGCAGCGGCACGCCAGAACCGCTTGAAGGGATAGCCATGGCAGAGCAGTCCGGCAAGAGCGAGGGCGACAGCGCCACGAACGAGGGCGCACTGTGGGGAGGTCGTTTTGAGGACGGTCCTGCAGCTGCGCTCGCCGCTCTCAGCAAGTCGACTCACTTTGATTGGCGCTACGCGGACGAGGACCTGATCGGGTCCATCGCCCACGCTCACGCGCTAGAGAAGGCCGGGCTGCTCAGTGCCCAGGAGACCCTGGACATGGTCGCGGGCCTCGAGTCGCTCCGTGAGGACGTCCGCGAGGGCAAGGCGCGCGTAAGTGCCAGCGACGAGGACGTGCACGGGGCCCTTGAGCGCATGTTGCTCCTCAAGGTCGGCAACGACCTGGGCGGCAAACTACGCGCGGGCCGCTCACGCAACGACCAGATCGCCACGTTGCCACGCATGTATCTGCGTCGCCACGCGCGCCTCATTGGCTCACAGGTGCTCGACGTCGTGGACGCGCTGCTGGAGCAGGCTGATCGCCACATCGACGACCCGATGCCGGGCCGCACTCACTTCCAGCACGCTCAGCCCGTCACGTTGGGACACCACCTACTTGCTCACGCGTGGCCGTTGCTGCGAGATGTCGAGCGCCTCACGGACTGGGACGCGCGCGCCGCGTACTCTCCCTACGGGGCAGGCGCGCTGGCCGGCTCGACGCTGGGGCTCGACCCTGCAGCCGTGGCGGCGGAGCTCGGCTTCGAGGGCCCCATGGAAAACTCGATCGACGCGACTGCATCGCGCGACGTCATCGCCGAGTTCTCGTGGGTGACCGCGATGATAGGCATTGACCTATCCCGGATTTCCGAGGAGGTCATTGCGTGGGCGACCGTGGAGTTCGGCTTCGCCAAGCTCGACGACGCGTACTCGACCGGCTCGTCGATCATGCCGCAGAAGAAGAACCCTGACATCGCGGAGCTCGCGCGCGGCAAGGCTGGGCGCCTCATCGGCGATCTCACGGGCTTGCTCGCGACTCTCAAGGGCCTGCCGCTCGCTTACAACCGCGACATCCAGGAGGTTCACGAGCCGGTGTTCGACGCCGTCGACACCCTTGAGGTTCTGCTTCCCGCCTTCTCCGGCATGGTGCGTACGTTGCGGTTCCAGACTGAGCGCATGGCGGAGCTCGCTCCGGCGGGTTTCTCGCTCGCGACCGACATCGCCGAGTGGCTCGTCAAGCAGGGCGTGCCGTTCCGCGAGGCCCACGAGGTCGCGGGTTCCTGTGTTCGCCTGTGCGAGAAGCGAGACAAGGAGCTGCACCAGATGACCCCGCAGGAGTTGTCGGCGATCTCGCCACACCTCAACGAGGGGGTGCTCGAGGTGCTGACCGTCGAAGGCTCACTAGCTGCACGCGACGGAGTTGGCGGAACCGCCCCCGCTCGCGTCATCGAGCAGGGAAAGCTGGCACGCACGCGCGTCAAGCACTTCCGGCCCTGGACCAAGCCCGCATCGGTGTAAGGACGACGTCGTTCGGCGATAGTTCTCGAGCGCATATCTCTGCTTGAAACAACTGGCAATGCCCCCTGTTTGGGGGGCTTTACCGTTTTTGGCGCAGCCTCTATATTCAACCCGACGGCGCGCAACAACGTGCGTCGCCTAGGTTCAAAGGGGACCCGCGTGACCAGCAGCATCTTGCCCACCAGACGACGTAGGACATTCGTCAGTCTGGCGACAATAGTGGCGATTACCATGTCTAGTGTTTTTCTGACCGCACCGATAGCATCGGCCGCTAGCGACCCACTCACAACTGCGCAGCGAAATGCGATTGTTGCAAAGGCTAAGGAAGTCTCCACAGCGAAGACGATGTACGGGAGCGCCTTTGGATATGGGCACTCTAAGACAAAGCCCGGCGCGACAAAGCAGACGGGTAGTGCCGCGAGTGTGGTGTCCTTGACGTCCGGCTACATGGACTGTTCCGGCCTCACACGCTACGCATACAGTGCGATCGGACTCGACATCGAGTGGAGCGGCGGAGTCAAGAACTCGGGCTCGTGGAGCGTCGGCACCACGAACCAGAAGAGTCGCTTCAACGCGATCGCCAAGGCGGACCGACTGCCGGGCGACGTGTTGTTCAAGCCTGGCCACATCGCCATTTACATTGGCGGCGACAAGATGGTCGAGGCGACGACTCCCGGCCACATCGCGAAGATCTCGACGGTGCGCAGTGACTTGACCTACATGCGCATCAAGCCCGAGCTCGCCAAGAAGGCCACAGGTGCTAAGCCCACCACAACGCCTACGCCAACGGTTACGCCCAAGCCCACCACAACTACCGTCAAGCAGGTGACGACGAGCGGCTCCGGCACTTGGTGGGGCACGTCGCACTGGAACCGCCTTTCGCAGGCCATCGGTCAGCCGCAGGATGGAAGCAACTTTGGCCGTAGCCCGGCCTGGGAACGGTACGGAGCAACGAGTTCTAGGGCGAAATCGTTGCAGTCCTACCTAAATGCTCAGGATGGGGGGCTGACTGCAAACATCACGGTAGACGGGGCTTGGGGGCCGGCTACGACAGAGAAACTGCGAGCAGTGATTGACCGCAAGTGTGGTCTGACGAAACTCGGGATTTACGGCGCCGTCGACGGCAAGGGAGCGAACGGCACCATATTCGACTTCAATGCCGATGAGGCTGCCGCGTTGGCCAAGTGCTTGAACTCCAAGAAGTTCTGATCCACGCCTGAGGTGCCAACCAGATCACTGTAGGTGTCACCAGGAACTGGCACCCGCGTCTCTTCATACGCGGGTGCCAGTGTCGAGTTCGCGAACAACCAACTCGCAGATCGCAGCGCGAACGGCCCACTCTGTGCCCTGTGCTCGGCAGTGAATTCAATGTGCTCAACGCTGGCAGTATGTATGGCATGCCAATAGACGTGCTGACCTCGTGCACCGCACGGATGCCCCAGATGCTGAGCGACGTCGAACGCATCATCAAGTTCGAGTCTCCATCCAACGACCACGAGGCGATCAGATGTAGCGCGGCACTCGTCGCGGAGACGCTGGGGGCACCACTCGCTCAGGCCGGCATTGACACCGCGGTCGACAGCATCGTGATAGATGGAGTTACCCATCTGCGCTGGCGTATCGGCTCCGGTCCCCGTCGCGTCCTACTGCTCGGCCATCACGACACTGTCTGGCCGCACGGCACTCTTGAGTCCATGCCGTTCAGCGTTCAGGACGACGTCCTGCGCGGACCTGGCTGCTTCGACATGGCAATCGGCTTGGTCCAGGCGGCGCACGCCACGGCACTGTTGGCCGAACTCAACGGCGCCGATGCCGTGGATGGCGTTACCATTTTGGTTACCGGCGACGAGGAGGTCGGCTCGCAGACCTCACGCGCATTGCTGGAGGATGAGGCACGCGGCTGCAACGCGGTATTTGTCCTTGAGGCATCCGGACCTGGCGGAACGCTCAAAACTGAGCGCAAGGGCACCTCGATGTATACGGTCCACGCCAATGGCAGGGCCTCGCACGCGGGCCTCGACCCCGAGTCCGGTATCAACGCCGGTGTCGAACTCTCGCACCAGATTCCCGCGATCGCCGCCCTCGCCAACGCCGAACAGGGCACTACTGTGACGCCCACGAGCGGCCGCATTGGCACCACGACCAACACCGTCCCCGCTCAGGCGAGCGTCGACGTCGACGTGCGCGCGCGCACTGCCGCCGAACTCGAACGCGTCGATGCCCAGATCTGCGAGCTTGCCCCCGCGCTCGCCGGCGCAACCATCACCGTCACCGGCGGCATCAACCGCCCGCCGCTCGAACTTGCCAGCGCGAAGGGATTGTTTGCTCGCGCTGCACGTCTGGCGCCCGATGCTGGCATCACCGACCTGCGCGACGTCGCCGTAGGTGGTGCCTCCGACGGCAACTTCACCGCCGGCATCGGCGTCCCCACGCTGGACGGGCTGGGAGGCGTGGGCGGGGGAGCGCACGCCGATTCTGAGCATGTCGAGCTGTCACACGTCCCGCACCGCACGGCCCTGTTGGCCCTGCTGATCGAGGATGTCCTGGGGCAGGCACGCAAATGAGCGATACCCACAACGCTGCCATCTGCGCTGACGCCTGGGCCGACTACCGCGCTCTCACGACGCGCGTAGGCGTCGACGTCCGCCAGGTGACGGGCACCGACCCCTGGGTCGCGACCGCGCTGCTGGAAGAGATCTGGGGAACTAAGCCGGTCGAGGCAGCACTACTCGTCGCGCTCGAGCACGGCGGTGGCTATGCCGTTGTCGCGGTCGACGCCCGCGCGGAACCTGCGGCCGATAGGCCGAACACGGGTGAACACCTGGTCGTCGGCGCTGCCGCCGGATTCTTCGCGACTCCGCTCGGCGTGGCGCTTCACTCCCACGTCGCCGGGGTGCGGCCGGGACTGGGCCGCCCCGGCATCGGCCGCGCGCTGAAACTCCACCAGCGTGCCTGGTGCCTAGATCGCGGCGTGACCGAGGTGACGTGGACCTTCGACCCGTTGGTCTCGCGCAACGCGCACATCAACATCGTTCGCTTAGGTGCCCAGATCGACGAGTACCTCGTGGACTTCTACGGCAACATGCCCGACGGTATCAACGCAGGCCAGGGAAGTGACCGCGCCCTAGTGCGTTGGCACCTCGACCGCCCGTACGTTTCGGACAGCGCCGAGCTTCCTGCCTCGCACGCGGGAGCGGCCCCAGTGCTCGTCGTCGCACCAGACGGCTCGCCACAGGCCAACCCAACCTCGGCATCGGCCGCCGTGACGCTGGCCATCCCGCGCGATATCGAAGGACTGCGTGCGACCAACCCGGCACAGGCGTCGGCTTGGCGCACGGCGCTGCGGGATGCGATGGCACCCTTGCTCGGCGACGGCTGGCGAGTCACAGGATTTGAACCTCAAACCGGCTACCTCGTGGAAAGGCCCACATCATGACGCTGCAGATCATCTCCGCCACGTATCACTCGCTCGAGATTCCGTTGGTGACGCCATTCACCACCTCGTTCTCCACACAGACCGCGCGCAAGATGCTGGTGGTGGAGGTGCAGGTCGAGGTAGATGGAACGCAAGTGACGGGATGGGGCGAGTGCGGCGCGCTGGCGGAGCCGGTGTACTCCGAGGAGCACACCACGGGAGTGCTCGACGTGAGCGAGCGCTTCCTTTTGCCGCTGCTCGGAGCGGCTCAGCGCGAGGGCGGTATCACCGCAGAGACCGTGGGACATTACCTGGAGCCCATCGTCGGCCAGCGGATGGCGAAGGCGGCCCTCGAGATGGCCGTGCTCGACGCCCAATTGAAGGCGGCGGGCACGTCGTTCGCGGACTACCTGGGGGTGACGCGCGACAAAGTTCCCTCCGGAGTGTCGGTGGGTATCCAGGACTCCGTAGCGCAACTGCTGAGCGTGGTGGATGATTACCTCGCGGAGGGCTACCAGCGCATCAAGCTCAAGATCAAGCCCGGCTGGGACGTTGACCCTGTGCGCGCAGTGCGCGAGGCTCACCCTGACGTGCCGCTGCAGGTGGACGCGAACGCGGCCTATACGTTGGTGGACGCGGCGCAGCTGCGCAAGCTCGACGCGTACGACCTGCTGCTGATCGAGCAGCCCCTCGCCGAGGACGACCTGCGCCAGCATGCCGAACTTGCCCGCGTGATGCAGACGCCCATGTGCCTGGATGAATCCGTGGTGAGTGCAGCATCGGCCGCCGACGCGATCTCCATGGGAGCCGCGGCGATTATCAATATCAAGCCCTCACGCGTTGGCGGCTACCTCGAGGCGCGGCGCATTCACGACCTCGCTAGCGCGCATGGAACTGCAGTGTGGTGCGGAGGCATGCTCGAGACGGGAATCGGCAGGGGAGCGAACGCAGCCCTGGCCGGTTTGCCAGGGTTCACGCTGCCCGGCGACATCTCCGCATCGAGCAGGTTTTACGCACAGGACATCACGACGCCGTTCGTGCTGGAGGACGGCTATATCCGTGTCCCGACCACGCCCGGTATGTGTGAGGCCCCCAACCTGGACACGCTCTCGGACTTCACCAAGGCGACTCGCACGGTCGACGTCTCCTAGCAGGGCTGCGTACCGCTCGCCCCTCTCCAGCGTTCAGGAAATGGTTGAATCTGAGCCGTTCAGCGCTCTCATGTTCACCTGATGGTTGAAACTAGCGAGTCACGGTCACTTCAGTGCCGTGGGTGACCCGCACCAGATCCGTGTAGGAGATCCCAAACAGCGACGCAGGGATGCCGCCGGCCGCCCACAACTCGTCATAATCGCGCAGTGTCACATCTATATACGTACGCACTGGCGCAGGATGACCCACTGGCGCGACTCCGCCAATGGGCTGACCTGTGGTGTCGCGCACCTGGTCAGGAGTGGCGCGGCCAATGCGCAGAGCGCCGATCTGCTCTGCCAGCACGCTGGTGTCGATACGGTGCGCGCCACTGGTCATGACCAAGATGGGCACGTCGTCCGCAGTGAACACCAGTGAATTGGCGATCGCGCCAACGTCGCAGCCCAGAAGGGTCGCGGCGGCGAGCGCGGTCGGCGTAGGCGCGTCTAGGACGCGCACTGTGATGGGAAGGCCGGCAGCGACGAGGGCCTCTTGGACCCGGGTGACGGAGGGGTGCATTGCGCCACCGTATCCTTGGCCCATGCAGAATCCGAGTATCGCGGCCCTCGCCGATGAGGTGCGTCGCAGGGACCCTCACCTGGCAACCACGCGGTTACTGCTCATCGATGGTCCTGCCGGTTCGGGCAAGACCACTCTGGCGGGACGACTCGGCAAGGCACTCGATGCTCAAGTGGTTCATGGCGATGACATCTACGAGGGCTGGAGCGGGCTCGACACAATGTGGCCCACCCTCGGCGAGCAGATTTTGGAGCCGCTAGCCCGAGGCGAGGAAGCATCGTTTGCTGCCTGGGACTGGCATGCGTCGCGTCGTGGTGCGGTGATCGACGTTCCCGCCACCCCGTTCCTGATCATTGAGGGAGTCGGGGTCGCTCAGCGCGCAGCCCGCCCGTTCGCCTCACTTGTTCTCTATGTAGAGGCACCCTGGTCTGAGCGACTGCGCCGAGGGATTCAGCGCGATGGCGAGGCAATGCGGGACGACTGGGAGCGCTGGCAAGTCCTCGAACTGATCCATCACGACGTGCAGCAGACCCGCGCCGGCTCGCACATCGAGATTGATGGCACCGCACCGATCCCAGACGCGTAGACGCACTGTTTGGTTCGCGTCTCGGCAAGGGCGCGCATGCCGCTTGCAGCGAGTCCGCGTTCCCCTGGCACAATGAACGCATTATGACGAACATTCTCGACGAACTCGCCTGGCGCGGGCTCATCTCTCAGACCACCGACGATGCCGCGCTTCGCAAGGCCCTCGACGAGGGACCAGTGACGCTGTATTGCGGGTTTGACCCCACTGCGCCCAGCCTGCATGTCGGGAACCTGATGCAGATCCTGACCGTGCGCAGGTTTCAGGATGCCGGCCACAAGCCTCTCCTGCTTGTGGGTGGCGCGACCGGCCTGATCGGCGATCCGCGCATGTCGGGGGAGCGCACCCTCAACCCCGTGGATGTCGTCCACCAGTGGGTGGAACGCATTCGAAGCCAGATCGAGCCCCTCATGAGCTTTGAAGGCGATAACGCCGCGCGCATGGTGAATAACTATGACTGGACTAAGGACATGGACGCGATCGCGTTCCTGCGCGACGTTGGCCAGTACTTCCGAATGGGGACGATGCTCGCGAAGGAGACAGTGGCGCGCCGACTCAACTCTGACGAGGGGATCTCGTACACCGAGTTCAGTTACCAGGTCATGCAGGCGATGGACTACGCCGAACTCTTCCGCCGCTACGGGTGCACGCTGCAGACCGGGGGCTCCGACCAGTGGGGCAATCTGCTTGGCGGCGCTGAACTGATTCGCAAGTCCGAGGGCGGTCAGGCACACGCTCTCGCCACTCCGTTGGTGACGAAGACTGACGGCACTAAATTTGGTAAGTCCGAGGGCGGTGCCATCTGGCTCGATGCCGAGATGACCTCGCCGTACTCGATGTACCAGTTCTGGCTCGGAAGTGCCGATGGGGACGTGATTCAGTACCTCAAGTACTTCACTTTCCTCTCTCAGGAACAGATAGCCGAGCTCGAGATCAAGGTGGCCGAGGAGCCCTTCCGTCGCGAGGCGCAGAAGGTCCTCGCACTCGAGGTGACGACACTCGTCCACGGCGCCGATGCCGCGGAGGCTGCAGTTGTGGCGTCCCAGGCGATCTTTGGGCGAGGTGAGTTGGCTGGACTCGATAGGCGAACCCTCGACGGCTGTGCGGCCGAGATCGGCGGGGTGGACGTCGAGGATGGTATTTCCCTGGTGGACGCGCTGGTCGCGGCAGGCGTTGTCGACTCAAAGTCAGCTGCTCGTCGGGCCATCGGCGAAGGTGGTGCGTACGTCAACAACGAGAAGGCGACGGACGCCGATGCCGTGGTTTCGCGTGGCGATACGCTCGCCGGTGGCTGGACTGTGGTGAGGCGGGGCAAGAAAACTTTGGGAATGATTCGAGTCTTGTAGACGTGGATACATCCAGTGCATCCTCGGTAGTGAATGATTAGCAGGGATGATAGCCG
>NZ_BBRE01000002.1 GCF_000975115.1 Demequina oxidasica | reverse complement strand
TACGCACACGTTGACTCGCGAGAGCGACCATGTGGGCTCCTTCTCCTCAGGAGTGGCTGTTTACGACTAGGCGTCGACCTCAGGTACAAAGTCCACGCCCGCCTCGCTGCGCTGCTCGTCCGTAATCGGCGCGGGCGCAGCAGTAAGAGGGTCATAGCCGCCACCGGACTTGGGGAACGCAATAACGTCGCGAATAGAGTCCGCCTTGGCGAGCAGCGCGGTGACGCGGTCCCAACCCAGGGCGATTCCACCGTGAGGAGGTGCACCAAAACCGAACGCCTCGAGCAGGAAGCCAAATTTCTCCTGTGCTTCCTCCTCCCCGATACCCATCACGCCGAACACCCGCTCCTGCACCGAACGCTGGTGAATACGGATCGACCCACCGCCCAGCTCGTTGCCGTTGCAGACAATGTCATACGCATAAGCCAGCGCGGAGCCTGGGTCAGTGTCGAACGTGTCCATGAACTCCGGCTTGGGCGACGTGAACGCGTGGTGGACGGCGGTAAACGCACCGGTGCCGAGCACCACATCATCATCGTCCGGGTCCTCGTCGATTGCCTTGAACAGCGGCGCGTCAACGACCCACACGAACTTGTAGGCGTCGTGATCGATCAGCCCGCAGCGCTCTCCGATTTCGAGGCGCGCGGCGCCCAACAGTGCGCGCGCAGGCGTGGGCTTGCCCGCCGCGAAGAAGATGCAGTCTCCAGGTGCAGCACCCACCTTGGACGCGAGACCCGCCACCTCAGTCTCGGAAAGATTCTTGGCTACGGGACCGGTGAGCGATCCGTCTTCCTGCACCAGCACGTAGGCGAGGCCGCGTGCCCCGCGCGACTTAGCCCAGTCCTGCCACTTGTCGAGAGTTTTGCGAGGCTGCGACGCACCACCGGGCATCACCACAGCACCCACGTAATCGGCCGCGAACACGCGGAACGTGGTGTCCTTGAAGTACTCGGTCATCTCGGTGAGCTCGAGGCCAAAACGCAGGTCCGGCTTGTCGGATCCGTAGCGGGCCATCGAGTCGGCGTAGGTGATGCGCGGGATGGGCAGTTCGATGTCGTAGTCGATGAGCGACCACAATTCCTTGACGAGCTCCTCGCCCAACGCGATTACGTCGTCCTGATTGACAAAGCTCATCTCGATGTCGAGTTGCGTGAACTCCGGCTGACGGTCCGCGCGGAAGTCCTCATCGCGGTAGCAGCGGGCAATCTGGTAATACTTCTCCATGCCGGCCACCATCAGCAGCTGCTTAAACAGCTGCGGCGACTGCGGCAGGGCGTACCAGGAGCCGGGCGACAGTCGCGCGGGAACCAGGAAGTCGCGTGCACCCTCGGGGGTGGAGCGGGTCAGCGTGGGAGTCTCGATCTCCAGGAAGTCGTGACGCTCGAGCACCCGGCGTGCGGCCTGGTTGACCTTGGAACGCAGCACCATGTTGGCGCGCGGCTGTGGACGACGCAAGTCCAGGTAGCGGTGCTTGAGGCGAGCCTCTTCGCCCACCTCAACGTGCTCGTCAATGGGGAGCGGCAGCGGTGCAGACTCGTTGAGAATGGTGAGCTCGTCAATGACGATCTCCACCTCGCCCGACGGCAGGTTCGCGTTGGCGGAGCCTTCGGGACGTAGGCGCACCTCACCGGTCACCTGAATCACGTACTCGTTGCGCAGTGAGTGCGCCACGTCCTCGCGAATGACCACCTGGGCGAACCCCGAGGAGTCACGCAGGTCAATGAAGGCCACCCCACCGTGATCGCGGCGACGGCCCACCCAGCCTGCGAGCGTGACGGTCGAGCCGGCATCGGCGGCGCGAAGGTTTCCAGCGAGGTGAGTGCGGAGCAAGATGTGCCTTTCCCTGTGCGCGCCCATACCTAGGGCACGCGAATGTTCATGAATGTGTGCGCGGTCGCCTCAGCGGCCGCTACTGCCGTCCAGTCTAGCCGTGAACGATGCGCGGTTCGAGGTCCTCTGCCGGCGGCGTCCAGGCGTCGGCGTCCGCGGGGGTCTGATCCCCGCTACGAATGTCCTTGACCTCGCCGTCGCCAGCAGTGCCGTCGCCCGCGTCGGGGAACCACACGAACGGAATCCCCCGCCGGTCGGCGTACTGGATCTGCTTGCCAAACTTGGCCGCGGAGGGTGAGACCTCACAGGCAATGCCGCGGGCCCGCAAGCGGTCCGCAATTCCGGCCGATGCTGCACGGGCTTCCTCGTCCGTCACCGCCACCAGCACCGCACTGGGCACAGAGCGGGTCACCGAAGCGAGTTCGGCGCCTAAGATCCGGCTCACCAGACGGCTCACGCCGATGGACATGCCCACGCCAGGGAATCCCCCGCCGGCGATGAGCGAGTCGTAGCGCCCACCGGAGCAAATGGACCCGAGGTCCTCGTGACCGGTCAGGAACGTCTCGTAGACGGATCCCGTGTAATAGTCCAGGCCGCGCGCGATGCGAAGATCGGCGACGGCCACCCCGGCGGCCCCGTCAACGGAAGTAGCCGCGTTCACAGCTGTCACGAGAGCCGCGAGGGAAGCAATTCCCTTGGCCAACTTGAGCTGCGCCGCCTCGACGGCCGCGCCATCGTCAACCAGCACCGTGGTCTCCCACAGGTCCTCCACCGCCTGGGCGAAGGACGCATCAGGCGAGGAAATTCTTGCCAACTGGAGGACGGCATCGGCCGCACGTTCGTCAATGCCCTTGCCAGCGAGTTCCTTGGCGACGCCCTCCGGGCCAATCTTGTCGAGCTTGTCGACGCTGCGTAGAGCACCCGCGACATCGGTAATCCCCACGCCCTCGTAGAAGCCCTCCACCAGTTGACGGTTGTTCACGTGCATGCGGACGGCCGGAATGGGCAGTGCGGCCAGAGCGCGTGCCATAACGATTGCCACTTCAGACTCGAGGTGCTCGGGCAGGGTGTCGCGGCCTACGACGTCGATGTCCGCCTGGTAAAACTCGCGGTAACGACCCTCCTGCGGGCGCTCACCGCGCCACACCTTCTGAATCTGAAAGCGGCGGAACGGGAAGTGCAACTGCCCCTGGCGCTCCTCGACATAACGCGCGAACGGAACCGTCAGGTCGAAGTGAAGACCGAGCTTGGCATCGGCGTCACCCTCGGCGGTGAGGCGACCAAGCGTGTAGATCTCCTTCGACGCGTCGCTATCCCCCGCCAGACGGCCGATGGGTTCCACGGCCCGCGTCTGGATCTCGCCAAAGCCATGCAACGCGAAGACTTCGCTCAGCGTTGAAATAACGTGAGATTCGAGAAGTCGGTCCTGGGGGGACCATTCAGGGAATCCGGACAGTGGTTGCACGCGAGCCATGCGCCTATTGTTCCACCCCTGGCGCAATAGACTGGCACAGCACCAGGCACATCATTGGAGGCTGACAACGAATGACCAGTAAGAAGCAGTCCAAGGCGTACGAGCTGAGGCGCCATGAGGAGTTTCAGCGCAAGATTGCGGCCGCGAAGGTTGAGCAGCAGCGCAAGCGCAAAATCGCCGCGTACGCCGCGGGCGCCCTCGTTCTCGCAGTGATTGCTGTCATCGTCGTGGTCATGCTGACCAGCGAGGACAATTCCGCCTCCGCAGGTGCCACGTCCACGAGTCCCGAGCCCACCTCAACCGACTCCGGCATCGAGGTTGACACCGAGGGTTGGGCAAACTCGCTCACGCCTCCTGGCCCCGAACTCGCGGAAGGAAGGGTGTGGACCGTCGACATCGACACCAACCAAGGGCCCATCACTGTGGAGCTGGATGGCGTGAACGCGCCTCAGGCCGTCGCCTCGTTCGTATCACTTGCTCAGGACGGCTTCTTTGATAGTACTGACTGCCACCGGATCACGACTGAGGGTATCTACGTGCTTCAATGCGGTGATCCCACCGGCACCGGCACCGGTGGTCCCGGCTACCGTTACGGCCCCCTAGAGAATACTCCGGACGACGATTTGTACCCGGCCGGAACTCTCGCCATGGCACGGGTAGGCAACGACCCGGCATCCATGGGAAGCCAGTTTTTCATCGTCTACGACGATTCCGTTATCCCATCCGACGCGGCCGGTGGATACACCGTATTTGGCGAGGTAACCCAAGGTCTCGCTATTGTTGAGGATGTTGCCCAAGCTGGCACGATCACCGGAGACTCCGATGGCCGTCCTGCGCAGTCCGTCATCATCAACGAGGTATCCGTCTCATGACCCCGTCCAACACCCCTCCTTCCGACTCCGCTGAGCACGAAAACACCCCGGATGTCGCAGTGAGCGAAGCCACCGAAACTGCCATGGAGACCGCCACCGCGGACACTCCTGAGCCCGCCAAGGACGCCGTCGCGCCCACGGAGGACGCGGCCAAGCCCGCGTCCGATGCCGACGCGGCGGAAGATGCTGCGGCGACAAAGGTCGACGAGAAGACCGCGACGGACGAGGCGAAGCCCGCAACGAAGGCCGCACCCAAGCCCAGCGCAAAGCCACGCCCGGCGGCACCAAAACCCGGATCCTTTGCCAAGGCGAGCCCGGCAAACGTCGCCGCTCATAAGACGCACCCCGTCAAGGTGCCCGTGGTGCACCCCGTGACGCCAGAAGAACTCGCCGCCGCGAAGAAGTACTCCGAGGTAGTCGACGACAAGGTTTTCGTTATCGACGGCGAGACCAAGCACGAGGTGGGAGAGGCCAAGGGTGACGAACCCATTTCTCCGTACGTACGTGCCTACTCTGAACTGCAGGCGTCGATCGAGCGTTTCCATGCTCGCTTGAGTTCCGCCGAACTTTCACCCAAGGACATCGACGATTCGACTAAGTCGATCACGTCGGGTCTCGAGACCCCCGTCGTGGTGGGCGACCTGGCCGCGCTACGTGAGCGTTTCTCCGTCGTCGAGACCGAGGCGGCTGAGGTTCGCGCCCGCATCCAGGCCGAGCGCAAGGCTGCCCGCGAGGCAGCCATCGCGGTGCGTGAGGAGATCGTCGTCAAGGCCGAGGCAATCGCGGCCAAGGACGTTGCAATAGTCCACTGGAAGAACGACACCACCACCCTGCGCGACCTGCTGGACAGCTGGAAGGAGGCGCAGCGCTCCGGCGCACGCGTTCCCAAGGACACCGAGCGAGCACTGTGGAAGCGATTCACTCACGCACGCTCCGCGTTCGAGAAGGCGCGCAAGCACCACTTCGCTGAGCTCGACAAGGACAACGGCGCAGTCGCCAGTGCAAAGGAGGCGCTCGTCGCCAAAGCACAGGCGCTGGCCGAGTCCACCGACTGGGACCGCAGCGCGCGAGCGTTCAAGGACCTGATGGGCGAGTGGAAGAACTCGGGTCGGGGGCGCCGCAGCACCGACGACGCACTCTGGAAGAAGTTCCAGAAGGCCCAGGATGCGTTCTTCGACGCTCGTCGCGCGGCTTCGGAGGCTGAGGACGAAGCGCTCGCAGGAAACGTCGAGGCCAAGGAGGCCGCCGTGGTGGAAGCAGAGTCACTGCTCCCCATCAAGGACCTCGAACTTACCAAGAAGGCCCTTCACGCAGCGCAGGACCGCTTTGAGGCCGCCGGCCAGGTTCCCCGCGGCGATATCGCGCGCCTGACCAAGCGCATGTCCGCCGTCGAGAAGTCGGTTCGGGATGCCGAGGAGTCCGCCTGGACCTCACGTAACCCCGAACTCGAGGCTCGCGCAACTGGCGCGGCCGCACAGCTTCAAGCCGCCATCACCAAGCTAGAAACGGAAATTGCTGAGGCCAAGTCAGCCAAAGATGCTAAGACGGCCAAAGCGCTCGCAGAAGACCTTGCAGCGCGTAAGGCGTGGCTCAAGCAGATCGAGGGTCTTTCCTAGCCCTCGCCCCCTCAAGAGGTCGGCTCAGTTCGCATTCGCGGGCGGGGTCGGCTTTCTTGTTTCCTCGCGAGGTCCACAGTCGAGAGCACCGGGTAGAGAACGCGCCAGACCTCCCTCAGTCTTGAGTATCCCGAGCCCCTCGGGTCATCTCGGCCCACCTCCACCTGTAGATCGGTCAGAGAAACGTTGCCCGTCATGACCGCCTCCACGACCACTGGTATAGCGTTTCGGTGACCATCCCATCTCAGCGCGTCGACGCAGCATCTGGCCGTGTTCGCTACGGCCACCGGGCCAACCCGGACTCCGCCATCCCTCCATGCCAGACCAGAGTGAAAGGTCACGCGGTCGCGCAACGGGGACGATTCGTGGTCTGCCACCCCGCGATGCAGGCCCCGTTCCCCCACAACGGTTAACTCTCCTGGCCACTTTCCGCCATGCCACACCCACAAGCCCGCAGCGCCGCTGAGTACCGTGTGTGCAGGTACGCTCGGCGCTACGCAGCACGCCCGGACTCCGGCGGTGACCTCGATGTCTAGAGGCAGGCCAAATCGCCTCGTCGCTGGGCGCACCACGCCGTCGCGCACCATGCGGCTGAAGCCAGCGCGTCCAAGGGCAGTCGAATCAACGAGGAACATGCCGCCAGGGTGCCACGGCTGTCACGGTCGCGGCGGAGACGACAGACAATCTGTGGACAGCCTCCGGCTTCGACGCTAGCCGGGTCGCTTGGCCGCGTGCTTGCCGGTAATGCGACGCGCGTCGTAAACGCCGTCGATGCGACGCACGGCGCCAAGAACGGCTCCCAGGTGAGACGGATCGGCCATCTCAAAGGAGAAGCTCGAAAGGGCTACGCGATCACGACTGGTCGACACCGCCGCGGAAAGAATGTTCACGTGATAATCCGACAGTACCTGCGTCACATCGGAGAGCAGCCGGTTGCGGTCCAGCGCCTCGACCTCGATCTGCACGAGGAAAGTTGTCTCCGACTGGCCTGTCCACTCGACATCTATCAAACGCTCCTCTTGCGCTGTCAGCGCGGACAAGTTGTCGCAGTCGGCTCGGTGCACGCTCACTCCAGAGCCCCGTGTCACGAAGCCCTGAATGGGATCGCCCGGAACCGGCGTGCAGCACTTGGCCAACTTGACGACCACGTCGGAGATGCCATGAACCGAGACCCCTGGGTCTCCCCTGCGCACGCGCTGCTGAGTGCCCGGGCGCGTGATCTCCGTGATGTCTTCGTCTGCACCCTCGGTGCCGCCGACTGCCTCCACCATGCGGGTGACGACGTCGACCGCCTGCTCCTTGTGCTCGCCGATGGCGGCATAGAGCGAGTCCACATCCTCGTAGTGCATCTCTTTGGCTAGCGCGAGCAGCGTCGACTTACTCATGAGGCGCTGCATCGGTAGGTGCTGACGGCGAATGGCTCGGGCAAGCATGTCGCGGCCGGTGTCGACGGACTCTTCGCGGCGTTCGCGAGTGAACCACTGCCGAATCTTGTTGCGCGCGCGAGTGGATTGCACAAACTCGAGCCAGTCCCGCTTGGGGTGACCGTTCTCGTCGGTGGTGGTGAGCACCTCTACCGTGTCGCCGTTGTCCAGCGTCGAGTCGAGCGACACGAGACGACCGTTGACCTTTGCGCCGATGGTTTTGTGACCCACCTCGGTATGTACTCCGTAGGCGAAGTCCACCGGGGTTGCCCCCTGAGGCAATGCCAACAGGCGGCCCCCAGGAGTGAAAACGTAGACCTCGGCTCGCGAGATCTCTCCACGTAGGCTATCGAGGAAGTCGTTGGGGTCCGCGGTCTCCTGTTGCCAGTCTGCAATCTGACGTAGCCAGCCCATTCCCTCCGGCGAGTTGCTAGAGCCATCGGAGGCCTTCGCGTTCTCCTTGTAGCGCCAGTGCGCGGCCAGCCCGTACTCGGCCCTGCGGTGCATCTCCTGGGTACGGATCTGCAACTCGACAGGCTTTCCCGAGGGCCCAATCACCGTAGTGTGAAGCGACTGGTAGAGGTTGAACTTGGGCATGGCAATGTAGTCCTTGAAGCGACCCGGCACCGGCTGGTACCTGGCGTGCATCGCTCCCAAAACCGCGTAGCAGTCGCGGACCGAATCCACCAGGATGCGCACTCCGACGAGGTCGTAGATCTCATTGAGGTCACGACCACGCACAATCATCTTCTGATAAACCGAGTAGTAGTGCTTGGGTCGACCGGTAATGGCCGCCTTGATCTTCATGGACTTGAGATCCTTGTCGATCTCTCCGCGAACCTCAGCGAGATACTTGTCGCGCTCAGGCGCACGTTCCGTGACGACGTCGACGATCTCCTGATAGATCTTGGGATACAGCGTCTGGAACGACAAATCCTCGAGTTCCCACTTGATCGCGTTCAGGCCCATGCGGTGCGCGAGGGGCGCGTAGATCTCCAGGGTCTCTTGGGCCTTCCGGCGCGCACTTTCCGCACTCACATACTTCCAAGTGCGAGCATTGTGAAGGCGATCTGCGAGCTTGAGTAGCAGCACACGGATGTCCTTCGCCATGGCCACGACCATCTTGCGCACGGTCTCAGCCTGCGCCGCGTCACCATAATGAACCTTGTCGAGTTTGGTCACGCCATCCACGATCATCGCGACTTCGTCACCGAACTCCCCGCGCATCGTCTCGAGAGGGTATTCAGTGTCCTCGACCACGTCATGCAGGAGCGCGGCGACGATGACGGTTTCTGGCAAGCCCAGCTCGGCAACGATCTGTGCCACAGCGATGGGGTGGATGATGTATTGCTCGCCACTCTTGCGCACTTGGCCCCGGTGCGCAATCTCGGCAACCTTGTATGCGCGCTCGATCGCCACAGTCTTGGGCGCCTTGGGGTACATGCGACGGTACGTTTCAACGACGCCGTCGACTGCCGTGGGCTCACGTGTAGGGCGCCTCAGGAACCCCAATGGACCCGAGGAGGATGACGGTGGACGGGTGTCTGTCATGGTCGCCTCCCTGTGCGCTGTCGATGTCCACTCAGTCTATCGGCGCGGCTTCGTTCCAACGACCCGCCACAACGCAGCACGGCCCCGCCGCAATGGCGGGGCCGTGCTGCGTCGATCCTGAACGCTACTTCTTCTTGCGCCTGGGTTGTGCCTGGGTACCGAGGTGCCGACCGGGGGTGAGCGCGCCAACAACGACCGAGCCATCGGCCTTGTGAGCGACGTCGGCCTCACCGCTTTCACGGAGTTCAAGCACCATCGCGGTGTGCTCCTTGATACGTGGCTCCCGCATACGCAGGGCAACCTCAAGCGGCGTCGCCACGAAGATCGAGGAATACGTACCGACTGCCATACCGACAAACAGCGCGAGGGAGATGTCCTTCAGGGTTCCGGCGCCGAGCAGGAATGAACCGATGAACAGAATTGCGCTCACAGGTAGCAACGCCACCACAGAGGTATTGATGGACCGCACCAAAGTCTGGTTCACCGCGAGGTTGGCGAGCTCCTCGTAGGTGAAGCGGTTCTGCTCGGTTAGATGAGTTGTGTTCTCCTTCACCTTGTCGAACACCACCACAGTGTCGTAAAGGGAGTAACCAAGGATCGTCAGGAACCCAATCACCGTGGCCGGCGTCACCTCGAAGCCCACCAGGGCATAGATGCCGACCGTGAAGAGTAGGTCGTGCGCGAGTGCGCCGATGGCAGCAGCGGCCATACGCCATGCACGGAAGTAGATGGAGATGACTGCCGCGACCAGAATGAGGAAGATGATGAGACCCTGGACGGCCTTCTTGCCAACCTCGGCACCCCAGGTAGGTCCGATCTGAGTGAAGCCCACCTCGTCAACTGAGACGTTGTATGCGTCGGCGAGCTCAGCCGTAATCTCTTGCGAGACGGACTGATCTACGACTCCGATCTGCACCAATACGTCGTTAGTACCCAGGATCGAGATCTCGGGCACCTCCTCGGGTGCAGCATTTGCGATGACTTCGGTCGCGATTGCGGGGTCAGGGTCGCTAGCGTTCGACACCTGGAACTGCGTGCCACCCTCAAAGTCAATACCTAAGGTCAGGCCTTTGACGAGCAACAGCACAATTGCCGCGAGCATCAGGAAGCCAGAGATCAAGAACCAGCGCTTGCGCTGCTGGACGATGGGGTACGTCTTTTCTCCGGAGTGAAGTGAGTTGCCCCACTTTGCAAGGTTCATCGCCATGGCTACTTCTCTCCTTCGGCCGGTGCTGTGGCCGGGTCGGTGGCACCACCGGCTCCGTTGTCGGCGCCCTCCGCCTGCGCGGGCTGTGCGGCCTTAGCCGCTGCAGCCTTACGCTCCGCGAGGGTGAGTTGCGCACCGTCTGGATCCGCACTCCCCGAAATGACCTTGGTGCTTGGCGAGGCGACACGGCCTCGCCCCTTGTACATGGTCTCGCGGCCCAGCTGCTTGGGGTCAAAGCCCGACATCGGGTGCCCGTCGCCAAAGAACTTGGTGCGGCCCAGTAGAACCAGAATCGGGTGCGTGAACAAGAACACGACGAGGATGTCAACGAGTGTGGTGAGTCCGAGCGTGAACGCGAACCCGCGGACGCCACCCACAGCAAACGTGTACAAGACGACGGCAGCGAGCAGGCTCACCGCGTCCGAGGCGAGGATGGTGCGGCGCGCACGCTTCCATGCGTGGTCGATCGCACTATGCAGAGAGCGCCCCTCTCGGAGCTCGTCTCTGACGCGTTCAAAGTAGACAATGAAGGAGTCGGCCGTAATACCGATCGCGACGATCAATCCGGCGACACCTGCCAGCGACAATCGGTACCCGATACCCCAGGACAACAGGGAAATAACCGCGAAGCTAATGAGGCCCGCGATAACGAGCGATCCCACGGTCACCAAACCAAGAGCGCGGTACTGGATCAGCGAGTAGATAACGACAAGCACCAGGCCAATGGCGCCAGCGATAAGTCCGCTCTGGAGCTGCTCGGCGCCAAGGGTGGCGGAGATCTGCTCGTCGGACTGCACTGTGAAGGTCAATGGCAGCGCGCCAAACTTCAACTGGTTGGCTAGCTGTGCGGCTTCTTCTTGCGTGAAGTTTCCGGTGATCTGGGCGCTTCCACCGGTGATTGACTGCTGGACCCGCGGTGCTGACAGCACGGCGCCGTCCAACATGATCGCAAACTGGTTACGCGGAGCTTCAAGCTGCGCGATTCGACCGGTGATCTCCGCGAACTTCGCTCCACCCTCTGACGTGAACTCCATGTTGACCTGGTACGTGCCATCCAGGGTTCCAGCGGTGGTGTAGTGCGGTCCGGAAGAGGCGTCCGACAGATCGGTTCCGGTCATTTCAACAGGTCCCATAATGTACTTGGCGGGGGTGGTGCTTCCACACGCCACATGACCGTAGTCCGCTTCCCCTAGGTCACGTCCAGAGATATTGACGGGATCAAAGCAGTCAAGCTGCGCGTACTCGACGGAAAGCTCCGGGGTGATCCAATCGAAGGACGACGGATCGGTCTCCCCTGGTACAGGCTCCGTGAAGGGAACGGTGGTGTCGGTGGGTACGGCAGAGGCATCGGCACTCGGTACCGGCGCAGAGATCAGCGAGGGCACCGGCGCTGACTCATCGCTGGCTTCAGGTGCTGGCGTGGCGGCTGCCTGGAACAGTGATTGTGATGCCTGCGAGGCGGACGGGCTCGGAGTCGGTTCTGCGCTGGCGCTGGGCGCCACCGCCTCGGCGGGATCGGCCGAGGCACTCGGGCTGGCTACTGGCTGGGTCGCCGTCGGCGTGGCGGCGCCTTCCACAAGCACCGCTCGGAACTGCAATTGCGCTGACTGGCGCACCAGATCAATAGTGGCCTGGTCAGGGTTACCCGGAAGTGACACCACGATGTTCGGGTACTGGGTGCTGATCTCGGCCTCTGCCACACCACTCGCGTCTACACGGTTCCGCATAATCTCGACGGCCTGGTCAAGGTCGGTCTGCGTGATTTCTACGCCGTTGTCGACCTCGGGGGTCAGGATGAGCTGACGTCCACCGGCGAGGTCGAGTCCGAGCCCCGGAGCCCAGGTGGTGCTTCCCGTGCCGACACCTATGGCGAGCACGGTATAGAGGACGGCGGTGAGGGCGCCGAGCCAGATCAGCGACTTGCGCGCTGACTTCTTAACTGTTGACACTGTGTTCCTAACGGTCGAGTGCTCCGCAGAGCCCAGCCGATTCTAGGCGGGAACGCGCGCCTAGTCGAATAGGCGCGACGCTTGCGTCCCATTCACGGCGTCTGCAGGCGGTTCTAACCCTAGGTGAATCCAGGCGTCCGCAGTTGCAACGCGTCCTCGCGGGCTGCGCGACATGAGGCCTTCACGCACCAGGAACGGCTCGGCGACTGTCTCTACCGTCTCGGTCTCCTCACCCACGGATACCGCCAACGTGGACAGACCCACGGGCCCCCCGCCAAAGCGGGTGCACAACGCGCGCAGCACTGCTCGGTCCAGGCGGTCCAGACCAAGTTCGTCGACTTCGTACACAAGCAGCGCCGCCTGTGCCGCCGCCAGATCCCCTACTCCGGTGCCGTGAATCTGAGCCCAGTCGCGAACCCGGCGCAGCAGACGGTTGGCGATACGGGGTGTGCCCCGTGACCGGGAAGCAATCTCGCCCGCGGCGTCGGCCTCGAGACCAAAGTCCAACATCGTGGCCGACCGCACAATGATTCTTTGCAAGTCCGCGGGCTCGTAGAAGTCCAGGTGCGCGGTGAAGCCGAACCGGTCACGCAGCGGGGCAGGCAAGAGCCCCGCACGCGTGGTCGCCCCCACGACGGTGAAGGGCGGCAGGCTCAGCGGAATCGAGGTTGCGCCGGCGCCCTTGCCCACCACCACGTCTACACGGAAATCCTCCATCGCGAGATACAGCATCTCCTCCACGGGCCGTGCAAGGCGGTGAATCTCGTCCAAAAACAGTACGTCGCCCTCGTCGAGCGAACTCAAAATCGCTGCCAGGTCGCCCGCGTGCTGGATGGCGGGACCTGAACTGACCCGCAGAGTCGACTTCATCTCCCCTGCCACAATCATCGCGAGCGTGGTCTTTCCCAGTCCGGGCGGGCCAGAGAACAGCACGTGATCGGCCACCGCACCGCGGGAAGCCGCCGCGCGCAGCATGAGCGACAACTGGTTGCGCACCACTTGCTGGCCAACAAATTCGTCAAGATTGCGTGGGCGCAGCGCGGCTTCATTTGACCGCTCAATGACGTCCGAGTCGGAGCTCACCACGCGAGCCGGGCCATCGGCATCACTCCAGGAATCGCCGTCGCCAAATTCTTCAGTGCCCACGGCATCGTCAGCCACGCGATCCCCCTAGCGTCTGAAGCGCCGCGCGCAAGGTATTGGAAACCTCATCGTCGCCGATGGGGCCCTCCGTCACTGCATCGACCGCCTTCTCCGCTGCCTTGGCGTTCCATCCGAGGCCGACAAGCGCCTCCGTGACCTGGCCGCGTCCATCGGTGGCGACGGCACGCGCACCCTCTTGAGCTGGCAACGTCAATTTTCCGCCCAGTTCGAGGAGCAGCCGCGCGGCGACCTTAGCGCCAATGCCGGGAACCTTCTCGAGCGCCTTGCGGTCTCCCGCTGCAACGGCCTCTGCAAGTGACGTAGGCGAATGCACAGCAAGCATGGCGAGCGCGAGCCTCGGCCCCACACCCTGTACGGAGGTCAGCGCTTCGAACGTCGCGCGTTCGGATGCAGTGCCGAAGCCGAAGAGGGTCAGAGAGTCTTCGCGGACAACCAGGTGTGTGAAAAGTTGGACAGGCTGGTTGAGGCGCAGTTCCGCAAGCGTGGCCGGAGTGGACAGCACGCTGTATCCGAGGCCGCCCACGTCGACAATCACGGTCGAGGTGCCCACATTGAGCACCGTTCCCTGCAGCTGAGCGATCACTGTGTTGTCTCCATCACCACTGTCGAGTCACGAGCATGCCGCGACGCTATTCGAACGTATGTACGAACACGCTACGCCATGGACCGGACGTCGCGAGTGTGACTCGCCGCGATACTGGGTGTCGAGTCGCGATCGCGCTACCCGCGCTTGCGGGCCGCCTTCTCCGCCTCGGCCCAGCGCTGCTGTGCCAGCGTCACGCTACCCGTGCCTGCAGATGCCGCGGCCGTTGGCGCTATCCCCCCACGCCAGGCATGGGCAATGGCAATGGCCAGGGCGTCCGCGGCATCGGCCGGGCCGGGGACTGAATCTAGGCCAAGAAGTTTCGCGACCATGAAGCCCACCTGCGCCTTGTCCGCGCGGCCGCTGCCCGTCACCGCTGCCTTCACCTCGGAGGGCGTGTAAAGCGCCACTGGAATGCCGCGTCGTGCGGCCGTCGCCATCACCACCCCGGAAATCTGTGCCGTACCCATGACGGTACGCACGTTGTGTTGCGCGAAGACGCGCTCCAGCGCCACCGCGTCGGGCCGATGCTCGTCGAGTGCCGCATCGAACGCCTCGGCAATCGTGGCGAGGCGCTGCGGAACCTCCGCGTCCGGGCGGGAGCGCGCCACGGAGACGTCTACCAGTTTGATCTTGCGGGAACGCCCCGCCTCGATGACTCCAAGGCCGCAGCGGGTGAGGCCCGGGTCGACACCGAGAATGCGCATAGAACTACTCGGCGGACGCTTCCTCGAGCACCTCATCGGAGGCATCCATGTTGGCGTAGACGTTCTGAACGTCGTCACAGTCCTCGAGCGCGTCGATCAAGCGCAGCATCTGCTTGGCGCCATTGACATCGAGCTCAATCTTGACGGACGGCATCCACGTGGCCTCGGCACTCTCGTAGTCGAGTCCGGCGGCCTGCAGCGCCGTGCGGACCGCGACCACATCGGTGGGCTCAGAGATCACCTCAAAGTGCTCACCAAGATCCGTGATGTCCTCGGCGCCTGCGTCGAGCGTGGCCTCCATCAGGTGGTCCTCGTTGGCGTCGCCCTCCTTGGCCACAATGACCTGACCCTTGCGCGAGAACATGAACATGACCGAGCCGGGGTCGGCAAGCGTGCCGTTGTTGCGGGTGAGCGCGGTACGCACTTCCATGGCAGCGCGATTGCGATTGTCCGTCAAGCACTCGATGAGCATGGCAACGCCGTTGGGCCCATAGGCCTCGTACATGATCGTCTCGTAACTGGCGGCACCCGCCTCGAGGCCCGCGCCCCGCTTCACAGCACGATCGATGTTGTCGTTGGGAACCGACGACTTCTTCGCCTTCTGAACCGCGTCCACCAGCGTGGGGTTGCCGGACATGTCGGCTCCACCGTCGCGTGCTGCAACCTCGATGTTCTTAACTAGCTTCGCGAACGCCTTTGCTCGCTTGGCGTCGACAACGGCCTTCTTGTGCTTGGTCGTTGCCCATTTGGAGTGTCCGGACACGTTGGCTCCCTGAAAATCTTGATGACCTAGTAGCGACTAGTTGGAATTGCTTTCCAGTCTAGGGCAGGACGCGCTTACCCCCACTCATGCGCGCCAGCAGGCACTGAGTGCCGGATTTGGATTGAATTCGGCACTCAGTTCCTGCTGGGGACTAGATCAGGTCGAGGAGCAACTGGTGCACCCGGTGGTCGCCGGAGATCTCGGGATGGAATGCCGTCGCGATGCGCTTGCCGTAGCGGACCGCGACCGCATGGGCCTCGTCGTCCCCCGCGCCAGCCAACGTCGCGAGCACCTCAACATCAGCGTCGTAGGCCTCGACCCACGGAGCCCGGATAAACGTGGCGTGCATCTGAGAGCCGTCCGGCTTCCACTCCAGCGCCACCTCGGAGGAGTCCACCTGTCGACCAAAAGCATTGCGCCGCACTGTCATGGGGATACCGCCCAGAGTCTGCTGACCCTCGATGCCGCCCTCAATGTTGCGCGCAAGAAGAACCATTCCGGCACACGAGCCCAGCACCGGCAGCCCGCCGTCGATGGCGGCAATGACCGCGTCGCGTAGACCGAATGCCCGCAGCAGCTTGTCCATGGTTGTGGACTCTCCCCCGGGAATCACCAGCGCTTGAATCTGCGCGAGCTCAGCCGCGCGTCGCACCGGCACCACAGTGGCACCTAGTGCGGTCAGCACCGCAGCGTGCTCCCGCACGTCGCCCTGCAATGCCAACACTCCCACACGGGGGCCCTCGGTCTGCTTGGTCTGCTCGCTCACGCGTGCTCCTCTCCCAGGTGCCGCAGCTGCCCATTCCAGGGCGTCACGGTCGTCAACAACTCTCTCAATTGGTTCGGAAAGATCTCGATCGTGACGTCGTTCAACTCCGCCAACGAGAACCACCGCGACTCATCGATGGTGTCCGCCTCGGTGACCGTCCACGCGACCGACCCTGCGACAGCATCGCTCGCAAGGGAAGAGAGGAAGAACTCTTCGTGCTGGACGAAAGGGGTCTCCATAAAGTCGAACAGCGCCGACCGTTCCCACACCGGACCCACAAGCTGCTCAGCCGCGATGGCAAACCCGGTCTCCTCGGCTAGCTCGCGCGCTGCCGCCTCACGATGCGTCTCCGCACCTTCCAACCCACCACCCGGTGTGAACCACCAGTGGCGCCCCGGCTGCGCCGGATCATGCCCCTGCAGCAACAGAATCCTTCCCGATGCATCGAACAGCAGGACGCGTGCCGCTTCCCTGGCTACGGGTGAGGTAGCCAAAAAATCCCTACCAGCCGCGCTCGGCCAGGCGGTGAGGCTCGGGGACCTCGTCGACGTTAATGCCGACCATTGCCTCGCCCAGGCCGCGCGACACATCCGCGACCACGGAAGCATCGTCGAAGAACGTGGTGGCCTTGACGATCGCCTTGGCGCGCTGCTCCGGGTTGCCGGACTTGAAGATTCCGGAGCCCACGAACACGCCCTCGGCGCCGAGCTGCATCATCATCGCGGCATCGGCTGGCGTGGCGATGCCACCTGCGGTGAAGGTGACGACGGGAAGCTTGCCCGTCGCGGCGACTTCCTGAACCAGTTGCAGCGGGGCCTGAAGTTCCTTGGCGGCCACATAGAGCTCGTCCTTGGGCATCGAGGTCAGGTGCAGAATCTGGGAGCGCAGGGTGCGCATGTGGGTCGTGGCGTTAGACACGTCGCCGGTACCGGCCTCGCCCTTGGAGCGGATCATGGCCGCGCCTTCGGAGATGCGACGCAGCGCCTCACCAAGGTTGGTGGCACCGCACACGAACGGAACGGTGAAGTTCCACTTGTCGATGTGGTGCGTGTAATCGGCGGGAGTCAGCACCTCGGACTCGTCGATGTAGTCCACACCGAGCGACTCGAGGATCTGCGCCTCGACAAAGTGGCCGATGCGCGCCTTGGCCATGACGGGGATGGACACGGCCTTCATGATGGATTCGATCATGTCCGGGTCGCTGCTGCGGGACACGCCTCCCTGCGCGCGGATGTCAGCGGGCACGCGCTCGAGCGCCATGACAGCGACGGCTCCGGCGTCCTCGGCGATCTTGGCCTGCTCGGCGTTGACCACGTCCATGATCACGCCACCCTTGAGCATCTCGGCCATGCCGCGCTTGACTAGGTCCGTACCTACCTGGGGTGACTTAGCATCGGGCTGACTCATGAGGCTGCTTCCTTACTCTGATGGGGATGGAATTCTGCATCCATTCTAATCGCGTCTTGGTAGGTCTCCAGGACTCGTGGCGCCACTACGTCCCAGTCGAATTCCATGGCGCATTCCTGGCCGAGGTGGGCGAGGTCCGCACGAGCCTCGGGGTCGCGGAGCAATTCGAGAACTTGGCGCGCCAGATCCTCCGCGTCACCCACTTTGTGGAAGGCCACCGTCTCGACGCCCTCGACGTTGGTCGCCACGTCCTTGAACGCGGTGAGGTCACTCGCCACCACCGCCGCACCGGCGGCCATCGCCTCTACCAAGACGATGCCGAAACTCTCGCCTCCCAAGTTGGGGGCGCAGTAGATGTCCACTGAACTCATGAACACCTCCTTTTCGTCCTCCGCGAGCTCACCGATGATCTCCGCACCGGCACGTGCCGCCTTGGCTGCGACGCGGTCCGAGAACCGGCCCGCTACCAAGAAGCGCGTGCGCGGCATCTCGCGTCGCACGGCAGGGATCATCGCAAGGAAATCGTCGAGTCCCTTGCGCGTCTCGTCCATGCGGCCCAAGATTCCGACCGTCGGCACAGCCTTGCTCCCCTGCCACTCGCGCTTGGGCTTTGCGTCGACATACCCGGAGGTGTCCACGCCATTGGGGATGATGTGTGTCGCGGAGAGCCGCAGGTGTTGCTGGATGGTCTTGTCTGCGGAGGGTGACACAGCAATACGCGCGTCCAGCTCCTCCATGCCTGGCTTCACAAAAGGCTTGCCGATGCGCATCAGCCGTGAGTGGTCGTTCGAGGTGTGGAAGGTCGCAACCGTGGGACCGAGGCGCGCCCACATCGCAATGACGCTGAGCGACATGGTGCCCGGCTCATGCAGGTGAACTACGTCGAAGTGTCCATCCTGAAGCCAACGCCGCACCCGCGCCGCGGTGAGGAGTCCAAAGGTGAGACGCGCGGTCGACCCGTTGTAACTGACGGGGAAAGAACGGCCGCTGGCCTGGACGTAGTCGGGCACGGGCGTATTGGGCGCTGCCGGCGCCAAGACCGAGACCTCGTGACCACGCGCGATGAGCGCCTCTGCCAGATCCGTCACGTGAAGCTGCACGCCGCCAGGACGGTCAAGAGAATACGGGCAGACGATGCCGATCCTCATTCAGTCCAGCCAAACCGTTGCAGCATGTGCCAATCCTCCGGGTGGGCGGCAATCTCCGCGCTCATGAATGCCACCCATGACTCTGTCATGGACTGCACCTGATCCGGCTTACGCCCCTCCGGTACACGGATAGTCGGTCCAAACTTCAGCACCTTGCCCACCCGCGACTTTGCGGCCTTACGCCGCGCGCCGGTGAGCTTCTCCGAGTAGATCATCACGGGGATTAACGCGGAGTCGGAGGTGACGGCGAGGGCGGCTGGGCCTGGCGCCACACGCACATCGTGGCCCCACATATCGACATGAATACCGCTGCCGGACAGATCTCGGTCGGCAACCAGGGCGAGCGCCCCGCCCTCAGTCTTGGCTTGAGTGATCAATTTGCGGAAGGTCGACTGCCCCTCGTGCCCAAAGATGGTCATTCCCAGACCGGCACGAAACTTGATGAACTCCTCGAAAACCTCTGGCGGCTTCAGGACCTCGGCGACCGAAGTCACATGGGCGATGTTGCGCCCCGCGTAGGCGCCAATCAGGTCCCAGTTGCCTGAGTGGCTTAGCGGCAGAACCACGCGACCTTCGTCTCTCAGGATTGCCTGAACTGCCTGCTCGTTGACCATGCGCACGCGCGCATCGATGGACTCGCCTGACATGCGTGGCAGTTCCAGGACCTCGGCGTAGTAGCTCGCCACCGAGGACATGCCCTGCCGGCTAAGGCGTCGCAGTGGCTTTCCCGACAATCCCGTGACTCTGTGCAAGTTGGATTCGAGCCGGGTGACGGATTTGCCACGCAGAAACCACGCGGATGCAGCGCCGAGCCCGGCGACGCCGCGCACCACGGAAACGGGAAGGTAGCGTGACGCACGCCACGCGATCAAGAAGGCGTTCATTCGGAGGCGTCGCGCTCCGCATCGTGACCGGCCTCGTTGCCCACCGCTTCGCCACTCGATTCGGTAGGGGCGGCGTCCCCCTGGGCGCGCGCCCGCTCCTCGTCGCGGCCGCGTTCGCGTTCTAACTTGAGGTCGGCCACGGTGATTGCTGGGTGAGCACCCGGCGCCTTCTCCCCTGGCAACAACGGCGACAAGTCCGATGCCCGCTTGACGGCCATCGCGCGCTGGACCACGGTGATGAGGGCCGCCGCGGCGAGCGCGTAGAGCGCCCATGTGAGGATCCACAACGGCAGTCCCATACCCACGAGCCCGGTGGCAAGCAATCCAATGACAAGTCGGTCCGAGCGTTCTGCGATACCGACTGCCGCGTCAATTCCGAGCGACTCCGCCCGAGCACGGGCGTAGGGCACAAAGGAGCCGATGGTCAGGCACAGCATCGCCGCCATCGCGGTGTTGCGATCCACATCGAGGAACGTCCATACCAACGCGCCAAAAATCGCTGCGTCAGCAACCCTGTCGAGCGTTGAATCCAGGAATGCGCCGAGGCGAGACGACAACCCACCCAGCCGCGCCATCGTCCCGTCGAGCATGTCCGTCACCACGAAGAACGCGATGAAAAGCGTTCCCCAGAGCAGCATCGTGCCGCCCTTGGGGTAGAAGAAGAGCGCACCAAAGACCACGCCGATGGTGCCGATGATAGTCACGGCGTTGGGGTGCAGCCCCATCTTGAGGAGACCGCGCGCGGGCGCCTCCCAGACTGCTGCCATGAGCGGCCGCAACTTGCCAAACATCAAAAACCTCTGCTCCGGGCGTTAGCCCTCTTTTGTCCAAGCGTCGCTCAGCCGCTGCCAAGTGTCGTCCAGCAGTTCCGGTAGCGCCTTGGTCTTGGCGATGATCGGCAGGAAGTTGGAGTCTCCCGTCCATCGTGGCACGACGTGCTGGTGAAGGTGCTCAGAAATGCCCGCGCCTCCCACAGCCCCCTGGTTCATGCCGATGTTGAAACCCTTAGTTCCGCTCACGCGCGCGAGCACTCGCATCGCTTGCTGCGTCAGGTCGCCCATCTCGTTGCGCTCGGCGTCGGTCGCATCGGTGTACCAGCCAATGTGGCGGTACGGGCAAACCATCAGGTGACCGGGGTTGTAGGGGTACAGGTTTAGCACCACGTAATTGTGCTCGCCACGGTGCACTACCAGAGACTCCCGGTCGTCGCCACCAATCTTCTGACACAGCGGACACTCGTGTTCGCCCTGGTACTCGGGCCGATCAGACGAGTGGCTCACGTAGGCCATGCGATGGGGCGTCCACAGGCGCTCAAAGCCGTCAGCCTCGCCGCCCATCATCTCTCCATCAACGATGTCTGCCACGCTCTATACCTGCACCTTGTCCGCGATCGCGGCGACGATGCGCGCCACAGCATCGGCGATAGGAACCTGGTTGTCCTGGCTGCCGTCTCGCAGACGGAAGCTCACTGCGTTCGCCTCCTGGTCGTCGCCACCCGCAATCAGCACGAACGGGACCTTCTCCTTGGACGCATTGCGGATCTTCTTGGGAAAGCGCTCGTCGGAATCGTCAATCTCCGCACGCACACCTTGGCGCTTGAGTTCCGCCACGACGTCGCCCAGGTACTCGTTAAAGGGCTCAGCAACTGGGATGGCGCGCACTTGAACGGGCGCCAACCACACGGGGAATTGGCCCGCGTAGTGCTCCGTAAGGATGGCGAAGAAGCGCTCGATGGAGCCGAACAGCGCACGGTGGATCATGACCGGCCGCTGGCGAGAGTTGTCTGCGGCCGTGTACTCAAGCTCAAACCGCTCGGGCAGGTTGAAGTCCAGCTGGATGGTGGACATCTGCCATGAGCGGCCGATCGCGTCGCGGGTCTGAACCGAGATCTTGGGTCCGTAGAACGCCGCACCCTCGGGGTCCGGAACCAGTTCGAGGCCCGATGCGATGCCTACCTCGCGTAGCGTCTCGGTGGCCTCCTCCCAGACGTCGTCCTCGCCCACGGACTTCTCCGGGTTGCGAGTGGATAGCTCGAGGTAGAAGTCCGTGAGGCCGTAATCCTTGAGCAGACCCAGCACAAAGTTCAGCGTCGTGGTGAGCTCGTCCTTCATCTGCTCGCGAGTGCAGTAAATGTGGGCGTCGTCCTGTGTAAAGCCACGCGCGCGAGTGAGGCCGTGAACTACGCCGGACTTCTCGTTGCGATACACGGTGCCGAACTCGAACATGCGCAGTGGCAGCTCGCGATACGAACGGCCACGGGAGTCGAAGACCAGGTTGTGCATGGGGCAGTTCATGGGCTTCAGGTAGTAGTCCTGGCCCTGCTTGGTGATGTTGCCCTCGGCGTCGCGCTCCTCGTCCATGTGCATGGGCGGGTACATGCCGTCGGCGTACCAGTCCAGGTGACCGGAGGTCTCGAACAGCTGCTTCTTGGTCGCGTGAGGGGTGTAGACGAACTCGTAGCCTTCCTCGACGTGACGCTTGCGCGAGTACTCCTCCATCTCCATGCGAATGACGCCGCCCTTGGGGTGGAAGACCGCCAGGCCGGAGCCGATCGCGTCGGGGAAGGAGAACAGGTCCATCTCCGCGCCGAGGCGGCGGTGATCGCGGCGCTCGGCCTCAGCCAGGCGCTCTTTGTATTCGGTGAGCTCTTCCTTGGTGGGCCAAGCGGTGCCGTACACGCGCTGGAGCTGCGGGTTGTTCTCGTTACCGCGCCAGTAGGCGGCGGCCGAACGCATGAGTGACCAGCCGTTGGCCAGCACCTTGGTGTTCGGGACGTGAGGACCGCGGCACAGGTCCTTCCACTTGACCTCGCCCTGGCGGTTGAGGTTGTCGTAAATGGTGAGGCCGCCCTCGCCTACTTCCGCGGAAGCGCCCTCAGCAGCATCGGCCGCATTGGACTTGAGCCCGACTAGTTCGCACTTGTAGGGCTCGTTTGCCAGCTCGGCGAGTGCGTCCGCGTCACTGATCTCGCGCCGAGAGAAGGTCTGCCCCTCCTTGACGATGCGCTGCATGGTCTTTTCGAGCTTCTTCAGGTCCTCGGGAGTGAAGGGCTCCTCGACGTCAAAGTCGTAGTAAAAGCCGTTCTCGATGGGCGGCCCGATGCCGAGCTTGGCACTGGGGTTGATCTGCTGAACCGCTTGCGCCAGCACGTGCGCGGTTGAGTGGCGAAGCACCATGAGTCCGTCGGGCTCGTTCACGGAGACGGCCTCGACTGTCTCTCCGTCCGCCAACTCGCGTGCAAGGTCGACCAGTTCTCCGCCGACTCGCATCACCACCACCTCACGGCGGTCGCGGAACAGGTCGAGGCCCGTCGTGCCGGTATCGATCGAACGTTCGTCGCCGTCGATGGTCACGGTCATGCTGGCCACAGAGAAACCCCTTTTGGTGTCGTCGGAGCGCGCACCAATAGGCGCACACCCGTCAATGCTACCGAGGTTCGCGTCCGCGCCAGGCAATCACGCGCCCGGGTGATGTGCGGTGTTGCTTCTAGTCGTTCAACTTCTTCGCCTGCTCGGCGAGCATGTCAACCTTGTCGTCGACGCTATCGGGAGTCTTGTCCTTGATCTTCTCCGCGGCGTCATCAATCTGCTCGTCGGACATGTTGCTGGCGGCGCTCTTGGCCTTGTTGATCATGTCGTCCATTCCCATGGCGACCTCCTCTTCGAGTGCTGAGTAATCTCACGCAGGATGCGTTCCTTTGACGCTACGCCCCTTGGAGGCGTGCCACTGGGCGGCTTAGGCCTCGACTGCCTCGGTAGTCGCCTCAGACTTACCGCCCGCGCGCTTGCCGAGTTCGGCCGCGAGCCAGATCAGCACGATCGGAATCACCAGCGCCGCTACCAACGTGCGGACGATCACTTCGCTGTCGAGCGAGACCGCGATCACAAGCGCCGCGGAAATATTGCGCTGGGCGGTCGCGAAACTCGTGACGCGTCGGTCCGAGGCGGACATCCCGAATCCGGCGAGGTAGCCCGCTCCGTAACCGACGGCGAGCAGAACTAAGGTTCCGATAAAGATCCACGAGCCGGCGGAGCTAATGATCTCGCTCCAGTTCACGATGATTCCGGCAACGATGCCGAGCGCAAGGCCGACCGTCGAAATTTGGTTCACCGGCTTAGCCATGTTGGCTGCCGAGCCGGCATAGCGCGCGCGAATGAAGAGGCCGACCGCAAGCGGGATCAGCATGAGCACCACCAGCGACGACGCGATGTCTCCTGCGGAGACCTCGGCACCCGACACGAGCAGAGGCACAACGATGGGCGCATAAACCACCGTGACGACCATCAGCAGCACCATGCCGCCGACCGCGAAGGCGGGATCGCTCTTGGAGAGTTTGGCCAAGGTGGGCAGGAACGGCGCACCGGCGCAGCAAGCAACCAGGATGAGTGCCGGGGCGGTGGAATCGTCCATGGGCAGCGCCTTGGTAACGAGCACCATGATTCCCGGCACGACCACAAAATTCGCGATCAATAGCAAGATCACCAAGCGCGCATTCTTGAGTGGCTCAACAATGCTCGCTACCGTCAGCTTTAGCCCCATGGCAAACATGCCTGCCACCACGAAGGCGAGCATGCCGACCTTAGTGATTCCGAGAAGAACGTCGTCAGGCATGCGGGGCTCCGTTGGTGGTAGAGACAATGCCAACAGTCTAGGGTTCAGGTCGCCTATCTCGTCGCTCTACTGCAATGTTGACACAGCGTCCTCTGCCCTAGTCCGCGGAGGCCGGGGTAATGAGGACCCAGGGAGAGCCGCCGGCCACCGGGACCCCAGGTTCCTGCCCCTCACTCCACCACTTGGCCTCGTAGGGCACGTTGCCGAGCTGGACTCTAGTACCAGTGGTGTACTGCTCCGTCTTGTCCCACTGGGGGTAGCTTCCTGGTGCGAGCGTGGGAAGCGGTGCAGGCGTATCGCCAGGCAATACGGGTCCTACCAGGGTCCATGGCGAGTCGTCCGGATTCGCCACAGGGGTTCCGGGCGCGCTTCCGCTGGTCCAGTAGCGGGCCTCGTAGACATTCTTGTGCCAGACAATCTTGGTGCCGGTCGGGTAAGTGCCCAGCGGGTCCCAGATCGGGAATGGACTGTGCGCGGGATCGTCAATTTCGTCGCTGCTGCCGGAGGTGGGTGAAGCTGACGGTGAAGTTGATGCCGTGGGTGAGGCAGTCGCAGAAGAATCGTCGTCCGTGGCAGGAATCACGTTGGGCAGGTCCGCGGACAAAACCTCCGCGAATGACTGCGACCCCTGATCCACACCACTGCAGTTGTTCTGCACCACCGTAATAATCTTCGGCAACGGGCTTTGGCACTCGGCGTCACGGTTGAGCGACCACATCGACAGTTGTCCAACGCCGTGCTCGCGGGCGAATTCATTGACGACCTGTGCGTCTTCGATAGTGAAAACCTCGCCAGCGACGTCATTCTGCCCAATCATGGGCGTGATGCCCACCTTCTCCCAGGCGCGCGGAGCGTCAAGTTTGGTACCTATGCGTCGGTACGCGTCGGACACCTGACCGTGCAGGGATCGTGCCGCCTCAAGCACCGCATCGGAGTACGGCGCGGTCGGTGACACTCCGGAGTTAAAGTCCATGGTCATGCCGTTGACGCCCGCCAAATCAACTCCCTGGTCGAGCATTTGGTCAACGACTGCGATTCCCTCGGCGGTCAAGCCACTGGTCGCCACCGGGAGGGTGAGCCATACAGCCAGGTTCTGGCCATCGGCAATTGCCTTGTCCTGAACGGCCTTAATCGCGGTCGCTCGGCGTGCTCCTCCGTCGGAGTCGGCGAGTGAAGCTCCTTCAATGTCTAGGTCGATGCTGGTGATCTTGTATCGATCAATCACCGACTGGTATGCATCCTCAAGTGCGCTCGCATCGGAACATGCCGCCGCCAGCTCGGTGCCTGCCTGGCCACCAAATGAGACTCGAACATCGCCACCCGTGCTGCGAAGTTGGGAGATACGACGATCCATCTCTAGCTCGTCCGCGGCCGCGTCGAGGGTGTATGCACCGCCCCATAGTGGAGTGCATTCACTAGTGGGGTCGGCCACCACGAACGACAAGATGACGTTCGACTGCGCCGGTCCCGCAGGAGTGCCGTACGAATAGGTGGGCGTCAGCGTCGCATCGACGTAGCCGGCGAATGTAGACGGACCCGTCCTCTCTGTTTGCGACATGACGGATGCCACAGCCGTGTATCCAGCCCAACCCAGTAGTCCTGTACACGCGAGCACAAGACCCACGCGAATAATCGAAATGCGGGAACGAGGTGCTTTTGCCTTTTTGGTCTTACTCATAGAAATACCTAAGTGTGAGAGGGGCGCACATGGTTGTCTCGCGCCGATGGATAGTGATCAAGGAGGAGGGAAGCTGTCAGCCTCGGTGATGCGCGCGGGTATCCCCACGTCGCTCAGAAGGTACGGATGTCACCGCGGTCGCGCGCTGTTCTCCGGGGGCGTGGTCGCAGTCTGGGCCAAAGTAGAGAACTGCTTCCCAGTCAATCTCGTTAGGCTGCTCGGAGTCTGCAGGCGCTGGGCGCACCTTGGCGGGGACCTTGACCCAATGCGCCACACCGACGAAGACGTCGATGATTGAGTTGCGGAAGCCGATAAACGCGAAGATCGCGTAGAGGGTCAGAAGGCCGTTGAACAAGGCGAATGCGCTGTTGCTCCAGTTCTCCGCAAGTACGCCGTTGGCGACGGTGTAAATCGACCATGCGGCGATCAGGTACGCCGCCACTACATACAGCGCCGGTGTGGCGGTGCGGTTGGCTACCTTCGGTGTGCGCGCGAACGCGATCTTTGACTTTGCCGCGGCCTGCTGAAGCGACTTCAGCGTTCCCGCCAGATTCACTGGCAAGAGGAGCAGGTTAAAGGCATAGACCCGGAAGATGTCTGTGCGCTTGTATCCAAGGCGCTTAAAGTCTGAAGACATCGCCAGGAAGTACGGGAGTGCCGCGGCGACGATCACGGGACTGAGTAGCCGGTCGTCGAACGGGAACGCCAGCAGCAATACCAGACCAACGCTCGCCCATGAGATTGATGCCATGTAGTTGAAACGAAGCGCGACGGACGCTCTGGGCACTCGCCTGCCTGCCTTACGTTCACGGCGCACGTAGCGAAGGAACTTGGGCAAGATCAGCAATCCGCCGTTGGCCCAGCGAGCACGTTGCACCACAAGCGAACCGAAGTCGGGGGGCGTCGCGCTGTAACTGAGGCGCTCTGGGTAATTGAAGAGAGTCCAGTCCTTCGCGATCAAGTCGATGCTCGACTCAGTGTCTTCAATCACAGTGCGGTCCTGCACGTAGCGATATACGGGCTGGCCCGCCACGTACGACACCTCAACGATGTCGTTCAAGGCACTCTTGCGGATCACTGCGTTGGCGCCCACCCAGAAGGTCGCGTCGTAGTAGCTAAGACCCTGGTGCAGGATGTGCTGAATGTCGGTAGTGGCACCGGCAATACGCTCAAGTCGGGTCTCGGCACCGCGGAAAGCGGAGTACGGAGTCTGGATGACTCCGACGCGTTCATTGCCTGATGTCTCCATGTGGTGGATGAGTCGCAGGCAGTACTCGCGAAGCAGCACGCTGTCTGCGTCGAGCGTCAGAATGAACTCGGTGTCGGGGATATCCATCACCCCAGGGCCATCCGGCGCCGTGGTGTCGCGCAGAACTACGCCAATCTTGGTCTGCACCGCCTGAACTCGGCGGCCCATGAGACCCATGTAGGCATTCAGATTCATAGCCTTGTTGGCGTCGTGAGGCAGGTGCGCGTAGGCCTTGCGCTCAAAGGAGCTCAAGTCAGCATCGAACGTCCACACTAGTCGGCGCCCCAACTGCTTGAGCCGTTCGGCGGGTAGGTTTGCACGCTCGTCGAGGGACCGGAAGAGGGCACGCGCCGTGACTTCGAAGTCTCCGGCGAGGCCGCCAAAAACCTCTTCGGCAAGGAAGTCGTCCGCGTGGCTCTCGCGAGTGTAGGACGCCGCCTGCTCACGGAGCCACTGCGCTCCCCACACATAGTCGAGTGCGAGATTGCGTACCTCGTCAGGCGAGCTCTTGCCATCAATGCGTGTAGCAGTCTCGTAAACATCGAGCGAGGTCGAGAAGCGCTTGAAAGGCACGCGCAGCAGATCCATGATCTCGGTGGGCAGTGCACGGCACTGCTCAAGACTGACGCGAGCCTCGTCGTCTTTGGGAGTGGGCGGGTCGTCTAGCAATAGGACGATGCGCGTTCCTGGGTATTCCTGCAACGCGGCAGACAGCAGCGTCGCGCGCACTACGGAGGGCTCCTCGGCGTACGACGGCACCAACACAGTTAAAGAAGGACGTGAGGCACCCATCGCTGCATCGATCTCCGCACGCGGCACTCGCACGTGGGTGCGAGATCGGTAGAGCGCGCCCTGACGCGCGAGCAGGTAGCAGTAGGCCGAGAAGATCAGCATGGCCATGATGCCGACGTAAAGAATGGTCTGGAACCAGAAGTGGCTGTCCTGAATGCCGTAGTCAATGACCCTCGAGATGACCGTCTGCGCCAGGTAGACGCATAGGGCGATCACCGTAAAGACGATTCCGAGCCCACCTAGCCAAGTTGCTGCGGTACTTGCGGGCTTCTCTTGGATGTCTAGAGGGGGCCGCGGGCGTTCTGAGCCCCATTGGCGACGACGCCGTTTGGGCGCCTTGGCGCCCTTGGCATACCCCTTGCCACGTTGAGTTTCACCGTTAGGTGCATCATCCACGTTTGCCTCGTCGGAGACGCCCCCAGGCGTCACTTCCACGTCAGGGCGCGCTGCGGCGCCGCTAGCTGCGTTCAAACTCACTGGTAAATCTCCCTCAGTCAACAGGTACCCCGAGGGGCCCTGCCATGTGCGTACGTTGAATTTAACGCTGCCTCTGCCAGTGTAACCATACAAGTAAGTGACATATGTCACATCAGATTGTGGAGAGCAGAGACGCCGTTCGTATCAAAGTTCATCGTTGAAGGTCGGGGAGGTGGCCATGGCTCACCTTGCGCCACCGATCAGGCGGCGTCGTACGTTGCGCCAGACATCGGCACTCCACGCGTCAGTATGGCTGAAAGGCCCGACCGTGGCTGGAGACTTTTCTATCGCGGCGAACCTCGCCGTAATGGAAACGGTTCAGAGGCTCAGAACGTTGCCACAAAAAACGCGGAGCCGCCATGAACATTAGGTGAACGAGCAATCCGGTTCGCGAATGTGGCCAAATTAGGTGGTGGGCGATACTGGGATCGAACCAGTGACCTCTTCCGTGTGAAGGAAGCGCGCTACCCCTGCGCCAATCGCCCTGAAAGCAGACACCATACTAGCCGCTATTTCTGACGTGGCGGGACCGGATCCGGGTTGTCACTCGCGAACTCGTCAAATATGCGCGATAGTCGCGTGAGTAGCGGCCCGCGCCCTAAGGCGACCCCATCAAGCGTGTCGAGCACCTGGACTCTACGGGTCGACGAAGACACCGCCGCAAAAGCCGTCCCCTCCCGGACTCGCTCCAGCACTGACATGTCGAGCTCGCCCACCTCGGCCGCGCGAATGGGCAGACCCGCGCGCGCTCCCCATTCGAGCGCGAGCCCGCGAGTAATCCCTGGTAGACACCCTGACGCTAGAGGAGGGGTCAGAATCTCCTCGTCGACTTCGATGAAGATATTGGTCGCGGTCCCCTCGCACAAGTGTCCATGAGTGTTCGCAATGATCGCCTCGTCGGCGCCCTTACCCGCAGCGAAGTGGGCCATCACCACGTTCTCGGCATATGACGTCGACTTCACTCCAGCGATAGCTGAGCGCTCGTTTCGCACCCAGGGGGCCCGCACCGCACGGCATCGCTTAGCGGCAGGGGCGTCCGTCCCGATGACGATGAGCGACCCCGGACCCTCACCGCGCAACGAACTCATAGGCCCAGGTCCGGAAACCAGAGTGAGCCGCATTCGCGTGACATCGAAGGGTCGGGCTCCTGTGGCCGCAGCGTCTCGAACCGCCGATACGCCCTCGCGAATATATTCCGCATCCGCCACGTCTATTCCCATGCGCTGCGCCGAATACGCCAATCGCGCGATGTGTCGCGTGAGGGCAAACGGCCTTCCGTCAACCACGGCCATGGTTTCAAACACGCCGTCGCCTACCGTGAGACCGTGATCCGTGGCAGTCAAGATGGGCGCATCGGCATTCACGATGGCGCCGTTCACCCATACGACGATGTTCATTCGGTCATCCTCTCGCTACTTGCCAGGGCAATCAAGCGTCTCGCCTTGAGTTCCGTCTCGCGCCACTCGCCATCGGGATCGGATCCCCACGTGATTCCAGCGCCCGTTCCAAAATGCAATGTGCCCCCGTGAGCGGGTGTCCACCAGAACGTGCGTATGCCTACGGCCAGTTCCGCGCACTGAGCGTCCGCATCAATCCAGCCGATGCCACCGCAGTACGGACCCCGCTCAGCCTGCTCCTCACGTCCGATGATCTCGAGGGCGCTGGACTTGGGCGCACCGGAGACAGAGCCTGGCGGGAAGGTGCCGTCAAGAAGCGTTGGCCACAGCTCTGGCGTCCAGTCGAATTCTGGCGCCAAGGTTGCTTTCACCGTACTTTGCAGGTGAGACAGGCCGGGGTGCTCGTGCTCGGCGAGGAACTCGGGCACTCGCACCGATCCAGGCAACGCGACGTGCGAGAGGTCGTTGCGGATGAGGTCGGTGATCATGACGTTCTCGGCCTCGTCCTTGGGAAGCATCGATTCCCCTGGCGCGGCGGTGCCCTTGATGGGCGACGACGTGATCGAGTCGCCGTTGATTCCTAGATAGAGCTCAGGCGAGGCTGACACCACCCAGACTCCTGGCGAACCGTCAATGCTCGGGACCACAATCCGGGAGGCGAATCGTGCCGGATTGCCACTGGTCAGCGTTTGCGATAGAGCCACCGCATCTGGCCCGGGGCCCTCCGAAGGCAGCGGAGCCGACATCACTCGGCAGAGATTCACCTGGTAGACATCACCCTCGCTGATCGCGTGCCGAATGTTCCTTACCCCCTGCACGTAGGCGGCACGGCTCATCGAAGTGCCCCAAGCCTCGGCGGCGGGTCCGTCCCAGTGGCGCGTGGAATCGTGCGCGGGAGGATTCTCGCTCCGTTCAACGTTAGCGAACCGCCACGCGCTCATGGCGCCGTCAAATTCCGCGACCAGAACCCAGAAGCCGCCCTCTGCAAGGCGGCTGCCATGAGTCGCGACGTCTATGCGCTCAACTGGATGACTCGCGCGCACGCCACGAAACTCAGCGCTTCCTGCGCGGCGAGGGTCTTTGCTCCAGTCCACGCCCTAACGCTAGCGGTCAAAGGCGAGGTCATTGGCTGTACGCCCCAATTTTGCCATGCACGTCAGGCCGATCACTCGCGGCACCGACACGCGCGCGGGACGGATTGGTAAAGCGGCGAAGTTTCGGATATTGTCATCTCCTGTTCGAGGGAATCCCCGAGAACATGCGGACGTAGCTCAGTGGTAGAGCATCACCTTGCCAAGGTGAGGGTCGCGGGTTCAAATCCCGTCGTCCGCTCGGAGAAAGATTTATGGCTTTGTACCTGGTACAGATTCATAAGTTCCTTCGCGGTGGAGTGGCCGAGAGGCGAGGCAGCGGCCTGCAAAGCCGTATACGTGGGTTCGAATCCCATCTCCACCTCGCATGGGGCCGTTGGCGCAGCGGTAGCGCGCTTCCCTGACACGGAAGAGGTCACTGGTTCGATCCCAGTACGGCCCACCATGCAGTACAAAAACCGGCTCGGCCCCTCGGGGCTGGGGCCGGTTTTTTGTTTTTCTGAAGCGCTCACTTGCCTGGCCATCAGACTGCCACCGCGCGCCCTATCGTTCCGATAGCGCACGCCTTTTGGCGTCTAGAACACTCTGTTGGTCAGATTTCACACGGCCTCGCCCTAGCCCGCGTACTGCTCCCCCACCGGCGCATCAATAGCGAGCCGGTTGCCTGGCCCTGGCAGCGGGCACGCCCATGCCTCGTCGTACGCGCAGGACGGGTTGTAGGCGAAGTTGAGGTCCATCACAAGACCGTCATCATCGCCACCTAGATCCGCGCCCTTGATGGTGTCGAGCAAGTAGCGTCCCGCTCCATAGGTCGACTTGCCAGCGGTGGTGTCGCGCATCGGGACAAAGATTCCGCCGCCGTATGTCTTAAGGCGCCACACATCTAGCTCGCCCACCCCCTGGAGGCGCACAATTCCCAGTCGCTCAAAAGGCACCACGCCATCGGTTCCGGTCTGCACGTCGCGAGTGAGTACAGGCACGTCGGTGTCGAGCGCCGCCACAAATCTAAATGCCGGATCGTAATCCGCCACGCGGCCGATGCCCGGGTTGCCGCGGTCCTCGGGCTTCACGGGGGAGGCGGGATGGTTGAGCAACATCTCGCGGCGCGCGGCGATCCACAGGGCATGTGCCTGGGAGGGATCGGACGCGGCACGTACTTGCCGGTAGATGTCGAACGTGGACCGGCGCCAGTGGGCAACATCGAATGCACTCATAGTGTCACCGTACAGAGCGGGGCAAAATGGACCAACAGGTCGCCACCGGATGTCTGAATGTGCAAAAAGGGACCAATACGGGGCGAGCGTGGAGAAACCTCGCCGTGGCGCAGGTCTGACAGAATGAATGCGAAGGAGTGGTTACCTACATGACAGACGTGACTCACGAACGTAGCAGGCGACTTGGACACAGGCCCGGCGCCCCGGTTCCCCTATCCACCTACCGCCTGCAGCTCAATGCGGACTTTACTTTTGCCGACGCCGCTGCGCAGTTGGACTATTTCCAGGCGCTGGGCGTTTCTCATCTCTACTTATCCCCCATCCTGGACGCCGCGCCTGGCTCGACGCACTTCTATGACGTCGTCGACCACTCCCGCATCTCCCCCGTCCTGGGCGGCCAGGACGGCCTGCGCGAGTTGTCCTGGGCTGCGGGCGAACGCGACATTGGGCTCATCGCCGACCTAGTTCCCAATCACATGGCGGTTCCCACTCCCGCGTACTTCAACAAGGCGCTGTGGTCGGTACTCCAGCACGGCGAGGAAAGCGACTTCTCGCACTGGTTCGACGTAGATTGGTCCGGCGGTGACCCCGTACTGATGCCGGTGCTCGGGGAGCGCATAGGCACGGTTCTCGCGAGCGGCGAGCTGACCCTCGACACGATGGTTGTCCCGGGCTTTGAGGACCAGGGCGACATCCCCGTATTGCGCTACTACGAGCACGTGTTTCCCGTTCGCGCTGGCACCGAAAACCTCCCCATGGCATCGCTGGTTGAGCAGCAGCACTATCGCCTTGCATATTGGCGCGTGGCGAATGAGGAGCTGAACTACCGACGCTTTTTTGACGTCGGCTCCCTAGTAGCCGTGCGTGTCGAAGACCCAGACGTGTTTGATGCCACGCACCAGGTCATTGTCGACCTCATCAATGACGGCACTCTCGACGGCCTGCGCATTGATCACCCCGATGGCCTCGCGGATCCCGCCGGCTACATCTCGCGTCTCTCAGACGCCACGAATGGTGCCTGGATCGTAGTCGAGAAGATCCTCGAGGACGAGGAGCGCCTGCCTACCTCGTGGAAGACTGCCGGCACTACCGGCTACGACGCCTCGTGGCGCATCGGCGCGTTGCTTCGCGACCCCGCTGGCTCGTCTCCCCTCGCGGGCACCTTGCACCGGGTGACTGGTGACGCGATGGGCTCGCTGCCTGCCATCATCGATGAGGCCAAGCGCGAAATCGTGAAGGAGACACTGTCGAGCGAGGTGCACCGCCTCGCCACCATCGCGCACGGAATTTGCGACTCGGACGTGCGACTACGCGACCACACCTGGCGCTCCATCTACGACTGCCTGCGCACCATGCTGGTTGCCTTCGACCGCTACCGCGCCTATGTGGTCTCGGGCGTGCCTCCCAAAGCAATGTCGCTCGAAGCGATCGCTCACGCTGAGGCCCTGGCTCGCGAGTCTTTGGACCCCGAGCGTCACGAAACTCTTGAGGTGGTCGCGGACCTGCTCCGCGGCGCCGAGGTAGGCAGCGCTGGGCGCACTCAGGAGGCTAGCCGGCGCGAACTCATCACCCGGTTCCAACAGGCCTGCGGTGCGGTGATGGCCAAGGGCATCGAGGACACCGCCTACTACCGCTGGACACACTTGCTTCCCCTGTGCGAGGTGGGCTCCCCTGCGTCACGGTTCGCCATGCCGCCTGCGTCGTTCCACGCATGGGCTAGCGAACAGCAGCAGACGTACCCGCACGCGATGACGTGCCTGTCAACTCACGACACCAAGCGCTCCGAGGACGTTCGGGCACGGCTCGGAGTTCTCAGCGAGGACGCCGAGGCCTGGGACGAGCTGGTGCGCCACTTCCAGGCGACCACTGAAAAGTACCGCCCAAGCGAACTTGACGGTCGCATGGAGAACCTGTGGTGGCAGATCCTGGTCGGCACGTCCGATGAGTTTGGTCTCATGGAATGGCACCGGCTCGAGGGCTACCTAATCAAGGCGATGCGCGAGGCTAAGACTCATACGACGTGGACATCGGTGAACGACACGTACGAGACTGCTGTACTTAAGTTCGCCAAGAAGTCGCGCAAGGACGACGCTCTGCGTGAACTCGTCACGCAGTGGCACCACAGCACCGCCCACGGCGTGCGAGCTGCGACGCTGGCCATGAAGCTGATCCAGCTCACCATGCCAGGCGTACCTGATATTTATCAAGGCACCGAGTCGGTCAACCCCACACTCGTAGACCCCGACAACCGCCGCGCGATTGACTTCGACGCCTACGCGTCGGTGCTCGGTCGAGTGCTAGGGCGCTCGAAGCCACGCTCGCTTGGCGAGGAGAAGTTACAGGTGACAGCCCGCGCCCTGCACGCACGCCGTGACCACGAGGACGCCTTCACTGGTCCCGATGCCGGGTACCACCCGCTCCCGTCGTCGTCCGGTCACGCGGTGGTATTTGCCAGGACCGTGGCGGATGAGCCGCACGTCATCACCGTCGCGACGCGTGTGGCGCTCGACCTGGAGCGGCTGGGAGGTTGGGGCGATCACACCGTCCAGTTGCCTCCGGGCACGTGGCACGACAGCATAGGTCGCCAGACTTTCGAGGGTGGTCCGGTCCCGCTTGCCGACCTTCTCAAGACCTCTCCGGTTGCCCTGTTGGTGCGAGCCTGATGCTGGCACAAGTCTGGGCACCGGACGCAAAGTCCGTGGTGTGCGTGGTGGGCGACCAGGACTCGCCCACCCGCGAGCCGATGCGGCCCGCCGACGGCCCCGACAGCACCGGTTGGTGGACGGGTCCGGAACTCGCCCACGGCACTGACTACGCCTACGAGATCGACGGCGAAGGCCCGTGGCCCGACCCGCGTAGCGCACAGCAGCCACACGGCGTGCACGGCGCGTCGAGAGCGTTTGACGCGGAAGTACACCGCTGGAGCGACGGCGCGTGGAGGGGGGTAGACGCTCTCGGTGCGGTCTTCTACGAGCTCCATGTAGGTACCTTTACGCCGCAGGGCACGTTGGACGCTGCGGCAGCGCAGATGACCGCCCTCAGATCCATTGGCGTGGACATCGTGGAGCTCATGCCCTTGGCACCCTTCCCCGGGCGCCATGGCTGGGGCTACGACGGCGTCTCGCTGTACGGCGTGCATGAGGCCTACGGCGGCCCCGCTGCGCTCCAGCGATTCGTGGATGCGGCGCACAAGGCCGGAATTGGCGTGTGCCTCGACGTGGTCTACAACCACCTGGGGCCCGACGGCAACTACCTATCGAAGTTCGGCCCGTACTTTACGGATGCGCACCACACCCCGTGGGGCTGGGCAGTCAACCTCGACCAGCCGAATGCCGACGGGATGCGCCGCTTTATTTGCGATAACGCTCTGCGGTGGTTCCGCGACTTCCACATTGACTGCTTGCGCCTGGACGCCGTCCACGAGCTCAAGGACGACTCCGACCGGCATGTGTTGGCGCAACTGGCCGATGAGACCGCCGAGCTCAGCGCGCGCATCGGCCGGCCGTTGGCGTTAGTGGCTGAGTCCGACCTGAATGACGACATCATGGTCACGCCCACCGCGGACGGCGGCTACGGGATGACTGCGCAGTGGAACGACGACGTCCACCACGCGCTACACGCGTATCTCACCGGAGAGCGCCACGGGTATTACACCGACTTTGGCTCCCTCGAGACTCTGGACAAGGTGTATCGCGAAGTCTTCTGGCACCAGGGCACCTTCTCACCATTCCGAGGAACGAACTGGGGGAAGCCGGTGAACCCCAGCATCGACCGCCGCCGCTTTGTGGTCTGCGCGTCAAACCACGACCAGGTAGGCAACCGGTCGATCGGCGATCGCCCTTCCAACAGTCTTTCCCCCGGAGCGCAGGCCACATCGCTCGCGTTCATTCTGCTGTCTCCGTTCACTCCGATGCTCTTCATGGGCGAAGAGTACGGCGAAACCCGGCCCTTCATGTTTTTCACCGAGCACGATGAACCGCTGGGAAGCGCAGTCTCAGAAGGACGTCTAGCCGAATTTGGCGGCCACGGCTGGGAACAGCTTTACGGACACGAAGTCCACATTCCTGATCCCCAGGATCGCACTACCTTCCTGCGCTCAAAGCTCGGCGACGGCGTTGCCGCCGAAGGTTCGGTTCACGACGCACTACGCGAGTGGGTGCGCCAGCTCATGGCGATGAGGCACGAGGTGCAATCTCGAGAGGCGTGGGCGAAGCATGGCGCCGGGGTGACCGAGTCGGCACCGCGTGTCGTGAGCATGCACGGGCCGCTAACAGTTCACGCGAATCTAAGCGACTCCCCCACCACCGTGTCCGGAGGCGAGGTTGTTGCGACCTTTGGCGAAGTCATCCCCGCGCCAACAGGTGAACTGTCGCTCGCTCCCGACTCGGTGGCCGTCATCCGTCCATCAGCAGCACACGTAGAGGCAACATCACTGATTGCGTGACGCCAGATACCTCGAAGGAGAGGGAATGAACACGAAGCACCCTGACCTGGGCGACCACCCGTCAGCGGCACTGCGGGTGCCACCTGGATTCAGCATCGCCGACTACGACAAGCACTCCACACCGGGGTTCGACGGCGACAAGAAGGCCGGCGAACGGCGCATGGAATCACGTGGCCGCGACCTTGCGGTATTGCAGGAGCAACTCTTTGCGGAGGGCCGCTCGGGCGGACATCGGTCTTTGCTCCTTGTTCTACAGGGCATGGACACCGCCGGCAAAGGCGGGATAGTCCGTCATGTGATCGGCATGGTGGACCCGCAGGGAGTTGACCACGCAAGTTTTGCCGCGCCCACCAAGGAGGAACTCGGGCACCACTTCCTGTGGCGCATTGAGCGTAAGTTGCCTAGCGCAGGCAGCATCGGCGTGTTTGACCGTAGTCACTACGAGGACGTGCTGGTGGCGAAAGTGCGCGAGTTCGCGCCCGCCGAGGAAATCGAAGATCGCTATGGGGAGATCAACGATTGGGAGCGGCGCTTGATAGATCAAGGCATCACCATCGTGAAGGCCACCCTGCTCGTCTCGCTGGATGAACAACTCGACCGCCTCGAAAGCCGCCTCCACCGCCCGGACAAATACTGGAAGTACAGCGTCAGTGATCTTGACGACCGCGCGCGCTGGACAGAGTTCCGGGACGCTTACGAGGCAATGTTTGACCGGACATCCACGGACGCCGCGCCCTGGCACGTCATCCCGGCGGATCACAAATGGTTCGCACGCCTGGCGATCACGGAACTGCTCTGCGAAGCGCTGGAAGGAATGAATCTAGAGTGGCCTTCGGCTGCCTTTGATGTGGATGCGGAACGAGTTCGCATTGAGAAGCTGCGGGAAGCGGGAGACTAGCGTTCACTCCCCCGTGGTCATCGCGACAAGTCTTGATTGCGCACGCAGATACTTCTTGCGATATCCGCCACGGAGCATGTCCTGCGAGAACACCTCGTCTAACCTCACACCCGACGCGACGATGCTCGCGTCGCGGTCGTATAGCCGATCCACCAGCGTCACCAGGCGCAGCGCCTGCGACTGATCTGTCAACGTGGTGACATTGGAAATGCCTAACTCGGCCACTCCGTCGAGGTAGGCGCCGTAGCGACTCGGGTGCACCTTCGCGATATCGTCGACGAGGTCCGCGAAGCCCACCACCGCGCCGTCCTCGCTGTCCGCCACGGCGGCCACAGCATCGGCCGATGCTGGGGCTGGGTACTCGTCGGTGTGGCGGTGGCGATAGTCAGGACCGTCGATCCGCACCACGTCAAAGACGCCAGCTAGCGACTGAATCTCACGTTGGAAGTCCTCGGCGGCGAACCGGCCGTCGCCGAGCGCGCCGGGAGGGGTGTTCGATGAGGCGGCGATCGCGACGCCAGCCTCGACAAGCTCCCGCATGAGCCTCGCCATCAGGAGCGTGTCCCCCGGGTCGTCCAGTTCGAATTCATCGACGCATAGCACCGCGAAACCGGACAAAGCCTCCCGAGCTGCGGCGAAACCGAGCGCCCCTACCAGGTTCGTGTACTCGACGAAGGTCCCGAATGCCGCTGCGTCGCCGGCCTCTCGAGCGATCGAGACTAAAAGGTGCGTCTTGCCCACCCCAAATCCGCCATCGAGGTAGAGCCCCTCGGCGCGGGACCTCCTCCGTCCCTTGCGAGCAGACTTTGCAGCGCGAGCGGCGAATTTACTCGCCGCCTTAAGTGCGAGGGCTTGGCTTTGGTGATCTGGGTCGGGCCGGTACGTGTCGAATGAGGCGGTGCGAAAGTGAGGGGGCGGAACGAGCGCCTCCACCAGTTCGGACGGGGACAAGTGCGGACGGCGTCCAAGCAAGGTGATACTCACAGCTCTAGCCTAGAGTGCTGAGGAGAGCCACAATCACTTTCTTGATACCAGACGAGGGCGGCACGAACACCGATGAACGAAGCACCGGAGGCGAGCGACGCCACGCTGACGCAGACCCAGCCGACCATTGCGACATTTCCCCCCGAGACCTCCGAGTCAGCATTAGCCACGCTCTATCGTCAGCGGTCACAAACTGTCCGTCTGGGCATGATCGAGAGCGTAGACGGCAAGTGTGCGGGCGCGGACGGGTCCTCTCGTTCTCTCAACGGTCCCGAGGACTTGCGGCTTCTACGTACGCTGCGCAGTCAGGCCGACGTAGTCGTGGTGGGCGCCCAGACCGCGCGCCGCGAACGCTACGACACCATCAAGCTTCCCGATGCTATGAGCGCACACCGCCGCGGCGCCGGACTCAGCGCGCAGGTACAACTCGCCATTGTCACGCGCAGCGGCAACCTTCCGCACGGACTAGACCCGGCAACAACGTGGATCATCACCACCGCCGGATCGCCGGCAACGCATCGGTTGGGTCCGCAATGGCAATCACGCCTTATCCTTGCTGGCGCAGATCAGGCCTCCCCCCGCACCATGATCAACGAGCTGGCTGCGCGCGGCTTATCGCGTGTGCTGTGCGAGGGCGGTCCTTCGCTCGCACAGGAGCTGCTGAAGCGCAGCCTCGTCACCGACTACTGCTTAACGACCTCACCCAAGCCGGGAGGAGCATCGGCAGCCCCGACGCCACCTGTGCCGGCCGGCTTCGCGCTGACACACGAACTCGTAGGTGGAGGTTTCACCATTCGTCGCTGGTTGCGCTAGGCGCGACTTTGCACCGCGCATCCGGCGAGCTCGATCGTAGTCTCCGCCAGGGCATCGAGCGCGTCAACGACCTTGTCGTCGAGGTCCCAGGCAACGGCAGCCACAGAGAGTTCCGTGCAGCCCAAGATCACCACCTCGGCCCCCAGCCCGCGTAGATAGTAGATTGCGTCGTCGAGTTTGTCCCTGGATGGCGCACGCCCGGCCTTCACCTCGTCATAGATGAGTTCCGTGACACGAGCCTGCAGGTCCGGGCGAGGGATCACGATCTCGTGTCCGAGGTCCTCGAGTGCGTGTGCATACGTCCCTGAAGCCAAGGTTCCGTCCGTGGCGAGCACCCCCACACGCGCGCCAGGCTTCGAGAGCTTGCTCGCTTCCTCTGCGCCACGCTGGACGATGTCCACCACCGGCGTGTGCACAGCCGCGTCGATCTCGGCGATGAAGACTCGCGCCGTATTGCACGGGATCACGATGGCCGCTACCCCCATGGCCTCCAGGCGGCGAGCATCCGCGGCGAGTACTGGTCCCGGGTTCTCGCGCGAGGGGTCGAGCACGTAGGCGGTGCGGTCAGGGATGGAACTGTGCTGGAGCACCACGAGGTCAGCGTGCCCCTGATCCGTATCTGATTTGGTCATATCCACGATTCGGCGCAGAAACTCAACGGTCGCTGCCGGCCCTACCCCGCCAATTACGCCGATCTCTTTGCGTGTCATGGTGATGATTCTCGCGCACTGAGGAGAAAAAGCCGTCCGCACTTGCGGTGACCGGTCATTTTGGGCGTAGAAATGCCGATGTCCCCACCGACCGGAATCGGGGGGGACATCGGCATCACGTTGGTGAGTGGTCGGGCTAGGCCTCGACCTCGTTGCGCTCGCCGGTCCACACGGTGTGGAACGTTCCCTCAACGTCAACACGCTTGTAGGTGTGGGCGCCAAAGAAGTCGCGCTGACCCTGGATCAGGGCTGCGGGAAGGCGCTCAGCGCGCAGCGAGTCGTAGTAGGACAGTGACGAGCCGAAGGCGGGCGACGGAACGCCGGCCAGTGCGGCCTGCGACACGACCCGGCGCCAAGCGGACACTCCAGAGGCAACCTCGTCCACGAAGTACGGGTCGACTAGGAGTGACTCGAGCTCGGGGTTACGGCCATAGGCCTCGGAGATGCGGTTGAGGAAACGGGCACGGATGATGCAGCCACCGCGCCAGATGCGAGCCATGGCGCCGCGGTCGATGTCCCAGCCGAACTCCTCGGAAGCCCTCTGAATCTGGTCGAAGCCCTGCGCGTAGGCGACCACCTTGGAGGCGTACAGTGCGAGGCGCACGTCCTCGATGAAGCCTTCCTTGTTCTTGATGTGGAAGTCCGATGCGTTGGCTGCGAGTACACCCTGTGCGGCGACGCGCTGCGTAGTCTGCGATGAAATCGCGCGTGCGAAGGTCGCCTCGGCGATGCCGGTGACGGGCACACCAAGGTCGAGGGCAGACTGCACGGTCCAGCGACCAGTGCCCTTCTGACCCGCCTGATCCAGGATGACGTCGACGAGCGGCTTTCCCGTCTTCGCATCTACCTGAGCGAGCACCTCTGCGGTGATCTCGATGAGGAACGACTCAAGGTCGCCCTTGTTCCATTCTTCGAAGATCTTGCCGATCTCCTTAGGTGAAAGGTCAAGGCCCTCGCGAAGCAACTGGTACGCCTCTGCAATGAGCTGCATGTCCGCGTACTCGATGCCGTTGTGCACCATCTTGACGAAGTGCCCAGCACCGTCGGGGCCCACGTGCACGCAGCACGGCTCGCCATCAACCTTGGCAGAGATCTTCTCGAGGATAGGTCCGAGCGTCTTGTAGGACTCAGCGGGGCCACCGGGCATGATGGACGGGCCCAGGAGCGCGCCTTCCTCGCCGCCGGAAACGCCCGCGCCAACAAAGTGCAGGCCCTTGGCCTTGAGCGCCGCTTCGCGACGGACCGTGTCCGGGTAGTGAGCGTTGCCAGCATCCACGATGATGTCGCCTTCTTCGAGTAGCTCCGTGAGCGAGTCGATGACGGCGTCGGTTGCCTTGCCGGCCTGAACCATGATGACGACGGTGCGCGGCTTTGCCAGCGCTGCGACGAAGTCCTCGAGCGACTCGCAGCCGATGAAGTCGCCCTCATCGCCGTGGTCCTCGATGAGCGAATTCATCTTCTCGACGGAGCGGTTGTGCACCGCCACCGTGAAGCCGTTGCGGGCAAAGTTACGGGCGAGATTGCGGCCCATGACCGCCATTCCGGTTACGCCAATGTGTGCAAGCGCCATGTCACGTCCTTAAAGTGCTGTGTTGGGGTACGTCATCCAGCCTAGAGGGTCGGCGACAGCGTGGCGTACGCCACTCGGTGCCGTGCGCCGCCTACGCTCAGGTTATGGGTCAGGACATCGGTGCCGCCCCGCAGTCCTTTCAAGAGGCATTGCGGTCCCTCCAGGGTGCACCCACGCGACCAGAAGTCACCTTGACCGAGACTCCCGCCCCTAGCCGGATTGCTCCGTTTGCCATTGCCATCAACGGCGAAGTCGTCGCAGACAACGCGGAGGCTAGCGGACGTTTTGTACTACTTCACGATCCCGACGGTCAGGATGCGTGGCAGGGAACGTTCCGCGTGGTCGCGCTCGTCAAGGCAGTAGTTGAGGCCGAGGTGGGCGAAGACGACATGTGGGCCGACGTTGCCTGGTCATGGCTCGGTGACGCCCTCGATGGCATCCCTCATCACGCACGAGGCGGTACGGTCACTAAGGTCGTGTCGAGGTCATTCGGCGAACTCTCCGAACGCCCGTCCGAGGTCAACGTGGAGTTGCGTGTGTCCTGGACCCCCGATTCATCAGACATTGCGCCACACATCGTGGCGTGGACAGAACTACTCGCATCGTGTGCCGGCATTCCTCCCGTACCGGATGGCGTCACGATGCTCCCAGGAAGGACCGCGTGAGCGAGAACCAGAACGACGCCCCCGACGCCGAGTCGACACTCGAGCCCGACGCCGAGCCGGCGACGCCGCTCACGATGCCAGCCGATGGTGTCCCGCCCGTGATCGATACCCCGGAGGCACTCGCTGAGGCCGCGGCGCGCTTTGCCCAGGGCACCGGCCCTGTCGCCGCGGACGCTGAGCGAGCTTCCGGATTCCGGTACGGCCAGGCGACCTATCTGGTGCAGTTCAAGCGCGAGGGCGCCGGTCTGATCCTCATCGACGCCGGCGTGCTCACTGACCTGTCGACGTTCGGGGAGGCGCTCGGCGACGCGGAATGGATCTTCCATGCCGCGAGTCAGGACCTTCCCGGCATGCACGACCTAGGCATGTACCCCTCCTCGATCTTCGACACCGAACTCGCAGCGCGACTGCTGGGTTGGCCAAAGGTGGGCCTGGCTGCCGTCGTCGAGCGCGAACTGGGCCTCGCCCTAGCAAAGGAACACTCTGCGCAGGATTGGTCGACGCGTCCACTCCCTCACTCCTGGCTGGTGTACGCCGCGTTGGACGTCGAGATTCTGATTGAACTACGCAATGGAATTCACCAACACCTAGTCGACGCGGGCAAGCTCGAATGGGCCGAGCAGGAGTTCGAGGCAGTACGCCTAGCACCGCCCGCAGCGCCACGTGTGGATCCGTGGCGACGCACATCTGGGTCGCACCAGATTCGCGATCCACGTGGCCTCGCGATCGTCAAGTCACTGTGGGAGGCGCGCGATCGTGAGGCCCAGCGCCGCGATACATCCCCTGGCCGCGTGCTGCGCGATGCTGCGATCACCGCCGCGGGCCAGGCCAAGCCCACCTCGTTTGACGAGCTAGTCGCGATCCGTGAGTGGCAGTCAAAGGGCACTCGCCGACGTGCACGTGAGTGGTACGCCGCCGTCGAGGAAGCCATGGCGCTTCCAGAGAAGAAGCTACCGCCGCGCCGTGGACCGTCCGGAGACGGCCCTCCTCAACCGCGCATGTGGAAGGATAAGCGCCCCGACGCGGCCATACGTCTGACGCACGCACGCGAGGCCATCCAAACTCTAGTAGACGAGCACAGCATCCCCGCCGAGAATCTGCTTCAGCCGGATGCCATGCGCCGCACGTGTTGGGAGTTCCGGCCCAGCGCGAATGTCGACACCGAGGCGTGGATTCGAGAGTTCCAGGCGAGTCGAGGTGCCCGCCAATGGCAGATTGACTTGACCGCACCGGTACTGGCGGCTGCCTTCGAATCAGCCGCCGCAGAGTCCGAGGCCGTAGCCGCATTGGAAACCGACGCTTAACCACCCTCGCTGCGCTTTACCTACCCAGCCCGCTATTGGTCTGTTTGCGCACGCTTCTGGGCTCCAGAGCACCCGGTTGGGCCAATTTTGCACGCTAGAGCGCTCACTAGTGCCTCAACCAATACCGCGCGCCGACCTCGCAACTACTAGTCGCGTGTCAAGGCCACCCGAGCATCGTCCGCGATGGCGGATGAGTCAAGGCCGATCGCCTCGATAATCTGCGCGCGCGTCGCGTGATCCAGGAACTGGGTGGGGACGCCATGGTGTTCCCAAGTGACGCGGGGTATGCCGGAATTGCCAGCGGAGCTCACGGCATCGGCCCATTCCTCACCGACTCCCCCGTCGCGCAAGCCATCCTCGATGGTAATCACCAGCTGCGCGCCGGCGACAAACTCAGCCAAACCATCGGGAACTGGACGCACCCAGGTCGCCGAGGCGGCGATGACGTTGCGGCCATCAGCCGAGAGTTTGCCCGCGACCTCCACTGCGGTCGCTGCCATCGAGCCGATGCCGAAGACGACGACTTCTGGCTTACCCGTGCCGTGCTCGGCGAGTACGTCGATGCCACCTTCGGAACGCAACGCGGGTAGGTCGTCGCCCACAGCGCCCTTGGGGTAGCGCACGACCGTGGGCGCATCGTCCACTTCAATGGCCTGGCGGAATGCCTGGCGCATGGTGGGCTCGTCGCGGGGTGCGGCGAGCCGCAGCCCGGGGACGTGACGAAGCAACGCCATATCCCACATGCCGTTGTGGCTCGCACCGTCGTCGCCCGTAATGCCCGCGCGATCCAGCATGAACGTGACACCGGCCTTGTGAAGGGCGACGTCCATCAGTACCTGGTCGAACGCGCGGTTCAGGAATGTCGCATAGACCGCAAACACGGGGTGCAAACCGGCGAACGCGAGCCCCGCAGCAGAGGTGACGGCATGCTGCTCAGCAATGCCCACGTCAATCACGCGGTCAGGGAACTCATCCGCGAAGGGTTGCAGGCCCACCGGCGCAAGCATGGCTGCCGTCAGTGCAACGATGTCCTCGCGCTGCCGCCCCGCATCAAGTACCTCCTCGGCAAAGATCTTGGTCCACCCGAAGCGGGACGGCTCAATGGGCAGTCCCGTCTCAGGGTGAATCTTGCCCACGGCATGGAAGCGATCCGCGACGTCCTCCTCGGCCGGCGAGTATCCGCGACCCTTTTCGGTGAGAACGTGGACCAACACCGGACCACCAAAATCGCGCGCGTGGGTGAGGGCTGCTTCGACGTGTTCCAGGTTATGACCGTCAATGGGACCCACATATTTGAGACCGAGGTCGTCGAACATGCTGGGTTCCTGGATGAGGCCCTTGAGCGCCAACTTGCCATGCATCACCGAGCGGTAGGCGAAGTTGCGCCACGGTCCACGATCCTGGAACGTGCGCTTACCCCAGCCGAGGAACTCCTCGTAACGACGGTCGGTGCGAATCCCGTCAAGCTTGCGGGCAAGGCCCCCGATGGTCGGCGCATAGGAGCGGCCGTTGTCGTTCACAATGACGACTACTCGGTCACTTGAGGCGCCGAGCGAGTTGAGCGCCTCCCAGGCCATTCCCCCAGTGAGTGCGCCGTCGCCGATCACCGCGACCGTGGTCCGGTCCTTCTCACCCTTGATGGTGTGCCCGCGGCCAATCCCGGCCGCCCAAGACAGCGCCGTGGAGGCGTGAGAATTCTCGACGATGTCGTGCTCGCTCTCCGCGCGAGAGGGATAGCCTGACAACCCGTCGCGCTTGCGAAGGTTGGAGAAGTCTCCCCGCCCCGTGAGCAACTTATGGACATACGACTGGTGTCCCGTGTCGAACACGACCGGATCACGCGGCGACTCAAATACTCGATGAATGCCGATAGTGAGTTCGACGACGCCGAGGTTGGGTCCCAAGTGGCCCCCAGTGCGAGACACGGAGTCAACCAAGTAGTCCCGAATCTCCGCGGCAAGCTCCGCGAGCTGCTCTGGCGTGAAGTCACGCAAGTCGCGGGGCGAACTGATTCGCTCGAGCACCGTGCCTCCTTACCTGGCGTCTTTCCACTGTACGACGTGTGGTTCGCATTAAAGACAACGTTCGCCGCCACCCGGTCGGGTGGCGGCGAACCGAAGTATGTCGCCTAACTAAACCGGTGCGACTACTGCTTAACGAGCGAGCGCAGCACGTACTGCAAGATACCGCCGTTGCGGAAATAGTCCGCCTCGCCGGGGGTGTCGATACGCACCACGGCCTCGAAGTCGACAACCGAGCCGTCGGCCTTGGTCGCCCTTACCGTCATTGCACGCGGGTGTGCGCCGTCGCTGATTGCGCTGACACCATCGATGTCAAAGGTCTCGGAGCCGTCGAGCCCGAGCGACGCAGCAGACTGTCCCTCCGGGAACTGAAGCGGGAGGACGCCCATACCGATCAAGTTCGAGCGGTGAATGCGCTCAAAGCTCTCCGTGATGACGGCGCGAACGCCCAACAGGGAAGTACCCTTGGCCGCCCAGTCGCGCGACGAACCGGAGCCGTACTCCTTGCCGGCGAGCACCACCAATGGAACCTCCGCAGCCGCGTAGGCCTGTGCGGCGTCGTAAATGGTGTCCTGCTCCTGGCTGAGGAAGTTGAAGGTGAAGCCACCCTCAACGCCGGCACCGTCGTTCTTGTCGGCGAGCAGCAGGTTGCGCAAGCGGATGTTCGCGAACGTGCCGCGGATCATGACCTCGTGGTTGCCGCGACGCGAGCCATACGAGTTGAAGTCCTTGCGCTCCACGCCGTTGTCGTCGAGGTACTTGCCGGCGGGGCTGTCGACCTTAATCGCGCCTGCAGGCGAGATGTGATCGGTCGTCACGGAGTCGCCAAGCAACGCAAGCACGCGTGCCCCGGTGATGTCCTTGACGCGCGCGGGCTCCATCGACATGCCCTCGAAGTATGGGGGCTTACGCACGTAGGTGCTGTCGTCCTCCCACTCGAAAGTCTTGCCGTCGGGGGTGGGAAGCGTCTGCCAACGCTCGTCGCCTGCAAAGACGTCGGAGTAGCCCTTTTCGAACATCGCCTCGGTGATGGACGAGCCAACAATCTGGTCCACCTCGGACTGGTCAGGCCAGATGTCGCGCAGGAACACGTCGTTGCCCTCGTTGTCCTGGCCAAGCGCCTCGGTCTCGAAATCAAAGTCCATGGTGCCGGCCAGCGCGTAGGCGATGACGAGCGGCGGGGATGCCAGGTAGTTCATCTTCACGTCGGGGTTGATACGACCCTCGAAATTGCGGTTGCCTGACAGCACCGAGACGACCGCGAGGTCTGCCTCGTTGACGGCCGCGGAGACCTCCGCAGGCAGCGGACCCGAGTTACCGATGCACGTGGTGCAGCCGTAACCCACCAGGTGGTAGCCGAGTGCCTCGAGGTCAGGCCACAGCCCGGCCTTCTCGTAGTAGTCGGTGACGACCTTAGAGCCGGGCGCCATCGACGTCTTCACCCAAGGCTTGACGTTCAGACCCTTGGCGTTGGCGTTGCGAGCGAGCAGCCCGGCGGCCAGCATCACGGATGGGTTTGACGTGTTGGTGCAGGACGTGATCGAGGCGATCACCACGGCGCCGTGGTCAAGTTCCGTCTTGGTGCCGTCCGCCATGGTCAGCGCGGTGCGCTTGCTCGGACGGCCAGCCGGGACACCCTCGCGGGGATCGCGCGGTTCCGGCTCGTCGCCCGCGTGAGCCTCTGCTGCGATCGGGTCCGATGCGGGGAACGTCTCCTCTACCGACTCATCGAGGCCGCGGGTCTCCTGAGCCTCGTGCTTGGCGTAGTTCAGCACCGCGTGGCCGAACGAGTTCTTCGCGTCGGTGAGTTCGATGCGGTCCTGCGGGCGCTTGGGTCCGGCGATGGACGGCACAACGGTGCCAAGATCCAGTTCGAGGTACTCGGAGAACACTGGCTCGACGTAGCCGTCCGCGGACGGGTCGTGCCACATGCCCTGTTCCTTGGCGTACGCCTCGACGAGCGCGACCTGGTCATCGGACCGACCGGTGAGCTTCAGGTAGTCGATCGTGACGCCGTCGATGGGGAACATTGCGGCGGTCGAGCCGAACTCGGGAGACATGTTGCCGATGGTGGCGCGGTTGGCGAGCGGGACAGCCCCCACGCCCTCCCCGTAGAATTCGACGAACTTACCGACTACGCCGTGCTCGCGGAGCATCTGCGTGATGGTCAGCACCACGTCGGTGGCAGTGGCCGTCGCGGGAATCTTTCCGCTGAGCTTGAAGCCGACAACCTTGGGAATCAGCATGGAGACGGGCTGGCCGAGCATTGCAGCCTCGGCCTCGATGCCACCCACACCCCAACCCAGGACGCCCAGGCCGTTGATCATGGTGGTGTGCGAGTCGGTACCGACGCAGGAGTCAGGGTAGGCCCTGGTCACGCCGTCAACGTCAGCCGTCATCACGCCGCGCGCGAGGTGCTCCAGGTTGACCTGGTGGACGATTCCGGTTCCCGGGGGGACCACCTTGAAATTGTCGAACGCGGTCTGACCCCAACGCAGGAACTGGTAGCGCTCACGGTTGCGCTCGTATTCCTTGTCGGTGTTGCGCTGAAGCGCGTCGCTACGGCCAAAGACGTCAATAACCACGGAGTGGTCGATGACCATCTCTGCCGGCGCGAGCGGGTTGATGATGGTGGGGTCGCCGCCAAGTTCCGCGACGGCCTCGCGCATGGTTGCTAGGTCGACGACACAAGGAACGCCAGTGAAGTCCTGCATGACCACACGTGCGGGGGTGAACTGTATTTCGGTATCTGGGTTGGCCTTGGGGTCCCACTCGGCAAGCGCCTGGACGTGCTCGGCTGTGATGTTCGCACCGTCCTCGGTGCGCAGGAGTGCCTCAGCGAGAACCTTGAGCGAGTAGGGCAACTTCTCGAGCCCCGGCACCGCATTCAGCCGGTAAATCTCGTATTCCTTACCTTCCACGTCCAGCGTGGCCTTAGCTCCGAGTGTGTTCTCGCTCATGTCTTCCTCCGTTTAGTTCGCTGCCATCCATCCTATCTGGATGAAGGCAGCGTTTTTTGCGGCCAACTATGCCCGGCTACGACCGTTCAAACGTCGCAATCGCCTCGATGTGGTGAGTCATGGGGAACAGATCAAATGCCTCAGCACCGGCCAATACGTAGCCGCGCTCCGCAAGCAACGCCGTGTCGCGGGCCAACGCGACGGGGTCGCAAGCCACGTACACAATTCGGGCGGCGTTCAGGTCGACGATGCGCTCAATAGTCGCCTTGCCGGCTCCCGATCGCGGCGGGTCCAGCACGACGGCTGCGTCGTCACCGAGCGCGAGAGCAGGATCGGTCAGGGACGCGGACAACGTCTTGCGCACATCTCCGTTGAGCACCGTCGCACCCTCAAAACTGTGCAGGTTCCGGCGCGCGTTCTTGGACGCGGTCTCGTCCTCCTCGACCGAGATGACACGCTTGCCCGCCGTCGCGAGCGCAAGCGAGAATAGTCCGGCACCGGCGTATAGATCCCACGCTGCGGGGGCGTCACCCACCCGGCGCAGCACTTCGCGAATCATGGTTTCGGGGGCGTCCGTGTGTACCTGCCAGAAGCCACCGGTCGCCACGCGGTACTCGTACGTCTGTCCGTCAACGGTGACTCGCTCGTTCACGCTCGCGGGTGCGTTGTCTCGCTTGTCGCGCCGGCCGCCGTTCCAGCGCACGCCGTCTACGAGGGTGCGAGCCTCGCCGTCGGCCGGCACCACTACCTGAATCTTGCTTCCACCCGGGAAGCGTTGGTTCAGCAGTGCCTCTTCGGCGGCGGGTACTGCGAGCGGCATTGCGGTCAGTGTGGCGATCGACTTGGAGCGGAACGGGTGCATCGCAGCGCGTCCCTCAACGTCACCGATGGCGCCCACCCGGGTGCGCCACCCGAGTCCGCCGCGCTCGGCGTCGCTGGGTGCGGCGCTCACGACCCCGGGGAAATCTTGGTTCGCGAAACGCTCGAAGGATTCCTTCACGACAGCAAACTTCCAGGCGCGCTGGCCCTCAAGCGAGACGTGTGCCAGCTCTCCCCCACCGACACCACCAGGCCCCGCCTCTGCCCAGACGGAGGCAACGCGATCGGGCGACGCCTCCAAAATCTCCACAGCATCGGCTCGCCAGAACGTGGCATCGTCAGCGGACTCGGTGAGTTCCGCCTCGACCACCTCGCCCGGCAACGTGTGGCGCACAAAGATGACCCGGCCATCGTGCCGGGCGACACAGTGGCCTCCGTGCGCGGGGCTGCCAATGGTCAGTCGAATGGTGCTCACGTAGTGTCTCGTTCCTAGCCGCGTTGGGCGTCTTCGCGCGCACTTTGCGCTGATTCAAGGTGCCAGGGCACGGCGGCAACCACCACACCCGGCATGTGCAAGAGCAGCGACCGCAGGCGTACCGTCGACCGGTTGTGCAGGAATCGCTCCCACCAGCGTCCCACGATGAACTCAGGCACGTACACCACCACCACATCGCGAGGGCTGTCGCGGTGAATGGAACGGACGTATTCCATGACTGGCCCCACTACGTCGCGGTACGGGGAATCGAGGATCACCAGCGGAACTCCGGCGGTGAGCTTGCCCCACGAATTCTGCAGTTCCGTCGCGGCGTTCGCCTCCACGCGGACAGAGACTGCCTCGAGCGACGAGTGGCGCGCGGCCTTCGCGTAGGCGAGCGTGCGCAGGACGGGCCGATTCAGTTGGGTCACGAGCACGATCCCGTGGGTAGCACTCGGAAGCGCCGAGGTGTGGTCGCCTGGCACGATCTTGAGGTCGGCAGCGACATGGCTGTAGTGACTCTTGATAGCCCGCATCATGACGACGAGGACCACGATCAGCAGCAACGCCACCCAGGCGCCGTTGAGGAAGTTAAAGATCGCGACCACTGCGAGCACGGTCGCCGCTACGACTGTCGCCACCCAGTGAAGGACACGAGTGAACGCCATCCGCGTGCGCGCCTTGCCAGCCGGTTCCAGCGCGAGCTTGCCGTCGAATAGCTTCACCATGGCGAGCTGGCTCAGCACAATCGAGGTGAAAACGCCGATCACATACATGTGAATGAGTTGATCGAGGCGAGCGTCGACGGCAATCACCAGGATCGCGGATAGCACGCCGACCAGCAACACGCTGCCACGGAAGACCAGCCGGTCATTGCGCGTCGCGAGCTGGCGGGGAAGGTAAGAGTCGCGCGCCAACAGTGAGGTCAGATTAGCGAAACGTTTGAAGACGGCCGATGCCGCGGCGTACAGGATTGCCACGGCAGCAAGGGCGACGATCCACAGCACCCACGTTGAGCCGAAGGCACGTTCGGCGGCTTGCAGCAGCACCGGACCATCGGTCCAGCCGGTTACGCGGTACGACCACACCAGCCATGAGACACCAAAGAAGGCGGCTCCCGCCGCCGCCACAGCAATCAGCAAAGTCCTGCCGGCTCGCTTGCCGCGGGGCTCGGCGTGATACGGCCCCGCCGAGGCGAGGTGCTCGATTCCAGTCACCATCACCGCACCGGAGGCGATGGCGCCGGCGTACGCGAAAAGTACGGTCATGGTGGTGGGTGCTGCAGCCTCGATGGGGGCGAGGATGGAGTCCGTGTGGCGCACAATCCCGAACGTCACCACGAGTGCGATGATGGCAAGGAAACCAAAGAACACGAGCAGCAGGATGCGGGCACGGTCACGGATCCCTCTCAACGCCGCGAGGGTCATCAATCCGATGGCGCCCACGGCGATCACGGTGTGCCAGTCGTTTGCCCACGGCACCAGGTAGCGCAGGAAGTGCGCGAGCGCTGCGACAGAGACAGCTACGGTGAATAGATAGTCAATGAGCAGCGCGGATCCGGTAATGACGCCGGCCTGCGCGCCCAGTTTGTCGCGAACCAGGCCGTAATCGCCCAATTCGTCGGGGCGCTGGTGAACGTTGGAGCGATAGGCAAATCCCAGGAGCAACAGGATCGCCAACACGCCGATTGCCATGGCGAGCATCGCACTCTGCTGACTGCCTCGTCGGAGCGCATCGAGAACCGCATCGGGCGCATAGGCCACGGCGGAAACGATGCCCGCGCCGAACACTGGAAGTGCCAGTCGCGTCCGCAAAATAATTGGGCGCGCGCGGTCAGTCGCGATGGGTCGTCCGAAGACGAGAGCCTTGAGCCTTTCGAGAAACTGTCGCACGTCGCACAATCCTAGGCGTAACGGGTATAGCGTGGGTTCTCGTGCATATAGTCATTATGGGTTGCGGCCGAACAGGGTCCTCGTTAGCGGAAGAATTTGAGGCACGGGGTCACTCCGTCGCCGTCATTGACCGCACGGGTGACGCTTTCCGCCGACTCCCCTCATCTTTCCAAGGTCAGAAGATCACCGGTATCGGCTTTGACCGCGAGACGCTCGTCTCCGCGGGGGTCGAGGATGCGTACGCGTTTGCCGCGGTTTCCGATGGTGACAACTCGAACATCCTCGCCGCGCGGGTAGTCCGCGAGACCTACGGGGTGGAGAACGTGGTCGCGCGAATTTCGGACTCCGGACGCGCCGATGTGTACCGCCGCCTGGGAATTCCGACCGTCGCACCAGTGCCGTGGACGACGTCTCAGATCGTGTCCCGCCTGCTCCCGGGAGTCACCGACGCTGAGTTTGTCGACCCTGCCGCTGGAGTGTCACTGCGCCGCCTCGCGCCGCATCAGAGCTGGGTGGGCCACTCGCTCACCTCGGTCGAGGAGGCTTCCGGTTGTCGAGTCGCTTACGTCGTGCGGTTTGGCGAAGCAACCCTTCCAGACGTCGAATCGCTCCTGCAATCCGGCGATGAGGTGTACTTCATCGTTCCGGACGCTGTGACCAAGGACGCCGAGCGCGTCTTGGCACGTCCTAGGACGGTGAAGGCGTGAAGGTTCTCATCGCTGGAGCAGGCTCCGTTGGCCGCTCGATCGCACGCGATCTCCTGGAGCACGGACACGAGGTTCTCCTTATGGACCACTCACCCAGCGCCATGCGAGTCGCCCAAGTGGCGGAGGCGGATTGGATGCTCGCAGATGCGTGTGAGCTCACAGCGCTCCGTGAGGCAGCCGTGGAAACCATGGACGTTGTTGTGGCAGCGACAGGCGACGACAAGGCGAATCTAGTCATCTCGTTCCTCGCTAAGACCGAATTCGGGGTGCCGCGCACGGTTGCGCGCGTCAACAACCCGCGCAATGAGTGGATGTATGACACCCAATGGGGCGTCGATGTCGCGGTCTCAACTCCACGCATTATGACCGCCATGGTCGAAGAGGCAGTGGCAGTGGGCGACCTGGTCAAGGTCTTCACGTTCCACCAGTCGGGTGCATCAATCGTCGAGGTCACGCTGCCCCCGACGTCGCCCGTAGTAGGCGCGCTTGTCCGCGAGATTCAGTGGCCCGGTGAAATTGTGCTCTCGTGCATCATGCGTTCCGACCGCACAATCTCGCCCAGCCCGGAGGACACCCTCGAGGCTCGCGACGAGCTGCTATTCGTCATGTCTGCTGAGGCGGATCCTGAACTTCTTGCGGCCGTCCTACGGACCCCACCAGGAGCCACATCACCCACAGACTAAGGGCGAATAGCGGCACTCCCATCGCCAACTTGGCGGTTCCAAGAGCGGCGACGTTGTCGGACATGTAGAGAGGCACCTGCACCACTAAGCGAAGCAAGAAAGTCGCGGCGAGCACGGCGGTCGCGAATTGCATTCGTCGACGCAACGCGCGGTCCTTCCGCCACGACATGCCCAGGCCGCGTAGCAAACCCACTGCGATTCCCACGACGGGCCAGCCCACCACCATCGTGATCAGCACAGCGGCAAGATACGCGGCGTTGATCCACAGTCCTGGCAGAAAGTACTCCCCCGCATCACCGGCACGCCACGCCCAGATGGCGCCCAGTGCTACACCGAGAACCCCAGAGAGCGCCTGGGTGACAGGGGTGCGCTGAATGAGGCGCGCCGCGACCATTGCCACCACGACGACGACTGAGGCGATGACGGGCACCTGGAAGCCGCCCACGGTGATGTAGGCCACCACGAAGACGAGGCCAGGAAGAATTGACTCGACGAAGCCGCGTGGGCCGCCGATGGCCGCGGCGAAGGAAAAGTCCTCGCCGCCAAGCAATTGCGCACCGCGTGCGGCAGTCGCCGCCGCACCGCCAGTCTCAGAGGGTTCACTCGCTTCGGTCTGATCGCTCACGCGCTGGCCACCAATTCGTAGCGGGGGTTGTACATGAGGGGAACCGCAATCGCCTCGCAAATCCGGCCCTCAAGAACGACGCGGCGACCTGGCTCAATGCCCGCAATCGCGCGGCGACCCTGGAAAATCGCGTCGAGACGTCCCGACTGATCCTCGATGCGGGCGGTGAGTCGAGGCGCAGCGTCGGAGGGCTCTACCTGAACCCACACAATCCGACCGGCAACCCTGGCGTACGTGCGGGGTTGCGCCTCAGAAATAGGCGAAAGCGCGGTGGGTATCTGTGTCATCGCAGGACCTAAGACGCGGAGGCGTCGCTGGCCGCGCCACTGTGTTGAGGATCGGTGGTACCGCCTGTCGAACCGAATCCACCCTCACCCCGGTGAGTGCCTGGCAGTCGCTCAACTTCCACGAAGGCGGCTCGCTCCACGCGTTGGATCACTAGTTGCGCAATCCGATCCCCCTTGGCAAATGTCATCGTCTCGGTCGCGTCGGTATTGAGAAGCGTGACCGCAATCTCACCCCGATAGGCAGCGTCGACCGTTCCCGGCGCATTCACCACGGTGATGCCGTGCTTTGCGGCGAGTCCCGATCGGGGATGGACAAGTGCCACGTATCCGTCGGGAAGAGCGATCTTGATGCCTGTGGGCACCGTCGCCCGTTCTCCCGGCGCGAGTGTCACGTCGATCCGCGTCGTAATGTCCGCGCCCGCGTCGCCGGGATGGGCGTACGCGGGCAGCGGCACGTCAGGAGATGTCGTGCTGATCAGCACGTCAAGCGTCGTCATCACGTTCGCCCTTAGGCGGCGCACTCCGAGCAGATGGGCTGGTCATTCTTAAACTCAGCAAGCTGACTGCGGTGGTGAACGAGGAAGCAAGACATGCACGTAAATTCATCCTGCTGGGGCGGGAGAACGCGAACGCTCAGCTCCTCGCCCGACAGGTCTGCACCCGGGAGTTCGAATCCCTCAGCGGCTTCCGCCTCGTCTTCATCCACCACTCCAGATGACTTGTCGGCACGGCGTGCCTTCAACTCCTCGATCGAGTCTGCGGAGATCTCGTCGTCCGTCTTACGTGGTGCGTCATAGTCCGTTGCCATGCGGCGGTCTTCCCTTCACGAAAAGTACTGGTGAGTACTCAATGCGCCTGCGGTTAAATTTGTTCCCCAGGCGCACGCATTGTGCCTGAAAAATCGGCGGAATGCGACTCGACGCGCGCTATCACGGCCATGAGTCCTCCGCGCCGGCCTCAATTAGAGCATCCCGAAGAGCCCCCCAAGTGCCAGGAACCGCCGCGATCAGCAACCGCTCGCTGGCGGGCCCACCATCGATTCCAGACACTCTTAGACCAGCCTCCGTGGCAATCAAAGCACCGGCAGCAAAGTCCCAAGCGTTGAGTCCATGCTCGTAATAGGCATCAACCTGACCGGCAGCCGCGAGGCAAAGATCCACCGACGCCGCGCCAAGGCGGCGAATGTCCCGCACCCGAGCGAGCATCTGGGTAGCGATCTGTCCCTGCCGCACGCGTCGCTCCGCTACGTACTGAAAACCCGTAGCCAGAAGTGTGCCCCCCAAATCAGGTCCGGTGGTGCGCACCAGTAGCTCATCGTCACGGGTGGCTCCCCTGTCCCGGGCAGCGGACCACAGCACGCCGGAACCGTCGTACACGGCGCCAACCAGCGGGGTCCACTCACCAGTGCGTGGTGGACCCGCGACGGCCGCAACGGACACGCCGTAGTGCGGGAGGCCGTAGAGATAGTTAACAGTGCCATCGATCGGATCGAGCACCCACGTCACGCCCGACGTCCCCACTACGTCGTCACCCTCCTCGCCCAGAATCCCGTCCTGGGGGCGAAGTTCCGCAATCCTTGAACGGAGATGCTGCTCGGCGGCGATGTCGTTCTGAGTCACCACGTCCTCAGCGCTGGACTTCGTAGCCGCGACCCTGGCGTCGCGCAGAGACGCGACCACCTGCTCCCCGGTCTCACGCGCCAGGACGCGCGCGATGTCGAGTAGCGCATCGATGTCGTGCGTTGAAATCGCCATCATGGCACCCATGGTGCCCCAATTTGCGCCCGATGGTGGGTTCAGAGGAGACGTGGGCGCCACTCAGGTGCTGCTTCAGCGTGGCGTGACGCGCGATAAGCGGCCCGGCGTGGCACGCTGGGCACATGACACGCTTGTCTTTGGTGGGCCCAGCCGATGATGGTGAAAACCTCATCGTTACTTCCGAATCCGGGGAACGGTACACGTTGCCGATCTCGGACGAACTTCGTCGCGCCATTCGGCATGCGAGGGCGACTACCCCAGTCAACGCCGCGCCCGCGCCTGCCTCGTCAGGACTGAGTCCCAAGGAGATTCAACAGCGCATCCGTGCAGGACTGAATGCCGCCGAACTCGCGGAGATCACCGGCGAGGACGTGCGCTCGTTTGAGAAGTACGAAGTACCGGTCATCGCAGAACGCTCCTACATCGCGGACCTCGCTCGCGGCACACGCATCGGCCGCGACGTGGGCTCACCCGTGCTGGGCGACCTGGTTGCCGACAGGCTGGCGTCGCGAGGCGTAGACACGGAGAGCATCTTGTGGGACGCATGGCGTGAGATAGATGAGCCGTGGCAGGTGGCGGCAGACTATGTCGCTGGTGGACGCAACGTGCGCGCCCGGTGGACTTTCGATCACAGCGCACGCGCCGTCACCGCTGAGGATGATGAGGCCCGCTGGCTCACCGAGACCGAGCTCCTGGATGTCCCCATCCCCAAGCGACACCTGAGCGCCGTTCGTGGCGAGGAAGCCGAGACCGGACCGCTCAATGAGACCCGTCCACCTGCGGTGACCGCTCTGCCCGACCAAACTCAGGGTGGCTTCCACCTCGACAACGACGATTTTGACGATGACGACACCCCAGTGCCCGCCGCGGGTGGCGAGGCCGAGCGCGACTTCGAGGTCAACCCCACAGAGGCGCTGCTCGAGGACCTACAAGGCAAACGCGGCACCCGTGAGACTGTCGACGAGGACGATGTTGACGAGCACGACGAGGATGGTGGCTTCGAGGGTTTTGGCCCGGCGGCCAAGGCACGTAGCGCCGACGTGGGATTCAGTTCCGCCGGCCAGACGATGCCGCACCCGGCTGGGTCAGCACGCCGCGACGACGCTTCCTCACAGGTGGGCAAGTCGCCTGCCATCGAGCGCAACGTGAACCCCGAAACGGGCGAGAGGCGTCCCCCTAAGAAGGGCCGCGCATCGGTTCCCAGTTGGGACGAGATTGTCTTTGGCGCCAAGAACGACGAGCCGCCACGCGACTAGTAGTCCTGCACCTCAACCTCTCCCCATGCCCCTGAACCATCACGGTGTCGACGACTCCGTCCTGCGCGCGGAGGACGTCAGTTTTTTCCGTGGCAGCCGCACCATCCTCGACTCCGTCGATCTCACCGTGCACCGTGGAGAGCGATGGGCGCTGATTGGCCCCAACGGCGCAGGAAAGTCGACCCTGATTTCACTACTGGCCGCGGTCAGTCATCCAAGCCGTGGGTCAGTCAGCGTCCTGGGTTACCGCCTCGGCCGAGTTGACATGCGAGAACTCCGTAGCCACATCGGACTCGTGGTGGCTCGTCACCCACTGTCGCGTGATTTGCCAGCGCGCGATGTGGTGCTCACCGGGGTTACCGGCTCAATAGAGCTCATCCCCCGTTGGGAACCCACACCGGCTCAGCAAGTCCGGGCAGACGAGTTGCTCAACCTGGTCGGAATCACGCAGGCACGCGTGCTGCGCTGGGCCACAATGTCGCAGGGTGAACGAGGTCGTGTCCTGATTGCTCGGGCGCTGATGAACGACCCCGCGTTGCTACTGCTGGACGAGGCAACGACCGGGCTCGACGTGGCAGCGCGCGAGCAACTGCTGGCGACGCTCAGCGACTTGGCGGCGACGCATCCTCACATGGCGACGGTCACCGTCACCCACCACTTCGAGGAGCTACCGGCGTCCACTACCCACGCAGCGCTGCTTCGCGAGGGGTGCCTCCTTGTGCAGGGCGACGTGGAGACAGTCCTCACTACTGACAACGTGAGTCGCTGTTTTGATCACCCTATCCAGGTCTCGCGCAGCGGCGGTCGTTGGACGGCGCGTTCCACGTAGTTCGCGTGCGCTTTCCGACCTCGAAGCGTCGGAGCTGGCTCTACCCGCCTACCGCGGCGAGCAGAGGAACCTGGAGTTCCTCGGGTGTCAGCGAACCATGCACCCCAATTAGTGCCATTGACCGCTCGGACTGAGAACGCGAATCGACCACGGTTGCTCGTCCTGCCATGGCCACGACGACGTCGCCGATGCGGCCCGAAACCTCGGGAAGGATCTCTCCAAAGAGGCCACCGGCATCGGCGTCTGCTTTGGTGACAACGGCAGCATGCTTACCCAAGACGTTCCGCCAGCGCTCTACGACTTCTTCCGCGTTCACACTCTCGTCAAGATGAAGATGCAGGGCGCGGGGCTCCCCCGCCGTAAGGCGTACGCCCTCGAGGAGCCCGGGGTGCTCTCCGGCATCCCACCGCGGTGCGCCGGTGACATCGATCATGCCATGGTCGGCCGTCACGACCATGGCCGTGCCGCGAGGAAGTTGGGAGGCGAGCCGGCGCAGTTCTCGGTCGGCGTCCTCCAGCGCGGCCACCCATTCCTGGCTCTCCCAGCCGTAGCGGTGACCCGCGGCATCTATCTCTCCCCAGTAGCAGTACGACACCCCGGACTGGCGGGCCGCACCAAGCGCGACATCTATGCGCTCGGCGAGACTCTCGGCGCCCACGAACTGCCCACCGCGCAACACGGCCTGAGTCAATCCTGATCCCGCGAAGCGGCGCTTGCCAAGCGTCGTGATGGTGAAGCCGTCCGCAGCGGCCTGCTCGAGCAGCGAAGGCTGACGCTGCCATTCCTCGGGTGCCTCGGCGTTCTCCCAGGAGATAAGATTCGCGACCTTGCCGGTGCCGGGGTTCATGGCGGTGTAGCCCGTCATCCCGGTGCGCCCTGACGGCTGTCCGGTGCCGAACATCGCCAGCGAGGCAGCTGTCGTGGTCGGATACCCCGCTGTCACGACGCCGGATTCGATAGAACGCAAAAACGGTGCATGCCCGCGACGCGCATCGAGCTGGAGGTGCCCCAGCCCGTCGAGCAGCACCACCACGACGTGGCGTACGCGTGGCAGGCCCAGCCGTTGCCTGTCGGACTCCGCATTGCGCCAATTAACCACGTGACCTGCGCCCACCGCGGCGAGCGCCGCGGGGAGGACCGCCCCCAAGTCCTTGCGTCCGTAATGGGGAAGGCTGAGCCCGGCAGCACCGAGGTGCTGGGCGAGCGTCACGCAGGCGCCCCGATGGCCTGCTGAAGGGTCGAGGCAAATCGTTCGAGTGCGTGAACCGTGTCGACCCCGTCTGCAATGGCGCTGACGCGCACCAACGTGTCGTCGCCTGTGATGCCGCCCGTATAACCATGGTCGGCATCGCAGTTCTCGTCGCCACACGTGGCGGGCTCGAGCTCGATGCGCGAGTGGATGCCCCATCCCACTGCGAGCACCAACTCTGAAGGGCCGTCGCCCTCACGGAAGTTTTCCGGGTGGTGCACCACATGTGTCATCGCCATGTTCGAGATCCTTGACAGGAATGCGGTTTCGACTGTCGCCGACGCCTCGTGTGCGCCCTCGCCCGAGTGCCCCGCGCCATCGTCCATGTGAACGCGCAGCAGGCGCGTGTCGGTGATGACCAGTACCGTCATGTGCCGACGCACCTCGCGGTCGTCAAACGTCGTCTCCGCGTGCACAAAGTGAGCTCGCACGGATTCTGCACCGATGGCACTCTTGAGAACGGACGATGCGAGGGCTGGGTAGTACCCGGCAACGGCAACTGCTTGGTCAAGCGTCTGAGACATGCCACTAGTGTTCCACCTTCCGACTCGCCGTGGGGACTGCACTGCAGTGAGGCTCGCTCGCCGCGTGGCGGCACCGCGACCCCGCCCAGGCGCGAGACAATACGTGCAGTTCATTAGACCCAAGCAGTTCCTGAGGAGTGAGATGACCGACGCGTCGGACTCGCAGATCGTCGATATTGATGTCAGCGCCGAGATGGAGGCTTCGTTTCTGGAGTACGCCTACTCGGTGATCTACTCGCGCGCGCTTCCCGATGCGCGTGACGGCCTCAAGCCCGTGCAGCGACGGATCGTCTACATGATGCAGGACATGGGACTGCGCCCCGAGCGCAGTTATGTGAAGTCCGCGCGTGTGGTTGGCGAGGTCATGGGAAAGCTCCACCCCCACGGCGACTCGGCCATCTACGACGCCCTGGTGCGCATGGCCCAGAACTTTTCCTTGCGCCTGCCGCTCGTTGACGGTCACGGCAACTTCGGTTCACTCGACGACGGCCCCGCTGCTGCTCGATACACCGAGGCACGCCTGGCAAAGGCCTCAATGGCACTCACCGCGGACCTGGGTGAGGACGTTGTCGACTTTGTCCCCAATTACGACAACAAGTTGCAGCAGCCTGAAGTGCTGCCCGCAGCCATCCCCAACTTGCTGGTCAACGGCGCATCGGGAATCGCCGTGGGTATGGCCACGAACATGGCCCCGCACAACCTGATCGAAGTCATCGCCGCCGCGCGCCACCTGCTCGCCAACCCCAAGGCCGACCTCGACGAACTGATGCGCTTTGTGCCTGGCCCGGACCTGCCGTCCGGCGGCAAGATCGTGGGCTTGGAGGGAGTGCGTCAGGCCTACGAGACCGGTAAGGGTGCGTTTAAGACCCGCGCCACCACCCGGATCGAGAAGGTCACGGCCAAGCGCCAGGGAATCGTCGTCACCGAGCTGCCGTACCTCGTGGGCCCCGAGAAAGTCATCGAGAAGATCAAGGATGGCGTCTCCAACAAGAAGTTGGACGGCATCAGCGCAGTCACAGACCTCACCGATCGCCACCACGGCCTACGTCTGGTAATCGAAATCAAGAACGGCTTCAATCCCGAGGCAGTGCTGGAGAAGCTGTACCGGTATACCCCGCTCGAGGAGTCCTTCTCCATCAACAACGTCGCACTGGTCGACGGCGAGCCCCGCACTATGGGCCTCAAGGAAATGCTTGCCGTGTGGGTGGGTCACCGGATCAATGTGGTCACGCGCCGCTCCAAGCACCGCCTGCAGGCACGACTCGATCGCCTGCATCTTGTCGACGGCCTGTTGGTCGCGATCCTCGACATCGACGACGTCATTCAGATCATTCGGTCCTCGGAGGAGGTCGCTGAGGCACGCACGCGCCTCATGACGGCGTTCGATCTGTCGGAGATCCAGGCCGAGTACATTCTGGAACTGCGCCTGCGCCGCTTGACCAAGTTCTCCAAACTCGAATTGGAAGAGGAGAAGGCCAAGCTGCTCGCCGAGATCGCCGAGCTCGAGGAGATCCTGTCCTCCCCCACCACCCTGCGCGCTGTGGTCGGCGCCGAGATGGACGTTGCCGCTGCCGAGTACGGCACCCCGCGCCGGACCATTCTGCTGGCCGATGCTGGCGCACCGGCGTCACTCGGCGCAGTCGGTACGGGCACCTCTTCGCGTAGCGCCGCCATCCCGATGGAGATCGAGGACACGGCATGCTTTGCGCTGCTCTCCGTCACCGGCCTCGTGGCACGCACTGCAGACGACTCCCCCGTCCCCACCGAGGGAAGACGCAGCTCGCACGACGTGATTCGAGCCATGATTCCCGCCTCGGCACGTGCCGATGTGGGCGTCGTGACCACACTGGGTCGCATCGTCCGCCTGTCGTTGCTCGATGTGCCCGCACTCGCGCCGTCGTCCGAGCCACCTTCGCTGGGCGGAGGGGTACCGCTCGCGGAACTTGTCACCCTAGAGCGTGGAGAGGAACCGCTGTCCATCGTTCCGCTGACCGGCGACCGGCCGCTCACGCTTGGCACCGCGCAGGGTGTCGTCAAACGCGTCGCCCCAGGGGATGCTCCCCACAAGGATTCATGGGAGGTCATCTCGCTTAAGGAGGGAGACACGGTCGTGGGCGCGGTACTCGCGGCCGATGCCGACTCGCTCGTGTTCGTGACTGATGACGCTCAACTCCTGCACTTCGCTGCCTCGCTCGTGCGTCCACAGGGGCGTGCCGGTGGTGGCGTGGCCGGCATCAAGCTGAGTGCAGGAGCCAAGGTCACTTACTTTGGGGTCGTTACCGCCGATGCCGCCCAGGGTGACGATCCGACGGCGCCAGTGGTCGTTACTATCGCCGGGCCATCCACCGCCCTCCCTGGAACCACCCCTGGCACGGCCAAGGTCACTCCGTTTGCCGAGTACCCCTCTAAGGGACGGGCCACCGGCGGGGTGCGTGCGCACCGCTTTGTCCGCGGCGAGGACGCGTTGCTGTCCGCCTGGGTAGGAACGGGCCCCGCTCGCGCGAGTTCCGGCGCTGGCCAGTCGATCGACCTACCCGAGGAGTTTGGGCGTCGCGATGGATCCGGTACCCGGATTAGCGCGCCGGTTCACGGCATCGGCTGAACCTGGCCTTCGTCGCCTCAAGATTGAGCGGTGGTCAACTGCGCGATGCGTGTGAAGACTACGGACTCCCATTTGCGCGCACGGCGCCGGGCCTCCATGACGACCCACGCTGCCATGCCGAACAGCGCGAAGAAGACGATTGCAACGCCGGTCCAGCCAAGGATCAACGCGATCGCCGCGATGGCAGGCGCGAACATAATCGCACCTGCGGTCGCAGCATAGGAACGCAGGTACCCATGCATGAGCCCCAACGCCAAAAGGTCAGTCGCGGCCATGATCACTCGAGCATCGTCGAGAGACATCTCCTTCGGTCCACCCGAACTCTTGCCAACGTCGGGAAGGCTGGGGTCTATCTCGCGGTATCGATGCGATGCCATGACTGCTCCGTTCTAGAAAATGCCCATTCGGGGTCGGTGAGCAACTTGGCTACGACTAATCCCACCATGATTGAAAGAACGACAAGGCTCACCAACAATATTCCAGCCACTGAGGTCGCGTAGTCTCCGCGATTGAGGCTTACCACTGCCTCGTGGGCGGTCACTCCTGGCACCATGACGAGCACGGCGGGGACTGAGAGCGTAATCACCGGATAGCGCCCGCCACGGGCCGCAAAGGCGGCTAGAACGCCCACCACAATGCATGCGACCGCCGTTGCCGTCTGAATGGCGATGCCCTGATCAATCGCATACATGCGGCCGGCATTGGCGACCATGCCAATCGCAGCGGCTGAGAATGCCAACCGCCAGGGGCTATTGAACATGAGAGCAAACCCCAAGACACCTACCGCTGTACCACCGGCCCACATTCCGATATCTGCCGCGACTGGCAACTCATTCACCGCCCGCTCGCTAATCTGTAGCGTTCCGAGCAGCGAGACAGCAAAGACGCTCACCGTTGCGCCCAGCGTGATCATGGTGCCAAACGCCACCCGAGATAGCCCCGCGGTGATGTCCATCTTCGCCATGTCGAGGGCGCCCGTAATGAGTGCGAATCCCGGCAAAAGAAACAGGACTGCAGAGATATAGCCCGCCGCATGTGTCGCAACCTGCACTCCCGTCACGTTGAGGATCGCCATGCCCGCCATGTAAATGCTTGTCGCGACGGCCGCGGCGACCATCGTCACACCAAAGATGTTGAAGTGGCGGATCATCAAGAGTCGACGCACGTACTGTCCGACCCCGGCGGCAAGAAACACGGCGACGATCTCGAGTAAAAGAGCGTGGTTCAGTAGGGCAAAGCCGCCACAGGCTGCGCCTGCAAAGGCTGCGTTGGCGAACGGTGGGTAGCGCGGACGCTTCGCCTCAATCTGATCTAGCGTCCGGTGTACTTCCTCCGGGGTGGTGTGCTCCGGCATCGTCCTGCGCATCCGGTCAAGTGCCACAATGCGGTCCGTGTTGACGGAAAAGACACTGTTGGTGACGATCTCGGTGCGGAAGATGCGGCCGCGCCGGGAGGTCGCGGTGATGTCAGTGAGGGATACCTGCGCACTGTGGGCATCCACGCCCAACGAACGTGCTACGGCGTGCATCGCCTGCGCGACCCTATAGCTCGCGGTGCCAGCCCCAAGCATGAGCCTGCCGGTACGCATGATTGCACCTGACTGCTCGATGAGCTGGACTGGCTCCATGGCCTCCTCATCAGCGCTCACCGGACGGACTGATTCTTCATTGGGGACATCGCCTGGTTCGCTCACTCCCCCATTGTGTCGCACCACACGGCAACATTGCCGCTATTCCATCTGAGCGAACACGATCACATTGTCGTAGAAGTGGCCCGACGACTCGTTGACGTCTCCACCACACGTGATCAAGCGCAACTCTGGTGTGGCGGTGTTGCCGTAGACCTCAAGTGTTGGGAAGTCATCCTTGGCATGCTGCTCGACGCGCGTCACCCGAAAGTTCACTTCGGACCCATCCTCTTGGGTGACGGTGATCTTGTCGCCTGCGACGATCTCGCTCAGGTGAAAGAACACCGACGGGCCGCCTCCGTAACTGACGTGCCCTGCAATGACCGCTGGACCAACTGCACCTGGCTTGGGGCCGCCGTTGTACCAACCCGCTAGGTCGGTGTCGACCGGCGTAGCCAACGAACCGTCGTCCAGCAGGCCCAGCGTTTCCAGGTCAGTGGAGATTCCTACTGAGGACACTGTCAATTCTGCTGGCTGTGCTTGAGGAGGCCGCGTCATCGCGGGCTCGACACGTCCGGTGAGGTCGACAGGCACGGGCGTCGCCGTTGGTGAAGTAGCTGACGCAGGGTCCGAAGCGCTCGTTGATGGGGTGCTGGCAGGTTGGCTTGTAGGGGGCGTCGGTTGAGAGCTTGCCTGCGCCAGCGATGCGGGCACCACGGGGCGCATGGAGTTCCACGCGAGAAGCCCGAACACTAGTGCGACCACCACGAATGCGGCGACTATCCACCACGTGCGACCGTTCTGCAGGAGGTGGTTCTTGATGGGAGTGGCGTTCGTGTTCGACATGAGTGCTGCCTCGCTTCCTTGGTGGTGAGACTGGCGCAGGGCCGGACCGACTTCTCGGCCCGGCCCTGCGCTAGCGAGCGTGTAGGAAGACGAGTGGCCCTCCCCGTTGCGCTGGTGCTACTTGGTGGCCGCGCGGCGACGGTTGGTGAGGACAAGTCCTCCGGCTGCCGCGAGCGAAGCGAGAGCGACCGATCCGTAGATCACTGCCGTCGAGGTGTCACCCATGGCGTTTCCGGTCTCGACACCGCCGGCAGGCATAGCCTCGGTCTGTGCGTCGCCGAGTGCGCCACAAGCGGCCGGGATGGTTGCCTCGAGCGGAAGATCCTCGGACAGCGAGCTCTTGACGTCACCGTCGTAGGTACCCGAGCCATCGAGGTCGATGCCGTGGTCAACGATGTGCAGGTTGGCCATCTGGTCCGCGACATCTTGAGTCACCGTAAAGGTGCGGTTGTACTCAAGGTTGCCGTCGGCATCCGCCGTGGGGAACCTATCCACGGCAAGAGCCGAGTCGGGGGTGGTGTCGCCTTCCGTGGTCAGCGCGATAAGCACGCCGCCGTAGAGCGGTGCTGCCTCGAGCGTGTTCAGCAGCCCGTCGCCGTCCTTGTCTAGCTCCTTCACGTCGGCGTCAGTCGGGCACACAAAATCCTTACCCGACACGTCACCGTGGAGGTGCTGGGCGTGGGGGGCATTGGGTGTAAAGCCAGTGCCCGAGATGTTGACGGTCACTTCCGTGCCTTCAACCTTGACTTGCGCGGTTCCGGAGGCGCCCGAGCCGTTCAGTTCGGACATGCTGCCATCGTATGTTCCGTCAGCTGCCATCGCCATCGAAGCCGGGCCTGCAACGAGCAGACCGGTGGCGGCGAGGAGCATTGAGGTGCGGAGAATCTTCATGATTGCCTTTCCGTTGCACTACTGGTGGATGACCGTTGTCGGTCCTGCCACGGAACTGCTTCCCCGCGAATGCGATCTGCATTCACCGTGAAGCGGTTCCACCAGGAGTTCGCCCGGAAGAGACGTTTGGATTGGTCGAACTGTGGACTACATGTCGATGCGGTTGGTATCTAGGTTCGCGGCCCCAGCAACAATGAAGTCCTTACGAGGCGCGACGTCGTTGCCCATGAGCAACTCAAATACCCGTTCTGCGCCCTCAGCATCATGCGCCGTGATCTTGCGCAGCATGCGGTGCTGGGGGTCCATAGTGGTCTCGGCCAGCTGGTCCGCATCCATCTCACCCAGACCCTTGTATCGCTGAATGTCTTCCTTGAATTTGCGACCCTTGCGGCGCAGATCGCTCAAAGTCTCAACGAGTTCTTTCTCCGAATACGTGTAGATGTACTCCTTCTCGCGCCGCGCGCTACCCATGACCTCAATGCGGTGCAGCGGCGGCACGGCGGCGTACACGCGGCCGGCGTCCACCATGGGGCGCATGTAGCGGAAGAACAGTGTCAGCAGCAACGTCCGAATGTGCGCACCGTCCACGTCGGCGTCCGTCATGAGGATGATCTTGCCGTAGCGAGCCGCCGGGATGTCGAACGTGCGTCCCGAACCAGCGCCAATGACCTGGATGATCGACGCACACTCAGCGTTGTGCAGCATGTCGGTGACGGAAGCCTTCTGCACGTTGAGGATCTTGCCGCGGATGGGCAATAGCGCCTGGAAGTCGGACTGGCGCGCGAGCTTGGCCGTGCCGAGTGCGGAGTCCCCCTCGACGATGAACAATTCGCTGGTCTCCACGTCGTTACTGCGGCAGTCCGCGAGCTTGGAGGGCAGCGATGAGGTCTCGAGCGCGTTCTTGCGGCGTGATATCTCCTTCTGCTTACGCGCGGCGACGCGGGCACGCATCTCGGAGATGATCTTTTCCATCACGTTCGTCGATTGAGTCTTGAGGTCGCGCTTGGGAGACGTGAGCAGCGCGTGCAACTCCTTCTCCACGACCTTGGCAACGATGCCCCGCACGGGGCCCGTACCCAGGACCTCCTTGGTCTGACCCTCGAACTGAGGTTCAGCGATCCGAACGGTCACCACTGCCGTTAAACCGGCCATGATGTCGTCCTTCTCGATCTTCTCCGCGCCATCCTTGCCAGTCAGCTTGAGGCGACGAGCGTTGGTGGAGATGGCGGAACGAAGTACCTTGGTGAGGCCGGCGTCGAAGCCTGCCTGGTGCGTGCCGCCCTTGGGCGTCGCGATGATGTTGACAAAGGAACGTACCTCGGTCTCATAGCCGTTTCCCCATCGCAATGCGACGTCCACCTGGCAGTCGCGTTGCACCTCCTCGGAGATCAGCTGTCCGTTGGCCTTGAGGACTGGCACGGTTTCCACGTAGGTGCCGGTTCCGGTGAGCTCCCAGGTGTCGGTGACCGGGGCATCGTGCGCGATGAAGTCGACAAAGTCGCGCGGGCCACCTTCGTAGCGAAAGCTCTCCTCGTTGGGCTCGAGGGGATTGCGCTGATCGCGCACGCTGAGCGTGAGCCCTGGGACCAGGAACGCCGTTTGGCGTGCTCGCACAATGAGGTCCTCGTAAGTGAAACTCGCGGACTTGTTGAAAATTTGACGGTCAGACCAGTAACGAATGCGAGTCCCGGTCTTTGCCTTGGCGACTTTGCCCGTGGTTTGCAGTTCGGAACCCGTAACAAACGGCTCGAAGTCAGCATCGGGGGTAGGACCGCTAGCGGGATCCTGAAAGTAGCCAGGCTCGCCGCGGCGGAAGCCCATGTGGTGCGTCTTGCCCCCACGGTCCACCCACACGTCCAGGCGCTCGCTGAGCGCATTCACGACCGAGGCTCCCACACCGTGCAGACCACCGGACGCGGCGTACGAGCCACCGCCAAACTTTCCCCCCGCGTGCAGCTTGGTCATCACGACCTCGAGACCGGTTAGCCCGGTCTTGGGTTCGATGTCGACGGGAATGCCGCGCCCGTTATCGCGCACTTCCACCGAGTCATCCGGGTGAAGGATGATCTCGATCTCATTGCCGAAGCCGCCGAGCGCCTCGTCGACAGAGTTGTCGATGATTTCCCAAAGGCAGTGCATGAGCCCACGCGAGTCGGTGGTGCCGATGTACATGCCGGGACGCTTGCGGACCGCCTCGAGTCCCTCGAGAACGGAAAGATGACGCGCTGAATAGTCTGATTGAGCCACGGACTACAGCGTAGTTTGTACGGGCGACATCGCCTTCATGCCGCGCCGCACTGGGCCGCTGTGACTCGCTACTGAGGGCCCTTACGCTTGCGCAACTGGGTCATCGCGATGTTGTCGTCCTTGACGAAGAAACCCAGGTCCTCGTACATCCGGCGACCCTGCGGGCTGGCATGCAGTTCGACCACCTCGATGCCGCGCTTGTCTGTCTCCTCAAGCAGTGCATCCATGACGGCGCGCGCATAGCCCTTGTACTGGTGCTGTGCGGACGTCGAGACCCACTGCACATAACCCATGTGGTGCGCAAGCATGCCCGGACGCGGCAGTCGCGGCGCGACATTGACGAGCCCACAGCACGCGAGGCCACCCTCCGGAGCGTCGATCACCATGCCGATGAGGTCGCCCCCAATACGCTCGGCCACAAGTTTGGTCGAGTCAACGGCCCACATGGGGGTGGGCGCGGCACCGACCGCCTTGTACATCAGGGCTCCGAGGTGGACGATCTCCGCAGCGTCGCTCGACGTCGCGGCACGCACGAGCGTCATGCTAGTTCCACACCACCGCGACAACGATGTTGGCGACGGTGAGGCCGCCTACCAGCCACCATGCAGTCTTGACGGACCCTGACTTCTTACTCGTGGCCTCGCAAATCGCGACGATTGCGAGTGCAATGATCAGCTTCACGGCAATCTTGACGTGGTCAGGTTCGTGGTCGCTGGCATAGGCGACGCCGACCAGGCCGAGACCGGTAATGAGCTGCGCGCGCGCTCCCCACACCATCGTCTTGGTGATGCTCTTGGTCTTGGCGGTCCACTGGCCGAGGAACGGCCCCAGGATTGCGGCCATGCCGATGAGGTGCAGGATGAGGAGGATATAGCGCAGGGCGTCCATGTGGTTCTTTCCTTAGGAAGTCGTTGGCCCGATGCTATCGCGGCTACCCGCCGAACTTCACGAGTACACGCGGTGCCGGGCCGTCGTGGCGGCGTACGATGGCGCTCGTGACAGTGCCGACCCCCGACGCTCCAGCCCGGCGGCTCACGTCCACCGCGCGTGGAGCGATGTACGTGATCACCGGAGCCGCACTGTTCGGCATTAACGGCTCGGTCGCGAAGGTTGTCATCGGCGCTGGCGTCAGCCCCTCCCAGTTGACGTTCTTCCGGGTGCTGTCAACAGTAATCATCGCCGGCGCGGTCCTGCTGGTCACGGATCGCGCTCAATTCCGCCCCACCAAGCGTCAGCTTCTGAACCTGGCCGCGCTCGGAATTGGCGGTCTCGCGATGATCCAGTGGCTGTACGCCATAGCCATCTCGATCCTGCCCGTGGGAGTCGCGCTGCTGATCGAGTACACGGCGGTGGTATTTGTTGCCCTCGCCGCTTGGCTCATTTTCAACGAACGTGTTCAACCACGGCTCTGGTTCGCTATAGGCGCCGTGCTGGTGGGACTCGCGATAGTCGCCCAGGTGTGGGACAGCAGCCTTGCGCTTCTAGGAGTGCTCGCGGCTTTCGGTGCCGCCATCACGTACGCCTTCTACTTCATCATGGGCGAGCGGGTGGTCGCCGCCATGGCACCCATGGCGGTCGCGTTCTGGGCCTCCGTGTTTGCGAGCGCGTTCTGGGGCCTGTTCTCCTCGTGGTGGACGCTCGATCCGGCGACGCTGACCGCCAATGTGTCGCTGTCGGGTGCGCTCGAATCGGTCGTCGTCCCCGTTTGGGTTCCCTTGCTCTTTGTGGTCACCCTTGGTGCCTTCGCGCCTTTCGTGTTGATCTTCTCCGCCCTCGGTCACCTGTCGGCCACCGCCGTAGGGATCCTTGCATCGTCTGAAGTGCTTTTCGCGTTCGTCGTGGCGTGGTTGTGGTTGGGCGAGACGCTGTCGACCCTCCAGGTGGGTGGCGCGACACTTGTGCTGGTAGGAATCGTGATTGCTCAAACAGCGCGCACACGCCCTGGCGATGACACTGTGCCGGATGCCGAAGAGGCAATCGTCGAGGTTCCTCCGGCCGTTCCTTAGCCGTTCCCCACGGTGACGGGAGTCGATGTCTCAGCCACCCCATCGGCCGATGCTGGGAAGATTTTTCGTGCGGCAAAGGTTTGACCTTGCAGGAGGAAAAATAATGGACAACATGAACACCACCTCATCGACACGCTCCACAGAAGCGACACTTACCAGTGCGGACACGGCGCGCCGCTGGACTGTACTGATTGGCGCCATCGTCGCGATCGCCGGCGCAGCATGGGGATCCGGCGCCTTTGGCGGCACCCCCATCCAGGACGCGGCAGGGGGCGCACTCGCTGCCGATGCGACGCTGCTCGCACCAGCATCGACAGCATTCTCCATCTGGTCGGTCATCTACTTAGGGCTAGTAGTCTTCGCGATCTTCCAGTTCCTACCAAGCCACGCGACTGATCCTCGTTTGCGCGCCACGTCATGGTGGGTCCTCGCCTCGATGTTGCTGAACGCCGTATGGATCGGCGTGATTCAGGCGGGCTGGCTGTGGGCATCCGTGGTGGTCATTGCTGTGCTGGCCGCGGTGCTCGCGGTGGCGGCTAAGCGCCTGGCAACGACTCCCCCGTCATCCTGGGCGGAGCGCCTGACCACCGACGTGCCGGTGGGCCTCTACCTCGGATGGGTCGTAGTCGCGACCCTCGCAGACATCACCGCCACGATCGCGAGCGGAATCGACGGGTTCGCTCCGGGAGACGGCGTGGGCATCGCCATCGCCGTCTTGGTCGTGGCAGCGGCGCTTGCGGTCGCGATCGTACGGGGGCTGCGGGCCTCCGCAGCACTGAGCATTGCCACCGGGGTCGCCATTGCCTGGGGACTGTGGTGGATTGCCAGCGGCCGGTTGACCGACTCCCCCGAGAGCGTGGCAGTGGGCTGGGCCGCGGGCCTTGCCGCCATCATCGCCCTGGCCACTCCGTTCGCGGTTCGCGACTGGTCGTACATCGGCCGCAAGGACCCCCTCGCGCCGCAATAGCCGGCTCGCGTACCGTGCTCGTTCGCGTCACGGCTGGCCATTGTTCACGCCACAACGCCCCCACGCTCTGAGTGTGGGGGCGTTGAGGCGTTCAGGTCTTGGCTTAGTCCAGGTAGTCGCGCAGCACCTGTGAACGACTGGGGTGGCGCAGCTTCGACATGGTCTTGGACTCGATCTGGCGAATGCGCTCGCGGGTCACGCCGAACACCCGACCAATCTCGTCTAGCGTCTTGGGCTGGCCATCGGTGAGACCAAAGCGCATGCCGACCACGCCAGCCTCGCGCTCGCTAAGCGTGTCCATGACCTTGCTGAGCTCCTCCTGAAGCAGCGTGAAGCCCACGGCATCGGCCGGGACGACTGCCTCGGAGTCCTCGATGAGGTCACCGAACTCGCTGTCGCCGTCCTCGCCCAATGGGGTGTGGAGCGAAATGGGCTCGCGGCCGTACTTCTGAACCTCGACCACCTTCTCGGGGGTCATGTCGAGTTCGGCGGCAAGCTCCTCGGGAGTGGGCTCGCGGCCCAGGTCCTGAAGCATCTGGCGCTGGACTCGCGCGAGCTTGTTGATGACCTCGACCATGTGGACGGGGATACGGATGGTGCGGGCCTGGTCGGCCATGGCGCGCGTGATGGCCTGACGGATCCACCACGTGGCGTAGGTCGAGAACTTGTAGCCCTTGGTGTAGTCGAACTTCTCGACGGCTCGGATCAGACCGAGGTTGCCCTCCTGGATCAAGTCCAGGAACAGCATGCCGCGGCCTGTGTAGCGCTTTGCCAGCGATACCACCAGTCGCAAGTTGGCTTCGAGCAGGTGGTTCTTGGCGTGGCGTCCGTCGTTTGCGATCCACTCGAGCTGACGGCGCAGCTTGGGGGCGATCTTCTCCCCGGAACCAAGCTTCTCTTCCGCGAACAGGCCGGCCTCAATGCGCTTGGCGAGGTCAACTTCCTGCTCGGCGTTCAGCAGCGCGACCTTACCGATCTGCTTCAGGTAGTCCTTGACGGGGTCAGCGGTGGCGCCTGCCGTGAAGACCTGCTGCACGGGGGCGTCGTCGTCGGCGCTACGCAGGACGTAACCCCGCTCTTCAGAATCCTCGACCTTAGGCTTGGCCTCGACGGGCTCATCCTCGATTTGAGCGACGGGTGCGTCCTGGTTCTCGACGCTGCGGGCCTGGGCCTCCGCGTCCTCCTTGGCACGCTTAGCCGCAGCTCGCTTGGCTGCAGCAGTGGGCGCTGCGGCCTTCTTTGCGGCAGCAGCCGAAGCCTTGGGCGCGGCTGCCTTCTTAGGAGCTGCCGCCTTCTTGGGCGCGGCGGCCTTCTTGCGCGTTACCGGCTTCGCGTCCTTCTCGGTCTCCACTGCTTCTGGCGCGCTCTTAGCGGCCGTCTTCTTGGTGGCGCTCTTGGCGCTTGCCTTAGTTGCGGTGGTCTTGGGCGAGGCTGCGGTAGTCGTGGCCTTCTCCTTCTTCATTGCCTTCGCCGATGCGGCGGAGGACTTGGACACTAACGGGCTTGCGACGCATGAGGCGTCAGGTAAGGGGTTCGCACGGCTGGACTTGCAAAACGAACGGCGGTGACACGAGGAGCCCCCGCAACACAACGACCGGAAAGGTCAGTGCTGTGGGGCGACACGAGGATCCTCTCTGACGGCAGCAGTGCTACGTAGAACTAGTAGCGAAACTACGCTCAGAAGGCTCTTCGCCGCGTCGCGCAAATCCATTAAAGTGTAACGCGACTGTCAACCGAATGGTTCCCCGCAACGGCGTTTTGGGGCACTTTCGAGGAAACATTCTCGCCTGTGGCACCCGAGTGCCCCAAATGTCCGCCTTATGCTTGCCAGCCCGGCGCAATACCCGCACGAATGGTAGCCCGGATAAGCTCGGCGAGCCGGTACCCGGGTGAACTCGCCGTCGCGGCGTCGCATAGAGACACCGCCACAGTCGGCTCTCCCACCCACCACTCCACGAGGGCCTGCACCGCGAGGAGAGGGGCGGCATCCTTGCGCCGACCATGAGCGACACACGCGGCCGTCACGCGCCTGAGAACCGCCGCCCGAACCTCACCGAGCATCAGTGCCTCACGGGGGTCGAGCAGCGCGTCCAGTGCCCTCGATACTGCCTCCGACGGGACCCCCGCGAGGACGTCGTCGATTGCTTCATCCGAGCCTGGCACCAGCCACACGATGACGGCATCCCTGACACGCACGTCCGCCATGGCCGCCACCAACTTGCCGAGGTCGGCCTCTCGAGGAGTGAACTCGGGGTCCGCGCCGCTCGTCAGGTGCTGCTGCCATAGCCCTAGACTCCGACGTCGCCATTCGCGCTCGTCGCTCTCGCGCTTCGACGCCCAGCGAACGGCTGCCCGCGCGCACCTGCGCCGCTCCAGGGCGCCCGCAGTTCCCCATGGGCTGCGGGGCCTGGAGTGGGTCACAGTCGCGCGCATGGCACCGAGGCCGGACATCGGCAGTGGGGAGGCGGGCTGTTCCGGCACGACAGTTCCGTCGAGGGGGCAACACGTCACGTCTGCGCACCCTGGCGCGAAGTAGCGGCCACGTGCGACCGCCCAGGTGTCGACCCTCGGTACCGCATCCGCCACCGCCATCCGCAGCGCGTCGGCCGCCTCGCAGCAGAGCCGCACGGGACCTTCGGTATAGGACACCAGGATCGCAGCAATCGCAGCATCCCTGGCCAGATGTGCGGCGACTGCACGCGACATCGGCTCGAGCACCTCAGGTACTAGGCAATCCTCGCGGTCTACGCGCATGATTGCGCCAATCTCACCACCATCGCGGATGCCAACGATCACGACCGACTCGACAGGCGTGAAGCCAATAATAGAAGGCAGAGTGGCGAGAAGCTCGCCGGGACCACGAAGCGTAGGAATAGTCATGAGTCAACCGTGGGCGCCGCCGGCCGCCCACGTCGAGGCGCGAGCGAGTTATGTGGATGACCATCGCGCCGCGTCGGCCTGTGGACATAAGCGCTCTACGCTGGACGCGTGGACAACCTGCTAACCGAACGCGCCCGCGCCGTCGACGATCGAGTCACCGCCATCCTTGCCAAGACCTCCGGTGCGATAGTCCCGGCGGGCGTGGCAGCCAGTGAGATCACCGACCAAATTTCCGCATCATCTACCGGAGGCAAGCGCCTGCGCGCACAACTCATCGCAGCGTCGCACGACGCCCACCGTGGCAACCAGCTGGAGGCGGCCATCGGCGTCGGTGCCGCCGTAGAACTCTTTCAAACCGCGGCACTCCTACACGACGACGTGCTTGACGACTCGGATACCCGGCGCGGACGGCCAGCCGCCCACCGGGTCCTCGCCGATCTGCATCGCCGCCAGGACTGGCTCGGATCTGCAGATGACTTTGGAGCGGCCGCCGGAATATTGGCGGGCGACCTCACCCTGATGGCCGCGCACCGTGCGCTCTTCGACGCCGTACAGCCCCTCAGCTCCAGGGAGTCAGTTGCTGCGACCGCCCTGTTTGCGGACATGGCCGAACTCGTCACCGTCGGGCAATACCTTGACATGCGGGTGGCGGCCCAGCCACTGGCAACACTCGGCGACCAGGAGTCCGCTATCCGCGACGTCATGCGCGCCAAGACCGCGTCGTACTCCGCCGAGTTTCCTCTGGCCCTCGGCGCCGCCTGTGCCGGCGCCTCTGCCGAATCGATCACCGCGATACGAGCCATCGGCGTTCCGCTGGGAATCGCGTTCCAGCTGAGAGACGACGTGCTCGGCCTCACGGGCTCCCCCGCCGTCACCGGCAAGCCCGCCGGCGACGATATCCGCGAAGGCAAGCGGACGATGCTGGTATGGCGGGCCTGGCAAGTCACCGATGCATCGGGCCGGGCCCGACTTAAGGCGACACTTGGGCGGCGAGACGCGAGCGATGAAGAGGTGGCCCAGACCGTCGCGATCATCGCCGCAACCGATGCCGTGGACCTCGTCGAGCAGGAAATTGCGAGTCTCGCCAGCAACGCCGCGACTCAACTCGCGGCTCTCGAACTCGATCCACGCGGAGTGGAGTTGTTGACGAGGCTCTTCAACGCGGCGACGGACAGAGCCGCGTAGCGCTGCTCTCTAGAGCAGGGCCTGCGCAAGCCTGCGCACAGGGGCGCGCTGTCCCTCACGGAGCGCGTCTAACGGCGACATTCCGAGTTCCTTGGCGGGCTCCAATAGCCACTCGACAGCTTCCTCGTCCGACAGGCCGACATCCGAGAGTAGCGTCAACGTGCCGCGCAGCGTGGGGATGATGTGCGGGCTCACAGCGCCCGGAATGATGAAGCCCGCGGGCAACTGCCACGTGTTGTTTTCCCCCCGGCGCACCGCCACGATCTTGCCTTCGCGGATTTTGTCGCGGACGTCGCCTGCTTCCAGGCCCAGTTCCGCTGCGAATTCGGGAATGGTGAGCCACTGCGTCGATTGAGTCATAGCGCAAGCGTACAAACACGTTGACCCCCTTGCGCACACCTACGGAGTGAGTTAGATTCACTTTTGTAACATGAGTAACATCCAACACATGCGCATCATCAAGGAGGTCATCGTGGGAAATCTTGGTCCGTCACGTCCAGCGACGCGAATTGCCGCACTCGGCACTGCCGCGGCCATCGCCTTCACCGCCTTTGGCGCTACCGCTGCAAATGCAGACGAACAACACAAGGTTCATAACGGCGACACCGTCGGCGCCCTTGCGCACCGCTACGGGAGCACGATCAACGCGATTATCGAGGCGAATCGCCTGAACTCGCGCGCGACGATTTACACGGGAACCACGCTTACCATCCCCACTCACAGGACTTCAACCGCCGCATCGGCGCCAGCTAAGGCGACGACCGCCGCCAAGACCACGAGCACTGCCGCCGGCACTCACAAGGTCCTCAGCGGCGACACGGTGTGGGACCTGTCGCGCAAGTACGGCACGAGTATCACCGCGATCATCAACGCGAACGGCCTCAACAAGTCAGCCATCATCCACGTCGGCCAGAAACTCACCATTCCGGGCAAGGCTTCCTCTACCTCACAGACCACGACCACCGCGGCCACCTCGAAGTCCACGTCCGAGTCCACCAGTACCACAAAGTCTGCTGCAGCGATCGGCACCTACAAGGTCACGTCGGGCGACACCGTCTGGGGAATCGCACGCAAGTACGGTTCGACCATTACCGCGATCATCGACGCGAACGGCCTAAGCAAGTCGGCCATCATCCACGTAGGCCAGAGCCTCACCATCCCGGGCTCTACGGCAGCCACCGTCTCCAACGTCACGAAGGTCACCACGACCTCCTCGGGCGCTCCCAAACTGGCGACCAAGAACAACGTCGACGAATTCTCTGACAAGGCCAGCGGGCTCGTAGGCGATACGTTCCTGGGTCGCACGTACTCCGCTCCTGTCGTGGGCGCCGCGAACCAAAACAAGGCAACGTTGAAGGCGATGGACGTGCCGTCCAAGTCTCAGATGCAGGCGATGATCGTCGCCACGGCCAAGCAGATGGGCGTCGATCCAGCCCTGGCACAGGCAGTTGCGTATCAGGAGTCAGGCTTCGATATGCGAGCAGTGTCACCCGCGAATGCCATTGGCGTCATGCAGGTCATCCCGTCTTCGGGCGAATGGGCATCGCAGATTGTGGGACGAGACCTCAACTTGCTCATCCCCCAGGACAACGTCACCGCCGGCATCGCCATCTTGAAGAAACTCCAGCGCAATGGCACCTCGTTGTCCGACGCGATTGGGGGCTACTACCAGGGTGAGACTGCCGTGCGTAAGTACGGCCTCTATACCGACACCGTGCGCTATGTGGCCAGCGTTAAGTCGCTGATGACCCGCTTCCAGTAACAGATGTGTCACTACCGCTCGTGGCTTTACCTGACGTGCGGCGCGACCGGCTTAGAATGACCCTGTGTCCGACACCATCACTGACCCGCTGCTCGGCCGTCTGATCGACGGCCGCTATGTTGTGCGCGAATGCGTTGGCGCAGGCGGCATGGCAACCGTGTATTTGGCCTTCGACAAGCGCCTCGAACGTCTGGTTGCACTCAAGGTCATGCGCGCCGGACTCGGTTCGGACCTCGATTCATCTGAATTCACTGCCCGCTTCCGGCGCGAAGCCAAGGCCGCTGCCCGCCTGACCCACCCCGGAATGGTGCGGGTCTATGACCAAGGCGTCGACGGCGAGATCTCGTACCTCACCATGGAGTACGTCGAGGGCGAGAACCTACGTCAGCGCATGAACCACGAAGGATGCCTCACGCTGGGTGAGGCCCTCACCGTGACTGAGGGCGTGCTGGACGCGCTTGCCGCAGCCCACCGTCAGCACCTGGTGCACCGAGACATCAAGCCAGAGAACGTCCTGCTAGACGAGGACGGCCGCACTAAGGTTGCCGACTTTGGGCTTGCACGCGCCGTCACCGAGGTGACCTCCACTTCGACCGGAACCATCATGGGCACGGTTGCCTATTTGGGTCCAGAACTGGTGTCTCGAGGCACACAGGACGCGCGCACCGACGTCTACGCGGCCGGCATTCTTCTCTACGAGATGGTCACCGGGCACCAGCCCTTTACCGGCGACTCAGCTATTGATGTGGCGACGCGCCACGTGCACGAGGACGTTCCTGCCCCTTCCCAATCAGTTGCCTGGCTGCCTCCCGAGTTCGACGAGCTGGTGGCGAACCTCGTGGCTCGCGACCCAGACGATCGTCCCCGTGACGCCTCCGCAGCGCTCACTATGGTGCGCCAGGCACGCTCGCTCATCGACGACCCCACCCTCGACCGTCGCGCCGACCTCCCATCGGGATCCATCGCGCTCATGGACCGGGATGACGACGCCACCACGGTGTTCGACCCCGCGCCCGCCGGCGCCACCGTGGCTCTCCCCATCGGTCTCGGAGAGTCCGCGTTCGCCCCCGTCACGACAGCCGCGGCTCTCGTCGAGGACGACCCTGAGGCACGCGAACCAGTTGCCCCTCAGCGTCGCGGATTGTGGTGGTCAGGTGCGATCCTTGCCGCAATTCTTGTTTTGGGCGGCGTTGGATTTTGGTGGTACAACTCGATAGGACCCGGTGCGTACACCACGGTTCCCACCGTCACAGGCACTCAGCAAGAAGTGGAGAAGGCTCTTCAGGCAGCAGGGTTGGTCACCGAGACTCAGTTTGAATATGACGACGTGGTACTCGAAGGAATCGTTATCGGCACCGATCCCGCCAGCCAAAAGCAGGTCCCGAACGGCGCCAAGATCACGATCATCGTCTCCCAAGGCCCCAAGATGACCACCGTGCCCTCCCTAGTGGGGGCTACCGAGGGTGACTCGATCAACGACATACGTGACGCCGAGTTCAAGGTGGGCGAAACGAAAAAGATGTACTCCGACACTGTCAAGAAGGGCGAGGTCCTCGAGCAGGACCCTAAGGCGGGAGAGTCAGTACGTCACGACACCGCGATCAACCTCGTCGTATCGGACGGACCCGAGCCCATTGAATACCCCAATGTCATCGGCAGCACTGAGGCCGATGCTCAGGCGACGCTAGCGGACGATGCACTAGAGGTGACGGTTAAGCGCGAACGTAGTGCAGAGCAAGACAAGGGCAAGGTCTTCAAGCAGGACCCCGCGGCAGGCGACAATGGCACGCGAACCGACGCCATCACGATATGGGTCTCTGATGGGCCTCCCCTAGTTGACGTACCCAACTTTGTCTTCGACCCCGTCGACGAGGCGGTACAGGCCGCCAAGGACGTCGGTCTCGTGCCCGAATTACGCGCGCGCTGGCCGTTTAGCACCCGCAATCAGATCGCCGACCAGTCAATCGCCCCCGGCACTGACGTGGAGCGCGGCACCACGATTGTGCTGATCTACAACTGACGAGCGAACGCGACAGGGATTAACGCAGACGGCGTCCGCACCCCTAAAGGGTGCGGACGCCGCTTTTTTGTGTCGAGGGCTGTTCTACTGCTGGTGCGAGAGCAACTCCGACACCTTGAAAGCCATCTCCAGCGACTGCTGGTGGTTCAGGCGCGGGTCAACTTTGGTCTCGTAACGACGAGCAAGACCCTCGTCATCGATCTCCTCAGTTCCGCCCATGACCTCGGTAACGTCGTCGCCGGTGAGCTCGACGTGAATGCCGCCGGGCACTGTACCTGCGTCGCGGTGCACCTCGAAGAAGCCGGTGACTTCGTCCAAAATCGTGTCGAACTTGCGAGTCTTGTACCCAGAGTCGGACGTGAACGTGTTGCCGTGCATCGGGTCCGTCATCCACGTCACGACTACTCCTGCGTCACGCACCGCCTCAACGAGGCCCGGAAGCACCTCCCGCACCTTGTCGGCGCCCATGCGCGCCACAAAAGTAAGCCGCCCAGGGATGTTGTCCGGGTTGAGGCGCTGCGCGAGCGCGAGGGCGTCCTCGGGCTTGGTGGTGGGTCCGAGCTTCACGCCAATCGGGTTGTGAATCTTGGACATGAACTCCACGTGGGCGCCGTCCAGTTCACGCGTGCGCTCTCCGATCCAGAGGAAGTGCGCTGAGCAGTCGTACGCCAGTCCCGTGCGGGAATCTATACGCGTGAGTGCGTGCTCGTAGTCCAGCAGCAGCGCCTCATGGCTGGAGAACAGTTCGACGGTCTTGAGCGCGTCGAAGTCGCCGCCTGCGGCTGCCATGAAGCGCACCGCGCGGTCAATCTCGGCGGCAGTTTGCTCGTACTTCGCGTATGCCGGGTTGGCAGCGAAGCCCTTGTTCCAGGCGTGTACACGGCGAAGATCCGCAAATCCACCGGTGGTGAAGGCGCGAATAAGATTCAGCGTGGACGCGGAGACGTGGTATGCGTCGAGCAGACGTTCCGGATTGGGAATGCGCGACTCCGGCGACCACGCGGACGAGTTCACAATGTCCCCGCGGTATGCGGGAAGGGTGACACCGTCGCGCGTCTCATCGTTCGACGAACGCGGCTTCGCGTACTGTCCCGCCATGCGTCCGATCTTGATGATCGGTGTCGAGGCTCCGTATGTAAGAACTACTGCCATCTGCAAGATGGTCTTGATCTTGTTGCGGATGCGGTCCGCAGTTGCCTCGGAGAAGACCTCAGCGCAGTCACCACCCTGAAGGACGAAAGCCTCGCCACGCCCAGCGGCCGCGAGCTGCTCCCGCAGCACGTCAGCTTCGCCGGCAAAGACCAGTGGGGGCACCTCACGGAGCCGGTCGGTGGCGCGCTTGAGTGCCTCCGCATCCGGCCACACGGGCTGTTGTTTGGCCTCACAGGAGAGGAACGAGTCCACTCCTGCGGCCTGAAGATCGGTCTGAGTCATAGAGCTATGCCTGGCCAATCTGGGACAACATGTCGGTGTACCAGGGCGTGGCGGTGTCGAAGGCCTTGTGGCCGGCGATGCGCGGGAACGCGATGGCCTTGAGACGGTCGCCGTCCTCCTCGTCATGACCGATCACGCCGGACTCGCCACGCAGCGAACACTCGACCGCAAGGTCGGTCATCGACTTGATCAGGCGAAGGTCCTCGGCGTTCGCGGCCGCGGCGCGCGAGAAGTAACCAGACTTCTGAACCATGACCTTCTCTGCTCCGAGGCGCTCCGCGAACTGCTTCGCGAACCACGCGCCGGGGTTGATGGTGTCGAGCTTGACGTGACCGAACGGGTCACGGTCAACGGTTCCACCGGAGGCCTCGATTTCCGCAATGATTTCGGGCACTCCAGCACCCTCGGACAGGAAAATGTTGACGTTACCGACCTCGTCCATCACGGTACGCAGACGCGTCGCCTCCGCATCGAGATCCAGCTTGGACTCGGGGACGTAGATGGCGTGAATGTCCCAACGCTCCTTAGTCAAACCGATTCCGGGCAGGAACTCGCGGGTATCAAGGTCCTTCCGGTAGGACGCAGCAGCCGCGGCAGTGAGCCAGCCACACGCGCGGCCCATGACTTCGTGGATGATCAGCATGCGGGGCCCGGAACGGTGCTCACCGATGATGTTGCGCGCAAATCCTGCGGCCTCCTCGGCAGCGGTCCAGGCTCCCAGCGACTGGCGAATCGGCACCACGTCGTTGTCGATGGTCTTGGGCAGGCCCACGACGGTCAAGTCGTAGTTATTGTCGGCCAGGTACGCGGCGAGGTCTGCGGCCGTCGTGTTGGTGTCGTCTCCACCGATGGTGTGGAGCACGTCCACCCCGTCCTCCTTGAGACGTTCCGCCGCCACCGCGAGCGGGTCCTGGCCCTCCTGGACCAGACCGCGCTTGACGCAGTCCTCGCGGTTGGTGAGCTTGACGCGCGAGTTACCAATGGGCGAGCCGCCAAACTCGTGCAGGATGCCAGCCTTGGCGCGCACCTCGTCGTCGATGACGGTCTTCTTGCCGAGCAGCAGGCCCCAGTATCCGTGCTCATAGGCGATGATCTCGACCTCCGGCGCGATCTCGGTGTAACGCTCGATCAGTCCACCTACTGCGGAGGACAGGCAGGGGGCGAACCCTCCGGCGGTGAGCAGTGCAACGCGACGTACCGTCATGACATACCTTTCAGTTCAATGCTTAGGTGATTTCACGCCCATTCTAGGGGCGAAGAATATTGGCCGATGCCGCCCGCTAGGCGGAGTCGCCTTGTGCGCGGTTCTCGCGCTCAAGTTCGCGCTTATATTGCGCTGAGTCTCGGTCCACATACTCTTGGCCGGACAACTCGCGAATCGCTTCCATCACACTGTCCGTAAAGGTGCGTAGTGCCACGCGATCGTCTTGCATCCCCACGTAGGGGTGATGAGAGATTGGTGCCCCGATTCGCACACCGATGGGGTGCCGCGACGGCACCCGCTGCCCTATGGGTTGAGCGATGTCGGTGTCGATCATCGCCACGGGGACAATGGGAACCTGTGCTTCAATCGCCATACGGGCCATGCCAGTCTTACCCCGGAAGAGACGTCCGTCGGCGCTGCGAGTTCCCTCGGGATAAATGCCTAGCAAGTCTCCGCCTTGAAGCGCCTCGAGCCCGGTCCGTAGCGCCGCCTCCGACGCTTTTCCTCCACCACGGTGCACAGGAATGACTCCCACTCCCTGCATGAAGGCCTTGGTGCCGTAGCCCTTAATTCCCTTGCCCGTGAAGTACTCGGCCTTGCCAAGAAAGACAACTTTGCGCTTGAGAACCAGTGGCAGAAACACGGAATCTGAAAACGACAGATGGTTCGAGGCAAGGATCGCGCCTCCCGACTCGGGCACGTTCTCCACACCTTCCGCCCAGGGTCGGTAATACGTCTTGAGGCCTGGCCCCAAAAGTACGTGCTTGAACAACCCGTAGTACATCCGCGTCCTTTCCTGACTCCTCAGGCTAGCCGGTTACTCCCCGGTTGCCTCGCGCGCCAGGGCGGCCGCGCCGACAATTCCAGCATCGTTTGCCATGTCAGCGGCAACGATCGGAGCAATGGGGCGGTGCCCGCGGGCGGGCAAATACTCGGAGTACGATGCGCGGGCTGGCTCAATCATGAGGTCCCCGGCGGCAATAACACCACCACCCACCACGAACAGTTCGGGGTCAAGGATTGCGGCGAGCGACGCACACCCCTGTCCGATCCACGACCCAAGCTCAGCGAGCAACTCGATGCCGAGCTCGTCCCCCGCCACGGCAGCCTTGGTGACGTGCGGTCCGGATATATCTGTAGCGCTTCCGCCGGCGAGCTCCAGAAGAGCAGCAGAGCGCACCGGTCGCTCCACCCCGGCACGATGAGCCTCACGCACTAGTGCGGATCCCGAGGCGTACTGCTCCCAGCAACCACGATGTCCGCACCCACATGCGTGCCCACCTGGAACGACGCGAAAGTGGCCCAATTCCGCGCCAAAACCGTATTGGCCGCGGACCAGGCGGCCGTCGACTACGAGCGCCGCACCCAGCCCGGTGCCGATCGTCAACATCACCATGTTGGTGGCGTCGCGTCCCGCGCCGTACTTAAACTCTGCCCATCCAGCCGCATTGGCGTCATTCTCGACGACGACGGTAATGTCGGGCCGGTTGATCAACGCAGAAACCTTGTCAGCAAGCGCGTACTCACGCCAGGCGATGTTCGGGGCAAACGTCACGTGCGCACGGTCGGAGGACACAAAGCCCGCCGCTGCCAAGCCCACCGCATGGAACTCATACTGCTGAGAAAGTTCGGCCACGGCATCGGCGATTGCCGAGTCGATGCTGGCAGGCTCCTGTGGCTGCGTCTTGCGGCGCGTCTTCGCCACAATCTCGCCCTGCTCGTTCACGACACCTACAGCGATCTTGGTCCCGCCAATATCCACACCAATAGCGTGCTTGGTCATACTCTCCCCCGGTCACTTGATCAACACCAGAAAGAGTATCGTTTCCCTACCCGTTCAATGACAATGGAGTCAAGGATGCCAGCCGATACCCAACCCGATTACGCACACAACATCGTCGACGAGGTGAATGCCGCCTGGGAACGCTACAGCGACCGCGTCCTTGTCAGCCACATGGTTGACGACCAATGGGTAGACCTCACCGGCCGAGAACTCAGGCAGCTCGTCGATGACGTCGCTAAGGGGCTCATCGCGCGCGGAATCGAGCCCCACCAGAGCGTGGGCATCATGGCGCGCACTCGTTACGAATGGTCGGTGTTGGACTTTGCCATCTGGTCCGCAGGTGCCATCCCGGTACCCATCTATGACACCTCCGCTCGTTCCCAGGTTGACTGGATCACCTCGGATTCCGACATGTCGGTGCTGTTCGTGGAGACCGATGCGCACGCAGCGCTGGCCCACAAAGTCGCTGCTGACACAGAGTCACCCCTCAATGACGTCTACGTCATTGACCACGGCATCATCGACGAATTGGTCGAGGATGGGGCAAAAGTAAGCGACGCCACATTGGCCGAACGCAAGGCCGCCCCCGGACAACAGGACCTCGCCACCATCGTCTACACCTCCGGTACCACCGGCCGGCCCAAAGGCGTGCGCCTGTCTCACTTTGCATACCTGCGACAGATCCGGGGCATCCAAGACATCGCGCCCGGTGTGGTCTTCCAGAAGGACGGCAGCACCGTGCTGTTCCTCACCCTTGCACACTCGCTCGCGCGCATGATTCAGGTGGTTTTGCTCGCATCGGGCATGCGAATCGGCTACTGTCCCGATGCCACGCAGCTTGTGCCCATGATGGGGTCGCTCAAGCCCACGCTGGTGCTCGCCGTTCCTCGCGTCTTCGAAAAGGTCTACGCGGGTGCGGAACAAAAGGCCGAGCTCGGTGGCAAGGTCAAAATCTTCCGGTGGGCGGCCAAGCAAGCCATCGATTACTCAACGGCACTCGATAACCCCCGCGGCCCATCCATCGCCCTCAAAGCACGTCACGGCCTCGCGGACAAGCTGGTCCTCGGCAAGATCCGCGACGTGTTGGGCGGCCGCGCCACGTGGGCCGTGTCAGGCTCGGCACCGCTCGGCGAGCGACTCGGCCACTTCTACCGCGGCCTTGGCCTCACCGTGCTCGAGGGTTACGGTCTCACCGAGACCAACGCGGCCTCGCATGTGAATCGACCTGAGTTGGTCAAGATGGGCACCGTAGGTCCTCCTCTTCCCGGACTCGAGTCAAAAATCGCCAACGATGGCGAAGTCTTGATGCGCGGTGAAACGCTGTTCGACGGATACCACCGCAACCCCGAAGCGACGGCCGCGACCATGAAAGACGGGTGGTTCATGACCGGTGATTTGGGCGAGGAGGATGCCGACGGCTATGTACGGATCACCGGCCGTAAGAAGGAGATCATTGTCACTGCTGGTGGAAAGAATGTGGCGCCCGCCGTCATCGAGGACCGACTGCGCGCTTATCCCCTGGTGAGCCAGTGCATCGTCGTGGGAGATGGCCGCCCCTTCATTGGGGCTCTCGTCACCCTGGATGAGCAGGCGTTGCCCGGCTGGCTAAAAAGCAAGGGTATGGAAGAGATGAGTGTGGCCGAGGCGGCTCGCGATCCTCGTGTACGTGCCCGCGTAGAGAAAGCCATTAAGCGCGCGAACTCCGTTGTCTCGCGTGCCGAGTCGGTGCGCAACTTCGAGATCCTCGAGGACGACTTCACCGTCGAGGCCGGAACACTCACCCCGTCGCTCAAGGTAAAACGCGAACAAGTGCTCGCCGACTACGCCGACGCCGTCGAGCGCGTTTACGCCCGCAAGGAGCCTCTCGAGGACTAGCTCGCGTGTCGACCCGTGTGAGTCACCAACGGCGCCCCCGTCCGTGGCTCCGCACTATGCACAAGCCTGAGGGGTGGCACGAGCCCGCCAGCTACCAACGCCTCGACGGCAGCCTCCTGGTCTGCATCCATCCGCACTCCGTGCGTGTCGTGTGAGGCGCTCGCCCCTGCACGCACCGGAATGGTGAGGAAGGACACGACACAGTCGCCGCACGCCTTGTCTCGCACCTCGCAGGTGTCGCAATCAATAATCATGTACCCGAACCTAGACGCACCCTCTGACAAGTGACTCATGGCAGTGTCAGTCGCCTGACGTATGTTCGTCCTATGAGCACGACTCCCACAACTCCGTATTTCGCGCAGACTCTAGCGCGCGACAGGAGGAACAGACTGGCCGAGCCGGTGCGGGACCAATTGGGTGACACTATCCAGCCTGGCTTCGAGGACATTGGGGAGCCACTGTCGGCAACCACCTTTGTGGTGGTCGACCTCGAGACCACGGGTGGATCCCCCGCCACCTCAGCCATCACCGAGATCGGCGCCGTCAAGACTCGCGGTGGAGAAATTGTGGGCGAGTTTCAGACGTTCGTCGACCCCGGCGGCCCCATTCCTCCCTTCATCATCGCCCTCACCGGCATTACGGACGCCATGGTGATGGCTGCCCCACGTATCGAAGGGGTACTGCCCGCGTTCCTCGAGTTCCTCGGTGACTCAGTTCTTGTTGCTCACAACGCCCGCTTCGACGTGGGCTTCCTCAAGGCAGCTTGTCGAGACCACGGCTATGCGTGGCCTGGCAATGAGGTCGTCGACACGCTGACGCTGGCCCGGCGCGTGACGACCAAGGATGAGGCACCTAACAAGAAACTGGCTACGCTTGCGCGCCTCTTCGGGTCCACAGTTGAGCCCAATCACCGGGCACTCGACGATGCGCGTGCCACGGCTCAGGTTCTCCACGGTCTTTTTGAAAGGCTCGCCGCATGGGGAATTACCCACCGCGAGGACCTCGACGCACTCCGCAATCCTGTGCCAGAACACTTGCGCCGCAAAGCGACCATGGCAGACGCTGTTCCCGCCAAACCAGGTGTGTACGTTTTTCGCGGACCTCGCGGCGAGCACCTGTATGTAGGCACGTCCAAGAACCTGCGCTCGCGGGTCAAGACCTACTTCACTCGCGGGGAGCAGCGACGTCGAATGCGAGAGATGCTTGAGCTCGCCATCAGCGTCGAGCCACACGTCTGTGCGACACCACTCGAGGCGGCCGTTCTTGAGGTACGCATGATTGACCAGTACCGACCGCGCTACAACCGCCGCTCAGCGCGTCCGGAGCGAACGGTTTGGCTGACGCTGACCGATGAGCGCTATCCAAGACTCAGCATCACTCGATCGGCCCACGGCAAGGGAACGGTCCTTGGTCCGATGCGCGGAGGTGGCGATGCGAAGCGCGCGATGGAGGCGCTCCAGCATGCACTGCGGTTACGGACGTGCACGCCTCGACTGACCGTGGCGCCTCGCAAAGGTGCACGCGCGTGCTTGCTGAAAGACCTCGGGGCATGCGACGCACCATGCGTGGACGGCGCCGAGTCCGGCTACGACGAGGTGGTCGCCGCGGCTCGACATGCCATCTCACATGACCCCTCCCCCGTGATCGCCGCCCTCGCGGCGAACGTCGCGCACCACGCGGAGGCTCTTGAGTATGAGCGCGCCGCGGAACTCAGAGATGCCGCAAGTTCAATCGTTGAGGCGGGGATGCGTACTGAGCGGCTTGCCTCGTTGAGGAGGGTTCGCCTGGTAGCTACGCGCCGCGCAGGCGACTCGTGGGAACTCGTCTCGGTGGCGCACGGGAGGCTCACGGGCAGCGCGAGGGTCACAACCGGAGTGTGGGACGCCGCGGATGCATTGCAGTCCACATGGGACTTTGATACTGACGTGACTCCCCTCATCGAGGAGCAGGAGATGATTGCCCGCTGGCTCGAACAATCAGGAACCAGACTCCTGCACATCGAGGGTGACTGGGCACAGCCCCTCGCCAGCGCGGGCCCACACCATGCTTGGGTCACAGCACGCCGGTCGGATCACGAACTGATCCTGGACGTGGCGCGCGGTGACCTCAACATGTACTGACGCCCCAATCGGGGGAGCAACTCCCCGACGCAACGAGCATGTTGTCAAGCGGGCCGTTCACTGCTTTGGACGCGCCGCCTGCGGATCAGCATGAGCCCACCACCCAATCCCACCAGCACCAGCGCAACTGCCGCTGTCACCATCGCGTCAGTACCAGTTCCCGACAGCTCCGCCTGGCTATCGGCCGCGACGACCGTGAGGTCATCCCATCCCACAAGCTGACCGTCCTCGTCGTACACCGCGATCCGGTGCGAACCTAGTTCGGTGTCGTGGGGGATGATGGCTTGCGCCTGGCCTGCCACCACTGTGACATTCGCGATTTGCCTGGGGGTTGAGAACAGCCAGATCCCTATGTGTTCGCCGTCGTGCTGGGGACCGAGCCCCACCGTAATCCTTTGGCCCGGCACGGCAGATTCGGGCACAGAAATGGGTCCCCGGTTAGCGTCATTGAGATCCGACTCGCTGGGCGCTTCGCGCTCGGCGTCAGTCTCACCTCCGCCTGCAGTATCGGTGGCGGTGTCGGGATCGCCCCCGTCGCCGGGCGCTCCACCATTCCCAGTACCCTGACCATTCCCTGTCCCCGTTTCAGTTCCAGTTCCGGTTCCTGTTCCGCCACCGTTGCCGTCGCCGCCACCGTTGCCGTCGCCGCCACCGTTGCCGTCGCCTTCGTCGGTTGTCGCGGCAACGAGCTGCGCAACGCCCCAGTGAGCCGTTGACTGGTAGCCCGCTCCGGTGGGATCAGCCCAGTTGCGGATCCCGTCGCGCGCGCCTCCCGACGCGTCATTCACCTGAAAATCCACGCCGTGGAATGTGTCGGCACCTCCCGCCTCGAGCAGTGAGATCGCTACCTCGACGATGTATCCGTCCGCCACTCGAGAGGTTGCGGATTCGACACGCGCGGCTTGGGCGACCTCATCGCCACTTCCGTACGACACCACGTTGTCCGCGTTGACACGGATCTGCGTGTCGTCGGGGCGGTATGAGCCGTTCTTGGCGTTCGCCGGGTCCACATAAATCTCGACGGAATCTTGAACCCAGGGGTCCGAACCCGTGAGGTCAATGTCGCTATCCATAACATGCGCCAGTACGTAGAGCGTGTCTGAGCTCCATATCGTCGCGAAGGAAGCGGTTGCCGCGGGCTCTCCAGCCGTGGACTTGTCCGCTGATACCACTGCTGCGTCGGCCCATAAGGCATCGGCGTCACCGTCGATGACCGGAACGGCAGCGGCCTCCGGAACCTCCACAAACGATGCTGGCTCTACCAGCGTCAAGGTGCCGGTAACGCCACTCGTGTTCCAACCCTGGACGTCCCCGCCGTCGGTGACTCGTACGTCGAACTGAACTGAGTCACCTTGCGCCACAGGGGAGGGTAGCGGCAGCCGCGCCACTACCGTGTATCCGGCATCGTCCAGGTGCACTATGGCGTCCGCATCTGAAGTGCCGTCCCGCGCCACGGTGACACTGGAATCGCCTACCTGGAACTCAACAGCGTCCGAGGGCTGCGGCGATGTGTCCGCGACGCGAACATACGCCGTGAGGTAGCCCGGTGCCCACCGAAGCTGAAACTGTGCACGGTCCGAGAGTCCGATGGACGGGAGCCGCTTCCAGATGGGATTCGTGATGGCCCCCGCGTCGATATCGACGGACGCCGCAAAGATGTTGGCCGTACGCAGCCGTGCGGGCAATGGCGCTTCATCCGACTGCCCAGCAACGATCCCGTAATACGCCGGCTTTGCGCTGTAGTCGTCATCAAACGCCAGTGGACCACCATTGGCGTCGCGCCAACTACGGGCATCATTGAGGCCCCACAGCGTCACACTAAAGAGGTCGTCTTGGTGGCGACGGAAAATGTCGAACGCGTCGCGGTAGTAATACCCCTGGTCGATGAACTTTGCTTGAGTTTCAGGCACGCCTGTGGTCACGTCGAGTTCCGTGACTGCTTGCTGGAGGCCCATCGCCTCAGAGTCCATGATTGCTTGCTCGAGGCTCTCGACCGGCAACGACAGGTCGAGGTGAAATTGGTGGCCCAGTCCATCGACCGGCACGCCGCGGTTCAACAATCGTTCGATGAGGGCAAGATAGCGACCACGCTTTCCCTGCTGCTCGGTGTTGTAGTCATTAATAAAGAGCGTCACCGGGTGTTCGACATCAGTTGCGGCATAGGTGTCGTTGAAAGCCTCGTTCGCGTACTGGAAAGCGAGGTCGAGATACTGCTCTCCCAGGATCTCGTACCAGTGCGAGCGGCGCATCCCGTCCGCATAGACTGCGGTATCCGCGATGGTCTCGTTGGCAACGTCGAACGCGTAGACCGGGTTGCCCCCACCGAATTCGCCCCAATGGTCACTAAGGTACTTGGCAACGTTGAAGATGTGGTCACGCATACGGCCCTGAAGGATCTCTTTGTCAGCCGGTGAATCGGTCAGGAACCGATCCCCGTCCATAAAGAACCAGTCGGGCGTCTGGCTGTACCAGACCAGCACGTGCCCGTAAACGTCAATGTCGTTTGCCATCGCGAAGTCCATGAGGGCTGCGATTTCCGGGCTAGGCGAGAAATCCTGCGCCTCGTTGTACCAAGCCTCGGGCTTCATGTAGTTCTCCGGCGTGACCTGATCAAAGTGCTTGCTGAGCAGTTCCGCGCCCGACCCAACAGTCTCGCGGCTATCGATCGCAACGCCAATAGGGACGCTCATCGTGTCCTTGATTGGAGTGATGTCCTGAACAACCGCCGCCTCGGGCACCGTGGCAGCGATGTCATCGACGTAGAACGTGGAGGTGTTGCCGGCAACCCCCTCCCCTTGCCACGCGGTCTCAAAGTAGACGTAGGACGTGCTTGTTGCGGGCATGGTCAGCCTGGCGCTGACACGAACCCAATCTGTGTTCGACATGCCGGAGAACTGTCCGAGGGTTTGGAAGCTCGTCGATCCATCCTTTGCGTTCTCCAACGAAAGCCATATGTCGTCGGGTTCCTGACCATCGGCGAATCGCACCCACGCGGAGATGTCGTAGGTCGCCCCTTGCACGAGGTCATCGGTGACGTTATAGCGCAGACCATGCCCTTGCGAGGTCCTCCCGCTCACCTCTGCGGACTGCGCGCCAGAGCGCGCTTGATCAGTCGTCACAGCGACCTGAGCGTCAGACGCGACACCCGGGTCACGAAGCTCCCAGCCGTCGAGGCCTTCCTCAAAGCCCGTCGAGAAAGCGACCGCGCCGGGCGCCGGGGCCCCGTCACACGAGACCTCATGGGTGATCAGCACGTCGTCGAGTAGCAGATCCGCGGTCGCGCTATCCGACTCGAGGTAGAGCGAGGCAGGCTGCTCACTCGGCACAACCGTGTACGTGCCGCCGATCTGTACCCAGTCGTCGGCTCCCACTTCCACCCGCTCGCCGACCCACTGATACTGATTGCTCGCGGCGGGAACCTCCATCCCGAGGTTCACTTTGACGGGTCCCGAAACCGGGGCTGGAATCTTTGCGTAGGCAGTGATTTGGTAGGTGCCCGCCGTCAGGAGGCTCGAGACGTCGACCGCGGCTCCGTTCCAACTGTCCGATCGTCCGGTGACCTCCAGAGCGCCAGCACCCGCATGGGAATCGTCCGACACCGCCACGGCCTGCGCTCCGCGTGCGCTCCAGGGGTCTACGTCGGTGTCGAAGTCATACGACACAACCGTGACTGTTCCTGGCACGCACTCACCCGTAGAGCCGCCACCACCCTCGTCACCATCACCTGAGTCGGCAGCAGTCACGACGACGTTGTCCAGTTGGTAGTCACTGGTGTTCGCGACCTCAATGTAAGCCTTCGCGGTCGCGATGGAATCCTCCGCGAAGGTGAAGGTGCCGGAAACTGTCGTCCATGTTTCCGCCGGGACACTCGTGTTGCCAACCCAGTTGTAGGTGTTGTCGGCCCCCTCGTCGAACGCGATAAAGCGCACATCTACCGGCACGGACACCAACACTTCCGCGCTGAACGTGTACTCAACACCTGCGTCGAACACGCCGGTCTGACTTTGCAGGCCAAAGTGGGTGGCATCCCGATCGCTCACCTGCAGCGCTTTAGCGGCCTCACTCCCCTGGCGATCAACCACAGTCAGCGTCGCGGCGTCATTGGCGATCCAAGACCCAGTCGTCCCGTCCTCAAAGTCAATGCTCTCCACCCCAGCAGTAGCAGCGTGCGCTGGCGATGCAGCGCCAGACACAACGGCGACTGCCGCGAAGGTGAGTGCCCCCGCACACGCGATGGGCTTGAGTAGACGATGACTGCGACGCATGAGCGCTCCCTTTGCGGTCCTAAGGTGTGTGGCCCTCATCTAGCAGCGCAGGACGCAAGCTCAGCACACCGGTGTGTTGAGACGCAAAGGTAAATGGGAAGCGACGTCGTTGTCCACGATTCACTCAAATGGCCTCGAAACTATCGAAAGACCAGCACCAAAATAAGGCAGTCCAATGCCGCGCTACCAGGAGTAACACCGCAACGCGCTACGCGCTACTGGCAGCCGCCCACCGGGCAAGTACGTCAGCGGCCGAACCCGAGTCCACCGACTCGCGCGCGGCGTCGAGTCCCGCGCGCATCCGGTCCACGAAGGAGCCCTCGGCTGTGCCAGGCAGGGTCGCATCCGCCACAATTCCGGCTGCCGCATTGAGCAGGACAGTGTCACGAACGGGGCCCGTGTCCCCGTCGAGCACACGATGCACCACTGAAGCGTTGTACTGGGGGTCCCCGCCTTTAAGGTCAGCGGTCTTAATCGCGGGCAAGCCGAGCTCGGTCACGGCGTTGAGAGTAATTTCGACAATCTCACCGTCACGCACTTCCCATACGCTCGACGGCGCAGTTGCGGCGAGCTCGTCCAGCCCGTCCCCGCCACGGAACACCAGTCCGTTGCGTCCCTTGCGCGCGAGCACGCCAGCAATGACAGGCGCAAGGTCACGGCTGGAGGCACCGATCGCCGATGCTTCAGGTTGGGCGGGATTCGTGAGCGGCCCCAAGATGTTGAACGTCGTGGCGATACCAAGCTCGGAGCGAATCGGACCCACGTACTTCATCGACGAGTGAAAGACGGGCGCCGGGCAGAAGGTAATGCCCACCTCAGTCGCGAGCTCAGCGACACGCTCGGGCGTGGCGTTGAGATTGATACCGAGTTCAGAGAGCACATCCGAACTTCCGGTAGTAGAGGACGCGGCACGATTGCCGTGCTTCACCACCGTCAGACCGGCACCGGCGGTCACGAGCGATGCCATAGTGGTGATGTTGACAGTGTTTGCACCGTCACCACCAGTACCCACCAGGTCCACCGAGCGCACTGGGATAGAGATCCTGACGGCATGCTCGAGCATGGCGTCCACAAGCCCCTCGACCTCCGCGGGAGTTTCCCCCTTAACGCGCAGCCCCGCAAGGAACGCTGCCATGGGGACCGCGGTCGCCTCGCCGGTCAGAATCTGATCCATAATCCACCGAGTGTCAGCAGTCTCGAGATCCTCGCCGCTCACGAGTCGGTTCAAAATATCGCGCCACGATGCCATGACGGTTCCCTTCGTTGCGTCGAGTCGGGTGTGCGCGACCGCTGTCGCGGTCGCTCAAGAGAAGTCCAGTCGGCTAGACCGCGGCGGGAGCGAAGAACTCGTCGACCGTGTCACGCACGACGAATGGGTCGAGGGGGTGCGCTACCGCAGCATCGGCCTCCGACCAAGTGGCAAGCCATGCGTCGCCAGGGCGTCCCACGAGAAGCAACACCGGAGGGCAGTCAAAGTACTCGTGCTTCATCTGCCGGCAAATTCCCATACCACCAGACTTAGCCGCTTCGCCATCCAGAATCACGAGGTCAAACTTGCCAGCGTCAAGCAGCCCGATGGTCGCATCGTGCGTGGCCGCCTCGGTCCACTCGATGGTGCGGCCGTGCGTGCGCGACCCCACCGCGAAACGCACCTTTTCACGCACATTCTTGTCATCCGAGTAGATCAGGATTGCTGCCTTGGCGGTGTCCACCGCTCCGTCATTGTTCTTTGCCACATCGCTCATGTTGCCCATTTTGGCACGACTTACGCACAATGCACTGCGGGCGCACATGGATGGCTCGCATTGGGGCCTGTCGCTGGCACACAAGTCCTCTTATTTACGCAATAATGAACGACATGTCCCAAGCCACGACCAAGCCGTCGCCTATTCACGCGACGCGCCCCAATCAGGTTGCCGTAGGCACCATCGTCTGGCTCAGCTCCGAACTGATGTTCTTTGCTGGCCTCTTCGCGATGTATTTCACACTTCGGGCTCAGGTGCCCGAAGTGTGGGCCGAGGAAACGCAACTCCTGAACGTTCCGTTTGCCATTGCCAACACCACGATCCTGGTGTTGTCCTCATTCACCGCCCAGGCGGGCGTGTTTGCAGCTGAGCGCTACCAGCGCCGGCGTGAGGGCTCAATTTGGCAGTTCAAGAAGTGGGGAATGCACGAGTGGTTCGTGCTCACCTTCATCATGGGCTCCATCTTCATTGGCGGCCAGGTATTCGAGTATTCGGAGCTCGTCTCGCACGGCCTCACCATCTCCTCGAGCCCCTATGGATCGGTGTTCTACCTCACCACCGGCTTCCACGGACTACACGTGCTCGGCGGTTTGATCGCCATGTTGTTTGTGCTCGGGCGCTCCTTCGCCGCTCGTAAGTTCGGTAACCACGAGGCGACCACCACCATCGTCGTGTCGTATTACTGGCACTTCGTCGACGTGGTCTGGATTGCTTTGTTCGCCGTGATCTACCTGGTTCAGTAGGGATTGACCATGAAAACCTTAGCCAAAAAGCGGTACCACAAGGCCGCTCCGCTCATGCTGGTACTACTACTGTTGGCCGCCATTACGGGCGTAGCCGCAGTGACCACCAGCTCCCCCGCCACCGCAGCGACCCAGGTGTCCGAAGACGACGTCGCGCAGGGTGAGAAGCTCTTTGCAGCAAACTGCGCCACGTGCCACGGCATGGACGCCCAGGGCCAAGAGGACATTGCGCCCTCGCTCGTCGGCGTTGGCGCAGCCGCTGTCGACTTCCAGGTAGGCACTGGCCGCATGCCGATGCAGATGTCAGGTCCTCAGGCTCGCGCCAAAGCGCCCCAATTCGACCAGGACCAGATCGATCAGCTCGCGGGCTATGTCGCCTCCCTCGGCGCGGGACCCACCGTCCCCACCGCAGAGGAGGTCGACGGTTCGCTCGGCGATCCCGCGAATGGCATGGAGCTCTTCCGTACTAACTGCGCAATGTGCCATGGCTCAGTCGGCGGTGGTGGGGCTCTTACGCAGGGTAAGTACGCACCTTCATTGTGGGCCACCACTCCCACCCACATCTACGAGGCGATGTTGACCGGACCTCAGTCGATGCCCGTGTTCAACAACGCCAACATCTCCGCCGAGGGCAAGCGCGACGTCATCGCGTATCTGGAGGAGCAGCGTCAGCCGTCTCCAGGCGGACTCAAGCTTGGCGCCATCGGCCCCGTTGCCGAAGGCTTCTGGGCATGGCTGGTTGGAATCGGCCTCATCATCGCCAGCACCGTGTGGGTAGGAGCGCGTTCTTCATGAGCCAGTCAGATCAGAGTCAAGAGACAACGGAATCTGATTCCTTTCAGGATCCGGGTGTTCCCTATCACCGCCCTCGTCTAGCCGACAAGGACCCCAAGGCCGCCAAGCGAGCTGAGCGTCAGGTCGCCGCGATGTTCGGCATCTCGATCCTCGGCACCGTCATCGCCATCTGGGCCTACTTTGGTCTGAACGACATGGGCGAAGATGTTAAGTCGATCCAGCAGACCAATACGGTCATCGGTATCGGTGTCATGCTCGCGATGTTCGGCATTGGCTGGGGCGCTATCCACTGGGCCAAGACCCTTATGCGCGACCACGAAATGGTGGAAGAGCGCCACGAATTGCGTTCGTCGGACGAGAGCCGCGAGGGAGCGATTCAGAACCTCAAGGACGGCGTAGAGGACTCTGGCATCGGCGCCTCAAAAGAGGGCGTGCCACGTCGTGGCCTGCTGAAGGGCTCACTCATCACCGCGATGCTGGTGGCTCCCCTTGCCCTACTCGTTCCTCAGATCGGTAATATGGGCGGCGACTGGAACGTGGGTCTGCTGCGCCACACCATGTGGAAGAAGGGAACGCGCCTGGCGCGCGACCCCGATGGCACCCCTATCAAGGCCTCTGATGTCACCATTGGCTCAGCTTTCCATGTGATCCCTGAAGGTCTCAACGAGATGGGCCATGGCAAGCTCGAGGCAAAGGCCAAGGCCATCGTTCTCATGGTTCGCCTTGACCCCCGGGACCTAACCATTCAGCCAGGACGCGAGGACTGGTCGTTTGATGGCATCGTCGCCTATTCCAAGGTCTGCACGCACGTCGGTTGCCCCGTTGCTCTTTACGAGCAGCAGACGCACCACCTCCTGTGCCCGTGCCACCAGTCCACCTTTGACGTCTCCGATGGAGCCAAGGTCGTCTTCGGTCCCGCTAAGCGCCCGTTGCCACAGCTACCCATTGCAGTTGACGATGAGGGCTACATCATCGCGACGAGCGACTTCGACGAGCCCGTTGGCCCTAGCTACTGGGACCGCCTCAAGACGCCTGACGGCACCTTGACCCCTGAGGAGGGCAGCCACTAATGGGTACCAAGCTCAATAACGCCGCTGCGGGCACCGCCAATTACGTCGACGAGCGCACCTCAATCGGTGGCTTCGTCAAGTTCTTCGCGCGGAAGATCTTCCCCGACCACTGGTCGTTCATGCTGGGCGAGGTGGCACTGTACTCGTTCATCGTGCTGCTGATTTCCGGCGTATTCCTCACGGCATTCTTTGTGCCCTCGATGGACATCATTCACTACGACGGCACTTTCCCCACCATGCAGGGTGTGGAGATGTCGCGCGCCTTTGCCTCGACGCTCGACACCTCATTTGAGGTGCCTGGCGGGCTCCTCATGCGTCAGATCCACCACTGGGCGGCGCTGCTCTTCACCGCGTCGATCCTGTTCCACATGGCGCGTGTGTTCTTCACGGGAGCCTTCCGAAAGCCGCGCGAGATCAACTGGCTCATCGGTTTCACACTGATGATCATGTCGCTTGCTGCGGGCTTCACCGGTTACTCGCTTCCCGACGATGTGCTCTCCGGAAACGGACTTCGGATCATCGACGGAATCGTCAAGGCCATTCCGATCATCGGTACCTACATCTCGTACTGGCTGTTCGGCGGTGAATTCCCCGGCGAGGTGCTGATTCCGAGGCTGTTCACGGCGCACGTGTTGCTTGTGCCCGCGCTCATTCTGGGCCTGATTGCGCTGCACCTCTTCCTGGTGTTCTTGCACAAGCACACTCAGTATCCGGGCGGTGGCCGCACGCACAAGAACGTGGTGGGTCTCCCGCTGTTCCCCGTGTACACCGCCAAGGCCGGTGGATTCTTCTTCGTCGTGTTTGGCGTGATCGCTTTCATGGGTGCGTTCTTCACCATCAACCCGGTGTGGAACTACGGTCCCTACGACCCCTCCCCTGTGTCCGCTGGTACCCAGCCCGACTGGTACATCCTCTTCGTCGACGGCGCCCTGCGTATGATGCCCGGCGAGTTGTGGGGCTTCCCGTTCGAGTGGGTTATTGGCGGCTACACGCTCTCCATGAACCTGCTGATTCCGGGCCTCATCATGCCGGCACTGCTCTTTGGTTTCATGGCCTTCTACCCGTGGTTCGAGGCCTGGGCTACCGGAGACCGGGGCGAGAAGCACGTGCTGGACAGGCCCCGCAACGCACCTGTTCGCACTGGAATTGGCGTGGCGGTCATCACGTTCTACGTGATCCTGGTGCTCGAGGGCTCCAACGACATCGTGGCGAACTTGTTCCACCTGTCGCTCAACGACCTCACCATCTTCTTCCGCTACGCGATCTTCATCCTGCCTGTCGTGGCGTTCATGGTGACAAAGCGGTTCTGCATGGGTCTGCAGCGCAAGGACCGCGAACTTGTGCTTCACGGCAACGAGACCGGCCGCATCGTGCGTCACGAGAACGGCGAGTACATCGAGGTTCACGAGCCGCTCGACGAGCAAGCTCGCTGGATCGCCGTCAACTACGACGACATCGCACCCAGTGTGGTCGCGCCGTCTCACAACGACCGCGGAGTCGCACGCAAGGGCCACAAGTTCGACCGGTTCAAGCACCGCCTGTCGCGCTTCTACTTCGAGGACCGGGTGTCACCTGTCACGCCGTCCGAACTGGAAGAAGCCCAACACCACCACTAGTCACTTCTGTTTCTCACATGAATGGCCCGCCCGGGAATCTTGGGCGGGCCATTCGTGTTTGACCAGGTAGGACCCTGATGAGTCGACTAGCATCCGCGATGCGCCAAGCGTTTTTGGCCGCGCGGGACTAGGCTCGAAGGGTTCCCAGAAAAGCTCCAGTCGGACCCGACTGGACACGACCTAAGGAGACTCAATGGGCGATTACAGCCTTCCAGATCTTTCCTACGACTATGGCGCACTCGACCCTCACATTGCGGGCGAGATCATGGAGTTGCACCACAGCAAGCACCACGCGGCATACGTCGCGGGCGCGAACACCGCTCTCGAAAAGATGGCAGAGGCCCGGGACTCCGAGAACTTCGCTACCATCCCCATGCTGGAGAAGAACCTCGCGTTCAACCTCGGCGGTCACGTCAACCACTCTGTGTTCTGGACCAACATGTCGCCGGAGGGCGGCGACAAGCCCGTAGGCGACCTCGCCTCCGCAATCGATGAGCACTTTGGCTCGTTCGACGGCTTCCGTGGACACTTCACGAACACCGCGATGACGATTCAGGGTTCCGGCTGGTCGATTCTGGCCTGGGACACGCTTGGTGAGAAGCTCATCATCGTGCAGCTCTACGACCAGCAGGGCAACCTGCCTATCGGCCTCATCCCGCTGCTGATGCTCGACATGTGGGAGCACGCCTTCTACCTGCAGTACCGCAACGTCAAGGCCGACTACGTCAAGGCCTGGTGGAACGTCATCGACTGGGCCAACGTTCAGGCACGCTTCGCCACCGCCCGCACCCAGGGTGCTGGCCTGATCGCGTAGTTAGACTCGCGACACTTAAGCGCAAGACGAGGGTGCCGGTTCCACATGGAGCCGGCCCCCTCGTTGCGTCCAGGGACACCTCAGGATGTCTAGGCTGCGTCAGCCTCGTGAGTAGCTGTGTCCTTGCGCCACCGAGAGCCTCCCAGGCCCACCAGGCGCGCGATCACCACCGCGACGAACAGGGTGCCCAGGACGGCCTCAAGTGACGCTAAGGAGCGCGCCCAATCGGACTTAGGGACAATGTCTCCGTAGCCGAGGGTTGAGATGGTGACGTAACTGCCGTAAAACAGGCTCTGCCAGGTCACGGGGTCGGCGGACGTCGCGTCGATGTAACTGCCAGCCACGGCGAACTCGAGTTCGCTGGAAATGACGCCAAACACCCCGCCGAGGAGCAAATAGGCCGATACCGCGATCAGGAGCATGTCGATAGTGCTGGCGTGGTGAGACGGCTGCAGCAGACGCCGTACCAAGATCACCAGTAGCATCAACTGGAAAATCCCCACGGCCGCCAGCAGAATGGCTGTCGCCTGCTTCTCCCCCTGGTTGAGCGAGAACCACACAGCTGCGGCTACCAGTAGGATCACGCCCGGAACTATCGGCCAGCCGGCGCGCGGGTGAATCGCTATCTCGCGGGCACCATAAAAGATGACACCTCCGTAGAGCAACAGGTAGCCCACGGTCCACCAAGGACCGTAGTTCGTGACCGGGTAGCCGAACTGGAGAAGCACCAGGCAGCCAAAGAGTAGCCAAAGCGTTCCGCGTTGAGTCATGCTCACCTCCTGACCAATAATCTAGTGGTCCCCGAGTGGCCCATAGTCGGTCCGCCACGGGCCATTCGGTCCCTCTGCGGACCATTGCGGCACGGACCCGGGGTTGAGAAACGCGAAAGGGCCGGCTCCACAAGGCGCCGGCCCTTTCGCGTTTTCAAGAAACTAGTGCGCGTGCTGTCCGCGCGAGTACTCAAACACCCATCCCACGATGCCGATCACAAAGATCGCTACGGCTGGGGCCATAATCCACCAGCCCACTGCGAGGGCAAGGAATCCAAGCGCCGCCGATGCTGCGAGGACCAGTGGCCACCAGCTCCAGGGGGCAAAGATCCCCTGCTCACCAGCGAGCTCCGCGATCTCGCCGTCATTGCGGTCCTCGGGGCGTGCGCCGTGGCGCTTGTCCAGCATGCGGAAATAGATACCCACCATCAGGAACAATCCACCGGTCAGCAGGATGCCGACAAACCCCACCCACTCGTCAAAGCTGGTGAAGATGCCGTACAGGATTGCCACCAGAAAGAAGAAGATCGCTGGCAGGTTAAAGAGTTTCGCTTCAATATTCACGGTCTATACCCCTAACTCACCACTGCGTGATCGGCGTCGTCGCGTTCTGCCTGGTAGTGATCGATCGCCGCTGCCTCCGGGTGGTGAAGGTCAAATGCGGGACGCTCTGAGCGAATACGCGGGATGGAGGTGAAATTGTGTCGGGGCGGCGGGCAGGACGTTGCCCATTCGAGCGAGTTTCCGAAGCCCCATGGGTCGTCAACTGTGACCTTAGGAGCCTTCTTGTGAGTCCGGTACACGTTCCATAGGAACGGCAACGTGGAGATCGCCAAGATGAAGGCACCGACGGTAGACACCTGGTTCATACCGGTGAAGCCATCCTCCGGTAGGTAGTCGACGTAGCGTCGAGCCATCCCCTGGACACCAGCCCAGTGCTGAATGAGGAACGTGGTGTGGAAGCCGATGAACAGCAACCAGAAGTGAATCTTGCCTAGTCGCTCATCCAGCATCTTGCCGGTGAACTTTGGCCACCAGAAATAGAATCCGGCGAACATCGCAAACACCACGGTGCCGAACACCACGTAGTGGAAGTGCGCCACTACAAAGTACGAGTCGGACACTGGGAAGTCGAGCGGCGGCGCGGACAGGATGACGCCGGTCAGGCCACCAAAGAGGAAGGTGATGAGGAAGCCGATAGTCCAGAGCATCGGCGTCTCAAACGTCAACTTTCCTCTCCACATTGTTCCTATCCAGTTGAAGAACTTCACGCCTGTCGGCACCGCGATCAACATCGTCATGAAGGCGAAGAAGGGCAACAAAACGGCTCCGGTGACGTACATGTGGTGAGCCCACACGGTCACGGACAACGCAGCAATCGCGATGGTCGCGTAAACGAGGCCGTGATATCCGAAGAGTGGCTTCCGAGAGAACACTGGGATGATCTCGGTAATGATGCCGAAGAACGGCAGAGCGATGATGTAGACCTCCGGATGCCCGAAGAACCAGAACAAGTGTTGCCACAATATGGCTCCGCCGTTGTCCGGATTAAAGACCTGTGACCCGAGCCTACGGTCCGACCCCAGCGCAAGCAATGCGGAAGCCAGTGGGGGGAACGCGATCAGCACGAGCATCGACGTCACCAGGGTGTTCCAGGTGAAGATCGGCATGCGGAACATGGTCATACCCGGCGCGCGCATCGTCACGATGGTAGTGATGAAGTTCACCGCACCAAGAATGGTTCCGAAACCAGATAGCGCTAGGCCGAAGACCCACAGGTCTCCACCCACACCTGGTGAGTACACGGCATTGCTCAGTGGCGCGTACGCGAACCAGCCAAAAGAAGCCGCACCCTGAGGGGTGAAGAAGCCGGCCGACGCGATGAGTCCACCGAACAGATACAGCCAGTACGCGAACATGTTGACACGCGGGAACGCGACGTCAGGAGCACCGATCTGGAGCGGCATGATCACGTTGGCGAAGCCGGCGAACAGCGGCGTCGCGAACAACAGCAGCATGATGGTGCCATGCATGGTGAACAGCTGGTTGTACTGCTCAGCCGACTGCACGATCTGGATGCCCGGCTCAAACAACTCGGCGCGGATAATCAGCGCCATCACGCCGCCGATGCAGAAGAAGATAAAGGACGTGATCAGGTACATGTACCCGATGGTCTTGTGATCAGTGGACGTGATCCACTTGATGAAGATACGGCCCTTGCTCATGGGCGCCTTGGGTGTGGGCTCGGGTGTCGACGCCGCGTCCGCAGCTTCAATGATGTCGGTCGCCATTATTCGTTGGTCTCCTCGTGGTCCTGGGTCATCTTGACGACCTGGTCACGGCTGTATTCCAGACCAATCTGGCCTTCGTAGCCTTCGTCGCGCAATTTCTGCATGTATGCGTCGTACTCGTCGCGCTCTACCACCTCGACGTTGAAGAGCATGGAAGCGTGGTATTCGCCGCAAAGCTCAGCGCACTTGCCCTTGTACGTGCCCGTCTGGGTGGGAATTACCTGGAAACTGTTAGTGCGACCCGGAATCGTGTCCTCCTTGTAGAGGAACGCCGGAATCCAGAAGGAGTGGATGACGTCGCGGGAATTCAGGATGAACTCGACTCGCTCGTTAACCGGCAGATACAGCGTGGGAAGAGTCTCCTCGACGCCGGTCTCGCCGGTCAGCGTTGCCTGCACGCCGGCCGTGTAGACGTTGTCATCAACGTAGTTAAAGTCCCAGCTCCACTGCTTGCCGATCACCTGAATGGTGACATCGGGCGTTTCCGAGGTATCGCGGATCGCGCTGATGTCCTGTGCAGTGAACTTGAACAGCACACCGATCAGCATCAGCGGCACCACCGTGTACATGAGCTCAAGCGGCACATTGGCGCGAGTCTGTAGCGGAAGCTTGGAGTCACCCTTGCGCTTGCGGTACACCGCAACACACCAAAGGATGAGACCCCACGTCAGCACGCCGACGGCGAGGGCCGCAATCCACGACCCGTTCCACAGTGTGATGATGCGACCGGTCTGGTTTGTGACGTCCGGCGTGCTTGGCAGCGCGCCGTTCTCAATACCCTCCACACAGCCTGAGAGCAGGAGCATCACGGCTACTGCACCAGTTGCGCCAAGGGCATAACGAAGTGTTCTGGGACGAGTTACTTTGGACACGCGGTCAGTCTAGCGCGCGATAACGTGAGGGCATGTCAGACACCCGCATGTTTCTCGATGCAAGCGGCTCCGCGCCTCTCACACCACGCGTCACCGATGCCCTACGAGCAGGGTTTGCTGAAGGTTGGGCGGACCCCAATCGCCTTCACGCTGAATCCCGGCGTGCGCGCGCGCTCGTCGACGGCGCCCGGGGCGCGATCGCCGATGTGATCGGCACTCAGAGTGAATACCTGCATTTCACAGCCTCCGTCAGCCTCGCGTTCGAACGAGTGATCACTGGTGTCGGTGCCGCTCGGCGTGGCCGTGATCGCATCGTCGCCTCCGCGATTGAGCGCGACGCCGTGCTTGATGCCGCCAACTTCGTGACCAAAGGTGCCGTTGACCTCGTCCCGGTAGACCGGCTCGGCCACCTCGACCTCGAGACGCTTTCTACGTTCACCAGCCACCCCGCGACTGCGATGGCTGCGGTCCAGCACGCGAATCACGAGGTCGCGACGGTGCAACGCCTGGCAGACGTCGCAGCGGTGACATCACAGCACTCGGTGCCGCTGATCGTGGACGCCACAGCCAGCATCGGTCACCTTGAGTCTCCGCAACACTGGGACGGCTTGGTCGCAAACCCCGCGGACTGGGGCGGGCCAGCCGGCCTAGGGGTCGTGGCGCTACGACCCCAAACGCGATGGCTGCAGGCCTGGCCTGACGGTGACCCCTGGGCGCCCGGAGGAATCTCGGTTCCTCTCGCGCTCGCCGCTGCCGTGGCACTCCAGGAGCGTGTCGAGGACCGCGAGCGCATTGCGACAAGGCTGAGCTCGTACGTCGACGAGATTCGCGCGGCGATCGACGGCCTCGAGGACGTGGCCGTCATCGGTGACAACACGGAGCGTCTCCCCCACGTGCTGACCGCGGCTTTCCTGTATCTAGATGGCGAACCGCTCGTGTCACGACTTGATCGTGCGGGCATAGCCGTGGGCTCAGGCTCCGCGTGCGGGAAGGCGACGTTCGAACCCAGCCGCGTACTAGAAGTGATGGGAGCGCTCACCCACGGAAACTTGCGCATCGGTTTGCATCCTGGTGTGACTCAGGAAGACGTGCGTCGATTCATCGGAATCCTGCCGCGCGTCATTGCGGATGTGAAATCGGACATGGGCGTTTTTGGCTCATAACCGGTTGGCGGTCCAGACATGCAAACGGGCGGCGAGGCCATCTCTGGCCCGCACCGCCCATCCTGCGTAAGAAGCGTCGCGCTTAGCTGAAGGAGTCTCCGCACGCGCAGGAACTCGACGCGTTCGGGTTGTCAATCGTGAAGCCCTGCTTCTCGATCGTGTCGGCAAAGTCGATAGTCGCACCGTCGAGGTACGGGACCGACATCTTGTCGACAACAACTCCTACGCCGTCAAAGTCCATGCGGACGTCGCCATCGAGCGTGCGCTCGTCAAAGTAGAGCTGATAGATGAGGCCAGAGCAACCGCCAGGCTGCACCGCAAGGCGCAGATTGAGGTCGTCGCGGCCTTCTTGCTCCAACAGGCTCTTTACCTTGCTGGTGGCGCCGTCGGTAATGACCACTCCATGCGTGGCGTTCTCGGTCGCGGTATCAGTCATATGCCGCTCCTCTCTCATAGGTCTGTAGGTAATAGCGTACGCCGTGTTGCGGATATTCCAAGCATTCCAGTGAAAGTCAGCGCAACTCGCGAAACCGCCACTAGTTGAGTCGCGTCCAGGTCTGCGCGACACGGCGAATCTGATCGCCAAGTGCGTCCTCGCCGTGCCCCGCCTCGTAGGCGGCGGCTACCCCTGCTGCCATCAGATCTCGCTTACCGACGTGAACCTCCGGGGCGACGGCGACCACGGGAACAGCTGCCGCCGATGCTGCCCGGGCCAGCGAGCTCGCCACGCCATGATCGAGTGTGGTCGGGGTAAGGGTGGGGGCCAACGCCACCGCCACCGTCGCGTCGTCGCCTATTGCGGCCCGCACTCCTGCAGTATCCATCAGGTAGCCGGCGGCATCGGTCACCAAGCGCCCGCCGACGGCCGCCAGACAGTACGCAAGGCCCGTCGCTGCGCCGGTGCCCGGCTGGTCGGACATCCTGCTCGCTCCCACCAACATAGGCCTAGAAGCCTCCGCGTCGACTTCGCGCGCGATGGCCGTCCAGCGGTCCTCTTGTGTTTGTGCCGCTAAAGACACGGCCGCATCGGCCTCGCGTCCGTCACGCAGCGCCGAACTCATGCCGTGAAAACCCAACAGCGGTCGATCAGTGGTGGTCAGCACCACGATGTCCAGCACGTCGAGGGTCGCACGCATCGCGGCCATGTTCTTTACCCAGGACCCGCCAACTCCCCACAACCCCGTCGCGTCACCTGCACAGTTCCCATTGCCGACGGGCACCACCACCGTCTGGCGCCGTCCCCCGCTACGGGCGGCCGCAGCTAGACCTAATAGTCCCGATGCGAGATCGAGCGGGTTCCAACGGGTCGCCGTGCCCTTGGGCGCTGCAATGGCGGCGCCACCAGTGAGGAACGTGTCCAAGGCGACCAATTCGACTCCGCCCACGCGGGTACGGGACCCAGCCACGGCATCGGCCGAACGGGGTCCACCGTCCCCGATGGCGAAGGACTGGACATCGACGTGTGGAGCGGCCGTGCCCCAGGCCAGCATCGAAATCTCCTGTGCCGATTCCGCGGACACCGAAAAGGGTCCGTTTGCGTCCCACTCCTGGCACACCATCACTACGCGCATGGTCACTAGTGTGCCTTGCGGATCGTGACACAATGGACGAATGACTTCGACGTTCACCGAACCGTCCGATTCGCCGGCTCTGCTGCTCCTTGGAGGACGCCGCGATCCGATGTCCGAGCGCGGCGTGGACTGCCCTGGCGACTTGCCGGAGCCGTCCGACCCCAACTTAGTAGCGCGTGCGACCGCTGCTAAAGAGGCGCTCGGTGACCGTGTGTTCGTCCTAGGCCACCACTATCAGCGTGACGAGGTTATCCAGTTTGCCGACGTCACCGGCGACTCCTTCAAACTCGCACGTGACGCAGCGGCTCGCCCCGCCGCCGAGTTCATTGTGTTCTGTGGAGTGCACTTCATGGCCGAGAGTGCGGACGTGCTCACTGACTCGTCACAGGCCGTGATTCTGCCCGATATGGCTGCCGGTTGCTCGATGGCGGACATGGCGAACATCAACCAGGTCGAGGACGCGTGGGAACAGCTAGCTGAGGCCGGTGTCGCCGAACAGACCGTCCCCGTGACCTATATGAACTCCACTGCGGCCATCAAGGCCTTCTGTGGTCGTCACGGCGGCGTCGTGTGCACGTCCTCGAATGCTGAGGTCGCGATGCGCTGGGCCTACGAACAGGTCGGTGGGGTCGACGGCACCGGCAAGGTGCTGTTCATGCCCGACCAGCACTTGGGCCGCAACACTGCAGTACTGCAGCTTGGCCTCAGCCTCGCCGACTGCGTGGTCTATGACCCTCGCAAGCCCCTCGGTGGCAACACTGCCGAGGAACTTGCTGCAGCTCGCGTCATTCTGTGGAAGGGGCACTGCTCAGTGCACGGCCGGTTCCGCAAGACCAACGTCGACGCCGCCCGAGAGCAGGTGTCCGGCATCAACGTGCTGGTCCACCCCGAGTGCACCCACGAGGTCGTGACGAGCGCGGACTACGTGGGTTCCACTGAGTTCATTATCAAGACGCTCGATGCGGCAGAGCCCGGCTCCGCCTGGGTGATCGGCACCGAGTTGAACCTGGTGCGGCGCCTTGCGAATGCTCACCCGGACAAGCAGATCATGTTCCTCGAGGACACCGTGTGCTTCTGCTCCACCATGAACCGCATTGATCTTCCGCACCTGGTGTGGGCGCTCGAATCTCTGGTCGCCGGCGACGTGCCGAACCAGGTCACGGTGGACGCTCAGACCCAGGCGCAGGCTAAGGTCGCGCTAGACCGCATGCTCGCCCTGCCCGCCAAAGACGCGGCCAAGGACTAATACTTCAGCCCAAGCGCCCAGCGGCGCGTGATGTGATTTAAGGAAATGATGAGCAAGAACAACGACAAGTCCGTGCCCGCGCCCGCCGAGCCGACCATCGCGCCGGCTGAATCCACTGTCGAGGCAGGGACAGAGGCAACAGTAGCCGCCAAGAAAGGCCGCCCCACGCCTACGCGCAAGGAACAAGAGGCCAAGAACCAGCGCGGGCTCATCATCGACCCCAAGGCTGGCGCCAAGGAGCGCAAGGCCAAGGTTCGCGCCGAGCGAGAGTCGCAGTATCAGGCAATGCGCAGCGGCGACGAGCGCAACATGCCACTTGAACACCGTGGTCCAGAGCGCCGCTTCCTGCGCGACTTTGTAGACGCGCGCACCTCGATTGGTGAGTTCCTGCTCCCGATGTCGATCATCTTTGTCATCGGCTCCTTGTTCCTCAACAACGCTGCCCTGGGCGGCTCGCTGATTCTGGTGTTCTACGTCATCGTGCTGGCCGCGGCCGTCGACACCTGGCTGATGACGCGCCGCCTCAAGAAGCACTTCATCACCAAGTTTGGTGCAGGCAAGTTGCCGCGCGGGTGGGTGTTCTACGTAATCTCGCGTCACTTCAACCTGCGCCGCTTCCGCGTTCCGCGCCCCAAGGTCAAGCGTGGCGAGTTCCCCGTTTAGCACCTCTTCCGCGCGCCAGATACCGGCGCGCGGAACAGTGGTTTCACCCAGCGCGTAGAAGTTTTTGGCCCTCCGTGCCGCCGTGCTGGTTAGTGTGAAGGTATGACTGAATATCGCTACCTGGGCAACTCCGGCCTCAAAATTACGGAACTCACCTACGGCAACTGGCTGACGCACGCGTCACAGGTCGCCAACGAGCAGGCCGAGGCCTGCGTGAAGGCCGCGCTAGACGTCGGCATCACGTCGTTTGACACCGCCGATGTCTACGCCAACACCGGCGCCGAGACGGTGCTGGGCGACATCCTCAAGGGCGAACGCCGCGAGGGACTCGAGATCTTCACCAAGGTCTATTGGCCCACTGGACCCAAGGGCCCCAATGACACCGGGCTGTCTCGTAAGCACATCATGGAGTCCATCAACGGCTCGCTGACGCGCCTGCAGACCGACTATGTCGACCTGTACCAAGCACACCGCTACGACACCGAGACCCCACTTGAGGAGACCATGACCGCGTTCGCGGATGTGGTCCGCCAGGGCAAGGCGCTGTACATCGGCGTCAGTGAGTGGACCGGCGAGCAGATCCGTGCAGGCGCCGCGTTGGCCAAGGACCTCAACATCCAGTTGATCTCCAGCCAGCCCCAGTACTCGATGCTGTGGCGAGTGATCGAGGACGAGGTCGTGCCTGCCTCCGAGGAGTCCGGCCTGTCTCAGATTGTCTGGTCCCCCGTAGCCCAGGGCGTGCTCACCGGCAAGTACAAGCCCGGCCAGCCCGCGCCCGAAGGCTCGCGCGGTACCGACGACAAGGGAGGCAAGGACATGATCAGCCGTTTCCTCGGAAACGACGAGCTGCTGACGCGAGTGCAGAGGCTGCAGCCCGTCGCCGATGAACTGAACCTGTCGATGGCTCAGCTTGCCGTGGCCTGGGTGTTGCAAAACTCGAACGTCGCCGCGGCCATCATTGGCGCATCGCGACCGGAGCAGGTCTACGAGAATGCCAAGGCTTCAGGCGTGACCATTCCGGAGGAACTCATGATCCGCATCGACGACGCCCTCGGCGACGCCGTGGTGCGCGACCCCGGCATGACCGCCAAGACCAGCCCGCAGACCCGGCCGGTGTAGCCGCCCACGGCACCAGCAAACACAGAAGGGCCCCGCGACCGTCCAGGATCGCGGGGCCCTTCTTATTGCTTCAAAGGAGAAAACAATGATCGTGCGCCTGGCAGGTACGCACACTTGGATAACGGGCGGGATTCGGCACTAGTTCCCGATATTCAAAGTATTTTTCCGTGACCTTTCCGCCGATGCCGCGGCTGGCTTTACGGCGTCGGTTCGGCGCCGTCGCGGGCGATATCAAGCAGCCGTTTGACCGCGTCGTGACGCGGTGCGCGCGGATCCCACACCGCCACGATGGGTCGGGGAAAGGTGAGGTTCTCGGTCTCGACGCGCGTGAGGCGGCCGGCGGCCAGGTCGTCTGCCACCGCGAGGCCGCTGAGCACTGCTACTCCCCCACCAGCCATCACAGTCGACCGGATCGCAAGCGCGGTGGGAAGTTCCGCCGCGGGCTCCACGATGGTCAGCCCCTCAACGGCGAGGCGCACTCGGCGCTCGAGCGTGGTCCGAGTGCCGGAGCCGCGTTCGCGGCTGATCAGTGGAGTGGCGGCGAGTTCCTCCACCGTCACGGCCTCGCGCGACGCCCACGGGTGAGTGTTGCCCACGACGACGACGAGTTCATCGCTGGCCACGATCATCGAGTCAAGATCCTCCGGGACGTCTGGAGTCTCGATAAAACCGATCGAGTACCTCCCGTCCCTGACCCCGGCAATCACTCCCGCGCTGTTGGCGGCGGACAGTTCCAGTCTGGCCTGGTCTCCCGTCGCCGCGAATTTGGTCAGCCACAGCGGCATGAGGTGTTCGGCGACGGTGAGGCTGGCGGCCACGCGCACGTGGGATTGCGCATCCTTCTTGAGCGCATCCACCGCGGACTCGAACGAGGCAGACCTAGTCAACAGATCGTGCGCCCACTCCGCGATGACCACGCCCTCAGGGGTCAGCGACGTGCCGCGCGTCGAACGTTCGAACAGGTGCAGGCCCCACTGAGCCTCCAGCGCCCGCATGCGCGCGGACACACCCTGCTGGGAGACCCCCAGCACATCTGCCGCAGCACTGAGGGAGCCATGTTCATGCACGGCCACCAGCATGCGCAGCGGCGCGAGCTCGGTTGGCTGACGGGTCATGGGTGGCACCAGGTCATGGACACAACATTAACTTGTATCCCGACAGATGGGAGCCCCTACCGAGAAATTGCGACGGGACTCACAATCGAATCGTGACTACAGCAACCTTGACCACCACAGAAATCGCCACCGGCGCTGTCTCGCGCTTGCGCGGCACCGCGGATTTGGTGAGCGCGCGCTTCTCCCCGTCGTGGTTCACCCCGGTGATGGGTACGTCGATCATCGCGGTAGCGCTTATGACACTACCGCTCGGCAACACGGTGACTCGGGCGATCGCGGCCCTTGTGTGGGTGCTGGGAGCGGCCGTCATGGTTGCCGCGACCACGGCCTGGGTCCTCCAGGCAGTACGCCACCCGCACATTGCGGCGAGCCACCACTTAGACCCTGTGCGTGCGCACTCGTACGGTGCACCCGCCATGGGAATCATGTCGGTGGGAGCCGGAGCCTATCTCGCGGGCGGGCAGTTCCTTCCCGAGCACGTCGCGCTCGGCATCTTTGGCACGCTATGGGTGGTGGGTACCGTCATAGGCCTCCTTTCCGCCACTGTCATCCCCTACGTCATGTTCACCCGTCACACCTTCGAATCCGATGGCGCCTTTGGCGGCTGGCTCATGCCTGTAGTTGCCCCCATGGTGTCGGCGTCCACAGGGGCATTGCTCATCGACCACATCGGCGAGGGCCAAGCAAGACTCAACTTCACCCTGGCGCTCTTCGCGATGTTTGGGGCCAGTCTGATCGCTTCGATCATCCTCACGACGCAAGTGTGGAGTCGAATGATGCACAGGTCGGTGCCGGCCGCGGCGAGCGTTCCCACCGCGTGGATAGTGCTGGGCTTCCTCGGCCAGTCCACGACCGCGACAAACCTGCTGGCCGACCACACGGGAACGGTGGTGGGGCCGGCCGCGGCCGCGATCGCGCCCAAGCTCGCCGTGGCCTACGGCGTGCCCGTCATGGGGTTCGCGATGATGTGGTTGGTCATCGTGGTCCTCCTCACGCGCCACGCACTACGCCGCGGGATGCCGTTCACCATGTCGTGGTGGTCCTTCACTTTCCCCGTGGGCACTTGCGTCACCGGCGCCTCAGGGTTGGCCGCTCACACCGGCTCAACTGCACTGGCAGGGCTTGCCGTCGCACTGTTTGCCCTGCTGGTCACCGGCTGGGCCGGGACCGCTCGCCGCACCTTCTCCAGGGCAAAGGGCCACGTCGCCAATGCGTGGGCTAGCGCGTGAGTTCGGCGTTCATCCGCGCAACCCACCCGGGACCGTTGTAGACAAAGCCCGTGTAAGTCTGCAGCAGGTTTGCACCTGCCGCGCGCAGCGCGCGAGCGTCCTCGATGGAATCGATTCCGCCAACTCCGATGATGGTCATGTGTGCGCCTACACGAGCCCGAAGGCGTGACACAACTTCAAGCGCTCGCGCATGTACCGGGGGGCCCGACAGCCCGCCGGGGCCGCGATCATGCGCAATTGTCGTGTTGGTAGCGACGATGCCGTCTAACCCCAATTCCCCAGCAAGGTCCGCGACTGCATCTACGTCCTCGTCGGCCAGGTCCGGAGCGATCTTCACCAGCAGCGGTACTCGCTTTCCCCCATCGTCCATCGCGGCCTGCACTGCAACCAGGATGGGGTGCAACGCCTCAGTGGACTGCAGATCGCGCAGGCCCGGGGTGTTCGGCGAACTCACGTTCACCACCATGTAGTCGGCGTACGGCGAGAGAACCCGAGCCGAGTACGCGTAGTCGGCCGCGGCATCGGCCGCTGGAGTGGCTTTGGTCTTGCCAATGTTGACACCCATGATGACCTTGGCGCCCTCGGGCGAGGCCCGCATGACGGACAGCCGCTCTGCCACGGCATCGGCGCCATCGTTGTTGAAGCCCATCTGATTGCGCAGGCCCCGCACGTCAAGCTCACGCCACGAGCGCGGCTTGGGGTTTCCCGGCTGTGCACGGGCGGTCACGGTGCCTATCTCGACAAAGCCGAACCCGGCAGCCGCAAGACCGCGGACCGATTCGCCGTTCTTATCCATTCCCGCGGCCAGACCCAGCGGCGCTGGGAACGTGATTCCCATCACGGTGACGGCACCCTTAGGGTCCGGCTGGTCTAGCACCCCCATGGCACGTGCGGCGCGAAACCCCACGTATCCGTAGTGGAACGCGTTGACCCCGAGGCGGTGAGCGCTCTCGGCGTCGAACTTGGAAACGACGTTGCGATATAGAGACGAGTACACGCCTCCAACCTAGCGGGGGTTAGGCTCGTTTCATGACCTCAATACACGCAACAAGCGACAATCTATCGACGCTCACCGCGGACGCCCTCATCCTGGGTGTCACCGCGGACGGAGCAATCTCCCCTCACGGCCAACTTGATGATGACGCCCTCGCAACCCTCTCCGAGCTCGCGGGCAAGCTAGGCGCCTCAGGCAAAGTGGGATCGACCACAGTGCTTCCCGGCCTGGGTCTCGCGGCCAAGCGCGTGGTGCTCGTGGGCCTGGGGGATGGCACGCCCACCGACCTGCGCCTCGCCGCCGGAAGCGCCGCACGCGAATGCGGCAAGGAACCTTCGACCGTTGTCATTGCGGTCGAGGCCGACGACGACGGCATCGCAGCCTTTGCCGTGGGCGCGTTGCTCGGCGCTTACCGCTTCACGGATTACAAGTCCGATGCGGTGATCGACGACGACGCCACGGATGAGACCTCCGGCACGGCCTGGCTGGTGGCTGGCGCGGACTCGGACACCCTCAAGCGCGCAAGCATCATTGCGGGCGCAGTCGCTGGCACACGCGACCTCGTCAACACTCCCCCGCTTGACCTCTTCCCCGGCTCCTTCGCGGAGATCGCGGAGGGCTATGCCGGCGCGATGGGCGTCGAAGCCACCGTGTTCGACGTGCAGCAGCTCGCCGAGCAGGGTTTCAACGGCATCCTCGCCGTGGGCATGGGCTCCGCCCGCCTACCGCGCCTGGTGCGCCTCGAGTGGAAGCCAGAGGGCGCGAAGCAGACCGTCGCTCTCGTGGGCAAGGGCATCACGTTCGATTCTGGCGGAATCTCACTCAAGCCACCGAAGTCGATGGAGACCATGAAGTCTGACATGGCCGGCGCTGCCGCTGTCATGCATACGGTGCTCGGCGCCGCGCAGGCGAACCTGCAGATTGGGGTCGTCGGTTGGCTGTGCCTCGCAGAGAACATGCCGTCCGCCACCGCTCAGCGCCCGTCCGACGTCATCCGCATGTACGGCGGCAAGACTGTGGAGGTACTTAACACCGACGCAGAGGGTCGCCTGGTGCTGGCCGACGGTCTGGTGCGAGCCATTGAGGAAAGCCCCGACGTGGTGCTCGACATCGCGACGCTGACGGGTGCGCAGGGTGTTGCGCTCGGAACGCAGACGTCCGGCGTCATGGGCGTGGACGAGATCCGTGCCGAGGTGGTCGCTGCCGCCGATGCCGTGTCCGAGCCTATGTGGCCCATGCCTCTTCCGCAGCACCTTCTCAAGCAGCTGGAATCCAAGGTCGCGGACCTGCAGAACATCGCGGGCCCCGCAGGAGGCATGCTGTCCGCAGGCGTGTTCCTTCAGCAGTTTGTGGGCGACGCCAAGTGGGCACACCTGGACATTGCGCGACCCGCGTACAACGAGTCCTCCCCGCACGGCTTTACGCCATCAGGTGGTACAGGAGCGGGAGTGCGCACATTGCTGCAGTTCCTGGAGAACCGCGCGAACGCCTAATTTTTCAGACAACAACGCCCGCCCCGGCCGATGCTGGGGCGGGCGTTTGTGCGTCCGTGCGGCCTGCGCCGGCAGGCCAGTTGGGCTACAGACCCTTGCGGTGCGTCTCGTTCCACTCACGCATGCGCGAGGGATAACCCGACAAGTTGACGTCGAACGCGGGAACGCCGAGCTGCGTGGCGAGCTTGCGGGCCGCGACGGGATCCGGAACTTTGCGCCGCGTCCACTCGCCCGTATCCGCCACGACCACCATGGTGGTTTGCGTGACGCGAGTAGGCGGCTCAATAAACGCCTCACACCCGGGGTGACCGGCAATAAACGTCTTGAGGTGCGTGACGGTGGCCGCCTGTGCCTCTTTGGAACCGGTTCCGGTCGCCTGCGACGACGACTTCGACCTTGACTTACGCGAGAAGATGCCCATGTGCCCAGGTTAGTCACGCTTTGCGGTTCACGTGTGCCGCGAGGAGTGGCAAGATGGGTAGGACCGACTTCCTTACAAGGAGATTTTCACTGTGACCGAGTCAACCCCACGCTCGTTTGATGTCCTTATCCTCGGCGCCGGAAGCGGCGGCTATGCCGCTGCTCTGCGCGCTGCCCAGCTCGGCCTGACCGTCGGCCTCGTTGAAGAGTCCAAGGTGGGGGGCACATGTCTGCACAACGGCTGCATCCCCACTAAGGCGCTGTTGCATGCCGCGGAGCTGGCGGACAACGCCCGCGAGGGCTCCAAGTTTGGCGTCAACACCACGCTCGACAGCATCGACATGACGGCAGTCAACGCGTACAAGCAGGGCGTCATCGACCGCCTCTACAAAGGCCTCACTGGGCTCGTGAAGAGTCGCGACGTTCACGTCATTGAGGGACACGGCACGCTGGTGGGCCCCGACACCGTCGAGGTGCGCGGCGAGCGCTACACCGGCAAGAACATCGTCCTCGCGTCAGGCTCGTACGCTCGCTCGCTACCTGGCCTTGAGATTGGCGGTCGCGTCATGACCTCCGACCAGGCACTCGAACTTGACGTGGTGCCGCAGTCAGCCATTGTGCTGGGTGGCGGCGTCATCGGCGTCGAGTTCGCCTCCGTGTGGAAGTCCTTCGGGGCTGACGTCAGCATCGTTGAGGGTCTGCCGCACCTGGTGCCGAACGAGGACGAATCCCTGTCCAAGGCGCTTGAGCGTCAGTTCCGCAAGCGCAAGATCAACTTCAAGGTTGGCGTCAAGTTCCAGGGCGTCGAGCAGAACGACGACGGGGTGAAGGTCACTCTCGAGGACGGCACCGTTCTCGAGGCCGAGATCCTGTTGGTCGCCGTTGGCCGCGGACCCCGCACTGCCAACCTCGGATACGAGGATCAGGGCCTGCGCCTCGACCGCGGCTTTGTCCTTACCGACGAGCGCTTGCACACCGGTGTCGCGAACATCTACGCAGTCGGTGACATCGTTCCCGGCCTTCAGCTCGCGCACCGTGGCTTTGCGCAGGGCATCTTTGTCGCCGAGCAAATCGCGGGTCTCAACCCTCAGCCGATCATCGAGGCGAACATCCCCCGTGTCACCTACTGCGACCCCGAGGTTGCCTCCGTGGGACTCACCGAGGCCAAGGCCGCGGAGATCCACGGCGCAGACAACATTGAGGCACTCGAGACCAACCTGGGCGGCAACGGCAAGAGCCAGATCCTCGCCACCCAGGGCTTCGTTAAGTTGGTTCGCGTGAAGGACGGCCCCGTGGTCGGTATTCACATGATCGGCGCACGAATGGGCGAGCAGATCGGCGAGGCTCAGCTCATCGTGAGTTGGGACGCGCACCCCGAAGACGTGGCACCCCTGCTACACGCCCACCCCACCCAGAACGAGTCGCTCGGGGAGGCGCACTTGGCGCTCGCCGGTAAGCCACTGCACCAACACGACTGATTTCGGAGACAATGAGCAATATGAGCAACGACGTCACGCTTCCTGCCCTCGGCGAATCCGTAACCGAGGGAACCGTTACCCGCTGGCTGAAGAATGTCGGCGACACCGTCGAGGTCGATGAGCCTCTTCTCGAGGTCTCGACCGACAAGGTCGACACCGAGATCCCCTCGCCCTTCGCGGGCACCCTGACCGAGATCCTCATCCAGGAGGACGAGGATGCCGAGGTCGGCGCTGTGTTGGCGCGCATCGGCGAGGCAGGCGAATCCGCTGGCGGCGACGATGCTCCAGCTGAGGAGTCGGCCTCCGCCGAGTCCGCTCCCGCCGAGTCCGCTCCCGCCGAGTCTGCTCCTGCCGAGTCCGCTCCCGCGGCTGATGCCGGCGCCTCTGCGGCCGAGCCTGCACCAGCGGAGGAAACTCCTGCCGAGCCCGAGCCCGAGCCTGAAGAGAAGTCCGCTCCGGCCGAAACCGCTGCTCCCGCAGCGGGCGGCCAGGACGTGACGCTCCCCGCCCTGGGTGAATCCGTCACCGAAGGCACCGTCACGCGCTGGCTGAAGAGCGTTGGAGACTCCGTCGAGGTGGACGAGCCTCTTCTCGAGGTCTCGACCGACAAGGTCGACACCGAGATCCCCTCGCCTTTCGCCGGCACGCTGACCGAGATCCTTGTCCAGGAGGACGAGGACGCAGAGGTTGGCGCGGTTCTGGCACGCATCGGCGACGGCAGTGCTGCCCCCGCAGCACCAGCCGCCGAGGAGCCCGCACCTGCAGAGCCCAAGGCTGAGGAGACTGAGCCCGAGGCGCCCGCCGCTGGCACCGCCTCGGCCCCTGCAGAGCAGAAGGCAGCCCCCGAGCCGCAGTCTGCACCGGAACCTGAGGCAGCACCCGCACAGGCCGCACCAGCACCCGCTCCCGCGGCGACCGACGCAGTCTCGTCGAACGGCAGTGGCTACGTCACGCCGATCGTGCGCAAGCTCGCCGCAGAACGCGGCGTCGATCTTGCGGGGCTCACCGGCACCGGCGTGGGCGGACGCATCCGCAAGGAGGACGTCCTCGAGGCAGCATCCAAGCCTGCGGCCCCTGCTGTTGCGCCCGCATCAACTGACTCCTCCGCGGCCACGGCTGCCCCGGCAGCATCTAGCGAGTCCGTCGGTTCCGGCGAGCTCGTCGAGTCGGACCTGCGCGGCACCACGGTGAAGATGTCACGAATCCGCAAGATCACCTCGGAAAAGATGATGGAGTCGCTGCACGGCATGGCGCAGCTCACCTCCGTGGTCGAGGTGGACTGCTCCAAGATCTGGGCTCTCCGCGCCAAGGCTAAGGACGGATTCCAGGAGCGCGAGGGCGTCAAGCTGACATTCCTGCCATTCTTCACCAAGGCCGTCGCCGAGGCGCTTGCGGAGCACGCGTTCCTGAACGCCTCCGTCGATGGCACCAACATCGTCTACCACGACAGCGTGAACCTCTCGCTGGCCGTGGACACAGAGAAGGGACTCATGCTGCCGACAATGCGCGGCGCCGAGCACCTCACTGTGGGCGAGCACGCGAAGGCCATTGCTGACCTCGCAGAGAAGGCCCGCACTGGCGGGCTCAGTTCGGACGAGATCTCGGGTGGCACGTTCGCGGTGACCAACACCGGTTCAGGTGGCACGATGTTCGACACCCCGATCGTCCCCGCTCCTCAGGTGGGAATCCTTGCGACCTGCGCGATTGTCAAGAAGCCAGTGGTAGTCCGTGGACCCAACGGCGAGGACGTCATCTCGATCCGCCCCATGTGCTACCTCCCGCTCAGCTACGACCACCGCATTGTGGACGGCGCGGACGCAGCGAAGTTCCTGCAGAGCGTCAAGAAGCGTCTTGAGGAAGGCGCCTTCGAGTCCGAAGTCGGGCTGTAACCAACACACCATGCGAGTCGTCATCTCGGGGGCCTCTGGCCTGATCGGTACCGCTTTGACGAAGTCACTGCGCGCCGACGACCACGAGGTGATTGCGCTCGTGCGCCGCTCGCCGCAGGGCCCATTCGAATCAGAGTGGGACCCTGCGGGCGGCGTGATCAACCAAGACGTCGTGCAGTCCGCTGATGCCGTGGTCAACTTCGCGGGCGCCTCCATCGGAGCCAAACGACTGACGAGTAGCCACAAGCGCCTCGTCAAGCAGTCCCGTGTGGATTCCACAGATCTCATTGCCCGGGCCTACGCGCCGCGCACCGACGGCGTGCTGCTGTCCGGCTCGGCCATGGGTTTCTACGGCGCACGGGGCAACGAGGAGCTCAGCGAGCGGTCCGCCCCCGGAGACACATTCCTGTCGGACATTGTGCTCGCCTGGGAAGCTGCCGCGGCGCCGGCTGTGGAGGCCGGGGTTCGCACCGTGTTCACCCGCAGTGGCCTGGTACTCGCCCCCCACGGCGGCTTTGCCGCCCGTCTCCTTCCGCTAGTCAAGCGAGGAATTTTGGGAGGTCTTGGTGGTGCAAACCCGTGGCACGCGTGGATCACCCTCCACGACGAGGTACGAGCACTGCGCTACCTGATCGAGTCCGACCACGCCGGGCCGGCAAACATCATCGCGCCCTCGCCAGTACGCGATCAGGACCTGATGGACGCGCTCAGTGCCGCTGTCGGCAAGAAGGCTGGCCTCGTGGTGCCGGCGTGGATGCTCGAGATCGCCATCGGTCCTGCCATCGATGATCTGCTCAGCTCTCAGAATGCCACCCCAGGCGTACTTACGCGGCTTGGCTTCACATGGGATCACGCCACCATCGAGGAGGCCGCGACCTGGGTCATGACTGAGGCAGGGCTCGCGCCACCATCCATGTAGGGCCGTCGTGTCGAAGTTCCAAGTGAGCTACTTCCTTGTGGGCCTCGACCCTGGTGATCTCCTCCGCTCCCGTAGTAGGGTCGCGCCGCCACACCGAATGCGCCGACACCACATAGGTGACCGTGACCCACGTTGAACCGTCCGCACCCTCAGCCAGCGGCTCGACCTCCACCACCGACGCGCTCACCCCATCGAACCGCAGATCGCCCGCGGCGAGCGCATTCGCCTGCGCCTGTAGTTGAGCCGAAACTTCCGTGTCGGGAACGCCCGTCGCGACGAGGCCGGCGCCATCACCGTTCGCCAACGCATTGAAGCGCGCGTTAGTGAGACTTCGTGCCGCATCCGCTGCGGACACAGCGTCGCCCGGCACCGCGTTTGCCGTCGATTCGGGCGGGGGCGAGGCGGTGCCGTCACTTCCTCGGGAATCGTGCACCTGGCTAGTGTCACTGCTCGCAACGGCACTATCAGTTCGAGGGATCACGTAGGCGGCGGTAGCAACCATGGCAAGCGCCGCGACTCCAGTGATCACGACTCGCAGCCCTAGTCGCCTCATTCGCCACGGGCGAGAGCTTCGCAGCACCGTTGTTCGCTCACGAGGCTCATGCGCGTACGCACGGAGATCGCCCGCCACTCCCCATTCACCCAGCTGAATCGGCACGGCCGTCGCACAGCGCCCCAGTCCGGCCTCAACGCCGCGCGCTGTGGGACGTGCAGTCGGATTCGCATCCAACAGTGGATCCAACCAGCCCATGAAGCTCTGTCGCATGGCGGGATCAACGCACGCGGAGAGCACTGCTCCTACCGAGTAGACATCTCCCTGACTCGAGGCCCCCGCGTGTCGCTCAGGGGAGCGGAATCCATCCGTGCCCCGCTCGGTAGGCAGGGCACCACCGACCGTATCGACCACCACAATGCCGAGACGCGTCACCATCACGTTCGCGGGCGAAATATCACCATGGGCGATTCCTCCTTGGTGTAGTGCGGTCAACGCGCCACAGAGCTGCACACCCAGGTACACGCACTCCCCTAGCGACAAGTAGCCGCGTCTCGCCAGCAGCGCCTCAAGATTGACGCCCTCGACGCTCGGCATGGTCGCGACCACCATGCCGTCCTTGCGCGTCGTCACTCTCTCTGGTGCACATACGCGAGAATCCGCGATCAGTCGCAGCGTGGCAGCCCGGTCCCGAGCCGCCGCGAAGGTGTCGGCTCCCTCCCCCACGACCCGGTCGACCGTTCGCGCTGCGGAGCCACTCGAGGAGTGAACGGTGGTGCGGGCGCGCCAGCTATCACCGGCATCGGCATCGGAGGCGCTACCCGCGCGGAACCATTTCACTCCTCCACTGTGACAACTCCTGTGGAGTGGGGGCAGTTATCCACAGGAAGAACTGCCCCGTGTCGAGGATTAGTCCTTAATCGAACGCTGCCACGGCCACCACGACGCGCGTCCGATATCGGAAACCAGACCCGGTACCAACAGCGAACGCACGATCAGCGTGTCGATCAACACACCCAGACCCACGATCACGGCGATCTGTGCGAGGAAGATCAATGGGATAACGCCAAGGGCCGCGAATGTCGAGGCAAGCACCACGCCCGCTGAGGTGATGACGCCACCAGTGACGGCCAGCGCCCGCCGGACTCCCTCTCGAGTGCCGTGCTTGAGGCTCTCCTCCCGGGCGCGGGACATGAGGAAGATTGAGTAGTCCACACCCAACGCAACGAGGAACACGAATCCGAGCAGCGGCGTCGCCGGGTCCATCCCCGGGAAGCCAAAGACGGTATTGAAAAGTACTGACGACAGTCCGAGTGCGGCTGCGAACGACAGAATGTTCGCGAGCACAATGAGCAGCGGCGTCAGGATTGCACGCAACAGGATCACGAGAACAACAAAGATGACTAGCAGAATCACCGGGATGATGACCGTGATGTCGCGGTCGGTCGTGAGCTTGGTGTCGAGATTCTCTGCCGCCTCGCCGCCCACGAGGGCCTCGTCGGAGATGGGGTGCACGGCATCGCGTACTGCCTGAACCGTGTCGGTCGCCTCGGCCGATGCGGAAGCCACCTCAGTGACGGCGTCAATCTCCACCATGCCGTCAACCACGATGGGGGGCTCATCACCACCCATGGGCGGAGCACCCTGGGCCACGGATTCTGTCAGCGGGTACGCGGCGGTGACGCCATCAACTTCCTGAACGGCCTGAAGTGCCGCAGCGGCGTCGGTCTCTGGGACAAACACGCGGATGGGGGAACTCTGACCTGCGTCAAAGTGAGCCTCGAGCACGTCGAATCCCGTCGTGGACTCGACCTCACCCGTGAAGACGTCGCTCGTTCCAAGGCCGTCGGCCTTGAGCCCAAACAGACCCGCGGACATGATCAGGAGCACGGCGCCGGCGCCAATCCACGTGCGTCGGGGACGGGCGTCCACGGCGTGAGAGACCCGACCCCACACTCCAGCGCGCTTCTCGACCGCCTCGATGGAGTCCTCGTCCGCGGAACTATCACCGGTGTAGACGGGACGCTTGGGCCAGAAGACGCCTCGTGCGTGCTTTCCGCCAATAAGCAGCAAGGCGGGCAGCAACGTCAAAGCGGCCACAAACGCCGCGACGATGCCGATGGCGCCCGCCGGACCCAACGAGGCGTTCGACTTGAGGTCTGACAACAGCAACACCAACAGACCCAACACAACAGTTCCGGCCGATGCGGCGATGGGCGCGAGCGAGCGCCGCCACGCCACACTCATCGCCTCGTACGGCGACTCATGACGCTGCAGTTCCTCGCGGTAGCGCGCCACGAGCAACAACGCGTAGTCCGTGGTGGCCCCTACGACCAGGATGAACATGATGCCTTGACTCTGACCGTTGAGGGTGATGACATCGGCGTTCGCCATCGCATAGACAGCGATGATGGCCGCGGTGAGGGCGATCATGGCCGTGATCAACACAGCGAAAGGCAACACAGGGCTGCGATACACAATCAGCAGAATGATGAGGACCACGGCGAGTGCGACCAGTAGCAGGATTCCGTCGATGCCCGCGAAGGCCGCCACGAGGTCGGCAGTGAGCCCCACTGGTCCGGTGAGGTATCCATTGAGGTCGAGATCCTGTTCGGCCCACACGTCGCGCACCGTGGACGCGAACGCCTCGCCCAGAGTCTCCTCCCCGATGTTTTCCGAGAACTTTTGGGCATCAAGGTTGAAGGCAACCAGCACGGCCTCACCGTCTTCCGACGGAATCGCCGTGGGCGGCGCCACGAGGATGTCGTTCACCGTTCGTCCCTCGGGGTCACCCTCGATGGGCACCTCCCCCGCCTCCTTGGCGAACGCCTCAACGTCAGTGAAATCTGAGTCGCTGGTGATCCCGTCGACCACGAAAAGCCCCGGGATCGTGTCCGCGGGCACGAACTCCTGATGCAAAGCCGCCGCCTCGGTGGACTCGGCGCTGGCAGGAAGGAACGCGGCAGCATCGTTCTCCTGTACGGAGCCGAGCTTGCCGAACGTGGAGCCACCCACGCCGCTAATTGCGAGCCAGGCCACGATCATCAGCACAATCGCTACTGGGCGCCACCAGGTCTTCTTTGTCGAGGTCATGGCATAAGTAACGCATGAAAATCCAACTCATTCCGACGCGTTAGCCTGAACCTATGGAAATCCTGGAACTCGGGCTAGGCGAGCGCCTAGTCGAGTATCACGAGGCGTGGGATCTACAACGAGAAATCCACGCCGAGGTGGTCGCCGGCACGCGGCCGGACACCCTCATCCTGGTCGAGCATCAGAGCGTTTATACGGCAGGTAGGCGCACCGCCTCGTGGGATCGCCCTACTGACGACATCCCTGTGGTGGACGTGGACCGCGGGGGCAAGATCACCTGGCACGGCCCGGGTCAACTGGTCGGCTACCCCATCATCAAACTCAGCGAACCAGTGGACGTAGTGAAATACGTCCGGGCGCTTGAACAGGCAACCATCGACCTGTGCAGCTCCTACGGTCTCGAGACCCTTCGTGTCGAGGACCGCTCGGGCGTGTGGCTTCCCGCCACAGACGCCGAGCGTGAGCGCAAGGTGTGCGCTATCGGCGTGCGTGTGGCCAAAGGCGTCACGATGCACGGCTTCGCGCTCAACTGCAACCCAGACTTGGGCGAGTTCGGAAGCATCGTCCCCTGCGGCATTGGCGACGCGGGGGTCACCTCGCTGTCCGCCGAACTCGGCCGGAACGTCAGCATCGGGGAAATAACCGGCGCTGCGACTCGATGCCTGGAAACCGCACTCGCCGACGTACGCTTGACCACTAGTGTTTCTAACCAGGCGCACACCGGCGCCGCCGCCAACGCGACCCCCACAAAGGAGACCGTGTGACTATCGCACCCGAGGGACGCAAGATGTTGCGCGTCGAGGCCCGTAACGCCGAGACGCCCATTGAGCGCAAGCCCGAATGGATCCGCACTAAGGCCACCATGGGCCCGGAGTACAACGAGCTCAAGTCGCTCGTCAAGTCCGGCGGCCTGCACACGGTGTGCGAGGAGGCCGGTTGCCCCAACATCTTTGAGTGCTGGGAAGACAGGGAGGCGACGTTCCTCATCGGCGGTGCCCAGTGCACCCGTCGCTGTGACTTCTGTCAGATCGACACCGGTAAGCCCTCCGCGCTCGACCGCGGCGAGCCGCTCAAGGTCGCTCAGTCCGTCCAGCAGATGGGCCTCAAATACTCCACCGTGACCGGCGTCGCGCGTGACGACCTCGACGACGGCGGCGCGTGGCTCTATGCGGAGACCGTCCGCAAGATCCACGAACTGAACCCCGGCACAGGCGTCGAGCTCTTGATCCCCGACTTCAACGCGGTCCCCGAGCAGCTCGCCGAGGTCTTCTCCTCTCGCCCAGAGGTGCTCGCTCACAACGTGGAGACCGTGCCGCGCATTTTCAAGAGGATTCGCCCCGCGTTCCGCTACGAGCGCTCGCTGTCGGTCCTCACATCCGCGCAAGAAGACGGGTTCGTCACCAAGTCCAACCTGATTCTGGGCATGGGCGAGACCATGGACGAGGTGCTCCAGGCGCTGCAGGACTTGCACGACGCCGGCTGCGACCTCATCACCATCACGCAGTACCTACGACCCAGCCCCCGTCACCACCCCGTAGACCGGTGGGTCCGGCCCGAGGAGTTCGTGGATCTGTCCGACGCCGCTGAAGAGATTGGCTTCCTAGGCGTCATGTCCGGACCGCTCGTCCGCTCGTCGTACCGTGCCGGCCGACTTTGGGGTCAGGCGATGACAAGCAAGGGCCGACCGATTCCCGATGCCCTCGCTCACCTAGGCGAGCCGGTCGAGGCACGCCAGGAGGCGTCAGCACTGCTCAAGGCGCGCGCTTAGCACCCTCGCTTAAGCGACTAGACTGTGGGGCATTATGGCTAAGACTGAACCCGAGAAGAAGCCCCGCTGGTACAAACTGATCTGGCAGGCCTACAAGGTCACCGCACCGCACGACAAGTTCCTGCTCCCCATCATGATCGGGGAGTTCGTCGGAATCATCGGTATTGCGGTGGTTGTGGGAATCCTGATGGGATCCACCGCGGCGATCGTTTACACCTCCATCTTTGGCTTCCTCACCGCAGTGCTGGTGATGCTCTTCACGCTTACTAAGCGTTTTGAAAAGAATGCCTTTGCCCGCATGGAGGGTCAGATCGGCGGCTCGCTGTCGGTCGCACAGTCCATCCGCTCCGGCTGGAGCTTTGCCGACGACCCGGTGTCGATTGATCCCCGCGGCAAGTCCGTGGTCTTCCAGGGAATCGGCCGCGGTGGCGTGCTTTTGCTCGCAGAGGGTGGCAATGCCGCTAAGAAGCAGGTCGACGCCACGCGTCGCCGCGTCAGCAAACTCATTCCGGGCGTGCCGATCAACGCCATCTATGTGGGAACCGGAGAGGACCAGGTCCCCCTGAAGGATCTCTCAAAGAAGATTCGCAGGACCAAGAAGGTTCTGTCCAAGGGCGAACGCGACGCCGTGACGGCACGCCTGCGCGCCATTGGCGGCCAGAAGCTCGCCGTGCCAAAGGGCGTCGACCCGATGCGCGCTCGCCCCAACCGCAAGGGCACTCGCTAAAGACTTCGATCGCGGCTCAGTCGTTCAGTGGCCGGCTCTGCACGCACAGTGGTCATATGCAATCTGTAACGTGATCTCGTGATGGAGCCGGCAGCGGTTAGCGCGCTGTGCAACTACTCCCCTACCGCGGTAGAGCCAACACTTGAGTGCCTCACGCAAATTGATCGGTTGCCACGCCGAGCGGCGAGGACAAGGTGCCTACCTCGTGCGCACAAGCCGCGTGTGGGCGGCGCGATCGTGATAGCCGCGCCCCTCAGGGTCGGTGAACAGGGCAGGCACGATGAGCGCAAGCAGCACGGTGCGAATAGCGCCGCCCACAAGCCCGAGGGGTGACCTACCGTCCTCGCGCACCACCTTGATCCCCACGATGCGGTGACCAATGGTGGTGCCAAGGGTTGACACGAGCAGGAAGTGCTGGAGCGCCCATATCCCCAAGGTCGCGAACGAGTTGCCGACCAGCAGAACCCGCTCAAATGGACCTGCCGAAGCGACCGCATTTGCGCTAGCGAAAAATGCGGAGGAGATCACGAGGGACAAGGTCCAATCAATACAGATCCCCGCCAAGCGGCGGCCGATTCCAGGGCGCGCAGAGGCATCGGGCAAAGGCGTCTCGTCGGTAGTCACGCGCCCATCGTAGCCGGGAGACCAGCCCGTCTCCTTCGTCGCCTGCGGGCTTAGAACACGCTGCGATGGGGTTGCCAGTTAACATGCTCGAAACATTCCACGAACGCGGGTGAAACTGCCGCCCGTTAAGGTGGTACTTGCCACTCCAGGCTAGAGATTACTTTCAAGGAGCAAACGGATGTTTAACACCGCCGAAGAGGCCCTCGCCTACGTTAAGGACGAAGGAGTTGAGTACGTCGACATTCGCTTCTGCGACCTTCCGGGTTCGATGCACCACTTCAACATTCCCGCGCACCAGTTCACCGAAGACATCTTCGAAGACGGCGCGATGTTCGACGGATCGTCGATCCGCGGGTTCCAGGCCATCAACGAGTCCGACATGAAGTTGCTGCCGGACGTCGCGACCGCGTTCATTGACCCATTCCGCAAGGCCAAGACGCTGGTCATTAACTTCTCGATCGTGGACCCGTTCACGAACGAGCGTTACTCGCGTGACCCCCGCAACGTCGCCATGAAGGCCCAGGAGTACCTGAAGTCCACCGGAATCGGTGACACCGCCTTCTTCGCACCCGAGGCCGAGTTCTTCATCTTCGACTCCGTGCGATTCGACACCAACCAGCACGAGAGCTACTACCACATCGGTGCATCCTCCGGCTGGTGGAACACCGGTGCAGAGACCGATGCTGATGGCCTGCCCAACCGCGGCTACAAGACCCGCATCAAGGGTGGCTACTTCCCCGTCAGCCCCGGCGACCAGTTCGCTGACCTGCGTGACGAGATGTGCACCGTCCTCACCGAGGTGGGCCTCGACATGGAGCGCGCGCACCACGAGGTTGGCTCCGGCGGCCAGCAGGAGATCAACTACCGCTTCAATACGCTGCTGCACGCTGCTGACGACCTGATGAAGTTCAAGTACGTCGTCAAGAACGTCGCTTGGGCTGCGGGCAAGACAGTGACCTTCATGCCCAAGCCCATCTTCGGTGACAACGGCTCCGGCATGCACGTTCACCAGTCCATCTGGAACGACGGCGAGCCGCTGTTCTATGACGAGTCCGGCTACGGCGGACTGTCCGACATTGCCCGCTGGTACGTCGGTGGAATCCTCAAGCACGCGCCTTCGCTGCTTGCCTTCACCAACCCCACGGTCAACTCGTACCACCGCCTGGTGCCTGGCTACGAGGCTCCCGTCAACCTGGTGTACTCGGCACGTAACCGCTCCGCCGCAGTTCGAATCCCGATCACGGGTTCGAACGCCAAGGCCAAGCGCATCGAGTTCCGCGCACCCGACGCATCGAGCAACCCGTACCTCGCTTTCTCGGCGCTCCTCATGGCTGGTATCGATGGCATCAAGAACCGCATCGAGCCGCCCGCACCGGTGGACAAGGACCTGTACGAGCTGCCCCCCGAGGAGCACGCACAGATTCAGCAGGTTCCCGCCTCGCTTCCCGAGGTGCTCGACGAGCTCGAGAAGAACCACGACTACCTGCTCGAAGGCGGCGTCTTCACGGACGACCTCATCGCCGAATGGATCGACTACAAGCGCACCGCAGAGATCGACCCGCTGCGCTTCCGTCCGCACCCGCACGAGTTTGAGCTCTACTACGACTGCTAAGTCGTAACTGCTCATGAAAGCGGGGTCACCCTTGACGGGGTGGCCCCGCTTTTGCGTTCCCAGCCGACCGATGCTCGTATGCTTAGCGCATGGATGAATCAGCAAAGCAGACCGCCCAGGTGCTCCTCGACTTCTACGCTAACGCCGCACGTGCCGAGGGCCCGGACGACGAGGACAAGGCCTTCGACGATGCGTTCATTGGCCTCGAGGATGCCGGCGCGTTCACCGTCGAGGAAGACGAGGACGACGAGGTCGCCCTTGAGATCACCCCGCTACTGATCGGCACTACCGTCATCACGCAGTGGCTGATCGGCCAGCTTTCCGAGGCGACGGACTACACGGAAGAAGAGATTCTCTTCGACCTGCGCGCATTTCTCCGGCGCCTCGAGACCGAGTAGCTCCCTCGCCAGGATGCGAGCTAGCAGCTTGTCTTAGGTACCGCCGGCATAAGCCGCAGCGGCGGTCCTTTAGCGAGGCCAACAAAGCGGAATTCGCCACCTGACGTCCTGCTCGGTCGATCCGAGCGCTCTCATGGGCTCGGTGGGCGCGCTTGGACTGTTCAATACAACCGAAATGCCAACGAATGATGCATCCGCAATCGATTGCAATTCTCAACCGTGCTCGCCCCTGCATCTGCACACGAGGACGCGCGGTAATCACGCGCCCTGTGCCCGCCCTGAACCCAAGCTGCGGGTGCACCGCGGAAGCTCTCGGTTTGCGCTGAGGCCGCGCAAGCGTTTACATTTGAGCGGTGCCACGCAACATTTCCGTTGTGGCGCGTGTAACTCATCAGGCAGGGTGGCCCGAGCGCGGTAGCGTGAAGAGCAACCTTTTGTCTCATGCACCTATTGGAGAAGAATCCACGTGAACTCGCACGCTGAGACCCCCAGCACCGGCAACGAATGGTGGCGCACGGCCGTCATCTACCAGATCTACCCTCGCTCTTTTGCGGACGCGTCAGGCGACGGCGTGGGCGACCTGCGAGGAATCACCGAGCGGCTCGGCCACCTAGAAGCCCTGGGCGTGGACGCCATCTGGCTCTCCCCTTTCTACACATCGCCCCAGCGCGACGCGGGCTATGACGTCGCGGACTTCACCGACGTGGACCCGCTCTTCGGCAACCTCGCGGACTTCGATGCGATGGTGGCCGAAGCACACACGCGGGGACTGCGAGTCATCGTCGACATCGTTCCTAACCACACCTCGGACCAGCATGAATGGTTCCAGCGCGCGATCACCGCCGCCCCGGGCTCGCCCGAGCGAGACAGCTACATCTTCCGCCCCGGCCGCGGCCCGTCTGGCGAGGAGCCGCCCAATAACTGGGTTTCGGTCTTTGGTGGCCCAGCATGGACGCGTCTCGTGGAGGCCGACGGAAGTCCCGGTGAGTGGTACCTCCACCTCTTCGACACGTCACAGCCTGACCTCAACTGGGCTAACGATGCCGTCCTCGAGGGCTTCGACGACGTACTGCGCTTCTGGCTCGACCGAGGGGTCGATGGCTTCCGGGTAGACGTGGCCCACGGACTGATCAAAGCGGAGGGCCTGCCCGACTTCGTGGTCGATGAGACTGCCGGCTCCATGGGGAGTGAGGCACAAACTCCACCGTTCTGGGCCCAAGAGGGCGTGCACGACGTGTGGCGGCGCTGGCGCCGAGTACTCGACTCTTACGAGGGTGAGCGCATCCTGGCGGCAGAGGCCTGGGTCTACCCGCTTTCCAAGATGGCCCAGTGGGTGCGTTCAGACGAGATGCACCAGGCCTTCAACTTTGCTTACCTCGAGACGCCTTGGGAAGCCACGGCGATGCGCGAGATCATCGACCTCTCAATCAAGGAGTTCGCGGCCGTGGGCGCGCCAAGCACCTGGGTACTGTCGAACCACGACGTGGTCCGTCACGCGACCCGGCTGTCTCTCGGAGCAGAGAACCCGCAGGGTCATGGCTTAGGCCCTCGCAGCATCGGCCTTCCGGACCCAGCGCAGGGGCTGCGCCGCGCCCGCGCGGCAACGCTTCTCATGCTGGCACTACCCGGAAGTTCGTACATCTACCAAGGTGAAGAACTTGGTCTACCGGAGGCAATTGACGTCCCCGATGAGGCCCGCGAAGACCCCACCTTCTTCCGCACCAATGGCGAACGTTACGGCCGCGACGGTTGTCGGGTTCCCTTGCCCTGGAAAGCCGATGCTCCGGCGTACGGGTTCTCGACAACCGGTGAGGCATGGCTTCCGCAACCCGCGGACTGGCGTGCCCTTGCTCGTGATGCCCAGGCAGGAGTTCCTGACTCCACGCTCGAGATGTACACAAAGGCCCTGTCGTTGCGGCGAGAGTTTGCCACGGCGACAGCGACACTGGAGTGGCTAGAGGACGCCCCGGACGGCTGTATAGGCTTCCGCGTCGGCGATGTGAGCGTGCTCGCGAACATCAACGGGAAGCCGGTGTCGCTACCCACAGGCGAGGTGCTCGCCGCTTCCTCCCCCATCACCGATACGCTTCCGGCAGACACTACTGCGTGGGTGCGCACGTAACTTTCGCACTCGCTCGACACAGCTAAGGGGCGGTTATGACCAAGATCCAGAAGGTCGCGGAACTCGCGGGAGTCTCGACGGCAACTGTGTCGCGGGCGCTTGCCGGCAAGACATCGGTTTCCCCCGCTACTCGGGTTCGGGTAGAGGCCGCAGCTAAGCAACTTGGATATGTCGTCTCCGCAGCGGCATCCAGCCTGGCCTCGGGCCGCACCCGCAATGTGGGTGTTGTGACCCCCATCCTCACGAGTTGGTTTTACACCACCGTGTTGAAGGGTGCTCAGCGGGCTCTCGCAGACTCGGGATACGACCTCACGCTGTACTTGCTGGACACCAACCCCGGGAGCGACCTCCCCCACGCTTCGAATCCCCGACGGCGCCAACTCTTCGAGGACTTCCTTCAGCGCAAGCGTGTCGACGCGCTCCTGGCTATTAGCCTCGAACTTGAGCAAGAGGAACTCGACCACGTGCGCCGACTGGACAAGCCGGTGGTGGGCCTCGGCGGCCCTCTTCCTGGCGTGCCCACCTTGAGTGTGGACGACCGCGCGATTGCGCGCCTCGCGACCGATCACTTGATCGCGCTCGGACATACGCAGATTGCGCACATCGGAGGTAACCCCGACTTTGAACTGGACTTCCACCTGCCATCCAACCGACGCGACGGCTACGAGGACGCCCTAGTGGCGGCCGGCATCCCGACGGAGCCACTGATGGTGAGGTCCGCGGACTTCACCATCGCGGGAGGGTATGACGCGACCCTTCAGTTGCTGGGCGACCCACGCGTGCATCCCACAGCAGTCTTCGCGGCATCAGACGAGATGGCGATCGGCGCCATCCTCGCGGCGAGGGACCTTGGCAAGTCGGTTCCCGGCGACCTCTCGGTCATCGGCATCGATGGCCACGAGCTGGGAGGCTTCTTTGGCTTGACCACCATCGACCAGCATCCTGAGGCCCAGGGCCGTCGCGCGGTGGAAGTCCTACTGGCCGAAATCGAGTCCGGTTCCCCCACCCCAGAGCCAGACAACACGTATCTCCCCCACGACCTCGTAGTGCGCAAATCGACGTCCGCCCCCGCGCCGGTAGTGAGCGACTGAGATGACACCGCGGCCACAGCGCGCGGCACGCCCGCGCGTGGTCGTGGTGGGTCCCGCGACCTGGAATCACATCATCCTCCTTGACCACCTGCCGTACCCCTCGCCACACATGCAATTCGCCGCTAATCACTGGTGGACGGTTGGTGGCACCTCGGCCGGCAAGGCGCTCCACCTCGCAGATCTTGGAGTGGCTCAAACCCTCGTCGCAGCGTTGGGAAATGACCAAGGAGGCGATCATGTACGCGATGCCCTCGCCCGTGGCGGCGTCCACCTTGTCGAAATGCCTTCGGCAGACGTCACCGAGAGCCATGTCAATCTTATGAACGCAAGTGGCGAACGTGTGTCACTTTACGTCGACGCCCCACCCGCCGCGCATGAGGCTGGCCTCGACATCGCACGCCACGCCATACAGGGCGCAGCGGCCGTGGTGCTGGACCTCGCCAGCAGTGCCGCCGTTCTCGCTGCCGCCCCAGAAGGGATTGACGCCGAAGTATGGGTGGACCTTCACGACTGGGACGGTGTCAGCGATTTTCAGGTTCCGTTTCTCCACGCCGCCGACGTGGTGGTCGCGAGTCACGAACGGCTGGGCAGCATCGAAGATTTTCTATGGCGATGCATCGATAATGGCGCCAAACTCGCGATCGTGACTCGCGGTGCGGCTGGTGCAATTGGCATGGATGAGAACGGCGACATAGTGCGATGCGCGGCGCGGCCGGTCAAGGTCGTGGACACCAACGGTGCCGGCGACGCGTTCGTCGCTGGCGCGCTCGCCGCGAGACTCCTAGGTGACCCTCTTCTCGCCGTCCTAGAGGCAGGCTCTCGTCAGGCGGTTCGTGCCCTGTCGAGCCGCCACCTGTGCGCCTCAATCGACATGTAAGCGTACGATAAATCTCCTCTGCAACTCACTGGACTCGACTGGGAGCGGTCACAGCACTGTGTCCCTCAGCGCCACGCCCATCAGGGCAAATAGCGGGCACTTTACGCACGGATGACGGCATCCGTCGCACGTATACCGAACCGTGACCTTCCCGGGTTGCAAGTTTCGCGAACGTCGGGCTAATCTGTAAGCGCTTGCATTACGGTGTGAGTCGAGAGAAGGGTCTCTCGCCGTTGAATTCCTTCAGCGAGGTGGCCCTCCGTCAACTACAGCAAAAGGAAGACACCGATGTTGAAGACAAAGAAGTCCTTAGGCCTGGGTGCAGTACTCGTCACCGCGGGTCTGCTCATCACCGCATGCTCGAGCAGCACCGATGAAACCGTCACCAGCACCAGCCCCGAGCCCTCGTCGTCGGCCATGGAGAGTAACTCCCCGGCCGCAGGCGGCGCCGACCTGGTCGTGTGGGTTGACTCCGAGCGCGCTGACGCGCTTGCACAGCCTGCAGCAGACTACGAAGCCAAGACGGGAGTCCACGTTGAGATCGTGGGTCGCGACAATGGCACCCTCAAGGACGATTTCATCCAGCAGGCGAACTCGGGTTCCGGCCCGGACATCACCATGGGTGCACACGACTGGCTAGGTGAGCTCACCGCCAACGGTGTGGTCGCACCGCTCGAACTGGGCGACAAGGCTGGCGACTACCTTCCCGTCGCGCTCGACGCATCGACCTACGAGGGCACCGTATACGAACTCCCCTACGCGGTGGAGAACTTGGCCGTGCTTCGCAACGCCGACCTAGTTCCCGAGGCCGCTGGCGACTACGACGACATGATCGCCAAGGGTGAGGCAGCCGGTGCCGAGTACCCGTTCGTTGTTGAGCAGGGCGCGGAGGGCAACCCGTACCACTTGTACCCGTTCCAGACCTCGTTCGACGCTCCAGTGTTTGGGCGCGACGACGCAGGCAGCTACGACTCCACCCAGCTAAAGCTCGGTGACGGCGACAAGTTCGCCGAGTGGTTGGGCGAGCAGGGCCAGGAAGGCAACATGAGCACCGAGATCACCGGTGACATTGCCAAGGAGAAGTTCACGTCCGGGGACGCCGCTTTCTGGCTCACGGGTCCGTGGAACCTCACTGCGGCAACCGAGGCCGGCATCAACGTGGCTGTGGACGCGATTCCCGCGCCCGGACCGTCGGCCGCAGCACCGTTCGCTGGAGTCAAGGGCTTCTTCGTAAACGAGTATTCCGAGAACAAGGTCGCTGCTAACGACTTCCTGGTCAACTACATCGGCACCGAGGATGTACAGCTCGCTCTCTACGAGTCCGGCAAGATTCTGCCGGCACTCAAGGCTGCCGCTGACACCGCTGCCGCTGACCCGCTGGTGCGTGGATTCCTAGCAGCCGGAACCGACGCCGTCCCGATGCCTGCAATCCCCGCCATGGGTCAGGTCTGGCAGTACTGGGGCATCGCCGAGGCCGCAATCCTCGATGGCGCTGACCCGGACTCCACCTGGACCAAGTTGACGAGCGACGTCGAAGCAGCCATCGCGGGCTAGGTCCAGCATCAAATTGAGCCGGGGCGAACCCGCACGGGATTCGTCCCGGCTCGATGCTCCACAGCACGACTAACCTGAGCAGAACGGACAATCAGTTCAATGACGAACACCAGCGTCGAGACCCCTACGCCGCACAGCGCTCCTGAGAAACGACTCAAGTTCCAGTCGTTCCGGATTGGCCCTTTGGTCATCAAGATCGTCCTGCTCTCGACCTTCAACGCGATCATGGCATTCCTCATGTTCACGCTCGCGAGCCAGGGCAGTTGGGGCCTCGTCGTCGGAGCGGCTGCCCTGACGATCGCGGTCGACGTGATCTACCTCAACAAGCGCATGCTGCCCGCGAAGTACATCACCCCGGGCCTCGTTTTCTTACTGATCTTCCAGGTGTTCATCATTATTTACACCTTCTACATTGCCTTCACGAACTTCTCCACAGGACACATCCTGGACAAGGACGACGCCATCCAGTCGCTCCTGAGCCAGAACCAGGAGCGGGTCCCCGACTCGGCCTCCTACCCCCTGACCGTGGTTGACGGTCCCAACGGGCTTGGCTTCCTGGTGACTGACCCGGCTGGGGACGCCCTTGTGGGAGACGCGGAGACTCCCCTCGCACCGGTCGAGGCCACCTTCGAGGACGACAAGGCAGTGGCAACCGACGGCTACACGACACTCAAGTTTGCCGACGTCCTGCAAGTCCAGGACCAGGTCTTCAACCTCGTCGTGCCGGTCTCCGATGACGCTGCCGACGGCTCCATCCGAACTCTCGATGGCTCGAGCGGCTACCAATACGTGTCGAACTTGGTCTATGACGAGTCAACGGACACTCTCACCAACGGCACTACCGGCGAGGTCTACACCGACGAGGGTAATGGCGCGTTCGAATCCCCGGACGGCGCTCAGCTCCTGCCCGGCTGGACTATCAACATTGGCTTCGACAACTTTGAGCGAGCCTTCACCGACTCGTCCATTCGTGGCCCGCTTGTCAGTGTGATGATCTGGACGTTTGTATTCGCCTCCCTGTCTATGCTCTTTACCTTCGCTCTTGGCCTATTCATGGCGCTCATGTTCAACCACCCGCGCATGAGGGGCCTGAAGATTTACCGCATCATCATGGTGCTCCCCTACGCCTTCCCCGCCTTCTTGGGCGCGATGGTGTGGTCCGGGATGTACTCCACCAGCTTTGGCTTTATCAACAATGTGCTGCTGGGTGGAGCGGACATCCCCTGGCTCACCGATCCGACGCTGGCCAAGGTTGCGGTGCTGATCGTCAACCTCTGGTTGGGTTTCCCCTACATGTTCCTGGTGACACTGGGCGCACTCCAGTCAATTCCCGAGGAGATCCAAGAGGCGGCCAGAACCGATGGCGCCAGTCCTTGGCAGGTGTTCAGGCAGATCAAGCTCCCACTCCTACTCGTCAGCGTGGCCCCGGTGTTGATCGCGACGTTTGCCTTCAACTTCAACAACTTCAATGTGATCTACCTGGTCACCGGCGGAGGACCTCGAATAGCCGATGCTGACATACCCGTAGGTCACACGGACATCCTGATCTCGCTCGTGTACAAGGTCGCATTCACCGGCCAGCAACGAGATTACGGGCTCGCCAGCGCGTTCTCAATCATCATCTTTGTGGTGGTCGCGACCGTGTCCATCATTAGCTTCCGCAGGACCAAGACGCTGGAGGACATCCACTAATGAGCACCACGACCCAGGTCTCCAAGACCGCCACCAAGAGTCGTCGCCCCTTCCACCTCGGGCGCTGGTTCAGGGACACCGGCTGGCGCCACATCGTCGCTGTGGTCCTGTCACTTTTTGCTTTGTTTCCTCTCGCGTACATCGTCTCTACGTCGCTCAAGCCGTTCGGAACGCTAACTGGGTCCAACCAACTCTTCCAAGAGGCCAGTTTTGCGAGCTACACCCGCCTGCTGAGTTCCTCCCAGTACCCCTTCAAGGGCTGGTTCATCAACTCGCTCGTGGTGGGTCTTACCACCGCGGTGCTTGCCGTGTTCCTCGGAGCACTCGCGGCCTACGCCTTCTCTCGCATGCGCTTCAAGGGACGCCGCACCGGACTGCTGACCATCGTTTTGGTGCAGATGTTTCCCCAGCTGCTGGCCGTAGTCGCGATCTTCCTGCTACTGACCAAGATTGGCGACATCTTCCCCGCCATTGGGCTCAACACTCATGCCGGGCTGATCATGGTCTACCTGGGTGGCGCGTTAGGGGTCAACACCTACCTCATGTATGGGTTCTTCAACACGGTGCCTAAGGAGATTGACGAGGCCGCAAAGATTGACGGCGCGGGCCACGCTCGCGTCTTCTTCTCGATCATCCTGCGCCTCGTCGCGCCTATCCTCGCTGTGGTGGGACTGCTGTCATTTATTGCGTCCATGAACGATTACGTGATCGCGTCAGTCATCCTGGTGGACACCGACCAGCAGACCCTCGCCGTGGGTCTCTTCCGCATGGTCTCTAACCCCAACTACGCAGACTGGAGTCAATTTGCCGCAGGCGCCGTGATGGCAGCAATACCCGTGGTGATCCTGTTCCTATTCCTGCAGCGATACATCGTGTCGGGCCTGACGGCTGGAGCCGTCAAGTAGCATTCAGCAGTTACTCGGAGGTAGGCGGCTCACCATTCTTGGGGGCCGCCTTCTTCGTTGCAGGCTTGCGGACCGCCGGCTTCTTAGGCGAGGGCTTCTTAGCAGTGGACCCCTGAGTCGCCGAGGTGCTGGCGGATGCCTTTCTCACAGGCGTCGGCGCGGACTTCGCAGCGGGCGCCTTCTTGGCTGCTGGCTTCCTCGCTGGCGCCTTCCGTGCGGACGATGCCGTGGCGGGCTTGCGCTTTGCCGCCGGCTTTCTAGCTGGCTTGGCCGCCGAACTGACCGTCGCATCGTCCGCGCCAGGCGAGACACTATCGAATTCGGGATCGTCCGTGGGCTCGCCCACAGACGTGGCGGGAGCGTCATACTCCTCGAACTCAAAGTCGTCATCTTCGCGAGGGTGCGCGGCCGTCTCGTCTGGAGCGGGGACCGCAGTAGGAATCGACGTGGAGATACTTGAGGGAACGGACTTCTCCCCCTGTGGCGCGCCAGCGGGCGCTCCTACTGACACGGGAACTGCCACCACTTCCGCATTGGATGGCGAGGTAGCGCCGGTTTGGCCATTGACGAGCGGCTCCGCGTTCTTGGCACGACTCTCGTGGTACTTGGTGCGCAAGCCTGGCACGTAGTTCACGGCGAGTGCCGCGATGAGAGCCAAAACGAGTGCCGCGAAACCTAGTGTGATCAACACATCCGCGATGGGCGGGATCGCGGTGTCTGACAGTAGGTCGTTGACCACCACACCCAGGCCTCCTTCGGAGCCACCAGGCATAAGGTTCGCGATGGAGCTCGCGCCGATGGCACTGACCGTGTAGCCGATTGCCAGGACCAGGACCCCGGCGACTAGCATCGCGCGGGACAAGAACCACCGACGGCGCGGCGAGGCGAACACCCCTACGGCAATCAGGAGGAGCCCAATCCAGATGAACCAGGTGGCGGCCCACTTGAGCACGCCATACGAGGAGCGCACATCTTCAAAGGTGGCCGCGTCGACAACCTCGACGCTGACTGGGGGCACCGTCACGTCCGGGATGAAAGAGCCCACCAGTGGCACCTGGTCCAGGCGGTCGTTGATTCGGGGCGAAACATCGATATTGAGTTCGAGCGGACCATACGCACGGTCGGGATCAGTCAGTGCCGCGACCAGCCGCGTCTGCACCTGATCCGCACCAGCACGGGCGGCGTTGGTGACGAAGTCGGACGTGATTGCACTCTCGATCGCATCGTGAATCGCGCCAGAGGCAAGTCCCAACGCTAGGTTCACCAGTTGATTGTCGAACTGCTCCTCGACGGAGCTCACGATCTCCTCCTGGGCCTTGGTCGCCACCAGGTCTGCTACCGCTGGCGAGGACAACACCTTGTCAGTCAGATTCGCTGCGGCCTCACCGTTCTCCACCGCCTCCGCAGACTTGGAAGCGAATGCCCAAGTCACAATCAGCATCACTCCGAGGAGCACGAGGAACGCGGACACTATGGTGCGGAAAAGTTTCACGATCGGACTCCATGCGATGTTTGAGGGTGCTCTATGGACGCTAGGTTACGCCTGTTTGCGTCGCATACCAGCGGCAACGAGCGCGAAAATTGCAGATCCGCCCAGGGAAATGACGGCCCACCACAGCATGCGGGTAGCGATTGAAGGCGCGGACTCGGCGGTAAACGTCTGCACGACGATGCTCCCCACACTGCTTTCCTCGCCGCCGGGGAACCAGCCTGCGATGGTCTGCGGGGACGTGAACGTGAGCAGAGCCCACACTCCGAGCGACATGATCCCTACCGCCAGTAGCGTCTTAGGGATGAACCATCGCTTGCGAGCGGAGATCAGCATGCCGAGCACCATGAACGCAATGCCCGACCATAGGAACCACGTGGCGGCGAATTCCATGAACCCGTACGCCGAGCGAGCATCCTCAGTCACTTCCTCGCTGGCGACCTCGACCGGGATGGGATTGAGGGCGAGTTCTGGAATCAATGAACCGACCACGGGAACACCATCTAAGCGATCGTTGACCACTCCGGTCAAGTCCAACATGAGAATCATGGGACCCGGAGTTCGAGCATCGTCGGTGAGCGCATCCGTGAACTGCTCATGAGAGTCCGCAACCTGCCGCTCAACTTCGTTCGCGAACTCGTCGGATTGCACAAGCGCGGTCACCTGGTCGTGAACTAGACCGTCAAGACCGAGCGCCTCGACGTTGATGCTGTTCTCACCAATGGCCTTGACGGCCGCGTCGCCAAGCTCATCGCCGATGTCCCCCAACGCCGCCGGTGAGTCAAAGATTGCTGCCGTAATACTGACAGCAGCGCTGCCATCCTCGACCGCCTTCACGGCGACCTGGCTCACTGCCCACGTTGCCACCAGCAACGCTCCGAGGACGATACTGAGGGCGGAGAGGAGCGTCCGGACGATCATCGGTCGTCCTCGGTCCACCCAAAGAACACACGTTCGGTAACGAGCCGAGCCCTGCGCGACGCACGGGTGTATTGCTCGTCGAGTTCCGAGCCGGTCATTCTCACGTTCATGATATCTGCCAGCACCTTCATCTGACGCACATCGTTGGGGAGTACATCGGTCCGCTTACCGACGCCCCTCAACGCGAGTGCACCGCGTATGTCTGTCGCGAACTTCCACGCCTCGCCAAGCACCTCGGCATCGTTGACCTCGACAAGCCCCTCCGCGACCGCCGCGTTCAATGCCTCGAGGGTCACCGTGGTGCGCAGGGCGGGATGCTCGTGTGCGTGCTGGAGTTGTAGAAGCTGCACGCTCCACTCGACGTCCGAGAGGCCACCGGGACCAAGCTTCACGTGCCTGCGTGGGTCGACCCCTCGAGGGAGTCGCTCACTCTCCATTCGAGCCTTGAGCGAGCGCATTTGCTTGAGGGCCGATGCGGGAAGCTCGGGTGGGTAGCGAACGGGATCGATGGCCTTGACAAAGCGATCGCACAGTTCCTTGTCGCCCGCGCATGGTCGCGCACGCAACAGCGCCTGCGCCTCCCAAGGATCGGACCAGCGGCCGTAGTACTCTCGGCAGCTCTCCAGTGATCGAGCCAGAGGGCCGTTCTTCCCCTCGGGTCGCAGGTCGGCGTCAATCTCGAGTCCAGGCTGTGACCCCACCGTCTGCAGTAATCGACGTAGCTCGGTAGCGACCTGCTGAGCGAAAGACTGGGCGTCCTGCCCCTCGCCGTCGAATACGAATTGCACGTCGGCGTCGGAGTTGTAGCCCATCTCCTGTCCGCCGTAGCGCCCCATCGCGATCACCGCCATCGTGATGGGTGGGGCCTCTAGTCCCTTGGTCTTGGTGACGGTGTCCATCGCGATGCGCAGCGCACCGTCGATGAGTACGTCCGCAACCATCGTGACGGTCTTTGCGGCCTCGACCGAATCCAGCAATCCCAGAACGTCCGCGGCTGCGGTGCGGGCCAGTTCCCGTCGACGCATGCCGCGCAACGCGGTGATGCACTGTTCGGCGTCCGCGGAGCGCTTCAGGATCGCGTCGGCCTCGCCCCACAGTCGCGCAGGGTCCCGAGGTGCAAGGTCGTCGTCATTGTCGAGCCAGGTGATGTCCTGCGCTGAGATCAGCAGTGCCTTGGTGACATAGCCTGAGGTAGACAGCAGGCGCGCGAGACGCTCAGCCGCGGTGCGGGAGTCCCTCAACAACTTCAAGTACCACTGAGCGTTCTCCAGCTGCTCGGAGAGCTGGCGGAACGCGAGCAGTCCGGCGTCTGGATCCGCGCCTTGGGCGAACCACCCGATCATCGCCGGCAGCAGTTGACGCTGGATCGACGCCCGGCGGCTCACACCGTCGGTCAAGGCGGCGATGTGCCGCTGTGCGCCGGTGGCATCCCCAAAGCCCACCGCCGTCAGGCGCGCGCGAGCAGCATCGTCGTCGAGTGCCGCTTCATCGGCGCTGAGGCGAGCGACCACGGGAAGAATGGGACGATAGAACATCTCGAGGTGCATGGCTCGCACCTCGCGCCGGACGTCATGCCACACCTCCTCCATGTACTCGACGGTCGCGAAACCCGATGCTCGGGCGAGCACACGCTTGCCAGCATCGGTGGCTGGCATCAAGTGCGTGCGGCTCAACTTGCGCATCTGCAGACGGTGCTCCCACACCCGCAGTTGGCGGTATGAGCGCTCCATCGTCGCGGCTTGCACCCGCCCGACATAGCCTCTTGAGCGCAACGCGTGCAGGGCGCCGAGTGTGTTTCGCGAACGCAGCGACTCGTCGGATCGGCCGTGCACGAGCTGCAGGAGTTGAACGGTGAACTCAACATCCCGCAGACCACCTGGTCCGAGTTTGATCTGACGGTCGGCCTCCCCGCGGGCCACGTGCTCCTCGACGCGCCGGCGCATCGCCTGCGCGTTCTCGACAAAACCCTCTCGTTCGACCGCGCTCCAGATCAACGGAGCCAATTCGTCGACGTACCGCTCTCCGACGTCGATGTCGCCGGCGATGGGTCGGGCCTTGAGAAGTGCCTGGAACTCCCAGGTTTCCGCCCAACGCTCGTAGTACGCCCGATGCGACGCGACGTTGCGTACCAGCGCACCGTCGCCGCCTTCGGGGCGTAGATTCGCGTCGACTTCCCACAGCGCCGGCTCGATACCAGGGCTGTCGCAAGCCCGCGCTGCGTAGTTGGCTAACTTCCCCGCCACCTTGAGCGACTCCTCGTCCGAGTGACCCTCGGCGGGCTCCGCGACGTAAATGACATCCACGTCGGACACATAGTTCAACTCGCGCGCCCCGCACTTGCCCATCCCGATGATGCACAGTCGGGTCGCATCGTGAGTTGGATACTCGGCGCGCGCGAGCGCCAGTCCCGCGTCCAACGCCGCGCCCGCGAGGTCCGCGAGGACGCTCCCGACCTCGTGCATGATCGCGGTCGGCACCTTCGCAAAGAGGTCCTCGGCGGCCACCCGCATCAATACTCGGCGATACGCGACGCGCATCGCGGCTTGGCCCGCGGCGCCGGTGACGGTCGCGACGGGAACCTCGGCGTTCGGGTCGGCACCCACGCCGCGCAGCACGAGGCCACGCACGTCAATGTCCGCGAACTTCTCCCCCACTGGAAGGTTGCCGAAGTCGGCCACGAAGTCAGGGTGACGAACCAGGAAGTCACCGAGCGCAAGCGAGCCGCCTAGCAGCACCGACATCTTCGCGCCGCCCTCGGTCCCTCGCAATGCCACGAGGGCATCGAGGTTGCCGCTGTCGCGAGCGGACTCGGCGAGTCGCAGTAACTGCAGCACGCCAGCATCGGGATCCGCGAGGTAAGACAGTGCGTGTGCTGGATCCTCGAGATAAGTTCCCGTGATCGCGTTGATCTGCTCAATCTGAGACTCCACTCGAGCAGCATCGAGCACACCGGCGCGCCGCAACTGAGTGGCAAGCGAAACTTCTCTGGAACTCATTACTTCACCCTATGGTGGATGGCGAGCCCAGGATTAGAGAACGGGAAGGTACTGCTCGAGTTCGTACGGCGTCACCTGCGCGCGGTAGGCGTCCCACTCGGCTCGCTTGTTGCGCAGCACAAAGTCGAACACGCGCTCGCCCAGGGTCTCGGCGACCAGTTCGGAACGCTCCATGATGTCGACGGCGTCCGACAGCGACGCTGGCAATGGCTCGTAGCCCATGGCGCGACGCTCAGAATTGGATAGCTCCCAGACGTCGTCCTCGGCACCGTCCGGCAGTACGAGGCCGTCTTCGATGCCCTTCAGCCCGGCAGCAAGCATGACAGCGAAGCTCAGGTATGGGTTGGCCGCGGAGTCCATCGCGCGGTACTCGACGCGGGTGGACTGGCCCTTGCCCGGCTTGTGAGTGGGAATGCGGACCAGCGCGCTGCGGTTGTTCGAGCCCCAGCACACGTAGGACGGCGCCTCGGCACCACCCCAAAGGCGCTTGTAGGAGTTCACGTACTGGTTGGTGATCGCGGTGATCTCCGGCGCGTGCTTAAGGATTCCCGCCATGAACTGGCGTGCCACTGGCGACAACTGGTGGGGCGCGCCAGCCTCGAAGAAGGCGTTCCTGTCACCCTCGAACAGGCTCATGTGGGTGTGCATGCCAGAACCGGGGCCGGTGGCCAAGGGCTTGGGCATGAACGAGGCGAACAGGCCCTGCTCAAGGGCCACCTCCTTGATGACCATGCGGAACGTCATGATGTTGTCCGCCATCTGTAGCGCGTCCGCGTAGCGCAGGTCGATCTCGTTCTGGCCGGGACCCGCCTCATGGTGGCTGAACTCGACGGAGATGCCCATGTTCTCGAGCATCGTGATCGCGGTGCGGCGGAACTCGTGAGCGGTGCCGCGCGGCACGTTGTCGAAGTAGCCGGCCTGGTCGATGGGCTTGGGCAGCTTGCCCTCCTCCAGCGGCTTGAAGAGGTAGAACTCAATCTCTGGGTGCGTGTAGAAGCTGAAGCCCAGCTTGGACGCCTTGTCGAGAGTACGCTTGAGCACCTGGCGCGGGTCGGACAGCGCGGGCTCGCCATCGGGCGTGTAGATGTCGCAGAACATGCGGGCGGCACCCTGACGCTCGCCACGCCACGGCAAAATCTGAAAAGTCGAGGGGTCCGGCTTGGCGAGCATGTCCGCCTCGTAGACGCGGGTCAGTCCCTCGACGGCGCTGCCGTCAAAGCCAATGCCCTCGTCGAACGCGTTCTCGAGCTCCGCCGGGGCGATCGCCACGGACTTGAGAATCCCCAGCACATCGGTGAACCACAAGCGGATGAATCGAATGTCCCGTTCTTCGACGCTGCGAAGCACGTACTCCTGCTGCTTATCCATGCCCCCATCTTGCCGTACTCACGTGTCGTTTGTGTAACGTGACCAGGGACGCGCCGACGGATAGGCTGACGACATGTCTGACTTGAGAATTGCCATGGCGCAGATCAACACTTGTGTTGGCGACATCGCTGGTAACCGCGCACTTATCCTCGACCGATGCCGCGCAGCACACGCACTCGGCGCCCACATGGTGGCATTCCCTGAGATGACCACCACCGGTTACCCCATCGAGGACCTCGCTCTGCGTGAAAGCTTCCAGCGTGCGGCCGAACGCTCCGTGACCGAGATCGCCCAGACGCTGAAGGCCGAGGGCCTGGGCAGCCTCACGGTGCTGCTCGGCACGCTTGGAGTGAGCGCCAAGGGGCTCCCCTTCAACCAGGCGGTCGTCATCCAACACGGCTCGGTCTCCGCGCGCTACAACAAGCACCACCTGCCCAACTACGGCGTGTTCGACGAGCGCCGCATCTTCGCCTCTGGCGAGGACCGGTGCGTGGTCGAGGTCAACGGCATGCGCGTGGGGCTCGTGATTTGCGAGGACATCTGGCAGGACGGCGGACCGGTGTCTCAGATGGACGATGCCGACGTTCAGCTCCTCGTGGTACTCAACGGCTCACCATTTGAGGAGGGCAAGGGACACATTCGCACCGAGCTTGCGCAACGCCGGGCCGCGGAAGTTGCCGCACCGGTGGCATACGTCAACATGTGGGGCGGCCAAGATGACCTGGTGTTCGACGGCCAGAGCTTCATCGTCGGCGCCGACGGCCGCCTGCTCGCGGCCGCACCGGCTTTCACCGACGCGCTCATCGTCTGGGACGTGCCGCGGGACGACGAGACTCCCCCGGCCTCCGAGGTCACCGCTCCTCTCAGTGACGACGCCAAGACCTACTGGGCGTGCGTGACTGGCCTGCGCGACTACGTACTCAAGAACGGCATGTCCAGGGTGGTGCTCGGGCTTTCCGGTGGCATTGACTCTGCACTGGTCGCGGCAATTGCCGCCGATGCCCTGGGCGGCGAGAACGTCATCGGCGTCTCCATGCCGTCCAAGTTCTCTTCCGACCACTCCAAGTCTGATGCCCAGGTGCTCGCCGAGAACCTCGGCGCCGACTACCGCGTGCAGCCCATCGAGCCGATGGTCGCGGTGTTCGAATCCGAGCTCGGGCTGACAGGGGTGGCTGCGGAGAACGTTCAGGCGCGCGTGCGCGGCATGATCCTGATGGGCATTTCCAACTCCGAGGGCGTGTTTGCGCTCGCCACTGGTAACAAGAGCGAGCTCGCGGTTGGCTACTCGACCGTCTACGGCGATGCGGTCGGGGCGTTCGCTCCCATCAAGGACCTCGATAAGACTCGCGTATGGGACCTGTCCCGCTGGCGTAACGCCGATGCCATCTCTCGCGGGGAGACTCCCCCGATTCCCGAAAACTCCATCACTAAACCACCTAGCGCCGAGTTGCGTCCCGGGCAGGTCGACCAGGATTCTTTGCCGCCATACGAGCTGCTCGACGAGGTGCTCGACGCTTACGTCGAGCACGCCGAAGGGCGCGCCGAGCTCCTCGCTCGCGGCTACGACGAGTACGTGGTGGACAAGGTGCTGTCGCTCGTCGACCTCGCGGAGTGGAAGCGCCGCCAGTACCCGCCGGGCCCAAAGGTCACCGCGCTGGCCTTTGGCCGCGACCGCAGACTGCCAATCACCAGCCGCTGGCGTGAGAAGGTTGAATCATGAGCGATCGCAAGAAGGTTCGAATTCACCACTTTGGCGAGATGAAGGCACGCGGCGAAAAGATCGCGATGCTGACGGCCTATGACACCCCCACCGCGAGGCTTTTCGACGCGGGGGGCGCGGACATCCTGCTCGTGGGCGACTCGCTAGGCGACAACATCCTGGGCTACGAGTCCACCGTGCCCCTCACGGTCGACGAGATGATTCCGTTCGTGCGCGCGGTCTCGCGCGGCAGCGAACACGCGTTCGTGGTGGCCGACCTGCCGTTCGGCTCGTACGAAGTCTCGCCCGAGCAGGCGGTCGAGTCCTCGATCCGCATGATGAAACTGGGAAGTCCAAACGCCGTCAAGTTCGAGGGTGGGCGCCGCATCGCGCGCCAGGTCAAGGCCGTCACCGATGCAGGCATCCCGTTCATGGGCCACTTGGGCTTCACGCCGCAGTCAGAGAACGCCCTGGGCGGTCGCCGCATCCAAGGACGCGGCGACGGCGCCTATGACGACATGCTCGCCGACGCCGTGGCACTCCAAGAAGCCGGCGCGTTCGCGGTCGTGCTCGAGATGGTGGTCGCACCAGTCGCCCAGGAGATTTCCGCCGCGCTGGACATCCCCACCATTGGCATCGGCGCCGGGCCAAATACGGACGGCCAGGTACTGGTGTGGCTCGACATGGCCGGCGTGGGCGACTGGCACCCCTCGTTCTCCAAGACGTTCGGCGAGGTCGGCGCGCTCATGACGCACGCCGCCAGTTCCTACGTCGCCGAGGTCAAGGGCGGGACCTTCCCCGCCGCCGAGCACACGTTCGACGAGTAGCCCGCCCCAGCATCGGCCGGCGTTAGCCCTTGCCCCACTTGTCGTCGGCGTCATCCCAGGACTCGGTGCGCTTCTTAGCTGTCTCCAGCGCCTTCTCCGCTTCCTCGTGAGTGGCGTACGGACCCATGAGGTCATCCCAGGAGCTCAACTGCCCCTTCTCGACCATCTTGGTTCGGGTATTAAAAAAGTACTCCGGCTTCTGTTCCGAATCGGTGGACATGAGCATCGCCTCCACTAATAGACTGCCAGGTATGGCACCAGTACGCGAGACCATCAGCAAGGGCGTGGTGTCTCCACTGCGCGCCGTACCGAAGGGCATCACCCGCCCAGATTACGTCGGCAAGAAGCGGGCGGCGCGTTGGACTGGCGGCGATGTCCATTCTGCCGAGGCAATCGAGCGCATTCGTATCAGCGCCAAGATTGCGGCGCAGGCACTTGCCGAAGTAGGCAAGCATGTGGTTCCCGGAGTCACGACCGACGAACTGGACCGCATCGGCCACGAATTCATCCTTGACCACGGTGCCTATCCGTCGACGCTCGGCTACCCGGGCGCTGCTGGCCGACCCCCGTTCCCCAAGGCCATGTGCACCTCAGTCAACGAGGTGATCTGCCACGGCATCCCCGACTCCACCGTCGTCGAGGAAGGCGACATCGTGAAGGTAGACATCACCGCCTACAAAAACCACATGCACGGCGACAACTGCGGTTCCTTCATCGCGGGTGAGGGCACCGAACGCAGCCGTCAGCTCGTGGAGGTCACTCACGAGGCGATGATGCGTGGCATCAAGGCCGCTCACCCGGGCCGCGAGGTCAATGTGATTGGCCGCGTCATCGAGAAGTACGCCTCCCGCTTTGGGATGGAGTCGGTACAGAGCTACACGGGCCACGGTGTGGGACCCGCGTTCCACACCGGGCTTGTCATCCCCCACTACGACGCGGCCCCCGAGCATGCCGACGTCATCGAGCCGGGCATGGTGTTCACCGTGGAGCCGATGCTCGTCGACGGCTCCCAGGCCAACGAGGAATGGAACGACGGCTGGACCGTCGTGACCAAGTCCGGGGCGTGGGTCGCACAGTTTGAACACACCATAGTGATCACTGATTCAGGCCCGGAGGTTCTGACACTGCCATGAGTAAGCACATCGCACTTGGAATAGACATTGGCGGAAGTGGCATTAAGGGCGCTCCCGTCAACCTCAAGACCGGTGAACTCACCGAGGATCGCTATCGCATCCCCACCCCAGACCCTTCGACGCCCGATGCAGTGGCAAGGACGGTCGCACAGGTCATCGCCCGCTTCGAGCCGTCGCAGAAGGTTCCCGTCGGTGTCACCTTTCCTGGCGTCGTCCAGGACGGCATTGTGAAGACTGCCGCCAACGTCGACGACAAGTGGATCGGCACTGACCTGCGCCAGATCATCCGCGACTATGCGGGCCACGACGTCGTGGTCCTGAACGACGCCGATGCCGCTGGCTACGGTGAGTACAAATACGGTGCAGCTCACGAGCAGGACGGTGTGGTGTTGCTCACCACACTTGGAACCGGGGTGGGCTCAGCGCTCATCGTGGATGGCACGCTGGTGCGCAACACCGAGTTTGGTCACGTCGAGATTGACGGTGCGATTGCCGAGGAGTTCGCCGCGGAGTCCGCACGGGATCGCCACGGCCTATCGATGGAAGAGTGGACCGTGCACCTGCAGCGGTATTACTCCGAGATGGAGAAGCTGCTCTGGCCTGACCTGATCATCGTGGGTGGCGGAATCTCCAAGCACTGGGAGGAGTTCCTCCCCAAGCTGGCACTACGCGCACCCATCGTGCCTGCCGAGCTCTTCAATCAGGCTGGCATTGTCGGTGCCGCTGCACACGCCTATAACGTCCACAAGCGTCAGGCCGACGCCGCGAAGGCTGCGGAGAAGAAGGCCAAGAAGAAGAAGAGCAAGTAGCACTGAACAGGGTGCTATTAAGAGGCGTCGGGCCTATCTGACGAGCCACGACGCGGTTGCTCGTCCTCGGGCGGTGTCGCGTACTCGCGAGCCAGGGTGCCGTCTGCAATGCGTGGGTCGTCAATCATGAGCGGGATACGATCCGAGTGGGCGCGAGGTGGGGTCTTCTTCCATAGCGCCATATCCGGCTCGCTGCGTGACCCCGTGCGGACCAAGTATGGTGCGGTCAACTGGAACGCGATCCCCCGCGGAACCATGAGCACGAGCGCGACCAGGAGGAACCATCCGCCCTCGACCAGCAGCCTGGATTCAGTGAAGGCTTGCAACGCGAGCGCTGCCGTGAGCAGTGCCCACCCCAGCGGTATGTAGGAGTCACCTCGGTTGCTATGTTGCACAATGCGCCACGACCGGATCGACAACGCCACCACGATCGCGATGAGGCAAACCATGCCTGCAACGCCGAGTTGGAACCAAGCGTCGATAAAGGCGTTATGCGCGTGCGTTGCGCGTAGCGTCGTGTTCCGCACGACGGAGGCGTATGGCTCCTCCCACACGGGCCAGTAGGCCACGTAGCCCCAACCTTGAGGCCTCTCCAATGCAAGAGCCGAAACATGCTCCCAGATTCCGGTGCGGTTGGTGAGGTCGGTGTCGCGATCGAAGAGGCCTAGCACCAAGGGATAGAACTTGGCGGCCACCGCGAGCGAGAAGAGCCCGAACATGCCCACACAGACTGTTACGAGGCGACTCATTTGGCGGTCAAGCCGACGGATCACGAAGGCCGCAGCTACGAGGACCACGAGGCACGCCATGATGGCGAAGGCAGTCGCTGAACGCGTTAGTGCATGAACCAGCACCGATGCGGCGATCGTGGCGATCGCGTCCATGCGACGCACGCGCCCGTCCAGCAACATGACCACGGCGACAATGCCTGCGACCAGCGCAATAGCCGCAAACGGGTTGCGGTTTCCCACGAAGCCCTGGATGGGGCCGCCCTCAAAGAGAAGATTGTTTGACCAGGTAAAAGGCGACGCCTTGGGGTCGATTCCAGCTAGTGAGTCGAGGTCGCTCACGAGCGGGTTGAGCGGGTGGCGGACCACCACGGAGACTACGAGTTCGAAGGCCAGACCGCCGATGAGGCTGATCTGCAGGCCGCGGTAGAGCAACCGCATGAACCTAAAAGTGCCGGCGGACTGAACGGTGACGGCGGCGAGGAAGGTGGTGGCGATGAGCACGATCACCGCCAGGATTGACACCGCCGGGGTCGCGGACCAGACGGTGCTGACCCCCGCGAGCACTATTAGCCCGGTGATCAGCAGGGGGACCTTAATGCGCGACACTGTGTCCCGGAATGCGACAACCACGGCCACCAGCGTCACTACGCAAAGCGCGGCGTAAAGAGGAAGCCCGAGCATGTAGCGGAAACCCTGCCCGGAAAACATGAGCACAACGGCCCATACGGTGACCACGTCGCGTCCAGCCGACGTGTCGAGGGCGCGCATGACGCGGACGCGGCCGAGACTCAAACTCGTCATTCACACTCCTCACCAAGGGATACGTCTAATGGTCGTGGCGAGGCGTCGTCGACTGCTCATTTACTGAAGATTTTCAGCGGGACCAAGGTTCACCATACCGCGAACCGGTGCCAGACCGGGTTTTTTGCGTGAACCAATTGTTCACCTTTGGTCTATTCATACATCAAAATGCGACATATCGCCCACTTCTCGCACTGTTGTGACCGTATCGTTGCTGATTGCCCCTACCGCGCCTGGCTTACTGAGGGATTCCAGTACCGTCGCCGGAGGCGCAAGCCGTAAATCCCGGATACATTCGTGGCGTGGACCCAAATACACCCCCCGTCGCTGCACGCGAGCACACCGTCGAGAGCTTTACCCGCGAGTTTCTTCGTGAACTCAATTTTGGTCAGGGCGTCGACCTCGACCGAGCATCGGCGAACGATCAATACCTAGCGCTCGCGCGCACCGTTCGCCATTACCTCATGACGCGGTGGCTCGAGACTCTCCGCAATCAGAACCGAGATCAGGCAAAGGCCGTCGCCTACTTGTCCGCGGAATTTCTGCTGGGCCCGCAGCTCGAGAACAACTTGCTGGCTGCGGACTTGGAAGACATCGCAGCACAATCACTCGCGGAACTGGGCATCAACATCGAGGCCCTGCGGGGTGTCGAGATCGAGCCCGGACTTGGCAATGGCGGCCTCGGGCGACTCGCCGCCTGTTTCATCGACTCGTTGGCGACGCTAAATGTCCCGTCCATTGGCTACGGCATTCGCTACGAGTACGGCATTTTCAAGCAGACCTTCGTCGACGGCCGTCAGGTGGAGAAGCCCGACAACTGGCTTGGCCTAGGGTCGCCCTGGGAACTTCCCCACCCTGAGAATGCCGTCGAAGTGTGGTTTGGCGGACACACCGAATCAGTCGCCGGCGCGCAGAACGGTGCACGGAAGTGGGTCCCGGGGTGGAACGTCAACGGAGTTCCATACAACTACATGGTTCCCGGCTACCACAACGGCAGAGTGAACACCCTGCGACTGTGGAGCGCGCGCGCCACGCAAGCCTTTGACCTGCAAATTTTCAACTCCGGCGACTATGCCGAGGCGGTCCGCGCTCAAACTTTCGCAGAGAACATCTCCAAGGTGTTGTACCCCGAGGACTCCACACCACAGGGCAAGGAGCTGCGCCTGCAGCAGCAGTACTTCTTTGTCGCCTGTTCGCTGCGCGACTTCATTGAGAACGTCCTGCCCCACGACTTTGACCTCACGGCACTCCCTGAGCGCATCACGTTCCAGCTGAATGACACCCACCCCGTCATCGCCGTGCCGGAACTCATGCGACTGCTCGTCGACGAGCGCGACTGGGAATGGGACGCCGCCTGGGCAGTCGCACAGCGCGTGTTCAACTACACGTGCCACACACTCCTTCCTGAGGCACTCGAGGTTTGGCCCGTGGAATTGCTCGGGCGCCTGCTGCCGCGTCATCTCGAGATCATCGACCGCATCAACGCAAACTTCCTCGCCGAGGTCGACGCTCAGTACCCTGGCGATCAGGCGCGAATCGAGCGCATGTCAATCATCGCTGAGGGCCCCGTGCGTGCCGTCCGCATGGCGCACCTCGCGACGGTTGCAGGACATCGGGTGAACGGCGTCGCGGCGCTGCACTCAGAACTCTTGGCGTCCAAGGTCTTGAAGGACTTTGCCGAGATGTGGCCCGAGAAGTTTACGAACGTGACAAACGGTGTCACCCCACGGCGCTTCATGCGTCTCGCCAATCCTGGCCTGTCCGGCCTGATCACCGAAGCAATCGGGGACGGCTGGATCACTGACCTAGAGCGCCTGCGTGAGCTCGAGCCACACGCTGAGGACGCAGAGTTCCGCCGCAGGTTCCGCGAAGTGAAGGCCGCGAACAAGCGTCACTTCGCCGACGTTCTCGCCGCCCGCGACGGGATTGAGATTGCCGGCGACGCGATGGTGGACGCGATGGTCAAGCGTCTGCACGAATATAAGCGTCAGAGCCTCAAGTTGCTCCACATCGTGTCCCTTTACGAAGGCATCCGCTCAGGACGCCTCCCCCTTGACCGGGTGACTCCGCGCACATTCGTATTTGGTGCGAAGGCCGCGCCGGGCTACTACATGGCCAAAGAGACCATTGCGATGATCAACGCGGTGGGCCGCACCATCAACGCGGATGCCAGCGTCAAGGGTCGCCTCAAAGTTGCCTTCCCCGCCAATTACAACGTCACGCTTGCCGAGAAGCTCATTCCTGCAGCGGATCTGTCCGAGCAGATTTCGCTTGCCGGCAAGGAGGCGTCCGGGACCGGCAACATGAAATTTGCCCTCAACGGTGCCCTCACCATCGGCACGGATGACGGCGCGAATGTCGAGATCCGCGAGCTCGTGGGCGACGACAACTTCTTCTTGTTCGGAATGGACGAGCCCGCCGCGGCCGCTCTTGCCGCTAAGGGCTACCAGTCTCACGCCTACTACGAGTCAGATGTCGACCTTCGCGCGGCGCTCGATCTGATTTCGTCGGGCATCTTTACCAATGGCGACGCCGCCGCCACCGCGCCGCTCGTCTCCAACTTGGTTCACTCCGACCCGTTCATGGCGCTCGCAGACTTCCGGGCGTACATGGATGCGCAGGCGCGTGTCGAGGCCGCCTACGCGGATCACGAGGGCTGGAGCCGTTCGGCGGTCCTGAACGTCGCGCGCTCCGGCTTCTTCTCCTCGGACCGCTCAATGCAGGACTACCTCGATCGCATCTGGGGCGCCAAGCCCATGGATCAGAACCTCTAGTCGCACGTTCTCAGTTCATCCCAGCCGCGTGGTAAGCCAACGCGCCGGGGTGATACTGGAAGGGTGACTGTCGCCGCCAACCCCATCGAGCGCGTGCGCACGCGCGTGGGCAACGCACTGTTCACTAAGATCGCGGGCCCCGGAGGCTACGAGGCTCGCGACAGAATTCACAACACTGCCGGCCCGCGCTGGTTCCCGCCCGGTAGCCCTATGCGTCGAGTCCACGGGGACGCCTCGACGTTCGTCGGTGGGCTGCGAGCCCTACTGCTGCAGTCGCTTCACCCGCTCGCCATGGCCGGGGTCGCCGGCCACTCCGGTTACCGGGGCGATCCGTGGGGTCGACTCGCGCGCACGTCCACCTTCCTGGCCTTCACCACCTTCGGCAACGCGGACGATGCTCAGGAGATGGTGGATAGGGTCCGTGCCGTTCATGATCGGGTACGCGGCAAGGCGGCCGATGGGCGTCCTTACCGAGCGTCCGACCCGCACCTGCTGCGGTGGGTTCACGTGGCTGAAGCAGACTCGTTCTTGCGTTCTTACCAGAATTTTGGTGCCCGCCCTATGACGGAGGCGGATGCCGATCTCTACGTCGCTCAGTCGGGTCGCGTTGCCGCAGCGCTCGGTGCGACGGACATTCCTCAAACCACCGCGGAACTGGCCGAGTGCATCGACGGCTATCGCCCGGAACTCGCGGCCACCGATGAGGCACTCGATACCGTCCACTTCCTCCTCAAGGAGCCACCCCTTCCCTGGGCCGTCCGCCCCGGATACCAGATGCTCGCCGCCGGCTCTGTAGCGCTCTTGCCCGAGTGGGCGCGTCACGACCTGAAGGTTGGACGCTTAGGGGGCCCGCGCATCGGCCGCATGCAAGCAGCGATCGCGACAAAGGCGGTGCGATGGGGACTGGGGACCGCGGAGCACACGCACGCTCGACCAAAGTACTGACTTAGCCTCGGCGCCTCTGCGATGGGCACGACCACTTCCGCTCCAATAACAGCGGGCGGTAGGGTCGTGCCGTGACTTTTTCTGAGACTCCCCTGCTCGAGAATGCGCACGTGCGCCTCGAACCTCTTGTCGCGGAGCATGCCGCAGACTTGATTGCAGCGGCGTCCTTTGGTGAGTTGTGGCGCACTTGGTACACCTCGATTCCCGCGCCCGATGCCATGGCCGGGGAGATTGAGCGCCGGCTTGGTCTGCAGCGCGAGGGCGTCATGGCCCCGTGGACGATCATCAATTCGCGGACCGGACGCGCCGTCGGCATGACGACCTACATGAACATCGACGAGTCCAATCGGCGCCTCGAGATTGGCCATACCTGGTTGGGTAGGGAGTCACACGGTACTGGGATTAACGCCTCAGCGAAGCTGCTTTTGCTCACCCGGGCATTCGAGGATTTGGGCTGCATTGCGGTCGAGTTTCGCACCCACTGGCATAACCATCAGTCCCGCACCGCGATAGCCCGGCTGGGCGCCAAGCAGGACGGCGTGTTGCGCAACCACCAGATCTTGCGAGATGGATCATTGCGCGACACCGTAGTGTTCTCGATCACCGCTAGCGAGTGGCTAGCCGTGCGCAACGCGCTCGTGGCAAGGGTTGAGCGCGCCAGCTAGCCGATTCCGCCGACCTCGGTGCCTGGCTCGTACTCGCCGTTGGCGATCTTGTCCCAGAACTCGTCAATCTGGTCAGGGTCGAGCAACACCGTTGAACCAGCACCTGCAACGTTGTAGCCCAGGTCCTTGATGGGCGGTGTGCCCGTCACAGCGTTGCCGCCCATGCCCGAGCGCAACGTGAGCGCGAACTTGCCCAGGTCAAACACCCCTGTACCTTCGCTCACCCGGAAGGCGTCGAGCCCCGCAGCGGTGACGGGAATTAGCTTGGTGGGGTTGAGGATGGTCGCGGGGCTGAGGATGTCCTGCGCCACGGCCCCCACCAACTGCTGCTGACGTTGGGTGCGGCCTATGTCTCCCAGCGGGTCGGCGTAGCGCATGCGTGAGAACGCTAGCGCCTCATCTCCGTCCACCACGTGGCAGCCGGCCTCCCACTCCATCTTGCTGTTCTTGTCACTCACGTCCTGGTCGTAACAGAGTGAGACGCCCCCGAGTGCGTCGACGATCTCGCCCACTCCCGTGAAGCCAATCTCAAAATAGTCGTCAATGGTGAGCCCAGTCAGCTCCTCGACGGTTTCGACGAGTAGTGGCGGACCACCCCACGCGAAGGAGGCATTGATCTTGTTCTTGTCATGCCCGGGAATGTCGACGTACGAGTCGCGCGGAATGCTGATGAGCGCGACCGGGCCACTTTCCGGCTTGTGGAGCACCATGATCGTGTCCGTGCGCTCGCCCTCGGTCGAGTCCGGGTGATCCCAACCTTCGCGAGAGTCCGATCCCACGATCAAGTAGGTCTCACCCGGAGTATTCGCCGCACCGCTCAGGGCGTCTACGGAGTTGATGTTCGACTGCGCCCAGATGAGGAAGGCCACCCAATAGAGGACCAATGCGCCAATGAGTACCCAAGCAATCACGCAGCATCGATGATGCTTGCGGCGTCGCTTGGGTTGGCGGGGTGTATAGCCCTGGCCAGGCTGTTGCGGTTGGCGTGGCTGTGGTGCCGGCTGCGACCGCGCCTCGCGCGACGCGGTGGTGTGCGTGGCCTGCACCGGCGGGTGGTTCTGACGCTGGTCCTGTGCCGGCGGAATCACCGAACGACGCTGGGGCGTACTGCCGGGCGCGATCGACGGGGGCATAGGTCGGCGCGCGTCGCGTTGCCCGCTGGGGTTGTCCTCGCCTGTTGGTGTCACGTTGCGAGAATACCTTCCGCGTCACTGTTGAGGACTATACGACCCGCCCAACCGTGAGAGCCTTAGACCCATGACCGATCAGGGGCACCTGTTTCCAGGCAAGGAGTTCATCTCCACCGTGCTCGACGCGTTGGACACCAAGACCAGGATGAGCGGTGGATTGGCCCGCGTGTATCTGATGCGAGCAGCGATGGCGGGCGCCATCATCGGCGTCATGTATTTGACCGCGTTCTCCGTGGTCGACGTCTTTGCCTCAATAGGCTCCGGCGAACTCTATGGCATTGGCCGCCTGGTGGGAGCTCTCTTCTTTGGCTTTGCGCTCGTGTTCATCTACTTCAGCAAATCCGAGCTGCTCACCTCGAACATGATGTTCGTGGCAGTAGGCGGGTACTTCCGACGCATCAACTGTCTGCGCTCGTTTCGCGTCCTGACCATGTGCTTCATCGGCAACTTTCTAGGTGGCCTCGCGATTGCCTTGATCGTCATGGGGTCCACCTTGGTCGATGGCGGCGTGGGAGATCAGATGTCTGCCTCGGTCGACGTCAAACTCGCATTCGTTACCGCCGGACCTGCGGGCTGGTCGGATCTCTTTATGCGCGCCGTCCTGTGCAACTTCATGATCAATTTGGCAATGGTCCTGGTCTACAACGGCATGATCAAGGACGCCTTCACGAAGTCACTCGCGATGATCATCAGCGTCTTCATCTTCGTCTTCGTTGGCTTTGAGCACTCGGTCGCGAACACCGTGCTGTTTACGATTCAGGCACTCAACGGCGGCATCGACGTGGGACTCGCTTTCGCGAACTTGGGGATAGTGCTTGCCGGGAACTTTGTGGGCGGTGGGCTGCTCATCGGGTTCTACTACGCCTACGCGAACGATGACCGGCGCTACCTTCGCAAGCAGCGCGGGAAGCAACCTGAGTCCATCAGTGACTAGGGCCGCGCCCGTATCTCCTGGCGGGGTTTACGCAAGTCCCGTACGTGCGCCGATTCTCTCGAGCGCGGCCCTCAGTTCACCTGGCTGGAAGTACTGCACGTCTCGCTGATCGACGATCAGGCCTTCGAGGATGACGGTTGGTGTGCCGTTCATCCCGTCGATGCGGGCCTGTTCGGTCGCTGCGGCAACCCATTACGTGTAGCGGCGGTCGACAATTTGCGCGGCCACATCGTCCGGGGACACCCGCTCGCATGGCGAGGCTCACCAGTTTGTCATCGCTCAGACCCCCTGAGTTCTCCAGCGGCTGATTCGCGTAGAGCTCAGCGCTAAAGTCCAGGAAGATCTCTGGGGCCAGTTCCGCCACCACAGTCGCGGCAGCCGCGGCTCGAGTGGAGTAGTCCGTCCCCTGCGAGTACCGGTCCAGTATCGAGATGGGGTGGTAATAGACCTGGATGGTTCCGGCTTCACGCATTGCGTCAATGTCAGTGCCGTTGACCCGCTGGTGAGCGAAAGTATGCCAGAACACCCGGCGCCCGCGGCGGACTGGTGCGGCACCCCTCTAGCCGCTGGTTCGCCAGGCATCCGCACTCGTCACGCCAAGACTTCTGCCTGGCCTTCGTCGTGATCACGGCCCACTGGTACAAGCGTGGCGAGACCCTTGAGAATCCTGGGAGATCGCCAAGGATTCGAATGCCACGAACACAGATTCAACAGCGCGAACTTCCCCAACGAGCCCACCGCCGCCGCGCCTGACGCGAATCTCCGCCAAACACCACGTAAACTCTGCACAAGACCACCCGTGGTCGAGATGTGTGGCGGCTCTGCCCACATCGACTGACGTACGTTCCAGCCGCAGACGCAGGCGAGGACGACGCTCGATGGCGTGTCGCCAGGGCTCCTCGCTCTGACCAGGCTGATGCAGGACCTGGAGTTCCGATACCAAGGCCCCGGCGCCGGAGCAGCCCGGCACGGACGTTGTACGGCCGGCTATGCCGCAATCGCGGCATAGTTGCATGAGAAGGAGGAGAAGTGGCACGAGCAGGCCAACGCAGTTCGGGCGGCGCGCGCAATGGGCGCGGCGCCGGTCAGCGACGCAACCATCGCCCCTCCGAACGAAGCCTCATCTCGGTTCTTACCGGCCTCGCCCGCGAAGTCGATCGCTCCGTGAGCGGGCCGCCAACTCGCCCAGCCGTACGTACCAAGTTCCAGGTAGTAGCTCTTCTGGTGCGCGAGGAACGTGCCCGGGTACTGGCAGACGCAGACCTCAACGAATCGAAGCGTGCCAGGAAGCTCGAACAACTTGACGGAGTGGCAACCCTCATCGCGCGCACCGCAGTCCGCGACACATCACTTTTGCAGCTCCTCGCGGAGGATGCCCGCGTTTCCGACTCGGCACGGGCGGTCAAGGCAACGGTGTTGCGCTCAGCGGGCCTAGAGCCACCTGAGGAGCCAGAACCCGAGCCCGCCCCTGCAGTTGAGCCCCCTTTGGGAGCCAAGAATCAGGTTCAGCCCCAGTCGGTGACCGCACGCCAGCTCGCCAATCCTTTCCTGGCCCCCGACTTCGAGGCAGCCGCTGCGCGCAACGCGCCGCAGGCCCGCCGCCTCGCCGGCTGGGAACTCCTGGAGCCACTCTTCAGGTCCTTTGAACAGGGAGCCAACGGCGCCGCCTCTTGCATGACGTTGCCGGATCCCCGACCAGTCCCCACCCCCGCGGGCCGGGAACTAATGCCCCACCAGTCTCAGGTTGTCGCTGCGGCAGCGAGCGGTCACCGCACCTTCCTGCTCGCCGATGAGCCGGGGCTCGGAAAGACCGCGCAGGCGCTCTTGGCGGCACAGGCCGCCAACGCCTATCCCCTGCTCGTCGTCTCGCCCAACGTAGTGAAGACCAACTGGGAGAACGAGGTTCGCCTGTGGACCCCCCAAAAGCGCGCCACCGTGGTTCATGGGGACGGCGATCAGGTTGACGGTTTCGCCGACATCGTGATCGTGAACTACGAGATCCTGGACCGCCACGTCGGCTGGTTGGGCGACCTCGGGTTTCGCGGCATGGTCGTCGACGAGGCTCACTTCATTAAGAACAAGACGTCGCAGCGCTCGCAGCACATCCTCGCGTTGTCGGACCGAATCCAGGCTCGCGCCGCGCGGCCGTTGCTGATGGCACTCACCGGAACTCCTCTCATCAACGACATCGAAGACTTCCGCGCGATCTGGCAGTTCCTGGGCTGGATTGACGACACGATGCCGCTAGGCCCACTGATGGCCTCCCTGGAGGAGACCGGACTGACCCCGGTCGACCGCGGCTTCTTCGCCGCAGCACGCTCCAGCGTCATCGACATGGGCATCGTGCGTCGCCAGAAGGTCGACGTGGTCGCCGACATCCCCGCGAGGCGAGTCGCGGACATGCCAGTGGAGCTCGACGGCGCCGCGGGACGCTCGATTCGCGCGGCGGAGGCTGCCCTCGCCGCGCGTCTGGTCGAGCGGTACCGCGCCGCGGTTCAGGCGCGCTCCGCCGACAACGTCGTGGACGGCATCGATCACGAGGTTGTCCGGCGCGTGGCGGCCTCGGAGCTGAAGGCCGCAAGTGCGGACAGCGGTGCCGAGAACGTCTTCACGATGGTGCGCCGCATCGGCCAGGCCAAGGCCTCGCTGGCTGCCGACTTTGCCGCCCAGCTCTCTCGCAACGTCGGCAAGGTGGTGTTCTTCGCCAAGCACATCGACGTCATGGATCAGGCCGAGCAGATGTTCGCGGATCGAGGCATTCGCTATGCCTCAATCCGAGGCGACCAGACCCCCAAGGTGCGCGCCAAGAACATTGCCGCCTTCGTGGACGATCCCGAGGTGTCGATCGTGGTGTGCTCGCTGACTGCTGCAGGTGTCGGCCTCAACCTGCAGGTCGCATCAAACCTGGTGCTGGCGGAACTATCTTGGACGGACGCCGAGCAGACCCAGGCGATCGACCGGATCCACCGCATCGGCCAGGACCAGCCGGTCACCGCGTGGCGCATCATTGCCGCGCACACCATTGATTCCAAGATCGCCGAGCTGATCGACAGCAAGTCCGGCTTGGCGGCGAGGGCTCTCGACGGTGCGCCAGACGAGGACCTCGACACGTCGTCGAATGTGCAGCTCGAGGCGCTGGTTGGTCTGCTGACGGACGCGCTCACGGCGGAGTCGCTCGTCTAGGGGTTACCCCGTGTAAGGCGGATGAGTTGGCCGATACGCCGGGTTTTGTCGCCGTGACCTAAGCCACGGGGGCGGCCATCCATCTACGACGTACGTTGCCGCACGCCTCTAGCAACCTACCCAGATACTCGGGCGAGCAGCCCTCATACGCATCCTGTCTGGTCTTGCTCCAGGTGGGGTTTACCTTGACCGATGCTGTCACCAGCATCGCGGTGAGCTCTTACCTCACCTTTTCACCCTTACCTCTTGCGAGGCGGTTATTTTCTGTGGCACTGTCCCGCGGGTCACCCCGGGTGGCCGTTAGCCACCACCTTGCTCTACGGAGCCCGGACGTTCCTCGGTGTGGGTTGCCCCACCACGCGACCGCCTGGCCAACTCATCCGCGCGCTAACTCTACCGCGATCGCCAGCCCGGTCTGGAGCCAACCCAATTTTCCGTACCCTGGTACCCGTGCTCCTACTGTTGCCGCCCTCCGAGGGCAAGACTCCCCCGCCCGGCGGCGATACCGTCAACCTCGAGGCGCTGAGCCACCCGGAACTGACGGCCGCACGTTCGCGCGTCGGCGACACTCTTGCCAAGGTCAGCGGCCAGCGCAATGCCATGAGCGTCCTTGACGTGGGCGCGAGCCTCGCGGGCGATGTCGCATACAACACGACTCTATGGGCCAACCCGACCGCACCGGCCTCCCAGGTCTACACCGGTGTGCTTTACGACGCCGCAGGCATGGCCACCTGGGACGCTGCGACGATGGCGCGAGCCACGCAGCGCGTGCGCATCGTCTCCGCCTTGTGGGGAGCGGTTTCCCCCTCGGACTTCATACCTGCTTACCGCCTGTCGATGGCGACCAACCTGGGCCGCATCGGCGGACTGGCGACCTTCTGGCGCAAGCACCTCGCCACGCCGCTGAGCGATCTCGCCGACGGCGGCCTCGTGGTCGACTGCCGCAGCAGCTCGTACGTCGCCGCCTGGCGTCCCACCGACAACCCCTGGGTGACGGTGAAGGTATTGCGCGAACTCGACGGCAAGCGCGCCGTGGTCAGTCATATGGCCAAACACACTCGCGGCCTGTTGGCCGCTCATTTGGTAGCGGCCGATGCCGTGCCCGCCAACGCCCAGGACCTCGCCGATGCCGCGGCCGGGATGGTCGGCGACGCCCTTGTCGACGTGGGGCTCACCCCCAAGGCGAAGGGCCCCGACGAACTCACGCTCGTCATCGCCGGTTAGCGCACCTATTCGACGGGTGCGCCCAGGCACATGAGGTGACGCTCGGGGATCGCACCGCTGGTCGTGACGCGCAGTTGCAGGATGGTCAGCGAGGCCGGCGAGGGCCACATGCTTCCCCACGAGCTCACGTCGATTCCCATCGAGACTCCCACGGCAGACTTGATGGCGATGGCGTGCGTTGCGAGTGCATAGGAGCGCCCCACATCGTCCCCCTCGGCGGACTTGGCCGCGTGCTCCTTAGCAAGTTCCACGAGTAGGTCATCCATGCGCTCGCCCACGTCCGTGAACGACTCGCCTCCAGGAGCGGGCTGCGCCCCCACACGCCATTCACTCAGCCGCTCTAGGTCGGTGGAGCGAATCTCTTCCCCCGTGAGCCCCTCCCAGGAGCCGAAGTCGATCTCCTTGAGCCGCCGGTCGGTCTCCATGCGAATGCCCGACCGACGCCCTATAGCTTCTCCGGTGTCCTGCGCACGGTTCATGGGCGAGGCGATAACTCGCGTCACCTTGGGGAGGTCCCCCCAGGATTTGCGGCCGATGCGGTGGACGGCATCCGCCGCTCTCGCGGCCTGCACCCGTCCGGCCGCACTCAGGTGGGGTCCGGGAACTCCGGAGCCGGCAAATCGCCTCGCAACGGTTGCCTCGGTCACACCGTGGCGGACCAGCACTACCACCAGCGGGCTCACGAAATCCACGCTATCTGCGGCGATGCGCGGAATGGCACCGTCACCGGCAGCTGCGGAAGGACCGCCGTCTCGGATCTGACTGTCGCCGGATCCACTCACGCGTCAGTCCCACGCACCAGGATCCGACCGCACTCCTCGCAACGCACGATGTCGTTGGACTCCGCTGCGTTGATGCGGGCGACGTCGCCAGCGTTGAGGTTCATGTTGCAGCCCTGGCAGGTACCGCGAATAAACGCGGCCGCGCCAATCCCGCCGTACTGCGCGCTGATCTTCTCGTACAACGCCATCATGGTCGTGTCTAGCCCCTCCGCGGCCTTGTCACGCTCTGCGGCGATGGTGACCAACTCCGCCTCGATCTCGCTGAACGCGGCACGCTGCAGTGCCCTGAGTTCCTCGACCTGCTTCATGATCGCGTCGTACTGCGAAGTCGCGTCGGCTTGCGCCTTCTGCGCGTCCTCCAGACGCTGCATGATCTCCATCTCGACCTCTTCGAGCGCATCCTGACGGCGAGTAAGCACCTCGAGCTCACTCTGAAGCGCCTGCAGGTCCTTGGAGCTTCCCTGCCCGGACTCAAGTCGCTTGTTGTCGCGATCGGCACGAGTGCGCACCGCCTGCACATCGTCTTCGGCCTTGGTCACCTCGCGCTGAATATCGCTCACCTCAGTGCCGCGAGTGATGCGCTCGTCGTCGAGGTCGAGTGCGCGACCCATCAGTTCGTCGATTTGAGAAATCAGCGGGTGATGGTCGCGACGGTGACGCGCCTGCTGAGCGCGGATGTCCGCGTCTTGAACAACCAATAGTCGCTTCTGGTCGGCTGCGGGTGCAGTGGGCACGGGTTCTCCTTGTGAACTCAGGCGCCTGCGCGCGCGGTCCATGGGTCGGTGTTCAGTTTGCTAACGAAGGTGTCGGTCCCGGTCGCGTCGGCGACGCGCCCGGCGGTCGCGGCAAGCCACGACCACTCTGATGCGAAGTGTGCCACGTCCACGAGGAATGGCTTGCCGCCGGAGAGCTCAGCGAGTTCGCGGGCATCGGACGCGGGGTGATGACGGAGGTCCGCGGTGACGTAAACATCTACGCCACTGGCGCGCGCCACGTCAAGGTATGAGTCTCCTGAGCCGCCCATCACCGCGACCTTCACGACGTTCGCTTCCAAGTCACCCGCAATACGCACGCCGTGTGCGGTGGGGGGCAACGCTGTGGCGACGCGATCGGCAAAAGCTCCCAACGGCATCGGCGACTCAAGGCGGCCGATGCGCCCCGGGCCTACCGAGGCGTCGGCAGCCGAGGGCACGAGAGGCGTGGCATCGACTACGCCAAGAGCGGCGGCCAGCGCGTCGGCGACACCGCCGTGCGCGATGTCCGCGTTGGTGTGGGCGTTGTAGAGCGCACACCCTCCCAGAACGAGCCGGTGAACTATCGAGCCCTTGGAGGTGTCAGCCGCGACCGACGTCACACCGCGCAGCATCAACGGGTGGTGTGTCACCAGCATCTGCGCACCGGCGGCGATCGCCTCATTGATCACGGCAAGGGTGGGATCCACCGCGAAGTGGACGCGGCTTACCGACGCGGAACGGTCGCCCACAGCGAGACCGTTGACGTCCCAGTCCTCGGCCGTGGCGGGCGGAAACACCCGCTCTAGCACCTCGATCACGTCATTCACTGTTGCCATGTGAATACGCTACTCCGGCTCAGTGGCAGTGCCGAGCCTGCGCGTCTTCGACGCCGGCTCAGCGGGAGGCTCACCTTGAAGTTCAAGCAGCCGGTCAATCTTGGACTCGAGTTCGACGACTCTCGTGGCCATCGCATCGTCACGGGTGTCACGTTCCTCGTCGCGCTCGTCATTGTCCGAGTCGTCCTGCGAGGATGTCATGCTCACAAACCACGCTGCGACAGAGGCTGTCACCACACCAATGAGGGCAATACCGACGAGCATCATGACCGTCGCGACGATGCGGCCGGTCAGCGTCACAGGCGTCAGGTCGCCGTAGCCCACCGTAGTAACGGTCACGATGGACCACCACAACGCGTCACCAAAGTTGGTGATGTTGGCGCCGGGGGCGCCGCGCTCCGCGGACAACACCCACACCGCGCCCAACCAGAGCAGTAGCACGGTAGATCCCACCACGGCCTGCATGGTCTTGAAGCGTCCACTCGCGCTGGCGAGCATCGTGCCCTGCGTGAAGACCGTAAGAATCTTCAGGGGCCGCGCCGCGGGGAGGAGCACCGCGACTACGTCCAGCGGGTGCGTCCACAGAAACTTCCAGGACTTCTCCGACAGCACGGTGCGGATGACTAGGTCGGCGAGGAAGGCGAGCCAAATCCAGAACTGGACGGTCAGCAGAATTGCGGACACGCTTCCTGGTAGCTGCTCGTGGAAGATGATGCGAGTAGACCACACCACCAAGAACACGAACGCGAGTACCAGCATCAACTTGTCGAAGCGATGCGCGTATTGATCGAACTTGGTCGGCCTAGCGCCCTTGTCTGCCAATGCGCCGCTCCCCTCTGACTACGTGGGCCCTACCGGACTCGAACCGATGACACCTGCGGTGTAAACGCAGTGCTCTAACCAACTGAGCTAAGGGCCCTTCACCTTTTCAGGCGTACCTATTGTGGCGCATCGGCCGCAATTGGCGTAATTCCCGCGCCGATTACGCCTTTGACGGGCAGGAAATCGCCAGCGGAAGTGCCGCGCGGTACTCATCCAGGTCACGGGCCTGGCCCATCGGACTCACAATTGCCCAACGCACGATGCCGTCACCGTCGATCAGGAAGGATCCCCTATTTGCCAGGCCCTTGTCCTCGTTGAATACACCGTAAGCGCGCGCAGCCTCCCCGTGAGGCCAGAAGTCGGAAAGGATGCCACCGTCGTACGCGTGTGCATCCGCCCAAGCCTTGAGCGTATAGATCGAATCGCAGGAGATGACCATGACCTTGACCTCGTCGCTCGTCAGCAGGTCTTCCGCTCCCTGCAAATCCACGAGCTCGTTGGTGCACGTGTCGGTAAAAGCGAAGGGGATGAAAACGAGCAAAACACCAGTGCCCCGGAAGCCGTCTAGCGTGACGGTACGGCCGTGCTGGTCGAGCAGGCTAAAGGCTGGAGCAGGCTGTCCCACGAGTGGCTGCGCCTTCACCTGTAGTTCCCGAGCTTCCGCAAGGTCAGCGGCCGTCAGGCCCTGGACCGGGGTCACTTAGAGCGGCCCTTTTCAACGAGTTGGGTACATGACCACGATTCGCCCACCACAAAGGTGGAGGTCGCGTGAAGCCCGGCCAGTGAGGCGGACTCGCCGACGATGCGCGGCTCAACGTGACCAGCGACGCCCTTCTTGGGCGTCAGGACCCACATGGATGCGCCGTCATCGAGTAGCGCCTGTGCATCCATCAGCAAGTCGGCAAGATCCTCGTCGCCTTCGCGGAACCACACCAACGCGCCATCGGTGACATCGCCAAAGTCCTCGAACACGATCGCCTCGCCGGTGGCGTCCTCGATTCCCACCCGGAGTTCCTTCTCGACGTCCTCGTCGTATCCAAATTCCTGGATGATGTGGCCCTTTTCTAGACCAAACCTCGCGATCATCGTCTCGTCGACTGATGTCGGGTCCTCCTGTGTCGCCACGGCGGCGTCGCTCCTTGTCATTGGGGAATGGCGCCTCCACGTGCGCCTGCGACCACAGTAGAGGCACCGATGCCCCCTATGCAACGGCGACCAGACCACTAGTGTTGTAGGGCCGAGCGTGCGGCGCCCATGCGCCAGCGTGACAATCGGCCGCAAAATGGCAAGAATGTTCAAAGAGGCGGCACACCCGCTACGCCCCCATAGACACATTGGCGCATTACCCCGCGCCCGGCAGGAAGGCCACCGGTGGCATCACACGGCGACGTTGACCAGGATCCGAACGAGACAAATGAGTGGCTAGATTCGCTCGACGGTCTGATCGAAACAAACGGCGAGGGCCGGGCAGAATTCATTCTTGACCAGATGCTGGAACGCGCAGCGCAGCGCCGCCTCAGTGTTCCGCTGAGCCTCAACACTCCGTACTTGAACACCATTCACTACGAGGACGAGCCCGAGTTCCCTGGCGATGAAGCGATCGAGCGCAAGTACCGCGGCTGGATCCGCTGGAACGCGGCCGTCATGGTGACCCGCGCACAGGCTGATGGCAAGGGCGTTGGGGGGCACATCTCGTCGTACGCGTCCGTCGCGACGCTCTACGAAGTGGGCCTGAACCACTTCTTCCGCGGCAAGGACCACCCGGGTGGCGGAGACCAGATTTACTTCCAGGGCCACGCCGCACCCGGCGTGTACGCCCGCGCGTTTGTCGAGGGTCGCATGTCCGAAGAGGACCTGGACTCGTTCCGTCAGGAAAAGTCGGCGTCCGGGCGCGGACTGTCCTCGTACCCACACCCGCGCCTCATGCCTGAGTTGTGGGAGTTCCCCACTGTCTCCATGGGACTCGGGCCGGCATCGGCCATCTACCAGGCGTGGACTAACCGCTACCTCCAGGCACGAGACATCAAGGACACGTCGGAGCAGCAGGTCTGGGCCTACCTCGGCGACGGCGAGATGGACGAGCCCGAGAGCCGCGGCATGCTCCAACTTGCAGCCAACCAAGGCCTCGACAACCTCACGTTCGTCGTGAACTGCAACTTGCAGCGCCTGGACGGCCCCGTCCGCGGTAACGGCAAGATCATCCAGGAACTCGAAGCGTACTTCCGTGGTGCTGGCTGGAACGTCCTCAAGGTGGTGTGGGGCCGCAACTGGGACCCGCTACTTGCCCGCGACAAGGATGGTGCGCTCGTCAACCTCATGAACACGGTCCCCGACGGCGACTTCCAGACGTTCCGCGCGGAGTCCGGTGCGTTCATTCGCGATCAGTTCTTTGGCGGCGACCCTCGCGCCAAGGAACTCGTCAAGGACATGACGGACGACGAGATCTGGGCTCTCAAGCGCGGTGGTCACGACTACAGCAAGCTGTACGCCGCGTACGCGAAGTCGATGGAGAAGAACGGCAAGCCCACGGTCATCCTCGCGAAGACCATCAAGGGCTACGGATTGGGAGCCAACTTCGCGGCACGCAACTCGACTCACCAGATGAAGAAGCTCGCCGCGGCAGACCTTAAGGTCCTGCGCGACACGTTCGAGATTCCCTTCACGGACGAGGAGCTCGAGGCGGATCCGTACAACCCGCCCTACTACCGTCCCGACCCGTCCGATCCCGCAATTCAGTACATGCTGGATCGTCGCAAGGAGCTCGGAGGTTTCGTTCCCGAGCGCCGCGAGGACTACGCCCCGATCACGCTTCCGGACGACAAAAACTACGAGTTGCTCGCCAAGGGATCAGGCAAGCAGCAGGTCGCCACGACGATGGCATTCGTGCGCCTGTTCAAGGACCTGGTCCGCGACAAGGAATTCGGAAAGCGCATCGTGCCGATCATTCCCGACGAGGCGCGCACGTTCGGCCTCGACGCGATTTTCCCGAGTGCCAAGATCTTCAACACGCAGGGTCAGAACTACCTCCCCGTGGACCGCGAACTCATGCTGAGTTACAAGGAGTCCGAGGCCGGGCAGATCATGCACACCGGAATCAACGAGGCGGGCTCGGCAGCTGCGTTCCAGGCCGTCGGCACGTCCTACGCCACCCACGGCGAGCCGATGATTCCGTTCTACATCTTCTACTCGATGTTCGGATTCCAGCGCACGGGCGACCAGTTCTGGGCTGCAGGCGACCAGCTCACGCGCGGATTCATCATCGGCGCTACCGCCGGCCGCACCACGCTTGCCGGCGAGGGCCTGCAGCACGGTGATGGGCACTCCCCTATCCTCGCTGCGACAAACACCGCGGTGGTGCAGTACGACCCCGCGTTCGGCTACGAGATTCGCCACATCGTCAAGGACGGCATCCAGCGGATGTACGGCGACGACGGCCGCGACCCCAACGTCATGTACTACCTGACCGTGTACAACGAGCCGATTCACCAGCCCGTCGAGCCTGAGAACGTAGACGTCGAGGGCATCCTCAAGGGCATCTACAAAGTTGCCGATGCGGCCGAGGGTGACGGACCCCGCGTCCAGTTGCTCGCGTCCGGCGTTGGTGTCCCGTGGGCACTCGAGGCACAGGAGCTTCTGCTAGCGCACTACGGTGTGCGCGCGGACGTATGGTCTGTGACTTCGTGGAACGAGCTCCGACGCGACGCTCTCGCCGCTGAGGAGGCCTCCTTCCTGCACCCCGAGGACGGCCAGCAGGTTCCCTACGTCACCCAGAAACTCCAGGGTGCCGAGGGGCCGTTCATTGCCACCTCTGACTACGACCACTTGATCCCCGACCAGATCCGCGCTTGGGTTCCCGGCGAGTACGCCACGCTCGGCGCCGATGGGTTCGGCTTCTCCGACACCCGCGCCGCTGCGCGTCGTTACTTCCACATCGACGGTCCGTCGATGGCCGTCAAGGCGCTGCAGTTGCTTGAGCGCAAGGGCCAGATTGAAGCCGGCACCACTGCGGCCGCGATCGACCGCTACGAGCTCCACGACCCCTCCAAGGGCACGTCGGGCAACGCCGGCGGCGACGCTTAAGGCGCACGTTCGTACCAAACGAAGAATGCCCCGACTCCCTCTGGAGTCGGGGCATTCTTGTGTTGGACGACTTAGATCTGGTGACCCGTGTCCTCACCGTCCCGCTTGGGCTGACCAGCTTCGGGGTCATCCGGCGTTCCTGAGGCCTCCATGGGCGCTTCAGGCTGGGTCGACTCAATAGGGGCAGCAGCCGTGGCCTCTTGTTCTGGGGCCGGTCGAGCCAACGGCGCTTCGTCAGGCTGCGGAGTACCGTTCGTAGGCGGCGTTTCTGCTGGCGCATCGGCACTCGTCGTCGTCTCCCCGACGGCCGGTGCAGACGTGGATGTCGCTTCACCCCCGGCAACGCCAGCAGGCGGCGTGGTAGCAGCCAAGCGTTCCGACGTGTGGATAGACCGGCGCACGCCAATGGCAAGCACCAGGATCACGATGAACAGGATCACCGCGAGGACCCACAGTCCAATCAGAATCGGGTTTCCGAACGCGCTTGCGGGTGCCACGAGCACATAGCCGTTGACGTCACAGTCGCCTTCCGCCGCGTGCACGTAGCCGTACACGTGGTAGACACCCGTGAGACTAATACCGCTGTCATCCTTGAGCTGATCTTGGACCGCCTGCACGTTTGCCGTACCGGAGATTTGCTCAACCCCGGCGGTGTTGTCAACCGTGCCGGTGTACGTCGGTATCTCAAAACCGGCTACCTTCAAACCAGCAGCGTTCGTGCCCGTGGTCACCACCGCGGCGGTCGTCATCGTCCACGGCACATCGTCGCTCAGCGCGGCCTTGAAGGGCGAGGTCGCGGAGGTGCCGGCGGGGCCGGTCGTGTCGCTGAGCGAAGAGCTCGCCTCGATGGTGCAACCGTCGCTGATCGAACCACCGCCCACAAACTCGGGGATGCCGGTCAGTGCCACTCCGCCGAGGAGGGAAGCGAAGACGACAACGACGACGAATCGCTTACGCACCAACGAGACTCTTTGAGTCAACGCGAAGGTACTCACCATCATCACGATCGCGACAATTCCGAAGACCACCAGGCGATCCGGGGGCAGGATGCCGAGTTGCCACAGCAACAGGACAATCACCAACCCAAATAGGAATCCGAAAATTGCACCCGTCACTGGCTTGGGCTGCGGCTTCATTGCCTACCTCCTAGTTTTGCTAACCAAACCTACCCATGGATAGCGATTTTTGGCGACCAACGTGTTTACCTCACGACTCCCCGGGGGGGTTGCGGACCCAATTCCGAACGATTCGATCAGGAAACCCGAAACTGACGTTACCAACAGGATTTCCGCATTTCGACAACCCCATTTGCCCGTTATGTCGCGCTTTCCCGCACGCGCTGCCCCCCATGTGGGGGGCGCGCCCTTGTCGAAAGCACACAAGTTTGCTCTATGATGACAACCATGGCAACAACTGACACCCGACAGGACACCCTCAAACGTCTTCGCGGCGGCACCGGCAAGCTATCCACCGCCGCTATCACGAGCCTCGATACCGAGTACGCATGGTTCCGCGACCTCCCTGCTCAGGAGCGCTCGTGGGTAGGAACTGTCGCACAAGCCGGCATCGACTCGTTCGTACAGTGGTACGCGGACCCCACTCGTAGCTACCGCGGCGCGGCCGAGGTGTTCTCCGCAGCGCCTCCCGAGCTGACGCGGTCCATTTCCCTTCAGCACACCCTGGGAATTGTGCGCACGGTCGTTCAGGTCGTGGAGGACCACTGTGATGAGTTCGCCGCCCCGGGTGGCGAGCAGGAGCTTCGCGAGGCGATTCTCCGATACTCACGCGAGATCGCGTTCAGCGCTGCCGAGGTCTATGCGCGAGCCGCTGAGTCACGCGGGGCCTGGGATGCCCGCATCGAGGCGCTAGTCGTCGATGCCCTGGTCCGCGGTGAGGTGGATGACGATCTACCCAGCCGAGCCGCAGCTCTTGGGTGGAAGCCCGGCCCCACGCTGGTGATGGTGGGCCTCACCCATGGCACGCTCGGAGAAGTGCAGTCCGCTGAGCTCCGACGCTCAATCCGCCGCACTGCCAATGGGGCCCTCGTCGGAATTCACGGCGACGACCTGGTCATCATCGCGCGATCCGATACCGACATGGACGAGTTGACCCAGCAGCTACTTCCGAACTTTGGCCCCGGTCCCGTTGTTGTTGGTCCCCCGGCCGTGACGCTCGTCGAAGTCGCCCGGGCGACACGAGCAGCCTTCACCGGCGTGCTCGCCGCGCCGGCATGGGCCCTGTCACCGCGTCCGGTAAAGGCTGATGACCTCCTCCCGGAGCGCGTCCTGGTGGGCGACACCGCTGCGCGTGAAAAGTTGGTTGCTGTGGCATATGACCCAATCGTCAAGGCCAGCGGCGCACTCGTCGACACCGTCTCAACCTACTTGGACTGCGGTCGCTCGCTCGAGCTTGCCTCACGCCTCATGTTCGTTCACGCAAACACGGTCCGGTACCGCCTCAAGAAGGTGTCGGAACTCACCGGATGGAACGTGCTGTCCACCCGTGACGCCCACGTGTTGGAGACCGCGTTCGCGTTGGGTCGCCTGCGCGACTCCAGCCACACGTCGCTCTAGGCTGAAACTGTAGGACCCATACAATCCGATTCCCGCGAAACGGTGAGCACGGAGCGCATGTTTTCTTGATTCATAAGGCACTCTAGAGACATGATTGCCGTTCTCTGCCCCGGTCAGGGTGCCCAGACTCCCGGAATGCTCGCCCCTTGGCTCGAGATTCCGGGAGTCGCCAAGAATCTTCGGTTGTTGTCGGAAGCCACAGATATTGATGTGGTGGAACACGGCACCAAGTCCGACGCTGATGCGATTCGCGATACTGCGGTTGCTCAACCCTTACTCGTGGCCACTGCACTCGCGACTGCGCGCGAAGTGCTGGGGGACGCACTCCCCGCCGTCACCGCCGGGCACAGCGTCGGTGAGTTCGGAGCCGCCGCACTGTCGGGCGCCATCACCGACCAGGAGGCCATGAGTCTTGTCTCGGTTCGAGCGAACGCCATGGCAGCAGCCGCGGCAGCCGCAGAACCCACCTCCATGGCCGCCGTTCTGGGCGGCGACGCTGATGAGGTCCTGGCCGCGCTTGTCTCGTTGGGTCTGACTCCCGCGAACATGAACGGAGGGGGTCAAGTAGTGGCCGCCGGGTCCAAGGCGTCGATCGAAGCCTTGGTCGCCTCTCCCCCGGCTCGCGCACGAGTCATTGAGCTCCAGGTCGCGGGAGCCTTCCATACCGACACCATGAAGCCAGCCGTGGCAACACTCGCCGAGGCGGCATCGGCGGTCACCCCCGGCGACGTGGCTGAGGTCCTGATATCCAACGCGGACGGCAAGCGAGTCATTGATGGCAACGAAGTGCTCGCGCGGCTCGTGTCGCAGGTCGCAAACCCAGTACGCTGGGATCTCTGCCAGCAAACCATGCTGGACCTTGGCGTCACGGCAATCATCGAGGTTGCGCCAGGCGGCGTCCTCACGGGCCTTGCCCGGCGATCGATGAAGGGCATCCCTGCAGTAGCCCTGAAGTCACCGGACGATTTGGACGCAGCCCGCGAACTCCTGGAGGCACACGCGTGACCACTATGTCCATCAAGCGAGGACCCGAGTTCTCGCGCATTCTTGGCCTGGGCGTTGCCCGTGGCGAGACCGCTGTCCCCAACGAGGACATCATCGAGCCCATCGACTCGTCCGACGAGTGGATTCGCAAGATGACCGGCATCGCCACCCGAGTGAGGGCCAACTCGGACACGTCGGTCATCGACCTGTCCGAGCGCGCCGCGCGCGAGGCCATCGCGAATGCCGGCATCTCGGCGGACGAGATCGACACCGTCATCCTGTCCACCATCACCTACCCGCACATGACCCCCGGAGGCGCGCCCGTGCTCGCGGACCGCCTCGGCATTCAGGCCGCGGCCTTCGACATTTCGGCGGCCTGCGCAGGCTACTGCTACGGCATCGGCCAAGCGGACGCCTTGGTGCGCGCCGGCACCGCTCGCAACGTGTTGGTGGTTGGTGCGGAGAAGATGAGCGACTTCATCGACCCCGCGGACCGCACCATCTCCTATTTGCTCGGCGACGCCGCAGGAGCGGTGGTCGTTGGTGCATCGGATACTCCCGGCATCGGCCCCACAGTGTGGGGTTCGGATGGCTCCGGAGCCCAGCTGATTCGCCAGACTGCGTCGTGGCTCGAGGTTCGTGACAATCCCGACGTCCCGTTCCCCACGCTCTTCCAGGAGGGACCGTCTGTCTTCAAGTGGGCGTCCTTCAAGATGGCTCCCATCGCTCGCGAGGCCATCGCAGCCGCAGGACTGACTCCGGATGATATTTCGGTGTTCATCCCGCACCAGGCCAACGTGCGCATCATTGACCAGTTGGTTAAGCAGATCGGGCTACCCGACCACGTGGCAGTTGGCAAGGACATCGTCGATTCTGGAAACACCTCCGCCGCCTCCATCCCGCTCGCGACTGAACGACTTATTCGCGACGGCGATGCGAAGTCGGGCGACCTCGCGCTGCAGATTGGATTTGGCGCTGGGCTGGTGTACGCCGCCCAAGTGATCGTGATCCCGTAGTTCGGGACACCTCTTAATTTCACAATCGTTCTACACAAGAACACGATGCGTCCGCATCACCACCACCTAAGGAGATACACATGGCACTGAACGAAAACGAGGTCCTTGAGGGCCTGGCAGAGATCGTCGCCGAAGAGACCGGCCTCGACGCAGCAGACGTCCAGAACGACAAGTCGTTCACCGATGACCTCGACATCGACTCGCTCTCGATGATGACCATCGTCACGCTCGCAGAAGAGAAGTTCGACGTGCGCATCCCCGACGAGGACGTCAAGAACCTCGTCACCGTGGGCGACGCCGTCCAGTACATCACCAAGGCGCAGGCGTAACCGCAGCCTTTCGGCAACCCTGCCCCTCTTGACCTCGTATAGGGAGAATCACACCATGACGAATGTCGTAATCACCGGACTCGGAGCAACCACGCCGCTTGGCGGAGACGTGCCCACGACCTGGGAGAACGCGCTCGCCGGCAAGTCCGGAGTGCGTACCCTCGACAACGACTGGGCGGAGACCTACGGCATGGCCGTGAACTTCGCTGGTCAGCTCATGGTGCGTCCCGACGAGGTTCTCTCCCGGCCCGAGACCAAGCGCATGGATCCGTCCGCCCAGATGGCGATCGTGGCAACGCGCGAGGCATGGGCCGATGCCGGTACCCCCGAGGTGGACCCGGAGCGCCTCGGCGCCGTGGTCTCCTCGGGCATCGGTGGAGTGTGGACGCTGCTATCGGCATGGGACACGATGAAGGAGAAGGGCGCCGCGCGCGTGCTTCCCCTCACCGTGCCCATGCTGATGCCGAACTCCCCCACCGCGTACGTCTCACTCGAGATCACCGCACGAGCTGGGGCGCACGCGCCCGTCTCCGCCTGCGCATCGGGCGCCGAGGCGATCGGCATGGCCTACGAGATGATCCAGTCCGGGCGCGCCGATGTGGTGGTCGCCGGCGGCACCGAGGCGGCCATCCACCCGCTTCCGATTTCCTCATTCGCCGCCATGCAGGCGCTGTCCAAGCGCAATGACGACCCGGCAGGCGCCTCGCGTCCATACGACGTCACGCGGGACGGCTTTGTCCTGGGCGAAGGCGCTGGCGTCATGGTCATCGAGTCCGAGGAGCACGCCAAGGCGCGTGGCGCACGTATCTATGGCCGACTGCTCGGCATGGGCATGACCGCGGACGCGCACCACATTGCCGCGCCAGACCCCCAGGGCGCCGGCCAGACGCGTGCGATGCAGTTCGCGCTCGACTGCGCGGAACTCACCGCGAGTGACATCGTGCACGTCAACGGCCACGCGACGTCGACCCCGGTGGGCGACATGATCGAGGCCCGCGGTATCCGCAGCGTGCTCGGCTCGCACGCCGACAGCGTGCTCCTGAGCGCTACTAAGTCCATGACTGGCCACCTCCTCGGCGGCGCAGGCGCTCTCGAGTCGGTCTTCACCGTCAAGGCCCTGCAGGACCGCAAGGCTCCCCCCACCATCAACGTCACGGAGCCCGATCCCGAGCTCGAGCTCGACTTGGTGCGCGACGTACCTCGTGACCTTCCTGCAGACGGTCAGCTTGCGGCCATCAACAACTCATTCGGCTTTGGCGGCCACAACGTCGCCCTCATCTTCGGTACCGCGTAACTCGTAGCGTGCAAGAGGAAGGGCCCCGCCGCTTGGATTCCAAGTAGCGGGGCCCTTCTTTGCGTTGAGAACGTGCGGATTAGCCGACGCGGTGCAACCAGCGCACGGGGGCGCCGTGGCCCGCGTAGCGGAACGGCTCGAGCTCGTGGTCCCACGCGGCGCCGAGCGCCAGGTCCATAGAGCGCTTGAAGTCAGCTGCCGTGCCGCCGGCCTCGATCGCGGCGCGGATGCGGTCCTCGGGCACCACGATGTTGCCGTGGACGTCGGTGACGGCGTGGAAGATTCCCAGCGAGGGGGTGTGCGACCAGCGTCCGCCGTCGCAACCAAAGGAGGGATCCTCAGTGACCTCGTAGCGGACGTGCTCCCACCCGCGCAGTGCGGAGGCGAGGTTCGCGCCGGTGCCCTGCTGTCCCTGCCACGCCACTTCGGCGCGGAAAAGATTGGTGCCAGCAGGCTGGTCGATCCAGTCAAAGGTGGCGCGCGAACCTAGCACGCTCTGTGCGGCCCACTCGATGTGAGGGCACATTGCGCGCGTTGCAGAGTGCACGAATAGAACACCACGGGTAATTGCAGCCATGACCCTTCCTTCCTGTTGAGGTACGTCTTCCCCTACGACCTCTGAAGAAATGTCCGGCTAACCGGGGTAGTTCGCTACTGCTATGTCACTATGTTGCCCTATCTCGCGCAGATGCGCCAGTGTGCCCGCGCGGCGCGGCGCAATGTGCGCGAACTCTCTGACCGTGTCAGAGTCAAGCCATGGCTACTTCTTCCGTCGTAATGACCGCCGCCCAACTTCAGCAGGCCGAGCGCGCCACTATGGAGACGGTCGACGAGGCTGTCTTGATGGACCATGCGGCCGATGCCGTGGCGGCCGAAGCAAGAGGCACCACCGAGGCACGTACTCGCCTCATGGACAGGGCAAAGGTGGTGATCCTCACCGGCACCGGAAACAATGGTGGCGACGCGCTACTGGCGGGCGCGCTACTCAGTGCGGAGGGCGCGGATGCCGTTGCGGTACTGACAGGCGACACCGCGCACAAGCGTGGACTTGAGCGGTTCACCGCGGCAGGCGGACGAGTCGTTCATGCAGCGGATTCAATGGATGAGGCGCTCGCCTTGGTGGGCGAGGCCAACTGTGTCATTGACGGCATCGTAGGGCTCGGCGCCCGCGCGGGACTACGCGCCCCGGCGGATGCGCTCGTGGCCGCCATCCCACTGCACACGGCCGTCATCGCCGTCGACATTCCAAGCGGTCTCGAGGCCGACTCCGGTGATGCGGACTTACCTCACGTTCACGCGAAGGTGACTGTGACCTTCACCGCGCTCAAAGGGTGCCTGTCGGCCAGGCCGGCAAAAGCATCGGCCGGTCTTGTGGTGCTCGCCGACGTGGGCGTCGCGCTGGACTAGCACGCTGCGACGAAGCCTGGTCTACTTGGCCTCGTCGAGCGATTCGCGTAGTTCGCGCATGGCGCGCTTGCGGACATCCTTTTTGAGCCGGTCCAGGTAGAGGTGTCCATCGAGGTGGTCGACCTCGTGGTTGATCAGTCGCGCCCAGATCTCCTCGCCTTCGATCACCACGGGCTTGCCATCCAGGTCGATTCCCTCGGCGCGGGTGTACGCGGGGCGTTCACACGGGTACCAGAGGCCGGGGACGGAGAGGCAACCCTCGTCACCCAGCTCCTGCAGCTCATCCGACCGCTCCACGATGACGGGGTTGATGATGTAGCCCATGTCGTCGTCGATGTTCCAGGAGAACGCGCGCAGGTTGACGCCGATCTGATTCGCCGCCAGCCCCGCGCGACCGTCGTAGTCGACAGTCTCAAGCAGGTCCTCGATCAGGGTCTTGACGCGGGCGTCAATATCCGTGATGGGGTCGCACAGGGTGCGCAGGACGGGGTCGCCAGTTACTCGGATGTCGCGGAATGCCATGGCGACATTCTTTCATGCCCTCCGACCGCTCCGGGTTCGCGTATGCCACGCTGGAGCCATGAGCGACGCACATGAGTGGTCAGCGGCCGATGTCGAGCGCGTCTGGCCGGTGCCCAGCGCCGGTGACGACAAGTACTCGCGAGGCGTCCTAGGCGTTGTCGCGGGCTCCGACGCCTACCCAGGTGCGGCGGTACTTGTGGTCAACGCGGCGGTGCGAGCCGGAGCGGCGTTCGTGCGCTACATCGGCCCACGCCGCGCCCAAGACCTAGTACTCGCCCGTCACCCCGAAGTGGTCGTGCACGCCCCCTCCGACGCATCGGACGCACTACCTCGCTGCCAGGCGTGGGTAGTCGGCCCCGGAATCGCGGACCATCCCGAACAGGACGCGGTGATCAGTGCCGTGACCGCGGCCGGACTGCCCATGGTGGTGGACGCCGGCGCGCTGGAGGCGATCGCTCGTGCCCGCGCGTCCGGAGACCGCGCCGCCGCGAGCGACAGCGTGCTCCTCACGCCGCACGCCAACGAACTCGTCCGCACGCTGAAGGCGTTACGGCACGACGTATCTCGCGCTGACGTCGACCGGGATCGCGCCGGGCACGCGCGCCTACTCGCCGAGACGGCCAGGGCGACCGTCCTGCTCAAGGGGTCCCGGACCATCGTCGTCTCCCCTGGCGGCGCCATCGTGACGCTCCCTGAGGCCACGCCCTGGCTGGCCACCGCGGGCTCCGGCGACACCCTGGCAGGTATTGCGGGCACCCTCCTCGCGGGGGGCCTCAGTGCGGCCGATGCCGGGGCGAGCGCCGCGTGGATTCACGCCCAAGCAGGGGTGTTGGCTTCCGACGGTGGACCCATCAGCGCACTCGACGTGGCTGACATGGTGCCGACCGTCATTGCGGCGATTGTCGACCAGTACGGCGACGAGTCCCCGCACTAGGCGATGGGGGTAAGGCGAACGCTCGCAGTCGAGCCCTCATCTAGACCTTCGGATTTACGGACTGACTTCTTAATCGGCAGGATGAACCCGCCCTGGTCCTTGGACGGGAAGACCGACGTCTCCCAGGTCGTCTTGCCGATGCTGACGCGCACCTTCACGGACCCGAACCCCGCGCGCAGGCCCGAGTACTCCTCGTCGATCTCGTCAGTGATCTCGTTCGGCAGAGTAACGAACAGCCAGACGCCCTGCTGAACGTCCCAGCGCCAGAGATCGGCATTGAACTCGTAAGTGGCGCTCATTACCCGACCGCCTTCCAGTGAGCAGCGATCAGCTGATTCGCTCTCACGTGGTCCTGGGGTCGGTGGAACTTCCCCTCAAGTATCTCGTGGCACGCGCCTGCGCCTGCAAGCGCTTCGGCCACCTCCTCGTACAGGTCGTTCCAACGACCAGTAATAACTAGCGTTGGCGAGGGCGCGAGAAAATCGAGGCTGATCGATGGCTCCCAAGGGGGAGGCGACGCCCGCAGACGACGCCCCAGCAAGGCAATGCCCACCGCATTGGGCGCTGGGACGGGAGCACCCAAAGCCTCTAGGAACCGCACCCAAAAATCGGCATCTGATACTGCCCGGTCGTCAGCCAAATCGAACACGGGACTCATTTCAAGCACGTGGCGCTCGACCTCGGGACCACCACGCACCGCACCAAAACACGCGGGCTCGAAGAGCGTCAACGAGCGAACCAGCCAGGGCTCTCGCGACGCCGCGAGCGTAGCCGCGACTGCGCCGGAAGAGTGCGCAACCAAGTGGCCGCCGTTCGGACCGAGAGCGCGGTGAATGGCCGCGAGGTGTTGCTCGCGTGTGGAGCCGAGGTCCTCGTGTGTCAGGAACGTCCCCGATGTTCCGGGTGCCAGCATGGCATTCGACTGCTGCGGCCATGCCTCCGTGCCGTCGAGTCCTGAGCCCGGAACGAAAATAATATTCATGGTCACAGTCTGCCCGACGGCAGTTCCGGAGAGGAGAAGGTTGGTGGGAAGCGCGCGCAACGCATCTACCTCGGTGGATATTAGTTCTAGGATGACCCTAGTCCATGGAATCGCTGACGCCAGTCCATGAAACAAGCGAAGTCGCAGCTAAATGAGAGCGTCTGCGTCGTCGGCAGAGGTTCACACACGGTGCGTTGTTGGAGCGGGGCTGTTGCTACGGGGCGACAAACAGCATGGCCATGCGTTCGCTCCGCGCAGGGGTCAACGCGCGATGCCCTTTTGACCGCAGCCAGGTCTCGACACCGCGAAGGTTGGCGGTCACGAGCGTGTCTGCGACACGGAGCCGGATATCGCCCGAACGATAACCGGCTCCGTGTGATACTTGTGACGAGGTGGCTTGCTGTCGACTCTTTGGGTAATACATCTCACTAACTGCAAGACCTGGAATGCAAAGAACCAGCGATGCCTCATCAAACTACCTGCAGTTATATGTGTAACGCTTCACTTGAGTGCCCCATGAAGTCGTCGTACCGGGGTAGAACTTTATCCCGAAGCAGTTACCGTTGCTGTAGAAGTCTTTGGCTTGGGTAGAGAAGATCGAGGTACGCGCTGCAACGATGCCGCCAGCAAACGCGCCGGCCGCCGCGCCCGGGACTCCACCGACAGATGCGCCGAGGGCGATCACAAGAGCAATCATCTTCCCCGCGTCGCTGCCGAACTTGGAAATCTTGAGTGTATAGGCTCGATTAAAACGCATCGTACACGTCACGATTCCGCAGTCGCCTTGGAACGATGGGTCGGCGACCACGGGGAATACGGTCCGCTCGTCTACGGTGACATCTTGTACTACCGTGTTGCCCTCAACTCGGTATTGGGTCTCGAGAGCAACGCCGTCCGCGTCGCTAGCCCACGGAGCCGCGATAGCACCTGCTGTCATCTGAAAACTTCCGTCGTCCGCTCCTGCCCAAAGAGTAACGGAGCCGTCGTCATTCAATTCAGGCGTCAAGTTACCGAACTCGTAGGTGAGATCGGACAGTTGGTCTTCTGATTCCGCGATCGTGTGAACCCTGGTTTCGTCCAATCCGCTCTGTACGGCAATATCAGGACCGGCGTCACCCGCGTAGACAACCGTGTTGTCGTCGCTCACACGAGCAACCGCCCCTTCGCCCGGTAGTTTGACTGCGATGGGAATGCCTGCATCTCCAACGAGGGTCAGGATGCCATCAGACGTGGCGGGGATCTCAGTATCACTCGCAGCAGAGGTGAGCGTGCGATCCGTTCCAACCTGCAACGGCTCGTTAGTTACCGCGTCTGGTCTTACTTCGTTCACAAGCTGAGAGATCGTGTCAGTTTCGTCTGCATCGCTAGCGAACGCGGAGGTGGGGGATACTGCGGTCACTGCTAGGACCAAGCCTGTTACTAGCGAGACCTTCTTGAATCTAGTGTGCATATCTTGCTCCTTTGCATAGATGGGGTTGTTCCGAAAATTGGTGCACGCGAACTGACCGTCAACATTGAGGTGGACTGCTCGGAGTCGTGGCGCGTTATCTCGGAGAAAGCAATTGAGCGTTTCGCGTCGTTGGAACAGCGCCCACACCTGCATCCGTCTGCGATGCTTGCCGCACGCACTGGTGGTAAGAGGTTCAGCGACTATCGCTTTTGCGCAATTCGTGCATAGCGATTGCAGCAGTCGGCATGGCACCAATGGCTGCGAGCGCGAAAACTGCAAGAGGCGTAAGAGCAGATGTAGTGAACATACCCGGCAAGATGGCGCAGGCGAATAGAACCAAGAGCGCTAGTGAACGGAGAGTAGTCTCGGCGCGCGTTGGATGATTCAGTGTTGCCAATACGAGTGAGTGTCCGAGCAAGACAATCGCGAAAGTCGCCCAGGACAGACCATCGCTTGGTCTCAGAAGGTTCAGCGCCACGAGCACGAAGCCAATCAGCGACAACCCGGCCGTCGACCAGTTGCTTGACCACGGAAGCTGAAAGAACGGGCCATCTTCCCAACGTGTATATGCCACTACGTTTTTCATCTAGTGCTCCTGACCAGAGTCGTTTGGGGGGTGCGCACAAAAACTTGCGTGACAACACTTCGGAACATAACAGTCAACCAACGGTCCCGCAACCGCGAGCGCTATGAAGAAACCTGCGTCAGATTCCGTGACCTCGGAGTGCTCAGTAAAGAGAAGTCGTTCTTGGCCAACCAGGTGCAAATCTCAATGGTGAAGTGCGGACCCGCTCAGAACTGCCCGCGCGATCCATCAACCATTGACGACTCAACGAGAGCTCCGTCTCAGTGCTCGCATGCGATGAGAGAAAGTGCACGTTCGACTCAGCGGCGCTCGTGATCGCGTTAACCATGGACCGCAACTGAGCGAATCCGCTCGTCTGGCTACTTTCCACCATGCCAAGGACTTGCACAGCGAAAACCGGACGTCACCAGCGTGGCTCTGACGCGGGGACGTACTGCCCAATGGACGGCTTGTCTCGCCGGATGCTGACCACTGCGTGGAACAAGCTTCCGGCTTAGGTCCAAAATAGGTGGGCTGGTGGGATCACGTTCTACGTCGCCGCGATCCGCATCTACGGACAGAGGGGTCACTGGGACCGGCGACGCAAGGTCCACGGAGCTAACAGCCCCGACGTTTCCGGCTAGGCGCTCCTATTGTTGAAGTCCGCTGCTCTGCTAGTTGAGCTAATGGCCCTGGCAAGTCGGTGAGTTTGCCTGGTGAATGAGGCTCGGAGCGACGCACGCCCCACGTTGGAGTGGCACGCGTCACGAGTTGGCGCACTGAAGCTCGGTGCACGCTGGCTTCACGCTTACTGATGAGTTAAGTGTGCGGCTTGTCCAAATGGCATTCATATCCATCGTTCATGGGGACTGCCCCGGGTTTCGTTGACTCGCTGACCTGCCCCATAGTTTGGTTACCAGTGGCAGAGTGTTGTTTTGGCTCGAGCACAAGGAGTCTGAACATGCCAAAGGCCTATCCTGCCCAGTTTCGTTACCGAGCTGTCGCGTTGGTGCGTGCGGGCAAACCCATCACCGCGGTCGCGCCGAACCTGGGCGTTAGCGAGGGTTGCCTGCGCAATTGGGTCCGCCAAGACCGCGTCGACCATGGCGAGATCTCGGGCATCACCACCGGAGAAAACGCAGAACTTAAGGCAGCACGAAAACGGATTCGAGAACTCGAGCGTGAGGTCGAGATTTTGCAGGTCGCGGCGAGTCTTCTTGGGGAGGACAAGCCCCACCCAAAAGGATTCACTTAGGGGACACGACGTCCTTGTCTCCGCCGGACATCCAGCCTTAACATGCTGTCGCATCCTGGGCGTGTCGAAACCTGGCTACTACCGCTACCGCAATCGACCAACCTCACCCACTCAGATGCGACGAGAGTGGCTGACCGGACTGATCCGTGAGGTTCATGTCGCCTCGAAGGGCACCTACGGATACCGGCGGGTCCATGCCGAACTCACCCTCGGCATGGGTGTGAGCGTGAGTGACCACCTCGTGGGCACTCTCATGAACCTTGAAGGGGTGCGTGGTCTGCCAGGACCCACTCGTATCAAAAGGTTGCGTGGCGTCGTCACCGCCGACGACCTCGTCAACCGCAAATTTTTCCGGTCACGACCAAACGAGCTATGGGTCACCGACATCACGCAACATCGCACGCGTGAAGGTTGGCTTTACTGCTGCTGCGTGCTCGACGCCTTCAGCCGCAAAATAGTCGGCTGGGCCATCGACTCCAGCCAAGACACCCGGCTTGTTCTCAACGCCCTGGACATGGCCATCAAGACCCGCAAACCTGCCCCTGGCGGAGTAGTTCACGCCGACCACGGAGCCCAGTTCACCTCCTGGGCCTTTGGCAATCGAATCCGCACCGCCGGCCTCATGCCCTCATTCGGCACCGTGGGCGACGGACTCGACAATGCAATGATGGAATCGTTCTGGTCGTCAATGCAGATCGAGCTGCTGAACCGTCAACGGTGGAATACACGACTCGAGCTCACCAACGCAATCTTCGAGTACATCGAGATCTGGCACAACCGAGCACGACGCCACTCCAGCATCAACTACCTCACCCCAGTCGACTTTGAAATACAGTCCGAAATGAACACCACCCACGCCAGAACGACACACCTCACGAGGTAACCAAACCTGGGGGCAGGTCAAGAAGTCACCTATCCATGCGGCAGTCCCAAGAATGCTCTTACAACCGACATGGTCAAGAAGGAAATCCAGGCCCTCCGCCGGTAGCAGACCCCTGTCTCGGGCGGGACAACTCGGCGAAAGCTGCAAGCCCGAAGTCGTAGAGCGTCAGACCTCGCGTGCCACGGGACACTGCAAACACCTTTAAGCCCATGCGCCAAGTGGCAATAGTGGGAAGCCGACAAGTTGATCTTGTTGATCAGATCTAGGCCCGTGGAGGCCTCGAACCGCTGAGCGCTCCCACTTCTTCGCACACAGCCTCAAAGGCTTCGCGGGCACGGGCGAAGCCATACGTGCCGCGGCTGAACGGTCCCCAGGCGGAGACCATCCACAAGTCTCGGCTCGCCGGCGAGATCCACTCAACCGTGTTGCTGGCGTCGCCTCTGACTGTCCATTGGTTGCCGCAGAGCGTCGCGATCAGCGAGCCCGAGGCCATGGTGATGCTCACTCTTGGCCAGGGTTCTCGTCGGAAGTAACCTCGGCCTTGTTCGGCCGGTTCACCTGATCATCGAACGCCCCGAAGTGCGCGCGACAGTTGAGGTGATCCAGCGCTGAGCCGCACGAGAGACAGAACATCGGTTCATGACATCCAGGTGGGCTGACACCGCTTAGAGCCCTGTGGACGCAGGCGTTGGAGCCCCCGAAGTTTCAAAGCAGGACTGGAGGTCAGGCGTTCGCGGCCTCAACGAGTTGGATCGCTTCTTCGCCATCGGCAAGATGGTGACGGTCTTTGGGGTGCGTGCGGAAGTACTCGATTATCGAAGCTACGACGTTGGGGTCGGATCCGATGTAGCCGGGGGCAATGGTGGACACTGTCCCGTCAGTTGACACGAGATCCAACGAGATTCTGGACTTACTAGAACTCACGTGCACCGCATCTAGGTTCTCCCATGCGAGGCGAAGCGTTCTGGCGCCTCGAACACCTCCCAGTCCCGCAGGCGTGACTGTCAACCCCTCAGGCGCTCGCAGGTCCCAGAGTAGTTTGACCAAGAAAGCGAGTCCGGTTCCGGATATCACTGCGAACAGTATTGTTGCGGGACCCGTGACGAACCCATCGTCCGAGGTCAAGATCGCCGCCACACGGAGTGCCCCTGGGATCACCATCAGCAACAAATAGAATGCCGGCCACCACACCATCGCCGATCGACGGGGAAGAAACCTCAACGGTTCTTGCCTGGCCACTCGCACGATCCTGGATTCCCTGGCGCCATTGGCTACGTTCACATACGGAATTGTCATGAGCAACACGAAGCCGAGGGAGGCAAAAGAGGCCGAATACAGCGCACCATCCATCTGGAAACCAACAAATACTAGAATTGCGCTGACCAACACAATGACGAACTTCCACCAACTGGAACTCGGCATACCGGGAAGCGGCGCATGGTCTGGCCGCTGGGACTTCAAGTAGACATGTCGCTTCACGGGTCGCTTCACAGGTTGACTCTCCACGAAGTAGGACTTGATAGGTCAAAGAAATCAGAGATTCCGGCGTCTATCGCTTCTCTGACGTCTAACGACACTGCTGCTTCCCAAGCGTATTTTGCGGCATATCCACCGGCCACTGCAAATGAACCGATGACCACGACGGGGATAGCGACTGCAGCAACAGGCGCTGCTGCCACCGCGGCAACAATTGTTGGAACCAATGCGCCCCCTATGACGCCGCCGGCGGCCACTCCCGCAAGATTCGCTATCGCCGACGACTCGGAGCCTCCGTCCGCGATCTCCTGGCCTGTGACGACTACGTCGATCACCCCACCCGCAATAGGAATGATCTTGCTAGTTCTGGACACGCCCTGTATTACTTCTGCCAGCGCACTAGCACTCTGTCGCAATCCACGAGGATCCGCAGCTTCTGCTGCGGCTCTCAACGCAGGGTTGCCTGAGCGCAATTGACGGGTAAAGGTATGTGCTTTGGAGTATTTCTCTGACGCGATAGCTCGCCATCGCTCCACGTTCTGAGCCATGATTGCTTCGGTAGATGTCAGCGCAGCGTTGACAGTCACATTGTTTCCGTCTACAAGACCCGCGTAAGCCTTGGACGCATCTTGAAAGTCGTCGATGCGAGCGACGAGAGTACCAAAATGCTCAGCCACCCACATTTCGAGTTCTCTCCAGAACGTGCCTACCTTGGTGGATAGGTCGTTATAGACCTCGACCCGCGTCAGGTAAGCCTCCCATTCGACAGCCTCAGGGGACCCGACAAGTGCCCCGTGTGGTTCGCCGGCAACCCAACTCCTTGGAATGGGGATCTTCTTGCCCCAGACTTCAAGTCCGTGGGCCTCGGCGTAAGCGGCGTAATCGTCAAAATCTGCGGCTCCGCGTTCGAGACGTCCGGCGTAGGCGCGAAGGACCGATGCGAGATCCTTCACGTATGTGGGGACTTCCAGATTCGCGCGACGAAGCTTCTGTGTGGCAGATGAGAATGCCGAGCCAGACTCGCCCGTCCATAAATACTGTGCATCGGTCAACATATACGTCAAATCCACCTCGACGTTTTCGAGTGCCCCGTGCAGCTTGGGGTCCAACCAATCAGCGCATGCTCTTATCTCATTCGGATCGCCCTTGATGGTTAAAGACAGTGCCATCATTTACCGCCGATTTCAGCCTTGAGCGACCGCATTTCGGACGACGCCAACGCCTCATTGTGTGTGAAGTCATCAAGCACGTCGCGGGCTACTGCGATGACTGCGCGATAAGAGTCTGAGGTCATACCTGAAGCCTCAACTGCTGCTGCCACCGTAAAGCCGATCAACTCAGATGCGATGCCACCATCGGGGGCATCAGGGAACTCGCCGAGCGCACTATCAACCTTGTCAACTTCGACAATGACTCGCTTGAAAAGCCTCCCCATGTTGAAAGCATCGACAGCGATCTCTCTCACGTCAACCTGCCATTCGTGAACAGATCGGCCGGGAGTTGCGGATCGAAGGCCACCACGTCGAAGGGGAAATCGGCCTTAATGGGCTCGAGATCGGCAAGATGCAAAAGTACCCACGCTTGGTTGTCTCCGCATGCGTTCGCGAGCCTGTCTAGCGCGGTGTATGCCAGCAGTGCCTTTCGGCCATCCACCAAAGGTCGAACCTCAGGAACTGTTTCGCTTCCAGGATGGGTGCGTACTGGCACGTAAAGTACAGGTGGCACCACAGGCGGTGCTGTCTGAATCCGTATAGAAGCTCCAGGATTTGGCGTCTGCGGTGAACGTTGAGCACCATCTAATCACAGCGGGCCCGGTCACGATTGTGGGTTTCCACAATCGTTGCGAACGATGGGGCGGCCAAAAACTCCTGATAAATTGCTCTTTTCAGTGGGCCAGGTGGGGCTTGAACCCACGACCGACGGATTATGAGTCCGCTGCTCTAACCGGCTGAGCTACTGGCCCGTGCACGCCACAAGGACGAGCGGTAGGTAGTCTATCGGCGAGCGGCACTACCAGTTTCGCGTGTTCGTAGAACGCCGCGAAGTCATGTAAAGTTTGTGACTGCACAATCCCTCTTAGCTCAATTGGCAGAGCAGCCGACTGTTAATCGGCAGGTTATTGGTTCGAGTCCAATAGAGGGAGCCACTGCAAGCACTGAGCCGGTCCGCATCGCGGGCCGGCTTTTGTGTTTCCAAGGCGGAAGTTCTAGGCCGAGAGCGCCACTCTGCCAGGAGTAACGGCTACTCCTCCCGGAGGGTGCGCCTCAGTTGCTCCAGCCGAATCACTTCGGCAAAGGCCTCGCTTGCGGCCTCAGTCCCCTGGCCTGCGCGCTGCATGCGCCCGCGCAGTTCGGCGATCTGGCGGGTCACGCTCAGGTCTGCGACGCGCGCGAGAACGGAGCGCACGTATCGGTGCGCCTCTTCGGGCTTGTCGTGCGGCAGCGGAGTCACGGCGATCTCGGAGACGGTGGGCGCCAGCATCGGTCCCACCTGCTCGGCAACCATCGCTACCCACTCACTGGTGGCCTGGGGGCCGCCGGCGGCCAGAACGCCGTCAAACACCGCACGGTACTGCGGCACGGTGAACGCGTCGGAAGCCAGCCCATCAAAGACCTGACGGACGTCCGCGTGGGCCGTGATCGCATCGGGCAACTGCAGGATAACGCCCAGCGCGACGGCTTCGGAGCGCACCACCGGGTCGCGGGGGTTGGGCCGCTCGTAGCCCTCGTTCGCTCCAAAGGCGCCCTGCGCGGACGCGTGGTCCGTGTACGGATCGCCGTCGTCCAGCGGAGGCGCGTCGTAGGGAGGAGGTTCACCCCGTCCGGCCGATGCTGCGGCTGGCTGCCCAGGACGAGTCGCCTGGTCACGGTGTTGGCCGCCTTGCTGCCCGCCCTGCGCGGGACGTCCCTGGGGCGGCTGTGACCTAGCCGCGGCCTGCCTCGCCTTGCCCGCATCGGTCACCGCCTTGCGCACCACGACCTCGTCCATACCGAGCCAGCCCGCCAGGCGGCGCGCGTACTCGGGCTGAATGGCACGATCGCGGATGCCCGCGACCACGGGGGCGGCCGCACGCAGTGCAGCCACGCGGCCCTCGGGGGTCTCGAGGTTGTTGGCTCCCAGCGCGGTCTTGATCACAAACTCAAACAGCGGCACGCGCGCCTCCATCAGCGCACGCACGGCCTCGTCCCCGCGCTGCTGACGAATGTCACAGGGGTCCATCCCGTCCGGGTCCACGGCGACGAATGTCTGTGCGAGGAACTGCTGGTCGAGCGCAAAGGACTTGAGCGCGGCATTCTGCCCCGCCTCGTCGCCGTCAAACGTGAAGATGACCTTGGCACCGGTGGAGCCGACCTTGAGTTGCGCTCCGCCGGTGTCTCCCATGAGGCGGCGCACCACCTTGACGTGGTCCTCGCCAAAGGCGGTGCCGCAGGTGGCGACGGCGTTCATGATGCCGGCGAGGTGGCACGCCATCACGTCGGTGTAGCCCTCGACCACCACGACGGTACGTTCGGACCGGATGGCGCCCTTGGCGAGGTCCAACCCGTAGAGCACGTTGCTCTTCTTGTAGAGCGCGGTCTCCGGGGTGTTCAGGTACTTGGGGCCCTGGTCATCCTCGTAAAGCTTGCGCGCGCCAAAGCCGATGGGCTCACCGGTGACGTCGCGGATGGGCCACACCAGGCGGCCGCGGAAGCGGTCGTAGATGCCGCGCTGGCCTTCGGAGACCAGTCCCGATGCGCGTAACTCCGGCTCGGTGAAGCCGTTATTGCGCAGGTGGTCCAATAAGGACGACCAGCCTTGGGGCGCGTAGCCCACTCCGAACGTCGCGGCGGCCTCCTGGCCGAATCCACGACCCAGCAGGAAGTCCCTGGCGGTCTTGGCCTCCGGGGTGCCGAGCTGGGAAACGAAGAATTCGGCGGAGACGCGGTGCGCGTCTAGCAGCCGCTTGCGCAGTCCCGCCGTGCCCTCCTTGCGCGGTCCGCCACCGGCCTCGTAGCGAAGCGTCACATTGGAGCGTTCGGCCAGGTATTCCACGGCCTCCGCGAAAGGCAATCCGTCCATGCGCATCACGAATTCGATGACGTCTCCGCCCTCGCCGCAGCCAAAGCAGTGCCAGCGTCCTGCCGCGGGTCGCACGTGGAAGGACGGGCTGCGCTCGTCGTGGAAGGGGCACAGGCCCTTAAGCGATCCCACGCCCGCGGACTTCAGCGTGACGTGCTGGCCGATGATGTCCTCAATGGGTGCGCGCTCGCGAACGGTCGCGATGTCGTCCCGATTGATAGTCCCAGCCACGTGCCTACTCTAGTTGGGACCGGGTCGCCTCACGCACGGATTCCTAGGTCAGCATCGGCCGTCTGGTGCCCCTCGCGGGGGTCACTACTCGCTCAGCGAAATTTCGCACGTCCGCAGAGTGATTGGTGCTGGGTAGGCTAGGGGTATTACACCGAAAGGACATCACCGTGAGAGTCGATGCATTCTTGGCGGACACCGCCGAGGTCGTTCAGGGCAAGATCTACGCCATGGGTGCCGGATGGAACACCATCTACGTGCGCCAGTTCCCTGCCGCCCACCGTCGCCTGTCGGTCGCATCGACCGTGCACGTGCCGTTCACCGCGACCAACGCAAGCCACAACTTTGAGCTTAAGTTGCTCACCGAGGATGGCAAGGAGTACCCGATCGGCATCCGTCAGAACGCCGAGGGTCAGCCCGAGCCCGTGCGCGCCATGGGTGGCGAATTCACCCTGGGTCGTCCGCCGCACCTGGTAGACGGCGACGAGCAGGTTGCGTGCTTCGCGTTCACCGTCGATGGCATGCGCTTCCAGGCCCCTGGCATGTTCACGTGGGTCGTCTCGGTCGATGGCGAAGAGGCCACTCGCCTGCCGATGCGCGTGCAGCAAGCTTCCAGCTAACCCCACATGGAGTTCTTCGAGGGGTACATCTATCCCCTTGTGTTGGGTTTCAGCGCGCTCCTGGCGCTGACCGGCATCGTGACGCTGTTGTGGATTCGTGCGCACCGTGTGCTCACGTGGGTCGTGACTGCGGCGTATGTGGTGACCCTCATCGAGGTCTTGGCGATCATCAATGCCCTGCTGGGCGGCGGCATTCCCTTAGTGATCACCATCGGTTACCTGCTGGCCGCCATCGCGCTGATGCCATTGCTCGGCATCGGCCGCCTCGGTGAGCCCGATGCCGCGGCGGAGGACCCCGACCCCAATCGGCCCGTGCTCGCACCAGATCAGATCGCGCGCGTGGACGGTGCGGTGGCCATCATCGTCGCCATTGCAATGTCAGTAGTGGCATGGCGGGTGTTCGAGATCTTCCAGGGCGTCCAATAATGAACGCCATTGTGCGCATTACCCTGGTCGCGCTTTACGCCATCCTTGGGCTTGCGGCCGCTGGTAGGTCAGTGGTGCAGATCACGACCAAGTTCTCCGAGGCTCCCCTTGCTTACTCAATCTCACTCCTGTCTGCCGTGCTGTATGCGGTCATCGCGGTCGCGATCTGGCGCGGACGTGACAAGCTGGCACTGTGGGGCACTGCCGTAGAGCTCACCGGCGTGATTGTCGTCGGCACGCTTGGCTACGTAGAGTCGAGCTGGTGGCCGGACGAGACAGTCTGGACGGGCTTCGGCTCCGCCTACGGCTGGGTTCCGCTCGTGCTGCCCATCGCAGCACTCGTCCTGCTCGTGATGGGCCGTCGCAAGGCCGCTACCGGGCCATCTGACCCGGCCCCAGCATCGGCCGCAAGGGAAAACTAGCGGCAGTAGCGGTGGTGCCAGTCGTACGCCGACTTGTCGGTGAGGGACGCGACCTGGTCGACGGCGACGCGTAGTCGCGCCGCATCGTCCGCCGCGTCTTGGTACGACGCCGCGAAGTGGGGCTCGAGTGCATCGGCCCCGCGCTTGGCAAGTTCCATCACCAATGCCGCAAGTCGCTGACGTTGCTGCTTGTACGCGGGCTTCTTCTCCCGCGGGGCCATGAGGAAGTGCACGGCGATGCCTTTGAGGATCAGGATCTCGTTGGCGACGTCTGCCGGAATCACGAGCTGAGCGTTGTGGCGCGTCAGGGGTCCGTCTCCGTACTCGGCGCGCGTGGCCTCGGTGACGGTACCGGCCAGGCGGCCGATGAGCTGGCTGGTCATGTCCTTCAGCGCCGCGAGGGCGCGATGCGAGCCGTTGTACTCGTCCATCCACCAGTCCTGGGCGCGCATACGGTCCAGCGCCGCGGCCAACTCGGCCTCGTCTCCCCTGCCGTACCAAACGCGTACGTGCGCGGCGACTTCGCGCGCCTGGCCCGGGTCCCGCAACACACTGAGCGACACCGCGTTGTGAACCACCGAGTCCTCGACGTCGTGAACCGAGTAGGAGATGTCGTCGGCGAGGTCCATGACCTGCGCCTCAAAACTGGTGCGACGCTCCGGGGCGTCGCCGCGAAGCCAGTCGAAGACGGGACGATCATCCTCGTAGACCCCGAACTTGCGGGTGGGACTACCGTCCGGCCGCGTGGGGGTGGCGTTCTCGCGCCACGGGTACTTGACGGACGCGTCGAGCGTCGCGCGGGTGAGGTTGAGCCCCACGCTCTCCCCCGTCACCGGGTGCACGGACTTGGGCTCCAGCCGCGTCAGCAGTCGCAGCGTCTGGGCGTTGCCTTCAAAACCGCCGATGTCCTTGGCGACCTCGTCGAGCGCGCGCTCCCCGTTGTGGCCAAAAGGCGGGTGGCCGAGGTCGTGGGCCAGGCACGCGGTGTCAACCACGTCGGGGTCGCAGCCCAGCGACTTGCCGAGCTCACGGCCCACTTGGGCGACCTCGAGCGTGTGGGTGAGCCGGGTGCGGACAAAGTCGCCGGAGCCGGCGCCTAGGACCTGCGTCTTCGCGCCAAGCCGGCGCAGGGCCGACGAGTGAACGATGCGCGCGCGGTCGCGCTCAAAGGGCGAACGGGCGGCACTCTTGGGAGGCTCGGTGACGTAGCGCTCGATGTCGGATTCGCGGTAGCCCGCGGGAAGAGTGCTCACATTCCGATGCTAGTGGGCACAAGGGCGAGCGCCGGCGCGCGCGCCGAGCGACGAGCACTCAGTAACTCGCCTCGGGGCCCCCAAGTGCCTTAGTCGAGGAAGATGTCGGGAAACAGCGCCTCGTCGGGAGTGCCAGGCTGCGCCGCATAGTGAGAGAAGTTCCTGACTCCCGAGGCCTCAAGTACGTCCTCCACGATCAGGCTCTGTCCAGTCAATTCACGCGATGCAGCGGTCACTACCAAGAACGCGGCATCCGCGTAGATCTCAGGAGTGCGGCTGGCCCGCATGATCTTGTCGCCGCCGAGCAGGTTCTGTACCGCGGCGGTTGCGATGGTGGTGCGGGGCCACAGCGTATTGGCTGCGATGCCTTGACGCTCGAATTCTGACGCCATCCCCAACGTCACCATCGTCATTCCAAACTTTGCGAGTGTGTAGGCCGTGTGTGCACCCAACCACTTAGCCGACGGGTTGAGGGGAGGTGACAACGACAGGATGTGCGGATTCTCCGCCTCCTCCAGGTACGGCGCGGCGGCGCGCGACAGCATGAACGTTCCGCGTACATTGACGTCCTGCATGAGGTCATACTTCTTCGCCTCGACAGTTGCTGATGGCGACAGGTCAATCGCGCTGGCGTTGTTGACCACGATGTCGATGCCACCGAAGGTCGCGACGGTTTGGTCGACTGCGCGGGCGATGTCGTCGTCGTTGCGCACGTCACCCACGACCGCCAGCGCGTTGCCTCCGCGGGCATTGACCGCATCGGCCGCAGTGTGGACCGTGCCCTCGAGGCGCGGGTGAGGCTTGTCGGTCTTGGCGAGCAAAGCAACGTTCGCTCCGTCCTGAGCGGCCCTGAGGGCGATCGCAAGCCCAATGCCTCGGCTGCCCCCAGAGATGAGCACTGTTTTGCCGGAAAGGGAGTGAGCGTTCATCGTTTTCCACCTCGAGCTGCGCTAGCCGCGACGAAGGCCGCGATACGTTGACGGGCATCGTCGCTTTCGAAAGCCTCGCCGATGCTGCGGGCCTCGTCGGCGAGGCTGTCAGCAAAATCTCGCTGAGACGAGGCGTGCACCAGGCGTTTGGCGTCACCGAAGGCGCGGCTCGCACCCCCCGCCCACTGCCCAGCGATCGCCATGGCTCGGGACTCGGGATCATCCGCGACTTCCGCCACCATGCCCCACTCGAGCGCCGCCGCGGCGTCGAGCTCACGCTTCGTGAGCAGCACCTCGAGGGCGCGGCGCTCACCCACGGCGCGGGTGAGCAGTGTGCTGACACCCAGGTCCGGCGTCAGGCCCACATCGGAGTAACTGCCGGTCACCCTGAGGTCCGGCCCGGCAACGACATAGTCCGCGGCAAGCATGAGGCCGATGCCACCGCCAGCCACGGCGCCACGCACCGCAGCGACCACTGGGACGGAGGATTCGACGAGCGCGGCGATTCCCTCGTGGATGACGTGAGCGGCGTCCGTCACCTGCGAGCCAGCCACCTCGGCGTTGGCCATCGCAAGCAGGTCACCTCCCACGCACCACGCGGGACCTGACGCTGAGATGACGATCGCGGAGACATCCTCCGCGGAGACTGAAGCGACGCACGCGTCGCGGTACTGCCTTCCCGCGTCGAAGTCGATGGCATTCAACCTCGTCGGGTTGTTTAGCACGATGTGTGCGATGCCTCGATCGGTGGTAACCAGAATTTTTGGTGACACAAGTGCTCCTCACGAATCGACGTTGAACCGTTCTACTCATCCTGTCATGGACCTCGAGGTGGCCCTACGGCGATGTGCCTACCAACCCGCCCACTGCGCTTAGGTCAGGCGGCGGAGGTCTCGCGAGCCACCGCAGCCACAAGGGCGTCGATGTCGTTCTCGGAGGTATCGAAGCTACACATCCACCTCACCTCATTCTGGGCGGCATCCCAGTCGTAAAACGCGAACTCCGTGCGCAGCCGGTCCGCCACCCCGTCGGGCAGCGTCGCGAAGATTCCGTTCGCCTGAGTCGGCTGTGTGAAGGCCACGCCCTGGATGGACCCACTGTCGAGCCCATCCTCAATGCCGGCCCGCAGGCGCTGGGCCATCGCGTTGGAGTGCGAGGCGTTACGCAACCACAGGTCGCCGTCGAGCAGGGCGATCAACTGGGCAGAAACAAAGCGCATCTTTGACGCCAGCTGCATGTCGAACTTGCGGAGGTACGTGAGACCCTCCGATGCCTCCGGGTTCAGCACTACGATTGCCTCGCCGAGCATCGCGCCGTTCTTGGTGCCACCAAAGCTCAGCACGTCGACCCCGGCATCGCGCGTGAAGGCACGCAGGGGTACGCCGAGCGAGGCTGCGGCGTTGGAGATGCGCGCACCGTCCAGGTGGACCCGCATCCCCAGCCCGTGAGCGTGATCGGCAATCGCGGCGATCTCGTCAACGGTGTAAAGGGTGCCGAGTTCGGTGGATTGCGTGATCGACACGACCAACGGCTGCGCGCGATGCTCGTCACCCCAGCCCCAGGCCTCGCGGTCGATAAGTTCGGGAGTGAGCTTGCCATCGCCGGTGGGGACCGTGAGCAACTTGATCCCGGCTACGCGCTCCGGGGCGCCGCCCTCGTCGACGTGGATGTGGGCGGTAGCGGCGGTGACGACGGCACCCCAGCGGGGCAGCATCGACTGCAGGCCCACGACGTTCGCGCCAGTGCCATTGAACATTGGATACGCCTCGACCCCCTCGCCAAAGTGGTGGGCCATGACCTCCTGAAGGCGTGCCGTATAGAGGTCACCGCCGTACGCGCCTTGATGGCCGCCGTTGGCCGCACCGATCGCCTCGAGGACCTCCGGGTGGATGCCGGAGTAGTTGTCGGAGGCGAAGCCGCGTGAGGCGGGGTCGTGAATGGTGGTCATTTGTGTCCAATCGTGGAGCTGACGGGGGCACTGAGGTCAAGGGTCGTGTCATTAATCTGAGTAGCTGGCGAGTTCCAGAGGTCTCCGTAGCACCGCGCGAGTTCCTCCTCGAGACCCGCGAGGCTTTGCACGCGAAAGATCACGGCGGCCGCCGTCAGCGGCCGCTCAGCATCGCGGGCGTCCTTTGCGTATCCCTGTGCCACGGCTCGCGTCCACGCCTCGGTCGCAGCCTTAACGGCCGCATAGTTTGCGCCACCGGCAAGAGGGCGCGTGACCGCCGTGGAGGAGACCACCGCCAGGCGGCCAGCATCCGAGGCCCGGAGGTCAGAGTCAAAGGCACGGCTTACGTGACGCAGCGCCGTGAAAGACCCCTCTAAGAACCGAAAATCGGCTTCGCTCTGCCCGGCAAGGCCTTTCCCGCCACGCCACCCGCCTACCAGGTGCAACACACCATCTACGGCACCGTCGGCATCGTGGACGCGCTGGGCGAGCCGGGCGACTGAGGCCTCATCTGTGAGGTCGCACACCTCGGTGCGCACGCTCCCGGAAGTCTCGCCGTCGTGAGACTGGGTGTGGGAACTCAGCAAACTAGCGAGTTTCTGGGCGTCGCGGCCCACCGCGATCACCTGAGCGCCGGCACGCGTGAGTTCGCGCACCGCCGCAAACCCAGACGTGCTGGTAGCACCACCGATCATCACGGTCCTACCGGCGACGCTCATCCGTCCAGCCTCCCACGTTGTGCGCACGCGATGGTCAGGAATCTCGGCCGGTGATTCCGGCGGTCGACTCGATGACGTCCTTCATCTTCTTGTTGAGCGCTTCGAAGAACATCGACAGGGGGAACTCGTCATCCAGCACTGCGTCCGTGTACCCCTTGGGCAATCCTGCGAGGATCTCATCCGGCAGTGCCCGTGCCCATACCGAGGCGGGGTTTGGCGTGAGCGTCGAGCGCACGAGGTCGTAGGCCGCGAGCCAATGTGCGGTCTTGGGACGGTCAATCGAGCGCCAGTACAACTCGTTGATCTCGTCACTCAAGGCAATAACAGCCTCGGGAACGTCCTCCCAATCGAGCGACAGCGCGGTGTCGGTCCAGTGCAGCACGCCGCGCTGGTGCAGCCAGGCGAAAAGCAACTGGCCACCGAGACCGTCGTAATTGCGCACTCGCGAGCCCGTGATCGGGAATCGGAAGATGCGGTCGAAGATGATCGCGTATTGCACCAGTTGCGCGTGCTCATGCGTCTCGGCCTCCACGGCATCAAGCGCCTCGCCATCATCGATCCTGGAACTGAGGCGCTTCTCGATAGCCACGCTCTCGCGGAAAGCCGTGAGGTCACAGCGCAGTTCCTCGAGCGAGTACAGGAAGTACGGCATCCGCTGCTTAATCATGAAGGGGTCAAACGGCAGGTCGCCGCGCATGTGGGTGCGGTCGTGAATCATGTCCCACATCACAAAGGTCTTCTCTGTCAACTGCTGGTCGTCAAGCATGCGCGCTGCGTCCGCGGGAAGGTCGAGCTTCGTGATCTCGGCGGCGGCGCGCACCACCCGTCGGTACCTCGCGGCCTCGCGGTCCTCGAAGATCGCACCCCACGTGAACGTCGGGATCTCGCGCATTGCGATGGTCTCAGGGAACAGCACAGCCGAGTTGGTGTCGTATCCGGGCGTGTAGTCCAGGAAGCGAAGCGACACGAACAACTTGTTGCCGTAGTCCCCCGCCTCGAGTTGCGCAATGAACTCAGGCCAGATCGCTTCCACGAGCACCGCCTCGACGTGTCGGTCGCGCGAGCCATTCTGGGTGTACATCGGGAACACCACCAAGTGACGAGTGCCGTCTATCCGGTGCTGCTGCGGCTGGAAAGCGGTGAGCGAGTCGAGGAAGTCTGGAATGCCAAAATCCTGATCCGCCCACCGCTCAAAGTCACGCACGGAGGCGGCGAGATACTCGGCGTCATGCGGGAACGCAGGCGTCAGTGCGCGGATTGAGGCAACGATCTCGGTCACCAGGGCGCGGGCCTCGCGGGACGCGTCAGTCGAATCGGCGATCGACCCATCCTGCGCCTGAAGGCGCTGAATCGCAGTGGCCGCAGTCTTGAGCCGTAACCAGGCGTCGCTGGCCTCTACTAGGGACGCGTCTTCGACAACCTCGGGTTCGCCAACGATGTGCTTTGTTGAGTGCGCGTGGATTGACATGTGAACCTCCGGTCCCTGCATTGGGTCTGTCTCGTACTGCGAGCCTACGGGAGAAATTCCTGCCTGTCATCCTCTTTGCGGGAAAGATTCCTGCACGCGACTCCCCTCCCTGGTAGTCTCGGGACATGGTCCCCGACACCCCCGATCGCCTTGACGACGACATTGATGCAGGAATAGTGCGGGCGGTGTCTCACGATGCCCGGGCGACGCTCGCCGAACTGTCCGCCGCGGTCGGACTGTCCGTCTCAGCGGTGCAAGCCCGCTTGCGAAAACTTGAGACGCGAGGCGTCATCACGGGCTACCGCGCGCTAGTCGACGCCGAGTCAGTAGGCAAGCCGCTGGCAGCCTTCGTCGAGATCACTCCACTTGACCCAGGCCAGCCCGACAACGCCCCGGAGCTCCTCGAGCACCTCGCCGAGATCGAGGCCTGCCACTCAATCGCTGGCGACTCGGCTTATATGCTGCTGGTCCGCGTGGCTTCCCCGAGGCATCTCGAGACGCTCATCCGTGCCATCCGGTCCGCGGCTTCCGTCAATACCCACACCACGGTGGTGCTGCAGACGTTCTACGAGAACCGGCCGATCCTCCCCGCCTAGTTCCGTTCGCCGAGCGTGCCACTACGGCGTAGCGTGAGAAACATGGACACACCCCTCGGACGCGTGCGCGTCTACATTGCCAGCTCCCTCGACGGTTTCATCGCCGATGTTCACGATGGAATCGATTGGCTCACCCAGCCGCGAGCAGAACATGGGCCGCTTGCCAGCGGGAACTGGGCTGAACGCCGCGCCGATGCGCTGCAGTACGACGACTTCATCGGCGACGTGGGCTGCCTGCTGATGGGGCGACGCACCTACGATGCCGTGTCGAAGTTTGAGGGGTGGCCGTACGGCGACATCCCCGTCATCGTGGCGACCTCCCGGACACTCGACGATGCGCCGGCTACGGTGACCACGGCATCCGCGCCCATCAAGAACCTCATCGCGGAGGCTCACGAGGTAGCCGGCGAGAAGGACGTCTATCTAGACGGCGGGAACCTCATTCGCCAGGCTCTCGACGCCGACCAGATCGATCAGATCATCGTGACCCAGATGCCCACGGTGCTAGGACGCGGCCACTCACTCTTCGCCGGCGCGGACAACCCACGCGAACTGACCGTGACGGACGTGCTCAAGTTCGAGGACGGCATGGTGCAACTGCATCTGATGCCGGTGCACGACGTCGCCAAGTAACAACGCCCCCACGGACGATGCTGCGGCTGGCTAGCCGCCAGAGACGCTCAATTCGGCCTCACGCAACTTGAGCTCGAGGTCCGGCGTGATGTCCTGGGTGTCGAGCCAACCGTCGGGGCACGATGGGCGCTTGGGTGTCCCCTGACGCCCGCGCGCTCCCTCGGCACCTACCCCGGGATACGGCAGGTCGAGGTCGAGCCCATCGAGAAGCCCACGTAGTTGAGGCAGGGTCTCGACCAGCCCGAGCGAACGCCGCACGTCGCCACCCACGGGATAGCCCTTGAAGTACCAGGCGACATGCTTGCGAATTTCGCGCATCGCCTTCTGCTCGTCGTCGTCGAAGAACGTGACCATCAGCTCGCCGTGGCGGTAGATGGTGTCCGCCACCACGCGCAGCCCGGGCTGCACCCGCTCCGGCCGTCCCTCGAAGGCAGCCTGCAGGTCAGCGAACAGCCACGGCCGGCCCTGGCAACCGCGCCCCACCACGACCCCGTCGCAGCCGGTGCGCTCGACCATGCGTAGCGCGTCCTCCGCCGCCCAAATGTCTCCGTTGCCGAGCACGGGAATGGACGTCACGGCCTCCTTGAGGCGCGCAATCGCCTCCCAGTCGGCCTCACCGGAGTAGTAGTCGGCGGCGGTGCGGGCGTGTAGGGCGACGGCGGCGACTCCCTCCGCCTCAGCCATGCGGCCTGCGTCGAGGTACGTCAGGTGCTCGTCATCAATGCCCTTGCGCATCTTGACGGTGACCGGAATCCCGTAGGGGTCCGCCTCGCGCACCGCCGCGCGAACGATGTCACGGAACAGGTCACGCTTCCAGGGCAGCACCGCTCCCCCGCCCTTCTTGGTGACCTTGGGCACCGGGCAGCCAAAGTTCATGTCGATGTGGTCGGCGCGATCCTCCTGCACCAGCATCTTCACGGCCGCGCCAATGGTCGACGGGTCGACGCCGTAGACCTGCACCGACCGCGGCTTCTCGTCCGGGTCGTGGTGAATGATGCGCATGGACTCCCGGGTACGCTCAACCAGCGCGCGCGAGGTCACCATCTCCGCGACGTACAGTCCGCCGCCGTGCTCGCGGCACAGACGCCGGAAGGCGGCATTGGTGATACCTGCCATTGGCGCAAGAATCACGGGCGTATCCACCGTGATGGGACCGATGCTGAGCGGCGGCAACACGCGCGTCGCGGCGGCCGATGCTGTGGAATCAGTGGTGGCGCTCATGTCGCCATTTTCGCATGCTTCGACGCGCGGAAAACAAACTACCGGCGCTCACCCGGTGCCACTGGCGCGTCGTGGTCAAACGGCTCATCGATCAGCACCTCGTCATGCTGCGGCTGCACCGCCCTGCTGCCAACGACAAGCGCCGCGATCGCCGTGGTCAACGGCACTGCAAGCACGAGGCCAATCGAACCAACGAGCGTCCGCACAATTTCGCCGGCAACCTCGGATGAAGTGACCGCCGTTTCAGCACCCTCGTCGTAAAGCAAAACAATCATGATGAGGGGCAGCGACGCCCCCACGTACGCGAAGGCAAAGGTGTACACCGTCGATGCGATGTGGTCGCGACCTATACGCATCGTCCGCTTGAACAGCTCGTAGCGAGACAGGTCGGGCCGTGCGGCACGCAGTTCCCAGGCCGCCGAGGCTTGGGTCACGGTGACATCGTTCAGAATGCCAAGGCCCGCCAACATGAGTCCGCACAAGGCGAGACCACGGAGCTCGACGTTGCCATTCACATAGACCAAGCTCAGTTCGGCGTCGGACGGGACGCCTGGAATATTGGCGGCGGCCACTGCCCACACGCCGATGAGCGCCGTCACGGCGAGTCCCGCGATAGTGCCCAGGTACGCGGTGGTTGTCCGGGCGTTGATCCCGTGCGCGATGTACAACAGTGCAAAGAGGGAGCCGGCACCGGTCACGAGGCCAACGACTACCGGATTGTTGCCATCCAAGAGCGACGGCACTGCATAGAACACCACGATCCCAAAGGCGATCCCTAGACCAAGAAGTGCGCCCGCCCCGCGCCAGCGTGCCACCAGTAAGACGGCGAGAACGTAGACCGCGAGGAGCAGGAGCATCGGCTGCGTGCGGTCGAAGTCAGAGAACACCATCGACCCATCCGGCAACTGCAGCACTCGAATCTTGTCTCCTGCGTCAAAGAGCATGCCGGGCACCCCCGACGGCTGCACGGTGTCACGCACAGACTCACCGTCGGTCGCGATGTCAACCGTGATCTCGCCCGTCAACTCGTGGACGGAGACGACATCGGCGATCACCCAGGCCGCATCATCGTCGATCAACTGCTCCGAACCAAGCGTCGACAAGTTGGTCGGCCACGTCAGCGCCGCTCCCACCGCGACGGCAACCCCGATAATGCCAACAAGCACGCCGAGGATCAGCGACGTGCGACGGCTCGCGCGTGGGGGTGCGTCAGAATGCGAATGCACAGTGATCAACCAACGCCCTGACAGCTACAACTACTACGCGCCGATGAGACGCTGCGCGAGGTAGCCCTGCACCTGGCTGAGGCCCACGCGCTCCTGCTGCATGGTGTCGCGGTCGCGGATGGTCACCGCCTGGTCGTCGAGCGTCTCGAAGTCGACCGTCACGCAGTACGGCGTGCCAATCTCGTCCTGGCGACGGTAGCGCTTGCCGATGGCCTGCGTCTCGTCGTAGTCCACGTTCCACGAGCCGCGCAGCTCCTTGGCAAGGTTGCGCGCGGTCGGACTCAGGTCCTCGGACTTGGACAGCGGCAGCACCGCGGCCTTGACGGGCGCGAGGCGGTGGTCGAGACGCAAGACGGTGCGCTTGTCGACACCGCCCTTGGTGTTGGGCGCCTCGTCCTCGACGTATGCCTCGACCAGGAACGCCATCAGCGAGCGAGTAAGGCCCGCCGCGGGCTCAATCACGTACGGGAAGAACTTCTCGTTGGTGACTGGGTCACGGAACTGGAGGTCCTTGCCCGAGTGCTCGTGGTGCGTCTTAAGGTCAAAGTCGGTGCGGTTGGCGATGCCCTCGAGCTCGCCCCACTCGCTGCCCTGGAATCCAAAGCGGTACTCGATGTCCACGGTGCGCTTGGAGTAGTGCGACAGCTTCTCCTGGGCGTGCTCGTACTGGCGCAGATTGTCGCGGTCGATGCCGAGGCCCACGTACCAGTCGGTGCGCTCGTCGATCCACTTCTGGTGCCACTCCTCGTCGGTGCCGGGCACCACAAAGAACTCCATTTCCATCTGCTCGAACTCGCGGGTGCGGAAGATGAAGTTACCGGGCGTGATCTCGTTGCGGAAGCTCTTGCCGATCTGCGCGATGCCGAACGGCGGCTTCTGACGGGTGGCCTGCATGACGTTCGCGAAGTTCACAAAGATGCCCTGCGCGGTCTCGGGGCGCAGGTAGTGCAGGCCAGACTCGTCCTCGACGGCGCCCAGGTACGTCTTGAGCAGCCCGTTGAAGTTGCGCGGCTCGGTCCAGGCATCACGGGTTCCACAATTCGCACACGCGATGTCTGCCAGGCCGTTCTCGGGGACGCGGCCCTTCTTCTCCTCGAACTCCTCGAGCAGGTGATCCTCGCGGTAACGCTTGTGGCAGCTCGTGCACTCGACCAGCGGGTCGGTGAACGCCTTCAGATGGCCCGACGCTTCCCAGACCTTGGTGGGCAGGATCACCGAGGAGTCGAGGCCCACGATGTCGTCGCGCGTGTTGACCATCGCGCGCCACCACTGACGCTTGATGTTCTCCTTGAGCTCCACTCCCAGGGGTCCGTAGTCCCAGGCCGAGCGAGTACCGCCGTAGATCTCGCCTGCAGGGAACACGAAGCCACGACGCTTCGCGAGCGAGATCGCACTGTCAAGACGGGACGGCTGTGCCACTGGGGACTCCTTCAATACACGGGAAAAGTTGCTCGGCACAGTCTATCCACGCGCGGCCGATGCTGTGGTTGCCTTCGCGGTTCGTTGCAACCTTGCTTATTGACAATGATTATCAATACCAATACACTTCGAGGTATGTACACTATTCCGCGCCCTGTCCTCACCGCTGCCGTTGTAGGCGCCCTCTCGCTCTCGGCATGCTCCCCGTCCACAGACGACCCCGCTACGAGTGCGGGCGCCCCCGGCCAGGAGTCCGAGGTCGCCACGCCCACGCTCAATATCGCCGCTGCGTTCTACCCGCTCGCGTATGTCGCGGAGCACGTAGCCGGCGATCATGGCAACATCCAGGAACTCACCGCTCCCGGCGTGGAGCCTCACGACCTGGAGCTCTCCCCCGTTGCCGTGCGTGAGATGCAGCAGGCGGATGTGGTGCTGTACCTCACCGACTTCCAGCCCGCCGTCGATGACGCCGTGGCCGCAACGGATGTGGAGTCATTCGACGCCGCAACTGTCGTCCCCCTTGCGGACGCCGCGGATCATGAGAGCGAGGTCGACGCCGAGGATGGCCACGCCGACCATGACCACGCGGAGGACGACCACGCGGAGGATGACCACGCCGGCCATGACCACGGCAATATCGACCCACACTTCTGGCTCGACCCCACGCTACTGGCCACCTACGCATCGGCCGTGGGCGAAGAATTCGCAAAGCTCGACCCCGCGAACGCCGCGGACTACACGGCCAACGCCTCCGCGCTGGTGAGTGACCTCACCGGACTCGACTCGGTGTTCAGCGATGGCCTTGCTCAGTGCGAGCGCAGCGATATCTTCGTCACTCACGAGGCGTTCGGGTACCTCACCAGTCGTTACGGCTTGCATCAGGAGGGTCTCAGCGGCATCGACCCAGACGCCGAGCCCTCGCCGGCACGCGTCCGTGAGATCCGTGACCTCATGGCGGCCGATGGCGCGACCACCGTCTTCACCGAGTCGCTCGTGAGCGCCAACGTCGCGGAGGCTCTTGCGTCCGATGCTGGGGTCACTACCGCGGTTCTTGACCCCATTGAGGGCGTGACAGGCAATGATGACTACATGAGCGTGATGAACCGCAACCTGTCCAGCCTCCAAGGCGCCCTTAACTGTGCCTAACCCGCTACCGCCACTGACCGCAGCCGCCGTTGACGTGGCTGGCGTCACGGTCGCGCTCGGGGGCACCCAAATCCTGCACGGTGTCGACTTCACCTGCGCTCCTGGGGAGGTCGTGGCGATCATGGGTGGCAATGGGTCCGGCAAGTCAACGCTGGTACGCGCAGTGGTAGGCGCCATCGCTCACTCGACTGGCGAGATCCGTATCTTTGGCGACAAGCCATCACGCAAAACCATGGGCCGCGTCGGCTACGTCCCTCAGCGCATCAGTGCCGCCTCAGGAGTTTCCGCGACAGCACGCGAGGTCGTCACCTCCGGCTTGCTTGGCGGCGGCCACCTGCGCGCGCCACACGACGCACGCAGCCGCGCGGAGAAAACGCTGACGGACATGGGGATCGGCAACTTGGCCAGCAAGGATGTCGCACGCCTTTCCGGCGGTCAGCAGCAACGGGTGCTGATCTCCCGCGCGCTCGTGCGCGATCCAGACCTCCTCATCCTGGACGAGCCCATGGCGGGCGTCGACGTCCCCAGCCAGGAGGCCCTCGCCCACGCCCTCGAGGACCGCAAGAATGCAGGCACAGCGATCGTGATTGTCCTGCACGAGCTCGGCGCCCTTGCGCCACTCATCGATACCGCGGTGGTGCTCGAGCACGGCTGCGTCACCCACGTAGGCGAGCCGCCTCACGACCTTGGCGTCCACGCCCTACCCGGGCACGACCACGTGCACCCGCACGACGACCCCCACGAGGGCGAACCGGGCCTGAACTGGGAGGTCACCTCATGAGCTTGCTGACTGATCCCTTGGTGCAGCGCATGCTGTTAGTGGCACTTCTGGTCGGACTCGCGGCCCCGATCGTCGGCACCTACCTGGTGCAGCGGCGCATGGCCCTGCTCGGCGACGGCATCGGTCACGTGGCGCTCGCGGGTGTTGCGGCCGGCTGGCTCGCGGGTTCGTGGGCCGGCTTCGCCGAGCGTGACGCTCTGGCTATCCCCGGCGCCATTGTCTTTGCGATCGCCGCGGCGGCCATGATCGAGCGGATGCGCTCGCACGGCACCACCGGCGCGGACGTGGTGATGGCGATCCTGTTCTACGGTGGCATTGCGGCTGGTGTGCTGCTCATCGGCGCCGCTGGCGGCACCAACGCTAACTTGCTGGGCTACCTTTTCGGCTCAATCTCCACTGTGACCTGGACCGACGTGTGGGTGACGGTCGGTCTCGCCATCGTCATCCTGGTGGTTGGCCTTGGACTGCGCCAGGCGCTCTTCGCCGTGACCCACGACCAGGAATTTGCGTTCTCCATCGGCCTGCCCGTGCGCGCACTCAACATGGTGGTCGCGGTGCTGGCCGCCGTCACCATCACCGTGGCCATGCGCGTGGTTGGTGTCCTGCTGGTCTCCGCCCTCATGATCCTGCCGGTGGCAATTGCCCAACTGCTCACGCGCTCGTTTGCCCACACCATGTGGCTCGCCATGGGCATCGGCGCCATACTGTGTGTCACCGGCGTGGGCATCACGCTCGAACATAACCTGCAGCCCGGTGCGCTCATCGTCGTCCTTGGTGTGGCGCTGTTCCTACTGGTCAGCATCGGCACAGCGATGGCACGGCGCCACTCGCGCAAAGCGAGCGGGCGCACGGCGGTGGCCTCATGACTGCCGCCCCCAAGCCACGCCAAACCCGACAGCGCACTGAGATCTTGTCCGCCCTTGCGGCGGCAGGCGATTTCCGTTCCGCGCAGCAATGGCACGACGTGCTGCGCCATGAGTCCTCGACGGTGGGCCTCGCCACGGTGTATCGCGCGCTACAGTCGCTTGCCGAGTCCGGCGAGGTCGACGCGGTCGTCACCGACTCCGGCGAGACGCTCTACCGTCGCTGCGAGGCCGGCGAGGAGCACCACCACCATTTGAGGTGCCGCCGATGCGGCGCGGCGGAGGAGATCGACGTCCCTGACTTCGAGGACTGGGCAGCCAAGCTCGCCCGCAAGCACGGCTATTCGAGCCTCGACCACACCGTGGAAATCACTGGATTGTGCACCGTATGCGCTAGGTCGAGCGACTAGATGGCTGGAATCCCTGGCTTCATCGACGACCTTGGCTGGTGGGCGGTGGCGATCTTCCTCTTTCTGGTGGTGTTCGTGCGCACCCAGGCGACGTACTTCGTCGGACGCTGGGTCCGGGCAGGCGCCGCCACCCTCGCGGAGGAGCCGGATAAGCACCCCCGGCTCGCTCGCTGGAGCAATAAGTTCTCCGGTCCCCGCATGCAGCGCGCGGACGAGTTCACCCAGAGGTGGGGATTCGTCGCGATCCCCTTGTCTTTCCTGACCCTCGGGCTGCAAACCCTCGTCAACGCGGCCGCGGGCTACGGTCGCATGCGCTGGGATCTCTACACGCTGGCGATGCTGCCCGGCTGCGTCCTCTGGGTGGGCGCGTACTTCCTCGTGGGAGCCTCGGTAGTGCGCGCGTGGCACGCCTCGCCCTGGCTGCTCATCGGCGCGACCGTCGCGGTGGTGGTGGTGTCCTGGCTGGCGGTCAGGCTGCGCCGAAGCGCCGATTCCGGCGGGCGTACTCCTCAATAGCGGCCCACAGGTGCGTGCGGTCCACCTCGGGCCACAGCACGTCGCTGAACACGTACTCCGCGTAGGCCGCCTGCCACGGCAGGAAATTGCTGGAGCGCTGCTCGCCGCTCGAGCGCCAGAACAGGTCCACGTCCGGCATGTCCGGCTCGTCGAGGTGCGCCGCGAGCGTCTTCTCGGTGATCTTCTCCGGGTTGATCTGACCCGCCGCCACCTTCCGCGCAATCTCACGGGCAGCATCGGCGATCTCCGCGCGACCGCCGTAGTTGACGCACATGGTGAGGGTCAGCCCGGTGTTGTTTGCCGTCATCCGCTCGGCCTCTTCGAGCTCGTCGATGACTGACTTCCACAACTTGGGCCGGCGCCCAGCCCAGCGGATGCGCACTCCCCAGTCATTCATCTCGTCGCGCCGGCGGCGAATGACGTCACGGTTGAAGCCCATCAGAAAGCGCACCTCCTCGGGGCTACGCTTCCAGTTTTCGGTGCTGAACGCGTAGGCACTGATATGGCTCACACCCGCCTCGATACCGCCTGCCACCACATCGAGCAAAGACACCTCGCCGCGCTTATGCCCCTCCGTACGGGGGAGCCCGCGCTCCTTGGCCCACCTGCCGTTGCCGTCCATCACCACCGCAATATGCTGAGGGATTGCCGACGCTGGCAGGTCAGGGGCCGTCGCTCCGGACGGGTGGGGGGCGGGTCGCGAATAGGTCACGGTGCTCACCCTATCTGGGGGCGTACCGAATCAACTGTCGAGAGTGTCCGACAATACTGACAGCACCGCCGCCCTCGCCGTACGTCCGCGCTCACCACGGCGAGCCACGAGCGCTTCCACAAGCGCCTCGATCACAAGAGCCAACGCGGCGCGCGATGTCTGAACCAACTCATCCTGGAAGGACTCAGTCGCCGGCGGCACCACGAGTGTCGTGGTGGCCGCGGACACTAGCGCCGAACGCGAGAATCCTGTCACGGCGAGTACCGTGGCTCCCGCCGCGCGCGCCGCACCAACGACGTCGAGTGTCGCGCGGTTTGCTCCCGAACCGGAGATCACCAGGAGCACGCCATGGGGTTCCAACTGGCGCGCCGCGATTTGCTGCGCGAGCGAGTCGGGTATGTACTCAGCGGGCCTGCCAGCGGACGTAAGGCGTAGCGCAGCATCGTATCCGAGCGGCGCCGACAAACCACTTGCCGCAACGATGACTCGGGGCGCGTCATCGAGAGTTGCGATGAACGTGTCCACCACGTCCTCAGTTAACGCGGCGGATGTATGTGGCAGCGCACGCACAAAACGGTCCATGGCGGCGCGCATGATTCCCAGCGACCCCTCGCCTGTGTCGGCGATGGGCTGCTCGAATGCTTTCTCACGAGCGAGCGCGACTCGCAACTGGGGGTAGCCGTGGTAGCCCAGAGTCTGCGACGTGCGAACTACGGACGCACGCCCCACGCCGACGGCATCTGCGAGTTCTTGTGCCGTCATGTCCACGGCCTTGCTCACGTCGGCCACAATCGCTTCCGCCACGCGCCGCTCGCTGGGCTGCAAGGAGGAGATCAGCGCGGCGATCCGAGCAGTAGGTGGCGCGTCAGACGATCCGGTCCAGCTCAATTGACTTCGCTCCTTCCATGATTCGTCGGCGAATCCTTCCCGACACCGCGTCGATCGTCATCGTCACCACAATCACGACGATGATGAGCATACCGACCACGCTCCAGTCCCGGAATTGTACGTACCCGGTGAGCATGTCACCGATACCGCCTACGCCGATGAGTCCTAGCACCGCAGATGTCCTGACGTTGATCTCAAAGCGGTAGAGTCCCAGCGACATCAGCTCCGGCGATGCAGAGGGCCAGAGACCCCAGCGAACCATCTGCAGCAGGTTTCCGCCTGCTGCCTTGACCGCCTCACCGGCACCAGTGGGGGTCGCCTCGATGGTCTCGTAGGTCCACTTCGCGTGGGTGCCGATCCCGCCGATGGCGAGCGCGAGGGCACCAGTAAACGGCGTGAGCCCAGTCACCGTCAGCAGGATAATCGCGATAATCACTTCGGGGACCGCGCGAATCACGGCGAACAGCCAGCGCAACGGCAGCCGAATCCATATAGGCCCGACCCCCTCCGCCGCGGGGATTCCCAGCAAGGTGGACAACGCGACTCCAAGGAGGGCGCCCACCCACGCCATCGATACCGAGCGCCACGTCTGAAAGAGCGCCTCGGGTAGCTTGGACCAATCCGGGTCGGAGAACATGAGCCCGAAGTAGTGCACGACGTCCGAGGGAAGTTCGCCGATTTTTGCCCACTCGAGGTCTAGTCCCCAAAATGAACCGACGAAGAGGAGTCCGACGACGAGCCACACCAAACGGACCATGAGTCGGCGTGGCTTGGTGGGTACCCGCATTGCCCGCGGCTCCTGCTGAGCGACGGGCGTCATCGGAGCCTCTTTCGCAGGTAATTTGAAACTACCTCGATGATGAGCACGACCACGAGAATCTCAATGATGATGGTGGACAGCGCGTCATAGCGGTAGAAGCCACGGACCTCGTCGATGAGTCGGCCGATGCCGCCAGCGCCCACGATCCCCAAGATGGCCGAAATGCGAACGTTGAGTTCCAGCGAATACAGGACCTGACTCGCGATGACGGGCCACGACTGCGGGAGCGCCGTCACCTTATTAATCTGCGTCTGGGTGCCGCCGGCGGCGCGGCCGCCCTCCATGTAGGCGGAGTCGGCGGAGTCGATCGACTCGGACACCAACTTGACTACGATGCCCACGTCAAAAAGGATCAGGGTGATGACCCCTGGCAGGGTGCCGACTCCGACCATCGCCACCAAGATTGTCGCGTAAACCAGGTCCGGAACAGCGCGCACCACGTTCAGCACAAAGCGCACTGCGCGTCGGGTCAGCCCGTTGGGGTTAGTGGGGCGCGCCGCCCACAGAGAAAGCGGGATCGCCAACGCCGCGGCGAGGACGGTACCTACGATCGCCATCGACAGGGTCTGGAACATCGGCTCAATAGTGCGGGGCAAGATCGATAGGTCGGGCTGCAGTAGCATTCCGATGCGCTCGGCCGCGTTGCTCCAGTTCCTGGCGATGGACCCTAAGTCGATCTCGACGCCACCTAGCCGCGGGAGGGTAGTCAGGAGCGTCATAGCCGCTAGCGCCAGAACGACTCCAACGTTGCGCGGCCACGTGCGTGGCTTAGGTGGCAGGACGAGCGTGTTGGTCATCGGCTACTTACCGAGCCTGTCGCGTGACTGAATGGGGCGCCCGTAGATCGCCTCGAAATCCGCGTCCGTGGCGGTTGTGGCCGGGCCGTCGTAGACTACTTCTCCCGCTCGTAGACCGATCATGCGCGTCGTGTACTGGCGCGCCAGGTCCATCAGATGAAGGTTGACGAGCACGGTGAGTCCACGCTCGGTATTGATGCGCTCAAGGTCCGTCATCACCGCGTGCGCAGTGGGTGGATCCAGGCTCGCCACCGGCTCATCTGCCAGCATGACTTCGGGTTCCTGACTGAGCGCGCGCGCGATCGCGATGCGCTGCTTCTGTCCGCCAGATAGCGCTCCCGCTCGCCCCCAGACCTTCTCGAGCATCCCTACCGAATCAAGCGCCCGCAAAACGATCTCACGGTCCTCGCTACTCGCCATCCCCAGCATCGTCTTCCAGGTTGCCGTGTGAGCGAAGCGCCCCACGAGCACGTTCTGGTAGACGCTGGCACGATCAGCGAGGTTGAACCCCTGGAAGATCATTCCGACACTGCCACGCAACTCTCGCAGCGCCTTGCCTCGCAACGTGGTCACCGTGTGGGGGCCGACGGTGACCGTTCCGTTTGTCGCGGGGACAAGGCCGTTGATGGTGCGGATCATGGTCGACTTGCCTGATCCCGAGAGCCCTACGACGGAGACCATCTCCCCCGCCGCAATCGACAGCGAGACATTGTTGAGTGCGACCACGCCGTTGGGGTACCTAACGGTGACGCCGTCGAGTTCAATTGGCCACGCCACGAAGGCCGAGGACTCTGCGCCCTCGACCTCCGTGTGCGGTGTGCGCTCCGGCATACGTCGCGTTCTTACTGACCGCTGAAGCGGGCATTGACCTTGCGAGCGAGGTCGATGGCGGCGGGGTCCGCGGGGGTCCAGTCCGTCTGGCTGAAGATGTTCATCAGCGTGTCCGGGTCGACCTCCGAATAGTTGTCCATCAGGGTCGTGATCTCATCACGCAGGTCCTGCGGCAGTTCGTCGGACAGCACTACTCCTCCATTGGGATACATCTCCGACAGACCGAAGACGACGACCTTGTCTCCCAGGTCGGGAACCTCCGCGGCGTCGATCGCGCTGCGGGCATCCCAATAGGCGAAGCCCACCTCAGCATCGTCGTTGTAGACGGCCATGATGAGGGTGTCATTGCCCGTCACAGGTACCTGCGAAAGGTCGTCCACGTTGATGCCGAGGTCCTCGAGCGCGAGCACCGGGAGCTGGTAGCCCGCAGGTGAGGTGGTGTTGCCGAACGCCACCTTGGTACCGGGCTCGATCTTGCTGAGGGCGTCAACGCCAACCGGTCCTACGCCAGTGTTGTCCTCGCCGGATGCCACACCATTGCAATACAGCATCTCCTGGCCCGTGGCACCATACGTTGCGAGCACAGGCTCGTCGTCACAGTACTTGTCGGGGTTGTTGGTGAAGAATTCCGACGCGTACTGCGAGGCGCCGAATCTCACATCCTGAAGAACCGCGTGAGCGCCGTACATGTCCTCGGCTGCCGCCATCGACCCTGCATCAGTAATGGCGATCTGAGCCTGACCGGAGCCGAGGGCCTCGACCGTTGCCTGGTAGTCCTTGGTCACGACACCCTCGACCTTAATTCCGAGCTCCTCCGAGAGGTAGTCCGTGAGCGGGGTGACTGAGGTCACGAGGTCCGTGACGTTCTCGTTAGGAATCAAGGCGAGCGTGATCTCCGTGGGCCATTCAGCGGCAGCCGGGGCGGGAGTTGACTCCTCCGCGGCGGCCGTCGAGGTGGCGTCGGGAGTGGTGGTCGCGTCGTCGTCGCTGCTTGAACATCCCACCAACGTGATGAGAGCCGTCGCGGCGACACCGGAGGCAATGAGCTTTGTGCGCATACTAGTTGTGCCTTTCGTGGTTGGTACGGGTGCCGGGTGGCACATGTGTGAGGGCGGTTGAACTGGTCGCCCACGCTGAGATGGCTGGATAGAGGTCCGTTAGAGTCGCGCCGGCCATCGTGACGCGATCCGAGTAGCGCCCGGACGTGTCACCCACGAGGGCGGCGTCGGCACCAAGTTCGAGGGCAGGGGCGAGGTCGAACTCGTAGATGTCGCCCACGGACAGCACTGGACCGTGCTGAAGCGCGTCGCGCACCACGGCCTCAATGCCCGCGGGCTTGCGCGCGGAACACACCCTGGCGCCAATGAGGTCCTCGACACCTAGCGCGATCAGCGCCTCCGTGATGCGAATGTCAGGCGCGTTCGTCACCATCGTGACCGTCACATAACAGGGCAGGGACTCGAGGAATTCACGAAGGCCCGCGGGCGCTTTCACCGGGGCCGCTTCAGTAGCAAGCACCTCGCGGCTGGCCATGTAACCTCGCGACAGCGTCTCGTCTTCGATACCAAGGGCGAGTGAAGCCTGACGAACAGCGTCGTATGCGTCCCGGTAGCGGTCCGTGCTGCGCTCGAATTCGAGAATGGCTGCGTCCAATTCTGCTTCTACTGACTCGCGTCGCGACGTCTCGACCAACTCTGCGACACAGCGGGCGTACGCTTTGAGCGGGCCCAAGCCGAGTGCGAGTGTGCCGTCGAAGTCGAAGACGATGGTGTGCGTCACTGCCATCCTTTGCGTTCCGTGGTCCCGCTCGCATCGCGAGCAAGACCGTCCTGGTCGTTGCCCGGGTGGACAATGCGTCCAACCTAGCCATCCAATATGGACAGAATGGCCACGGGAGGGTTACGAACAGACGAACTTTTCTGCACAGGCATACTTTTTGCGGGGGGGGGCGCGGGGCGATTCCGGCCATGGCACAACGCGTCGCGATACCGCACCGGTGACCCAGGTACCGGGAATCCGCCACCCCGACCACTTCGTCGGCACCGCTCCTGACGCTGGCGAACTACCTGGGGGTGCGCTCGGTGCGGTCCACGTGCGTCAGGCTGCGCACTTTGCGCTCCAGATGGAACTGCGTGTAGGCGGCGATGAGACCAGCGGCCTCGCGGCGGTTGCGCTGGTCCGAGGCATCGGCCGTCGCCCAGTCTCCGCTGAGCAGCCCCTGAAGGAGTTCGAAGGTCTCGACCGCCGGCGCCGCCGCACCCGAGGGCCGGCACGCCTCGCACACTGCGCCACCGCCGGCGACCACGAAGGCCCGATGCGGTCCCGGCTTTCCGCAGCTCGCACACTCGTCAAAGCTCGGCTCGTAACCTGCAATGGAGAGCGACCGCAGCAGGAAGCTGTCGAGCACCAGTCCCGGGTCGTGATCGTGACGGCTGAGCGCGCCTAGCCCGCCGTGCAGGAGGCGGTATTGCTCGTTCGCGGGTTCCTTCTCGAGGTCCACCAGCTTGTCCGCCGTCTCGACCATCGCTGTTGCGGCTGTGTAGAGACCGTAGTCCTCGCTGATGCGGCGCGCATACGGTTCGCGAGTCTCAATCTGACTCACGATGTCCAGGTTGCGTCCCTCGTAGAACTGCACATCTACCAGCATGAAGGGTTCGGTCCTGGCGCCAATACGACTGGTAGTGCGGCGAACGCCCTTGGCAACAGCGCGGATCTTGCCGTGATGCCTGCTGAGGAACGTCACGATGCGGTCTGCCTCACCCAACTTGTGGGCGCGCAGCACAATCGCGTGGTCACGGTAGAGAGGCACGTGCCTATTGTCTCTCGCGCCCCTGCGCCCGGGAGGCACCACGCCCTGCAATGGCCGCGGCACTCACTCGATCACATGGTGGTAAGTGTTACTCCACCGGCAAATCCTCCAAGCAACCACACCGCGATTGTCACGATCCAGGCGATCGACTTCTTGCTTTCATATCCGGCAAGTTTCTGACCTTGCTTGTCTCGCGTGGCTCCGACCAACACCATGATGACGTCGATCAAGTACCAGATTCCAAATCCACCAACGGTGATGAGCTTCAGAATCCCGGTGCCGATCTTGCCCAGATAGAAGCGGTCCACACCCAAGTAGCCGAGGATCCATGCAAACAACCACGTCACTAAGAAAGAGTGCTGTCGAGTGTCACCCAGCGGCGCTGGGCTGTAAGCGCCAGGCGTGGCCACCGCATCGTACGTTGCTGGCGGCGGTGGGATCGGGGAACCCGGCGTCGACGGAGGCACCGAATTGTCAGGTGGAAAAGTGTTGTCAGTCATCTGCACTCCTAGGTCACTAATAAGAAACGCACGTTCAGAAAAAGTAACACGCGAGCAGCCCAGGCAGCTCGCGAACCGCTAAGCGCGCGCCGCGCGGTTAACCGCGGAGATGATCGCCTTGAGCGATGCCGTCGTGATCGACGGGTCCACGCCGACTCCCCAGAGAATCTGGTCGCCAATCTGGCATTCGACGTAGGACGCCGCCGCTGCGTCTCCACCGCCACCGAGCGCGTGCTCGTGATAGTCGAGCACCTCAACCTTGACTCCCCTGGTGCCAAGAGCCGCGACGAATGCCGCAAGCGGTCCATTACCGGAGCCCTCGACGGTCACTGCCTCACCGGCGTCGCCGATGTCGGCCGCGAGAGTGTCGGGACCAGCATCGGTGGACGTGGCTCGCGTGCCGTGTAGGGCAAATCGACCCCACGCCTTCTCACCCTCTGCGGCGGGCAGGTATTCGTCCTGGAAGATCTGCCAGATGGCCTCGGCGGTCATCTCGTGACCGGACGAGTCCGCCTCGCGCTGCACCACCTGTGAGAACTCAATCTGGAGCCTGCGCGGCAGATCGATCTGGTGCTCCGTCTTGAGCAGGTAGGCGACGCCGCCCTTGCCCGACTGCGAGTTGACGCGGATGACGGCCTCGTAGGAGCGGCCCACGTCGCGCGGGTCGATCGGCAGGTACGGCACGGCCCATACCAGGTCATCCACCTCGACGCCCTGCTTCGCGGCCTTGGCGTCCATGGACTCGAGGCCCTTTTTGATCGCATCCTGGTGCGAGCCGGAGAACGCCGTGAACACCAGGTCTCCGCCCCACGGGTGACGCGGATGGACGTCGATTTGGTTGCAGTACTCGACGGTGCGGCGGATGTTGTCCATGTCGCCAAAGTCGATCTGCGGGTCAATGCCCTGGCTGAACAGGTTCATGCCCAGCGTGACGAGATCCACGTTGCCGGTGCGCTCGCCATTGCCAAAAAGGCAGCCCTCAATGCGGTCGGCGCCGGCCATGTAGCCCAACTCAGCGGCGGCGACTGCAGTGCCGCGGTCGTTGTGGGGGTGCAGGCTGAGAACTACCGATTCGCGGTAGTCCAGGTTACGGCTCATCCACTCGATCGAGTCCGCGTAGATGTTCGGAGTGGCCATCTCGACGGTCGCGGGCAGGTTAATGATCACCTTGCGGTCCGGCGTGGGCTTCCACACGTCCAGGACGGCGTTGCAGACCTTCACCGCATACTCAAGTTCGGTTCCGGTGTAGCTCTCCGGGCTGTACTCGTAGAAGACGTTGGTGCCCGGGACAGTCTCCTCGAACTTCTGGCACAGCATCGCGCCGTGGGTGGCGATGTCCATGATCTCGTCCATGTCCTTGCGGAACACCACCTCGCGCTGCAGCACCGAGGTCGAGTTGTAGAGGTGGACGATCGCGTTCTTGGCACCCTTGATGGACTCGTAGGTGCGTTCGATCAGGTGCTCGCGCGCCTGAGTCAGCACCTGAATGATGACGTCGTCTGGAATCTTGTCCTGCTCGATCAGCGCGCGCACAAAGTCGAAGTCGGTCTGGCTGGCGCTCGGGAAGCCAACCTCGATTTCCTTGTAGCCCATGCCGACCAGGAGGTCGAACATGCGCATCTTGCGCTCGGCGTTCATGGGCTCGATCAGCGCCTGGTTGCCGTCGCGCAGGTCTACAGCGCACCACCGCGGCGCCTTATCGATGCGCTTGGCGGGCCAGGTGCGGTCCGGCAGGTCCACCGTGATCTGCTCGTGGAACGGGACGTACTTGTGCAGCGGCATCGGCGAGCGGGTCTGCTCGCCGCCGGTGTAGTAGTCGGGAGTGGTCTGCGGCTGTGAACTCATGTCAATCCTTCAAAGTTTGTTGGGGCTGTGTAAGCCGGCACACCAACCACCGCGACGAGTTTCCGGCTGACTAGGCCTCGTCGCGGCAACGAAGGAGCAGTGTGAACTGCGGTGCACGCATGCGTTCACCATAGCCGATGCTCGGGTGGACTCGCCAATACCGGCCGCTCCCGCCCAGATTTGGTCGATCAGAAGCCCAGTCGCCCCAGTTGCTTGGGATCGCGCTGCCATTCCTTGGCGACCTTGACATGCAGATCCAAGTAGATCTTGCGGCCCAACAGGCCCTCAATCTCCTGACGCGCCTTAGTACCCACGTCGCGCAGGCGCTCGCCCTTGTGCCCCAGGATGATGCCCTTCTGGCTGTCGCGCTCCACATACAGTTGCACGCGTACCTCGAGCAAAGGCGGACGTGGGTCGTCCTCGGCCTGCGGTCGCTCCACAATCTCCTCGACCTGCACCGCGATGGAGTGCGGGAGCTCGTCGTGAACGCCTTCGAGTGCGGCCTCACGCACGAGCTCGGCAATCATGATTTGCTCGGGCTCGTCAGTGAGTTCGCCGTCCGGGTACAGCGCCGGACCTTCAGGCAGATACTTGGTCAGCACGTCCGTCAGCACGTCGATCTGAATGTCCTTAACGGAGCTCACGGGCACAATGTCGGACCAGTCGGCGAGCTCCGACACCGCGAGTAGGTGGTCACCCACCTGGGGGCGGGGAACCTTGTCCACCTTGGTCACGATCGCGACCTTGGGCGCCCGTGCACCAGCGAGCTCGCGCGCGATCCACTTGTCTCCCGGGCCGATCTTCTCGTCCGCCGGCAGGCACATGCCGATCACGTCGACTTCGTTGAAGGTCTCGCGCACCAGGTCATTCAGCCGCTCGCCCAGCAGCGTGCGCGGGCGGTGAAGGCCGGGGGTGTCGACCACAATGATCTGCGCGTCCTCGCGGTGAACGATCCCGCGGATGGCGCGGCGCGTGGTCTGGGGGCGCGAGGACATAATCGCGACCTTCTGACCCACAAGTGCGTTCATCAGCGTCGATTTACCTGCATTGGGGCGTCCCACAAAGCACGCGAATCCGCTCCGGAAAGGTACATCACTCATCTTCGGCCTCCTTGACCACAACAATCGACGTCAGGCGGCGCCTGCGCCCTTCGGCTCGTTCCGCAAGCAACACCAGTCCATGGGTCGCGACACGTGATCCGGGAATCGGCACCTTTCCAAGTGCCTTGGCGAGCAGGCCGGCGGCCGTCTCCACGTCATCGTCTTCAATCTCTATGTCGAACAGCTCACCCAATTCGTCGAGTGGAAAGCGCGCGGGCACCCGATAGCCACCCGTGGCGAGTTCGACGGCATCGGGCGAGAAACGGTCGTGTTCGTCGACCACCTCGCCCACAATCTCCTCGAGCGCATCCTCAATAGTCACCAAGCCCGCGACTCCACCGTACTCGTCCACCACAATCGCCTGGTGGAACACGGATCCCTGCATGCGGCGCAAGAGGTCGTCAACCGGCACAGATTCGGGAACAAACACAGGATCTCGCATGTAGTCGTCCACGGGCTTGCCCAGTTTCTCACTGTCATCCCACGTGGCCTTGACGACGTCCTTGAGGTAGATCACCCCAAGGGTGTCATCGACACTCTCCCCGATGACAGGTACACGCGAGAAGCCCGAGCGCATGAACAGCACCATCGCCTTGCGTGCGGAGGTGCCCGAGGCGATGGTCACCATGTCAGTGCGCGGGACCATCACCTCGCGCGTCAGTGTGTCTCCCAGGCTCACGACGGATCGCAGCAGTTCCGCATCCTCGTCCTCGAGCGCGTCCTGGGCCTGTTCTACGAGGTCCTCGGGCTCTGCCAGAGCGGGCATGCGTAAGGCCGGCACCACGGCACGTACCGGAGTGGTGAGCGTGATCAAGGCCGATGCTGCGGGCGACAACGCCGCGACCGTGGTCAACGGGTTTGCTCGCGCAATCTGACGCGGAACAGCACGTATCAGCATCAGCGCAATGAAGGCCGCGATCACAATCGCGATAACGAACGTCACCCAGGTGGGCCAGGAGAGCACGTCGCCGAGGCTCCACGCAAGCACACTCCAACAGACAATCACGATCGCCTCGAGAGTCGCGTAAGCGACCGACGCAGCGTTATCGGTGTGTTCTGGCAGCGCAGCCAGCTTGGCAGCCGCGGTTGGCCTTCCGTCGGGGCGTTGCTTAGCTGCGATTCTGCGCTCGTCAGCGTAAGGAAGTTGCTCGAATGCCGCGACCACCGCATGCAGGATCGCCGCTCCGAGCAGGCTCACAATGCCCGCCACCACAAGTAGCGTCACATTGCCGCTAGACATTGTTCCTCACAGGAATTTCAGAATTGGCGCGCTGCAATCGCCTCATGCGCGACTTGCGAGGAAGGTGAGGAGCAGCCTGCGCTGCAGGGCAAACATCTCCTTCTCCTCCTCAGGTTCCGCGTGGTCGTACCCAAGGAGGTGAAGAATGCCATGGGTAGTGAGGAGCAACATCTCCTCATCGGCAGTGTGACCGGCGGCTGTTGCCTGGCGGGCGGCAACGGTCGGGCACACCACGATGTCCCCCAGCAGGCCGGCGGGCGTTGGCTCGTCCGGCGTGCCCGGACGCAACTCGTCCATAGGAAAACTCAATACATCAGTGGGACCTGGCTCGTCCATCCACTGAATGTGCAACTGCTCCATCGTGGGCTCATCGACAAAGAGAATGGCTAACTCGGCACCGTCGGCAACATGCATCTCCTTCAGCACGAATGTTGCCAGTTCGGCAAACTCAATCTCCTCGACCACTGCATCGGTCTCGTTGTTGACGTCGATCATCGGTGGTCTCCGTTGTTGTTGAAGCGGCGCTGTTGTCCGTCGCGCACCGTGCGGCGCGACGCGGTCGGAATGCCAGATTCGTCCGCAGTCGCGTAGGCCGTGATGATGTCGCTCACCAGCCGGTGGCGCACCACGTCCTCCGCTCCAAGGAAGCAGAATGAGATGTCCTCAACGCCCGTCAGAATCTCGCTCGCCGCGCGCAAGCCCGACTGTGTGCCTCCTGGTAGGTCTACCTGGGTGACGTCTCCGGTGACGACCATCGTCGCGCCGAATCCGAGCCGAGTGAGGAACATCTTCATCTGTTCGCGGGTGGTGTTTTGTGCCTCGTCGAGAATCACAAACGCATCATTGAGCGTACGGCCGCGCATGTACGCCAGCGGAGCGACCTCGATGGTGCCGGCTTCCATCAAACGCGGAATCGACTCAGGGTCGAGCATGTCGTGAAGCGCGTCGTAGAGCGGGCGCAAGTACGGGTCGATCTTCTCGCTCAGCGAGCCAGGTAGAAAGCCGAGCCGTTCCCCTGCCTCGACGGCCGGGCGGGTGAGGACGATGCGGTTAACACGCTTGGCTTGGAGCGCCGCCACTGCCTGGGCCATGGCGAGGTACGTTTTGCCAGTACCCGCAGGGCCGATGCCGAACGTAATGGTGTGCTGCTCGATCGCGTCAACGTACTTGGCCTGTCCCTCCGTCTTAGGACGGATAGTGCGGCCACGAGAGTTCAGGATGGAGCGAGACAGCACTTGGGCCGGGCGGTCCGGGGCCACGGCACGATCTGGGGTGACGATGTTCTTGCGCTCGGGGGCCTCTAGTGGGACGTCCTGAGCCGGAGCTTCCTCAACATGAGGCTCCGTCGCGGCAGGCTCGTTTCGCGTCAGCGCCTCCTTCAGTTCAGGAGAGAGGTCGCCGTTGGGGGCGCTCTTGGGAGCGGCGGCGATGTCAGGCTTAGCCACAAGATCCGCCACCGGATCCGTAGCCACCTCGAACCCCATCCCGGATTCGGGTTGCTGCGCGACATCGAGCCCTAGAACCAACTCGGGCTCAGGATTTGGCTCGGGCTCAGGATTTGGCTCTGGCTCTGTGTCCTTGACGGGCTCGAGGTCGGGAACAAGTTCAGGCACGAGTTCCATACCCTGGTCGTCACCCTGTACGCCGTCGTGAGTCGTTTCCGGAACACCTACGCTCAGGCCCGGTTGGATCGCCGACTCATGGGCGGGAGCCTCGGGCTTGGTGGTGGCACCAAAGTCGCGCGCACCGCGCAACATGCGGATAGTCTCGCGTGCCACGTCGGCATTCAGCGGGGCCCCGGCGGACAGGATGCCGCGCAGCTCCTCGATTGCTGTGGCCGCCTCGTCGACATCCGCCGCGGCGCCCTCGAGCGAAATCTCGTTACCGCGCACCAAAATGGAGACCGCTGGGTAGGACTTCTCGACCACCCGGATAACGGTGTCGTTGTAGCCGAGCAGTTCTGCGACGTGGGAGTTGTCGACCGTGACGACGCGGTTGGTGCTCACGCGGGGCTCCATCCAAGGTCCTTGCCGCCGATGACGTGGCCGTGGACGTGAAAAACAGACTGCCCGGCAGTGGGTCCCGTATTGAAGATCCAGCGGTATTGTCCGCCGCATTCGTCGTCCGCCACCATCTGGGCAACAGCCGCCATGTCGGCGATCAGGTCCGGGTGCGTAGCCGCGAGTGCGGTGATGTTCGGTGAATGGGTCTTAGGTATCACCAAGACGTGCACGGGGGCGGCAGGATTGATGTCGCGGAACGCCAGCACAGTGTCGGTCTCCGCAACCTTGTCACTAGGAATCTCTCCCGCGACGATGCGGCAGAACAAGCAGTCAGTGTCGGTCATCCCTCTAGCGTAAAGCCCCGCCCGTCAACACGGGTCGACCACGTGCCGCGTATTGCGGCAAGCGCGGCAATCGCGGCGGGTCCGGCGGACGATGCGCGCAGGACGTGGGGACCGAGCAAGACGGCCTCTGCGCCCGCTTGGCCGAGCACGTCGAGCTCGTGATCAGACACTCCGCCCTCAGGCCCAACGATCATCCAGACCGGCACGTCGGTGCCGCCCTCCCAATCGAGATCGACGATGGGCGTCGCCGCCACCTCGTGCAAGACGAGCACCCGTGCACCTTCACCGGTCGCTGTCGAGACGAGCTGAGCCAACTGCTTGGTCGAGGCGAGGGTCTCCACCGTGGGGATCAACGCACGACGGGACTGCTTGGTCGCGGCGGTGACGAGAGATAGCCACCGTGCGCGAGCCTTGCTCACCTTCGTGCCGCGCCATTGCACTATCGATCGCTCGGCCGCCCACGGCACCACTCGGGTCACACCTAGCTCTGTCGCCGCTTCAATGGCCTGCTCGTCACGCCCGCCCTTGGCGAGCGCCTGCACGAGCACGATCTCCGGATCAGCGTCGCGAGACACCTCAGCGACCTCTACCGTCATGCGAGAGTCCCCGATTTCAACGATGCGTCCACTTGCGCGAGCACCGGTGCCATCAACGAGGTCCACAGCCTCACCTACTAGTCGCCGCTGCACTGTGACCGCGTGGCGAGCCTCTTCGCCGGAGACCTCAATGACGGAGCCCACCACAGCATCGGCCGCTGCGGGGCAGATGAAAACCGGTGCGCTCATGAACAACTCAGGACGCTACGCGCGACCCATGAAGGCGTCGCGAAGCCGAGAGAAAACTCCCCCACCGATGGGCGCCATGTGGGCCTCCGGCATCTCCTCGCCACGCAGTGCCGCGAGCTGGCGGAGCAGCTCAGTCTGCTCATCGGTCATGTCGGTGGGGGTCTGCACGTCGAGGTGAACGAGCAGGTCTCCGCGCCCGGATCGCTGAAGGCGTCCGACGCCTAGGCCCTTGAGCTTCACTGTCGAGCCGGAATGCGTACCGGCACGCACCTCGACATCCTGAGCGCCGTCGAACGTATCGATGCCCATGACGGTGCCGAGCGCCGCCGCTGTCATCGGCACATGCAACGTGCAGTGAATGTCGAATCCCTGGCGCTCGAACGTAGGGTGGGCCTTCTCGCGGATCTCGATGTACAGGTCGCCCTTGGGGCCGCCGGCAACGCCCGCGTCGCCCGAGTTAGACATGCGGATGCGCGTACCCGTCTCGACACCCGCGGGGATGTCGACGGAGATGGTGTGACGCGAGTGCGTGCGCCCCTGGCCGGAGCACTCGCCACAAGGCTGCGGAATGGTCGAGCCGTAGCCGCCGCACACGGGGCACGGCGACGTGGTCATGACGTTTCCGAGCAAGGACCGCGCCATGCGCTGCACCTGGCCCTGGCCGTTGCACTGGCGGCACTGCTGAGGCGAGGTTCCGGGTGCGCAGCACGTGCCCTTGCAGGTGCCACACGTGTCGGCAAGATCCACTTGAACTTCGCGTTTGACGCCAAAGACTGCCTCGTCCAGCGTGATTTCCGCGGACACGAGGGTGTCTCCACCGCGCTGCATGCGGCTAGCGGGGCCACGACGCTGCTGCTGACCGCCGCCAAAGAATGACTCGAAGATATCCTCAAAGCCAAATCCCTGTGGGCCTGCATTTTGGCCGCTGTGTCCACCACGGGGGTCGACACCGCGGTCGTATTGCGCGCGCTTGTCAGAGTTACCGAGCACCTCGTACGCCGCGCCCACTTCCTTAAAGCGTGCCTCGCCGCCGGGTCCGGCCACGTCGGGGTGAAACTCCCGCGCAAGCTTGCGGTAGGCCTTCTTGATGTCAGCCTCGGTCGCGTCGCGGGGGACGCCCAAGACGGAGTAGTAGTCGTTCACTTAAGCTTCCACAACCTTCGACAAATAGCGGGCGACGGCGCGTACCGCGGCCATCGTCCCTGGGTAATCCATTCGAGTTGGTCCTAACGCGCCCAACAGGGACAGGCCGCCATTGTCGGCTCCATACCCTGCGGCAACAATCGACGTGCGCGCGAGAGACTCGTGTTGAGTCTCCGAACCGATGCGCACCGCCACGTCCTGGCTCTGCCCGGTCATCTCGTGTAACAACCGCAACAGCACAACTTGTTCCTCAAGGGCATCAAGCACTGACCCCATGGCGTCCGCCTCGAAGTCCGTGCCTGCTCTCGCAAGGTTTGCGGTACCGGCAAAAACTACGCGCTCCACCGTACCGCCACGGGCGGACTTTGCTACCGCCGCCGCAAGTGAGGCGGCCCAGTCAGGTTGACCGTCATGGGCTGCCCACGCGTCCAGGTCACCTTGAAGTGAGGAAGGCGTGGCCGTCACGGAGACTTGGTTCACCTCACGCGCCAGACGTTCGAACTCTTGCTCGCTCGGGTCCTCGCCCAATGCGATGGTCGCCTGCTCTACCCGAGCATCGGCGGAAACCACCACCGCGAGCGCACGCTCGGCACCCATGCGCACCAATTCCACGCGACGCACTGCACTCTCACGAACCGACGGGTACTGCACCACAGCAACCTGACGGGTCAGCTGACTCAGCAGGCGCACCGAACGCTCGACCACATCGTTGACGTCAACCGCGTCTGAGAGGAACGTCGTGATGGCTCGCTTCTGCGAGTCTTGCAGCGCCGATGCCGCGACGTGATCGACAAAAGAGCGGTACCCCTTGTCAGTGGGGATGCGCCCAGCAGACGTGTGCGGCTGAGCGATCAGCCCCTCTTCCTCGAGGGCCGCCATGTCGTTGCGAATCGTCGCAGGTGAAACACCAAGTTCCTGGCGGGTCGACAACGCCTTAGACCCAACGGGTTCGGAGGTCGAGACGTACCCCTCGACGATCGCGTGCAGGACGGCACGGCGGCGGTCATCGGTCATGGCTTGCCTCCCGTCGGCGCATAGTCATCGGCTAGGTAGTAGGGCGTCACATGTGCGCATGCGGGCAATGGCCCGCTGGCACTCGACGCGCCCGAGTGCCAATTCTACCGTGTCATCGGCGGCACGCTGCGGCCCCACACGAGAGGGATTGCCGCGCAAAACGGACCCCATCGACACCTGGAGACGACCCGCCCCACGCCTACTTCTGTACTTTGCTGGGCCTTTATCGCTACATTGGAGGGGTTGGAAGTCCTCGCCGTCGCGTTCTCAATGTGTCCAGACAAATCGCGGCTGCCGGCGAGGCGGACCAGCTTTACGTCCATCTCGACTACGCACTGGAGAAAAACCATGACTGACAGCACCCCTCCCCCTCCCGAGCAGCCTCAGCAGCCCGCCGGTCAGCCCGCAGGCTCCTCGAGCACGAACCCCAACACGATGGCCACGATTGCTCACGCTGTGGTTGTTACCGGGTTCCTCATTCCGCTCATCATTTGGCTGGTAGGCAAGGACCAGAGCCAGTTCACCGACACCGAGGGCAAGAAGGCCCTGAACTTCGGAATCCTGGTCTCGATCGGCTACTTCGCCTCAGTCATCCTGAGCGTGATTCCGATCATTGGGTGGATTCTTTCCCCCCTCCTGTGGCTCGGTACCGTCGTTGTTGCGCTGATCTTCGGCATCCAGGGCGCAATGGCCGCGAACAAGGGCCAGGCCTACAAGTACCCGTTCAACCTCAACCTGGTGAAGTAACACCCTTACTCACCACCCTGAGGCCAACCAGGGCCCCGTATCCCTCCTCGGAAGGATGCGGGGCTTTGGTGTTTCGTGGCACGCTCGTGGCATGACCGACACACCACATGATTCTCAGAACCCGACGCCGCCTCACCCCGCACCACCGATCCCCATGTACGAGTCGGAGGCCCGCACCGTCTCGATGTGGATTCACTTTGCCGCCGCGATCGCCGCAATCCTGTCTGCCGGAACGCTCAGCTTTGTGGTTCCTCTCATCATGTGGCTCATGTACCGGGAACGCAGCGCGCTCGTTGACTGGCACGGCAAGCAGAATCTCAACCTTCAGCTGACCACGATCGTGGCGGGTATCGCAGCGGTGGTCCTCGGCATCGTGACGCTATTCATCGGGCTCTTCGTCACTATTCCGCTTTTCATTGCGTACTGGATCTTCTCGGTCGTGATCTCGTTCATGGCAGGCACCGCGGCGCAACGCGGCGAGTACTACAAGATCCCCCTCGCGATACCCTTCGTGAAGTAGAAGGTGACGACCGGGAGCGATGCGGCGCGCTGACCGAGGATCTTAGGTCAGCGCGCGAACAGCGGCGTCGGCGAGCAGCCGCCCGCGCATCGTCAGTACTAGTCGGCCCGCGAGCGCGGCTCGGCCGTCGAGTAAACCGTCGCCGATGAGCGCCGCAATCTGCCCGGTCTTGTCTGCGGCGACCGCCTCACGCGGGATTCCCTCTGCCAGTCGGATCTGAAGCATGACCGACTCCAGCGCGAGGTCGTTGGCGCTCAGTGGCTCGCGCTCCTGTTCGGGGCTCTGACCGGCGCCAATGCGCGCCGCGTACGCGCGCGGGTGCTTCACATTCCACCACCGTTCAGCAGTAGCGCCTACACGGGGACCCAAATAGCTGTGCGCGCCGGGGCCAATCCCCCACCAGTCCTGGCTACGCCAATAGGCGAGGTTGTGCCGGCAGGCCTGCTCTGGAACGCGCGCCCAGTTGCTCACCTCGTACCAACGGTATCCCGCCGCCGCTAGGCGCGACTCGGCGGCCTCGTACATGTCCGCCTGTGTGTCCAGATCGACCGGCTCGACCTCGCCGCGCCGCAGTTGAGCACCCATCTTGGTGCCCGGTTCGATGACTAGGGCGTACGCGCTGACATGGTCAGGCTCGAGAATCACCGCGGCGTCGAGGCTCGACTGCCAATCCTCGAGCGACTCCCCCGGCGTGCCGTAAATGAGGTCCAGGCTGACCGCGAGCCCCGCCTGCTTGGCCCACCCGACGGCCTTCGCGACGTTGTCTGGGTTGTGGGTGCGCTCCAACGTCTTAAGCACATGAGGGACGGCAGACTGCATTCCAAAGCTCACCCGAGTAAAGCCGGCCGATGCGAGGGCTGACAGGGAGGCAGCACTCACCGAGTCCGGATTTGCCTCAGTGGAGATCTCGGCACCTGGGGCGATTCCCCAGGTACCGCGGACGCCATCGAGCAATGCGATGAGCGCGGTCGGGTCGAGCATGGTGGGTGTACCGCCGCCAAAGAACACCGTGGACGCGGGACGGCTGTCGCCTGCCATCGCCACGTGGGCCTGAGCCATCTCCCCCAGTGCCGCTTCGACGTAACCCTCTCGCGTCGCGCCCTCGACCTCCCCTGGGGCGTAGGTGTTGAAGTCGCAGTACCCACACCGGACCGAGCAGAACGGGACGTGAATGTAGACCCCGAAGTCGCGCATCGGCTTCGCTATTTCTTCTTGCCCTTGTCGGAGCCGTCGTCGGACGTAGACAGCGCGGCGATGAACGCCTCCGGGGGGACCTCAACGGAGCCGATATTCTTCATGCGCTTCTTACCGGCCTTCTGCTTTTCCAGCAGCTTGCGCTTGCGCGAGATGTCACCGCCATAGCACTTGGCGAGCACGTCCTTGCGGATGGCCTTGATGGTCTCGCGAGCAATCACGCGCGCGCCGACCGCGGCCTGGATGGGAATCTCGAACTGTTGACGGTCGATCAGCTTGCGGAGTTTGCCCACCATCGACAGTCCATAGGCATACGCGGCATCCTTATGGACCACGGCGCTGAAGGCGTCCACGGTCTCGCCCTGCAGCAGGATGTCTACCTTGACAAGATCCGCGGCCTGGTCACCGTCGGGCTCGTAGTCGAGCGAGCCGTAGCCCTTGGTGCGTGACTTGAGCTGGTCGAAGAAGTCGAAGACCACCTCGGCGAGCGGCAGCGTGTAGTGCATCTCCACGCGCGTCTCGCTGAGGTAGTTCATGGTGCCCATGGTGCCGCGACGCTCCTGGCATAGTTCCATGACTGTGCCGATGAACTCGCTGGGTACCAGGATGGATGCCTTAACAACCGGCTCGCGCACCTCGGCAATCTTGCCGCCGGGGAACTCAGACGGGTTCGTAACCTCATGAATTTTTCCGTCGTCCATGGTGACCTGATAGACCACGTTGGGGGCGGTGGAAATGAGGTCGATGTTGAACTCGCGCTCGAGGCGGTCACGCACGATCTCCAAGTGAAGCAGCCCAAGGTAGCCGCAACGGAAGCCGAACCCGAGCGCTACCGAACTCTCGGGCTCATAGACCAGCGAGGCGTCGTTGAGCTGGAGCTTGTCCAGGGCGTCGCGCAGGATAGGGAAATCCGAGCCGTCCAGCGGGAAAAGACCCGAGTAGACCATCGGCCGCGGGTCTCGGTAGCCGCCAAGCGACTCTGCGGCGCGGTTGTTCGCCAAGGTGACGGTGTCGCCCACCTTGGACAAGCGCACGTCCTTCACTCCGGTAATCAGGTAGCCGACCTCACCGACTCCCAGACCCTTAGTGGGCACGGGCTCGGGGCTGATGACGCCGATCTCGAGCAACTCGTGAGTCGCGAGGGTCGACATCATTGCGATCTTTTCCTTGGGCTTGAGGGCCCCGTCGATCACGCGGATATACGTCACCACGCCGCGGTAGGTGTCGTACACCGAGTCGAAGATCATGGCGCGGGTAGGAGCCGATGCATCGCCCACGGGCGGCGGAATGTCGCGCACCACGCGGTCGAGCAACTCGGGCACACCCTCGCCGGTCTTACCGCTGACGCGAAGCACGTCCTCCTCGTCGCAGCCAATGAGCTGAGCAAGTTCCGCGGCATAGCGGTCGGGGTCGGCGGACGGAAGGTCAATCTTGTTGAGCACAGGGATGATGACCAGGTCGTTTTCCATGGCCAGGTAGAGGTTCGCAAGGGTCTGCGCCTCGATGCCTTGCGCGGCGTCCACCAGCAGCACGGCACCCTCGCAAGCGGCGAGTGAGCGGGATACCTCGTAACTGAAGTCCACGTGTCCGGGGGTGTCAATCATGTTGAGAGCGTGAGCGCCGCCCTCTACTTCCCACGGCATGCGAACGGCCTGAGACTTAATGGTGATGCCGCGCTCGCGCTCGATATCCATGCGGTCCAGGTACTGCGCGCGGGAGGCGCGCTCGCTGACCACGCCGGTAATACCGAGCATGCGGTCAGCCAGAGTGGACTTGCCGTGGTCGATGTGCGCAATAATGCAGAAATTGCGGATCAGACTCGGGTCAGTCGAGGCAGGCTGAATGCGAGGGTCAAGTGACACTGTGGTGGCTATTCCTTGAATGGGGGCGGAGGCAAGCCCCTATCGTCCCACGAATCAGCACACTCATGCGCGGCTCGCGCGTGCCGATACATAGTGCGAGGGCCGCATAGGTCAATAACGACGTTTGACTACGGCCGCAAACGCAATGGCGCCGCACTTTCTGAAACCGGGGGACAGATGACGCACGACGATGACCTTTTCCGCTCAATCTTTAGAGACTCGCCCATTGGCATGGCGCTTGTTGACGACGCGGGCACCTTTATCGCGCTTAATGACGCATTTGCACGCATCCTGGGCCGTGAGAGCGCGGATGTGGTCGGAGCGCACTACTCCACATACACGCACCCCGACGATCTACAGCGCGACCGCGAGATGATGACCGCGGTCGCCTCAGGCTCTATGCCCTATTACCAGGCACAAAAGCGACTGTTACACCACAATGGCGACACCGTGTGGACCCGCGTCACCGTCTCTGACGTCGCTCATGATGCCGCGTCAGGTCGCCATACATGCATCATTCAGATCGAAGACGTCACCGAAGTGCGGCGCACCAAGGAGCTCCTCGAACACCGAGCCCAATACGACCACTTGACGGGTCTACCCAACCGGTCCCGATTGGTCGAGTTGCTCACCGCAGCCCTCTCCCGCACCGGGAATACCGCGCCGGTAGCAGTGCTGTTCATCGACATCGACCACTTCAAGCTCATCAACGATTCCTTCGGACATGAGGCAGGCGACGATGCGATCATTGAAGTGGCACGGCGGATACGGGATTCCGTGCGTCCCACCGACGTCGTGGCCCGCCTCGGCGGTGACGAGTTTGTAGTGGTACTCGACGCCATCCTCACTGAGAACGCCGCGCAGGGACTCCTCGCCGTGATCACCGATGCGGTGCAAGAACCTCTGGTCGTGGGCGGCCATGAAGTGCGGGTCACCATCAGCACCGGCATAGCGCTGGCCGATGTTGGCCTAGGCGCTGAAGGGCTAGTGCGCCGGGCCGACCTCGCCATGTTCGCCGCGAAGCAAGCAGGACGCGCCGGATCGGAAGTCTTCCGGGAGGACCTGCACGCCAAGGCCCTATCGCGACTGTCAGTCGAGGCGGAGCTCCGCCTCGCGATCGCCGAGGGCCAACTGCGGGTCCACTATCAGCCCGTAGTGGACCTTGGTACCCGCGAGGTGGTGGCGTACGAGGCTCTGGTCCGCTGGCAGCACCCCACGCGCGGCCTATTGATGCCGCAAGACTTCATCGATGTGTGCGAAGCCGCGAACCTGGTCATTGAACTCGGTCGACTCGTCCTGCTGGACGCATGCGGCCTCATCGCCTCGTACCCCGAGTTCAAGGGCAAGGTTTTCGTCAACGTCTCGACACGGCAAATTGGTAGCGCGAACCTCACCCGAGTGGTGGCGTCTGCGCTGGACGCGACCGGAGTAAGTCCCGACCGCCTCGGACTCGAGATCACTGAGACTGGCATGCTCGCGGCAACCCCTGCCGAACACTCCGATCTGGCCAGGCTCACGGCCATGGGGATCGACCTCTTGATCGACGACTTCGGCACCGGCTATTCGTCGTTGTCCTCTGTCCTCCAGAATCCTGTCGCCGGGCTCAAGCTTGCGCGAGAGTTCACGTTGCGACTTGGTGACAGGTCAACTGGTGACCGGATCTCGACAGCCATGGCAAGCCTGACAACTTCGCTCGACATGTACGGAATCATCGAAGGCATCGAAACCGAGGCCCAGTATTCGATCGCTCGTAAGCATGGATGGAGCTACGGTCAGGGGTTCCTGTTTGGGCACTCGCTTCCCATCGAAGAGCTGCTGGCCGACGCAAAGCCGGACCATGAACTCGCCGACTCCGCATTGACACTGCCTGGCTCCAGCGCGCTAACGTAACGCAATATGGCCAACGCACATCCCTCCCGTCTATCGCGAGTGTTCGCGAAGCTCAAGTCCGCTCTCACGCCGCGTCCCGCGCGCAAGGGACCGCCGGCTTATCCAGGAGACTTCGAGGGCCGATTCGACATCGAATACTCCCCCAAACTGGACGGCAAGCCGGATCCAGGTGAGGTCGTGTGGACGTGGGTGCCGTTCGAAGAGGACTTCACTCATGGAAAGGACCGGCCGGTGCTCCTCATCGGCCACGATGGCGACTGGCTGCTCGGCCTCATGCTCACGAGCAAAGATCACGACCGCAACGCGGCGAGCGAAGCCCATTGGGGCCGCTACTGGCTAGACATTGGGTCCGGCGCGTGGGACCGTCAAGGCCGCCCGAGTGAGGTGCGGCTTGATAGAGTGTTGCGTATCGACCCGCGTAAGGTTCGGCGCGAAGGCGCCATTCTCCCGTACGCGACGTACGAACATGTCTCACGTTCGCTAATTGAGTGCCATCACTGGTAGTATTGGCGGTCGTGTGTGCGCCCGTCGGGCGCAACACCCCAAGTTTATTTCCAACACCGTTAGAGGACCCACGTGGCAAACATTAAGTCGAAGATCAAGCGTATCGGCACCAACGAGAAGGCTCGCGTGCGCAACGTCGCCGTCAAGTCTGAGCTCAAGACGCACGTCCGCAAGGTCCGCACGGCCATTGCTGCCGGCGACAAGGCCGCTGCGCAGACTGCTCTGCAGACCGCAACCACCAAGCTCGACAAGGCTGCGTCCAAGGGCGTCATCCACGAGAACCAGGCAGCGAACCGCAAGTCGGCTCTTGCCAAGCAGGTCGCGGCTCTCTAGCCCCGCACACTTCGCCCCGGCATGCTCTGCGTGACCGGGGCTTTTGTGCTACCCAGCGCCTTTATGCGAGGGACTCAATGACCGCATCGGATACCCCGCGTCTTTGGCACTGGACCCACCCCGAGGCCGTCGCTCAGTACTCGACAGTGCCCACCCTCGTGGGGCGCCAAGGAATCTACACGCCCGGCGGCGAACTATGCGGCTACGAACTCCTCTTTCGCGCTGCGGGTCTCAAGGGCGCATGCGCTGATCTCTGGGAAGCAGAGGGTCAGGATCTCGCAACCGAGCATGTCATTGCCGCCGCCTTTCATCAGGGTGCCGACATCACCCATGGTCGAGATGCCTCCGTGAATTTCACCGGGAACTATCTACTCACCCACCAGGATCTGCACTGCGACCCCGCGACTGTGATCATTGAGATCGTGGAGTCCACCACCGTGCATGCGTTGCTTGTAGACCGGGTTCTTGAGTTGCGAGATCAGGGGTTCCGCATTGCGCTGGACGATTTCACCGCCACCGAGTCACAGTGCGAACTTCTTCCCCACGCGGATTTTGTCAAAATTGATCAGCGCGACATTGCGAGGCACGGTCCGGAGATTGTTGAACGGGCGCGTGGCAATGGGCGAAGGTTGGTAGCGGAATGCGTCGAAACCCCCTCGGAGTTGCGCGCACTTACCGCGCTCGGATTCGACCAAATCCAGGGGCATCTGTTTGAACGCGCCGAGGTACTCAGCATCCCGTCTCGTGACGGCCGCGCCTTCCGTCGGTAACTCTTGGCGGGCCACATGGTCCCCTCAGTTAGTGGGAGGCCAGCCCCGCCACGCGGCGCACCGCCCGCTCCAGAGCGAAGTCCGGTGCGCGTCCACCCCCCTTGATGTCGGCATCGGCCTGCGCCACCTCTTCGATTGCCTCGGCCAGTGTCCGCGCGTTCCAACGCTGCAGTTCACGCCGCGCACGATCCACCTGCCACGGGGCTAGTTTCATGTCGCGTACGGGGTCCATCCCGCGCCCGCGGGCCGCACCCACCTTGGCGAGCGTGCGCAACTTCAGTGCCAGCGCAGCGACTAGCGGCACGGGATCCGTACCCGTTGAGACCGCGTGTCGAACGAGCGCGAGCGCCTCGCCAGTCTTGCCCGCTACTGCGGCATCGGCTACTGCGAAGCCCGTCGCGTTGACGCGAGAGCCGTAGTAACGCGTCACGGCAGCCTCGTCGATGGTGCCATCGACGTCGCTCATGAGCTGCGAGCATGCGGCTGCGAGCTCGGCAACGTCTCCACCGATCGCGTCCACAAGCGCGCGCACTGCGCGGGCGGGCGCGGGTCGTTTGCCGCGCTCGAATTCCCCCATCGCGAAGTCCACCAGCTCGGCATCCTTCTTAATTGCGGGGCACGTGTACTGAGCTGCGCCGGCGGCCTTGAGGGCATCGAGTAGTTTCTTGCCACGCACTCCGCCACCGTGGCGGATCACCACCACTACCGTGGGGTCGGGGGAGGCGACATAGGCCAAACCATCGGCGAGAAACTCGTCGTTCATTGCCTCCGCGCCGTCGATCACCACGATGCCGGGTTCCGCAAAGAGTGACGGGCTGGTCGCTGACATGAGAGCACCACGGCTGTACGCACCGGCATCGAGTCGCGTCACCGTGACCGAGTCCTCGCGCTTCTTGACCGCAAGTACGATGCGCTCAATGGCACGCTCGCCTAGCACCGACTCTGGACCCGAGACGAGCACCAGCGGCGCAGGGGCGGCCTTGAACCAGGTTGCTTCCGGGGCAGAGTTGCGTGCGGCCATGTGCTTAGCCTGCCATGCGCGACCGACATAGGGATGCCATGCGCAACTCGGGGTCACGCCACACCACAATGTCCGCACATTCGTCAGTTCGTACGGTCCTCGCACCTGTACCTGCGTAGAGCTCGAGCGCCTCCTCGGATGGATGCCCATAAGTGTTGCCTGCGCCTACGCTCACGATCGCTAGTCCCGCGCGGATCTTCTTCATGAGGCTCGGGTCTTGGACCCGCGAACCGTGGTGTGCAACCTTTATTACGTCCACCGTGACCAAGGCTTGCATCGAGTTCTCCAGGTCTTGTTGCGCAGCAGTCTCCGCGTCCCCCAGTGCCAAGAGCGTGACCCCGTCCACGACCCCAGACACCACCAACGACGCGTCGTTCACCACGCTCCCCGCGAGTTCGGCATCTGGAACTGGGGTCGGCGTCACCGCTCTTGCCTCGCGCAGAGTGAGGGAAACCGAGCCTTGCTTCCACGTCGCCCCTGCACTAGGGGCCATCGCCATCACATCTGCGTCGGCCAATTGTTCTACTGCTTGGTTGAAGCCCTGCGCGGTGGCTAGCTGGGTCACCCACGCGGCCTCGACACTGGCGATGGACAGCACCTCGGGCACTCCCCCGTCGTGATCCGCGTGGGGGTGCGTCAGAATGAGCAGCGGCACCTCACTCACCCCGTATCGACTAAGACAAGCGGCCGCTGTCCCACCGCCCGGGCCTGTGTCGATGACCACCGCGGCATGCGTCCCCACGCGGAGCATCATCATGTCGCCCTGGCCCACGTCACACGCAACGACTGACCATTGTTCTGGCACCGGGCTGACCCAGTCCCAGGTGCGGTCCGAGCTCGCCACTAGGACGACCAACGCGAGTGTCGCCGCCGTCACCAAGACCTTGAATGATCTCTTACCCTTGCGCACCGTCCACCACATGGATACACACGTGAGTGCAGCCAAGGTCAGGGCGCCTGGCAGCCCTGGCGGCCACTGGAGGGTTGCACCGGGTACAGATGCCGCACCGTGCGCGATGAGCGCGACCGGCCATACAGGTATTGAGGCAAGCCATGCGACCGCCGATGCGGCACTTAGCGACGCTGGGCCCAGAATCACTGCCCCTAACCCAATGAGGGTCACCGGCGCAGCAAAGGGCGCGGCTAACAGGTTCGCGAACACCGAGTAGAGACTGACGCGGGGCTCCAGCAAGATCAGAATTGGCCCGCACGCAGCCTGCGCCGCGAGTGGCACCGCGATGAGCATCGCCGGCGTAGGCGCCATCACCTTCGCCAGCAGCACTCGCAGCCGGGGTGACCACAGGATGATGGCGGCCACCGCGCTGACGGAGAGCGCAAAGCCCGGCTCAAGGGCCACGAACGGATCGACGGTCACGAGCACGATCACCGCGGTCGCGAGAGCGGGCAGCGCGTGCGCCGGGCGCCCGAACCAGACGGCGAGCGCACCCACGAGCGCCATCACCAGGGCGCGCACCACGGACGCGTCGGGAAACACAAGGCAGGCAAAGCCCGCCATCCCCGTTGCGGCGAGTAGGGCACGCGCGCCCCTCCATAGCCGCAGTCTGCGCAGCACGCCATGAACCATGACAGCGACCACAGCAAAGTGTGCGCCTGAGACTGCGGTGAGGTGGGTGAGTCCCGCGACTCGCATCTCCTCGCGTTGTTCACCCGGCATCGCGCGGGTATCTCCGATGATCATGCCCCGGCTGAGCCCCTTGACCGTGGTGGCCAACCCCTGAGTCGATCGCCTCAAGTCCTCCCGAACGGTCGCGACAGCACCAGCCACTCCCCCAGCGCCACACACTGCGCTCACTGTCGCGTCCCACCCCACCGCGATGGCACGATCGCCGTGACGATAGTCCAGCTTGGTCGTCACCGTCACGTTGTCGCCGTAAGCGAGGGCCCCAATATCCTGAGTTCCGATCACGTCGACAGTCGCCGCAGACGGCCGCCACCACGCGTCTTGGTTCGCCTCACGCCACTGGGCGACGGAGAGGCTGACGGCGTGGCGCGGCTGACCATCGAATCCAGAGCTGGCCAGTGGCACCGGTTCACGGGCAACTACACCCATCAACTCAACCTCAGGGGCGCCACCCCCCACGGCCGTGGCGAAGCCTCCTTCCCACCGCGCGGACATATGGGCGCACGTACTGAGCACCACGACCGCCGCCACCATCACCACGAGCGCGGCGTGCGCGTACAGTGACAACGTCCAAGCGCGCTTGGCAAGGCGGCTAGTGAAGTGCGCGGCTCCTCGACCATGCACAGTTGTGTTTGCGTCAGCCCAGGAACTGCGGCAGGAAGCGAGCGCGCCAATCAAAACAGCGCAGCTTACCGCCACGAGAAGTGTCCACACGACCATCGCCGACTTCACTAATTCCCCGGCAATCAGCCCCGCACACAAGTACGCAACGATGGCGGCCGGTACCAACCTTGCGTCGTGCCGGGGTTTCACACAGTCGCCTCCTTTGCGAGTTGCGCTAGCAAAGCAGGCCCTATTCCCGAGACGGCATCGAGGTCATCAATTGAGGCGAATGGGCCATGTTCCTCGCGATACTCTTCGATACGCTGCGCGAGGACTGGCCCCACGCCCGGCAACGCCTCCAGTCCAGCCGCATCGCTCCTGTTCACGTTGATTTTTCCGTGCGCCGGAGTGACGCCTGGCCCCGCGACGTCGGTTGCGTCGTCGTCCACACCCGGCACGTAGACCTGTTCGCCATCGACCAGTATCCGGGCCAGGTTGGGTCCATCCGCCGCCGCATCCGCGAGTGCTCCCCCGGCGGCGGCGATGGCATCGGCCACCCGCGAACCTGCGGGCAACTCGCGCAGTCCCGGCACCGCGACGTGACCCGCGACATCGACGACCACGACGGCGGCTCCAGAGTCTCCTTGCCATCCACTGTCGAAACCAGCCCCCTCTAATCCCGATGCTGGCGACGCGCTCGCATCCGCGTCAACCCCGATGGCGGGATCTTCAACCGCCCCACTGCGCTCGGCGGCGCCAAAGCTGTCGGGGTCCATGCCCACTACCGAGCCGGCCGGGGGTTTCAGTGCTACGAGGAGCACCACTCCACACAGCAGGACCACCACACCAGCGATGATGGCACTTCGCGGGGAGAGGGCCCAGCGCATCCCCCGTGCGTCGTCCGCGATGGGGTTGCCATGTGCCGACTCATAGATAGCGCGGGCCTGACGTGCGACGCCGTCACGCCAACGTGCCCCCACCATGCCTGGTGACGCAATATTAGCCCCCGTTTCGTCAGGGTCGCTTCGCTGCTCGTCATCGCTCATAGACCGACGCTAAACGGCGGCGTGCCCGGCACCGGCTTCGCGTTCGCTACTCCTTGGTGACCGCGTCCGCCTCAAGACCTGTGGACATCAGTATGCAGACAGGGGCATAGGTGACGGCGCGAGCCCGGCGAGCGCGTAGTACTAGCGCACGTCATCAGGAAGATTGACCACGACCGCGGCGAGCGTGCCCGGACCGGTGTGGACTGCCAGCACCGCACTCACCGGCGTCCGCACCAACATCGCAAGTTCAGGGTGACGGCTCTCCACGAGCAATGCGGCATCGCTACCGAATTGCTCGTCTCCGAGCGCCATGATTGCGGCGGCGGGGTGAGCGAGCGTCCCCACGTGAGCGTCAACCATGTCCAGCATGGCGTTGCGAGCGCGCGCGGTGGTCCGTACTCGTTCCAACACCTCGACCTTGCCCTCGCGTATGGCCATCACCGGCCGCAAGCTAAGCGCGTTGCCGATGGCTGCGGAAGCTGCGCCTACGCGGCCACCGCGCTTGAGGAACTCGAGACTATCTACCGTGAAGACACACAGGGATGAGGCTGCGACGTCCCGCGCTCGTTGAGCAACCTGGTCCACGTCCGCGCCCTTCGCCGCGCGGGCTGCAGCGGCCACCGCAGCAAATCCGGCCGCCATGGCAAGGGTGTGAGTATCCACGACGTGCACTGGGATCACGGAGTCTTGAGCCGCCGTTCGTGCTGCATTCACGGTGCCCGACATCTCCCCCGAGATCAGCACCGCTACGGCGGCTTTTGCCCCAGTCTGCGCGGCCCGCTCAAAGGCGGCGGTGAAGGCAGCAACGCTCGGTTGCGAGGTGGACACTAAGCGACCCGCGAGAAGGTGAGAAAGCACTTCGGGAGGAGAGATCGCGTCCCCTTCGGGAAAGACGTCGTCGTCGACAATGACCTGCAGCGGCACCACGATGATGCCCCACTTCTTGGCGAGCGCCGGAGGAAGTGAGGCGGCGGAGTCAGTGATCACCGCTACGTTACTCATGAGCACCACAGTAGCGGTGGAGTGCCCTACGTTGCCCGGAGAAATCTAGGACGAGGCGAGGGAGGACCCGCGCAACACGTCGAAGTAGGCCTGTGGCATCTGCGCTACCGCCGCGTAATACATCCCCGGTCCCGCGTGAATCGCCAGCGACGTGGGTGGATCGGATTCAAGCGTGGGCCCCGAGATGGTCAACTTGAACTCGGCGGGGACCGCCTCGGATCCCACCAAGCCGACGGCACCCGCGGGCCGAACCATCTCACCCGCGCGGCGTTCGGCCAATTCGCGCACCGTGCTCCGGGCGGCATCGGTGCCGCGCTTTCGGTCTACCGACTCCACCTTGCCGTCGCGAATCCCCATGATGGGGCGCAGCTTAAACATGGAGCCGAGCGTCGCGATCGCGCCGGAGATGCGGCCGGAACGGCGCAAGAAGTCGAGCGTGTCTACCGTGAAGTAGACCTGTGAACTCTCCGCGGCCATCTTGGCGGCCTGTTCCACCTCTGCGGAAGTGCCACCAGCAAGAGATACCGCGCCCGCGGCCAATGCGGCGTAACCCTGAGCCATACCCGTAGTTCCGGTGTCGACCACCGTGACGGGAATTGGCGAGGTCGCCGCTGCTGCGCGCGCCGCACTGACGGTGCCAGACAACTGGCTGCTGACGTGCACACACACGATTGATTGTGCGCCCGCGTTCGCGCACTCCGCAAAGGCGTTAGCCATGGCGACAACCTGCGGCTCGGCCGTCTCGACCTTCTGGCCCGCGAGAATTGCGGCAATCGCATCGTCTGGCCCAAAGCCCGCACCGTCGGAAAAGGTGCCGTCCGGCGTAGTGACGCGCACCGGAATCAGGTACACGCCAAACTCCGCCGCGACGTTTCCTGCCAGGCCGCAAACCGAGTCGGTGATGACGGCAACTGTGCGTTCAGCCACGAGTGTTCCTTTCTTGACGCGCCCCTAAGGAGCGGCGTGTTTCTACATGGGGACGATATTGACGAGCTTGGGGGCGCGCACGATGACCGTGCGAAGTTCGGCGCCGTCGAGGGTGCGCTTGATGGCGTCCGATGCGAGGGCTAGTTCGCGCAGGGCGTCCTCGCCGATGTTCGGGTCGACCTCAAGCCGGTCGCGTACCTTGCCCTTGACCTGCACGACACAGGTGACCGTCTCCTCCACGAGAAGCGCTGGGTCCACCTCGGGGTAGCCGGCGTGGGCAACGTTGTCGTGACCGAGCATCGACCACATGTCCTCGGAGCAGTAAGGCGCGAACAGGCTCAGCAGGATCGCGACCACCTCGGCTGCCTCACGCACAGCAGGATCCGCCGGACCGACGCCCGAATCGATTGCTTTGCGCGTCACGTTGACGAGTTCCATGGTGCGCGCCACCACCACATTGAAACGGAAACTCTCGACCAACTCGGAGCATTCGGCGAGCGTCTTGTGGGTGTGGGCACGCAGCGCTACGTCGCCCGATGCCGGGTCTACCCCTGGTTCACTCGTCACGTCGCGCGCTAGTCGCCACGCGCGGGCAAGGAACTTGGCGCTTCCTGCCGGCGACACGTCGGCCCAGTCGATGTCGTCCTCAGGCGGGCCCGCAAACGCCATCGTCAGGCGAATCGCGTCCACGCCAAACTCATCGAGCTGCTCGCTCAAGCGCACGATGTTGCCGCGCGACTTTGACATCGCGGAGCCTTCCATTTGCACCATGCCCTGGTTGAGTAGCGCAAGAAAGGGCTCCTCGAAGTCCACGTAGCCCATGTCATTCAATGCCTTGGTGAAGAAGCGCGCGTAGAGCAGGTGGAGGATCGCGTGAGTGACTCCGCCGACGTACTGGTCGACCGGAGCCCAACGAGCGGCCTCCGCCGGGTCGAATGGGCCGTCGGCCTTGTTGGGCGACAGGAAGCGCAGGAAGTACCAGGAACTATCCACAAACGTGTCCATGGTGTCCGTGTCGCGCAGCGCTGGAGCGTCGCACTTGGGGCACGTGGTGTTGACCCAGTCGGTGGCTGCCGCGAGTGGCGACTTGCCCTTGGGCTTCAGGTCGAGGCCCTCGGTGGGAGGCAGTTCCACGGGAAGCTGATCGTCGGGCACCGGGACCTCGCCACACTCCTCGCAATGCACGATCGGAATGGGAGTGCCCCAGTAGCGCTGACGCGAGATCAGCCAGTCTCGCAGTCGGTAGTTAGTGGTCTCGCTACCCACGCTGTCCTCGCCGAGCTTGGCCACAATTGCGGCGATCGCATCGGTCTTAGCAAGGCCGTTGAACTCACCAGAATTCACCAGCACGCCCTCGCCTGCGGTCGCGGTCCAAGACTCGGTCGGGTCGGGCAGTACGTTGCCGTCCTCGTCACGAGCATCCACGACGACTCTTACGGGCAGGTCCATCGCGCGCGCAAAGTCGAGGTCGCGCTGGTCGTGGGCGGGGACCGCCATCACTGCGCCGTGTCCGTAGTCAGCGAGAACGTAATCCGAGGCCCAGATCGGGAGCCTCTCACCGTTGATCGGGTTGGTCGCATAACGGCCGAGGAACACGCCAGTCTTGGGCCGGTCGGTGCTCATACGGTCGATGTCCGTCGCACCCTTGACGGCCGCCACGTACGTATCGAAAGCCTGACGCGTTGCGTCATCAGCATCGGCCGCAAGTTCTGACGCCAGGTCAGAGTCCGCCGCGACCACCATGAAGGTCGCGCCAAAGAGCGTGTCCGGTCGGGTGGTGTAGATGTTGATCGGTTCGTCGCGGCCCTCGATTGAGAACGTCACGTCGGCACCGTGCGAGCGGTTGATCCAGTTGCGCTGCATCGCGATCACCTTGGATGGCCAGGTGCCCTCAAGGCCATCGAGGTCGTCCAACAGGCGATCGGCGTAGTCGGTGACCTTGAAGTACCACTGCGTGAGCTTCTTCTTGGTCACTGCGGTGTCGCAACGCTCGCACAGTCCCTGGACGACCTGCTCGTTCGCGAGAACGGTCTGGTCCTTGGGGCACCAGTTCACCAGTGACGGCTTGCGGTAGGCCAATCCGCGCTCGTACATGCGAGTGAAGATCCACTGATTCCAGTGGTAATACTCGGGGCGATGCGTCGCGAGCACACGGTCCCAGTCGAACGAGCAGGCGTAACGCTCCATCGAGGCCCGTTGCTGGGCAATGTTCGCCTCGGTCCAGACTCGCGGATCCGTGTTGTTCTTGATCGCGGCGTTCTCTGCCGGCAAGCCGAACGAATCCCAGCCGATGGGGTGAAGTACGTTGAAACCGCGCTGGATCCAATACCGGGAGATCACGTCACCCAATGCGTACGCCTCTGCGTGTCCCATGTGGAGGTCGCCTGAGGGGTACGGGAACATGTCGAGCACGTACTTGGTGGGGCGTTCGTCGTCCACGCCTCCGGCCTTGAATGGCTGGGTCTCGGCCCACACCGGCTGCCAACGCTCCTCGAGCGCGTGGAAGTCGTAGCGGTTCTCGTCAGATTCTGGGTTCGCGGAAGTCACCCACCGATTTTAGCCGGGATGCACGGGTCACGAACACGCGCTCAATTGGACGGCCCCCCGCAGCCAATGCATCCTTAGGTTGGGATGCGCACGTCTAGTGGGATGTGCCACACGGGGTTTACTTCAGCCACAAATGCGCCGATTATCCCTATATCCATCCGTGTACTTCCGAGGCTCACGGCCTCATCAATGCCAGAGGAGAAGGGCTCATCCACGCATCTCGCAACTATGCTCGGCTGATTACAGTGCGAGCCTTGTGCGCTGTCACGATGGGCGCCTTGCTCGCGCTGAGCGCCACTACCGCGCATGCGCAACCACTCGTGGTCGAAGCGACTTCAGCGGCATCGGAGTTGGCATCACCGCGCCCCAATGTCACACCGAGCCCCGACCCCTCAATTACCGCCGCCCCGATTCCGTCAGCGGCTCCCGTGCCCAGCTCTGATGCCTCATTGGCTCCCCTTCCCACTCCATCGCCGAATCCACGGCCAACGCCTTCTTCTTCGGCACAGCCCGACGGCGAGCCCCAGCCCCCGACAGAAAAGGTGGCACCTCCTCAAGACTCAGACGACGATGTCTTGCTCCCGGAGCCATCTATCGACGCCCTGCCGCCGTCGTCAACGACACTGCGTGCAGCAAGTCCTGATGCCGCGCTGTCTGCGTCCTCGCTCATCTTCACCGACATCTCCGCCAGCGCGGACTCACCTCAGTTCTCTAAGTTCGCTACCGAGATCGCCTGGCTTGCCAACAGTGGCGTGAGTACCGGATGGCGGATGCCTGGGGGCGCGCGAGAGTACCGTCCGTACTCCTCTGTCTCGAGAGATGCGATGGCGGCGTTCCTCTACCGATTCGCTGGCAAGCCCGCTTACGTTGCTGCGTCGCGCTCGTCATTCGTTGACGTGAGTTCCTCCACCGCCTATTACCCCGAGATCTCCTGGGCTGCTGAGTCCGGGATCTCGGAGGGTTGGAAGGTGACGAGCGGCTATGAATTTAGGCCATTCGAAGCCATCACACGCGAGGCGATGGCAGCATTCCTGTATCGCTTTGCCGGGTCACCACAAGTGTCCGTACCTGCAAAGTCACCGTTCAAGGACGTGTCGACGTCCTCGCAGTTCTACAAGCCCGTCGTGTGGCTCGCCTCGACGGGCGCCACCACTGGTTGGCGAACGTCTAGCGGCCCAGAGTTCAGGCCGGACGCCTCGATCACGCGTGATGCCATGGCCGCGTTCCTTTATCGCCTCGACCGCGCCGGCGTCAGTTACGCGCCTTCGGCCGCATCGGGCCCACTCTTGCGGCACTCCGTCGTGTACGTGTACGGCGCCTCAACCCTCAATCTGCGCTCAGGTCCGTCCACCTCATATCCAGTTGTCACGCAGCGATCGCGTGGCAACGCGCTGACCGCGACCGGGGCCGTCTCCTCCAGCGGTTGGATCGAGGTCCAGGTGGGCACCGCTCGGGCGTGGGGATCGGGCTATTACCTGACGGGCTCGGGAGGAGCCGCAATCACACGGGCCAAGTCCGCGTACTCCAACGGCTACATCCCCGTGACTGATCTGTGCTCGTTGTCGTGGGACCGGGCCGAGTTGCTGCTTTGCCAGGCCGCAGACGATCTGGAACGACTCAATCGCGCCTTTCGCGGGCGCTACGGAATCAATATTCCTATCAACGACGCCTATCGTACCTATCAGGAGCAGGTCACGGCCCGAGCGGTCCTTGGCAACATCGCCGCCGTTCCGGGTACCTCGAACCATGGCTGGGGGGCAGCGATCGACATCTCTGGCTCATCGTTGCCTGGGGGATACAGCGGTTCCGCGTACCTATGGCTTCGCGGACAACTCACCGGATACAACTGGAAGTCGCCCGACTGGGCAAGGCCGTCCGGGTACAACCCCGAGCCGTGGCACTTCGAGTACACAGGCTGACTCACGGCACGTGAGCTCGCCACCTGGTGGTCCGAGGGCTGGTTTCCTACGGCCGATGCTGTGGCTAGGAGACCGTGGTGACCTTCACCGTGACATTCAGGTCCGTGGTGGTTCCGGCGACCACGCCCGACAACGGCGGTACGTCGCGGTATTCGCGGGCGCGCGCCACAATCACGTGATGGTCTCCGACCTCTGACGCGTTGGTGGGGTCGTAACCAAACCAGTCGCCACTCCACCACTCCACCCACGCGTGAGACTCGCCGCTGACGGTCTCTCCGATCTCAGCATCCTTCTTGGGGTGCAGGTAGCCCGACACATAGCGCGCCGGGATCCCCACGGCGCGGAGCGCGCCAATCGCGAGGTGGGCGAAGTCCTGGCAGACGCCAGACCTGGCCGCCCAAGCATCGGCTGCCGGGGTGTGGACATTGGTCACGCCGGGCACGTAGTTCACCTGGTCGTGGAGGAAATCGCAGATCTGCCGTGCCGCGGCATCGGGCTCGTGTGTGCCCGCTGCTTGCTTGGCGAATTCCAGAAGCTCGTCAGTGGGACGGGTCACGGGCGTCAGCGACAGGTACTCACACAACAGGTCCTGAAAACGCGGACCATTGAGCGCATCCCAGTCGGCACGTTCCTCACGGTAACTCTGCGGCAAAATCTCCACGAGCGATCGGTTCGTCACCGTCAGCGACGTGTGCGGCTGAGTAATCTCGAAGACCGTGACGTCGCTCTCCCAATAGTCGCGATACGCGGTACGCCAGGACAGCGGCGAAATCTCGATGTTGGATTCGAGGACGCGTTGTCGAGGAAGCCACGCTGGAGTCAGGCGCGCCTCGTTATAGGAGGACACCACCGGCTCGGCGTACTGAAACGCGGTGCGGTGTTCAATGCGCAAGGTACTCACAGGGCCTCCTGGCTCCACATGACCGTCGACGCGGGCAGGAAGTAGCGATCACGGATAAGGTCCGATGCCGTGGCGCAGGCCTTCTGCACCTCGCGCATCTGGGCGGGCAAGTCGGCGAGGATTTCTCCGACGTCACGGTATTCGAGGTTAGTCCTGGCGCGGCCCAAGGCAAGGCGGGCACGGTCGGCGAGCGCGCGGCTCGCGCCGGCGCCGTCGATCTCGCTCAGGATGGTCTCCGCTCGGTCCAGGTTGTAGGCGATGGACCGCGGGAACAGTCGGTCTATCAACAGGAACTCTGCTGCACGCTCCTCGGTCACCAGCGCGCGCACGGTGCGCAGGTACGCCTCGTGCGCCGAGCAGGTGCGTAGCAGTGTGGTCCAGTTGGGTCCGGTGGTTCCCTCAAGACTGCGAGTCATGAGCAACCGCGCGATCATGTCGGCCCGCTCGAGCGAGCGGCCCAACTCCATGAAGTGCCAGGCGTCATCACGTGACGTGGTGGCGCTCGACAGCCCCCACACCACGGCCGCGCGCTCGCGCACCCAGACAAAGTACTCGTGAGGCCGCGACGCCTGCGACCAGCGCGGGAGCTGGTTGCGGGTCATGTTCAGGCTCTCCCACACCTCGGTGGAAATCACCTCGCGGGCTCGGCGCGCGTTCTCGCGGGCGGCCGCCATCGTGCCGGCAATCGACGATGAGCGATCACGGTCAAAGGCAAGAGTCGCCAGCACGTCCGACCGGGAAACCGGCCCTTCGAACTCGCAATTCATGACCGCCAGGATTGACGCGTTCGCGCTGGGCTCGTCCACCCAGGGGTCCTCGAGCAGCACATTCAGGTGCACATCCAACAGACGGGCGGTGTTGTCCGCACGCTCCACGTAGCGACCGATCCAGAACAGTGATTCTGCGATACGACTAAGCATCAGCCCTCACCTCCGTCGTGGCCGTTCGCACCCAAGTGATCGGCAGCATCGTCCGCCTGGGCGGTTGCCTTTGGCTCCCCCTGCTGTTGCTGCTGTTGCTGCTGTTCCTGCCCGGCGGCATAGTCCTCCGGGTGGGAGGCCTGCGGCACGGAGCCGATGCCGGAGAACTCCACGCGCGCCTCGGGAGGCGGCTGCGCGGTGCCACGGTGACGCACGCCACCAAGCACCCAGGTGTCCTTTGATCCGCCACCCTGCGACGAGTTCACAATGAGTTGCCCCTTCGCGAGCGCCACGCGAGTCAGGCCACCAGGGAGCACCCACACGTCGTCGCCGTCGTTGATCGCGAACGGGCGCAGGTCGACGTGGCGGGGGTCGAGGCCTTCCTCGGTGAGCGTCGGCACCGTGGAGAGCTGGACGACAGGCTGCGCCACCCAGCCGCGCGGGTCCGCGAGAATTTGCTTGCGCACCGCTTCGAGCTCAGTCTTGGAGACCTTGGGGCCAATCGTGACGCCCTTACCTCCGGCACCATCCACAGGCTTGACCACCAGCTCGTGCAGGCGATCCATGACCTCCTCGCGGGCCTCAGGCTCCTCGAGGCGCCAGGTGTCAACGTTCGGCAGGATTGGCTCTTCTCCCAGGTAATACCTGGTGAGGTCCGGCATGTACGTGTAGATGAGTTTGTCATCGGCGACGCCATTTCCTACTGCGTTGGCGATGGTGACGTTGCCCATGCGGGCGGCGTTAATCAGGCCTGGTGCGCCTAGCGTTGAGTCCGGACGGAACGCGATGGGGTCCAGGTAGTCGTCGTCGATGCGGCGGTAGATGACGTCGACGCGGCGCCGGCCTGCGGTGGTGCGCATGTAGACCCGGCCGTTGTGAGTCTCGAGGTCGCGCCCCTCGACGAGTTCGACACCCATGGTGCGTGCCAGCAGCGAGTGCTCGTAGTAGGCCGAGTTAAAGACACCCGGGGTAAGCACCACGATGGTGGGATCATCGACGTCCTCGGGCGCCGCCTTCGCAAGTGCCGAGCGCAGCCGTTGCGAGTACTCGAGGACGGGACGCACGCCCATCGCACCAAACATGTCGGGGAACATCTGGGACATGGCGCGCCGGTTGGACAGCACGTAACTGACTCCCGACGGCACGCGCACGTTGTCCTCGAGCACGCGCCAGATGCCGTGCTGGTCGCGCACCAAGTCGATGCCCGACACGTGTACGCGCACGCCGTTTGCAGGATCAACGCCAGCGACGGAGCGGTAAAAGTATTGCGACGATGCGATGAGCTTGCGCGGCACGATGCCGTCGGTAACACAGCGCTGAGAGCCGTACACGTCGGCCAGGAATGCCTCGAGGGTTCTGACACGCTGAGCGACTCCGGGAGAAATAATGTCCCATTCGTCGGCACCGATGACGCGCGGCACGATGTCGAGCGGGAACGGCCGCTCCTCACCCGCATGGTCGAACGTGACCCCTTGCGCGAGATACGTGCTCGCTAGGGCCTCGGCTCGTGCATAGAGGTCGTCCCCGGACATCCGGTCGATTTCCGCGTAAACCCGTGCATACGGCTCGCGTACCTTGCCGTGTACATCGACGGCTTCATCCCAGGCGGCCTGGGGCGAATACCCAGTCCAGGGCGTGTGCAGTGAGTCTGACGTCATCACCCCACACTAACAACGCCCTGTTACGCAGGCGTGACCAGGCAGTTTCAATAGGGCCTCAGGTGAGCGTTCCGAGAGATTCTCACGCACCGCAGAGATCAGGGCGCGAACGAACGCAACGCGTATGAAACGCGAGTCTCCTACACTGGCAATATGACCGACGAACTACACGACGTCCTATGTTCAGTCATCACCGTGTCCGACCGCGCCTCGCGCGGCGAACGCGAGGACACCAGCGGCAAGGCTATCGCCGATGCTTTGAAGGCCGCGGGTGCCGACGTCGAGCACACTGTGGTCAGCGACGGCGTTGACTCAGTGTTGGGCGCACTACGTGCCTCAACGTCCACCGGCGCACGCGTGGTCATCACTACGGGCGGCACCGGCATAGCACCGCGCGACTTCACTCCTGAGGCCACTGCCAGCATCATTGCGCGTCCCATCCCCGGCATTCCCGAGATGCTGCGACGCGTAAGCGGGGAGTCCGTGCCCACGGCCGCCCTATCCCGCGGCATCGCGGGTGTCACGGGGGGCCCCATCACGGCCATCATTATCAATTTGCCGGGCTCACTCGACTCCGCGACGGCCGGTATCGAGACCATCCTGCCGCTGCTGCCTCACATGCTTAGCCAGCTGGATGGTGGCGATCATTGATCGCGGTTGCCCGAATCACCAACGCGCCGCTTTCGCTTGACGATCATGTCAGCGCAGTCGCGGGGCCGGCTCAGGGCGCCATCGCATCATTCGTGGGGACGGTGCGCGACCACGACCCGTCCGTGGATGGGCGCGTGACGCACCTTGACTATTCGGCCCACCCCGATGCGCAGGGCACTCTCGAACGCATCGCGGCCGAGGTTTGTGGTGATGACGCCGTTGGACTGACCGCCGCCGTGACCCACCGCATCGGCTTGCTGGAAGTGGGCGACGCCGCGATAGTCGCCGCAGTATCGAGTGCGCACCGTGCCGAGGCCTTCGACACCTGCCGACTGCTCGTTGAGCGCATTAAGGCCGAGTTGCCCGTCTGGAAGCGCGAGGTGCTGGCCGACGGATCGCACACCTGGGTAGGTATCGCATGAGCGACGGACTTCTGGACCGCTTTGGCCGCGTACACCGGGACCTGCGCATCAGCCTCACCGACCGCTGCTCGCTGCGTTGCACGTACTGCATGCCCGCGGACGGGGTGCCCTGGCTCAAAGCCAGCACGATGCTGACCACCGAGGAGTTGGTGCGCGTCGCGCGCGTGGGCGTCGAGATGGGCATCAGCGAAATTCGACTGACCGGCGGCGAGCCGCTATTGCGTCCCGACGTGGTCGACGTGGTCGCGCGTATGGCGGGACTTGAAGGCCCCCATGGACACCCCGAGGTGTCACTCACGACCAACGGGCTGCGCCTGCCCGGCCTCGCGGCACAGCTGCGGGACGCGGGGCTGACGCGCGTCAACGTCTCGCTCGACACTCTTCGCCGCGAACGCTTCACGGAACTCACGCGCCGCGACCGGCTCACCGACACGCTCGCGGGCTTGGCGGCGGCCGATGCTGCGGGCATGTCCCCCATCAAGGTCAATGCGGTCGCGATGCGCGGGGTCAACGACGACGAGATTGTGGACCTCACGCAATTCTGCGTTGACCACGGCTACCAGATGCGCTTCATCGAGCAGATGCCGCTGGATGCCGGGCATACCTGGGATCGCAACGAGATGGTGACGGGTGAGGAGATCCTTTCCCAGCTCACGGCGCATTACACGCTGACAGAGCGCGGCGATCGCGGCGCCGCCCCTGCCCAGGTGTGGGACATCGACGGGGGGCCGGCCTCGGTGGGCGTCATCGCGTCCGTCACGAGCCCTTTCTGTGGCACGTGCGATCGCGTGCGCCTGACTGCAGACGGCCAGTTGCGTGCATGCCTCTTCGCCCGCAAGGAATCTGACATCCGGGCGCTGCTGCGCGACGGCTCGGACGACGAGGCCGTCGCTGCCGCCATCACCGCCTGCCTACAGCTCAAGCAGCCTGGCCACGACATCGACGACCCGACCTTCCTGCAGCCCGACCGTCCGATGAGCGCGATCGGCGGCTAGGTCAAGTTCGCGGCACCCCCATGTGGGGCGGTGCACAGCAGGACCCCGTTGAAGAAGCGGGTTGAGCCCGCCCCGCTAGGGGATAATTTGCCTTGGGTTAAACCTGTCGGCAGGCCATCAATGAATCGAGTACACGTGGACAACTGGGTATTGGCGCTGGTCGGCGCCATTTGTGGCCTAGTAATACTCTGGCTCATCCTCGTTGTCATCATGTGGGTCGCGCGTCCCGACCAATTGCGAGTTCGGGACACGATGCGGCTGCTGCCAGATTTGATCCGGCTCCTGCGTCGGCTCGCCGCTGACGACACGCTCCCACGGGGTGTGCGCGTGCGGCTCTGGCTGCTGCTGGCATACCTCGTGTCACCTATAGACCTGGTTCCGGACTTCATTCCCGTTATCGGGTACGCCGACGACGCGATTGTCGTGGCGCTGGTGCTCCGGTCGACCGTCCGCCGGGCGGGAGCCGCCGCCGTCACTCGACACTGGCCCGGCACCCCTGAAGGTCTCGCCACGCTTCAGCACCTAACACGGATGCCGTCCTAAACCGCCCTAGAGTGCTTTTAGGACGTGCGTCGCAGTGCAGCCGCAACTGTGAACGGCTCCGTTGCGGAGGCATGTACGGTGTCACGATCGACACTCATCATCCGCTTGTTCATTCCGCACATGCGGCACTAACGTTGCCTTTATGCCGCATCTACGGATATCTGAGGCCGCCAGGCTCGTGGGCGTGAGCGACGACACTATGCGCCGCTGGATCGACGCTGAGTCCCTGCCCACCGCTAAGGATGAGGTCGGTCGCGCGCTGATCGATGGCGCGCATGTGGCGCGCCTCGCGCTCGACCATGCTGTCGCGCCGGCCGACACCTCCGGGGTCTCACGTTCCGCACGCAACCAGTTCGTCGGGATTGTCACCGCCATCACCATGGACACGGTGATGGCGCAGGTGGAGCTCCAGTGCGGACCGCACCGTGTGGTGTCGCTGATGAGCTCTGAAGCCGTGCGCGATCTCAGCCTAGAGATTGGGAGCGTCGCCACCGCCGTTGTGAAGGCCACTACCGTGATCGTCGAGACGCCCAACCGACCGGACAAGGCATGACCCATATGCGCCGAGCGCGTGGACGTGCCGCCGTGCTCTCCATGCTCGCGATCGCCCTGCTCCTGGCCGGCTGCACCGCCAACGGCGACGCGGCACGCTCCCCCGCCACGGCATCGGCCGCCGGTACGGACCTGAACGGAACGGTCACCGTCTTTGCCGCGGCCTCACTCACGGACACGTTCACTCAGATCGCAGACGCCTTTGAGGCCGAACACCCGGGCGTCACCGTCGCACTTTCCTTTGGCGGCTCGTCAGACCTGGCGACTCAGATCGTCGAGGGAGCACCGGCGGATGTCTTCGCCTCCGCGAACGAGGCACAAATGGAGGTCGTCACCGATGCGGAGCTCGCTGGCGCGCCGGTCACGTTCGCCACCAACGTTCTGACCGTAGCGGTGCCAGCCGACAACCCCGCATTGGTGACATCCTTTGCCGACCTTGGAAATGTCGCAGTGACCACCGTCGTGTGCGCCCCGCAGGTGCCATGCGGGGCGGCGACACGCAAGCTCGAGAATGACCTGGGTGTCGACATCCCCGCCGTGAGCGAGGAGAACAACGTGACCGACGTGCTGGGCAAGGTAAGGAGTGGCCAGGCCGATGCCGGGGTCGTCTACGTCACCGACATCGCCCGTGCGGGTGGCGACCTTGCGGCGGTTCCCATTGTGGGCGCTGACGCGGCGATCAACGCTTGCCCGATCGCACCGCTGACGGATGCACACAACCCGACCGCGGCCACCGCGTTCGTGTCATATGTGACGGGAACCAAGGGGCAGGCCGTGCTCGCAGATGCAGGGTTCGGCACGCCGTGACGCTGACTCCAGAGGTTCAGGCACGGTCACCGCGCGGTGCTCGGAGAACGCCACAGCCAAGTGTGCGCGGCCGGACCTCGGGCTACGTTCCCACATGGCTACCGCCCATCGCAGTCGTGGGCGCGCTGCTGGTGCTAATGCCTCTCATCGCGATGGCCACGCGGGTGGACTGGGCAAACGTTGGCTCCCTGGTCACCTCGCCCAGCGCGGTCGCGGCGCTGGCGTTGTCGTTGCGCACGTCGGTCGCCGCCACAGCGCTTTGTGTTCTCCTGGGCGTGCCCATGGCAGTAGTGCTCGCCCGGGTCGAGTTCCCGCTCAAAGCACTGGCACGCACGCTGGTGCTGGTGCCGCTAGTGCTGCCCCCGGTCGTGGGTGGCCTCGCACTGCTCTACGCATTCGGCAGGCGCGGCCTGCTGGGCGGGACGCTAAACCTCCTGGGGCTGGACATCGCCTTCTCAACTACAGCGGTGGTGCTCGCGCAGACCTTCGTTGCGTTGCCCTTCATGGTGCTGACGCTCGAATCCGCGCTGCGCGCACAGGGTTCGACCTACGAAGCCGTCGCCTCCACGCTGGGCGCGCGACGCGGCTACACCTTTAGGCACGTGACGCTGCCGCTGATGTGGCCCGCGCTCGTCGCCGGCACGGTTTTGTGTTTCGCGCGAGCACTCGGCGAGTTCGGTGCGACCATCACCTTCGCGGGCAGCCTCGAAGGCGTGACGCGAACCGTGCCGTTGGAGATCTATCTCCAGCGCGAGGTGGACCCCGATGCTGCGGTGGCGCTGTCGCTGCTGCTCATTGTCGTCGCGCTCGTCATCGTGGGGTTCGCTTACCGCCACCCTGGAAGCAGGCGCGTGAAATGAGACTCCAGGCATCAGTGACCCTCGAGGAGCGCGGGCTCGACGCCGCCGTGAGCGTTAAATCCGGCCGCACGCTCGCGCTACTCGGCCCGAATGGCTCGGGCAAGTCGTCACTGCTGGGTGCCATTGCCGGCGTCCTGCGGCCCGACTCCGGGCGCACAACGTTGGGAGACGAGGAACTCTTCGATGTCTCCCCCGGCAACTCACACTGGCCACGTCCAGACGAGCGGCTGGTGGGCCTCCTCGGCCAGGAGCCGATGCTGTTTCCTCACCTGAGCGCGCTCGACAACGTCGCGTTCCCCGCGCGTGCACGAGGTGTGTCCAGGACCGAGGCCCGGCGCGAGGCGTTGGAGTGGTTGGCCGCCGTTGACGCCGAGAGCGTGGCGCAGTCACGACCGGGCGCGTTATCCGGCGGGCAGGCGCAGCGGGTTGCGATAGCGAGAGCGCTCGCAGCTCAACCCGAATTGCTGCTCCTTGACGAGCCGCTGGCGGCACTGGACGTAGACGCCGCAGTCAAGATTCGTGCCGTGCTCGCAGACGTGCTGCGCGACCGTACTGCGATCTTCGCGACTCACGACGTGGTGGACGCCTCGATGCTCGCGGACGACATTGCGGTGATGCACGATGGGCGAATCGTCGAGAGTGGTCCCACGCGGGACGTGCTCACGCGACCGCAGCACCCCTTCACCGCACGCATGGCGGGGCGCGGACTGATCCGCGGCGTGCGGACCGACGCCGGCCTTGAACTGCCCGATGGCGCTGTCGTGCGCGGAATGCTCGCGGACGATGCGGCGGTGGGCACAGATGCACTTCTCACCGCACGTCCCGCCGCGGTGGAGTTGCTCAGCAGGCACGCCGGTGCTCCTGGAGGCGACTCGAACACGATCACCGCGCCTGTCACGAACGTTGAGACACACGCCGAGGTACTGCGGGTCTGGGCGGGCGGACTTATCGCGGATATCGACCTGGATGCCGCTCGGGACACCGCGCTCGCACGCGGCGACCTCGTCACGTTGCGAGTTGATCCCGTTGGGGCGACTATTTACTCCAACGCCATGTCACCCACAAGTGATTGACTCAACACATGGCAACCATCGACCCAACCGTCGTCGAACTGCACCCCTATTCGGAATCCGACCTCGACCTTCTGCGCCGCGCCAACAGGCCAGAACTCATGGACCAAATGGGGGGCGTGGAGGACGATGCTGCGGTCGTCAAACGCCACGAGCGCTACCTGCGGCTTCCGGTCGATGGCAGCGGCCAGCAGTTCCGCGTGACCATTCCGGGACACCCCGAGGGCGTGGGGATGGTGGGCTGGTGGGTCCAGTCAGATCGTGCGATTCGCACGCTGGAATGCGGCTGGTCGATTGAGCCCGAGTCTCGCGGGCGCGGGATCGCACCCGCTGCCACCCTGGCGCTGATCCATTCGTTGCGGGAGCGCGGCGAGGGCGGAGTGCTGCACGCGTATCCCCGGGTGGACAACGCGGCGTCGAATGCGGTGTGCCGCAAGGCAGGGTTTTCGCTGGCCGGGACTGTCACAGACCCTTCGGTGGGCGCAGGCGTACTGGTGCTGAACGACTGCGTCGTCAAGCTCTGACCGTAGGTCCGGTACCCCTCTACCCGCCGGCGAAGGGCGGCAGCACGTCCAACGTCGACCCGGCGGCGACCAGTTCGCCTGCTGCAACCCGGCGTCCATCAACCATCAGCGCACACTGACGCCACACCCGCGCGAGGTCATCCCCGCTCGCGGCGATGAGCCCCGCACCGATGTCCTCGACGGTCCCTGCGGGTACACGAACCTCCTCGGTGCCGGCCGCCTCGGCGGCGGCCGCAAATAATCGAACCGTCACCATCAGCCGGGCATCTCCTCGGTCCAGGTCTGCGCGAGGTCGCTGGCCTTGCGAGACGCCTCAGCCACGGCATCGGCTCCCCCGCCGTGTTGTGCCGCGGCGTAGCCGATCAGGAAGGTGGCCAGCGGTGCCGCAGGACGCGTGACCGAGTGGGCGGCGTCGCGGGCAACATCGAGCAAGCCCTGAATGTCTACCTCGTCGAGGTCTATCTGGAGCTCGACGCACAGCGCCGCCACCCAGGATTCGAGTTGTGCCGGTGTTGTCATGATTCCTCCCCGATAGGACCGGGCCACGGCCGCGCGCCCCAACGGTCCGCGTCCTGCCAAGTATCGACGTCATCACTGGCGTGGTGAAATCCAAGGACGGGCGTCATGTCCAGCTCCGCGGTCAGGTGCTTCATCGACGATCCGGTGAGCTCGGCCACCGACTGCACGGCCGCGGCGAACGCACGCGCGCGATACACCGCCAGCAGCGGCTGCGAGTAACCCATGTCGTCCACCAGCCAGGCGCCGTCGCTCTCGCGCGCGGCCGCCGCCTGGAGTAACTCGGGCACGGCATCGGCGGCGTTGGGCATGTCGCACGCGAGTGCGAGGATCAGGTCCTCGGCGCCAAAGTCGTCAGCATTTTGCTCGGCAATCGCCGCCAATCCCGCAGCCAGTCCCGCCGCCGGTCCGCCACCCGGTGGATCCTCGCGCATCACGATCACCCCGTCGCGCGACAACGCGGCCGGCCCCACCACCACCACGGGCTGTGCCTCGCCCACCTCACAGGCGGCTAGCGCGAGATCCAACAGGGTGTCGTCGCCCACAATCAGATCCGGCTTGGACGCGCCGCCAAGCCGTCGCGCGTCTCCGCCCGCCAGCACTATCGCCGCGACACTCACGCGCCACGCCTCCAGTCGCCGGACTTGCCTCCGGTCTTCGCCACGAGCTCGACGCGGCTGATGGCCGTGCCCTTGTCCAGGCCCTTGACCATGTCCACCACGTTGAGCGCGGCGACGGAAACAGCCGTGAGCGCCTCCATCTCCACACCGGTGCGGTCCGCCGTGCGCGCGGTCGCCACGATCGCGACGCCCTCATCGGTCACCGACAGGTCCACCACGACGCCGTGCACGCCGATCACGTGAGCCAGCGGCAACAGGTCAGGAGTCTTCTTGGCCCCAGCAATGCCAGCGATGCGCGCCACCGCGAGCACGTCGCCCTTGGGCACCGATCCGTCCCGCAGCGCGGCCACCACGTGTGGGGCGCACTCCACGAAGCCGCGCGCGGTGGCGCTGCGTATGGTGGGCTGCTTGGCGGTCACGTCGACCATGCGCGCATGGCCCTCGCTGTCCAGATGTGTGAATTCGGTCACCGTGTTCTCCCCCATCACCATGTGCTCCTCATAAGTCCCACGGTATCGCCCGCAAACACCTCGTCAGTTTTTGCCGGCACCACGGCAAACGCCTGACCAAGCGCCAACGACGCGGCCAGGTGCGAGCGCGATCCGCCAGTGGTCGCGGGCTCCACGGTGCCATTGGAGTGAATCCGCACCGGCACATACTGCTGCCGGCCCGGGGGCGAACGCCACCCCGTCGCGGCGACGGCGTACGCGGCCTCCGGCTCAGGCTCGCCCACCATGGCGCGCAGCATCGGCGCGACGATGACCGCGAAGGACACCGCGACCGAGACTGGGTTGCCTGGCAGGCACACGATCGGCGTACCGTCCAGAACTCCCAGCCCCTGCGGCTTGCCCGGCTGCATCGCGACCGGCGCAAAGTCGACCCCGCGGCCCGCCAGCGCCGCCTTCACCACGTCGTACGCGCCCACGCTCACTCCGCCGGACGTCACAATGAGATCCGCCGATGCTGTGGCCAGCACTCCTACCAGCGCGGCGGGGTCGTCTCCCGCTCGCGGCAAGACGGTCACCACTGCCCCCGCGGCCGATGCAAGGGTCGCCATGAGCGTGCCGTTGGAGTCGTAGATACTTCCGTGGGACAGCGGCTGGCCGGGGTCCGTGAGTTCGTCGCCGGTGGCGAGCACCGCGACGCGCGGGCGCCGCGCGACGCTCATCCTCGCCACGCCCGCACTGGCCGCGGCGGCCATCTGCCACGGGCCGAGCCGCGTGCCAACGGCGAGCACCTCGTCGCCCGCGCTCACGTCCTCGCCGCGGCGACGCATGTGAGCGTCCAGTGGGGGCGCGACGGTGATGGAAACGGAGGTTCCAGCGACGTTGACTCCGGTGTGAGCGCTGAGCCCGCCTACGCCGGCGAACGAGTCCGTGTGCTCTACGGGCACAATCGAATCGGCACCCTCGGGCACCGGCGCCCCCGTCATGATGCGCGCGACGGTGCCGGGAGCCAAAGGCTCGGGCATACCCGACCCCGCGGGGATATCCGCGGAAATGGTCATGGCGACAGGGGCTGACTCGGACGCCGACGCCACTTCGTCCCGACGCACCGCGTAGCCATCCATGGCGGAGTTGTCGAAGGGCGGATTGTCGGTCCGAGAGGTCGCTGGGGAGGCGAGCACGCGCCCCAGGGCGTCACTGAGCGAGACGTCCTCGGCGGGCAAGGCGGAGACCAGCGCAGTTGCGACGGCGACGTGATCGGCGACGCTACGCACGCGCGCCTCCGCTGCTCGGCGTCGCCCCGGCGGACTCGCTGGCAGACGCGCCGGAACTACGCACCGCAAGGGAGCGCCACCGCCCCGTCCGGCCGTCGAGTACCTCGATGCGACCCTCCAACGTGGTGCCGGCGCCACTGGCAATCTTGATCGCCTCGGTGGCCATCGCCGTCGCCACCTGGCCGCACACCGTGCCCATCACTGGCCCACTGTCGCACACGTCGAGGTCGAGCTCGGGCTCCACGGGGAACGCATCCCGTAACCGCACGCTCGCACCAAACGCGGTCACCTGTCCGTGCCAGCCCTGCACCGCGCCCCAGGCGACGGGAACTCCCAGGCTCGCCGCCGCATCGTCTATTAGCAGGCGAGCGTTGAAGGTATCCGTGGCGTCGACCACGACGTCGTGGCCCGCGAGCGTGTCCTCAGCATTGGCAGCGGTCAGGCGTAGTGGCATGACGGTGACGTCGCAGCCCGGGGCGATGGCGGAAAGCCTGCGTGCGGCGGCGTCCACTTTGCGCTCCCCCACGTCGTCGGGGCCAAACAGAACCTGGCGGTGAAGATTCGTCACCGAGACTGTGTCCGAGTCGATCAGGGTAATGCGACCCACGCCGGCCGCGGCTAAGTACAGCGCCGCGGGGCATCCGAGTCCGCCCACGCCAACAATCGCCACCGCCGCACCTGCAAGCGCACGTTGGCCCTCGTCACCAAAGCCAGCGAGCGTGCGCTGACGCACGTACGGATCTATCTCCGGGCCGGTTGGGGTGTCTCCATCAAGCTCCACTCGCATCACGATACCGGTCGGCGACGATGTCGAGCAGGAGGGGGTGGGGCGCGAGAGGTGCGGTGAAGTGATCCGCACCCGCAGCCTCGATGCGCCCCTGGAAGAAACCCGGCGACAACAGGAACGATGCGACGGCCACCTCCATTTCCTCGCCGTTCGCGCGGGCCGCCTCGACGGCATCCGCGACGCTGGGCTTGATACCCGCGGCGTAGCCGATGCGCACGGGTCCACCCCAGTGTGTCCGCAGCATGTCCGCAGCCACCTCGGTATCCGCCTGCGAGCGCGGATCCGAAGATCCCGCAGCGGCCAAGATTAGCGTTGCCGTGTCGGGGATCCCAGCCTCCGCGACACGCTCGAGCACAATGTCGATCAGCCGCTCGTCGGGGCCGAGCGCGGGCGCGGCAACCACGTCGTCACGGCCCTCCGTCGCCTTGGCGACGTCTACGTACACGTGATACCCACCGGCAAGAAGCAGCGGAACCACCACAGCGACGGGGCCGGAGCCCTCGTCCACTACCGGGATGCCGTCGACCACCTGGTCGACCTTGGGATCCTGTACGTCGACGTAGGCTTCGCGGACGTCCACGCTTAAGTGGTCACGGACTGCGTCGAGCAGGTCCAGGATTACCTGCTGACCGGCGGGCTGGCGGGTGCCGTGCGCACAGCCAATCAGGACGGGACGCGACGTCCCGGCCGACTCGGCTGCAGCATCGGCGTTCACGAGGTCACTCCCAACGCGTAACCGCGCTTCACCACCGTACGGACGAGGCCCTTGGCGCCGGCGTTCTCGCGCAGACGGTTGATAGCCGCCTCGACGGCGTGGGGGCCCGCCTGAGCGCCAGGAAGGAGTTCGGCGAGCTCGTCTCGGGTCAGCACGTTTCCCTTGGCGGCGGCGAGCGCGCGCAGAATCTCCAGACCGGTGGGAGTCAGGGGCAGCACACGCCCGTCAAGCACCGCCGTGGTGGCGCGCATCACGAGCATGCCGCCGGCGGTGTGTTGCCCCACGGAGTCTTCGGCATAGTGGCGCACGAGCTCGCGGATCAGCGCGCCAAGTCGCCACCGTTCCGGATAACAGGTCTTGATGCCGGCGTCCTCGAGCGGACGTGCCGTCACGGGGCCCACGGCCGCCATCACGAGTGAGCCCTCCGCACTGCGACGCTTGACCTCCTCGACAACGCCAAGCTCGCGCGCGGTGGCGAGCCACTCGTGCGCTCCCGGCGCGGAGGTGAACAACACCGCATCGGCGCCTCCAGCCGCGGCCCGCTGAACCCATTTTCGGTGCACGGCGGGCTCTACCGGTGGTCCCCAGCCGTAGATCAGCAGACTCTGCACCTCGGCACCGGCGCTGGTAAACGCCTCATCGAGGCCATCGGAGCCGTTGCCGTGATGCTGCACGGCGATGCGCAGTCCGTTCACGCCCTCCGCCAGCAGGTAGTCGCGCAGCTCGGCCGCAGTCTCGCTCTCCGCAACCCAGTCGGACTCCAGCCCGGCAGCCTGTATCGCACCGCGCGCCTTGGGGCCGCGGGCCACCAGCCGCGCGCCGCGAAGGCAAGCCAGCAGGTCGTCTGCGAGGCCTGCTGCATCGGCCGCCTCAATCCAGCCCCGGAAGCCGATGCCGGTAGTCGCCACCACCACGTGGGGCGGGTGAGCAATGACCGCACGCGTGTCCGCGATGAGTCGCTCGTCATCCAGGTGCGGGATGGTGCTCAGCGCGGCGGCGTGTTGGACGGTGGCGCCCCGGCGCTCGAGCGCGGACGCGAGTTCCCGTTTGCGACGGTCGGCCGTGATGACCATGACGCATCCCGCGAGCGGTTCGCCAACCATAGTCACGCCTCGCTCCTCTACTTTGGGGTGGCGGCCACGAACGACGCCAATAGGCCGGGTCGTGCCACCTCTCCGATGACGATAACTGCCGGAGGTTTCACGCCTGTTTCGGAGGCGATTCGGGCAATGTCCACCAGCGGACCTCTCGTCACACGCTCGTGGGCGGTGGTCCCACTCTCGACGACGGCGACCGGGGTGTCCTCGTCGACTCCTGCGGCAATGGCGGATTCGGCGATGGCGGGTAGCGCGGAGACGCCCATCAGCACGACGACGGTGGCGCCAGCGAGCATGGACGCGATGGCCGCGGGGTCAGCTCCCGCGTGACCGGTGGTCACCAACACGGAGGTAGCCACGCCGCGTTGAGTCACGGGGATACCCACCGAGGCGGGCACGGACAACGCGGACGTCACCCCTGGCACCACCTCGTAGTCCACGCCGGCACTCAGGCATGCGTTGACCTCCTCGCCACCGCGACCGAACACGAACGGGTCGCCACCCTTGAGCCTGACGACGGTCTTGCCGGCGAGCGCCCGCTCAACCAAGATGCGGTTGATCTCGGCCTGCGGCACGGGGTGATTGTCCGGCGACTTGCCAACGTTGACCACCTCAACGTCATACGGAAGCGAGGACAGGATCGCTGAGGATCCCAGTCGGTCGGTGACCACCACATCGGCTTCGGAGAGTGCCTGGCGACCGCGGATGGTCAGCAGCCCGGCGTCCCCCGGCCCAGAGCCAACCAGGATGACCCGCCCGGCACCTGGGCGTCGACGCCGCAGGTCCACGTCGCCGCCGTCGACGACCGCGGCGATTGCGTCGCGTACCGCGCGCACTCGGACGGGGTCGGGCGCGTCGAGGGACACGACACCGATGGCGAGGTCGCCGTGAATCGAGGTGGCGGCGGCGCGCGCAGTGCCGAGCGAGGCATCCGACGCGTTAATGGCCCACACCCGGCGCTCTGCTGCCTTCACAGCTAAGAACGCATTGACCTCGTCGTCATTGGTCGCCAGCAGCGCAAACCAGGCACCCTCGAGGTCGTCCACTTCACAAGCGCGTCGGTGCCACTCGATATCGTGGTGGCTGGCCAGGCGCGCAATGTCGTCAGTCACCTCAGGAGCGATGACGATGATGTCGGCGCCCTCCGAAAGGAATCGACGCAAGCGACGGGTAGCGACGGCGCCGCCGCCCGCCACCACTACGCGCTTGCCACGCAGATCAAGTCCAAAAAGTGAGGTCACTCGCCACCAGCCAGGTCGATGTACACCTGGCCATTGTCCTGGGTGACGGGGTATGTCACCAAGTCGGCGGGGTTGCCCTCCTGAGGATCTTTGTCCATAGTCGCCAGGCATTGCCCTGTAGCAAGCGAAAACACTTGCTTGTAGATGGGCGACGCGATGGTGGGGATATCACCCTTGGAGCCGGTGATGCCCCTCGACATCACCGACGCGTTGGAAAAGGGGTCAAAATTCTGCACGGCGAACAGTCGGCCGTCGCTCAGCAGGAACAGTGCGACCTGAGTATCGCCCACGAGGGCCGCAACCCCAAGCTCGGGCGTCAGCTGATCCATGTGGCACACCCGCACCCGAGTCTCAATTCTTTGATCGGAAGCGTGAAGAGTGGTCATGAGCGAACCTCCAGGGTGGGCGAAGCGATGAGCACGGGCGAGTTCTCGCGTTCCTCAGCCGTGGCCGGGCGGCGCTGGCCACGTTCCGGCATGTAGGCGAGGGTGGGATCCGGCGTCTCGGGGGCGTTAATGAACGAGCTGAACTGACGCAGGCGCTCCGGGTCGCGCAACACCGCAGCCCACTCGTCCTCGTAGGTGTCGACGTGGCGCTCCATGTGAGCGTCCAAATCCGCGCAGATTCCCAGCGAGTCGTTCACCACGATCTCGCGAATGGCGTCCAGGCCACCCTCGTAGTCCTGCTGCCAAGGCGCCGTGCGCTGTAGTCGGTCCGCGGTACGGATATAGAACATCAGGTACCGGTCGATGACCTTGAACACCATATCGTCGTCGACATCCTCGACCAGTAACTGCGCGTGCACCGGGGTAAACCCGCCGTTGCCCCCGACGTAGACGTTCCAGCCGTTGTCCGTCGCGATGATGCCCACGTCCTTGCCCCGTGCCTCGGCACACTCGCGCGCGCACCCGGAGACCCCCATCTTGAGCTTGTGCGGGCTACGCAAGCCCCGGTACCGCAGCTCTAGCGCGATTGCCATCGTGGTCGAATCCTGAACCCCGTAGCGGCACCAGGTCGAACCGACGCAGGACTTCACGGTGCGCAGCGACTTGCCATACGCCTGGCCGGACTCCATACCCGCCTCGACCAGTCGCGTCCAGATCTCCGGCAACTGCTCAAGGCGGGCGCCAAATAAATCGAGACGCTGACCGCCGGTGATTTTGGTGTACAGCCCGTAGTCCTTGGCGATCTGGCCAATGAGAATCAGGTGCTCGGGCAGGATCTCGCCACCTGGCACGCGCGGCACGACGGAGTACGTGCCGTCCTTCTGCATGTTCGCCATAACGCGGTCGTTGGTGTCCTGCAATGCCGCACGGTCCTGCGCGAGCACGTGTTCGTTGTGCAGTGAGGCGAGAACTGAGCCGATAGTGGGCTTGCAGACGTCGCAGCCGCGACCCTTGCCAAAGCGCTCAATAATCTCGGAGAACGTTCGCAATTCGCTGACTTGAATGGCGTCGAACAGTTGCGCACGGGAGAACTCGAAGTGTTCACACAGGGCGTTGGAGATCTCGATGCCAGCCTTCTCGAGCTCGGAGCCAACGAGCTTCTTGACGAGCGGCAAGCAGGATCCACACGAGGTGCCGGCTTTGGTGCAGGCCTTGACCGCCGCAATGTCGGTGCACTCGTGCTCGGTGACGGCGCCGCGGATAGTGCCAGCGGTGACGTTATTGCACGAGCAGACGTTCGCGGCATCGGGCAGCTCGACGTTGGGGCGCTCGATCGCTCCCTCGGGCAGGAGCCAGCCGGCGGGGTCGCCACCCAGTTCGCTGCCGACCATGGGGCGCAGTGACGCGTAGGACGATGCATCCCCCACCAGGACGCCCCCCAGCAGGGTGCGCGCGTCATCGGTGAGCACGAGCTTCTTGTAGACGCCGGCGACCGGGTCTGCGTACACCAGCTCGAGCGCTCCTGGCGTGGTTCCGTGCGCGTCCCCAAAAGACGCGACGTCCACGCCGAGTAGTTTGAGCTTTGCGGCGGTGTCCGCGCCGGGGAACTCTGAGGTGCCGCCCAAGAGACGGTCCACGGCGATCTCCGCCATGGTGTTACCAGGGGCGATCAGGCCGATGCAGGCGCCCTGGATGCAGGCGACCTCGCCGATCGCGCTGATCGCAGCATCGCTGGTAAGACAGGCGTCGTCCACCACAATTCCCCCGCGCTCGCCAATCTGCAAGCCGGCCTCGCGCCCGAGCTCATCGCGCGGCCGCACTCCTGTCGCGAAGACCACGACGTCCGCCAACTGTTCCCCTCCATCGGCAAAGACCAGGCGGCCCACGCGGCCAGTCTTGTTGGGCTTGATGGACTGTGTCGCAGTGTTGACCTTGACGGTCACGCCAAGGTTCTCGACCAGGCGGCCGAGGGCGGCGCCACCGCCCACGTCCACCTGCAGGTTCATGAGGCGGTCGTTGAACTGGATCACCGTGCTGCTCGCGCCGAGCTCCTGCAACGCTCCGGCCGCCTCGAGACCCAACAGACCTCCCCCGATGACGGCGCCGCGGACGGGGCGCCCCTCCTCCTTGGCACGCTCCTCGACATAGATGCGCAGTGCGGCAACGTCGTCAATGGTCCGGTAGACAAACACGCCGGGCAGGTCCGCACCCTCAGTGGGGGGCGTCCAGGCGTAGGACCCCGTGGCCATGACCAGGTGGTCGTACGGGTACGTCTTGCCGTGCTTGTCGGTGACGGTGCGCAGTTCGCGGTCAACCTCTACGACGCGCGCGTCGCGGTGCAGCGTGACGAGCGGGTGGTCCCACAAGTCGCGGTCACCCAACTCCAGGTCCTCGGGGTGACGGCCGGTGAAGTAACTCGTCAGCGCGACCCGATCGTACGGACGCCGCGGCTCCTCAGCGAGCACGGTCACCGCGAACTCGCCGTCGGTGTCGCGAGCCCGCATCGCCTCGGTGAAACGGTGAGCGACCATGCCGCCGCCCACGACCACAATCTGCTTGGGGCTGGTGGGGTTAGATGCTGCACTCATGGGTCATCCCTTCGTCCGCCCCGCGAGTGCGGGGACTTTGGTGGCCGCGAACTGGTCCGCGGGGCGTGATTCTGTCGATACTTCGGCGAGGTCCGCTACGGCGCAGGTGCGAATGATGTCTCCCACGAGCGAGCGGCAGTCGCCGCAGCCCGTCGAGGCCCGAGTTGCACGCGCTATGTCGTCGGTCGTAGTACAGCCGTCGTGTACAGCCGCGACAATCGCGCCCTTGCTGACGGAGTTGCACTGGCAGACGGGGTGGTCGTCACCCATGTCCTCGACGGAGGTCGCCGCGGTGGTGACCGCGCCCGCGAGTGGACGGATGATCAGGTGTGCCGGGTCGCTGGGAACCGGGATCATGCGGGTATACATCGCACTGAGCTCGGCGGCGGCCACCTTGTCTCCCACGACGGTGGCACCGACGAGGAGCCCGTGAGAAACCACCACTTCCACAAAGCGGCCGATGCTGGGGTCGCTCATGCGCACGGCTCGCAGTTCGCGCGCGCCGTGATCGAACTTGCCCGACAACCCCATGGTCACGACGTCCAGGCCGGGCGCCTTGACGCGAACCACATTGGTCAAGTCCGTGTCCATCTCGTCGGCGCCCTTGGAACCGCGGCGCTGAGGGGCGACCACCGGCTGCGAGTCGGCGTTCACCGACCAGGCATTGACCAGGCGCGCGGCCTGGTCCCAGCCCTGGGCGACCAGGCCCGTTCCACCCGCGGGCGGCTGCGCGCAGTCACCGATGGCGAAGACCTTGGGGTCAACCGGCGAGGCAAGGTCGTCGCCGACCAGGATGCCGCGGTCGCACGGCAGGCCGGCGTTGCGCGCGAGGGCCGACTCGGTAATGGTGCCAGCACACATGATCAGCATGTCAGCCAAGATCTCGGTGCCGTTGCTGAGCTCCACCGCGGTGAGGACACCTCGGCGCTCGGTGATCCGCGTGACCGACGCGTCGGTGATGACGCTCACCCCCAGGCGCCCGAGGGAGCCCTCCGCGACGTTCGAGGCCGCGTCACCTAGCTGGCGCTCCATCAACCTGCCGTGATGGTGAACGAGAGTGACAGACAGTCCGCGGCCGGCCAGACCGGTCGCGACCTCAAGGCCGAGCACACCGGCACCCAGCACTATCGCTCGGCGGGCACGCGGAATCTGGGCGACGATCTGCTCGGCGTCGGCCAGATCCTTGAGGACCGACACCCCGGGCACCAGCCCTAGGTCCGTGGCGATGCCGTGAATGTTGGGGATCCGTGCCGCGGAGCCGGTGGCGAAGACCAGTCGGTCGTAAAGGTGAACCTCTCCTGTGCTGTCGGTGACTGTGCGCTCGCCTCTGTTGACCGACAAGGCCCTGACGCCCTGCCTCACATCAATGCGCGGGTGCGCCTCCGTCGGCAACGTCAGCATGGAGGCGTCAGACTTGCCCGCCACGACGCTGGACAGCAACACACGGTTGTAGGGTGCGGCGTCCTCCTTGCCCAGTACGGTGACGCGTGCGTCGGGACGTCGGGCCACCAGATCATCGGCGAACCGGGAGCCCACCATGCCGTAACCAATCAACAGAACTCTCATCAGGCGGATGCTCCTTCCGGGATTGGTGCCATCGCGGCGGCTGGGGCGACGGCGACCGCGGTGACCTTGAACTCCGGCATTCCGGAGATGGGGTCGGTGACGTCGTTCGTGAGCAGGTTTGCGCTGCCCGTTCCGGCCCAGTGGAAAGGCATAAAGACCGTGTCGGGACGGATGTCTGCGGTCACGCGGACGCGGGCAACGGCCTGGCCGCGCGTGGTGGTCAGCGTTGCGAACTCCCCTGCCACCAGGCCCATGCGTTCCGCGAACAACGGATGCACCTCGACGAAGGGCTCGGGCTGCGCTGCCACAAGCTCCTCGACTCGGCGGGTCTGGGCGCCGGACTGATAGTGCTGCAGGACTCGCCCGGTGACCAGGTATGTCGGGGCGTCCTCGCGCACGTCGTCCGCGGGTGCGTGATGGTCGACCACGACCATGCGGGCGCGGCCATCGGGGGTGTTGAAGCGGTCAAGGAACACGCGCGGCGTTCCCCATGCCGAGGATCCAGGCGACGCCGGTCCTGATGTCGCCGTGCCCTCACCCGTCGCCGGGCAGGGCCACTGCACGCCCTCACCGTCCAGCATTGGATACGTGATGCCACTGTAGTCGGCGGTGCCGCCCTTGGAGGCAAGTGCGAGTTCCGCGAACACCTCCTCAGCATCATCGGCGAACCCGGTGGAGTAGCCCAGGCGTGCGGCGAGCTCGCGCAGGATCCACAACTCCGAGCGAGCCTCGCCGGGCGCTTCGACTGCCTTGCGACGCCTGATGACACGGCCTTCGAGGTTGGTCATGGTGCCGTCTTCTTCAGCCCACTGCGTGACGGGCAGAATCACGTCGGCGAGCATCGCCGTTTCGGAGGGCACCAGGTCGCTCACCACGAGGAAGTCGAGCCGCCCTAGGGCGTCGATGATCTCTCCGGAGTTTGGTGCCGACACCACCACGTTGGAGCCGTGTACCAGCAGCGCTCGGGCGCCCTCCTCGGTGCCCAGGGCCTTGAGCATCGGCACCGCCGGGATTCCCGCTCCGGGCAGGTGGTCGGCGGGGACGCCCCACACGCCGGCGACGTACTCGCGGGCGGCGGGATCGGTGATCATGCGGTACCCGGGAAGCTGGTCTGCCTTCTGGCCGTGCTCGCGACCGCCCTGACCATTGCCCTGACCCGTAACCGGACCAAAGCCGGATCCCTCTACGCCCACCAACCCTAGCGTCAGCGCGAGGTTGATCGCGGCCGTCACGCAGGCTGTCCCCTGCGACATCTGCTCGACCCCACGCCCGGTCAGTACGTAGGCGCCGCCTCCACCGTGCACGGGTGCTGCCGCGGCCAGCAATCGGGCCACGCGGCGGAGTTCATCGGCGGGGATCCCGCACACGGCCTCCGCGCGCTCGGGCCACCACTGGGCGACCGAGCGGCGGATTGCCTCCCAGCCCTGCGCGCGGGACTCCAGGTAAAACAGGTCAGCCAGCCCCTCCGCAAACACGATGTGGGTCAGCGCGAGCAACACGACCATGTCGCTGCCGGGCACGGGGGCGAGGTGCACCCCGGCCCCGTCGCGCGTCAGTTTGGCGGTCACGGTCTCCCGCGGATCCACCACGACTAGGCCGCCGCGCTCGCGGCAGCCGGCCAAGTGCTGCACGAATGGCGGCATCGTCACGCCCATGTTCGAGCCCAAGACAAAGACCGCATCGGCGCCACCCAGGTCCGCGAGGGGGAAGCCGAGCCCGCGGTCCATACCGAATGCCCGGTTCGACGCCGCTGCGGCCGATGACATGCAGAACCGGCCGTTGTAGTCGATGAACGGGGTCTGCAGCACGACGCGGGCAAACTTGCCTAGCGCGTAGGCCTTCTCGTTGGTCAGGCCTCCGCCGCCAAAAATGGCGATCTTGTCCTTGCCATGCTGCGTCTGAATCTCAGAAAGTCGTGAGCTCACCAGGTCGAGAGCCTCGTCCCAACCGGCCGAGCGAAACCCGCCGTCCGCGGTGCGAATCATCGGCTCGGTGATGCGGTCGCTCGCACGAAGCACCTCGGCGGAGGTCCATCCCTTTTGGCACATGCCGCCGCGGTTGGTGGGAAAGTCACGGCCCGTCACCTGGAGCGGCATTGAGCCGGCCGGAGTGGGCGTCAGCGTCTGCGCGCATTGCAGCGCGCAGTACGGGCAGTGGCTCGCGACCGAACCGCCGGCGATTGCCGCCGGCGATCCGGTCGCTACCTGAGAGTCAGTCATACATCACACGTTCTGCATCCGTGCGCCGCCGCGGAGGAAGAACACCCACGTCAGGACAGCCATGAAGATGAATACCCCGATGTAGATTTGCAGAGCCGGGACGATCGAGCCATCGAATGTCGCCTGCGACCACTTGTAGACAAAGGGAATCGCGAACCCACCAAAGGCGCCGATCGCGGAGATGATGCCCACCGCTCCGGCAGACTGTCGCTTGTACTCGAGGACCGTCTCTTCTGAACCATCCCCGTCCTGGTCGCGTAGGCGGTTGAAGATGGACGGGATCATGCGGTAGGTGGAGCCGTTGCCTATCCCGGTGAAGGCAAAGAGCAGGATGAAACTGAGGAAGAACAGGAACAGGTTCTCCTGCTGCACGCCAAGCACCGCAAGGTAGCCGCCCGCTGCCATGACCAGAAAGGCCACCACGGTGATGATGGAACCGCCAAACTTATCCGCGAGCTTGCCGCCGTAGGGGCGGGATAGAGAGCCGATGAGGGCGCCAAGGAATCCCCATGACAGCGCGATGTCGCCGCGATCAAAGACCACCTTGAGCAAGGTGGGGAAGGCGGCGGAGTAACCAATGAAAGACCCGAAGGTGCCGATGTACAGGAACGCCATGAGCCAGGTGTGACCGTGGGTGAGCGACCGCGCAGTGGGCTTGGGGTCGGCCTTGGCCTCGCGCAGGTTGTCCATGAAGATAAACGACAGGATGGCTGCGGCGACCGCGAGGGGCGCGTACAGCAGACCGGCGGCAGGTAGGCCGATAGCACTAATACCAATCGCGAGCGGAACCAACTTCTGGGCGACCGCGACACCAATGTTGCCGCCGGCCGCGTTCAGGCCGAGCGCCCAGCCCTTCTCCTTGTCTGGGTAGAAGAACGAGATGTTTGCCATCGAGGAGGCGAAGTTTCCGCCACCGAGGCCTGCCGTCGCGGCGATTGCGAGCAGCACCCCGAACGAGGTGTCGGGCTTGCCGAGCACCCAAGCCATCCCGAGCGTAGGAATGAGCAGCAGCAGCGCGGAGATGACGGTCCAGTTGCGGCCGCCAAAGATCGGTACGGCGAACGTGTACGGGACGCGCAGGAAGGCACCCACGCCCGATGCCACGGCGAGCAGGGTAAGCCCCTCACCCGGGGTGAGAGCCCAGCCGCCAGTGCCGGCCTCGAGGAGGACTCCATTGGAGTCGAACGTGCCGTACATCTTGACGACGACGATGCTCCACAGCAGCCAGACGGAAAAGCCGATGTGCTCGGCGAGGATCGAATACCAGAGGTTGCGGAAGGCAATGGCCTTACCCTTGGCCTCCCAAAAAACGTCGTTCTCGGGTTCCCAGCGCTCAATCCAGCGGCCCTTGCCGATGATTCCTGGCTCTACCTGGCGGGTGTCGGTGGTGTCGTTGATTGCCATGTGTCCCCTCCCCCTGAGTTGACTGCGGAGACGTCTGACCGACGTCAACGTCAGTGTCGGACACCACAAAATCTAGGGAGGGGGTGTTACGGGAGGTACCCCCGCATGTAAAGCGAGGGAAACTTTTCTCTCACCCCTGGCGCGAGGCGACTGTGAGAAAGAAGGCGAAGGGCGGCGCCTGCGACTAAGGCCGGGTGACCGCCCATGTTGCGACAGCGTCAGCGACACGGTCGATGTCTGCGAGCGTGTGAGCGCCGGACAGGAACCATGCCTCGAATGAGGAAGGTGGCAGGTAAATCCCACTATTGCGCAGCGAGTGGAACAGTTCCGCGTAGGCGTCCTGGTCCTGCACCGCGGCCTGGTCGAAGGTGGTAGGCGGGGTGTCCAGACCCAAGAAGAACGAAGCCAAGGTGCCCGCCCGACCAACGGCGTGAGGCATGTTTGCACCGGAAAGCGCGCCCGAAACATTAGCGACAAGGGCGTCGGAATGTGACGCGAGCCGCCCATAGAAGCCCTCGTCGAGGAGCGACATGGTCGCGATGCCCGATGCCACGGCCACCGGGTTTCCGGACAGGGTTCCGGCTTGGTAGACGCTACCAAGCGGCGCGAGTTGTTCCATCAGGTCAGTGCGTCCCGCGAGCGCGGCCACGGGCAGTCCCCCGCCAATGACTTTGCCGAACGTGACTAAGTCCGGAACCCACGGCTCGTTGCCGCGCGCGAGGGCCGCGTCGCGCTCCACGCCCCAGTACCCGGCGGGTCCAGCACGGAAGCCGGTGAGCACCTCATCGAGGATGAAGACCGCACCCTCGTTGCGGCACAGCGAGGCGATCAGCTCATTGAACCCGAGAGGGGGCGTGACGACACCCATATTGGAGGGCGCGGCCTCAGTGATGACCGCGGCGATGCGCGCCCCGTGCTCGGCGAACGCGTCGGTGAGCGCAGCATCGTCTCCGTAGGGCAGGACGATGGTCTGGGCGGCAATGGCCGCCGTCACCCCACCGCTGTCGGGCACGCCGGAGGTGGCGAGCCCGGATCCCGCGGCGACGAGCAGACCGTCGGAGTGGCCGTGGTAACAGCCCGCGAATTTCACGATCAAGTCGCGGCCCGTCGCGCCGCGCGCCAAGCGAACCGCAGTCATGGTCGCCTCGGTGCCGGTGCTGACCAATCGCACCCGCTGGGCAGGGGCGTAGCGCGCACGGATGGTCTCCGCGAGCTCAATCTCAGCCTCGGTAGACGCACCAAAGCTCAGCCCCTTGGCCGCGGCCCGCTGTACTGCCTCGACCACCTGCGGATGTGCGTGACCGACGATCGCCGCGCCCCACGAACACACCATGTCCACATAGGTCTGACCGTCCGCGTCCGTGACGTGTGCACCCAGGGCAGAGGCGATCGGCACAGGGTGGCCCCCCACTCCGTTCCACGCGCGCACCGGCGAGTTCACTCCTCCGGGAGTGATGTCCGCGGCGCGCGCCGCGAAGGCGTCCGCGTCAAAGGTTGCAGCGTCAGAAGCGTGAGTCATCAAGGGGTCCTTAACTTTCTTTGAGCCACGCGGCAAGGTCCAGCGCCGCGTAGGTGACGACGATGTCGGATCCGGCGCGCACCATAGAGGTCAACGCCTCGAGGTGAGCAGCGCGGCGATCCAGCCAGCCGCGCTCGGCGGCGGCCTCGATCTGGGCGTATTCTCCGGACACGTGATACGCGGCTACCGGGACCCGGGAGGCAGCGGCGACCTCGGCGAGAACGTCGAGGTACGGCAGCGCAGGCTTCACCATCACGATGTCTGCGCCTTCGGCCTCGTCGATTTCCGCTTCGAGGATTCCCTCGCGCCCGTTACCGGGATCCATCTGATAGGTCTTACGGTCTCCGTCGAGCTCGCTCTGCACGGCCTCGCGGAAGGGTCCGTAGAACGCGGATGCGTACTTGGCCGCGTAGGCGAGCAGCGAGGTATCGGTCAGGCCCGCATCGTCGAGCACCGCCCGAATGTAGGCCACCTGACCGTCCATCATGCCGCTGAGCCCCAGCACGTGTGCGCCCGCACGGGCCTGCGCGAGAGCCATGTCTCCGTACGCGCCGAGCGTCGCATCATTGTCGACGTTCCCGTGTGGGTCAAGGAGGCCGCAGTGGCCGTGGTCCGTGAATTCATCTAGGCATAGGTCTGCCATCACGACGAGCCTCCCGTTGGCCGCCGCTACGGCACGTTCGATTGCTCGATTCAATATGCCGTCTGGGTCCGCTCCTGCAGATCCAGTGGCGTCCCGCTTGGCAGGTATCGCGAACAGCATAACTCCGCCGATGCTCGCCTGTGCCGCCTCCTCCACGAGGGCGGTCAGCGAATTTAGGGTGTGGTGACTCACGCCAGGCAGCGAGGTGATGGGCTGCGGCTCGGTGACGGATTCGTGGACAAAGATGGGTAGCACGAGCGCATCGGCGCTGGGCCTGGTCTCCCGCACCAGCTTGCGCATGGCGGTGGAGACTCGCAGCCTGCGAGGCCGGCGCTGGGGTCCGATGTCGGTCATAAGTCCTCCGCGGAGTCGTGGGAAATTGATAAACCCTGAGTCGTCACGCTGTGTTCGTCAGCGAGCGCGTCGACGAGTGCGTCGACGATGCCGTCGTACGACGGCGTGTCGGCCACCGTGGTCACGCTCAGGCCCGCAGCGGCGGCAGAGGCTGCTGTGGTGGCGCCAATGGCTACGAGGCGGGTCGTGAGAGCGACGTCGGGACACTGCGCGGCGAAGCGTTCCGCGACAGAGCCCGAGGTAAGCAACACCGCATCGACGCTGCCGTCTCGAAGCGCGGCGGCGGTCTGGGGACCCATCCCGGGTCCGTCAACAGTCCGGTAGGCCTCAACCGCGTCGACGGTCCATCCCTTACTTTCTAAGCCCCGGGTCAATATTGACGACGCCAGATTTCCTAGCGGCGCGAGCACACGTCCGGGGCCGTCCGGCATTTCCGCGACGATTCCTGCCGCGGTCGCCTTGCCTGAGGGCAGTAACGCCACGTTAAGTCCGACCTCCACGCACACCCCTACGGTGGAGTCCCCCACCGTCGCAACCTTCGCGCCGGGCTGCGGCTCCCCCAGCGAGGTACCCGCGGTGGCGGCGAGTTCAGCCATTGCTGTCACCGCGTTGCGGCTCGTGACTGCCATCCAGTCGTATTGGCCCGAGCACCATTTGGCCGTAGCGATGGCGAGTTCCGCGGGAGTCGACGAGGGTGCGATGGCGATGAACTCCACCGCATCCACCTGCACCCCAGCATCACTCAGCCTGTCTGCGAGGGCTCTGCGCCGCGCGGTGACCGGCACCAGTACGCGCGCACCCCGCAAGATGCTCACGAGCGACCCATCAGCCGCGCGGCACCTCTACCCATCAGCGCCCAGCCAGCAGACTTGCCGATGGATTCGGCACGCGCAGACTCACCGGTGTCAATCTCGTTGAGCACCAACGTGCCCGCGAGGTTCGTGACACGAGCGTTGAGTTTCAGTGTCGAGCCCTCGACGGTGGCGTGAGCGGCCACGGGTGCCGAACATCCTGCATCGAGGATCCCGAGCGTCGCGCGCTCGGCCGTCACCGCGGCGCGGGTCTGAGTGTGATCGATTGCCCCTACAAGGTTCACCAGTTCTTCTGGGGCGTCATTGCGAATTTCTACGCCCAACGCTCCTTGACCAGGGGCCGGAACCATCTGGGTGACGTCGAAGAACTCGGAGACTTCATCGGACCGGCCCAACCTGGCAAGCCCGGCCGCGGCCAAGATCACCGCGTCAAAGTCGTTTCCCACACGGCCCAACCGAGAGTCAACGTTGCCGCGCAAGTCTGCCACCTGCAGATCGGGACGTAGCGCCCTGACTTGTGCCGCTCGACGCGGCGAGCTGGTGCCGACTCGGGCACCATCGGGCAAATCCGCGAGGGTCCGACCGTCGGCGCACAGCGCGTCGCGCACATCCTCACGCTCCGTCACGGCCACCATGTTGAGCTCTGGGTGTGCTCCCACGGGCATGTCTTTGAGGGAGTGCACGATCAGGTCGCATTCGTCATTAAGCAACGCATCGCGGAGCGCGTTGACGAACACCCCTACCTCACTGAGCCCTACCAGCGAGCCCTGCGTGCGGTCGCCCTTGGTCGAGATCTCGATTAACTCGACACTGACGTCAATACCTTGTGCGGCGGCACGCGAGACGATGTCGTCCGCGACCATTCCCGACTGGGTAGTCGCGAGGGTCGAGGCGCGCGTACCGAGGCGAAGTTTCATGTTCACTAGCGTCCCACAATGCTCGACTGCGCGGTCACGGCTGCGAGGTGTCCCCGCCGTCGGGCTGGGCAACATCCGTCGCGCTCGGCTTGCGCGACCCGGTGCGCCACACAACTACACCCACCACGATGCCGACAAGTAGGCCGATACCGATGATCCACCACCACACCGAAGTCCCAGAATCCTCGTCAACTGTGGCGCTGATGGGAACGGCGCTTGCCGAGGGCTCGGAGATTAGGCTCGGGGAGGGTGCGGAGATCTGGCTCGGCGCTGCAACCGAGCTCTCGCTCGGCTCAGGGGATGCCGACTCGGGCAAGGGAGCCAATGGGGAAGGGCTCGCGCTCGGAACGGAGTCAGGTGCAAAGGTGAAAGAGATGGTGTCCTCGAGGGGGTGGCCGTCGTTCGCCACTACGCGCCAGTCCACGTCATAGTCGCCCGCGGCCAGGTCAGCTGGTAGCGGTGCGGTGAGGATCCGAGGCACCGAAAGATCAATGACGAGGTCAACAGTTACCCCGTCGGAGTCGGTCAGCGTCACAGAGTTGCCGATGTCCAACAGTTCCTCGGAAAACTCCAACTGAACGTCGGTCAATTCCGTCAGCACATCACCATCAGCAGGAGTCTCGCTAATCAATGACGTGTGAGCATTTGCAGCGGGGGCTATGGCTAGCGCGAGGCCCGACAGGACGGCAAGCGCGACAATTTTCATAGGAGTAAGGAAGGCACGACTCATGCGGCCCATTCTCCCATCTCACACGCGTGGCCACCTCCACCTTTCCAGCCACGGCAAAGGCGGGGCCCGCGGCACAAGTTGCGCGCAGGACCCCGCCCGAAGAACGCGGCTAGATGAGCCAGCGGTTCTTCTGAACGACTCCCATTCCTCGCCACCACGTGCCGAGGCCAATGGATTGACGCGCGAGCTCCAGTTGGACGCACGCAACGATCGCGAGGATTTCGATGATGTGTTCATCGACGAACGGGTTGGTGGTGTTGCCGCCCTGGTTCGGCCAACTGTGTGAGATGTACATCATGCTCAGCATCGCGATTCCCGCCCACATGGCGATCCTGGTACCAATGCCCAGCATGAGGGCGAGTCCGATGCCGGCAAGGCCGAGCATGAACGGCCAGTCTGTCCACGCCTGAGTGCCGAGGTTCACGAAGAAGTCCGCGAAAGGTCCGGATGAGCTACCTAGGTAGCCCTCGGTGATTCGTGCACCGTTAATCCACGCGGAGTCGCATCCCACTGTGATGGTGCCCGTATCGCCGTCGCGACAGGTGGAGAAACCCAGCCCGAAGAGTTTGTCGATGAAGGCCCAGAAAAAAATGAAGCCCACTGCGATGCGCAACAAACTAAGAAAGGGCCAGCCACCGCGACCCGCGACCGCTACCTTTCGGTCCGAGACGGTTGGCTCCGGCGTATTGTCCGTCCTCATTGTGTCGTTCGTCATCACGATGTCCCCGTTCGCAAGTCGAGCAGCAGCCCGAGCGACCACCCTTGGCCACTACAACGAAAGTACGCCAATCTGGTACCTGACGCGAGGCGAAATCGCTGGTGTGACCGGGTTAGACAGGCAGAGTGACATCGCGCTGGATGTGGGCCTTCAGCGCCGCTGGCATGTCAACACCGGAGTTGTCGAGCAACCACTGCACTTGCAGCCCGTCCATGAGCGCGATCAACTGTTGGGCGGCGCGTCGCGAGTCCACCCCCTCCTTCAGCATGCCCTGTGCTGCAACTTCCGCGTAGGCGCGCGCGACCTCGTCAACCAGGCGCGCATACCGCTCCTGGAAGTACTGGTGGGCAGGGTGCTCGACCGATGTTGATTCGGCCGACACCACGACAAACAGCTCAACGATGCCTGGACGACCTTGGTTCACCTCCGCCGAGCGCACCAGCCGCCGTAAAACGTCAATTCCGGAGTCGTCGGCGCGTGCCTGCTCAGCTCGATCCACCTGGTCACGATGATCCAACACCGCCAGCAGCAGCGCCTCCTTAGTGGGGAAGTGATAGAGCAGGCCCGGGTGCGAGATTCCGCATCGCGAGGCGATGTCCCGCAGAGACGCACCGCGGTATCCCTGCTCCCCGAACTGCGTCAACGCTGTCTGCAAAATGAGCGTGCGCGTCTGGTCACCCTTGCGGGTTGCGCTTGCTACGGGGGTGCCATCGAGCCGCGTCGTTTCACTCGTCATACGGCAACCTTAGATTACCTACCAAGCGGTAGCGCTGCCCGCGCCCGAGTGGTTGTGCGACAACCAAGGACCGTTCGCCAGAACACGAGGGAACGAGAAAAGGCCTCAAGCGTCATGATCGCGATAGTCATGAGCGTCTCGCCCCACTCCGAGGTGTCTGCGTCGCGAAGCCCAGTACGAAGGTCTTATCGATCAACATCCAGTAGGATATGTTGCCCATCAAGACCCGGATGACGCTGAGGCTGGGGACCAACACATGGGTAACACGTGGAGCCAGCCGCTTTCCGTACGCCCCCGCATCCGGCATTCACCAGATTTCCTACCGAGCGGTAAGTAGATCCGATACAATAGGTTCGAAACGATTCGTTAGATGCCATCAGCGCCCCGCTACACACCAAGGATTTCCTGTGAACGACTCCCCGTACTTGGACCCCTCACTCCCCACCGCACAGCGAGTCGAGGACCTCATCGCACGCATGACTCTGGCCGAGAAGGTCGGGCAGATGATGCAACTCACCGCGACGGACGGCGTGCAGGCGATCATCGAGGACTTCCACGTGGGCTCGATCCTTCACACCTCTCCCGAGCGCGTGCTTGAGGCCCGCACCTGGACCGAGAAGTCTCGACTGCAGATTCCACTGCTGGTGGGCGAGGACTGCATTCACGGGCATTCGTTCTGGGAGGGGGCGACCATCTTCCCCACGCAACTCGGCATGGCCGCCACGTGGGATGCGGACCTGCTCGAGCGCGTGGCACGCGCCACCGCAGTCGAGGTCGCCGCCACCGGAATCCACTGGACCTTCTCCCCTGTCCTCTGCATCGCGCGCGACCTACGGTGGGGCCGCGTCAGCGAGACATTCGGTGAAGACCCGTACCTGATCGGCGAGCTTGCCTCGGCAATGGTGAAGGGCTACCAGGGCGACGGCCTGGGCGACCCGACCGCAATCCTGGCCACCGCCAAGCATTTCGCTGGCTATTCCGAGACCCAAGGTGGGCGCGATGCCTCCGAGGCCGACATCTCGCGCCGCAAGTTGCGCGCCTGGTACCTCCCTCCGTTCGAGCGCGTCGCACGCGAGGGAAGTGCCACGTTCATGCTGGGCTATCAGGCCACGGATGGCGTGCCCATCACCATCAATGATTGGCTCCTCAAGGACATCCTGCGTGAGGAGTGGGGCTACACCGGCACCCTCATCACGGACTGGGACAACGTGGGAAACCTGGTGCGCGAGCAGCGCCTGTTCCCGGACTACGCCCGGGCCTCGGCCGCCGCCGTGAACGCCGGCAATGACATGATCATGACTACTCCGCCGTTCTTCCAGGGCGCGCAGGATGCGGTCGCCCAAGGCCTGCTGGAGGAGTCGCGTATCGACCAGGCCGTCGCACGCATCCTCACACTGAAATTTGAGCTCGGCCTGTTCGAGAACCCCCGTATGCCCGATGCCTCCCTCCAGGCCGCCAATATCGCCACGCCCAAACACACCAACATCAATCTTGAGTCTGCCCGCCGCTCGCTGGTTTTACTCCAGAACGATGGCACACTGCCCCTCCCGATCGACGCACCTAAGCGCATCGCGGTCGTCGGCCCCAACGCGGACGATGCGCAGACACAGTTGGGTGATTGGGCCGGCTCTTCCGGGCAGGCTCCGTGGCTTGCCCACGGCCACCCTCGCGAGCAGATCATCACTGTGCTCGACGGCCTGACCGACCTTGCTCCTGAGGGCTGGGTCGTGACGCACACCCGCGGCGCGGACATCTTGACACTTGGCGAGGACCCAGCCGGTGCCTTCTTTGCCGACGGCCAGCCGCGCCCACAGGTGGTCATTCCGAGCGAGCCAAACGCGGCAATGATCGCCGATGCCGTGGCGGCAGCGCGCGACGCGGACTACGTTGTCGCCGTGGTGGGCGACCGCATCGAACTCAATGGCGAGGGCAAGTCCACCGCGACACTGGACCTCATTGGCGGTCAGGTCGCACTTCTCGATGCCCTCGCGCAGACCCACACTCCCGTGATTGTGGTGGTGCTCGCGTCCAAGCCGCTGGTCCTCCCCCCCTCTGCACACCAGGCCGCCGCCATCATCTGGGCCGCGAACCCAGGAATGCTAGGAGGCCAGGCGCTTGCCGAGTTGATCGTCGGGCACATCGAGCCAAGTGGACGCCTGCCCATCTCCTTCGCGCGCCACGTGGGCCAGCAGCCCACCTTTTACAACCAGATCGACGCTCAGCACGGCACCCGCTACGCCGACCTCACGCAGCAGCCCGCGTGGGTGTTCGGTGAGGGCTTGTCCTACACCACCGTCGAGTACTCGGGACTACGCATCGCCCAGCCGGAGCTCGGCATGGACGACACTGTCCGGGCCAGCGTCACCGTCACGAACACGGGCAACCGCCCCACCCGTGAGACGGTCCAGATCTATGTGCGCGACGTCAATACGTCCGCGACGTGGGCAGACCGCGAGCTCAAGTCTCACTCGCAAGTGGATCTCCAGCCCGGCGAGTCGGTAGCCGTGGATATTTCCGTACCGGTCGCGGACTGCTCCATGGTGAATGCGAGGGCTGAGCGGGTAGTAGAGGCCGGAGACTTCGAGCTGCTTGTGGGCCCGTCCTCTCGCCTCGATTCACTCCAAAGCGCGCGGTTCAGGGTGCGCGAGGCTTGAAACTTACCGCGTGGCAAGTAAAGCCTGAGAAATCCGGGAGACTGGTCACATGTCGACCCCCCGCACCGTCGCGCCGGAACTAAAGCGCGCACGCCTTGGCGTCGCGCTGATCTTCTTCACCAACGGAATCGTGTTGGGAGGATTTGCGCCCCGCATCCCGGAGATCCGCGACTCACTCGAGTTGTCTTACGGCGGGCTCGGCGTGGCGATGGCGGCATGGCCAGTCGGATCGCTGCTCCTGGGATTGGGGGCCGCGGCGCTGATCCGCCGGTTCCGCTCCTCCCGCGTGGCGACGGTCGGCATGGTCCTCAGCACGCTCGCGATGCTCGCCGCGGGCCTTGCCGGCTCTCCACTGTGGTTCGGTGTAGCGCTATTCATCGTGGGCGCAACTGACGCCTGGGTGGACGTCGCACAGAACTCGCACGGGCTGCGAGTCCAGCGACGCTACAAGCGGTCCATCCTGAACTCGTTCCACGCCCTGTGGAGTATTGGCGCCGTGTCGGGTGGCCTGATCGGTGGAATCGCGGCCGGCGTGGGCATTTCCGTCCCACTGCAGTTCGGCATCGTCGCCGTGCTGGTGGTGGCGGTCAACGCATTCGCCTACCCGATGCTACTGAAGGGCCCCGAGCCGCGACACGCTGGCGACGAGGGCGCGGACGAGGCTGGCATGCCTCACGCCATCGCCCACGACGACGTCGAGGCCGCGGCCCCCGTTACTGCCTCCGAAGGCTCGCAACCTTCTCCCCTGCGTAACGTACCCGGCCGAACCTGGGGCCTACTCGCCGCACTCAGCATGATTGCCATCGCAGCCGCCTGGGCGGAGGACGCAGCATCGACGTGGTCAGCCAGCTACCTTCGCGACGAACTCTCTGCGGGGGCCACACTCGCCGCACTCGGCTTCGTGTCCATGCAAGGCTTCCAGTTCATCGGCCGCATTCTTGGCGACCGGATGGTCGACCATTGGGGCCAGCGCGCGGTCGCCCGCTGGGGCGGGTTGCTGGTTGCCGTAGGTATGGGACTCGCCCTCGCCGTGCCGTCCGTGTGGGGCACCATCGCAGGATTCGGATTCGCCGGCTTTGGTGTCGCGACGCTAATTCCCGGGGCGATGCACGCCGCCGATGAACTCCCCGGGCTACGCACGGGGACCGGGCTCACCATCCTGTCGTGGCTGCTCAGGCTCGCGTTCCTGCTGTCACCGCCCCTCGTGGGCGCCATTGCCGATGCGTCCAGCCTGCGAGTCGGACTCGCGATTGTTCCCGTCATGGGCATCCTCGTAATCCTGCTCGCCGGAGCAATGTCCCCGCGCAAGGAACCCCCACATGGGCAGCACAGCGCCACGACGTCTCACGCGGCGTAGTCGCCCCGCCGGTAAGTTCCACGACTCCTGCAAGCCGGGGAATAGATCGCAACGCACGTCGTTGATATATGCATACGCATATACTTCGATCAGGCAACCAAGGAGCAACACCATGTCATTCCCCATGCAGTTCGGCATCATGTCCGTCAGCGACATCACCCGCGACCCGATCAGCGGCAACACCCCGTCTGAGGCTGAGCGCATCTCCGGCATCGTCAAGATCGCCACTAAGGCCGAGGAGGTGGGCCTGGACGTCTTCGCCATCGGCGAGCACCACAATCCGCCGTTCTTCTCCTCGTCCCCCACCACGCTGCTGGCTCACATTGCCGCTCTCACCGAGACGCTCACGGTCACCACGTCGACCACGCTAATCACCACCAACGACCCGGTCCGCATCGCCGAGGAGTACGCGATGCTCCAGCACCTCAGCGGTGGCCGCATGGATCTCATGCTCGGTCGCGGCAACACGGCACCCGTCTACCCCTGGTTTGGCCAAGACATCCGCGCGGGCCTGCCCCTCGCCCTCGAGAACTACAACCTGCTGCACCGCCTCTGGCGCGAGGACGTCGTGGATTGGGAGGGCGAGTACCGCACCCCCTTGCAGGGCTTCACGTCCACCCCCCGCCCGCTCGACGACGTGCCGCCGTTTGTTTGGCACGGCTCTATTCGCACGCCGGAGATAGCCGAGCAGGCCGCGTTCTATGGCAACGGCTACTTCGCGAACAACATCTTCTGGCCCAAGGGACACTACAAGCGCCTGATCGACTTCTACCGCCAGCGCTTTGAGCACTACGGCCACGGCACCAAGAAGGACGCGATCATCGGCGTGGGCGGCCAGGCCTTCATCGGCAAGACCTCCCAGGCGGCCAAGGATCAGTTCCGCCCGTACTTCGATGCCGCGCCGGTGTATGGCCACGGTCCCTCCATGGAGGACTTCTCGGACCAGACCCCACTCAGCGTGGGCAGCGTCCAGGAAGTCATCGACAAGACCCTCACCTTCCAGCAGTCGTTCGGCGACTACCAGCGCCAACTTTTCCTCATGGACCACGCCGGAATGCCTCTGGGAATGGTCCTCGACCAACTCGAGTTGCTCGGTGGCGAGGTCGTTCCTGTCCTGCGCAAGGAACTCGACGCGCGCCGCGACCCCGAATCGGCCGTCGTCCCCACCCACGAGCGCCTCGTCGCAGCCAAGTATGGCGACGCCGAGCCCCGTCAGCCCCGACCCAATGCGAACCGTGGCGATAACGTCACCGGCGCCTCCCCCTACCAGGACACGGACGCGGAGTTCTCTGCGGTCTATCCGGCATGATGACCACGACAACGCCCGAAACCCTTCCGCCCGATGCGGGGGCCACGCCCCCCGCCAGGAACGAGTCGCGCACGCGGCTGGCGAATGATGCCTGGGAGGGTTTGCTCACCGCTCACACCTATCTGATGCGCCAGTTTGCGGCCGAGGACAGTTGGGCAGACGTGTCGATGCGCGAGTACGACGTGCTTTACACGCTCGCCAAGTGCTCGGCGCAAGCCGGAGAGCCAAGCCCCCAGCGCATCGGCGAATTGGGTAGAAACGTCCTACTCAGCCAACCGGCGCTGTCCCGCCTGGTAGATCGCCTTACCGTGCGCGGCCTCGTCGAGCGGTTGCCCGATCCCGACGATGCCCGCTCCGTGCGCATCGGCCTGACCACGATGGGCCGCGAGGCCCAGCGCCGGGCAGGTCGCTCGCACGGCGCATCGGTCACGCAGACCATGACTGCCGCGCTCTCCCCCGACGAGCTCCGCACGCTAATCGCACTCACTCGCAAACTCCAGGAGGCAGCATCATGACCACCTACCGACTCGTCGTCGTCAACGCCGGCGTCTCCGACCCCTCCTCCACCAAGCTGCTCGCGGACCGCGCCACGGCTCGCGTGGTCAGCCTCGCCGAGTCACGCGACGCGACGATCGAGCTCACCACCATCGACCTGCGCGAATTGCTACCGGAACTCGCCCCCGCGATCTCCTCACAACACTTCGGTCCGGGTTTCAAGCGTGCCATCGACGCCCTCCAGTCGGCCGATGCCGTGATCGCCGCGGCACCCGTCTACAAGGCGGGCGCCTCGGGGCTCTTTACATCGTTCTTCCAGGTGCTCGACAACGACCTACTCCTCGGCAAGCCCGTCATCCTCGCCGCCACCGCCGGCACGGCTCGTCACGCGCTGGTGGTCGATGAGGAGCTGCGCTCGCTGTTCGCCTACCTGCGCACGCTGGTGGTGCCCACGTCACTGTTCGCCGCCACCGAGGACTGGAGCGACAAGGCTCTTACCAAGCGCATTGACCGCGCAGCCTTCGAACTGATGCTGCTCATGGAGAGCGGCTTTGCGCGTGCCGTCAAGGACGAATCCTGGGGCCACTACCAACACGAGTACGGCTCGGCTGGCGGGACGGAGCTGGGCATCGACCTGTCGAGTGACCTCATGCGCCTCGCCACCGGCGGATCCGCTAAGCGAACCCCTCTCCCCTAGCCTCGCTCAGCAGTACGCTAACGCGAGAAATACCAGCGCAACGGATCCACCCCGCGCACTAGGGTGATTCCATGACCGACACAACGACGGTGGTGCCCAAGCGAGCGGGCCTGGTACTTACCGCGCTCATCCTGAGTGCCCTGGTGTGCAACATCAACCTCGCCGCGGCCAACATCACGCTGCCGTCCGTGGGCACGGCGTTTGGCGCGAGCCAGACGCAGCTCAATCTTGTCGCGGTGGGATGCGCGCTGGGCCTGGCAATGTCGGTGCTCTATCTGGGCGCCATCGCGGACCGCTACGGCCGCAAGCAATTGCTCACGCTAGGCCTTGCCCTCACGGTAGTTGCGAGCTGCCTGTCAGCGTGGGCTCCGTCCATCGAGGTGCTCATCGCCGCACGCGTTTTCACCGGCGTCGCGGCCGGCATGGCCTACCCCACCACGCTGTCTCTCATCACGGCACTGTGGGGCAACGGCCCCAAGCGCACCCTCGCCATCGCGCTGTGGTCCTCCGTGAGCGCCACAGCCACCGTCCTGGGATCAATCGTCGCCGGCCTGCTGCTCGAGAGCTTCTGGTGGGGATCCGCTTTCCTGGTCTCAGTGCCGCTCGCCATCATTGCTGTAGTGATGGTGCTGCTCTTTGTCCCATCACACGTGTCGGAGTCCGCGGATCCCGTCGACCACCTAGGCGGCGTGCTCGCCACGTTGCTTATTGGCGCCCTGGTGTTGGGAGTGAGCACGGTCTTCGCCCCCGGGACCACCACACTCGGCGTCGCGCTGCTCGTGATCGCCGCGGTTCTGCTCACGCTCTTCGGGAAGCGTCAGAGCTCCATCAAGTTCCCGTTGTACTCGTTGAGGGTCGCCACACGTCGCCTGTTCTGGGTTCCCGCAACCTGTGGACTGATTGTCTTCGGATCTCTTATGGGGGCAATGTTCGTGGGCCAGCAGTTCATGCAGAACATCCTTGGCTACTCCACAGTGGACGCCGCGCTGGCCGTAGTCCCTCTTGCCGTCGGATTGCTGATCGTGGCGCAGTTCTCCGCACGCATGGTCACGAGGCACGGCTCGCGAGCCACCATGATCTCCGGCTATGTCTTGGTCTTCCTGGGGTTTCTCACCATGATCTTCTGGGGGGAGTCAACCCCGTATTGGTATCTGGGCCTCGGGTACGGGCTCATCGGGTGCGGCGCCGGATTTGCCATGACTCCCGCCTCCCGCTCGATTACCCAGAGCACGCCTGTGCGCCGGGTCGGCATGGCGTCCGCCACGGCCGACCTGCAGCGTGACCTGGGAGGCTCGATCATGCAGGCCCTGCTCGGCGCAATTCTTGCCACGGGCTTTGCTGGATCCTTCGCCAAGCTCATTGCGGATTCGAGCGACGCTTCTCATATCAGTGACGCGACCACCACCGCACTGCAGTCGTCGTACGCGTCCGCCATGAACGTTGCGAGCCAGAACCCTCAGTACGCGGAGGCCATCACGCAGGCAGCCTCCGAGAGCTTTGTCTCCGGCGCTACCTGGGCATACATCGTGGGCGCGATCGCGATCATCGGTGGCGCGGCGCTCGCCACCTTCATGTTGCCTAAGCAGGATGCGGAGATAGCGCTGCTTGCCTCGTACGAGGCAGAGGATGCGGCAAAGTCCTCGGCGGCACCTTCCGCATAAAAATCGCGGGGCAGCCTCCGGCTTGTGGTGCATTAGGTTGGCTCCATGTCATCTCCCCGCGCAATCTTCCTCGATGTCGACGGCACCTACGCGTCCCACGGCGCCGTCCCGCCAGCCCACGTGGCTGCGGTCCGAACTGCACGAGCCGCAGGAAACGTCGTGTTTCTCTGCACAGGAAGGCCGGTGTCGGCGCTTCCTGAGACGCTGACCGGAGCTGGATTTGACGGCGTGGTGGGGGCCGCGGGCGCCTACGTCACCATCGGAGGCCAGGTCCTGTCCGACGTGCGCTTCCCGGCAGATCTGGCGCGGCGCACGCTGGACGCGTTGGAAGAGCACGACATGCTCTACATCATCGAGAACGCCGAGGGGCTCTATACCCGCCCTCACGCCGTGGGCCTCATTGCGCGGGCTCGCATCGCGTTCTGGGGCCCGGAAGACCCCGCTGCTCCACGGCACCCTCCGATCACCGCGGCGGAAGACCCCCACGGCCTCACGTTCGCCAAGATCGTCAGCCTCGGCGGCAACATCGACCTCACGGATCTCGCTCGCGAAGTAGGTCCAGAGATTGCGGTAGTCCCCACCGCCATTCAGGACATCGGCTCCGGCGCTGGCGAGATTTACCAGGCACACATCAACAAAGCGGTGGGCATGCGCATCGCCATCGACCACCTCGGAATTGCGGTCGAGGACGTGGTCGCGTTTGGCGACGGGATCAACGACCTGGAGATGCTCGAGTTCGCCGGCACAGCGGTTGCGATTGAGGGATCCGACCCGCGCGTGCTCGCCCTTGCGGACAGAACCGCTAAGCCACCCCAGCAGAACGGCCTGGCGGAGGCGTTCGCGGAGATGGGCCTAGTCGCCTCACTTCCCTAGTGGGCGTAGCGTTGAGTGAGAAGCACGCATCCACGAGGGAGAACATTATGAGCGATCACGTCAGCGAACCGGTCAAGCGCAATAGCGAGGCGAGCCGCTACGAGGTTCAAGTCGACGGCAATCTCGCCGGAGTCGTGGAGTACGACGAGCACGACGGCCGCATCGACATGACTCACACCGAAGTGTCGGGCGACTTCCGCGGCAGTGGCATCGGTGAGACCCTCGCGGGCAGCGCGATCATTGATGCCGTGGATCGCGGACTCGTGATTGTGCCCTCCTGCCCCTTCATCGAGAGTTACCTACGCAAGCACCCGATCGCGGGCGCGCAAGTGGAATGGCCCCACCGGGGTTAGACCAGCCCGCGAGCGCGGGCGACCACACGGCCGCGCTGGGACTGCCAGAACCTGTCGAGAATCGCGCGAACCTCGGCGGCATCCTCGTCCGCGGCGAACAGCGCCGTATGCGGCTCGAGCTTCATACCCTGAGCAAGGGACCCCGCCATCACGGCATCAAACCCGAGCCGTTCCACGAATTCCGCGACCTGCGCTACTGCGGTGTCGTGATCGCCAGCAATCGCGAGCGCCTTGCGTTCGGGATCCCCTGCCTCCCGTGCCTCATGCTCCAACGCATACACGCTCATGTGATTGAGCGTCTTGACCACGCGCGCGTCGCCCAGGAACGCCTGCAGCGTCTCGCTCGTGGACGTGAGCGGATCATTGAGTTCAGCTATTGCACCGTCGTACTCCCACCAGTAATTCATAGCGTCGATCACATGAGCGCCCTGGAGTGCCTCCGCTGGCAGCGAGCGAAACTTGCCCAGCGGGATAGCCAACACCACCAGGTTGGCGGCCGCGGCATCGGCCGCCGTCACGGGCCTCGCCCCAGGCGCCTCGTAGCCCACAAACGTCGCGATGCGGTCCGGTGACCCGGAGCCCGCAATTACCACTTCGTACTCTGCGGCGAGCGCGAGTCTTGCGATGGCGGCCCCCACGCGCCCGGCTCCAATTATGCCTATACGACTAGTCGTAGCGGTGTCGTGCGGGATGTCGTTCGGGAGTCTTTGAGGCACATTCGCACCCTACGTCACTAGGCGAAACACAGTTACATTGGAGTGACAGCGCGCCGCACCTGCCGCGCAGACATCGACCGAGGAGACTCCCTTGCAGACCACTCGACTCGGCACGTCCGGGCTGAACATCAGCCGCCTAGCGCTTGGCTGCATGAGCTTTGGTGACCCAGCGGTCGAGGGCAATGACTGGGCGCTTAGCGACGAGGCCGCGGAGCCGATCTTCCGCCAAGCGCTCGACCTCGGTATCAACTTCTGGGATACCGCGAACGTCTATGGCGACGGCACCTCGGAAGAGGTGGTGGGACGCGCGATCAACACGTATTCGCGGCGCGAGGACATAGTCCTTGCGACCAAGGTCTTCTTCCCGATGCACGGCGGACCAGGCGGAGGGGGGCTGTCGCGCAAGGCAATTCTCGAGCAAATAGACGCCTCGCTCACGCGGCTGGGAACCGACTACGTAGACCTCTACCAAATCCACCGCTTTGACCCGCAGACTCCTATCGAGGAGACCATGGAGGTCCTGCACGACGTGGTCAAGGCCGGCAAGGTGCGCTACCTGGGCGCGTCGTCAATGTGGGCGTGGCAGTTCGCTTTGATGCAGCACGCCGCGGACCTTGGGGGGTGGACGCGGTTCGTGTCGATGCAGAACCAGTACTCGCTGATGATGCGCGAGGAGGAACGGGAGATGTTTGGCCTGCTGGCGGATCAGGGCGTCGGTTCGCTGCCGTGGAGCCCGCTCGCTCGGGGCCAACTCACTCGCCCCTGGGGTCAACAGACCAAGCGCAGCGGCGCAGATGAACTCATCGCCGACCGATTTAATGCGGACGACGAGTACATCGCTGGCGCCTGCGAGAAGGTCGCCACCGCGCGAGGCATCCCGATGGCGCAGGTTGCGCTCGCATGGGTGTTGCGCAATCCAGTGGTCTCCGCACCGCTCGTGGGCGCCACCAAGCCACACCACCTCGCCGATGCCGCGGCGGCCTTAGATATTTCCCTCACCGAAGATGAGGTCGCCGCACTTGAGGCGCCCTACACGCCGCGCCAGCCGACGGGTTATTGAGCGACCTAGTCCGTCGCCTTGGCAGCGTCAGCCGCGGACGTAGCGCCGTCGATGCGCACCCAGTCCGCGTACTTAGGTTGGCGGCCATCGCCTGAACTAGTGCGCGTGACACGCCTCGCGATCCATGGGAGCACGTAAGCGCCCACGTATTTCGCCTCGGTGAGGACGCTTCGCTTGGCGACCGTCGCATCGTCCGCCGTGGGTAGCGGCGTCTCGACTCCCAACGCCGTCAACACGCGCGCGGCGACGCGGGCGTGCCCGAGTGCGTTGAGGTGTAGGCGGTCCGCGGCCCAGTAGGCCCCGTCGCGCAGCTCCTCATCACTGAAGTTGTCGACAAAGGCGACCTCCGGATGCTTGGCGAGCATGTCGCGGGTGAAGTCCATGAAGTCGTTGCCGCGGGTGCGAATAGTCCGGCCACGTGGAAGGCCGTCGGTGGGGTCACCACCGCTGAGAATGACCAAGCGAGTGCCCGTCTGCGCGCAGCGCTCCACCACTCGCTCGGCAAGACCCATCACGTGCTCCACGCTGAATCCCGTGCGCAACATGTCGTTGCCGCCACCGTTGAACGTCATCAAATCCGGCGCGGGATCAAGCGCGAGCGCAGGCTCGAGTTGGGTGTCGACAATTGCCTGAATGAGGCGGCCGCGGATCGCGAGGTTTGAGTACCAGACGTCCTGCCCTGCTGCCGCAAGACCAGCGGCGACCAGGTCAGCCCAGCCTCGCACAGCATCGTTTCCTACATCGTCACCTACACCCTCGGTGAAGCTGTCTCCAATAGCTACATAGCGCATCACACGAGCCTATAACCGGCTGGACGAGGCGCGTGCACAAGATAGCCTTGAGGCATACGCGCGAACACCGTGTTCCCCCACGTTTTTGATATAGGAAGGCGCACGCCCTCGTGACAGAGATTCCCGCCGATAACCCCACCCCCACGTTGACGCAGGACCACAGCAAGCGCAATTCACGCGTGATCATGCTGCTGGTGGTTTCCGCCTTTGTGGTCATCCTGAACGAGACCGTGATGGGCGTCGCGATCCCGCACCTCATGACGGATCTAGAAATCACGGCCAATGCGGCGCAGTGGCTGACCACCGCGTTCCTGCTCACCATGGCCGTGGTAATTCCCATCACCGGCTTTCTGCTGCAGCGCTTCCCCACCCGCGGCATCTTCATCGCGGCCATGTCACTCTTCAGCGCAGGCACGCTCCTGGCGGCGGTCGCGCCAGGATTCGACGTTCTGCTGATCGCGCGTGTCATTCAGGCCAGCGGTACCGCAATCATGTTTCCCCTGCTCATCACCACCGTCATGCAGCTCGAGCCCCCTGCTACGCGCGGACGGCGCATGGGCAGTATCTCCATCGTGATCTCCGTCGCACCCGCAATTGGACCCACCATCTCGGGCCTGATCCTGTCTGTGTTCAGCTGGCGCTACATGTTTATCTTTGTGCTTCCGGTAGCGCTGGTGGCGCTGTGGATGGGCTGGCGTCGCATGGAGAACGTCACCGAGCCGCGCAATGTGCCACTCGACTTGCTGTCCGTCGTGCTCTCAGCGTTCGGCTTCGGCGGTTTCGTGTTTGGGCTCAGCCGCCTAGGTGAGTCGACGGAGGGCAGCCTCGCTATGTCCACCATCGCCGCCATCAGCGTGGGCATCGTGACCCTTGGACTGTTTGTATGGCGCCAGATCGTGCTGCAGCGGACCAACACCGCGCTGCTGGATCTGCGCGTGTTCCGCACTCCCACGTTCACCATCTCGGTGGTGATGTTCATGATCCTGATGGTGTCGCTGTTCGGCTCGTTAATTCTGCTGCCGCTATTCATCCAGGGTGTACTGGGGCTCAGTGTGCTGGAGAGCGGTCTCGTTATTCTGCCCGGTGGCCTCATCATGGGCCTACTTGCCCCCACCATTGGCAAACTCTACGACCGCATCGGACCACGACCGCTGTTAGTTCCCGGTGCGATCCTCGTCGCCGCCGTGCTGTGGACCTTGACATTCATCCTTGACCCCGGAACGCCCGTATGGCAACTCGTCGCGGCTCACATGACCCTCAGCATTGGTCTGGCACTGATGTTCACGCCGTTGTTCACCGCCAGCCTGGGTTCACTGCCGCCTCACCTCTACTCGCACGGGTCAGCGACGCTGTCGACGCTTCAGCAAGTCGCGGGAGCGGCAGGCACGGCACTCTTCATCTCGACGATGTCAGCAGTCGCGATCGCCTCGGCCGATGAGGGTGCCAGCGCCGCCCAGGCGCAGTCGGACGGCATCCAAGCGGCGTTCATGATCGGCGCCGTGATGGCCTCGCTCGCGATTGTGTTCGCGTTCTTTGTACGCCCGCCAGCGGAAGATCCCGTGGATGAGGTTCCCGCGGGTAGCCACACTGAAGGCGCCATCACGCACTAACCACCCTTGACGCCCCTGTGCTTACACCTGAACCCAAATAGGCGTCCACATCGGCTCCAAGGTAAGCGTTGAAGCCGGTGGGTTCCTAGCCGAGCGTGCGGGCGAGGAACTGACGGATATCAACCAGCTCCTCCTCGCTGACGCTGTGCCCCATGCCGGGGTACACGTGCCGCTCGAGAGAGGTATGAGCCTCGAACCACTCGCCGGCGGCGGCCACCTCGTGTGCCGGGATGACTGGGTCCTGATCTCCCCTACCCCAGAACACGCGCGGGCGAGACTGGGCGAGCGCGGCATCGGCCGGCCGTGGCGTGTCAGAGACGTACCCGCTGAGGGCGACCGTCACGCCGATGCGCTCCGGGCGCGTGCGGAGCAGTTGGCTCGCCATCATGGCGCCCTGCGAGAAACCGATGGGAACAATCTGCACCCCTGGAGCGACGTGAGTGTCGACCCAAGCCCACAGCGCCTCCGTCGCCTCGGCAATGGCCTCAGCGGGCGAGAATTCACCCTCGAGCGGGTACCAGGAGTACCCGAATGCCGGGTGACGCAGGGGCGCGCGCACCGATGCCCACGGCAGTCCTAGCGGGAGGTAGCCAGATAGGCCAGCCAGGTCGCGCTCATCGGATCCGTATCCGTGCAGGAACACGGCAAGGAACTCGTGAGGGTCAGTGGGCTCAGAGTCAGTGGAACGTAGTGCGAAGAGGTCGGTCATGCAGTCAAGCGTAAGCGGGCACAGGCACAACAAAGCCCCCGGGAACCGACCGTTCGGTTCGTTCCCGGGGGCCCGTCACTAAAAATGCGAGGTTGCTAGCGCCTACTCCGTGGAGTCGTTGAACTTCTCGGCCGCGGAATCCTTGGCATCCTCGACCTTGTTCTTGGCATCTGCCTTAGCCTGGTCGAGCTTGCCCTCGGCCTCCATCTGCTCGTTGTCAGTGGCCTTACCGAAGGCTTCCTTGCCCTTGCCCTTGGCGTCCTCTGCAGCGTTTCCGATCTTGTCACCAAGTCCCATGATTGCTACCTCCGTTGATCTCAGCAGTTGATCTCAGCAAACTCATATTAAGCAGGATCGGCGTCGCTTCGCTCGTCAAAAACGAAAATTCAGTCAATGGCAGAAAGCGCCTGAATCGGGAATATTCTCGAAAGTCATACGTAGGATCTAAGGGGCAGTTAGCCCGCGGTGACGCTGCGCCTCTCTCACCGTCCAATCGTCGGGCTACCTCACGTAACGAGGCCTGCCGAAAGCACCATCCAGCAAGAAGAATTGGCGGGCTTACGCCACCCGCGTTCGCCAGCGAAATTGGAGTTGAACCGCTTGACGATGTCCCATTTCAACCTTCCCGTGTCGCTCGACAGTAAGGCCGACGCCTTGCTCATCCAGCACGATGACGATCACTTTCAGCGACTTTCCGCGCGGCTCGACAGTCAGATCTCCGATCTATCCGAGCGGCTCGACGCAGAACGCAAAGCCCCGGGTGCGGCCGGTGAGGCTGCACTCAACCGGGATCTCGAGGTGCATCGCCTGGTGGGTCGCCTCAAGGTGCTGCGGCGCTATGGCGTCGACCTTTGCTTGGGGAGGATGGTGCCCCTTGGCGCCGATGGCAAGGCAAGCGGCGAACCCATTTACGTTGGACGCGTGGGATTGACGGACGGCGACGGAAATCCCCTGCTGATCGACTGGCGCGCTCCCGCGGCGGAGCCGTTCTTTGGCGCTACCTACGCCAACCCTATGGGCCTGGTGAGCCGCCGTCGCTACCACTGGACACAAAGCCAGGTCACTGACTACTGGGATGAAGTCTTCGACTTTGACGCCGCTCCGGACGGCGTTTCCCTCGACGAGGAGTCGTCCTTCATCGCAAGTCTGGGCGAGAGCCGGTCCTCACGGATGCGAGACGTGCTCGCCACCATTCAATCCGACCAAGACCAGATTATTCGCGCGGGAGCCCGCGGCGCCCTCGTGGTCGACGGCGGGCCCGGAACTGGAAAGACCGTGGTCGCACTGCACCGCGCGGCGTACCTGCTCTACTCGGACCCCCACCTGGGAGACCGGCGCGGTGGCGTGCTCTTCGTGGGCCCCCACGACCCGTACCTCGCGTATGTCGCTGATGTGCTGCCCAGCCTTGGCGAGGATGGCGTCCAGACCTGCACCTTGAGACACCTGGTGCCCGAGGGTGCGGCGGCACCGGAGGAGGCCAGGCCAGCCGTGGCTCAACTCAAGTCTGCTGCCAACATGGAGCGCGCAATCGACGCAGCCGTAGCGCTGTACGAGCAGCCGCCCACCGACGGACTGATCGTGGAGACCACCTGGTCCGAGGTGTGGCTCAGCGCCCAGGACTGGGCCGAGGCGTTCGATGCCCCCGAACCCAGCACTCCACACAACGAGGCGCGGGATCAAGTGTGGGAGGCGCTGACTGGCGTGATTTGGGACAAGCGCGAAGACGTCGACCCTGACATGACGGATGACGGCCTCACCATCGAGATCGGCATGCTGCGGCGCACCCTGGCGGGCAATCACGACCTCACGGGCGCCTTCAACAGTGCGTGGCCGCTGCTCGAGGCCGAGGACGTGGTCTCGGATCTGTGGTCCGTGCCGGCCTACCTGCGCATGTGCGCACCATGGCTAGCTGCTGACGAGGTGGCGTCGCTGCAGCGAGCCGATGCACAGGCCTGGACTCAGTCCGACCTTCCTCTGCTGGACGCGGCCAGATATCGCCTGGGCGACTCGAAGGCCTCGGCTCGCAGACGCCGCCGTGCCGCTGACGATGCGAAGGACCGCGAGTTTATGTCGCTGGTCGTGGACGAGGCTGTCACCGCGGACAAGGACTTTGAGGCGGCGGTGGGCATGCTGATGGGTATCGACGCGGAGAACACCCTTGCCCGCGACACCGACGCGCCCGGTGCCCACGCGGATCGCCTCGCGGGGCCGTTCTCGCACATCATCGTCGACGAGGCCCAGGAACTCACCGATGCGCAATGGCAAATGCTGATGCGCCGCTGCCCCTCGAAGAGCTTCACGATCGTGGGCGACCGCGCGCAGGCCAGGCACGGCTTCACCCACTCGTGGCAGGAGCGGCTCACGGCCGTAGGCCTGGACCGCGCCCGCATCGCCTCGCTCAGCGTCAACTACCGCACCCCCGAGGAGGTGATGGCAGAGGCCTCGCCAGTGATTCGCTCCGCGATTCCCGATGCGAACGTACCCACCTCTGTGCGTTCCAGTGGGGTACCCGTGCGGCATGGGTCGGTTAGCGAGCTCTCCTCAATCCTCGACTCGTGGCTGGCGGAGCACCCGGACGGCACCGCGGTCGTCATCGGCGCTGAGTCCTTCCAGTCGACCAAGCGCGTGCGGTCGCTCTCCCCCGCCCTATCCAAGGGACTGGAATTCGACCTCGTCGTGCTCGTCGACCCCGCCGCGTTCGGCGAGGGCATCGAGGGCGCCGTGGATCGCTACGTGGCGATGACTCGGGCGACGCAGGAACTCGTGGTGCTAACCCGCTAAGTTTGAGCCGAGCCATAGGATGATCACCTCGCCACCGTGCACTTCGTCACGGTCGCGCGCTGGGCTACCGACGTTTTCACTTACGTGGTCTGGCTCGGCATCGGCTTTGGCGGGTTGTCAACACGTTGAGCGCCCACGCGAGAATCACGAGTAAGCATCACGGCAACTCCCGAACTTTTTAGCCGACCTCGTTCTTCGCATACAACTCGCGCAGCTCGTATGTCCCGATGTTGCTACCGGGTAGCACGATCACTCGCGACTCATCGATCCGCTCGCTCTTGTCGCCGTACCGCTCCGAGTACCAATCAGCGGCGATCGCGACCCGGCGGTCCAGCCGCTCCACGTTGTAGGTCTCGCGCACGTTTCGCTTGCGCATGTCTGACCGATTGAGCAGAAACATCAACAGGAACGCGATCGCGAAGAATGCGATGAGCGCGGCGATCACGGTCATCATGATCTGCCAGATATTGAACCAATCCGTGTACCTGGCCCACGGGCTGTCCGGATCGTTGCGGTGAACTAGAGCCCATGTGGTGAGACAGATAGGCAAAAGTGCAAAGAACCAACTCACAGAGACCAGCGCAACCTGGCGCGCCTTCACCGCCACCGAGGCGCTTCCGAAGAACCAGTCGACTGTCACGTCGCTTTCTTCCACCGAGTGAGTGATGTAACTGGGCTTGGGACTCATCTCTGCGCCTCCCGTTGCTGCGTGGAATCCCGCAAACTCGCCGAGCGCCTCGGAGATGCCCACACCCCACCGTCGCGGGGCTGGAAGATCGCGACGAGCGCGGGAAACAGCTCATACGTGATGGTCCAGGCGTTAAACATCCAGTAGGCCAACAGGTACCACGGAGCGAACAGCAAGTACTTGAGCGACCTCCCACGGTCGTTGTCGTATGAGGCGACCACCAGCTGAACCATTCCCACCACCATCTGAGCGGCAACAAACAATCCGGCAAGGAACCAGTTGTGAAAGAACCGATCCCACTGCTGTGACGTCGCCAGGGATACCTGGACCCACGCAAAGAGGACGAGGCTCACCCAATGGAAGAGGCTCCACAGCGTACTGACTCCGTAGTCGAAGATCACTGGAAGCATTCGAGCATTACGAATAGGGCGGCGCATGAGTCTGGGTGACTTGGTGAGGAGCACGTACAACCCTCCCGCCGACCACCGCCGGCGCTGCTTGAACAGCTGCGGCATAGTTTCCGGGACATCCAGGAAGAACCGAATGTGCGGGGCAAACAGGGCACGCCAACCGCCCGTCTGCATATCCCACGCGATCGCGATATCTTCAGTCGGCTGCTCGGTTTGCCACCCACCTGAATCAAGAACCGCGGCCTTGCGGTACATCGTGTTCGCGCCGGAGAACGCGAAGAGTGCCCCGTAGGACATCTGAGATCGTTTAATAATGCCGATGATCGAATTGAGTTCGTTTTGTTGCGCCTGCGCAGTAAGTGTGGTGCGGTTTGCAGAGAGCATGTTCCCCGTTACTGCCCCCACATTCTGCGACCCCTCGCGCTCAAAGTAGCTCATGTACTGCCATAGAGCATCCGGATTAGGCCTGGTATCAGCGTCATTCGACAGTATGAACTCGCCCTTCGCGTAAGCGAGCGCAACGTTGAAGCCATGAGCCTTGCCGCGATTATTTACGATGGTGATCACCCGCAAGAGGGGGAGTTCCGCCTGAAGCTGAGACAGTATGGCCGCAGTGCTGTCAGTCGAGCCGTCGTCGATCACGATGATCTCGTACTTATCGCTGGGGTAGTTGAGCCGGGTCGCAAGATAGCGAACCGTCTGTGCAATGGAGCTCTCCTCATTGTGAGCCGGAACCAGGATTGTCACAAACGGCTCACCGTGCTCTAAGTACCTAGGCAGATCCTTTGTCTCGGCGAAAACCCTGTAGTAGAACGAGGAGATGATGAACGCCATGCCGCCGACGATCGGGTACGAGTAAAAGAGTGCGAGCAACAATACGACGAACGCATCGCCTTGGGGCAACGTCACGACAATCTCCTCAGTTCCGGCAGCTCCCCCGACCCTCAGCCAGGGCTATTACTTTCTAGCCAACTTTTTCATTCTACGCAGGCCAAACGAGGGAAACACTTCTGCGCAGCTCCACGTCCACGGTGGGCGCGACGACCCCCTAGCCCTCATCGACAACGATTGTGGGGCCATGCAGTGGAATACGTAGGCCCCAAGCGCGCGGATGCCATCGTGGCCGTCACTCCTACCAGTCTGGTCAGCACTAGGGATCGCCGCAGCCCGTCACTGGAGTGGAGCCGCCGTAAAGTTACGCGCGTAGCACCTTGACCATCGCCTTGCCTTTGGCGAGTTCGTCCACGAGCTTGTCGAGATAGCGGATCTTCTGCATGAGTGGGTCCTCGATCTCTTCGACCCTCACCCCACAAACGACACCCTTGATGAGCGAGCTGTTGTCATTGAGACTCGCGCCCGCAAAAAACTCTTCGAACGTCGCCTCGGTCTCGAGTTGATGGGCAAGCGCCGCACCGTCGTAACCCGTCAGCCACTCGATGACCTCGTCCAGCTCCTCGCGCGTGCGGCCCTTGCGTTCTAACTTGGCAACGTAGAGCGGGTACACGTTTGCGACGGGCATCGAGAAGATCTTATGCATGGCTTCCACACTACGGCCAAGCGGCACCTGGATGACGAAGTTAGGTCGCTTCTATCTTGGCGTCATTGGCGGCACCACTAAGAGACAGCTTCACAAGGTGCGCGTGCGCGTACTCACATAGGAGCGCATGGCGGTAAACCAGTTGCGGCACATCGACGTTCGAGTCCATCCAGAGGCTGAAGCCGCCGGTCTTCCATTGCCGGAACGTTTGATCGTCGCAAACGGTCGCGAGAATCTCGAGCAGGGAGTCGTCAAACCGCATCGAGTGTACTGCGCGGCGGTACTCCTCGAGTGTGAGCGCCATAGAGAACGGGACATTCATGAGACATAGTGCTGTCTGAATGTCGAGGCGCATGAGGCGTCGACGCTGTGGTTCAGCGTCCAGCGGCGGGACGTCGAGTTCAGCAAAGTCAATCGTGGCAGGTCGGACCAGCTCAACCGAGTCGAGCGCGATGAGTACGTCGTAAATGTTGACATCGTGCTCTACCACCGCCTGATCACCGAGGCCGGCCAGTGTCGTCGGCCGTAGCGTGACCGGTTCCATCACGACGGACGAGTTGCGGATGATGAAATTCACCAAATTCGTTTCAACCACGAAGTGACGGACCAGTAGTTCCACCGCATCCGGTGAAACAAAGCGCCTAAGAAACCACACGCACAGCCAGTCCATCATGCTCAGCGGCATCCACCGGAACGGCAACACCCGTTTGGTCACGGAGATTAACGCGACCGCAACCCGCGAGAAGATGCGTGCAATCGGGTACAACCAGCGCCGCGACAGCCGCTGCTGATCGTCGGTGATCTGCCTCACTAGTGCGCGATCTAGCGGCACCGATGGATCTGCGTTGACCGCCGACCACATGTTCGGATCTGAGAGAGGGTGCTCCCCCACGTTAGCGACCCATCTCCTCGAGCTGCAGGACGTAGAGCCTGCCCACCACCTGAGCACAGCGCACTATCTCGTCAGCGGCGGAGTCGTCGATGATTCCCGATCCGAGAATCGCCTCGAGATTGCCCGTGTGCTCGCTATCCGCTTCATCGTGGTACCGCATGAAGTACACCTGGTTGTCGGCTAGCCCGAGCACCTCTTGAAACTTGTTGGCCCACTGAGCCGCACGCCTTGCTCCCATGCCCTCAATGATGAACATCGCACCAAGCAAGCCGATGGGATTGGGCCGGTCGGCATAGTGAAACATATAGCCGGAAAGCGCCTCCGAGCCAATGTTCTTACGGCCGCCGCGCAGTACGTCGAGTGACCCACCCACCGCAACATAGTCGCGCTCAAGCATGAGGTAGTCACGGTGCTCTTCCTCGGCATGGCGAATGGCCGCCGTACGGAGTTCAAAGTGATCAATGTCGAAGTTGGAGGCCGCTCGGGAGATCCACGGCGACCCGTCAACAACCTGCTGACGAAGGTTGAAGAGAAGTTCCCGATAGTCGCCAATGGTCACCGTGCCCTCCGCGAGCCGACTCAAAACCGGCACTTGATCCAGACGAAGCTCAAAGTCGTTCCACACCTCGGCAAGTCTTTCGCTGAGAGATTCCGTTGCGTGCGTTATCACGTCTATTCTCCTAATTTCTCGGATGGGGCAACCACAGTGAGGTGGGCAAAGGCAAAGGAGAACCGCGCGGACTCAGGCACTGCCAGCAGCACAGTCTCTCCGGGTAGGAACCGGCCCGAATGCCAGGCCTCTTCCAGCGCGATAAAAATGCTCGCCGACCCCGTGTTTCCCCGGGTCTCGAGGTTCGAGTACCAGCGATCGGTATTCAACGAGGGAATTCGCTTGCGAATACCTTCAAAGGCGAGGTCGCGGAACATATTGGTGCTGTAGTGACATACGACGTGATCGAGCTTCTTTACATCGATAAGCCCGGTGTCGACAAGTTCCTCGAACTGCCGGATACCCGCGTCCGCGAGCTCGTCCAGCACGCTGACGTCCTGACGCAACACCAACATGCCAGCAGCATCAGCATGATCAACGTCCTGCCAAGTCTCCCCGACCACCGGGTCGATGCCCTCCATTCCGGCACGCATGCACACGTCGTGTTCATGAGCAAGGGACACGTGGCGTACCCAATCAACCCTGAGTGACGGCCTGCTCGGGTGTGGCTGGAACTCGACGATTGCGGCACCCGCACCATCGGACAGCATCCACCGCAGAAAATGCGAGTCCATCCGGGCGCGAATACCGTCGAAGCGACGCTGGCGGAGGCTTCGGCTCGGCAGCTCTGATCCGACTACCGCGGCTATCGGATGATCGCCGAGTCGAATCTTGCTCACCGCCGCGTCTAACGCGGCAAGGCTCGATGCGCACACCCCCGATGAGGTGAGCACCTGCATTGGCCCACCACCGAGTCGGCCGTGCACCATCGACCCAAAGCCTGGCACGAGCACGTCCCCCATGGTGGTCGCGCACGCCAGCATCCTGAGGTCCGCGGCAGCGATACCTCGGTCGTCGAGAGCCGCCTGCAATGCCTTCACGGCGAGCTCCTCGTTGAGCTCCGTGGGCTCACCGCGCTCGTCCAATGCGTAGTGACGCTGCTTGATGCCGTTCGACTCGAGGACGCGACGCCGGATGCGGTCGGTGACCGCGTCATCGCCCCCCAGGCGTGCCACGATTCCTTCGTTGTCCACGGGATCTCCAGGGAGGTACCGTCCAAAGCCCGTGAGATACGCGGTCGCTGACGTTGCCATATCGGTCACACTAGCCTAGAAGCGGCGGCCACGATCGTCGCAAGTGAACAAACTGTGGAGAACGACGAAAGCCGCCCCGAAGGACGGCTTTCGTTTCTGTCTGGTGGAGCTGAGGGGACTCGAACCCCTGACCCCCTGCATGCCATGCAGGTGCGCTACCAGCTGCGCCACAGCCCCGCGGTCTTGCGACCGGAGCGCCCCGAAGAGCGACTGCCATAGTACCGAATCGGCGGTGCACTTTCCTAATCGGCGGAGGAATTAGCTCACGAGAGTAGACGCAGGCTCCTCCCGCTGAACCGGGGCGCGGTCCTTGAAGCCCACCATTACGATTACTGCCGCGCCCAACACGAGCGCGGCGCTTGCCAATCCCAGCCATCCCAGACCGGAGTCAAAGGCTTGCCCCGCGGACGCCATGAGAGAACTTGCCGTGCTCGCCGGAACCTCCTGTGCGACAACCGCGGCACCACTAATGGTCTCCCCCGCCAGTGTCGCCTGATCAGGAGTCAATCCGGCGGGTACCGTCATGTTCGCACGATAGAACGCCGTGATCATCGTCCCCAGTGTCGCGGTACCCACGACGGCCCCCAGCTCATAAGCAGTCTCGGAAATGGCCGAGGCCGCGCCCGCCTTCTCCGCGGGGACGGAACCGATGATGGTGTCGTTGGACAACGTCTGTGACATACCAACGCCAATTTCGATGAAGCCAAACGCCAGCAGGATTGCCGGGACAGTGAAGTCGACCCTGAACACGACGACGAGGATAAAACCGATGGCAATCAACAGCAGCCCGGCCACCATCAGGTACTTGGGCGCGAATTTCTTGCTCAGCCTCACCACACCAATGCCAGCAATTGCAGACAGCACCGCTCCCGGCAGCAGCACCAGTCCAGCATTCATGGGGCTCATTCCAAGCACCAACTGCAGGTGCTGAGCAATGAAGAAGAGGAATCCGATGAGGCTGACGACGGACAGGAAATTCGCGAGCACCGATGCCGTGAAGGGCAGTCGCTTGAAAAGGCGGACGTCTAGCAGCGGCGTCGCGCTATGAAGCTGGCGGACAATGAACCAGGCGATGATCGCCGCACCCGTGGCAGCGGCGACGATGGGCCAGACGGTGATGCCGTCGTGTGCCAGTGTCTTAATAGACCAGACCACCAGGAACATTCCGACAAAGGAAAGTACGGCACTAGCGAGGTCGATGGGACCCGGGTTCGGGTCCTTGGACTCGGGAAGCAAGAAGCGGTACATCACCAGTAGCGGCAACAGAATCGGTACGGCAATAAAGAACACCGAGCCCCAGTGGAAGTGCTCGAGCAGAGCCCCGCCCAGGATGGGGCCCAGGCTGTTGCCGGCTGCAAAGCCGGTGGCCCAAATCGCGATTGCCTTGCGCCTGCGCATGGGGTCAATGAAAATATTGCGCAACAGCGACAGAGTGGCAGGCATGAGCATCGCGCCAAACAGACCCAGCGCCGCTCGTGCGGCAAATAGCTGCTCCGGGGTAGTCGCGAACGCCGCGAAGGCCGACACTAGCGCAAAGCCGACCGCACCGATGATCAGCATGCGCCGACGACCAAAGCGGTCGCTCAGGCTACCCATGGTGACCAGCAGTGCTGCGAGGACGAGCGCATAGATATCCGCGATCCAGAGCTGCATCGTGGCGCTCGGGCCTAGGTCCTCGGTGATGATGGGCAGGGCAAAGCTCAGAACAGTGTTGTCCACCGAGATCAGGAGGACGGGCAGCATGAGCACGACGAGTGCGGCCCACTGCCGACGGTGGGACATCTCGGCCGCCGAGTTTGGCTTGGTAAAGAGGGACATGTGGTCATTCCTTTAGGAGAAAAGCGAGCCACCGTGGGACATAGATGCGCATCGGTGACGTAAAGCAGGTTGCGGCAAGTGCCGCGGAAGTTACTAAGAGGCGGGTGCTGCGAGCCGCTCACTGAGCGCGACGCGAGTCGCTTCTGGAACGCTCGAGCCGAGAAGAGAAGCGAAGAACAGCCCGTCGCCTACGAGTCGGATCATGAGCGCGCGCTGCTCGGCGTCGGGCCCGGTGAGTTCCTCCGCGATCTTTCGGTCAACGTGTGCGGTGAACTCCCCATAGTCGCTATCCCCCGTCTCGCCCGCCGCGCGCAGCGCTTGCATCGTCGTAAAGAGCACGAATATCTCATTCATCTCTTCTGACTTGGGGGTCGACGCGGCGAGCCAAGCCTCGATCGCGGACCCCTGTACGCACAGGTCGTCGAACCAGGCGATGGACTTAGCTCCCAGCCACTGGGCGAGGCCGCGAAGCAGTGTCACCCGAGTGGGAAAGTGGTGCAGTAAGCCGCCCTTGGAGACGCCCGATGCTCGTACCACCGCGTCGAGCGACGGCACCGCCCCATTGGCCAGGGTCAGGTCGAACGTCGCCTGCACGATGGCAGTGCGGGTATCAATGGCGCGGGTGTCTGTAGGCATCGCAACATCATACAGTCCGTCTAGACGGTCGGTCAATTGGGGGCGCCCAAGATCAACCATCAAGTGAACGTGAGACGCGATGGCGCACCAAATTCAACCAAAAACTGAACGCAGGGATGGCGCCAACGGAGTGATGACGACGCTTACCGTCGAGACTCCTGATGCGACCCCGCCATGGGCGGGGCGACGATGGGTGCTACTAGGCGCCGATGTTGTGGCGGTCTAGGGACCAGCCGCCACCTTCTGGCTGCACCAGACGGGACCAAGCAGCGTTCTCAAGGTTGCCCACGCGCCGGCCTGCGACCTCGAGTTCCAAGAGATGCAAAATCGCCATGCGTGCCGAGCTGCCATGCGTCACGATCAGCAGGTCGTCTGGCACACGACTCACCCAGTCGAGGATTCCTTCGACCATTCGCGCTCCCACCGAGGCGTGGTTCTCGTATCCCTCGTACTCGGGCTCGCGCCCCGCGCGCCACTCCTTGTGCTGAAGTGGGTCGAGCTTCTCGCGTTCGTCGGCGGTCAGTCCCTCCCAGGGGCCATAGTCGCGCTCAACGAGACGCTGATCCGTGTGGACTTCGCATCCCCACTGCGCAGAAATAATGTCCGCAGTCTCGCGCGTGCGGTCGAGCGGTGAACTGACCACCACGACTCCCTCACGCACCGCCGCGCCGAGCGTCGACGCGGCATTCCTCGCCTGCTCACGTCCGGTGTCGTTGAGCGACGTGTTCGAGGACCCTTGCAGGCGACCCGCAACATTCCAGTCGGTCTGGCCGTGACGAACGATGTAAATCTGTGTCATGAATCTGAGGCAATCGGGAGCGGGACCACAGGGCAGTCTTTCCAGAGTCGCTCGAGCTCGTAGTACCCACGATCCTCGTCGTGCATCACGTGCACAATCACGTCGTTGAAGTCCAGCAGCGCCCAGCGGCCCTCGCGCACGCCCTCACGGCGCTTGGCGTCAGTTCCCTCGGCGCGTAGAGCATCCTCGATTCCCTCCGCAATCGCGGCGACGTGTCGCTCGTTGGTTCCCGATGCAATGAGGAAGATGTCGGCAAGCGGCATCTTGGCACTCACGTCGAGGGCGACGATGTTCTCCGCCTTCTTGTCGTCTGCAGCCACTGCGGCCATTCGTGTGAGCTCAATAGCTCTTTCTGTCGCGGTCATTATCCTTGCCCTGCCAAATTCCATACGAGCACGCCGAGAACAAAAGCTATGGCACCGATGACGGCTATATGCGCCCAGCGGAAGTGGCGTGCGCCACCCGCGGGGTGAAGTTCTGGAACCTTGCGACGCGCGACCTCGATGCTGCCGGTCGTCAGCGGTGGCTCGCCACTCGAGTAGGCCGTAGGAGAGAACGGCGCGGGATGCTCGGGATTGGTGGCGGGGGCCAACTTGGAGAAGTCTGGCTGCGGGATTGCCTGCGACGGCGCGTCGGCCAGTTCTCGAGCAGTGGCGTTCGTGTCATTGAGTGGGTGCGAGTCCCAAATCGACGGCGCAACGGCGGGGTTGACCTCATCGGATTTGGGTAGCGGTGCATCGGGATCAACCGTCATCTCGGCGAGCGGAACCTCGTCGTCAGGCGCAGCGATGAGATCGTCGAACGATGCTTGAGGTGGCATTTGCTTGGGCTCAGCGTCGAGTGACTGAGAATCACTGGACTCGTCTACGTCTGCAGCAGGCACATCAGTCTCAGGCTCGTCGACGGACTGGTCGTCGGCAAGATCCGCCGTGTTCTCAGTGTCGAGTGCCGCGACCACTGGAGCCGCGCGCCAAGGGTTCTGCTCCGTTGCCACGTCATCCGCAAGGACGTTGACTCCGTCGCCGGTGGCGACATCGCCATCACCGGAGTCACCCACTTCAGCGTCCGCGCCCGAATCGTCGCCTGCCTGCTCGGTGGGCTCCCCCCACTCAGGCTGGGAGTCAGTCGGGGCGGCCTGGTCTACGACGCGCGCGCCTGAGCCCTCAATGCCGGCCATCGCTTCAGCTGTCAAGCGCCGGAACTCCTCCAGAGAGTCGCCTTGCGGCTGATGCGCTTCGCTCGCGGAGGGGCCAGCAGCGGCCTGGGCTGCTTCCTCACGCCGCGCAGCCATGGCGCGGGCCTGCAACGATCCCGGTGGGAACATACCTCGGAACGCCGCAGGAATACCGTCATCGTCACCCGGCAATGGCTGGTCGGGGGCAAGATCTGGCTCGCCGTCTTCCGCGACCGCCTCAGCGACAAATTTGGCGTCAGGTGCAGCATCAGGTTCTTCGACAACGTCGGCGTCGGTCTCAGAGTGGGCCGCGGGCTGGGGTTCAGATCCAGCAAAAGGTTCGGCTTCGGCTTCGGCTTCGGACTCCGGCTCCGGCTCCGGCTCCGGCTCCGGCTCCGCAACAGTCTCAGGTTCGGTCGACATTGATTCAGCATCGTCAGACTCCACGTCGGGCAACTCATCAATGTCCGGCCCTACGTCCTGAAGGACCTCACTATCGTTTCGAACATCGTCGTTTCGAACATCGTCGTTTCGAACATCGTCTTCTCGAGTGGTGTCGGCTTCCGCGACGCGCCCAAAAGCGCTTTCACGCACCGGAGGAGTCGATTCGTCCACCTCCACTGGGGCCTGAGGTGCGTCGTCCCCGTCGGCGAGACCAAGTGCAGCGGCCGCCGCCGCGGCATCGGCCGCCGCGTCAGCTGCCTTACGCTTCGCGATCTGCTCCTGCTGTGCGATGACCTCGGGAGTCATCGCGGGCAACTGACCGGTGGCGATCATCTCCTCTTCGGCGGTCCACGTCTCCATCGGCTGCTGTGAGCGTTCGATTCGGCGGCGGTCGCGACGCGACAAGCCGTCAGTGGGAGGCGCGGGGTCATCCCCAGCAGACTCCATGGACTCGGTGGCGTCGGATTTGGTTGCAGCCGCGCGCGCTTCCATGGCGCGCCGGTCCCGTCGCGAGAGGGGCTTGCCCTGCTCAGTCATCCAGTCCTCCGAGGTAAAGCTCATGCTTCGAGATGTAATCGACCACCGATGCGGGCATCAAATACCGGATCGGCACACCCGCCCGCACGCGGCGACGGATATCAGTCGAGGATATCGCCAACGAGGGCGCTTCCACGACTCGGTGCGCGGTTTCTAACTGGGGAAACGAATGACCGGCGCGAGTCACTCCCACGAATTGGGCGAGATTTCCCAATTGCGCCGAGTCCTTCCACTCGGACAACCTCGCAAGCGAGTCCGCACCAGTGATGAAGAACAGATCGGCGTCGGGATACTGCGACGTGAGATCGCCGAGCGTGTCAACCGTGTAGGTCACTCCCCCGCGATCGATGTCGACGGTCGAGACTTCAAACCGGGCGTCATTGCGCACCGCCTTTTCGCACATGGCGACACGATGGTCCTCCGATGCGCTGACCGAGTCACGTTTGAACGGCTGCACTGCGGTAGGCACAATCAGAACTTTATCCAGCCGCAGTGCGGCGCAGACCTCCGACGCTGCCGCCAGGTGCCCATGGTGAATAGGATCGAAAGTCCCTCCCAGGACCCCGATCCGGGTGCGTGATGCACTCACGTCAGTGACGGGTGCCAACGCTCCGGAATGCAAACGTGATGAACAGCAGGGTCATCAGCCCGGCAAAGGCCAGTAGGCCGATGGCAGCCGGCGAGATCGCCATCTCATTGACAGCATGTTCGCTGGTGGTAACAACTTCATTAATCACGGTGACTCCAATCACGGTCTGGACCGATTATTCCACGTACGGCGCAGTTTAAAGGCCGCCGCGACGGGCGCCGATGCTATGGCCGGACATGTCCATCGCCGTAGACCACCCAGGTTGTTGTCGTGAGTTCGCCCAGGCCCATCGGCCCGCGTGCGTGAAGTTTCTGCGTCGAGATCCCGATCTCCGCGCCCAGACCGAATTCCGCGCCGTCGGTGAACCGGGTGGAGGCATTCACCATGACGGCAGCCGTATCGAGATTCGCCACAAACCTATCCGCGGAACCGATGTCGTCGGTCACGATGGCCTCGGTGTGGCCCGTCGAGTAGCGGCTGATGTGTGCGATGGCCTCGTCGAGGTCGTCCACTACCTTGACTGCAATGTCCAGCGACAGGTACTCGGTACCCCAGTCGTCATCGGTGGCGACAACCGTCGGAACCCCCTCTGGGGCAAACCCGGCCGCAGCAGCATCGGCGTGGAGCACGACGTTCTCGGCGTGTAGCGCCGCCATTACCGCGGGAAGGACCCGGGCCGCCGCGTCGCGATGTACCACCAGAGTCTCGGCGGCGTTGCACACTCCGACGCGCTGGGCCTTTGAGTTGACCACGATGTCGACGGCGCGCTGTACGGGTGCCGATGCGTCGAGGTACACGTGGCAGTTGCCCTCGCCCGTCTCGATAGCCGGCACCGTGGAGTCGCTGACCACTGCCTGAATCAACTCGCGGCCACCGCGAGGAACGAGCACGTCCACTAGTCCACGGGCGTTCATCAGTACGCGGGCGCCTTCGCGACCGTAGGCATCAATGGACTGCACAGCATCGCGTGGCAGCCCGGCACCCTCGACGGCCTCCTGTAGGACCTCGACAATCACCTCATTCGACGATGCCGCGGCGGAGCCCCCGCGGAGAACGGCGGCATTTCCCGACTTCAACGCCAGCCCCGCAGCATCGACGGTCACGTTGGGACGTGCCTCGTAGATCATGCCAACGACGCCCATGGGTACGGCCTTCTGGATGAGGCGCAGCCCATTGGGCAGGGTCGAGCCTCGCTTCACTTCGCCCACCGGGTCGGGAAGCGTCGCGAGGAAGCGCAATGCCTCCGCAATTGAGCCGATGCGCTCCTCAGTGAGGGCGAGGCGATCCAACAGTCCTGGCTTCATGTCGTTGGCGCGGCCGCGCTCCAGGTCCTTCGCGTTGGCGGCCACAATGCGCGGGGCTTGTGCCACCAGTGCGTCGGCCATCGCACGTAGCGCGGCGTCCTTGGTTGCTCGGGTCGCCGTCGCGAGCGCGCGCGAGGCGAGCTTGGCGCGACGGCAGGCTTCGAGGACGGCGGACTCTACTTCAGTGCCACTACTGTTCTGCACGGTATCGGTCATGCCGGTAGTTTACGCGGATGCGCTGAGGACCTCCAAGGGCCACCGCTGAGCGGCTGGCACCCGTTAATTCCGCGCCCTCGCGGGCGCGACCGCATCGGCGACGGTAGGTGAGTCCTTCTCGGGACGCGAGCCAGCGAGCCGTCGCCGCATGGCCCACTTATCTGTCTCGATGGCGGCCACTGTCACTGCCGTGGCGCCAATGCAGGCGAGCCACTGCACGAGCGACAGCGGGGTGAGTTGCAGCCAGTCGCTCATAAAGGGCAGTTCCGTCGACAGCACGATGATCAACACCGGCCACATGAGGATCTTTGCTGCTCCCGCGATCGGCGCGGTAATGCCCGGCTCGGGATCACGCCTCAGTGCCAACGCGGTGGCGGACGTTCCGAATCCGACAATCACAAAGGTCATGGTCATTGGCACGCTCGCGGCAGCGGGTTCGAGGTACTGCTGGCCGAACAAGATGGGCAGGAAGGACATAATGAAGAGCACGCCACCGTAGAGCCCCCAGCGGCGCATTGCCTTGGTACTGGCGATGCCGTCAGAAGTGTCGCGTGGCGGCCGCGACATGAGCCCTGTTGGCGGCTTGTCCATCATGATTGTCATGACGGAGAAGATGGTGATCGCAAAGTTCAGCACCAGTACTTGAAGCGGCGTGAGCGCTACTCCCTGATTGATGTTGAAGATGCTCACCGTGAGGAACAGCACGATGAGTGATACCAACTGCGTCATTTGGAAGGTAATGTACGACGACACCTTGGCGTAGACCACCCTGCCCAGTCGCACTGCCTGCACGAGCGTCGCAAAGTTGTCGTCGGTCAAGACCAGTTTCGCGGCCTGTTTGGTGACCTCGGACCCGGACCCCATCGCCACACCAATGTCCGCCTGCTTAATGGCAGCCGCATCATTCACCGCGTCACCGGTCATTGCGACCACGTGCCCGTGATGCTGAAGCCGCTGCACCAGGCGTAGCTTGTCCTGCGGCGTGACGCGACCGAACACCGTGAGGTGAGGAAGCCGCTCATCCAACTCATCGTCACTCAAGGCCGCGAGCTGTTCACCGCTCAGCCCCTCGCCCTCGAGCCCCAACTCCTTGCCTATTGCGGCGGCCGTGACCACGTGGTCACCGGTGATCATGCGAATCTCGATACCGGCTGACTGCGCGTCGGTCACTGCGACCTTCGCCTCGGCGCGAAGCGGGTCGACGATTCCGACCACGCCCACGAACGTGAGGTCGGAGACCGCGCCCATGGGGTCGGCAAGCACCGCAGCCTCCTGCTCCTGCGGGATCAGCCGTACCGCGAGTGACAGCGTGCGTAGGCCATCCGCCGACAGTCGTTCTATTTCTGCGGTGATGGCCGCGGCATGGTCTTCGATGGGACCGCCTTCACCATGCCCGACCAATGACTCGGTGGATCTCTTGAGGATGACGTCGGGCGCACCCTTGACGAGCACGGCCATCTGAGTCTTTCCTTGCCACGGCACGCGGTGAAAGGTGGCCATGAACTTGTAGTCGGAGTCGAATGGCACCTCCGCGAGACGGGGAAACTTTGCCTTGGTGGAGGCGACATCCACCCCGAGCTTCTCTGCGAGCACCACAAAGGCCGCCTCGGTCGGGTCTCCGATCACCACGCCATCGGCGCTAACCGTGGCGTCGTTCGGTAGCGCGAGCGCGTAAGCGAGCGGGAGCCCCGTGCGGACGTCGGCCCCTGCGGTGCGCCGGACTGCGCCGTCGAATGAATAGCCCTCGCCGTCTACTACATAGGTCTCTCCAGCGCACCACACCGAGCGCGCCGTCATTTGGTTCATGGTCAGCGTGCCCGTCTTGTCCGAGCAGATCGCGCTGGTGGCGCCAAGCGTCTCAACGTCGTTGAGGGACGCGACGATCGCCTTGGACTCAGCGAGCTTGTTTGCGCCCCAGGCGAGCAACCGCTGCACAAAGGTGGGCATACCCGTGGGGATTGCGGAGATTGCCACCGCCGTACCCAGGAACAGAAGGTCTGAGATTGACTGCCCGCGGACGATGCCGAGGATCAGGATGAGGACCACGGCCGCCCAAGCGACAATTCCGATGGTCCTCGTGAGGCCCGACAGTTCCCGCTGAAGCGGGGAGTCGGAGCGCTCTACGGTCGCCAACATGGTGGCAATCTTGCCCATCTCCGTATCCATCCCGGTGCCCACTACCAGGGCGGACGCGGTTCCACGCGTGACCGCAGTGTTCTGAAAAACCATGGAGCGACGGTCGGCGAGGATGACGTCATGATCTGGCAAGGACGTGGCAGACTTCTCGACCGGGGCCGACTCCCCCGTCAGCGCCGCTTCCTGAGCCTCGAGGGTGCTGGCACGAACTATGCGCGCGTCGGCAGGCACGATGTCTCCCGCCTCGAGCTCAATGACGTCCCCGGGGACGATGTCGACTGCGGGCAGCTCGACCACCGAACCGTCTCTGCGTACCCTCACATGGGGCACCTGCATCGTCGCTAGCGCGTCAACGCTGCGACGTGCCTTACGCTGCTGTGCCGCACCGGAGACAATGTTGAAGATGACGAGCGCGCCCACCACCAGGGCCGTAGAGAATTGCGTGATCGCGGTAGAGATGACTGCGACAGCTAGCAGCATGAGATTCATGGGGTCGCGCATCTGTTCAAAGGCGAGGCGCCACCAACTTGGCGCGGCCTTCGCCGCTAGCTCGTTCGGACCATAGCGGGCCCTCAGCTCCGCGGCCTCCGCAGAGGTCAGCCCTCCGCTTCCCACGCCTAGGGCGTCAGCAACTGCCGACGGCTCCATCGACCACCAGTGGTTTGTCACGGCTTGGTCAGGACGATCCTCGGCGGTGGAAGACATGGAATACCTCGCATGACATCTGGAGTAAGGCACCCGAGTGCCATGATCTCTTCCAGTGTAGGGACGCACAGTCCGGCGCGGGCCAACAGCGAGTGGCTTGCTTGCGAATACCGGTGCTTGTAACGGTTGGCGCAACGCTCTTGCACAGCAAAAAAGTCGGGGACCCGTATCTCACTGTGGGGTCCCCGACTCTATTAATGTGAAGGCGAGTTAAGTCACTTCGCCGTTGCGCCGACGTGCGAGAGCATCGACTGTCGCGGCAAGAACGAGCACGCCACCGCTCACGGCGAGCGTCGCACCTGCGGAGAAGCCGAGCAGACCGAGCCCGTTCTCAATCACGGCGATCACCAGGGCGCCGACGAGGGCGTGAAGCAAGCGCCCGCGTCCTCCGAAGAGGCTGACGCCACCGACGACTGCGGCGGCCACACCCGACAGAACGATGTCGCGTCCCGTCGAGGCGTCAGCCGAGCCGACCCGGGATACGTACAGCACACCTGCGACGACTGCAAGCGAGGAACAGATCATGAACGCCGTCCACTTGATCATGGTGACGTTGATGCCGGCTCGGCGAGCTGCTTCCTTGTTGCCGCCAATCGCGTAGATGTAACGGCCGTATTTGGTCCGATCCAGCAGGAAAGTACCGATCATGACGAGGACCAAGACAACAGGCACGACGATAGGAACGCCCGAGAGCGCGCGAGCCTCCGTGCCCCGATCCTGGTTGAGGACAAACACGACCACCGCGCCAAGAACTGCGATACCGATCAGCTTGGCGACCATGATCGTGATGGGCCCATTGGGGGCACCCGAGGCGGCGCGACGCGCGCGGTCCCAGAGAGCCACACCTAGCAGTAGCAGCAGGGCTATGGCGAGCATTGCCCAGCCAGCCCACAGGGGCATGTTGCTGTTCTGGATCGCCTTGATGGGTTCGGGGATGACGCGGTACGTACCGCCCTGCCCGATGATCATCAGAATGACGCCCTGCAGCCCGAGGAAGAGTCCTAGGGAAACCACGAATGATGGGACGCCGATTTTTGCGACGAAGAACCCGATGAACGCTCCGATGGCGAGACCAATGGCGAGGGCGAGCACCAGCGCGACCGGCCAGGACAGACCGCCTGGCTGCGTGTACTTGACGAACACCGCCATCGCGACGCCAAACGTCACGCCCGCCGAGAGGTCAATTTCCCCCAGTAGCAGCACAAATACGAGCGCCATTCCCAGTACTACAAGCGGAGCAGCCTGCGTCATGAGGTTCGCAATGTTGCGCTCAGTCAGGAACTTGTCATTAGCGAAAGCGAAGATAATAAAGAGGACGATGAGTCCGCCGACGGCGGGCAGTGCGCCCATCTCGCCGCCGCGTAGCCGGCTGATGTAGGCGCGAAAATGATCTCCGACGCCATGCTCAATGCCCTTGCCTAGCAAGCTGGGGGCGTCGGAGGCGCGAGGAGCTTCCGACGCCGCGGGTGATTCTGATTCCGTGGTCACGAGGCAACCTCTTCCATGGTCTTCGTTCCGGTGATGTAACCCACCACGTCATTGGGATTGGTGTCCGCCGTCTTGAGTCGTGCGGTGAGGGTACCCAGGTACAGCACGTTGATCTCGTCAGCAACCTTGAACACGTCTTGGAGGTTGTGCGACACGATGATGACCGCGACGCCACTATCCGCAAGCCTGCGCACCAGGTTCAACACTTGCTCCGTCTGGGCCACGCCGAGAGCCGCAGTGGGCTCATCGAGAATGACGACCTTTGCCTGCTTGACCACGGAACGGGCGATGGCGACAGTCTGACGCTGTCCTCCGGAGAGCGAGGCCACCTTCTGGTGGAGGGACTCCACGGTGCGAACGTTGAGCGACTGAAGCGCAGCTGCGGCCTGGACCTCCATGTCGCCTTCTTCGAAGGTCGCACCTTTGGTCTCCTCGCGACCCAGGAACATGTTCTGGACGATGTCGAGGTTGTCGCACAGGGCGAGGTCTTGGTACACCACCTCAATGCCGAGGCGCGATGCCTCACGAGGGTGGTGAATGTTGACAGGCTTCCCGTCGAACAGCACGGTCCCGCCGTCGTACGGCTGCACGCCCGAGAGGCCCTTAATAAGGGTCGATTTACCAGCGCCGTTGTCGCCGACTAAGGCTGTGACATGACCGGCGTAGGCCGTAAGGTTGATGCCCTTGAGCACTTTGACGGGGCCGAAGCTCTTCGTCGTGTGCTGAAGTTCAATGATAGGGCGGTCCACTGTGTTGTCTCCTTTGACATGAATGAGCGGCACTGCGTCACCAGATTAATTCGTGGTACTTCTCGGATCAGCGTGGCGTGATTGGATCAACGGCGCCTCAAGGCACCGACCTCACACAGAGGGGCCCACACCTGACGGTGTGGAACCCCTCCGTGTGTGCGTGGATCGTTACGCGCCGGCCGTCAGACCAGCCTCGTCGCAAGCGGCCTTGACGTCGCCAGCGCAGATCTCGTCGTACGACGCGTTGCCGTCGTCGATAACTACCTGGACGTTGTCCTTGGTGACCAGGATCGGGGTCGCTGCGATGAACGGCGTACCGTCGTCAAGCGACTTCTCGATCGTGGGCGTCTCACCGTTCAGGAGCTGGATCGCGAGATTCGATGCGTCCTGTGCCTCAACCTGGAAGGGCTTGTAGACGGTGCCACCCTGCTTTCCAAGAAGCACGTTCTGCAGGCCTGCAACCGAAGCATCCTGACCCGAAACAGGAACGGTCAGGCCATTCTTGTCGAGGATCGTGATGACGCCGGCGGCGTTCGTGTCGTTCGCGGCCCACACGGCGTCGACCTTGCCGTCGAGGTCCGTGAGTGCCTGCTCGAAGACGGTCGCGGAGTGCTCGCCGTCCCAGAGTCCCGGCGGCTCAGCAGCGGGCGTGATACCAGCGGCCTTCATGATCGAGTCAGCTCCATCATGGAACATCGCGGCGTTTCCATCTGCGGGGTCTCCGCCGATGTACACCACGACTGCATCTGCTGCCGCGATTCCGTTAGCCTCGAGTCCGTCTACGACGGTCTGGCCTTCGAGCTCTCCCACGTGGAAGTTGTCGAAGGATACGTAGTAGTCAGCTCCCGGAATGGGACGGTCGTAGGCGATGACCGGAATTCCTTCGGCCTGGGCATTCTCGGTGACCGACTGGGCTGCACCCTGCAGGTCGACGAGCAACATGACGTCGCATCCACCTGTCATCTGCTGTTCTGCGATCGTCGCGTACTGACCGGTGTCGCCCTGAGCATTCTGAATGTCGACCTGGAAGCCAGCATCCGTGATTGCCTTCTCCAGTGCGGGACGGTCACCGTTCTCCCAGCGCGGCGAAGAAGCCGCATCGGGAAGGATCACACATGCCCGCGCGTCGCCCGCTGCCATCGCGTCGCCGCCAGTGGCAGCAGCCGTGGAACTTGCGGCTGGCGTTGCGTCAGTGCCGCCGTCTCCGTCACTTGAACATCCGGCAATGGTTGCCGTTGCTAGGAAGGCAAATGCTCCCATTGCAATAACTGAATTCTTCTTCACATCACACCTCTCTGTGTAAGCGAGGAACTTCCCCCGTCAGCCGCTCAACTTTGAGCGGCACGACTCACCATAGCGACAAAGAGGGGTCTTGTCTTCACCTATTGAAGTCACGGAAAGATAACGATCGCCAGCGGGCTGCGAAACTTTCGGGGGCTAAACCACCACGAGGTCGTCGATGTGCACCAGTTCGTGGGCGAAGTGGGGGCCCAGCTGATCACGGAGTTGACCGGTGCTCAATCCGAGCATCGCCGGCACCTCGTGAGCAGCGAAGCTCGCGAGGCCACGCGCCACCACCGTGCCGTCAGGCGCCACCAGCTCAATGGGATCGCCGGGCTCAAACTCGCCGCGAACCGCGCTCACTCCTGCCGCGAGAAGTGAGGCCTTCCCCCCGCGTAGTGCGCGCACGGCGCCTGCGTCCAACACGAGCTGACCTGAGGGCCGCGCGGCGTGGGCCAACCAGGCCAGTCGCGACACGCTGCGCTTGCCTGTCGCAACGAAGGCGGTGCCCACGTCCTCACCAGCGATTGCCGGGCGTGCCAATCCGGCCGAGGTGAGCACCACTGGCATGCCCGACGAGGTCGCGATAGCCGCCGCCTCAAGCTTGGTCACCATGCCTCCGGTGCCAATGGCCGAGCCGCGCCGGGAAATGTCGATGCCTTCAAGTTCCGTAGGCGAGGACACCACGGAGACCCTGCGCGCTCCCGGCGTGTCGGGCGCGGCTGTGTAGAGGCCGTCAACATCAGTGAGCAGCACGAGCGCGTCCGCATGGACGACCGTCGCAACGAGAGCGGCGAGCCTGTCGTTATCACCAAAGCGGATCTCATCCGTCGCCACGGTATCGTTCTCGTTCACGATGGGGACCACCCCGAGTTCCAGCAGTCGGTGGAGTGCTCGTTGGGCATTGCCATAGTGCGCGCGACGCACCATGTCATCGGCGGTCAGCAAGACCTGTCCGACTCTCAACCCGTGACGCGCAAAAGCGGCCGAGTACGCGGCGATCAAGATTCCCTGACCCACCGAGGCCGTCGCCTGTTGCATCTCGAGGTCGCGTGGGCGGTTTGCAAGGCCCAGTGGCCCGATGCCGGCCGCGATCGAACCCGAGGTGACAAGGATGACCTCGCGCCCCGACGCTCGCACCTCCGCGAGGACGTCGGCCAACTCTCCAAGAGCTAGTTCGTCCAAATGACCGTCAGGCCCCGTCAGCGACGACGAGCCAATCTTAACGACCACCCGGCGCGCGGCGGCAATCTCCGCGCGCGCGGCGCTGTGAGCGGCTGAGGGCACTGGTCCTCCTGTGATTCTCTTACCTAGCAGTGGGTGCGAGGCTAGTCGTCTTTGTCCGGGTCCGTCCAGTGTCCCGCATCGCGCTCGGTCCACAGCTCCTTGCGAGCTGCGGTCTTAGCGTCCATACGGTCCTTGTGCTCGGCACGTTTCTCGGCACGCGTGGCACGTCCGCCGCTGTCGTGCTCCTCAACGCGGATGTCGGTTCCACGCTGACCAAGTAGCTCGGCGCCCGTGTACATGGTGGGCTCCCAGTCGAACATGATGCCACCCTCACGAGCGCCAATCACGACCTCGACACCCGGAATCGCGCCAGCCTTAAACAGCGCGGTCTCCACGCCGGCACGAGCGAGGCGGTCCGCGAGGTAACCCACGGCCTCGTCATTACTGAAGTCGGTCTGCCTAACCCAGCGTTCCACGCGCTCGCCGCGCACCTGGAAGTAGTCTTCTGCGCCATCACGCACGTGCTTGACCGTGAAGCCGCTGTCATCGACGGCAGTGGGGCGCAGCACCATCGGCGCCTTCTCGAGTTCGGGCAGTTTGGCACGCTCATCGGAGACCATCTTGGCCAAGGCGAAACCGAGTTCCCGTAGTCCCTCGTGGCTCACCGCGCTCACCTCAAAGATGGGCATTCCGCGCTTCTCGAGGTCCTCACGAACCATCGCGGCGAGCTCCCGGCCGTCCGGGATATCGATCTTGTTCAGAATGATGATCTGCGGACGTTCGGCCAGCGGTACTCCGGAGATGGCCTCATCACCGCTGTACGCCGCAAGTTCCGCGGCAATGATGTCGAGGTCGCGCAGCGGATCGCGGTCGCTCTCAAGTGTCGCAGTGTCGAGCACGTGGGCAATCACCGAGCAGCGCTCGATGTGGCGCAGGAAGGCGTGACCCAACCCCTTGCCCTCTGAGGCACCCTCGATCAGTCCGGGGACATCTGCGATCGTGTAGCGCGCGCTACCCGCTTGGACAACGCCGAGATTTGGCACCAACGTGGTGAAGGGGTAATCCGCGATCTTGGGTCGCACCTTGGACATGGCAGCGATCAGCGACGACTTGCCCGCACTGGGGAAACCCACGAGCGCGACATCAGCGATGGACTTGAGCTCAAGGATGACCGATGCCTCGGCACCGGGCTCTCCCATCAGTGCAAATCCTGGAGCCTTGCGCTTGGATGAGGCGAGCGCGGCGTTTCCAAGCCCACCGCGACCTCCGGCGGCGATCACGAACTCGGCGCCTTCGCCCACGAGGTCCTCAAGGAACTCGCCCGTGTGAGACTTGACGATGGTGCCGTTAGGCACCGGCAGGATCAAGTCATCGGCGGTGGCGCCATTGCGATTGTCGCCTGCGCCCTGCTTACCGTTGTCGGCGATGCGATGAGGTGAGTGGTGGTAGTCGAGCAGTGTGGTCATCTGGGCGCTGACGCGCAGGATTACCGATCCACCCTTACCGCCGTTGCCGCCATCGGGTCCACCGAGTGGCTTGAACTTTTCACGGTGCACGGAAGCCACGCCGTGGCCACCGTTACCGCCGGTGGCGTGAAGTACCACCCGGTCCACGAACGATGCCATGTGTCGCCTCTCAATCGCGGCGTATTGAAACGCCTGCGCAGTTTTACACCCACGCGGTCTCAATGTTGACCGTGCAGCGTGCTTTCTAGCCTAGATACACGTCAGGGGCGCTGCCATCCGGCGCGCCCCTGACGTGAGAAAAATGAGTGCTGGTGGTTAGACCGCAGCCACCACGTCTACGACCTTGCGGCCACGACGGTTCGTGAACGCAACCGAGCCTGCCGACAGGGCGAACAGGGTGTCGTCCTTGCCGCGACCAACGTTGTGTCCGGGGTGGTGGTGCGTGCCACGCTGGCGAAGGATGATCTCGCCTGCATTCACGACCTCGCCGCCGAAGCGCTTGACGCCCAGGTACTGAGCGTTCGAGTCACGACCGTTGCGCGAGGAACTCGCGCCCTTTTTGTGTGCCATGAGTTATTCCTCGCCTTTACTTAATGCCCGTGACCTTCAGGCGCGTGAGCTCCTGACGGTGGCCGATGCGCTTGCGGTAGCCGGTCTTGTTCTTGTACTTCAGGATGTCGATCTTCGGTCCACGCTCGTCGCGAACGACCTCAGCAGTGACCTTGATCTTCGCCAGGGACTTTGCGTCCGAGGTAACGTCTTCGCCGTCGACGAGCAGGAGAGCGGGAAGCTCAACCTTGTCGCCCTGGCTTGACTTGATGCGGTTCATTACCACAACGGTGCCAACGGAAACCTTCTCCTGGCGGCCACCAGCCTTAACAATCGCGTAAACCATGATCTATTCCTCTAAGTCTGTCTCTTGTTTCCCTACCGCTGCCGCTCCGCTGTTCCCAGTGAGGGCGCAGGCAGGGTTGGACGCTCGCGCGCCGACTGTCAAAGATACCGCCTCGCATGCCCCCCGGTCAAACGCGACAGGCATGCAGCGCGCTACTCCTTGGTGGCCGATTCGTCCGCTTCGGGTGAAGACTCGACGGCGGGCGCCGCAGAGTCGTTGGTCTCGGGTGCTGCTGCGTCGGCCGATGCGGTGTCCACACTGGCCTGAGGGGCCGGTTCCGCTTCAGTCTTGGCGTCCTTGGACTCAGGAAGGACGAGGTCCACCGTCACGTCCTCGGCAAGCTTTTCACCTGTGGCTGCAGGCTCGTCCTCGTGGTGGTGTGCCTTCTCCGCGGCCGCCGCGATGGATGCGAGTGTGGCCTTGACAGCCGCACGCGCGTCCTCGCGGTCATCGAGGGCATGGGTCTCACCGTGCGGCTCGTCGTCGTGCGACGACTGGTTGCCATCGCCACGCTTGCCACCGGTGGAGCCGCTACCGGAGTTGTTTCCACCGTTGCTACCAGAATTGTTACCGCCTCGACCACGACGGCCGCTGCGTTCGGGCTGCTTCTCGCTGGCCTCGGGGACCGGCTCGCCCTGCACAAGGAACCCGCGTCCCTTGCAGCACTCACACGTCTCAGAGAATGCCTCGACAAGACCCTGTCCCACACGCTTGCGAGTCATCTGGACCAGACCCAGCGAGGTAACCTCGGCCACCTGGTGCTTGGTGCGGTCGCGCCCCAGGCACTCGATCAGACGGCGCAGCACCCGGTCGCGGTTGGCCTCGAGGAGCATGTCCACGAAGTCGACCACGATGATGCCGCCGATGTCGCGCAGCCGGAGCTGGCGAACGATCTCTTCGGCTGCCTCAAGGTTGTTCAGCGTCATGGTCTCTTCGAGCGTGCCGCCCTTACCCACGAACTTGCCGGTATTGACGTCAACTACTGTCATGGCCTCGGTGCGGTCAATCACGAGCGAACCACCCGACGGGAGCCAGACCTTACGGTCCATACCCTTGGAGAGCTGCTCGTCGATGCGAGACTCGGAGAACACGTCCTTGTCGCCCACGAATTTGTGCAGGCGTTCCATGAGGTCCGGCGCAACCGAGCCCACGTAGGCGCTCAGCGAGTTCCAAGTGTCGTCACCCTGGATGGTGAGCGAGTCGAAGTCCTCGTTAAAGATGTCGCGCACCACGCGGATGGCCATGTCAGGCTCGCCACGCAGCAACTGTGGTGCCTTGCCAGTCTTGGCTTCCTTCTCGATGGACTCCCACTGACGCTTGAGGCGCTCGACGTCTGCACGGAGTTCCTCTTCAGCAGCACCCTCGGCCGCGGTGCGGACAATGACGCCCGCGTCGGCCGGAATGACCTCGCGTAACAGTTTCTTGAGGCGGGCACGCTCGGTATCGGGAAGCTTGCGGCTGATGCCGGTCACTCCCCCACCGGGCACGTAGACCAGGAAGCGGCCGGCCAGCGAAATCTGACTCGTGACGCGGGCACCCTTGTGTCCGATGGGATCCTTGGTGACCTGCACCATGACTGTGTCGCCTGGCTTGAGCGCGAGCTCGATGCGGCGGGGCTTGCCCTCCATGCCAGCGGCGTCCCAGTTGACCTCACCCGCGTAGAGCACGGCATTGCGTCCGCGGCCCACGTCGATGAAGGCAGCTTCCATGCCGGGGAGAACGTTCTGAACGCGACCGAGGTAGACGTTGCCGGCCATGGCCTGCTGAGCCTGGTGGGACACGTAGTGCTCCACGAGCACGTCGTCCTCCATCACGGCAATCTGCACACGGCTATCCTTCTCGCGCACCACCATGGAGCGCTTGACAGATTCGCGGCGAGCGAGGAACTCTGCCTCGGAAATTACTGGGCGACGGCGCTGGCCGTCGCGGCTGTCACGTCGGCGCTGGCGCTTGGCCTGCAGGCGAGTGGACCCCTGGAGCTGGTCGTCACTCGCTCCTGAGCCGGAACCGCCGCCTGAGCCACCTCCGGAACGTGAACCCCGTCCACTGCGTGAGCGGCGACGCTTGCGTGAGCCGCCCTCACCCGAGTCGTCGCCACCGTTGTCGTTGTCGCCATCGTTGCCGCGGCCGCCACGGTTTCCACCGTTGCCGCCGTCGTCCGATGCGCTTTCGGAGTTGCGTTCGTTGTTACCGCCGTTGTCGTTGCCGCCGTTGTCGCCGGAGCCGTCGTTCGAGCCGTCGCCACCGTTGTCACCATCGGTGCGCTTCTTGCCACGTCCGCGTCCTCCGCGGCGGCGGCGGCGGGGCGAACCATCGTCGCCGTCGGAACCGCCGTCTCGTGAGTCCGAGTTGTCCCCACGTGAGTTGTCATCGTTCGAATTGTCGCCACGGGCGCCGTCTACGGAGGACTGCTTGGACCTGCCGCCTGACTTTTCGCTAGCGGAAGCATCGGCGCCGGACTTGTCGTTCGAGCCTTCTGCGGAACCGCCGTCGCCCTTGGGGGCGTCGTCGGACTTCTTATTGCCACCAGACTTCTTGGCGCCGGACCTGCCGCCCGATGCCCGCTTCTTGGGTGCGCCGTCTCCGTCGTTACTGCTTGGACTCTTGGGAGCCTTGTCCGCAGCATCGGCGCCTGTCTTTGGCTTTGAGGCCGCGGGCTTGTCCGCGGACGATGCGGGGGGTCCGGCCGGCGCGGAAGCACGTCGTGGCTTCGCGGGCTCGGGTGCCTGGAAAACCAGGGCGTTGGCGGGTGCTGCTGGGGTGTTGTTGTCCTCGCTCAAAGCGGGTACCTCAGATCGAGACGACCCACACATCGTCTCGACATCGTTGTCGGTCATGGGTCACGGTCCGTGCCCACAGAAGTCTTCAGGTCGCGGCGAGCATTTGTAGTCGATCCCTTAAGCGCCTATCCCCGGTGTCTCCGCTAGTGGCTGTAGCCGGCGGGACCATGGCGGGACTGGCTGCTCTTCAGTCACTGCAAATGTCGCGCGGTTCGCTCCCGGTGTGGCTGGGTGCTGACCTGTTGACCATTGTGACACACGCCTCCGGGAAAGTGAGGATTGTGCTGGTGGATGCCCTACTAGGGCGCGTCGTCATGGTGACGTATGGACGGCGCGAGCAGGCAATTTCGCGTGTAGGTTAATAGCAGCACTCTCGAGCCCGCCAGGCGGCTCCCTCGAGTTGTTGACGGCCCAAGCATCACCCGCGATATTTCGCGAAAGGACATATCTGTGGAAGCCCTTGATCTAGCCCGATGGCAGTTCGGCATCACGACGGTTTATCACTTCATGCTGGTGCCGCTGACGATTGGGCTATCAACACTCGTCGCGATCATGCAGACCGCATGGGTGCGTACCGGGAACGAGAAGTGGCTGCGCTTGACCAAGTTTTACGGCAAGCTGCTGCTGATTAACTTTGCCCTAGGTGTGGCGACCGGCATCGTGCAGGAGTTCCAGTTCGGAATGAACTGGTCGAACTATTCGCGCTTTGTCGGCGATGTGTTTGGTGCGCCGCTGGCGATGGAAGCCCTCGCGGCGTTCTTCCTTGAATCTACCTTCCTAGGGCTGTGGATCTTTGGGTGGGATCGCTTGTCCAAGAAGGTGCACCTGGCGACCGTCTGGGCATTCTCCATTGGCTCCCTGCTCTCCGCCTATTTCATCCTCGCGGCGAACTCGTGGATGCAGCACCCCGTGGGTGCCATCTACAACGAGGAGACCGGTCGCGCCGAGATGACCGATATCTGGGCCGTCCTCACTAACAACACCACGCTCGTGGCGTTCCCGCACGTGATCGCCACCGCCTTCCTCGTCGCGGGCACATTCGTCGCGGGCATCGGCGTGTGGTGGATGGTGAAGTCCGTCCGCGCCAAAGGCGACGGGCCAGAGAACACCGATGCGCGCATGTACCGCACTGCCGCTCGCTTTGGCGCAGTCGTCATGCTGATCGCTGGTGTGGGACTTCTCGTCACCGGCGACCTCCAGGCCAAACTCATGTTCAAGCAACAACCCATCAAGATGGCCGCCGCCGAGGGGTTAATGAACACGGAGCAACCAGCCGCGTTCTCGCTGTTCGCGATCGGCAACCTTGCCGGCAACGACCCCGAGTCCGTCAAGCACGTGCTCGAAATTCCCGGGCTGACGTCCTATCTTGCGACCGGCGACTGGGACGCTCCCGTGACCGGAATTAACCAGCTTCAGGAAATCTACTCCGAGCGGTACGGTGCGACGACCGCCGATGGCGAGACCATCGAGTACCGACCCAATCTGCTCGTCACGTATTGGTCGTTCCGACTGATGATTGGCCTCGCTGCCTTCTCCGCGGCACTGGCCTTGGCCATCCTCTGGGTCACCAGGAAGAAGCGGGTTTCTGACGCGCTGTGGTTCAAGCGCCTCGCGTTGGTGTCGATCCCGATGCCGTTCTTCGCCTCCGCGTTTGGGTGGATCTTCACTGAGATGGGGAGACAACCGTTCGTGGTCGCCCCCAATCCCACTGGGTCTGATCAGATCTTGATGATGACCATGTTTGGGAATTCCGCGTCGGTAAGTGCCGGCGAGGTACTGACTTCGATGATCACCTTCACCGTGGTCTATGGCGTACTCGGCGTTTTCTGGTTCCGACTCCAGAAGCGATACACGAGCGAAGGCGCTCCCGTGATCGCTCCCCCACCCGACGACACCGACGACGAGGCCGGCAAGCCTATGTCGTTCGCGTACTGAGCTGGCCCCGGAAGGTTAAGGAGAAAACGACATGGAACTCGCTACCGTCTGGTTCATCCTCATCGCCGTCTTGTGGACCGGCTACCTCGTCCTCGAGGGGTTCGACTTTGGCGTGGGCATGCTCATGCCCGTGGTCGGCAAGACCAACACCGAGCGGCGCGTGGCCCTCAACACCATCGGACCCGTGTGGGATGGCAATGAGGTGTGGCTGCTCACCGCTGGCGGCGCCACATTCGCCGCCTTCCCCGAGTGGTACGCGACCATGTTCAGCGGCTTCTACCTGCCGCTGCTGCTCATCCTTGTGGCGCTCATCGTGCGTGCCGTAGCGATCGAGTACCGCGCCAAGATCAACGACCCCACGTGGCGCAAGAATTGGGACCGCGCGATCATCATCACTGCGTGGGTGCCGTCCATCCTGTGGGGCGTCGCCTTCGCCAACTTGGTGCGCGGTGTGCCGCTCGACGAGGACCACGAATTCATCGGAAACCTCTTTACGCTGCTCAGCCCGTTCGCACTTCTGGGCGGTGCGGTCACTCTGCTGCTGTTCCTCACGCACGGCTCGATCTTCCTCGCACTTAAGACCGACGGGATTGTGCGCGAGCGAGCCGAGGCACTAGCCAAGCGCTTCGCGCCGATCTCGCTTGTGGTGGCCGCCGTTTGGGCCATCTGGGCACAGCTCGCGTACTCCGAGGTGGTCTGGACCTGGGTCCCGCTGGCAATCGCTGCAGCGGGCCTGGCGCTCGCCTGGTGGTTCTCGCTTCAGGGTCGATTCGGCAAGGCCTTCACCGCCAACGCTGTCGCAATCGCCGGTGCCGTCGTGCTGATCTTTGGCTCAATGTTCCCCGACGTCATGCCCGCGAGCAACGATGCGGCAAACTCGCTCACAGTCGACAACGCCTCATCAACCGACTACACGCTCACGGTCATGACCTGGGTCGCATGCTTCCTGCTTCCCGTCATCCTGCTCTACCAGGGCTGGACGTACTGGGTGTTCCGCAAGCGCATCTCCGTCAAGCACATCCCCGAGCACAACGAGCTCACCTTCTCCAAGGACTAGGGCCGAATGCGTCCTTTCGATCCGCGCCTGGTAGGCCGGATCGGACCTGCGCGCCGTTACGTCATCACCACGGCGGCGCTCGGTGCGGTGACCGCGCTGTTGATCCTCGCGCAGGCATTATTGCTCGCGCGCCTGTTGTCCCCGGTACTAGCCCCAGCGCCCCTCGCTGAGGACGGCCTGGGATGGTGGGGGCGGCTCGTCCCGGAGGGCACGCGTGCGCTCGCGACGGGCTTGGCTTGGCTGGTCGCAGTGGTAGCGGCACGTGCCGCCGTGACGTGGCTCCAGGAACGCCTCGCACACCGGGCCGGGGTGCGTGTCATCAGTGACATCCGCACCCAAGTGGTGGATCACGCTGCAACGCTGGGTCCACGCTGGGTCGCCAGTGGTGAGGGCGCGTCTGTGACCACGGTGGTGACTCGCGGGTTGGAGAACCTCCTCCCCTACTTTGTGCGCTATCTGCCTCAGCTCATGCTGGCGGCGACCGTGACACCGCTCATGCTGATCGTGGTGCTCGGCCTGGACTGGTTGTCCGCGGTGATCATCGCGGTGACACTGCCACTGGTCCCAGTCTTCATGATTCTGGTGGGCCTGCTCACCCGCGAGCGCTCGGCGCGGCACTTAGCGAGCATGGACCGTCTTGCGACCCGCACCTTGGACCTGATCGAGGGGTTGCCCACGCTGCGCGCGCTGGGACGCGAGCGGGGCCCTGCCGCCCGGGTCCGCGAACTCGGCGATGCGTATCGCGCTGCGACGATGAGCTCGCTACGTATTGCCTTCCTGTCCGGCATGGTGCTCGAGTTGCTCACCACCCTTGCCGTCGCATTGGTAGCCGTCACGATGGGATTCCGTCTGGTGGCGGGCGACATTGGCATTGAGACCGCGCTCGCAGTCCTGGTACTGGCCCCCGAGGTATATCTGCCGGTCCGCAACGTAGGTACGCACTTCCACGCCTCCGCCGATGGCCTCGCCGCTGCTGACGCCGCGTTCTCCATCCTGGATGAGCGCGCGCCAGGAACACAGACCGAGTCAGGGGGAGTCGCTCCGTCCCTGCGCGGCAGGACCCTGCACGTACGCGGCCTCGCGGTGGCGACTCCAGATGGTCGCCGATGGGCTCCCTCCGACCTGAGCTTTGAGGCGGCGCCAGGGACGGTCACCGTGCTGCGCGGCAGCAACGGCGAGGGCAAGTCCACCGCCTTGATGGCGATGGTGGGCCTCCTGGCTCCAGACTCAGGCACCATTCACGCGACTGCACCCGGAGAAGACCCGCACCTTCTCGCGGACGCCACGGTGACCGTGGAGCGCGCTACTTGGAGCGCGCAGTGCGGCTGGGTGCCCCAGCGGCCAGACCTGGGACCCGCGGGGCGCACCCTGAGCCTTGGACAGCGCCAGCGCAGGGCACTCGAGCGTGCCTTCGCCTCCGATCGCCCCGTACTTGTGCTCGACGAGCCCACAGCGCACCTCGACTCAGTATCACGCGCGGAAGTCATTGAGCAGATCCGTACCGCCGCCCGGTCCGGCGCGACCGTGGTCGTCGCCACACATGAGGCGGAGATGATTGAGGCCGCCGATGTGGTCGTGGATGTGCTCGACGCGCGGCGCGATTCTGAGGACCACCCCCACGATGAAGCCACCGAGAACACGGCTGGGGGTGCCCTGTGAGCGACCTTAAGGAGTCCATCCGCGACACGGGACTGCGCCGCTGGCAGGTCATCAAGGCCGTCTCCGCTGGGACAATGGCGCTCGGCTCGGCCGTGGGACTCGCGGCGGTGGCGGCCTGGCTCATCGCGAAGGCGGCTGAGATGCCCTCGCCGGCCGACATCGCGCTCGCCGCAGTCATCGTCCGCTTCTTTGGCATCAGCCGTGGCTTGTTCCGTTACCTGGAGCGACTCGCCAGCCACGACGCCGCCCTGCGTGGGGTCGTGACCCTGCGGGAGCGAACCTACGCGTCGCTCGCGGCATCGGGGTCGCGCACCATTCTGGGCCTGCGCCGTGGCGACATCCTCGCGCGCCTAGGCGCCGACCTGGACGCGATCGGTGACGCAGTGGTGCGCGCCATCATCCCGACCTGGGTCGCACTCACCGTCTCCGCACTTGCCGTGGCAATTGTGGGGTATTTCTCGCTCCTAGCTGCGGCGGCTCTCGCGCTGTGCCTCGCACTTGCGGCACTGCTCCCGGGATTACTTACTGCACGAGCGTCACGCATCGCAGCCGAGCGCGGGGGCGCTGCCCAAGCAGAAGTCTCGGCCGCCGTTCACTCCTCGCTCGATGCGGCCTCAGAGCACCTCGTGTGGGACACGACGGGAGCCGTACGCGACGAACTCCGGGCCGCAAACCGCGAGGCTGAAGCTGCCGCCGATGCCGCCGCCGGCCCTTCGGCCTGGGCCGCAGGGCTGCAGTCCCTTGCGTCAGGAGCGGCATTGGTGCTCGCGGTAGGAATCGGTATCACCGCCGCCACCGCCGGAAACCTCAGCGGTCCCGGAGCGGCCGTCGTGGCGCTCACCCCGCTCGCCGCGTTCGAGGCAGTCGGCGCTATTCCGACCGCGATGAGCCAGTACTTCCGGTCGAGGTTCGCCGCGCGACGCGTACGGGCCATGACGGGCCAGTCGGCCGATGCCTCGACGGCCACGACGGCCACGACCAGAACCTCCAGGACCGCGGCGACTACCACCACCGCTGCCCCTGCGCCCGCGCCAGTCCTGGTCCCCCCGGTGCTTGAGATCTCCGCTCTACGCGCGGGTTGGCTCGCCTCCGAAGAGGGCGAGGCCTCGATACCCACACGTCCGGTGAGCGTTCGCGTGGAGCCCGGCACCAGCCTGGGTCTGATCGGCCGCTCTGGAGTCGGCAAGACCACCATGCTGCTCACCATTGCGGGTGCGCTTGAGCCCGTGGCTGGCACTGTGACCCTTGACGGCGCATCCGTCGGCGAGGAGACCACAGGGCGCACCGTAGCGATGACGGCCGAGGACGCTCACGTGTTCGGCACCTCGGTGCTCGAGAATTTACGCGTGGCGCGTGGCGACGTGACGGTCGACGATGCGACGGAGGCTCTCGACACCGTCGGCCTGACAGCGTGGGTGGCCGGCCTCCCTGCCGGCCTCGATACGGTACTAGGCTCCGGTGGGGGCTCCATATCCGGCGGTGAGCGACGGCGACTGCTGCTCGCACGCGTGCTGGTGACTCCTGCCCCTATCCATCTCATCGACGAACCAGGCGAGCACCTGGACGCCGCTGGGCGCGACGCGCTACGGGCCGTCTTGGATACGATGCGAAAGTGCGGGCGCTCGGTGGTCATCGTGACGCACGACGTGAGCCTCCTTGACCGCGCGGACCAAGTGATTGATCTCGATGAATGACGTCAACAGCACCTCCCTCGACGCGCTGACTCACGCCATCGTGGGGCTAAACGCTAAGCACGACCTCGCGGAAGTCCTGGCGGAAATGCTCGACGTTTCCGTGAAACTGACCGGCGCCCAATACGCGGCCATCAATCAGCTCGACGCCCATGACCTCAGCATCGGGTTTCAGTACGTCGGCATGGATAACTCCGTGTGGGACGCCATCGGTCGCGCTCCGAGCGGAATCGGCGTGCTTCACGAGATCCCGCAAGACGATGTCCTCGTCATCGAAGAAATTACAACACACCCCGCTTTTCTCGGACTTCCCACGGGACATCCTCCACTCGGAGCGTTTTTGGGCACACGTTTGCGTGTGCGCGACACAACCTTTGGATACCTGTACCTCGCAAACAAAGACGGCGGCTTTGACGCGGCGGACGGGCGCATCGTCCTCGCCCTGGCTGCGGCAGCATCGGTAGCTATCGACAACGCGGCGCTCTACCGTCAGACAGTGGAACGCCAGGCGTGGCTCGAGGCATCGAACTCCATCGTGACGTCGCTGCTGTCGGACCCCGAGGACGAGTCAATCTTCACGATGCTCCTCGACTCGGCATCCTCCCTCGCTCGTGCCACCCACTCGGCGCTGGCATTGCCGGGGGTCGCCGGCCAATGGGTGTTGGAGTTTACCGGCGGTCCCCGCGCGCATGCACTGTTAGGACTCAGCCTGCCCGAGAACGGTCCCGCGATGCAAGCAGTCCACAGCGGAGTCGGGCTGGTCTCATCAATCCCTCCAGGCACCCATGTGCTGGCGGCGATTCGTGACTTCGGCCCGGCGATGTATGCGCCCCTGCGCGCGGGAGGCGCGACAGTAGGATTGCTGATGTTGTGGCGCGAGCGGGGTAACGAGGAGTTCGTTGCGTCAGAGCTAGACACGGCGCAACGTTTTGCCACCGACGCCGCCGTCGCACTGGGGCTCGCGGAAATCACCCACCTGAAGCATGTCGCGGGGTTAAGTGACGAGCGTCAACGCATCGCAGACGACCTCCACGACTTTGTCTCGCAAGAACTTTTCGCGACGTCGATTCAGCTCGAGGGAATTGCGGCTGACGTCGATGACGCTGCAGCCAAGCGCCTCAACTCCACGTTGGAGCACGTGCGCCGGGCACAATTTGAAGTACGCGGCGTCATGAGCTCGCTGGCTGGCGGGCGCGGCGAGGAGACGTTAACGACTCGCCTCGAGCGCGAGATCACGCTCGCGCGCGAGACGCTGGGATTCGCGCCCCGCGTCGACGCTTCTTGGGACGAGGTGGCGGCGGCCAGTGAAGTTGACCGGTCGCTCGCGGACGATGCTGTGGCTGTCATGCGTGAACTGCTGTCCAACGTGGCACGACACGCGAACGCCAGCGCCGCATGGGTCGACGTCAAGATCCGCGAGGACCGCCTTGAGATCCAAGTTGGCGACGATGGGCGGGGCACTCAGGGCGCAACCATTCGTCACTCGGGAACATCAAACCTTGCGAACCGCGCAATCCGACGCAATGGCACATTCTCACTAGTACCTCGCGACCCGGGAGCGGCGAATCCCGGTACCGTTGCGACCTGGATCGTCCGCATCGAACCGAACGCCAGGGCTTAAGAGCCGTTCCTGCTACGTCGCTTGACCAGGGCCACGACGACTCCCGCGACCACGATCAGTCCGGCGACTATCCCGACAACTAGCCAGCCTGAAACGGAGGACGATTCCTCCCCTGCGGACTCGGTATCCGTCGTCGAATCACCGACAGTCTCACCTTCGGTCATGATCGGCGCCGGCTCTACTGGCGCGTCCAGGGGGGCAACGGTGAATTCAACGGTGGCCGAGGCCTCCTCGGGAAGCGTCGTGGTCACGGTCACTGTCCAGTCACCGTCCTCAAGGAATGGTTCCTCCGACACCCAACGGCCCACGCCCTCAGAGGACGAGATCAACTCGACGGGCCCAGCGTTCCTACCGTCGCTAGACGTGGCCTCAGCAACCGGATCCATGATCTCGCTCACAACGTGACCGTCCTCGACGTACGTTGCGGACACCGCGATTCCCCCCGCGGCATCGCTAGTGATCTCCAACTCATATGGCCCGCCGTGAGCTGCGGCACTGGTGGCCGACAGCAACCCACCTGTCAGGGCCATCACCATGACAAACAGCGCCGACACAACGGGACGGATCCGACGGGTGCCGACGGCACTGGCATGTCCAGTGTCCGTCACGATGCGGCGGTAGCGCATTTGGCTACCGCTTGGTAATAGAGAAAGCGTCATGCTGCTGCCTTTCTTAAGCTGCTACCTCGTTGCTGAGCGAGAGAGTGTTCGAGGGGCCCCGACACCGTCAAGATGTCGAGGCCCCTCGAATGTCCGACTAGTTGTCTAGATTATCGAAGCGGTAGAGGAACGCCGCCATTGCGTCACGGTTGGTAAGGCTCTCCGGTCGGAACTCCTTACCCCCACTGACGCCCCATCCAGTGCTGACGCCGGTGCTAGCCAACCACGTGATCTCCTTGTAGAACTTGCTGGTAGGAGTCATGTCCACGAAAGGCGACAACGCAGGGCTGGTATGCGCAGGCTTGTCTGCCATGCGGTAGAGGAACGCCGCCATTGCATTGCGAGTGATTGCTTCGTAGGGACGGAACGTTTTGGTTCCGTTCTTTTCGAGCCACCCCGTGGAGATTCCCTCCTGAGAGGCCCACACCATCTCCTTGTAGAACTTTGTGGTTGGAGTGATGTCGGCGAAGGGAGACTTCGCAGGCAGAGTCACCGCAGGCGAACCTGCATAGCGGTACATGAACGCCACCATCGCGTTGCGTTCGACGCTCAAGAGGGGGCGATACTCCTTACCTGCAGGAGTGTCCCATCCCGTCGAGACGCCTTCGTTGGCGAGCCACATGATCTCCTTGTAGAACTTCGTCGAAGCGGTGACGTCAGCAAACGTCTTGGGCGCCGCCGGAGCTACGTAGGTGAAGGACTTGGCCGAAGAAGAGCCGGCCGGAGTGGTGACGACCACGTTGACTGTTCCAGCCGCGTGGGCCGGCGTCTTGACCGTGATCTTGGTCGAGGACACGACGGACAGTGAGCTGCCCGCCTTCCCATCGAACTTGACTGAGGTTGCCCCGGTGAAGTCGGTGCCCGTCAAGGTCACCGTGGTTCCACCAGCGGTCGTGCCTGACGTAGGCGCAACCTTAGTCAGCGACGGAGCGGGGTCCTCGACCTCAACCTCCACTGCTGGCACTGCCGTACTACCGACTGCGGAGGGATTGCCCGCCGCGTCCGTCGCACGGAACTCGATGGTCTGCGCAGCATCCGTGAGCTCAATGCCCTCGGTGTACTCAGTCCATGCTCCAGCATCGATCCGGTACTCGGTCAGTTCCACGCCACTGCCAGCGTCGGTAGCCGTCACCTCAAACAAGCGAGGATCAGCTTCCAGGTCAGCAACAGCACCGGTCACCGAAGGCTTGGTGGCGTCGATCTTGAACGACACCTCACCCTCAACCTCATCCGCCTCAGGGCTCGACGCCTTGAAGTAGATGGTGTGCTCACCGTCCTCGCTCACCACGATGGGCGCGGTGTACTCCGCCCACACGTGCTCACCCTCGAACAGGAACTCACGGTAGACGCTGCTCTCGCCACCACCGGTGACATCAATCTCCACCGTGACCTCACCGTTGTACCAACCATTAGCACCCGAAGCGTTCTCGGGGCTCACAGTCGCAGTGACCTCGAGAGGCTCAACCACAATGTCCTCAATCACCCGGAAGTAATCGAAGTGTGCGGTGTTGACCTGCGATCCCTGAGCGGGGTTGCCCAGGGCGTACAGGCCGACCTCGCCCGCAGCTGCCGCCGCGTTCGTGATTGCGGCGGACCCAACCTGAGTCCACGTTTCGCCGTCGACGCTGTAGTAGCCAGTGAAGTCGTTGCCGCTTCGCTCGAGGCGAAGCGAAACGATGTCGCCAACGAAACCGTTGACAGTGGGCTGCGGCTGTTGCACCGCACCGCCAATTTCGCTGCGCATCTCGATGTTGCGGTTGAGAGTGGAACCAGCAGTGTTGGTGGCCAGGATGTCCAACTTCACGTAGTTGTCGTCATCTGCACGGACAATCAGGCCTCCCTGCTGGTAACGACGGTCGAGCCCTGAGGCATCGACCTTGGTCTCGACTACCCACTCGTCACCCTCGACGTCCTGGACGACGAAGTTGGTCACGTCGCCCGCTGCGGCCTCGTAGATGTCGAACGGGGTGGTGTCGATCTGCAGTTCACCGTCGGCCACTCGGTAGCCGTCGGTGTCCTCGTTCACAACAGTCCAGATGCACTTGTTGAGGGCAGAGCCATCGAACTCGTCATCCGGGCCCCCCACCGCGGATGCGGTGTCATCGGGAGTGATGTGGAACCAGTCGAACTCGGCTTCCACCAGGGTGGCGGGAGCCGCAGAGTTGGCCCAAGCGGCCACGCCGATGCGGGGGTTGTCCATACCCGCAAGCAGCTTGGTCTCGGACATCATCGTGAAGTCCACGCCGTCCGCCGAGTACCACGCGTTAAGGCTGGTCCCGTCGCTTGTAAACCGTACGTAGTACGTGTCAGGGAACTCCGCACCTAGGTTCGCAGAGTTAGACGCAGTGACCTCGTTAGGGGCACCTGCCTCTTCCCTCACGAACTGGAAGATGCGGTCGGCAGCCGAGTCTGTCTGGCGTGCCTGCAGCACCATCTTGGCGTAGTTGTCGTCATCACCGTAGATCACGAGACCCGCCTGCTGGTACTTGCTCCTGGCGGGGAACGTCACCTTTGTGGTGGCGGTCCATGCTCCAGCAGGAAGATCCTGCAAGACGATGTTCTCGACGTTATTCGCGGTCTTGTAGAGGTCGGTCTTGGTTGCCGGAATGATCAGGCTGCCGTCCTCGATGCGGGCGTCCTGCGTGGGGCGCACGATGCCGTCCCACCGCTCGGTATCAAGGTTTTCGCCGAGGAAGTCATCCGAGCGGCCACTGAAGCACATGTGCGTGCCCGTGTTTCCGCCTGCCTGGTCCACGTTGATCGTGACCTCTTCCTCACCGTATGCGCCTTCCTCGTCGGTGGCACGCACCTGGAGCAGGTACTGGCCGGGGGTGTCGTACACGAACTGCTCGGTGGCATCTCCTGCAACGAACCCTGCGCCAGTGCCCTGGTTCCACGTCAGCGTGACGTCGGTACCTTCGGGGTCAGTTGCCGTCGCGGTGGCATCCACCGTCAGCGGCGCGTCACCGGACACGACTGGAACGTCCAGGTCGATGACGGGCAGCTGATTGCTGTCGACACCTACCCCGGTCCATTCGAAGTAGTTGATGTTGACCTCTCCGCCGGAGTTGACGAAGTAGAGCGTTCCGGTTTCGGTCGGCAGGTCAGTCAGCTCGGTGCCGAAGTCCTGGTACTTCTGCCATCCACCGGTGTTGGTGTAGTTGAAGGTCCCTAGAACGTCGCCATCGGGCGCATTCCAGCGCATCGTAATGGTTCCCGGCTTGTTCGGCGATGCTCCACGCATCTCGATGCCGGTGATGCCCTTGAAGTTAACGGGCTCGTATGACCACCAGTCGCCGGCGCCGACGTACGACAGGTTCAGTCCGCCGCCCTCGTCGCCAGTGTTCTCGGTGCGCACGCCCTCAGAGTCTCCGCCAGTCTCGTCGAAGTACTCGGCTTCGAAGTGCTTCGAGTTGAGAACGTTGGTGCCGTATGCCGTCAGCGGGACGTCGGCGGCGCCGCCGTCATCCGTGTAGCGCACGTCCACGACCCAGAAAATGTTGGCCGTCAGACCGTGTCCGCTGTCACGCTGCGTGGGAATCTTGCCCTCGCAACCATTGAGCTCGCTCATCGGGTGCTGGTGCGAGTCGTGACCCAGCGCCGGAAGCACCTGCACATTTGCACAGTCGATTGCTCCGGAGGCGTCGGGGTCGTCCACGATTACCTTGTAGGAGACCTCGTCACCCCAGGAGAAGAATCCACCCTGTTCGGGGAAGACGATGCTCACTGTGGGGAGCGCGTTGCCAACCACTAGGTTCACGGTCGCGATGGCAAAACGGCCATCGGGGTCGGTCACCGTCAGCTGAGCGGTGTACTCGCCCACACCGTTGTAGGTGTGAGTCGGGTTCAGTTCACTCGAGGTTGCGGATCCATCACCGAAGTCCCACTCAAAATCGAGCGGAAGCGCTGCGGGGTGACGCGTACCCTCCGAGGAGAAATTGACCTCGAGCGACTCGTCTGCGGTGTGCGTGACGTCAGCGGCTGCGCGAGCAATCGGTGACGGGTTTCCCTCGACGTAGTCGATGCGGAAGACACCTGAGTTGCCGTTGTTACCACCGAAGCCGGAGCCCCAGTCGATCACGTAGAGCGAGCCGTCGGGACCCCACTCCGCGTCCATGACCCTGTTGAAGCCAGACTCGTCGCCGATGACACCTGGCAGCATCGGAACCATCTTCATGATCTCGGTTCCAGGCTGCGCGCCTTCACGGTTCATCTGGATCGAGAACGCCTCGCCGGTGTTCCAGTCACCAAAGAACGCCTTACCGTCCCAGTACTCGGGGAACTTGGTGTCGACATCGAGCTCCTCGTCATACTGGTACACGGGACCGCCCATGGGTGCGCCGGTGTAGCCGGAGCCGTTGCCTACCTGGGGCCACGGGTTATCGCTGCGGTTCTTCTCGCCGTAGTACTCGGGAGTGATGACCGGGGGAAGAGTCGTCAACCCAGTGTTGTTGGGGCTGTCGTTGGTGATGGCCGCAGGGTTGAACACCGCGCCCGACTGATTATTCTCAAAGTTAAAGTCGTTGTAGCAGGTAATCCCAGTGCAGAAGGGCCAGCCGTAGTTGCCAGCCTCGGACACGATGTTCCACTCGGTGGTAGCTGCCGGGCCGCGGTTTGCATTGCGGTTCCCGGCGTCGGGGCCATAGTCGGCCACGAGCACGCTACCTGAGTACGGGTCCAATCCAATACGGAATGGATTGCGGAAGCCCATGGCGTACACCTCGGGCCGCGTCTTGTCGTCTGCGTCATCGCTCTCGTCGAACAGGTTGCCTGCGGGGATCGTGTACGAACCGTCCGCCTGCGGGGTGATGCGAACGATCTTTCCACGCAGGTCGTTGGTGTTACCTGAGGTACCCTGCGCGTCCCAGGCGGAACGTCCGGCCCGCTCGTCGATCGGCGCATAGCCGCTCGAGCTAAAGGGGTTGGTGTTGTCCCCCGTGGCGAGAATGAGGTTTCCGTCGAGGTCGAAGACCATGTCTCCACCAGCGTGGCAGCACTCGTCACGCTGAGTCGTGATCTTCAGCATGGCGATCTCCGACTCCGCATCGAAGGTCCCCGTTGCGGGATCATAGGTGAACCGCGAGATGCGGTTGTGAGGCCCATCCTCCGCCGTTGGCGTCAACGGCGCGTAGTAGATATACGCCCAGTTGTTGGTCTCGAACTCGGGGTCGAGGACCATGCCGAGCAAGCCGTCCTCACCGCTCAGCGCCACGGAGAGTGCCAGTGCGTCAGTACGCTGCTGAGTGTCTGCGTCAATGCGACGCACCGTGCCCCTGCGCTCGAGGTAGAAGACCGTGCCGTCGTCGGCCACGTTGAGGGACATCGGGTTTCCGGTGTCGCCGTCCAGCGTGACGAGCTCGTAGCTGTCGCTCTGGGTGACGTTGCAGCCCGCCTTCTCCACGCCAGCAGCGGTACGAATACCCTGCAGCAAATGGGTCGCGAACGCAGGATCGCTGTACGAGGCATCGGTGTGCCCGCCGCCCGTGTACCAGGATCGGCCACCATCGTAGTTGTGGCACCACGCGATGGGGTGGTCGTCACCCATCGTGCCGCCGGTGTACGAGGACTCGTCCACCGACGCCAACACATGCACGTCGCTGCGGGGGTTGTCCTGGAAGGAATACCACTCATCAAAACGTGTCCAAACCTCGGGGAGGTGTTCCGTGGACGGGTGAGCGTGGTCCTCAACGATGACATCGGCGTTCTGCTGTGCAGGGTGCCCCTTGAAGTAAGCGCCTACCAGGTCGCCGTACCAGGGCCAGTCGTACTCGGTGTCGGACGCTGCGTGGATTCCCGCGTAACCGCCACCGCCCTGAATGTAGCCTTCGAACGCTTCCTGCTGAGTTGCGTCGAGCACGTCCCCTGTGGTCGATACCCAGACCACAACGTCGTACTGTTCGAGGTTTTCGGCAGTGAAGGCGCCGGCGTCATCGGTGGAGTCCACCTCAAACCCCTCGTCCTCCCCCATCTGCTCGATCGCCGCAATCGCCGTGGGAATCGACGTATGCGTGTAACCAGCAGTCTTGGAAAAGACCAGAGCCTTGAACTCTGACTCCTCTTCACCTACGGCGAGCGGCGCCACTGCACCGAACTCAAGCGCCGCAGCGTCGAGGCCGGACGCGGGAATGGTCGCTGCCTGTGCGGGTGCTGTAGCGAGTACAGCGAGAGGGAGCACGAGTGCTCCGCTGAGAAGGCCGGATGTTAACCGGAGACTAGGACGTTGTACGACTTTGTACACGGAAGATCTTCCTCTCGAGTGCCGCATCATTGCGGCACCGCGTCAACTGCATCGGATATGACTTGGGCACAACTCGTGCCAAGTCATTGGCCGTCACGCTACGTATAGATATGTTTTGTGTCAACACAAACCAAATATCGTTATGCTTCAGATTGTGAACTCAAGCGCAAAAGTGATTCCCGTGATATGTGACCGCGAACCTATTGCGAGAAAATCGGCATCGCACCAGGTAAACATTGCTATCTGTCGTCCGCCAAGTGATGCCGTGGAAAACGATATCGTAACCGGCAACACGCCGTCACGAGCGACTTATGACGAATGCCGACGTAACAATCCGCGACCATGGCGGCCTGCGGCTTGATGCCTGCCACGGGAGGGCTCACGGCACTCTCACGAGGCGGCATCTGGGCCGCTTACGCGCGCGACAACTCTCGCGGACCTCGCCTGACTGGGGGCGTTTTGCTAGCCGTCGAAAGCCTGGCTGCGCTTGGCCGTCGCCCACGCGACTACCTGAGTCCGACGCTGCAGTCCCATCTTGGCAAGGACGGCAGTAACGTGATTCTTGACGGTCTTTTCTGCGACACCGAGGGCCTCAGCAATCTCGCGGTTGGAGTGCCCCTCCCCCACCTTGTCAAGCACGCGCCTCTCCATGGGAGTCAACGACGCAACGTCGGCGTCCTCATGAACTGAGATGTGCTGGCCGTGCTCGCGTCCCGACGCAGCGTCGCGCACCGCCTGAAGCATTTGTGCGGACGATGCCGTCTTGGCAAGGAACACATCGACACCAGCGGCGCGAGCGGCGGCCTTAGCACCATCGTCGTCGTAGCTCGTGAGCACCACGATGTGGGTGTCCGGCAGTGACATGCGCACGTGCTCGACGACGTCGAGCCCGGTGCCATCGGGAAGGCGCAGGTCTGACAGGATGACCTGCGGCTTGACGGCATCAGCACGCCTGATGGCTTGAGCTACGGTCGCGGCCTCGGCCACGACTTCGATGCCGTCCGCACGCTCCAGGATGTCGCAAATTCCGCGGCGTACAACCTCGTGGTCGTCCAGGACCATCACAGTAACGTCAGCCATGGCTCGATGCTACCGCGCTCAGCGGCGGGCGGGCCGACGTTGACATCGTGGGCACCAGTGGGTCGCTCTGCCGCCGATGCTTTGGCGGCGCAGCGTCGTGCCGCACCGGCTACACGGCTCGCCTACGCGCCCGTACGCCTCGAGGGAGCGCGAGAAGTATCCGGACTCGCCGTTGACGTTGACATACAGGGCATCAAAGCTAGTGCCGCCCTGAGCGAGGGCGCTGGCCATCACATGACGAGCCGCCTTCAGCAGTTCCTGACTTTTGGCTCGCGTCATCGCGTGGGCCGGCCACTCCGGGTGGACTCGCGCGGCCCACAGCGCCTCGTCCGCGTATATGTTGCCGATACCACTGACCAGCGTCTGGTCGAGCAGCACCTGCTTGACTCCTCGCGACCCACGTCGCCACCGCTTCAGTGCGGCCGCGGCATCCAGGTGCGGGTCCAGCGCGTCGCGGCCGATATGCGCCACCGATGCCGGCAACAGCGGCCAATCTGTTCCCGCCCCGGCCGGCACTGTCCCGGCAGAGCTTGCCCCGTGGGATCCGGCGGCGTCGAGGTCGGTGCCAGGAGCTGGAACTAGGGGCTCCACGTGCAGGTAGCCGAACGTCCGCTGATCGAGGAAGTCCGCCGTCAGCTGAGTGCCGTCGTCGCGCCGCAGCGAGAGCCGCGCACGGCAGTGCGAGTGTGGCTCGGGTGCGTCCGCCCAGAAACCCTCGTGCACCCGGAACTGTCCGGACATGCCCAAGTGAACGGAAAGCGCCTCCCGAGGCGGCAACGTCGACCTACCGCCGGGCCGCTGTGCGTCCGCCGGCACCAGTGTGAGCCACATGAACTTGCCACGGCGCGCGGCCTCGTCGATGCGCTGCCCCATCACCGCCGCACGGAACTCGTCGGATCCACCGGGGAGCAGCCGCACGCAAGAGTCGCGACGAATGTCGACGTCCGCGATCACCGCGCCAACGATCAGCGCCTCAAGTCCAGCCCGAACAGTCTCGACTTCGGGAAGCTCGGGCACAGTCAGCCTGCCTCGTTACTGCGCGGGTGAGGGTGGAACGTCGCCGGCCGCAGCATCGGCCGCGGGCGCGGAGGCGGAGGCGGAGGCGGAGGCGGCAGCATCGGCCGCAATGAGCGCGGCGTATGCGGCTGCTGCGGCATCCTGTTCGGCGTGCTTCTTGGCACTGCCCCTGCCGGTGCCGCGCGCCTCGCCGGCAATCAGTACCGTGGCGATGAAGCTTCGTTCGTGGTCGGGGCCACTGCCCACGACCTCGTAGACGGGGCTACCCAGGCCGCGCTCGGCGCTGGCCTCCTGGAGCGACGTCTTCCAGTCGAGCGCGACGCCTGAGTTCGCGGCGGCGTCGAGCGTGGGTCCCACCATGCGCAAGATTGCGTCGGTAGCGACCTCAATGCCGTGCGTCAAGTAGATGGCTCCGAAGATTGCCTCGAGGCCGTCGCAGAGGATCGAGTCCTTGTCCGCGCCGCCGGTGGCCCGTTCGCCTTTGCCCAGCAGGATGCACGGGCCCAGGCCAACCTCGCGGGCGACCACCGACAGAGCCTTCTGCGACACGCTCGCGGCCCGCATCTTCGCGAGGTCGCCCTCGGGAAGATCGGGATGCGAGCGGTAAAGCTTGTTGGTAACAACGATGCCCAGTACCGAGTCGCCCAGAAACTCCAGGCGTTCGTTAGTGGGCAGTCCGCCGGCCTCGTAAGCGAAAGAACGATGCGTCAACGCCAAAACGAGCAAATCGGGGTCGATTGATACACCCAACCGCTTCACCAAAGCATCGGCCGCAGCCTGCCCTGGGATACTCATTGACTCACCCTGCGCCTCACGGCGCAACCTTTAGCCTTCGTGCTCGGTGCGCAGCGCCTCGGCGTACTGGCGGCCGTTGTAGGCGCCACACGAGGGGCATGCGACGTGCGTCAGCTTGAGAGCCTTGCACGAGGGGCACGTTGCGGTGTTCGACGGGGTGGTCTTCCACTGCGAACGGCGCGCACGGGTGTTGCTGCGCGACATCTTGCGCTTCGGAACTGCCACGATTAACTCATCTCTGTCTTGGGAAAAATCCCCGTGTATCGGTCAAACCAGTATTGGTTCAGCCCTCATTGTCTCGCAAATTTTGCAGTGCCGACCACCGCGGGTCGATCACCTCGTGTTCGTGATCCGGATCATCCGCGAGTCGCGCGCCACATTGGTCGCACAATCCGGGGCAATCCGGCGAACACAGCGGGGTGTACGGCAGGCTTGTCGCCACCGCATCCCGCACTACTTCCTCGAGTTCGATGGTCTCGCCGTCGAACTCGAACACATCCTCTGACTCATCCTCGTCCGCCTCGCGCTGCGAGTCGGGGAACATGAACATTCCCTGGACCGGGGCATCGACGTCAAGTCGAACCTTATCCAAGCAACGTACGCATTCCCCCTCGGCTTGCGCCTTGACGGAACCAGAAACCCAAATGCCGTCCGATACCGACTCGAAACTCAACTCGAGCTCCACGTCGCCACCGACCGGCACCCCGATCACATCGGTGCCAAGCACCACGGGGGCCGGGAAGGTGAGATTTTCCAACCGCTGCGCACCTGGGCGCCGCGACATATCCCGCAAGGAGAATGTCAACGGCGAGGTGGCAGGGCGGTGCGAGTGTGTCACACGCGCCTCCCACTAATCCTTAGTCCTCGTGGACCTTGGCCCGCCATGACAGGCAGGACCAGCGACTTACTTTACGGGAAGATGGGCAGTTGCTCAACCTCTGTGCCGTGTCGCGGCAGCCAATGTGCCGCTATAGGGGCAAGAGCGCCTGGGCAACCACCGGTACCACACCGTCGGGAACGTATCCCGAGATGTCCCCGCCATGCCTGGCAACGTCACGAACCAGCGACGATGCTACGTGGCTGAGCGAACTGTCGCCCACAATGAAGATGCTCTCGATTCCGGTAAGCGAGCGGTTCATGAGTGCCATCGGCAGTTCGGCGTCGTAGTCCGCTCCCCCGCGCAGACCCTTGACGATGACATCCACGCCGCGCTCCTCACAGAACTGGGCGAGCAGACCGTCCACGATCTCCACCCGCACGCCGTCTATGGGTGCGACCACGGCCGATGCGATGTCGAGCCTCGCAGCCGCGTCCAGTAGCGGCGACTTGGATGAGTTGTGCGCGACGCCGATGATCACCTCGTCAAACAGTTTGCGCGCACGCACGGCGATGTCGACGTGACCCAGCGTGATGGGGTCGAACGTGCCAGGAAATACGGCGATTGTCATGTCTCGACGCTACCGCACGCTGTCGTGAGTGGCCTAGTAAGTGCGGTGCTCCGCGGGCTCATCTGGTTCGGCCCGTTCACCGGATGTCGCAGGCGGCTCAAATTCGGCATAGTGCAGCACCGTCTCGCCGTACTCCTTGCGCGCCACGGGCACGAGAAAGTGGGGCCAGTCGGGCAGCGGGGCGCGGGTGGACCACTCGACCACAACCACGGCGGCCGATGCCAGGGCTGGCTCGAGCGCCGCAAGCATGTCGGCCATCTCGCCGCGAGGGATGTCGTAGGGCGGGTCCGCGAAGACCAAGTCGGCCTTAGCGGAGGGACCGCCGCGCTGCAGATACGGCTGCACGCGCTCGCGCACGAGCGTCGCACTTGTCCCCACCCCCAGCTCGCGGATGTTGGCCTGCAGAACGCGCGCGGCGCTGCTACTTGCCTCGACGAACGTGGCCTCCGCGGCTCCACGGCTGAGCGCCTCGAGTCCCAGCCCTCCCGAACCGGCGAATAGGTCGAGCACGTGGGCGCCGCGCAGCACGTTGGAGTGGTCGAGGCGGCTGAAGAGTGCCTCGCGCACGCGGTCCGACGTGGGCCGGGTGCCCTTGGGGGGCACTGCAATGCGGCGGCCGCCAAAGGTGCCTGCGATGATGCGCGTCATGCCCCAAGCCTAGAGCGCGCGAGCCTCAGGACCGTTCCAGGTAGTCCTCGCGCGCGGGCTCAAGCCAGGACTCGATTGCCTGCGCCAATGCCGGATGCTGGGTGAAGTCGGGATCGTCGTTCACGAGCTCGCGAGCATCGACGCGAGCGGCATCGATCACCTTGGCGTCTCGCACCACCCGCAGCAAGCGCAACGAGTTGCGCCCGCCGGACTGCGCCGCCCCCAGCACGTCGCCCTCCCGCCTAAGCTCCAAGTCAGTTTCAGCGAGCGCGAACCCGTCCGTGGTGGCCGCGAGCGCCTGAAGGCGCTCGTGGGCGACGGTCCCCTCGTCGGCACGCGAGATCAGCAGGCACAGGGAGGCGTGTCCGGCGCGCCCCACACGCCCGCGCAACTGGTGCAACTGCGAAATACCAAAATTGTCCGCGTCCAGCACCACCATGACGGTGGCCTGCGGGACGTCCACTCCCACCTCAATCACCGTCGTCGACACCAGCACGGGAGTCGCTCCGGACGCGAACCGGTCCATCGCCTCAGCCTTAGCGTCCGCGGACAGCCGGCCATGCATGACGCCAATGCCAATGCCGGCGAGCTCTGGGCGGGCGCCAAGCATCGCGGCGGTATCGCTCACCGACGCGAGCGGGGCCTTGGGAGCGGCCACCGGCTTCGCGGCACCCAGGTCGATCCCGCCGTCGGCGGCCAGGAGTTGGTCGTCAGCACCATCAAGGTCCGGGTCTACGTCGGCGTCGCCATCGCCCTCCGTCGCGGCGTCACCCTCGATCCGCGCGCACACCACGTACGCTCGGCGCCCGGCGTCCACCTCCTCGCGGATGCGGCCCCACGCGCGCGTCAGCCACGCCTGGTTGTCCGCTGGCACGACGTGCGTCGCGATCTGAGCGCGACCCGCCGGCTTCTCCGCCAACACCGACGTCTCGAGGTCCCCAAAAACCGTCATGGCGACTGTGCGGGGAATCGGCGTCGCCGTCATCACGAGCATGTGCGGCGGGCGGTCCCCGCGGGCGCGCAACTCGTCCCGCTGCTCGACGCCAAACCGGTGTTGCTCGTCCACCACCACCAGCCCAAGATCCGCGAACTGCACGGTCTCGCTGAGCAGCGCGTGGGTTCCCACCACAATGCCCGCAGCTCCGGATGCCGCCTCGGCCAGGGCGGCACGCCGCGCCTTGGAACCCTGCGAGCCGGTCAGCAACGTGACACGCGTGGCATCATCCGCGCCAGTCAGCATCCCACCCTCGGCGAGCGGACCCATCAGCGCGCGTAGCGTCACCAAGTGCTGAGCGGCGAGTACCTCCGTGGGCGCCAGCAACGCCGCCTGGCCGCCCGCGTCCACCACCTGCAGCATCGCTCGCAGCGCCACGACGGTCTTTCCCGCACCCACGTCACCCTGCAGGAGCCGCATCATGGGGGTGTCCCGCTCGAGATCGGTGGCGATCTGCTCGCCCACGTCCCTCTGCCCCTGGGTGAGAGGAAACGGCAGGCGTGCATCGAACGCCGACGCCATCGCGTCATCCCGTCGTGGGCGCGCCACCGAAGTGAGCGCCTCGTGGGCGGCTCGCCGGCGAGCGAGGGCCGACTGGAGAATCAGCGCCTCCTCGTACACAAATCGCGCGAGACCACGCTTCCAGGCAGCGGAGTCGTCCGGGACGTGTACATCCCGCAGACTCGGGACCAGCGGGAGATGACCATGCCGATCCAGCAGGAACTCCGGGATGGGGTCGACAAAATAGTCGTCAGGCAGCGGGTCGAGCACGGTACGAACAGAGCGGCCGATGCGCCACGTCGGCACGCTCGCGGCGGCCGGATAGAACGGGATGGGCCGGGAGGCCTCGAGCACCGCCTCATCCTCGTCAGCGGCGTCCACCCCCACGATCAGGTAGTCGGGATGCGTGAGCTGCCGGCTACCGCGATACTCCCCTACGGTGCCCGTGAACAATCCGGTGCGGCCCGGGCGAAGCTTGTCCTCGTGCATGCGTAGCACGCCAGCACGCTTGGCAAAGAACGTGAGCTGCAGAGCGTGGGTCCCGTCGGTCACGGTGGCCTGAAGCATCGCACCACCGCGGGAGCGCATGGTGCGGATAGTCGCGGTCCTCACCTGCGCCATCACGGTGACGTGCTCGCCCACCTTGAGTTGCGAGATGTCGGTGAGCTGGCCGGGGTCGCCGTAGCGGCGAGGGTAGTGGCGGAGCAGGTCCTCCACTGTCTCGAGCGACAACTTGCCCAATTGCTTCGCGGTCCGTGCACCAAGCACCTTGGTCAGTGGCTCGCGTTGGCGCTCAAGATTCTGCCGAGCGGCCCCGGCGCCTACGTCAGACCCTGCGGACGCCGTCGCTTCCGAACCCAATGACGCTGCGCTCATCGCTAGTGGGCAGGCGGGTTCTCGACGCCGATCAGCACCGCGGGCTCCGCGTGGCCCCCCAGGTAGACATTAATGTCCGCCTCAGGCGCAGTAGTGCGAGCCGACAGGCGAACTGCATCCGCGACGCCGGGGTTGATGCCATCTGCGAGCACAAGCGTCACCACCTCAGTCGAGCGACTCAACAATCGGTCCACGTCGTCGTCGAGCGAATCTCCTGTGCTGGAACCGACCGAAGTCGCTGCCACGGCATCGGCCATTTGCTCGCCAATGTCCTGGCCGGGGGTGATGAGGGCGCTCGCGGCGACGGCAGCCACTACCTGCGCCTCGTGCGTACACCGCAGCACGGTCAGCGCGGGCTTGCTGCGCTTGTCGGCGAGCTTGAGCGCGGCGGCGCGCAGCGCGGGATGGCCCGCCGCGACCACGGCGGCGCGACCCGAGGCGTCCTTGACGGCGCGGACCAACGCACGGGGCTTGAGTGCGGCGGGATCCGGCACCACCAGGACCACGGCGCCCGCATCGGCGAGCGGCTCGGCGAGCCCGGGGCACGTGGTGAGCGCCACTACTCCGGTGGAGGCCCGGTCCCCAATGTGGCTGAGCGCGACATTCCTCACGAGCATCTGGTGCGACTTGTGCGCGTGCGCCACCTCGACCGCGAGGTGCGGGGCATCGGTGTGTACGTGTGCCTGCCAGAGCCCGTGTGATCCGGTGACCGCCACGGAGTCACCAATCTTGCCAAGCTGATCGCGCAGCGTGGCACCGGCCCCCGTGTCATGCGCGACCACAAACATGACCTCGTATGCACCACCCGCCGCATGGCCGGTGTGCGCGAGTTGGTCCTTGCCGATGCGCTCGCGCCCACCGCGGATCTCCCAGTCGACCTCGTCGAGCGCGTCAAGGGCGTCGGCACCGGCAATGTTCTCGGCGAGGGATTCCAGCTGCAGCACAAGGCCGGCCGCGCCCGCGTCGACCACACCGGCGGCCTTGGCGCTTGGAAGATCCTCATGAGTCTGCGCGAGAGCAGTTCGGGCAGCCAGCACAGCCGCGACGATGGCCGTGGAGCGGTCGGGCTCCGAGGGCAAAGTGTCCGCCGCCCCCTTCGCCGCCGCGCGTGCGACAGACAAGATGGTGCCCTCGACTGGGTCGAGTACAGCGCCATAGGCGGCATCGGCAGCCTCGTCTAGCGCCTCGGCAATACCTTGCGCTCCTACCTTGTCCAGGCCGCCGCGCTCGTCGAGCCCAGTGAGGAAGGCGCTGAGATACTGGCTGACAATCACCCCTGAGTTGCCGCGTGCGCCCATCAGCGCACCGCGCACGAATGCTGCGACTACCTCGCGGTGAGAGGCCGTGGCAGGCAGCCTCGACACCGCCCGGTTGCCCTCTTGCAGGGTGAGGTACATGTTGGTGCCCGTGTCGGAGTCCGGCACGGGAAAAACGTTGATGGCGTCAAGCTTGGTGCGTGCACCCTTGATAGCCTTGGCACCCGACTCAAGCCAGTGGCGCAGGTTCGCGGTTTCGCTCACGCGTTCACCCTCCGTCGTCGACTTTTACGCTCGATCCGGTCCGCGCAACGCGGACTTGTTGAGCACAATGGTGGCACGACACACCGACTTGGCGCGCATTTACGAGGCAATGTCATGTCAGGTTTGGCGTGAAGGGCATTCGTCAGATACTCTTGTGCGGTTGCCCGAGTACCGGGCAGAACATCGTGGCGCGACATTTCACTAGTGAATCGCGCATTATTTTAGGAGATCTATCGTGGCTGCCAACTGCGAAGTCTGCGGCAAGAAGCCGTCCTTCGGTAACTCTATTTCGCACTCTCACCGCCGCACCTCGCGTCGCTGGAACCCGAACATCCAGCGCGTCCGCGCGATTGTTTCCGGTACCCCTAAGCGCCTCAACGTGTGCACGTCGTGCCTCAAGGCCGGCAAGGTGACCCGCAACATCTAACGCGGTCTCTCCGCGGAAGGCGGACGTTCCACTTGGGAGCGTCCGCTTTTTTCATGCCCTCGCGGCCGATGCTTGCGAGGCTGAGGCGCTCGCCGCATCTCATCGCATGCGAACTCTCGGATGGCGTTGGCGAACTCTCGTGACGCCTCGATTGGCACGAAGTGCCCCACGCCCTCCACGGGAAGTACGGTCGCGTTCGTGAAGTACTCCCCTACCCGATCAGCCCACTCAAGGGGAAACAGCGGGTCCGCCGTGGGCCACAGCATCGTGGTCGGCGTCTGGATAGCGGCATAGTCGCCCGCGTACCCGCGATTCGCGCGGTACCACTGGACACTCGCCGCGAACGCACCTGGACGGGCGTAGGCGTCGACTAGTCGTCTCTCATTTGGGGCCACGCTCAAGGAGCCGGGACTACTCCATATCTCCCAGATATGACCGAGGTAGTCGTGCACTGCATCACGATTTCCGTCAATCAGCCGCGTGGCGATGGGGTCGCGCAGGAAGTGCTGATACCAAAAGGTGGCCGCGAGTTCGGGGGCGCCGGCGCGGTCGCCGATGCCGGGGTACCCGGGGGTAAGAACCGCGCCGGAGAACCGCAGGGGATCGAGACGTAGCGCGGCCTGTGCGATGCGGCTGCCGATGTCGTATCCGCCAATTACCGCGCCCGCGCGCACCCCGTCGTCGTCGAGCTGGGCCAGCACACGCCGGGCGTGGGCGTCCGCAGTCGCATCGCCCTCCGCGAATGGTCCGTCGTAGCCGTGACCGAACCCCAGCAGGTCGGGAACCACCACACGCACGTCTCCAAGGGCCTCGCGGACGCCATCGTAGTCTGACGGTAGTCCGGGCCAGCCGTGCAGCAGGACTACTGCGCTAGCCACCAAAGTGGTCCCAGCCGCGCACCGTGGGCTCCTCGCCGTCCACACGCACGCCGCTGAACGCGTCCGAGGTCACGCCGATGACGGTCCACCCCTCGGGCACCGCGGATTCGCGCTGGAAGACGGCCAGCATGTGGTGGTCCTCTCCCCCGGCCAGCGCCCACGGGCGCGGATCCAACTGGAGCGCGACCGCAACCTTGCGGGCGCCGTCGTGCACGGGCAGCAAGGCTGACTCAATATCGATTCCGACCTCGGAGGCTCGTGCGATGCGATGAGCGTCGCGCACCAGCCCGTCGGACAAATCCATCATGGCGGTGGCACCGTGCAGCGCGGCCTCGAGACCGGCGCCGATGCGCGGGTGGGGCCGCAGGAACAGGCCGATGCTTTCCTCATCGACGCGTTCGCCGCGCGTAAGCTGCTCGAGCCCCGCCCTGGCCCCGCCTAGCGGCCCGGCGACTGCGACGATCTGCCCGTCCACGGCATCGGCGCGAGTGATGGGCTCCGTGCCATGAGTCTCGCCCATTGCGGTCACGGAGATGCAGATCTCGCTCGCGCCGCTGAGGTCGCCACCCACGACGCCCACGCCATGCGGCTCGCATGCCGCGCGCAGCCCGTCGGCAAAGTCAAGCACCCATTGCACGAGCGTGTGCGCGGGGGCCGCGAGGGTCACCTGTAACGCGGTCGGGACCGCGCCCATCGCGTCGATGTCCGCGAGGTTCTGCATCGCCGCTCGCCAGCCCACGTCGGCGCCGGTGGACCACTCGGTGCGAAAGTGCCGGTTCTCGATCAGCACGTCCGTAGAAACCACCAGGTCTCCATCCACGGACAGCACCGCCGCGTCGTCGCCCGGGCCTAGAATCTCGGCGTCGGAGCGTGGCAGCCGGGGTGTGAAGAGTGCGATGAGGGCATCCTCGTCGATCTCGCCGATGGTGATGCTGGGACCGATATCTGTCATGGGTACGAGCCTACGGGCGATTGTCGTTCTCATGGGTCAAACTAATGGGCGCGTGTACCCGTCAGCCAGGTGCCGGCCACACTCTGGCGCCAATACGCGAGTCCCAACGTAGCGCCGCGGGCAAAGTTGAAGATCGCGAAGGCGCGCCACAGGTTGCCATTCGGGTCATCGGTGGTCGAACCGAGCCACCAGGCAAGCGCGAAGATCGCCGCAGAGACAGCCATACCCAGCACCATCCATCCCACTTTGCCGCTACCAAGGAAGACACCGTCGAAGAGGTACGCCCCCGCGGAGGCAAGCGGCAGGACTGCCACCCAGGGCAGCGCCGCGAGCGCGGCATCGGTGACGTCGGGAAGCGAGGTGAGCACCGCAATAAACGCCGGCCCCGCGAGCAAGTAAGCGAGCGTGAACACCCCCCCAATGGCGAACGCGGGCAGCGTGGCGGCCGCGACGGCGCGATGCAGTCCGGGGACGTCCCCCTCCCCAATCTCGCGCGCGGCCATCGACTCGGCTGCCGCCGCATACCCATCCTGTCCGTAGGACGCCAGGTACATCAGCTGCATAAGGATTGCGTTCGCGGCCAGCACCGTGGGGGAAATGTGCGAGCCGTACGCGGTGACGAAGGTGATCACTGCGTAGAGGATCAGCGTGCGCAGGAAGATGTCGCGGTTCATGCCCATGAGGGCCGTCCAGCCGCGGCGCAGCCCACGACCGCGCAGTTTGGTGACGCCCGCGCGCAGTGCCGGGCCGGCCATCCGCCGCCACAGCCACAGCGCCACGGCGAGCCCGGCCCACTCGGCAATCACCGTTGCGGCCGCCGCGCCTTGGGCGCCCCAGCCCAGACCCGCTACAAAGGTGGCGTCGAGCGTGATGTTGATGGTGGCCACCACGGCCACGGTGGCGAGGGGACGCTTGGTATCCCCCGCGCCGATGAACCACCCAGTCACGACTAGCGTGAGCAGCACCGCGGGCGCCGACGCGAGGCGGATAGACGTGTACTGAGACGCGACGGAACTGATGGCGCCGTCTGGGGTCAGGAAGTCCATGATCCACGGCACCAGCGGCGCCTGAATCAGCAGCACCACGGCGCCCATGACCATCGCGAGCAAGGCGGCGCGCTGAGCGTGAGTCAGCGCCGCATCAGTGCGGCCCGCCCCCAGCGCCCTGCCGACGAGCGACGTGGTGCCGGTACGCAGGAATGACATGAGCCAGAACACGGCACCCAGCACCGTGGCGCCGAGGGCGACTGCGCCCAGGTTGAGCTCGTCGGAGAAGTGACCCAGCATCGCAGTGTCCACGAGGCCCACGAGCGGCACGGAAATATTGGACAGGATCGCGGGCCACGCCAGCGCAAAGGCGCGCTTGTGCGGCAGGTCTGAGACAAGCTGGCGCACGGTGATCACGCTCTGACGCTACCGGTAGAGGCGGGGCGTGCCAGCCACACTCGCGGCGGCCGTAGGCTTGAGTCATGCTTCGCGCTCGATTCGCCGCCTTGGCCGTCCTGTCCGCCATCGCACTTGCCGGATGCACCCAGCCGCTGATCGTTGCTCCGGCGCTCTACGCGGCGGACCCCGACTGCGCGGACGTGATGCTGTCTGTCCCGGACACGCTCGGCGGACTCGACGTCCACGCGACGTCATCTCAGGCGACGAGCTCGTGGGGTGACGACTACCCGATCGTCGCGCGCTGCGGCGTGGAGCCGCCCGGCCCCACGTCCGAGTCCTGCACCGAAGTCAAGACGCCGTCAGTGACGATGGGTTGGCTCATCGAGGAGGACGGTGATGACTGGCTCGCAGTCACCTTCGGGCACTCCCCCGCGCTCGAGATGCGCGTGCCCAAGGTCCGGGCCGATGCTGCAGTGGCCGACGTCCTGGCGGAGGTGTCCGACGCAGCCGCGCTGGCACCGACCAACGGCCTCGAGTGCCGCTGACTCACGGACACACCCACTCACCCCGTGGCGGTCCCAAAATGTACGTCTGCCGCAGCCGCGGTTTTTTAGCGGTCCGGTGACGCTCGCCGCGAGTGTTTAACGGAGCCCGATGCGGCGTTCGAGCGCCGTCTCGAGCAGGACTTGTACCAGTTCGGGATACTCGACTCCTGCCGACGCCCACATACGCGGGTACATGCTCGACGGCGTGAACCCCGGCATCGTGTTGATCTCATTGACGGTGACGACCCCATCCTCGCTCACAAAGACGTCCACGCGTGCAAGCCCCTCAGCTCCCACCGCCCGGAAGGCACGACGCGCGTAGTCAGCCACAACATCGGCGACCCCGGCCGGCAGCGTGGTGGGACACAGCAGCCTCACATCGCCGTCGTCCAAGTACTTTGCCTCGAAGTCGTAGAAGTCGTAGTCGCCGCCGGTGACGATCTCCCCTGCCGGCGAAACCCTGACTTCGGTCTCGGTGGCGAGCACTGCGGTCTCGATCTCGCGTCCGCTCACCCCGCGCTCGATCAATACCTTGGGGTCATGTGTCACAGCCTCAGCAACCGCCGCTTCGAGTTCGGCGAGGTCGTCGACACGAGAGATCCCCATCGAGGAACCTGCACGAGCAGGCTTCACGAACAGCGGCAGACCAAGCGCCTCGATGTCTGCGATATGGCCCTCGGGGTGTTCCCCCGGGTAGAGCACCACGTCCGGCGTAACTGGCAAGCCCGCATCCTTGAACGCGGTCTTCATGAACTGCTTGTCCATGCCGACGGCGGAGGCGAGCACCCCCGCCCCGACGTACCGGATATCAAGAAGTTCGAGTGCCCCCTGGAGCGTTCCGTCCTCCCCGAAGGGCCCGTGCAACACGGGGAACACCACGTCAATGTCCGCAAGGTGGCGGATGCTCCCATCGTGTCCCTCTACGCGCCAGGACCGATTTCCCGCGCTCACTGGGAGCAACACCGTCTCCCCGTCGTCTGCAACAGTCGGCAGCGCTCCGTCCACGATGGCCCACGCACCGGGGTCGTCACTCGCGACTGTCCAGCGACCTTCGGACGTAATGCCAAGGGCAACCACGTTCCACTTCTCACGATCTATGGCACCGAGTACCCCCCCGGCGGTCACGCACGAGACTCCGTGCTCTGATGAGCGACCGCCAAACGCGACTGCGACAGTGGGCTTGGTCATGGGCCTAGACGCCCTCTGCCTTGCGGGGCCGCGCGAGCAGCGCCTGCAGCACGGATTCCTTGGGCTTGCCTTCGTGAAGCATGGCGACGACGGCGTCGCATATGGGGATGTCAACATTCACTGTCGCCGCGAGTTCGCGAACTGACAGCGAGGTCTTCACGCCCTCCGCCGTACCGCCGGTCAGGGCGATGGCATTGTCGAGGCTTGCGCCGCGACCGATGTGCGCGCCGAGGGTGTGGTTGCGCGACAGCGGCGACGCGCAGGTAGCGATGAGGTCGCCCATCCCAGCCAGCCCAGAGAACGTCTCGGGGGTTGCACCAAGCGCCAGGCCCAAGCGCGTAATCTCCGCGAGACCCCGGGTAATAACGGTGGCGGTGGTGTTGTGTCCAAAGCCAAGCCCCGCAGCCACACCCACGGCAACGGCGATGATGTTCTTATACGCGCCGCAGAGCTCAACGCCCACGACATCGGTATTCGTATACGGACGGAAGTACGACGATGCGGTGGCTTCCGACAACAGAATGGCAGCGTCGGCGTCGTAACCGGCGACCACGGTGGCCGTGGGCTGCTTGGCGGCGATCTCGCGCGCCAGGTTGGGTCCAGAAACTACGGTCAGGCGCTCGTTGGGCAAGGACCAGACGTCAGCCAAAACCTCACTCATGCGCTCGTGCGTGCCGAGTTCGATTCCCTTCATCAAAGAGGTCACGATGGCACTTTCCGGCAACGCCGTTTCGTGGCCCGCGAGGATGGCACGCACGTGCTGCGACGGCAGCGCCACGGCAACAATGTCCGCACCGGCGAGGGCGTCGTCCATGACCGTTGTAGCCTCGATGCCCGGCGGCAGCTCAAGTCCCTGCAACGCGCGCTCGTGGCGGCGGTCAACATTGATTCCGGAGACTACTGCGGCGTCACGGCCCCACAGCGAGACCTCGGTGCCGGCATCGGCCAACACCGCCGCGAAGGTGGTTCCCCACGCGCCCGCACCCAGAACAGCAGCCTTGGTCATTGATCTCGCTTCCTGTCTCGCATGTTGAATGGCTCGGCGGGAGCACTCTCGCCGCGAATGTCCTCAAGCATAGAGGTGAGTGTCGCCATGATCTTGTTAGTCGCCGCGCGCAGCAAAACCGAGTCGATGGGCTGGCCACGGAATTCGTCGAGGTCGACAGGTGGACCCGCAATCACGGTGATTGTCTTGCGCGGGAACGGCTTGAGCGTCTTGGAGTACGGGCTCAGTAGCTTGTCGGCACCCCACTGCGCCACCGGAATCACCGGCACGTTCTGCTCAAGCGCCATTCGTGCAGCTCCCGTGCGGGCCACCATGGGCCACATCTGAGGGTCCTTGGTGAGTGTGCCCTCGGGGAAAACCGCGATCATGTCGCCCCGATCGAGCACCGTGGCGCCCATGTCGAGGGCATCTCGAGCGCGCTTGGTTCCGCGATACACAGGTATCTGGTCAAGGTTGCGTAGGAGTCTGCCGGCAATGGGAATGTCGAAGAGGCTCGACTTGGCGAGAAACCTTGGCGGATGGCCGTTGTTGTAAAGGAAGTGCGCGAACGTAATGGGGTCCGCGTAAGACACGTGGTTAGACACCGCGATGAAGCCAGTGTCTCGCGGCAAATTCTCCTTGCCGTGCCAGTCCTTGCGAGTCATTGCGGACACGATGGGGCGCAGCACGCACGCCACCGCGCGGTAGCACCGGGTGATTCCGGTCGCCATCCGCGGCTACTCGATGCTGGCGCCGAGCGCCACCAGCTTGGCGCGGAAGTTCTCATAACCACGGTCGATGATGCCGATGCCGGACACGTTGGACGTGCCCGTTGCGGCAAGGGCTGCGATGAGATGGGAGAAGCCGCCACGCAGGTCGGGCACCACAATGTCAGCACCGGTGAGAGGCGTAGGGCCGGAGATCACAGCGGAGTGTTTAAAGTTGCGCTGGCCAAAACGGCACGTGCGATCCCCCAAGCACTCATTGAACAGTTGCACCTGCGCGCCCATCGCGTTGAGGGCCTTGGTGAACCCAAAACGCTGCTCATACACCGTCTCGTGAACAATGCTGAGGCCCGTCGCCTGGGTCAGCGCGACCACCAGCGGCTGCTGCCAATCAGTCATAAACCCGGGGTGCACGTCCGTCTGTAGCGCGATTGAGTGCAGTTCGCCACCGGGGTGGTAGAACCGGATGCCACCCTCGACGACGTCGAATTCGCCACCTACCTTGCGGAAGACGTTCAGGAACGTGCCCATGGACCGCTGCTGTGCACCGTGAACCAGAATGTTGCCCTTGGTCGCAAGAGCTGCGCTCGCCCACGAGGCTACCTCGATGCGATCACACAGTGCAGTGTGGTCGTATCCGCGCATCTCCTTGACGCCCTCAATCTGAATGGTGCGGTCGGTGTCGACCGAGATGATCGCGCCCATCTTCTGCAGAGTGTCGATCAGGTCCTTGATCTCCGGTTCGACCGCGGCGTTCTCAAGTAGCGTGATGCCCTCCGCCATGACGGCAGTGAGGAGCAACTGCTCTGTGGCACCCACGGAGGGATAGGACAACTCGTGTCGGATGCCCTTGAGCCCGTGGGGCGCAGTCAGGTGGAGGCCGTCTCCTGACTCCTCCACGGTGGCACCGAACTTCTTCAGAATCTCCAGGTGGAAGTCGATGGGGCGGTCGCCAATGAGGCAGCCTCCGAGATCGGGGATGACGGCCTCTCCCAGCCGGTGAAGTAGCGGGCCGCACAGCAGGATGGGGATGCGCGAGGAGCCCGCATGCGCAGCGATGTCAATTGCCTCGGCGGGGTTCAGGCTAGTGGTGTCCATCGACACGGTGCCAGCCTCGACGTCGTACTCGAGGTCGACGCCGTGGAGGCGAAGCAGCCCAGACACCACCCCTACGTCGCGGATGTCGGGAACGTTGCGCAGCATCGAAGGAGTCGAGCCGAGTAGCGCTGCAACCATCGCCTTGGAGACGAAGTTCTTGGCGCCACGTACGGAGATCTCACCCTCGAGCGGCTTGCCGCCGTGAATTCGAATGGAGTCGCTCATGTGACTATCTTCCCCTATGTAGCCGCCCTGGTCACGCCACCCCGTAGCCCTCCCCCGGCGAGCGTCCGCGTACCGATCTCAATGGTGGCGTGCCCGTCCCTGAATCTCCGCGTGAGTCCGGCCTTAGCGCCGACTCCCGGAGACCACGGCCACAACTTATCTGTGGCGAAACGTTTCGAGTCGGGCTAGTGTCGGCTACGGGAGTGCCCCTCACTCCCGTTCCGCCAACGAAGCCGGAGGAAAGATCTCAATGCAACACCACAACGATCAACAGCATTTATCTCGAGGCAGCAAGCGTGCCCGGGTTGTAGCAGCAACTGCAACAACCGCAGTTTTGCTCGCAGGCGCCACACTGGTGGCCACGAGTGCCTCTGCGGCAGAGTCATGTAGTGCCGAACTAGTCATTGCAAATTCCTGGCCTGGGGGCTACCAGGGATCTGTCAAGGTAACCGGGGGCGCGGGGGGCGTCGACGGTTGGACGGTTGCGGTCGGACTCGGCAGTTCGACTGTTGTCAATGCTTGGAACTCAACACTTGCGATAGGGGCGACGGGTGAGGCCGCCGCGTCAGACGTGGGATGGAATTCGACGCTAGCGAGCGGTCAATCAGCGGAGTGGGGGTTCCAAGGTTCCGGAACCATACCTTCCAGCGGAGCGATCGCGTGCAACGGATCAGTCACCAACCCAGACCCGTCTCCCGATCCGAGCGTGACGCCCGATCCGAGTCCCACGCCCGATCCGAGCGTGACGCCCGATCCGAGTCCCACGCCTGAGCCAAGCGTCACACCCGATCCGGGTGACCCTGGCGCCGGCAACGACGACTGGTTGCACATTGATGGCAACACCATCCTCGACGCGCAAGGCAATCCGGTGTGGTTGACCGGCGCGAATTGGTTCGGATTCAACACCACGGAACGCGTGTTCCACGGCCTATGGTCGGTCAATCTCTACGACACGATCGACCAAATCAGCGCGCATGGCTTCAACGTCTTGCGTGTTCCGATCTCTACCGAGCTCTTGATGGAGTGGAAGAACGGCCAGGCCGCAGTCCCGTCTGGCGTGAACACCTACGCCAATCCAGAGTTGGAGGGCCTGACGACACTAGGAGTGTTCGACGCTTTCCTTGACGCCTCCAAGGAAGCGGGGGTCAAGGTCATCCTTGACGTTCACTCGGCAAAGGCGGACAACTCGGGCCACTTCGAGCCGATGTGGTACGCGGGATCAATCACCACTGCCGATTTCTACGACACCTGGGAGTGGGTCGCCGACCGCTACAAGAACGACGACACGATCATCGGTTACGACCTGGAAAACGAACCGCATGGGACGTATAAGGCCACGCCGCGTGCCAAGTGGGATGGCTCAACCGATCCCGACAATTGGAAGCACGTCGCGGAGACGGCAGGCAACAAGATTCTCGCCATCAACCCGAATGCATTGATCCTGGTCGAGGGAATTGAGACGTACCCGAAGGATGGCGCGTCGTGGAATTCAACAAACGAGGACGACTATTACACCAACTGGTGGGGAGGTAACCTTCGCGGCGTGGCCGATCACGACCTCGACCTCGGCTCCCACCAGAATCAATTGGTCTACTCGCCACACGACTACGGGCCGCTTGTATTTGAGCAGGAATGGTTCAAGGGCGGGTTCTCGCAAGAAAGCCTGACGGAGGACGTGTGGGGCCCCAATTGGCTCTACCTGCACGACAACGACCAGTACCCGCTGCTCATTGGCGAGTGGGGTGGCCGAGTGGGAGAGGACCAGCGCCAAGACGACTGGCTGGTATACCTCCGCAATCTGATCTCGGAGAAGAAGATCAGTCACACCTTCTGGACCATCAACCCGAACTCGGGCGACACCGGCGGGCTACTGCTCGACGACTGGACTACCTGGGATCAGGAGAAGCTCACGCTGCTTGACCCGGCGCTGTGGCAGGACTCCAACGGCGAGTTCGTGGGCCTCGACCACGTGACGCCCCTGGTGGGAGGAACGAACGTGACCGAGTACTACGAGGACGGCAACACCGCCCCCGTCAGCTGATCACGAGCGAGCGGCCCGTGCCTCGAAGGAGGCGCGGGCCGCTTGCATTTCTCCGGTCGAGCGGCGGAGCTACGCACCTACCGCTGGTGCGGTCACAAAGATGTCGAACAACTCGGGATGATGAGCATGCACTAGCACCGCGAATACCACCGCATCAAACAGCAAGTGCACCGTGACCACGTACGGCAGCGACTTGGTCCAGGAGAAGATCCACCCCTGCACCAACGCGAACGGAATCGTCAGGAGTGGCCCCCATTCGCGGTATCCCAACTCCCACAGGAACGACACGAACACCAGCGACTGCAGCACGTTTGCGACCCACATGGGGAAGTGAGAACGCAGCAGAGCGAATACCACGCAGATGAAGAACAACTCGTCCCACAATCCCACTGCATTCACGCCAACGAACAGTCGGCCAATGTCCCCGCTCCCGCCTAGGTCCGGCCAGTTCTGATACGCACCCGAGCCAATGAAGTAGAGCGGCAAGACTAAATACCCGAACACGACGACAATGCCGAGGTACAGCCACTGCGGTCGCGTCCAACGTTTGCCGGTTCCCACGGGGAAGACGATGCTGCGGTCGCCGAAGACGAAGCGCGAGATTGCCCACGGCACCAGCACGGCCAACGACAACACCACAGTGAAACGCGCCATGCCGGCGTCCGAAAGGTCCGCGTGCAGCGAGATCGTGGAAATGATCACCTGCGCGAGCGCGATGAGCCCCAGGTCACGGGCTAGGCGGCGGTCAACTGCGAAGGCCAGCGCCAAGCCAAGAATGAGCGGGATGTAGCCCCATGGCCGAACATGCACTGCGAAGAGCAGAATCGCAGCACCGCAGACCATCGCGGCGGCGAGCAGTCGGGCGGCCGACTGGCCATCCCAACCCAGCCGCGGCATCGGCGGCAGGACCGATGACGAGCCGGCCACATCATCGTGCCCCTGGCCAGGCGACAGGCCCGGCACGGCATCGGTCGGAGTGACGGTGTTGGGCGTCTTCATGCCCCCGAGCATGCCAGAAGCCGCCGCCCCAATAGGGACGGCGGCTTCTGTGTTTCAATCTTGCGGGCTACTTGACCGGGCGAGCGGCGACGATCTCCTGCTTAGGCTCAGTCTTCTCCGGCAACGTCTTGGGACGCCAGGCGGCGCGCGTCTTCTCGAACGCGGTGATGTCCTCCTCGTGCTGGAGGCTCAGGCCGATGTCGTCCAGGCCCTCCATCAGGCGCCAGCGCACGTAGTCGTCGATCTCGAACTGGACAGTGATGTCACCACAGGACACGGTGCGGTCCTCGAGCGACACGGTCAGTTCCTTGCCGGGCTCGGCCTCGAGGGCCTTCCACAGCAGTTCGATGTCGCTCTGCTCGACGATCGCGGCGAGCAGACCCTGCTTGCCGGAGTTACCGCGGAAGATGTCGGCAAAGCGGCTCGCAATAACGACCTTGAAGCCGTAGTCCTTGAGCGCCCAAACGGCGTGCTCACGCGACGAACCCGTGCCAAAGTCAGGGCCGGCCACGAGGACCGATCCGGCCTTGTACGCGGGCTGGTTGAGGATGAAGTTTTCGTCTCCGCGCCAAGCGGCGAAGAGCGCGTCCTCGAAGCCGGTGCGCGTGACGCGCTTGAGGTACACGGCCGGGATGATCTGGTCCGTGTCGACGTTGGAGCGACGCAGCGGAACGCCGATGCCGGTGTGGGTGGTGAACTTTTCCATGAGTATCTCCCTTACGCCAGCGCTGCGGCGGGCTCGAGGTCGGCGGGGCTGGATAGCGTGCCACGGACCGCGGTAGCGGCGGCAACGAGCGGGGACACGAGGTGCGTGCGCCCACCCTTGCCCTGGCGACCCTCGAAGTTGCGGTTCGAGGTGGAGGCGCTGCGCTCCTGCGGGGCGAGCTGGTCGGGGTTCATTCCGAGGCACATGGAGCAACCGGCATTGCGCCATTCTGCGCCGAAGTCCAGGAACACCTTGTCGAGACCCTCGGCCTCTGCCTGGAGACGAACGCGGGCCGACCCGGGGACGACAAGGAAGCGTGTGTTCGGCGCCTTCTCGCGGCCCGCGATGATGTCTGCGGCTGCGCGCAGGTCCTCGATGCGGCCGTTGGTGCACGAGCCAAGAAAGACCGTGTCAATGGCGACCTCTCGGAACGGGGTGCCGGGCGTGAGCCCCATGTACTTGAGGGCGTTCGCGGCGGCCTCGCGCTGGTCGGCGTCGGCGAAGTCCTCGGGGTCGGGCACCGAGGCGCTCAACGGAGCACCCTGACCGGGGTTGGTACCCCAGGTGATGAACGGCTCCAGGTCGGCGGCGTTGAGATTGACCTCGGCGTCGAAGGTCGCGTCCTCGTCGGTGACGAGCTGCTTCCAGTCTGCGACGGCTGCGTCCCAGTCGGCACCCTCAGGGGCGTGAGGACGTCCCTTGACGTATTCAAACGTGGTCTCGTCGGGGGCGATGAGGCCGGCGCGGGCGCCCGCCTCGATCGACATGTTGCATACCGTCATGCGCGCCTCCTGCGAGAGCGCACGGATCGCGGCGCCACGGTACTCGAGCACATAGCCCTGTCCCCCGCCGGTGCCGATCTTGGTAATGACGGCCAGGATGATGTCCTTGGCCGTGGTGCCCTCGGGCAGGTCTCCATCGACGTTGATCGCCATGGTCTTGAAGGGTGCGAGCGGAAGCGTCTGCGTCGCGAGCACGTGCTCGACCTCGGAGGTACCGATGCCGAACGCGAGCGCGCCGAAGGCGCCGTGAGTTGAGGTGTGCGAGTCGCCGCAGACCACGGTCATGCCGGGCATGGTCAGGCCGAGCTGCGGGCCCACCACGTGAACAACGCCCTGATCGGCGTCACCCAGCGAGTGAATGCGGACACCGAACTCCTTGGCGTTGTCGCGCAGGGTCTGAATCTGGATGCGGCTGGTCTCGTCAGCGATCGGCTGGTCGATGTCCAGTGTGGGGGTGTTGTGGTCCTCGGTCGCAATGGTGAGGTCCGGGCGGCGCACGGTGCGACCGGCGATGCGGAGGCCTTCGAACGCCTGTGCACTCGTGACCTCGTGGCACATGTGCAGGTCGATGTAGATCAGGTCGGGGGCGCCGTCGGTGCCCTTACGCACCAGGTGGCTCTCCCACAGCTTTTCAGCCAGTGTGGTTCCCATTTTTCCTCCAGTGTCGGCACCCTACGGGGGTGTCAGATCCGTGTAGCGATATTCTTCCTTGACCTAGACATCTCACAATACGAGACGCTAGTATCGCTCTATGGACAATCATAGCGGAGTTGGCGTCATTGACAAGGCGGCCGCAATACTCGGCGCGCTGGAGCAGGGGCCGTCGACCTTGGCGGAGCTAGTGGCGACCACTCACCTGGCACGCCCCACCGTGCACCGCCTGGCGTTGGCCCTGGAACACCACCACCTGGTGGGCCGCGACTCCAACGGAGCGTTTGTCCTGGGTAGTCGGTTCGCGCAGCTCGCCGCGTCCGTGGGCGAGGACCGTCTGGTCAGCGCCGCGCAGCCGGTGCTGACGGTGCTGCGCGACCGCACAGGTGAGTCCGCGCAGTTGTATCGCCCCCACGGCGATCAGCGCATCTGCATCGCGGCCGCTGACCGCCCCGTGGGACTTCGCGACTCGATCCCGGTGGGCACCACCATGACCATGACCGCAGGCTCCGCAGCGCAGGTGCTGCTCGCCTGGCAGGAACCCACTCGCATGCACCGCGGCCTCGCAGGCGCGCGCTTCACCGCCAAGGACTTGGACCACGTGCGAGCATACGGCTACGCCGAATCCGCCGGCGAGCGCGAGACCGGAGTCAGCTCAGTGTCCGCGCCGGTGTGGGGAACGGCCGGCACAGTGATCGCTGCCGTCTCAATATCCGGACCGATCGAGCGCCTCACCGCACATCCAGCAGGCGAGCACGCGGAGTCCGTCATGGACGCGGCGCGCCAACTCAGCGACGTCCTTCGCCGTACCGAGCACTAGCCCACCGCCACGGCCCCCGCATACCCCGCGGCCTCGATCCCCCGCCCCACCACTTCCTCACCCACCTCGGCGCCCCATTGGTCCGATTCCGCTCCACTACTGCCGGCCAGACCCTCTCCGGACCAGAAATTCCCCTACCAGTCGGTAGAAAAAGTGAACGTTGCCATCGCGAGTCGAATCGTTTCGTGCTACGTTTCCACGCGTGGGTAAGGATGCCCACATGCTGAGGGGCATGACTCCATTAGAAGAGGAATCCCAGTGTTTACAAAGAAGTCAACACGCACCACTATGGCCGCCATCGGCGCGGCCGCGATCCTACTAGCCAGCGGCGCCACTGCCGCCAACGCTGACGTCATTAACGGAGATCTCGAGGGCGCCAACACCGACGCGTGGTTCTCCTACGGATTTGTAGGCGGATCTACCAGCTTCGAAGGCGGGCAATTCTGCGGCACCGTTCCCGGCGGTACCACCAATGTCTACGACGTCGGCTTCGGCCAGAATGACCTCGACCTGCCCGCTGGCGACTACGTCTTCAGTTTCGATGTGTCCGGCGAGGGTCCTATCCGCGCGATCGTCGCCCAAAATGGCGGCGCGTATGCCACCTACGCAGAATCGCTGCCTGCGCACTCTGAAGACATGACCCATTACGACGTGGGTTTCTCCCTGGCTGACGCAGCGATCGATCCTCAAGTCGCCTTCCAAGTAGGAGGAGCCGCGGAGGACTGGACCTTCTGCGCCGACAACATCTCCGTGGCGATGGCAGGCGCGGAGTTTGTTCCCGACGGGGGCTTTGACACCGGGCTGGGCTCCTGGTTCACCCCGGCCGACGCTGGCACGATCGTTGACGGCGCGCTGTGCACCCCCGTGACCGGCCAGGTCGGCGGCGGGGATCCGTGGAGCCGCATTGTGGGCCTCAACGATCTCACCCTCCCCGCGGGGGACTACGTGTTCTCGTACGACGTGTCCGGAGGCAAGCCCGTTCGCGCCATCGTTGGCATGGCCGCGGCCCCTTACGACGTCTACGCCGAGGCCAACACCACCCCGGGGGATTCGCTCGAGTCCAACCAGGTGGGCTTCTCGCTCGACGAGGAGACCACCGGCGTGCAGGTCGCCTTCCAAATCGGCACCTCCACCGAGGACTGGACCTTCTGCGTCGACAATGTGTCAGTGCTAGGGGGCGCGGCGCTTCCGCAGTACGAGCCCGACACAGGACCACGGGTGCGCGTCAACCAGGTGGGCTACATCACCGATGCCCCCAAGCGCGCAACGTTGGTGACCGATTCGACCGATCCCGCGGCGTGGGAAGTTCACAGCGCGGCCGATGCGGTGGTCGCCTCAGGTGATAGCGCACCTCAAGGCCTGGACGCATCGTCTGGCCTCAATGTTCACACCATCGACTTCTCGTCGGTCACCGCCCCTGGCACGTACACCCTGACGGCGGATGGCGACACGTCGTACGCATTCGAGATCGGCACTGACGCCTACAACACGCTCCGCACGGACTCCCTGAACTACTTCTACTTGGCACGTTCAGGCACCGAGATCGACGGCGACATTGTGGGCGAGGATTACGCACGCGCCGCCGGGCATGTAAGCACAGCGGGTGGCGGCGACACTAATCAAGGAGACGACAATGTCGCGTGCCAGCCGGCCGAAGACTCTGCCGCAATCTACGGCGTGCCGTGGACCTGCGACTACACGCTCGACGTCGTGGGAGGGTGGTACGACGCCGGCGACCACGGCAAGTATGTGGTCAATGGCGGCATCGCCACCGCGCAACTGCTCGCAACGTTTGAGCGCACCAAGAATGCGCCCTCGGCCGATGCCTCCGCACTGGGCGACAGCACTCTTGCCATTCCGGAAACCGACAACGGCGTGCCGGACGTGCTGGACGAGGCCAAGTGGGAACTCGACTTCATGATGTCGATGATGGTCCCCCAAGGCGAGGACCTGGCCGGCATGGTGCACCACAAGGTTCACGACTATGGCTGGACCGGGCTCCCGCTCCTGCCGGCGAACGATGCTCAGACTCGATACCTGCACCGTCCGTCTACCGCGGCAACGCTCAACCTCGCCGCCACCGCCGCGCAGGGCGCTCGACTGTTCGCCCCCTACGACGCGAACTACTCGCAGCAGTTGCTGGACTCGGCCAGGACCGCCTGGTCGGCCGCACTGGCTCACCCGGACATCTACGCCCCTGTCTCCGATGGCAACAATGGCGGCGGCGCGTACGACGACGACGACGTCACCGACGAGTTCTACTGGGCGGCGGCAGAGTTGTACATCACTACTGGCGCCAAGGAGTTCAAGGACTATGTGCTCGCATCACCGCTGCACACCGCCAACGTATTCGACACCGGCGGATTTAACTGGGGCTCTGTCGCAGCGCTAGGACGCATGGACCTGGCAACTGTGCCGAACTCACTACCGGGGCACCACGCCATAGTTGAGTCGGTCCTGGACGGCGCCGACGCCATTCGCTCGGTTCAGCAGGCACAGCCCTTCGGGCAGGCACTCGGCGCGGATCAGTTTGTCTGGGGATCCAACAGCCAGGTGCTCAACAACTTGGTGGTGCTCGGCACCGCGTACGACCTTAGCGGTGCGGCAAAGTACCGTGACGCGGCGGTGGAGAGTGCCGACTATCTGCTGGGTCGCAACGCGCTCAACAATTCGTACATCACCGGCTACGGCGACGTGTACTCGGAAAATCAGCACTCACGGTGGTTCTCCGCGCAACTGAGCCCCAGCCTTCCGCACCCGCCGTCCGGCTCGGTCTCGGGTGGCCCTAACGCCGACGTCGGCACCTGGGACCCCACGTTCGCAGCCTTGTATCCGAATCAGGATTGCGCTCCGCAGTTCTGCTATGTCGACGAGATTCAGTCGTGGGCAACCAACGAGATCACGGTGAACTGGAACTCGGCGTTGAGCTGGGTGGCATCGTTCCTCGCGGATCAAACGGAAGGCGCGGCCGCCGCGGTGGCTCATTGCGAAGTCCAGTACATCACCCACGGCACCTGGCCCGGGGCGACCAACAACCAGGTGTGGATCAAGAACACCGGATCCGCCTTGATTGAGGGCTGGGATCTCACCTGGGCGTACCCGGGCGACGACGAGGTTACGTCACAGGCCTGGAGCGCGAACTACTCGCAATCTGGGGCCACCGTGACGGCATCCAGCCTGTCGTGGAACGCCAAGATCAAGCCGGGCGCCAAGACGACAATCGGCTTCCTCACGTCAACTCACACACTGGCAGACGCTCAGCCCGTGCAGTTCTGGCTCAACGGGGAGCCGTGTTCCACCGTCGGCAAGAGCGACGGCAAGAGCGACGGCAAGAACACGAAGGACCAGAAGGTAGAAAAGGGCGCCTCTGTAATGAAGTAGGCGTCGGCCACTACATGCATCGCGGCCGATGCCCCTGTCACTAGAGCGGCGCAGGCCGGCACACGCCGACCTGCGCCGCCACGCATGTAGATCACAGGTCTTCGCGCCAGCGAATCACAGTCAGGTCACAGAAACAGCTCGATCAACGACGGGCCTGGAGAAAAACGAAACGTTTCGTGTAGGGTGCCAAGACGTGCGAAGAAGCGCGTCCGGGGCAACCCGGCGGGGGAAGTTTGATGGAGGACCACGTGCCAAAGACGACACTGCACCACCGCGGCCCATACGGCTGGGCGGCGCCCACCCGCACAGCGGCACTGGTGCTGACCGGACTGCTCGCGTGGTCCGCTCCCCTGCTCGGTGCCACCCCAGCATCGGCCGCCGAGGACGACGCCTTGTTTGTTGTCAACGGCACCTTCGACGACGGCGACACTAGCTGGTGGTCAACCGAGAACCTGATCGAATCAATCGATACCGCCTCGGGAGCGCTCTGCGTCGACGTTCCCGGCGCCACCGTGAATCCCTGGGACGCCATCGTGGGCCAGGACGGGTTTACCTTGCCCATGGACGACTATGTGCTGTCCTTCGACATCAGCGCGGACACTGCCGACGGTCAACCGGTGGGCGTGCGCGCGCTGATGCAAGACCCGGAGACGTATGCGACCGTCTTGGATAAGACAGTGCAGGCGGGCGCAGACACGCAGCACTACGACGTGGGATTCGCGCTCGACCAGGATTTCGAGGATCGCCAGATGGCGTTCCAGTTTGGAGGTGCGTCGCAGGCGTGGACCTTCTGCATCGACAACGTTGTGCTCGTGGCGGGCAAGGTACTGCCTCCCTATGCCCCGGAAACCGGACCTCGCGTGCGCGTCAACCAGGTGGGCTACCTCCCGGACGGCCCCAAGCACGCCACGATTGTCACCGACCAGGCCTCCCCCGTCGACTGGACGCTGGACAATGAAACCGAAACCGTGGCATCGGGAACCGCCACCCCGGCGAATGCGGATCCGTCCACGCTGCTTGCCACGCAGACCATCGACTTCTCGGACGTCACCACGCCAGGCACCTACACCCTTAGCGCTGACGGAGCCACGTCCTACGAGTTCACCATCGGCACCGAGGCTTACGCCCAACTCCGCAAGGACTCGTTGCAGTACTTCTACCTCGCGCGTTCGGGCACTGACATCGATCCTGCCCTCGTGGGCGAGGAGTACGCCCGCGCGCCTGGCCACGTGAGCACCGCCGGCGGCACCGAGACCAATCAGGGCGACAACGCTGTGGCGTGCCAACCCGCCGACGACAACACTGGCGGCGACAACCCCAAACCAATCTACGGCGAGCCCTGGACGTGCGACTACACCCTCGACGTCGTGGGTGGCTGGTACGACGCCGGCGACCATGGAAAGTACGTCGTCAACGGCGGCATCGCCACCGCGCAACTGCTGTCGACCTACGAACGCAGCCTCACCGCACCATCGGCCCAGCAGGGCGCCCTGGGCGATGGTTCCCTCACTATTCCCGAATCCGCCAACGGCATCCCTGATGTGCTCGACGAGGCTAAGTGGGAACTCGACTTCATGATGTCGATGATGGTGCCGCAGGGTCAGGAGCTGGCCGGCATGGCGCATCACAAGATGCACGACTACGGCTGGACAGGTCTGCCGATGCTCCCGGTCGACGATCCGCAGACCCGTTACCTCCACCGCCCCTCAACGGCAGCCACCTTGAACCTCGCCGCAACTGCGGCTCAGGGCGCGCGCCTGTTCGAGCCGATCAACCCGGACTACGCCGGCCAGCTACTTGAATCGGCTCGGACCGCCTGGGCAGCCGCCCTCGCCCACCCGGACATGTTTGCTCCCGCCACCGACGGCAACAATGGGGGCGGCGCGTATCCAGACCAGGACGTCTCCGACGAGTTCTACTGGGCCGCGGCGGAGCTCTACCTCACCACCGGCGAACAGGAATACCAGGACTACGTGATCGAGTCCCCACTGAACGAGCGCAACGTCTTCTCCACGGGGGGCTTTAGCTGGGGTAGCGTCGCCGCGCTCGCTCGCATGGATCTGGCCACCGTCCCCAGCGAACTTCCGGGGCACGATGCCGTGGTCGCCTCAGTTCTGGCGGGCGCCGATGGCATGCTCGCTGAGCAGGATCGGCAGCCATTCGGTCAGGTGTTGCCCGCCAATCAGTATGTGTGGGGCTCCAATAGCCAGATCCTCAACAACATCGTGGTGTTGGGCACCGCGTACGACCTCAGCGGCGACGGGAAGTACCGCGACGGCGCACTCGAAAGCCTTGACTATCTCTTGGGCCGTAACGCCCTGAATGTGTCCTACGTGACCGGCTACGGCACCGAGTACGCACAGAATCAACACTCGCGCTGGTTTGCAAACCAACTGAACCCCGAGCTCCCGCACCCACCCCATGGCTCTGTCGCGGGTGGCCCCAACGCCAGCCAGGGCACCTGGGACCCCATCGCATCGGGGTTGTTCTCCACTGGTTGTGCGCCGCAGTTCTGCTACGTGGACGACATCGGATCGTTCGCGACCAATGAGATCACTATCAATTGGAACTCGGCGCTTAGTTGGGTGGCATCGTTCGCCGCGGACCAAGGAGCCGATGCCGGGGCGGCGACGGCCGCCGCTGGCACCGATGCTGGGGGAACGGAGACCTCCGGCGCACTGATCGAGGAGGAGGGCCCCAGCATGTGGATCGCCCTCCTCATCTCGCTGGTGATGGCCAGCGGCGGAGTCGCATTTGTGCTGGCGCAGGGTCGCCTTACGAAAGCCACAAACTAGCGGCCGCTGTAGCGCACTCGCAGAGTGAAGCGCTCGTAACGCCTCGGCACGAAACGCGAGAGGTCACCCACCGATACCCGCAAAGGAAGCTTGCACATCGATTCCCCGCGGGCCACCGCGCTGGCAGCATTCACGCTCAGATTCATGGGCCAGAAGAGGCAAAACTCCTCCTCGACCGCGAGCGGGACCAGCACGAGCGGAGGGATGTCGCTAGAAATTTTCTGTCGTGCGGCAAACCTCCGCGAATCCCCAGCATTTACCTGGCCCCGCGAGGAAGTCACTCCTTGAGCGCGGCCTGATCCAGAATTCGCGCTTCTTTGCGCATTCTTCGGTACAGATCAGCAAGATCGACAGTGCTCCTAGCGATCACTGCCAGTACATAACTGCACTCAAGTGGACGGTAGACAAGCACTCCATGACTGCCAAAGACCGCTCCACCCTCCATCGCACCGAGCTTCACCCCATCACAGATGAGGGCGCCCACACCCAACGCGGATGCGGTGGCAGCTGCGGCATGGTCTCGGGCAGCGAGGGGTAGATCATCGTAAAAGGGCACGCCGTCTCGCCCTGCGAGGAGCACTCGAGTCACACCTGGCAATTCCCGCAACTCCTGCGCGATAGGTGCCACCGTGTCACGGGTAATCATGCGCCCACCGCCGCCTGACGCCAGCGACCACCAAGTTGCTGAGCCACGAGCTCAGCCTCACGCGTCAGGAGGGTCAGGTCCGTACCTTGACTTGCGAGCGCAGCAATTAAGTGCCCGGCGTCAATCGGCACTACGAGGAGGCTGTCGGATTCGGTGTTCACCACGGCTGAACGCAAAGAACTGGCGGTGAGGGTCATCGCAACACTGTTTGCGAGTCCTACCAACGTGGCGGTCATCGCCGCACCCGCGTCGCGTTGCGCCAACGGCACATCGTCGTAGACCGGAAGACCCTCGGTGCGCGCAATCAAAACACGGTGCACCCCTGGCACTGCGCGCCGGAGTCGGGCTGAGGCAAGCAGACCCTGCTTAGGAATGATCATGCCGACTCCCCCACCCGAATCGAACGAAGTAGGTTCTCCACCGTCTCGTGGCATTGGTCCTTGTCTCGAGGATCGCAACTCACTATTAATGAGGGGTCAATGCCGATGAACTCCGCGAGCTCAGCGCGTGGCAGCGCCTCCGGGTCCCACCGATTAGCTGCGATGAGCATGGGCGCCTGTGGGGCGAAGGAAGCGAATGCGCGCACAATGCTGCGCGACTGTGCCCGAGCCTGCAGCCGGCTAGCGTCAATCAAAATGAGGTAGCCATGCATCCCCTGCGCGAGTACGGGCCACATGAAACTGAACCGCTCTTGACCGGGAGTGCCGAAGAGCCCCACGTGATCGCCGGAGCCAGCGAGTTCAATTGTGGCGTGATCCATCGCTGTCGTCGTGGTCTGCTTGAGAGCCTTGGTGGAGTCCGATATCGCGTTCTCGCTACCGATGATGTCGCCATCGGCAGCCGAGGCAATAAACGTCGTCTTCCCGGACGCGAACGGCCCGGCGACGACTACTTTGAAGGTCTGAGGTTCCATGGTGTGGTCGGGTGGCCCACACGCGGGCGGGCCACCCGTTCAACCTAAATCTGAATCGACTGCTCGACGGTCTGCAGCTGGCGACGCGCCATCGCGAGATTCGCGCGCGTCTTGTCGAGGACGACGTAGAAGAAGAGCCCCTGACCCGACACGGAACTGACAAGGCGGATCAGGTGGAACTGCTTGCCAAGCGTGATGAGGATGTCCTCGATCTTGTCGTCAAGGCCGAGCGAGTCCATCACGCGCATCTTGGCACGAACCACCTCGGTGTTACCTGCTGCGGCGAGCTCCAAGTCAATGCCAGCGCCTGCCGTGGCGAGGGTCATGCCGGAGTCGTAGTCCACCAGCGCTGCGGCGAGGCAGCCGTCAATCGCGAGAGCCTGGGAAACGGAGTCGTTGGGCGTAGTCATAAGAGTTCCTCAATCTATAAGTTGGCACGCATAACAAAGTCGGAGACAAAGGTCTGCCGTCACTGGCGTGGGTTTCGTTGGCACGTCCCCGGACGGTGTTCGCCTCAGTGGATCGCGCGGATTGGCGAGAACCCCTCAGTTCCCGCGAAACCCACAATAGTGAGCGTTCACCAGGACGTAAAGATTCCATGAGAGCGATGTGACGCATGTCTCACCGCGTCGCAATGCGCCCAAAAGGGACATCCCTTCGAAACGTTACGGCAAGGTGGGATACGCGCTGCTACGACGCGACGGAGCCCGTCAGGTCCCCGAACCCAGGCGCGGTGGCATAGCAGGAATAACTGGTCTCACCGGCATCCCAGGCCCGCTCAGAGAGCTGGTCCCAACCGAAGGCATTGCCCATGTCGCGCGAGTCCCGGCCGGTGTACGACTCGTACTCATTGCGGCAATGTGCCTTGCGGGCGTCATCAATCGCTTCGAAATTGAATGCCGACACCTCACTCACGGCGTCAACGACCGCCGTCACCTCGAACATGTGGGGCTGATCGCAATCAATGTACTGAGGAATGGGCAACCCCAGCTCATCTACGGCCACCTTGTTGAGGCAGTCGCCCACCTCCATTGCCCGTGGGGCGTCGACCGATGCGTGTGGAACCGGCGGCTCGCTCGCGGGGGGTTCGGGACGCACAGTCGATGCCTCGACAGGCGGCGTCGAGTCCCCAGCGGACGCCTCGCCGCCTACCGTATGGCTGAGGGCGAGGTCTGGCCCAGACGCAGTCGGCGCGCACCCCGCCAAGACGATCGCGACCGCCACGCCCATCGCCCCGACAATGCCAACCCTCTCCCGTGCTGCGCTCGAGGGTTCCACGCAGCGATCGGCATCTGGACTGGATCGTTCACGCTTCATGCGCATAGCACTCCCCCTCGGTGTTGCTGGAATCACTTCGACCCTAGCGAAATACCAGGCATTAGCGAACTAGCTGCGCGACCCTAGACTTGAGGCATGGCACGAATTGTGGTCTTTGACGGTGAATGTGGGCTGTGCAATGGATTTGTCTCGTGGCTGGTCCGGCACGACCGCGGTGGAGCCTTCCTGCTCGCGGGCTCTGCGGGCGAGGTGGGCCGCGAGACCATTCGGCGCGCCGGGCTGCCAGCGGACATTGGGGCCTCGACGACTGTCCTGTGGGATAGCGGCTCCTCTCCAGACAACGCCGCTGGCAATGATGGGGGTGCTGTGCCAGGCAACGCGGGCCACGTGCTCACCAAGTCCGACGCGGTCATCGCGATTCTGCGCGGCCTAGGCTGGCCGTGGCGAGCGGCAACTCTTGCGCGCATCGTCCCTCGTTCCTGGCGCGACCGCGTCTACGATGCGGTCGCTGCCCGTCGCTCGCGCGTCAATGCGGAGGACCCTGCGTGCGGAGTCCCTCCGCGCGAACTGGTGACGCTGTGGAAGTCGCGCCTCGCGACACTGGACGACCTCGCGTAACCGCGACAGGACACCCGGGAAATAAAAAAACTCCCCACCGCTACTGCGGTGAGGAGAATTTTGGTAGCCCCGACGGGATTCGAACCCGCGCTACCGCCGTGAGAGGGCGGCGTGCTAGGCCGCTACACAACGGGGCCCTAGCGATTCACGCAACTACGCGGTGAATGCGAAAACAAACTTTACCCTACGGCTGGCACATCGCGCCAATCGTCGGGCCAGCAAAAAGACCCACCGAAGCGGGCCGTCTTGATGGCTGGGGTACCAGGACTCGAACCTAGACTAAATGAACCAGAATCACTCGTGCTGCCAATTACACCATACCCCAATGGCCTCACCCGAAGGCTGGACCGAGGCACTACTTTAGCCTGTTCTGCGCCCCATCCAAAACCGGCGCCGATGCTGTGGCCTAGTGAGGGCCAATACTCGCCGAAAACTCGCGCAAAGTTGCCACCCGTGGCACCGTCAATCCGTCCTGTGTCACCACCGAATCGTCCGTGCTGCCGCCCTCGCCAGTCCCGGCATCGGCCCCCCTAGAACGGTCTAGCCAATAGCCACTGAGCCCGGCACGCGTGGCCGCAATGGCGTCGATGTCGAGCTCGTCACCGATGTAGGCAGTCTGGGCGGGCGCTGATCCAAGCCGCTCGGCCGCGAGCGCAAACACTCGTGGATCCGGCTTGCCGAAGCCCAGGGTGTCGACTCCCACCAGCATGGGCACGCGCTCCAGACCCACGGCCGCGAGCTTGAGGTTCTGGTAGTCAAAGCGCGCGTTGCTGAGCGCTCCGTACGGGATACCGGCCTCCTCGAGCGCGTCCAGGCATGCATGCGCGTCGTCGAATGCGCGCCAGCCATCCTGAAAGCCCTGCTCGAAAACCACGTCCCACGCGTCGTACGCGTCGTCGCCCATGAGCACCCCGCCGAACTCCGCGTGAAGGTCGTTCGCGCGCCTCATACGCTGCTCGCGGTGGTCCATCTCGCCACGGGTGTGGGCGCGGTAATGCCCGTGCCTGTCCGCGCGCCAAAAGACCGCGACGTCGGCAAGCTCCGCATCGGCCGCAAGGTACTCGGCCGCGACCGTCGTGAGCGCGTGCCGGAACGCGCCCTTGGTGTCCACGAGCGTGTCGTCGACGTCAAACAGCACCGCATTGATTGCTGCTTGGCTCACTGGAGTACCAGCGTCGTTCGACCCGGCGTCCACCAAGTTCCGTTACAGCGCCGCGCGCAGGGAGCGCAGCCGAGTCAGCGACTGTTCCTGGCCAAGAATCTCCATGGACTCGAACAACGGCGGCGAGACGAGCCGGCCCGTGATCGCAACCCGCAGCGGCCCGTACGCGAGTCGTGGCTTGATCTCCATCTCGTCAATCAACGCCGCGGTCAGTGCCGTCTGCTGTGCCTCCGGGGTGAAGTCCGCGAGCGCCTCCAGTTCCGCGATTGCGCGGTCCAGGATGGCTGCCGAGTTCTCCGGCAGCTTAGCGCGGGCAGCGTCCTCGACCACCACAGCATCGTCCGCGATGAAGAGGAAGCCGAGCATGCCGGGCGCCTCCCCCAGCAGCCGCATACGCGTCTGTCCAAGGGGCGCGGCGACCGCAAGGGTGGACTCCTCGTGCGGAGTGAGTGCGTGGGCGTCAGGCGAGGACACCAAGCCCTCGGCGTGCAGGTATGGCACCACACGTTCCACAAAGTCGTTCACGGGCAGCAGTCGCATGTGCTCCGCGTTGATGGCCTCTGCCTTCTTCAGGTCGAACCGCGACGGGTTGGGGTTCACGTCCGCGATGTCGAACGCCTCGATGAGCTCCTTCACTGAGAAAACGTCACGGTCGGGGCCAATGCTCCAGCCCAAGAGCGACAGGTAGTTCAGCAGGCCTTCGGGCAGGAAGCCGCGCTCGCGGTGCAGGAACAGGTTGGACTCAGGGGCGCGCTTGGACAGCTTCTTATTGCCTTCGCCAGTGACCATGGGCATGTGAGCGAAGTCTGGGACCAGGTCAGCGATGCCGAGCTCGACCATCGCGCGGTAGAGAACAATCTGACGCGGGGTTGAGCTGAGGAGATCCTCGCCGCGCAGCACGTGAGTGATCTTCATGAGCGCATCGTCCACCGGGTTGACCAGCGTGTACAGCGGGTCGCCGGTGCCGCGCACAATGACGTAGTCAGGGATGGAGCCGGCGGGGAACGTGACCTCGCCGCGGATGAGGTCCGTGAAGGTGATGTCCTCCTCGGGCATGCGCATACGGATGACCGGCACGCGACCTTCCGCACGGTACGCTGCCTTCTGCTCCTCGGTCAGGTCGCGGTCAAAGCCGTCGTAGCCCAGTGCCTTGTGGGTGCCGGCGGCCTCATGGCGAGCGTCGACCTCCTCCGCGGTAGAGAACGCCTCATACGCGTAGCCGCCCTCAAGCAACTGGCGCGCGACATCCATGTGCAGATCGCGGCGCTCGCTCTGGCGGTAGGGGCCGTACTCCCCGCCCACCTCGGGGCCCTCGTCCCAGTTCAGCCCAAGCCAGCGCAGCGCGTCGAGGAGCTGCTCGTAGCTTTCCTGCGAGTCGCGCGAGGCATCGGTGTCCTCAATGCGGAACACAAAGTCGCCGCCTGTGTGGCGCGCGTAAGCCCAGTTAAACAGCGCCGTGCGGATGAGGCCGACGTGCGGGACGCCGGTGGGAGACGGGCAAAATCGGACTCGAACGTTGCTCATGGCTATCTTCTATGACTTTCTACAGTGGCATTGGGAAGCGCCGGCGGGGGGCGCTTGTGCGGGTCTGGCGGGGGGGGTGCCCGGGAACTAACTTCGGCGCAGGACCGGGTTACGAAGCACGCCGATGTCCTCGATCTCGATCTCCACCACGTCGCCGTGGTTCATCGTGGTCACGCCGGAGGGTGTGCCGGTCAGGATAATGTCGCCGGGCAGCAGCGTGACGATCTCGCTGATCATGGAGACGGCGCCCGCAACGTCGAGAATCATGTCCCGCGAATTGCCGCTCTGGCAGACGTTGCCGTTCAGTCGCGAGGCGATCTCGACGTCGTCGTGCGCCAGGTCGGTCTCGATCCACGGACCCAAGGGCAGCGAGGTGTCGAAGGCCTTGGCACGGAACCACTGGTCTTCCTGGCGCTGCAGGTCACGTGCGGTGACGTCGTTAGCGCAGGTGTAGCCGTAAATGTACTGCTCGGCGTTCTCTACGGAGACCTCTTTGGCGACGCGGCCGATGACGATCGCGAGCTCGGCCTCCATCTGCACGTCCTGGCTGTACGAGGGCAGCACGATGGGGTCGTCCGGCCCAATCACCGCGGTGTTGGGCTTGAGGAACAGGATCGGCACGTCGGAGGCGGGGCCGCGGGCGGGGATCTCCTTGGCATGAGCCGCGTAGTTCTTGCCCAGGCACACAATCTTTGAGCGGGGAATCACGGGCGCCAACAGGCGAATGTCGTCGGTGAGCGGGATCCGCTCCCCCGTGACTGTGCCCGGCGTGTACATGGGGTCACCGGTGAGGACTACCAATTCCTCGGCGCCCGGATCACCGTCCACCATGGCGTAGCGGGGTTCTTCTCCGGTCGTGAATCTGGCGATGCGCATGCCTCCCAGCGTAACCGGTCGGACGAGGCGCGGCGTGGGGCACCACGCACGCATACGATGTCGTCATGCCACGGCCAGCTCGCATCGAGGGACTTGACGTCGCGCGCGCCCTCGCAATCCTTGGAATGTTTGGCGCTCATGTGGGTGACCACCAAAGCGAGAATGGGTGGGCGTGGCTGACAGTCACGCATGGCCGCCCGTCTGCCCTCTTCGCCATCTTGGCCGGCGTGTCCATCTCCCTGATGCTCACTCGCAAGGCCGGAGTGACGGGAGACCTGGCCCCCGCGTCAGCCGTGACCCACACGCGCTGGCGCGTCGCCGTACGCGGAATCATCCTCATGGTGCTCGGGTTGGTGTTGTCCGAGCTGGGCACGCCCGTGATCGTGATTCTGACCAACCTGGGCGTGATGTTCCTGCTGTCGGTGATTGCCTTCAGATGGCAGGTGTGGTGGCTCTGGGTGGGGGCGGCGGTGTGCTTTGTGCTGGGGCAGCTGGCTGTCAGAACGGTAGCCACCGGAGCCGGCAATGTTGGCCTGTATGACCTTCCCGTGGTGGGCAAGCTGTGGTTCGAGACCTACCCCGCCATCAGCTGGATGGGCTACATCCTTGCGGGAATGGCCATTGGCCGCCTGACGCTGACGGCCCGGCGCACGCAGGTCCTGCTCGGTGTCGTGGGCGTGGCCGGCCTGCTGATTGTCAAGATGGTCGAGGTGGTTGCGGGTGGCGCGGTGAGGACCGATGACTCCCTGTGGCTGTCCACCGAGGCGCACAGCTACTCGCCGCTCGAGATGGCAGGTAACCTCGCCTCGGCCTGCCTGGTCATAGCCGTGTGCCTGTGGGCGGCCCAGGCCGCACGGCCTGCGGTCTGGCCGCTGATTGCCGCCGGCTCTATGGCGCTGACGCTGTACGTCGCACACCTCATCGTGATCGCCGCTGTGGGCGACGAGGTCGTCTACGAGGCGACCAACGTGGCGTATGCGGTCCTGTGTCTGAGCGCAATCCTGTTTGCGTCGCTGTGGCGGTGGCTCGTGGGCCAGGGGCCCCTAGAGAAACTCCTGTCGGTCGCGTCGATGGCCGCGGCAAATGCGGTAGTCGGCAACAACTCCGAAGGACCAGATCGCCAGCGCGCCACGAGACAATAGGCGCATGTCTTCCCCCGCCATCGCCGATGCCACGGTCGCGTCCGATGCGCCGCGCGTCCTGTCCCGGTCCGAGTGGGCGCCGGTGCAAGACTTGTTTCACGCCCGGGTCGACGCCGCTACCGCGGGCCACCGCGAGCGTCGCGACGCCGGCGAGTCCCACGCCGTCGAGGACTTTCTCTACGAATACAACTCGACCAAGCCCTCCCAGTTGCGGCGCTGGCACCCCGGCCCCGGCATCGTCCTCCGGGACGCCGATGCCCAGGCGGGCTGGAAGTGGTACCGAACCCAGGCATCGGCCGCGGGGGTTCTCGAGACCACTTTTGACGCAGCGGCCTTCATGGCGAAGCGTGGCACCACCGTCGACTTCGTCGAGAACCTCATGAAGCGCACCGCCGAGCGGCCGCTGCATGTGGGGTGCTTTGGGCTGCACGAGTGGGCAATGGTTTACAAGTCAGGCGACCCCGAACGCCGCCACACGTTGCCACTGCGACTGGGGCGCGAGGGCACGGACGCCGTGGTCGAGGCGCACCCCATCGCCTGCACGCACTTCGACGCGTTCCGCTTCTTCACCCCGGAGGCGCGGCCGCTGAACGCGACGGAACTGACCCGCGAGACTCAGGTGGCTTCCGAGCAGCCCGGGTGCCTGCACGCGACCATGGACCTGTTCAAGTGGTGCCTCAAGTTGGCGCCGGCTATGCCCAGCGAGCTGCAGCAAGACTGCTTTGACCTGGCGCTCGAGGTGCGGCGCGTAGATATGCGTGCGTCGCCCTACGACGTCAGCTCCTATGGACTCGAGGCGATCGCCATCGAGACTCCGGAGGGTAAAGGCGAATACGCGGCGCTACAGCGAGACTTTGCGCGGCGGGGGGCGGCGCTGCGGCTCCGGATTGTGGGCGCATGCCAGTCGATTCGAGCCGCGGCCTAGGCGTCTCCATCCGCCCGCGTGGCGAGGTCGTCACGCACTGCCTGAAGCAACTCGGATGAGAACACCACCACACCTGCAGTGCTCGATACGGCGATCGATGTCTCCTTCGCCACACGGAGGATCAAGCTTGTTCCGCTAATGGTGAGCATGTACGGCGCCCGCGATGCGACGGGAGCCGCAGCATCGGCACTGGTAAACACGGCAATGCACTGCTCGCCTCCAGGCGGGAACATCACAGGCGTTACCGAGTCGAACGACGAAACGTCGGTGCCGCTGGGCAACACCACGGTGGCGCGCAGGAAGGCCTGCATCGCTCGCACACGTCCGATTTCATCCGTTGGCGCTGATGCGATGGCAGATTCGAGAGCCACGGTCGATTCGGGAACAGTCACGGCATGGTCCTTGTGTCGATAATGTGCCGGGCGTCACTCTCGGATATGAGTCGGGGACGGCTCAGCGCTGCATAGTCCCACCACGATCCACACGCCGTGCATTCGAAGAACGCGATCTGCAAGGGAATTACCTCGCCACGCTCAATGAAGCAGCTTCTGTTCGCTCCGCCACCAAACCAGGCTTGGCGACAGATGTCGCATCCGGCTCCTTGCTGATTCGCCGCTATCAAAATTGCCTCACCATTCTTCGTTGACCATCAGGAAATAGCTCAAACACGTAACTTCCGGGTGGAATCGGGCGCCCGCCGTCGACCACCGCTTCCCGCGTCGGGTTACTGCGGAATACGCCGTCGTCGTTGAGCGCAGTATTACCCCCTGGGACGAAATTCGGATTGATGTCCGCGGGATCCAATTTGCTCGGATCCAGATTCGCGTCATTAAAAGTGGGCACGCGCAGGTCTTGCCCCTCAAGCGGCACACTCAACCCGAAAATCTGGCGCCCGTTTTGGTACGCCTCCTCCACCGACGGCGCCCGACCAGTCTGGATCATTGCCTGCTCGTGAGTCAGGATTCGCGCGCCATCCTCGCCCGGCATTAGAAATGATGGGCGTCCTGGCGCACCCAGCGTCACTCCATCGCCCTCGTAGTACCGAAGCGCGTCGGGACCAAAGAATGTCTCCCCACGCTCGGTGGTGCTGGCCCAGGACGGACGCGTCCCGGGGTCCTCCCACGATCCGTTCGCGATGCGGTCACTCACCGCCTCGTCGTAGGTTCGCCCCGGCGGTACATCATCTATGGCACGAGGCGACGGTGCACCCTGCCCAATGTCGTCGAGGTGGCGCGACGCACTGGAGGCACCATCGGTTGCGCTGCGGATTGCGCGATCCAAACCGTCCTGAAGCGAACGGAAGAGCCGGGCAGCATCGTCGAGCTTGGGCAGGAGCGCCTTGACCGTGCGGAGCAACTTCGTGACGAACGACGAGACCCGCGCTGACAGAGACGCAACCCGGGTGGCGACCTGGCTGACCGCCAACGGCGTACCAAAACCTAGCGTGAACACCGCCGTCGCAGTAGCGGAAATCGCCGTTCCTACAATCTGGGAGAGTGCGTCTCGCGTGATGTCGTGGACGATCTGCACGATGGTCGAGGCCATCTGCATTCCGACGCCCATCGCGCCCGCGAGTACACCCGCCACCGCGACGTGAGCAGACGCCTCAGATTGGAATTTGCGGTAGGTCTCAATGAACGCACCCGACTGATCGTCGAGGTCACCGAGAATCCGAGTGACCTCCGCGGCCACGGACTTCATCTCGTTGGCGATGTTCTCCCAGGTCGCCGCGAACCCCATGACTTCGCCTGCGTCACCGGTGAGGTCGTTGAACCAGCCCTTGAGCGGCTCCATGTGCTCCATGAGCCAACCGAGCCCGGCTGCGATCAAGGAGCCGAGGGGATCGACCACCATGGCAAGCCCATCGGCGACGGCGGCAAAGGCTCCCATGCCACCTTCGACCCAGTCACCGTTTCGGATACCCGACGCGATTGACTCGCAGTCTTCCAACAGGAACGTCCCTGAGAGGGGCGTGGACATCGAGACCGGTCCGGCGACCAGCGGGTTGCCAGTCATCCCGCGCCCACTATCGGCCTGCCGTTCCGTCGAGCGCGCTAGTCCCGCGGTTCAAGGATTCAATAACGCCTTGCTCGTAGGTTCCGACGTCTCTCATGCCGCCACGCAACTCCCGCGCGCTACGTTCCAGCAATTTCTGGGATGACACGATTGCAGAGGTGGCGGCATACGTCGTCGCCATCGCGGGCGCCACGAGGAACGCGCACATCAACCCAAACGCGCCGCCAGCAACATTCATCGATTGCGCCGCTTGGACGGCCGTACCAACACGCCCCGCCGCTAAGTCCACCCGGCCCGCGTGATAGCTCACCGTGTCTGGATCAATACGAATCAACTCTGCCACTGCGCTACTCCTGCTCGTACCGGATGCCGTCCGTCGCCGGCCGCGAATCGCGTTCGTCCGCCTCCACGCGCATGCGTGCGGTAATGGGTGAGTCCTCGCCGAAAGCCTCGGAGGTCAGGGCGACGGCTCGCTCGCCGACGTTGCGTTGCGCCTTCGCCACGGTGTCGACGATGATCTTGCTTAGCGCGCGCTCGTCGAGGTCCATCGCGTCGCGCGATAGTTGCAGGTCAATGAGAGCTCCCTGCACCGTGACTGTCGCGCTGACCTCGCGGCGCGGCGACTGCGCGCTCCCTATGAGAGACTTCATCTCCTGCTCGAGCGCCTGCGCCTTGGCGGCGACGGCTTCCGCTTGACGCACCTGCTCCTCCACTCGCGTGATGGCGGCGTCGGGATCTGTCCATGGGCTCTGTGACATGTTGATGAATCTAGGCCAATCGCCAGACTTCTACAATTCTTTAGGCGTTGCGTCGGGCAATTTCCACACCCTTGTTCGCTAGCGCATCGGCCCGCTCATTGCCCGGGTCGCCGGCATGGCCCTTGACCCAAACCCACTTGACGTCGTGGCGGGCCACCTGAGCATCCAGTTCCTGCCACTGTTCCTTATTCTTGACGGGCTGCTTGGACCCGGTCTTCCAGCCGTTCTTCTTCCAGCCGTGAATCCACTTGGTGACGCCATCCATGACGTACTTAGAATCCACGTGAAGGGTGATGTCACAGGGCTTTTTGAGGATCTTCAGGCCTTCGATGACCGCCTGGAGTTCCATCTTGTTGTTGGTGGTGTGGAGCTCGCCACCGCACATTTCCTTCTCCTTGCCACCCGAGCGCATCCACGTGCCCCAGCCGCCGATTCCGGGGTTGCCCTTGCACGCCCCGTCGGTCCACATGTCGACCTGAGGGCGCTCGGCTGCGTCGGTGTCATTGCTCACGCCGTTCACCCTATGGCACAGACTGCGATCAACCACCACGTGAACGCTGGCGCGCCCGGGTTCCGGTTTTCAACCAAAACCTGAACGCTGGAGGTGGGTGGGCACTGAGCGGTAGGCGGGAGGCGGGAGGCGGTGCCAGACTGACATGGTGAGCAAACAGGGGCGCAAGCAATCGGCCAAAAATCATGCGGAGCATGCGAGCACGCCGGCCGTGGCGGCGCTACTCAATGCGAACATCGCCCACACCCTGCACCCCTACGACCACGACCCCAGCTCCGAGCTGAGCTACGGCCTTGAAGCCGCCGCCGCGATCGGCATCAACCCCGAGCAGGTTTTCAAGACCCTGTGCGTCTACGCCGACGGTGCGCTCGCCATGGGCGTGGCGCCCGTCGACCACATGCTCGACCTCAAAGCGATCGCCCATGCGCTGGGTGCCAAGAAGGCACAGATGGCCGATCCCGCGGAAGCCGAACGCGTCACAGGGTACGTGGTTGGCGGCATCTCTCCCATCGGAGGGCGTAAGCGACTGCCACTGGTGCTCGACGAGTCGGCGCTGCTATTTGAGGCAATCTACGTCTCTGGCGGACGGCGCGGGTTCGACATTGGCATCGCACCTGCGGACTTGATCACTGTGACCGGCGGGAACGTAGCCCCCATCGCCAAGGCTTCCTGAAAACCTTCCCCCGGCCCCCGGCCCCTGCCCCCTGCCCTCCTAACTCTTTGACCACTCCCCGGACTCCCCCCTCCCAACTTTTCACCACTCCCCGGACTCCCCTCCCAACTTTTTCACCACTCCCCTCCTGCGTTCAGGTTTTGGTTGAAATTCAAGCCGCCACTCGCCCTGCGTTCACATTTTGGTTGATTCGGAACCCGACGCTCCCAACAAGTACCGCGCCTGGATATGCTCGGAGCCACAATCCTCAGTAACTGAACCCGCGCACACGTGCGACCGACTACCGCAAGGATGACCACCGTGGCCCGAGAACTCGCCCCCTCCCCCGATAACTGGGATTACACCGCCGCTATCGCCGATGCCAAGGCCAGGATTCACGTGGCCGAGGCGCAGTCTGGCCGCGCCGGCTCGGGCGTGAAGCTCCTCGTCGCCACTAAGGCCTGGGACGCGCACGCGGCATCGGCCGCTGTAGCCGCCGGGGCAATCTTGGTGGGCGAGAGCCGCATGCAGGAGCTCGCCCAGAAGGGCGAGGCCCTACGCGCGGCGGGCGCCCACGTGCATGTAATCGGCGAACTGCAGCGCAACAAGGCGGCCATCGCGGTGGAGTTCGCGGAGTGCGTGCAGACTGTGGACTCCCTCAAGTTGGCCGAGCGGCTGTCCCGGCTGTCCCTCGAGGCGGAGCGAGAGCTGGACGTAATGATTCAGGTCAACGTGTCTGGCGAGGAGTCCAAGGCGGGCGTGGAACCGTCGGAGGCCCTCGCCCTGGCGAGTGCCATCCAGTCGCTCGACGCTCTCACCGTGACGGGCTTTATGACCATCGGGTTGAACTCCTCAGACGAAGGTGCCGTGCGCGCCGGCTACCGCCAACTGCGTGACATTCGCGATGAGGCGCTGATCCTCTCGGAGCGCGGCCAGCACAGTTTGCGCGAGGCATGGCACCTGTCGATGGGCATGTCGAGTGACCTCGAGTGGGCCATCGCCGAGGGTGCCACCATGGTCCGCATCGGCACGGCCGTCATGGGCGAGCGTGACAAGCCCTCACTCGGGTAACGCAAATCAGCACGCCAACAAAGGGCCTTTACCTCGAAGTTCGGGTGGCCGAAGACAGGCGCCCCTTGCTAGCGCCCACCCGCTACGACTCGTTAGCCTGACAACATGACCAAGCACGAGCGCCACACGGAGCACTTCACCGGACCCGACGAGGTGGCGATCTCATCGCGCATGAACTGGCTGCGCGCCGGCGTGCTGGGAGCCAACGACGGCATCGTCTCAATGGCGGCGCTGCTCGTGGGGGTCGCGGCCGCGGCGCCAAGTGAAGGTGCGCTGCTAACGGCCGGAATTGCGGGAATCTCCGCCGGCGCGCTGTCGATGGGCATCGGCGAGTACGTGTCTGTCTCCAGCCAGCGCGATGCGGAGAAAGCGCAGATTGAGCGCGAGAAGATCTGGCAGGACACGCGCCCCGAATGGGAACTTCAGCAGCTCGTGGAGCTCAACAAGAAGACCGGCATGTCCGAAGAGGTTGCGACGGTGGCCGCTGCTGAGCAGATGGAACACGACGCCCTCGCTATACACGCGCTCATGCACCTTGGCATCGACCCGAACGAGTTCACCAATCCCTGGACGGCGGGCTTCGCGTCGCTCGTCGCCTTCACCGTAGGGGGGATGGTTCCCACGCTGACCATCCTGCTCGCGCCACAATCGTGGGCAATCCCGGCCACCTTCGTGGCCGTCATCGTCGCGCTAGCCATCACGGGTCTGTCCTCCGCGCGCGTCGCGCATTCGTCCAAGCGCAAGGCGCTGGTGCGCAACGTCGTCGGTGGCACCTTGGCCATGTTGGTGACCTATGGCATCGGCGATTTGCTCGGCACCCACGTCCTCTAGCGAGGCTCGCCGTCCTCAGTCGCAATCTCTACAGCGACCTCCTCCGCAGCGGGCACGGCCCGACGACCGGCCGATGCTACGGCCCCCACTCCCGCGACCGTCACCAGAGCAATACCGGCGGAGATAGCCCACGTGAGCCGCTGGTCCAGAAGCACTAGGCCCGCAAGCGCGGCGATGGCAGGCGCGAGCGCCAGCAGGATGGCGAAGGTCTCAGCCTTCATGCGGCGCAAGGCGGAGAGTTCAATCCCATACGGAATCGCTGAGGACAGGACGGCCACGGCGAAGCCCAGCGCGAGAACCTCGGGCTTGAGTAGCGCCGACCCCGCCATCGCCCCAGCCACGGGCAGCGTCACGACCGCTCCCACCACCATCGCCAACGCTAGTCCGACCACTCCCTGCATCGCCGCCCCGGCGGCCCGCGCCGTGACGATGTACGCGGCCCACATCACCGCGGCTCCCACGGCAAAGGCCAGCCCCACCAGATCCAGCGCGCTCGACCCGCCATGCAATAGCCCCGAGCCGCCCAGCAGTGCGACGCCGGTCGCGGCCAACGCGGCCCAGAGTGCCCCGCGCCAGCTTCGGCTAGCGACCACGCTGAGCACCAGCGGCCCGGTGACCTCAATCGTGACCGCCACGCCCAACGGGATGCGCTCGAGCGCCAGGTAGAAGAACACATTCATCGCGGCAAGCGAGAGGCCAAAGGCAAACACGTGGCGCCAGGAGATCACTGCGCCGCGGCGCAGGCTCACTATCGCTAGGGGCAGCAGCACCACCGCAGAGAATACGAGGCGCAGGGCCACCACACCCCACGGACCGACGTCCGGCATCAGACCCACCGCGACGGCGGCCCCTGCCTCCTGGCACACCAGCCCGAGGATCACGAACAATGGCATCGCGGTAGTGCGCGAGTCGGTACTCATGAGCGCCTTTTGTTCACTATGACGGTGCTGCCGGCCATGGCCTCAACGGTGCCTGAGGTCAACTCCGCGATCTCTGCACATGCGGCCTCAACCAAGCCGGGCTTCACGCGCATCCCCAGCGTCACGGCCGTCCCATAAGTCGGTTCGATGAGCACCGCGTCGTGGCGGTCCACCCAGGTGTGCAGAGCCGCCAAGACGCGCCCGGCATCTGATTGCTGTACCTCCATCGTCAGCGACGTGAGAGGAACGCGATCGACCCACGCCGCCTCGTCTAGGGCCGCGGAGACCGCCGAACCATAGGCCCGCACCAGGCCGCCGGCGCCGAGTTTCACACCACCGAACCACCGGCTGACGACGACCACCACATCGGTCACGTGGCGGTGGCGGAGCACCTCCAGCATCGGCGTTCCTGCGGTGCCGGCGGGCTCGCCGTCGTCGCTCGAACGCTGCCGTTCAGCGTACGCGCCCACCACCAACGCGGTGCAATGGTGACGAGCATCCCAGTGCCGCTTGCGTAATGAGGCAACCACGTCATCGGCCGCCTCAACGGACGCGACTGGAGCCGCGTTGGCGAGGAACACGGATTTCTTGATCACCGATCGGTGCTCGACGGGCGCCGCAATGGTGGCCGGAAGCGCGCGGGTGGTCATTGGCCAAGGCTAGCCGCGACGCGGGGCGGAGTGACGCACGCGTGGAGCCTGTTAGACAATGGAACCGATGACTGACGCCGACACGCCCCTCCTGGACCGCCTCCCTGCGCCAATGACGGGAGCGAAACCCGACCCCGATGCCCTCTACGAGGCGTTTTCGGGTTGGGCCGACGACCAGCACCTTCCGCTATATCCCCACCAGGATGAGGCGCTCATGGAGATCGTCTCCGGCTCGCACGTGATTCTCGCCACCCCCACCGGTTCGGGCAAGTCCCTGGTCGCAGCGGGCGCGCACTTCGCGGCCCTCGCAGCGCATCGGGCTGGCACCGGCGGCCGCACGTTCTACACCGCGCCACTGAAGGCCCTGGTCAGCGAGAAGTTCTTCGACCTAATCGCGCTCTTTGGCACGGCGAACGTGGGGCTCATGACGGGCGACTCTGCCGTCAACCCCGACGCCCCGATCATCTGCTGCACCGCAGAGATCCTGGCCAACCTGACGCTGCGAGACGGCTCGGCGACCGACGCCGCGCTCGTCGTCATGGACGAGTTTCACTTCTACGCGGACCCTCAGCGCGGGTGGGCATGGCAGGTACCGCTGCTCGAACTGCCGGACACTCAGTTCGTGCTGATGTCCGCGACGCTCGGCGACACTGACTGGTTGGTCGAGGAACTGGAGCGCCAGAGCGACCGTTCCGTGGCGACTGTCACCACCCTCGAGCGCCCGGTCCCGCTGAGCTTTGACTATTGCGTCGAGCCGCTGCCGGAGGTGGTCGAACGCCTAGTGCAAACCGGTCACGCCCCCATTTACGTGGTGCACTTCACCCAGAAAGACGCGGTCGACAGGGCGCAGGCGCTCCTCAGCCAGCAGGTGGCGACCAAGGAAGAGCGCAAAATCATCGCCGATGCTCTAGATGGGGTCCGCTTTAGCACCGGCTTTGGCAAGACGTTGAGCAAGTTCCTTCGCGCCGGTATCGGCGTCCACCACGCGGGCATGCTGCCAAAGTACCGGCGCATAGTCGAGCGACTCACTCAGCAGGGTTTATTGAAGGTCGTGTGCGGCACCGACACGCTCGGGGTCGGCATCAACGTGCCGATCCGCACGGTGTTGCTTACCTCACTGGTGAAGTACGACGGCGAACGCATGCGCCACCTCAGCGCGCGCGAGTTCCACCAGATCGCGGGACGCGCGGGACGCGCTGGGTTCGATACCGAGGGCGACGTGATTGTCATGGCACCCGAGCACGTAATCGAGAACCGCAAGATGCTCGCGAAGGCCGGCGACGACCCCAAGAAGCGTAAGAAGATCGTGCGCAAGGGCGCCCCCGCGGGCTCCGTGAACTGGACCGACGCGACGTTTGAGCGCTTGCGCGACGCGCCCCCCGAGGCGCTCACCAGCCACTTCTCCGTGAATCACGCCATGGTGCTCAACGTGCTGGCCCGCGGCACGGCCAACCTCGACCTCGACCGCAAGGCTCAGGACCCGGTGCTCGCGATGCGCGACTTGCTCCAGGCCATTCACGAAACCGAGGCTCAGCGTTCCGCTCACATTCGCCAGGCTCTCAGAATCTACCGGTCGCTGCGCATCGCTGGCGTGGTGGAGCACATCCGCGTGCCGGACCCCGCACATCCCCGTGGTGAGCGTCCGACCGTGCGGCTTACCGTCGATGTGCCTCGCAACTTTGCGCTCAACCAGCCGCTGTCCCCCTTCGCACTGGCAGCGATGGACCTTGTCAACGTGGACTCTCCTGATCACGCGATCGACGTCGTGTCAGTCATCGAGGCGACGCTGTCCGACCCGCGCCAGATCCTGATCGCACAGCAGCACCAGGCTCGCGGCGAGGCAATTGGAGCGATGAAGTCCGATGGCATTGAGTACGAGGAGCGCATGGAGCTGCTCGAGGAGGTCACGTGGCCCAAGCCGCTCGAGGACCTGCTCGAGCCCGCCTTCATCGCGTATCGCAAAACGAACCCATGGATCCTGGACGCGGAACTGTCGCCCAAGTCCGTGGTGCGCGACATGCTTGAGAAGGCGATGTCGTTCTCCGATCTAGTCTCCGCGTACAGCCTGGATCGCACCGAGGGCATCGTGCTGCGCTATCTAGCCGAGGCGTACCGAGCGATGCGCCAGACCGTTCCAGAGGACCACCGCAGCGAGGATGTGGTCGCTATCACCGAGTGGCTTGGTACCGTCGTGCGCTCGACCGACTCATCGCTGCTGGACGAGTGGGAGCACCTGAGCAACCCCGACGCCGTCATCTCCGACGATGCGGATCCCGCATCGGCTGCCTTGTCACCCGGAATGGGTGGCCCTGCGCGCCCCATGTCCGGCAACCCACGGATGTTGCAGCGCCTGGTGCGCAACGCCATGTTCCGCCGCGTGGAGCTCGCGTCGCGCGAGCAGTACGCGGCACTGGGTGCCCTCGATGGGGCCGCGGGCTGGAACGGCGACGTCTGGCGCGAGGCGCTCGATCCGCTGTTCGAGGCTCAGGGAGACTCCGCCATTGGAATCGGGCCCAACGCCCGATCCGCCGCGCTAGTGAGTTTTGTGGAGCCAGGAGGCGACCATGATCTCGCTCACGCGCGGGCGGCGCTGTCCTCAACGCCGGACGGCGAGTTGCCCGAGGGCAGCTGGTTGGTGCGTCAGGTTCTCGACGACGCCGACGGCGATCACGACTGGGCAATCGTCGCAGTGGTGGACTTGGACGCCTCGGACGAGGCGGGCTCCCCCGTCATCGAACTGCTCAGCGTGGGGCCGCAGTAGTGTCTGGACCGCGGTAGCCCTGCGGTCGGTATGGACACGAATTTCTCGGGGTGGCACGTCGGTCAATGCATGACAGCCAGTTCGCCGAGAGGCGCCCGGGCCGCGCCGCAGCGCTCACGACACGTCGGTGCCGCTACGGGACCAGTCCGAGCCACTCGGGCGTGGAGAACTTGTCCTTGGCCAACTGCTGAGCCTCGGCCAGCTCGGCATCGGTCACGGCGCTGCTCGCCGTGGCGTAGCGGCTCGCAAAGTGAGCAAGGAAGGCATCGATGATGGCCTCGCGGGTCATGCCGGTCTGGCTGCGCAGCGGGTCCACACGCTTGTTCGCGGACTTGGTTCCCTTGTCGGACATCTTCTCGCGGCCGATGCGCAGCACCTCCAGCATCGCGTCAGCGTCGATGTCATAGGCCATGGTCACGTGGTGGAGCACGGCGCCGGCGGCGTACCTCTTCTGCGCGGCGCCCGCAATCTTGCCCGCGGGGCTTGCGATGTCGTTAAGCGGCACGTAGACCGCGTTGATCCCCACCTCGCGCAGCGCGCCCAGCACCCAGTCGTCGAGGAAGGCGTAGGACTGCTCGAACGTCAGCCCCTCGACCAGAGACGTGGGCACCGAGATCGAGTAGGTGATGGTGTTTCCAGGCTGGATGAACATGGCGCCGCCACCCGAGACGCGGCGCACTACGGTGACGTCGTGCGTGGCCGCGCCGTCGAGGTCAATCTCATTGCGCACCGACTGGAAGGAGCCGATCACGACGGCGTTGCGCTCCCACTCCCAGATGCGCAGCGTGGGCTGACGAGCGCCTGCGGCTACGGCCTGCGACAGCACCTCATCGAGCGCCATCTGTAGGAACGGTTCGCGCGGCGCGTCGTGAATCACGTCGAACGTGTGGTCACCCCAGCTCGTGGCGTGGCCCAGCGCGCGCCGGACGGCGATCGCGACCGACTCGGCCGTGAATCCCACCATGACGGCGTCCGGACCGGCGGCGCGAGTGACGGCGGCGGTCAGCGCGGAGACGGAGGTCGCGGCCGGTAGCCCCTCGAGCGCGCGGGCGATGTCGAGGATCGCCTCCGCTGGCTCAAGGAAGAAGTCCCCAGAGACCACCACGTTGGCGAGCGCTGCGTCATCGCCCTCGCCGTCGATATCGACGTCGACTACGACGAGCTTGCCGCTAGGAACCTTGTATTCACCGTGCATGGTTCCAGTCTGCCCTGGCGGCCGATGCTGCGGTCACCATTTCTCGGCGCGCGGAACAGTGCGTGCTACTTGGGTTCGACGCCCATTTTGATGAGCCCGTAGAACATCGCATCGGTCAGCGCCTCCCATGAGGCCTCGATGATGTTAGGGCCCACGCCCACCGTGCGCCACAGCGTTCCGGTCTCGGTGTCGACGGTGGTGATCAGCACGCGCGTGACGGCATCGGTGCCGTGCGAGGCGTCCATGATGCGCACCTTGAAGTCGCTGAGCTCGAACTTCTCGATCTGCGGGTAGACGCTCATGAGCGCCTGGCGAAGTGCGTGGTCAAGTGCGTTAACGGGACCATTTCCCTCGCCGGTGAACACGAGGCGCTCTCCCCCGGCCACAAGCTTCACGATCGCCTCTGCGTCGGCCTCGTTGACGTCGTCAGGCGAGGTCTCGACCATGACGCGCCACGACTCGGTGGCCCAGTACGCGGGAGTCTCTCCCAGTTCGTCGCGCAGGAGAAGCTCAAACGACGCATCAGCCGCATCGAAGGTGTAGCCCGATGCCTCGGCGTGCTTCACGCGGTCCGTCACCCTAGTCAGGAGTTCCTTCTGGCCCGAGAGGTCGAAGCCGAGTTCCTTGCCCTTGAGCTCGATCGAGGCGCGGCCAGCCATCTCCGAGACGAGCATGCGCATGTCATTTCCCACGAGCGCCGGGTCCATGTGCTGGTAGAGGTCGGGGTCCACCTTGATCGCGGAGGCGTGCAGTCCGGCCTTGTGCGCGAACGCCGAGGCGCCGACATAGGGCTGGCGCGCGAAGGGCGCAATGTTGGTGATCTCGGAGATCGCGTGGGCGATGCGACTGGATTCGCGCAGCCCGTCGCCCTTGAGCGCCGTGATGCCCTTCTTGAGCTCGAGGTTGGCTGTGACCGCGACGATGTCTGCGTTACCGGTGCGCTCGCCGTAGCCATTGATGCAGCCCTGGACGTGCGTGGCGCCGGCGGCCACGGCGGCCATCGAGTTCGCCACTGCGCAGCCCGAGTCGTTGTGGGCGTGCATGCCTAACTGGACGTCGGTGAAGGCGCCAACTTCGCGGACGATGCGCTGGACGTCGTCGGGCAGCATGCCGCCGTTCGTGTCACACAGCACCAGGGTCGAGGCTCCGGCTCCGGCGGCTGCGAGTAGCGCCTTCACTGAATAGTCCGCGTCAAAGTTGTAGCCGTCAAAGAAGTGCTCGGCGTCGAGAACCACACGGCGTCCCTCGGCCACCAGGAACGCGACGGTCTCCTCGATCATGGCGAGGTTCTCGTCGCCGCTGACGCGCAATGCGCGTTCTGCGTGACGAATGTCGGACTTGGCGACCAGCGTGATGATGGGTGCCTCGGAGTCGACCAGCGCGCGCACTTGCGGATCGGCGGCGGCCGAAGTGCCCGCACGACGAGTCATACCAAACGCCGCGAACTGCGCGTTGACGAACTGCAGCTCCTTGTTCACCAACCGGAAGAACTCTGTGTCCTTGGGCACGGCACCGGGCCAGCCGCCCTCGATGATGCCAACGCCGAGTTCGTCGAGAAGGGGCGCAATCGCCATCTTGTCTGCCACGGAGAGGTTCATCCCCTCCTGCTGCGCACCATCGCGCAGGGTGGTGTCGTAGACCTCTACGGCGCTCACGATCGCGGTGCTTGCGGACGCGGAAGACGTGCCGGCTGCGTTGGTGTCCGTCATGGGACTCTCCTCGGTTCGTGCCATGCCTGCGGTGCGATCCCCATCATCCAACAAAAAAGCCCCCCAGGGTACGGGAGGCTGCGCGTCGGCGATTGGGGCTGACGCGCTACAGAATGATGATGAAGGTGCTCATTGGTTTCATTGTGGCACATCAGGGACGATGCTCCGGCCTGCAACGCTCTCATCCTCCACGCGGGATCACGCTCAGCACGACGGCCATGACTCGGACCTCGCGCCCCTCGTCCGACGCGACAGCCATCACCAACTCAAATACTTCACCCGGGATGAGATCCGCTCGGTGACCATTGACGCGCAACTCGGTGCCCTTTGATGCGCGAGAAGATGAGCGCAGTGACTGCAGCGAGTCGCTGGTCACCGTCAGCTCGTGGGCGGTTACGTCCGAGCGAGTGAAGCAAAGCCGCAGCCTTCTCGGCAAGCGTCGAATGTGCGGGCGAACCGCTAAGGGTCATCAAGGTCGGTTCAGCGCCGGTTAAGTTCCCTCCGCTTCTCTTGCCAGTCTGGAAGGTACTTGTCCATTACTGCGTAGAACCGCTTGGAGTGGTTTGGCTCATAGAGGTGCGCAAGTTCGTGCACGATCACGTACTCGAGTAGCTCCGGATCGCGCCGACCGAGCTCGAGGTTCAGTGTCACGTGCCGCTTCACAGAGTTGCACGTGCCCCAACGGGACGTCATGCGGCGCAGCGTGAGAGTCGGCATCTCTAGGCCCATGCGGTCGGCCCAATACTCCATCAAAGGCGGTACCGATTCGCGCATGTCGCGGCGCAGCCGCTCGGCTTCGGGGCCCGCCGTGAGCGGGACGGGCATCTCCACTGCCACTTTCTGCTGCTTCAGTATCCAGTCCCGCCGGCTCATCACAAACGCATCGATGTCGCGCTGCCTCGCGCGCACCGGTGCACTCACGTGAACGGTTCCGTGGGGCGCCTTGACCGTCATTCGCAGGTGCTTCATCCTCTTGCGCGTCAATATGTATTCCGGCATCACACCCGAATCGACCCCGTCGAGGCCCGCGGCGTCGGCTCCGGCGCCCTCGAACACATCACGCGAGCCGGAGGCGGTCAGGTCAGTACTCATGGTCGCTCCAGGATAAGTCCTGCAGCACGAACATCTTCAGCGCCGGCCGCGTGAACACTGTCTGCCTCAGCACCATCAGGGTCAGCACCTCCCACGTCACCGCCCAGCCCCCTAGCCGGCCCGACACTTGGGGCGCTACTGGTCACACGCCAATCGCTCGGCCCATCAAACATTGCACGCCCACCCGGCCTCGGCGCTCGGCTCTTATCTACCGTTGCCGGCGGCACGAACTCAACCGTGGACGCGGTCGCCTCGATCCTCCACCCATCTCTATGGATCAGATGATGACATCGCACACAGAGCAGAACCCCATTCTCAAGATCCGTAGGCCCGTCATCCCGCTCCCACCAGCGAATGTGATGCGCCTCGGTGAAGCTCGGCGGAGCCCCACAGAAGGCGCATCCCCCATCTCGCTCGAACAGTGCTCGACGTTGGCCGACCGAAAAGCTGCGTTGCTCCCGGCCGAGCTCGAGCACCTCGGACTCTCCGCCCAGTACCGCCGGAATCACGTTTGCGTCAGCCGCCATACGGCGCACTACCGAGGCCGGAATCGGTTGCCCCGAGCCGTCGACCTCACCCACTCCCACCTCGGCACGCAAGTCTTCAATGTTCATTCGCACCACCAAGGCAGTGGGTGACATCGGGAGCTTCTCCGACTTGCACCCCAGCACATGTCGCGCAGCGATTCCGAGCGCGTCCACGCGCATCTGCCCCACGGAGCGCACATCCGCTGCGAGTCGATCCTGCTCGCGCCGTTCCCGCAGACCGTGCGCCACCATCGCGTCGAGCATTGCACGCACCGGCGCCGCCGTCTCCGGATCCAGTTTGCCCGAGATCAGAGTCATACCCGCCTGGTCCTCGCGAATGGTGAGGTACCTCTCGTCGCGCAACATCTGGTGCCTCTGCTCGATGCGCTCTCGGTCGAGCCAGGCCTCCGCTTGCCGCACCGCACGCGCCAGTTGATCGTAGGAGAGCCTCATCGCGCGCTCAACCAGATCACGCTCTGCCTCCAACCGAACCTCCGGCGTCGTCGCCGCCTCAACTTGGTCCAGCATGTTGGTGATGAGATTCCCCGACGAGATGCTCAACTTCCCCGCGCCGGTTGCTAGCGAGACGTGGACGTACTTTGGTCGCGACAGCCGCTGTGCATCGGCTGAACACTTCGCTTCCGTCTCCGTACTCCCCAGTCCGACCTCGCTACCGCTCGCACCGTCCACTTCAGGAATCTTCGCGGCGAGCGCATCTCCCACATTGATCAGCCGCTGTGCCTCCGCCGTCGACTCACCTGTCTGCGACGCAATCAGTTTGGCCGGCGACTGAAAACCCTGACGCCGCGCAAGCCCCCCTGGCCCTGCATCCGACCTGCGAGCAATCTGATGCGCGATGGCCGCGTGCATGGCATTCACTTCGCGCTCAATCTGAGCCAGCGCAGAACTCGATTCCAACAACACCGACTCCGGCAACGAACTTAGGTCCACCCCTTCCCAGCCACGCGCCTCTCCCACTCGAGCCCGCACGCGCTCAAGCACTCGCGACCCAGAACTAGAACCAGCACCGAGAACCGACCCGACAGCAGCATCCGCCGCAGCCTTAATGCCCAAGGCGGCGGGAGCATCGGCGACGGTTGTGGTCATGAGATAAGTCAATCACTGAGGTCTGACAAACGATACTAAACGGCTTCAATGGTGGACAAACAGATAGCGATGACAGCCTGTGGACAACTGCCAATGACGATGTTTGGGGCGGGGCGGACTCACGAGCGACAAACGCAACCAACGCATCTAGCAAACAATTAATCCAGCGCAAACACATCACACCCAACGTTTCCAGGCGCGCCATCCGTATTAGCCGGTATGCACCAAAGGAGACTGACCTCATGACCACGTGGAAGGCAACACTCGACACGGTCATGCGCGAGCGCGGCGCTGCCCTATTCGGATACGCGTACATGCTCACCGGTAGCCGTCACGAAGCCGATGACCTGGTCCAGGACGCCCTCATTCGCACCTTCTCGCGCGGCAAGGCTGGCGGCAGCATCGAACAGGCCCACACCTACGTCAAGCGCGCGATGCTGAGCGCCTTCATCGACGGCAAGCGCCGCGCCGCCGTCCGCCCCGTCACCACGGACAAGGATGCGGACATCATCAACCCCGACCCGTCCGACCAAGTCAACACAGCAATAGAACTCCAGCGCGCCATCCTTACGCTCTCGCCACGAGAACGCGCCTGCATCGCCCTGCGCTACCTCGACGACCTCACCGTCGCCGGCGTCGCGCGCGAACTCGGCCTCGCAGAGGGCAGCGTCAAACGCTACCTGTCCGACGCCACCAAAAAGCTACGCGAGCTTCACCCCGAACTCGGCGACCTGGCCGACGCATCTAGCGGAGGCGGCACCCGAGTGCACGTCACCTCGAGAGGATTACAGCGATGAGCGAGAAGATCACCGACACCCTGGCCGCGCTCCAGCAGATGGGCGCCACGGACTACCGCGCCCACGGGCACGACTACGCCTCCGCGGACAGCGCGCAAATCCGACGAAGCATCTCCCGCAAGCGCGCGGTCTATGGCACGGGAATCGGAGTGACCAGCGTCGCTGCCGCTGGCGCGCTGGTCTTCGCAGCATCGGCCGTAGGAGGTCGCGACGCCTTGAGCATCGGTCCCGCCGGGACCTCCACAAGCCCCAGTGCCCACCCGGACGATGCTGTGGCGCCGGACACCAGCCCCTCACCTCAGGTGAGTACGACAGGGAACGACAACCGGCAAGGCGAGGTCGGCGGCGACGAGTCGGCGGCAGCGGACACCAGCACCATCGCCCCGGGCACAGACGCCGAGACCATCCTCGCGCTGGGGGCGAAGTCCCTGAATGTGAGCGTGGAGGAAGTCCGTGCAGCAGTGATCGCTGCGCTACCCCCACAGGCCGGCGGCAACTACGAGGGTTGGCTCAGCATCGGAGAGGCGTTCGACCTGACCGACGCCACCCCGCAGTCACTCGCGGATTACCTAGTCGGCTCCACGCTCTCCAACCTCAAGGCGAGTGGCGTGGCACCAGCGGACTATGAGGAGACCCTCATCAAGGCATCGCTGATCACACAAGAAGTTCGCAACCAGAGCGACTACGCGAAGGTCGCAGCCGTGATCGACAATCGCCTCAAGCACGAGATGCGCCTCGAACTCGACTCGACCGTGAGGTACATATCACCTTCAGAGGCCGTATTCACGTCCGACGACGAGCGCGCCACGGACTCCCCGTACAACACGTACTTGTACGACGGTCTGCCCCCTGGACCCATCGGGTCAGTCACGCCCGCTGCAATCGACGCCGCTGCCCACCCCGCCAACAGCGACGCGCTGTACTTCGTGACCGTCAACCTCGAAACTGGCGAGACCAAGTTCGCGTCAGATTTTGAAACGCACCTCGCCAATGTCCAAGAACTTCAGGACTGGGTTAAGGCAAACCCGGAGTATGCCGGGTCTGCCGTGCCGAGCGACGAGGAGTAAAACACCTCACTGTAGTGAGACGAAATACGCGCCCACGATGACCCGAGATGGGGCCATTGTGGGCGCGCAAATTCAGTTGAGCGAAGCTCCGAGCTGGATCTAGCGAACAGCCTCGGCAATACGGTCGCGCAGCTCGTCCGCGTTGGAACGCACCACATAGGCGGGACGGTCGCGCTCGACGCGCCAGCTGTCCTCGAGAGGGCCAACGTCCACGGCATCGAATCCGAATTCGTCGAGCAACGCTGTCACTCGCTCTTTCGCGTTCGCGTCGTTCCCGGCAATGGGCAGCGCGCGACGGTTCTCGGTTCCAGTAGCGGTCCCATCGGTGGGGATGTCCTTGGCCGGAATGTTGTTAAACGCCTTCACCACGTGCGAGTCAGGAAGGTGTTCCTGGAGCATCTGCGCCGTGGTGGTTTCGTTGTTGTCCAGCGCGGGAATCTGCCCGTCGCGCTCAAAGTAGTAGTTGTTCGCGTCGATCACGAGTTTGCCCACCAGCGGATCGACGGGCACCTCGCGGTAGTTCTTCAGCGGGACGGCTACCAGAACAAAATCCCCCGCCGTAGCGGCGTCCTCGGCCGTCGCAGCGGTCGCCTTCGCGCCGAGCTCGCTCATCAGGTCGCCGAGCGTCTCCGGTCCACGAGAGTTGCTGATCACCACGTCGTAGCCCTTGGCAATCGCCGCCTTCGCGAAGTTAGATCCAATGTTGCCTGCGCCAATAATTCCGATTGTTGTCATGTCACCGTCAACCATCACAAGAGCAAGGACATTCCACACGGCCGATGCCGCGGCTGGTGAGAGCGCGACGCTCTCGCTATCGCGCCGCCATAGTTTGGGCGACCCAAGCAAGGGCGTCCGCTGACCGGTCCATCACCGTGATGTGGCCGGCCCCCGCGCCCAGCCACAGTTGCGAACCTGGAACGTGCGCTCCCAACCAGCGCGCATTAGAAACCGGCACCAGCCGATCATCAACTCCGTGCATGATGAGCGTCGGCACGCGAATGTCGCCCACGTCGAAGCCCCAGTCGCTCGCCGCGGCCAGCTCGTCATCCACGAACGGCCCGTTGCCGTTCTTGTTGCCGAGTTTCACGACGTGGTTGAACCAATCCCACTCCCCCGCGAGCGCCGCTTGGTCCTCGGGCGTAAAGAACGCGTTCATATCGAATTCGTCCTCGCCGTCGCCCTCGATGAGCCCAGCACGCCCGGTCATCGCAACGTCCCTGGCCGCGGCATCGTCCGATCTCAATCCCTTCACTATCCGCAGTTTGTCGGCACGCTCCGGTCCCTCGTCGGTGGAGGGCGCTAAACCGGCAATCGCAACAGCCGCTCCAACGCGTTCCGGCAAGAGCGCCGCACAGGCCAGCGCATGCGCTCCCCCGCCTGAGTGCCCCATGACGGCGAAGCGCCCCAGACCCAAATCATCAGCCACGGCCTCCACGTCCCTGGCGGCGGACGCGATATCGCGCCCCACATTCTCGCCAGAGCCGCCGTACCCCGGCCGGTCATAACCAATCCACCCGATGCCGTGGCCGGCGGCCGCGTCGTACAGCGGCAGAGGCGGCTCGCCGACGTTGGGCGACCCGTGCAACCAAATCAGCGGGATCGCTGAGCCCGCCACAGCATCGTCCGCCGTGTCGTTTTTGGCGACGTAGTACTGAAGCGTGCGCCCGTCAGGACCTTCGATGGTGTGCGTCGTGAACATGCTTCGAGCGTATCTACTGACGCCGACAAGCGAGCGGTTGCGGGGCATCGGCCATACGGCTAACGTCCGAATATGGGACGACTCATCATCGAGCAGATTGTCAGCGCGGACGGTTTCGCGGCGGAGCCTGATGGCGGCATGCAGTTCGTCGAGGATGCGTCTGGGCCCGACCTCGACGACTCTGGGCAGCTCGAGATGCTCAAGGGCGTGGACGCGATCCTGCTGGGCGCCAACACGTACAGAATGTTCGCCTCCTATTGGCCCACCCCGCAGTCGTCCAGCGAGACCGTCGCGGAGCCGATCAACCGTCTCCCCAAGCACGTGTTATCCAACTCGCTGGACTCGGCTCCATGGGGCGAGCTAGGGCCCGCGACGGTGGAGGGCGGCAACCCCGTCGAGGTCGCGGAGCGCCTCAAATCCTCCTATGCGGGCGACGTCATCATTTGGGGCAGCCTGGAACTGTCCCAAGCGCTCCTCGAAGCCGGCGTGGTCGATCACCTGCGGCTGCGCGTCGTGCCTGCACTGATCGGCTCGGGGCTCGGGTTCTCGGACACGCTATCGCAGCGCGTAAAACTTGCGCTCGTCTCCACCGAACCCCAGCCGAGCGGGCACGTCACGCTCGTGTACGACGTCCGTGGCTAGGCAGCGCGCAGATCAATCAGCCGACGCGGCGCATCCAGCCGTGTGTGTCCTTGGCGCGGCCGTAGTAGATGTCGGTGAGCGCCTCACGCACCCCCATCGTGAGGTCGCCCGCGGAGCCATCCCCCACTACGACGTTGAAATCAGGTGACTTGAGGCTACCCAGCGGGGTCACGACCGCCGCCGTCCCGCACGCGAACACCTCCGAGACGTCACCAGAGTCAATGCCCGCGCGCAACTCCTCGAGCGTCACGTCCCGCTCGGAGACGGTGCGACCGGACTCCTCGAGCAACGTAATGACCGAAGACCGCGTCACGCCTTCCAAGATGGTCCCGGTGAGGCGAGGGGTTAGCACGGAGCCGTCGCGGTGCACGATGAACACGTTCATCCCGCCGAGCTCCTCGATGTACTTGTCCTCACGCGCATCCAGGAACAGCACCTGCTGGCAGCCGTTGTCCTGTGCCTGCTGCTGCGGAAGCAGGCTCGCGGCGTAATTGCCGGCGCTCTTGGCGGTGCCCGTGCCGCCTGGCCCCGCACGGTGATAGCCTTGCGCGACCCAGATGGACACCGGCTTCACGCCGTGGGGGAAGTACGCACCTACTGGGCACGCCATCACCAGGAACTCGACCTGGCGCGAGCCCCGCACATTGAGCGTTGGCTCGGTGCCAATCAGCAAGGGGCGCAAGTAGAGGCTGGATTCCGCGGTGCTGGGCACCCAGGCGCGGTCGGTCGCGACCAGGGCTTCAATCGCGGCGAGGAAGTCCTCCTCGCTTACCGCGGGCAGAGCCATACGGGCGGCCGATGCTGCCAACCGGGCGGCGTTCGCCTCCGGGCGGAACAGCCACACCGATCCGTCCTCGTGGACGTACGCTTTCAGACCTTCGAATGCCTGCTGTCCGTAGTGCAGGATGGTGGCGCCCGGGTGGAGAGCTAGGTCGTTCAGGGGTTCGATGCGACGGTCTCCCCAGCCGCCTTCTTGCGTCCAGGTGGCTCGCGCCATGTGGTCCGTGAAGACCTCGCCGAAGGCGGGCGCGGCCATCGCGGCCTCGCGCTCGTCATTGGTGGCTGCGGAAGGGTTGTGGCGCACGTCGAACGTGCTGGTCGGTGCGGCGCTATCCATCTGGCCAGCCTATCGGCGCAAGTACTACGCGGTCGCCTTGTCTGCAGGCTCGGCGCCATAGATCTCAGGCGGCAAGATTGTGGTCAGGAGGATTCCGATTAGAGCTGCGATCCTCTGGATGATGCCGAGCGTCGTCTGCCCGATCTCGAAGAAAATGCCTGCGCCCGCGAGTAAAAGGATGGCATTGACCCCGATGCGCGGCGCGGTGGCGAGCTTGCGTAGCGCCTTGGGCGATAAGAAGAATCGCCAGGCACCCGCTACCGCGACGAGAAGTGCGATTCCGAGTACCCAGCCGGCGGCGCCGTCAGCCAGGTAGAGGCCCAGCGACATGAACGCCCAGTACATGACGAGCTCCGCCAGGAAGAGAGTAAGTGCACCGATCCATCTCATGACTGAATTGCGGCACACGGATATTGCGGTGCGTCCGCTTGCCGCAGTACTCGCTAGCTGCCAAGCTGCCCCCATGATCATCGATAGCCTCGAACTTCGCGAAAGAGTGTTTCGCTACGTCGACCAGACAGCGAGTGATCACGGCGGCGTGATTACACGATCTCAACTCGAGGGATTCGCCGTCGACGGCCAACAATTGAAACTGATCGCCCCCATGCAGGGCATTAACAATCCCAAGGTCCTCGATGCGTCTATTTCCGTCGTCTCATCGCCCAACGGACCATATGCCGATGGTCACCCGACTGAGGGCGTGTGGCATTACGCATACTAAGGGACCACGCCTGGCCGGACAAATATAAAGCTGCGGCGAGCCCTCGAACTTAGGATGCCTATCCTCTACTTGGAAAAAATAAGCGACGGCGTCTATATCCCCTACACCCGCGTGTCTGTCGTGGATGACCGACCTGCGGATCTCTATTTCGACCTCGCACTTTCCGAATTGACCGACCTCGGTACACCAAGCAACGACACAATAGTTGAGCGCGCGTACCGCGAAGCAGTTGTTCGCCAAAGAATGCACCAGCCAAGGTTTCGTGCAGAAGTGCTGTTTGCTTACAAAGAAAAGTGTGCGATCTGCGGCATGCCTGAGCCCAAGCTGCTTGACGCCGCGCACATTCGCGGTGACAAAGATCCAGACGGGCAACCCATTGTTCCAAATGGCCTGGCACTTTGCAGCATCCACCATCGAGCGTACGACGGACATTTCATTGGAATCGACGGCGATCGGAAGCTTCATGTGCGACCTGACATCGTCGAAATAGTTGATGGCCCCGTACTCGCATCCGCGTTGCAAAGCCTGCCCGGCACTTGGCTCAATCACGTGCCCAAGGGTAAGAAAGCCCCTGATCCGTATCGCCTAGAAAAGACGTTCAAGGAATACCTCAGCGCGTTACCGACGTAATTTAGATAACGCCGTCAGTCAACGATCCGTTCTTGAAATTGTCCTCTCTCACTCCGCTTCCCACAGTTCGATCGGGTTTCCCTCGGGGTCGTGCACCCGAGCAAACTTTCCGATGCCGTCCATGGCGCTGTGGTGAGTTGCTTCGTGCCCCGCCGCGGCCAGTTGCGCGAGCATCGCGTCGAGGTCACGGACGCGGAAGTTCACCATGAACTGGCGATTTTCAGCGAAATAATCGCTGTCCTTGGGGAACGGACTAAAGATAGTCGGGCCCTGCTCACTGATCCATGGCCTATCGGTTGGGCCTTGGGGCACCAAAGAGATCCCAAGCCGTTCCCAGTACCACTTAGCGAGTGCGTCCGGGTCGTCCGCACGAATGAACAACCCTCCAATACCCAGAACTTTCTCCATAATTCGCTTCTCCCCTAGTTCTCGCTGCGAACGCCTGCCCCGGCGGGCAAGGCTCTCCCGACGATTGAGCGGTTGCCTCTTCATCGTAGGCTCGGGCGAGTATCGGCACTCGGTCAGAACCGGTTTGTCAGACCTCGGTGAGACAGTCATTTCAAGTTGCTCACCGCGAGCACAAGAGGCTGAGGAGTATCAAATGACCGATCCGAATTACACCGCGCTTTTGCTCATAGTCGACCGTTCAGGATCGATGTCATCCATCCGCGACGACATGGTGGGCGGGCTTCAGAAGCTGGTCGACGACCAGGCCGCAAGTCCCGGCAAACTCACCGTGGACATCGTGACCTTTGACGACCGCATCGAGCACACTCACAAGTTCGAGAATGCGACGGAAGTCACCGTCACCCTCGAGCCGCGTGGAATGACTGCGCTCTGGGATGCCATCGGCGTGTCAGTGAGCAAGTTCGGCGCCGCGCTTGGCGACATGACTGAGCAAGAACGCCCAGCGACGGTCCAGATAGTCATCGTCACCGATGGCATGGAGAACGCCAGCCACGAATACACCGGCAACGCGATCAACCAAATGATCAGTCACCAGCGAGACACCTACAGTTGGGACTTTGTCTTCCTCGGCGCAAACCAGGATGCGGTCGCGACGGCACGCGAGCTCGGAATTGATGGCGATGCCGCGATGACCTACTCCGCGGACGCTGAGTCAGTCGACGCCATGCACGTCGCGACGAGCCGCTACATCCACTCGGTCCGCGTAGGCGACCGTGAAGGTTTTACCGCGGGGGAGCGTGCAGCGTCTATGCACAGCGACGCACAGGCGTAGTGGAGTTATTCCGGCTTTGCCGAACCTGGCTTGGCCTTCGCATAGATGGCCTCGATCACGTCGGAGAAGTGCGCGAGCACCTCCTTGCGACGAATCTTCAGCGACGCCGTCATCTCCTCTCGCGCCTCGGAGAAGCTGCGCGAAACAATCCGGTACTCCTTGATGCCCTCGGCCTTGGAGACCTGCTCGTTGGCCGATGCGACCACCTTGCCGATCAGCTCGCGCACACGGTCATTCATCGAAGCCTCCTCGACGTTCATCTCCGGCAGGTCTTCGGCGCGCAGCCACGCGGACAGCAGCGCCTCGTCGAGCGCCACCAGGGCGGACACGAAGTTGCGCCCCTCTCCCACGACAACCGCGTCCTGGATTGCGGGGTGCGCCCGCATGAAGTCCTCGAGCACCGCGGGCTGGATGTTTTTGCCTGACGACAGCACCAGGATTTCCTTCTTACGCCCCACAATCTTGAGCGAGCCGTCCTCGACGACTCCCAGGTCGCCAGTAGCGAACCAGCCGTCGTCCATGACCTCCGCTGTCGCTTCGGGCGCGTTCCAATAGCCGCCAAAGAGGTTGGTGCCCTGGGTATAAATCTCTCCGTCGTCTGCAAGCTTGACCGCACAACCCGCGATGGGCTGACCCACCGTCCCCATGATGGAGTCACGCACCATAGTTCCGGTCGCCGCGGCCGTGGTCTCCGTGAGCCCGTAGCCCTGCATCACCGTCACGCCCAGCCCGCGGAAGAAGTGTCCGACCTCGGGAAGCATGCGCGCGCCCCCTGAGAGCACGTATCCGAGCTGGCCGCCCAGCAGGTGACGGATCTTGGCCAGCACCAGTTTGTCCGCCACCGCGTACTTGAGCTTTAGCGAGCCGCTCATGCCGCCCGTCTCTTGGGCGCGCGACGCGTCGCGCGCGACGTCCGCAGCCCAGCGGAAAATCTTCTTCTTGGTGCCCTCCATGGAGGTGTCCGCGCGGTTGAGGATGGTCTCGAGCACGCGGGGGACCAATGGCATCCACGTGGGCTTGAAGGAAGCCATGTCTGCGGCAAGCGTCTTATGAGACGGCGAGTAACCAATCACGGAGCCGGAGCTCAGCGCGAGCACCATCGCGAAGCGCGCAAACACGTGTGCCAGGGGCAGGAATAACAGCACCCTGACGTCCTCCTGTTCGCATGCTCCAACACCAGGGTTGCCCTGTACGAACGGACCGAAGCCGGGGTCCAGCTCCACATTCGCGGCGTGCACCACGAAGTTGCCGTGCGTGAGCATCGCGCCCTTGGGCCGCCCAGTGGTGCCCGACGTGTAAATGATTGACGCGAGGTCGCTCAACACGGTATTCGCCGTGCAGGCGTCGAGGTCGGCATCGGTGACAGAGCCACCCAATTCGGTCAGCTCGGCCATGCCAGCTTCATCGAGCGCAAAGGTAAACGGCGAGGAGACGAACTTCGCTAGTATCTCGCGCTGCTCGGAAGTCTCAGCGACAACAATCTTGACCTCGGCATCGTCTAGGATCCATTCGATCTGCGACGCGGAGGATGACGGGTAGATCGGCACACTCACGCCGCCCGCGGCGAACACCGCAAAGTCCACGACGGACCACTCAATGCGGGTGTCGCCGATGATGCCTACGCGGTCCCCCACCTTCATGCCCGATGCGACAAGGCCCTTGGCCACTGCGCGCACCTGGTTCCTGAATTCGCCGAGCGAAACAGCACTCCAGGCGCCCTCATGGTCCTTGACCTCTGCGAACGCGCGCGCGGGGCACTGCGCCGCGCGGGCGTCGAGCATGGCGGACAGGTGCATGCGGTCGTCAAGTGCGGCAAGGGACGGCGATGACATCTCGAAAAGGGACATGCCCAATACTAACCTACGGAACCGTAAGTTAATAGGGGAGGTTGGCCTCGATGTGGAGTGGCGTCGCAGGAAAAGCCTCGCCTACGAGTGACGGCGCCGTACCACCTGGAGTGACGCCCCCAGCGCCAAGGCGATCAAAGCGACGGCCATGAACTGGTATGTCTCACCTCCGGTGCTGGACAGCGTGTCCGCCACGGGAGCCGATGCAGTGGGCACTGACGCGCCGCCCTGCGCCGCAGACTCCGCCGTGGAACCCGGAGTGAGTGTGGTCGAAACCGCGATCACCGTCAACGGTGCGCTACCAGTAGCACCCGTCGCGGCCACAGCGACCAGCGTGTGATCACCAGCGGGAGTGTCCTGAGGGATCACCACGGACACGCGCAAAACGCCCAAAGCATCAGCGGTGCCGGTCGCTACTAACACCGGCTCCGAGTGCAGCCAGAACGCCACGGTGTCTCCGGGGACGAAGCCACTACCGCTCACCTCCAAGGAGTCCCCCGGCTTCATGCTCGCACCTGACAGGCTCAGCGTGATGACGGGCTGCCCCACGACGAAGGTCACCGGCACGCGCACATCCCCGCCCACCCCATTCACTGCGATCACGTTAGCCGTGAAGCTGCCGGCAGCGGTCGGCGAGCCGACGATGCTCCCGCCGCTCTCGCCTGGAACCCAAGTCAGGCCAGGGGGAAGATCTTCAAGCGTCACGGTCGGTGCGGGCAATCCCGTTGCCGCGATCGATAGATCAACGTCGTCGCCAACGGTCAGTCGCATTTCGGTGGGCAACGTGACGACCGGCGCTTCGTGGCGAACCACCGCCCACTCGAAGGACGTGGCGTCGGAACCGAAGTCGCTGACCGCTGAAATCTCGGCCGTGCCAGTGAGTTCGTTCACGCCGTCAGGAAGTGTCGCCGTGCCGGAGACCCGCACACCGTCCGCGTCGGTGACCACGGCGATGCCATCCGGCAGGCCGGTCGCGGTGACTACAGCATCGGCGTCGCTCACCACGTCCCCTAGGACGTAAGCGCCGAAAGCAACAATCTCGACCGCTGAAGGCAGAGTCAGTACTGGCGGATCGCCGACCTCGATCTCAAAGGTTTGCTCCTCCGACCCAAAGACGTTGGTGGCCGTGACGGTCACCAGGCTCAGGCCAGTCGCGGTGGGCGTACCCTCGATCACCCCATCGGCGGACAACGTCAGCCCTACAGGCAGCGCGGTGCTGATGAATGTAGGAGTCGGGAAGCCGGACGCCTGTGCGGAAATGGGGTCAATGGGTTCGCCATGCACCACCTGCGCGTTGGCGATGCGCTCGAGAACAGGCGCGTCACCCACGGTGACCTTGAAGGTCTTCTCGTCTAGACCCAGGTCATTCGTCGCCGTCACGGTCACGGTGGTGATCCCGTTGGTGGTCGGCGTTCCTTCAATGGCTCGCAGGTCGGTCAGGGAGAGCCCATCCGGCAGCTCGCTGGTCGTCAGCACGGATGACGGGAAACCCGAATCTGGCAACGCGATCCTCGAGATCTCAAATCCACGCTCCAGGTTAACGTCGTCGATTGCGGCAAGCACGGGTCCGTTGCCCACGGTGATGATCACGTTCTGCTGGGAGTCCTCCCCCATCACATTCGTGGCAGTGAAGGTGACGGCGTAGTCGCCGTTCGTCGTGGGCGTTCCCGTGAGCGCACCGGCGCTGGAGAGCGACAGACCCGGCGGCAGGTCAGTGCTCGAGAACATGGGCGCCGGATAGCCGGTCGCGCTCAGGTCGATCTGAGCGATGGCCGCACCCCGCGCGACCACGGCGCTGTCGACCGCCGCCAACTCTGGCGCCTCGCCAACCACCAACGTGCGTTCGAAGCTTTGAGTTGCCCAGTCGTGCCCCACTATTGCGGAAATCTGGAACGTGCCGGATTCGGTGGGTGCACCCGTCAGGACAACATCCGTTCCATCCATGGCGAGTGCGGTGCCCGCCGGAAGACCTGACACTGCGCCAATAATTCCTGCCGCAGGTGTCGCTGAGGCGGTTCCAAGGACAACCGGTCCCTCCTCGTCGAGTTCGGCTGTGGTGGACGTGTAGTCAACATCGACGGGCGAAGGCACGACGATGCGTATGTCCTGCTTCGCGTCGTCTTCATTCGGCACTGAAGCCGTGAAATTGATGGTGAAGTCCGCGTAGTCAGCCGGAGTTCCGCTGAGTGTCACCTTTGTCTCCGACGAGCCCGCAGCGCTCCCGACGTCGAGCCAGGTCGCCACGCCTACAAGCGCCACGCTCGGAAAAGGGGTACCGGTGGCCGTGAAGGACACCTCGGTCGGCGTGTCGACCGGGAACACGTACGTGTCCTCCGCGTGGATCACGGGAGGCAAATTACCGGGTAAGGCCACGTTCTCGGCGATTCCACGCAACGCCAATTGGATAGGTTGATTGTCGTTCTTGGTAGCCGCAATTTCGAGGGTGACTGACTTGACGTGCTTTTTGTCGAAGTGCTGCGGGAAGTCGATTGCCCTGGGGCCGTTCGGGTCGGCTTGCACGTAGAGCGCCTGGATGGTGCCGCCAAGGCTTCCGCCGTTGATCGGCATGCCGCCACCGGTCGCCACCAGCCCGTTGATGTCCTCCAACCTGATGCCTGCTGAAGCCACTCCGGACTCGTCGGGAACGGCGTACGCGTACTGGAACGCAATTCGATCCGCGCCACCTTGCTCGATGTTGACGGCGACCGGCGCAGTCCACTTCAGCTGGATTGAACCGAGGTCGCAGCTCGCATCCAAATGGGTGTTGATAAAGATCTGTAGGTTGCCAGGATTCTGTTGAATCGTGTTGCCGTGCGACGGCTGGCATGAATTGGCCGTAGGTGCGACGAGGGTCAAGTCGCCCATGCTCTTGCCGCTAAAGTCATCGACGCTGAAGGCCACCGGTTCCGCGGCAGAGGCCGGCGCCGCTGCGCCACCAACAATCGCCACCAAGGACAGCAGCACCGCCGCAATAATTGTAGGCAATTGCTTCGATACAGTTTTTGTGCGCACGGCGTTCTCCCTCAGTCGATACGCCCGGGTGGGCCTCAGCAATCGCCACCTTACTACGAGCCGACCTTCCAGTCCGAATATTACGTTTCGCGCGCTCCTGAGATACCCGACACGACCATTGGCCGCTGCATCAGACGGCAATCCCATCACCAAGCATCAGCCATGCCCCACCCGCTGCGCAGGTCACCGTCACCAGCCAGAACACGCCCACCCACGCCGCTCCAGGCAGGCGCGTCACCCGTGCAAGCGCATCGGCATCAGACCCCCTACCGGCCGGAGTGCGCCGTGAGCGACTCAACTCGACCACGGCTCGCACCGAGCCGAGGAGCAGGAGCCACGCCACGCCGTAGGCAACTCCCACCCGCCACACGTCGGGCGCATACGACGCCAGCCACCCAAACCCTCCGACGGCCAGAACCATGACGAGGAATCCATAGACGTTGCGGATCTGTACGAGCACCAGAACAAGCACGACGACCACGACCCACAACAGCGCGTAGGCGTATCCGACGCCGAGCAACGCGGCCGCACCTAGCCCGAGCACGGCCGGCGCCGGGTACCCGGCGAATGCCACCAGAGCCAAGGGGATCTTCTTGGAAGAACCGACATGCGTGGTCAACCCCGACGTGTCCCCGTGAAGCCGAATGCCGCGCACCTCACGCCCCAGCAATGCTGCGACGAGCGCATGGCCCGCCTCGTGCGCGATGGTCACCACATGGCGCACCACGTGCCACAACAGCGGAACGACCAGGCAGACCACCACCGCAGCGAGCGGCCACAGCGCGGTCGCCGGCACCGCCGCCACCTGGGTCGTCACGTCCGCCCAGAGGTCAGAAAAGAAGGATGCGATGTTCACCTAAGCCGCACATCCGCATCCAGTTGCACCCAGAATGACGTCTGCCGCGTCCACTGACTGAACGACGCGAGGGACTTTTCTAGGCCGCCGAACCCCGACAGCTTCCAGGCCCCGAAGGGCACCGTCACGTGACCCTCGAGGTAAGCACGAACGGCCACCGACTTTGTGTCACGCGACGCGGCGCATCCAGCCGTACGTATCCGCGGCGCGGCCGTACTGAATGTCCGTCAACGCAGCACGGATCGCCATGGTGACGTCGCCGGCCACTCCCCCGTTAATGGTCACGTCAAAGTCAGGCGAAGCAAGACGTCCCACGGGCGTGACCACGGCGGCGGTCCCGCATGCGAAGACCTCCACCACGTCGCCGGACTCGATTCCGGAACGCACCTCGTCGAGGGTAATGTCCTTCTCCAGCACCTTGCGGCCCGAGTCCTCGAGCTGCGTGATGACGGAGGACCTGGTGATGCCCTCGAGAATCGTGCCGGTCAGGCGCGGGGTCTCGACGGTGCCATCACGACGCACCACGAACACGTTCATGCCGCCCAGCTCGTCCAGATAGCGGTCTTCCTTGGCGTCCAGGAACAGCACCTGCTGGCAGCCGTTCTCCGCCGCCTGCATTTGCGGGAGCAGCGACGCGGCGTAGTTGCCGCCGCACTTGGCGTCGCCGGTGCCCCCGGGACCCGCGCGGTGGTAGCCCTGCGCGACCCAGATCGACACGGGCTTCACACCACCGGTGAAGTAGGGGCCCACGGGCGAGGCGATCAACAGGTAATCCACCTGGTTCGCTGGGCGCACGCCGAGGAAGGCCTCGGAGGCAAACATGAAAGGGCGCAGGTACAGCGAGGATTCGTCAGCGTCGGGCACCCACTCAAGGTCCGTACGCACCAGCGCCTCGATGGACCCGATGAAGTCGTCGACGTTCAACTGCGGCAGTGCCAGGCGCTGCGCGGACTTGTTGAAGCGCGCAGCGTTGGCTTCGGGGCGGAATACCCACACCGAGCCATCGGCCCAGCGGTAGGCCTTCAGGCCCTCGAAGATCTCCTGACCGTAGTGCAGCACTGCGGCAGCGGGATCCAGCGACAGCGGGCCATACGCCTCGACGCGACGGTCGAGCCAGCCGGTGCCGCTACGCCACTGCACGCGAGCCATGTGGTCCGTGAACTGGGTGCCAAAATTCAGGTCGGCAAGCGCGGCCTCGCGCTGCGCTAAGGGCAGCGGCGCAGGATTCGCGAATACCTCGAAGGCCTCTACGGCGGAGGGCGCCGAGGACGAGGGCACCGAATCTGCGGTCACCGGGTCGGCGGTCGCAGGCGGGGCGGAAAGCGGTCCGGCGGTGTACTTGTCGCCGAATCCTTGACCCGGGATGCCGGTGCTCATGTCAGGCCTTTCTCAAAGGTGTTGCGTCCTAGCGGTACATGAGTGCTGAACTCGGTCTGACAACCGCACTCAGATACCGCTAGGACGTTGGGAAAAACTAACCGCGAATGCGGGCTGCGAGGGCGTCGCCGACCTCGCTGGTGGAACGTGCCGAACCATCCTTCGCCGCAGCATCGGCCGCCACAGCGCCCTCAACCTTTGCAGCGAGCTCCGCGTAGCCAAGGAAGTCCAGCAGCATCGCCACGGACAGAACCGTCGCGGACGGATCCGCGATGCCCTTACCGGCGATGTCGGGGGCCGAGCCGTGAACGGGCTCGAACATCGACGGTGCTGTCTTGTCTGCGTTGATGTTTCCGGACGCCGCCAGGCCGATGCCGCCAGAGATGGCTGCCGCCTGGTCGGTCAGGATGTCGCCGAACAGGTTGTCCGTCACAATGACGTCAAACTTGGCCGGGTTGGTGGTCATGACGATGGTCGCGGCGTCAATGTGCAGGTAGTCCCAGGTCACGTCCGGGAACTCTGACGCGACGGCCTCGACGGTGCGACGCCACAGGTGGCCGGCGTTCACCAGCACGTTGTGCTTGTGAACCAGGGTCAGCTGCTTGCGCTCGCGCCCCTGAGCCACGCCGAACGCGTAGCGAACCACGCGCTCCACACCGTGACGCGTGTTGATGGAAACCTCGGTCGCGATCTCGTGAGGCGTATCGACGCGCAGCGCGCCGCCGTTGCCCACGTACGGTCCCTCGGTGCCTTCACGCACCACCACAAAGTCCACCGAATCGACGTCACGCAGTGGTGACACCTCTCCCGGGTACAGGCGCGAGGGACGCAGGTTCACGTACTGGTCTAGGGCGAAGCGCAGCGGCAGCAGTACCCCACGCTCGAGCGTGCCGGAAGGCACGGACGGGTCACCGATCGCACCCAGCAGAATCACATCGTGGCCACGGATGGCCTCGAGGTCGATGTCCGTGAGCGTGTCGCCCGTCGCGTGCCAACGCTTGGCACCCAGGTCAAAGTCGGTCGTCTCGAACGAGATTTCGGTGCCCTCGGTCGCGGCGGAGAGGCACTTGAGCCCCTCCGCTACGACCTCGGGTCCGATGCCGTCTCCAGCAATTACTGCAAGGCGGTAGTTGGTCACAGAGATACCTTCTAGCGAGCCGTCTGGCCGTCGACGTAGTCGGCGTCCGCAGCGTCAACGCCGGACCATGCGAACAGCTTGCGCAGCTCGCGGCCGGTGTCCTCGATCGAGTGCGTCTCGCCCTTCTTGCGAAGTTCCTGGAACTCGGGGCCACCCTTGTCCTGGTCGTCAATGAAGCGCTTTGCGAACGCGCCGTTCTGAATGTCGCCGAGCACAGCCTTCATGTTTTCCTTCACCTCGGGCGTGATGACGCGGGGGCCGGAGACGTAGTCGCCGTACTCGGCCGTGTCGGACACGGACCAGCGCTGCTTGGTGATGCCACCTTCGTGCATGAGGTCGACGATGAGCTTGAGCTCGTGAAGCACCTCGAAGTAAGCGATCTCCGGCTGGTAGCCGGCCTCGGTCAGGACCTCGAAGCCGTACTGCACGAGCTGCGAGGTGCCACCGCAAAGGACGGCCTGCTCGCCGAACAGGTCGGTCTCGGTCTCTTCGGTGAACGTGGTCTTGATGACACCGGCGCGCGTGCCACCGATGGCCTTGGCGTACGACTTGGCGATATCCCAAGCCTGGCCCGAAGCATCGGCCTCGACGGCGATGATGTCCGGGATGCCGCGACCGGCGACGAACTCGCGACGCACGGTGTGACCGGGAGCCTTGGGGGCGATCAGGATGATGTCGATGCCCTCAGGAGCCTCGATGTAGCCAAAGCGGATGTTGAAGCCGTGTGCGAACGCGAGGATCTTGCCCTCGGCGAGGTTGGGCTTGATCTCGTCGTTGTAGATCGTGCGCTGGAACTGGTCCGGCGCGAGGATCATGATGAGGTCGGCCCAAGCCGTGGCATCGGCGACGGAGAGGACGGTGAAGCCGTCGTTCTCGGCCTTCGCGGTGGAACGCGAGCCGTCGCGCAGCGCAACGCGCACCTCGACGCCCGAGTCGCGAAGGTTCTGCGCGTGCGCGTGACCCTGCGAGCCGTAACCGACGATGGCAACCTTCTTGCCCTGGACGATCGAGAGGTCTGCATCCTCTTCGTAGAACAGTTCAGCCATGATTTTCTCCTTATGTCTTATCTGACGAATTCTGATGAAAAAACGGTAAAGATTTCAGGCGGCCGATGCTGCGGCTGCCTGGGCAGTAGCGCTAGCTAGCGTTCTGAATAAGTCCGTGGTTACGGTCGAGCGCACGCTCCGTGATGGAACGCGCGCCGCGGCCAATCGCGACGGTGCCCGACTGAACAATCTCGCGAATGTCATGGGGCGCGAGGGCCGCAAGCAGCGCCTCAAGCTTCTCAGGGGTACCGACCGCCTCGACTACAAGCGAGTCCGTCGCGACGTCGACCACCTTGGCGCGGAACAGCTCGACCACCTGCAGGATCTCGGTGCGCTGACGCGCATCGGCACGTAGCTTGACGAGCAACAACTCGCGCTGGACCGACCGGTCACGCTCGAGCTCCACAATCTTGAGCACGTGGATCAACTTATTCAGCTGCTTAGTGACCTGCTCGAGCGGGTGCTCGTCCACGTCGACCACCACCGTGATGCGGGAGATCTCGGGGTGCTCGGTGGGGCCCACCGCCAGCGAGTGGATGTTGAAGGCACGTCGCGAGAATAGGCCGGAGACGCGCGCGAGCACGCCGGGCTTGTTCTCCACGAGTACGGAGAGAGTGTGCTTGTCCGTCATGGTCTAGTCCTCACGGTCCCACTTGGGGGCAATGCCCTTGGCGTACTGAATCTCATCGTTGCTGGTACCCGAAGCAACCATCGGCCACACCATCGCGTCGCGCGACACTGTGAAGTCCACAACCACGGGCTGGTCATCAATCTCCATCGCTCGCTTGATGGTCGCGTCGACGTCCGCATCGGACTCGCAGCGCAGACCCACGCAACCCATGGCATCGGCCAACTTCACGAAGTCGGGCACGCGGGCGGTGCCGTGACCCGTGTTGAGGTCGGTGTTCGAGTAGCGCTGGTTATAGAACAGGGTCTGCCACTGGCGCACCATGCCCAGCGACGAGTTGTTGATAATCGCAACCTTGATCGGGATCTCGTTGAGCGCGCAGGTCACGAGCTCCTGGTTGGTCATCTGGAAGCAACCGTCACCGTCGATTGACCACACGGTGCGATCCGGTGCTCCCACCTTGGCCCCCATCGCAGCGGGAACCGAGAAGCCCATGGTGCCCAGGCCTCCCGAGTTGATCCACGAGTTGGGGCGCTCGTACTTGATGAACTGGCTGGCCCACATCTGGTGCTGGCCCACGCCGGCCACAAAGATGGACTCCGGTCCGGAGATCTCACCCAGGCGCTGGATGACGTGCTGCGGCGAGCCGAGTCCGTCATCGGTGGGCGTGTAGCCCAGCGAATAGGTGGTGCGCCACTCGTCGAGCTGCTTCCACCAGCCCTCGAGGTCCGGCTTGCCGTGCTTGATGTGCTCCTCGGCGAGGGCGGGCACCAGGTCAGCAAAGACGTCCTTGAGGTCACCTACGATCGGCACGTCCGCGTGACGGTTCTTGCCGATCTCCGCGGGGTCGATGTCCGCGTGGACGATGGTCGCCAGCGGGGCGAAAGAGTCCAGGTTGCCGGTGACGCGGTCGTCGAAGCGCGCACCCAGCGACACCACCAGGTCGGCGTTCTGCAGGGCCGCGACGGCGGGCACGGTGCCGTGCATACCCGGCATGCCCAGATTCTGCGGGTGGCTGTCGGGAAGAGCGCCTCGTGCCATCAACGTGGTCACGACCGCTGCGCCGGAAAGATTGGCGAGCTTGAGCAGGCCCTCCGATGCTCCGGAGCGGATGACGCCGCCACCCACGTACAGCACGGGCTTGCGTGCCGTCGCGAGCAAACGTGCAGCTTCCTGCACCGTCTTGGAGTGCGGCTTGGCGCCGGAGTTGAAGCCGGGCAGCTCAATCTTGTCGGGCCAGTTGAACACCGTCTGCGTCTGCATTGCCGACTTAGTCACATCCACGAGCACTGGGCCCGGGCGACCGTTGGTGGCGATGTAGAAGGCCTCGGCAATTGCGCGCGGGATGTCGGCAGGGTCCGTCACCAGCATGTTGTGCTTGGTGATGGGCTGCGTGATGCCCACGATGTCCGCCTCCTGGAAGGCGTCCGTGCCAATGTTGGCCGCAGCCACCTGACCGGTGATGGCGACCATAGGAATCGAGTCCATGTTCGCGTCGGCAATGGGCGTCACCAGGTTGGTGGCGCCGGGTCCGGACGTCGCGATGCAGACACCTGGACGACCGGTGGCGTGGGCATAACCCTGAGCCGCGTGGCCTGCTCCCTGCTCGTGGCGGACCAGAATGTGACGCAGGATCGTGGAGTCCATCAACGGGTCGTAGGCCGGCAGGATTGCGCCGCCCGGGAGACCGAAGATATCGGTCGCGCCCGCGCGCTCAAGCGAGCGGATAAGCGACTGCGCGCCGTTCATTTCCTCGCCTCCGCCACGCGCCTGCGTCGTGGTGGCTGGTCGTGCCTGGGTCGCTGTCGCGCTCATCGCGGACGGCTTGGGGGCCGGGGCCTGTGCCATCTTCTCTCCCATTGAGTGTGATGTGGTGAGGCGACTCTCGCAATCCGCCTCGCATGGAAAAACCCCTTAGCCTGGGTGGCTTTCGGGGTATGCGCGCGGACGATGCCGGGTCGAGGACTAAATGTCCGCGCGCCCAATAACTACTACGAGAGTCGTCTGCATGTAGAAGACTGTACGCCCGCGCAGGGGGATTGTCACGCCACAGCGAGAGAATCTCATATCGTGGCTCACCGTCTTAACATATGAGACGCGGCGTGGGCGTGGCGACGTACCTAGTCCCGAAATTCCAACACCTGCGACGTGGAGCCACTCTGAGTCGGCCACGCCAGTTGATCGCCTTGCGGCGACCACGCCGGCCCGTTGCTGCTAATCGGCGGTCCCGCCTTCAACACCGTCAACGACTCCGCGTCGGCCTTCGCGAAGGCCAGTTGCGCCACGTCCCCATCGCCGGCGGGGACTGCCACCGCCACTTGCTGGGAGTCGGGGGTCCAGGCAATGCCCTGCACCCAGCCGTTGGGGTTCACGCCGTTGACGTTCCACGAGTTCACGCTCGACCCGTCGGCCGCGAACATCGTGACCGTCGTACCGTCCTTGTCGGCCAAGGCAAAGTGGGCACTGTCCGGCGCCCAGGCGATAGGTCGGATCGCCGAATACGCCCCCTCAACGGATCTCACCTCATTCGTCGCACCATCAACGAGGTAGAGCGCTCCGGCATCGCCGTCGTCCGGAACCACCACGATTCCAGTTTGTCCGTCGGGACTCCAGGCGATCGGCTCGACTCCAACTACGGAGTCGCCCGGCTCGCGGCCCTGCGCCATGACCTCCGGCAAGGTCGCATCGGATCGCGTCACCGCGAGCCCGCTGCCGTCGGGGTCCATGGAGCGGTAGTAGATCTGGTCGGTGATGACGCCAAACTCAGCTGCGTCGCCACTAAGCCCGCTCGCCGTCACTTCACCCGTCGCCACATTGACAATGGCGAAAGTCGCCTTGCGGGCGTCAAGGTCGGCAGCACTGACTGCGAGCAGGGAGCCATCCGGTGACCAGGAAAGGTGGGTGACCATGTCGGAAGGTGACGTCGCAACCGCGGTGGAGTCACCCGTGCCGGCGTCATAAATCCGCAGCATTGGGTCGCCGCCCTCCGGCGAGTACCACAATGCAAAGGTCGCGCCTTGAGGCGCCCACTCCACTACCGGCGGCAAGGTGGACCAGTCGGCCCAGGGAGTCCGCGCCTCACCGGACGATGGGTCGCGATACTGCACCGAATACAGTCTGTCCGAACGGAGCACACTCACAAAGCTCGACCCGTCGGCGCTCCACAGCGGTGTTTCGAAGCTGCCCCCCACGTTGTTCTCCCACTGCATCGCCACCGCTGCGTCCTCAGCGTCCCCAAATGGCATAGGGAAGGAATCCGCGCCAGTCGCCTCGGGCGCCTCAAAGGTCCGCACCGGCGTCCCGGTAGGTTCAGCGGACGTCGTGGGTTCCGGCATGACGCTCGGTGAAGCCGACGGCGAAGGAGGCGGCGAGGGAGGCGGCGACAATGACGACGAGAGCGACGGCGACGGCGACGGCGCAATCGGATCCGCTGTCGAGCGGTCGCCAAGGAGCAGCAGCGCCGCGGCACCGCCAATGGCGAGGACTCCCCCGCTCACGCCCGTAGCGAGCAGCGCCGTCCGGGAGCGACGCTTGCGGCGCGCCACTTTGCCGATCTGTTCCACTTCACCGCTCGCCAGAGCCGGTACGCCCTGTTCGATGCTGCGAGCCTGGCCGCGCATCCGATCGCTTAATCCGCTCATCGCTGCGCTCCTCGTGTCTCGACCGCGACTCGGGGCGCATCGTCCACCGATTCCGTGGTGCCCAAAGCACCATTGAGAAGCTGCAGGCCATCGTGCACATAGCGCTTGACGCTGCCTTCCGACAGCGACAGCGCCCGCGCGGTCTCGGTGATTGGCAGGTCCTCGACATAGCACAACACAATGCACGCCCGCACCCGCGGCGGCAGTTGGGCGAGCAGTGCATTCAATTCTGCGTCGTCGCCCACCACATCCAGATGGGCGCCAGGTTGCTGGGACGCAAACCCCGACTCTGACGCGCGCCGGCGGGACGATTTCCGCACACCGTCGACAAAACGAGACGAGATCGCCCGGCGGACATATGCATCGGCCGCGTTCAGGGACGGAAAACTGCGTCGCTTGCCGAAGACAGCGATCAGGGCCTCCTGGACTAGATCAGGTGCGCTCTCACGTGAGCCCGTCAGCATCGTCGCCAATGCCACTAGGTGCCCGTACCGTTGCCGGCACAGCTCCTCGAGCATCGGATCTGCCATCGCCTTCGACATCTGTCCCCTTTAGTTGCCTCTCACCACCATGAACGGTCGCGGTACCGAAAAGGTTGGGGCAACCCTAGTACGGCGGGGCGGGGAACCTTAGGTCAACCGCCGGGTCAAGCGGACGGAGACCTCGTCGCCTAAGTCCTTGCCCAGTTTCTTGCGCACCTTGGCATTGAGAGACAGCATGTGCCCTCCCCGTCCGGTAGGCATCAGAGCAACGTTGGCGACCTCGACCTCATCGACAACCGCGTCCACCTTGACAGATTTGCCGGTTCCAAAGAAGTCTGCCGAACTCGGCATCTCGACGCAGGCCCAGGTCTCGCCCTTGACCTCTACGCCGATCGTTGCCGTGAAGGCGTGGTCCAGAGGTCCAATCGCTTGACTCATCTGACGAATCTATCAAGTACGTTCCCGGCGCGGTAAGCCCTCGCTTCAAGAAAAGTTGGTCGGGCGACTAGGGCGCCGGCGTGGCAGGAGCGGGCGCCCGAGGCGTCGGCGTCGCGAAGCCTGGGCCTCCGTCAATACTCGTGGCGCCAGCAATCGCGAAGCCGATCCCCACCACTACTACTACGAGGATGAACGGCACCACGATCAGCGCCCAGCGAGGGATTCCGGTGATGGACGCGTGCGGCCCGGCATTGGGTGCCATCGCCTCCCGCTGCGAAAAGCTTTCCGCAGCGGGCCCCTCCGACTCCGACCCCACAGGGTCCGGCTGACTAGTACCCAACCACTGCCCCGGTGGAGGCCGAGCCCACGAGCTTGGCGTACTTGGCGAGCACGCCGCGCGTGTACTTAGGTGCTGGCGGCTCGAAGCCCACCTTGCGTGCCTCGAGCTCAGCCTCGTCCACGTGCAGGTCGAGCTTCTTGTTCGCGACGTCGAGCGTGATCTTGTCGCCGTCCTTGATGAACGCGATGGGACCAGCGTCAACGGCCTCGGGGGCAACGTGGCCCACGCATAGGCCGGTGGTGCCTCCGGAGAAGCGGCCGTCAGTGAGCAGCAGCACGTCCTTGCCGAGTCCCGCACCCTTGATGGCAGCGGTGATGGCCAGCATCTCGCGCATGCCAGGACCGCCCTTGGGTCCTTCGTAGCGAATGACTACGACGTCGCCGGCGACGATCTCGCCCGCGGTGAGCGCGTCCAGCGCCTTGCGCTCGCCGTCGAAGACGTGCGCGGTGCCCTCGAACACGTCAGTGTCGAATCCTGCCGACTTGACCACGGCACCCTCGGGTGCGAGCGAGCCGTGCAGGATGGTGATGCCACCAGACTTGTGGATCGGGTTGTTCAGCGCACGCACCACGCGGCCGTCAATCTTGTTGGGCTTGAGGTCTTCCATGTTCTCGGCCAAAGTCTTGCCGGTCACGGTCATCACGTCGCCGTTCATCAGGCCGGCTTCGAGCAGCGTATTCATGACGGCTGGAACACCACCCACGCGGTCCACATCGTTCATCACGAACTGCCCGAACGGCTTGAGGTCACCCAGGTGCGGGACCTGGTCGGCGATGCGCGAGAAGTCCGCAAGCGTGAGGTCCACATCTGCTTCCTTCGCGATGGCCAGCAGGTGCAGCACGGCGTTGGTCGACCCACCGAACGCCATGACAACCGCAATTGCGTTCTCGAAGGCCGGCTTGGTCATGATGTCGCGAGCGGTGATGCCCTGACGCAGCATGTTGACCACTGCCTCGCCGGACTTGTGCGCGTACATGTCGCGGCGACGGTCGGGGCTGGGCGGTGAGGCGGAGCCGGGAATCGACATTCCGAGCGCCTCGCCCACGGACGCCATGGTGTTGGCGGTGAACATTCCGCCACACGCACCCTCGCCGGGGCAGATCGCCTTCTCGATGGCGAGGCGGTCGGCCTCCGACATGAGGCCCGCGGCGCACGCACCCACGGCCTCGAACGCGTCGATGATGGTGACGTCCTTGGAGGTCCCGTCCTCGAGCGTGACGTGGCCGGGCATGATCGAGCCCGCGTAGAGGAACACCGACGCGAGGTCGAGTCGCGCGGCGGCCATCAGCATGCCGGGCAGCGACTTGTCGCAGCCAGCCAGCAACACCGAGCCATCGAGGCGCTCTGCCTGCATGACGACCTCGACCGAGTCGGCGATGATGTCGCGCGAGACCAGCGAGTAGTGCATGCCCTCGTGGCCCATGGAGATGCCGTCGGACACGGAGATGGTGCCGAACTCGAGCGGGTAGCCGCCGCCGGCGTGGACGCCCTGCTTGGACGCCTGCGCGAGGCGCTGGAGCGACAGGTTGCAGGGGGTGATCTCGTTCCACGAGCTCGCGATGCCGATCTGCGGCTTGGCGAAGTCGTCGTCACCCATTCCTACTGCGCGGAGCATTCCTCGCGAGGCGGTGGCTTCGATGCCATCCGTGACCTGACGCGAGCGGGGCTTGATATCGAATTCAGTCATGCCCCAGAGTTTAGGACTTCCGCCGATGCCACGGGCAACGAACGCGCTGAGGCTGGCCGATGCATCGACCGGCTTGAGCGGAAAACACTCCCAGCGCGTGACGCTAACATTGACGCCACGTCAACTTTGTTGCCACGCCTACGTGCCACAGGAGCGGGGAAAGCAGAGAGTCCTCCCCCGCCCCTGTGGGGCACCATCGCCTTGCTTCTAGTTGGCCTTGAGGTTGTCGTACGTGTGTACGCCCGCCTGCATTCCCATGCCGATGGCGTGAACATCGTTCAACCCGTCGGCACACGACCCGGTGAGCGCGGACAGGTCCACGGTCACCTCACCCGGCGTGTTCCAGGTGCCTGAGATCGGAGCCACCTGGCACCACTCCCAGCCGCTTCCCACCTTGAACGCGAATTCGGGGTTCACTCCCGAATCAGTGCCCACAAAGTCGATGGTCACCGAGTCCTTATCGCTCAGGTCGAGCGCCGCGGGCAGCGTGTTCAGGCACCAGGCCCAGTCACCAGTGTCATTGGTGAAGACACCCTGACCGTTGACCGATGCGACCGATCCGGTTCCATCACAAGACCAGCCCTCGGCATCGGCGTCAAAGTCATCGATGACTACCGAGGCATTCGGGTCCGGCAGCACCGTCACCGTGAGGTTCGCAGTGTTGGACGTGCGGTACCAGTTGTCGCGCACCGTGTATGGAACCACAACCTTGCCCGAATAGTCAGCGTCGGGAACCACCGTCACTAAGCCGCGTGAATCCACCCACGCAGTGCCACCGGCGACCGCCACCGAACGTTGCACGCCTCGCTTAGACGCGTCGAGGTCGACCGTGCTGGACTTGATCTTTGCCGAGTACGAAATGTCGTTGGCAACCAGGTTGACCGTGGCAGACTCACCGAACGGCACCGTCACAGCATCGTGGTCGGCTACCGGTGCAAACGTTCCGAAGCCGTAATGCGCGAGCTGCTTTCCGTAGTTTCCGATGGTGGTACAGACGGGGCCCGGGCAGTAGACCGTGAAGCCGTCGTAGTCCGGGTACAAGCTGCCGTCGTCGCGATCATCGCTCAAGATCCAGTAGAGCGAGCCCGCACCCTTGGTCTTCAGGGATGCGTCGAGCCACTCCTTGTAGACGGTGTTGCGCGTGGACTTGTCAGTCCAACCGAACTCTCCCATGAGCGCAGGCTTCTTGATCTGCTTCGCAATGTTGTTGTGATCCTTGATCCACTGCGTTCCCCAGTCAGCGTCTTTGCCCCAGTGGTCCGGGTAGAGGTGGAAGGACAGGTAGTCGATCGAGTCGACCTGCGCGAAGGCCTTGGAGTCCACTCCATCCGAGCCGTCATAGGCCCAGTCGTCCGCACCGGACTGGTCCAGGAATCCTTCGTCACCGGTAGCGACGAGGTGGTTGGAGTCGACCGACTTGATGTAGCTCGACATTTCCGTCACCCACGGCAGCAGCGTGTCCGCGCTGCAGTAGGGGTCGCGCGGGAAACTACCGTTTCCCCACGAGCCGTCGGCTGGTCCACCATCGCCGATGCACCGCGGCTCGTTCGCAAGCTCCCACGCCATAATGGCAGGCTCGTCCTTATAGGCCACGCCCGTGTAGGTGTTCACGCGGTTGAGCAGGTGGTCGACCCAGTCCTTGTACCACTGACGGGTCTGAGGATCCGTGTAGAAATCGGAGTGGTAGTCATTGCCGGCCCACACGTTGTACTGGTCAATTCCACCGAACGCGGTCCAGTTGTTGGATAGCGGCAGCACCAGCCTTAGCCCCTCTTCCTTGGCCTTCGCCACCACGTAATCAAGTTTCTCGAGTCCGTTGGCGCCATCGTTATACGCAGGTGCGCCAGCTGCGTCATCCCAGTACTCGAAGTAGACGCCCTTATCCGAATCCGTCACCGTAGGCTTGTCACCCCCACCGGGTGAGCCAACCGCGAAGAAACCCCACACGCGCATCGTGTTGAAGTCAGAATCGGCCGCCCTCTCAAACAGCGCATCGGTCATGGCCTCCGATTCGTACATCGGGTAGTAGTTGTTTGAACCGACCACCCCGTACGGCTTGCCTCCGAGCGTGAAGCTGTTCTTGTGCGTGTCGACAAACTGATCCTCTAGCGGAGGTTTGTCCTTGCGGTTGTTCCACCAGTCCTTCACCGATGCCCACCCGTGGGCTCCGTCTCGCCAATCCGAGGCATGGCTCGCGTCGTTGCCGAGTCCTGTACCGGCGCTTGGCTGTGCCGCCGCCGGTATCGCAATACTCGCGAGCGCGACGCCCGCAACTATAACGATTAAGTGTTTTGCTTGCAGTCGTCCCATTGGATTCCCCTTGCAGTGGTGTCGTCATTGACTCCTCGGTCACTTGGTCCGAGGTGTGGCCATACTAAATCGATTAAGTATTACGGCGCAAGCGAACTGGTCGAATGAGACCTCACCGACACTTGACATTGACGCGACGTCAACTTCTAGGCTGTCCCCATGAGCACACAAGAAGAGTCAGAACTCGACATAGCGGCGGTAGCCCGCCTGAGCGGAACCACGAGTCGCACACTGCGCCACTACGACGCCATCGGCCTCCTGCCTCCGGCACGGACCGGGCGCGACGGGCGGCGTCACTACGCGCAGGCCGAGCTCCTGCGCCTGCAACACATCCTGGTGCTGCGCGAGCTCGGCACTCCCCTGCCCACCATCCAGAGCATCGTCGACACGGACGACGACGCCACCACCATCGCACTGTTGCGCGAACACCGACGCGGGCTGGAGCGGGAGCGCGACCGCTTCGCGACCCTCGCCGCCACCGTCGCCCACACCATCGAATCCCTAGAACAAGGAGTAGCCATGACGTCCGACGACATCCTGAACGGCTTTGACCACGACAAGTACGCCCCGGAGGCCCGCGAGCGCTGGGGCGCCCCTGTGGTCGACCGCGCCTACACGCAGTGGCGCGACCTGGGTCCCGACGCGCAGAGCGCACACCTCGCAGAGCATGAGGCCATCTCCGAGGCGATCGCCGCCTTGGCGTCGTCCGACGCAGACCCAGCCGGAGCATCGGCACAAGAAATTGTGAGCCGCCACTTCGCTTGGGTCAGCCGCCTATGGACACCCAACGCGGAGTCGTATACGGGCCTCGGCCAGATGTACGTGGACGACGAGCGCTTCCGCGCAAGCTATGACAAGTACGGGTCCGGCACTGCCGCGTTCCTACGCGACGCGATAGCCGAGTACGCCAAGCAACTGTCGTAGTCAGCCGGGAACAGGTTGGCCATCCCCGTGGTTTCTAACCCCATGACCGCCGATGCCGCCTCCAGTTCCGCCCCTGCCCCGGCATCGGCCGTGTGGTGGGTACGGCGCGACGCGCGCTTGAGCGATAACCCGGCCGTACTGCACGCCCAGGAAGGCGGCCCAGTCGCCGCCGTCTTCGCGTGGGTGCCCGCGCTGCATTTCTGGTCCGGCCGCCGCGTCGCGCACCTGGCCCGAGTGCTGTGGAGCTTCAATCAGGACATCGACGGCAAACTAGGCATCCGCAAGGCCACCGCAGCCGATGCCGTCCTCGCCGCGGCCCGCGAGCACAACGCCCGTACGGTGTGGGCTGCGCGAGAGTTCTCTCCCGCCGGCGTCGCGGAACAAGATCAGGTGCGTGAGGCGCTGGAGGCCGACGGACGCGAACTCCGATTCGAAGGGTCGCCCTACGCCGTAGACCCCGGCAGCGTCACGAAGGGCGATGGCACCGAGTACAAGGTCTTTACCCCGTTTCGAAACGCGTGGCGCGATCACGGATGGGACGCACCCCACCCCAAGGCGGATCCCAGCGCTTTCGTCACCACGGCATCGGACGTGAGCCTGGACCTGTACGCGGCCCACGGTGACAGCACCGACTTGGTCTCGCCGCAGCGAGAGTTCCGCGAGGAGCGGGTGCTCGCCGACGCGCGGCACTTTGCTGAGGCCCGCCTGGATGACTACGACTCCACGCGCGACCTCCCCGCCGCCAACGGAGCCTCAAACCTGTCGGTGCCGCTCGCGTACGGCCAGATCCATCCCCGTACCATCCTGGACTGGACCGCCCGCGACGCCACGGCATCGGCGCGCGTCTTTGAATCAGAAATCGCGTGGCGCGAGTTTCACGCCGACGTGCTGTGGCACTACCCCGCAGCACGCCGCGAATCCCTCAAGCCAGTACTCGCGGACGACGCCTGGAACACGGGCAAGGAGGCGGATGCTGCCTTTGTCGCATGGCGCGAGGGACTTACCGGCTACCCGCTGGTCGATGCGGGCATGAGGGAACTGAGAGCGACCGGGACCATGCACAACCGCGTGCGCATGGTGGTCGCGAGCTTTCTGGTCAAGGATCTGCATCTGCCGTGGCAGCGAGGGGCGGACTACTTCCGGCGCGCGCTGTTGGACTACGACCACGCGCAGAACCAACTGAACTGGCAGTGGGTCGCGGGCACAGGGCGCGACGCCAGCCCGTTCTTCCGAGTCTTCAACCCCTCCACGCAACTGGAGAAGTTCGACCCGGACCGCGAATACGTGAGGCGCTGGATTCCCGACCTCGACACCCCTGCCTACCCCACACCAATGGTCGACCACGCGGTCGAGCGACTCGCGACCCTCGACACGTTGAGAGTTTCGCGAGAATAGGCCGCGAAAAACCCGACATCTAAGCGTATGGTGTGACTTATGTCACAGAGAGCAGTCGATGCGTGGATGGCCGCGTACGACAACCCAATGAAGGAAGTCGTCCAACGTATACGCCACATGATCCTCGCGACGGATGACCGCATCACCGAGGAGATTAAGTGGCAAGCGCCCACCTTCATCTACCAGGGCAACCTCGCGAGCTTCTACCCCAAGTCAATGAACTACGCGACGCTGATGTTCCACCAGGGCGCGCTGATTCCCGGTAAATTCCCCCACCTGCAGGGCCAAGGAACGGAGGCGCGTGCAATGAAGATTGTGTCGATTGCTGAAGCCGAGGAGAGGCGCGACGAACTCGAGGAGATCATCCGCGCGTGGATCGCCCTGCGTGAAGAGTCACTCACCAGCCACTAGCACTCGCACCTAGTATGTGGTCGAGCCCGTCATCACGAGGTTGACCGGCTCGGCGCCTGCTCGCAGGGCATCGACCTGCGCGCGCACCATGTCCGTGTAACGGCGGTTGGTCAGTTCAGTGTTGCCGGCGACGTGAGGGGCGATGATCACGTTGGGAGCGTTCCATAGAGGGTGACCCTCGGGCAGCGGCTCCGGGTCGGTGACGTCGAGAGCCGCGCGAATACGACCCGTCTCAAGTGCTGCGACCAGCGCGTCCGTGTCCACGCAACCTCCACGGCCCACGTTCACCAGCAAGGCGTTGTCTGGCATCGCGGCGAGGAACTCTTCGTTCACGAGGTGGTGCGTGGCGTCGTTGTGCGGCGTGACGAGAAAGACCAGCTCCGCAGTCGGTAGGACCGAGATCACGTCGGCGATCGCGTGCACCGTGGTGCCGTCGTCCGCCGTGCGCGCCCTGGTGGCCACACCTTCCACGTCTACCTCCATCGCGCGCAGGCGCGAACCGATCGCGGCGCCGATGCTGCCGTACCCCACGACCAGCGCCTTGCGGTCCGCGAGCGAGGGGTCCACCTTGAACGGCAACCACTCGCCTCGCTGCTGGGCGTTGACGATCTCGACCATCCGGCGCTGGCTCGCGAGCGCAAGCGTGATCGCGAACTCCGCAGTGCGGGTGTCGTGCACTCCCCTGGCATTCGCGAGCCCTACGCCAGCAGGAATGTATGGCGCGGCATGCTCGTAGCCCGCCGATGCAATCTGAATCAGCGCGACGTTGGGGCACTGCGCAACTCGCGCGTAAAGCTTGTGACCACCCTTGAAGTGGGGAACACACACGATGGTGATCGCGTCGAGCTCGGCGGGGTCGGCGTCGTCGACGTTCGGATCCCACACAATCACCCGGGCATCGGGGCCAACGTCACCCAGGGCATCGGCAACGGCGGGATACGGGACGGAGACGGTGATCATCGTGCCAGTTTTGCACACGTCGCATGCGAGCTCATCACACTCTGGCACTCCCTATGCGAATGTCAGCATAGTTACGTACAGTGTGAGCCATGCACGCGAATACCAATCCCTTTAACCCCGGAGCGGGGAACCCTCCCTTCGCCCTCGTGGGCCGCGACGACGAACTCGCCGCCTGCACCGCCGCCGTGGAACGACTGTCGCTGGGACGCGGCGCCCGCGGCATAGTCGCCTATGGCCTACGCGGCACCGGCAAGACCGTCCTGCTGGGTCAGTTCACGTCGATCGCCGCCTCGCACGGCTGGATGGCACTGCGAGTCGAGTCGGACCCCAGCTCTTCCAGCCCGTTCATCGAGCGCCTTGCGGACCGCCTGTCGATCCAGCTGCGCATGCTCGTCAAGCCGTCGATGTCAGAGCGGGCCCACGCCGCCCTGGGCGCCTTCACGTCGTTCCGCATTGCGATTGGCCTCGACGAGGTGTCTTTTGGGGTGGAGATCGACCCCCGCTACCAGCGCCCCTACACCGGCAAGGTCACCCTGGATCTGCCGGACCTCTTGGTGACCATCGCCCAAGCACAGGTGGAGCATCGGGCCGGCATCATGGTCGCGGTCGACGAGATGCAGGACCTCACGCGCGAGGAGCTCAATGCACTTCTACGGGCGGTCCAGGACGCAAATCTCGAGAACCTGCCGCTGCTGGTTTGCGGCGCGGGCCTTCCCTCGCTGCCGCGCATCCTCGGCACGGCCCGCTCGTATGCCGAGCGCATGTTCGACTACCGCAGCTTGGGCCCGCTAGATGCCGCCGCTACGCGACGCGCACTAGTCGAGCCCGTGGAGAGCCTGGGTGAGGGCTGGAGCCCGGGTGCGCTGGACATCCTGGAGCCCATCGCCGCCGGCTACCCCTACTTCATTCAGGTCTTTGGCAAGGCGGCCTGGGACGTGGCTGCGTATTCGCCCATCGATGCGGACGATGCCGTGGTCGCCAAGTCCATCGGCTTCGACGAGTTGGACCAAGGCTTTTTCCTGGCTCGCTGGGACCGCGCGACGTCCGCCGAGCAGCGCTACCTCACGTCGATGGCCGAGGACGGGGACGGCCCATCGCAGGCGCGCATCGTCGCCGAACGCCTTGGCAAGACTCAGGAATCCATCAGCGCGATACGCGGCCGCCTGATCGGCAAGGGAATCGTGTTCTCACCCAAGCGCGGGCAAATCGCGTTCACGGTGCCCGGCATGGCGACCTTCATCCGGCGTGTGTTGTAGAAGACTGCCGAAGAACTGGGGCGTTACGCGGATTCCACCGTGCGCACGACATCAGGAGCCGGCCCGCACGAATCACGGACAATGAGCTCGGTGCCCATGCGCACGTGCGTCTCACGATCCACGCCGGACAGGATGTCGAGCAGCATGCGCATGGCCTCGGCCCCCATGGCCTGAAGCGGCTGCCTCACGGTGGTCAGTTGTGGTTGGGCAAGCGTCGCCTCGGGCACGTCATCAAAGCCAACAATGGAGACATCCCCTGGCACTGACAGCCCCAATTCCTCAGCGACGCGCATTGCACTCAATGCCGTGATGTCGTTGGCCGCGAAGATTGCCGTAGGTCGATCAGGCATAGTGAGGAGTTCGCGCGCCACATCGAGCGCAATGTCCGGGTCATAGCGCGCGTCACGCACGAGCGAGTCGTCGACAGCGACGCCCGCCTCGCGCATGGCGTCCCTGTAGCCGCGCTCGCGCTCGCGGGCCGAGTCCAGGTCCTCGCGGCCGGCCATATGCGCGATGCGGGTGTGTCCAAGTGACAGCAGATACGCGGCGGCAGCCCTTCCCCCACCAAAGCCGTCCGAGTCAACCGTGGGCACCAGCGTTGGCCCCCAATGCGGGTCAACCGCGACGATGGGAATCACGTTGCTTGCCTCGATGACGGTCGGGGTGACGACCACAGCACCATCAATGAGCGTGCCGCCCATGCGCGCGAGCGACCTACGCTCCCAGCCGTGAGTGTCGTTTCCGGCATGCGCGAGCAGTTCGTAGCCGCTGCCACCTGAAGCCGATGCCGCCCCCTTAAGTAGCTCAGCGGCGTAGGGCTCGAACGATGCCACGAGGATGCCCAGCACGTTGGTCTTGGCGCTGCGAAGAGAGGTGGCGCTGAGGTTGCCCACGTAGCCAAGTTCGTCGATCACGCGCTGCACAGTTTCGAAAGTTTCTTTCGATACGCCGTAGCGTCCGTTGACAACTTTCGAGACCGTCGCCACAGAAACCCCTGCTATTCGGGCTACGTCGGACATCTTTGGCCTTGGGCGGTTTTCCATAGGTACGATGCTACCGGGAAGTTAACTAAAACGTTATCGATAACGTTTGACACTTTTTTGAAACCAGTGCAAGACTCGCCCTGTTCGGCAAGGTCAACGACGACTGAAAGGACCCAACATGACGAACTCCCGTCGCGGAGGCGCCATCACTGCGCTCTTCGTATCCACCGCTTTGGTACTTGCTGCTTGTAGCAGTAGCGACTCGGGCACGACTGAGGAGCCGACTACCGGTGCCACCAACGGCACTGCAAGTGATGCCCCCAACGCAGAACCCGTCACCCTCACCTGGTGGCACAATGGTGTCGCTGGCGACGCCGGAGAGAACGCGCTCGGCGACTACTGGGACAAGGTCGCGGCTGATTACACGGCCATGCACCCCAACGTCACGATAGATATTTCTCAGATCCAGAACGAGGACCTGCAGAAGACTCGCATCCCTACCGCACTGCAGTCGGGCGATGCGCCCGATCTATTCCAGCAATGGGGTGGTGGAGAGATGGCCGCTCAGGCAGCTGCCGGCTACCTGATGGACCTCACCGAGTCCAACGCGGACGACATCACCCGCCTCGGCGGCGGTGTTGCTCCATGGCAGGCTGGCGACAATACCTACGGTCTGCCTTTCCAGTTTGGTGTAGAGGGTATCTGGTACCGCAAGTCACTCTTCGAGAAGGCTGGCATCATCGAGGAGCCCACCACCATGGCTGAGCTCAACACTGACGTCCAGAAACTCAAGGACGCGGGCATCGTCCCAATCGCCGTAGGCGCGGGTGACAAGTGGCCCGCGGCACACTGGTGGTACAACTTCGCGCTCCGCTCCTGCTCGCAGGAGGCACTGAACGCCGGTACCGGAAGCTATGACTTCTCCGACCCATGCTGGATTGACGCTGGCGATCAGCTGAATGACTTCATCGGCACGGATCCCTTCCAGCCGCAGTTCACCTCGACTGTCGCCCAGACCGGCGCCACGTCGTCAGCGGGACTCGTGGCCACCGGCCAGGCAGCCATGGAGCTCATGGGTCAGTGGAACGTCTTTGTCTACGAGGGCTTCACGGACGGTAGCGACCAGGCAATTGCCGACCTGCACGAGGACCTGGGCTGGTTCCCGATGCCCGCTACCTCGAGCGGCGCCGGTGACCCGACCGCTGCACTCGGTGGCGGTGATGGTTTCTCCTGCTACGTGGACGCACCCCCGGAGTGCGCCGATTTCCTGGCGTACATCGTGAGCGACGACGTGCAGAAGGGCTTCGCTGCAGCAGTTGGCGGACTCCCTGTGGCACCTGCCGCAGCCGAGGCCGTCACCAATCCCGTGCTCGTCGAGCTCGCTCAGGTCGCTGGTAACGCCGGCTACGTGCAGCTCTGGCTCGACACCGCATTCGGCCCCAACGTGGGTGGTGCAATGAACGACGGCATCGTAGGGATGTTCGGCGGTCAAAACTCCTCGCAGGACATCGTTGACGGAATGACCGCAGCCGCGGCCACGGCGTAGTTCCCGCACCACACAACCAATACGAAAGCGAGGCTTTCTAGTGACTGCACTGGAGACCTCGGGTGTGGGTCAGGGTTCCGCCGTCGACGCGAATGCGTCGGCGGCGGGACCGCGTCCCGTCACACCCGTCACCAATCACAAGCGTCGTGACAACATCCGCAAATGGGGCGAAATCACCCTCTTTGTGGGGCCCGCGCTAGTCCTGTTCCTCACCTTCGTCGTGTACCCGGTCATCTCGGCCGCGCGGTACAGCTTCTACAAATGGAACGGCGTATCGCAGTTCTCCGATGCCGAGTTCATCGGCTTTGAGAACTACGCCCGAGCGCTGTTCGGCGGCACCGACCCCGACCTCAAGCAGGCGTTCACAACGCAGTACTCCCAGCCTTTCTGGGAGGCGTTGGGCCATAACTTTGCGATCATCGGCTTGTCGATGGCGGTGCAGCTCCCGCTCGCATTGCTAATCGCGCTGACACTCAACCGCAAGTTCCCGGGTCGCCCCTCTGTTCGCGTCATTATGTTTGCCCCCTATGTCCTGAGCGAAGTAATCGCAGGAGTCATGTGGCTCATCATCTTTGACCCCAACGGCATTGCAACAGACTTCATGCATTCGATCGGCCTCAATCCCCCAGCGGGAGGTTGGCTCGAAGATCAGACCTGGGCCTTCTGGGTCGTTTTCTTCATCATCACGTGGAAGTACATCGGCCTGGCGATCATTCTGTTCCTCGCAGGACTTTCCGGCGTACCGGAAGACCTACAGGAAGCTGCCTCGATCGACGGCGCTAGTTGGTGGCAAGTCCAGTGGCGCATCAACATCCCATTGATCGGACCCACTATCCGCATCTGGGCGTTCTTGTCCCTCATCGGCTCGATTCAGTTGTTCGACATGGTGTGGGTCCTGAACCAAGGTGGCACCACCGGACAATACTCAACAATTGCCACCTACATGATGCAGATCGGGTTCTTCCGCTCTGACTGGGGCTACGGCTCGGCCATCGCCGTGATCATGTTCTTCATCTCATTCGCCGTCGCCGTCGCCTACATGCTCGTGGTGCTGCGCAACGACAACACCGACCGCATCCGAAAGGCCCGGTGATCACCATGACTTCACCACAACAATCAGTCGTGGAACAGTTCTCCACCCCTGCTCCGGGGATGCGCTCGGTTAAGCCGCGCAAGTTCGACAAGTCCGTGTACCTATCGGTCGGCGTCGCGCTGGTGGGCGTAGCGCTTACCCTCGGCCCCATCCTCTATTTGGTCCTAGGCGGGTTCAAGACCCAAGGTGACCTGGCCGAGAACCCTACTGGCTTCCCCAACCCCTTCCAATGGCAGAACTACTGGACCATCCTGTCCGAGCCGCTTTTCTGGCGCCAGCTGCTCAACTCAACTGTGGTCGCGTTAGCCACCACGTTCGGAGTGGTGCTGTTCGGCACCATGGCGGCCTATCCCTTGGCGCGATACAAATTCCGTGGACGCGAATTCTTCTTCGTGGTGTTCACCACTGGACTCATGTTCCCCCTCACCGTCGCAGTGCTCCCGCTCTACCTGCTGCTACGTGACATGGGCATCTCCGGACTGTGGGGGCTGGTGATCCCGCAGATCGCCTTCGGCCTGCCTGTCACCATCATTATCCTTCGCCCATTCCTTAAGGCCCTGCCTATGGAACTGGAGGAGGCCGCGGCGATGGACGGCGTGTCTCGCGTGGGCTTCTTCTGGCGGATGTTGTTGCCCCTGGCCAAGCCCGGAATGGTGACTGTCGGGGTGCTCGCCTTCATCGGCTCGTGGAACGCCTACTTGCTTCCTCTACTTCTACTTACAGGAGATCCCACCGGAATGACCCTGCCTCTCGGCGTGACCACTTTCCAGGGTCAGCACTCCTCAGCGACCACCATGATCATGGCCTACACCTCGCTCGCGATGATTCCTGCGCTCGTCTTCTTCCTCTTCATGGAGCGACGCATTGTGGACGGCCTGACCGGCGCGGTGAAGGGATAGTAATGACCTCCACTCAACACAACACCGACATCTCGAGCATCATCAGTTCGATGACGCTCGAGGAGAAGCTGGCCCAGCTCGTGGGCTTCTGGCAGGACGAGGGCGGCGACGTAGTCGCACCGCTGCAGGGCGAGGTCGCACATACCGGTGCTCTGGACCAGGCTGTCGGCCTTGGGCTAGGACACTTCACCCGTGTGTACGGCACATCCCCGGTCGACGCCGATGCTCGGGCCGCGTGGCTTTGGGAACAGCAGCGGAAGCTCGTCACCGACACGCGTCACGGCATACCCGCGATCGTCCACGAGGAGTGCCTCACCGGGTTGAGCGCCTGGAAGGCCGCAACCTACCCCGCTCCGCTGTCATGGGGGGCGAGCTTCAACCCGGATCTGATCGCTCAGATGGGCGCCCAGATTGGCGAGTCCATGCGCTCGCTCGGCATTCACCAGGGGCTCGCCCCGGTGCTCGACGTGGTGCGCGATGCGCGCTGGGGCCGAGTGGAGGAGTGCATCAGCGAAGACCCATACTTGGTGGGCGCAATCGGCACGGCCTACGTGCAGGGCATCCAGAGCGAGGGTGTCCACGCGACGCTTAAGCACTTTGTGGGGTACTCGGCATCGCAGTCGGGCCGCAACTTTGCCCCGGTTCACGCTGGACCTCGCGAGCTTGCTGACGTGCTGCTGATTCCCTTTGAGATGGCAGTCCTTGACGGCAAGGTGCGCTCAGTCATGCACTCCTACGCGGAGATCGATGGCGTGCCCGTGGCTGCCGACGAGAGTCTCCTGACGGACCTTTTGCGAGGCACCTGGGGATTCGACGGTGTAGTAGTCGCGGACTACTTTGGCGTCGCTTTCCTCCAGATACTTCACCACGTCGCAGGCGATCTTGGCGAGGCAGCCGGCCTCGCGCTCAAGGCTGGCGTCGACGTGGAACTGCCCACCGGCAACGCCTATCTCGTACCCCTCGCCGAGGCAGTGCGCTCTGGCGCGGTGGACGAGGCACTTGTGGACCGCGCGGTGCTGCGCGTCCTCGCCCAAAAGGAAGAACTCGGCTTGTTGGGTGCCACCTTCGAGGATGAGCCGCCCGCCGGCATTGACCTAGATTCCCCGGCGCACCGTGACGTAGCCCGTACGCTCGCCGAGCAGTCGATCGTGCTGGTCAGCAACGACGGCGCTCTGCCGTTCACTCCGAACATCACTGGTCGATCCAAGATCGCCGTGGTGGGTCCCAACGCCGACCGCCCCAACGCGCTGTTTGGCTGCTACTCGTTTGCCAATCACGTGCTCGCCCAGCACCCCGGAACCCCCATGGGGTTCGAGGCGCCCTCAGTACGGGAGGCCATCGCGGCAGAGTGGGACGCGGACGTCACGTTCGCGCTCGGCTGTGACGTGGCCAGTGACGATGCCTCCGGGATTGAGGAGGCGGAGCGCGTGACGCGTGACGCCGATGTCGCCTTTGTGGTGGTGGGCGACAGCGCGGGCCTGTTCGGTCGCGCGACGTCCGGCGAAGGCTGCGACACCGACAGCCTCGAGCTACCCGGCGTTCAGCGTGAACTGGTAGAGCGGTTGCTGGCGACTGGCACCCCCGTGGTGCTCGTGGCCGTCACCGGCCGGCCTTACGCCCTGGGCTGGGCGATGGAACGATGCGCCGCCGTTGTACAAGCTTTCTTCCCCGGTGAAGAGGGAGCCGGTGCCATCGCTGGCGTCCTGTCAGGGCGGGTCAATCCCTCCGGGAAGTTGCCAGTGTCACTGCCCCGGTCCGCCGGTGCTCAGCCGTACTCGTACCTTCACCCGACCCTCGGGGGCGATGGTGAGGTGAGCAACCTCTCGACCATTCCAGCATCGGCTTTTGGTACTGGCCTGTCGTACACCACCTTCGCGCACACCGACCTCGAGGTCGATGCGGAGGTCACCTGCAACGGTGCGATTACTGCGACGGTCACCGTCACTAACACCGGCGCGCGCGCGGGCGCCGACGTAGTGCAGTTGTACGGCCACGACCTGGTCGGAAGTGTGACCAGGCCCGTCGCACAACTCATTGGCTTCGCGCGAATCGAACTGGAAGCAGGCGAATCCCGGCGAGTTGAGTTCCGCGTTCCCACCACGCGTCTAGCCTTCACCAACCGTGCCGGCGTGCGCGTGGTCGAGTCCGGCGACGTGGACCTCTGGGTGGGCGCGAGCGATTGGCGTGAGGCCACTGCTCGGATCGAACTCACCGGCCCTGATTACAAGGTCACCGTTGACTCCAATCGCATGACAACCGCCACGGTCAGCTAGGCGAATCGATGACGACAGTTGCGGGCCGTGCGCCCACCTCGCTTGATCACCGGCGTGGGCGCACTACCGTAACCGTCGTCGACAACGACGGCACTCTCATCCCCCATACCGACGTGCGCATCGAGCAGGTGAGCCACGAGTTTGGCTTTGGAAGCATAGGCTTCGATTTGATCGACTTTGCCAACGAGCAAACCCCGCCACGGCACGATGCTGCGGCCAACTCGGGCGTCGATGCCTCCGGCGGCGACGGTGCGACTCTCGCGAAGGACTGGTTCTCGCTCTTCAACATGGCGACGCTGCCGTTCTATTGGGCGCGCTTTGAACCCACGCAGGGTCACCCGGACACCAAGCGGCTCCTCGCGGCCGCGCGTTGGTTCGCGCGACATGGCGTCTCTGTGAAAGGGCATCCCCTTCTCTGGCACACCCTGGCTCCCCCGTGGCTTCTGGAGATGCCCGAGTCGCAAGCGGAGTCCGCCATGCGTGCACGCATTGGGCGCGACGTGGCTGACTTTGCAGGCGTGATCGACCACTGGGACGCGATCAACGAGCCAGTGATCCTCCCGTCGTTCACGGCCGAAGCGAACGCAGTGACTCGACTTGCCCAATCCGAGGGTTGGGTCGAGACAGTACGCCTCGCATTCGAATCCGCCCGCGCGGCGAATCCATCGGCAAGGTTAGTCATCAATGACTTCGACCTCTCCCCCGAGTATGAGCGCGTCATCTCAGAGTGCCTCGAAGCCGGTATACAGATTGATGCGATCGGACTGCAAACTCACATGCACCAGGGGTACCGGGGTGAGGACGAGGTGTGGGAGATCCTGGAGAGATTCGCGCGATTCGGGCTGCCGTTGCAGATGACCGAGACTTCACTCGTATCTGGAAATCTCATGCCGGCACACATCGTTGATCTCAACGACTTCACGCCCGCCAGTTGGCCATCGACTGCTCAGGGAGAAGCCCGTCAAGCCGATGAGATCGTGCGCCACTACTGCACCCTCGTTGCCCACCCCGCGGTCGAGTCCGTGACGTACTGGGGTCTCTCCGATGCCACTGCCTGGCTTGGGGCGCCGTCGGGACTTCTCCGCCCCGACGGTTCGCGCAAGCCCGCCTTTGACTCACTCCACGGGTTGATCAAGGGCGAATGGTGGCATGCACCGGGCGTCGAACGAACGGACGAGGCTGGCCGGCTGAGGGTGCAGGGCTTCGCGGGCACCTACCGAATCTCCCACCGTGGCAGCAAGACGGACATCACCGTAGAGGCGGGCCGCGAACGCCACCTGAGGGTGGTGCTCGGCGCATGAGTCCCCGAGTGTCTATGGCGGAAATCGCGGAGCTAGCCGGGGTGTCCGTGCCGACCGTGTCGAAAGTACTTAACGGGCGCGATGGTGTTGCCCCAGACACACGAGACCACGTGCGTCGATTGCTCGAAGAGCATCACTACATGCGCCGTGGCACCTCAGGTAAGCGGCCTACGGGACTCATCGACTTCGTCATCCGCGACCTCGACCCTAACTGGGCCATGCCGTTAGTGCAGGGCGCCGAGGACGAGGCAGCTCGGGCGGGCGTGAGCCTGGTCGTCACCTCGACACACGGACGCCGCATAGGCAACCGCCACTGGGTCCAGCACCTGGCGACACGGCGCACCGATGCCGTGGTGCTCACTGTCACCGACTTCCAGGAGGGCATCGCCGAGGAGCTCTCAAAACTCAACACCCCCGTGGTCCTTGTGGATCCGTTGGGAGGTACCGCTCCGGACATCCCCGCCGTTGCCGCCACCAACTACGAGGGCGGGTTCGCGGCCACTCAGCACCTCCTCCAGCTCGGACACCGACGCATCGGCATCATCACGGGCCCCACTCTGGTGTCATGCTCGCGCGAGCGACTACAGGGCTACCGAGCGGCCCTCGCAAAGGCGGGCGTACCCACGGATCCGCGCCTGGAGCACTGGGGCGACTTTCTCTCGGAGAGCGGTGAGACAGCCACACGGCGCATGCTCAGCATTCCGCAGCCACCCACCGCCATATTCGCGGGCTCTGACCAGTGCGCCGCCGGCGTCTACAAGGAGGCGAAACGCCATGGGCTGGCGATCCCTCACGACCTCTCTGTCGTGGGATTTGATGACGTCATGATCGCGAAGTGGCTACAGCCAGAGCTGACTACCGTTCGCCAGCCGCTCGAGGAGATGGCCCGCGAAGCAATACGTATGGCTATGCAGCTAGTGCACGGCAATCGCATCGCACACCCGCGTCAGCGTCTTGCCACCCAACTGGTGGTCCGCGAATCCACCGCCAAATTACGAGACGCCTCACCCGAAGACTCTGTCTAGGCACCCTCAGCGGTTGAGAACAACACAGTGCGCAACATGGGTCCGTTCCTTAGGGGATAGAGATCCCTAAGTACGTGTTCAAACAAGAGAATCTGCAGTGGACGCGATGCAATGAGAGTCCGATCCCCTACAGGGCACCGTTGCGTCAGTTCCGGAACACACCAGAAGGACCTCCGCCATTCCCAAAACTC
>NZ_BBRE01000003.1 GCF_000975115.1 Demequina oxidasica | reverse complement strand
CTTGTCCGTCAGGGTCGTTCAACGTGATCGTGTAGTTCAACGTCGGAACGTTCTCCACACACTCAGCAACAACCGTGCCAGACAACACCGGGTCTGCACAGTCGCCGCCGTAGAGGAAGAACCATTGGCCGACGCCGGCCTCATGCACGAGCAGTGCCTGGTCCTCGTCCTTGTTGAGGACATCGTCCGCCCACAGTGCGGAGATCTCGGCAGGCGTACCCATGTACTTGTCGACCTGGTACCAGACGCCGCACTCTGGAACAAAGTCGTCGCTGTATTCGCCCACGTAGTCCTGGGGGAAGATCGAATCCCGTGGCGAGTTGCAGTCCGTCGACGGCAGCCCCATGGCGCTCTTGCCTACCTCGTTCAGCGAGGACTTGAGGCTATCCTTGCAGTCGCCATTGACCTTCCAGATGTGCCACTGCATGACCTTCTCTGGCTCGTTGGGCGCACATGAGGGGTCGTTCTCTGTCGCCGTATCCGTCTCGGGATTGCCAAATGTCTTCTCGCCTAGGACCCACTTGCCATCTTCGAGGACGTGCGGTTGAGTCCATGGAGTAGTAGTCACCTTGTAGGTGCGTGTCCCATCAGCAGGCTCTGTGCAGAAGTTTTCGCGTTCAACCTTCTCGCCGGATTTGTCGGCTGGCTGTTCGGGAAGGCAGGGTTCGTCACTCAGTTGAATCTTGAACTTCAGCTTGCCGCGTTGTGATGGCTTCCAGTCGCCCGAAACTTCTCCCCACTCGACATTGTGTCCCGCGAGTTCTGCGTAGACATAGCCATTTTTAAAGGTGTAGGTGACGCGATCGGTGTTTGAGGGAAGAGTGAAGTCGTCATTCTCGGTACCGCACTCGTCCACGATCACGGGAAGTTCTGGTGAGACTTTTTCCTTGGGCTCGGCCGGCACCTTGCAGCGGGCGTCGAAAATTGCCTGGCCGGTAGTCCACGGGAATGCGCCACTGGTGCCGAGGTTCTTGCCGGGGAAGCCGGGGAAGGCCGGGATGATGTCGTTGTCGTGGTCACCGTGACCGTTGAAGTCGATCTGGTTGTTCACTGCGTTGTAGGACACCCAATGGTTGTCATTGGCGAAGGGGTGCGAATCACTTTTTGTCGCGTGACAGATCTGCACTTTCTCGTTGTTTGACTGGTTCTTCGATTCTTCAGGAACCGTCTTCGAGTCCTCCGGGTGACTCTGAGTCTGATCACCCTGGTCGCTGCCCGTGCCTTCGCCCTGCGTGGCGTAGGTCGGACCCGCGAATGTCACGGTGAGTACGAGCGCGAGAACCAGCGCCCACATCTTCTTGTAGCCCCTCAGCTTCATGATGATCTTCCTCCCAAGACGCGGCACGCCGTCGTCGGTGACTGCGCACGAATGCCGTTAAGCGCCACGCTAGGACTGACCACAAGCGGGACACAGTCGTCCGAATCGAGAGCCTTACGTAAGTGACGTGAAGATACTCGTGTGAACAATGTGACAAAAGGGATCTACGGGTGCAGCGTGTCGGAGTTTCGCTTTTGTCCCCAGGACGCTAAGTGCCTGGGGATTCCCTGGGATGCGACAAAAAGGACATACCGTACAGGATTTGGCCGTGTCGCGCTGATTTGATCTCGCACCGGGTGCAGAGTGCAAAGGCCCGCGCCCACGCCCGTGTCAGAATGAACGAATGACCTCGCCCCCCACCCGCTCCGACCTCACAGCGGAGCTCGTAGCGGCCGTGGATGGAGAGGTCGACTCGAGCGCACGCCGCCGTGCGGAGTACTCCACGGACGCCTCTAACTACCGCGTGGTGCCAGAAGTAGTAGTGTTCCCGCTCGACGCGGATGACCTCGTGGCCGCCATCGCCACCTCGCGCGCTGCAGGCTCTCCCATCACTATGCGAGGCGGCGGCACGTCCATCGCCGGTAACAGCATCGGCCCCGGGGTAGTCATAGACACGTCGCGTCACATGAACCGCATCCTGGACGTTGACCTCGAAGCCAAGACGGCTCGCGTGCAACCCGGAGTGGTACTGACGGATTTGCAGAAGCTTGTGGGTCCGGCGGGGCTCCGGTTCGGCCCCGACCCCTCGACGTCCTCGCGTGCGACCCTGGGAGGAATGCTAGGCAACAACGCCTGCGGCCCTCACGCTGTCGCCTACGGAAAGACCGCGCAGAACGTGCAGTCCATCAGCGTGCTCGACGGCGCTGGCCGGCGCTACGAGGCCGCAGACAGCCTGTCTGTGGTGCCTGGACTGGACGAACTGGTCGCCGCCAACCTTGCGATGATCCGTACTGAGTTTGGTCGCTTTGGCCGCCAGGTAAGCGGCTACTCGCTGGAGCACTTGCTCCCCGAGCACGGGCACTCGCTCGCGCGCTTCCTGGTGGGCACTGAGGGCACGCTCGCCACTACTCTCGAGGCCACGGTTAATCTCGTTGACGTAGCTCCCGCACGCCTCATGGCTGCATTCGGCTACGACGACATGCCCGCAGCGGCCGATGCAGTGGTCCCCATGCTCGCCCACTCGCCCGATGCAGTGGAGGGCCTGGATGCCCGTTTGGTTGAGAAGGTGCGGCGCGCGAAGGGCGCCAGCCCCGTCCCCGACCTTCCCCCAGGGGCTGGATGGCTTTTCGTCGAGATTGGCGCTGCCACCGAGGCGGAAGCAGAGGCGCGTATGGCGGCGCTTGCCGCTGATGCTGGCACCAGAAGCGTGCGGATCGTCCGGGACCCCATTGAGGCCGCGCGCCTGTGGGGGATCCGGGCGGATGGCGCCGGCCTGGGCGGACGCACGTCAAAGAATAAGGAGGCGTGGCCCGGTTGGGAGGACGCAGCCGTGCCGCCCGAGAAGCTCGGCACTTACCTGCGCGAGCTCGACAAGCTCATGGAGAAGTACGGAGTAGAGGGCGAACCCTTTGGCCACTTTGGCGACGGGTGCATCCACCTCCGTATTGATATCCCACTCCAAGAGGACGGCCGTGTTCTGCGCGCGTTTATGGAGGACGGTGCGGCACTGGTGACGAGCCTGGGTGGGTCGCTGTCCGGCGAACACGGCGACGGTCGCGCCCGCGGAGAACTCCTCAAGGTGATGTACTCCGCCGCTGCGATCGACGCGTTTGGCCAGGTCAAGGCGCTGTTTGACCCGTCCGGCAATCTTAACCCGGGTATCATCGTGGATCCTGCCCCGCTGGATGCGAACCTAAGGCGACCCGCGGCAAAGAAGACCGCGCCATCGGCCGGAGGCCTTGCCTTCGCGCACGACCATGGCGACTTGACCGAGGCCGTCCACCGTTGTACCGGCGTGGGAAAGTGTCGTTCCGACGCGGTGACCTCTGGCACTGGCTTCATGTGCCCGAGCTTCGCGGCGACGGGGGATGAGAAGGACGTCACGCGTGGGCGCGCGCGGGTATTACAGGACGCGATCAACGGCACGCTCGTGGGCGGGCTGACGGCACCGGAGGTGCGTGAAAGCCTCGACCTTTGCCTCAGCTGCAAGGCGTGTTCGAGCGACTGCCCCAGCGGTATCGACATGGCCGCCTACAAGGCCGAGGTTCTGCACCGTACGTACAAGGGCAAGCGTCGCCCTATGGCTCACTATTCAGTCGGCTGGCTACCTCGTTGGCTCAAGGTGGTCGGCGTGGCCCCGCGGGTCGTGAATGCGCTCGCCAGCCCCAAGTGGATTCAGCGTGCGCTGGTCAGTGGGGCCGGCATGGACACCAGGAGATCACTGCCTACTTTCGCCGCTCAGCCCTTCCGGCGCAGCATCGCCGCGAAGACGCGTGCTGCCAAGGACAACCCCGCCAACTCGGCCGATGCTGGGGTTGCGCTCGGCATCGAGGGCCACAGTGAGCGCCGACGGGTGGTGCTGTGGGCGGACTCGTTCACAGATGGACTTGACCCACAGATTCCCACTGCCATGGTGGCGGTGTTAGAGGATGCGGGCTTCGAGGTGATCGTCTCCGCTGGGGATGCGTGCTGCGGCGTTACTTGGATATCGACCGGGCAGCTGGACGCCGCCCGCAAGCGACTCAATGGGCTGCTCGAGGTACTCGGGCCATACGCCGTCAACGGCATTCCGATCATCGGCGTGGAGCCCTCCTGCATGGGAGTCCTGCGCGGGGACCTGACCGAACTGCTTCCGGATGACCCTCGCGCGCACGCCGTCGCCAACGGCACCTACTCGCTTGCCGAGGTGTTGACTGGCCGCGCCCCGGTCAAGCCCGCCAACCGCTGGCAACCGCCTCGCCTGGATGACGTCACCGCCGTGGTCCAGCCGCACTGCCACCAGTATTCCGTGATGGGATACGCGGCGGACCGCGACCTACTGGCGCGCGCCGGCGCGACGGTCACTGAGGCATCGGGCTGCTGCGGGCTCGCCGGCAACTGGGGGACCGAGAAGGGCCACTACGACGTGTCCGTCAAGGTCGCGGAGAACTCGCTGCTACCCAGGCTACGCGAGGCCCCCGAGGGTGCGATCTACCTGGCTGACGGGGTGAGTTGCCGCACCCAGGGCAGTGATCTCGCCGGTGTCAACGGCCGTCACCTTGCCGAGTTGCTCGCTGAGCGCATTCTGTAGCCGTCGCCGAAATGGGCCGGCGCTCGCCCGCCGGTGAACAGTCGCGGGCGGTGCGGGTCGGAACCCGGCCGACCCCGTCGACTACGCGCCAAAAGACGTGCTGATCGGCGACTAGAGCTTCTGCTCGAACGCGGCCATGAATGCGTTGAGCTGACCAGACTCCACCAGGAAGCCGTCGTGTCCCACGGGGGAGTGGACCACCTTGACGCCGTGCGAGCCTGACAGTGCGGCATCCAGGCGCTCCGAGTTGTGCACGGGGTATAGCCGGTCGCTGTCAACAGCCACTATCAGTGCCGGCACGTCGACATCAGCCAGCGCAGCTTCGACGCCGCCTCTTGCGCGACCGACGTCGTGCGACTGAATCGACTGCGCGAGTCTCACGTAGGTGTTGGCGTCGAACCGTCGCGCGAGCTTGCGCGCGTGGTGAGCGAGGTAGCTTTGCACGGCAAACTGGCCGCCGCGACCCACGGGATCGCTGTCGCCTTGATAGGAACGGCCAAAGCGCTCGCCGAGTTCACCCTCGGACCGGTATGTGGTGTGGGCGATCATGCGCGCGATGCCTAGGCCGGTGTGGGGGCCGTCGCCGTCCGCTGCGCCGTAGTAGTCGCCGCCACGGAACTTGGGGTCTGCGGAAATCGCGGCCAACTGAGTAGTCGACCACGCGATCTGGTCCGCAGTCACGGCCGCAGTGGAACCGACGGGAGCAATGGCACCTACGCGGCCCGGAGCCATGACGGTCCATTCGACGGCGCGCATGCCACCCATGGAGGGGCCGGCGATGAGTCGCCACCGGGCAATCCCCAGGTGGTTCATGACGGCGATCTCCGCGTTGACCATGTCACGCATGGTCACGTAGGGAAAACGCGAGCCCCACGGTTCACCGTCCTCGGGGTGAGCTGAGGCCGGGCCAGTGGTGCCTTGGCAGCCACCCACCACGTTGGCGGAGACGATGAAGTGGCGCGTGGGGTCAATGGGCTTCCCGACACCCACCATGGCGTTCCACCAGCCGCCGGTGATGTGCCCAGGCTCGGCTGGACCAAAGACGTGGCTGTCTCCTGTGAGCGCGTGCGCAACATAGATGGCGTTGTCGCCCGCTGTGTTGAGCTCGCCCCAGGTTTCGTATGCCATGCGCACGTCGGGCAGCACGCCCAGCGGGTCGGCCTCTAGGGAGAGGTCCCCAATGTTGACGAATTGGCGTCGACCAGGGTTGTCGCCCTCGCGCCAGGCCGCCGAGGCGGGAATGGGCGCGCCGGAGCCGGGGCCCTCATCTGCCGCCCATGCGTCTGTTTCAATGCCGTCGTCATCCATACCGCACACAAGACTAGGGCACGCGCGCACTTGAGTGGCCAACCGAGTGTGCCGATGAAGTGAACGGGCACCCGAGCCCTGGGAAATCGCTACGTCTCTCTTGCCACCCGCAGGCACTGTGACAAACCCGACACGAGCATTCATGTTTCGCATGTGACAATTGGGACGTAGTATCGATGAACACCCTTTCTCTCCACGGCGGGACAAGGGTAGGCAAGCCAGTACGCGACAGCAGGAGGCCGGTAGTGCGACCATCAGTCCAGGCGACTACGCCCTCCCGCGTCTTGTCCGTTCGTGGCTTTGCGGCCCGAACACGCCGCTCCGTCGCCGCAGCATCGGCCGTCTTGGCCGTGAGCGCGACCATGGTGATCGCGTCACCGTCGACTCCCGCCGATGCGGTGGGTTACCCCGGCCAGGATGAGATTGAGGCGGCCCAGGCCGCCGTTTCCGATGCGCAGTCAGGAGTTGCCGAACTCGACAACGCCATGGCAGGGCTCGAGGACGCGCTGAATGAGGCGGACACTGCCGCCATGGTGGCGGAGAACAACGTCACCGACGCCCAGGTTGCGAAGGACGAGGCGGACGCCGAACTCGAGGACGCAAAGGCGAAGTCAGCCGAGGCCGACGCGGCCCTCGCAGCGGCACGCGACAACCTCGCCACCGTCGCGATGGATGCCTACCGCACCGGCGGCGGCATGAAAGAACTCACCGCGATTGCCTCCTCGAACGGTTTCGATGACGTCATCGCCAAGTCCGAGGCGGTCGAGCGTTCCTCCTCGGAGGCTGACTCACGCGTTCAGACCGTCAAGGCTGCCGAGATTGTCTCAAGCACCATGCGGACCTACGCGGAGGAGGCAGCCACCAAGGCCGCCGAGGCTCAGCAGGCGGCCATTGACGCTGCGGCCACGGCCGAGGAGTCACGCAAGCAGGCCCAGCGAGCTGTAGACCAGGTGGCCAGCGCCCGCACAGAGGCAATCAACCGACTCGTGAGCCTGCGCAACTCAAGCGTCGCGCTCGAGCAGCAGCGTCAGGACGGACTCGCGGAAGAACGCCAGGCGAGCGCCCGCAAAGCACTAGAGGCCAAGGCCGCGGCCGATGCTGAGGTGGCCAACGCCGCCGAGCAGACCAGCAACGTGCGCCCCAACCCGGTGCCACGCCCCACGGAGTCCCCGTCCACCGACGATTCGAGCGAGCCCACGTCGACCTCGAATCCCAAGCCGACCGCCACGAAGGACCCGGCTCCGGCAGAGACCAAGGACCCGGCTCCGGTAGAAACTAAAGACCCGGCTCCCGTAGAGACCAAGGACCCGGCCCCTGCGCCAGACCCCGACCCCACCTGGAACTCCAGCTCCTCGCAGGGCCAGACTGCGGTCGCTCACGCGCTGACGCTACAGGGCAAGCCGTACTCGCAGACCAAGGACGGGGGCGTGGGGCCCACCTACTATGACTGCTCGGGACTTACCCAAGAATCCTGGGCGGCAGCGGGTGTGTACATCCCGCGCACCTCAAGCAGCCAGTACTACGCGACCACCAAGGTGCCGTTCTCGCAGGCCCGTCCCGGTGACTTGATCTTCTGGAGCTCGAACGGCTCAGGCAGTGGCATCTACCACGTTGAGGTCTACATCGGCGGTAACCAGGTGATGGGTGCCCACAAGCCCGGGACTCCCGCGCAGATCAACTCACTGGCGTATCGCATGTACAACCTCATGCCGGTCGTCGGTCGCCCGTAACGCAGCCTTAAGTAACGCCGCAATAGCAAACGCCGCCGGGCGCCTGAGGCGCATCCGACGGCGTGAGCCGGCGCCAGTATCGGCGCCCTGAAATGACTAGTGCTGCGGCGGGCTGAGCGGGTTGAGGTGCTCAAACGGCGTGCCCTTGGCACGGGCGAAGGACGCAGTGATCTCCGCCTCGGCCTCCTCGCGGCTTACCCAGTGCGCGCCCTCGACGGACTTGCCTGGCTCGAGGTCCTTGTAGACCTCGAAGAAGTGCTGCACCTCGAGGCGGTGGAAGTCGCTGACGTCCTCGAGCTCCTGGCGCCAGGTTTGGCGCTGGTCACCTACGGGAACGCACAGCAACTTGTCGTCGCCGCCAGCCTCGTCGCGCATACGGAACATGCCCAGAACGCGGCAACGGATCTGGCAGCCAGGGAACGTGGGCTCCTCGAGCAGGACGAGCGCGTCGAGCGGGTCACCGTCTTGGCCAAGCGTGCCATCAATGAATCCGTAGTCGTCCGGGTAACGGGTCGACGTGAAGAGCATCCGGTCTAGGCGGATGCGGCCGCTCTCGTGGTCGACTTCGTACTTGTTTCGGCTTCCCTTGGGGATTTCAACCGTGACATCAAATTCCATGGCGCTTCCTTACGTCCAATGTGGGGGTTCCTGGGTACTAGTCTGGCGCATGTTGGGAGGTGTCGTGTGCGACGCAAGGTTTGGGCAGGAATTCTGACCCCGGTCGTGGTGCTTGGCGGGCTTGGCGCGTACGCGTGGGCCGACGCTGAGGACCTAGTTCCGGGCGTCCTCACGACGGCGGAAGACAAGCTACCTCCAGCCCCATTCCTGACTGCCGAGCCGGTTGCGGCGGTGCCGCCCACGGCCGGGCCCGTCACGGATTTGGATGGCGACGCGCCGATGCCGCCGAAGGCTACCGTTGACGCGCTCGCCAAAAAACTTCGCGACGACGAACGCACCGGCGAGTCCACGAATGTGTCCGTTCTTGACTACGTCACGGGCGAATACCTCGGCGGGATCTCGGCGACGGACAGTCAGGTGCCTGCCTCCACCACCAAGCTGCTGACCGCCGCGGCCGGACTCCACGCGCTAGGTCCCGACTTCACGACCACCACCGAGGTCACCTGGGACCCCGCGACAGCGACTCTCACCTTGATGGCGGGCGGCGACCTCATGCTTGCCGCAGGTGAGGGCCACCACGGGGTGGGTCACGAGGACGAGCTCGACGAGGCCAATGGGTGGGCAGGATTGGGCGACCTCGCGCAGTTGGTGCGCACGGAGTTAGGCGACAGCGCGCCGGCCACAATCAACGTCGCGGTAGACGACTCTGCGTTCCCCGGTCCCGCGTGGCCGGAGGCGTGGCCCGAGTACGCGCGCGTCAACGGCTACGCCGCCCCCGTCACGGGCATCGCGGTCAACGTCGCACGGCTTGAAGGAGACGGCTACGGACCGCGCCACGACGACCCGTCGCTCGCGGCCGCCAACGACTTTGGCAAGGCGCTCACCGGCGTCGGCTTCAACGTCGGGGACGTCAACCACGGCACAAATCCAGCCGATGCTGCGGTGGTCGCCTCCGTAGAGTCGGCACCTTTGAGCCTCGTCACCAAGTATTTTCTCGCGGTATCCGACAACACAATCTCCGAGGTCGTCGCCCGAGTGCTCGCACTCGAGACTGGGCAGGCGGTCAACCCCTCCGGCGCGGCAGCGGCCACCATCGCGCAGCTACGGGACATGGGTGTTGACACCAAGGGACTAGCGTTATTCGATGGCGCAGGCTTCTCAGAGAACAACCGGATCGCGCCGTCCCAGCTCACGTCGACGTTGGTGAAGGCTCGCACCGATCCCAACAACGTCGACTTGGTGAACTTCATGGCGCTCGGCGGACTCGAAGGCACCGTCGAGGAGCGGTACGAAGGTACGAGCGCAGCTGGCTATGTGCGGGCCAAGACGGGCTCGCTTACCGGCGTGACCACGCTCGCGGGCATCGTGACCACGGCCGATGGCCGCGTCCTCGCGTTCGCGACCATGGCAGACGGAATGCCCTACGGCCAGAGCCGTCCGATGGGGGCGATCGATGACTTCGTGACGGCCCTTGCCGACTGCGGATGTCAGTGATGCCGATATCGATCATTATGCGGAGGACGGCTACATGACCGGCCCGCACCCGTCCGTCGCCGCCACCAGGGTGGCCGTCCGTGAGGCCCTGCACGGCTACGACATCGGTACCCGCATCTGGGTAGCGTGCAGCGGTGGCCCCGACTCGCTTGCGCTTGCCGCTGCAACGGCCTACGTGTCGCGCAAGGAGGGCTACTTCTCCGGCGCCATCATCGTGGATCACGGTATTCAGCCGGACAGTGCCGAGGTGGCACAGCGCGCAGCGATGCAGGTCAAGAAGGCTGGCATCCACCAGGTCTTCGTGGAGCGCGTCGTGGTGGGCCGTGACGGCGGCCTCGAGGCGGCGGCGCGCACAGCGCGCTACACCGCGATCGAAGAGCGGGTGAGTGCCGAGGGCGGCGTGGACCCGCACATCCTGACCGGCCACACCATGGATGATCAAGCGGAGACGGTGCTGCTAGCCCTCGCCCGTGGTTCCGGTGCGCGCGCGCTGAGTGGCATCCCGGCACGGCGCGGACGGATCATCCGCCCGTTCCTCTCTATCCGGCGCAAGGACACCGTCACGGCGTGCCAGACGCTCGGGCTTGACCCGTGGATGGACCCCACCAACGAGACCGACGGTGGGCCCAAGCGGTCCGCGCTGCGCGGCAAGGTCATGCCCGCGCTGGTGGACGTTCTCGGGCCCGGCGTCGTGTCAGGACTCGCGCGCTCGGCCGCCATGCTGCAAGCCGACGCGGACGAACTGGAACGCCAGGCCAGGGCGACACTTCGCAAGTCTGCCGCCGCCTCATCGTCCGATGACGACTGGCGGTGCGATAACCTCGCGGCGCTACCCGACGCGATTCGCTCGCGCATGCTGAAGATGCTCGCGGAGAGCAAGGGTGCCGGCCCGCTGACCGCCGCGCATGTGCGCATGCTCGACAAGTTGGTGATGCAGTACAAAGGCCAGGGCGCGGTTGCGTTGCCGGGTGGCTACGAAGCGCGGCGCGAGTATGGCAGGCTAATCATCTCCGGCACCGTCGACCTTGGGAGCAACGAGTGAACGCGCAATACGACATGGACGACTTCACCCGCATCGCGGTCAGTGAAAACCAGATCTCTACCAAGCTCGACCAGATTGCCGCGCAGATTCGCGAGGACTACGCGGGCAAGGATTTACTGCTCGTAGGGGTGCTCAAGGGCGCGGTCATGGTCATGGCAGACCTGGCGCGACGTTTGCCGCCGCATGTGCAGATGGACTGGATGGCAGTGTCCTCGTACGGCTCGGGAACCAAGAGCTCCGGCGTGGTGCGCATCCTCAAGGATCTGGATGCTGATCTCGACGGCCGTCACGTGCTGATTGTCGAGGACATCATCGACTCCGGCGTCACGCTGTCTTGGCTGCTAGGTAACCTGCGTTCGCGAGGCGCCGAGTCCGTCGAGGTGGCGGCACTGCTGCGCAAGCCCGACGCAGCGACGGTCGACATCGACGTGAAATACGCGGGCTTCGACATCGCGAACGACTTTGTCGTGGGATATGGCCTCGACTTCGCGGAGAAGTACCGCACTCTGCCTTTCGTGGCGGTGCTCAGCCCTACCGTCTACGGCGAGGCGTAGCTACCCGCTGCTCGTCGCCGCGCGGACTCGTTTCCCGCTGATGGCGAAACCTGTCCACGACGTCAGCGGCCTCGCGTAGAGTTCTGTTCACCATGAAGAAAGTCTTTAGCCTGCGCCGTCTCATTCCGCTGATCCTTATTGCCGTCGTCATCGGCTGGCTGGTCTCCGGATTGTTTGCCCCCAAGGTCGACTCGATTGACACCTCGGAGGGGCTCGCGCTCCTGTCCGCCGGTGCGGTGGAGCAGGTCAAGATCGTGGACGGTGACCAGCGCGTCGAAATGACGCTGCTCGAGGACCTACCGGCGGACTCGCCCGAGGAGTGGGCAGAACTGTCCGACAAGGTCCAGTTCTTCTACGTCGCGCCGCAGGGCGACACGGTGGTGACGGACGTGGCGCAGGCGGATCCCCCCATGGGCTACAACTCTGAGGTTCCCAAGACCAGTTTCTTGACCTCGCTGTTGTTTACGCTGCTCCCGATTCTGCTGCTCGTTGGACTCTTCTGGTTCATCATGAGCGCGATGCAGGGTGGCGGCGGCGGCCAGGTCATGAAGTTCGGCAAGTCCAAGGCCAAGATGGTCACGCCGGACACCCCCACCGTGAAGTTTGAAGACGTCGCGGGTGTAGACGAGGCCGTCGAGGAGCTGCGAGAGATCGAGGAGTTCCTCGAGACCCCCGCCAAGTTCCTGGCCGTGGGCGCCAAGATCCCTAAGGGCGTGCTGCTGTACGGCCCTCCCGGAACCGGCAAGACTCTGCTCGCGCGCGCCGTCGCGGGCGAGGCCGGCGTGCCGTTCTTCCACATTTCCGGATCCGACTTTGTCGAGATGTTCGTGGGCGTCGGTGCGAGTCGCGTGCGTGACCTCTTCGAGCAGGCAAAGAAAAACTCACCCGCCATCATCTTCATCGACGAGATCGATGCTGTCGGACGCCACCGCGGCGCTGGTATGGGAGGCGGGCACGACGAGCGCGAGCAGACCCTTAACCAGATGCTGGTGGAGATGGACGGCTTTGGCGCGACCACCAACGTCATCATGATCGCGGCGACCAACCGTCCCGACATCCTCGATCCGGCATTGCTGCGCCCTGGCCGTTTTGACCGTCAGGTGGGCGTGGATGCGCCCGACCTCAAGGGCCGCCAGAAGGTGCTCGAGGTGCACGGCAAGGGCAAGCCGCTGGGACCGGACGTCAACCTCGACCTCATCGCGCGCCGTACCCCTGGTTTCACCGGTGCAGACCTCGCGAACGTCCTCAACGAGGCGGCGCTGCTGACCGCGCGAAGCGACCTCACCATCATTGGCGCCGAGCAGCTCGACGAGGCAATTGACCGCGTCATTGCCGGGCCGCAGAAGCGCACCCGAATCATGAACGAGCACGACAAGCGAGTGACGGCGTATCACGAGGGTGGTCACGCTCTGGTCGCTGCCGCCATGAACGACACGGACCCGGTCACCAAGGTGACCATCCTGCCGCGCGGTCGCGCGCTTGGCTACACGATGGTGATGCCCCAAGAGGACCGCTACTCCAAGACTCGCAACCAGCTGCTCGACAACCTGGCGTACGCCATGGGTGGGCGCATCGCTGAGGAACTCGTATTCGGCGACCCGTCAACGGGGGCTTCAAACGATATTCAGCAGGCCACCGACATTGCGCGCAAGATGGTCACCGAGTACGGGCTCAGCTCCAAGGTGGGCTCCGTCCGTCTTGCCGGTAGCTCGGGTGAGGTTTTCATGGGCCGCGACATGGGCCACGGCCGGGACTACTCGGAGCAGCTCGCCTCGGTGGTCGACAGCGAGGTGCGCGACCTGCTCGACAACGCGATGGCTGAGGCTGTCCTGGCGCTCAGCACCAACCGCAAGCTGCTCGACACTCTGGCCGAGGAGCTCCTTGAGAAGGAGACGCTCGCCGAGGACGCTCTCGCCGAGATCTTCGCGAAGGTGAAGCGCATCCCCACGCGAGACGAATGGGTCAGCGGCGACTGGTCGCCCGCTGTCTCTCCCGCGCTCAAGCGGGCTCGTGCGACCAGCGCCAAGGCTGGCACGGCCGATGCTAAGAAGGCTCCTGCCAAGAAGGCGCCCGCTAAGAAGGCCGCGCCCAAGAAGCCCGTAGAGAAGCCCGCCAAGAAGCCGGTCGAGCCCAAGTCAGAGCCGACGGATGCGGAAACGCCGCCGCCGCCCGCGACCGACGCCGACTAGGGTCGAATCATGACTACACCCTCCGACCCCGGCGTCACCGAACCCCGCGGAACGGCGCCCACGAGCGGCGTTGACCGACCGCGGGTCGAGGCCGCCGTGCGCGAGATCCTCGCGGCAGTGGGGGAGGACCCGGATCGTGACGGGCTTCAGGACACCCCTGCTCGAGTGGCCCGCGCCTACGAGGAGTTCTTTGCTGGGCTGAGCCAGGACCCCGCGGATGTTCTGAGCGCAGTCTTCGAGCTGGGCCATGAGGAGATGATCCTGGTCAAGGACATCGAGCTGTACTCGATGTGCGAACACCACCTGGTGCCCTTCCACGGAGTCGCTCACGTTGCCTACATCCCAGGCGAGGACGGCCGCATCACGGGGCTGTCCAAGTTGGCCCGTCTGGTCGACGTCTACGCGCGGCGCCCTCAGGTGCAGGAGCGGCTCACGACGCAGATCGCCGATGCATTGGTCGAGCACCTCGGCGCGCGGGGAGTGCTTGTGGTGGTCGAGGCCGAGCACCTGTGCATGTCAATGCGCGGCATCCGCAAGGCCGGCGCACGCACGGTGACGTCCGCGGTGCGCGGTGTGATGCGGGACGGCGCCACACGCGCCGAGGCCATGAGCCTGATCGCCGGACACTAGAGTCGTGGGCGTCTTGGGTTCCCCCGCCACGCTGATCATGGGCGTGCTGAATGTCACGCCTGACTCGTTCTCCGATGGCGGCCGATTTGAGGCCACGGACGCCGCCATCTCGCACGCGCATCGGCTGGTGGCGAAAGGCGCGGACATCGTTGACGTCGGAGGCGAATCCACCCGCCCTGGGGCGGAACGCGTTGCTCCCGCTGAGGAGCTCGAGCGGGTGCTGCCAGTCATTCGGGCGCTATCCCAGGAGGGTGTGGTGGTGAGTGTCGACACAATGCGCTCCACGACAGCGCAGGCCTGCGTGGCGGCGGGCGCGAGCATCATCAACGACGTCTCAGGGGGCCTCGCGGATCCTGACATGGCGGCGGTGGTGGCGGCTGCCGACGTCGACTACGTCGCGATGCACTGGCGCGCCCACTCAACCACCATGGACTCCCGTGACCGGTACGACGACGTCGTGAGAGAAGTGCGGGACGAGCTTTCGGCCCGAGTGGACGCGCTGACCTCCGCGGGGGTGCGTGACGAGCGCATCATCCTGGACCCGGGCCTGGGTTTCTCCAAGGTTGCGGACTCCAACTGGCCACTGCTAGCGAACATGACTGAATGGAGCGGCGGTAGGCGCGTCCTCATCGGCGCCTCGCGTAAGAGATTCCTTGGCGCCGTGGTCACACGGCCAGGAATGGATGCGGGAGACCCCGCCCGACGCGATCACGCGACCACCGCGGTCACGGCGCTCGCGGCGCAGGCAGGGGCGTGGGCGGTGCGTGTCCATGACGCGCGAGCCTCAAGTGACGCAGTCCGGGTCGTGTCCGCTTGGCAGAATGCCCTGGACACGACACGATGAACCCATGACGCTCTCAGTGACGCCCTATGTCAAAGACGGAATTGAACTGGACCAAATCATGGTCGAGGGAATTCGGGTCACCGGTTACCACGGCGTACTCGCCACCGAACGTGAGACTGGTCAGCTGTTCATGGCCGATGTGGTGGCACACGTCAGCACGCGTGCCGCCGCGGGCAATGACATCCTCGCGTACACCGTGAACTACTCGGACATTGCGGATCGGGTGGCTGAGGTCCTCGCCGGCGACCCCGCAGACCTCCTTGAGACCGTCGCCGCCTCTGTGGCTCGAGTGGTGTTGGAGATGGAAGGCGTGCAATGCGTCGACGTCGCCATTCACAAGCCTCAGGCGCCTCTTCACGTGGAGTTCAAGGACGTGGTGCTGCGCATCCGCCGCGACCTGCGCAATGGGGACCTCTACGCGGATCGACGCATCGGCTCCTCTGCCAGTATCCCCAACGATCCCCTGGGCGTCCCGCTGCTCGCGGACCCCGCAGATCAGCAGCCTGAGCGCGCCGAGGTGGCGTACCTCGCGCTCGGAGGCAACGTCGGCAACGTCGAACTGACCCTCCGTACAGCGGTCGCCGACCTCAACCGCATCGCGAATATTGAGGTAGTCCGCACCTCGCCATTGGTTCGTACCGACCCGGTGGGGGGCCCTGAGCAGCCCGACTTCCTCAACGCCGTCATCCAGGTGAGCACCACGCTCTCCCCGCGCGGACTCCTCGCCGCGTCCCAGGGCATTGAGATGGTGCACGGGCGTGAGCGTGGCGTTGCCAATGGTCCACGCACGCTCGATATCGACGTGATCGCCTACGGCGATGAGTTTTTCGAAGCCGACGATCTCACGGTGCCGCACCCTCGCGCGCACGAGCGCGGCTTTGTGCTAATTCCCTGGGCCTACCTCGCGCCGGACACGACTCTTGCCGGTCCCCACGGCGGGCGCGTCGGTGATCTGGCTAATGCCATCGGTCACGAAGGCGTAGATGTTGTCGCCAACCCGTGGCCCGACACGGCCGACGCCGCGTGGGCGGATACTCCGGCGGGTCCCTGACTCGTGACGCACCTCACCTGGAGGCGCCTCGTCCTGGTCTTGCTGGTGGCCGGTGCCGCAGGCTGGATCGTGACACGCATCGCAGTGTCGCGTGGCTCCACTCCGCTGTCTGTACCGTGGACAGTCGCGGTCGTGTGTGTGATTGTTGCCGGAGCTTCGCTCGCGCTCGCGTGGGCCGTGCGCCAGTACAAGCGCGGCAATAGGCCTGACTTGAGCGGGATCCGCGCCGCGCGCACTGTGGCGTTCGCGCAGGCCAGCGCTTATGCGGGAGCCGCCGTCGCGGGCGTCTACGGCGGGTACGCGATCGCGTTGCTCGACTTCTGGGAGCACGCCCCCAGGCGAGAGACGGCCATCTCGGCATTAATCGCCATGCTCGGAGGATTGATCTTGCTGGGCGCAGGCGTCGTCGCCGAGCACTGGTGCAAGACGGACAGGCATAACGACGATTCAGGAAGTGGTGAACCCAGGCGCGGTGATCCGAGCCGTGGCACGGCGGCTGGAGCCAACTAGCGCTCCTCGCGAGTGCGCGCGGGTGGCAGACTAGCGGCATGAGTTGGTTGAACCCGGACGATGCCCAGTGGACATACGTTTCGCGGCGCCTCATTCCCGCCCGCCTCATATCCGTGTGGCTGGCTGTGGTGGTGTTTGCCGTGGTGTTCCTGTGGTTGCAGGCCTACGTGGGCGGCTGGTGGTACTACGGCGCCGTGGCCGTACTTCTTGTGGGGCTGTGGTCCACATGGGTGGCCGTGCGCCAAGTGACCGCGCACGCGTGGGCGGAACGTGACGACGACCTGGTCGTCAAGAGCGGGCGCATGTTCCGCCGCGTCGTCGTGGTTCCGTATGGACGCATGCAGTACGTCGAGGTTCAGGCTGGGCCAATGGCGCGGATGTTTGGCATCGCTCGCGTGCAGTTGCACACCGCGTCGCCAGGTACGGACGCTCACATCTCGGGGGTGCCAGTGGCTCAGGCTGCGCGACTGCGCGACCGATTGACCACCCGTGGCGAGGCACAGCTGGCGGGCTTGTGAGCCAGTTGCGTTCCACCGGACCGGCCGCCGAACCGGGTCCAGGCCACCTGTATCGCGCCCCGCGCGAGTGGACTCGCGTGCACCCGGTGTCGCCGTTTCTTGGCATCTGGCCACTACTGGGTGCGATCCTGTTTTATTTGGTGGTCTCCCGCGCTCCGGATTGGGTGGGAGGTGGCAGCGAGGACGGCGTCACCGACGCCATCAACGCCACACACCTGTCGTATTTTGTCATCGGTGCAATTCTGTTGGGAATCATCGCCATCGTCGCGCTTTTCGGCTATCTGGGGTGGCGCTTCAATCAGTATCGGATAGGCGACGATGCCGTGTACCAACGCAAGGGTGTGCTGTTCCGGCAGCAGCGCCAGGCGCGCCTGGACCGACTCCAGGCCGTGGACGTGGTGCAGCCATTCGTGGCACGGCTGGTGGGCTTTGGGGTGATTCGTATTGAGGTCGCCGGCGGGGAGAACTCGGGCATCGCGCTTGAGTACCTGCGCATTGGTGACGCCGAGGCGCTACGCAACGAGATTTTGGAACTAGCCGCCGGGTACAAGCGGCGTGGAGGGCCCTCGCGGGACTCGCACGCGACAGACAAGCCACTTGTGGCCGATGCCGTGGTGGGCGACGCCGGGCCGTCGAGTCAGGCGGTGAGCTCGCTTGGTGGGGTCCAGGGCGACAACCTCGTGCTCGGCAGCCTGCACGGCGCTGCGGCTCACGACCGCACGGACCGACCGGCAGCCGTAGAGCGTCCTGTCTACGCGGTGCCGAACGGGCGCCTCATTGGCTCGATCGCCCTGTCGTGGCCCACGTTCTGGCTGGTGCTGACTCCGGTGTGGATCGTCGTGCTCATGGTGATCTTCCGGGTCGATGTTCAGCGAGTCTTCTTGGCAATCGTCGGAACGTCGTTAGTGACGGCGGTGCCAGTGGTCGTGGGACTGTTGGGATTCTTCTGGACACAGCTAAACAGGGGGTTTGGGTTTAAGGCAGGCATCTCGCAGGACGGCATCCGCTTGCGGCACGGCCTGCTCGAGACGCGGCGCCAGACCGTGCCGCCTGGCCGCGTGCAGGCCGTGCGGCTGCGTCAGTCGTGGTGGTGGCGCAAGGCTGGCTGGTGGGACGTCAGCATCAACGTAGCTGGCTACCAGAACGACCAGGACGCGGTGTCGACGCTGCTGCCGGTGGGAAGCAGGGCTGAGGCGCTTGAAGCCGTGTGGCTAGTGCTGCCCGACCTTGGACTGGTGGGCGAGGACGGCACGGACCCCAGCGCACCGATCGCGGAGGCCATGGAGAGCCTTCGCGCCGCCGATGGCTTCCTCACTTCGCCGCGCCGGGCGCGCGCCTTAGACCTGTTCCAGTGGCGCCAGCGGGGCGTGCGCGCCACCGACTCCGCCCTCATCATTCGTAGCGGCAGATTCGTCAGGGAAGTAAGTATCACTCCTCACGCTCGCACGCAGTCGCTCGAACTTCGCCAGGGCCCCCTTCAGCGCACCTTGGGGCTCGCGTCAGTCGAGGTGCATTCCACCAATGGGCCAGTCAAGCCAGTCGCGAAACACCTCGCCGTGGCAGACGCGGTGGCCCTCCTCGACGCTCAGGCCGAGCGGGCGCGCGAAGGTCGCAAGCACCAGAGCCCCGAACAATGGATGAAAGCAGTTGGTCTCGATGCCCGGTGATATTCGGTCCGATGCGGTCAACGTGGAAGACGTGAACGCCCGCCCCAAGCCCGGCCGGCTGCGAGTAGGCGTGGTGGGCGCAGGGCGCGTGGGCGCCGTGCTCGGCGCCGCGCTGCGTCAGGCGGGGCACACGGTCGTGGCCGCCTCAGGTGTTTCCGAGGAGTCGGTCAGCCGCATTGACACCTTGCTGCCGGGTGTTCCGAACCTGGACCCTGAGGCAGTCGTCCACGCCGCTGATTTGGTACTCGTGACGGTCCCGGATGACTCGCTCGAAGACCTCGTCACCGGCCTGGCCGCGGTGGACGCGTGGCGCCCCGGCCAGATCGCCGTGCACGCCTGCGGCCGTTACGGCACCGAGGTGCTTGCGGCCGCCGCGGCCAAGGGCGTACTGACCCTGGCTATCCATCCCGCGATGACGTTCACGGGCACATCGCTAGACCACACCCGCCTCGTCAACGCCACCTTCGCGGTGAGCGCCCCCGCCGGGGTTCTGCCCATTGCGCTGGCGCTTGCCGTGGAGATGGGGGGTGAGCCCATCGTGATCGCCGACGAGGACCGCCCGGCGTATCACGCGGCGATCTGCCATGCCGCGAACCATGTCGTCACGGCGGTGACGCAATCGAGTGCCCTACTCGCCCGAATCGGCGTCGAGGAGCCAGGTAAGTTGCTTGGGCCGGTGGTTCACGCCTCGGTTGAGGGTGCGGTGAGCGAGGCTCCGGGTGCCGTCACGATGCTGACTGGACCGGTGGTGCGCGGCGACGCGCGCACTGTGGCCGCTCACGTCGAGGCATTGTCGTCGGAACCAGACATCATGCATGCATACATTGCGATGGCGCGCGCGACGGCAGACCTGGCGCTTGCTGGTGGCCGCGTCGGGCCTGCACAGTACGCGGATCTCATCGCCGCGCTTGGGTCGGCGGGCGCCGCGACAGAGGAGGGGGACCTGCCATGAGGATCGTGACACGCGCCAGCGAGCTCGGCGGGGCCAGCGGCACGCGCGCCGTGGTGATGACCATGGGTGCGCTTCACGAGGGTCATCTCGCGCTGGTGCGCCACGCGCAGTCTATTGCCGCCGAGGTTCTGGTGACGGTGTTCGTGAACCCGCTCCAGTTCGACGATCCGGGGGACCTAGAGCACTATCCACGCACGCTAGAGGCGGACGCCGCACTCCTCGAGGAGGAGGGCGTCGACGTGCTCTACGCACCGGCTCTCGAGGATGTCTATCCTGGCGGCACACCTATAGTCACCGTGTCTGCCGGCGCTATCAACGATGTCTTTGAGGGCGCCGCGCGACCCGGCCACTTTGACGGAGTGCTGACTGTGGTACTCAAACTCATGAACCTGACGCGACCCGACGTGGCCGTGTTCGGCGCCAAGGACGCGCAGCAGGTAATCGCCGTGCGCACCATGACGCGGGACCTCAACGTGCCCGTCGAGATCGCGGTGGCGCCAACCGTTCGCGACCACGACGGCCTCGCGCGCAGTTCCCGCAACGTGTTCCTGTCCGCGACTGAACGTGATGATGCGCTGGCGCTGTCGCGGGCGCTGCGGGCGGCCGATGCAGCGGCCGACTCAGGCGCGACCGTCACCGAGGCGCTCCTCGCTGGGAGCGAGGAGCTCGCTAGGGTACCCGCTGCCCAGGTTGAGTACTTCGCGGCGCTTGACCCCTCGTCCGCGCACCCCGTGCCTGGCGACTACCGTGGTGAGGTCGTGATCGCCGTCGCGGCCCGAGTCGGGAAGACACGGCTCATCGACAACGTTTCCACTCGCATAGGCCACAGCTCGTAGGCCAAGTCCACGACCATGGAGAGCCTCGCCCCAGCATCGGCAATGGTGAGAATGAACCACAAAATTATGATTTACCAGGAAGGACCCTCATGACCTTCAAGACCCTGCAGCGGCCCATGATGATCTCCAAGATCCATCGCGCCACCGTGACCCAGGCGGACCTGCACTACGTGGGCTCAATCACCATTGACGCCACCCTGATGGAGGCCGCGGATCTCATTCCAGGTCAGCAGGTGGACGTCGTGGACGTCACCAACGGCGCACGCCTGACCACGTACGCGATCCCGGGCGAACCGGACAGCGGGCAGATCTGCATTAACGGCGCTGCCGCGCACCTGATCAACCCGGACGACATGGTGATCATCATCAGTTACGGCATGATCGGTGACGAAGAAGCGCATCACTATGAGCCGGCCGTGGTGTTCGTGGACGTCGACAACCGCATAGTGCAGAAGTGCGATGAGCCCGGAGACGTGCCGGACGGCTCGGGGCTCGAGCGCTCGGGATTGCCGATGCGCGACTTCAGGTCACAGGGCTGGGACGCCTTTAAGGCCGCACCCACTACATCCGCAACCTAAATTGCCCCTGCCGGGCTGCGCCCGTGCGGGGCGACGTTCCAGACCCATCGATTTGGGGTGCGGACGTAGCAAACACCTGGTGAGGGGTAGCGTTCACCCATGACCGACGTGCGATTCGTGCAGCGCCTAGTTGCGCCGCAGCCAGGGTGGACCACGTCCGCCGACGTAATTGTGGTGGGCTCCGGCATCGCCGGGCTGACCACCGCGCTGGAGTTGCGCTCCAAGGTGGACCGCGTGCTCGTGGTCACCAAGGGACAGCTCAGTTCCGGCTCAACAGTCTGGGCGCAAGGGGGCATCGCGGCAGCTTTGGATCCGGAGGACACCGCCGAGGAGCACCTGCAGGACACGCTCGTCGCGGGTGCCGGCCTGTGCAGCGAGGAAGCAGTGCGTGCGCTCGTCACCGAGGGCCCGGACCGGGTGCGCGAGCTCATGGATCGCGGGGCTCGTTTCGATATGCAGGACGACGGCCAGATCACGCTGACCCGCGAGGGCGGCCACCACCGCGACCGCATTGCCCACGCGGGTGGTGACGCGACTGGCGCGGAAATTAGCCGCGCGCTTGTCGCCCAACTCGACGCCGTGAAGAGCGACCCCGGCATCGAGGTAATCGAGAACGCCATGGTGGTCGATCTGCTCACCGCAGCCCCCGATGCTGATGGCAATCCTGGCGCCGTGTGCGGCGTGACATTGCACATTAAGGGCGAAGGCACGCGGGATGGTGTGGGTGCGGCCCTGGCGAAGGCGGTGGTTATGGCGACTGGCGGCATCGGCCAGGTATTCCGGTCGTCTACCAATCCGCCCAGCGCGACGGCCGATGGCCTGGCGGCGGGCCTACGTGCCGGAGCAGCCATCGCGGACATCGAGTTTGTTCAGTTCCATCCCACGGTGCTCTGGCAAGGGTCGGGCGCGACGGGGCAGCAGCCGCTGATCTCCGAGGCTGTGCGCGGCGAGGGCGCGTATCTGCTCAACGCCGCAGGCGAGCGCTTCATGGTGGGCCGTCACGAGATGGCCGAGCTGGCGCCTCGCGACGTAGTGTCCAAGGGAATCGTCGCGATGATGGACGAGGAGGGCTCGGACAGCGTCTTCCTCGACTGCCGCCACCTGGGAAGTGAGTTCCTGCGTGAGCGGTTCCCCACTATCCATGCGCGACTGGCCGAACGCGGGCTCGACATGGGGCACGCGCTTATCCCGGTCGCCCCGGCCCAGCACTATCACTCGGGCGGTATCCTCACGGACCTGCGCGGGCGTTCCACCAAGGCGGGGCTGTATGCCATTGGCGAGGCCGCCTGCACTGGTGTTCAAGGCGCCAACCGGCTGGCCTCGAACTCGTTGCTGGAGGGCCTTGTCTTTGCTAAGCGTGCCGCGCAGGACGCCGCCGAGGCGGTGGGCGGAGGGCTAGTAAAGCAGCACGATCCCGTGGACCGCGGCGGTCCGACCACTCTGGTGCCCGCGACCATGCGACCGCGCATTCAGGCCATCACGCACGCGGGTGCGGGCCCTGTGCGCACTGCCGAGGGCCTGTCCTCCGCCTCAGCCAAGCTCGATCGCCTGCGCGAGCGGTTCCAGACGGACGAGGAGGCACCGGCCGTCCCTCAGTTGGCGGAGTGGGAGACGTCAAACATCCTCGCGACCGCCGCCGTCCTCGTGGGCGCCGCTCTCACGCGCGAGGAGACTCGTGGGGGTCACGTGCGCGAGGACTTCCCGGAGCGTGACGACGAGCATTGGCAGGTGCGGCTCGCCTCGGTGCTCGGACCCGGCGGCAATCTTGGTCGCGTCCAGGCGCCGCTCGAACTGGGTTGACCCGCGGGCAGTCCTAGCCCCGCACGCGCGCGTTTCCGCCGGCGCACCGCGGTTGTCGCTGAGTGCGGAGATTGCCGCTCGTTCGGCAGTGAATTCCTACTGGCGCGTCCATGGTTGGCGGGCGCCTTACCTGGAGCTAACGCCCAGGGCGGTAGCCTGGCATTGTGGACATGCCAGAGCACTTGAACCAATGCGAACCCCTCGATGCCGAGTGGCTTACCGCGGCCGTCGCCCGCGCGCTCGATGAGGACCTCGGTGGAAACCCGGGTAGGGATGTCACCACGCAGTCGACCATCGCCACCACCACCCACGTCGAGGGCTCGCTCGTCATGCGCGAGGCCGGCGTCGTCGCGGGAACTGCGGTAGCTCGCGAGGTGTTGACCCAGGTAGCCAAGCGACTCGACCTGCCCGTCCCGCGCTTCAACATCCTGGTTCACGATGGTGACGTGGTGCCCGCCGCGACCGCCGTGGCGCACTTTGAGGGCGCTGGCCACGTCGTGCTGATAGCTGAGCGCACCCTTCTGAACTTCATGTCGCGTGCCTGTGGGGTTGCGACGCACACGCGCCGCTGGGTGGATGCGCTTGCGGACACCGGCGCCAAGGTCCTCGACACCCGCAAGACCACCCCTGGCCTGCGAGAGCTCGAGAAATACGCCGTCCGATGCGGTGGCGGAATCAACAAACGCATGGGTCTTTTTGACTGCGCCATGGTCAAGGACAACCACATCGTCGCCACAGGGTCAGTGAGTGCCGCGTTCGACGCCATCCAGGAGGCATTCCCACGCACCCCGATTCAGGTTGAGGTGGAAAGTTGGGAGCAGGCCTATGAGGCCCTCGCCGCCGGTGCGACATTCCTGATGCTGGACAACATGGAGCGGCAACAGATGGCCTCGGTGGTCGCCTCGGTGCGGGCGCTCGAACATGACATCGGCAAGGTCTGGCTAGAAGCGACAGGCGGGTTGACGCTGGAGAACGCGGTCGACGTTGCGCGTACCGGAGTGGACTACATGTCGGTGGGCGCGCTCACCCATTCGTCACCGATCATCGACCTCGCGCTCGACCTCAGGTAAGCGCAGGTACCCTAAGAGGGTGACTGAAGAGTTAGACCTCCCCGAACAGATGCGCGTACGGCGCGAAAAGCGCGACCGCATCATCGCCTCTGGCGGACAGGCCTACCCGGTCTCCGTCCCCCGGACTCACGAGATTGCCGACGTCAAGGCCGCCTATGCGCACCTTGAAGACGGCGAGGAAACCACGGACCAGGTGGGCGTCGCCGGGCGCGTCGTATTCGTGCGTAACACCGGCAAGTTGTGCTTCGCCACGGTGCAGGATGGTGCGGGCGAACGGCTGCAGATCATGCTCTCGCTAGCGGAGGTTGGCGAGGAGTCCCTCGCTGCTTTCAAGACCGATGTCGACCTAGGCGACCACCTGTTCGCGCACGGCCGCGCGATCAAGTCACGTCGCGGTGAGGTCTCCGTGTTCGCTGATTCTTGGGCACTGGCCGCCAAGGCACTGCGCCCCTTGCCCGTGCTGCACAAGGAGATGTCTGAGGAGGGTCGCGTCAGGCAGCGCTACGTCGACCTCATCGCGCGGCCACTCGCTCGCGACACGGTGCGCAATCGTTCGCACGTGATGCGATCGCTGCGGGAGAGCCTTCACCAGCGTGGTTTTATCGAGATTGAGACGCCGATGCTGCAGACGCAGCACGGAGGAGCGGCCGCCCGTCCTTTTGTTACGCACATGAATGCGTTCGATTTGGACCTTTATCTGCGTATTGCGCCCGAGCTATTCCTGAAGCGCGCGGTCGTGGGTGGAATTGATCGAGTCTTTGAGATCAACCGCAATTTCCGCAATGAGGGTGCGGACTCCTCGCACTCGCCAGAATTCTCCATGATCGAGGCGTACGAGGCCTATGGGGATTACAACACGATGGCGGAACTCACGCAGTCAATGATCCAGGGGGCAGCCGCTGACGTGTTCGGGTCCACGTTGGTCACCTTGGCGGATGACACCGAGTACGACCTGGGCGGCGAGTGGGCTGACCTGACGATGTACGGCTCATTGTCCGAGGCCCTGGGTCACGAGGTCACCCCTCAGACTGAGGTCGCGCAGTTGCTTGAGTGGTGCGGCGCGGTCGACATTGTCGTCAACCCTGCACGGGTCAACCATGGCAAGTTGGTCGAAGAACTGTGGGAGCACTACGTCGGTAACGACCTTTACGCACCCACGTTTGTACGCGACTTCCCTGTAGAAACCTCGCCTCTCACGCGAGATCACCGCACGCAGGATGGAATAGTCGAGAAATGGGACCTCTACATCCGCGGCTTCGAGCTCGGCACTGCCTATTCGGAGCTGGTGGACCCCGTCATCCAGCGTCAGCGCTTTGAGCAGCAGGCACGGATGGCGGCAGCGGGTGACGACGAGGCAATGCCTCTGGACGAGGACTTCCTGACCGCCATGGAGTTTGCGATGCCGCCGGCCGGCGGCATGGGCATGGGAATTGATCGCTTGCTGATGGCGCTGACCGGTCTTGGCATTCGGGAAACGATCACCTTCCCACTTGTGAAGCCGGGCGACGAATAGTGAACTGGCATCCAATCGTCGCGGGCATCGTCCCGTCTATTGGTGTGGGCCTTGTGTTTTGGTACGCGATGCGCGGCGTGCTGCGCGCGGACCGCAACGAGCGTGCCGCGCTGGCCGCAGCGGACGCAGCCTACGACGCCGAGCAGGCCGAGCTGGCCAAGGAAACACTTGTCAAGCGTGACGTATCAGAGGGCACCAGCGACTCCCATTAGCGCCGTAGCAGAATATTGGCTCCGTGTAGCCTGGTCAATTCCTTTGTGCGGAATTGCCTTTATTTGTGGGAAGCATTTGTCGCGTCAATGGCCGTAGTATGTGAATCTGTAATCACGCGACATCTACAGATTGGCATTCTTCATGGCTCAGAAGATTCAAGTAGTTCTGGTTGATGACTTTGATGGCGGCGACGCGACGGAGACTATTGGGTTCTCGCTCGACGGCGTGGCATACGAGATCGACCTCAACGCGACTCACGCGTCTGAACTGCGGGCCGCATTCTCGACCTATGTCGAAGCCGGTCGCCGTACCGCCGGACGCAAGAGCGCCGCACGCCCGCGCACCAAGGGTGACGTCGCGAAGATCCGCGCTTGGGCGCAGGACAACGGCCACGAGGTCTCAACTCGAGGTCGTATCCCCGCAAAGATCCGCGAGGCCTACTACGCGGCCCAGTAAGTGGGAGCTCAGCACGTGACTACCCAGCAGGGAGCCGTCCCGGCTTCGCGCACGCTCTGGTGGGGCACATACCCAGCTGCGGGCCTCGGCACGCAGCCGGGCTTGGGCGAAGGCTTGTGGAAGGGGTCGGGAGGCGCACCCGAGCAGTTACTGGCGTTGCCTGCCCCCAGTTTTGTCGTCGCCCACCCGGACCTAGCGTTGCTGTACGCGGTCACCGAAGCCGATCCGAGCATCGTCCACGCGATCGATGTGAGCGATCCCGCGGCGCCCGTCGTCGCGGCCTCGCTGGTGACCGGTGGCAATGCGGGGTGCCACCTGCTGCTTGCGCCGGATGCCCTCACCCTCTACGTAAGCCACTACATGAGCGGCGACGTCGGCGTGGTGGAGCTGCTCCCGGATGGCCTATTTGCGGCCGATGCTCCCGCCCAGATGCTGGGGCATGAGGGTTCCGGTGCGCGCCCGGACCGGCAGGAGGCGCCGCACGCGCACTCCGCGGGATTCGCGCCCGGCGGGAAGCACCTGTTGGTGGCCGACCTGGGCACCGACGAACTGCGCCGGTACCGGATCCATCCCGGCGGCTCGCTGGTCGGGGACGGCATCGCAGCGACGCTTGCTCCAGGGTCTGGCCCGCGGCACTTTGCCGTACGCGGCAACCTCATCTACGTCGTCTGTGAACTTGACCACCAACTCAGGACGCTGCGTTGGGACTCGGCCTCAGCATCGGCCGACGTGATTGCGGAGGTGGATTCCACGAACGCCCCGCACCGCACCGGCGACGAGGTCAATGATGGCCACCTCGCCGTGGTCGGCGACGTGCTGCTCGTCAGTGTGCGCGGTGCCGACGTTATCTCTGTCTTCGACCTCAGTCCCGAGGGTGAGGCTCGTTACCGAGGCTGCTTCGATGTTGGATTCTGGCCGCGCTACTTCGCCGTGATTGACGAGGAACTGTGGGTGGGGGAGGAGCGTGGCCACCAGGTGCGTCGCTACGATCTGGCCGACGTGCTGTCGTTGGGGCCGGAAGCGGCAGTGGGCGAAGTTACCCAGATCGCGCACCAGACCTACCCCGTCACTAGTCCAGCGTGTGTCGTGGCAACCAGCAGATAGTAGCCGCTCCCGGTGTCGGGACGGCCCGAGACCTACGTCATTCGCGCTCGCGCGCCTAATGCGGAAGAATGAAGACATGACCTACACACTGATCCTGCTCCGCCACGGCGAGAGCGAATGGAATGCCAAAAACCTGTTTACCGGCTGGGTGGATGTCTCGCTCAACGAGAAGGGTTGGGGCGAGGCGATTCGCGGCGGTGAGCTGCTCAAGCAGGAGGGGATCCTCCCGGACGTGGTCCACACGTCGCTGTTGCGCCGCGCGATCATGACCGCCAACCTGGCGCTCGACTCCGCCGACCGTCACTGGATTCCCGTCAAGCGTGACTGGCGCCTCAATGAGCGTCACTACGGTGACCTTCAGGGCAAGAACAAGGCAGAGACCCTCGAGCAGTTCGGCGAGGAGAAGTTCATGACATGGCGCCGCAGCTACGACGTGCCGCCGCCCGAGATCACGGACGACAACGAGTTCTCACAGGCCGGCGACCCCCGCTATGCGGGTGAGCCCACGCCCAAGACCGAGTGCCTCAAGGACGTCCTTGAGCGTGCGCTGCCCTACTGGGACGGCGAGATTGTCCCCGACCTTAAGGCGGGCAAGACGGTCCTCGTGGTCGCGCACGGCAACTCGATTCGCGCGCTGCTGAAGCACCTCGACAAGATCGCGGACGAGGACATCGTGGGCGTCAACGTTCCCACCGGAATCCCGCTCGTTTTCGAGCTCGACGAGGACCTGAACCCCATCAAGGTGGGAGGCACGTACCTCGACGCCTCTGCCGCTGAGGCCGCCATCGCAGCCGTCGCGAACCAGGGCAAGAAGTAGATTTACTGCAAGTAGCGCGAAGGCCCCCGGTTCCCATTCTTAGTGAATGGGAACCGGGGGCCTTCGTCGTGACGGGTCGATTCTCGGTGCGCCCTGGCAGTCATTCAGTGCCGAGAAACGCAAACTTTCGGCACTCAGTGACTGCTGGACCGGTGCGGAGCCTAGATGGAGGCGCGGTCGCCAGTGTGGTCGCCCGTGACCAAGTAGACGATGCGGCGCGAGACGTTCACGGCGTGGTCGCCAAAACGCTCGAAGTACCGCGACATCAGAGCGATGTCCAGCGTCTCCTGCGTGTTGCCCGTGTAGCCCTCAGCGAGCAGCGAGCCGTAAGCCTGTGAGTGCAAGTCATCCAGCAGGTCGTCATCGCTGACGATGCGGGCTGCCACGTTAAGGTCGCGGGTCTGCATGAGCTCCACAACCTCGGCGGCCGTCTGCTTTGCGGCCGCGGTCATGCCCTCAAAGATCTCGCGGTGCGAGGTGGGGATAGCCGACTCGGGGTACGAGCGGCGCGCGGCCTCAGCGATGTGCTGGGCGAGGTCGCCCATGCGCTCCAGCCCGGCGGAGATGCGCAGGCTAGCGACCAATGTCCGTAGGTCTAGGCCCACTGGCTGCTGCTGGGCGATGAGCAGGACGCAGCGCTCGTCGACGGTCTGCTCCAGGTCGTCCAACTTCGCGTCGTCGGCAATCACCTTCTGCGCGAGTTCCACGTTCTCCGTCAGCAGCGCCTCGGACGCGCGTGAAATGGCGGACTCCACGTGCTGACTCATAGCAATGAGGTCGTCGGCGAGTTCCGATAGTTCGGCGGTAAACAGCGTGCGCATAGCTCTCCTAGAGGGTCGTGTCCCCAATAGTGTCGCACCGGTAGTGAGATGAACAAAAGAAATCGGACGCCGAGTGGGTAAACATTTGGTGAGACGCGTGAACATTGGGTAAACATGCCATCGGCTCGTTACTGTGACCACATGAACCCCGACGTGTGGCTCGCCGCCGTGATTGGTGCGGCCATAGGTGCTGCGATCGTCGCCATCGCCATGCGCCGTAAGCAGCGCAAAGAGATCATTTCCAGCACCCTGGTTCCCCACCGGACCAGGCAGTTGCTGTCGGTACTGCAGTCCGGCGCGGTCATTGTGCGCCGCGACCGACGGGCGGCTTTTGTCAATAACCCCGCCGCCGCAATCGGGGTGGCGCGACCCGACGGCGCTCTGCTACCTGCCATCGCGGACCTCGCTGAACAGGCCTGGGAACGTGGCGAGGCGGTCGAGGAGGAGATCGCGGTTAAGCGTGGGGTGCTCGGAGTGACGTCTCAGGTGCACGTGCGGGTAGTCCCATTGGATGACGATCTTGTCCTCGCGGTGGTCAACGACCACACCGAGGCGCGCATTGCCGAACAGTCGCGTCGCGAGTTCGCCGTCAACGTCTCGCACGAACTCAAGACTCCCGTGGGCGCGCTTTCTTTGCTTGCCGAGAGCATCGAGGAGGGCGCGGACGATGAGCACATGGTGCGGTCGTTCGCTGGCAAGATGCGCAAGGAGGCGCGGCGTCTCACCAAGCTGATCCAGGAGATTATTGAGATATCCCGGCTACAGGGAGGTGAGTCGGTTCTTGACCACGAGAACGTGCACATCGCCGGCGTCATTGCCGAGGCAATCGACGGAGCGTCCCTGACGGCCGAGTCAAAGAACATCACCCTTACCGCTGACGTGAAGGCTGACCCCATGGTGATGGGGGACCGCGACCTGCTGTTGATGGCCCTGCGCAACCTGGTTGACAACGCGGTGCACTATTCGGACCCGGGCAAGCGAGTCACCGTTTCCTGCAAGACGGACGATGGCGCCGTGTCTGTCGCGGTGGTGGATCAAGGCATTGGCATCGACACGAAGGACCAAGAGCGCATCTTTGAGCGCTTCTTCCGGACCGATCCGGCTCGCTCGCGCGACAGCGGTGGTACCGGGCTGGGCCTCAGCATCGTCAAGCACGTGGCATTGCAGCACGCCGGAACCGTCGAGGTCTGGTCGCAGCGTGGCGTGGGCTCAACCTTCACACTTAGGCTTCAAGAACACCGGGTCGATCCGGATACCCAAGGAGAAAAATGACCGAGGCACGCATCCTTGTCGTGGAAGACGAGGAGTCGTATCGCGACTCCTTGAACTTCCTATTGCGACGCGAGGGATTCGAGGTGATGCTCGCGGAGACCGGGCCGCAGGGAGTCGCGGCATTTGCCCGTGACGGCGCGGACGTGGTCCTTCTTGACCTGATGCTGCCGGGAATGTCGGGCACTGAGGTGTTCCACGCGATCCGTGAGCGTTCGGATGTGCCCATCTTGATGGTCACCGCAAAGGACGACCAGGTGGACAAGATCATCGGACTCGAATTGGGTGCCGACGACTACGTGACCAAGCCGTACTCGGGGCGGGAGCTGGTCGCTCGAATCCGAGCGGTACTACGCCGCCACGCCACCGGGTTGGAGGGCATCCCCGACGAGCCCGAGCGCCTCACCGTGGCGGGCATGACGCTCGACCCGGAGCGGCTCACGCTCACCCGCGACGGGGAGTCGGAGTCCGTGCCGCCCAAGGAATTCGCGCTGCTGTTCTTGCTGGCCCAGAACGCAGGCCGTGTGTTACCTCGCCAGGTCATCATTGACCGGGTGTGGGGTGCCGATTACTTTGGCGACACCAAAACGCTGGACGTCCACATCAAGCGCATTCGCAGTCGAATCGAGGCCGTCCCGGCGGAACCCGTGATCATCCAAACTGTGCGCGGAGTGGGCTACACGCTCGAGCCTTAGGTGACACCCCCGTGTGCGTTCACCCAACGTTTACCTAGAGTTCAGATTTGCCCCAGTGTCCCGTTACCTTCGCTACCTACGTTGGTACATGTCCGGCAAGGAGCCGGGTGTCCCAAGTAAGTTAGGAATTCGACTGTGAAGATTGCAACTCGCACCGGCGTCATCGCCACCGCGACCGTGCTGACGTTCGCACTGGCCGCGTGCTCGCCCTCGAACGAGGAGCCCACCGCAGCCACCGACGCAGCCACCACCACGGCCGCTACCGACGCAGCCACCGAGCCCGCCGAGGCCATGACGCTGAGCGGTTCGCTCAACGGCGCCGGAGCCTCCTCGCAGGAGTCCGCCATGGAGGCATGGCGCGCAGGTTTCCAGACCATCAACCCTGACGTCACCGTCAACTACGACCCGGTCGGTTCCGGCGGAGGTCGCACGCAGTTCCTCGACGGCGGCACGCTGTTCGCTGGCTCGGACTCGCTCATGGACTCGGACGAGTACGCCTCCGCAGTGACTCGCTGCGACGCTGAATCAGGTGCAATCCACCTGCCCATGTACATCTCGCCCATCGCCGTGATCTTCAACGTCGACGGTGTCACCTCGCTCAACATGGACGCAGACACCATCGCGCAGATCTTCGATGGCAAGATCACCAACTGGAACGACCCGGCGATCGTCGACCAGAACGACGGCGTCGAGCTTCCCGACCTCGCCATCACGACCGTGCACCGCGCGGACGAGTCCGGCACGTCTTCTAACTTCACCGACTACCTTGAGAAGGCCTCGTCCTCGTGGCCCTACGAGGCATCGGGCGAATGGCCGAACGCACTCGGCGAGTCCGGCCCCGGCACCTCCGCAGTGGTGCAGATCGTGACGGACACGCAGGGCACCATCGGCTACGCCGACGCCTCGCGCGCCGGTTCGCTTGGCACCGTCGCCCTCAAGGTCGGCGAAGAGTACGTTCCGTTCTCCGCAGAGGCTGCCGCGGCAGTCGTTGACGCCTCGCCCCTCGCCGAGGGCGCGAACGGCGAGAACGACCTCGCGTATGAGCTCGACCGCACCACGACGGCCTCAGGTGCATACCCGCTAGTGCTCGTTTCGTACCACATCCTCTGCCAGCAGTACGATGATGCAGCCGACCGCGACCTCGTGACTGGCTTCCTCAAGTACGTGGCGTCACCCGAGGGTCAGCAGACTGCCGCATCCGCGGCAGGTTCGTCGCCCATCTCGGCTGACCTGTCGTCGGAGATCACCTCGATCCTCGACACCATCGCTGCAACCAAGTAATTACTCAACTGGACTGGTGGTGGGCTCGTCCGCAAGGATGAGTCCACCACCACCCATGTCAGCCTCTAATGGAGATCACGCGTGACAACGACTGAAGAGCACAAGCCCTTCGAGGCATCAGCGGTGCCGTTGACCGCACACAAGGAGTCCGTCGCCAACAAGTTGTTCGGCGGCGTTTCGCTGGTCTCGGCGTCACTGATCCTGGTGACACTCGCCGCAGTTGCGACATTCCTCCTGGTGGAGGCATGGCCCGCGCTCACCGATACCAGCGGAGAACTCGCCGCCAAGGTCGACTGGATTCGCCCCGAAATGGGGCAGAGCCTCATTCAGATCGTCGGATACCTGGTGTTCGGTACCGTCCTGATCTCGGCCATCGCCCTACTCATTGCCACGCCGCTCTCCATCGGAATCGCGCTCTTCATCTCGCACTACGCGCCGCGCAAGCTCGCCGCCGGTCTGGGATATGTCATCGACCTGCTCGCCGCGATCCCTTCCGTTGTCTACGGACTATGGGGAGCGATTGTCGTCTTGCCGGTGCTGCAGCCGTTCTACAACTGGCTGGGAGACAACCTCGGCTGGATCCCGCTCTTCGCGCCTGACCCGCTGACCGGCACCGTGTCCAACACCGGCCGTGTCGCGCTGTCTGCCGGCATCGTCCTGGCCATCATGATCATTCCGATCATTACCGCTGTCACCCGCGAGGTCTTCCTGCAGACCCCAGTGCTTCACGAGGAGGCGGCGCTCGCAATGGGCGCCACCCGCTGGGAGATGGTTCGCATGGCGGTCTTCCCGTTCGGACGCTCCGGCATGATCGGCGCGACGATGCTGGGGCTAGGTCGCGCGCTCGGGGAAACGATGGCGGTCTATATGATCCTGTCGCCTGGGCTGTCGTACTCGTTCGCGATCCTGCAAGGTGGGTTGCACAACACCATCGCGGCCAACATCGCGCTGAAGTTTCCCGAGGCTAACTCCGAGGGCGTCTCTGCGCTCATCGCGATGGGCCTCGCACTGTTCGTGATCACCTTGCTCGTCAACATGCTCGCGCGTTGGATTGTCTCGCGCCGGTCGGAATTCTCGGGGGCCAACTGATGAGCACCACCATGGAAAAGCCAGTCAGCACACTGGGCCAGCTGAGCGCACGTCGTCGGTTCGCCAACAACGGCATGTCGGTCGTTATCTACCTGTCGTTCGCCATCGCGGTGATACCCCTGGTGTGGCTATCGGTCACTGTTGTGACCCGAGGCATGCAGCGGTTCTTCGTTGACGCAGACGGCAACCACAACTTCAACCTTGACTTCCTCGAGCAGTCCATGCGCGGCGTGTTTGGCGGCATGCCGGAGGGCGGCATTATTCACGCCGTCTGGGGCACGCTACTCATCACCCTCGCCGCCACCATCATCTCGGTGCCGATCGGCTTGCTCACCTCGATCTACCTGGTCGAGTACGGCACGGGCCGGCTCAAGAAGCTGGTGACGTTCTTCGTTGACGTGATGACTGGAATCCCATCCATCGTCGCGGGTTTGTTCGCCTATGCCCTATTCGCGATCGTCGTGGGGCCCGGCACCAAGATCGGTATCGTCGGCGCTGTTGCACTGTCGGTGCTGATGATTCCCGTCGTGGTGCGAGCCACCGAGGAGATGCTGCGCCTCGTGCCCAACGAGCTGCGCGAGGCCTCGTACGCTCTCGGTGTCCCCAAGTGGCTGACGATCGTCAAGGTCGTCATGCGCACCGCGATGGCGGGAATCACCACGGGCGTGACGCTGGCCATCGCGCGTGTCATCGGTGAGACCGCCCCACTGCTCATCGCTGTGGGTGCCGCCGACTCGATGAACCTCAACTTGTTCGAAGGGCGCATGATGACCCTGCCGGTGTACATCGTGGCCGAGTGGCGCAAGGGCGAGCAGCCTTGCAACGACCCCGGCATCCCGTGTGTCCCCGAAATCACGGAGATGCGGGCGTGGGCGGCCGCACTCGTACTCATCCTCATTGTCATGGCGCTCAACCTCATTGCGCGCCTCATTTCCAAGTACTTCTCGCCCAAGACTGGCCGTTAGAAGAGATCCGGAGCACACGTGTCTAAGCGCATTGACGTCAACAACCTCAACGTCTACTACAGCAAGTTTCTTGCGGTAGAGGATGTCTCGCTGGCGGTCGAACCCAACTCCGTGACGGCCCTCATCGGCCCGTCCGGCTGCGGTAAGTCCACGTTCCTGCGAACCCTGAACCGCATGCACGAGGTCATCCCCGGCGCGCGCGTGGAGGGTGAGGTGCTCATGGATGGCGAGAACCTCTACGCCAAGAACATCGACCCGGTCGCAGTGCGCAAGCACGTCGGCATGGTTTTCCAGCGCCCTAACCCGTTCCCCACCATGTCGATCGCGGAGAACGTGCTCGCTGGGGTGAAGTTGAACAACGGCCGCATCTCCAAGAGCGACGCCGAGGGCCTCGTTGAGGGGTCGCTGCGCGGCGCCAACCTGTGGAACGAGGTCAAGGACCGTCTCGACAAGCCCGGCTCATCGCTCTCCGGCGGTCAGCAGCAGCGGCTCTGCATCGCCCGGGCCATTGCGATCAAGCCGGATGTAATGCTGATGGACGAGCCTTGCTCGGCGCTCGACCCTATTTCCACATTGGCTATTGAGGACCTCATGCAGGAACTCAAGAACGAGTACACGATCGTCATCGTGACGCACAACATGCAGCAGGCGGCACGTGTCGCGGACCGCACGGCATTCTTCAACATCGCGGGCACCGGGCAGCCGGGCAAGCTCATCGAGATGAACGATACGGCGACGATGTTCTCGACGCCCTCGGAGAAGGCCACTGAGGACTACATCTCGGGCCGCTTCGGGTGATCCGCCGCCGCGCGGACGGGGCCGGAGGGTCGACGCCGCGCCCTTCCGCTCGTAGCTAGGTGGATTCGGATCGGACATGACGAAGGGCCCGGGTTTCCCCCGGGCCCTTCGTCATTCGTTCTGCAGTGGTGTGCGAGTCGCTAGGCGTCGTAGGCGGGAACGTCGGCCTCCGCGAGGGCGTCAAGCTCCGGCTGGAATTCTTCCTGGGCGCCGTCGACGACGGGCACGGGGGTGGTGATCACTCCGGTGACGTCCGACTGAACGGCGACATTGGCAATGAGGCCGGGCGCCACAGGCGCGTAGGCGAGGACCGACACGTCGCCGTCGACCGCCATGGAGACCTGAGTCTTGGCGGGAACACTTACGGTGACACCGTGAGCGCCGTCAAGTGCGAACACAATTTCCGCGTCTTCATCGCCCGCGTTGTAAAGGCTCCCGGTAAGCGAAGCCGGCTCATCGACTGCCGTCGTGACGATCAGCAAGTTGCTCGCGTGCACGTCGCCGATCTGGGCCTGAAGGCCGTCGGCAGCCGCGTAGGGCTTCTGCGTAATGATGGGGTTGACGTACGAGCAGCCGGCAAGGGCTACTGCGCCAGCGATGGCGATGACCGCGACGCGGGCGGGCGCAATGAACTTCACGAGGGAGAGTCCTTTCCAGGGCTTGAGTGCGTCACCAGAATAGTCGCTTTAGAGGATGCGATGCCACCGGCGCGTCGCTACCGGTGGTGAAATCACACACCTGTTATTGCAAATTATTACGGTGGTAGAATAGGTATCCGCAACGAAGGGGAACCTTTCACCATGAACTTTGTCGTCGGAGAAACCGTCGTCTACCCGCACCACGGTGCCGCCAAGATCCAAGACATCAAGAAGCGCACTGTCAGGGGCGAAGAGAAGATCTATCTCAAGCTCAAGGTCGCTCAGGGTGACTTGACCATCGAGGTTCCCGCGGAGAATGTCGACCTCGTCGGCGTCCGAGATGTTGTGGACCAGGCAGGCCTTGAGAAGGTCTTTGACGTACTGCGCGAGCCGTACATCGAGGAGCCCACCAACTGGTCGCGCCGTTACAAGGCAAACGTGGAGAAGCTCGCCTCCGGCGATGTCATCCGCGTGGCCGAGGTGGTCCGTGACCTTTCGCGTCGCGACACCGACAAGGGTCTCAGCGCCGGGGAGAAGCGCATGCTTCACAAGGCACGCCAGATCCTAGTCAGTGAACTGGCTCTAGCCGAGAAGTGCGACGAGCCCACCGCGGAGTCCCGCCTGGACGTAGTTCTCGCGTCGTGAGTGTTGCGGCGGTTGTGACCGCCGCCGGTTCGGGCTCACGCCTAGGTGCTGATGTCCCTAAGGCACTGTTTCCGCTCGCCGGGCGTTCGCTCGTCGCGTGGGCGGTTTTGCAGGTTGCGGACGCGTGTGACGACATTGTCGTCACCGCGCCCGCCGCGCATGTGGCCGACGTCAAGGCGGCACTCGCCGCGGTGCCGGAACTTGCGGGGCGGCCGATGCTGGTGATCGCTGGAGGCGCCGAGCGGCAACAGTCCGTGGCCGCAGCGATTGACGCGCTCTTCGCGGACGACCGCACGCCGCCGGACATTATTTTGGTGCACGACGCGGCACGAGCCTTTCAAGACTCTGACGTCACGCGGGCCGCCATTGCGGCTGTTCGCGCCGGCGCGGACGGGGCGATCCCAGTTCTCGAAGTGGTTGACACCCTGGTGGAGGCAACCGGCCCGGACGGTGAACTGGGGGCGACCGTCGACCGCGATGGCCTGCGCGCCGTCCAGACCCCTCAGGTCTTCGGGGCAGAAATGCTCCACACTGCACATCGGGACTTCGCCACTGCTCGGGCAACGGACGATGCTCAGCTGGTGCGGGCATCGGGCGGCAAAGTGGTGGCCGTCGCCGGCCACGAGTCTGGATTCAAGGTGACGCGCCCCAGCGACCTTCCGCTCGCCAGGCACTACGCCACCGAGCTTTTGGCAAAGGAGCAGTGATGACAATCCCCCGCACCGGAATCGGCGTCGACGTTCACGCGTATGGCGACAAGCAGGGCCTGTCGCTCGCGGGGCTCGAGTTCCCAGATGAGCGCGCCCTTGAGGGCCACAGCGACGCCGATGTGGCCGCGCACGCCGCATGCGATGCGCTACTAAGCGCCGCGGGGCTCGGCGACCTCGGCTCCACCTTTGGTACTGACCGTCCCGAATGGGCCGGCGCCAAGGGCGTCGCACTATTGGCGGAGTGTGCACGCTTGGTCCGCGAGGCCGGTCTTGAGATCGGCAACGTCGCCATCCAGGTCATTGGCAACCGCCCCAAGCTCTCCCCGCGCCGTGAGGAGGCTCAGCGCGTACTCAGCGACTGCATCGGTGCACCTGTTTCAATCGCAGGCACGACCACCGACGGCCTCGGTCTGACCGGCCGAGGCGAGGGTCTCGCGGCCTTCGCGACGGCGCTCGTCGTCCCGCGCTAGGCCCGCACCTTAAGCGCGACTCGACCCTGCATCGGCCGCAAGTCTTTGCCCGTCAGTGCATGACCGGTAGCCTGAACCCCGTGACCTTGCATCTGTATGACACCGCGACGCGCTCCGAGCGCGCCTTTACGCCCTTGGTTGCCGGCAAGGTGGGCATCTACCTGTGTGGGGCGACGGTCCAGAGCTCGCCGCACGTGGGCCACATGCGCTCCGCTGTGGCGCTCGACGTGCTTCAGCGCTGGCTCGAGCGCAGCGGCAACGACGTGACCTTGGTGCGCAATGTCACGGACATCGACGACAAGATTCTGGCCAAGGCGGCGGAGAACAACGAGGAGTGGTGGGCGCGCGCGCTGCGCTACGAGCGCGAGTTCTCCCACGCGTACACGGCACTCGGCGTTAAGTACCCGGCCGCCGAGCCGCGTGCGACCGGCCACATCCAGCAGATGGTGCAACTGATCCAGCGCATTGTCGACAACGGCCACGGCTATGAGCACGAGGGGTCCGTCTACTTCGACGTGCGCTCACTGCCCGACTATGGGTCGCTGACCAACCAGGCGCTCGACGACCTGACGCCCGCAACTGACTCGCCCGCCGAACACAAGCGTGACCCGCGAGACTTTGCCCTGTGGAAGGCGCGCAAGGACTCCGAGCCGGAGACCGCGTCGTGGGACTCGCCCTGGGGGCCCGGACGTCCCGCGTGGCACATCGAGTGCTCGGCCATGGCTAAGCGCTACCTAGGCGACGAGTTCGACATCCACGGCGGCGGGCTCGACCTGCGCTTCCCACACCACGAGAACGAGCTGGCGCAGTCGCGCGCGGCTGGAGACCGCTTTGCCCGGCTGTGGATGCACTCCGCTTGGGTGACGCAGTCCGGCGCCAAGATGTCTAAGTCGCTCGGCAACGGCCTGCTGGTGTCCGAGGTGTTAGACCAGTACCACCCCGCCGCGCTGCGGTTAGCGCTGGCGGGCGTTCACTACCGGTCGATGCTCGAGTACGCGGACTCCACACTCGACGATGCCACAGCCACCTGGGCGCGGTTGTCCGGCTTCGTATTGCGCGCCAGCGATCGCGTGGGTGCGCCCACCGCAGAGCAAGTCTGGGTCGCGGAACTCCCCGAGGCCTTCGTGACGGCGATGGACGACGACCTGTCGGTGCCGCGCGCGTTCGCGCACATTCACGAGACGGTGCGTGCCGGAAACGCGGCACTCACCTCCGGTGACGATGAAGCCGCACGGTCGGCCCTCCTGTCGGTGCGCGCGATGCTTGACGTGCTGGGGCTCGACCCCGCCTCGGTCCAGTGGCGCGACGACTCGTCCACCACCGGTGCCCTGGTTGCACTGGACTCCCTGGTACGTGCCGACATTGAGGCACGTTCCGACGCACGCGCGAACAAGGACTGGGCCGCGGCGGATGCCATACGCGACCGCCTTGCGGCCGCGAATATCGTCATTGAAGACAGTGCCGATGGCGCGCGCTGGTCGCTCGCGGCAGACGACTAGCCATTTGGCTAGGTAGGCTTCGCACTATGGCAGGTAACTCACAGCGCAAGGGCGCAATTCGTAAGTCGGGCTCCAAGAAGGGCCAGCAGGTCGGCACCGGTGGCCACCAGCGGCGCGCCCTCGAGGGCAAGGGCCCCACTCCCAAGGCATCCGATCGTCCAAACCACAAGGCCTACAAGGCCAAGGTACGGGCGGAGAAGGAGGAGGCCAAGCGTCCCCAGGGTCGTACGCCCAAGGCCGCCCCGCGCGACCGCACTTCCGGGTCGCTCGAGCTCGTCATCGGGCGTAACAGCACGCTCGAGGCATTGCGCATGGGAATGCCAGCGCACGTTCTGCACGTGTTCAACCGCATCGACGCCGATGACCGCGTCACCGAGATTGTGTCCCTTGCGGTCGAGCAGGGTGTCGAGGTTCGCGAGGTCACCAAGGGTTCGCTCGACCTTCTCTCCGACGGCACGCGTCACCAGGGGATCGCGCTCGAGGTGCCCACGTATGAGTACCTGCAGTATCAAGACCTGCTCGATAACTCCGATGGTCCCGCACGCATCGTTGCGCTCGACTCGATACAGGATCCCCGCAACCTCGGCGCGATCATGCGCTCGGCCGCAGCCTTTGGTGCGACCGGAGTCGTCATTCCCGAGCGCCGCGCAGCCGGCGTAACCGTCGCGGCCTGGAAAGTGTCGGCTGGTGCAGCTGCGCGTCTACCCGTGGCCCGGGCCGTCAACCTGGTGCGAGCCCTCGAGGACTACAAGAAGGCTGGACTCTTTGTCGTGGGCCTGGACGCCGGGGGAGAGGTCGACCTGCACGAGTCGCAGCTGCTCGACGGGCCGCTCGTCATTGTGGTGGGTTCCGAGGGCGCCGGGCTGTCGCGACTGGTGCGCGAGACCTGCGACCAGATCGTTTCCATCCCCATCGTGGCGACTACGGAGAGCCTCAACGCCTCGGTTGCCGCATCAATCGCGCTCTACGAGGCAAAGCGAGCGCTGCAGGCTTAGTCTCGCTCGCTGCCCGGCACTTTGTGCGCCGGGGGCTCGCGCTTGGTCGACTGACGCGTGACCGTCGGAGCGGATGATGGTGCGTCGTCGGCATCCGCAGCGGAGTCCTCGTCGTCAATGGCTCCGCCCCAGGCGCCGGTGTTGTCGCCCTCGAAGATGGGGGTCTCCTGCGACCGTGCCTCCACCTCGGCGGTCAGCGCGGGCAGGTCGGCTGTCATCTCTGCAGCATTGAGCTCGGAGGCAGGAGTGCCCAGCACGGACTGCTCGTCGGGGCGGTTAGGCAATACGTTCTTGACGTAGGAGGCGACAGCGACGGGCATCGCCACGTCGTGATCAGCGGCCTCGGCGAGGAACCAACGGTGGTCGAGCACCTCGTGGAATACTTGCGCGGGCTCGAGCTTCTTGCGGAACTCGCGTGGCACCGCGCGCACAGTGGGCTCGAAAACCTTCATGAGCCACTGGTGGGCCGAGTAGCCCTCGTCCTCAGACGGGTGCGAGACCAGCATGCGGTACTCGTCCAGGTCATTAAGGAGGCGTCTGGCCTGGTTTTCTTGGACGTCTAGGCCGGTGAGGCGCATGAGGCGGCGTGCGTGGTGCCCGGCGTCGACTACCTTGGCGCGCATCACTAGAGCCTCGCCGTCGTCAGTTTCGCGCATGTCCATCTCGCTGACGTCAAAGCCCAGTTCGTTGAGTTCCTTCACCCGGTTGGCGATGCGGAGCGGGATGTTGGACGTGTAAGTCGCGGTTTGCGTCAGCGCCTCCCAGAGTTCGTCGTAGCGCTCCTGAAGGCGATCGGCGATGGCCATGGGGTCAACGGTGTCCTCGAGGTGTCCCTGCGCCTCCAGGTCCATGAGTTCGCCGATGATGTTCATCCGGGCAATCTCGGTGTCGTAGGAGCGCTGCCCCTCGCTCAGTGCGGCGTGGAGGTCGCCGGTCTCCGCATCTACCAGGTACGCCGTGAACTCGGCCGCGTCGCGCCTAAATAGTGCGTTGGAGAGCGACACGTCGCCCCAGTAGAAGCCCAGCAAGTGGAGGCGGACCAGCAGCACTGCGAGAGCGTCCACGAACCTCGTGGTGGTTTCTTCGCGCAGCGCCTGCGAGAACAGTGAGCGGTAGGGGAGTGAGAACTGCAGGTGTTCGGTGATGAGCGCTGCCTCTAGTGGCTCGCCCAAGGCGTTGGTGCGGCCGGACACTACCGCCAGGGGCACCACGCCCGGCGCTCCCAAACGCTGTAGCTCGCGCAGCATGACGAACTCTCGCTCGGCGATAGTCGCGTTGGTCTCCTTAATGGCGACCACCTTGTCCGCCAGCTTGACGAATCGCACCACGTGGCGCGAGATGCCGCGGGGAAGCGCCGCAATCTGGTCGGTGGGCCACTGCTCCAGCGGCAGGGACCAGGGCAGGGTCATGAACTCGGGGTGACCGGCTCCGTTGATGTGTAGCGGCATACCGTCAGCGTAGCGAAGGCGATCCTGCGCGCCTCACCAGCCGCCACAGCATCGGGCATAAAAAACCCTGGGGCGGACAGAAAATCTGTCCGCCCCAGGGCGTCACTCGTGAAAGCGGAAGTGCTACTTAACGATCGCGTCCTGGTGGATCGTCGGGGCGTTCAGGCGGTCACCTGTGGCTGCGGAGAACACGTGCTGCTCGCCACCGCGAATGGTCACCCAGATGGTGTCGCCCTTGGCGGGGACGTCGCGGGGATCGATGCGGACAACAACCTGCGAGTCGCCGGCAGCAAAGTGGAGATCCTTGCTCTCGCCGAACTCGTTGGGGATGGAGCCGTAGACGAACGCGTCAGAGCCGAGCTCCTCAACAATGTCAACCTCGATCGGGATAGCGCCTTCAGCGTTCGGGGCAGCACGGTCGAGTGACTCGGGACGGAAGCCCAGCACGACGTGGTTCTTGTCGTCGGCCTTCAGCTGTGCAATGGCATCGCGCGTCAGGGTGACCTTGGCACGGCCAACCTGAGCCTGGCCATCAAACACCTGGTAGGTGCCCAAGTTCATCGCGGGCGAGCCGATGAAGCCTGCGACGAACACGTTCTTGGGGGTGTCGTACATGTCGCGCGGGGTGCCGACCTGCTGGAGCACGCCATCCTTGAGGACCGCGATGCGGTCACCCATGGTGAGTGCCTCAGTCTGGTCGTGCGTAACGTAGACCGTGGTGGTGCCGAGGCGACGCTGGAGAGCGGCGATCTGGGTACGCGTCTGGACGCGCAACTTGGCGTCAAGGTTGGACAGCGGCTCATCCATGAGGAATACCTGCGGCTGGCGGACGATGGCGCGACCCATGGCCACACGCTGACGCTGACCACCTGAGAGAGCCTTGGGCTTGCGGTCCAGGTACTCGGTGAGGTCCAGGATCTTGGCGGCGTCTTCAACCCGGCTGCGGATCTCGGACTTGTCGATCTTGGCGATCTTGAGCGCGAATCCCATGTTGTCCGCTACCGACATGTGAGGGTAGAGGGCGTAGGACTGGAACACCATCGCGATGTCGCGGTCCTTGGGCTGCACGTGGGTGACGTCGCGGTCGCCGACCCAGATGGCGCCGTCGTCAATGTCCTCGAGGCCCGCGAGCATGCGAAGCGACGTTGACTTACCGCAACCGGAGGGGCCGACCATGACGAGGAATTCCCCGTCAGCGATGTCGATGTTGAGCTTGTCTACTGCGGGACGCTCGGTTCCGGGGTAGATGCGCGAGGCGCCGTCATAAGTGACTGTAGCCATGATTGATAAATCCCTTCACTGGCAGGTACGTGCCAGACGATCCGTGGTGAAGAGTGCCGAGGTGGTGTCCACTGTGACACTTGCTTACGGCCGCATCGGTGCGGCCGTGCAACCATCTTGCCACAGCGGTGCGTTCCGGCCAAGCGTGTGAACGGTAGCGTAAGTGCATGGCAAGCGTGGATCGACGAGTCGGCGAGAGCATCGGTGGCTACCAAGTGACGGGTGTTTTGGGACGTGGAGGCTCGGGCGCGGTCTACCGGGTCACCGACGATGCGGGAACTCCAGCAGCTCTCAAACTAGTTGATGCCAGGGCCGATGCCGTGGCCGCCACTCGCCTCGAGCGTGAGGTGGCGGCGCTGCAGTCCATGCGGCACGAGGCGGTGCCGCGCGTGATCGACGCCGAGCTGGACGCGGATGAAACTTTCGTAGTGTTCGAGTTGGTCCCCGGCGATTCTCTCTTTCACTATGTGCAGGAGAACGGCCCGCTCCAGGGCGAGCAACTAGCCTCCTTCGCCGAGCGCATGGCGAGCGCACTCGAGGCCGCGCACGCTGCCGGCGTAGTGCACCGCGACGTCACGCCCTCGAACGTCATGATGGGCCCCGATGGTCCCGTGCTCATCGACTTTGGGCTGTCGCACCGTCAGGAGGACGAGCGGCTGACGCGCGACGGGCTCGTCAGTGGCACCGCTGGGTACGTTGCGCCCGAGGTGATTGACGGCGCGGACCCCGGTCCCGTCGCCGACGATTGGTCGTGGGCGGCTACGGTCGCTTATGCGATGAGCGGCACGGCGCCGTTTGGCTCGGGCTCCAAGTCCATCGGCCGCACCCTCGACGGTGACCTCACCATCGCCCAGGTGCCCGGCGCGGAGGCGGTAGCTGCAGCGCTGGGCCGCGACATCGGTGCTCGACCCGGAATGCGTGACGTGGTCGCCGCCCTTCGGGGTGCCACCACCGTGATGGAGCGCGGCGGAGGCGAGCACGCGCTCGCCGCCACCTCCGTCATGGCTGCCGCGGCTCCCACTGGCACCCAGTTCATTGACGTCAGCGGCACTGCGGATGCGGCCGATGCCCCGGGCAGTTGGGAGACCGCCACCAGCGGCTCGCTGACGGCAGGGGATGGCCGGGACGACCCGTCCGACGCGGCCGAGAGTTTCGACGTTGATTCCACCGGAGCATCCGCCCACTTCTCCCCGCGACGGCGGACCATGCTGCTGGCCTGGGGAGGGGCACTCGCGGCGGGCGCCGCCGTCGCTCCGGTGGTCGCCTTTGGCACGATGGTCGTGCTCGCAATCTTCGCGCGCGCCGCTTTCCGCCGGCACCAGGCATTAAGTGCGACCCGTTCGCGTAAGGGGGTGCGACGGGGTGACACCGTGGTCCACACCATCGGCCTGCCTTGGTACCTGTTGCGAGCCGCCGCCGAACTGGTGCCGTCACTGCTGCTCTCCGCTGCCGCCGGCGCGGGAACAGCTGCAGCAGGGTGGTGGCTAGTGAGTGAAGAGCATGTCGCCACTGGTACCGCAGCGGGGCAGTCGTGGGGACACGCAATCGCACTCGCGGGTGGGGCGGTGATCGCGATGGTGGTGCTGGCGTGGGGTCCACTGACGGGTGGGACACGTGAGGGCGCGCACCGCATCGCTTACGCAGTCGCGCCGACTCGGAGCATCGCGACGTTGTGGGTGGTCGTGGCGCTTGCCGCCGTGGGAATTGCTGTCGTGACGACGTATTTGCAGGCCGACATCTGGTGGTGGCCGTTGCCGCCAGTTCCCGATTCCGCGTAGCCGGAGGACCGGGGTTCGCGCCGCCGGGAACTTGCGCGCAATACTGTACGTTGAGCCGACAACCGAGTTGCCACAACAGAGTTGTTCGGGGCGCTGCCGTATACCTGGCGCGTGAGCCGCTAAACATAGCTGAGAGGAACGCACGTGACTGGCAAGCAAGGATGGTTGACTGCCCAGCCGTGGTTGAGTCTGGTGGTGCGCCTCGCGATGGCAGGCATCCTCATCTTTGCCGCGATCCCCAAGCTCGACGACCTGCCCGGCTCGGTCCGCGCGGTCCGCGCCTACCGGCTGCTTCCCGAGGCCGTGGTTCCGATGGTCGGCAACCTGCTGCCATTCCTCGAGCTGCTTCTCGCAGCGTTGCTAATTCTCGGGTTGTTTACGCGCCTCGCGTCGATTGTGTGGCTGGTGATGATGGTGGGCTTCACCATCGGTGTGATCTGGGTGTGGGCCAAGGGCTACTCGATCGACTGCGGCTGCTTTGGCGGCGGCGGCGACGTGCCCGAGGGCACCACCAACTACCCCCTACATTTGGCGGAGAGACTTGGCTTTAGCGCGCTGGGCGCCTATCTGTTGATCTTCCCCCGTAGCAAGTTTTCGCTCGACGGATGGATGAATCCGACCGCATACAATTTTGACCAAGACAACAGCGACCAAGACAGCGTCGCTCAGAACGATGTGGCTCAGACCCCGGAAGGATCCTGAAACATGGCAAGCAAGAACGAAAAGGCAGCACAGGCGCGTGCCCTCGCGCAGGCACAGGTGCACCAGAAGGAACGCAAGTCCACGATGATCATCATTGCCGCCTCAGTGGTGGGATTGTTGATTTTTGGTGGGATTGTGTTCTTCATTGTCAACAGCTCCAAGATTCCCGCGTTGACCGATGCCGGGGCAGTCCTTCCCGCCGGCTCTGATGAGACGGGTGGTATTCCAGTGGGTTCCACCGGAACTGTAGGGGTCGACGTTCCGGGAGACGACGTTACTCGTGTCGACATCTATGAAGACTTCATGTGCCCCATCTGCAACCAGTTCGAGCAGACCAACGCCGCCGACCTTGACGAGTTACGTGAGGCCGGCGAGATCTCGGTCTACTACCACCCCATCTCTATCCTTGACCGGGTATCGCTCGGCACGGACTACTCGACGCGAGCGGCTAATGCGGCCGCCACCATTGCCGACCAGTCGCCTGAGCACTTCCACGAGTTCGCGGAGGCGCTTTACGCCAACCAGCCCGAAGAGAACACCGAGGGCCTGAGCGACGCCACCATGGCGGACATCGCCGTGTCGGTAGGCGTGTCGCAGGACGTTGCCAACTCGATTGCCGACGGCGACTTCCGCAAGTGGGTTGCCGCAGCAACGGACCAAGCCTCGCAGGATGGCATGTCGGGAACTCCGACCGTCATGGTCAACCGCGAGATCCTCGATCAGACTGAGGTGTCCTACTTCAACCCGGGCACGCTTAAGGCCTACCTCGAGTCGCTCTAGCCGCGAACTCAGATTCGTCCGCACCCCTTAGCGCGGTGTCATCGAACGTTCCTCACTCGGGGTTCCCTGCGATGGCAACGATGGGTGCGGGCGTTTCTGTGTTTTGGCAAGAGGCGCTCGAATGAGAGAATAGGCGCGCGATCCTCGTGATCGCGCTTCGCTGGCATGGCGCAATTGGTAGCGCACCCGACTTGTAATCGGGAGGTTGTGGGTTCAAGTCCCACTGCCAGCTCAAATCTTTGCGGAATGTATTTTCGGAACCATAATTCCGATTTGACCCGAATGCCTGGTAATTGGTGCACGGCACCAAAACGAAGGCGCATACTACACACTGTGAGACTGCCCTCTGGAACAAAATCTCTGTGACATGCGTCATAGTTACGGATCTCACTGGTCTCATGTAGTGGAAGTGCCTCCCTTGATGGGTGCACGACCTTGAGTAGTACTTAACTACGCAACCTTCATCCACGGGGGCACGCACGGCCAAAAACAGCCGCGCGCCACAAACTCATCACACTCAAAGGACAGAAATAGTCATGGCCAAGAACAACAAGCGCAAGTACGCGGCAATCGCACTCGGCATCGTCGGCATCGCCGGCCTCGGCCTCGCCTCGGCTGCGCAGCTCACCGTCAACCAGAGCTCGCCGCTCGTGGGAATCGGTACCGACAACGGTTGCGACACCAACGGTGTTGACGTGAGCTACACCAGTTCCTTCGCGAACAACGCGTTCAAGGTTGACACCGTTAAGGTCAGCGGCATCGACGCGAACTGCGCTAACAAGACGATCACCGTCTACGTGCAGAACAACGCCGCTACACCCGTGACCCTCGGCACCGCCGCTGGTAACATCACCGGCACGTCCGTCACGCTGACGCCCACCCCCACGTCGCCTGCGACCAAGATTGACCCCGCGAACGTCTACGGCGCCGCTGTCTCGATTAGCTAGTCACTCCTAGGCAAGCGAGGCGCCCCCATGACGTCCACCCTTGAGACGCAGATCACCGACGGCTTTACTAGCCGCCGGTGGTTCCGCGTACTCAAATCGGTGCTGGCATGGGGGCTTCTCCTTGTCGTGGCCTTCTTCATCTGGCCGTCCAACCTGGGTGGAGGAACTACTTCCATCGTGGTCAATGGCCGGTCGATGGAACCCACGTATCACACCGGCGACATTGTGGCCGCCCGTAAGGGCGACCCGCAGATCGGCGACGTGGTGGTCTACTCCACTCCGGAATTGAGTGGAGGCAAGATTGTGCACCGCATCATCGGCGGGGACGGTGAAACAGGCTGGGATATCCAGGGAGACAACAACGACTTCGTCGACCCTTTCCACCCCACCAACGACGAAGTACTTGGCATCGCCAAGCTGCATTTCCCTGCAGTAGGCAAGATTGCGGGAATCTTGAGCAGCCCCCTCGTGTGGGGCAGCATGCTACTCATCGCGTTCGGCCTCGTCATCTGGCCCTCCAAGGAGTGCCCTGAGTTGCCCGAGGGCGAGGCTGGCGACGGCGGCCATGACTCCACCGCCGATGATGCCGGTGCCTCGGAAGGTTCGGCCCTCCCGCCCACCTCTGAGCCGGGTCAGGTACGCGAGTGACGCGCCGGCTGGGTGGCTCCCTTGCCGCGGCCGTTGCCGCGCTCATCATCTTCCTCTTTGCCCTCGCGGTGGCGACGCCCGCGTCGGCCGCACAACTTACGGTGAAGAACTCGCGCCCCGTGACGGACACCGCAGCGAGGTGCACCGCGGGTAGCGTTTCAAGTACAGCGCCCGCTGCGAGTACGTCGAGCACTACTGTGCGACTTTCCGCCATCCCTACTACATGTGCAGGTAAGTCAGTGTCGGTGACACTCGTCGGGACGAACGGCCAGGTGATCTCGACGGGCAACCTTGCGAGTGCCGTGGCTGGTGTCAACAACGTGACTGTGGGATCGCACAGCACCGCCCAGATCGCTAGCGTGGCGGTCTTCTTCAATGGTTGGTGGGTCAACAACAATTGGACGCCACCTACCTCAAATTCTCCCGCCACCTGTGTTCCGATGGACGCTGCAGGGAACGTAGTGTCAGGCAGTTGCTCCGTGACGTCAATCAACGCGAGTGACCAATATGGGTCACCGGGTGCGCGTTACGCCAACGTTTACGTCACGGTTTCTAGTTCCGCGCCGCGGGCCAGAGTCACATTTGACTTCTCCAAGTCGCCATTCCCCGGCTGGACCCCGGCGGGAGTGACCAAGGCCAACTTCGAAGCCGCGCCGGAAACAACGTGTTCGACGCTGCCGGTCCTCACTCTGAACACGCCCACCTGGAACGGCACTTACTATCTCCAGATCACTCAGACCTCGCAAGGTGACGTCTGCCCTGGTCCTTAACTGACCTCAGTGATCGACGCCCCAGCGAATTGCGGTGCCAGATTCTGCGATCAAGTGGTTGTTCGACCGTGAGAACGGCCGGGACCCAAAGAACCCACGCCTCGCGCTGAGCGGACTCGGGTGGGCACTCGCGATTATCGGCACATCTCCTAACAGCGGCGCCACGGACTGCGCGTCTTTGCCCCAGAGGACCGCGACTAGCGGCTCGCTGCGTGCTGCGAGTGCTCGGATTGCCTGATCGGTCACCATCTCCCAGCCGATGCGCCGGTGCGAACCAACCTCGCCTGCCCGCACGCTCAGCACGCGGTTGAGCAGTAACACTCCCTGTTCGGTCCATCCGGACAGGTCGCCGCCGTCCAGAATGTCGCCGGTGTCCGCGGCCAATTCGGTAGCGATGTTCGTCAGCGACCGCGGCATCGGCCGTCCGGGGGCGACGGAGAAACTTAGGCCCACCGCGTCCCCCGGGGTGGGGTACGGATCCTGGCCGACGATGAGCACGCGCACGTCGGCCATTGGCTGCTGGAACGCGCGCATGATGTGCGGCGCAGGCGGCAGAATCTGAAGTCCGGAGGCTCGCTCGTGGTCAAGAGTCCGCCCAATCTCCGTGAGGTGCTCGGCGACGGGTTCCAGCGCCGCGGCCCAATCACGTGCCATGCCATCGCGCCACCAATCGCTCATAGCGCCAGGGTATAGGTGCCCTGCACCGCACAGCTCCCCTATACGTCCGCACCCTAAGTCACCCGTTGCCGACTCGCGGCACGCATGAGCAACGAGACCCACAGCCGATGGAGGGTGCGGACGTAGGTTGTGGCCGGATTCAGGGATGTGTATGAGCGCCAAGAGCGGCGCGACGGGTGTGCCTGAATGACATGGCTGTGGTTCGCCGCTAAGGTGAGGTCGACATCGCTATGCAAACTCGCGGCGATCTGAGTGTGGAGAAAGGAGGCGTCGTGGCGGACAACGTAGTCAGAATCTCCGACGCCCAGCCTCATCCTGCCCCACGGTTGAGCGAGCGCGATGCCGATATTCTGTCCTTTGAGCGTCAGTGGTGGAAGTACGCGGGCGCGAAGGAAGACGCGATACGGGCGTTGTTTTCAATGTCGGGCACCCAGTATTACCAGGTGCTCAACGCGCTGATCGACACGGAGGCCGCGCTGGCCCACGACCCCATGTTGGTGAAGCGACTGCGAAGGATGCGTGCGGCGCGCCAACGCGGACGCGTCACCCGTACCTGGGGTGCAGAGACTCACGGGTAAGGTTTTCACGTGCCAGAAAATTATGAGCCTGACGAATTCGACCAGATTGCCCAAGCCGGTGGTCCCGTTGGCGTGCACCGTGCGCCCCGCAAGTGGTACGTGCGGTTGCTACCTGCACTCATCGTCTTCATCGTGGCCGGACTCATCGCATACGTGTTTGCGACCTTCCTCTGGAACCAGGACAACAACCCCCAGCCGGGCGCATCGGCAACTCCGAGTGTGACGGCGACCGAGAGCGTGGCGCCTAGCCCCACCGCGACGACGTCCGACGCCCCTTCGGCCACCCCGAGCGAGACTGCCGAGCCGGAACCCTCCGAGACCGCCGAGCCCGAACCCGTGATTATTTACGACGCGCAGATCCACGTGCGGAACGGCTCGGGTATCTCGGGCCTTGCTGGCGAGCAGGAGCAGAAGCTCGAGGACGCCGACTACACCGAAGTCGCTGCGAATAACATCAACTCTTCGCTGATCCCCGATGGCACGAACACGGTGACCTACACCGAGGACCGACTGAAGGACACCGCTGAAGACGTCGCAGAGACGCTCGGCATCGATGCGGTTCAGGGTGGCGGTACTCCAGGCGGCGCCGAGATTGAGGTCCTGCTCGCCTCGGACCCCGACGCCTAACAGCAGTCAGTAGCGCCGATGCGCGGGCGGGCTGATATCCGCCGTGGGCGGAACGCGCGCTCGTGGCTTGCACTCGGCGGTCCAGAGTGCCAAAATCAGACTTAGCACTCTCGACCCGAGAGTGCTAATAGACCTCGGTTGTGTCGTTGAGGTGCTTGTGTCTGCGAGTGACGTGAACTCGTGGACCGGCATCGTCCGTCGCGGGCAGCGCACAACCAAAACCCATCGGAAGAGGATTTACCCATGGCAAAGATCATTGCCTTCGATGAAGAGGCCCGCCGCGGCATGGAGCGGGGCATGAATGCCCTCGCTGATGCTGTCAAGGTCACCCTCGGCCCCAAGGGCCGCAACGTAGTACTCGAGAAGAGCTGGGGCGCACCCACCATCACGAACGATGGTGTGTCGATCGCCAAGGAAATCGAGCTCGAAGAGCCTTTCGAGAAGATTGGCGCCGAGCTCGTCAAGGAAGTTGCCAAGAAGACCGACGATGTTGCCGGTGACGGCACCACCACGGCCACTGTGCTCGCACAGGCACTGGTAACGCAGGGTCTACGCAACGTCGCAGCCGGCGCCAACCCGATCGCCCTCAAGAAGGGCATCGAGAAGGCCGTCGAGGCTGTCACCGTGGAGCTGCTCAAGGCTGCCAAGGAAGTTGAGACCAAGGAAGAGATCGCAGCGACCGCTGGCATCTCCGCTGGCGACCCCGCCATCGGTGAGCTCATCGCCGAGGCGATGGACAAGGTCGGCAAGGAAGGCGTCATCACCGTCGAGGAGTCCAGCGCGCTGGGCCTCGAGCTGGAGCTGACCGAGGGCATGCGCTTCGACAAGGGCTTCCTGTCCGCTTACTTCGTCACCGACCCTGAGCGTCAGGAAGTTGTCCTCGAGGACGCATACGTGCTCCTGGTCGAGTCGAAGATTGCCAACATCAAGGACGTCCTGCCCCTGCTTGAGAAGGTCATGCAGGCAGGAAAGCCGCTGTTCATCATTGCCGAGGACATCGAGGGCGAAGCCCTCGCGACCCTGGTCGTGAACAAGATCCGTGGCACGTTCAAGGCTGCAGCTGTTAAGGCTCCTGGCTTTGGCGACCGTCGCAAGGCGATGCTGCAGGACATGGCCGTCCTCACGGGCGGTACCGTCATCTCCGAGTCAGTCGGCCTGTCGCTCGACACCGCGGGCCTCGAGCTCCTGGGTCAGGCACGCAAGGTTGTTGTGACCAAGGACGAGACCACGATTGTCGAGGGAGCCGGCGAGGCCGAGCTCATCGAGGGTCGCGTTCGTCAGATCCGTGCCGAGATCGAGAACTCGGACTCCGACTACGACCGCGAGAAGCTGCAGGAGCGCCTGGCCAAGCTGGCCGGTGGCGTTGCAGTCATCAAGGCCGGAGCCGCGACCGAGGTCGAGCTCAAGGAGCGCAAGCACCGCATCGAAGACGCCGTGCGTAACGCCAAGGCAGCAGTTGAAGAGGGAATCGTCGCCGGTGGTGGCGTTGCCCTGATTCAGGCCGGAGCAATCGCATTCCAGAACCTGCACCTTGAGGGTGACGAGGCCACTGGCGCTCGCATCGTCGAGTTGTCGGTTGGTGCTCCTCTGCGCCAGATCGCCATCAACGCTGGCCTCGAAGGTGGAGTTGTAGTCGAGAAGGTCAAGACCCTACCCACCGGACACGGCCTCAACGCCGCGACCGGCGAGTACGAGGACCTCCTCGCTGCTGGCGTGAACGACCCGGTAAAGGTGACGCGCTCTGCTCTGCAGAACGCTGCATCCATCGCGGCACTGTTCCTCACCACCGAAGCGGTGGTGGCGAACAAGCCCGAGCCCGAGTCCAACATGGGCGGCGGCGGCGCACCCGACATGGGTGGCATGGGCTTCTAGTCCAGACAGTAGTTTAAGGCGGCGAGGTGCCGTGCTCGGGGCGGTCAGGTTTGATCCCCTCGAACGGCACCTCGCCGCTTTTTCTATGCCCGGAGTGACTCGAGGCTATGACCGGCCGTGGCGCGCCGCTGATGTGATTCGTAGGCCAGAGGCGCGCAGGCGCTTCACCAACTCGCGCCCGTCCACGAGCTGGGCGCCCTGCGCCTGAAGCTGCTCGTAGCGTTCGGCTGGCACGTCGTAGTGGTCAAGGTCAAAGCCGCGCTGGGGGATGCCGGCGGCTCGCGCGAACGCGTGCAGCTCGTCGAGTGAGGTATCGGAGACCAAGTGTCCCCACACGGTGCCGTGGTTGGGCCACAACGGGGGATCGATCAGCACGCTCACGCGACGAGCCTACGTCACGGCGCGGGAGCCCCCGCTAGCGCGCAAAGAGCTTCGAGGCCTGCGTCTCGGCGGCTTCATATTCGGTCGCCGCCTGGCCCAGGGCCACGCCCATGGAGTCCAAGGCGGACTCTACCTGGGCCTGTGCCGCACGCCACTGCTCGAGTACGCCGTTGAATGCTGTTGCGGCCCCGCCTTGCCAGGTGCCCTCAAGGGCATAGAGGGTGCTCATAAGTCCTGCGACCTCCACCCGAATGTTCTCCCCGGACTGGGTCGCGCGCTGCGCCCCACGCGAGATCTCTGCCGCGTCTACGTTGTACTGCGTCATCGTTCCTCCTTAGGTTTCGAACCCAGTGTTGGGTCCTTCCCCGAGGCTAGAAGCGAAGTGGGCCCGAGCATCGGCCGCAGAACCAATCTGTGGATAAATAGGCGCGGTTAGCGCCGACCCCGAACTAGGACGCGTCTGCAGCGCCGATGCGGTCCAGGGCCTTCTCGATGCGCGACGCCTCTCCAGCGAGGTTCTGGCGCGCACGTTCCTCCCACGTGCCACCAAGGGGGGAGACATACAACTGCTGACGCGCGAGCAACTTCTTGACGATGGACTGGCGAGCTTCGAGGAACTTGCGGTCGGGAATATGCGAATACTCCGCGCGCACGTCACGGAGGTACTCCTTGTAACGCTGGGGGTCGGAGGCAAGCACGGCAAGGTCCGCGTCGCACAGCACTGCACAGTCTGAACTTGAGGGATCCAGGGTGTGGCGAGCGAGCGCCTTGACCATGGTGGTCACATCGTTGATCGACTCTGTGGGGAGGCCCAGCGCGGAAAGTTCCTCGCGCGCGAACTCAGCACTGGCGTCCTCGTCCTCTCCGCCGCGGTGTGCGTACGCGGCCGCCTCGTCCGAGGAGAAGATTGCGCCGTGATACCAGGCAGCCAGCCGCACGGCGTGAGGCTTATGGGTCTCTTGCTGGAGTTCGTCCACATGCTGAAGCAAGTCGACCAGGTGGCGCACGTTGTGGAAGTGCCGCGACGGTTCTTCCCAGCGTGCCAACAGGCGACTAGCGGCAGCCAGGATCTCGCTCTGCGATGCGGTGGCCCCGGCCCCCGTCGCCGCGCGGGCATACACGGGAAGCAACCACGTGGGTGTTGCGGTGGGGGCCATGGTCTCCTCAGACTTCGTAAAAGGGCGATGCGTGTTACTTCAGTGTGCCGCCGCGCAGGGTGCCGCGCCAAATGCAACGCCGCACGGCACACTACCCGGTTGGCGCGCGCAGTGGGAACGTGGCTCGTATCGGAACGTCCGGCTAGACTGGGGCACGGCGTCGAACAAGCGGCGCGCTGATTGACGCGAGGTTAATGTGCCCACGGGAAAAGTGAAGTTCTACGACGCCGACAAGGGGTTTGGCTTCATCCAGAGCGACGCAGGTGAAGAAGTGTTTCTGCACGCCTCCGCGCTTCCTGGCGATGTCACCAACCCGCGCAAGGGCGCCAAGGTCGAGTACAGCGTTGCTGATGGCCGCCGCGGCCCCCAGGCACTGTCCGTCACGATGCTCGAGCCCGTGCAGTCGACCGCACAGAACCTTCGTAAGCCCGCCGATGACATGACCGTCATTGTCGAGGACCTCATCAAAATGCTCGACGGCGTCTCTAATACGCTGCGCAAGGGCCGCTACCCGGAGCCCGCCAAGGGCAAGCAGGTAGCCGCCGTTTTGCGCGCCGTCGCCGAGCAGCTAGACGCTTAGGACTACATGGATACCGTTCTTGACCAAGCAATCGATATTGCCCGCGAGGCAGCAGTCGAGACCGCGAACGATGACGCTGCAGTGGGCGTGCACGTAGGCTCCGCCAAGGCGGGCGAGCGGTTGGTCACTCACCTCTTCGCCTGCACCCTGCAGGGGTATCACGGCTGGGTGTGGTCGGTCACGCTGGCGCGCGCCCCGCGGGCCAAGGCGGTCACTGTGTGCGAGTCCGAACTGATTCCCACGGACGATGCGCTTTTGGCGCCGGCCTGGATTCCGTGGGCCGATCGTGTCCAGCCTGGTGACCTCGACGCGAGCATGATGCTCCCCTTCGTCAAGGAGGATTCGCGACTGGTCCCAGGGTACGAGGCGACGGGCGACACTGACGCCGATGCCCTGGCTATTTACGAGTTTGGGCTTGGCCGCGAGCGCGTGCTTGGTCCCGAGGGGCGAGAGGACGTCGCCCAGCGTTGGGCTCGGGGCTCGCACGGCAAGACGGCGCCCTCCGCGATCGCGTCCGCCGCTCCTTGCTCGACCTGCGCGTTCTTTGTGCCGCTCACCGGATCGCTTCGCATGGCGTTCGGTGCTTGCACCAACGAGTGGTCCCAGTCCGACGGCCGCGTGGTCGCGGTCGACCACGGCTGTGGCGCACACTCGCAGACCGATGTCGAGCGCCAGCAGTCTCAGTGGCCCGAGACGGACCCCGTCTTTGAGAACGACGTGCCCGTTGCGTTCGACCTGGCCACCCCGGACCCCGAGCCCGAGGCTGACCCCAAGGTAGACGACGCCGTAGACGTCAGCGCCGTGCCCGATGCTGAGGCGACGACTGATGGCGACGCCAAGCCCGAAGCCGACGCAACGGTTGAGGTCGACGCAACGGTTGAGGTCGCCGACGCAGCATCGGCCGATGCCGTGGCTGAGCCAGTCGTTGAGCCTGTTGCCGACTCCCCGGCCGACGCGTCGCTCGACTCCCTTGAGGTCGCAGCAGAGACTAGCGCCGAACCCGACGCGAGGTAAGTCCGCCGATGGCGAGTAGCGAGCCGCGCCGCGAGGTGGTGCGTGACCTCGCAACGTCGACGTACATCCCCACGTTCCTTTCCGAGATCGGCATCGGCGCGGTTCTACCCGTGCTCGCGTTGTCGGTGCTGTCGTTCGACTACGACTCGGTCATCGCCTCGCTGGCCGTGGCCGCGTACGCGATAGGCCGCATCGTCGGCTCGGCTCTAGGCGGCCGGTTAGGCGCCGGGCTCGGCCCTGCGCGCGCGGCCATGGTCATGTTGGCCGTCCTCGCAGCCGGTGCTGCGGTATGTGCGGCCTCGCCGATGATCGTTCCCTTCGTGGTGGGCGCGCTGACCGTAGGAGTCGGCCACGCCGGATATCACATTGCCCGGCAGGGGCAGGTGAACGCCGCCGTGAGCGCGCAGTACAGGGCTCGCGCGCTGACCACGCTCGCAGGGGTGTGGCGCATCGCAAACTTTGTGGGCCCGCTCATGGGGGCGGCCATCATTGGGGTCTGGGGCATTCACTACGTTTACGTCGCAGCGGTGATTGCGGCTGTGGCGGCGATGATCGCGCTACGCCTGTCTCCGGCGTGGCACCTGCGCCGCGAGGCGGAGCCGGAGCAGAAGGTGTCGCCGCTCACAGTGGTCAAGGACAACGCCAAGGTGTTCCGCACTCTGGGAGTGGCGGTGGTGTTTACCGGCGCGGTGCGCGCCGCGCGACTCGTGGTTCTACCGCTGTGGGCCACTCACGTGGGCCTGAGCCCGCAGGTCGCCACCCTCATCTTTGGCATTAACGCAGCAGTGGACATGGTGCTCTTTTACCCCGCGGGTGTCGTGATGGATCGCTACGGACGAGTGTGGACCGCGGTGCCGTCTGCGCTCATGTTGGGCCTCGGCACCATTGCCCTCACGTGGACGTCAGGCGCGCTCGGGGTGACCCTCGCTGCCATTGCGCTGGGCATTGGCAACGGGTGGGGCTCGGGCCTGATCATGACGCTTGCCGCCGACGTCGCGCCGCGCGCCACCCGGTCGGTCTTCACCGGAGTGTGGAGCATCGCACAGGACGTGGGCGGCTTTATCGGACCAATGGTGGTGTCAGTGGGCGCCGCGATTGCACTACCGGTGGGGTTTTGGCTCGTGGGGGGCGCCGGAATTGCTACGGCATACGGCATGTATCGCTGGATCCCGCCGTGGCGGGGCAACCCCTCGCATCCGCAGCCGGTGACCTCCCTGGATCTCTAGCGGAAGTTCTGGGTGGTGTACCAGGTGGTTCCGTCAGAGGTCTTGGCGGTGCCCGCGCCCATAGTTGAGTACGACGGGTTCATCAGATTCAGGCAGTGCCCATTGGAGTACATCCAGTTTTTGTGTGCGCGGGCAATCGCGCTGCCCTCGCCCATGCCATTGCTCGAGTACGCCACGGCGACATTCTCGGCGCCCGGCCGGTTGGGGTTGTGCGCGAGTGCATCGTAGGGGGCGTCGGTCTTGGAATCCTTGGTCGCCATCGCCTTTGACCACGCGGTGGCCGCGGAGGCCAGCGACGATGACCAGCTGAGTTTGCCAATCCCCAGTCGCGCTCGTTCCTTGTTCGCCGCCGCGAGCAGCGCCTGAGGGCCGCCGGACGCCGTGTAGGGAGCCTTGGGGTTGGCGCAGTAGGCGGTGAAGTTCACTGACGCGGTCTTCTTTGCGGCTGGAGCCTTCTTGGAAGCGGTCGTCGTTGTCGCGGTGGTCGACGTAGACGCCGTCGAATTCTGTGTGGGCGACGCAGCCGCAGGCTTGGGGGCGACCACCGGCTTAGGAGGCGGAGGCAGCGTAACGGTCACGTCGTGAAAGGCGACCTTCGCATCGGCGAGCGTGCCGGGGGCGACTATCTCGGGCATCGGCGCCGGAGCATCTACTCGCGGGGTGGACCCGTCCGCAAGGTCGGCTGCGACGGGACCGGGGGCCCAGGTTCCCGCAGTGAGTAGCGCGGTGATCGCCACTGCGACGGGGATCGAACCTAGCAGGATGGTGTTGCCGTGGCGTCGGTGACGCCTGGGGCGGAAGTCATCCTGCTGTTCGGTCATGTCAGTAATCGCTCCACTAAGTAGTCAATGCTGCGGGTGAGAGCTGAGACGTCCTCCGGATCCACCGCGGGATACATCCCGATGCGAATCTGATTGCGGCCCAACTTCCGGTAAGGATCGACATCCACGACGCCATTGGCACGGAGGTGCTGGCGCAAAAGGGACGAATCCACCTTGTCGGCGAGCCCGATGGTAGCCACGACGGTCGAGCGGTTTGAAGGTTCTGTGACAAAAGCCTCAGTCCACGCACGCGACTCGGCCCATTCGTACACGGAGCGCGCGGATTGTGATGTGCGGTATGTCACAAAGTCCATCCCGCCGCCGGCCAACATCCACTCCAACTGCGCCCGCATGAGCACTAGCGTGGCGACGGCGGGGGTGTTGAGCGTCTGGTTCGCGCGCGAGTTTGTCAGGGCCGTCGCGAGCGACAGTGATTCGGGGATATAGCGTCCTGAGGCCGCGATGCGCTCGATGCGATCGATCGCCGCAGGGGAGACCAACGCAAACCAGATTCCGCCGTCGGACGCGAAGCTCTTTTGCGGCGCAAAGTAATAGACGTCGGCCTGGCGCGTCTCGAGGAACAGCCCGCCGGCGGCTGAGGTGCCGTCCACCACGGTGAGCGCGTCTCCGATCGCCGGAGGTCGTACTACCTGAACCATCGCCCCCGTAGAGGTCTCGTTGTGCGGCCACGCGTAGGTGTCGATGCCATCCTCGGCCTCGGGAAGGATGACCGTGCCGGGTTCGGCCGTGCGGACGGACGATGCTTCAAGGTAGGGCGCGGCGGTAGTCGCCTTAGCGAACTTCTGGCCGAACTCGCCGAACGCGGCGTGCTGCGCCTTGCGCTCAACAAGTGAGAAGGCGGCAGCATCCCAGAACATGGTGGATCCGCCATTGCCGAGCATGACCTCATAGCCATCAGGCACGTCAAAAAAGGAAGCAAGCATGGAGCGCACGTCGCCCACGAGGTCCTTGACGGGTGCCTGACGATGCGAGGTGCCCAACACTAGGGGCTGTGCCGCGACGAGAGCGTCGAGCTGCTCGCCACGAACCTTGGAGGGTCCAGAGCCAAAACGGCCGTCGGCGGGCAGGAGGTTGGCGGGGATCATGATCGGTTCAAACATGGCAACAGCGTACTGGGCGCGGCGAGGGTGGCATGATGGCTGGGTGTACTCGCTGAATCCATCCCTGCAGAACTACGCCTGGGGTCGCACCGACTCCATCCCCGAGCTGCTCGGAAGTGAGCCCAGCGACACTCCCGTGGCCGAGGCCTGGTGGGGCGCGCACCCCGCATCCCCGGCAACCGTGGACTGCGACGACCAGGCACTAGGGCTTGACGTTCTGATCGACCGCGACCCGAACCACGCGTTAGGCGTCGATGTCGCTCAGGAGTTTGATGGACGGCTGCCGTTCCTCCTGAAAGTGCTGGCGATTGACGCTCCCTTGTCGATCCAGGTACACCCCAGCATGGAGCAGGCCGCCGAGGGATTCGATATCGAAGAGGCCGCGGGAATACCGCCCACCTCACCGGCTCGGACCTTTCGCGATCGCTCGCACAAGCCCGAGATGATTGTGGCCCTCACCCCCATGACGGTGCTCGCGGGGTTTCGCGACCTGCCCGGGCTGCGCGGTGATTTGCACCTGCTGGGCAAGGATGGCGCGGCCCTGCTGGAGCTCGTGGAGAACGCCGAATCCCCCGCCTCAGCGGTGACTGCATATATAAGGAGTGTTTTGGCGCTTCCGAGGGGCGCTCACGTGGTCACTACCCTCGCGTCGCTGAACTCCAGCGCGGATCCTTCCGCCCAGGTGCGCGCCGCCTGTAGCGCGCTTGCGTCACATCCCGGCGACCCCGGCGCGCTGGTGGCGCTCGCGATGAACGTCCTTTACCTGCGCCCCGGCTCCGCATGCTTTGTTGGCGACGGTACGGTACACAGCTATCAGTCGGGCGTCGGCGTGGAGATCATGGCCAACTCTGACAATGTGGTGCGTGCCGGGCTCACCCCCAAGCCCATCAATGTGCCATTACTGCTCGACCTCATGAATGCGGTGCCGGCCACCGCCGAGAGGCCCGAACGCGTGACGGAAGGCGCGGTCACTATATATAGTGCGCCTGTCGCGGAGTTCGAACTGGCCTCGGTGAGCGGCGGCGATTGGACCGCCCCCGCCGGCCCACGCATCGTCCTCTCGCTAGCCGGTTCCACCACCGTGACCAGCGCTGACGAGGAGCGAGAACTCGCGTGTGGCGAGGCGGTGTTCGTGCCCTTTGGTGACGGCGAGATCACGGTGCGCACCCCCGGGCACGCAGTGATCGCCTCGGTTCCGCTCTCAGCGGCACGCGGAACCGGCGCCCCCACTGGCGACTAGGCTTGGCGGCATGCCAGAACGCATCTCCGTCTTCGGTACCGGGTACCTCGGTGCCACCCATGCTGCGGGAATGGCCGAGCTTGGCCACGAGGTCATTGGCGTGGATATTGATCCCGCCAAGATTGACCTCCTGCGCCGCGGTGAGGTCCCCTTTTTTGAACCAGGCTTAAGCGACGTGCTACGGCGCCATGTTGAATCGGGGCGCCTACGGTTCACCACAGACCCTCAAGAGGCTGCCGACTTTGCCGACGTGCACTTTATTGGCGTCGGAACTCCCCAGAAGAAGGGAGAGAACGCGGCCGACATGCGCTACGTGGACGCGGTCATTGAGACGCTCGGCCCGCTCCTGACACGCCCCGCCGTCATCCTCGGTAAGTCAACCGTTCCCGTCGGCACCGCCGCACGCCTTGCCGACCGGTTACGAGACATCGCTCCCGTCGGCGACGATGCTCAGCTGGGTTGGAATCCCGAGTTCCTGCGCGAAGGCTTCGCCGTGCAGGACACGCTGTTTCCCGACCGACTAGTCATTGGCGTGGACCCTCAGCGCCCTGGAAGGATCGAAGAGGCCGCCCGGCGTGTCTACGCGGCGATGTTGGAGCGCGACACTCCTTTCATTGTCACGGACTTGGCGACTTCGGAACTGGTCAAGGTGAGCGCCAACGCGTTCCTCGCTACGAAGATCTCCTTCATTAATGCAATTGCGGAGGTGTGCGAAGCCTCGGGCGGCGACGTCATTGCCCTCGCGGACGCGATCGGCCATGACGAGCGAATCGGCCGCAAATTCTTGGGCGCCGGACTGGGCTTTGGGGGCGGCTGTCTGCCCAAGGACATCCGCGCATTCATGGCTCGCGCCGGAGAGCTCGGAGTTGACCAAGCTTTGACCTTCCTGCGTGAAGTCGACAACGTGAACATGCGCCGTCGTGAGCACGCCGTGGAGCTGGCCACCCGTGTGGTGGGCGGCTCTTTGTCGGGTATCCACGTAGCGGTCCTTGGTGCGGCCTTTAAGCCACAGTCGGATGATGTCCGGGATTCGCCGGCCCTGGATGTCGCCGGAAGCCTGCACCTGCGCGGTGCTGACGTCCGTGTCTACGACCCAGAGGCAATGCGCAATGCGGCCGCCATCTGGCCCACGCTGACCTTCGCGGACAGCATCGATGACGCATGCCGTGGCGCGGATCTGGTGATTGTCGCGACGGAGTGGGGCGAGTTCAAGACCATGGATCCCGTGGTCCTGGCGGCCGCAGTTGGAAGCACAAGAATTATCGATGGACGTAACTGTTTGCCCTCGCAAGAATGGATCGATGCGGGTTGGGATTACTACGGAATGGGTAGGCACAGCGGATGAGTGACCTGATTGACACCACGGAGATGTACCTCCGCACCATCTACGAGTTGATCGAAGACGGTGTGACTCCGATGCGCGCGCGGATTGCCGAGCAACTAGGCCATGCGGGGCCCACCGTCTCGCAGACGATCGCGCGCATGGAGCGGGACGGCTTGGTGATCGTGTCTGGTGACCGTCACCTGGAGCTCACTGCGGAGGGCGAGGCCATCGCTGTACGCGTGATGCGCAAGCACCGCCTCGCGGAGCTGTTGCTGACCGATGTAGTGGGGCTAGAGCTGCCGTACGTGCACGAGGAGGCCTGCAGGTGGGAACACGTGATGAGCGACCGGGTCGAGCGGCGCTTGCTCGAGATCCTGGGTAACCCTCAAGTCTCGCCGTATGGGAACCCGATTCCCGGCCTCGCGGAACTTGGAATGAGCGAAGAGGCGGCCAAAAGTGCTCCCGGCGTGTCGCTAAATCAAATTATTTTGGACGGTGTGACTGAGGTCACCCTGGTACGCATCGGGGAGAACCCTCAGGCGGCACTTGGGTTCCTCGATGAGTCGGTCAAAGCAGGACTCGTACCTGGGGCGACGCTTCGCGTTGAGGCCGCCGATGATGACGTTTTGGTTACGACCGATAACGGTACGGTAACGATCACGCATGAAGCCGCTCGGCACGTTTTCGTCAGGGCCCATTAGGCAGGACACGAAATTGTTATGTATGGTGAGTGACCGTAGGACCTGAGGAACTTCCTCCTGATGCCTGTTTTGACTGAGGGACCGCTTCACATCTGAGAAGCATGGGGCATCAAGATAAGAAAACGCGCACGTGGCGCGGAAGGACTGAAATTTGACGCACGGATACATGCGCGCAAGAGCGCGAGCGGTAGCTGCAGCAGCAGGCGCCGCCATTGTTGTGGTTCCCCTGACTGGAGCAGCAGCCGTCGCCCTCGTGGCCACCGAGCCCGACACGGCCACCGTTCAGGTGAGCGCGGACTCGTCACTTAACTTTGCAGACGCGGTCGCTCCGGTTGAGGCCGGCGCAGCGCCGCTCGCTGACGCGGCTCAGGCCGGCATCAGCGTGACCGCTGAGGTTCCCGCTGTCGTAGCAGCCGATGAGGATGTGGAGCTCTCGCTCGACACTCCCAAGGTCAACGTCAAGGAAAACCCCAAGCCTGTGGTGGTGGCCCCGGCCCCCGCGCCCGCTGCGTCGACTAGCACCAGCTCGAGCCGCAGCACCTCTACGGCCCGCCCGGTCTCCAACTCAGCGAACGTCACGGCAGCGATCAGCGGTAGCGCAGTCATCGCCGAGGCCTCCAAGTACGTGGGTACCCCCTACGTGTACGGTGGAAGCAGCCCGAGCGGCTTTGACTGCTCTGGCTTCACGTCCTACGTGTACGGCAAGCTCGGCGTGAGCCTCCCGCGCTCGTCTGGCGCCTACTACGGAGTGGGAACGCGCGTGTCCTCACCTCAGCCCGGCGACATCATCGTGTCCCCCGGCCACGTGGGCATCTACGCAGGCCCGAACCTGCAGATTGACTCGCCGCGTCCCGGCAAGACCATCCAGTTCCGTGGGATCTGGCAGAGCAACCCGACTTACATCCGCGTTAACTAAGAACGCCTCGTGCAAAAGCCGTCACCGTGAGGTGGCGGCTTTTGTCGTCTTTGGGCGGTCGGCAGGGATAAGACTGGTCCCCTCGTGGTGGCGCACACCGGTGATAGTGCTCTAGCGTGGGGGCATGAAGAGTAATCGTGTTCCCCGTCTTGGTCGAGACCTTTCGCAGGTTGGCCTGGGCTGCTGGCAGCTCGGCGCCGACTGGGGCGACGTGAGCGACGAGCAGTCGCACAAGATTCTGGCGGCCGCTGCGGAGTCCGGGACCACATTCTTCGACACCGCAGACGTCTATGGTGACGGGCGCTCTGAGCGAGCCGTTGGTGCATTCGTGAACTCTCACCCTGACAAGGCGCGCTTTACGGTCGCGACCAAGATGGGGCGGCGAGCTGACCCGCACGTCGCAGCCGAGTACAACCTCGACAACTATCGTCGATGGACGGACCGCTCGCGCGAAAACTTGGGCGTGGACTGCCTCGACCTGGTGCAGTTGCACTGCCCGCCTTCCGAGGTGATGCACGACCCACAGACGTTCGACAACCTGCGTACTCTCGTCGACGAGGGGCGCATCGCCAAATGGGGTGTGTCCGTCGAACTTGTGGACGACGCGATGCGTGTCTTAGGCGAGCCCGACCTCGCTACCATTCAGATCATCGTCAACGTGTTCCGTCGCAAGCCGCTCGAGCGCGTCCTGGGCGCGGCGGACGAGGCGGGCGTGGGCATCATCGCCCGCGTGCCCCTTGCCTCGGGCCTGCTGTCCGGTAAGTACGACGAGGACACCACCTTTGCCGACAACGATCACCGCACGTACAACCGCGACGGCTCCGCCTTTGACGTGGGCGAAACCTTTGCCGGAGTCCCTTTTGGTGTGGGCGTCAAGGCCGCGCGCGAGGTGGCTGCGCTGACCCCCCAGGGCTGGACCACCTCGCAACTCGCCCTGGCATGGCTGGCGTCCTTGGACATCTCGACCATGATTCCCGGGGCACGCACGCCCGAGCAGGCGCGGCTGAACTCCGCAGTCGGAGACTACCCGCAGCTCGACGACGCGACCATGGCGAAACTCGCCGAGATCTACAACCGCGACATTCGTGAGCACGTTCACGCCAGGTGGTAACCCCAGGTAGGCTTTTTCTCGTAAAGCGCTTGTAGCTCAGGGGATAGAGCACCGCTCTCCTAAAGCGGGTGTCGGCAGTTCGAATCTGCCCAGGCGCACCCCCACGCCGCCTCGCGGCGTACGCTGGCGAGATGAGCCTGGTAACCATGTGGATCAATGCATGAGCACACGGGTACCGTCGGCTCGCTTTGCATGGGTAGTCTTCGCGGCCGGCGTCTTTGTCTACTTCGCGGCGGTGGTGCACCGTACTGCCTTGGGCGTCGCTGGCGTCGAGGCGGTCGACAGGTTTGGCATTCAGGCCACTGGGCTCGCGATGTTTACCGTGGTGCAGTTGGGCGCTTATGCGCTGATGCAGGTCCCCGCCGGGCACCTGCTCGACCGCTGGGGTCCGCGCGCGGTGATGACCGTGGGATCGCTGGTGATGGCGTCGGGACAGTTGCTCCTGGCCCTCACCGATCACGTCGCCCTCGCGCTCGTGGCCCGTGTTCTCATCGGCGCCGGAGACGCTCCCATCTTCATCGCCGCTGCCCGGTTGGTGGCCGAGTGGTTCTCTCCGCGCAGGGTGCCCATCTTGGTACAGGTCACGGGGCTGATCGGCCAGGCGGGTCAGCTCGCGACCGCGGTACCCGTCGCGCTACTGCTGCACGCGCGTGGATGGTCGGTGACGTTCTCCATCCTGGCCGGTTTTGGCGTTGTGGCCGCGATGGTGGCGTTTTTTGGAGTACGCATGCCTCCCAGCGCCGCGGAGTCGCCGGTGGTGGCTCAGCGCGAGAAGTTCTGGAAGTCGGTGCGCGCCGCCACCACCCCGGCGGGAACGCAACTTGGATTCTGGAGCCACTTCCTTGCCCCGTTCGGCACCAACTCGTTCGCCCTGCTGTGGGGCGTGCCGTTCCTAGTGATGGCACAGGAGCTCGCGCCGGCGCAGGCGAGCAGCCTGCTCGTGGTGCTCACGGTGTCAGCGATGATTGCGGGGCCGGCCGCGGGCTTCTTCACGTCGCGCTTCCCGATGCGGAGGTCGTGGATCGTGCTTGGCTCCGCCGCGGCATCGGCGATTGCTTGGGTAGTGTTGCTGTCCTTCAGTACCCCGCGGCCTTTGTGGCAGCTTGCGGTGTTCTGCGTGGTCATCGGGGTCGGAGGGCCGATCTCGCTGGTGGGAATCGACTTCGCGCGCACGTTCTCTCCGTCGGAGCGACTGGGGACTGCTACCGGGTTCGTGAACATCGGCGGGTTCCTGTCCACGATCGTCGCCGTGCTACTGATCGGTCTGGTGCTGCAGCTCACGTCGCCCCCGGGCGCGACGGAGTACACGTTGAACGAGTTCCGCCTCGCGTTCGCGGCGCTCGCGATCCCCTGGGCGGTAGGACTGGTGGGTGTCATCCGCAGCCGCAGGCGCACTCGGGCTCACATGGCGTCGACGGGAGTTCACGTGCCACGGGTGCGCGACACGCTCCGGAAGCAGTCGCGCGGCGAATAGTGATCGCGAATGGGCGTGGTGGGCAACCGTGGCGACTAGTCATGGCGGGTAAACGCACGTCGTGAGCAAGATGAACGGCGAGCGCTCCTTGCCCCAGCATCGGCGGCGGGCCTTGCGTTATGAATCGACGACTGTCAATATAGACGCATGTCGAATCAAGTAGTTGCTTCCCAGTCCACAACAGCGCCCGCGCGGCTTTCCACGCTTGACCGTTGGCTGCCGCTGTGGATCGGACTCGCCATGGTGGGCGGCATCTTGCTGGGACGCTTCATCCCGGGGCTGTCCGACCTGCTGGTCGAGCTGGAAGTGGGCGGGATCTCGGTGCCGATCGGCATCGGATTGCTAGTGATGATGTACCCGGTACTGGCCAAGGTCCGCTACGACAGGATGACCGCAGTCACGGGGGATAAGCGACTGCTGGTGAGCTCGCTCGCGCTCAACTGGATCGTGGGTCCGGCGCTGATGTTCGCGCTCGCGTGGATCTTCCTGGCCGACCTGCCGGAGTACCGCACCGGGCTGATCATTGTTGGCCTCGCACGCTGTATCGCGATGGTGGTGATCTGGAACGACCTGGCGTGTGGCGACCGCGAGGCGGCGGCCGTCTTGGTCGCGGTCAACGCGGCGTTCCAGGTGGTGGCGTTCGCGGTACTCGGCTATTTCTACCTGACAGTACTGCCAGGGTGGTTGGGGCTGGATACCCAGGGCCTCGAGGTGTCCATGGGGCAGATAGCGCTCAACGTGCTGGTGTTCTTAGGCATCCCGCTCGCGGCCGGCTTCGCGTCGCGATACGTGGGCGAGCGCACCAAGGGCCGCGACTGGTACGAGGACAAGTTCATACCACGCATCGGCCCCTGGGCGCTCTACGGCCTGCTGTTCACGATCGTGCTGCTGTTCGCCCTGCAGGGCGAGGCAGTGACCTCCAACCCCTGGGACGTGGCCCGCATTGCGCTGCCGCTGCTGGTCTACTTCGCGCTCATGTGGGGCATCGGCATCGTCACGGGCCGCCAGTTACGACTCGGCTACGCGCGCTCCACGACGCTCGCGTTCACCGCCGCGGGAAACAATTTTGAGCTCGCCATCGCGGTGGCAATCGGCACCTTTGGGGCCACCTCCGGCCAGGCGCTCGCGGGCGTGGTGGGTCCGCTCATCGAGGTGCCCGTGCTCGTTGGACTGGTCTACGTCTCGCTATGGCTCGCGCGGCGCTGGTGGCACATCAACCCCACCACCGGGCTGCCGCTATCCAACCGCGCTGAGGTCAAGTCATGAGTACCCCCACTCGACAGGCGATTCCGGTGACTGACGTGACTGCAGTGCCAGCATCGGGTGCAGGCATTGCCGCCGATGCTTGCGCGCCCGCCCAGGGCGTCGCGCCACTATCCCCGGTAGCCGCCGCCAATGCCGCGGGCCTACTCAAGGCCGTCGCCGACCCGCTTCGGCTACGCATGCTGTCCTACCTTTCCCAGTCCGGCCAGGCGGAGGCGTGCGTATGCGACCTCGCTGAACTCGCTGACGTGTCGCAGCCCACGGTCTCGCATCACCTCAAGGTGCTGCGCGAGGCCGGCATCCTCACGTCAGAGCGGCGCGGGACCTGGGTCTGGTACTCGCTTGCTCCCGCCCACGCGCCTGCCGTCGACGCCCTGTTGGGCGCCATTTCTGCACCTCAGTCCACACCCCTCATCACAGGAGAAAACCGATGACCGCTGAATCTGCTGACCAACGACCTTCCGCACTGTTCGTGTGTGTGCACAATGCCGGCCGCTCACAGATGGCGGCAGGCTTCCTGCGCGCATTGTCAGGCGGCGCCGTCGAGGTGCGGTCGGCCGGATCGATGCCCGCCGACCAGATCAACCCCACCGCCGTCGACGCAATGCTCGAGCTTGGCATCGACATCCGCGAGGAGCAGCCCAAGGTGCTGACCCCCGAGGCTGTCGAGGCGTCCGATGCCGTGATCACGATGGGCTGCGGCGACGTCTGCCCGTACTTCCCCGGCAAGACCTACGAGGACTGGAAGCTCGACGACCCGGCCGGACAGGGTATCGAGTCAGTGAGGCCCATCCGTGACGAGATCCACGCGCGTGTGTTGGTGCTGATTGGCCAGCTCGGAGTGGAGCCGGTAGAACTTTAGCCTGCGGACGCTGGGCCGGCGCGTCCGAGTTGACGCGCAAGGTCCGGAGGTCCACAATTTCTCCAACGGTGCGTGTCGGCTGGATAAGTCGGCGCGCACTGTCTTTTTTTGCCCGGCCGCAACACTCCCTCTAGCGGTCCCGCAACGTACGTTTGGCGCAAGCAAATATTGCTGGCGGTCCGTGAGTGTGCGCAAGAGCACAGCACCGGGTGCGGCGTGGTGTCGCGCGTGAATTCGCTGCGCTCGTTACCGTAGGGGAGTGGTGGACTACATCGGCCGCGCCTTGGTATCTGAGGCGCTTCAGGAATGGCGAGAGCAACTCGCGACATCGGCGACCGTCTCGCCGCTACGGGACCTTGTCTCGGCAGGCGCGGACGTGGTCGATCTGCGCGGCGCGCACCCCGCCGGCATCGCTCCGCTGTTTGCCGGCCGTCCCACCCTCATCTCCGCGCTGATCCGCGACGAGGCTCCACAGGCCGCGGCCCTTCACCGCATCGGCCTCATCTACCGCCAGGCCACGCAGGTCAAGGCGGCATCGGGCGTCTGGACCGCGGCGATGTCTGTTGGCACCGCCACCTGGACGCAGGACGGTGCGCGCCGCGAAGTTCCGGTGCTGTTGCGCCCCATGCTGGTCGAGGCCTTCAACGACCGCGACTTCTACCTCACGCTGCTGGACGGCGTGACCCTCAACCCCATTGTCGCCACGGAACTGCGCACCCGTGGGGACACCGCCTCCCTCGCCGACCTCGTCCCGCCTCCTGGCGCCGGCAAGGCGTTCGACCCGCGTCCCATCTGGAACGCGTTGCGCGAGCGCGGCACGCTCTTTGGCGAGGACTTCGCCGTGGTCGAGAACCTGCTCGTGGGGGCATATGACGATCCCGAGCAGCGCTTGCTCGACGACCTGGACGACTGCGACGCGGTCATCGGCGCATCGGACATTCTTGCCGCCGTCGCCGGCGACCAGGACGCCGCCCAGCTTCTCGCCAGCCCCCTGCCAGCCTTCCCCAAAGGCGACCGTGACCCGTTCGCCGAGCGCGGCATTGGCGATTTGGACGACAACCAGTTCGCAGCCCTCGACGTGATCGCGACGGGCCGCAGCGTCTTCCTGCAGGCTCCCCCCGGCGCCGATGCTTTGTCCATGGCCGCCGCGGTGGCAGCCGACGCCGCAGCATCGGGCAAGGTCGTCGCCGTTGTCTCGGGGAGTGACGGCGCGGTGGCGGGCGTGGGACGCTGTCTCGACGACCTGGGCGCGGGCGACCTGTACATCGACGGGCACTCGCGGACTTGGAACGCGGAGGCTCGGGCTCGGTTGCTCTCGGCCATCACGCTAGGCGCGGTCGACGTGGACGACGCACAGTTGCGCGAGGGCGGCGAGGCCATGCTCCGCGCGCGTCACGGCCTTCAACAGCGCTTCGACTCCCTGCACCGTCCCCACCGTCCATGGGGCGTGAGCGCCTTCGAGGCCGTGCAGGCCGTGGTGAGGCTGACGTCGAGCGACCCCTCGCCGGGTACGGCGGTGCGTTTGGGCGCCGATGCCGGAGCGATCGTCGCCGACCACGGCTTTGCCTCTGTGGCGGCCGAACTAGTCGCCCATCTAGGTGAGACCGCGGCGGCCGAGAACCGCGCCGCCCAAGAGCCCGAGGCGGACGATGCCGCGGAGACTTCCGTCCCGGCCGAAGACTTGGTGCCGTGGTGGTCCGCAACGACGGACGACGCCGAGGTGGGAGCCAAGTACGACGAGGCGCTCGCGACGATTTTGGTGCGTCAGATTCCTAAGATGCGCACCGAGGCCGCACTGGCGGCGCACGAGACCGGCGTGGATCAGGCGCCCTCGCTCGCAGTGTGGGCTGACCAGGTCACCATGTTTGACGATATTCGGGCCACGCTCGACGTGTTCTCTCCCGCAGTCTTCCACCGTTCTCTACACGACCTGGTGGCCGCCACAGCGCCGTCGTCATCACCTCGTTACCAGGACGTTCCGCGCCGCGATCGCCGCGGAATGGTGCGCCGCGCCGTCGAGCTGCTGCGCCCGGGGCGTGGCAAGGAGAACCTCCACGAGAACCTGGTTAATGCCCACGAGCAGGCCCTCAAGTGGCGCGCTCACAGCCCCTCTGGCGGGTGGCCCGTAGTTCCCGACGACTTCGATATCTTTAGCGAGAGGCTGCACAACTCGGCCGAACTGTGGGGCCTGATCGTCGAGGCGGTGGAGCAGGCATCGGGTGAGGAAAAACTCGCCGAGCAGCCCTGGGATCACATGGTCTCGGTGCTCAGCAGGCTGGCGGAGGGTATCCCTGGCTCGCTCGACGCGGTCGAGGCTGTGCCCATCGAGGCGGACATCGAGGCGGTGGGATTCGCTGAGCTGCTCGCGGACCTGCACGACCGCGGAGCCGGCCCCGAGCAGGTGCGGCGCGACCTTGAGTTCTCCTGGTGGGCGGCTGCGTTCGACTCCATCGTCGCCGCTGACGTCCGCCTGACCGAGACCGGCGCGCTCGGCAAGGCCGTCGACGCCTTCCTGGACCGCGACACTGCCTTCGGGGCGTCGCGGGTGGGCCCGTTGATGCGAGCAGTCGCGGAGCGTCGGCGTACCGCGATCGCGCGACACCCCCATTACGCCCGCGACCTCTTTGCCGCGCTGGTTGAGGGCGGCGACGGATCGCTCAAAGAGCTCTGGCGCGACTATGCGCCGCTCGTCACCGCGCTACGCCCGGTAGTCATTGCTGGGGCGGAGCAGGTGGCGCGCATGGCGCCCGCCAGCCGGTGCATCGACCTGGCGGTCATCGTGGCAGGGGAATCGCTCGCCCTGGCCGAACTCGTGTCGACCCTGGCCCGCGCACGTCAGGTAGTGGTGCTCGGAGACGCGCAGACTGCGACCCGGTCCGGCGTGGCAGCGCTAGCCCGGCTCCTGCCTCACATTGTCATGCATGCCGTTCCTCAGCCTCGTGACCCCCGGGTGACCGCGGTGCTTGCGAGCGCCGCCTATGGACGCTCGCTGTCGGCGCTGCCCGCGGCCGAGGAACGTGGCGGGCTGGCCGTGACTGTGCTCGACGCGGTGGGTGCCCCGGTGGCGGGCGCCGTCGAGGTGGAGTCCACCCGAGCCGAGGTGACGGCCGTCGTCGACCACGTCGCGCGAGTGCGTGCCTCCCTGCCGCGCCGCGCGCTAGCGGTGGTGGCCGGCAACGACCTCCACGGCTCACGCATCGTTGACGCCTTGCGCGAGCGCGATGCCCGGCTCGCTAACGTGGTGCACGTCATGAACCTTGGGGACTCCGCGGGCGTGGTGGCGGACGAGGTGGTCGTCTCGCTCGGCTACGCCGCCGATGCACGGGGCGTGGCCCCTGCCAAGCTCGGTGCTCTTTCGGAGACGTGGGGCAGGCAGGCGCTGGTGCAGGCCCTCGTGGTGTCGACGGAGCGCGTGAGCGTGTTCACGGCGCTCAATCCGACTCAACTTTCTGGTGCGGCGAGCCGGGCGCAGGAGGGCCACGGGATCGACGACCTCCGGGACCTGATGTCCTCGGTTGACTTGCCTGTAGTGACTCCGGAGCGCCCCGACCCCGGTCCTAGTGACTGGTTGCTCGCGGACATCGCGGGTCGTCTTCGTAGGCACGGTCTGGCGGTACGGCTGCGCTACGGCGTGGGCTCCGACACCATCGCGATGGTGGTGGGTGGTCGTCATGACCGGACCTACCAGGTCGCCGTCGTCACTGATGAGGCGGCAGCCGTGGGCGCCGCCAGTCTGCGCGACCGCATGCGCTGGCAGTACTCGACCCTCGAGGCCCTGGGTTGGAAGGTCGTCTCCCTGTGGACACTCGACGTGTTTATGGATCCGGATTCCGCGATCGAGCAGGTGCTCGACGCGCTCGGTGAGTCCCGCCCCGAGGATGGTCCGGGCGGCACCGCTGCCATCGGCACTGCCGCGATCCCCACGGTGGGCGCGGGCACCGTACGTGAGGTGACCCAGCCCGCTCTCGACATTGAGGTTGAGCGAGTCGAGCTTCCCCCGGAGCACGACGCACTGGATGCCGCCCGCGAGGACGGCAACGACTTTGCCATCGCTGACCTGCGCGTGGAGGACTCCGGCTTTGGCTCCCACGACGCGGCCGATGCTGTGGCTGGCACAGGCGATGACCCTCATCCCCAGACGCTAGGGATTTCCGCCCTCATCGACGAGCAGATCGGCGGCGAGCCTGCTGTACCCGAATCTGTTGGTTCCGAGGCTGTGGCCGTGGATGCCGAGCGCCCTGCAGATGCTCCGCAGTTTGCCAAGGTGGCTGACACCGCCGAGGTGGAGCGGGTTGATGAAGAGAATGTAGTGGGGCAGCAACATGACGCCGTTGATGGCGATGACGCTGTCGACGACCAGAGTGCTGACGCCGAGGAGCTCTCAGACGACCTAGCGGACGATGGCTCCGACGAGGAGATCGTGGTGCCGGAACTCGCCCCCGACTCTGGCCCCACGCCGCTGCCCAGCTTCAGCATGGGTTTCGGCGTGCCTAAGCTCGCCGCTCCGGTCGTGTCAATGGAAACTAGCGCCGCTGACGTTTCCACTGTCGGCACCGACGCGAGCAGGGACGCGAGTGACACTGACGGCGGTGAGGCGGACAACACGATGGCCGACGCCGAGGATGCTACCGGCGAGTCCGTCGAGCACGCCTCCGCCGAGACGGAGGACGAGGTTGCGGCGCCTAAACCGAAGGCTCCCGAGCCCGACGTCAAGGCACGTCACCGCGGCGCAGACCGGCCACTGATTCCCACGCGTGCGTGGGAGGACGTAGACGAGGCCTGGGGTGGCTCGCACGGCGGGTCCTCGCGGGACGAGGAGATCAAGCGGGACAAGCCGCCTCACTGGTGAGGCCGGGTCGTCGTGCATCAATGGGGCGCAGCGAGCGCTCATGGCGTGCGAAATCGGTCCATTACGGGCTCTGGAGGCGCGCGCAATAGCGCTGCTCGCCTGTCAGGGGTCTGGGCGCGCCTAGCGGGTTAGGAAGAGCTGCTACCAGAATTGCTCGGTGCCGATTTCTTGGCTTCACGCGAGTCGGTGCGATAGAAGCCAGAGCCCTTGAAGGTCACTCCCACGGTGCCGAAAACCTTGCGCAACGCGCCACCACATTCGGGGCATGCGACGAGTGCGTCATCGTGAATCGACTGCACCTCATCGAAGCGGTGCTGGCATGCGGAACATGCGTAGGTGTACGTAGGCATGCACGTATCTTACGCCGGGAGTCGGGTCACTCCTTGCGGGGTGATCACAGCGTGCACCATGATGTCGTGTTCCTCATGGGGAAGCGCGTGAGCTTCGTCGCGCAATTCACCGGCAAAGGTGAGCGCCACGATGGGGGCGTTTGGCGCAGCGTCGCACAGTGCGCGGTCGTACCAGCCGCCGCCCTGGCCCAGTCGGTTGCCGGTGGCGTCGACGGCCAGCGCAGGCACAACAACCACCTCTGCCTCGTGGAGGGCTTCCTGGCCCAGGAACTCGCCGGAAGGCTCGGGGGGACGGCCTGGTGCGCGCTCGATCAGGTCATCAGCGCCCTGGTAGACACCCCACCCACGCTTGAGGCCGTCGCCGAGCATGGGAATCAGCACCTTGACGCCGCGCTGGTGCAAGGCCTCGATCAGCGGCAGAGTGCCTGGCTCAAACTTGCGCGAGGCGTAGACAGAAACGCACTTAGCCTTGCCGACGGAGGGGAGAGCCAGAACGTGGTCGCGGAGAGCCTCCGCGTGCTCCTTGAGCCGTCGTTCGCTGCGGTCGGCACGCCCCTTGCGGATGCTGGAGCGCAAAAGGGCTTTAGAGTCGGCCGGTTCGACTGCGCGCTGGGGGGTCATGGACTGCTGTGTCATGATTCCATTGTGCCAAAATTTGGTAAACAGAATGTTTCGCCAGGCCGATGTGACCAAGGTCACCCGATAGTCTCGTGCCATGACCTCTCATGTTCGTAAGGCCGTCGTTCCCGCCGCTGGACTGGGAACCCGCTTTCTACCAGCCTCAAAGGCGATTCCCAAAGAGATGATCCCGGTGGTGGACAAGCCCGCGATCCAATATGTGGTCGATGAGGCGCTCGCGGCGGGACTCGACCACGTGTGCCTCATTACCAATCCCGGCAAGGAGGCCATGGAGCGCCATTTTGCTCCTGCCCCAGAGCTAGAAGCCGCGCTGGAGCGCAAGGGTGATCAGGCCCGGCTCGACGCCGTACGCGAGGCCTCCTCCAAAGGAGAGATCGCATTTGTGAACCAGGGTGAGCCCAAGGGGCTCGGCCACGCTGTAGGGCGTGCCGAAGAGTGGGTCGCCGGCGAGCCGTTCGCTGTCCTGTTGGGCGACGATTTCCTCGACGCCGACGACTACACGTTGGACGCGATGTGCCGCATCCAGGAGCGCACGGGCGGCTCGGTCATCCTGCTGCTCGAGGTGCCCGCTCACATGATTCAGATGTACGGCTCGGTCGACCCCATCGCCGTGGACGCCGCGGACCTCCCGGGGGAAGGGGACGTTCCTGAGGGTTTGGAGATCCACCGCATCTCCCGTCTCAACGAGAAGCCGGCCCCGGGCGAGGAATACTCGAATCTGGCCGTGATTGGCCGCTACGTGTTTAACCCCGCGGTGTTTGAGGTTCTGAAGAGCACGCCCCCCGGCCGGGGCGGGGAGATCCAGCTCACTGACGCGATTTCCACCCTGGCGTCAATGCCGGCCGAAGACGGCGGGGGGGTGTATGGCGTAGTCTTCCGCGGCCACCGTTATGACACGGGCGACAAGCTGGAATATCTCAAGGCCGTGGTGCAGCTCGCGGCCAAGCGCCCGGACCTCGGGCCCGACTTCACCGCTTGGTTGCAGGGCTTCGTGTCCACGCGCGACAATGCGTAAATGAGTTTCAGTAGCGCCGCGCAGTCGCGCACCCTCGTTCAGCATCGGGCGGAGGTGATTGCGGGGTTGCGGCCGTTGCCCCCGTTAGACGTGCTTGTAGCGGACGCGACGGGAGCGACCCTGGTGGGCGACGTGGTCGCCCGGCACGCGCTGCCGGCCACTGATGTCGCGATGTGTGACGGGTACGCAGTGCAGGCCGCGGATGTTGCCGAGGCAAGTGACGAGAACCCTATCTCGCTCACGGTGTCTCATGATGTGTCATTTGACGCGCGCGCCCCACGCCGCCACATTCGCGGTGCGGCGGCCCGAATTAGTTCGGGTGCACCCCTCCCCATCGGAGCCGATGCCGTGGTCCCCGTGGCGGCGACGGACGGCGGGGTCGCTCGCGTGCGAATCATGGCGCCCACCCACACGCAGGCGAATATCCGCACGGCTGGTGACGAGGCAGCGGCCGGCGCATTGGCCATCGCCCAGGGCTCGAGGTTGGATGCCCGGCGCATCGCGCTCGCGGCGGCACTCGGAAATGCGCGTCTCACCGTCAGCCCGGTGCCGCGAGTCGTCGTGATCTCCGTGGGCTCCGAATTAGAGGAGCCCGGCGCCGGCAGGCCCGGGTCTCGTGTGCCTGAATCTAACGCCTACATGCTGAGCGCGCTCGTGCGTGAGGCCGGCGCCAATGCCTACCGGGTGGGAGTGGTGGCGGACGATCGTGGCAGCGTGAGGGCGACGATTGAGGATCAACTTGTGCGCGCGGACGTGGTGCTGATCACCGGGGGGCTGTCCGAGGCGCGCAATGACACGGTTGCCGCGGTGCTGCAGGATCTGGGGGACGTCCGCGTAGGAGAAGTGGGGCTGTGGCCAGGCAAGCGGCACGGCTACGGTCTGGTGAGCGCCGACGGTGAGCACCCCATTCCGGTTCTTGCGCTTCCGGGCAGTCCCACGGCCGCGCTCGTCGCTTTCGAGGCATACGTCCGCCCTGCGCTCCGTGTCATGAGCGGCCGCACCGAAGTAGACCGGCCCACCATCCACGCACGCTCGATCGCCTCCTGGCGGTCCCTCGAGGGGCAAGTACAGCCGGTGCCCGTCACGATCGAGACCACGGGCTCGGGCCAGCACTTCGCCACCCCGGTGGGCATCCCCGGGGAGATTTCGCTGACCAACGTCGTAGCGTCCGATGCTTTGGCCTGGGTCGACTCGGAGGTTGCCCACGTCACACGTGGCGACTCGCTTCGTTGCACCTTGTGGGACTAGAGAGGGACCGTGGCTCGCGAGGTGATCCTTAAACGCGGGGCCTTGACGCTGCGCCCGTTGCGGCGCAGCGACGAGGCGGAGTGGATGGCAGTGCGCCGCGAGAACCTCGCGTGGTTGCGGCCCTGGGAGGCGAACATTCCCCCCGGACGCCCCCCAGTGTCTGCCAGCTTTCCCGCGTACGTGCGGCGCGAGAGGCGGCGCTGGAAGAACCGGACCGCGTTCTCGATGGTTATTGAGTGGCAGGGTGCACTCGTAGGTCGGGTCTCCGTCCACGCGATCGAGTGGGGAGCGCAGTGTGGCGGGTCCATTGGCTACTGGATTGCAGAGGAACAAGCCGGTCGCGGAATCGTCCCGCGCGCGGTGGCGATGATCAGCGATTATGCGTTTGACGAGGGTCTCCACCGGCTGGAGATCGCCTTGCGTCCAGAGAACTCGGCCAGCCAACGAGTAGTACAGAAGTTGGGCTTCCGCTCGGAGGGTTTGCGCGAAAAGTACCTTTATATTGATGGCGCGTGGCGCGACCATGCCGTCTTTGCGCTGACCTCCGAGGAGCTGCGCGAGGGCCCCTTCTGGGACCCATCATTCTGACACGCCGATAACGCTCCGGTACCTTGAGCCCGGTCGCCCGTACCGTCGTCTCATGACCACCCCAGCCGGATTGCTCGTAATCATCGCCGTAGGCATGGTTCTCGCATATGTGCTTCCGCAGCGCATCAAAGAACGATCCGACTATGCACTCGTCCGCACCGAGGATAGGTACTCCGCGGAGATGCGCGTGGTGAAGTCCACCGCTCAGCGTGCCGAGCGGGCCGCGGCTCGTCCGTCCACCGACTCGGGTGAGGTGCCACTGTTGGTGACTGGTGCCGCGAGGGCCTCGATTTCAGCGCTCGGAGACGAGCAGATGTCCCGCCCGTCCGGACCGCTTGACCGTGCTGCCACCGCAGCTCAGCGCGAACGCCTGTCGTTGCGCTCGGACCGCGCCGTGGTGCTCGCAGAGCGCGCACAGCGCGCCCGCCGCCGTAGCGTCGTTGCGGGAGTCGCCGCAGTGCTGGCGACCATCGGCTGGGTGCTCGTCGCTACGACCGGGTTTCCGGCGCTCATCGCCGCTGTCTTGACCGCGAGCGTTTTTGGAGTGGTGGTTGCCGGGGCGCGTACCGCGGCGGCACAGCGCAAGGCAGACCACAATGTTCGCCTGATCGCCCGTGAGGTCGAGGCCGCCGCTACGGCCACGCAGGCCCTGCGCCGCGTCGCCCGTGAACGTTCCGAGGGACACGACTCCCAGCCGTCCGATGTTGAGACGCAGGCTATTCGCGTGGTCACCACCGAGGATCTTGCCCCGCTCGCCGCTCCAGCCCCGGTTCCCGCACCTGAGCTACCTAGCCACGTCATCGGCGATGTTGAGGAGCCTATCCGCACCAGCGAGAGCTGGTCTCCCAGCGGTGTTCCGGCGCCCGCCTACACGCTGAAGGCCTCGGTGCGCCGTGCCGTAGCCAGGCCCATCACTGACGAAGACCTCGCGGCGTCGGCTCGCAACGCGGAGCGGGCTATCGACGCACGCACAGCGAAGCGCACTGCGGGCGACCCTGCGACGCGTGCTACCGCCCACGTTGCCGCACCCGCGGGATCTACCGCGAACAGCTCGCCGCTCGCACCCCAGCGTGCGGACGAAGCCGCTACGGTCGGTGCGCTCGACGCGATTCTCGCAAAGCGTCGCCAGGCCAGCGCGTAACCGCAGCCAACGGCAAACTCGAAGTCATGACGCCCCCGAGCGTCCCATCGTCGCTAGGCTGTCTGCACTAGCCGTGTCCCCTGGAGGCAACCAATGTACGAGGCCAAGACGTCGAAGGTAGCGATTGTTGGCGCGGGCGCGGTGGGTTCCACCCTCGCCTACGCCGGACTCATGCGCGGATTTGCGCGCACCGTGGCGCTGTACGACATCAACACCGCCAAGGTTGAGGCTGAGGCACTCGACCTCGCGCAGGGTATTCAGTTCATGCCCGAGGCAACAGTGTTGGGCTCTTCGGAGGTGGGGGTGTGCGCGGACGCGGACGTTGTCGTCGTCACCGCAGGTGCCAAGCAACAGCCTGGACAGAGTCGTATGGACTTGGCGGGAGCCACCATCTCTCTGATGGACAAGGTGCTACCCCCGTTGCTCGAGGTGGCCCCGAACGCGGTTTACCTACTGGTGACCAACCCCGTCGACGTCGTGACCTATGCGGCCATCAAGAAGTCCGGGGTCAGCCCCGCGAAGATGTTTGGCTCGGGCACAGTGCTGGACAGTTCGCGTCTGCGTCACCAGGTGGCCAAGGAGTGCCAGGTCGCTGTGAGCAACGTCCACGCATACATCGCCGGAGAGCATGGCGACTCCGAGGTCCCGCTGTGGTCTTCCGCGACCATCGGCGGCGTGCCACTGAGCGATTGGCACGATGACTCCGGGCGCCCGGTCATGACGCGAGATGTTCGCGATCGCATCCATCACGACGTAGTGCAGTCCGCCTACCAGATCATCGAGGGCAAGGGCGCGACAAACTATGCCATCGGTATTGCTGGCGCGCGCATCGTCGAGGCAATTCTGGGCGACCAGAACCGGGTACTGCCCGTCTCCACGCTCATCGACTTCCCGGGCGTGGGTGAGGTGTGCATGTCGCTCCCCACCGTCGTGGGTCGCTCCGGCATCAAGCACTCCGTGCCGGTGCCGCTGGACCCGCAGGAGACCGAGGCGCTTGCCGCGTCGGCACGCTCTATCCTTGAGACTGCTGAGAAATTTGGCGTCAACTAGTCGATAGTGGCTCGCTGCCCGCTACGTCCGCACCTTACAACGGGTCCTTCGGAGCCGTCCCACGCGTACGGGTGGCGGTCGGCGTGGATTTTAGGGCGCAGACGTTGCGGAGTTCCTGCTCTGATGGATGACGACGGGGGTGCCGAGTGCGGCCTCAGCGGCAAGTGCGCGGATTGCTTCGTCCGGCAGTCGCACGCATCCGTTGGAGGCGGCCTGGCCAAAGTACTTGGCGGAACTAGTGCCGTGTAGCGCGATCTGTGGAAGCGCGCCCTTGAACGTCTCGAGCGTCTCGGAGTAGGCGGACAGCCCGAGCGCGTGGGCGCCGTAGATGCCGTTCGGGCTCGCGGTCAGGTCGACCGGATCGCTGATGAAGTACGTCCCCAGGGGAGTGGGAGTCGCGGCCGTTCCGACCACTGCGGTCGACGTCATCTGGACTTTGTCGTCACGCAGCAGATCTACTTCGCGCTCGTCCAGATACACGTTGACGCGCATGTCCGTGGAGGCGATCGTGACCTCATCGGCGCGAATCCACCCCTCCGTGTTGTTGGGGTACTCGGGAAGCTGGGCGAGGATCCACTGGGTGCCGTCCACGTCTTTGGTTGTAAGCCCCATGAACGTACGCGGGTTGCTGTAGTAGCTGAGCCGACTCCAGTTCTCGCGCGGAGTAGCGTCGCCCGGGTTGTCGTAGATGCCTATGGTCTCGCCGGCGATCGTGGCAACTAGGTCACCGGGACCGATGCCGTCCACTTTCGGCATGCTGATCTCGGTAGGAGGCGCGGCTATCGCCGGGGCAGTGATCGCGCTGAACGTAGGGTGCGCCTCCGCGTGCAACCGCACCTGTGCCTGCAGCGCGGGGGCGTGGTCTGGGTTCGGAGGCGTCGCGACGATTGCTACCACGCTCGCGCCCGCGGCAAGCATCGCGATGCAGGCGCCAAGGACCCACCACGCCCGCCCGCTCACGGATTCTCCCTCATATGGCGACGATACCCGTCGCGCCCCCTCGCCGCTCTGAAAACGTCCGCACCCTAAATCGGTCTCTTCGAAGTCCGGTCGTGCGTGCCGCGCCTCACCAGTGCGCGATCTAGGGTGCGGACGCAGTTGAGCGGACGTGGCCGTGCGGTGGTGGCGGTGAGCGCTGGAGGGTTGCCGCTTGAGGGCAGCGGTGAGTTGTCCTTACTGGTGTTCTCAGCGTCGCGTGAGCCGAACGTGACTCTGCGCACATGAGTGCGCGTTAAGGTGGGAACACCACCGTTAATTGCGCCCGCTCTACCCTTGCGCGCGCCAGCGATAAGGACTCACATGGACCTGTACGAGTACCAGGCACGTGACATGTTCGAGAAGCACGGCGTACCCGTGCTTGGCGGCATCGTTGCCACAACCCCCGCCGAGGCGCGCGCCGCGGCAGAGAAGCTGGGCGGCGGCGTTGTCGTCGTCAAGGCTCAGGTCAAGGTTGGAGGCCGCGGCAAGGCCGGCGGCGTCAAGCTTGCCAAGTCTCCGGAGGAGGCTGAGCAGCACGCCGAGGCGATCCTGGGAATGGACATCAAGGGCCACACCGTACACCGTGTGATGATCGCGCAGGGTGCCCAGATTGAGCAGGAGTTCTACTTCTCCGTGCTGTTGGACCGGTCCGAGCGCCGCTACCTCGCGATGTGCTCCGTCGAGGGTGGCGTGGAGATTGAGCAGCTTGCCGTCGAGCGTCCCGAGGCTCTCGCCCGCGTGGCTGTCGACCCCATCGTTGGCATCGACGCGGCCAAGGCTGCGGAGATCGTCGCCGAGGCAAACTTCCCCGCTGACCTCGCCGGCCCTGTCGCCGATGCGATCGAGAAGCTCTGGACGGTCTACAAGGAGGAGGACGCGACGCTGGTCGAGGTCAACCCCCTCGTCAAGACTGCGGATGGCAAGATCATCGCCCTTGACGGCAAGGTCACCATCGACGAGAACGCCGCCTTCCGCCAGGAGGGCCACGCCGCTCTCGAGGACAAGGACGCTGCTGATCCCCTCGAGGCCAAGGCCAAGGCGCTAAACCTCAACTACGTGAAGCTCGACGGCTCGGTTGGCATCATCGGCAACGGCGCCGGCCTGGTCATGTCAACGCTCGACGTGGTCGCCTACGCAGGCGAGAACCACGGCAACGTGAAGCCCGCAAACTTCCTGGACATCGGCGGCGGCGCATCAGCCACTGTCATGGCCAATGGCCTGGATGTCATCCTGAACGACCCGCAGGTCAAGAGCGTCTTCGTCAACGTGTTCGGCGGCATCACTAGTTGCATCGAGGTGGCCAACGGAATCGTGGGCGCGCTCGAGACGCTGGGCGACAGCGCCACTAAGCCCCTCGTGGTCCGCCTCGACGGCAACTCGGTGGAGGAAGGCCGCGAGATTCTCGCCGCAGCCAACCACCCGCTCGTGACCATCATCGAGACCATGGACGGCGCAGCGGCCAGGGCCGCCGAGCTGGCCAACGCGTAAAGGACGTCTAGCAATGTCAATCTTCATTAACTCCGACTCCAAGGTCATCGTCCAGGGCATGACGGGCGCCGAGGGCCAGAAGCACACGGCTCGTATGCTCGCCTCGGGCACCAAGATCGTGGGTGGCGTGAACCCCCGCAAGGCCGGCACCTCCGTCGACTTCGACGTCAACGGTGAGACGGTCTCGGTTGAGGTCTACGGCACGGTCGCCGATGCTATGGCCGCCACCGGCGCCAACGTCTCGGTGCTGTTCGTCCCCCCGGCATTCACCAAGGCCGCAGTGGTCGAGGCGGTGGACGCGGGCATGCCGCTCGCCGTGATTATCACGGAGGGTGTGCCAGTCAAGGACTCCGCCGAGTTCTTCACCTACGCCACCGAGAAGGGCACGCAGCTCATCGGGCCCAACTGCCCCGGACTCATCACACCCGGCCAGTCGAACGTGGGCATCACGCCGGCGAACATCACGGGTGCCGGCAAGATCGGCCTCGTGTCCAAGTCCGGCACGCTGACCTACCAGATGATGTTTGAACTCCGCGACATCGGCTTCACCACCGCGGTCGGAATCGGTGGAGACCCGGTCATCGGCACCACGCACATCGACTGCCTTAAGGCCTTCCAGGAGGATCCTGAGACCGAGGCGATCGTCATGATTGGCGAGATCGGTGGCGACGCCGAGGAGCGCGCAGCCGCGTACATCAAGGATCACGTCACCAAGCCCGTCGTGGGCTACGTGGCCGGCTTCGAGGCTCCCGAGGGCAAGACCATGGGCCACGCTGGCGCCATCGTGTCGGGCTCCGCGGGTACCGCTCAGGCCAAGAAGGAGGCCCTCGAGGCCGCCGGCGTGAAGGTGGGCAAGACGCCTACCGAGACGGCTGACCTGATGCGCGCAATCCTTAACGGCTAAAGAGCGCTTCCGCATCACCGAGTCTCATTACGCAGAACGGCTCGTGCCGCCGAGGACACCCCTCGGTTGACACGGGCCGTTTTGTATTGGCCCGCGGAGGGGGATGAATCGCAGGTTTTCTCAACGCCCGTGTTCCCGGGCCCTGCTATCGCTCCGCCTCTCCGTTCCGGCGTTCACACGTCTCCACGTTCCGGTGTTGCGACCCTCATGGTGGTCGCTCACCAGTCGAGGATGGAACGGCGCATAGTTACGCAGCCTCGGATCTAGTCTGGTCCCGCTTGAGTGGACCAATTTTGGGTGGACCGAATCTTGCTCGGCCGCCTAGCTTGGGTCTGCGTCGAGGGTCGACGGCTGAGGGTGGGGTGAACCACACTTGGTTGTCTCGAACGTCGATTTCCCAGTTGTCGCGGTGGATTCGATGGTGACAGACCGAGCACAAGAGCACACCGTTTTCTAAGTCGGTTCTGCCTTGGTCTCTGGCCCACCATTTGATGTGGTGAGCTTCCGTATAGGCCGGTGGTGCTCCACAGAACGCGCAGCCTCCATCACGTTCTATCAGTGCGATGCGTTGTCGATAGTTGAAGGGTCGTGATTCGCGGCCCAGATCGAGGACTTCGCTGTCGGTACCGAGGACGACGGGGATGACCCCGCCGTTGGCTGCCATGCGGCGAGCTGCGGAGCTACTGACGGGCTGGCCTCCACCGTCGATCTCGGCCACCCCGGAGCCGTCTTGCAGGTCGGTCAACGTCATGCGCACCACGACGGTGGTGGACGCGAACGGCAGGTCCTTCGACGTGCAGCCCAGGCAGTGGCGTGCAAGGGACGCGAGAGCGTCGGCTCGCATTTGCGTCACCGAACGGTCGTCCTCGCACACTGGTCGTCCATCAGGGCCCAGTCCTTCACTGCATCCGGCCTGGTTGTTGCGTCGTTGATGCAGTGCACTTCCCACGAGCGCATCAATAACTGCCCGCACCGGTGCCGCAGTCTCCGCGTCAAGGCGTGCGCGCAGGATGAACATTCCTTCAGAGTCCTCATACATCGTCACAGAGCGTTCCTGGCGTTGCAGTTCCTCAGTCAACGCATGACGTCCGGCATCCATTTGGGCTTCCAATTGACGCACGAGACGCCCACATTTGTTCGACGACAACCCGTGCGAGCGTTCCACCAGCATGCGCTCGACCCGCTCAATGTCACTGAGTTCCACACCCAGGTCGTCGCGACGGTCCCATATACGGGTCAGCATCCGCTTGATCATGTTCGCCACATCAATGCTGAGTTTGCCCGCTCGCACCCGATCACTGACGACCGCGAACCGAGGCGACAACGCCACCACGTTGGAGCCAAGACACCCTTCAGGCTGCTGCGCAGAGCCTCGCCCGGCCTCGGCATCCCCGCCAAAACTCTCACCACCAAGACCCTCACCACCAAGACTCTCACCGCCAGGATCCTCACCACCAAGACCCTCACCTGCGCGTGCATCGCGCTCGTCGGCGGCCAACATGTGACCGACCTCGATGAGCCGGTGCGCCTCACCGGTCGACCCGCCCGAGATGCTCGCTATCAGCTCTTCCGCAGTGCGATACCCCTCACGCTTCGCGAGCCCCTCTTGCCCGTCCTCGGCTGTGGAGCGTCGCGCGATCGCCGCACTCGAATATGCCAACATTGCGGCAATCTCACGACCCATTCGCGCCAAGTCACGATGCGAGGCGAGAAGATCAGGACGCGGCAACGCATCCACGTCGATTCCCTGCCATCCCGAACCCGACACCACACCAGCACGCACCCGCGAAACCACGTCCTCTGCCGACGCGCCAACAAGCGCAGGGGCAACATCGCCCCTGGTGGGGGTGTCAAGATCGGCTTCAATGCCGGCGGTCGTGCTCATAGGACAATTCAACCAAAAGGGACTGACAGCCAACTCGCCCTCACAGGAATCTGTGGATCAGGCGCCAGCAGCCACCGACTGTGAACCACCGTCGCCAGAGCTCCCCACTGCGCTCGGCTGTCAAGCGTGACCTCGGGCAATAGTTGGTCAACCGCCGCTCCCGTGGTGGCCCAATGTCGAGTTCGCCCGAGGGTGACCCGGGGACTATGAACCGATTACACGTCTGCACGCCAAAAGGTAGAACCCCCAGTTGGCGCGAGCCGTTCCGTCGTTTCCGGCGGGCAAAGGGCGACCATAGACCCATGGCCCGATCCCTCACTAGTGACCTCAGCAGTGCGCGCAAACGCGTACGCGAGTCGCTGACGGGGGTTCCCGAGTGGTTCGGTGGAATCCTGGTGGGCTCTCAGGCCGCGTTGTTGTCGCTGCTCATGGTGATCGCGCCCGCGCTGACCATTGCAGCATCGGCGCCCACCGCTGACAGTTCCACCAACGTGGACTGGGCAGGGGCGACGAGTCTCGGAACGCACTTCTGGCTTCTCGCACACGGCGTCCCCCTCGTGACACAGCAAGCGACCTTTTCCATCGCGCCACTGGGCCTGACACTGATCTCCATGGCGATGCTGGTCGCGATCGCTCGCCGGTTTGCGACGCGGTCGTGGGGGAGTTGGGCCATTGCGGTCGGTTCTTACGCAGGCACCGTCGCGATCGTTACTTCCATCATGTACGCCCGTTCGGCCGATGCGGTCACCGCCGTCACCACCGCAACGATCGTCGCGGTTCTCATGGCGGCGCCGTCTGTCGCGTGGGGCATCTGGCGCGCCCACGGCGCTGAGTTCGGCTGGCTCGACCGCCTCCCGCTCTGGGTCCGCACTGGAGTGCGCCTTGGCGCGGGCACGCTGGCGCTGATGATGTTCGTTGCCGCTCTTTCCGGTGCAGCCTTCGCTTTCCAGGGCAGGGAGGTCATCGCGGATTCTTCCTCCTCCTTGGGTCTCGATGCCGTGGGCGGTGCCTTGCTCGCCGCGACCGAGACTCTTTACGTTCCCGTCATGGTGGTGTGGATGCTCGCTTGGCTCACCGGCCAGGGCTTCATCGTGGGCGAGAACAGCCTCTATTCGCCACAAACCCTGGAAGTCGGGGCCCTGCCTGAGGTGCCGCTCTTGGGAGCCCTGCCGTCAGCATCGGGCGGCATCTTGGTGTGGGCGCCCGTCGTCCTGATCGCGGTGGCCGCCATCGCCCGTTTCGCCATGCGCCGCCGCCTGGATCTGCACTGGGCGGACGTGAAGGCCTCCGTGGTCGCGGTCGTCGTCGTGGGCGCCTCGGTCGCCGGACTTGGCATCATCGCCACCGGCTCGCTGGGCCCCGGTCGCATGAGCGAGGCGGGAGTGTCGTGGCTGCCCGTAGCACTCGTGAGCGCAGGGCTAGTCGCGGCAGGATTCGCCTTGGTGGGTGGACTCGAACTCCTGATCCGGCGCGTGGTGGTGCCGCGCGTGGGGCAAGGCAAGAAGCCCACGCCGGCCGATGCTCCCAAGACGGCCGATGCTTCCAAGACCGCCGCTTCCGACAAGCCGGTTTCCAGCACCATCAGAACCAAAAGCGCGGTCAACGCAAAGAACCCGGCAAAGAAACCAGTGAGTGCCTTCGCGAAAACAACGGCCCCCGACGCAGCAGTTACGGAAGAGTGAGCCCGAACTTCTCGAGCTCAGCCTGGTAGGCCTCCTCGTAGGCGACGTCACACTGCTTCTGCGCGGTATTCGTGAGCGCGCGCGCCACACAGTCGCGCTGCGCGATGATTGCGTCTTGGAAAATCCACACGCCAAGCGCGAGCACCATCGACAGCCCGGCGAGCACTATTCCCATCGACAGCCCCAGCCGCAATCCGGTGATCTTCTTCTGGGCTCGTGAGGCCACTAGCGCCAGGATCGCGAACACGATGGTCGCGGGCGCGGAGACCCACGCGAAGTAAATGAACGGGATCGACATGAAGTACAGCAGCAGCGTCACGACCAGCGACCCCATGAACAATCGGGTGTAGAGGCGGGCGCGCGGCGTCAACTCCGTGGGCGACGTCTCGGTCGGTGCCACGTCCTTTGGTTCCGCTGAGCCGCCCGAGGGTGGCTGCTTGTCGTCGGTCACGCGACTCCTTGTACTAGGTGTGGCCTCTAGCATGCCGATATGCTCGCCCTGTGACAAACCGGACCCCGCCGCCCAGCCCCGCCCGCGCATCGTCCCAGTCCCTTGTGGTGCTGATCTCAGGGACGGGATCCATCATGGAGGCCATCGAGCAGGCGAGCCGTGACGCAGGCTACGGCGCACGAATCGCGGGCGTGATTGCCGACCGCGCCGGCGCCACCGGACTGGAAATCGCGCGCGCCGCGGGCATCCCCACCGCCGTGGTGTCCCTCAAAGACTTTCCCGACCGCGCTACTTGGGACGATGCGGTGGCCCGGACCATTGCATCGTTCTCCCCAGATTTGGTGGTGTGCGCGGGGTTCATGAAGATCCTGGGTGGGGCGTCACTGTCTCAGTTTGGCGGACGCATCGTCAACACCCACCCTGCGCTGTTACCGGCATACCCGGGCGCGCACGGCGTGAAGGACGCCCTCGAGGGTGGCGCCAAGGTCACCGGCTGCACCGTGATCATCGTCGACGCGGGTGTGGATACGGGCCCAATAGTCGCTCAGGCGGCGCTCGATGTCTGGGACAATGACACCGAGGAATCCCTGCACGCGCGCATCAAGGACATTGAGCGCGACCTGGTCGTGACGACGGTGGGCCGGATGGCACGTGAGGGATGGACAGTTCAGGGGCGCACCGTAAGGGTGGGCCACACCGAGGAAGGTAGCTAGATGTCGAACCGCCAACCTGTGCGCCGCGCACTGATCTCCGTCTATGACAAGACTGGACTGGAGGAGCTGGCTCGCGGGCTTGCCGATGCCGGGGTCGAGTTGGTCTCCACCGGTTCCACTGCCGCTCGGATCGCCGATGCTGGGGTCGCCGTCACCGGCGTCGAGGAGGTCACCGGGTTCCCCGAGTGCCTCGACGGTCGCGTCAAGACGCTGCACCCGCGCATTCACGCCGGCATCCTCGCGGACCGTCGCCTGCCTGACCACGTCGAGCAGCTCGAGGAACTCGGAATCGAGGCGTTCGACCTCGTCGTGGTGAACCTGTACCCGTTCGCGGAGACCGTCGCCTCCGGCGCGAGCCAAAACGACACCGTGGAGCAGATCGACATCGGCGGACCTTCGATGGTCCGCGCCGCAGCTAAGAACCACCCCTCGGTGGCAGTGGTCGTTGACCCTGCCTCGTACCGCGACGTGGTGGGAGCCGTGGCCGACGGTGGCTTCACGCTCGAGGAGCGCCAGCAGCTCGCGGCGGCGGCCTTCCGTCACACAGCGGACTACGATCTCAATGTCGCCTCGTGGATGAGCAATGTGGTTGCCCCCAGCCACGACGGTGACGGCTTCCCGGAGTGGATGGGCGCGTCGTTCGAGCGCAAGGCATCGCTGCGTTACGGCGAGAATCCGCACCAGCCCGCGGCGGTCTACACGGACCCGGTGGTCTCCGGCGGCATCGCTAACGCGCGTCAGCTGCACGGTAAGGAGATGTCGTTTAACAACTACCTCGACGCCGATGCCGCGGTCAGGGCCGCGTACGACCAGCGCCTTCCCGCCGTCGCAGTGATCAAGCACGCGAACCCGTGCGGCATCGCGGTGGGGGAGTCGATCGCCCAGGCGCACGCTCGCGCCCACTCGACGGACCCCATTTCCGCCTTTGGCGGCGTGATTGCGGCCAACCGTCACATCACCTCCGAGGCGGCCACGCAGATCGCTGAGATCTTCACCGAGGTGGTCGTGGCCCCAGGCTTTGACGACGAGGCGGTCGAGGTTCTCAGCCGCAAGAAGAACTTGCGAATTCTTCAGATCGACCCCGCGCCCATGGCCACGGAGATGCGCCGCATCACCGGCGGTCTGCTGGTGCAGGTCGCGGACCGCATCGATGCCCCCGGCGACGACACGTCGCACTGGCAGCTGGTCGCGGGCTCGCCTGCGGATGACGCCCTGCTCGCGGACCTGAACTTCGCGTGGCGCGCGTGCCGCTCGGTGAAGTCGAACGCGATCCTGCTGGCCAAGGACGGCGCCGCGGTGGGAATCGGCATGGGGCAGGTGAACCGCGTGGACTCGTGCGGACTCGCCGTGCAGCGTGCTGGCGCCGAGCGGGCCGCTGGTTCGGTGGCGGCTTCCGACGCCTTCTTCCCGTTCGCAGACGGCCTCCAGGTGCTGATCGACGCCGGCGTTCGCGCCGTGGTCTCGCCCGGCGGGTCGGTGCGCGACTCGGAGGTCATCCAGGCCGCTCAGGATGCAGGGATCACCCTGTACCACACCGGTACTAGGCACTTCTTCCACTAGGAACTGCCGAGACCTCCGTGACCCCCAAAGCAGCAGCACCCGAGCCGGCTTCGGCTGAAGCCGCGGACTCTGGCGACGCTGCGCACGGAAGCGTAGGTTCCGGCAACGGTGTCCCCCGAGCCGCTGTGCGCAAGCTCGTGATTCTTCCCAAGTTGCGGCTAGTGCCGTTGCGGCTCGCGGTGGGCGCGTTGGCGGCGTGTTTCGTGATTGTCGCGGTGGCATGGCTCGTAAGCGTGCAATTGGCACTGGTGCTGTTCGCGACTTTGGCCCTTGGCGGGGCGATCGCACGCATCGTGATGCCGGCCAAGATGGCGTTCGCCATCCGCCGTCGCGCCGTTGACGTGGCGACGCTCGCGATACTCGGTGGCGTGTTGCTGTTCTTGGCATTCGCTACCCCGCTGGAGTAGCAAGCACAGCCAGCCGCGGCATCGGCCGGTACGTACTCGTCAAACGAAAATCGGGGCCCCCCCGCAATGGACGGGCCCCGATTCGTTGTACCGAAGAACCTAGTCGGTGACGAAGTCGATGGTTTCGACTTCTTCGATCTCGTCCTCGCGGCCAAACGCGCGGTAGAGCAGGCCGATGATCGCCGCACCGACCAGTGGCGCGACCCAGAACACCCAGAGCTGGCTGAGAGCGTCAGCGCCGGCGAACAGCGCAATACCCGTCGACCTGGCGGGGTTAACCGAACCGTTGGTCACCGGGATGGCGAGCACGAGTACGAACGCCAGGGTGAGACCGATGATGAACGGCGCGAGCGAACGCACGCCGCGGACCGAGGTGGCGGCGAGGACAGCCAGCACCAGAATTGCGGTGGCGATGACCTCGACCAGAATTGCGGCTCCTACGCCCCAACCGCCGGCGGTTCCTTCGCCAAACATGTTCGCACCAGAGGCGAGAACGGTCTGTGCGCTCGCAGAATCGACGATCTGCGGGTTGGCGAGCGTAATGATGTACAAAGCGCCACCGGCGAGCGAGGCGCCAACGAGCTGCGCGAGGATGTATGGCGCGACGTCGCGGCCGGGGAACCGGCCCGAGAGCCAGACGCCCACGGTGATGGCGGAGTTGAAGTGTGCACCCGAGATGTGACCGAACGCCGTGGCGCCAATCACCACAGCTGCACCGAACGCGAGTCCCGCGGTCAGCGTTCCGTTGTTGCCAACGGAAAGGAACAGCGCGGTGCCAACACCCATCACGACCAGGATGAAGGTACCCGCAATCTCAGCTCCGAGTCGCGCCATGAGGCTAGGAGCGGAATTGTCCTCGACCCAAATGTCTTCGATCATTTCCTCTTCAACAAGAACTTCGTCTATATCAGCAGCGTTGGGCTGCGTAGGCTCTTCGGCCATAGTGACCTCCATGTAGTAACTGGCGGGCATCTGCCCTTCATGAATAGTGGCACGTGGTGAGCTTGAGTTCGCGTTGGCGCGTCGGAATGCCAGGCTGTTTTGCACCGACCCCGGGACCCGTGAGCGTGGACTACCCTAGAGGGCAGGACAATTCCCTTTATTAGAGGAGCGCTTTCGCATGGAAAAGATCAAGGTCGTAGGCACAGTTGTGGAACTCGATGGTGACGAGATGACTCGCATCATCTGGCAGTTCATCAAGGACCGACTGATTCACCCTTACCTGGACATCGACCTTGAGTACTACGACCTGGGCATCGAGTCGCGCGACGCGACCGACGACCAGATCACCATCGATGCCGCTCACGCCATCAAGAAGCACGGCGTTGGCGTCAAGTGCGCCACCATCACGCCCGATGAGGACCGCGTGAAGGAGTTTGGCCTCAAGAAGATGTGGGTCTCGCCCAACGGCACCATCCGCAACATTCTCGGTGGCGTGGTCTTCCGCGAGCCCATCATCATCTCCAACATCCCGCGCCTGGTGCCGGGCTGGAACAAGCCGATCATCATCGGCCGTCACGCGCACGGCGACCAGTACAAGGCCACCAACTTCAAGGTGCCCGGTGCCGGAACGCTGACCATGACGTACACCCCGGATGACGGCTCCGAGCCCATCCACCAGCAGGTAGTCGCTTACCCCGAGGGCGGCGGCGTCGCCATGGGCATGTACAACTTCAACGAGTCCATCCGTGACTTTGCCCGTGCATCGTTCGCCTATGGTCTCAAGCGCAACTATCCGGTGTACCTGTCCACCAAGAACACCATCCTGAAGGCCTACGACGGTCAGTTCAAGGACCTGTTCCAGGAAGTGTTCGACGCTGAGTACGCCGAGCAGTTCGCAGCTGCCGGCCTGACCTACGAGCACCGCCTGATCGACGACATGGTCGCCGCGGCGATGAAGTGGGAGGGCGGCTACGTCTGGGCCTGCAAGAACTACGACGGTGACGTCCAGTCGGACACCGTGGCACAGGGCTTCGGCTCGCTGGGTCTGATGACCTCCGTGCTGATGACGCCCGACGGCCAGACCGTCGAGGCCGAGGCCGCTCACGGCACCGTGACCCGTCACTACCGTCAGCACCAGGCCGGCAAGCCCACCTCCACCAACCCCATCGCGTCGATCTTCGCGTGGACCGGTGGCCTCAAGCACCGCGGCAAGCTGGACGGCACCCCCGCGGTCACCGACTTCGCGGAAACCCTCGAGGACGTCGTCATCAAGACCGTGGAGAGCGGCAAGATGACCAAGGACCTCGCTCTGCTCGTCGGTCCCGAGCAGGCCTTCCTGACCACTGAAGACTTCCTCGCGGCGCTGGACGAGAACCTCGCCGCCCGCCTCGCCTAGGAGATACGCAAATGTCGAATGCAGTGAATGTCACCGTCACCGGAGCGGCGGGCCAGATCGGTTACGCGCTCCTCTTCCGCATCGCCTCGGGCCACTTGTTGGGGCCAGACGTGCGCGTCAACCTCAACCTGCTCGAGATCCCACAGGGTGTGAAGGCAGCCGAGGGCACCGCGATGGAGCTCCAGGACTGCGCGTTCCCGCTGCTGGGTGACATCAACATCTACGACAACCCCACCGAGGGTTTCGAGGGCGCGAACGTCGGCCTGCTCGTGGGCGCCCGTCCGCGCGGACCGGGCATGGAGCGCGGCGACCTGCTTGCGGCCAACGGCAGCATCTTTGGCCCGCAAGGCAAGGCCATCAATGACGGTGCGGCGGACGACGTGCGTATCCTCGTGGTCGGCAACCCCGCGAACACCAACGCGTTGATCGCGTCCTCCAACGCGCCCGACGTTCCGGCCGAGCGCTTCAACGCGATGATGCGCCTGGACCACAACCGTGCGCTGGCTCAGCTCGCGGAGAAGTCCGGCGTTCCCGTGCGCGATGTGAAGAACGCGATCGTGTGGGGTAACCACTCCGCCAAGCAGTACCCGGACATCGCTCACGCGACCATTGGCGGCAAGCCTGCCGGCGACGTCATCGGAGACGATGCTTGGGTGAAGGACACGTTTGTCCCCACCGTCGCCAAGCGCGGCGCGGCGATCATCGACGCTCGTGGAGCATCGTCCGCTGCCTCGGCCGCGAACGCTGCCATCGAGCACGTGAACAACTGGGTCAACGGCACGCCTGAGGGGGAGTGGACGTCCGCGGCGGTTCCGTCCGATGGCTCGTACGGCATCCCCGAAGGCATCGTCTGCTCGTTCCCCGTGAAATCCGTGGGCGGCAAGTGGGAGATCGTTCAGGGCCTGTCGATTGACGACTATGCGCGCGAGAAGATCGACGCTTCTGTGGCTGAGCTCGTGGAAGAGCGTGACGCTGTAACCGAGCTCGGGCTGCTTTAATTTTCTCCTAGCTCGCCACGGTTGTTGAGCGATTGCGACAATGAAACGGAAGAAGTGTCGATGCACGCCCCTCAGTTCTCAGTAGTCATTCCCGCGTACAACGTTCAGGGTTACCTACGCCAAGCAGTCATGTCTGTCGCACAGTATGAGTCTGTGGAAGTGATTGTTGTCGACGACCGTTCCACGGATGGAACATCAGTTCTGGCGGACCAACTAGCAGCGGAGTACGCATCGGTACGCGTCGAGCGTCCCGACAGCAACGTGGGCCTGGGCCGTGCTCGCAACCTGGGGATGCGTGAGGCGCAGGGCGAATACATTGTGTTCCTTGACGGCGACGACTACCTCAAGGAAGGCGCGCTTGAGCGTCTTCGTCTTACGCTCAATGAGTACGCAGCGGATGTTGTGGTGTTCGGATACGAGCGGCTGTACCCGAATGGATCCGCGGTCGAGGGAGTTCAGCGCTCGCCGTTGCAGTTCGAGGGGCCCTTTGTTGCTGCTGACCACACTTCGATCCTCGACGTCCTCAACGTTGCCTGGAATAAGGTTTACCGCCGAGAGTTCCTTGATGAGCTTGGCGTCGAATTTCCAGTGGGGTACTACGAGGACATCCCGTGGTCCTATCCGATCCTTGCGGCGGCGAACTCGATTGTTGGACTCGACGAACCCATTTATCGCTATCGCCAACGCTGGTCTGGTTCCATTCTCCGCAGCACCGATGCTAGGCACGTTCAGATTGTCGACCAGTTCGACAGGTTGATGGACGTCATGGATGGACTCGGCATCGAGGAGAAGATGCGCGTGGAGGTGTTTACGCGTGCCCTACGCAACATCATCACTCTCGCGACGACAAAGCGTCATCGAATTCCGGCCAACATGCGTCGCGATTTTTACACCAATGCGCGCCGCAGCGTTCGTCAGCATGCTCCCGCCAGCTACGTATTGCCGACTCAGGGCGATAAGTGGAAGTTGATGCGGCGTTTCTGGTCGCTCTCGTATGAGCCCTTCGCCTTGCGCATGCGGGCGTCAGAGGCGCTGATCGCCACCAAGACCGCTCTGCGCAACGGCGCGAGATCAGTGGTGAAGTTTTTGCGAGCGAACTACCATAACCGCCGCTCCTACGACTTCTACCGACGTTTTGCCCGAGTCAACAGCGGCATGGTCGTGATGGAGAATCTGTGGGGCCGTGCGCCTCGGCTGAATTGCTTGGCTATTGATCGCGAGATTCGTCGGACCCATCCCGGTATGAGAATTGTGTGGAGCGTCGGCGCCGCAGATACCCCGGGAGTGCCCTCTGGTTGGGAGTACGTGGTCAAGGGCAGCCACAAATATTACCGAGTACTCGCGACGGCCAAGTACTTCTTCCTCGACGTCAACCTTCCGGGCTTCTGGAAGAAGCGTCCTCGACAGGTGTTCACCCAACTTCACCACGGCACCCCGCTCAAGCGAATGGGAGTTGAGGAAGTAGGACAAGACCGCCGCTGGGTAAACGGACTGCTGGGGAGGTGCCAAAACTGGGACTACTCGCTGGTGTCAAACTCCTACAGCGCGGAGGTTTGGAAGCACAGTTACCCCGTCAACTGCGAAACACTCGAGTATGGCTACCCTCGCAATGACGTCCTGGTCAACGCGGACGATTCGGCCGTGCAGGCCGCAAGAGAGCGCGTCGGAGTCGGTTCCGATGCCCGTGTCATTCTCTATGTGCCCACGTTCCGTGAACGGGACAGAGATCTTATCCCGGCAGCAGACTTTGACCTCATCGCTGAAGCCCTAGACGACGGCGACGTTCTCCTCATGCGTGGCCACTATCTGGCGGGACGGGAGCGTGGCGCAGAGCTGCATGCCTCCATGTTGGATGTCACTTCCTACGATGCGGTAGAGGACTTGTACCTCGCAGCTGACGTCATGATCACCGATTACTCAAGTGCGATGTTTGACTTCGCCAACCTCAACAGGCCCATCATTGTGTTCGCATATGACTGGGAACAGTACAGGATCCAACGAGGGACCTACTTCGACATCACGGTGGATTCCCCCGGGATCGTGGCACGCACCGCGAGTGAGTTGGCTGCCGCGTTGAGTTCACGTGAGTACGAGAGCCCGGAAAGCGCAGCACGCCTCAACCGTTTCCAGGAGTTGTTCTGTGAGTTCGACACTGGCCACGCCGCGAGGGATATTGTGGCGCGCGTGATTGAGGGCGCACCCGCGAGAAAGATCGAGCGAAGTAATGTACCTTCGCTCGCCACGTGGCAGATGGACCGAGTCGCTTAACTTCACGCGAAGTCAAGCGACCATCCACTACCGGCCAGGCAACATCCGTCCGAGTTTGTCGGCAAGCCTGACGACCTTGCGATTCTTGTAACGGCTGACGGTCGCCCGGGATTGCTCGAGGTCGGACTCGGCCTTCGTCAGCTTCTCTTGGGTCGCTTCCACGGAGGCTGTGAGTTGCTTCTTACTCTCTCGCGCATCCTTGAGGAAGCCCGCCAGTTCCTTGCTCAGATCGACAGTCTTTGCGTAGTTGTCAAACACCGGAATGATGATCTCGTTCTCCGCTGACCAGCTCCCGGCCGGAACATACGCTTCCGCCTCCAGTGTTGCAGTGAAATTCACGTCGCTACCAGTGCGCATTGCGTCCGTGAGCCCGTCCCACCAGGCATGCTGGAATCCAAGCGCGCGCTCGCGAGCGGACTCCAGGAACCGCGCTAGCGATTCGTCCTTGCCGATCGCTTCCCGAGCAGCATCGCGCAAAAGATGCATCGAACTGGTGGGCAACACGAAACGCTCGAGGCCCACGTTGCGCATCGAACCGCGCATGCGAATTGACGAGTAGTACGAAGGCGCAATCCCAATGGTGGGCGTCGCGGCAGACGGTCCGAAAATGGTGGGGTGGTAGCGGGTCGACAGCGACAGCACAGCGGCCTCAATCAAGGCGACGTCCTCGCGTGCCGTGATCATGCGGGTTGCCCGAACCCTCGGCGAGTCAGCAAGTTTGGCGATGATCTCATTGCTCTCCTGGTCCCGCGATGTTTGGGCGGGGTCTAGCGAGCCAGCGTGAGGAGCGAGGAGCACCTCGACGTCGTTGTCCGAGGCTATTGCGGCGCAAGCTGCTGCAATGTCGGAGTAGTACGAGTCGCGGTTCGCCCAGATCGAACCGTGGTGATTAGTGAACGAGGCCACCACGAATCGCTTATCACCCGCGAGCTCCTGTACGACCTCTCGCGCCTTGCTGTCCGAGGTCAGGACGGAGGCGTCGTCAAGCGTGTGATGAACTCGATCGGGACGTGCCACGTGGCGCCGCATGAGCGCCGTGGTCGTGGCCTCTCTGCATCCGAAGGCATTCGCATAATCAGCAATCTCGACAACGAGGTCGCGATCCTCGGGAAGAAGCATCGGGCCGACTGTCTGACTGGAGACATAGAGCGGCTTCCCAAAGTGTTCAGCGATACGCTTGGCGGCGACGCGCTCATACAGCAGGTGATAGTCCCGCGAGTTCATGTTCCCGCCACCGGCGATGAGCACAACATCGCAATCGCGGATGGCTGCAAAGATCGACTTCTCATCGTAGGTAGCGTCCGCGAGCTGCGTCGCTACCTTGCGAAGGTGCCCTGCATTTCCCCTTCGACTCCAGCCGGATTTGAATCCAACCCGCGTCACGCAGGGGAGCCCGTAGAACGCTTCCGACACGGCCGGTTGGCCGGCTACTAGCGTGATCTGATCGACCTGGCGATCGCGCAGCATGTCAATGGCAGCCTCAGTCATGGCTTCATCGCCTAGGTGATAGAGAAACTGCCAACCAATGTCACCGACAACAACGACGTTCATACTTGCCCTTCAGAGGGTCTGGGAGAGAGCGCGAGTGCGCGTCCCAAGGTTATCGCGTGCGCTCATTAACTACCAAGAATCTCTCGCGCTCGCTGGGCGCCTTGGCGATCGTGAGCACTCGGGCCTCGGGTCGGGGTGTCGCGCAGGCATCGTGTTACGGCCCGGTAACAGTTTTCGAGATTTCGGTTTTGGGCTTGCTTTTTGTTTGTTAGTGACCTTTACTAACAAACATGACAACCGAGGAAGCGCAGCGACGCACTTCCGGTGTGAGCGCCACAACGGCGGCCAACACCGGTGAGTTTGGCATCGCGAACCCCGCACGCAGCACGGCCTGGGCCGGCGCAGTGCAGGCTGGTGCGCGCGTCCTTCCGGAGCACGCTCGCAGCCACAACCGCGCACTTGTGCTTCAAGCGCTCTTTCGCGCCGAGGGCCTCAGCCGCGCTGACCTCGCCAGGGAGGTGGGGCTTACCCGGGTGACGATCTCCGACCTGATCGGCGACCTCATCAACGAGAACCTCGTGATCGAACTCGGAGTCCGCACGGACTCACGTCCAGGCAAGCCGGCCACGATGCTCGACATCAACCGCAACGGCTTTGTGGTGGTGGGCCTCGACCTCTCGTTCAACTCCCGTTTCCGTGGCGCCGTCACGAACCTCGATGGCACGGTCCTGCACCGTGAGGAGCTCGACGTGACCGGCGTGACCGGTTCAGAGGCCGTCGAGGCGACGGCCCTCATCCTTGAACGACTCGTCGCCGCGGCCACCGCACCCATCCTCGGCGTAGGCGTTGGTAGCCCCGGAATCGTCGATGCCACCGGCACCGTCCTCAGCGCACCCAACCTCGGCTGGAAGGACCTCCCTCTCCAGCAGATCCTGTCGATGCGCGCACAACTCCCCGTGCAAGTAGCGAACGATGCGAACATCGCGGCGCTCGCCGAGCGCACGTTTGGTGGCGGCGGAGCGGACATGATGCTCGTGCGTGCAGGACGCGGTGTGGGCTCAGGCCTCATCGTGGGCGGACAGCAGGTCTACGGATCCGGCTCGGCAGCCGGCGAGATCGGCCACGTCATGGTCGGCACCGACGGCGGCGACATCTGCGTGTGCGGCAAGTCCGGATGCCTCGAAACTTGGCTTGCAATCCCGCGCATCGAGGCCCGCCTCGCGAACGCGACCACTGAAGCCGAGCGCGAATCAATTCTGCGCGAGGCCGGCGAACGCCTCGGCATCGCCACCGCGCCCATTGTGGGCGCCCTGAATTTGGGGGAAGTCGTGCTCAGCGGCCCCTCCGAACTGATCGACGGCCCGCTCATTGCAGCAGCCGCCGACACCCTCCGAGACCGCACGATGGCCGAGTTTGTCGGCGATCTTTCGGTCCGAATGACAACCCTCGGACGCGACATCATCGTGCTCGGAGCAGTAGTCATGGTCCTCACCGGCCAACTCGGGGTCTACTAAACCCCAAAAATCACCACAACGACGTGGCCATGGCGGTCACGGCAGCAAAGAGAAAAGGACACTGCTATGAAGAAGACGATGATCGGAGCAGCCGCAGCAACGGCCGCTACCGCACTCGTGCTCGCTGGCTGCTCAACCTCCAGTGACGAAGAGACCACCGCGCCCACCACCGAGGCATCGACCGGTGCTACGGACGAGGCAATGACCGCCGAGTCCGCAGACATCACTCTGTGGCTCATGGGTGGCGACACCAACGAGGACCTGCGTCAGTACCTCAAGGACACCTATGCAGAAGAGAACGGTGGCACGTTGACCATCGAGGAGCAGGGATGGGGCGACGCACTCGCGAAGCTGACCACCGCGCTTCCCGACTCGGCCAACACCCCCGACGTGACGGAGATCGGTAACACCTGGTCACCCACCTTCACTGCAGTTGGCGCGTTCAGCGACCTCACCGACATGTACGACGAACTGGGCGGCGACAGCCTGCTTCAGTCCTTCGTCGAGGTCGGTAAGAAGGATGACAAGAACTTCGCAATGCCGTACTACTTCGGCTCGCGTTCCATCATCTTCCGCAAGGACATCTACGACGCAGCAGGCGTGGCGCAGCCCACCACGCTGCAGGAGTTCAACGACAACGCCGCCAAGCTGAAGACGGACGACATGTCGGGCTTCTACCTCGGTGGATCCGACTGGCGCAACGGCATCTCGTGGATCTTCGCGAACGGTGGCGACCTTGCCAAGCAGGAGGACGGCCAGTGGGTCTCCACCCTGTCCGACCCGAACACCCAGAAGGGCCTGAAGATGCTTCAGGACCTCTACACCTCCTCCTCTAACGCCCCGGTTGGCGAGTTTGACTCGACTCCTTGGGTCAACATCAACAACAACGAGTCGACGGGCAAGCCCGAGGCTGCAACGATCATGGCTCCGAACTGGGCCCACTGGTCGGTAGGCCTCACGTCGGAAGACGACAACGGTGACGTTGTAGTTGGCGACGACGGCACCACCCCCGTCCTGACCTGGGACGACGACACCTTCGGTACGTTCGCTCTTCCTGGCGTTGACGGTGGCATCGCCCCCGTATTCGCTGGTGGCTCGAACATCGGTGTCTCCGCTGCATCCGAGAACCAGGATGCGGCCAAGCAGCTCATGAGCATCATCTTCTCCGACGACTACCAGACGATGCTTGCTGGTGCGGGTCTTGGCCCGGCAAACCTGGACTTCACCTCGGCACTTGGTGACGACCAGTTCGCAAAGGTCAACATCGAGGCAGCTTCCGGCTCCAAGCTCACCCCGGCCGCGCCGGGCTGGGCAGCAGTCGAGGGCAGCAGCCTCCTCGAGGAGTTCTTCGGCAAGGTCAACGCAGGCGGCGACATCGCAGCCCTCGCGACCGAGTACGACGCTCAGATCACCCCGATGCTCAACGGCTAATCAGCCACACACCGGGGCCCCGTTCTTGACGGGCCGGGGCCCCACCTGGGTGTGAGTCGCTCGCGGCTCACCACCCGCGCGAGATACGTCTCGCGCCCGGGTCGGGTCGCCGCTCCCCCAGCGGTGACCCGGCCCCACCCCAAACTTTGAATCCCCATACGCTGTATTTAAACGACCCCAAAGAGAGGAGGAGAACGCCATGAGTTCACCCGTGACCTCCCCCAAGCGCCAGGCCCAGTCGGAAGAGTCGATCAAGGCTGCCGAGCACGCTAGCAAGGCCAAGCGCCGCGCTCGCCGCGCCCCGTACTGGTTGATCGCAGCTTCGATCGGCATCCTCCTCGTCGGAACCGGCTATCCGACCGCGTGGCAGCTCGTCACGTCAACCCAGTCATACGGACTCGCACAGCAGTTCGGTGCAGCCGCAGAGTTTATTGGCCTCCAGAACTACATCGACCTGCTCTCGGACGCCGAGTTCTGGCAGGTCGTGGGCCGTTCGCTCGTCTTCTGCTTCGTTGTCGCGGGACTGACGCTGGTGCTGGGTCTCGCCTTTGCTCTACTCATGAACGCGGTCAACAAGGCCGTCCGCCTCATTCTCCAGATCTCGATGCTGCTCGCCTGGGCGATGCCGATCGTCGCCTCAATGACGGTGTGGACCTGGCTCTTCGACACCCGCCGCGGTGTGGTGAACTATTTGCTGGACAAGATTCCGGGCGTCGACATGTACCGGTTCGACTGGTTCGCCAGCCCGTGGACGTTCTTCTTGATGGCGGGCATCATCGTCACCTGGATGTCCGTGCCTTTCGTCGCGTTCTCCATCTTCGCGGGCCTCACGCAGGTTTCTGATGAAGTCCTCGAGGCATCCGCCCTGGATGGAGCCTCCAACAGCCAGCGCTTGCGCCTCATCATCCTGCCCATGATCAAGCCGGTCATCGCCATCGTGATGTTGCTTCAGGTGATCTGGGACCTGCGCGTGTTCGCGCAGATCAAGATTCTGCAGGACGCGGGCGCCAGCGGTTCCAAGTTTGACCTGCTGGGTACCTATATCTACAAGGTCGGTACCGGCTCGAACGACTTCGCCTCCGCCGCTGCCGCATCCGTGATCGTGCTCATCCTGACTATCTCCATCTCCTGGTGGTACGTCCGCAAGCTTATGAAGGAGGAAGACTGATGAAGCGCAAGTCCCGCGTTGGACTATCCGTACTCGCGATAGTCATCTCGCTCGTCTGGATCTTCCCCGTCTACTGGATGCTGAATTCGGCATTCCTGCCCACCACCGTGTTGGAGCGCTTCACCCCGACGTTCCTGCCGTTCGGTGGCTCATGGCGCAACTTCACGTCCGCGATGGACGACGGCACCTTCTTTAGGGCCCTCGGCATGTCAGTCGCCATCACGCTGATTGTGGTGTTCTTCTGCATCCTGTTTGCGTTCCTCGCGGCGCTCGCCATCTCACGATTTAAGTTCCGTGGGCGCAAGACCTTCATCGTCGCGGTGCTTCTCATTCAGATGCTCCCCGCCGAGGCGTTGTTCCTCGCTCAATACAAGATGATGAGCTCACTTGGTCTCCTGAACAGCGTGATTGGTGTCTCGATCATCTACATCGCCGCAGTGGTGCCGTTCACCATCTGGATGCTGCGCGGCTTTGTCGCCGGTGTTCCGGCGGACCTCGAAGAGGCCGCCATGGTGGACGGGCTCAGCCGCTTCCAAGCCTTCATGAAGATCACGTTCCCACTCCTGGCCCCGGGCCTTGTCGCATCGGGCGTGTACGCGTTCCTGCAGGCATGGAACGAGTTCACGGTCGCGCTGATTCTGCTTCCCGCGGAGGACGCGCAGACCCTGCCGCTCTGGCTGCGCGGATTTGTGCAAGCCTCGGCCACTCGAGCGACTGACTGGGGCGAAGTCATGGCTGCATCCACGTTGGTCGCCGTGCCAGTCATCGTGTTCTTCCTCATCGTTCAGGGCCGCATGACCTCGGGTCTCGTCAGCGGGGCGGTTAAGGGATGAGCGCGCTGCGCACCCTCATGCCTGGCTTTGTGGGACTCGAACTTCCCGAGTGGGTGGCGCGTCGCCTGCGTGAGGGAATGGGGGGTGTCTGCCTGTTCGTCGACAATGTCGACAACCCGGAACAGCTTCGCGCCCTTACCGACGCCATCTACGAAGCTAACCCGCACGCGGTTGTCTCGATCGACGAGGAGGGGGGCGACGTCTCACGTCTCTACCAGCACTCCGGTTCGCCGTTTCCCGGCAACGCGGTGCTTGGCAGGCTCGCCGATGCTGATATCTCCTACCGCGTGGGCGAACAGGTGGGCTGGGAGTTGCGTCGCGTAGGCGTCTCGCTCACGTTGGCGCCCGACGTGGACGTCAACTCCAACCCGAACAACCCGGTCATTGGGGTGCGGAGCTTTGGCACTGACCCCGAGCAGGTAGGCGTGCACGGCGCCGCCTGGACTCGCGGTGTACAGTCCACCGGTGTCGCGGCCAATGCCAAACACTTCCCCGGCCACGGCGACACGGCACAGGATTCACACGTGGACCTGCCGAGCATCGATGCCGACCCCGCCACGCTGCGCGCGCGCGAGCTTCCTCCGTTCGCCGCCACGATCGCGGCTGGCATCGATACCATCATGTCCTCGCATATCATGGTGCCCTCGCTCGACCCCTCCGTGCCGGCGACGTTCTCTAAGCCGATACTCCAGGGCCTGCTTCGCGACGAGATGGGCTTTGACGGCGTCATCGTGTCCGATGCGCTTGACATGAAGGGCGCCAGCGGCGAGGTGGGCATTGCGCGCGCGGCCGTGCTCGCCATTGACGGCGGGTGCGACCTGCTGTGCATCGGTACCAAGAACACGGACGACCAGATGGGCGAGATCGTCGCGGCAATTGATGACGCAGTGGCCGCTGGCGAACTTGCGAGCGGCCGCCTCGCGGACGCCGCTCGTCGGGTGGAATCTCTCGGTTCGACGCTCGCCTCCCGGCGCGCTGAACTGCAGCCGCCCGCAGATCTGAACCTCGGCAAGGTTCCGGGCTTGACGAACAAGGTCGTGGCGGGCGCGTTCGCGGTGAGTGATGCTGCACGCGAATTGATTGCCGACCCTCGCCCCGTAGCTTGGCTCCAGCTTCAGCCCGCCTTCAACATTGCAGTGGGCCCCGCACCTTGGGGGCCGTTCGCAACCGGGCGCGTCGAGGCATCGGCCGTCGTAAGTTCAATGAATGCCGCGACGCTGGTAGATCGCGTGCCCGAGGGCGCGCTACCCATCGTGGTGGGCAAGGACAACCACCGTCACGAGTGGATCCGTGACGCGATCGACGCACTGCGGGAGCGCGGTGACGTGATTGTGGTGGATATGGGTTGGCCCGACGAGTCGCTCGCGTACGCAGACATTGCAACCTTCGGAGCGTCACGCCTGGTAGGCGACGCGCTCCTCGACTTGATCGGACAGTAGCCGTGCATGTGGGAGTAGACATAGGTGGCACCAAGACTGATGTGGTCTTGACGGATGCCGCCGGGACGGTGTCCCAGCGGCACCGCGTGCCTTCAGGACAGGGAAACGACGCCGTCGTTGCCGCAACATTGGAAGCCGTGGCGCATGTGTGCGCTGAGGCTGGGATCGGCATCTCCGACGTCGAGTCCGTGGGCATCGGCGTTCCCGGTGCCGTCGTGGATGGCGTCGTGACTCATGCCTACAACCTGGGTGTTGAGCGACTTGACGTCGCAACGACACTCGGCGATGCCTGGGGAATCACCCCCGTCGTAGACAATGACGTGAACGCGGCCGCGGTCGGCGCCTGGATCCTCACTGGCAACGGCAACCGGTCTATGGCCTTCTTGAATCTTGGCACCGGCCTGGCCGCCGGCATCGTTCTCAACGGCAAGGTGTGGCGCGGCCGTCGTGGCGCGGCAGGGGAGATCGGGCACATCGCCATTGATCCCTCGGGACCGCTGGACGCAGACGGTACGCCCGGCGCCATCGAAACCTACGCATCGGGAAGCGGCATTGTTCGTCAGTGGGGTGGTAACACCACCGCCGAAGAAGTACTGCGTGCGGCGACCTTGGGCGACCCCGCGGCAGAGGTGATTCGGGATCGACTCTTCTACGGCATCGCCTCCGCGGTACGTGTACTGGTGTTGACGCTCGACGTCGACGAGGTAATTCTTGGAGGTGGCCTCACCAAGTGGGGCGAGCCGCTGATGGAGGGAACGCTGGCCGTTCTCAATGAATGGCAGGAGCGCAGCGCGTTCCTGAACTCGCTATCTCTGTCAGATCGCGTGCAGGCGCTTGACTCCTCGGAGCCCTTGGCTGCCGTGGGTGCGGCAATGATGGGGGCCGGCCGTGGCTGAAGTTCGCATTGTCAGTTCGCCCGCCGAGGGTGGGGCGCTAGTTGCCGACCACATCGCGGCACGAGTCACCGCCAACCCGGACTTCACCTTGGGTGTGGCGACTGGTTCCACTCCGCTGCCCGTCTACGCGGCGTTACGTGAGCGTGCGGCCGCGGGCACCGACTTCTCGCGCATGTCTGCGTTCGCGCTGGACGAGTATGTGGGGATCCCGGTGGACCACCCGGAAAGCTACCACTCCGTGATTGACCGCGAGGTGACGCAGCCGCTGGGTCTGGTACCCACGCGCGTCCACGTTCCGGACGGTTCGATCGACGGCATCCAGACGGCGGGGGAGCGCTACGAGCGTTCCATGGTCGACCACGGCGGTGTGGATCTCCAACTGCTGGGGATCGGCACGACCGGTCACCTAGGCTTCAATGAGCCCGGTTCCAGCTTCGCGTCACTGACTCGCGTCAAGACGCTCACCGAGCAGACTCGCCTGGACAACACGCGATTCTTTTCCAGTCTTGACGAGGTGCCAATCCACTGTGTCACGCAGGGTCTGGGCACTATCCTGCGTGCCCGCCATCTGGTGCTGCTCGCCTTTGGCGCGGGTAAGGCCGATGCTCTGGCTGCCGCGGTCGAGGGCCCGCTGACGGCTTCGATGCCAGGGTCCGCGATCCAGCTCCACGCGCACGTCACCGTGGTGGTAGACGAGGCCGCGGCGAGCAAGCTCAAGCACGACGCCTATTACCGGTGGGCACAGAGCAACTCGCCCGACTGGCAGCAGCTTTAGGCTGTGGGCATGGGTAACTACGTCGATATTCACTGCCATGGTGGTGGCGGGCACGCGTTTGGTGCCGATGTCGATGGCACCCTCGCCGCGTTGGCAGCTCACCGCGCCCACGGCACGGGGCGCCTGGTGGCCTCACTGGTGTCCGAGTCTTCCGAGCGCACTATCGCAGCGATGGACATCGTGCGTCAGGCGATGGTGCGCGACGAGTCCATTCTTGGCGTCCACCTCGAGGGACCCTTTATCGCTCCGGCACGCAAGGGTGCGCACGACCTCGCGTCACTGCGCCTGCCTACACGCGACGCGATCGCGGAACTGTTGCAGGCGGGGGACGGCATCATTCGGCAGATCACCATCGCACCCGAGCTCGACGGCGCCTTGGACGCGATCTCGCAATGCGTCGAGGCGGGCGTGGTGGTGGCCGTTGGGCACACTGAAGCCGATGCCGCGACGGCCCGTGAGGCTTTTGACAGGGGAGCCACCCTGGTCACCCACGGGTTCAATGCGATGAGAGGAATCGTGGGCCGCGAGGTCGGACCGGTAGGCGCGGCACTAGCGGATGACCGCGTCGCGATAGAGCTCATCGCTGATGGTATCCACGTGGACCCCAGCCTCATCGCCACAATCTTCCGTGCGGCCCCCGGCCGAATAGTACTAGTGACGGACGCGATGGCCGCCGCCGCATCGGCACCCGGTCGTTACCCCTTGGGAACGTTGCAGGTTGATGTGACGGAGGACGGGCGCGCGTACGTAGCAGATACGCATACCCTCGCAGGCTCGACGCTCACGATGGATCGCGCTGTCGACGTGTGTGTTGAGGCAGGTGTGTCGCGAGACGACGCAGAGGCGGCCGCGTCCTCCACCCCAGCACGCGTGCTTGGCCTTTAGCGTTTTTGCGAAAACGACGCTACTTAAAGACGATCGTGCGGTGGCCGTCAAGTAGCACTCGGTGCTCCGCGTGCCAGCGCACCGCACGTGCCAATGCGCGACGCTCGACGTCGGCGCCGATGGCGGTCAAGGTCTCTGGCGTATAGCTGTGATCAACGCGGTCCACGTCTTGCTCAATGATGGGTCCCTCGTCCAGATCTGCGGTGACGTAGTGGGCCGTGGCGCCGATGAGTTTCACGCCGCGGTCATGAGCCTGGAAGTAGGGGCGAGCTCCCTTGAAGGACGGCAGGAACGAATGGTGGATGTTGATCGCACGACCTCGCAAGGCGTCAGCCATCGGCTCGGAAAGGATCTGCATATAGCGCGCGAGCACCACTAGTTCGGCGTCGAGGTCGTCGACCAGAGCGAGCACCTGCTGCTCGGCGTCTGACTTTGTCTCAGGAGTGACTGGCACGTGGTGGAATGGCTTGCCGTAGAACTCGGCCAGTTCGCGAAGGTTGGGGTGATTGCCGACGATCGCGACGATCTCCACAGGGAGCGTCCCGGCGCGTTCGCGAAATAGTAGATCGTTTGCGCAGTGCTCGGATTTAGAGACCATCACCACGGTGCGCATTTTGCGCCCCGCGATGTCGAGCTTCCACGTCATCTGAAACTCATCGGCGAGCTTTGCCACGGCGGCTTCTAGGTCAGCCTCAGCGACGGCGCACGCGACCTCGACCCTCATGAAAAACAGTCCCGTGTCCGCGTCGCCGAACTGCTGTGACTCCGTGATGTTGCCACCGTGACGGGCCAACATCCCTGTGACGGCGTGGACGATGCCGGGCCTGTCGGGGCAGGACAGGCTAAGAACGAAAGCGGTGGGTTCACTCATGGGCAAAGCCTAACCGTGCGGGCGAGGTGATCCGCGTCAGTCGTCAATGCGACTACGAATGTCCTGAATGATGTCAGTAGTCGAGATGTCGTCCGTACGCGGAAGGTACTTGACCTCGCAAATGTCCTTGAACTCATCGAAGCGTCCCTCCCAGTCGTTACCCATCACCAGGATGTCTGCCTTGTGATCGATCAGGTACTGACGCTTGAGGTCGAGCGACTCCTCGATGAAGACCTCGTCCACGCAAGCCATGCTCGCGACAATCTCGAGTCGGTGCTCCTGGCGGTAGACCGGATACCGGCCCTTCTTGGAGAAATTCATGGCGTCGGTTGAGACACCCACGGTGAGGTGATCGCCCAGGTCGTGAGCGCGCGTCAGGATGTTGACGTGGCCAACATGGAAGACGTCATAGGTGCCGAAAGTGATGACCTTGGTGCTCATGCTTACTCCTTGTGTTCCCCCAGGGGGCGGTCTTCTTATAACGCTACATCGGTACTAAATAATCGGAGGGCGCCCGCGCTTGGTCATACGCCCCACCGTGCTCCAGCTGATCGGACGACGCCTACCGCCGTCGGTCGTGACGCCTTCCCAGGCGCCCCTCACCCAGGCCCAAGCCGATGAAGGGTGGCGAGCGTTGCGTGCTACAGACACGGCTGACCAGTTGAAGATGTACACGATGGCGACCGGACACGGCAAATTGCGTTTGGCGAGCCACACGCGGTTGCGGGCGTTGAGGCGCAACTGGTCGTCGTGGCGCGCGGGATCGATTAGCGGGTGGTGCGCGACCAAGTCGGCTCGGTACTCGACCGTGTAGTTGGCGTCCCACACTCGCCACGCCAGCTCTATGCCCTCGTGGGCGTAAAAGAAGCGAGACGCCCAGCCGCGAGCGTTCTTCAGCGCCTTTTTACGCACTGCCACGGAGCCCTCGAGAACCGAGAACACCTCGGAAGAGTGCATCGGGTCCTTGTCCCGCATACGTGGCACCCAGCGCTTCGCGCTCACGCCCTGGGGCGAGGCGATTCGCGTCTGAATAACTCCAAGTTGAGGGTTCTCATCGAACATCTGCTCAATGCGGGCGACCGTGTCGGTCTCAGGCAACATCGCGTCGTCATCGAGAAAGTAGAAATACTTACCATTCGCCTTGTTGACGCCCTTATTTCGCCCCTTGGGAATACCTACGTTCTTTTTCAAATAGACGGTGCGTACGGCATCGGGCAAACCGATGGGGTCCCATCCGTTGCCTACCACGATCACTTCGAGCGAGACATCCTGTTGCGCGAGGAGGCTGTCCACTGCGGCATTGAGCTCGGTGGGACGGTCGCCTTGCGACAGCACCACAGCGGACCATGTCACGCTCACGTGTGAGGGTTCCTCAGCATCGACGAAGTGAGGATCGCGACCATATGGCCTGCGATCACCAACGGCGCGGCGACTGCCAGAAGTATCAGCGCTACCGCGACGCCGTTGAATCCGGCAGCCAGACCAACGATGGCGATCGCGAGAACCACGAGAGTCTGCTCCACCGAGTGGTAAGCGCGGTGAATGGGCACGAAGTTGGCGGCGCGGCGCGCGGTAGCCACCCAGCCCACTCGCGGTGCTGACGTGCCGTCGGTCTTCTTGGGAAGATCCAGACCCGACTCGACGCGCGACATGCGGGAGGCCTCGTTGAGCGACTTGTTGACCAGAACCAGCACGCCGAGCACGGCTCCAACGAAGGCCCACGCCCAGTTATTGTCCGAGGATTCGATCGTCAGGCGCAGTCCGATCGCGATGGGGATGAGCGACTCGGTGGTCGTGTGAGCGAAGCGGTCGAGGAAGATCCCACGTGGCCCCATCTTGCGGGTCCAGCGCGCCACCTCGCCGTCCGAGGCATCCAGCAACATCTGCAACATGGCGAGCACCGCGGCGAGGATGGGGCCCGCGATCCCTGGAATGAAGAACGCGGCGGCGGCAGCCCACCCGCACAGGATCATCCCGACAGTGACGCCGTTGGCAGAGATTCCCGCGTGCACAAAAGTACGCGTGAGGTAGGGGGAGATGCTGCGGGTGAAGACATCCCCAGTCCAGTGTTCCGCGTTCTTGCGCTTGCGGATCGAGTCTGGCTGGCAGACTTCTCGGATCTGCTCGATGGTGGGGCGCTCGGGGCGCGGGGCATCACTCATCGTCTGTTCCCTCGGGTCCTTTGGCCTGTTCGTCGCGAAGGCGAGCGATGTTCTTGCACTCGCGAACGAATGCGGCCATAGCATCGGGACCCGTCTTGCCGTCTAAATAATACTGTGCCATCTGGTCGAGGACCTCCGGGGTCGACGCGTCGGCGATAGCGCCGCGGACGAGCGCCGCGGCACTCGGGGCGTCCTCCACCGTCACGCGCGGACATACCCGAACTAATCTGGAAGGCGATGTCGGTACAGCCTCGCGTTCCTCGGGGACGGTGATGAGGAGCGGCCTGCGCTGTGAGAGCCAGTCGACGCACATCGCGGAGATGTCGGAGATCAAGACATCTGCGGACTCAAAAGCCACGCCTGGGTCCCTGCTGGAATCGACGCGCCCGCGCTCTCCGAGTGTTTCCATGTAAGCGCGGATCGCAATATCGGCTTCGCGGAAGGACTTGTCAGAGGCGCCAGTGCGTGGGTGGGGGCGGTAGACGATGCTGAGGTCAGGATCAGCCGCTAGCGACTGTACGAGTGCCATGCCGTGGGACTTTACAGATGAATACGCGTTGACGTCTTGCGACCCCTCCCAGGTGGGCGCGTACAGGACGGTGGCGCCGGCAGCGACTTCACGTGCAGATGGCTCCGGCAGCTGAGGACGACCCACGATGCGTAGGTGCGACTCGGCGTCGAGGAACAGGACCGAGGAAGCATAGCGATCCACCGCGGCCTGGCCTGCCACAAAGGCGAAGTCAAAGCCCTTGACTTGATTGGACACGGACACCGACTTGTCACTGTCGCCGTGTGCCAGAAAGATGTGCGCGACGTGGGTGGAACGTAACCCCACCGCGTTGTTGTTCGAATGTCCCACGTAGATCGCGATGCGCGCCCGCGAGCGTCGGATGAGCGCGGAGTAGGTGCGATTGAGGGCCACGATGAGCACGGGAAGGTCGATCTCGCTGCGAATGGCTCGCGCCGTGCGGCTGTCTTGCGTGACGATGGTCACGCCCATCTCGCCGTCAAGTTCCTGCAGAGCGCCGTACCACTGGCGGATTTGGTAGAGGTTCTCAACTGTGTCCGGGAAGAACACCACTGCGCCGGATTCGATGACGTAGTCACCGAGTTTTGCGTCCTCGCCGAGGCCATCGGGGATGCCGCCGGGCAGGAGGCCGAGGCGGCGAATGGTGCGGCCGGCTTGTCTACGGAGTGTGCTAAGCATCGTCGTGGTGGAATGTCCTTAACGGCTGAGTGGGTGCTGACGGGAAGTCCTGGCGTTAACCCTAACCTGTAGCGCCTGCGCGTCCCCGCTGGCGTGGCTGCCGCAGACGCTACGAATTCGCATCGAAACCCGTGTGGTGGGCCTCGCGCGTCCCAACGCGTGCCACGATGGAGTCATGAGCGAGAAGAGCCAGCTGAGAATCGATGTTGTGGGCGCCTCCGATTCGGGAGAACTGCTGACGTTGCGCCGCGCCGCTTTCGTCTCCGAAGCGCAGATTTTCAACGATCCGAACATCCCCGCACTCACCCAGTCGCTCGAGGAACTCGAGGTAGACCTCGCCGAGGATGACGTTGTCACGCTTGGCGCATGGGAGGGTCACCGCATGGTGGGTTCGATCCGCGTGGGCATTGAGGACCAAAAGGCGACCATCGGCCGCCTCGCCGTCGCCCCCGACCAGCAGGGCAAGGGCATCGGTACGCAACTCCTGTTCGCGGTTCTCGGTTACTTACCTGAGAACACCGCCGAGGTATGGGTTTTCACTGGCCAGAACTCCAAGCACAACATCGCGCTCTACAACAAGGCGGGCTACGAGCACCAGTTCGACCAGGTCGCCGGAGACCTTACCTACGCTTACCTGCGCAAGGTGCTCGAATCGGGCATGGTCATCGACGAGTTTGATGACTCCGCGGTGCGCGGCGACAACTAGTCCAGAACGCGCGGGGCGGACGGCGCCATGAACTGGTACACGGACAACATCCTCGATACCGGGCGAGCACCCGCGCTGTGGCTGCTGATCGGTTTCATTGTCACGTTTGCTGTCACGCGCGCGATTACTCGCAAGATTCGTGGTGATCAGAATAGGCCGGCGGAAGACAAGGCTACGGATGAAAAAGGTGGGTTGCTTTCCGATATCCACATTGGCGGCGTGCACATCCACCACCAAGTGTGGGGAATCCTGCTCGTCTTAGTGACCGGGACGTTGCAGTTTCGGTACGCGCCCGAGCATCCCTGGGCAGAGGTCCTTGCGGCCCTGTTTGGTGCGGGTGCGGCGCTCGCGCTCGATGAGTTCGCGCTATGGCTACACCTGGACGACGTCTACTGGAGCAACGAGGGGCGTAAATCCATTGATGCGATCCTAGTGGCGGGGGTCCTAGCGGCTGCTTTGCTCATTCAGGTGTCACCAGGGGATCTGGGCAAGGCTGCGGACGAGTCCAGATGGGTATTCGTCGCGGGTCTTATTATTCACGTCACGTACGTGATCATTACCCTCCTCAAGGGCAAGCTGCTCTTTGGGCTCGTCGGCTTCCTGGTGCCCTTTATCGGCATCGTGGGCGCGATTCGGCTTGCCAAGCCGACCTCCTTCTGGGCCCGTCGTTTCTATGGAGAACGTAAGTTGGCCCGTGCGAACAGCCGGTTCTCGGAGCAGTACCAGCAGCGATGGGATCGCTTCCGCGATGCCATAGGTGGTGACCGCGGCATCAGCTTGCCTAATACCATCGACGATGCTGTGAATAAGAATCTGCGCCGTGCCACTCACGACGACGCGCCGCCGCCGCAAACCACACGCGGGCCTGGCAAGTGAGCTGCGTTCTTGACTCTTGTCGGTCGGCTTCGACGGCACGCAAAAAGAAGGAGGGGCGCCCGCGCTTTCGCGCGGACACCCCTCTTCTCATAGCGGTTGGCTAGTTGCCCACACGCTTCCAGGTGCCGCACTGGTAGGACTCAAAGCCCTGTCCAGCGGAGACCTTCACCCGTGCGGGCTTGCCCTCGATGGCCTCGTTGTCGATGATGGTGCGGTACTCGGCGGTGAACGCCGACGTCTTGGACCAATAGCAGAGGTCGGAGCCCTTTGCTCCGGGCGCCTCGTATGTTCCGGCCTTCATGTGATATCCAACGGCGTGCATTCCGTCACCCATGGATGTCGCATCAGGTGAAATTTTGCGCAGTGACGTCAAACCTGAGCAACCCGAGATCTTGAAGTACTTGTCGGTGGGGAGAATCGTGACGATGATGCGACCGTGGGTGACTCCATCGATACCGAGGATCCCGTCGAATTCCGTACCACTCGTGCTTCGGCGCTGGTAGGTGCAGTAGTCAAAACCCCACTTATCGCCCGCCGTCACCGCGGTGTAGGTGCCTGCCTTGATGTCGGAGCCCACCTTGTAGGTGCCGTCGCGGTCGAGGATGGTGTCGCCGCGGTACAGGAACGCTGCGATTGCCTCGCGCGATACGTTGATCTTGGGGCGGAAGGTGCCATCGGAGTAGCCGGTGGTCATGCCGCTCTTGGCGAGCCAGGTCACCTCCTTGTAGAACTTCGAGCTGGTCTTCATGTCCTTGAAGGGGGACTTGCTCGGGGCCTTGAACGAAGGCGTTCCGTTGAAGCGGTAGAGGAATGCGGCGATCGCCTCACGGGTGATCTTGTCACCGGGCTTGAAGGTGCCATTGGAGTAACCGGTGGAGATGCCCTCCTTCGACAGCCACACGATTTCCTTGTAGAACTGATCCGACTTGCTGACGTCCTTGAACGGCGAACGGGACGGAAGTGACACGGAAGGCTTGCCCGCGAGGCGGTACAGGAACGCCGCGAATGCTTCGCGAGTGACGGACTGTGAGGGGTGGAACCCACCATCTGAGTAGCCGGTGGTGACCTGCTGGTCCGCGAGCCATGCGATTTCCGTGTAGAACTTTGCGTCGAGCGGTACGTCCTTGAACTGGGCGTCTGACGTTGCGGCAGAGGCTGACGGCGCACTTCCGAGAGCAGCGATGATGGCGAGTGCGAAGACTGTGGCGAGCGCGACGACGGTGTGCACTCGCTTAGTCCTCAGCGACAGGTTGATATTGCTCATGATTCCCTTCAATTCCATCGCCCCACTTTGGGGCAATGCTGACAGAACGCTATCAGAGGGAAGCAACAAATAATGTGGGTCTATCCCTTGGGTCAATGTTAACGTCACTCATTTCGCTAACGGTTGCACTGTAGGTAGTCCACATAACCGGACAAGCGCGACAAAATGGACGGATTCACGGCAGGGGGCAGTTCAATGGCGCACCCGTCGCGGAGTTTAGGCACACGTGGAGGGCGCGCTGAAAACTAGTGCGCGGCCCCCTTAGGTGATGGCTACCGCCCTAGCGCGCGTTGCGCGTGTTGCGCGTGTTGCGCGCGTTGGCAGTGCCAGCGGCGAGGAACTTAAGGGTGCCCAGGTAGGGAAACACAGACGATGCCGTCGCCATCTCCGTCTAGACCACCGATGTCTCCGTGGTACGGGTAATAGCGCTCGTACCACTCTTGCGCATCGCGCCAATGTGAGAAGTCGCTGCAGTTCTTGCTGTCGCCCGGGTTTGACGGTTCCCATGAACCTGCTACGCCGACCTCGCGATCAAAGCGGTACATGAAGGCAGCCATTGCATCGCGAGCAATCGCCAGTGACGGGCGGTACGTGTTGTCGGACCAGCCGGTACTAATGCCGGTGCTCGCGAGCCACGTGATCTCCTTGTAGAACTTGGAGGTGGGGGCGACATCCACGAACGGTGAACGGGCAGGTGGATCAAAGGATGGCTTGCCTGCGAGGCGATACATGAATGCTGCCATCGCATCGCGAGTCACCGACTTGTAGGGACCATAGCCGCCGTCCGCGTACCCCGTAGTGACTCCGGTCGACGACAACCAGTTGATCTCCTTGAAGAATTTGGAACGCGTGGTGATATCCGTGAACGGGGAGCGCTTTAGCGGATCAAAGGCTGGCTTGTCCGCGAGGCGATACATGAATGCGGCCATGGCGTCACGAGTGATTGCGTCGTAGGGGAGGAAGGTTCCGTCGGAGTAGCCGGTGGAGATGCCCTGATCTGCGAGCCAAGTGATCTCGGCGTAGAACTTGGACGACTGATCGACGTCGTTAAACTCCGATTTCGCGTGCGCGAGCGATGGACTCAGGGCCACGGCGATCGTCGCCAGCGCCAGGGCCCAGGTGAGGGCACGAGCCAAACGTGGTGGCTGAAAGCGAACTCGTGACGATGACACAGTCATGATCTTCCCCAGTCTTATTGTGCGATGCGGGCCGCTATCTACCGTCCGATAATCGTTCGACCACGGTAGAGGAATGCCGCGGTGGCCACGCGTGAGACGTCGTCGTATGGACGGAAGGTGCCGTCGGAGAAGCCGGTCGTGATACCGCTGCGGTCAAGCCACTGAATTTCAGTGGCGAATTGGTCGCTGCGGCCGACGTCCCGGAACGGTGCCGAAGTGGGATCAGTGGTCGCGACCTTGCCAGCGGCACGGTAGAGGAATGCCGCGATTGCCTGTCGTGAGATGTGCTCATCCGGTTTGAAACTACCGTCCGCGTATCCAGTAGTGATGCCCTCGTCGGCCAACCAGGTGATCTCTTTATAGAACTTGTCGCCGGGCGAGACATCCCTGAACGGGCTCTTGGATGGCGGCGAGTAACTGGGGGCGCCCTCGATTCGGTAGAGGAATGCTGCGAATGCCTCACGCGTGACAGAACTCTGTGGCTGAAAGTGACCGTTTGAATAGCCGGTCGTGATCTCCCGATCCACCAGCCACTCGATCTCAAAGGAAAACTGGTGGCTACGGGGCACATCCGTGAAGGTACTGCTGTACTTGCCGAAGTCCTGTACGGCAAACGCACAGTCGGAGCGGCCGTCATACGCGAAACCGATGCCGATGTGAGTGTAGGAGCCGTTCAGCATATTCTTCCGGTGACCATCTGACTTCTTCCAACTACTCATGATGGTCGCCGAGTTTGCCTTCACGCCGCCGTACCCACATGCGTAGGCCACATTCTCTCCCCAGGCGCCTAGTCCTTGCTGAGGCATTTGGTCACCGTAGCTGGGGTTGTGTGCGAGGGTATCGCTTGCGAGCATCTTCTGCGCCCAGCGCTGCGCGACGTAGTCGATGCTGCCGTCGCGTGTGAGGTCACCGCGGCCGTTGCTGCCCCGGTAGCTATTCGTCGCGTCGAGGATGTAGTCCGAGCCAACCTGGGTTGAACTTGAGGCTGCCTGCGCGGCACCGGGCATGGCCAATGCTCCTGCCACGGTGGCCACCAGCACCAAGCCCGCTATTCGCACGCGGTCGCTCTTTTTGTGTGCCACTTTTCCTCCGTACAGGTTTCGCCCAAGCAGTGTCCGAATTGTCGTTGGTACTTAGTGCCCCATTGTTCGAGCACCCCAGGGCCACTTCAAGCGTGTGTGACCTATTCCTCATGCGCCCCGTACCTCCAGGGTTACCTCGAGCGACGTAGAGTGCGTCCCTTCGAAGGTCTCAAGCCCCTTGACTACGTTGTCACATGTGTCACACTGGTCACTCCGTTAGGCATTGATTGTTAGACGATCCGAAGGTGGATGTAGCGATGACTCCTCGTACTCGTGGACGACTGTGGAGTGCTGTATCGGCCACCTTGCTGGCCCTGTTAGTGAGTGTCCCGCTGTCGGCTTCTGCTACAGCGGCTACGCCGAGCTTCCCGGACGTACCCAAGAGCCACCAGTTCTACAGCCAGATCACGTGGCTCGCCGGCGAGGGGATCACCACCGGATATGCCGATGGAACCTTCCGCCCCAAGGAATCGGTCAGTCGCGGCGCATTTTCTGCGTTCCTATATCGCATGGCCGGTAGCCCAAAGATCTCGTCGATGCCAAGCTCGTCGCCGTTTAGTGATGTCAAGACCACCGATCAGTTCTACAAGGAGATCGTGTGGGTGTCGAAGAAGCAGATCACCACCGGGTACGCGGACGGGTCCTTTCGCCCATACGAATCCATCTCACGCGAAGCGATTGCTGCGTTCCTTTACCGGTACGAAGGGTGGCCGTCGGTGACGGTGCCGGGCTACTCGCCGTTCAGCGACGTGCCGACCACTTCACAATTCTTCAAGGAGATCATCTGGCTCTACACGGCCGGGATCACCACCGGGTATAGCAACGGCTCTTTTGCGCCACAGGGGGACACTGCCCGAGAAGCAATCGCGGCCTTTCTCTACCGACTCGACGGACATCCACTCGACAACCCTCCTATCGAGGTTCCCTCCACCTTTACGGTGAGCGGAGCCGGGTACGGGCACGGTGTCGGTATGTCGCAATACGGCGCATACGGTATGGCCAAGGACGGCTCGTCTGAAACTCAGATTCTGCAGCACTACTACACCGGTACAACGGTCAAGACTGACGACGCGAACATGGACATCCGGGTCGAGGTATTCGGGTCCGGCTCCGACAACCGCAACAGTGTCAACGTCGTTGTCCGTTCTCCCGGAAGCGACTCGACTGACGACGGACAATGGCGCATGCGCTTCTACAACTGGAAGGACGGCGCAGCAGAGCTGAGTACCACGTGGACAGGCAAGAACAACGAGGACCTCATGGTCACGCGCGACGGCACCAAGGTCATCGTTACGCGCGAGAACGGAACCAAGGCGACGGCCACCAAGGATGTTTCCCTACAGTGGGAAGCCACCTCCTATTACCAGTCCACTTCGACGGAGGACCCTTACGTGGAACTCCTGGATAGAGAGGGCGGAACTAGCCAGGCCAACGGTCAATACCGCCACGGCAAGCTTCTGATCTCAGTTCCGGATAGCCGCTCGGCCTATTCGCGTATCATCGTCGCCAACCAACTCAAGCTCAACACTGAGTATCTCTACGGCATCGCGGAGATGCCCTCGTCATGGGGATACAACGGCGGCGCGGAGGCGCTGCAGGCGCAGGCCATCGCCGCACGCGGCTACGCGCTAAATGCTGTCAATTCCTACAGCAGTACGTGCAACTGCAATCTGTATGACGACACTCGCAGCCAGAACTTCACAGGGTGGCGCAAGGAAAACGAAGGTACTAATGCGTACTACGGCAAGGAATGGGTCAAGGCAGTCGACGCGACGAACAGCTCTGCGGGGTCCAAGGGCAAGGTGCTGATGTACGGGAGCTCAATTGCCAGGACCTATTATTTCTCGTCCTCAGGCGGCCAAACCGAGAACTCGGAGGACATTTGGTCCTCACAGCCGGGGTACCTCAAGTCCGTCGACGACAGCTGGTCCTTGAAGTCCACCAACCCCAATGACTCGTGGACCTACACGTTGACTCAGGCGAAGGCGCGGAGCGTCTTTGGCTTGTCCGACGTCGTGTCCATCAAGGTCACCTCGCGGACCGCTGGCGGCTCCGATGCCGCGGCGAGGATCGTGACAGCGACGTCGTCATCGGGCAAGACGGCGACGATCAGCGGGCCAGAGAGTATTCGCAGCAATCTGGTGGGCGGAAAGTCGCCGTGGCTCTGGTCCTTTACCGCGAAGTACTAGAGCTTGACCAGATCCCTCTCGAGGCGGCGCCGCATTCTGTTGACGGTGTTACGTTCCACGAAGTAGTAGACAGCCCACGCCAAAGCGATGCAGAAGGCCGTGGCGAGGGCGAGCACAGCATAGGCAGGAAGTTTGTCCTCGAGAAGGCTGATGATCCACCAGCCCCAGTACTCGTGGAGCAAGTAGAGCGGGTACGTCAACGCCCCAAGCACCAGGAACTTCTTGCCACCCCACTGTGAGAACCGCGTCAAGGTGAGCAGGGCGACGAGGCCAATGGAAACGACTACTACGACCCAGCCCACGTACGGTGGGAAGTCACGATTCGTAAGGTCGTTGATGATCCGGTCAAGGGTGACCTGACCCGAATAGCCCGCGGCGAGCAGGGTCGTGAAGAGGAACACCAACCAAGCCGCGAGGTTCCGTGGCTCACGCTTGATGACGAAGAGTGCCATGCCCGCGCTGAACAGGGGCGCCCACTCGGCCACCAGCACTTCGCTGAGCAGCGCTGAATTTGTGGTGAGCGCGATGCCACTCAGGATCGGCCAGACGAAGCACAGGGCGAGCACCCTACGAGTAGTAATCCCAATCGCGACGAAGATCCCGATGAGAATGTAGAAACGAAGCTCGGCCCACAGCGTCCAATACACGCCGTCGACGTCTCCAATTCCGAAGGCGGCCTGCACCATGGAGAAGTTTGTGGCTGATTGGGTAAACGACACTGATTTCACCGGCCAGATCGCGATGAGCAGGATTGAACTCAATGCGACGCAGGCCCAGTAGGCGGGGAACAGCCGCGAGACGCGGCTCGCAGCGAACTTGGGAATGCTCGCGTTCCACGCAGTCATCAGAATGACAAAGCCGCTGATGACAAAGAAAATGTCGACCCCAAACGCACCCAGCGCGGTCACCAATGACAGGTGGGGAAATTTGGCCTCTACTGGCTGCCCCCAGGCATTATTGGAGCGCGCAGTGAAGTGGAAGGCCAGCACCGCGAGCGCCGCGAAGAAGCGGAGGCCGTCGAGCGCGTAGAGGCGCGAGACGGTGGGTCGCTTGTCGTCCGGCGTTGAGGGGGCCGCCATGCTCGTTTCCGCCATACGTCGCAGGTTAACAGCGGGCGACGCCAGCACCGATCGCCCACGCCCTATGACCTTGCTAGACTGGCCCACGTCGCGACTGGCGCAGTGGGTTACCACGAGGAAGCGGCACTGGAAAAGACTGATGGTCGTCCGCCTGGGCCATGGTCACCGGAGAACTGACAAGCCGGCGGCCTGCCCGCCACGACCTCAAGGAACGCCAATGAGCACCGATTCCAGCGCAACCGCAGCAGTCATGAACGCGACGCTGCAGGACTACGACCCCGACATCGCCGCCATCCTGGACAGCGAACTCGCCCGTCAGCAGGGCACGCTCGAGATGATTGCCTCCGAGAACTTTGTGCCGCGCTCCGTGCTGCAGGCTCAGGGCTCGGTCCTGACCAACAAGTACGCTGAGGGCTACCCGGGCCGTCGCTACTACGGTGGCTGCGAAGAGGTCGACAAGGCTGAGAACCTCGCCATCGAGCGCGCCAAGTCTCTCTTTGGCGCCGAGTACGCCAACGTCCAGCCCCACTCGGGCGCGACCGCCAATGCGGCCGTCCTGCACGCGCTGATCAAGCCTGGTGACAAGATCATGGGCCTCTCGCTTCCCCATGGCGGCCACCTCACACACGGCATGAAGCTCAACTTCTCCGGCAAGCTCTACGAGGTTGCCGCGTATGGCGTCGAGGAAGACACTCACCTGGTGGACATGGACCGTGTCCGTGAGCAGGCGCTCGCCGAGCGTCCCGATGTCATCATCGCCGGCTGGTCCGCGTACCCCCGCCACATGGACTTCGCGGCCTTCCGCGCTATTGCCGACGAGGTCGGCGCCAAGCTGTGGACCGATATGGCTCACTTTGCCGGCCTGGTCGCCGCGGGTCTGCACCCCAGCCCAGTCCCGCACTCCGATGTCGTCTCGACGACGGTGCACAAGACCCTGGGCGGCCCCCGCTCGGGCTTGATCGTGTCGCGCGACATGGAGCTCGCCAAGAAGCTCAACTCCGCAGTCTTCCCTGGTCAGCAGGGTGGCCCGCTCATGCACGTAATTGCCGCCAAGGCAGTCGCGCTCAAGGCGGCCGCCGGTGCGGAATTCAAGGAGCGCCAGGAGCGCGTCCTCGAGGGTGCAAACATCATCGCAGAGCGCCTGGTTTCTCCCGATGCCATCGAGGCCGGCGTCAACGTCGTCTCTGGCGGCACTGACGTCCACCTGGTGCTGGCCGACCTACGCAACTCGCAGCTCGACGGTCAGCAGGCCGAGGACCTCCTCCACGAGTGTGGCATCACCGTTAACCGCAACGCGGTTCCGTTCGACCCCCGCCCGCCGATGGTCACCTCCGGGGTGCGCATCGGCACCGCTGCGCTGGCTTCGCGCGGCTTTGGCGCCGAGGAGTTCACCGAGGTCGCCGACGTCATCGCTACTGCCCTGAAGGGCGGCGCGGACACCGCTGCACTGCGTGCACGCGTCCTCACGCTCACCGACGGATTCCCCCTCTACGACGGGCTCCAGCAGTAGTAGCAGCGAAACGGGAGTCTGACATGACCGCACAGAATTCATCACAGGTCCTCGATGGCAAGGCCACCGCGTCTGCCATCAAGTCGGAACTCACCGAACGCGTCAGCGTTCTCAAGGCCCGGGGCATCAACCCGGGCCTTGGGACACTGCTCGTGGGTGAAGACCCGGGTTCCACCTGGTACGTCAACGGCAAGCACAAGGACTGCGCCGAGGTGGGCATTACGTCCATCCGTGAGGACCTGCCGGAGACCGCGACGCAGGAGGACATCGAGGCCGCAGTCACGCGCCTCAACGAGAACCCCGACTGCACTGGATACATCGTCCAGCTCCCACTCCCGGCGGGCATCGACACCAATCGCGTCCTCGAGTTAATAGATGCGGACAAGGACGCGGACGGCCTGCACCCCACCAATTTGGGGCGCTTAGTCCTGCGCACCGCGGAGGACGTCACGAGTTCGCTGCCCTGCACACCCAAGGGCATCATCGAGCTCATCGAACGCCACGGCATTTCGCTCAATGGCAAGAACGTGACCGTGGTCGGTCGAGGCACGACCGTGGGCCGCAGCATCGGTTTGCTGCTGACCCGTAAGGCCGTGAACGCGACCGTCACGCTGTGCCACACCGGGACCGGCGACCTCGCCAACCACACCCGCAACGCCGACGTGATCGTCGCCGCCGCTGGCGTCCACAACCTCATAGACGCGGACATGGTCAAGGATGGCGTGGTGCTGATCGACGTAGGCGTCTCGCGCGTCACCGACCCGGAGACGGGCAAGTCCAAGGTGGCCGGCGACATTGCGGCCGATGCCGTGGCCAAGTCCTCCTGGTACTCGCCCAATCCTGGGGGAGTGGGTCCGATGACACGAGCGATGCTGCTGAGCAACGTGGTGGAAAGCGCCGAACGCGCCAGCTGAATCCTGACGCTCGGGAGTAAGCTGGGCGCCTCAGGCGTTACCTCTTTGTGACATTTGAGACGCTCAACCAATCCTTGCGCAGCGTGGCGCCCACTACCTGGCGCCCCCGGCGTCGGAATGGGTCAGGCCATGGCTAGACAACGCAACTCGGTGATCGAGGTTTACCGCATCCTCGCGATGCTGGCGATCGTGTCGTACCACTACGGAGTGCACGGCGGCGTGCTCGGCTCGGCAGATCCCAGCGACGCCGAGCGCTTCCTGACTGGCTACTCCACCATGGGCAAGTGGGGAGTCGACGCCTTTGTGCTGATCGGCGCGTACTTCATGGCGCAGTCCACCTTCCGGTGGCGCGGGCTCCGTTCAATCCTGATTCAGGTGTGGTCAACCTCGTGGATGATCCTCATTGTCGCGCTGATCTGGATCCCGGACCGCGTCGACACCGAGACCACGTGGCGCGCGCTCTTCCCTGTTGCGACAGAGTTCTATTGGTTCGTCACGGTCTACGTGATGCTGATGATCTTCTCGCCCTTTATTAACCTGCTGGTGAAGGCTATGTCGCAGCGTCAGCACCTCACGCTGGTCGCAGTAGTCCTGATTGCGTGGAGCGTGCTCTCAGTGATTCCCGATGTCAAGTTCGGTGCCAACAGCATGACGTGGTTTGTCGCGCTGTACCTGGTGGCCGCGTATGTCGCCAAGTACCGGGTGAGCGGGCCCGCTAAATGGTGGGCAGCATCGGCCGCCGCCTTCGCCGCGTTGGTGCCGGTGACGACGCTGCTTGCCAGCGACGTGGCCGCGACCAATCCTGGGCTTGGCTTCGATCCTGAGTTGATGCGCTCACAATACGCCCCCTTCGTGGCGTTGTCTGCGATCTGTGGACTGGTGGCCGTGACCAAGATGCGGCCGCGCTTCTCGCCTGCTATCAACACCATCGCCGCGGCGACTTTTGGCGTCTACCTCATCCACGACAACGCGATCCTGCGACCGCTGATCTGGGAGAGCTGGGTGGGCACCGAGCGCGCAGCCGCGGACCCCTCAACGTTGTGGTGGCACGCGATCGGGTTCACGCTGGTTGTCTACGCGGCGGCGACCGCGATCGAACTTGTACGCGACCGATTGATCCAGCGACCCCTCATGAAGATTGGCGACCGAATCTTCGCTCCACGTACGGTTTCCGAGGACACGCCAGGCACCACGACCGGTGGCGGGAATGGGAATGCCCGACCGCCGTCGAGGGAGCACGCCACGTCCCGTTAGGCTCGGTTCATGCGAATAGTTTCCGTCAATGTCAATGGAGTCCGCGCCGCCCTTAAGAAGGGCATGACCGAGTGGATGGACGGCGTTGAAGCCGACGTCATCTGCCTGCAGGAAGTGCGGGCACCCGATGAGGTGGTCACCGCTGCGTTCCCGGATAGCTGGCATGTGGAGCACCAAGCCTCGGAGCAGAAGGGCCGCTCCGGTGTCGCCATCTTGTCGCGTACCGAGTTGACTGACGTGGTCTACGGACTCGGTGTCGCCGGTGCGATCCATTCTGAGGCTACCCACACCGGGCGCTGGGTTGAGGCCACGGTGCAGAGCCCGGCGGGTCCGGTACGCGTGGTTTCCACCTACGTGCACTCCGGCACGGCAGGCACACCAAAGATGGACGACAAGTACGAGTTCCTGGAGTCGATGACCGCGCGCCTCGCCGAACTTGCCGACGAGTACGAGCGTGTGGTGGTGATGGGCGACATCAACATCGCGCACACCAACAACGACATCAAGAACTGGAAGGGAAATCTCAAGGCTGCCGGTTTCCTGCCCGAGGAGCGCGCCTACCTGGACAAGTGGTTCGCCGCTGGCTGGGTCGATACTCACCGCCAGGTGGTGGGCGACGCCGAGGGCGAATACACGTGGTGGTCAATGCGTGGGCAGGCGTTCGACAACAATGCCGGATGGCGGATCGACTACCAACTCGCGACGCCTATTCTCGCTGCAGCCGTAACGGCCGCCCGGGTTGATCGGCAGGCGTCCTGGGATGCGCGCTGGACCGACCACGCGCCGCTCGTGGTCGACTACGACCTGGGATAGGCCCAAACCCGACCTAAACCGTCAGGAACGCGGGGCGTGCCAGAGTGCGATCAGCAAAGGCGGCGTTAATCAGGCGCGCGGTGGTCTCCACTTGCGTCCTTCGCACCAACGCAATTGCCGACCCGCCAAAACCTGCTCCCACTAGCCGCGCCCCCAGAGCGCCCACGCGAAAAGCCGAGTCGACCGCGAGGTTGAGCGCGTCGGTGCTCACCTTAAAGTCGACGTCCAACGACGCGTGGGAGCGGTACATCGCCTTGCCCGCATTCACGAATCTCTCATGTGCAGGGCCAGTCCCGGCGAGCTCGTCTGTGATGAGACGTACCCTGTGCAGCTCGGTTACTACGTGGCGCGCCCGTGCTCGCACGACGGGATCCCGGAGTTGGTTGACGCGGCGCAGCCACTGTGGTGACTCGAAGACGTCTCGCAACGACGGGGCGCCCAGTTGCCTCGCAGCAGCCTCGCAGGACGCTCGGCGCTTCGCGTAGTGAGCGTCCCTAAGGTCCCGGCGCTCGGACGTATCAATCACCAGTAGGCATAGTCCGTACTCGGGAAAGTACAGTGGCAGCTGCGTGAGAACGGGAGGCCGGGTCGCGAAGTCCAGCAGAACCGCTTGGCCGCGTTCGCACTGCATGATGCTGTAGTGGTCGAGCCCGCCGGTGGGGACTTGGACAAAGCGCGTCTCCGCGTCGATGGCGGCCTCCGCTAGCTCCGAGCGGCCCTCGGGGGAGTCGAGCAGCAATTCCCAGCAGTCGTTCACCGCGAGCGCGACCGCACACTGTAGGGAGGCTGAGGACCCCAGCCCAGCACCGATGGGCACACAGCTGTCGATCGCGATGTCCATGCCCCGTGAGGCAAACCCCCGCTCCATGAGCGCCCACAGCACGCCCACGACGTGACGCGCCCAACCTAGTCCATTCGCGTGGGTGAGTGCGGTGAGATCTCCCTCCCACACGTGGTCGGGCCCCTCGACCAAGCCGCCTTGCGCGGAAACGACTCGCACCCGCGCATCGTCCCTCGCCCGGGCCGCGACAAATGTCTGATGGTCCAGAACTGTGGTCAGGCAAAGGCCGCCTGCGTAGTCCGTGTGGTCGCCGATGAGTGTGACCCGGCCAGGTGCTGACTGGAACGTGGTGGGGGCAGCGCCGAACGTGTGGTGGAAGAGTTCGCGGGCGCGCGCTTCGCCGTGTTCCGTGGTCCACGGTATGCGCCACAGCGGGGCTAGATCCTCCGGGTTCTGCGCCATAGTTGAATTCTGCCAGTGTCCTCGCTGTCGTGGGAGGTGAGTGTCAGTGGCAGCGTGCGATGATGAACGGGAACAGACGACAGCGTTCGACTAAGGAGTAGCCCATGGCCACCACGCCCAGCCCCGAGCCACAGCCCACCGTGCCTACCAAGCCGGGTGAACCCGTCGCATCGGCCTCCCCCGCAAAGCCGTCCCGAACAGCCCGCGCGGGTGAGGTCGGAATGTCGTTTCTGGAGTCGTTGCGCCGCAACCGCATGGGGGTGTTGACCGCCGCGCTGGTGGTCGCATTCGTGCTGGGCCTTCTGCTGTCAGTGCTGGTGCCGAACAAGCCTGGTGCCTTCGCAATGATCCTGCTCGGAGCGCTCATGGCCGCTGCGGTGGGCTTCACTGTTCGTTACCTGTCCGAGGCCAAGGGGCTGCTCACTCAGATCGTGGCGTTCGTGGCCACCGCGCTCGGCGTGCACATTATGGCGGTCACCGGCGCGGCATCGGGCTCGATTTCCGCTCTCGAGCAGATCGGCGCCTCGGGCCCCGGCTTCAACGACGCGTTGCTTATAGCGCTGGCCACCCCGGCTATCTCTGCCGGAGGAGTGCTGGCCGGCCTGGTGGCCGCGATCATCGTCGGCTGGGGCGCCAAGCCCTCAGGCCGCATCGACCTCGACTGATTGACGGCGCGGCCAGGGCCGCGCTTCCGACTACTTGGGTGTGACGCCCAGCGAGCGACCCGCGAGGCCGCGCTGACGGCTGGCGAGCATGCGCGAGATCTTGCGCAACTCGACCGCCGCGGGGGACTCCGGGTGAGCGAGGACGACTGGGGTGCCGTCGTCGCCGGCTTCTCGCGCTTGAATATCAAGCGGGATCTGGCCCATGAGCGGCACTGAGGTACCGAGCACCTTGGTGAGGCGGTCGGATACGATCTGGCCGCCACCCGAGCCAAAGATCTCCAGACGCGATCCATCGGGCTGTTCGAGCCAGGCCATGTTCTCGATAACGCCCACCACGTTCTGTGACGTCTGCGTGGCGATCGATCCTGCGCGCTCGGCGACGTCCGCTGCGGCCGACTGCGGGGTGGTGACCACGAGGAGCTCGGCGTGCGGAAGCAGCTGTGCGACGGAGATGGCGATGTCGCCCGTGCCAGGGGGGAGGTCCAGCAGCAACACGTCCAGGTCGCCCCAGTAGACATCCGCGAGGAACTGCTCGATCGCGCGGTGCAGCATGGGTCCGCGCCAGACGACCGGCTGGCCGGAGGGCACGAACATGCCAATCGACACGGCCTTGACCTCGTTCGCGATGGGGGGCAGCAACATGTCGTCGATGCGCGTGGGCTGACCCTCGACGCCCAGCATGCCGGGGATCGAGAAGCCGAAGATGTCCGCGTCAAGCACGCCCACCTTGAGGCCGTCGGCCGCCATGGCAGCCGCGAGGTTGGCGGTCACGGTGGACTTGCCCACACCGCCCTTGCCCGAGGCGACGGCGTAGATGCGCGTCATGTTGCCGGGCTGCGTGAATTGGATGACCGGCTCAGGCTTGCCGCCGCGGAGCATCGAGCGCAGGCCGAGGCGCTGCTCCTCGCTCATGACGCCCAGCTCGATCTTGACGTCAGTCACGCCTGCAACGGAGCTCGCAGCCTTGCTGACGTCGTCGGTAATGCGGGCCTTCATCGGGCAGCCCTCGGTGGTGAGATCAATGCCAACGGTGGCCACGCCATCGTCCGATAAATCGACGGAGCGCACCATGCCGATTTCCGTAATGGGACGGCGGATCTCCGGGTCAATGACCTTGGACAGGGCAGTCTGAATTAGTTCAACCGTAGGCATGTGTCCATCGTAGGCGGTAGCCCTGGCCGAATGAAACGACTACTTCTTGGGACGCTCCGACTTTGAGGATGAGCGTTCGCGGGGGCGGTCGTCGTGACCGGCCTCGTCGTCTGAGCGCAGCTCCTCGAGCAGGGCGCGCAGCTCCGAGCGAACGAAGTCACGCGTGGCGGTGTCGGATACCGCGTGACGCAGTGCCGCGACCTCGCGGGCCAAATACTCCGTGTCAGCGAGCGAGCGCTCGGCGCGCTGACGGTCCTGCTCGGCTCCCACCTTGTCGCGGTCGTCCTGGCGGTTCTGCGCAAGCAGGATCAGGGGCGCGGCATATGAGGCCTGAAGGGACAGCATCAGCGTCAGCGCGGTGAAGCCGCGCGCAGCTGAGTCGAAGCGCATGTCAGCGGGCGCCCAGATGTTCCACGCGATCCACGCGATGCAGAACACCGTGAGGTAGAGCAAGAAACGGGGCGTGCCGAGGAATCTCGCGATGCCCTCGGAGAAGGCGCCAAAGCGGTCCGAGCCCTTGGGGCCGCGTCGCCACGTGAAGCGGTGCTGGTCGGACTTGGGGCGGTCGAGGCGTTCAGCCATCGGAGCCTCCCTTGGTGGTCTGAATCTCTTCGCTCACGTCGAGTTCGGTCTGCTCGCGCCAGTCGGCCGGGAGTAGATGGTCGAGCACGTCGTCGATCGAGATCGCGCCCAGTAGGCGGTTGTCGTCGTCCACTACGGGCAGCGCGAGGATGTCGTAGGCCGCCATGAGGCGGGAGATCTCCGCGAGGGTATCGGTGACTGCGAGGGCCGAGATGGCCGGGTCGACAAAACCGCCAATAGATTCATGCGGCGGCTCGCGCAGCAGGCGCTGGATGTGTACCAGGCCGATGTACCGGCCGGTGGGAGTCTCCACCGGAGGCCGCACCACGAACACCATGGACGCGAGCGCGGGTGGCATCTCCTGGCGGCGCACCATCGCAAGGGCGGTGGCGACGGTGGTCTCCGGGCCTACGATCACGGGCTCCGTGGTCATGAGACCACCGGCGGAGTCGTCGTCGTAGTCGAGTAACTGGCGCACCGAGTTGGCGTCCTCGGGCTGCATCAGCTGCAGCAGTGCCTCGGCCTCGCTCGCGGGCAGATCGCCTAGTAGGTCGGCCGCGTCGTCGGGATCCATGGCTTCCAGCACATCCGCGGCACGCTCGGACCGCAGGGTGGACAGCAATTGGATCTGGTCTTCTTCTGGAAGTTCCTCGAGCACGTCGGCGAGCCGCTCGTTGTCCAGCGCAGCTGCGATCTCCGCGGAGCGCTGGGGCGACATCTCCATCAGTGCGGCGGCGAGGTCGGCTGGCTTGTGGTTCGCGAAGGTCTGAATCACCAGGGCCGCGCCCTGCAACTTGTCACGAATTGCCAGGCCAGTCACGGCATCGGCGTCGACCACGAAAGTCTCGCCCTTGCGCGAGAAGCCCAGCACGCCCTTGCGGCGCTCGGCGCTGCGCACATACAACTTGGTGACTCGCCACGTGCGCGTGTGATCCCGCTCGATCGCAATGTCCTCGATGTGCGCGGTGGACTTGTCTTCCTTGAGCTTGACGCTGCGCTCAAAGAGTTCCGCGATGGCGAGGGTCTCGGAGCCGCGTGCCTGGAAGCGGCGCAGGTTGATCACGCCCGTGCAAATCACCTGGCCAGCGGCAATCGAGGTGACGCGGGTCAGGGGCATGAACACTCGGCGGCGGCCTGGCACCTCGACCACGAGGCCCACGGCGGTGGGCGCGCCGCTGCGACGCACCAGCATCACTACATCGCGCACGCGGCCCACGGAGTCGCCGATGGGGTCGAACACAGTTGTGCCCGCCAGGCGCGCGACATAGACGCGGTCGTTCGTGGTGCTCATGCGCATCATCCTAGTGCCGCAGGGCCAGGGACTCAGGGAGCCGATGCCGTCCGCGAGGAGGTCGGAGCCGCATTGGGCGGCGCGGGGGCGGCTTAGGCCGCGGGGACCGCTACCCCTAGGGATACCAGGGCGTCCCAGCCGCAGGCGGCGTAGGGGCCGTCCGTCATGGTCGCGAGAGTGACGGCATACGCGACCGCCTCGGCTTTGGCGCGCTCACGGGTGGCTCGGTTGACGCCGCCGTACGCCTCCAACATGACCCGCCACAGCGTTGGTCCCAACAGGACATAGGCCTGGCCGAGGTCCGTAGCGCGGTCGCCCGCCCCTGCGTCGCCCCAGTCGATGATCCCGGAGAGTCGGCCGCTGGCGGTAATGACATTCTCCCCGTGAAGGTCCAGGTGCGCACAGACCCGTTCCGGTCGGGTTCCCCGTACACCGCGACGGATGAGGGCTTCTGCGGCGTCAACGTCGAGCACCGCGCCGTTGGGAGCGGGATGAGTGGCCTGTTGGCTTGCGAGGGCATCGATGCGCGCTCGTGCCCTGTCAAGGCGTTCAGACAGTGGGCTGGAGCGGAACGGGTTGATGGGAGCATCGGCGGGAGCCGGCTGATGGAGGGCGGCGAGGGCGAGCCCCAGGTCGTGGGCACCCAGGGCGCTGAGGGGCTCGTCAAAGGCAAGGTGGCCATCGATCCACGGCACCACTGACCAGTGCCACGGATACCGGTCCGAGGGGTCTCCGATGCGCACCGCGAGCGGTGCCCGGAACGGCCAGTCCCGGCCCACTCGCGGCAACCAGGCCAGTTCGGTCGCGACCAGCGTGGAGGCGATGGCGCGGCGTGGCATACGCACGGCGAGGTCATCCCCTAGCCGCCACGTGACGTTGTCCCACCCCTCGTGGCGGTCACCCAACGCCAGATCCGCGAGGTCCGGGTGTTGCTCCTGTAAAAGGGTCGTCACGAGCGCGCTATCGATCCTGACCTCGGGAGGGGGCGTCGGAACGAACTCATTCACCCTCCTAACGTAGCGTCACTGCCCCCCAGGCCCGCAAGAGTGCGATCGCACTAGCATCTACGTCATCCGTAGTGGTAGCTGCATCTGAGACGGATAGGCGCATTGCCCGCCGGCCGTGCCACTCGCTGGCGCCCGCCCACATGGTGCCCTCGAGTTGAACCGCGTCAATGACCTTGTTGGTGGTGACGTCGTCGCCAAAGGAGACCAGCACCTGGTTGAGGACGGGGGTGCAGAGGATCTCCACGCCGCCGTCGGCCAAGTTGTTGGCAAAGCGTGTGGCGAGTTCGCAGGTGCGTTCGATGAGGTCCGCGAGGCCCTCCTTGCCGTGGCTTGCGAGCATGGCCCAGGTTTCGATGCCGCGGGCGCGCTGCGAGATTTGGATGCCGCGGTTCATCGAGGGGGGAGCACCCTCGGTTGCCAGGTAGGCGGCGTCGATCGACATTGCACGCACCAGGGCGTCGACGTCGCGCACGATGACGATGCCCGAGTCATAGCCAACGTTGAGCCACTTGTGGGCGTCAGTTGTCCACGAGTCAGCCAACTCGCTACCTTCTACGAGGTGGCGGAGCTTGGGCGAGGCTGCCGCCCACAGGCCAAAGGCGCCGTCGACGTGGACCCAGCCGCCGCGCTTGCGCACGCCGGGAATGATGTCCACGAACGGATCCGACGCGCCGGTGTTGACGTTGCCCGCCTGGAGAATGACAAGGGTGTCGTCGCTGGTGTCGTGAGGGAAGGCATCGGCCCGGACCGCCCCGGTCTCGTCGGTAGGGACGTGCTCAATCTGAGCCGTGCCGAAGCCCGCGAGGCGTAGCGACTTGTAGACACTTGCGTGTGCCTCCGCTCCCAGGATGATGCGCAGGGCCGGGGCGCCGACAAGACCGTCTCGAGCGACGTCCCAGCCCTGCTTTGCGTAGAGCGCGTCGCGGGCGGCGATGATCGCCGTCAGGTTCGCCACGGTAGCTCCTCCGCAGAATGACGCCACGGCGCTGGAGGGTAGGCCGAGTGCGTCAACCACCCATGCGCCGGCCACATCGTCCAGAGTGGCGGCCACGGGAGACTGGACGGGCATCGCGGCGTTCTGGTCCCACGTGCCCGCAAGGATTGAGGCGGCCTGAGCCGTGGGGTCGATGCCACCGTTGACGAAGCCAAAGTAGCGACCGTGAGTGCTGACGACCGTGGCGGGGGAGCCAAAGGTGTCCAACTCGGCGAGTACCTCACGCGGCTCGATGGGGGAGTCCTGCAAGGGGCGACGGAAAGCGTCCAAGCCGGCCAGCGCATCGGCCGGGGCGACGGCGCGGTACGGCGCGTTGGCAACGTAACTTCCAGAGCGGCGCGCGGCCTCGGTGATGAGGGCGAGGCGCTGACGAGTGCGACCTCGGGAGACGGGGTTGGTGTGGACCCGGTCCAGGGCGATCGCTAGATCCGCCTCGGTGGGCTGGGTCGAGGGGCGGCCGGCCGGGTGCGTGGTGTCGATGCTCATGCCTCGAGACTACGCCCGACTGGCCCCGAGATACAGGTGCCAGTCGGGCTGGAACTGGAGCCTATTATTTGGGGCCAGTTCTTGGCCGAGTGGCCCCATGCGGGCGCCTCGAGACTGCCGGGTGAGACTCGGCAAAGCCGCATTTGAGACATTCTGGACTGGGCAGCAAATTGGTGAGTTAGCAGGAGATTCTGTGCCTACTTTGGGTCCGGAATGCAATCCTCGCAGGATCTCGGATTGTGGGCGTATTGGTGCTAAGGTCACGCGATGCCATTGCTGGCACATTGCGTCACGTTTTCGCTGTTGAGGGACGGCGTGGCACCCCTAGAAAGGTAGCTGTAGTGAAGCGTGTATTGATGAGTAAGACTCGGGTTGCGGCAGGGGCAGCGTTGTCCGCCGTGATGGTCGGAACCCTGGCAGTAGCACCCGCCCAGGCAGCCCCCTTAGTAGGGGTAGATGCCGAATTCACGTCCTCCTGGGACGCTCCCATATTTCTTACCGATGGTGGCATCATCGGCGCGATCGACGAGGGAGATTTGCTGTTTTTTGAACTCAGTACTCGGTTAACCTGGAATGACGGTGGTCCCTGGTCGCTGCAGGCTAGGTTCCAAACCCCAGAGGGCTCCACGAATGTGTCCTACGGCGATGGCAGTAGCACTTATGGCGTGGGTTACCTCGTCACTGCCACAGCCGCGGATCAGGTTAACAACAGCGTGAGTATCTCGGCGGGTGCAGCAGATTGGACCGCGTCCTGGGAAGCGAGTGGCGACGAGGCGGGCTACGCCGCCGGGGCTTTCGGCATTCCGGGGACCACGTTCGCCGGAGCGCCGCGCCTGATCAGTGTTGAGCCGTTGGCTCCCTCCTTCCTTGACCCCTGCGGCACAGCCGCAGATCGTTGGGTTCTTCCACCTGTCCAGTCCGGCGTTAACTGGGGCACGAGCGGGGCAGTGGCCCTTGCATCTGCCGCATTTGGCTATGTGTTGACGGGGAAGACCCGTTGGGAGGCCGCGGGAACGGATGTCCCGTGTGTTCAGCCGTTCGATGTCGAATGGGGAACCCCGTTCCTGGCTGACGTAGACGACACCAACAGCAACGGGCTCATCGACGATGGCGAGTTGGTCTCCTTCCCTCTCACGTTGCCGTTCACGGGTAACTCGAACGACTTCTACATGGCGCTGAACTGGAACTGGGTCACGCAGGGCGGCTCCCAGGGCTACACCGCGACAGCGGGGAACTTCCACATGGTTGCGCAGTTCGCAGCCACCGCGGCCGAGGCTGACGCCAACTCCATGTCGCGCAGCGGGTTGCAACTCACGTACCGGTATGAAGACAACGATGATTCCTCTAAAAACATTGGGTCGACCACCATCACGCTCCCGACCACCCCGACCGCGACCGGGAGGCAGACGATACCCGGGCCCGAGGCTGCACCCGACTCGGCCATTGTGGACCCGTGCGGTGTGGCGAACATCTATGGTGTGGCACCTGACGACACGGAGGGCGTCGTGTGGACCGTCGAGCCGTATTGGGAGGGTCAGCAGTCTGGTGTGATCATCACTGGCACTGTCGCGCCAGGATTTGCGTGGTCGAGTGTCGATGCGCCAGTCACAACGAAGCGGTTGGAATCGAACGTGGCATGCGAGACGCCTGCCCCGATTGCTGTGACCTGGGGTGCCCCGAAGATTGTCGTGGACTACAACTCGAACGGCCGCGTTGATGAGGGCGACTTCGTTTCATTCCCGCTCACCATCGCCTATGTGCTGGGAGCGGAGTCGTTCGACATGAACGTTTCCGGCTCGCACCCGGAGATGGTGACGTCATGGAACTTCGACTGGGATCAGACCAATGATCCGACCCGACCTAGTTCGTTTCTGATGGAAGCCACGGCAGCCGACGAGGCGGCTGGAAGTGTCACGCTTGATGCTCTCCCCCCGCTCGGTTTCGTCTACACAGACCACCACCCGACGACGGGGTCCCACTACACGGGCACTCTCGAGTTGCCCGCGGCTCCGGTGTTCGCGAACCCCGTGCTTACGCCATTTGCACCAATCGAGGCGGATCTTACGGCGGAGACTGAAGGAATCATCACTGTGTGCGACGCCGACGGCAACCCGACAGATGAGGTCGCCGTGGGGGACATGTTCACCATTGGTGATGCAGACTGCGCCGGCATCGAGGGTTCGCCCGAGGGTGTCCACGTCGTCGCCTTCTCGGAGCCGCTCGTGCTTGGCGTCGGCGTCTTCGCGGGTCAGATTCCGACGGCCCTTGCCGGCGGCGCTCACCGCATTGCACTGTACGGCGCGGACAACCTCATCGTGGGCTGGCAGGCGGTCACTGTGGCCGCAATAGCGGTGACGGAGGGAGAGGACGACGGAGTGGTCGCTGTCGTGACAGGTGGAGACGCTGCCCCTGTCGACACGGCCACGACGGGCATTCCCGCCGTTGTGACGCCTGTTACTGCGGCTGGCGAGTCTGCGGTCGTTGCTGAGGCACCAGAGGGCGATACTGCCGCCAAGGCGGTGCCGACGAGCACCAAGAGCGAGACGTTGTCTCAGACGGGTTTCGGCGCCACGTCATCCATCTCCCTCGTTGTGCTCATGCTCATTGTTGGAGCGGCGCTATTGGGCGCTGGGCGCCGATTCGCGGACAAGTAACGTAAGTGCAACGGTGCCCCGTCCGGACTACGGACGGGGCACCGTTGCATCTGGGCGTGCGTTAGCTGGCTCGCACATCGTGGATGGATTGGCTCCTGATTTTCGGGGCCAGAGAGAACGCTTTGGCACTTGTTTATTGGGGCCAGTTTGCGGGACACTTGCTTCATGCGTACCACTGCCGACCAGCTCGCCGACGTCCTCGACCACTGGCAGTCCGGCACCGGGCCGCTCTATCAGCAGCTCGCGGACGCGATTGTCTCGCTAGCCGAATCCGGGTCGCTTGAGCACGGGAGTCGGCTGCCGTCCGAGCGTGCCTTAGCTCAGCGCCTCCACCTCTCGCGCAACACCGTGACTGCTGCCTACCAGCAACTTCGTGACCAGGAGTGGCTCGAGGTGACGCCGGGCGCGGCGCCGCGCCTGGGTTCGCTTTCGCGCGGCGTGATGGCCCTGTCTCCGCAGGATCGGTTCGCGCAGATCCTGGTGGGCCAGCAGCCGCCACTGGTGGCGTTCAACACCGCCTCGCCCCCACCGGCACCGATCGTTCACCATGCCCTCAACAGCCCCTCAGAATTCTTGGGTGGGCAGGCGGTGGTCGGCAATGGTTATGCGGCGCTGGGCGACATCGACCTGACGCGCGCGATCGTGGAGCACCTGCGGGCCAGCGGCATCAGGGCGCAGTCAGACGAGATCGTGATCACCGCTGGCGGCCAACAGGCGGTGTGGCTCGCAGTGACCGGTGTCGCCAGCGACGGCGGGGCAGTAGCGCTCGAGTCCGTGACATACCCCGGAGTCTTCGATGCGGTGGCAGCCGCGGGTGCTCGTCCTATGGCCCTGCCCATGACTCGTGACGGCCTGGATGTGTCCGCCGCCGCAAAACTCTTCAAGGCGGCTCGTCCCGACGCGGCTTACGTCACGACGTTCCACAACCCGACCGGCACGGCGATGTCCGATGAAGACGCGGCACGGCTCGTCGCCGCTGCGGCGGCCACGGACACCACCATCATTGACGACCGCATCATCGGCGACATTTCCCTTGACGGAGTGAAGCGCAGCCCTATGGCGACCTTTCCCGGCGGGAAGTCCGTGATTACTATCGGCGGCCTTTCCAAGGTGTTCTGGGGCGGGCTGCGCATTGGCTGGCTGCACACCAACGCGACGCTTGCCGCACAACTGCGCCACCGCCGTGCTGCGATGGATCTAGGAGGGCCGGCCATGCTCCAGCGCATTGGTGCCAAGCTTCTCAGCGACCACTACGACGACACGCTCCAGTGGCGCATGGGTGAGTTGCGGGAGTCCTTGGCGGTGGCCATGGATGTGATTGGGCAGGCCAACGTCGACTGGGAGTACACCGCGCCTGTGGGAGGACCAAGCCTGTGGATCCGCCTTCCCGATGGAGGCGCGGAGCGATTCGCGCAACGCTCCGCCGCGGCGGGTGTTCCGGTCGCACCGGGTTCGGCATTCGAGGTAATCCCGGGTGCGGGAGCCGATCACTTCCGACTACCGTTCTACTTGCCCGCTGAGGACATGCGCCTGGGCATCAAGGTGCTCGCCGATAAGGTCGCCTAGGAGGGGTCTCGGCAGCACCACCTCGTAGCGGTCCCTCAACGTACGAAATCTGCAGCTGATTTTTCCTAGCGGTCCCAAAGTGTGCGCTGGTCAGATGGCAGGAGCAGCGAGCTCCACGGAACGAAGCCGGTCCGCCACGTCCAGTGCCCCGTGCGCGACGATGAGTTCATCCGCCTGCGCGGTCAGCGCGAACTCGCTTAACCAGTCGGCGACCTCGTCCGAGGTGCCCACGGCGGTCATCCGCATCATGTTCGCGATGTTGGCGCCCGCCGGGGTCGTGAGGAACTCGTCGATCTGAGCATCGGTGTACTCGATGCCCGCCTGGTTGCGCGCGATCATGCCACGTACGCGACGGCGACGCGCCGCCTCGAACTGCGCCTCGGCATCGGCCGTCGTGTCTGCCGCGAAGACATTCGCGCCAGCGATGACGTAAGGGTGATCGAGCTGCTCGGAAGGCTTGAAGTCGCGGCGGTACAGCGCGACCGCCTCGTGAAGTGCGTCGGGCGCGAAGTGGGAGGCGAACGCGTACGGCAGGCCAAGTGCTGCGGCGAGTTGGGCGCCGAACAGTGACGACCCCAGGATGTACAGCGGCACGTTGGTGTCCTTGCCGGGGTACGCGCTGACCGATGCAACGCGCGACTCGGCTCCGAGGTATGCCTGAAGTTCGAGCACGTCTTGCGGGAACTGCTCCGATGCGCCGGGGTCGCGCCGCAGAGCGTTGAAGATGGCGCGGTCGCCACCGGGGGCGCGGCCGAGTCCCAAGTCGATCCGTCCTGGGTGGAGCGACTCGAGCGTGCCGAACTGCTCCGCGATGGTGAGCGGCGAGTGGTTGGGCAGCATCACCCCACCGGCACCCAGGCGGATAGTCGACGTGTGCGCCGCGATGTGGGCGATCAGCACGCTGGTCGCAGAGGAGGCGATGACCGGCATGTTGTGGTGCTCGGCGTACCAGACGCGCGTGTACCCCTTGCGCTCGGCTGTCTGCGCGAGTGCGACCGAATTCTCAAAGCTCTGCTTGGGAGTCTCATCCGGGCCGATGGGCGCGAGGTCGAGGATGGACAGTGGGACGGATGCGCTGTTGACAGACATGGTGCCGTTTCTGGTTGGTGCTGAGGGGCTTCCCAGTGCAACGCTCGCGACCGTCAACTCATGCCCGCGCGCCCTTTGGGACCGCTAGAAAAAATCAGTTGCAGTTTTCGTACGTTGAGGGACCGCTACTGGGTGAGGGGTGTGGGGCTAGGAGCCTGAGTAGCCGATTCCCGTGATCATGCCTACTACTGACACATAGGAGGTGGTGCATGACCCCTCGCCCGCAGCCGAGTCGCTGCAACTGACTATTTTGCCCACCGGCACGAATACCAGGGCAAGCCCAATGCCGACCAGCAGCCAGACCCACAACGGCCGCCGACGCTTGGGCGGCACAGCCTCGGCGGCGCCTTCAGATTCCACAGGAGTAGTCATCATCGTGGTCTGGTCAGCTCTGCTGCCGCATCAATGCCGCAGTCCGGCCATCCACTTGACCACGGCGTCAGGGTCGCGCGGCAGTGCCGCCGACAGGTTCTCGATTCCGTCCTCGGTCACCAAGAGGTCGTCCTCGATGCGCACTCCGATGCCGCGAAGCTCCGCAGGCACCGCCAGGTCGCCGGGCTGGAAGTACAGCCCGGGCTCGATGGTGAACACCATGCCGACCTCGAGCTCGCCGTCCATGTAGAGGTCCCGCTTGGCCTGCGCGCAGTCGTGCACGTCGAGTCCCAGGTGGTGCGACGTCGAGTGAACCATCCAGCGTCGATACAGCCGCGCGTCGGGGTCCGTGGACTCGGGCACGATGCCCCACTCGGTCAGCCGCTTCTCGATGACCTCCATGGCCGCGTTGTGAATCTGGCGGAACGTGGCGCCGGGGCGAGAGACCGCAAAGGCCGCGTCGGCGGCTTCGAGGACCACGTCGTAGACACGCCGCTGCACGTCCGTGAACTCACCGGAGATGGGCAGCGACCGCGTGATGTCCGCCGTGTACAGGCTCTCGACCTCGACCCCAGCGTCCAGGAGCAGGATGTCGCCCTCGTGAACCTGGCCGTCGTTGCGGATCCAGTGAAGGGTGGTCGCGTGTGGGCCCGATGCTGCGATGGTCTCGTAGCCCACCGCGTTGCCTTCCTCGCGCGCGTGGCCGTCAAAGGTCGCCTCGATCACGCGCTCGCCGCGTTTGTGGGCGACGGCTCGGGGGAGTTCCCCCACCACGCGCTCGAAGCCGGCAATGGTCGCGTCGACCGCGTCGCGCATTTGCTGAATCTCGTACGCATCTTTGACCATGCGCAGGTTGGCGAGCGCGCGCTGGACGTTCTTGTGCGGCTGGCTAGCTAAGCGAATATCGCGGGGAAGGTCCTTCAGCGGCTTGGTTGCGATGCCAGTCATGGCCTCGAAGTCGGCCAGGCTGGGCCGGCGGCCAATCCAGAACTCGCCCGAACGAGCATCGGCGTAGAAGCCCTCGTCCTCGGCGGTGGCAGGCGGAATCAGGTAAAGCGTCGCGTCATGCCCTGTTTTGCTGGGCTCCAAAACCAGGACGGCACCAGGCTCGTGATCGATGCCCAGGCCAGTGAGATAGGCGAAGTCGCTTAAGGGGCGGAAGCGGTAGTCGGTGTCGTTGGCCCGTGGCTTGAGATCTCCGGCAGGGGAGACGATGCGCTGGCCGGGGAACATCTCGCTGAGGCGCGCTCGGCGCGTGGCGGCGTATGACGCGGCCGCCATCCGGCTGCCGGCGGCGCCCTCGGGAGGAGCCCACTTGGAACCCATGAAGTCGCTGAACTCCTCTGTCGAGGGGAGGTCGCGACGCGCTTTGTTCGCGCTCGGTCGTTTGGCGGGGGTCTTCGCAGAATCGTTCATGCGCCCAGTTTGTCATGCGCGGCGGTCCTCGATCCTGTGAGAGTGCGCCACGAAGTGGCAGGAACTAATCGCCCATCATGGGACAAAGTGGGGCAACATGCCAGGTAAATGTGATTTTCGTCACTCTAATTCAGTGACATTGTCGGGTCCTCGTTGTAGCGTTTGTTTTGCTGAGGGTACGTAGGGCTTATGGCTGTGTGTATCCACCCGTTGTCATCACCATCCATATTTGCTTCTACTGAGAGAAGACCTTCGCATGCCAAACTTTGGCCTGCGCGTGCCCATTGCGGCCGCGCTCACCCTTACCCTGGCGGGATTGGCCATTGCGCCAGCCGCTACCGCAACCGCTGAGCCGACTCCCGCGGACTTGGCCTTGACGGCCCAGGCCACCGCTAATTCCACCAACCAGTCGTACATTGACGGGGACTGGGATGGCGTCACCACTCACGCCGACGCGTTTGACGCTGCATATGGCGATCTTGTCGCGCAGTTCAATGTCGCTAAGAAGGATCTGAAGGCTCTCAACAAGGCGTCGAAGAAGCAGTCGGGGCCTCTCGCAGATGCGATCGACGACGCCGAAGCGAAGAGGGTTGCCAAGAGCGGGCTGAAGAGCGACTGGGCTGACACGAAGGGACGTCTCGGACAGGCCGAGTCTCACCTTGAAGACGCGAAGCAGCGCAACCAGACCGCTGACGAGGAACTCGAGCGGGTCACGCCTGCCTATGAGGCTGCCGACGCGGCGTACAGCGCGCGCGTCCACGACGTCATCGCCGGAAAGTGGACGCTGTGGGCCTTCGTTTTCGACGGTGACAACACGACGACCGTCAGGGAGCTCGCTGGAGCCAATGAGGATACCAAGCAGAAGGCCAAGGATCTACGCGCTGAGTCGGACCGGCTCCGCGAGATTTACGAAGGCGCGGATGGCAATGGAGGCAAGAAGGCTGAATACAGTGAAGCCCAATCGATCTTCTATTCGACTGCCGCGAATTGGAAGTCCACGGGTGTTTGCAGTTACTTCAAGTGGGACTCTTGCCGCACGTCCGCCGGTATTGAGGCGGCGAACGACCTTGCTGCACTCAAGTTAGAGCGCAACGACGCTTCAGATGCCTATGACGACGCGGACGATGCCGCAGATGACGCCGAACGGTGGAGCTACTTTGTGGGGCTCGCGTACAACAGTGCCCTGATCGGTGTCGCGGGCAAGAAGGACGCCTACGACACGGCTAAGACAGAGTTTGATGTGGCGGCTCTTGAGGCCAAGGGGGCAGGCGACGACCTCGACGCGCTCCAGGCAGAGTACGACGCGCTGGCTCTTGCGGTCCCAGCCAAGTGGCAGCTCTTCGTAACGGCGCGTGCAGTTTGGCAGGATGCTGTCGCAGAAGCCAACACCCTCCAGGGTACGTTCGACCAACTCCAGCTCGACATCGAGACAAAGAAGGCGGAGAAGAAGGCTCTCAACAAACTCATCAAGGGCCTTAATGCGGCTAAGCAGGATGTGGCCGACCGACGTGCCGATCTGGCCGACTTCCACACTGTGCTCGAGCAGACCAAAGTCTCGCTTCCGGGCTCTGAGAATGTCAGCCGCACCGCGGGCGTCGTCACGTTGCCGTTCTCGATCACTAACTCGCAGCTCTTCGATCTGAGCGACGCGACCGTTGAGATCACCGCCCCTCTAGGGCTGGTTGCTGACTGCGACATCCCGGACAGCGGCATCGTCGCTGCAGGAGCAGTGGTGGATTGCTCGGTGGACTACGTGATTCCCGCAACAGACCTGTTCTCCGACAGCGAGCTGACAATCACGGTGGTGCTAAGCGGCTACATTCCGTTGGGCCCGGGCAACCCGCGCGCCGCCGCTGTGAGCCGCACCTTGGTCTCGGTCACCTCGACAACGACCATTCAGATCACGGGTCAGACCCCCGTTGAGGTACCTGCCCAGGAGCAGCCGGCGGCCGAGGAGACCATCGATGCGGAGCCAGTAGTCTCCGATGATGCTGCTGCTGAGGCTAATGAAGCAGATGGAGCGGGAGAGTCCTCCGAGGACAGCGACCCCGACCCCGCGGCGGTGACGACCGCGGCTACCCCGGTGGCCGCATCGGACGATGACGCGACGGTTGTCACGACGTCGGCCGAACTCTCCGGAACGGGTCCGTCGGACGTGATCGGGTCACTCACCGATACTGCTGTATTGCTTCTGGTGGGGCTCGGCCTGGTGCTCGTCTCGCGCCGTCGGTACCTGAGCGGAAAGTAGCAACAAGCGCCATCTCGCTACGGCCAGCCATGGCCCGGTGTGTGCCAACGCACCCCCGGGCCTAGGCTGGCCGCATGCGTATTGACCTCCACACCCACTCGGTAGTCTCCGACGGAACCGAGTCGCCGGCGCAGGTAATGACTGCGGCCGCGCGTGCGGAGCTCGACGTCGTAGCGCTCACCGACCACGACACCATTGACGGGGTGGCGGAGGCGGCGGACTGCGCGGCGGAACTCGGTCTTGAGTTCGTCCCAGGCATCGAGGTCAGCTGCAGCCATAGAGGAATCAGCATTCACCTCCTCAGTTACTGGCACGATGCCGCCGATGCGGAGGTTGCCGCGATGCTCGCGAAGACCCGCAACGCCCGCGTCAACCGCGCTCAGCAGATTGTCGAGAAGATCTCGATCGACTATCCGGTGACGTGGGATCAAGTCGTGGCTCGGTCAGGGGGCGCGGTCACCATCGGCCGCCCCCATATCGCCGATGCCCTGGTAGACCACGGCGTCGTACCCACCCGGGACGCTGCATTCCAGCAGATCCTGGCAGGCAACTCGCGGTACTACGTTCCTCACTACGCACCCGAAGTCACCGCGGCGGTGCGGACGATGCGCCGGGCCGGTGGCGTGCCCGTGTTCGCCCACCCCGGCGCCGATGCGCGGGGCAGGGTGGTCCCCACTAGCGTCATCGAGTCGATGGCCGGGGCCGGGTTGGTGGGTCTCGAGGTCGACCACCGTGACCACTCGCCCGAGCAACGCACGCGGCTCGCGAGGATCGGCGAGCGCCTGGGGCTGGTGCGCACCGGCGCGAGCGACTATCACGGGACCGGGAAGCTCAACCGGCTGGGCGAGAACCTGACCACCCCGGAGGCCTACTCGGCGCTCAAGGAAGCGCGCGGATGATGGGCTTCGGCGGCGCGCGAGAACTGCGGAATGACGTGGAGAGCCGAGCGAGCCAAGGACGGGACCAATGAGGCCGTCGCCGCGCGTGGTCGTGGCGATGGACGCCTTTAAGGGATCGATCAGCAGCGCCGATGCCGGTGCTGCCGTTGCGCGTGGTGTCAGGGCCGCAGTGCCGGGGGCACACGTCACCGTGATCGCCGTCGCGGATGGAGGCGAGGGCACCGTCGACGCTCTGGCGAGTGTGGCAGGTGCGGTGCGCCACCAGATCGCGGCCACGGATCTTCTGGGACGGCCAATCACCGCGTCGTATGTGATGTTGGGCACCGCGGCGGTCATCGAGTCGGCGTCAGTCGTGGGCCTGCCTTTGCTCCCGCATGACGGCGCCGGTGCGCCTTCTCAGGACTCGCCGGCTGTCGCCACGTCCTTTGGCCTCGGCCGCCTCATGCGCGATGTGATTGACAAGCACCATCCGCGCCGGATCATCGTTGGGCTGGGCGGTACCGGGTGTACCGACGGCGGTACAGGCCTGATCGCCGGCCTGGGTGGGACCATCCGCGACGGCGCAGGGACAGCACTCAACCCCGCTGACGGGAACCCGCTTCTGCGCGGTGCGGTCACAGCGGAATTGCCCGCGCTCGGGGTGGACGAACTTCTTGGGCTGAGCGACGTCACGGCGCCGCTGACCGGGCAGGACGGTGCGGCTCACGCCTTCGCGGCACAAAAGGGCGCAGACCCTGCCATGGTTGCCCGCCTGGAAACCGGCCTGCGCCATTGGTCGGCAGCGTTAGGCAAAGACGTGGCTGAGATGCCAGGGGCAGGCGCGGCGGGGGGACTCGGCGCCGGGCTCGCAACATTAGGCGGCACGCTCCGCAGCGGGGTGGACTGGATTCTGGACGCAACGGCCCCCGGGGCATTCGACGGTGCAGACCTCGTGTTCACCGGCGAGGGGCGAATCGACGCTCAGAGTTCCATGGGAAAGGTCCCCGCGGGAGTCGCGCAGCGCGCGCGCAAGGGCGGAAACCCCCTGGTGGTCGCACTGGCAGGAGCAGTCGATCCGGGGGAGCCGATGCCCGGATTCGATGCCGTTTTCCCCATCCACACTCGCCCCCTAGACCTGCAGGAGGCGATGCGCCCGGAGGTCGCAGCCACCGCACTCGAGAACGCGGCGCGTCAGGTGACCACCCTCGTGACCCGAGCCCGCGAGCGCGACTGCGCCGAGAGCTAGCGAGCCAACCTAAGCGCTACTGGCGACCGCGTGATCGGCACAAAAGTGCCGGTCCGCGGCACACGTGGTGCAGATCACGAACTGCTCACGGCACGCGGAGTCGCAGCAGTTCTGCAGGCGGGCCGAGGGCGACCCGCACGACCGGCACGCGGAGATGATCGCCGCAGAATCGCTGAAGGTGACAGCTTCGCGGCCATCAAACACATACAGCGACCCCTCCCACAGCCCGGAGTCCTTGAACTCCTCGCCGTAGCGCGCGATGCCGCCGTCCAGCTGATAGACCTCGGAGAATCCACGGTTGATCATGAGCGAACTGAGCACCTCGCAGCGGATTCCACCAGTGCAGTACGTGACGACGGGTGTGTCCTTGAGGTGGTCGTATTTCCCGGAGTTGAGCTCGGCCACAAAGTCCCGCGTGGTCGCCACGTCGGGAACTACCGCGTCCTTGAAGCGGCCGATCTGGGCCTCGACCGCATTGCGGCCGTCAAAGAACGAGACCGACCGCTCGGCGACCAGCTCGTGGAGCGCCGCCGGGGAGAGGTGGGTGCCGCCACCAATCACTCCGTCGGCGTCGACCTTGAGTTCCCCAGGCGCGCCAAAGCTCACCAGTTCGTCCCGTACACGGACACTGAGCCGGGGGAAATCGTCGCCGTTGCCGTCGGACCACTTGACGTCCATGTTCTTGAACGCCGGGTACTCCCGGGTCTTGCGCAGGTACTTTTTGACAGCGTCGATGTCCCCGCCCACGGTGCCGTTCATCCCGTCCTTGGACAGGATGATGCGGCCACCGAGGCCGAGTGACTCGCACAGGTCGCGCTGCCAAAGCCGCACGGCGTCCGGGTCACTCAGCGGGGTGAAGACGTAATACAACAGCACCTTGGGAACTGCCATCAGGAGTTACTCCGATGCGACGGGGGCCACGCTCTGGCCGCCCTGTTCGCCCGAGCCACCGCTGCGACGACGACGACGGTTGCGGTTGCGCTTAGGGGCGCCCTCACCGGCCGATGCTGCGGCGGAGTCTCCCGAGCCCTCGCCCGAACGCTGTTGGCCACCGGAACGGCTCTGACCGCCACCGTTGGAGTTGCTTCCACCGTTGCCGCCGGAACGGCTGCGACCACCGCGGCCGCCATCGCGGGAGCCACCATCGCGGCTCCCACGTGAACCACCATCACGGCCTCCGCGGCCACCATCACGACCACCGCTGGATGGCTTCTTGCCGGTCTCGCCCAGGTCCTCGACACGCTCGGCGTCGAGTCCATCGAGCTTCTGTTGGCTCTTGGGCAGGCGCCCCTTGGTGCCCTCGGGGATGTCGAGGTCGGTGAACAGGTGAGGCGAGCTGGAGTAGGTCTCCTGCGGGTCCGGGTAGCCCAGGTCGAGCGTGCGGTCGATCATGCCCCAGCGAGGCAGGTCGTCCCAGTCCACGAACGTGACGGCGGTACCGGTCTTGCCGGCGCGACCCGTACGGCCGATGCGGTGTAGGTAGGTCTTCTCGTCCTCGGGGCACTGGTAGTTGACGACGTGGGTCACGTCGTCAACGTCAATACCGCGGGCGGCAACGTCGGTCGCCACCAGGATGTCGATCTTGCCGGAGCGGAACGCGCGCAGCGCCTGCTCGCGGGCGCCCTGGCCCAGGTCGCCGTGAAGTGCGCCGGCCGCGAAGCCGCGGTCACGCAGCTCGTCAGACACCTTGGCCGCGGTGCGCTTGGTGCGCGCGAACACGATGGACCGGCCTCGACCCTCGGACTGCAGGATGCGGGCGAGCACCTCGACCTTGTCCATTGCGTGGGCACGGTAGAGGAACTGCTTGGTGGCCTTGACGGTCGCACCGGCATCGTCCGGCTCGGAGGCGCGGATGTGCGTGGGCTGGGTCATGTAGCGGCGAGCCAGGGCGACAACCGCGCCCGGCATCGTCGCGGAGAACAGCATCGTGTGACGCGACTCGGGAGTCGCGGCGAGCAGGCGCTCGACGTCGGGCAGGAAGCCCAGGTCCAGCATCTCGTCGGCCTCGTCCAGCACCACGGTCTTGATGAAGCGCAGGTCCAGGTGGCCCTGGTTGAGCAGGTCGATCATGCGCCCGGGGGTGCCGACCACGACCTCGGCACCGCGGACGAGCGCCTCAATCTGAGGCTCGTACGCACGGCCACCGTAGATCTGCACGATGCGCGTGGAGCGCTTGGAGGACGCCTGCTCGAGGTCGTTGGCGACCTGCACGGCGAGCTCGCGGGTGGGGGCGACAACGAGCGCTTGGGGCTTGCCCTGCGACGCGTACTCGTCCCAGCCTTCCTCGCCTGGGGAGATGGCGCGGTGCAGCAGCGGGACGCCAAAGCCCAGCGTCTTACCGGTTCCGGTCTTGGCCTGGCCGATGATGTCGTGGCCGGACAGCGCGACCGGAAGGGTCATCGCCTGGATGGGGAAGGGGTTGATGATTCCCTTATCGGCGAGCGCCTCGACGATGGCGGGGTTGACATTGAAGTCGGCAAAGCTCTGGTCTGCCGTTTGCATACTCGAGTGAGTATCAGTCATGGGTATTCCTAGTGATTCGGCGCGCGTATTGTGGCGCGCATGGCGGGTAGCCGATCGCGAATCATCTTCTTAGCGGCTCATCGCTGATCTGTAGCGGTACCGCGCTTCACATGACGACCGGTCAACCTCGGGTCCCCGCCATTGTATATGAGTTGCGCGTGCGCGACCGGAATACCATCACGGATCCCGTGGCAATTGCGAGCCCTGCCACGGCACCCACTGCCCATAAGCCGCCACTGGAGACTCCCGTTTCTGCGAGCTCGGGCGCAGGGGACGAATCAACTGAGGTCGCAGCCGGCTCTGGTAAATCGGCTGTTGCGCTGGGTCGTGGAACAGCCGTGACGCTTGGAATGGGTGTCGGACTCGGCGACGGCGATGCTCCATCGCTGTACTGCACGACGACGGCCGCGAGCGAAACAGTGGGCGCGTCGGGAACCACGGTGATGGGATCGATGGCAGTGAAGCCCGCGGGAGTCTCGAAGGTGATGAGTAGCGGCTCGTCGCTTACCGGTGTGCGGAAGCCGTAGCTTCCGTCCGACGCGACAACGGACTCAACGGGCTCTTCGGCAGCGTCGACCACAGGTTCGCCACTCGCGCGTCGCAGGACGGCACGCACGGAGCTGGTCGGGGCTGCGCTCCCTGGAGCCACTTCTACGTCAACGGTGCCACTTATCGCAGCGGAATCCGTGCTTCCGGCGACCCAGATTTGATAAGTGGGAATCCCGCAGAGGGAGCCGAATGTGAGTCGCACCTGGGCAACATTTGCCGTGGGCTTAAACCAGCCGTAGGCGCCCGACGTGTCGGGAACGTTACCTCGCAAGGTGCCGCCGACGTAGTTCACCGTCGTGGGCACTCCGACGCAGGTCGACGTGATTGATTCGGGAGCCGTGATCCAACGCGGCTCATCAGAGGACACCCCTGATGCGCAAGAAGTGGGCTTGGGGGAGGTGGCGCAATAGTTGTCCACACCTTGAAATCCGAGCGCGGTGAGATCGGTGGGAGATGAGAGAGGGTTGCCGGAGGCGTCGAGCGCCTCGACGAACACCCATTCCGAGTCGACATCCCCGAGTGCGAGTCCCCATTCCCGGCTTGGCGGCGCCGTGAAGGTCACCGTTGTCGTCGAGTTGCCTGTTGCGGCGGAGCCGACAGTTAAGTAGGGCTGTTGTCGCGAGGAGCCAAATTCTGTACCAAAGTCGGTCCCAGGCCCAAGGAATGCCGATCGTCCCGTGGCCTGGCTGAACCGCGACGCGTCGGAGGTTGCCGAGAGTGGGGCAGGCGCGGTCGATGCAGAAAATGTTGCGTTGGCAGTGTTGCCGGAAATCTCCCACGTGGGGTAGATGCCGATTTGGTCGTCAGCAACCGCGCCCGCTGGTAGCGCCGACATCGCCAAAACGGACGCGAGGAACGTAGCGGAGACAACGCTGGTGACGCGGTTCAGCTTCATGATGGTGAGTATAGAGCGCGCCGCTGCGCCTGCTCTGGCCATCTACCAAGAAAGTTCCCATAGGCTGGCTGACATGAGAGTGGTCGTGATGGGAGTAACCGGGTGCGGCAAAACCTCCGTGGGAGTTGCCCTAGCCACTGCGCTGGGGAGCCCTTTCGCGGACGCCGATGCCTTCCATCCGGCCGCCAACGTCGCCAAGATGGCAGCGGGTACGCCGCTGAGCGACCACGACCGCTGGCCATGGCTCGACATAGTCGGCACGTGGCTGGGAGGTCGGCCCGATGCTGTGGTCGCCTGCTCCGCGCTACGCCTTAGTTACCGTGAGGCCCTGATCGCCCACGCGCCCGATGCCGTGTTCGTCCACCTCGCGGCGCCCCAGGTCGTCCTGGAGGAGCGGGTGCGAGCCAGGAGCGCGGCCACTGATCATTTTGCCGGCACGAGCCTGCTCGATTCGCAGTACGCGACGCTCGAACCCCTGGCAGGGGACGAGCCTGGGGTGACCGTCGACGTCAGCGGAGCCAGCATCGGCGCCGTGGTGGAGGCTGTGCGAGACCGACTCGCGACTCTGGCCGGGTAGACGCCTTGGGGCATAGCAAAGCCCCCGTGGCAGCCGGTGGCACCAAGGGGGCTTTACGTGCGAGAACTACCTAGGAGCCGAAGCCCACGCGGTGCTTGGTTTCCTCGCCGATGTCTACGTAACCCACTGCGGCGGACGGCACCACGATGCGGCGGCCCTTCGCATCGGTGAGGTCGAGCGTGCCGCCAGCGATTGCATCGGCTACTGCCTTGGCGACCGCGTCTGCAGTCATATCCGTGTCGAGCGAAATCTCTCGCGACACGTTCTGTACGCCGATTCTAACTTCCACGTTTTGGCCTCCACTGGTTCTTGCGACGGGTGTTACGAACTATCGTAGGGGCATGAGTCGGCGTTCCGAGGGCCTGTTCGCGGGCAGGGGAATCTCCTGGCGTACCGCAGTAATCACCGCGGTCGTGGTGGCCCTCGCGTTCGGAGCAGGCATTGCCACCGGGTGGGGTACCAGCAAGATTCCGGGTATGTACCGAGCGGCCAATGAGACCTCGCCATCGCCCACCCCGACCCCTACACCCTCGCCGTCTGTCGAGGTGTCCGTCCCTCCGCTCGAGCCCATCGACCGTGAGTTGACTGAGGACGACTATGACGCAGGGGTGTTCTCGCTGGATTACACCCTGCACGGTGAGGAAACGTTCACGGCCGCACCTGGTGAGGATCCAGTGCCGGATAACGGCATTCCTGTGCGCCTGGTACGCATCGATGTCGAGGATGGCATCGACATCGATGCGGCAAAGTTTGGGACATACGTCATGAACATCCTCAACGACCCCCGCGGCTGGGGCAGTGGGGACCGCATGCAATTCGTCTTGACGCAGGGCGTGCCCGACGTGCGTATCGTGATGGCGAGTCCCTATACGGCCGCGGCGTTGTGCCCGAACCCTCACGCCACGGGGCAGGGAGCATCGGCTACTCGAGAGCCCACGACGGATAACGGGGAGGACTCGACGCCGACTGCGGATGCCACCTGTGCGGACCGGGGTACCGCGGCGATCAGCCAGTACGACTGGATCGCGGGACTGCCAGGCTATGGCGACGACATCGTCGGAGCGCGCGATTTCCTCATCACACACGACACGGGCCACATCCTTGGTGAGGCGGAGGGCGAGTGTGTACGCGGTTCTGCCCTCGTCATGGCGGACCAGCGAGAGCCGATGGAGGACTGCACTACCAACCCATGGGCGTTCCCGGACTCTGCAGTACCCGCTGACGACCCCTCGCCAGCTCCAAGCCCTTCCTCGTAGCGGCTGGCCGACGGGGATTCTGGACGCGTCAGTGGTCTCTGGTGGAATAGGCACATGCCGTCTCTAGCGCTTGTCGCCCCGCTCGCCCGCGCCGTCGAGCCACCACTCGACGCGGCACAAACTCGTGCGGCCGATGCCGTGGCGGCCGGCACAGGCAATCTCGCCATCGTGGGTGTTCCCGGCTCGGGTAAGACTGCGGTCGCAGTCGCGGGGGCGGCGCGCGCCGTGGCGGCCGGCCTGGCTCCCGAGCGAGTGCTGGTGATCGCTCCCACCCGTGTCGCAGCAGCGCTTCTTCGCGACCGCGTCTCCGCGGCTATGGGCCGGCCCACAGGGTCACCTGTGGTGCGTACCGCGGCCTCTGCCGCATACGCGTTGCTCGCGGCGCGCGCCCGCGTCGACGAGATGCCACCGCCCGCGCTGGTCACCGGCGCGGAACAAGACGTCATTCTGCGCGAGTTGCTCGCGGGCCACGCGGCAGGTGAGGGGGCCCGCGTGGATTGGGCAAGCGCCGTTCCGTTAGAGGCGACGGCGCTCGCGGGATTTCGCGAGGAGCTGCGGAATTTACTGATGCGCGCGGCTGAGTCGGGCCTAGGCCCGGGGGACATGGCCGAGCTGGCCAGACTGACGCAGCGACCTGAATGGCTGGCGGCCGCGCAGGTCTACGAGGAGTACGACAACGTGATGGCGCTGCGAGGCTCTCCTGGCGATCAAGGTGCGAGGTACGACCCCGCTGCCGTCGTCTCCTACGCGGCCGATGTACTGGAGCAATGGGACGAGGTTCTCGACGGGCCCCGTCCGGGGTGGGATCTGGTGATCGTGGACGACTTCCACGACGCGACATCCGCCACCGGAAGGTTGTTGCAGGTGGCGGCGGCGAACGGAGCCCGCATCGCGGTGCTCGGAAACTCGGACGAGTCGGTGCAGGGCTACCGAGGCGCGATGCCAGGTGCTCTGGGCGCCGCGGCGCGTCCGTTGGGTGAGGGCGGATTCGATGCTGAGGTCCTCACGCTGACCGAGCAGTATCGCCAGCACCCCGCCCTCGCCGCGCTCACTCAGCGCGTGGCAGACCGGATCGGTATGCCCGCGGGCTCCGCGATCCGCATGATGCCCGGGCCTGAGCGGAACCCGGCGGACGCGCCCCAGAGCAGCGCCGACATCCACCCTGACGGTGCTGGCGGCGACGAGAATGACAGCGCCGAAACGGACTCAGGGGAGTCAGCTGACGACGTCGAGTCGCGCGTTCGCGTGATGGTGGCGCCGCACCGGTACTCGCAGTCGCGGGCCATTGCCGCGCAGCTCAGGCGAGCGCGCCACGGCTTTGACGGCGACTCCTCACCGTGGGGGCAAATGGTGGTGATTGCCCGCTCAGGCGCTCAGTTGCGCGAACTGCGATCCGACCTTATCGCGGCGGATATTCCGTGCGAGACGGTTGGCGATGCGCTGGCACTGCATCGCGAGCCCGCCGTCGCGGCACTCCTCAGCGTTGTTCGGTTGGCGTTGGGCGAGGAGTGGACAGAGGACACTGCGCTCGAGCTACTGGGCTCACGTTTAATTGGACTCGACGCCATCGGGATCAGGCGCTTACGGCGAGCACTTGTGCGGGCCAACCGCGAGGAGGGTGGCGTTGCCACAGGTGCGGAACTCGTCATCGCCGCACTTGAATCGCCGGAGTTGTTGAGTGCGCTCGGTGAGCCTGAGGCACGCAGGGCACGGATTGCTGCGCTGGCGGTCGAGGTGGGGCGCGCGGCGGCCTCAGCGCCACGAGCGACCCCGGGTGGAGTGCTGTGGGCCGTATGGGATTCCTTGGGAGTGTCCGACGCGTGGCGAGACGCCGCTCTCGCGGGCTCCTCCCGGGACGACGCTGACCTGGACGCGGTCATCGCGCTGATGCGCGCCGCGCAGACATTCTCCGAGCGCATGCCCGAAGCGCGCATCGGACAGTTCCTCGAGTACCTGGAGGCGCAAGACTTCGCCGCGGACTCACTCGGCGCGCGTGCCGTGGGAGTGGACGTGGTGTCCTTCGCCACCCCAGCCTCGGCCGCCGGTCGGGAGTGGGACGTGGTGGTGGTGGCTGGCCTCGACGAGGGAGTGTGGCCCAACTTGAAGCTGCGCGACTCAGTGCTGGGCGCCGCACACTTCGCTGACATCGTGGCGGGGCGAGCTGACGCGATCCCGCTGACCGCGGAGAGTAGGGTCGTGGCGGCGCACTCCGCGCGCAAGGCCGTGCTTGACGACGAGACCCGCGCGCTATTGGTGGCTGTCTCGCGCGCACGGCAGCGCCTAGTGGTCGCGTGCCTCGAGGGAGACGAATCTCGACCGTCGAGATTCGTGTCGATCATCGAGGAGGCCACGGGCGTCAAGAGGATCGACGCCACAGAACTGGGGCGCGTCGCGGACCTGCGCGCGGCGGTCGCGACGCTGCGCACGGAGGCCCAGGCGGCATCGGCTGATGACAGGATCGCCTATGCGCGCATGCTCGCCAACCTTGCGCTCCTCGACCTTCCCGGCGCGCACCCCGCGCGCTGGAATGGCGTCCCCGAGCCATCTACGGACCTCCCCTTCTGGGATGACGATGCCGTGGTGCGGGTATCTCCGTCGCGCGTGGACGCCGTCGAGCGTTGCGCGCTGAAGTGGGCCCTCGAGAGCGCTGGCGGAAGCAAGGAAAGCACCCAGGCGCAAGACCTCGGCACTCTCATTCACGAGATTGCAGCGGCACTACCCTCGGGCACGGAGACGGAACTGTTCGCTGAGTTTGAGCGGCGGTGGCCCGATGTGGGCGGGCTGGAAACGTGGGCGCAGCGCGTCGACTATCAGAGAGCTCGCGCGATGATTAAAAAACTCGCGGCATACATTGTGGGCTCGGTTCCGCACGAGCTTTTTGTGGAGAAAGATTTTGCGGTGACGCTCGGCCGGGCGCGTCTGGCAGGCCAGGCCGACCGAGTGGAGATCAGCGATGGGAAGGCTCGCATCGTTGACCTCAAGACCGGCACTGCCATTCCCAAGGGAGAGGTCGTCGACCACGGGCAGCTCGCGATGTACCAACTCGCGGCCAACCACGGCGCGTTCGAGGGCGTCTCCGAGGCGCGCGACGCGTCTCTGGTCTTTGTGGGCGACGCGAGCCGAGTGTCCGTCAATGAGTTGATTCAACCGGCCGTCGACGACGCCGCGACCCGAGCTCGGCTCGACACGGTCGTGCACATCATGACGGGGGCGTCGTTCGATGCGACCACCAACTCAATGTGTGATCACTGCCCTGTGCGGCGATCATGCCCCGCGCGCCCCACCGGAAAGCAGGTAAGCGAACTATGAGCGAGGACTCCTTGGGCGACGGCGTTGTCTCGAGCGCCACCGGCACAGTGGAGGGGCTTGGCCGCGGGGTTGGCGAGTTGGCCGACCTCATCAGTGTAGGCAAGCCGCCTACTCCCGAGCAGCAGGCGATCATCGGTGCGGACCTGGCTCCGATGCTCGTGGTTGCCGGTGCGGGCTCCGGAAAGACCGAGACGCTGTCGCTGCGCATCGCCTACCTCGTAGATCACGGGCGCGAACTGCTGGGTCGTGACATCGCTCCGGACGAGATCCTGTGCCTGACCTTCACGCGCAAGGCCGCCGCGGAAATCGCCGAGCGCTCTCAGCTCCACCTCGACAAGATTTTTGGCACGGATGCCGCGCGCCCCGCGCCGTCGGTCGCGACGTACAACGGCTACGCCGCTCGGTTGGCGGCAGAGCACGGGCTACGCATCGGCGTCGACCCGGAGTCAACCGTGCTGACGGACGCCGCGCTGTGGCAGCTTGCAGTCTCGATCGTGGATGGCTGGACCGCCACCCTTGAGACCGATGCGGCGGTAAGTTCTGTGGTCTCGGCCATTCCCCGGCTCAGCGGCCAAATGCGCGATCACCAGGTGACCCCAGCGCAGTTGCGCAGGTGGGCGCAAGGTGCGCTGGCGGACATGGAGATGCTTCCTAAGAAGATGGATGATGACCTTCCGGGAGTCTTCACGAAGGCGCTCGGTGGGCAGGTGGGTAAGTTGCGTTCGCTCATCGCGCTCGCGGACCTCGTCGAGGAGTATCAGCACCGCAAGCGAGTGGGCGGCTACCTCGACTACTCGGATCAGGTCGCGACGGCGGTCCAACTCGCGGAGCTCCCCGCAGTCCAGGCGATCGAGCGCAGCCGCTACCGGGTGGTGTTGCTCGACGAGTTCCAAGACACGTCGCCTGCCCAGCTCGAGCTGTTCGCGACAATGTTCGGCGCCAATCATCCCGTGATGGCGGTGGGCGACCCCAACCAGGCCATCTATGGATTCCGCGGCGCATCGGCGGCGGCGCTCAAGGACTTTGTCCGCAAGTTTGGCGGCGACGATCGCGTGCGTCAGCAAACCCTGTCGGTGTCGTGGCGCAACGAGGCCACCATCCTGGCCGCGGCAAATGCGGCGGCCGCACCGCTGCGTGAGGAGTCCGCGGTGCACGTCGAGCCCCTCGTCTCGAAATCTCAGTTCTTGGGGGTGGCGCCCGTGCAGCGCCCCGCACCCGGGGTTGAGTCGGTGGTCTATGACGATGCATTGTCGGAAGCCGCCGGAGTGGCTCGCTTCCTGATCGAGCGACGGGCGCAGTGTGCCGAGATGGCCGGCGTGGCGATTGAGGAGGTCACCGCAGCGGTGCTGTGCCGTCGTAAGGCGCAGTTCGCCCCCCTCGTCGATGCGTTCGAGGCCGCAGGGATTGAGTACGAGGTCGTCGGTCTCGGTGGACTGCTCGACACCCCAGAGGTGACGGACGTGGTGGCGCTGCTGGAGGTTGCCCACGACCCGTCCAGGGGCGACTCGCTGATGCGTTTGCTGACCTCAGAGCGTGTGAACCTAGGCCCACGCGATGTGATGGCGTTGGGGGACTGGTCGCGTCAGCTCGCCGGTGCACGAGCAGTCCGAGAGGGCGAGCCATCCATTGTCGATGCGCTCGCGGAGTTGCCCGACCCTGCGTGGGAATCTTTTGAGGAGCGCTCGCTCAGTAACGAGGCTAGGTCACGCCTGACGGTGCTGCAACGGGTCGTCGATCTAGTGCGCACCCATACGTACCTGGGGCTCACCGAACTCATCGTATTTGCCGAGCGAGCCTGGGCATTAGACATCGAGTCGGCGGTGGCGCGTCCGGACGGCCGCGCGCAACGCAACATGGACGCCTTCGTTGAGGCTGCGCGTTCGTTCTCGGTGGGGTCGGAGCGGACCACGCTCGGCGCCTTCCTGGCGTGGCTCGACGTGGCTCGTAGTGAGGAAGGTGGGCTCGCTACCCCCGTAAAGAACCCCGAGCCTGGGACTGTTCAGATTCTCACAGTGCACTCCTCCAAGGGGCTCGAGTGGGACGTTGTCGCCGTGCCGGGGCTCAACGACGGCCAGTTCCCCTCCGTGGGGACACCGTCAAAGTCCACCCCGTATTACAAGGATTCCGCGTGGCTCTCCGGAACTGGCGAGCTGCCTTGGGAGTTGCGCATGGACAGGGACAACCTGCCCGAGTGGTTCTGGCGCGACGCCGTCGATCACAAGACCCTGAACACCTCCATCGAGGATTTCAAGCAGGATGCGGGTAAGCATCGCCTTGACGAGGAGCGGCGACTGTTCTACGTCGCGATCACCCGCGCACGGGCGCACGCCTTCATCACTGGGTCGTGGCGCACGGGCGGCACCACGGTGCGTGAGCCAGCCGTCTTTGTGAAGGAACTTGTCGCCGCGGGGCTGGTCTCCGACCAGGACTGGGCAGAGGCACCCGATCCGGACTCGCCAGCGGAGGATGCAGCGGTGGTGCGCGCGCCTTGGCCCACTCCTGCGACTGAGGTACAGGTGCGCCGTCGGGAACTCGCCGCCGAGGTTGCCGGACAGATGAGCGAGCCGGGCTCGGCATCTCGGCCGTGGGACGAGGCGTTGCCCCTGGCGACTGAGATTGCCGCGATGCTGGCCGAGCGTGACGCCCGCCGTAACCGCGTCGAGACCGTGCAGACGCCCGCCCACCTCTCCACGTCCGCGCTGGTGGCGATGCGCCGCGACAGGGAGGCCTTCGCGGTGCAATTGCGAAGGCCCGTCCCGGCGCCTCCCACCGATGCGGCTCAGCGCGGTAGTGCGATGCACGCATGGATCGAAACGCAGTACGGCCACGTGCCCTTGTTCGAGGCTGACGAGTGGGACGATGTCACCCCGGAAATGGACCTCGAACGACTCAAGGCGACTTTCCTTGCTTCGCCGTGGGCCAGCCGTTCGCCGTCCGACATTGAGGTGGACGTAGAGATCCCACTCGGGAACGTCACCGTCCGCTCCCGCATCGACGCCGTCTTCCAGCCAGGAGGCGGGCTTCACAAGGTCACGGTGGTGGACTGGAAGTCAGGCTCCCCCACTCGTGACGCGGCGGAGCAGGAGGCGCGCGAGGTGCAACTCGCGGTGTACCGATTAGCGTGGTCGCGCTGGAAGCAGATCCCGCTGGAAGACGTGGACGCCGCGTTCTACTACGTCGGTGCGGACCAGACGGTGACCCCTGAGCGACTCCTGGACGAGGACCAAATCATCGCGTTGCTACGCGGAGAGGGAGAGGTCACGCCTCAGTAGCGAGGGCTAGTCCTCGTCGTCGAAGAGCAGCGCCTCGAGGTCCAGGAGCATGCCCACGCCGTCGCTCACCACGTCCGAGTTCTCGGTACGAACTCCATACATGAGCCAACGCAGCAGCGCCATTTCGGAGGCGAGGCGGGCCCGGTCAAGTAGATGCGGGTCGCGCACCTCACGTCGCGCCGCGGTGTACGACTCGGTAATGGTGTCGAGTACATCCGATGGTGCCGATGCGACGAGCCACGCCAGATCGTCCGCCGGGTCTGCAACCCGAGCGTCCATCCAGTCGACGACGCCGCTCACGTGACCGTCGGAGACCATTAGCTGATGCTCGCCCATGTCGCCGTGCACCACGGTGGTCTCGAAGCGCCACCACGAGACGTTCTCTAACTGACGCTCCCAGCGGTCAGCGAGGCGTGGCGGCACCTTGCCGGTCTGGACTCCCGCATCGAGCTCCGCCAGGCGGCGCTCGCGGTAGCTCTCCGCGCTGTATGCGGCCAGCCCTTGGTCCTCGACCAAAGAGGTGGGTAATTCGTGAATCTGGGCGATTGTCTTGCCCAGTGCGGCGGTGAGCCCAGGGCCGGGCTGAAGGCTGGCGAGTACGAGGGGAGCGCCCGGGACCTCGGTGTAGACCACCGCGCGGCCGCCCTCGGTCAGGGGAGCTGCTCCCGTGGGCTGCGGCACGTCAAAGTCGACGAGGCCGGCATCCTTAGCGCGAGCGAGCGCGATGAGCAGCCCCTTCTCCGCCTCGAGAGCAGCGCCGGCAGTCGCCCGCTTAGGAGCTCGCACCACCCAGCGCTTGCCCGTCGCGTCCTTCACGATCACCACGTCAAAATCGCTGTCGGAGTGCGGGCTACGGAGGACGTCGTAGACATCGAGTCCGGGCACGGCAACGGAGGCCAAAGCGGCGAGCGCGAGCGGTGAACGTGGCACGTGCTCACGGTAAGGCCATTTGGCACCAAATGCCACAGTCCACGCCGCCTGTATGCCGAGGTGTTCGCGCGGCGGCGCTGCGGGGTTGCTTGCGCGCGGTGGCGTAGCGTGAGGGTGTGCCCTCACAACACCCGCTCATGGACCCGCTACGCATCGATCGCTCGGCGCAGCTCCGCAACAAGATCGACCCTGCCACGTGCCACGCCATCGTGGTGCGTGACGGCGCCCTGCTGGTGCGCGACGGTCGCCTCGTGGAGCGCGAGCCCGGCAATCATCCTGACGCCGCTTTCACGGTCTACCTGGGCCGAGACGGTGACAAAGACCTTGTCGCGTTGGTTCCCGACGACGAATGGGCCGCCCGCACCGGCATGAATGCCAGCCGCGAGCATGCCGACGCGATCGCGCCCAAGCCGGCCGAGGCATCGGCCGCCTGGGTGGGCGACGGCGAGGAAATGGTGGGGTTGCGTGACGCGATTCACCTGTTTGCCGGCGCGGGCGAGGCGGGGGAGCGGGAGCACGAACTGGCCGCGACGGCGGTGGCCATCACGACGTGGCACACCAATCACCCGCGGTGCGCAAAGTGCGGCGAACCGACGCGGGTGACGACTGGTGGTTGGGTCCGCCGTTGCGACAACGACGAGCGCGACCATTATCCGCGCACCGACGCCGCGATCATTGTGGCGATCACCGACGCCGAGGACCGCCTGCTCATGGCTCACGCGTCGTATTGGTCGCCCGGACGGTTCTCGCACCTCGCGGGCTACGTCGAGCCGGGGGAGTCCTTCGAGCAGGCCGTGCATCGCGAGGTGTACGAAGAGGCATCGCTGAAGGTCCACGACCTCGTCTACGTCGGCTCGCAGCCCTGGCCGTTCCCCGCGTCAATCATGGTGGGGTTCACCGCGCGCGTCGACGACCCGAACTTCTCGCTTGACGACGACGAGATCACCGAAGCGCACTTTGTCACGCGTGCTCAACTCGCCGCCCACGTGGCCGACGGGTCAATGATCGTGGCGCCCAAGGGGTCGATCGCGCGCCGCATGATGGACGACTGGTACGGCGGCCCGGTCGTCTAGTCGGGCGTGCGCAGGGTGGGGCGGAGCCTGTGCAGAACCGCTGGCCCCTGTGCAGGCTGTGGAGACGGTGTCAGTTGTCACTCGCGCCTGACACAATGCGTGAGTGTCCTCAGCCGACGAGATCCTTGAAGCCCTAGACCCCGAGCAGCGCGAGGTCGCCACCGCGCTGCACGGTCCCGTACGCGTGCTCGCAGGAGCAGGGACGGGTAAGACCCGTGCCATCACGCACCGCATCGCCTATGGCGTGCGCGTGAACGCGTACAACCCGCAGACGGTGCTGGCGGTGACGTTCACCGCGCGGGCCGCGGGGGAGATGCGCCAGCGACTGCGCGCGCTCGGCGCCACCGGCGTCCAAGCCCGCACGTTTCACGCGGCGGCGCTGCGTCAGCTGAGTTACTTCTGGCCACAAGTCGTGGGTGGCCAGATCCCTCAGATCGTCGCGCAGAAGGCTCAGTTGGTAGGCCGCGCCGCACGCCAGGCGCGCCTCAGCGTTGATCGGCTTGCGGTGCGCGACCTCGCGAGCGAGATCGAGTGGGCCAAGGTGTCGCTGGTCGACCCATCCGACTATCCGCAGGTGATCGCGGATCTCGGGAGGCCCACTCCCGCCGGCGTCACCCCGGCGCAGGTGACCGACGTGATGCGCGCCTATGAGGATGTCAAGACGGAGGCGGTGGTGCTCGACTTCGAGGACATCCTGCTGCTGCTTTCCGACATGATTGGCCGTCATCCCGAGGTGGGCGACCAGATTCGGCGTCAGTATCGCCACTTTGTGGTGGATGAATACCAGGACGTTTCCGCGCTGCAGCAGTTCCTGCTGGACCAGTGGCTAGGCGGACGCGAGGAGTTGTGCGTGGTGGGCGACCCCGCACAGACCATCTACTCATTTGCCGGCGCATCCCCGCAGCATCTGCTCGAGTTTCCGCAGCGCTTCCCCGAGGCGACGCTGGTGCGCCTGGTGCGCGACTACCGGTCCACACCGCAGGTCGTGAACCTCGCCAACGGACTCATGAAGCAGCGAGGTACGGCACAGACCGGCGTCGAGCTGGTGGCTCAGCGACCTTCCGGCCCCGAGGTTGCCTACATCACGCACGCAGACGATGCTGAAGAGGCGACGCGCACCGCGAGCGCCATCGGCGCGTTGATCGAGGCCGGCGTGCCGACTCGCGAGATCGCAGTGCTGTATCGCATCAACAGCCAGTCGGAGGATCTCGAGGATGCGCTCAGCAAGCGCGGGATCGGCTATCTGGTGCGTGGCGGGCAGCGCTTCTTCGATCGCGAGGAGGTGCGCAAGGCCATGGTGCTGCTGCGCGGCGCAGCCGTCGCCGCCTCGGACGCGCCACTCGGGGAACGCGTGCGCGAGGCGATCATGGATGCGGGTTGGAGCGAGGAGCCGCCCGCGGACCGAGGAGCGGTCCGCGAGCGCTGGGACTCGCTGCAGGCGCTCGCGCAACTGGCCGATGACTTCGCGGCCGATGCCGCGGTCGAGGGCGAGAACACGGTCACCTTGCGCGAGTTCGTGGAGCACCTGGTGGACCGAGCGTCCGCGCAGCACGCCCCATCGGTCGAGGGCGTCACACTGACCACGATGCACGCGGCCAAGGGCCTGGAGTGGGACGCCGTGTTTGTCGTGGGGCTCTCCGAGGGACTGGTGCCCATCAAGATGGCGGAGACGGAGGAAGCGGTGAGCGAGGAACGCCGACTTCTCTACGTGGCGATCACCCGTGCCCGCGAGCACCTGACAATGAGTTATGCGATGTCGCGCAAGGAGGGCGGGCGCAGTCACCGAAAGCGCACGCGCTTCCTCGAGAAGTGGTGGCCCGATGTCCGCCAGGCGCCCACGAGGCGCCCAGATACGTCGTCCAAGCTCGCGGAACTCGACGTGGATCAGCTGCGGCTGTTCGAGTCGCTGAAGGCCTGGCGGTTGGAGATCGCCAAGGCGGACAGCAAGCCCGCCTTTACCGTTCTGGTCGACTCCAGCCTGGTTCAGATCGCGACCATGCGACCCGGCACCCTGCGCGAGCTTGCGCAAGTCAACGGCATCGGCGCCTCCAAGTTAGAAAAGTATGGACTCTTGATTCTCGAGGTCGTGGCTCAGCACTGACGAGTCGTGACATCGGCAATCGGGATGCGCGGAGACTACCGTCTCGCTGAGTAGCAGGCCGCCGCGGAGCGAGGTAGCCACCCGCCCCGCCGCTACTCGGCCGCCTCGCTCCACGCAGTCGACGCGCCATTGGCGCGGGTCCGCGATCCCGTCTTTCAGGAACCGCATCACCGCATCACACGCGACGCCGGCGGCAATGGCGCGTCCCGCCACCGAAACTTGTGGACTACGCTCGCCATTGCATTGCAACGCCACCATCGGCCAATCGGGGTCCTGCTCTGTTCGCGCGATCCCCAGGCACGTGACGCACGGCCCTTGACCGGGAACCACCAGGGGCCCCACCGTGACGCCGTACTCGTCGGTCATGACGGGCAGGTGTGGCCGGTCGGTGGCCATCAAGTCGTGGACCAGCGAGACTGTCGGGGCACCATACGCCACCACGACTACGACGTCGCCCGCCGTAGCGTCCCCCGGATGGGGTGCCAGGCAGGCCGAATGAGGAACCCAAGCGTTGACCGCGCGTACGGCGGCCTCACCTCGGCTGCGACTGAGCGTCAACGATTGCAGGTCGTGGGCGGGCAGGGGCGCGTCGTCGTCAAAAATGATGCGGTTCACTCCCGCCTGAGCAAGGCATAAGCCGATGTGCGCGCCCAGCGCATCGGCACTCATGACGCACACGCTCGAGTGCGAGTCGCCACGTGGCGTGACCTTTCGCGGAGGGCGCGTCTGCATCAGCCCGAGTCGGGTGAGTCTGTCGACCACGTGCGGGTAGGCAGTCGTATCCGCCACCTTGCGGGAGAGCGTTCCCTCGAGTTGCGCCACAAACTTCGCTTCTTCGGAAGTCAAGCCATCGAGCACCACCGGCTCGGACAGTCCTACGCGGACGCGGTTGCCATCGAGCGCGAATACCGCAAGACCGTCGCGAAGCCGTGGGCTAGTGGGAGCAAGTGCGAGTGGGGAGGGCAGATGCCGGGAGTCGTCCATTGATAGAGCCTCGCACCGCGGGGATCGCGTGGCGCGCTATCCACAGGCTGGAGTGAACCAGTCATGCCCGGTTCATCAACGTCCTAGAAAACACAAAACGGGCCGACCCGCATGGGTCAGCCCGCTTCGCGATGCGTCAAAGACGCGAAGTATTACGCCTTGCCGAGGATGCGGTTCAGCTTGGTTCCGCACTCGGGGCAAACGCCCTTCGCCATACGGCGGCCGTTCTCGGAGATGACGACGTCACCCTCGGTGGTGCGCTTTTCCTTGCACTTCACGCAGTAGAACTCACCTGAATACTTTTCGCCCATGAGGGTCTCCTTTGCTAATGGCGCGGCCGGTAAGGCCGCACATCCGTGGCCCCGGGGGCCCGTTCCCGATAAGCGTAGACGGATTTACGCACAAAAACGTTCAATTCGTGCCCGTCGTGTCGGAAGTGTCGCGATCAGGTCTGGTCGGAGTCCCCGTTTGGGCCCTTCTCTGCATCTCCGTCTGAACTCTCTTCCCCGGAGAGTGGCCCATCCGTGCTGGTCTCGCCGGATGACGCGTAGCCACCGCTGAGGAGCTTCTCGAGGTCCCTGTCCATGTCGTCGGCTGAATCGTCGCCACTGACGTACTTCCCGACCCAGGCTTCCCAGTCGCCAAGTGCATCGGCATCCGGCAGGAGGTCTGGGTGCGACCAGAGTTCGTCGCGGGCGTCGGAGCCTAGGCGCACGGACAGTGCCGCCCAAAGGGACGATGCGTCGCGCAAGCGACGCGGGCGCAGTTCCAGTCCGAGCAGTGACGCGAAGACGTCTTCTGCGGGCCCGCCCGATGCGCGGCGGCGTCGCATCATCTCGCGCAACTGTCCGATGTGAGGCAAGTGGGGGGCGGCCGCACGGGTAGTGACGTCGTCGACCCAGCCCTCGATGAGCGCGAGCATGGTCTCGATAGATTCGAGCGTCGCCGCCTGCGCCTCGGAGTGCTCAGGTGCGAAGATTCCGCGGCTGAGCGCCTTCTGAAGCTTGGCGGGATCGCCGGCCCCAGCATCCCGAACGGCCGAGTCGAGCGCCTCTGGGTCAATCGTGATGGCGCTGGCATAGCGCTCGATGGCGCTGTGAAGCTGGCCAGGGAGCCACGGCGCGGCGGCGAAGAGACGCACGTGGGCCGCCTCGCGCAGTGCCACAAACGTGCGCACCTCATCGTCGTCAATCTCAAGACCCTCGGCAAAGTCGGCGATCGCGTGCGGGACCAGCGCGACGCGCGAGTCGGTCAGCAAGGGGATCCCCAAGTCGGTGCCCCCGAATGCCTCGCGGGCCATCTCGCCAGCCGCCTGACCCATGTGCATCCCGCACACGGTAGGGCTCACGGAATTCATGATTCCCGATGCCTGGCCCGGGCCGAGCCCAAAGGCGGCCAATTCCTCGTCGCGTTCCGTGTGATCGCCGTCGCCCTCGCCGCGCAAAACGCCACCCAGGGCGTGCGAGACGCTCACGGCGACGGGGCCGGCCAAGACACGCCAGGTTGGCATCGTTGCCTCGACCCACTCGGCACGGCTCCAGACTCGCGGTGTTAGTGACGAGGGATCGAAGTCGGTGACGGCGTCGAGCCACAGCTCTGCGCGCGAGACGGCCGCGCGGTGCGTGTCCGCGACCGCGGCAGTCACTGTGGGATCGCCTCCCTGCGCCGCCACTCCACGTGCGACGTCGTGCGCCAGAGTCCAGTTGACGTCCTCGCCCTCGCTCTGAGCCATGAGAGCGCGAATCTGCGACAGGACGTGGTCCATCATTCCTGGAGACGCGGCCATCCCCGACGCGTTCGCGAGTGCGGCGGGGTCCATGCCCATGCGCTCGAGTTCCGCGAGGGCATCATCCGCGTCGTCGCCGAACAACTCACGGAGCAGCTTCATCCAAGGGGTGGTGTCGTCGTTCACGGAGCCTCCAGTACGCAAGGGCAGTCGAGGTCGACGCCCGCTTCCTCCACGGTAACGTTCGGCGACCGCGATTCGGCGCATCGTTCGCTATAAGCAATGATGGAGGGCGTGACCACACCCTCGACTCCGCCGCTCGACCCCTCGCTGGCCAATGGTGACGAGGCAGTGCCAGCAATGTCTGAGGAGCCGACGCCGCCTCCGCCTTCGCGCCGCAGTGCCGTGCTGTCAGCTGCCGGGTTGGCGACCTCGATTCTTATTGCAGTCCTGACAGTGTTGCCGTCTCCCTTCGCAATCGGGGGCCCTGGGCCCACGTTCGACACGCTTGGAGTCGACGCAGACGGCGCACCGCTGGTCGAGATTCAGGGCGCACCCACATACGACGCCTCCGGCGAGTTGCGGCTGACCACGGTCTCCGTGAGTCGCGGCGGATCGAACATGTTCACCATGGGCAGCGTGCTCGCGGGATACTTCTCGCCCCACCGCTATGTGGTCCCCGAGGAGTACGTCTTCGGCGACCCCGACCAAGAGGACCTGGTCGACGAGCAGGCTCAGCAGGACTGGATCACGTCCCAGGAGAGCGCGACCGTGTCCGCCCTCGAGGAGCTCGGCGTCGCCGTGCCGGCGAGCATCCGAGTGGCGGGCGTTCAGGACGATTCGAACGCCCTCGGCAAGCTTGAGGCTGACGACGTGTTGGTGGCCATTGACGGCACCGAGATCGACACCTACAAGCAGATGTCCGATGCTGTGAACGCCCACGATCCGGGCGACATGATCGACGTGACCGTTTTGCGCGGCACCGAGGAACTGACCGAGTCCTTCGCGATGCTCGACTCCGGTGACGGCACTGCGGTCATGGGCATCTGGATCGATCCCACGTTCGACATTCCGATCGACGTCACCGTGCAGATCGATAAGGTGGGCGGACCCAGTGCCGGCATGATGTTCTCGCTTGGCATCATGGACAAGCTCACCGAGTTGGACGAGCTCGACGGCGAAAATGTCGCGGGAACCGGGACCATCGACGCCGATGGCGACGTGGGTCCCATCGGCGGCATTCAGTTCAAGATGGAGGGCGCTCTCAATGCCGGCGCAAATTACTTCCTCGCCCCCATTGAAAACTGCGACGACGTCCGCGGGCACGTTCCGCAGGGCTTGAGCGTTTTCAGTGTGGACAACCTGGACGACGCCTACGCCGCTGTAGAAAGCATCGGCGCGGGTACCACCTCCGAACTTCCCACCTGCTAGACCCTGTGGCACGCTTGTCCACAAGCGCGAGTCGCCAGCAATCAGTTCATAAGCAAAGGAAATCTCAGTGACCTCCGAGCACGACCGCCCCTCCCGGCCGCAGCCCATAGCGACACCGCCCAAGCGTCGTTCCCCACTACTCATTGCCCTGCTGGCTGTCGCCGTGCTGGTCATTGCGGTAGTCATCACAGCCAACATCTGGACCGAAGTGGTCTGGTACCAGCAGCTTGGCTTCACCGACGTATGGCGCACCCAGTGGCTGACGCGCGCCTCCCTGTTCCTTATCTTTGGCGTCATCGCTGCGGTTGCAGTGTGGCTGTCGCTGTGGATCGCGCGCCGCGTGCGACCCGCCCAGACGGGGCAACGATCCACGCTCGACCAGTATCGCGAGCAGATCGAACCGCTCGAGAAGATCGTTATGGTCGCGCTGCCCATCTTTGTGGGCCTCATCGCGGGTGCGGCGATGTCTGCGAACTGGAAGGCCGTGCTGGCGTTCCTCAACCAGGAGTCATTCGGTGTTGCGGACCCAGAGTTTGGACTCGACGCGTCGTTCTACGTCTTCACACTCCCCGTGCTGCGCTCCTTCGTGGGCTTCTATCTCGCCATCACGATCGTGTGCATGGTGCTCGCGGCCTTCGTTCACCTGCTGTACGGAGGAATCGGCGGCGGTGGGCGCAAGTTCGTGGCATCGGGCGGGGCCCGAATTCAGCTCGCCATTATGGGCCTGCTGGTCATGCTCGGCATCGCAGCCAACTACTGGCTCGACCGCTACGCACTGCTGAACAAGCAGGGTGAGCGCTTCTACGGAGCGTCCTACACCGACGTGAACGCGATCCTGCCGGCCCGCGGAATCCTCGTGGGTATTGCGATCCTGGTGGGAATCTCCTTCCTCGTCGTGATCTGGCGCGGCGACTGGCGTATCCCCGCCATGGGCGTGGCACTCATGGTGCTCAGCGCCATCGTCGTGGGTTGGGCCTACCCGGCCGTCGTGCAGCGCTTCCAGGTAGAGCCGAACGCTCAGGAGCTCGAGGCGACCTACATTCAGCGCAACATTGATGCGACCCGGTACGCGTATGGCCTCGACGACATCGAGGTCACGCAATACGACGCGAAGACCGAGGCGCAAACCGATGCGCTGCGGGACGACGCGGAGACCACCACGCAGATCCGTCTGCTGGACCCCAACGTGGTGTCGCCCGCGTTCCAGCAGCTCGAGCAGAACAAGCAGTACTACAACTTTGCCGCCAACCTCAACGTTGACCGTTACGACATCAACGGCGAACTGCGCGATACCGTGATCGCAGTGCGCGAGCTGAACCTCGACGGCCTCGGCGACGAGAACCGCAACTGGGTAAACGACACCACGGTCTACACCCACGGGTTCGGCGTTGTTGCCGCCTACGGAAACAAGACCCAACTCGACGGACAGCCCGACTTCTACGAGGGAGGCATCCCGTCTACTGGAGAGCTTCCTGACTACGAGCCGCGCATCTACTTTGGCGAGACCACGCCTCCGTACTCGATCGTCGGCGCCCCCGAGGGTACGCCGCCGTGGGAACTTGACTACCCGACGGACAGCTCGGAAGACGTGACCGGAAACCAGGTCAACACTACGTACTCCGGCGACGGTGGCCCCAGCATCGGGAACACCTTTGCCAAGCTCATGTATGCGATCAAGTTCGGTGAGGAGCAGATCTTCTTCTCCGACCGTGTGACGGAAGAGTCGCAAATCATGTACCACCGCGAGCCGCTTGACCGCGTCTCACGTGTCGCCCCGTATCTGGAGCTCGACTCGCAGACCTACCCCGCAGTGGTCGATGGCCGTGTGGTGTGGATTGTCGATGGCTACACGACCACCACGCAGTTCCCTTACTCGGGTGCGCTGCAGTCAGACAGCCTGTTCGCAGGTGCTGAGGACCGACTGACGCCAGCGCGACTGAACTACATGCGCAACTCGGTCAAGGCCACGGTGGATGCTTACGACGGTCACGTCACGCTGTATGCGTGGGACCCTGAGGACCCGATCATCAAGACCTGGGAAAATATCTTCCCGAACGATATGAAGCCCATGGACGAGATCTCGTCTCAGCTGATGAGCCACTTGCGCTACCCCCAGGACATGTTCACGGTGCAGCGCTACCAGCTCACGAGCTACCACGTGGACGACGCATCGTCGTTCTACTCGGGTCAGGACTTTTGGCGCAACCCGTCAGACCCGACGCCCGGTAGCAGTGGCCCCCAGCCGCCCTACTATCTGACGCTGCAGATGCCGGGACAGGAGGAGCCTTCGTTCTCGTTGACGAGCTCGTTCATCCCGGGTGGTAACTCGGACCGCAACGTGCTGACTGGCTACCTGTCGGTGGACTCAGAGACCGGTAACGAGGCGGGCAAGGTGGCCGAGGACTACGGTCAACTGCGACTGCTGGAGCTGCCACGTGACACGACCATCCCTGGTCCAGGTCAGGTGCAGAATAATTTCAACTCCAACTCGGACGCGCAGACCACGCTAAACCTGCTGCGCCAGGGTGAGACCGAGATTATTAACGGAAACCTGCTGACGCTGCCCGTCGGTGGCGGGTTGCTGTACGTGCAGCCCGTGTATGTCCAATCCAGCGCCGGCACGCAGGTGCCACTGCTGCGCAAGGTGTTCGTGTCCTTCGGTGACGAGGTGGGCTTCGCGGATACTCTCCAGGGCGCGCTCGACCAGGTGTTCGGTAAGGGCGCTGCGGTAACCACTGATACCGACCCGGATAACCCGGATGCCACGACGCCCGACCCGACGGAGCCGGATACTACGGAACCAGATACGACAGAGCCGGACGTCACGGAGCCCGGTGGGGAGACCACGGACACGGAGAACGAGCGTGCGCTTCGTAGCGCGCTCGCCAAGGCGCAGCAGGCCATCGAGGATGGCCAGATCGCGCTGAAGGCTGGCGACTTCGCGGCCTATGGTGACTCACAAGATGCGCTGACAAGCGCGCTTGAGGACGCCGTAGCCGCCGAGCGACGGATCCAGGAGGAAAATGGTGGTGCTGTCGAGGGGCTCCCTGAGCCGGTAGCGTCGCCTACGCCAAGTGCTGCGGCGTCCGCTGATGCTGGCGACGGCGCCTCGGCATAAGGCCAGGTACTCCGCATAGTGACACGCGAAGGGGCCCGGGAGAGCATCTGCTCTCCCGGGCCCCTTCGCGTACTTCGTGGGTGCGGTGCTAGTCCTCGAGGTGGCGGTTCGTGACGCGGCGGATGATGACCACTAAGAATGCCCAAGACACGATCGTGGCCACGGTAGCTACATATATGAGAGGCACAAGGGCGTCGAGCGCGTCGGGATTCGTGTACTCACCGGTGGTGAAGTCGATGCCGGAGAACGACACCACGTAGGTGCCGACCGACGTAAGCCAGACCAGGCACCAGGCAATCCACCAGCCCAGCAGGATGCCCACACTGACCTTGCGGCGCGCGATGGCCTTCATGCCCAGGAACGGCAAGATGTAGTTTGCGATGGGCACGAACCAACCCCACCACTCCACCCGCGGCGGGCCGCCAGCGCGGATGCCCCTCTTTGCGAGGTTGGAGCGGATTCGCGTCATCCACAGTGCGAGCACCACAAACGCCGCGATTCCAATCACCGCGGAAAGGAGCTGCGTGACGCTCCCCGTGACGTCGGTCTGCGTGGATCCCGATTCAATGGCGTCCTTGGCACGATCGGTGGCATCCTGTGCGCCGAACGCAGCGGCCACCTGGACGAGCGTGTACACCCCCGTAAGCGCGATGGTGGTTATCGCGAGGCCTTGCGGGCGCTCCGGCTCCCACCCCGTCGCCTGGAATCCGCCGGGTGGCGGCACATGGCTTGGTGTGGGAGGGGGAGGTGGAGGCGTGGGCGCTGCCATCCCCGAGGGTGTAGAAAGGGCGTCTTCCTGCCCGGGACGCGGTGTGTGTGGATCGTCAGGTATAGGTGTGGTCATGCGCCCGACTCTAACGAAAGAGGGAGGAGATCGCAGGTGGAAATCAGGCGATTAGGTCAGTGACCAAACGCACTGTAGAGTGATGGCTTACCGACGCGGGGTGGAGCAGCTCGGTAGCTCGCCGGGCTCATAACCCGGAGGTCGCAGGTTCAAATCCTGTCCCCGCTACTTGCAGAAGTAGATACAAGAAAACCCCCTCCTCCGGGAGGGGGTTTTCTTGTTCCCGCGCAAGTACGCTAGCCGCGTGACTTATCTTCGGTGCGCGCCATGACCTCCACAACCCGGCGCATCGGCGTAATAGCTGCCACCGGCATCGGGGTCGGCTCGATGCTCGGTGCCGGAGTGTTCTCAGACATGTGGTCGGCCGTGCTGGGCGCCGGTGACTGGTACCTCGCAGCGGTCGCCCTGGCCGCGTTGGTCGCGCTCGCGAACGCACTGTCCACCGCCCAGCTAGCCAGCAGGTATCCCGTCGCGGGCGGAGCCTATGCGTATGGTCGCGCAGAGTTGGGGGCTTTTCCTGGGCACGTGGCGGGCGCAGCGTTTCTGGTGGGCAAAACGGTCTCCGTTGCCGTGGGCGCGCTGGTGCTCGGCGCCTACGTGCTGCCAGGGCACGCGCAGTGGATCGCCACGGCCGCGGTGGCTCTCGCGTGGGCCCTCAATGCGCGCGGGATCACCAAGACCGCGACCGGAGCCACCGTGATTGCAGTGGTGGTGACGCTGGCACTAATGGGCATTGTGTGCGCAGCGGTGGCGGGCCATGGGGAGGTGCCGCAGGGCCTTCGCTTCGCGCAGGAATCTGGACCGGTTGCGACGTTCCTGGTCGGGGCATCGTCCGCCTTCTTCGCCTTTGCCGGGTATGCGCGCATCGCAACTCTTGGCGAGGAGGTACGAGATCCTGCCCGCACCATCCCGAGGGCGATCATTGTGGCGCTCGCAGTGGTGGTCTCCCTCTATCTCGCGATTGCCTGGGCGCTGGCCACTTATGTTGGCGTCGATGCACTGGGCGGGTTGGCAACACGCCGCCAGGGCACGACGGTAGACGAGGGCTCGCTTGCGGGCCCCTTGGAGCAACTGGCGACCGTGGGCCACCTACCACTCGTCGTCGTCACCGTCGCCGCTACCATGGCGACTTTTGGGGCGATGCTCGCCGTGATGGCGGGCGCGGGTCGCACCGCCATGGCGATGGCACGCGAGCGTGACTTGCCTTCAACGCTGGCTGTGCAAGGCTCATCCGGTGCGCCGTGGCGCGCGGAGTTGGTCGTGGCACTGGTTGCGGTCGCCTTGGTATGGACGAGCGGCACCAACCTGTTACTGGTGTCCGTCGCGACGGTGCTGACGTACTACGCGGTGGCCAACCTGGCCGCGATCAGGCAACGAGTGGCGGGCCGTACGGAGGGTCTGCGTGTACCAGTCGAAGTGTCTGCTGCGGGGTTGGTCGCATCGCTTGTCCTCGCAGGCGTGGCCCTTAGCGCGAGCACCGATGATGTGGCGCCCACGCTGGTGGTGCTGGCGCTGGTCGTCGGCTGGCCGGCGGTGGGTTGGGTAGTGCGCAAGCGCCGCGAGTAGCCCAACTTCCGGGATCTTGGGCAGCCGCAGGAATGTCGGGTGCCGTGACGCTGTTGGCCAAGGTGAGAGGCCGCTGGCACCAATCCATTGCGCGGCTGACTACCGATGGAGGAATCATGAAGGCAATCTGGAACAACACCGTCATTGCGGAGTCCGACCACACCGAAATCGTGGAGGGCAATCACTACTTCCCAAGGGACAGCATTAAGGCGGAGTATTTTCAGTCGTCCGACATGGAAAGCGTCTGCCCTTGGAAGGGCTCGGCGACGTACGAGGACGTCGTGGTGGACGGAGAGGTCAACAAGGACGCCGCGTGGCACTATGACGACCCCAAGCCGCGCGCGGAGAACATTCGCGAGCACGTCGCTTTCTGGCGCGGCGTGACCATCGAGGAATAGAACGCACCGGCCGATGCTTGGGCTGGGTGTCCTTGTGGGTGGGGCCTTAGAGCCAGCCAACGAGGGCCCAGCCGAAGCCGGCTCCCAGTAGTCCGCCCACGAACGTAGCCGCGAGGTAACTCATCGAGTAGGTGAGTCTGCCCCCTCGCCACAGCACCACGGCATCGACCGAGAGGGTCGAGAAGGTCGTGAGCCCGCCCGCGAAGCCGCCTCCGGCGATCAGCGTGAGTTGGTCCGCGTGCGGCGCAGTGAGGGCAATGTGAGCGATGACGCCCAGGGTGAAGCTGCCGAGTAGGTTGGCGCCAAAGGTGGGCCACGGTAGTTTCCACCGCGCGTTCATCTTGGACAGCCCAAAGCGCACTACCGCTCCGGCACCGCAGGCCAGGGCCGCCGCGAGATAGATCAGCGGGCTCATGCGCGTTCCCCGCCTGCAGCATCGCCCTCAGTCGGCACGTGAGAGTCGTGCACCACGCCGTCGGGCTCATTGGCAAGATTCTCCACGAATTCGGTCGCGCGCGAGCCGCGAGCCCCCAGGCTCCATCCCCATGCCGCCGCGCCAAACGCGAGCACCATGTTGAGGGCGAGCACGCCGGCCGCGAGGCCCAGGCTGGTGCCGGCCGTCCAGTGCAGGGACGCGATGGCGGAGAACGTCGTGAATCCGCCAAGCAGCCCCGGTCCGATCAGGGGGAAGTGGCGGTGTCCACCCATGGCCTCGCTACGCGCGGCCACCGCGCCCAGCACGAATGATCCGACCACGTTGATGGTGACGACGTCCCACGCGACACCCTGCGCACCGGCGGGAAACAGGAGGTCAAGGCCGATGCGGAGGGCGCCACCAAGGGTGCCGCCGATAAACACCTGGACCGGTGCAGGAAGGGTCATGCCCGGTTGGCGAGCCAGGTGTCTGCTGCGGCGAGCTCGGCAACGAACCCGGTCTCCATCGCCTGCGCCACGGCGCGTTCGATGATCGCACCAATCAACGGCACGCTTACGGATATCTCGCCGGTCGCGAGAAACTCCACGGTCCCGTCGCCGGGCGTCAGGCCGATTGCCCCTGAGACATGGCCGGGTGCGCCCACGATCTCCATCGCGAAGGTGCCGACGCGGTCCGACTCGGCCGGGTTGGGTGGCTCCCAGGCCTCGGTGTACTTCACCTTGAGGTCTTTACTCACAAAGCTCTGGAACTCGGCAGGAATCGACGCCGATGGCACGACGCGGCGAATCAGCACAGTAAAGGCCTGGTCCGGCTCCCCATCGACCAGGACGTCCTGGTCTGCGGCTCCAGAGGCATTTGCACGCACTGCGGCAAACTCCTCGTCAGCGAGCATTGCTATGACGCGGTCGAGACTCGCGTGAAACGTGTGCTGGTGAATTATCTTCATGGACGCCCTCCAAGGTGTCACCAGGCTACCGCGCCTGCGCGCGACCCTTAGGCTAGAGGCGTGGCAACTTTGCGCGAGACCGCCGAGCGGTTCGGACCCCTCACCGATGCTGAGGCGGACTGGTTGGCATTGCTGACCGCCGATTGGCAGATTATCGCGGACCTTGCGTTCGCTGATTTGGTCATGTGGCGGGAGGTGCCGGACGGGTTCGTCGCGGTGGCCCAGTGCCGCCCCTCGACCGGTCCCACAGTTCATCAAGACGATGTCGTGGGGACGATGGCGGGTCCCACTCGCGTCGCTCATCTGCGCAGAGCCCTCGATGAGGGCACCATAGTTGCGTCCCGCGAGCCGCGCTGGGACGAGACTTATGCGGTGCGGGAGGATGCACTGCCAGTGGTGATGAACGGTCGCGCCATCGCGGTGCTGACGCGCGAGGTGTCGCAGGTGGTTTCCCGTTCGTCATCGCGGCTTGAATTGAACTACAAGGGCGCCTCCGATGATCTGCTGCGCATGATTACTCAGGGCGAGTTCCCGGTCCATACGTCGGTGACGGGGCCCAAGCGCGGTGCTCCTCGCGTGGGTGACGGAGTCTTGCGGCTCGACTCGGTCGGTCACGTGACATATGCGTCGCCTAATGCGTTGTCGTGCTTTCATCGGCTCGGAGTGCACGGGCCGTTGATGAACAAGTCGCTGCCACGCGTGACCAGCGAACTCGTCACCGATCGTGGATTGATCGATGAAACGTTGGCCATGGTGGTAATGGGCCGTGCTGCCTGGCGTACTGACTTGGAAGTGAACGGCGCGTGCCTGTCGCTTCGTGCGATACCAGTCTCCGTGGATGGTTCGCGCGCCGGGGCGGTACTGCTGTGCCGCGACGTGAGCGAGTTGCGCAGGCGTGAACGCGAGCTCATCACCAAGGACGCGACAATCCGCGAGATTCACCACCGGGTGAAGAACAACCTGCAGACGGTGGCTGCGCTATTGCGGTTGCAGAGCCGGCGCGTTGAGGCTCCCGAAGCCAAGGAGGCGCTCGCGGAAGCTATGCGCCGGGTGTCCACCATCGCGCTCGTTCACGAGACGCTCTCGGGCACGCTAGACGAACTAGTGAACTTCGATGACCTCGCGGGACGCTCGATGCGGATGGCAGCTGACGTTGCCTCGCCGGGAGTGCAGGTCAAGATTGTCCGTGAGGGAGACTTCGGGCTTATTCCGGCGCAGTTTGCGTCATCGCTCGCGCTGGTCATCACGGAACTCGTGACGAACGCGGTGGAGCACGGCTTTGTGGGTCGCGAGCACGGCACCATCACGGTCACGGCGCGTCGGAATGACACCGACCTTGACGTAGTGATCGCGGATGACGGCGTTGGACTGTCAGCCAAGCCCACCGGGCTAGGGTCGCAAATTGTGACGACCCTAGTGGAAAACGAGCTTGGAGGGTCGCTGACGTGGAAGCGCGTCGCCGGTGGAAGCGAGGTCGACGTCCACGTGCAGGTGAAGGATCGTTAAGTCCCCGAGACGCTAAGCGGCCACGGCGGCGCGAGGCGCCGCCGAGGTTGCTTAACTGCGGTTACTTGGCTGCGCGGCGTGCACGGGCGGCACGGCGCTTGAGGGAGCGGCGCTCATCTTCCGACAAGCCGCCCCACACACCGGAGTCCTGGTTGTGCTCCATTGCCCACTGCAGGCAGGTTTCGCGAACGGGGCACGCGTTGCACACGGACTTCGCCTTCTCGATCTGTACCAATGCAGGGCCCGTGTTGCCGACCGGGAAGAAAAGCTCCGGGTCGTCAACTTCGAGGCAAGCAGCGCGGTCGCGCCAGTCCATAGGATCTCCTTGGGCAATGTGGCGCGGCGAAATGGACACAAAATTGTGGGATATCGCCGCGGCCGTTGCGGTTTGACTTCTTTAAGGTTCTCATGGTTACGAACAGGTGACAAGAGATAGACGATGTGTCGTCGCTCACAATCGGTCAAGGTAGTTTGGGGAACATGAACAAGGACAGTGCTAGGCGCGGCCGAAAACTCGAGATTTTTGCAGCAGTTGGGCTCGGCATTGAGGCTATTTTGCTGGCCTTTGCGGCGCTCGCTTACGGCTTTTACGCGATCTTTGGCGACCCGCGCGACGTGGGTTTCATTGCTGGAGTCGGGGTGTTCTGCCTGGCACTTGCCGTGGGAGTGGGTTTCGGCGCGCGTGGAATGTGGCAGTCACGGCGGTGGGCGCGCTCCATCGCGCTGACGTGGCAGGTGTTCCAGGCGGGGCTCGGACTGTCCATCATCTCGACGCGACCCGTCGTAGCCGTTGTTTTGATTGTTGTCGCCCTGGGAGTCGCCGGTTGTGTCATGGCGCGCGCGGGCAAGGACGACGCTGCGGAGCCACCGACGGCCGGTCAAGGATAGTTTTTGCGTCGCGGGGTCTATGTTCATGCCGGGATCTGGGCGGCGTCGACGCCGTCGTCGCTGACGATCACTACTCGCCCTGGTTGTGGCGTCGGATCCGCCAGCCCGATGTGCGCTGTGCCGCACGCGTCGCGCACCGCGCGTGGTGTGGGCTGAACCAACACGATCATGCCTGTGGGCTTGGTGAAGCCAGGGAAACTGATGAGGTCGTCGCGCACGGTTACTTCTGTGGCGACAAGGCGCTCGACGTGAGCAACGACGGCGTCTCGCTCGCCCGAAGGCGGGCCCACCACCGTGAGCGGGCCATCAGGAACGAGAATTGGGCGGGCATCGTCCCCGCCCACCGCCAGGAGTCGGGGGTCAGCTTCGCAGCTGCGCGCGACCGCGGCGGCGTTGGGAAGCCGCTCCACGAGCCGCACCGGGGGAGCCCCGGAATCGCGGGGGAGGCACAGTTGCACCTCGCACCATTGCCCCTGAGTGCCCAACCTTCCGCGTCCCGCGAGGGCGGGGCGACCCGCGAGCGTACGCGGCACGTTCCACAGGGCGTCGTCCGCAGCATCAGCTCCGGACAGCACAACCCGACTGCCAGCCGATGACGCGAGCCGTGCTGGGTCGTGAGTTGCGAGCGCGATGGCGGTCGGTAGCCCGCGGGCCATGCGACGCATGAGCAGCTCCGCCGGCGTGCCGAGGTCGACCTCGGCGAGCATGGCTAGAGCGCTGCCCGCGTCGTCGACAAGGAGAAGCACGTCCGCTCGGTCGTGAGCGAGGGCGACGGTTCGTGCCGCCTCGCGGGCATCCGCAGGGAGCGGTACGGCGGTCAGTCCTGCGAGGGGAGCCTGGGTGCGGAGCAACTCGAGTGCCGCAGAGCGTCCCGCTCCACGTGGACCGATGAACGCGATAGGCCCGGTTGAGGGCTGCCAGCCCACAAGGTCCTGCCGTCGCTCGGCCGGCCAGTCGGCCAAACCCAGCGTCAGCATCGGGCTGCCGACGTTCTCTGGCGGTGGAGGCAGGGCCACACTGGTGGGCAACGGGTCGCGCCACAGGCGGGCTGGCAGGTCGACACCCTGCCAACGCTCGGCCGTAGCGCGGGCGAGATCGGCGGGAGCAGCCGCGACCACTTCTCCGGCGGGGCGCACGGGAGCGGTGGCATGCAACGTGGGCTGCGCGACCTGGACGCGAACGTGGTCTGAGCCGTGCGCGACGATTGCCCTACCCGGCCTGTCGGCAGGAAGGGAGGCAGCATCGGCCGTCCCGAGCAGGTCCTGTGACTCGCCAGTAGACGCGACTCTCAGTGCCACCGTGGTGGACACATTGGCGCGGATCTCCGGAGTCACTGCGCCGGCCGGGCGCTGCGTGGCAAGCACCAGATGCAGGCCGAGCGAACGCCCCTGGGCAGCGAGGCGCGCCAAGTGCGGAAGGAAGTCCCGGTGGTGCTGGGCGATCTCCTGATACTCGTCCGCGACCACCAGGAGCCGGGGCGGCGCCCCGCCCGCCTGTTCCCACTCGGCAAGGGAACCGTACCCGGCCTGCGAAACCTGGCGCTTGCGATGATCGAGTTCGGCACTGAGAGCGACCAGCGCGCGCTCCGCGAGGTGAGAGTCGAGGTCCGTGAGACTGCCCACGACGTGCGGCAGGTCCATACAGTGACGTAGGCCGGCGCCGCCCTTGAAGTCGATGAGTGCGACGGTCAGGTCCGCGGGGGAGTGCCGGTGTGCGAGGCCCAGCACCAGCGTCTCGAGCAACGCGGACTTGCCCGACCCGGTGGTGCCCGCCACCAGGAAGTGGGGGCCTTGAAGGTCCAGGTCGAGGGACACCGCACCGGCCGCGCCCACGCCGATGGGAGTGGACAACGTACGGCCGGGCCTCGTCGGCTGGTCCACCGGCAAGTCCGCCCATGCGACGTCGTCCGGCAACGACTCGGCGGCTCGTGTGCCGGCTATCAGCCGAGCCACGGCATCGGCTGTGTGCTGCGAGATCTCGCAGCGGCGCGCCACCCTCGTCGCAGTGCCGGTGCGCACGTGGGTCTCGTCCCCATGGATCTCGACCACCGTTGCCGCCCACGAGGGGGCGGAGGCGCCCTCCGCCATCACCATGACGCTTTGCTCCCGCGTGGCGCGAGGCAGCCACCGCATCCAGAGCTCAGCCCATTCGTCGCCGTGAGGGCGCAGCCGCTGTGCGAGCACCAGGCCGCGTGCGGTCGCCGCCGCGAGCGGGACGGGACCCACGACGGCCACCGGCCCTGCCATGGGCGCCGCTGACGGCTCGAGGGTGGGGCACGGGTCCGCGGGGCCGGTGACGTCCCCCTCATCATCCTCACCCCGTCGGAGCCGTTGCGCGAGCATCGGTATACCTACTATCAGCGGATACCCCAGCGCCAGCAGCGCGAAATACCAGCGCCCAGTCATCACCGCGAGCATGATGCCGGTGAGCGCCCCGGCGCCGATCGCACTGAGCTGTGACGCCGAAGCGTGAGGTCGGTGCCCAGTCTTGACGGCGTCTGGACCCGGACGCGGCCGTACCTCGACGACGGACCCTCCGACCAAGAGGTGCTCGCCAGGTCGTGGCTTGAGCCGGCGAGATCGCTTCCGCGTGCCGTCGCCGCGCCGGAGCATCGTGCCATTGCGCGAGCCCGCGTCACGCACCCATGGCGAGTTACCGAAGCCCGCATGCGCATGTTCGGTGCTCACCGCATTGTCCGCGAGCGTCAGGTCACACGACTCTCCACGGCCGATGCTGAGGCCGTCGCGCGTGAGGGGCACCATGCGCCCAGCGTCCGGGCCGCACGTGACGGCGAGATGGGGATCCGTGAGACGCACCTCCGGAGCCCCAGGGCCGCGCTGCAGCGATGCGCCGTGAACCAACGGCGGAACTCCCGCCCGGTGATCGGGATCGAGCCGCACTGAGCCGCACCACACCGCGACCGTACCGGTCGCGTCAGCTCTCGCGGCGACTCCGTGACCGTGAGGGCCGGGGGAGTCGGTCATGGTGATGTACGCCGCGATGTCCGCGCAGGTCGCCGCCGCCGACAGGTCCAGGTCCACACGGTTGTCCCACGTCACACGCATGACACCAGAGTGGCTCGCGCTCACCGCATCGCGCTAGGCGTGCGTCGTTTCTGTGGAGAACTCTTACGAAGCCTCGGAGAGGGACTCCGGGACGGATACGGAATCGAGTGTGCCATCGGCGCCCACTATCCCCGCGTACCAGGTGTATTGGCGATCCGAGTAGGTCCGGGGGATGTTCTGCAACGTGTATGACGCAGTGCGCACGGTGGAGTCGACCGCGGGGGCGGGAATCCCGCCATTCCAGGTGAACCAGTCGGTGTTGCGGGTCAGCACCACCGGCGCCTGCCCCCACACCTCGGTCATCGAGATGAGTGTCTCCGGAGTGGGTTCCACCAGCGCAAGCACCACCGGCTGGTCGCACATCACGCGCAGCGAGCCAAAGTGGGACGAGGTTCCCGCGAGCACGATGGGCCTGTCGCCCGCGACTTCACACAGGTCGCTGAGCTGGTCGCGGGCGCCGAGCATTTCCCGCGTGGTGACGTTAGTCGCGCTGCTAATGGGCATGGGTTCTCCCGGCTGGATTGAAAGCCAAGCCGTCAGGGGCGCAAGCAGCACGACGGCTGCGGCCCACTTGCGTCCGCTGGCGCGCGCCGACGCCGTACGAAGCCGTCCCGCAAGCCACCACGCCCCGATCGCGGCGGCTAGTACAAACCCGGGCATGGCCGCGGGCTCGAATCGACGGATCGCCCAAATCTGGTCGGGGATGATCGAGGGGTTCCATAGGTACAGCAAGGTGGGCGCGAGGATGGCCCCGAGAAATACCGCCCAGGTCCCGTCGCGGCGCACCATGCGGTAGGCGGCCACACCGAATCCGACGATGGCGAGCGCGACCAGCACCCACGTGAGGTAGTAGCTCATCCAGGTCATGGTCGACTCGGCATAGGTTCGGGTGCCGTCGACCGGCAGACCGGCCGCCTTCTGGAAGGACTCGACCACGCCGTTCGCGAAGATCTCGTTTGACTTGACCGTGCCTCGCCGCGCGATCATCCACAACGGCCGCGAGGCGAGGATCGCAAGCAGGCCACTGACGGCAATCCCGATGCCGATGGCGCCCCGGCGTCCCAGGACGGATCGCAGCGAGGTCAGAAGGCGGTCGCCGCGCAGTTGCGGGCCCCACGTCGCCATCCAGAGCCCCAGAACTACCGCGGCCGCAAAGTAGACAGAGACTAACGCGATGGCCTGTCCCTCAAGTCGCACCAGGTACTCGTTCGCCCATCGCCACAGCGACACGTAGCCGAGCGCAAGGGCGACGGCCTGCGTGCCGGCAAACGCAAAGCCTGCCCGCATACGCCACGCTCGTGGCGCATCGGACAGTGCGAGCGCAATGATCACACCCGCGAGGGCACCCACCGCGAACGAGGCGCCGTCGATGCGGATAAACGTCGTTGCCCCCGAGGTGATGCCGGCGGCGAGCAGCAGCCCTAGCCGCTTCTCCTTGACGCCGCGCCAGGCCCACAGCACACCAGCGACCACGAGCACGAGGGTGAGGGGCTCGGTGTAGCCGGCGCGTGACAATCCAATGTGGGACACAGTGAGGGCGATGGCACCGGCCGGTGCGAGCGACGCATAGGGGCCGAGGAATCGGCGAGCAAGCGCGTAGACGGCCAGGATCCCCACTCCGCCGATCACGACGTTGGCGGCAAGGACGCCAGTCTCGCCCGCGAGCCAGCCGCCAACTGACAGGGTGGCGGGCAGCATCTTGGCTCCCTGCGGCTGGATCACGTCGCCGTAGAGATTCCAGGCTTGTGCGGCGTCGGGCAGCATATTGAGCTGCGTCTCGGCGGCCTCGACGGAGCCACGTGTGGGGATGTCCGTGCTGGGGTGACGGGCCAGCCACATGCCCGACAGCGTCAGAAAGCCGGGGTCGCGCACCACAATGAGGTACTCGGCCGCCATGGCAATGTTCGCGACGCACCATGCGATGGTGCCTCCTACGGCGACGGCCGCCGCGCGCGCTGCGGAGACTGTCACGGCGGCGCGGTGTGCCAGTGCGGTCCATGTCGCGGCCACCAAAATTGCGGCGAGCGGCAGCACCGTCCACCAATAGTGAATGCCGAGGCTGACGGTGGCACCCGCGGCAAGTGCGAGGGCGACCAATATCTGGACTGTCCGTTCTGGCATCGCTACCAGCGCAGATTGCGCACGTGAGGGAGTAGCAGGCGCGTGCAGGACGGTAGCGGAGGTCACGAGCGCCCAGCCTACCGGGAACAGAAACGGGAAAACGATGCTCGCCTTGAGTGCGGCCTGCGCGCGAGGCATTGCAATGTGGTCGCGCCCGGGTATCGTGGCACCATGACTCGAATTGTCTTGGTCGAAGATGACCCGACCATTTCAGAACCTTTGACCCGTGCTTTGGGAAGAGAAGGCTATGACGTTGAATGGCACGGGACCGGACTCGGGGGTGTGGGTGCGGCGGATGACGCCGACCTCGTCATCCTCGACCTCGGCCTGCCCGACATCGACGGTGTGGACGTGGCGCGACGTATCCGGGACAAGGGCCTCGCGGTCCCAATCCTGATGCTCACAGCCCGCGCGGATGAGGTTGACCTGGTGGTGGGCCTCGACGCTGGCGCCGACGACTACGTCACCAAACCCTTCCGCCTCGCAGAGCTGTTGGCACGCGTGCGGGCACTGCTTCGTCGCCGTACAGGTGCCGACTCGACCACGGACCTCGATGTTGCCGGCGTACGCATTGACGTGGCCGGCCACCGCGCCTACCTCGGTGGCGACGAGCTCCAGCTCAGCGGCAAGGAGTTCGATCTGTTGCACCTGCTCGTGGCGAACGCGGGCTCCGTGGTCTCGCGTGAGACGCTCATGCGTGAGGTCTGGGCCGCCGACTCCGGTGCACCCTCGAAGACGCTGGACATGCACGTGTCGTGGTTGCGCCGCAAGCTGGGTGACGACGCTACTCAGCCGCGGTTCATCACCACGGTCCGCGGAATGGGCTTCCGCTTCGAGAGCAACGTTTAGGCGCCCGCGTGCGTCGTCGCGTACTCCAGGCGACCATCTCGGCGCTTGCCGTCGCGGTGGTGCTGCTCGGCATACCTTTGGCCGTGATGACGGCCACCCTGGTGCGCGACAGTTCGGTCGATAACCTCGACCAGCGTGCTACCACCGCCGCCCGCACGCTCGACGTGCGGTATTCCACTGGCGAGACCATCACTGAGGAGAACCTCAGCTCGTACGTGAGTGACGCGCCGGGGGCGGCGTCCTACATCGTCCTCATTCTCCCGGACGGCACCGAGCTGACGTCGGGCACCGAGCCGGCCCGCTCGTTCTCCGCGTCGCATGTCATGGACAGCGAGCTCGTGGTGCTGATGTATACGTCCTGGTGGGACGTCTTCTGGGCCTCCGCCCGCGCGGTGGGGCTAGTGCTGTTGGTCGGCATCATTGCGGTGCTCGCGGGAATCGCGGTAGCCGTGGTTCAGGCCAACCGACTGTCTAAGCCGCTCGTGTACCTGGCAGCGAGCGCCGAACATCTGGGCTCTGGCCAGGTCAAGCTCAACCTCACCAAGACAGGGGTCGAGGAAATCGACCTCGTGGCCGACGAGCTCAACCGCAGTGCCACCCGGATGGGCGCCAGGCTGGCGAGCGAAAGACAGTTCGCGGCCGACGCCTCGCATCAGTTGCGTACCCCGCTCACCGCCCTCACGATGCGGCTCGAGGAGATTACGCTCGCCTCCAATCAGCCCGAGGTGCAGGAGGAGGCTGAGAAGTCCCTGGAGCAGGTCGAGCGACTCGTGGGCGTCGTGGACGAGCTGCTGGGGCGCACCCGCCGCACGCTGGGATCGGGCACGGAACTGGTGGTGCTCGCCGACGTCTTCGACCAGCAACGCGCCGAGTGGGAGAAGACCTTCACCCAGGCCGGGCGTAAGCTCCGCATCGCCCCCACCGACGCAACGGTGTTCTCGACCCCTGGCGGTCTAGCGCAGGTGTTGGCCACTCTGATCGAGAACTCGCTACACCACGGCGACGGCACCACCATGGTGCTCGCGCGCGAGAGCGGACCCAACCACGCGATCGTGATTGAGGTGCGTGACGAGGGCGAGGGCGTGCCCGAGGACTTGGCGCCGCGCATCTTCGAGCGAGAAGTGACGAGCGGTCGTGGTACCGGCCTGGGACTAGCCTTGGCGCGAGACCTTGTGACCGCCGATGGTGGCCGACTCGAACTCTCTCAGCGCAAGCCCGCGGCCTTCTCGGTGTTCCTGCAGGGAGTACCCGCCATGGGCGACCTCGACGACGTCGTTACGCACGGGCGGGCGGCGCGGAAGAATCGTCGTCGTCGGGACTTGTAACGTCTTCCTCGACGGCTTCCAAGCCCGCCACGGCATCGGCCGCGAAAGCGTCGTCGTTGTTGAACACGAACGCGCGGTAGCCCACGTAGCGCAGCACGGTGCCGAGCGGAAGACCGATCCCGTAGGCGAAGAAGTTGTCAGCGAGCGCGCCCGTGAAGCCCAGCCAGTAATGGGAGACTGCAAGCACGCCGGCCTGGGCAGCCAGCGCCGCCCCGTTGACGAGGGCAAAAATGATGAGTTCCCTGACCGGGCGGTGACCTCGCCGGTCGTTGAACGTCCACCAGCGATGTGCGGCCCACGCGAAAAGGGTCGACACCACGGACGCGATGATCTTGGCGGTGATGACTTTGTTCTCGACGGACAGTGGCCCTAGCAGGAGCAAGTTGAAGACGCCGGCGTCGACAAAGATTCCCGCCACGCCGACCGTGCCGAATTTGGCCAGTTCTCCCGCGCGTCCGCGCACCCACGTACCAATGCTCACGATGTCCGAGCCTAGCCGCCGGTAGGTTGTACCCATGACTTCACCGATTGTGGCCGTTATTGGCGGCGGTCAGCTTGCGCGCATGATGGCGCCAGCCGCCACCGAACTTGGACTTACCCTCCGCGTCCTCGTCGAATCTCCCGAGGCGGCGGCGGCGCTTCCCGCCCACGAATTCGTGGTCGGGATGCCGGCCGACGCCGATGCCGTGGCGCAGTTGCTTGCGGAGCCGCGCCCCGTTGCTCTCACCTGGGAACACGAGCACATCCCGGCCTCTGTATTCGATGCTGCGGAGGCGGCCGGGGTGCCCGCGCGCACCGGTATCGAGGCGCTGGTGTTCGCGCAGGACAAGATTGCGATGCGCGAACGCATGACCGAATTGGGATTGCCGAACCCTGATTGGACCCACGTGACCGACGAGGCTTCGGTGGCGGCCTTCCTGGACGCGCACGGTTCAGAAGCCATCCTCAAGACCGCCCGCGGCGGCTATGACGGCAAAGGTGTCCGAGTGATCTCCGCCGCCGCCCAAGCCGCTGACTGGCTGGAGGGGCGCGCAGAGGGCGGACCCGAACTGCTCGTGGAGCAGAAGGTGCCTTTCACGCGCGAGCTCGCAGTCTTGGTGGCGCGCAGGCCCTCGGGCGATGTCGCGGTGTGGCCCGTAGTTGAATCGATCCAGCGTGCCGGCGTGTGCTCCGAGGTGATTGCCCCCGCACCGGACTTAGCCCCTGCACTGGAGCGTCAGGCGCGCGAGATTGGGGAGCGAGTGGCCACGGAGTTGGGCGTGGTCGGCGTTCTCGCCGTCGAGATGTTTGAGGCAGACGGGCGCCTGGTGATCAACGAGCTCGCGATGCGCCCGCACAACTCCGGGCACTGGACCATGGACGGTTCGATCACGAGCCAGTTCGAGCAGCACCTGCGTGCCGTCGCGGATCTGCCGTTGGGTGACACGTCGCCCCGCGCGCCCTGGACCGTCATGGCCAATGTGCTGGGGGGTGCGCGTCAGGATCTGCCCGGCGCACTCGCGGACGTGAGCGACCCTGGTGCCAAGATTCACCTGTACGGCAAGGGCGTTCGTCCCGGCCGCAAGGTGGGCCACGTCAACGTGTCCGGGGCCGACCAGCAGGAGACCTATGACAGGGCGGTCACGGCCGCCGGAATCGTTCGCGAAGGAGCGCAGCAATGACCGAGAAGCCCGTAGTGGGAATCGTAATGGGGTCGGACTCCGACTGGCCCGTAATGGAGGCCGCTGCGGCTGCGCTGCAGGAGTTCGAAGTGCCGTTCGAGAAGGACGTCGTCTCCGCACACCGCATGCCCGACGAGATGATCGCCTACGGCCGCGAGGCGGCCGGGCGAGGCTTACGAGTGATTATCGCGGGCGCGGGCGGGGCGGCTCACCTGCCTGGCATGCTCGCCGCGGTGACGACGCTTCCGGTGATTGGCGTACCTGTGCCTCTGAAGTACCTCGACGGAATGGACTCGCTGCTCAGCATCGTGCAGATGCCCGCGGGCGTGCCAGTTGCGACCGTGTCGATCGGGGGAGCGCGAAATGCGGGCTTGCTCGCGGTCCGCATGGTGGCGGCGGGCGACGGCGAGCGTGCGGTCGAGCTGCGTCAGCGCATGGCCCAGTTCCAGGATTCACTGCGGGACGTCGCTCACGCTAAGGGCAAGGCCCTACGCGAGGCCTAGAACCCTTCAACGCACAAATGCCCGCCTCGTCGCTAGACGGGGCGGGCATTTGCGTTTGACTCTGGCAGATTAGCCGCAGGCGGCGAGGATCTCCGCTTGCGTCTCGCGCTCTGGCGACGGAGACACGGTGGGCTCAGTGGCCGCATCGGTCACTGACGCATCGGGCGTTGCTGCGGTCGTGCCCGACTCCGCAGCCGTCGTCGTATCAGTGGCGGTCTCCGCGTCGGTCGTCGCTTCAGGTGACAGGCTGGTCGCGTCGACGTCCTCGGGATCAGTAATCGGTTCGTCGGCAACAATCTGCGCGAACATGATGTCGGCATCGGGCGTCCACACAACGTCGCCGTTATTGTCACCCGGGTAGGCCCACGGAACTGTCGCAAACGTGATGTTGGCGGTATCGATGCCGCGCAGGCTGTACGCGAGACCCAGGATGTACTTGACGTTGCCCAGGTCCGGGTCCATGGTCAGCGCCTGTGCGCCGGCCTTCACGAACTGTGTCATGCCACCCACGTCGGTGAGCATGTTGGTACCGAGCGCCTTGCGGAGCACATTCATGAGCAGTTCCTGCTGGCGATCGATGCGCCCTAGGTCCGTGCCTCCGGGCAGTCCCTCTCCGGTGCGCGCCCGTGCGAAAGCGAGGGCGGTCTTGCCATCGAGCACCTGAGGGCCAGCCTCGAGCGACAGCTTGGCCTTCTTGGAGTCAATGTCGTTCGGGATGCACATGGGCACGCCATCGATCGCGTCGATCATCTGCTCGAAGCCAGCGAAGTCTACGACCGCGTAGTGATCGAGCTTGATTCCAGTGAGGTCTGTCACGGTCTGCATGGTGCAGGCGGCGGCCTCGGCGGGATCGCCGTTCTCGCCGCCGTTGGCGAACGCGATGTTGAACTTGCCGGTCCAACCGCGCTTGATCGTGCCATCGAACATGGTGCAATCAGAGACTGCGACGCGCGAATCGCGGGGGATGGACATGAAGTCGATGCGCTCGCGGTCAGCGGAGATGTGCATCACGATTACGGTGTCGGAGCGCATGCCAGCGACATCGCCACCGATTTCCTCGTTCTCCTCGCCCTCACGGGTGTCGGAGCCCATGAGCAGGATGTTGACGTCGTTTCCAGCGGATCCATCCAGCGGTGGCCCGTCGGCCGCTGGGTCGCCCGTGGCATCAGGGTTGGGGTTGTAGAGCGACGCCACATCCTTGGTGGTGAGCGAACTCTGCAGGAGGTAGAAGTTCGTACCGGCGTACGCGACTGCGAAGCCCGCGATGGCAGCCACACCCCAGAGGACTCCCGTCAGCACTCGGTGACGGGGGGCGGTGGTGCCGTGACGGGCACCCTTGTCGCGCCTAGCCATGCGCGCGTTCGCTCGCGGGGAATGAAGCCATTGGTCCTGAACTCTCGATCGTCGTTGCATTGCGGGCGTGGTCAGCGCTCCACGGCGGGTGCTGACGGACTGATCTCGCCTGTCGTGGACATAACGGTTATCGGCACCTTTCGGTTCCCACCTTAAGCGTGAACTCGTGGGGAGTCTACGAGGCGCAATCGTCCAGCAGCGCTTGGGTGTTGGACCTGGAGGCAGAGGCGCCGTCGGTGGACGCGGAAGGCGCCGGTGCGGCGGAGGCCTCGTCGGCATCCTTGTGCCCGTCATCCCATGCCGACGAGGCGTCGCCCTCAGCGATCGCCGTCAGTGGCTCGTCCCCGCGAAGTTGCGCCCAGGTGTCCTCGGCTTCCGGCAGGAGCACAACGTTGGTTCGATCCTCGGTGTACTCCCATGGAACGGTAGCGAACTGGATGTTGCTGCGCTCGATGTGGCTCAGGCTGTATGCCAGACCGAGCAGGTACTTGGTGTCCGCAAGGTCAGGATCCATCGTCATGGATTCGGCCCCGGCACGTACGAAACCCGTGAGATCGCCCACATCGGTCAGTAGGTTCTTGGATAGCGCCGCGGCGGCAACCTGGTTCAAGAGTTCCTGTTGGCGTGTAATGCGCTGTAAGTCGGAACCAGATACGCCGCCAGTCTCCGCGGTCCGGAGCCGTGCGTAGGCGAGTGCGGTTTTTCCATCGAGCACCTGCGCGCCCGCGTCGATGTCGAGTTTGGCCTTCGTGGACGAGATCGCCGCGGGGATGCACATGGGTACTCCGCCAAGTGCGTCGATCATCTGCGTGAATCCGCTGAAGTCCACGACTGCGTAGTGGTCGATGTAGATTCCGGTCAGGTCCTCGACGGTGTTAATGACGCAGGCAGCGGCTTCCGCGGCGTCGCCATGTGAACCGCCGTTGGCGAACGCGATGTTGAAGTCGCCGGTCCACCCCTTCACGGTGCTGCCATCGAAGAGCGTGCAATCAGAAATGGTGACTTGCGTGTCTCGCGGTATTGACACCAGATCCACCCGCGAACGGTCAGCCGCGACGTGCATGATGATGGTGGTGTCGTTGCGCATGCCTTCGAAGTGGCCGCCGATCTCGCCGTTGTCCCCGTCGCGCGCATCGGACCCCATCAAGAGCACGTTGAGCGCCTTACCTGCATCCCCATCGGTGGGCTTCTCCGGGCGGTTGGTGACGATGGTCTCCACGCTGCGAGCGTCGAACGCGTGATCGATCTGGCTGGAGAGGGTCTGCGCATAGACGATGCTGAAGCCAAGGACAGCTGCGACCGCCATCGTCGCCCACAGCCACCATGGACGGGCTGCGTTGCTCGACTGGTTGCGGCGGCGATCGAACGGGGGTGCGCTCACGTTGCGCTCGTTAGCAGGGGGCGGGACATGCCGCCAATTCTAAGGCGGCGACTCGCCGGAGCAGGGTAGGCAGAGTGCGCGCGTTGCAGGGCGTCTCTGGCGCTCGCATGCGTCTGGGTTACGCTCTTTCGGTGCCCACCCTCGCCCCAGTCCAACGTGATGCCCCAGTAAGCGTCGTTATGACGGTGCTCAATGAGGAGGCTCACCTCGCCGCAGCGGTCGATTCGGTGTTGAACAACGGCTTCGAGCCTGGCGTGAACTTGGTGATCGCGGTGGGGCCGTCGACGGACAATACCGCGGCTATGGCTGCGGGTCTTGCCGACCTGCACCCGAACGTGCGCGTGGTCGAAAACCCAACCGGCTTTACCCCAGCCGGACTGAATCTGGCACTCGCCATTTGCGCAGACGACGTGGTGGTGCGCATCGACGGCCACACCGTACTACCGGCCGGATACATCACCCTCGCCGTCAACGCACTCGCCGACACGGGCGCGGGCAACGTCGGGGGGCGCATGGTGCCACAAGCCGATGCGCCGCTCGCTCATGCCATCGCAGTCGCCATGGGCTCACGGTTTGGGCTTGGCAGCGCGGGGCACCGCGTAGGTGGACGCGAGGGTGCGACCGAGTCCGTCTTCCTCGGCTCCTTTCGCCGTGACGCGCTCGCGGCGGTTGGCGGCTACGACGAACACTTCCGACGCGCTCAGGACTGGGAACTGAACTTCAGATTGAGGGAGGCGGGTTACGAGGTCTACTACGTACCCGACATGCAGGTGCCGTATCACCCGCGGTCCACCTGGCGCGCGTTGGCGCGTCAATTCTTCCACTCGGGAGCCTGGCGCCGCGAGGTCGTTGAATCCCACCCGCAGACGGCATCGGCAAGATATCTTGCACCACCAATTGTGGTGGCCGCACTCGTCGCAGGGATTGCGCTTGGGGCGGTCGGACTAGCGACCGGGACGTGGTGGTTGATGCTCGGTTTCGCCTCGCCTATCGCGTACCTAGCAGGAGTGATAGTTGCTGCGGTGGCGCTATGGTCACAGGCGGGGCCGAGGTCCGTAGCGCTCATGCCTGGAGTGCTGATGACCATGCACGTGGCGTGGGGGCTGGGTTTCATCCGTGGAGTGCGTTAGTTTCGACTTGACTCACGGGGATTACAACGGTGTAATTCCTACATGCGGGATTCCTTCCCGCAGCGAACGGAGGACAACCTCATGTGGAATATCTACGAAGGTTCAGTGCCCTCGGACGCAGGCAAGCCCGCCTCGACATTGGCGTCGGTGGTGGACATCTTTGGCGGATCAGACGATGACGGTCCGCTTGCTTGGCAAGAGCGCGCGCTGTGCGCCCAAACCGACCCCGAGGCGTTCTTTCCTGAAAAGGGTGGATCGACGCGTGAGGCAAAGAAGGTCTGCACGTCCTGTGACGTGCGGGGCGAGTGCCTCGATTACGCGTTGGCCAATGACGAGCGCTTTGGAATCTGGGGCGGGTTGTCAGAGCGCGAGCGGCGTAAGCTCAAGCGCCGCGCCGTCTAGCCTGCCCGTCTGCGGGAGCGTGCGATGAATTCAGCGCGCCTGATTGTGCGCGCGATCGTCGTGACTGACGGCCGTGCAGGGCAGTTGCCCGCGGTGCTTGCCTCGCTGGCGAAGCAAGAGGTCCGTCCCGACATTGTCCACGTGGTCCTAGTGGGTGGAGCGATTGCACCGCTCATTCCCACTGAACTCTCCGTCGACGTTATCGAATCAGACGCGACAACCTACTCTGCCGCGATTGACGGAGTCCTCGCCGCGTTCCCTTCGCACTCGCGTGAATACCTCTGGTTGCTGCACGACGACACGGCCCCATTGCCCGGTGCGTTGAGCGCACTGTCCGCGACGGCCCGCAAGCGTCGCCAGGCGGCCGTGGTGGGCGGCGCGCACGTGCGCTGGGACGACACTTCTAAGCTGGTCAATCTGGGAACCTCCGTCTCTCGCTTTGGTGGGCGCCGGGTCACGATGGTGGAGAACGACGACATCAATCAGGGGCAGTACGACGCCCGTGACGACGTGCTCGCAGTGAGCCTCGCGGGTGCGCTGGTGAGGCGCGACGTGTGGGCCGAGTTTGGCGGCCTTGACGCGGGCTTCAATGGTTTTGGCGAGAGCGCGCAGTACTGCAGGCGTGCGTGGATGGCCGGTTACGACGTCGTCATCGTGCCGACCGCGAAGATCCGCCATTCGCAGGAGTCGCTGTACGGACGGCGCACCGGGTCCACCCGCGGGCACCACGCCAGTTACTCCAACCGCCGCACGAGCGAGTGGTTCCACGCGTGCGTCTGGGCGCGCTGGTGGGTGGTGCCACTGCTGGTCCTGTGGATGTTCGTCTCCTCACTGGGCCGGGCGGCAGTGCGCATTGCGCAGAATCAACCCCGAATGGTCGGCGCAGAGATCTCGGTGCCATGGCGGCTTCTTGGCCGCACCCCGCAGCTCGTCGCTGCGAGGCGTACCTCGCAGTCGACGTCCCGCGTCAAGCGGTCGGTGGTCCGCCCACTCCTCGCGAGCCCACTCGCGATCTTTGCGACCCTCCGGGCACGAGAGATGGGTGCGTACGAGCGTGCCCGGGCGGCGGCCACCCCCACGGACATCGTCCGCGCCGACCTCGATGCCGCCCGGCGGCGGCGCCTCAGGGGCCTGTTCGCGGTGATGGCGCTGGGAATCGTAGCCTCGGTCGTGCTGTTCGGAACCTGGATTCCGTCCGTCGTGGCCGGCAGCCAACTCAGCTCACGCGCGTTGGGTGTCACGGAGTTCGGCTGGCATGACCTTTGGCAGCGCACGTTTAGTGGCTGGAGTGACCAGGGCTTTGGTGCGCCCACGCTCGACGGAACATTCGCCGCGCTCCTGACGCCCCTTGGCGCGATGCCCGGTGGCACGCGCCTCTGGATCGGCCTTCTGCTGTGCTTCGCAGTGGCGCTGGCCACAGCATCTGCTTGGTTCGCGGCCGGTGCAGCCACGCGCTCCGCGACAGTACGAGTGCTGGTGGCACTCGCGTACGGCGTGTGGCCGTTCTACCTACAAGCAATCGGCGACGGACGCATCGGCGCGGTGATCACCCATCTGGCACTGCCATGGTTCGTGTTCGCGGTAGTACGGGCGGTCGGCTGGCATCGTGGCGAGCTGGTGGGGGATAGCGAGGAATTCCCCAAGCGCCGCCGCGGCTCAGCGAGCGCGGGAGTGGGTGCCGCAGTGATGATGGCAGTCATTGCCGTGGCCACCCCAGTGCTTTTGGTGCCACTCACCCTGTTGGTTTTGGTAACGGGAGCTTTTGCCGGACGGAACCGCTGGCGCGTGTGGGCGATGCCCTTTCCAGCCCTCGTCGCGTCAGGTCCCGCGATCATTGCTGCGTGGCAGGCAGGGCCGTTCAACGGGGCGGCGTGGCACGTGCTGGCGCGCGAGCCCGGGCCGAGCCTCGTTTCCCCCCTGACTCGCCCCTGGGAGCTACTCCTTGGATTCACCGGCTTCTATACCGACGTGCCCGGACTTGATGACAGCGGAGACCGGTCGGTAGCCATGGTCCTGGGCGCGATCGTCGTCGCAGCGGCGTTGGTCGCGTTAGTGTCACGCCGAGCTACGCTCGCCGTGAGGCTGGGCTTCTTGGTCGCGGCTGTTGGCCTCGTGGTTGCGGCTGCCGCACAACGCTCGGTGGTGACGCTCGCCGATGGTGCGGGTCAGGCCGACGCTAACGGCTGGGCTGGAGCGGGGTCATCACTCGCGCTGATTGGGCTCCTGATGGCGGCAGCGGCCGCCTCGCACGGCGCCTGGCGTGCAGGAAAGGGGAAGTCACGCGCCCTACGACGCACAGCATCGGCCGTCGCTCTCGCGGTGGCCGGACTGGTCCTCGTCGGCCAGGTGGGCGTGTCATCCTGGCCGAGCCAGGCACCCCAGCCGGAGGTATCCGCCGCGAGGGCGGACGTGTTGCCGCTTGTCGCGGGCCTTCAGCAAACGGCGACGGCGCAACCTCGGGTACTGACGCTCTCGATGAACGCTGACTCGGTCGTGTCCTACTCGGTGCTCACGGATGATGGCTCCGTGTGGCTCACCGGCAGGCCGGCCCGATCGTCAACAGGTGAGGTGCTGGCGGCCGGTGGCGAGCCTCTCGCCTCGCCCCAGTCTTTGAGTGATGCTGTCGCGACACTCGTGGGCGGCGGTGCCGGCGCGGACGTGGAGCTGGCCGCGTGGGGCATTGGAGTGATCACGGTGGCTCCGGACTCGCCCCGACTTGAGGGTGCCCTGGCCCAAATCACCGACCTGCAGCTCATGGGAGTCAGCACGCGCGGCACCTCGTACGCGGTGGCTCGGCCGGGATCCGATGTGCCCGTCTCGCGCGCGTGGTTTGAGCCCGCTGATGGTGACGTGCAGATGCTCGACACTTACGGCACCCTCAGCCACGGAGACATCACCAACGCTCAGGGGGGCCGCGTGGTTGTGGCGGTCCCCGCAGATCCGCGTTGGCAGGCGTCGCTCGACGGGGTGTCACTCGCACAGGTCGCGGACGATTACGGCAGACTCGCGTTCGCCGTCGAGGCTGATGCGGGCACCATCGACCTCGACTACGACGACGGGGACTACTCCCGATGGTGGTGGGCGGCCGCGATTGTGGTGGCCTGGTCACTGCTTGGCTCGATTCCGTTGAATGACCGCAGGTACAGGGCGGTGCGCTGATGATCGTCAAGATTCTGACCGGCCTACTCGCAGCGGGGGCGCTGGCGGGTGCCGTGGTCGTCGCGGACCAACTGCCGATCCACGAGCCCGCACCGGCGACAGTTGACCACCTGGCGATCGCCCCGCTCCAGCAGGCCGTCGCGTGCCCCGGACACTTGGAAATCCCGGTGGGGGACATCAGCTCGGGCGACGCCGATCTTGATTCCGGTTCCGACGACGTGCAGTTTGAGACGTTCACCTCGGGATCCAATACCAAGGTCGACTCCGGATTTGCGTCCGATGGCCCAGTTGCGGCGTCGATTGAACGCGTGGGCGGCGGCGACATCGCGGGCCTCGCGGCCGTCACCTGCGTGCGCCCCAGCATGGATCAATGGCTCGTGGGCGGCGCTACCACGCTCGGCGCAAGCGCGCGGCTGGTGTTGACGAACCCTGCCGAGGCGCCCGTCGAGGTCGAGGTAGTCTCCTATGGCCCCATCGGCCAAGAAGAGGAGCCGATGGTGATCGTGGTGGGTCCCGAGTCCCAGCGGTCAGTTCTGCTCGAGGGCACCATTCCGGAGAATCCAGCCCTCACCCTGCATGTGGTGTCCAACGGCACCGGAATCGTGGCGAATGTTCAGGATTCGCGCCTGGATGGATTCGAACCCGCGGGGACCGACTGGGTGACGCGCGCCGCCGACCCCGGCACCAGCATCGTCATCCCTGCTGTTGGTCCGTCCGACCCCAGCGTCGAGGGGGCTAGCGCCTCGGTCTCCCTGCTTGCACCCGAGGGTGCCAACGTGTCTCTCGCGCTCGTTACTGACGACGGCACCAGCGAATGGCCCGGCGCTAGCGAACTCAACTTGGAGCCCGGAGTCGTGACGGTCATCCAAGTGCCCAAACTGAGCGCGGGTGCGGTCGAGGTGCGCTCGGATGCTCCCGTGGTGGCGGCAGGAGTGAGCCGACTCCCGCGCGAGTCACAGACCGGTCGTGACGGCTCGATCGCGTTCGACACCATGTGGGTCGCCGGCCAGAGCGCGTCCGATGCTCCGCACAGCCTTGTGGCGGTGACGGACTCACCGGAGCTCTCTGTGTACGCCAGAGAAGAAATCAGCCTGCGCGTGACCAATCAGGACGGTGAGGTTGTCGCTACACAGGACATTCCTGCGCGCACCGTGCAGCGAGTGTCGGTCGACGCAAGTGCCGGCGACGTTCTGACGGTAGGGGCAGGGGTGGAGTGGGTGCAGGTAGTGAGCACTGACGACGGCTTCGTGACAGCGGTGGCGCCCTCGGACAGCGAAGTCGCTGACCTAGACGTGGCCGTCCGCGTCGATGGCTACGTGCCGGTCCCGTAACGCGAGTCGATCTCGTCGGGTCTGCGGCCCAAGAGGTGGGCCACATTCTCCACCAGCACGTCCCGCACCAGGAACGGCAGATCTGCGGAGTCCGCTCGCTGCTCTAGCGGTCTGCGATACACCACGATGCGTGCTGGCTGACCCGCGTCCGACGGGAACAGGCGGCCCAGCGGCACTCCGTTCTCCCAAGGGGTGGAATGCGAAGGGGGGACACTTTCGGTGCCGAACTCGACCCGACCCCAACGCTGACCCCAGCGCCGCTCGAGGTCTTCCGCAACGTCTAGGACGTAGCCATCGAATGCGTCACTGGGGGATCGGTAGCCCGGCGCGTTGACTGGCAGAAGTGGCGCGCGCAATCCGCGTCCGTGCCTGTCTCGTCGACCCATATGGTGAGGCTATCGCGCGGCTCGGCGTGGCAGGCGCGCGCACCGCCGTCGTGCGGGTAACGTCTCGTCACGTGAGATCTACTCGTCAGTGTTCGCGTTCAGCGTGCGCGCACTCAGCCGCAGCGACGCTGACCTATGTTTACGTGGACTCCACTGTGGTGGTCGGACAACTTGCCGCGAGCGCCGAGCCCCACAGCTATGACCTGTGCGTCGACCATGCGGAACGATTCACTGCGCCGCGTGGCTGGGACGTCGTCCACATTCAGCAGGAGTACGTCGACAACGGCCCGTCCGAGGACGACCTTGAAGCCTTGGCCAACGCCGTACGCGAGGCCGGTCGCCCGCGCCAGGAGGCGGTTCAGCCCCCAGCCCCCGTCGCATCAGAGCCGCGTCGCGGTCACCTGCGTGTGGTGGGCGGCAGTATCTAGCCTCGGGCGCCGCCCGGCGTCCTGCCTAGTACCCTGGTGCCGTGACTGACAACGCCGACGCCGCCCAGTATCCCGACCTCTCCGGTCTCATCAAGTCGTATGACGTACGGGGAATCGTGGGTGAGTCGCTCACCGACGAGGTGGCACGCGCCATAGGCGCTGCTTTCGCCGATGCCGTGGTGGCGCCGGATGGGGCACCTCAGGTGGCCGTGGGTCACGACATGCGCGACTCGAGCCCGGGCCTCGCAGCCGCAGTGAGGGCGGGCCTGCACGACCGTGGCATCGACACTGTCGACATCGGCATGTGCTCGACCGATGGCCTGTACCACGCATCGGGTGTGCTAAATATGCCAGGCGTGATGATCACTGCCAGCCACAATCCCGCCGCTTACAACGGCATGAAGATGTGCCGTGCCCTCGCCCGCGCGGTGGGAGAAAGCACCGGACTCGGCGACGTCCGTGCGCTCGCGAGCAAGTACTTGGGTGAGGCAATCCCCGTCGCGGAGCACCGCGGTGTAACGACGGTGCGCGACATGCTCCCGGAATACTCTGCCTTTCTGCGCAAACTCGTTGACCTCAGCGGAATTCGCCCGCTCAAGGTGGTCGTGGACGCTGCGAATGCGATGGGGGGTTACACCGTTCCCGCAGTGCTCGGCACTGCGGCCGGACTGGCAGAGTTGCCGATCGACATCATCCCGCTGTACTTCGAGCTCGACGGCACATTCCCCAATCACGAGGCGAACCCGTTGGACGCCAAGAACCTGGTGGATCTGCAGGCCGCCGTCATCGCACACGGTGCGGACATCGGCCTCGCCTTCGACGGGGACGCGGACCGCTGCTTTGCAATCGATCAGAATGGTGCCGTCGTCCCAGCATCGGCGATTACGACGCTGGTGGGGCTGCGTGAGGCCAAGCGCGAGCTCGGTCACGGCGAGCAGCCCACTGTCATTCACAACCTCATCTCTTCGCGCGCGACGAGCGAGCAGTTGCGCGAGGCCGGCGCGACCACTGTGCGTGCCAAGGTGGGGCACAGCAACGTCAAAGCCGACATGGCGCAGCACAACGCCGTCTTTGGTGGCGAGCACAGTGCGCACTTCTACTTCCGTGACTTCTTCTACGCCGACACCGGCATGCTGGCGGCCATGCACGTGCTCGCGGCGCTTGGCGAGCAGGACGGGACTCTCAGCGAGCTGCTGTCGGACTACACGCCCTACTCGGCATCGGGGGAGATCAACTCACGCGTGGATTCGGTATCCGAAGCGCTTGCGCGGGTTCACGCCAACCACGTTGACGCGACCACCGAGATTGACGAGTTCGACGGGCTGACTGTCACCCACTGGGACGACACAGCTGCTGCCGACCTTCAGTGGTGGTTCAACGTACGCGCCTCCAACACGGAGCCTTTGCTGCGCTTGAATGTGGAGGCGGGCACGGAGGCCACCATGGTGAGTGTGCGGGACGCGGTCCTCTCAACTATCAGGGGTGAGTAGATGTCTACTGACGGCTCGACCAAAGCGATTGTCGCTGCGCTAAGCGCCAACCTCGGCATCGGCGTCACCAAGTTCGTCGCCTTCGGCCTGACCGGCGCATCGTCGATGCTCGCCGAGGCAATCCACTCCGTCGCAGACTCGGGCAATCAGATTCTGCTGCTGGTGGGCGGCAAGCAGGCACGCAAGGAAGCCGATGCCGAGCACCCCTTCGGCTACGCCCGCAACCGGTACTACTACGCCTTCCTCGTCGCGGTCGTGCTGTTCTCGCTCGGTGGCCTATTCGCGCTGTACGAGGCGTGGCACAAGTTCCAGCATCCCGAGCCGATCGAGTCCTGGCTATGGGTTCCCATCGCGGTGCTTGTCATGGCGATCTGCCTCGAGGGCTACTCTTTTCGCACCGCAGTCCACGAGTCCAACAAGGTGCGCGGCAAACTTGGCTGGCTCGCCTTCATCCGCAAGTCGCGCTCGCCCGAACTGCCCGTGATCTTGCTCGAGGACTTTGGTGCTCTGCTGGGCCTGTTCTTCGCGCTCTTTGGTGTCTCGATGACGCTGATCACCGGCAACGGCTTGTGGGACGCCGCGGGAACCGCGATGATCGGACTGCTGCTCGTCATCATCGCCATCGTGCTCGCACGGGAGACCAAGTCCATGTTGATGGGCGAGTCTGTGACCGAGGAGGATGATGCCCGTATTCGAGCCGCCTTCGCGGAATCTGAACTTGGCGACATCATTCACCTACGCACCATGCACCTGGGCCCTGATGACGTCCTGGTGGCGTGCAAGGTGGGTGTGCGTCCCGGCGCGACCATCGAGCACATTGCCGCGCACGTCGACGATGCCGAGCGCCGCATCCGTGCTGAGGTACCCGCCGCGCGACTCATTTTCATTGAGCCAGATCTTCGTCACGCCACTACGGCCGGCGAGCTGACAGACGACGGCGGGGCCGCGCGCACCGCCACTGATTCTGCAACCACTAAGGAGCACTAGTACTCGTGAGCGCAACCGACTCAACCACCCCCAACGACTACGTCATCGCGGACCTCGCGCTAGCGGAAGCCGGTCGCCACCAGATCCGCCTGGCCGAGCAGGAGATGCCGGGACTGATGTCCTTGCGCGAGGAGTTCGGGGCGGCCCAGCCGCTTGCTGGCGCGCGTATCGCGGGCTCGCTGCACATGACCACCCAAACCGCGGTGCTGATCGAGACGCTGACTGAACTGGGCGCCGACGTGCGCTGGGCCTCGTGCAATATCTTCTCCACCCAGGACGATGCCGCGGCGGCAATCGTGGTCGGCAAGGGCACCTATGCGTCACCTGACGGAGTGCCGGTCTTCGCCATTAAGGGCGAGACCATCCGCGAGTACTGGGAGTACACCGATCAGATCCTCACATGGGACGGGCACGACGGCCCCACGATCATCCTCGACGATGGTGGAGACGCCACGTTACTCGTGCACGAGGGAGCCAAGGCAGAGCAGGCGGGGGTGGTTCCCGCTCCGCTCGAGGAGGAGGACCCGGCCTACAACGCCGAGGTCGAGGGCATGCGCGCGGTCATCCGTCGCTCCCTGGCGACAGACCCCACCCGCTTTACCCGCATGGCGGCAGGCATCGTTGGCGTCTCCGAGGAGACCACCACAGGCGTGCACCGCATGGAGCAGATGGCCGTGCGCAGCGAGTTGCTGTTCCCCGTCATTAACGTCAACGACTCCGTCACCAAGTCCAAGTTCGACAACAAGTACGGCATCCGTCACTCGTTGCCCGACGGCATCAATCGCGCGACTGACGTCCTCATGGGCGGCAAGGTCGCGTTCGTGTGCGGGTACGGCGACGTGGGCAAGGGTGCCGCCGAGGCGCTTCGAGGCCAGGGCGCCCGCGTGATCGTCAGTGAAGTCGATCCTATCTGCGCGCTGCAGGCGGCGATGGACGGCTACGAGGTCGCGCTCCTCGAGGACTACGTGGCACGCGCCGACTTCTTCATCACCACCACGGGCAACAAGGACATCGTCCGCGTCGAGCACATGGCGGCGATGAAGGACAAGGCCATCGTGGGCAACGTCGGCCACTTTGACAACGAGATCGACATGGCGGGGCTGGGACGCTCCGGCGCCAAGCACACCCCCATCAAGCCGCAGGTCGACGAATGGGTGTTCCCTGACGGCCACAGCATCATCGTGCTGTCCGAGGGCCGCCTGCTGAACCTCGGCAACGCGACGGGCCACCCTAGCTTTGTGATGAGCGCCTCGTTCACCAATCAGGTAATGGCACAGATTGAACTGTGGACTAACCTCGCCGAGTACCCGCTTGGCGTACACCGTCTGCCCAAGGTGCTTGATGAGAAGGTCGCACGCCTGCACCTTGACGCTCTTGGTGTGCGCCTGACGGAAATGACCACGGACCAGGCTGACTACCTAGGCATCGATGCCAGCGGACCGTTCAAGGCGGATCACTACCGCTACTAGCGGTCGCTAGTTTTCGACGTCGGGGATACCAAAGGGAAGTGACCGCACCAGAGCGGAGTCCGCGTCGCGACGGCGGGTACGGTTCATCTCGATTCCGTACTCGCGGTCGCGACGCGCGACCAGCACGCCTGCGATAAACGTCTCGGGGTGGGTTCCCGGCGGCGGACCAGGGGCGACGTATTCGTTCAACTGGTTCGCGATCTGTTGTCCAAGGCGTAGGCGTGACAACTGGTGCATGCTGGTGGCCCGCGCTAAGAACATGCGTGAGGTCAGCGCGAGGCCATCGGGAAGCCGGCGGAAGTCCGCGGTGGTCGCCCAGCCTTCGAGTCCGTAAGGCATCGACAGCGGCGGTAACGCACTCCTGCCTCCGCGCGTGCGCATCGCATAAGTCCCAGCAAGGTAGTCGCCCATGCGCTTGCCGCGGCGGCTGAACATCGAGGTGGTGACCGCAATCAGGCCCAGCGTGAGGTACTCCTCCAGCAGCGCCGCGGTGGACCGGGCAAGGGCAAAGCGGAAGGAGATGGGGCCGCCATCGTCCCGGACTATGCGCAGCCCCGCGGCCAGGCGCCCCAGTGACTTACCCCGTGTGAGCGTTTCGACGCCAGCCGGTAGCAAAACGAGCACGATGACCAGCCAACCGATCCCGATCGCACGTACGGCGGCATCGTTCAACTGGCTCGATGCGCGCAGGATGAAACCCATAGAGACCAGAAACCCGATGCCGTAGGTGAGGACATCAATCGCTCCGGAAAGCATGCGCATTGTGACGGGAGCGGCGCCTGCGTCCAGCACTACTCCTTCGCCAATGAGCAACTCATCTTCGATGATTGTCACGACTGCCCCCTTTTTCGCTCCTGATATGGCATCGTAGCGGGGTGGACATTGATTCGTTCCAGGCTGTGCGTGAGCCGCGGTGGAACCGGCTAAAGGAACTCGCGGGCGCGCGGCGTCTTACCGGCGCCGAGGCAGACGAGCTGACTCGCCTGTATCAGTCGACTGCCGGTGACCTCTCCGCGATTCGCTCGGCGGCACCCGAGCCTTCGCTGGTGTCGCGGCTGTCGATGACGCTCGCCAGCGCGCGGGTGTGGCTCACGGGCGCACACCAGGTGTCTACCCACGAGTTGCGCCGCTTCGCCACCTACGGTGTCGCTGCGGCGATGTACCGCGTGCGCTGGTGGGGGGTGGCCGTCTCAGCGGCCGTGGTGCTGCTAGGTGCGCTCAGCGCCTGGTGGACGGTGACGCATCCCGACTCTCTCGCCCTCATTGGCACTGCCGCGGATCGCGCGCAAATTGCCGACCACGAGTTCGCGAGCTATTACACGGACTACGACTCGACGTCCTTTGCCGCGACCGTCTGGACCAACAACGGCTTCCTCGCGTTCCAGTGCATCGCGTTCGGGTTAACCGGCATATATCCGCTGATCCTCATGTACAACACGGTGCTCCAACTTGGAGTTGCGGCCGCGGTGATGACCGAGGCGGGCCGCCTCGACGTGTTCTTCCAGTTGATCATCCCGCACGGGTTACTGGAACTCAGCGCGGTCTTTGTTGCGGCGGGAACTGGTCTGCGGCTGTTTTGGGTGATGCTGTCTCCGGGTGCGCGCACGCGCGGTCAGGCGCTGGCCGAGGAGGGTCGCACGGCCTTCGCGGTCGCCATCGGCCTCGCGGTGACGCTGTTCGTCTCCGGCCTCATCGAGGGATACATCACCGGATCAACGTTGCCTTGGGGAGTGAAGATTGCCATCGGTGCCGTCGCCTTCGTCGCATTCTGGCTCTACATCTTCGTGATCGGCCGGATCGCGACCCAACACGGCATGACGGGAGACACCGAGGGAGACTTCGCGGTCGACACCGTAGCGGTGGCCGGGTAGCGACAAGCACACCCGCGGCCGATGCCGTGGCCGGCAATGGCCGGGACATGTGACGAAGTTGGCACCACACTGCCCGTGACAGATGCGGTGGCGACTGACTAGAGCCGGCCCGCGGCCTTGAGTGCGAGGTAGCGATCCGCGACAGCGGGCGCTAGATCGTCGGGAGAGGCCGTCACGACCTCCGCAGTGAGCTGGCGTAGTCGGGTAGAGACGGTGTCTCGCTCGAGAGCGCCCCGAGCTGCAGCGCCGGCGGCATAGAGCTCGTGCGAGTCTTCGCGTCCCTTGAGCATCTGCTCCACCTCGGGATCGTTGACGGAGGCCACCATCACCACGTGCGACTGCGAGAGCGCAGCCACCGCTTCCAGTAGGCCGCTGTCCGCGGTAGAGGTGTCGATGGTGGTGAGCAGCACGACTAATGAGCGCTGAGACAGGCGGCTCTGAACCAGTCGCACGACTCCAGGCCAGTCGGGCTCCAGCAGTTCCGGCTCAACCCCAGCCAGCGCGGAGGCCAACTGCGGCATGACGCCGGCGCCCGTGGTGCCGAGGGCACGAGCGCGCTCGACTCGGTCGTACGCGGTGACCTGAACACGGTCCCCGGCGCGGGTTGCCAGCGCGGTCAGGAGAAGCGTCGCCTCAATCGACGCATCGAGGCGGGGCGCGTCTCCCACACGCGCTGCTGACAGGCGCGAAGTGTCGAGGGCAATGAACACGCGCCGGTCGCGCTCGGGACGGTACGTGCGCACCACTACATCGGCTCGGCGGGCGGTGGCGCGCCAGTCGATTGAGCGCACGTCGTCACCAATGACGTATTCACGTAGCGAATCGAACTCTGATCCAGCGCCCTTCAACTGAACTGCACTCTGACCGTCAATCTCACGAAGGCGCTGCAGACGCGAGGGCAGGTGTCGCCGGGAGGCGAATTCGGGGAGCACGCGCAATGTGTCGCTCACGACGACTGACTGCTGACGCCCGCCAAGTCGCAACGGCCCCTGCAATCGCAACGTGATGCGGTCTGCGTGCCTGTCGCCGCGTCGGGTAGGACGAAAGTGGGTATCGAATGTCGCTCGAACACCGCTGGCCAAGTTCAGCCGATGCCGAGTGTTGCTCGCACCCGCGGAAGGTTGCCAGGCATCGCGCACGGCGCCCCGGACGCGACGCTGACCGTTGTTGACCACGGTGACAGATCCCGAGGTTGACTCCGTGAGTCGCACCGAGCCGGGAACGGTCCGCCGTACGCCAAGTGTCGATGGCTTAGGAGCCAGGCCGGCATCGATGACCGCTAGCGCGACCACGGCAATCATCCACAGCCAGGTCACTCCACGGTCCTGGGTGATGATGGCGGGCACGGCACCGAGCGCCGCGAGTAGCACCGTCCACCCCGTGATGTACATACGAGTCCTTAGCGTGGGACCGGGACGGACGCGAGCACCGAGGCGAGGACTGCGGAGGTGGTGACTCCTTCGAGTTCCGCCTCCGCCCGCATCTGCATGCGGTGGCTGAGTGTCCACCCGGCGAGTGCCTTCACGTCGTCCGGGGAGACGAAGTCGCGGCCACGCATCCATGCCCACGCGCGGGCCGTTGCCATGAGGGCGGTGGCGCCACGAGGCGACACTCCTAGCGATACCGAGGGTGCCTCGCGGGTAGCCCGGCAGATGTCGACGATGTAGCTCACGACGTCGTCTGAGATGCTGACTTTGGCCACCTCAGCACGTCCCTGGTCGAGGTTCTCGATGGAGGCTACCTTCTGGACCCCGGCGGCGACTAGGTCCCGTGGGTTGAAGCCTGCCGCGTGGCGAGCGACCACGGCACGTTCGGCGTCGCGGTCCGGCATGGGAACCGTGAGCTTGAGCATGAAGCGGTCCAGTTGAGCTTCGGGAAGCGGGTAGGTGCCTTCGTACTCGACGGGATTCTGCGTCGCAATGACCAGGAATGGGTCCGGCAGCGGCCGCGACTCGCCATCGACCGTCACCTGACGGTCCTCCATGGCTTCGAGCAGTGCGGACTGAGTTTTGGGGGGAGTGCGGTTGATTTCGTCGGCGAGCAGCAAGTTGGTAAAGACCGGGCCCTCGCGGAACGAGAAGGCCGCCGTGCGGGCGTCGTAGACCAGCGACCCGGTGACGTCGCCTGGCATGAGGTCGGGCGTGAACTGAACCCGCTTGAAGTCCATTCCCAGGGTGTGTGAGAGAGTCCGTACCAACAGCGTCTTCGCGACGCCGGGTACCCCCTCCATCAACACGTGGCCCTTGCATAGCAGGGCGATGACGAGCCCCGTCACAACCTGATCTTGGCCGACGACCGACTTCCCTACTTCGGTGCGTAGACGAGCAAGTGCCTCGCGCGCTTCGGAGACGACGGGCTCGGGAGCCGGTGCTGTGGTCGGCGTGAGCATGGGAGCGGCAGTGGTCACCGGGTCGTGCACGGGCGCGTCGGTTGACGGCGAGTGTGGGGTGAATGGCTCGGCGCTAACGGGCTCAGGGTTGGATGGCTCCTCGTGGGTGCCGGGGGTGTCCTGGGGGTTGTCGCTCACGGTTGGTGAACCTCACTTTCGAGTTGGTCGAGTCTTTCAACTAGTTGCATCATGGCAGTCTCATTTGCGGGCGGTGGACCGTAGAGAAGTGCGTCCACGTCGCCGCTGTTGCGCCCGGTGGTGCGCGTGATCGCCTCGAGCAGTCCGGCCTTACCCGCTGCGCGGGGTACCCCTAATCGTTGGCCGATTCTGAGCGCGACGAGCCCACGAATCGCGGCTGTGGATCGGCCGGTGGCCCTTGCTCGGCGATACAGGCGGGCACGGCCGCGCGTCGCCTCTGAGGATCGCACTACGACGGGCAGCGGCTCCGTGACCAACGGCCCAAACCGTCGCGCTCGCCAGAAGGCCGCGATGAGCGCCGCGAGGCCGAGCGCGAAGAGCGCGTCTGCGGTGCCCGGCGGGAGGAAATTTGGGTTTGTCGTGATCTTGTCGGGAGCCAACCCATCATCGCCCCAGGTCAGAGTGGTCGTATCCGCGTAACTACCCACGTACCAGGTTACGGACTCGTGGCGCCCCATGGCGCGCAACGTGAGCGCTGCATTGCCGAGTTCGTCGAGCTTGTCGTTGGTCGCGATGTGGGGATTGGCGAGGAAGATGCGTGCACCGAGGTCGGTCTCTACCCGTGCGTAGGCATATCCGCCCTCGGCATCGGGGAAGCACAATTCGGCATCATGAGGGGCCAATCCGCCTATGGAGATGGAGTCCTCGCCGGTTCTGGTTTCCTCCGCCGCGACGGCGTCCGGGTCCGCGCATTGAGCGACGACGGTCGCTCCCGGTTCGGCATATTCGTAGTAGAGGTCGGGGCCAGCGGCCTCGAGCGCATCTGGGGTGAGCCCCAAGTACACGATGTCACCTGGGTAACCCGCGATTGAGTCCGATTGAGCACTGGAGAGGAAGGTCGAGCTCGCGACGATGACGAGCGTGGTGTGCTTCGGATCCTCGATGCGCGCGTCGCTGAGCAGGTTGACCTGGCGTACGCCCACGCCCTGATCACGGAGTATCTGAGCGACCGCGTGTGCTCCGTTCGGAGCGGTGTTGTCGATCGACAAATCCTGGTTGTCGGCGGGACGCGACTGGGTGACAAGGATGGTGATGATGATTGCGAAGATCGCAAGGCCCACAAACAGCAGAGGTGAACGGCGGGCGCGGGCGGTGATGGTGGGGCCCGCCGTGGCACTCACATAGTCACGCTGTCCAGCGTCGATGCTCATGTGCTGACCACCCGTCGCTTAGCCGCGGAACGAATCGCCGCGAAGGTGCTCACGGCATGCCGGAAATCGTCCTCGGTGGTGGCCCGCCTGCCGTAGCGTGCATCGTCGAATGCGTCGGCATCTGTAGCGATCCCGTCCGCGACCCGGGGGAGGGCGCGGCTGGCCAGGACGGCGGCCTCGTGCGCGGTCATGCCTGCGTAAATGTCGATGCTGCCGCGTTCGTCCAGATGGCGCACCATCGCTCGGTAGAGGTGGACCAGGGCTGTGGTCCAGTCTCCCGCAGCGGCTGCCTCGTCCGCGGCGCTCGCGAGTGCTGACGAGTCACGCTCGTCACCCCCAAAGACTTCGGCATCCGAGCGTGATCGACGCGATCGACGCAACGGGCCCACCACGATCCACACGACTACCGCTACTAGGGCGATTCCGAGCACCACGAAGAGGAGCATTCCGGGTACCCCGAGAGAGCCAATATTCCCTCCCACGCGACCAACGCCCTCGAAAAGGTCCATGAGCCATTGCCAGAAGGCCTCGAGCCAGTTCGAGCCTGCTCGGGTGTATTCACTCTTCGCGAGCTCGTTGATCGCCCATTCGCGCGCAGTATCGGCATCCGGATCCACCGGGATAGAGGCCCAGACCACTTAGCGTCGGCTCCGCGCCTCGGCAGCGCGCGCGAGGTCGAGGTCGAAGCCCTCGTGGCGCATGCGCATGTCCGTGTAGAGCAACGTGAATAGCGATCCCATGTACGCGTAGGTCACCACGAGTGCGACGACAATGGCGAGTCCATAGATTACAAAGAAAACGATCAACTGGATGGCGCTACCCTCTGGTGCGACTGCTAAGCCCAGCATGGCGAACATCTGTCCACCGCCTTGCAGCATTGCAGTAGCAATATAGATCAGCGTGCTCGAGACAAACACGATGAGAACCGACCACCAGAACCGGCCCTTGACGAGGCGCCACGCTCGCCCCAGCGCAGCGAACGCGCCAATCTGCTCGAGCACGATGATGGGTTGCGCGAGGCCCATGATCATCGCGACAACGAAGGTGGCGGGGCCCAGAATCACCAGCACGAGGACAATGCCGAGCACCATCCACACGGCCTCATTAGAGCCAATTCCATAAAATAGGGGGATGGCGGCGAGCACTATCACGACGCCGAGCGCCACTGTGGTGACGACGTAGAGCAGCAGGATGTGCCCGAACTTAGCGCGCACCTGATCCCATGCGGTACGAAGCGTGATGCGCTCGCCCAGGACGGCGCGCGCCACGCCCGGCGCGACAATGGCGCTCGACAGAACGCTGGCGAGCAACGTGGAAACCATCGCGAGGAGTCCGACAATGACCGTCGAGGCCTGAATGCTAGTGCCGACGCTAGTGACGCTTGTGAGGCCCAGTTGAGGATCGTTGAACAGTAGCCACAAAGCGGTAACCGATAACGCGGTGGCTAGCAGCGTGAATAGCAGCGGGCCGCCGAGCACCACGCTGCGATTGAATCGCATGGCCTTGAACGGCGCGGACAAGAAGTCCCCGAACGACAGGGGTCGTAGCGCGACGATTCCTGGCTGCCACGAGCGGAAAGTCGGCAGCGGGGCGGGCGCGGTGGCGACGCCATACTGGCCGTAAGCCTGCGACGGTGCCCCCTGCTGCGGCGCCGCGTACTGGGAAGGCTGCCCCGGCATCGGCGGAGCAACTGAAGGCGTCGGATCTGGCGCCTTTGCGTGCGTGGTGGAGGGCGCTTCTACCGTTGGCGGCGCCCACTGGGGAGCATTCTGGTGCCACGAGGGTGCGCCTGATGCCTCGGGTTCAGATTTGTTGTCTTCGTCCACTCGTACGTCCTCCCTGACGTCGACTATCTTGCCATGGCGCCGGGACAAACACGCAGGTGGCTGTGGACTGCCGCGATTCTGACGGCATAATGGCTGTATGACGTCTCGAATCTTAGTGGTCGACGATGACCCTGCAGTCGCGGAAATGATCGGCATTGTGCTGCGAGCCGACGGTTTCGACACGGTATTTTGTGACCACGGTGACCGGGCGCTTGGGATCTTTCGCGCCGAAGAACCCGATGTGGTCCTGCTCGACCTCATGCTGCCGGGCAAGAGCGGAATCGACATCTGCCGCGAAATTCGGGCCGAGTCGGGTGTGCCCATCATCATGCTCACCGCGAAGTCCGACACAGTGGACGTGGTCCTTGGTCTTGAGTCAGGTGCCGATGACTACGTTCCCAAGCCATTCAAGCCGCGTGAGTTGATAGCCCGCGTGCGTGCGCGCTTGCGCCGCAATGACAACGCGGCGCCAGGAATCGTGCGGGTTGGCGACCTCGAAATCGACGTGACCGGTCACCGCGTGACGCGTGACGGCGAGATGATCCCGCTGACGCCGCTCGAGTTCGACGTGTTAGTCACCCTCGCGCGTTCGCCGGGCCAGGTATTCACGCGTGAGGTGCTGCTCGAGGACGTCTGGGGCTACCGCCACGCCGCGGATACGCGCCTCGTCAACGTCCACATTCAGCGGCTGCGCGCCAAGGTCGAGCTCGACCCGGAAAACCCTAAGATCGTGCTGACCATCCGCGGAGTGGGATACAAGGCCGGCGGCCCCACCTCTTGATTGGCTGCGCGCCATGAAGGTCACCGCGCGCGCGGTCCGGGCGACCATCGTCGGACCTCCCCGCAGGGTGTGGCGCAGGTGGAGCCGGTCAATGATGCTCCGGCTTGTGGTTACCACGCTCGTGGTGGGCTTGGGCGCAGTGGCACTGCTTGGTGCATACCTGACAAGTCAGATTCGCGACGGACTTGTCGACACTCGCGTGGAGCGGATTCTTGCCGAGAGTGCACGGGACTCCACCGCCGCGCAGGCGCAGATGAATGCCGCCACTGCGGAGACACCGGGAGAACTGCAACTTCTGGTGTACGACACCATCGATGCGCTCCAGGTGCTCGGAGGCGACGGCCGTGGGCTAGTGCTGCTGCCGGATCCGGGCAACAGTTCAAACCTGGTTCTGAATACCCTGACCTCGAGTTCGCCTACCGTCGTGAGTCCCGAGATGCGCGAGGCTGTCGAGGCAGGCTCTGCTCAGCCGTGGCAATTCGTTGAGATCCCCGGCACCGAGGTCCCTGGCGTGGTGGTGGGTTCGTCGCTCGAGATCCGGTCTGCAGGCGAGTACGAGCTCTATTTTGTCTACTCGCTTGAGGACGAGCAAGAGACACTGAGCCTGATTCAGCAGGTGCTGGCGTTTGGTGCAGGTGCGCTGGTCGCATTGGTGGTGTTCATGGCGTTTATGGTGACTCTGCAGGCGGTGCGGCCGGTGCGCGCGGCGGCCCGTGTGGCATCCCGGCTTGCGGACGGGCGGCTCAGTGAACGCATGCCGGTACGGGGAAACGATGAGATGGCGACGCTCGCGCGTACCTTCAACGAGATGGCGGAGTCACTTCAACGCCAGATCACCCGCATGGAGGGGTTGTCGCGCCTGCAGCGTAGGTTCGTGTCCGACGTCTCCCACGAACTGCGGACACCACTCACGACCGTCCGCATGGCATCGGACATCCTGTACGACGCACGGGACACGTTCCCGCCCGACGTCTCGCGGTCCGCGGAGCTGCTTAACAATCAGCTCGACCGCTTCGAGACCCTTCTCGCGGACCTCCTGGAGATTTCGCGAATCGACGCTGGTGCTGCCAGGCTCGAGTTTGACCGCATCGACCTTGGCGACGTAGTCCGCGAGGAGATTGAGGCCATCCTGCCGGCGATCAAGGACCATGGCGTCAAGATTCGGCTATGGATGTCGCCGGGGACGCACATGGCCTCGATGGATCGCCCTCGCGTCAGCCGAATTGTGCGTAACCTGCTGTCCAACGCCGTCGAGCACGCTGAGCGAAAGCCCATCGACGTAGCGGTCGTGGCGGGCAAGCGTGGCGTCGGGCTGGTCGTGCGTGACTACGGCGTTGGCCTCACGCCTCAGCAAGCTGAACGCGTCTTCGATCGATTCTGGCGAGCCGATGCCGCGCGGGCGCGAACCATGGGTGGCACCGGTCTGGGGCTCTCCATCGCACGCGAAGACGCCACCTTGCACGACGGCAAACTCGAGGCCTGGGGTTCGCCCGGCAACGGCGCTAGTTTTAGGCTGATGTTGCCGCGCACTTCACGTGGGCTCGGCCAGCAACCCGTGATGCCGCTCGTCTTGCGTGAGGCAGAGTTTGGGACAGTGGGGGAGCGAGTGCCGCTGTCCACTGATTTCGCCGAGGGGGTAAAACCATGACCGCTCGCACCACTGAGGACGCGCGCCGGTTTGGTCCGCGCCGCACCTGGGGACGCCTGGCGGCAGCAATCGCCGCGGCGACGCTGGCGCTCGCGGGCTGCGTTTCCATTCCCGATGCGGGACCCGTCGAAGAGGGCGACGGCCAGGTGCCGGATACCAACCCGGTCTTGCCGTTCGCCGAGGGGCCCCAGGTGGGCGACAGCCCGATCGCCATCGTCAGCGGGTTCCTCACCGCATCGGCCGCGGGCTTCGCCTCGAATTTTTCCGTGGCCCGCGAATACCTCACGCCGGAGGCAAGCAACGAGTGGGATCCCTCCACGCGAGTGCTGGTTTTTGACTCCGGCGCGTTGACTCCCGACTGGGACGAGGCCACCAACGCCATTCAATACTCGGTTCCTGTTGCCGCCGAGGTTGACAGCGCGGGAGTGCTGGTCGAGTCCACCGACGGCACGCGTGAGCCGATCACCTTCCAAGTAGTTCAGAACACCTATGGCGAATACCGAATCTCGGAACTCGACAACGGCGCCGTCATTGCGCAGGCCAACTTTGACCACCTCTTCTTGCCGGTACCGCTCGCCTTCGCGTCGATGGATTCGACCACCATCGTGCCTGACTTGCGTTGGCTGCCCCAGAACAATGGGCCAACGTGGGCGACGCGGGAACTGATTGCCGGGCCGTCTCCATGGCTCGCGAGTGCGGTCAAGACTGGTTTTCCCGCGGGTGCCGCGCTTGAGCTCGACTCCGTAGTAGTGACGGATGGAATCGCCGCCGTGCAGCTCAATACCGAGTCCGCGGGCACCCCTGGCCAGCGCGCGCTTGCCCAGGAGCAATTGACGCGAACTCTCACCACGTTGCCCGGCGTCGTTGCCGTCACCGTCACGGCCGGTGGTGTCGCGCTCGGAGGGGACGGCAGCGTCGAGCTCAGCCCCGCTCCGATTCCAGACAATGATGCGGCGGTGATCGTGGCCGCCCGCCTAGGAACGTGGGACGGCACTCAGATGTGGGTGGCGCCGGACTCTGAAGGGTCCCTGCCCGCCAATGCGAGCCATGTGGCTCGCTCATTTGGGGGCGCCATGGCGGCCTTCCTCGTGAACAACTCTGTCCTGGCAGCATCGCCTGCACTCCGAGGTGGCGTCGAGAGCCTGGAACCGATGACGCCCGAACTGGCGCCCCCCGAGAACGCGATGGACTATACGACGCTTTACAGCGGTAACCGTCTCGTTGGGCCGTCGTACGACCGCCAGGGCTGGGTGTGGACTGCAGAAAACGCGAACCAGGGGCAGCTTGTCGCGGTGCGCCCCAGCGGAGACCAGGCGGACATTGACGCGAGGTGGCTCGAGGGCCGCACCGTGCAGGCGGTCGCGGTGTCCCGCGACGGTACGCGGGTGGTGGTGCTGTCGCGCGAAGGCGGCCAGCAACTCGCGGAGGTCGCCGCCGTAGTGAGGACCGAGGGAGGCGTGCCCCTGACGCTCGGTTCGCCGCTGTCTGTTGGAGTGGATGTCACGACCGCCGTCGACGCGCAATGGATCAATGACCTGAGCTTTGCGATTCTGGGTGAGGCGCAGGAGGAAGTGCCCTCATCGCTCTGGATTGCCACGGTTGGTGGCGAGACCGTACTCGAGTCCGCCACCGTGGGCGCCAAATCAGTTACGGCGCGCCAGGGAGAGAGCTCACTCACCACGGTGGGAGAGGACGGTTCGGTGCGCACCCGCGTCGGAACAGGCTGGGAAGAAATCCTGATCGAGGTCACGGATCTTGAGTACGCGGGCTGACGGTCAGACTGGGCCGACGCACCAGCCGTGGTGCACAGGCCCTGGGGCATCTCAGACACCCAGCGGCTAGCGGTGCGGACGGGCAGCCATCGATGTCAGCCTGACACAGTGGGAGCATGAGCCGCCTCCTCGCCAACGCATCGAGTGTCGCAATGACCGGCGCCCGGGAACTGGCCCGCCTCATCGTGCCGGTGTGCTGCCCCGGGTGCGGCCGCGACGACGTGCGGTGGTGCGACGAATGCGAGGCGCCATGGTGGGAGGACCCGTATCGCAGTGAGGAGAATGCGCCGCGGCTGCATCGACTAGGGGAGGTGCCGATCGCGGTCTGGTCGATCGCGGAACTGGAGGGCTCTCCGCAGTTGATGATTGAGGCGTGGAAGGACTCTCAGCGGCGCGACCTGGACTCGTTCTTCAAGGAGGCGATGGCGCGCGCAGCCGGCAGCGTCGCCGCTGAGATCACCACGGCCAAAAGAATCGCAGTGATCGCATTGCCTGCGCGACGGTCATCTACGCGACGACGGGGAGTGGATCTGCCCGCCATGCTCGCGACTGCTTGCGCACAGCGGTGGCGCGCCGCAGGATCCGATGCGGTGGCGGTGCCCGCCTTGACGATGCGGAGGGCGGAGTCGCGGGGTCTGTCGGCCCGTGAACGGTGGCGGGGCGCGCAGCAGTCCATGCGACTGAGCCGCCCGGTAGATGGCACCAGAGCGGTGGTGCTGGTCGATGACGTGATGACCACGGGCGCGACGCTGGCGGCGGCTCGAGACAGACTCGAGGCTGCCGGAGCAGTGGTGTGTGCGGGACTCACTCTCGCCACGGCGCCAATGCGAGGCAAGAGTCCCTCGGTGGGGTTAGGGTGGGAGTCAGAGGCCGACGAATTGTCGGACACCTTCGATGGTAGAGGGGGTGATTGAGCAGGCGCTGAACGCGCCGCTGACATCATGCCCTGAGCGCTAGCCGCTCATATCGACGAAGGAGTACCCGAACATGGACATCGCGATTGTTGGACGTCACACCAAGGTTTCTGAAGACGTACGCCAGAAGATTCTCGATAAGTTGGACAAGGTAGACACTCTCGCCCCCAAGGCGACGAGGGCCGAGGTCCACGTGGTGCACGAGCGGAACCCACGGCTGTCATCTGATCGCGAGCGAATAGAGATCACTCTCTACGACCACGGGGTGGTTCGCGTCGAGGCCGCCGCCGACGATCGCCTGGTAGCGCTCGACGCCGCGGTTGCGCGATTGACCGAGCGACTACGCAGGCAACACGAGCGCAAGGCGCACCGTCACAACAACACGCCGCCGCTGCACGCCGTGCCCATCGCGGACATCGAAGCGACACTTGATATGCCGGCAAAGGAGCCGAAGGCCGACGAGCAGGTGGCCAGCGTGGAGTCATGGGAAGGTGCTCCCGAGGGCAACACTCGCGAGGTGCCGATCGATGGCACGCCCATCGTGATTCGATCAAAAACCCATGAAGGCGCCCCGATGTCGGTTGCCGACGCGATCGACCAGATGGAGCTAGTGGGACACGACTTCTTCCTGTTCCACGACATTGAGTCCGGACTCGCGTCAGCGGTCTACCGTCGACGAGGCTGGACGTACGGCGTGATTCACCTTGAATCCACGGTCGCAGAGCCCACGTCCATTGAGCGTGACAAAGTCGAGGATGGCCAGCGCGAGAGCGCCTAACGACAGTTCCTCCTGTAACGACAAGGGCGCATCTTCCCCGCGGGGGAGATGCGCCCTTTCGTGTGCGCCGGCGGTCTATCTGGCCGGCATAGGCGGCAACGCGTACGCCGTGAGCGAGACGACACCTTGAAACCTGTAGAAGCGCCTACGATGGTTGACGGAACCGTACGCCCTGACTGGAGTATTCGTGGCTGTTTTAGATCGCATCATCCGCATCGGCGAGGGACGCGAACTGCGTCGCTTGGAAAAAGCCGTGACGCAGACCAACTCGCTCGAGCCCATTTACGAGCAGATGACCGACGACGAGTTAAAGGACCTCACTGAGTCCTTCAAGGAACGCCGGGCAGAAGGCGAGAGCCTTGATTCCCTGCTTCCTGAGGCTTTCGCAGCGGTGCGTGAGGCCTCGCGACGCACGCTCGGTATGCGTCACTTCGACGTGCAGATCATGGGCGGCGCCGCGCTCCACAACGGAAACATTGCCGAGATGAAGACCGGTGAGGGCAAGACTCTAGTCGCCACCCTTCCCGCATATCTCAACGCGCTAGATGGCAAGGGCGTGCACGTGGTGACGGTGAACGACTATCTCGCTCAGTACCAGTCTGAGCTGATGGGTCGGGTGTTCCGCTTCCTCGGCATGGAGACCGGTGTCATCGTCTCCGGCCAAACCCCTCCCGAGCGCAAGGTGCAGTACGCGTGTGACATCACCTACGGCACCAACAACGAGTTCGGCTTCGACCACCTGCGCGACAACATGGTGATGGACCCCTCGCAGCTCGTGCACCGTGGCTACCACTACGCGATCGTCGATGAGGTCGACTCGATCCTGATCGATGAAGCGCGGACGCCGCTGATCATCTCGGGCCCCGCGCAGGGCGACAACGGCAAGTGGTACACCGAGTTTGCGCGGCTCGTGGGTTCTATGAAGCTCGACGAGGACTACGAGGTGGAAGAGGCCAAGCGCACCGTCGGAATCCTCGAGCCCGGCATTGACAAGATCGAACAGGCGCTGGGTGTGGCGAACCTCTACTCGCCAGAGAACACGCCGCTGATTGGTTACCTCAATAACGCGATCAAGGCCAAGGAGCTCTTCAAGCTCGACAAGGACTACGTGGTGCAGGGCGGCGAGGTCGACATCGTTGACGAGCACACCGGCCGTCTCCTCAAAGGCCGGCGCTACTCCGAGGGTCTCCACCAAGCAATCGAGGCCAAAGAGGGCGTCGAGATTAAGGCGGAGAATCAGACCTACGCCTCGATCACGCTGCAGAATTACTTCCGCCAGTACAACAAGTTGTCCGGCATGACGGGTACCGCCCAGACCGAAGCCGCTGAGCTCAGCGCGACCTACGGCCTGGGAGTTATCCCCATTCCCACCAACAAGCCCATGGTGCGCATTGACCAGGCAGACCTCCTCTACAAGAGCCAGGACGCCAAGTTCAATGCGCTGATTGATGACATCGTCGAGCGCAACCAAAACGGGCAGCCGGTCCTCGTGGGTACCGTGTCCGTCGAGAAGTCAGAGGTACTGTCCAAAGTGCTGCGTCAGCGCGGCATCCAGCACAATGTTCTCAACGCCAAGCAGCATGAGAGCGAAGCCTCCGTGGTCGCCGAGGCGGGACGCAAGGGCGCTGTGACCGTGGCAACCAATATGGCTGGCCGCGGTACCGACATCATGCTTGGTGGCAACCCGGAGTTCCGTGCGGTGGCAGAGATGCACAAGCGTGGAATCGACGCCGCAGAGAACCCGGAAGAGTACGAGCGGGTGTGGAACGAGGTTTTCGAGCGTGAGCAGCACGCGGTTGAGGCCGAGCATGACGAGGTCCTCGCCGCCGGCGGGCTCTATGTGCTGGGAACCGAACGCCACGAGTCGCGCCGCATTGACAACCAGCTGCGTGGACGCGCGGGCCGCCAGGGTGACCCTGGCGAGTCGCGTTTCTACCTCTCGCTCGACGATGACCTGATGCGCATGTTCCAGTCGGGCCTTGCCGCTCAGGTAATGAACTCGAGTGCGCTTCCCGACGACATGCCGATCGAGTCGAAGGTGCTGACGCGCGGCGTGCGTAGTGCGCAGGCGCAGATCGAGGGGCGTAACCACGAGGCACGCAAGAACGTCCTCAAGTATGACGATGTGATGAGTGAACAGCGCACTGTCATCTTCGCAGAGCGCCGCCGAGTGCTCGACGGCGAGGACTTCCGGGACCAGATGCTCGAATTCGTCGACAACGTGACGGGCGAGTATGTGGAGTCCGCCACCCAGGTTGGCAACCCCGATGACTGGGACCTCGAGGCGCTGTGGAAGGACCTACGGACGGTGTACCCGGTATCCGTCACGATCGATGAGATTGTCGATGAGGCTGGCGGTGTGGGCGCGCTGAACACCAACTTCCTCAAGCGTGAACTCCAGGCCGACGCGAAGGTGCAGTACGAGGCCGTCGAAGATCGCCTTGGCGGTGACCTCATGCGCACCGTCGAGCGCCAGGTCGTGATGCAGGTACTCGACCTTAAGTGGCGCGAGCACCTCTATGAGATGGATTACCTCAAGGAGGGCATCGGGCTGCGTGCAATGGGCCAGCGTGACCCGCTCATCGAGTACCAGCGTGAGGGCTACCAGCTCTTCGAGGCGATGACTGACTCCATCAAGGAGCACTCCCTACAGATCCTGTACCGCGTCGAGAAGCGTGAGCCGGCAACAGCCGACCAGGCCGCTCAGCCCGCTGCCGGGCCAGGTATCCGCGCGACTTCTCCGACGGGCGAAGTCACTCAGGTGGGTGGCGCGGGAACCCAGGCGCCTCGCCGGATGGCCGCTGGCGCGTCAACGAGCACCGGAACCAGCGGAATGATGCAGGCCAATATGGGTGCGCTCACCTACTCGTCGCCGTCCGAGGACGGTACCGCGAAGGTGACGAAGCCCAAGGCTCAGCAGACCGCAGCCAAGACCGAGGCCGATGGCGGTACCTTCCCAGGGACCGCGAAGAACGCCCCCTGCCCGTGTGGGTCTGGTAAGAAGTACAAAATGTGCCACGGGAAGAATGAGGCCTAGCCCACTTCAATCGTCGTCACGAGCCACCGCCCGGCCGCGTCCTCCAATCGCATTGCGATTGCTCGGGCGCGGCCGTCGCAGTAGGCGACGATGCTGACCTCGGCCGCGCGGGCGCTGACCCGGCATACCCGCGCGCGTTTGATCGCGACCGGAGGAGAAGAGATTCTACCGGCGCGCCGTGCGAGAGAGTGTTGCTGAGCGAGGCTCTCCCGGACCTCGGGACTGAGCCAACGCACCAGTGACTCGATGGTGCTGGCGCCCAAGACGGTCTCGAGAGCGGCTTTCGCCACTGTGCACGCCAGCGGAGCTGGATCCCCCAATGGTTTGCGGCGCCGTGCGTAAAGGTCCGCCCGTCTGACCGTGTCGCCCTGTGCAGGTGTCCGAACAGGCGCAATTGCCCTCGTCGCAGTCGACGAACGGGGGGTCGCCGGCTGTGCGGGCTCAACTGTGGCGCGCATCGCTGTCATGACAGCAACTCCGCTGGGACGTCGAGAGTCTGGCCCGCGTAGATGAGCGAGGGGTTGTCCCCAATCGCCCGCTTGTTCGCGCGATACAACAATGGCCACGCGTGCGCGATGTCGGCCTCAGACGCGGAGTCGGGGAGCAGTCCTTCGCAGATCAGCCACAAGGAGTCGCCGCGCCGTACCTTGACGGTTTTGACCGTTGGCTTCGATTTTGTCGTGGAGTTGGAGTTGGAGTTGGATTTGGCGTGCGGCTCGTCCTGAAGTCGCTGCATCGTTGTCGAGAAGGTTGCCGTGGCATGGGTTCCCTTAGCAGTGCTCAGCGGGGACGCAAGCTCGGTTGAGGAGGCGCCAGGGCTGTCCACCCAGCCTGCTGAAGTGACCGCGAAGGCTGCCCCGGCATCGGGCTCCGCATCAGTGATATCGGTGGCGGTGGCGAAGGACGCGGTGGCCATCGATGCGCCAATTGCCCCGCCCACAGCCACGCCGACGACCTTGCGCCACAGGTGTGGGGTGCACCGACCGAGCCAGCGGGGAATCCCATGAGCGCCGCGCCGCCGCGCCAGTAGGAGGGGAACCGAACTCAACGCCAGGTATGCAGCGGTGACCGCACCGAAGGCCGTCACCACGGTTCCCATCGCCGAATCAACCTCAAGGGGCTGTGCGGTGACGGCTCGCCAGGAGTCCAGCGTTGCCACGGCGAGCCACCACGCGGCGGGCCAGGTGAGGAGAAGTAGGAGCCGGGCAGCCCAGGTGTAACCGCGGGAGGGGGCGTCATTCTCTGAGAGGTACATTTCGTGTCCTTACATCGCGTTTGATGTCTTTTGGTATTACTAGATGTACCTTAATATGCTTTGCGTGTCCATCGGTGGGGCATGCGGCTGTGGAAACGGCTGGCGGCGTAGCGTGTTCCTATGCGCTGGAATGACCTCTTTGCCGACCTCGAGGGCCAACTGGGTGCGGGTGTGGATGCCCAGTTCGCCACGGACGTGGCAGAACGCACCCGTGGAGAGCGTGCCGCAATACCCTTCGCGTCGCGCTTGGCCGCGGGAGTCGGGTGTGCCGTGATGGTGACACTTGCTGATGGCGAGAAGGTGTCCGGACTCCTGACGGAGGTCGCAGCAACCTGGATCCTAGTAAATGAGGAGCGTCGCCAGTCGTGGATTCCGACTCGCGCGATCGTGGCCGTGGTGGGGCTTAAGGTTCGTGCCGCTGACCTCTCCGCGGTGGCCCGCGGACTTACCATGGGCCACGCGCTGCGGGCGCTCTCGCGGGACCGAGCGCAGGTAGTGATTGTTACGACGTCGGGGACCTGGCCGGGTGTGATCGCCCAGGTGGGCGCGGACTACGTCGAGATCGGCAACCTCAAGGCGCGGACCACTACGGTAGTCCCTTTCGGCACGATAGTGCGGGTGACATCGGTAGGCTTCGCGGGCGAGTGAAGAACGTAGCGATGTGGCTTGCGTCGGCCCTACTTCTCGGTGGGGATGCGCGACCTTGCGGCCTCGTACTGACGCTGGATGTAGCTCTCTAACTCGGTAGCCTCGACGCGCCATTGGCCGCGGCCACCCACCTGGATCGCGGGGAGGTCCCCCGATCGCACGAGTGCGTACGCCTGGGGCGAACTGATGTTGAGGATCTCCTGTACATCGGTCAGGAGGAGGAAGCGTGGCGTCATGACTTCATTGTGGCACGGCGGTGAGACAAGCCAACGTTTTCCACAACCGGTTGGCGCTTGCGCACAAAACCGGCAAGATGGTGGGCAACCGAGTCAAGGGAGATCTCATGAGTGGCACTTCCGGTCCCGTGGCGGGGCGACTGAAACGGCCGTCTTGGCGCGACCCGCGTCTACTCATCGGCCTGGTGCTTATCGCCGTCGCAGTCGTGGCGGTATCGGCTTCCATTCGGGCGTCCGATTCTACGGAGCCGTATTACACGGCTATTAAGGTGCTGACTCCTGGCACGGAGGTCTCCGAGTCTGATGTTGCCGTCACCAGAGTGAGAGTGGCACCTGACGTGTACGTCTCCGCTCAGGGCGACCCACCCTGGGGGCAGGTCGTCACCCGAGTGATCGGAGAAGGTGAGCTACTGCCTACCGATGCCGTGACGGGGGCTTCGGAAGTCGACGTGCGGGCGGTGGCAGTCCGTACTCAGAACCCTTTGGCTCAGGACATTGAGTCAGGCAGCGTGGTAGATGTGTGGCTGACAACGGGCAACGACGGTAGTCCGGTGTCGACTCCAGTTGCGGAGGGGCTGATTGTCAGTCAGGTGGAGCAAGAGGACTCCGCCTTTACAGTAGGCGCTGCGCAAACGGTTTACGTCTTGGTGCCGCAAGACTCGATGAGCGATTTCCTCGGTGCGGTGGCCACGGAGGGCGAGATCTCGATAGTCGGCCGAGCGGCGGGTGGAGAAGGATGAGCACAGCCGTCGCGGTCGCCATCATGGGAGACGGTGAGAGCTCGGTCGCGGGTGCCATCGAAGCGCACCCGCAACTGGCTCTGATTCGCCGCTGCGCCGACCTCGCCGAGGCACTCGCCCTCGCCCAAGCGGGGATGGTGGGTGTGGTGGTCCTATCAGACCAGCCACGCTTGAACAGGGCCGTGCTTGGCGAGTTTGCCGCCGCGGGGGTCGCGCTGGTCGCCGTACCCTCCGCCGGCTCCGCGAGCCGTGAACTGCAAGCATTGGGCATCGAGCATGTGATGGACGCTGGTGCGGAGCCCGACACGATCGCCGATCGTGCTGCAGTAGTTGCTCATACCGTCAATCCGGTTCCGGCCGCTCTCGAGAGTGTCCCGGCCATACCGGCTGGAGACGGGGTCGTGATCGCAGTCTGGGGGCCCACCGGCGCACCTGGGCGCACCACGCTGGCCGTGAACATCGCCTCGGAGTGCGCGGTGGGTGACGGCGAGGCGATCGTGGTCGACGTCGATACTTATGGAGGAGCTGTCGCTCAGGCATTGGGCTTGCTCGACGAGGCGCCTGGAGTTGCGGCGCTCGCGCGCGCCTCCCTCCATGGCACGCTGACCGACGATGTGCTGTGGCGGCATCTGCTGGCAGTAGGCGAGGGGTTGAAGGTGCTATCAGGAATTTCCCGCGCGGACCGCTGGCCCGAGTTGTCGCGCAGCGCCCTCGATGGGGTCTGGCCCTTGCTGCGCCGCTACAGCCCTGTCACCGTCGTGGACTGCGGTTTCTCGGTCGCACAGGACGAGGAGGCGCTGTATGACACGCGCGCACCGCAACGCAACGGCGCGACACTGAGTGCGCTCGCCGCCGCCGATGCCGTGGTCGTCGTGGGGTCTGCCGAGCCACTTGGCATCCAGCGCCTTGTGCAGGCGCTTGCGGAGCTCGACGAGGTGGCCGAGCTCATGTGCCCGCGCCTGGTGGTAGCGAACCGAGTGCGCTCTTCCGTCGCAGGTCGCCACCCTGAAGAGGCGATCGCGGATGCCTTGGCCCGCTACAGCGGCGTGGAGAAGGTCTGGATGGTCCCCGCGGACGGCAAATCCTGTGACGCGGCGACACTCGCGGGCCAGTCACTACGCGAACGCGTACCTCGCTCACCCGCACGGCGGGCGATCGCAGTCGTTGCCGCTGCGGCACTGGTAACAGCCCAGGAGTCTCGCGCGGAAATGGCTCCCATGAGTGAGTCCCCGCGCGCCGTCGCGGCTACCCTGACAGACTGAGACCATGCGCGTGTACATCCCGGCCACTTTGGGCGACCTCGACTCCTGCACCTCCGGCAAGTGGGAGCCCGACATGGGCTTCGCCGTCACCGAGAGGCTGATGGAGATCTCCTCCTTCGATGAGGACGAGGAATTGGCAGAGCAGGCGCGCGATGCCGCGGCGATCGAGTCCGTGGTGGAGTTCGGTTCACAACTTCGCGTGGTCATCGTGGCCGACTACTCGCGCGGTGACGTCAGTGCAGTTCCGGACGCGCACCCGGCGGCCGTCGCGCTCACCGGACGCGTGCCGGCTGATGCCGTCGCATGCGCCTTCGTAGACGACCTCGCGGCGTTTGAGGACGCAAAGCAGGCACTCGCGGGCGGACCCGATGCCTTGGAGAGGCTCGAAGATCACGACCTACTGTGGTACGACGTCACGGAACTCGCGTCGATCCCGCGCCCCTAGCCAGGTGCCGTCGCGCACACTCACTGTTGTGAAGGCTAAGCACCTGCTGCGAGCGCGGCCACTACGGCGCTGTGCAGCCTGCCATTGCTTGCGATCGCGTTGCCCCCATAAGGACCATCAACTCCGTCGAGTGACGTGAAACGCCCGCCGGCCTCGAGCACGATGGGCACCAGCGCCGCCATGTCGTAAGTCTCGAGTTCTGGCTCTGCTGCGGCGTCCACGGCACCCTCCGCCACCAGCATGTAACTCCAAAAGTCACCGTATGCACGCGTGCGCCATACCGTCCGTGAGAGGGCGAGCAGCGCGTCGAGGCGGCCGAGCTCCTCCCACCCCGTGAGCGACGAATACGAAAGGCTTGCCTCCGGCAGCGTGGCTACCTCGGAGACGCCCAGCTTGCGAGCGGCCGATGCATCGCGACCCTCCCACGCACCGTCACCCGCGGCGGCGAACCAGCGCCGGCCCAAGGCGGGCGCGCTCACCACGCCGACTGCGGGCTTGTCGCCGTCGAAGAGCGCAATCAGAGTCGCCCACACGGGTACGCCCCTGATGAAGTTCTTCGTACCGTCAATCGGGTCGATGATCCACTGCCGGGTAGCGTCGCCTGAGGTGCCGTACTCCTCGCCCAGGATCGAGTCAGCGGGCCGGTCGCGCGTAAGTGCGTTACGGATGAGGTGTTCCGCCGCCCGGTCCACGGCGGTGACAGGGGAGTCGTCCGGCTTGAGTTCCACCGTCAGGTCAGCGGGGTCTGCGTTGCGCATCGTCAGCGCGTCCACCTGGTCCGCGATGGACAGTGCGAGCGTCAGGTCGGCGGCGTACTCACCAGTGGGATTCATGCGCTCAGCCTACTGGCGCGGCGGGCGCGTCCTCAAAAGCCGGGGGTGGTCCCGTGCGGGCGCGAGTTCTACTGCCAGGAGTCGTTGTCGGCCCGCGTAGCGAGCAGGCGGCGGATCGAGTCGACGCGCGCTTGCTGGTCCGCCGTCTGGGCCCACTCGTCGAGTGCGCAGCCATCCTCGGCCGATGCGTGGCCGCAACCGCGCGGGCAGAACTCGGCCGCGGCATCGGCGATGTCGGGGAACACCGAAATGAAGTTCTCGATGTCGACGTGCGCGAGACCAAAGCTACGGATACCGGGGGTGTCGATGATCCATCCGCCGGCTGGAAGTTCAAGTGCTACTGCCGACGTGGACGTGTGTCGACCACGACCGGTGACGTCGTTGACTATTCCGGTGACACGGCCGGCGCCAGGCACCAACACATTGACGAGCGTGGACTTGCCGACGCCTGAGTAACCCACAAAGACGGTAGAGACGTCCGCGACCTGCGTGCGGAGTGCCTCCATTCCGGCCTGCTCGTCGGGAGTGCCGTCGTGGGACTTGAGGACGTCGGTGTCGTGGCGCACCGTGGTCTCGAGCACCTTGACGCCAAGCGGCTCGTAGGTGGCGCGCAGTTCGGCGCCTGAGCCCAGGTCGGCCTTGGTGAGGACCAGCACCGCGTCCATGCCGGCCGCGAAGGCAGCCACCAGGCAGCGGTCGATCATGCGCGGGTTGGGATCCGGGTCAGCGAGTGCGGTGACAATCGCGAGCTGATTCGCGTTGGCGACGATCACCCGCTCGGTGGGGTCGGTATCGTCGGCGGTGCGCCGCAACTCGGTCGCGCGAGGTTCGCGCCGCACAATGCGTGCCAGTGTTCCCTTGTCGCCCGTCGAGTCGCCGACCATGCCGACGATGTCGCCGATCACGAGCCCGCGGCGCCCCAGCTCGCGCGCCTTGACTGCGATCACCGTGGTGTCAGTATCTGACTTCCATACGGTGAACCGGCCCCGGTCCACTCCCACGACGGTGCCGGGGACGGCGTCCTCGTGTGCGGGGCGAAGCTTGGAGCGCGGCCGCGAGCCTCGCTTGGGTGGCCTCACCTTCGCGTCGGACTCGTCGTATTCGCGCATGCGTTTGCCTAGTCCGGCAAGCCGAGCATGGCCTGCCACAGGTGCGGGAAGTCGGGCATGGTTTTGGACGTGGTACCGACGTTGAGTACCTGCACGCCAGGGACAGCGAGGCCGATGATGGCGGCGAATGTGGCCATGCGGTGGTCGTGATAGCTCTCCATCACGGCGCCGGTCAACCCGGAGGCGGGTAGTCCCGCAAACTCGAGCGAGTCGTCCCCGTCGGTGCAGCGCCCGCCCACGCGGTTCACTTCAGTTGCGATCGCCTTGAGGCGGTCGGTCTCGTGGCCGCGTAGGTGGCCGATTCCGGTCAGTAGCGACGGTTGCTTAGCCAGGGCACACAGCGCGGCAACGGTGGGGGTGATCTCGCCGGCCGGTCCCAGGTCCGCCTCGATGCCAAAGATACCGTCGGTGGGTCCGGTGACGGACATGACCCCATCTTCGAACTCGCAGGTCGCACCCATCTGCTCAAACACCTGCGGGTAGTACGCGCCAGGTTGTGTGGTGTGCGTGGGCCAGCCCGGGATACGCACGGTGCCACCCGCCACGATGGCTGCGGCCATAAAGGGGCCCGCGTTGGAAAGATCAGGCTCTACTCGGATGTTTTCCAAGGTCATGGCGCCGGGGTGAACCACCCACGTACGCTCATCAGGCTGTTCCACCTGGATGCCCGCGTCGCGCAGCGTCTCGCACGTCATGTCAATGTGCGGCAGGCTGGGAAGCTTCGCCCCGGTATGCCGGATGGTGAGTCCCTGAGGAAGTCGCGGCGCCGTCAGCAGCAGCCCGGTCACGAATTGTGACGAGTCACTAGCGTCGACCTCGACACTCGACGGCACGGACACCGGGGGAGTCACCGTGAACGGGAACGTCTGTTCGCCGATGCTGGTGACGGTCGCGCCGAGGGAGCGAAGGGCATCGAGCAGCGGGGCCATGGGACGCCCCTTTGCGCTGGCCGCCGCGTCAAAGGTGATGGGGCCATCGGCAGGATTCGCGAGGAGCGCCATGGGAGGCACGAAGCGCATGACTGTGCCTGCGAGTCCGCAGTTAATCTCCACACCGCCGCGCACCGTCCCCGGCGTGACCAGCCACTCGTCGCCTGAGTCGTCGACGTCAATGCCGAGCGCGCGCAACGCACCAATCATGTGGTCAGAATCCGAGGACTTCAGGCCGCCCTTGATGCGCACGGGGGCGTCGGCGAGAGCCGCAAGTACGAGAAAGCGATTGGTAAGTGACTTGGACCCAGGAACGTCGACAGTGGCGTCAAGCGGGCCATCGGCGGTGGGAGCGTCCCATACCTCGCCGACTCCTACGCCGGCCGGGAATGAGCCGCTCACTTGCCCCGCTTCTTGCCGAGTGCCTTCTGGTTGCGTGAGATCTTCTGTTCGTTCTTGGACACCTTGGCTGCCAAGGCCTTGTCCTTCGCCTTGATCTTCTTAGCCTTGGCGCGATCCTTGTGCTTGGAGCCGTGTCCGGCGGTGGCTGCGATCACGGTAGCGCCGAACAGCGACAGATTCATCATGAACCGCTCGCGCTCGCGTAGGCGCACCTCCTCGTCGTCCTCGCGCCAGAACGGCCGGCCCGCTGCCACCGTGACGGCCGCGAGCCCGGCGAGCGCGAATCCTGCGGTCTTGGGAGTGCGGGACAGAGCGAGGATCGAGGCCGCAGCGATGGTCGCAGCGCCGTGCACCTTGACCATGTCGGTGATCTTGACGTCCTCAAGCCCCGCCTCGATCAGCAGCGGCTTGACCACGGGTTCCGCGCGTTCGGCGCGGCGTTCGGGAGTAAGAACGGACTCGATGCCTCCGTAGATGAACCAGGAGGCGAGCAATGGGCGGGCTATCGCGCGAAAGAACATACTCCTACGCTACCAATGTTGACTGGAGACTGTGTATCGCGGGTTCTCTAAGCTGTCGCTGCCGCATCGGGAATGAACTAGTGGGACCGTTGGTTCCCCTAAGCATGACAGCCACCCTGGAACGCACTACGGCTCGGTCCCGCCGCACGCCACCTCGTCGCACTCGCGGCAGAGTAGGCTACGCAGTGATGAATGACACGGCAATGAATGACACCCAGGAAATGACCTTCGAGGTCGAGGCGCTGTCCTACATGGATCAGCTCTACGCTGCTGCCCTGCGCATGACGCGCAATGGGGCCGATGCTGAGGATCTGGTTCAAGAGACGTTCGCTAAGGCGTTTGCGGCGCAAGATAAGTTCACGATGGGGACCAACCTCAAGGCGTGGCTGTACCGCATCCAGACCAACGCGTTCATCAACACCTACCGCAAAAAGCAGCGCCAACCGAAGCGCTCGGACGCGGACACTATCGAGGACTGGCAGCTGTCAGCAGCGGCGGAACACACGTCCACCGGCCTGGCCTCGGCGGAAGATAACGCCCTTGACCAAATGGGCGATGGTGACATCAAGCAGGCACTCGCCGACTTGCCGGACGACTTCCGTATGGCGGTCTACCTGAGTGACGTCGAGGGCTTCGCGTACAAGGAGATTGCCGAGATTATGGATACGCCTGTAGGCACCGTGATGTCGCGCCTTCACCGCGGACGCAAGCTGCTTCGCGAGAACCTGCGCGAGTACGGCGCGGAGCGCGGTTTTTATGACAAGCGTCCCGTCGCCAACAAGGCGAACACGGATTCCGGGGAGGCATCGGATGCCTAATAACGACTGCGAGCAGGCGCTCGATCAGATTTTTGAATACATCGACCACGAGTTGCCCGATGAGGAGTTGCGCCACATCGGCGACCACCTCAAGGATTGCCCGCCCTGCGAGGCCGAGCACCGCATCAACGAGAAGATCAAGAACTTGGTGGGCAACTGCGGCGACGAGGTCGCGCCAGACGAGTTGCGTTCGCGTGTGCTCGCCACCATCAAGTCTGCGCGCGCCGACTCCTAAAAGTCTCACGTCGCTCAGCGACTGCCTGCCGCCGCCCTTGAGGGCGCGCGGGCAAGCAAAAGGCCGCATCGGTCAATGCCCGATGCGGCCTTTCTGTTTCCGGTTGTTACCGGTGCTAACTATGCGTTGGGGCGCTTGCCATGGTTGGCTCCGCCCTTGGCACGCGCCTTGCGCTTGCGGCCTCGCTTGCTCATGGGTCCCCCTTTCTTAACGCGGGAAGTTCAAAACTCGACTATCTATCTTCCCACACTGTGTATGCATAGCGCGCCGCGGCCGGTAGCCTCTCAAGGCAACACCCATAACTGCCGATGGAGAATCCGTGAGCGACCAGCCAGTTTCCGTCATCCCGTTCCTGCACGCCCTAGCGAGCACGGGCGGCTCCGACCTCCACTGCAAGGTGGGATCAGCGCCGCGCATCCGTGTCGATGGGCGCCTCAGAAAGCTGCAGGTTCCCCCGCTGCGCCCTGAGGACACTCGCAACATGGTGGCGCAGGTACTCCCCGAGGACCTCGTCGCGCAGTTCCGGGACACCCACGAGGCGGACTTCGCGTTCTCGCTGTCCGGCGTGGGACGGTTCCGCGTTAACGCGTACGTCGCGCGTGGCACCGACTCCTTGGTCTTCCGCCACGTCGCCGTGGGCGCCCAGAGCTTTGACGAGCTCGGCCTGCCTCCTGTCATTGCGGACCTGGCGCTCGAGCCGCGTGGTCTGGTGCTCGTTACCGGCCCCACCGGTTCCGGAAAGACCACCACTCTTGCATCGATGGTCGACCTCATTAACTCGTACCGTGAAGTCAACATCATCACCATCGAGGATCCCATCGAAGTCCTTCACCACGACAAGAAGGCGATCATCTCGCAGCGTGAGGTGCGTTCGGACACTCTCGACTTCAACAACGCGCTACGTGGCGCGATGCGTCAGGACCCCGACGTCATTATGGTTGGCGAGATGCGTGACATCGAGACCGTGCGCGCAGCACTTTCGGCGGCCGAGACTGGTCACCTAGTGCTCGCGACTCTGCACACGGTGGACGCACAGGACACCATTAACCGCATCGTCGACTTCTTCACGCCACACGAGCAGGGGCAGGTGCGCGCGACCCTATCGCAGACGCTCAAGGGAATTGTGTCGCAGCGACTGGTCCGTCAGAGTGACGGTAAGGGTCGCACCCTTGTGGCAGAGGTGATGGTCAACACTGGCCGCACCGCCGAGGCCATCGTGGACCCGCAAAGTCAGCCGCCCATCGTGGACCTGATCGCGGAGGGCGAGTACTACAAGATGCAGACCTTCGACCAGCACCTTTTCCAGTTGGTCAGCGAGGGCGCAGTCGACTTCGACGATGCCGTGGCAATCGCGTCGCGTCCGCACGACCTGTCTGTGTCGCTGCGCAACGCAGGAGTCATCAGTTAGGTAGTTACTACGCCAGACGACACGCGAGTGCGTAGTTTGCCGCGCCTAAGAATCGAGTGGAGTCTTGTGGTTGCCGCTTTGTGGCGGGGCGCTCAGTCGGATTTGAGGTCCGCAGCGAGTACCTAGGAGTTGTTGAGCGCCTCGGCATCGTTGATGCCCAGCCACGCGTGCCAGCGCGAGTGGAGCACGAGCCAGGCCATGAGCCCGTAGCCCGCCTGTAGCGGCAGCGCGTCGTGGCCGGTGTCCATGTCTGCAGCCCACTGATCGTGGCGTGCCAAGGGACCGTACATGTCGACATACGGCACGCTGCGACGTGCCGCGGACTCCTCGCATACCGCAGCGAGCTCCGCGATCCGCTGGTTCTCATCCTTGCGTCCGGGGGGCGGGCCCACCAGGAGCGTCGCGAATCCCAGTGCGGATGCGCGGTCAAGCGCGTTGGCGAGATTGAGCCTGGTCATGGTGGGGGAGACCGACCTTGTGACGTCGCCACGACCTACAGCAAACAGCGCGTAACGAGGCTCGTCGGCGGCCTCGGGACGCGCGATTCGACGCAGCGCCTCCTCGTCCCAGCGGCTAGTCATCTCTCCTGTGGTCTCACCGGGTACGGCGAGCGTATGGAACGCAAGATCCGTGGCGTGAGGGAGAGTGCGTGCCGCCACGCGTCCGGTCCAACCAAGTGCCTTCGGGTCGCCGTGGCCGGCGACTAACTCGTCGCCCACGAAGAACACGTTTCTCATCGGCGGAAGGCCTTCTCTACAAGCTCGGCCTGCTCGGCTGCGTGGCGTGAACTCATGCCCGATGCGGGTGAAGCCGACGCCTTGCGCGAGGCCACCTTGAGCGGGCGTTCGATGATCTGCGGCAGCGACATGGAGATGTGCGACCAGGCGCCCTGGTTGCTTGGCTCCTCCTGGACCCACATCAATTCGGCATCGCCGAACGGAGCGAGCGCCTCGCTGATTGCCTCGGGAACGAGCGGGTAAAGCTGCTCGAATCGCACGATGGCGGTGGTGGTGTCGCCGGCCTTCTCGCGCGCAGCCAGCAGGTCGTAGTAGACCTTACCGGTGCACATCAGCACCCGCGTGACGTTCGCCGGATCGATGGGGTCCGTGATGACCTCACGGAAGGTCCCCTCGGTGAACTCCGCCACCCCGGACTGTGCCGCCTTGAGCCGAAGCATCGACTTGGGCGTGAACACGATCATCGGCTTGCGCGGGTGCGTGTACGCCTGACGTCGCAGCAGGTGGAAGTAGCTCGCGGGCGTCGACGGCGCCGCAACCACCATGTTGTCCTCGGCGCACATCTGCAGGAACCGCTCCGGGCGCGCGGACGAATGGTCCGGACCCTGACCTTCGTAGCCGTGCGGCAGCAGCAATACGACGGAGGACGACTGCCCCCACTTCTGCTCTGCGGAGGAGATGAACTCGTCGATGACCGTCTGAGCGCCGTTGACGAAGTCGCCGAACTGCGCCTCCCACAGCACCAGTGCATCGGGCCGCTCGACGGAGTAGCCGTACTCGAAGCCGAGGCACGCGTACTCGCTCAGCGAGGAGTCGTAGATGTGGAGCCGGGCCTGGTCCGCGCTGAGGTACAGCAGCGGGGTCCACTCGGAGCCATTCTTGCGGTCGTGGTACACGGCGTGACGCTGGACGAATGTGCCGCGGCGGCTGTCCTGACCCGCCATACGCACGGGTACGCCCTCCTGGAGCAGAGTGCCGAACGCAAGGATCTCGCCGTAGCCCCAATCGATGCCACCCTCGCGGCTCATGACCTCGCGGCGCTCCAGCAATTTCTCGAGTTTGGAGTGCACCGTGAAGCCCTCGGGGGGACGCACGTGAGCGCGGCCAATGCGCTCGATCTGCCCAGCGCTCACGGCGGTCTTCCAGCCGACCATCATGCCGGCATCCGAGGACTGCGAGGTGGGGACCTCGAGGCCGGAAATCGATTCGGTGTCGGGTCCAGGCTTGAAGCCCTCGCGAGTCTCCAGGAACACGCGCTCCAGCTGCGACAGGTAGTCCTTGGAGACCGACTCGGCCTCTTCGGTGGTGATGTCGCCACGACGGATGAGCGCCTCGGTGTAGAGGTGACGCACGGAGCGCTTGGCCTCGATCAGGTCGTACATGCGCGGCTGGGTCATCGAGGGGTCGTCGCCCTCGTTGTGCCCACGGCGGCGGTAGCAGACCATGTCTACGATCACGTCGCGGCCAAACTCCTCGCGGTACTCAAAGGCGAGCCGGGCGGCGCGCACGCAAGCCTCGGGGTCGTCGCCGTTCACGTGGAAGATGGGGATCTGGAAGCCCTTGGCGATGTCGGTCGAGTAACGCGTCGAGCGCGAGTTCTCGGGACCGGTCGTGAAGCCCACCTGATTGTTGATGATGACGTGAACAGTGCCGCCGGTCTTGTAGCCCTTGAGTGCGGAAAGGTTCAGCGTTTCCATGACTACGCCCTGGCCAGCGAAGGCCGCATCGCCGTGCACCAGCACAGGGAGCACGGGGTAGCCATCAGTGGTGGGGTCGGCGCCCAGGGCGTCGAGCTTGGCACGGACGATGCCCTCGAGGACCGGGTTGGCGGCCTCTAGGTGTGAGGGGTTGGCGGCGAGGTACACACGCGTGGTCTCGCCGGACTCAGCGGTGAAGGTGCCCTCAGTGCCGAGGTGGTACTTCACGTCGCCGGAGCCCTGGACCGAGCCGGGAGCGGCAGTGCCGTCGAACTCGGAGAAGATCTGGCCGTACTTCTTGCCCGCAAGGTTCGCGAGAACGTTGAGGCGGCCACGGTGGGCCATTCCGATGCAGACTTCCTGAATGCCGGAAACCGCAGCGGAGGACATGACGGCGTCGAGCAGCGGGATGAGCGACTCTCCACCCTCGAGCGAAAAGCGCTTCTGGCCCACGTACTTGGTCTGCAGGAACGCCTCGAAGGCCTCGGCGGCGTTGAGGCGATTCAGTACTCGCAGGTGCTCCTCGCGTGCCGGCTTGGTGTATCCCTGCTCGAGGCGCGACTGGAACCAGGTACGCTGCGCGCGGTCCGAGATGTGCATGTACTCGAGGCCGATGGTGCGGCAATATGCGTCACGTAGGCGTCCGAGGACCTCGCGCATCTTCCAGCGCTCGCGGCCGCCAAAGCCGCCGGTGGAGTACACGCGGTCTAGATCCCATAGCGTGAGGCCGTGGGTCTGAACATCAAGATCCGAGTGCTTGCGTGGGCGAGAACTCAGCGGGTCAACGTCCGCCATGAGGTGACCGCGCGAGCGGTACGAGTGAATGAGTTCCGCGATGGATGCGGGCTTGGCGGCCTCGGCTTCCTCGGTGGTGGCTGCATCCTGCACCCAGCGCACGGGCTCGTATGGGATGCGCAGCGACACAAAGACGCGATCATAGAAGCCGTCGAGGCCGAGCAGCTTCTTGTGGACCAGAGCAAGGAACTCGCCGGACTGGGCGCCCTGGATCACGCGGTGGTCGTACGTCGACGTCAAGGTCATCACCTTGGAGATGCCCATGCGAGAGATGATCTCCTCGGAGGCGCCTTGGTACTCGGCGGGGTAGTCCATGGCTCCCACGCCGATGATCGTTCCCTGTCCACCCATCAGGCGCGGGACGGAGTGAACTGTGCCGAGCGTGCCCGGGTTAGTCAGCGTGATGGTGGTGCCCTGGAAGTCGGACGCCTGCAACGTGTTGGTGCGGGCCTTCTTGACGATGTCGTCGTACGCGCTCCAGAACTGCACAAAGTCCATGTCGTTCGCGGACTTAATGCTGGGCACCAGCAGCTGACGCGTGCCATCGGGCTTCGCCATGTCGATTGCCAAGCCAAAGTTGACGTGCGCCGGCGTGATCATCGCGGGCTTGCCGTCTTCGAGTCCATAGGCCACATTCATGGCGGGGAACTCGGCGAGCGCCTCGACGATCGCGAAGCCGATCAGGTGGGTGAAGCTCACCTTGCCGCCGCGGGTGCGCGCCATGTGGTTGTTGAGGACGACGCGGTTGTCCATGAGTAGCTTGGCAGGGATGGTGCGCACTGAGGTCGCCGTGGGTACCTCGAGGCTGGCCTCCATGTTGGTCACGACGCGCGCCGCAGGGCCGCGCAGGCGAGTGACGCCTTGGTGCACGTCCTTGGTGGCGCGCTCGGCGTGGTCGTGGTTTTGCAGGTATGCCGCGGTGGGTGCCTGAGCGGTGGCGATCGGTTGGGTCACCGTCTGGTCGTCGCCTTGGTGGCTGTCGCTCGAGTCTCCGGCCGAGGTGGGCGTCACCACGGGAGTGGCCACCGTCTCAGGTTGCGAGATGTCGGGGCGCGAAGCCTTCGCATCGGCAGCCTCCTTTGGCGTGCTCGCCGGAGACTCGACGGACGCCTCGTTCTTGGGGCCGACGTCCTTGGGCTCGTTCGCCGCGGTCGCTACCGCGACGGGTGCGGGCTCTGACAGATCCGCGGGCGCAGCTTGCTTAGGCGCCGCCTTGCCAGGGGTGGTGCCCGGCGCCGGCTTGATCACAAATGCGGGCTTCGCTTGAGCTGGCTCCGCTTCCGGGGAGTGGTGGTCACCGTTCGAACCCAGTATGAGGGAGGCGACCGACGGTGCGCTCGCGGCGCGTGTGACGGTCGTTCGTTCGGTGTCTGGCGCGCTGGTGTCGGTGGACACTTGAGGCCGCTCACTTTCTTAGGCGTGTATGCGTCTACATTGCGGTGTTTTGTCTATCCTCCAGCCTAAACGCTCCAGCAGGGCCTGGTGTCACCCGTTTTTGAGAAATTGTTACGGAATATGGGGGGCACAACGCCAAGGAGAGAACCTTGCTTGGTGTGCCCTTGGGACTATGACGAAGTCGTGACCGCATCGGTATGCTTGCCCAATGAATGTTGGGGACAGACACACGTCCAAACCTGCTTGCGGGCCGGAAGGCCACGAGCTCGCATGACCGCTTGGATCTTGCTCGGACTTGGGATCGTCCTGACGCTAGGAACCGCTGTCTTTGTCGCCGCGGAGTTCTCGCTGGTCGCTCTGGACCCAGCCCACGTCGACGACGACGTGCGCGGGAACCGAGTGCGACGTGCGCTCAAGCACCTGTCCACGCAACTGTCTGGCGCCCAGGTTGGCATCACCCTCACCACCATCCTGCTGGGCTATACGGCACAGCCGGCATTGGTTGAGTTACTAGGCATTCCACTATCGTCGACGCCGTTGAGCCGGGCAGCGGTCGCAGGGCTCGCGGGGACGCTGTCGCTGATCCTTGTCAATGCGTTCTCGATGATCATCGGCGAACTCGTGCCTAAGAACGCTGCGCTGTCCGCACCCATGCGCACGGCGAAGGTGGTGGCGCCCCTCAATATGGGGTTCACTGTCGCGCTGCGCCCGCTGATCGCGGTGCTCAATGGTCTGGCCAATGCGATTCTGCGTCTGCTCGGGATCGAGCCCAAAGAGGAGCTGTCAGGTGGCCGGTCGCGCCAGGAACTCGCCGCACTGGTGCGCCGCTCTGCAGAGGCCGGCACTCTCGCCCCCTCCACCGCTCTCTTGCTGAAGAACACCATCGAACTCGACAACCTGACCGCGATCGATGTCATGACGGATCGCACCCGGTTGCAAACCCTTGGCGCCGATGCTGTGGCGGCGGACGTCTTGTCGCTCGCCCGTGCGACGGGCCACTCACGTTTTCCGGTGGTGGGTGACGGGCCCGACGACATCGTGGGCCTCGTCCACCTACGCCAGGCCGTGGCCGTGCCCTCTCACGAACGCGACGAAATCCGCATTGGCACCCTGATGGTGAACGCGCCCCGCATTCCCGAAACCATGCGTATGCTGCCCTTGCTGGTGGAACTACGGGGGCTGGGGCACCAGTGCGCTGTTGTGGTCGACGAGTACGGCGGTACCGCAGGGTTAGTCACCCTCGAGGACGTGGTTGAAGAACTCGTGGGAGAGGTGGCGGATGAGCATGACCGTCGCCGGGCTCCGATTCACCGGACTGCCGGTGGGGCTTGGATTGTTCCGGGCACCCTGCGCCCCGACGAGGTGCACGAACGCACTGAGCTTGAGATTCCCGAGTCGCCCGCCTACGAGACCGTGGGCGGATTCGTCATGGCCCAACTGGGACGTGTTGCCGAGGTAGGCGATCAGGCAGCCACTGGCGACGTTCGCGTCAAGGTGGAGCGGATGGATGGGCGCCGGATAGATCGCGTGCGTCTGGAGGCCATCGCCCCAGACCCCGACGCAGATGGGGACGGCGACAAGTGAGCCTCGGCATGACGTTACTGGTGATTGGCCTTCTCTTGGCGAATGCGTTCTTTGTGGGCGCCGAGTTTGCCGTGATCTCTGCGCGCCGCAGTTCGATTGAACCGCGCGCGGAGGCGGGATCCAAGTCGGCGAAGACCGTGCTGTGGGCGATGGAGAATGTCTCCCTGATGCTTGCATGTGCGCAGCTCGGAATCACGGTGTGTTCGGTGTCGCTTGGCGTCGTTGCGGAGCCAGCGCTTGCGCACGCACTTGAGCCAGCGATGCATTCGCTGGGACTGTCGGAGTCGGCGGCGCACGTGGTGGCGGTCGTCATCGCCCTCATGATCATCGTCGGACTGCACGTCGTCATCGGCGAGATGGTCCCTAAGAATGCAGCGGTATCCAGCCCCGACCGCGCCGCTATGATTTTTGGCCCGCCGCTGGTAGCAATCGCTCGATTCGTTCGCCCCATCATCGTCGCGCTGAACTGGGTTGCAAACCACCTGGTGAGGGCCATGGGGTTCGAGCCCCGAGACGAGGTGACGTCGGCCTTTACCGCAGACGAGGTGCAGTCGATCGTGGAGCGCTCGAGCGCGGAGGGAACACTGTCGGACCCCGACGGCCTTCTCACAGGCGCGATCGAGTTCTCGGATTACAAGGCGGCCGATGTCATGGTCGCCCTACCCGACGTGCGCGGCGTCGAGATGGGCGTCACCGTGGAAGGGCTCGAGAGGGCGGTGACCGACACCGGGTTCTCGCGGTTCCCCGTGCGTGAGAACGAAACCTTCGTGGGGTACTTGCACATCAAGGATGGACTATATGCGCGTCCCGGGGAACGTGAGGAGCCCATTCAGCGTTGGAGGGTAAGAGACCTACCTGCAGTGGCTGAGGACGACGAGATTGAAAGCGTCATGGCGCTGATGCGTGGGTCTGGCGCACACGTGGCGTCGGTGAGCCGTGATGGCGTTGCCGTCGGCATTGTCTTTCTCGAAGACATTATCGAGGAACTCGTGGGCGAGGTAAGGGATTCTATGGCGCGCGAGGATTAGTCCTCGTAGAGACGGTGTGACGGATTCGACAGCGACCCGTCTAGCCATCTCCGTTACCATTTGGTTACTATTGGTAGTGCCCCCCATTCTGGGGGCACTGAGGAGCACAGTCGGTTTCGGGTAGCACCTGATGCTGAGGGCAACGACAAGTTTGGAGGCGAATGTGAGTACGCGTGTGCGTGCCGAGGACGCCTCCTCGGGACACCGTTCACGTAAGCACACTCGCATAGAGCGAACCGCGGAGATCCAGGTTCGTACTACCCACCGCCGCCGTAAGGTGCTGACTCGGATGGGTGTGCTTGCGGGATTCGCGCTCGCGATGGTCGTCTACCCCGTCATGGGCACCATCACTCCTTATGGCAACGCAGCCGAGGCCCTGCCCGACGTTCAGGAGGGCGCTATCGCCCCCTCCACGGCACGCGCCATTCTTGGTGGCGGCCCGCAGTTGCTGTCCTCCGACCTTCCCCTGCCATCCATCGACGAGCAGGCGTCCGCGATTTTGACCTCAGGCGGGGCGGGCTCGATCGTTGACAGCGGAGAGTGCTCGGGGGCGTCAACCGCCAACGGATCTAACGGCCGACTAGCCCTGTCGAGTCTGTGCGACCTCCCGTTCGCGGCCGGTCAGTCGCTGAGAGGTGACGCGGCGCTGTCGTTGATCGCCCTGAACGAGCACTTTAAGTCCTCCTTTGGTAGGGACCTGTGCCTGTCGGACTCCTACCGCACGTTGAGCCGTCAGTACTCGCTGAAGGCGTCGCGTGGATACTTTGCTGCACCTCCCGGAACGTCGATGCACGGTTGGGCTATTGCGATTGACCTCTGCTCGTCTGACTCCAGTGGCACAGCGCGCGCATGGCTCGACGAGAATGCCGGAATTTACGGTTGGGCCAACCCGCGTTGGGCCAAGGGATCCAAGTATGAGCCCTGGCACTGGGAGTTCATCGCCGGAACCTCGGCGTACTACGACGTTCAGGAATAGTTCCTCCGCAGAGCAACACGCACTACGCGAGTGGTTGCATTCGTAGCGTCAGAGGGACACGCTGGTGTCAGGGGATTCGCCTCATCGTGGAGGACCCTCAGTCGACGCCCGGCACATCCGCCGCCCGCGCGACGGTTAACTGCTGAGGAGACGCCCATGCTCGTAGGAATACCGGCCGAGGTGAAGAACCGCGAAACCAGAGTGGCTCTCACGCCCAGCGGTGCGAGTGAACTCGTTGCCCTTGGTCACGATGTTGTGATCCAGGCAGGGGCGGGTGTCGGATCCATGATTCCTGACCAGGACTATGTCGACGCGGGCGCGCGCATTGGCAGCGTCGACGAGGCCTGGGGTGCGGAACTAGTACTGAAAGTCAAGGAGCCCGTCCCAGAGGAGTATGGGCGGTTGGGAACCCAGACGCTATTCACCTTCTTGCACCTGGCGGCAAATCGACCGCTCGCCGACGCGCTTACGAGCGCCGGCACCACGGCTCTATCCTTGGATACCGTCCAGCTCGCTGATGGTTCGCTGCCTTTGCTCGCGCCCATGAGCGCTGTCGCAGGTCGACTGGCAGCGCTAGCAGGCGGCTACCACCTGCTGAGTTCCGAGGGAGGGCCCGGCATCCTTATGGGGGGAATTCCGGGAGTGCCACGCGCGGCAACTGTGGTGATTGGCGCCGGGGTCGCGGGTACCAACGCCGTGCAATTGCTTTCCGCCATGGGTGCGGGCGTGACCGTGCTTGATTTGTCTGAGGAGCGCCTGCGTCGCATCGATGCCGAGAACCTGCCGGGTGTCACGACTGTGGTCTCGACACCAGAGGCCGTTGATGCCGCGGTAACCGAAGCCGACCTGGTGGTGGGCGCGGTGCTCGTGCCGGGGCACACGGCCCCCAAGTTGGTCAGCCATGAGCAAGTGTCGCGCATGCGCCAAGGCTCCGTTTTGGTCGACATCGCGATCGACCAAGGGGGCTGCTTCGAAGACTCGCGCCCTACGACGCACGACGATCCCGTCTATGTGGTGGAGCACTCGGTGTTCTATTGTGTCGCGAACATGCCGGGCGCAGTCGGCGCGACCTCGACGGCCGCGCTCACGCACGTCACGCTGCCCTACATCAAGGCGCTCGTGGGCGGCGTTGATAGTGCCATAGCAGCCGATGCCGCACTTGCCGCCGGGCTCAATGTGGCAGGTGGGCGTGTGGTCCACCCGGTAGTTGCGAGGGCGTTTCCCGACCTGGCTTGATGCCAGCGGGGCCTAGCGCCGCCGGAAGAAGGCAGCGAGACCCCGGTGCTGGGCCTCGTCCGCCTCGGCGTCGCTAGCCGCGAGGTCCGGGTTCTCAGCGCCAGTGGCCTCGGCCTCCGGGTTCTGGCCGTAGTCGATGAAGTCGGTCTCCGGGTTCGCCTCAGGTGTGACGGGCGCATCCGAGTCGGCGTCCAGGCTGACCGCCTCGGCGAGAGGCATGCCGTCGGGCACCGCAACCACGGTCGCCGGGCGCGGTGTCACGATTGCGTACTCGATCAGTGCGCGCTCCGCCGCCTGGCGGCCGTCGAGCACTAGCCCGGGCAGATCCTTCTTGACCCACTGTGAACGGTGCTGGAGCTTAGGAGTGATCAACGTGACGTCCGTACGAATCTCGAGCTCGTGGACCTTGACGGACGTGTACTGGCTAGGGATCGCGTCCCATTCGGGAGCGAGGCGGACGCCGATCACGTGGCGAGCGCCCATCTCGAACGCGGCCTCGAGTGGCAGGTTCTCGTAGATCCCGCCGTCCAGTAGCAGGTGGCCGTCCAACTTTGTCGGGGCGAAGATTCCGGGAACGGCGATCGAGGCCGCGACTGCAGGGTAGAGAGGGCCACGGTCCATCAGGACTGACTTGCCTTCGGCCAGGTCCGACGCGATGGCGCCAAAGCGAATTGGCAAGTTCTCGATGAGTTCCTCGCCCACGACGTTCTCGATGCTCTTGCGCAGGCCGTCGGTGTTGAGCAGCCCGAGGCTGGGGGCAATCGAGAAGGTGCCAAAGTCGCCCCACTCGGCGTTGAGTACCAGCTCCTCGAGCTCATAAGGGTCGATCTCGGCGGCGTATGCGGCCCCCATCACGGAGCCGATGGATGTGCCGACCACGATGGAGGGCGTGATGCCCCGTTCGCGTAGCACCTGCAGCACTCCGACGTGGGCGGCGCCAAGCGCCCCGCCGCCGCCTAGCGCGAGGGCTAGGTGCGGCTCGTAGCGAAGGTCGTCATGCCTGATCATGTCTCACATCGTAGAGTCCTCGCGAGGGAATTGCGAGGTATGCGCGGTATCTGCCTGCCCAGTCGCGTCTGTCGGTGATGCGCCGTAGTCTTGCCGAGAGCCCGCGGGGCTGAGGAGAAAGGCCCCCGCACCACCTATTACTCATGGAGGAAATACATGGAGCAGCGGAACATCGGCAACCTACACGTCAGTGCGGTCGGACTGGGCGGCATGCCTATGTCGATTGAGGGTCGTCCCGACGAGGACCAAGCACTCGCGACCATTCACGCGGCGCTCGACGCCGGCGTCACGCTGATCGACACGGCGGATGCCTACCATCGCTATGCGCCCGAGGTAGGGCACAACGAGGCCCTGATTGCCAAGGCGTTGCGCCAGTATGACGGTGACACGGACAACGTGTTAGTGGCCACCAAGTCCGGACACCTGCGCCCAGGCGATGGCTCGTGGACGGTGAACGGTAGGCCCGACTACCTCAAGCAGGCGGCCAAGGCTTCAGCGGCACGGCTGGGCGTCGAGGCAATTGGCCTCCACCAGTTCCACCGCCCCGACCCGTCCGTGCCGTACGAAGACTCTGTGGGCGCACTCGCGGAACTCCTCGAAGAGGGGGTCATCCGCATGGCGGGAATTTCCAACGCCAACGTCGACCAGATTCGCGTCGCCAACAAGGTGCTGGGTGGGCGCCTCGTCTCTGTTCAGAACCAGTTCTCGCCGGCCTTCGTGTCGAGCTATCCGGAGCTCGAGCTCTGCGCGGATATGGGCATTGCGTTCCTGCCGTGGAGTCCCTTGGGGGGTATCCGTAACGCCGCGCAGGTAGGCCAGAAGCATGCAGAGTTCGCGCGCATCGGCAAGGCTCACGGCGTGAGCCCCCAGCAGGTGACCATCGCCTGGCACCTGGCGCTGTCGCCCGTGGTTATCCCTATTCCTGGCGCCTCGCGGCCGCAGTCGATTCAGGACTCGGCCAAGTCCGTGGATCTGGAACTGACTGCGGCTGAAGTGCGCGAACTCAGCGAGGTGCTGAGCACGTAGGTGGACGGGCCGTTATGGCTTGGGCCGTCGCGGATTGGCGTGGCTCGACACCGCGGCCGATGCTGCGGCGGCTCGCTTTTGCGTGACGGTGTTGGTCTTCACAGTATTTTGCGGCTGTGATACCTGACCCGGTTCGCGCGCAATGGATGTGAGCCGTTGAAGTTGCGTGACGTGTGCGGGGTTGAGTTCGTCGATGGAGGACACGCCGAGGAGTTTCATGGTGCGGACGGTTTCGGAGGTGAGGATCTCGATGGTGCGGTCTACGCCTTCGCGTCCGCCGGCCATGAGTCCGTAGAGGTAGGCGCGGCCGATGAGGGTGAAGTTGGCTCCCATCGCGAGGCTGGCAACAATGTCGGCGCCGGACATGATGCCGGTGTCGAGGACGATCTCGAAGTCGTCGCCGAGTTCGGCACGCACGGCGGGCAGTAGGTGGAAGGGGATGGGGGCGCGGTCTAGTTGGCGTCCGCCGTGGTTGGACAGCACGATGCCGTCCACGCCCATGTCTGCGACCTTGCGGGCATCGGCGATGGTTTGGATGCCTTTCACGGCAACCTTTCCGGGCCACTGGTCGCGAATCCACGCGAGGTCCTCGAACGTGATGGTGGGGTCGAAGAGTTCATTGAGGAGTTCACCGATGGTGCCGTCCCATTCGCTCAGTGAGGCGAAGGTCAACGGTTCGGTGGTCAGGAAGTTGATCCACCACTCGGGGCGGGGAATCGCGTTGAGCACCGTGGAGGGGGTGAGCTGTGGGGGGATGGTGAAGCCGTTGCGGTTGTCTCGCAGGCGTGCACCGGCGACGGGGACGTCCACGGTGACCAGCAACGTGTCGAAGCCGGAGTCGGCGGCGCGTTGCACCAGCGACATCGACTTGTCGCGGTCTTTTTGCATGTAGAGCTGGAACCAGTTGCGACCGTGAGGGTTGGCTTCATGCACACCTTCGGGAGACGTGGTGCCCACGGTGGACAGGGAGAACGGGATGCCGGCGGCACCTGCGGCGCAAGCTCCGGCACGTTCGCCCTCGGACTGCATCATGCGAGTAAAGCCGGTGGGGGCGATGCCAAAGGGAAGTGCAGAGCGCTCGCCAAAGATCTCTACCGAGGTGTCCATGGCGGATACGTCGCGCAGGATCGCGGGATGGAACTCAATATCCCTAAAGGCTTGACGGGCACGAGCTAACGACAACTCGGCCTCGGCCGCACCATCGGCGTAGTCAAACGCACCCTTGGGAGTGCGGCGCTTAGCAATCGCCCGCAGATCCGCAATCGTGTGAGCCTTCGCCAACCGACGCGCACGCCCATCGGTCTCAAAACGCTTGAAGTGCATCAACTGCGCGAGCTCACGCGGCCGGGGAAGATGACGTTCCAGTTTCACCGCGTGGGCTCCTTTGGCGTGTATCGCTTCACTGCGAAAGTCTTGCGCACTAGTTCGCGCATTCCCTCCAGTGTGCCATCTACAGCCCCTAGCGCCCGCGCCTGAATCAGCACGTTGCCGATGGCCGTGGCCTCGACGGGGCCGGCGACGACCGTCAGGCCAAGGCGATCCGCGGTGCGCTGGCACAGGAGTTCGTTGAGCGAGCCGCCGCCCACGATGTGCACGGTGCGAACCGGGCGACCCGCAAGCTCGCTGGCCTGAGCGATCGCCAACGCGAAGGCATCCGCAAGGCTCTCGATGATGCTCCGCACAAACTCCGGCTGGGACGCCGGCGGCGCCACGTGGTTCTCTGCGCACCACTGGATGATCCGGGGTGTCATGGGTCCAGGCGCGAGGAAGCGCGGGTCGTTGGCGTCAAAAACCGGAACGGAGCGAGTGACGTCAGCTGCCTGCGCCAAGACGGTCGTCAATGGTGGCGCGCTTCCTGCGGCCTCCCACTCGCGCATGGTCTCGCTCAGGAGCCACAGGCCCATGACGTTGTGGAGGAAGCGGGTGGTGCCATCGACGCCCCGCTCGTTGGTGAAGTTCGCCTCGCGTGCGCGTTCGGTGACGACGGGGCTATCCAACTCGAGGCCGACCAGGCCCCACGTGCCGCACGAGATGTACGCGGCATCGTCTCCCTGCATGGGTGCCGCCACGACGGCCGATGCCGTGTCGTGCGAACCCACCGCGATCACCTTGGTGGACGGGCCCAGACCGGTCGCGGTGACGAGGTGCGACAGTAGTGGGCCCACCTCGTCACCAGCGTTGATCAGTGTGGGAAGGATCCCGCTCGGAAGCCCGACGCGGTGCATCAGATCCAGGTCCCACTCGTTACCACCCACGGGGAGGAGCCCGGTGGTGGACGCGTTGGTGCGCTCTGCGCGCTTGTTGCCGGTCATCCAGTAGTTGAGCAGGTCTGGCACGAGCAGCATCGAGTCTGCCCCGGATAGGCCCGGACCCCTCAGCTCGGCCGCGAGCTGGTACACGGTGTTGAACGGCAGGAACTGCAGCCCATTGCGTGCGTACAGGTCTGCGGGAGTGACTCGCGCATGGACGCGCTCGACGCCCACGGCCGTACGATCGTCCCGGTAGTGAAACGGCTCGCAGAGCATGCGGTCGCCATCAAGGAGCGCGTAGTCAACCGCCCACGAGTCGACGCCGATGCTGGCGATGCCCGGCACTCGGCTCGCTGCCTCGGTGAGCCCCGCTACGGCGTGCTCGAAGAGCCCCGAGACATTCCAGTGCAGGCCATCGGCGAGCATCGTGCCGCCGTTGGCGAAACGAGAGACGGCCTCGAGTCGCAACTCGTTTGGGCCCACGTGGCCCACCATGACGCGCCCGCTGGTGGCTCCCAGGTCGACGGCGGCGACGGAGTGGGTCATCGCATGCGGTGTCATCGCAAGAAGGCCGCGGCGACACCGGCGTCCACGGGGATGTGCAGGCCCGTGGTGTGCGACATGTCTGGGCCAGTCAGCACGGCGGCTGCATTCGCGACGTGCTCGGGGAGAACCTCGCGCTTGAGGATGGTGCGCTGCGCGTAGAACTCGCCCAGGTTCTCCTCTTCGATGCCGTAGGTCTTGGCGCGGTTGGCACCCCAACCCGAGCTGAAGATTCCGGAACCGCGGACCACGCCATCGGGGTTGATGCCATTGACCTTGATGCCGAACGCCCCCAGCTCGACGGCAAGCAGGCGTACCTGGTGAGCCTGGTCGGCCTTGGTTGCCGAGTACGCGACGTTGTTGGGGCCGGCGAAGACGGCGTTTTTGGACGCGATGTAGATGATATCGCCGCCCATGTCCTGGTCGATCATGGCGCGTGCGGCTGCTTGCGAGACCAGGAACGAGCCCTTGGCCATCACGTTGTGCTGCAGATCCCAGTCTGCCTCGGTGGTGTCGAGCAGCGGTTTGCTGAGGGACAACCCAGCGTTGTTGACCACCAGGTCCACACCGCCGAAGGCAAGGATGGCCTCGTTCATGGCACGGGTGACGGCCTCGCCGTCCGCGACGTTGATCTGGACGCCGATCGCGACGTCAGTGTTGCCGAGTTCCGCCGCGGCCTCCTTGGCCTTCTCAAGGTCAAGATCGGCGATGACGACGCAGGCACCCTCGGCGGCCAGGCGAGTGGCGATCGCCTTGCCAATTCCCGATGCCGCACCGGTGACCAATGCCACTCGCGTGGCGTGTGACTTGGGCTTGGGCATGCGCTGCAGCTTGGCCTCTTCGAGGGCCCAGTACTCGATGTTGAACTTCTCGTCGTCGCCAATGGGGGAGTAGGTCGACAACGATTCGGCGCCGCGCATCACGTTGATGGCGTTGATGTAGAACTCGCCTGCAACACGGGCGGTCTGCTTGTTCGCGCCAAAGCTAAACATGCCGACGCCCGGAATAAGGACGATGAGCGGGTCAGCACCTCGGATGGCGGGGGATGAGTCCGTGGCATGCGCGTCGTAGTAGGCCTGGTAGTCCGCACGGTAGTCGGTGTGGAGCTCCTTGAGGCGGGTAATCGAATCCTCGACCGATGCGTCGGATGGCAGATCCAGCACCATCGGCTTGACCTTGGTGCGCAGGAAGTGGTCGGGGCAACTGGTGCCGAGGGCAGCGAGGCGCGGGTGCTCGGACGATGCGAGGAAGTCGAGGACCTCGGGGGCGTCCGTGAAGTGGCCGACCATGGGACGGTCGACAGACGCGAGCCCGCGAATGGTGGGGGCGAGCGCGGCAGCCTTGGCCGTGCGAGCATCGGCGTCGAGGGCGGCGTAGCCGTCCAGTGCCTCACCGAAGGGATCCGCCTTGCCGTTCTCCGCGATGTAGGCGGCAGCCGTGTCGATGATGCGCAGCGAATTGGACTCGGCCTCGTCGGACGTATCGCCCCACGCGGTGATGCCGTGGCCACCAAGGATGCAGCCGATGGCCTGCGGGTTGGCTTCCTTGATCTCGGCGATGTCGAGGCCCAGCTGGAAGCCGGGGCGGCGCCAGGGCACCCACACCACGGAGTCGCCAAAGATCTTCGCAGTCAGGGCCTCACCGTCGGCGGAGGTCGCGATCGCGATGCCAGAGTCGGGGTGGAGGTGGTCCACGTGCGCAGCATCGACCAGGCCGTGCATGGCGGTGTCGATGGACGGCGCGGCGCCACCCTTGCCGTGGGCGCAATAGTCAAAGGCCGCGACCATCTCGTCCTCGCGGTCGACGCCGGGGTAGACGCCCACGAGCGCACGCAGGCGGTCAAGACGAAGGACGGCGAGGCCGGCCTCCTTGAGCGTGCCGAGGTCTCCACCAGAGCCCTTGACCCACATGAGCTCTACCTGTTCGCCCGTGACGGGATCCGTCTCGGTGCCCTTCGCGGAGGTGTTGCCGCCCGCGTAGTTCGTGTTCTTGGGGTCGGCGCCCAGGCGGTTGGAGCGGGCGATGAGGTCTGCTGCGGTGCTTGAAGTCACGGAGGATTCCTTAGTTGTGTGTTGTAAGAAGATTGCGAGTGGGTGCTTACGCGCCCCAGCTGGCCTGGACTCCGCCTACGCGGTCCTCGGCGATCTGCTGGCCGTAGCCGCTGGCCAGGTAGGCGGCCATCGGGTCGCCGGGAAGGCCGCGAGACTCGCGGTACTCAGCAAGCGGGCCACGAACGTCGGTGTAGAAGGCGTCCATCATGAGCGAGTTGGCGGCGAGCACGTCGCCGGAGCGCTGCGCGGCGTCGAGCGCCTCGCGGTCCACGAGTAGTGCGCGCGCCGTCATCTCCTGGACGTTGAGAACGCTGCGGATCTGGCCGGGGATCTTGTCCTCGATGTTGTGACACTGGTCGAGCATGAAGGCGGTGTCGCCCTCGGAGCCGTAGCCGCCGCCGCGGATCACCTCGAAGATGATGCGGAACAGTTGAAATGGGTCGGCGGCGCCGACGATCAGGTCGTCGTCGGCGTAGAAGCGCGAGTTGAAGTCGAACGAGCCGAGCTTGCCCAGGCGCAGCAGCTGCATCACGATGAACTCGATGTTGGTGCTGGGGGCGTGGTGGCCGGTGTCAAGGCAGACCGATGCGCGGTCGCCCAGGGCGAGGCACTGCACCAGGCTGGTTCCCCAGTCGGGAACGTCCATGTGATAGAACGCGGGCTCAAAGATCTTGTACTCGAGGACCAGGCGCTGGTCGTCTCCGATGCGCGCGTAGATCTGCTGCAGCGAGTCGGCGAGGCGGTCCTGGCGGCCGCGCATGTCGTCCTGGCCAGGGTAGTTGGTGCCGTCGGCGAGCCAGATCTTCAGGTCGCGCGAACCGGTCTTGTCCATGACATCGATGCACTCGAAGTGGTGGTCGATCGCCTTTTGGCGGATCGCTGAATCGGAATGGGTCAGCGAGCCCAGCTTGTAGTCGTCATCCTGGAAGGTGTTCGAGTTAATGGTGCCCAGCGCGACCCCGAGTCCCTGCGCGTGGTTCGACAGGGCGGCGTAGTCATCGACCTTGTCCCAAGGGATGTGCAGCGCGACTGAGGGGGACAGGCCCGTGTGCTTGTGTACCTGCGCGGCGTCGGAGATCTTCTCGAAAGGATCGCGCGGGCCACCCGGCTGGGTGAATACTTTGAAGCGGGTTCCGGAGTTACCGAAGGCCCAGGAGGGCAGTTCGATGGCCTGCTCGTCAAGCCTGGAGGCGATCGAGTCGAAGCTAGTCACGGTATTTCCTGTCTAAAGAAGTAAGAGTGGTGGAGCGCCCCGAGGGGCGCATGCCCGACCGGCAACCAGGGGAGGGGCCAGCCGGGCATGCGAGGCGGCGACTAGAAGTCGAAGTCGCCGATGTTGTCTGCGTTGAACACGTACGGGGTGCCGAGCAGCACGGTGCCGTCTGCGTCAACGGTGTACGAGCCGAGCTTGCCGGCCTCGAAGGAGTCGCCTTCGGCGCCGGTGATGGTGCCCTCGATGAGCGCCTTGTTGGCGTAGGCAGCGAGGTAGCCGAGGTCGGCCGGGTTCCACAGTGCGAATGCGGTGCAGGTGCCGTCCTCAACGTACGAACGCATCTGGTTTGGGGTACCGAGTCCGGTGATCGCGACCTTGCCCTTTGACTCAGACGTGGAGAGGTAACGAGCAGCAGCGGTGATACCGACAGTGGTGGGCGAAACGATGCCCTTGAGCTCGGGGTAGGTCTGCAGCAGTGCTGCCGTCTTGTCGAACGAGGTCTGGTCGTCATCGTCGCCGTAGACAACGTCCACGAGCTCGATGTTCGGGTGGTCAGCAGCGAGGATCGTCTTCATGGTCTCGATCCAGGCGTTCTGGTTGGTCGCGTTGGCGGTGGCGGACAGAATTGCAATCTGGCCCTCGTCGCCAATCTGCTCGGCGATCATGTCGACCTGAACTTGAGCAATGCCGTCTGACGTCGCCTGGTTGATGAACAAGTCGCGGCAGTCGGGGTTGGTATCAGAGTCGAACGTGACAACCTTGACGCCAGCGTCACGTGCATCGTTCAGAGCCGAGCAAATCGCCTCGGGGTCGTTTGCGGAGACCGCGATGCCGCCAACACCCTGCTGGGTGAGCGTGTTGATGTAGCTGACCTGAGCATCGGGCGACGCCTCGGCGGGCCCGACCTCGGCGTAAGTGCCGCCGAACTCGTTGATGGCCTCCTCGCCACCAGCATCGGACGTGTCGAAGTAGGCGTTGCCGAGGTTCTTGGGTAGGAATGTGATCGCGAGGTTGGCGTCGCTGGTCATCGCGTCGTCACTGCTGCTGGAAGCCGCGGGGCTGGTGCCGGCGTCGGGGGACTCGGTGGTGTCGTCAGAGCTGCTGGAGCAGCCGGCCATGACGAGGGCCGCCGTGACCGCGAGAGCGGCAAAGGCACCCTTCTTGGACTGCATAGAAAACATCATTGTGATCCCTTACTTGTTGTTCGATGGGGTGTCATCGGGTTGGGTGATGGCGGGCGGCTCGGCAGCCTGGGATGCAGAGCCGGACCCCCTCTTCCCTCGTGAGCGAGCCCATTTGGAGCGCGCCCAAGCGAAGAAACTTGGCGACACCACGGAGAACACGAGCAGTGTTCCCGTGATGATGTTGATGACGTCAGACGTCACGTTGGCAAGGCGAAGTGCGCTGGCAAGTGTGCCGATCAGCAGCACGCCGGCGATGACGCCGTGGAGTGCTCCCCGGCCGCCAAAGATGGAAACGCCTCCGAGGAGAACCGCGGCGATAACTCCAAGCTCCATGCCGGTGGCGTTGTCGCCGCGGGCGCTGCCGTAGCGAAGCGTGTAGTAGACGCCGGCGAGCGCCGCGAGGATGCCACTCAGGATGAAGAGCTTCATCTTGGTGCGCTCGACGCGCACGCCGGAGAACCGTGCGGCCTCTGACGACTGGCCGATTGCGAATACGCCGCGACCGAACGGGGTGGCGTGGAGGAGTAGGGCGAACAGCGCCAGCAGCACCACGAAGATCACCATGATCGACGGGATGGGAGTGCCGGGGATGGTCGAGGTCGCGAGGTCGGACCAGGTCTCCGGGAAACCCGTGACCGCGGTAGTGCCGAGGAAGCCGACCGCGAGGCCGCGGAATAGGGCCAAGGTACCGATGGTGACGGCCAGCGAGGGCAGTCCCACCACAGTGATCAGGAAGCCGTTGATGAAGCCGGCGATGGCGCCGACCACGAGGCTGATCAGGATGCAGAAGGGAATGGGAATCCCCGCCTGGTAGGTGATGCCAAACATCACGCTCGACAGGCCCACGACGCTCGCCACTGACAAGTCGATCTCACCGGTGATGATGATCATGGTCATTGGCAGCGCGATGAATAGGATCGCCGCGACGTCGAGCAGCAGGTACGTGATGGTGATGGGGGCGGAGAAGTTGGGGACCATGATGGCCGCGACGATGTAGACCGCGATGAGTGCGGCCACGACGGCCATCTCGCGGGTGAGGAGCACGCGGCGCCACAGTGGCTGCGCGTAGTCGTTGTACGTGCGAGGCGCGGTCTTTTCGATGGTGGCGTTAGACATTTTGCGCCTCCTTCTGCTCAGCCTCGGTATCTCGCAGTTCCACGAGTTTTCGTTCCTGTCTGTTCGCGGCGAGCTTGTCGAGCACGATTGCGCCGATGATGAGGGCGCCAACCACGGCGCGTTGCCAGAAGTCCTGGACGCCCAGGACGGGGAGTGCCCGGTTGATGGTGAGAAGTAAGAACGCGCCGATCGCGGCGCCAAACACGCTGCCCGAGCCTCCGAAGATAGCCACGCCACCGATCACGGCGGCACCCACGGCCTCGAGCTCGAGACCTGAGCCCACCTGCGAGTTCACGGTTCCGTAGCGGGCGGCGTACAGCACTCCCGCCAGGCCCGCGAGGGCACCGGACATAATGAAGGCCGCGAGGATGCGCTTCTTGACCTTGAGGCCGTATAGGTTGGCGGCATCGGGGTCGGATCCGATGGCGTACAGCTCACGGCCGCCGCGCTGGGTATACATGTAGAAGCCTGCGATCGCTAACACGATGAGCGCGATGATGGTGATCACGGGGATCTTCCACCACGAACTCGTGCCGAGTGCGAGGAAGCTTGAGGGCATGTCGGAGGCGTTGATACGGTCGCTACCGGTCCACAGCACGTTGATGCCGCGGAAGGCGTAGAGCGTTCCCAAGGTGATCACGAGCGACGGAACCTTCGCGAACGCCACCAGCGCACCATTGATCAGGCCCAGCAGCGCGCCGAACACGAGGCCGATGACGAACACGGTGGGCCACGGAAGCTGCGGGTAGTCGATGAAGACACGGCCGGTGAGGTAGGCGCTGAGGCCCACGACGGAGCCCACCGACAAGTCAACGTTGCGGGTGATGATCACGATGGCCTGGCCGACGGCCACGATCATCAGGATCGAGGGCGTCACGAGCAGGTCGCGAAAGCCATCGGAGGAGAACAGGAAGTTCGGGTTCTGGATGGTGGTGACTGCCACCACCAGGACGAAGGCCAGGAAGATGCCGAGCTCGCGGGCCTTGCCGATGCGGCCGAGCTTGGCGAGGATGTTCGACTCGGCGAGGATTGAGGTGGAGGAGATGCTCATTACGCAACCGCCTTCGAGTGGGTGGCGGCGAACATGACTGACTCAGGCGTTGCATCGGCGCGATCAATCTCGGCCGTAATGCGCCCCTCGTGGACCACCAGGACGCGGTCGGCCATGCCGAGCACCTCGGGCAGTTCGGAGGAAATCATGATGATGGCGAGCCCCTGTCCGGCTAGTCGCGACAGGTCGCGGTGAACTTCTGACTTGGTGCCGATGTCGATGCCGCGGGTGGGCTCGTCGACGATCAGCAGGCTGGGGTTGGTGGCCAGCCACTTGGCGAGCACCACCTTCTGCTGGTTGCCGCCGCTCAGGGTACCGACGGTGGTGTCGAGGGCGTTTGTCTTAACCTCGAGACGTCCTGCCCAGTGGCTCGCGGCACGGTTCTCTGCGGTGGGCCACAGCAGCCCGGCCTTGGTGAGCGTCTTGCGAATGGCGAGTGTGATGTTGCGCGACACGGAGGTGTCGAGGACGACGCCCTGCTTGCGGCGATCCTCCGGAACCAGCGCGATGCCTAGGTCCATGGCTTTCGCGGGGTCGTGCTTGCGCACGGACTTACCGTTGATCGTGACAGTGCCGGACTCGTAGTCGTCGACGCCGAAGATCGCCTGAGCGATCTCGCTGCGCCCGGCGCCTACCAGGCCCGCAAGCGCAACGATCTCCCCGGAACGCACGGAGAATGAGACGTCGTGGAAGACGCCAGGTTCCGTCAGGTTCTCCACCTTGAGCACCTCGTCGCCGATCTCGGCGGGCTCCTTGGGGAACAGGGTGGCAACCTCGCGGCCCACCATCTGGTGCACCATTTCCTCGACAGTGGTCTCGGCGATCGCGGAAGTGGCGACGTACTCTCCGTCGCGCATGACGGTGACGGTGTCGCAGAGCGCGAAGACCTCGTCGAAGCGGTGTGAAATGAATAGCAGCGCGCGTCCCTCGTCGCGGAGGCCGCGGGCCACCTTGAAGAGGCGGTCGACCTCGACGCCACTCAGTGCGGCGGTGGGCTCGTCCATGATCAGTACGCGAGCATCGAGCGAGATGGCCTTGGCGATCTCGATGATCTGCTGATCCGCGATCGACAGCCCGCGCGTGGGGCGGTCGGGGTCGATGTTGACCCCGAGCTGCGTGAAAAGGTCCTTAACAGTGGCACGCATGGCCTTGCGGTCAATCCGACCTAGCGAGCCAGTGGGCTGACGCCCCATGAAGATGTTCTCAGTGACCGACAGGTCAGGGAACAGGGTGGGCTCCTGGTAAATCACGGCGATGCCGGCGTCCTTGGATTGTGCGGTGTTGGAGAAATCGACGACGTCGCCCTGGTACTCAAAGACGCCGCTGTCGCGCTGGTAGAGACCCGCGATGATTTTGACGAGGGTGGACTTGCCTGCGCCGTTCTCGCCGATCAGCGCGTGGATGCTGCCCGGCAGCATGTCCAGCGAGGCGAATTTGAGGGCAACGACGGGCCCAAAGGACTTGGCGACGCCGTCGAGGCGTAGCGCGGGGCCTTGGGCGGAGCCAGGCTCAGAGGTTGTCGACATTGACGGTCCTTTTGTCTCAAATTGAATCGTTTCAACTTGTTAGAACTTTAGGTGTCAGTCGGCTATGCGTCAAGCCGAGCCGGGTAACGATTCCGTAATACCGCTGCATGCGCAATCCAATTGAGGCGTTGAAGATGGGGTGGTGGGCGGCGGCTACTGGGTGTCTAAGGTCGCGACCTGTTCCTCGAGATTGAATACTTCGCGAAGCAAGGGGGCGCTCTGGTCGGCCCGGCTTCCCTCCAAGGCCACGAAGAAGCGTTGTGCCTGTTCTTCCCACTCCTCGGTACGTGGATCTTCCGCAAGGCGGCGCGCTGATTCGACATCGTCATTGGTCTCGTAATAGCCCACCAGCAACCCGTCCTCGCGTAGGAACAGGGAGTAGTTGGTGCGACCAGAATCCTCGATCGCACGCAACATTGGGGGCCATACAGCCCGATGGAGTTCGACATACTCGTCGATCAGCTCGGGCCGGACCTGGAGTTGGAAGCAGATGCGCGTCATGGTCAACACCCTACGCTCGCAGCAGTATAAATGAATCGTCGTCAATTCTCGAACCATCCATTAGAGTGTGAAGGAACACAACACAGTGGAGCGTGGATAACGTGACAATCAGCCTCAAGGACGTGGCGGTGCGCGCCGGGGTGTCCTCGGGCACTGTCTCAAACGTGCTCAACCGACCTGACCGCGTCAAGGCGGCCACTGTCGAGCGCGTCAACCGTGCCATCGCCGACCTTGGCTACGTCCCCAACGCGGCAGCGCGCCAACTGCGCGCAGGTCAGAGCACGTCTCTCGGACTGATCGTCCTCGATGTCGGCAACCCGTTCTTTACGGACCTCGCAAAGGGAGCGGAACGCGCCGCCGCTGACGTGGGACTGAGCGTGCTACTGGCCAACAGTGATGAGTCCTCCGAGCGCGAGGACCGGTACCTGGACTTGTTCGAGACGCAGCGGGTTGCCGGCGTGCTGATCTCGCCCGTGAGCGACGACCTGCCGCGACTGCACCGGCTGCGTGCGCGAGGCATTCCCGTGGTGCTCGTCGACCGTGGAGCCACCGACAGCGACTTCCCTTCGGTATCGGTAGACGATGTTGCGGGAGGCCGTATTGCGACGGAGCACCTGATCGCCATCGGCCGCACCAAGATCGCCTTCGTAGGCGGCCCGCTCAGAATCAGGCAGGTGGCGGATCGGTATCGCGGAGCCTGCGATGCGGTCGAGGCCGCTGGCCGCGGCAGCGTCGAGTACATCGAGACGAGCGCCCTGACTCTCGCCGCAGGTCAGACTGCCGGCGCCCGCGTCGGAGCGGGAGTGCGCACCGGCCGCTTCGATGCCATCTTTGCCGCGAACGATTTGGTCGCTCTCGGTGTGCAACAGGCCCTCCTGAGCGGCCCGGAGCCGCTGAGCATTCCCCGCGACGTGGCGCTGGTCGGCTACGACGACATCAGCTTTGCGGCCGCCGCAGTGGTTCCCGTCACGTCCGTGCGCCAGCCTCGCGAGCTCATCGGTTCGACGGCGGTCGAACTTTTGCTCGGAGATATTGGTGAGGAGCGCGACAGTCAGCAGGTGGTGTTTCAGCCGGAGCTCGTGGTGCGCGAGTCAACGGCCGCAGCCGCAACATAGGGTGCCCTCGACAGGAGTCGAACCTGCGACCTTCGGTACCGGAGACCGGTGCTCTATCCGCTGAGCTACGAGGGCGTGACGCGGGCTTGCCGCCCCAGGAAGCTGACCTAGGTCAGCCTCGCATCCCAATAGTCACAGAACGGGTCGACGGGCGAGGTTCCCAGGAAGGGTGCCGCGCCGGTGAGGCAATTGACGACAGCCTCCACGGTCGCATCATTGGCGGCGTATGCGTTGACATACGTCTTGACACGAGGGACATCCTGCAGGTGGTACGGGTTGCCGAGCGACACGAACAGGGTAGGAATCGAGTGAGTGAAGCGCGGCAGGTTCGCCGCCGTCCAGAAGGTCCAATCTGGGCGAGCGGTGTGGAAATTCGAGGACGGCTGAATGTCGGCGACGTAGATCACCGCGTCGTAGCCCTCGAAGAGTTCGGCGCCCGTGACGGCACCAGCCTGGCCCACGGGGCGGAACATTGTTTCCTCGCGGGGCGGATCGACGTGCAACGTGGCAGTAAATCCGCGCTCATTGAGGGCATCCCGGAACTTCTCCGCGGGACCTGTTGACGGCATAGGACCGCCGCGAAGTGAGTAAAGCAGGACGCGCGGACGCTCACTTACGGAAAGTGGCAGTAGGCCTTCCTCACTCTTCACGAGCGTGATGGCGCGAGCCGCCTGCTCAGCGGCCCAGCCCTCGTGCTGACCGCGATTGACCTGGGCCAGTGAGTCAGGAACGAGGTCGGCCTGAGTCGAGGCGTGGTGCAGCCCAAGAGCGGCCTTGAGCGCGAGAACTCGGGTCACAGCCTCGTTGAGTCGCGCTGTTGAGACGATCCCCGCTGCGATTCCGGCACGTAGGTGCTCGAGGTCGGTGGCGTAGTCCTCAGTGAAGAGGAACATGTCGCAACCCGCGGCTATGGACTGCGGAACTGCCTGAGCACGGGGCATCGACATCTGCATTCCAGCCATGAGCGACGCGTCTGTCACGACGACGCCGGCGAAGCCAAGTCGGTCACGGAGCAGCTCGGTGGTGATCTCTGGAGCGAGGCTTGCGGGCAGAATGTCGTCGTCGGCGATGCCCGGACGCAGCGCCCTCGAGTAGCTGGGAAGGGCGATGTGGGCGGCCATGATGGTCAGCGCATCTGCTTCGATCATGCGGCGGTAGACGGCACCAAACGATGAGTCCCATTCGTCGGTCGACAACGTATTAACAGTGGTGACCAGGTGTTGGTCGCGATCGTCTACGCCATCGCCCGGCCAGTGTTTGACCGAAGCGGCGACGCCGTTGTCCTGCAGTCCCTTGACGAATGCCTCGCCCATGTCGGCAACGACACTCGCGTTGGATCCAAAGCCCCGCGTGAGGACAATGGGGTTGCGCCAGTTGAGTTGGATATCCACGATGGGTGAGAAGGCCCAGTTCACTCCCATGGCGCGACCCTGGACGGCGCAGACTTCGCCGATGCGGCGCGCACTCTCTGCGTCACCCGTAGCGGCTGCCTGGAGAGGAGAGCCCATGGATGTCTGGTCAAAGGCAACGCCGTGGGGGCCGGCTTCAAGGTTAGCCGCGATGAGCAGCGGGACGTCGGCCTTGCTCTGGAGATACGTGTTGAAGGAAACGACGTCGTGAGACATCGAGGGGCGCCGCATGTAGCCGCCGGGCTCCGCCACCGCGAAATCCGCGTCTGCCTGTGTGGTGGTGTCGGGGTCGGCAAGTAGGCAGAAGAGCTGACCCACGCGCCGGTCCCCATTTAAGGATGCGAGAGTGGAACGAACCCACTGCTGAGCCTCGTCGTCGAGGTGGAATGGTGCTCGGTCAAGGTGAACCCCGTGCAGCGCGTTGAGGTCGGGAAGGAGCGCCGCCGGTGTCTCAGTGACGTGCGCAAGGTCGGGCACCACAGCATCGGCCGCCAGAAGGGTGCCCGGCAAACCGATGCCGACAACCCTCATTCCTGCCGCGGTCGCCGCAGCCACCCCGGCATCGGCATCCTCGAAGACGACGCACTTTGCGGCATCGACTCCCAGTAGTTCGGCGGCAAGAAGGAAGACCTCTGGGTCGGGCTTGGTGCGCAGAATCTGATTGCCGTCGACGATGGCGTCGAAGAGTCCGACGATGCCGAGCCGCTCCAAGATAGTGAGGGCGTTGCGGCTCGCGCTTGCCAATGCGACGGGGACGCCGGCTTCACGCAGGTCCGTCAGCAATTGGAGTGCGCCCGGAAGCAGATCTGCAGTGGAGATGGACTCCAGTGACTTCACGTAGCGGTCGTTCTTCTGGTCCGCGAGCCTGCCCGCATCGACCGTGGAGGGGTCGATGCCGCCGGAGCGAAGCACGATCTCGAGCGCGTCTCCACGACCGACTCCCTTGAGTCCCTCGCCCGTGGCGGCGTCGAGCTCGAATCCCAGCTCTGCCGCGGTGTGGCGCCAGGCATTGAAGTGCAAGGGAGCGGTGTCGACAATCACGCCGTCAAGGTCGAAAATGGCGGCACTTGGTAGAGACATGGGGGTTGTCCTTTCAGCGGGACTGGGGGTGGGTGCCCGCCGTGAGGTCGAGCGAAAGTGGTGTTAAGCGCCGGACTGCAGTTCGGCTTCGCGTTGCGCCGCAAGGACTCGCTGGCGATCCGCGCGATGCCGTGCCTGCTTGATCGGGTGGGGAACTGGCGCTGCCATGAGGAGGCGCTGGGTATACGGGTGTTCCGGACACGCTGTCACTTGGTCGCACCCGCCCCACTCCACGATGTCGCCTTGGTAGAGCACAGCGACACGATGGCTGAGGTGACGGATTACCGCCAGGTCGTGCGACACAAAGAGATATGCGACGCCGGTGCGTTCCTGGATCTCGATAAAGAGGTCGAGAACACGGCGCTGATTGCTGAGGTCGAGGGCGGACACGGGCTCATCGCAAACGATCAGCGAGGGATCGAGAGTGAGCGCGCGTGCGACCGCGATGCGCTGACGCTGTCCGCCGGAGAACTCGTTGGGATAGCGCCCCAATGAGTCGGTGGGCAGGTGTACGGCATCGAGCATCGCGGCTACCTTGTCGAGGGCATCCCGTTTGCTCGTTCCGTTCGCTCGCAGAGGCTCGGTGAGCGTCTGCTCGATTGTCAGGTTGGGATTCATGGACGTGTAGGGGTCCTGAAATACCACCTGAATGTCGCGTGTGAGGCGTCGGCGCGCGGCCTTGTCGGCGTGGGTGATGTCCTCACCCTTGAACTTGATGCGTCCGCCGGTCACTGGCGCGAGGCCCAGAAGCGCGCGACCGAGCGTCGTCTTGCCCGACCCGGATTCGCCTACGAGGCCGACTGTTTCGCCGGCGGTGATGTCGAGCGAGACGCCGTGCAGGATCTCCGTGTCAGGCGAGCGAAAGCCTCGCCCTGGATAGGCGACACGCAGGTCTTCAACTGCCAACAATGGCTCGGTCATGACAGCACCCCATTCGTAGTCGTGGGCGAAGGCAGCTCACGGACGCTGGCGTCGTCGAGTATCGCGCCGAGCAACTCGCGCGTGTAAGGGTGTTGCGGGTGGTCAAAGACCGACTCCACGTCTCCGGTCTCGACGATCGATCCGTCCTGCATGACCGCGACTCGGTCGCAAATATCCGCGACGACGCCAAAGTTGTGAGTAACGATCACCATGGCCATACCAAACTCCGCCTGGAGGTCCCTGAGCAGGTCGAGAACCTCGGCCTGCACGGTCACGTCCAGTGCGGTTGTCGGCTCGTCCGCGATCAAGACGTCGGGTTCGGTCGCAATGGCGCCCGCGATGAGTACGCGCTGTGCCATGCCTCCCGACACCTGGTGAGGGTAGAGCCCCATCACGCGCTCGGGATTGGCGATACCGACCCGGTTGAGGAGTCGCAGCGCATTAGCGTTGGCCTCGGTCTTGGTCATCTTCGCGCACTTGCGCATCGGCTTGGTGAGCTGGGCGCCGATTGTGTAAGACGGATCGAGGTTAGACATCGGCTCCTGAGGGATGTACGCGACAGAGCGTCCGCGTTCATGTGCTCGCTCAGCCTGGGTCGTGACCTTGCCGGCCAACGCCACGCAACCCGCAGTAATTCGTCCACCACCAGGCAGTACATCGAGGATGGCGAAGGCTGTCTGAGTCTTGCCGGAGCCGGATTCGCCAACGAGGCCAAGGACCTCGCCAGGTGCGACATCGAAGCTGACGTTACGTACGACTACAGCCTGCTTCGCCTTGTCGTCGCCGTAGGCGACCTCAAGGTCGCGCACGCTCAGGGCTGTCCCCGCCGGAATCGTGTACACCGCGGGCGCTTGCTCGCTGGAGCGAGACCGGCGGGCACTGGATGACCGCTCCAGGACGTCACGCAGGGTGTTGGCGACGAGGGTGAGGGCCACAGAAATGAGTACTAGCGCGAGCGTGGGCCACGCCAGCAGCCAGGGTTGCCGGTAAATCGCCTGGAACCCGTCGTTCAGCATCCCTCCCCAGGTGATGAGCTTGGCGTCGCCCATTCCTAGGAACTCGAGGCCAGCCTGAATGCCGATGGCGACACCGGCAATTCCAGCCGCCTGAATGATGACGGGGGCGCGAACCACGGAGAGGATGTGTCGGCCGACAATGCGGACGTCGGACAATCCCGACGTGCGTGCGGCGTCAACGTAAAGCTCGTGGCGGACGCCTGCGACAGTGGCGAAGGTTAGCCGGTAGAACGCTGGTGACACGATCACTCCGAAGATCACCATCGCCCACCAAAGGTTGGGTCCGATGACCGAGCGTGCTGCAAGCAGCACGACCATCGACGGAAGTGCAAGGAAGAGCGACGCGCCGTAGCTGAAGACAGATTCGAACCAGCCACGGTAATAGCCGGCAATCAAACCAGTCGAGATCCCGATGGCCGCTGCGACCACGAGGGCGATCGCAGCACCGAGCATGCTGGAACGAGTGGCGATGATGAGCCTGCTGAGGACGTCGCGCCCCGAGGGGTCAGTGCCCAAGATGTGGTCGGGCCCAGGCGGCAGAAGGATCGCGTCCAGATGTGCCGTGTAGGCGTCGCCGGGCACAATCCACGGTCCAATGATCGCGACGATGACAAACAATGCAATCACTGCGAGAGCGACGGCGCCGAGTGGCTGGCGAAGAACGGATCGTAGAAGTGATGCGCGCCGGCGTGTGGCAACGCGAGGGGTTGGGGCAAGCGGAGCGGTCATGACAGGCGCACCTTCGGGTTGAGCCAAGCCTGCAATAGGTCGATCAGCAGGTTGAGAATGACGACGAGGACGACGGTGACCACAACAATGCCCATGATGACGGGGACGTCGCTACTCAGGGTTGAAGTAACAGTGAGTTTGCCGAGGCCGGGAATTGAGAACACCTGTTCGACAACGACTGCTCCACCTAACATCGCTACGAACATCAGGGCCAATACGTTCAGGGCGGGCCCCGATGCGTTGCGCAGCACGTGCTGATAGGTGATGGTCCGGGAGGAGAGGCCACGGCATTCGAGGGTGCGAACGTAGTCTTTGCGGCGCTCGTCCAGCATGGACCCACGGACCTGTTGGGTGACTCCGGCAACACCAGCGACGGCAAGCGCGGTGATGGGGAGCACGGCGGTCGATAGCCAGCCGGTGATCGACGTCGAAGGGTTGATGTAGCCGGTGGGCTCGAACCACCCGAGATTGATCGCGACGACCAGCACCAGCACCATGGCGATCAGGAATCCCGGCACGGCTGCGCCGACGAGCGATGCGACTTGGATGGTCCGGTCCACCCAGCCACCTCGTGAGGAGGCGAGCGAGCCGAGTACGACGGCGCCTATTCCGGACACAATCACGGCTGCGACGACGATGGTCAGGGTGACGGCTACGCGGCCGGAGAGCAGTTCAGTCACCGGAGCGCGGGATGCCCACGAGGTTCCAAAGTCCCCGGTGAGGGCGCCGCTGAGCCAGTCCCAGTAGCGATTGAGGAGCGGCTGGTCGAGACCGAGTTCAGTTGCCTTCGCGGCCACCTGTGCGTCGCTCGCGGTGGGCCCCAAGAGGTTGCGAGCGACGTCGCCGCCGCTCAAGTACAACAGGAAATAGGCGGCACTCGTGATGACGAACAGCAGGCTGATTCCTGCCAGTATGCGCCGCGCGATAAAGCGTCCCACGTCAGTCTCCAGTGTGGTGGTGAGTAGGAGTCTCTACTGAGGTGAGCTCCCACATGGGTAGTTGAGAAACCGTTTGGGGGGCACACCCCGCGCCCCCCAAACGACTTCTAGTTGGTGACCGGAACGATGTTCCAGAGGTAGGGGTACACGTTTCCGACCTGAGGCGTGACATCAGTCTCGGCGTCGGTGTAGAACGTGGTGATAGTGCGGTACCACGGGTTAAACCACGCCTGGTCGACGATGTACTTGTTCAACTCGGCCGCCGCAGCTGCGGAATCTGCATCGCTTCCCGTCTGAATGATCTCGCCATAGCCTGCGACTGCGTCGTCAGGCGTGTGGAACGAGTTCCAGGGTGCTCCCTGGCTCAGCTCGAGAGAGTAGGTCTCCCATGCAGTAGCCGGCTGCTCGAGGCGGAACGATGCCAGGGCAACGTTGCCTCCCAGCATGGTGGGGAAGTAGTCCTGGGGTGCGATGTCGGTGAAGTTAGCAGTGATGCCAACCTCGGCAAGCTGCTGGCCCACGAGGTCGAAAGTGGCCTGCGGGACAAAGCTCACGGTGGGGAAGTCGATGGTGAAACCGTCGGCGTAGCCAGCTTCCGCAAGCAGTGACTTGGCCTTCTCGGGGTCATACGGGTACGCGTATTCGAGCTCGGCGTCATATCCAGGCGTTTCTTTACCGAAGACCTGTGTAGTGACCTCGCCACGCCCGCCGGCCAGTCCCTGGAGGAGGCCCTCTTTGTCGATCGCAAAGTTGATCGACTGGCGTACTCGTACGTCGCCCATGGGCTCGGAAAGTTGACCGGTGCGGTCGAACAGGAGCAGGCCTTCCCAGTCCTGAGCGTATTCGTGTGCGGTGTAACCCGCGCCCTCAATCTGGTCAAACCCCTGGTAACCCGTGAAAAGTGCCGCGTCCAGCTGATCGCCCATGAGCGCGTTCTGCATAGAGACGGGGTCGTCGAATACCGTCATGGCGATCTCGTCATAGTGCTGGTAGTCGGAAGCCCAGTAGTCGGGGTTCGCATCGAAGATGTACGACGCGTCCACGACTGACGCGGCCTGGTCCAGCACGTACGGACCAGATCCCACGGGAGTGTCAGTGTCGAACGAGGCTGGGGACTGCTGATAGCCAGCAGCCCGCGACAGGTTGAGCAACAGTGCCGGGTCCGGCGCGCTGAGGGTGATGACAAGTGTGTGGGGATCCTTCGCGACAGCGTCGGAAACATTCGCTAGCCAGTTTGCGTTCTCGGCCGAGCCATCGCGGAATCGCAGGATGTTCTGCGCCGCAGCATCGGCGTTGAAGTCGGTGCCATCCGTGAATTTCACGTCATCACGAAGCTTCAACGTCAGTTCGGTCTTGCCCGAGTCGTATCCCCAGTCCGAGGCAAGCGCAGGCTCCAGCAGATTGTCCGGCGTGGCGCGCACGAGAGTGTCGTAAATCGCCTGGCCGTACGGGGCCTTGGTGGCAAAGGACATGTCCGCCGCCACGAAGCCACCTTGGCCAGGAGAGTCGACTACCCCGAGGTTCAGCAGAGGTGCCATTGCGGCGCCCGTCTCGGTGGAAGCTGTGGAACTCGAGGGCTCGGCGCCCGGGTCGTTGTCGGACGACGAGCATGCCGCCAAGGCCAGAACACCGACCGCAGTGACTGCCGTGGCGCGATATGAAAACTTCATTGTTCCCCAATCTCAGTATGAGTTCGCTGGACAGTTCGACCGGCGACCTAGGAAATGTAGCACGGAAACTGAAGGGGTGGTTAGTTTTCAATTACCTCGTCCCCAATGCGGGCCCTCGGGGTGCTAACGTGGCGCATTATGAGCGACACAACGGCAACCCGCGGAAGCTACGCGAAGACGGCAGATCGACGCCGGGACATCCTCGATGCTGCATTCGAGGTGTTCGCGGAGAGCGGCTATACCAACGGCTCACTGCGTACCGTCGCGGACAGGGTTGGGCTGAGCCAGGCGGGTATTCTGTTCCACTTCAAATCCAAGACCGGACTGCTGCAGGCAGTGCTCGATCTGCGGGACGAGAGGAGCCGCGAGTACTTCGCCACGGTCACCTCTCCCGGCATCGAGGCCCTTCGTGGATTCCTCGAGGTCGTGCGCATGAACTGTGAAGAACCAGGGATGATAGAGCTTTACGCGATCCTTGCTGCCGAGGGAACGGCGGAAGAGCACCCTGCCCATGAGTATTTCCGGGGACGCTACGACTGGATCGGGGCGCAGGCGCGCCAGTCCTTTATCGTGATGCGCGAAGAAGGCACGCTTCGCCCTGGCGTCGAGCCGGGTCACGCGGCGCGCTCAATGATGGCGATTGTTGACGGACTGCAGTTGCAGTGGCTCTATGGCCGGACCAAGTTCGACCTGGTGGCAGACGTGCGCACACACCTTCAGTCCCTCGTCACGGTCGCCCTTTAAGCCTCTTCCTTTTCCGGTGCTTGGCTGATAATTGGCAGCGAAATCGCACAAAAACTGAAAGGTTGTTAACCATGTCACAGGCTCGGAATGTGGTCGTCGATCAGGTACATGTAGGGCCACGTGGAGGCCCAGAGTTTCTGCCCACGCCTACCCCCATCCTGTCGTGGATGGTTGAGGCAGACGTCGATGGCTGGCGCCAGGGTGAGGTCGAGATGGAACTTGAGCGCGATGGTGCGACCATCTCGGAAAGGTTGTCAACACCTCGGTCGTCCGGCGTCACCTGGCCATTCGAGCCCCTCGATGATTTTGCGGACGCGCGGCTACGAGCGCGAGTGATCGGTGTTGATGGATCGACGAGTGAGTACTCGAGGTGGATTCCCGTCCGTACTGCCGCTCTGCAACCGCATTCGCTCGCGGCCAGGTTTGTCACAGCGCAGGACGCCCCCGCCGACGGTCCAGACCTCAAGGATCCGCGACCCACTTTCCGTGTCGCGACAGTAGTCGGAGTGCAGCAGGGCCTTCGGCGCGCAATACTCACCTCCACGGCACACGGCGTCTACGAGGCAGTGGTCAACGGTGCCGCCGCCTCCGATGAAGTGCTGGCTCCGGGGTGGACGGCTTATGGCCGCCGGCTGCTTACCCAAACAGCCGATGTCACATCACTGCTGCATGAGGGTGACAACGTTGTTGGTGCCGAGGTCGCCGAGGGTTGGTTTGGCGAGCGGATGGGCTTCGACGGTGTGTTTGCCAAGGGTTATGAGGGGCCGCTGTCTGTCTGGATGCAACTACGGCTCGAATACGAGGACGGCCGAATCGTTTGCATCGGTACCGATGAGACCTGGTCCGCGACCTGGTCGGGCCCGACCAGGTCGGCCTCCATCTACCAGGGAGAGCAGCGAGATGATCGCCTATGCGATCAGGGTCTGAGCAGCATTCGCGACGGGAAGCCAGCTCTGGAGGCAGCCGCCAGCGCGTGCGTCGTCGAGACCGATCAATCGGTTCTGCGTCCTGCGTCAGCTCCTCCGGTGAGACGAATCGAACGCATTGAGGTCGCCGAAGTCACCTGGCTCGATGGCACTGCTCGAATTGACTTTGGTCAGAACCTCGTGGGGTGGCTAGACGTGTCTGCCATCGTCCCAGAGGGCTCCACCGTCACGATCCGCCACGCGGAAGTGCTCGAGGAAGGCGAACTGGCCACTCGTCCACTACGTCACGCCTCGGCAACTGACTCCGTTATTGCCGGCTCGGCGGGAACAATCAACTTTGCACCCCGCTTCACCTTTCACGGCTTCCGCTACGCAGAGATCTCGGGGCTGGCTAGCGAGGATGCGTTGCGCTCAGTCACCGCTGTCGTGGTGCACACCGACATGACTAGGACCGGGCACTTCGAGTCGAGCGACCCACTCCTCAATCAGTTGCACTCAAACGTCGTCTGGGGCATGCGCGGCAACTTTCTGTCCATCCCGACTGATTGCCCCCAGCGTGACGAGCGCCTGGGTTGGACTGGCGACGTTCAGGTCTTTGCCCCTACGGCCACCTACCTCTACGATTCGTCCGCAATGCTCGAGTCATGGCTCGAAGATTTGGCGCTCGAGCAACAGCGGTTCAAAGGTGTCGTACCGTCGGTTGTCCCCATGTCGGTGGACGCGGGTCCCGTCTTGCCGGCGGCGGCGTGGGGGGATGCCGCAACGTTGGTGCCCGCAGCGCTCTTTGGGATGTTCGGCAACGACGCAGTGTTGCGGAGTTCGTACGACTCGATGGTCTCCTGGGTCGAGGTTGTTCTCGCCCAGGCCGATGACGCTGGGCTGTGGGAAGGCGGCTTCCAGTTCGGCGACTGGCTTGACCCCACCGCACCTCACTTCAATCCGGCCGACGCCAAGACCAAGCCGGAAATTGTCGCGTCGGCGTACCTCTTTCGTTCGCTGACAGTCGTGGCCGCGACGGCCGGCCGGCTAGGTGAGAAAGATGACCAGGCCCGTTTTGCGTCGCTTGCCCAGCGGACCAAGTCGGCATTCGTCGCTACCTACGTCACGGCCTCGGGTCGGATGACGTCCGATGCTCACACCGCGTACGCGATCGCCATCGATTTTGGCCTCCTCGATGGCGACGAGCGTCGTGAAAGCGCTGGCGCGCGCCTTGCCGAGCTCGTCGTGTCCCATGCCTACCGCATTCGCACGGGGTTTGTCGGGACGCCCGTGATCTGCGATGCGCTCACGTCCACCGGTCATCGCGACGTCGCCTACCGCCTCCTGCTTGAGACTGACTGCCCTTCATGGCTGTACCCCGTTACTCAGGGGGCGACCACCATTTGGGAGCGGTGGGACTCGTTGCTGCCCGATGGGTCAGTAAACCCGGGGGAGATGACCTCGTTCAATCACTATGCGCTGGGCGCGGTGGCAGATTGGATGCATCGCGAAATCGCTGGACTCGACGCGGCTCGCACCTGGCACGCGAGCTCGGACGCCGGCATCGCGAGGGTGCGATTCGCGCCACGCCCGGGAGGTGGCCTCAGTTCCGCGTCGGCATCCCTCGACACGTCAATCGGCCGCTTCGACGTGACCTGGAGGATTTCCGAAGACGTGCTATCCGTGGTGATGACGGTTCCCGCCAACGGTGAGTCATTGATCGACCTACCTGGTATGACGCCCGAGTCTGTGGGCAGCGGAACTCATCGGCGCGAAGTTGCGTGGTTGTCAGTCCCGTCCAACAGTGAGCGAATTACTCTTGACACGCCCCTGTCTGATCTGGTTGACGATCCCGCGGCGGCAGGTGCGCTCATGGGCGCATTTGCGCAGACAGGTTACTTCATCGGGCTCGGGTGGAGCGATGGCGGAAGGTGGCGCCCAGACTTCACGCTGCGCAACGGCTTGCCGATGATCAAGCGCGATCAATGGGAGATGCTGTCCCAGGTCCTTGGCGGTCTCAATGCCTCGCGAGGATTCGAGTCGGTCCCGGGGGAATGGGATCTCGGCTCGTAGGGGAAGACTGGACGGTGCCCTCGACAGGAGTCGAACCTGCGACCTTCGGTACCGGAAACCGGTGCTCTATCCGCTGAGCTACGAGGGCGTGACGCGGGCTTGCCGCGACAGTCGAGAATACCAGGGTGAGCGGAGGCCGCTGGCGCTGCCTTGAGGTACCGCTCGCAAAACTCGTATCAAAGTCGCGTGACATAGAAACCCTTTGCCAGCATCGTGCGTTGAGAAGGTATGGCCAAGAAGCGAACGCGCCGCAAGTTGTGGGCACTTACCCTGATCCCGGCGTGCGTACTCGTCGCTGCTTGCGCAGGAGAGGCGGGCGGAAGCAACGACATCCGCCATCAGGAGCCGGCAGATGCGGTAGGCGTCGTGACTTCTGTCTCGAAGGATGCGTCGACCGTCTCCGTGGGCTTCGCGGCGGACAAGGGCTACGAGTATTTTGACGGCACGACCTTTGACCTTGCGACTGCGGGCGGTCTCGAGGACCCAGACGGCCTCGCGGCGGACCCGAATAACCTGGCGGTGGGCGACCACATCGAGGTGTGGGTCAACGAGTGCGCGGAATCCCAGCCCGTTCAGTGTGCAGACCCAATCGCACGCATCGCCGTCGACTCGGGCGACTCATAGCCGAACAGCGGAAGACACGAGGCTATGCCAACGGCTCAGGGCAGGGCACACTGGTCTCATGAGCGACGATCGCGGGTGGAAGCGGTTCCCTCTGCGCGTGTATTCGAAGGGCGACGAGCCGGATCCTCGGTTTAGCCTCGCCAACGAACGCACGTTCCTGGCGTGGACCCGCACCGCCCTTGCTCTATTTGCCACCGGTGTGGCGCTCGAGGCGCTCGCCGTACCGATCAACCCCGTGCTGCGCCTGGTCGCCGCCAGCCTGTTTGTTGGCCTTGGTCTCCTTGCCACGGCCCAGGCCTGGTTCGGATGGGCGCGCACCGAGCAATCGCTACGCCAAGGGCGAGCGCTCCCGGGGCCGATGACCGGGCCAGTCCTCTCTATAGGCATCGCGATCGGCGTCGTGCTGATCGGTGCCGGGCTGCTGTGGTGACGTGCGGCGCCCGCAGACAGCCGCGCGCCTAGCGGAGTCGGTATGACCGAGGGATACCTCGACAAGCCGTTCGACGAGGGGCTGCAGCCCGAGCGGACGCTGCTGGCGTGGCGGCGCACCGCGCTGTCCTTTGGGCTCGCGTGCGCGGTATCCATCAAGGTGCTTTCGGGGCGTGGCGGAGTGGTGATCCTCGCCCTAGGCGTGATCGGCATGGCGCTCGCAGTGGCAACCTATGTTGCCTCCGCACGTAGATATCGCGGTGCGCACGCGGAACTCGTCGCAACGGGGTCCCTGCAGCCCTCGGGTCCGCCCGCCGCGGTTCTCACACTTGCAGTTCTTGCACTCGGCCTCGCCTGCGTGATCTACCTGGTCACCGACGCGCTTGCTCGCTAGCGGAGTCGTGTTTCAAAGTTGCGCGCGACAATAGGTTCATGACTCAACCCATGACCTTCACCCTCATCGGTGGCCCCACGGTCGCGTTTGACTATGCCGGGCTGCGCTTCCTCACAGATCCCACATTCGACGCGCCCGGCCCCAACGGGAATCTCGTCAAGCTGGAAGGACCTGCCGTACCCAGCGACAGCATCGGCCGTGTGGACGTCGTGTTGCTCTCTCATGACGAGCACGAGGACAACCTGGACGTGTCCGGACGCGCCATGCTGTCGGGCGCCGGCCTGGTCCTCACGACGCCCGAGGGCGGAAAGCGGCTGGACTTTGCGCAGGGGATGGCCCGCTGGGATTCGCTCTCCGTCGAGGGCGCCGATGCCGCGGTCACCATCACCGCCGTCGCGGCAAGGCACGGCACGAGTGCGGTCAAGCACCTGGCCGGACAGGTCACCGGATTTGTGTTGGAAGCCGATGGCTGGCCCACCGTCTACGTGTCGGGCGACAATGCGTCGGTTGCCAAGGCACGAAAGGTCTCCGAGCGCTTTCCCGACGTCGCGGTCGCCGTACTGTTCGCCGGGGGAGCGAAGGCCGCGAGCATCGGCGACGTGCTGTTGACGCTCGATGCAGAGCGCTCGGCCCAGGTGGCCGGGTTGTGGCCGTCTGCGAGCATCGTCCCCGTGCACATCGACGACTGGGCGCACTTCACCGAGCCCCGAGAAGCGTTCCTCGAGAACTTCGCGCACTTCAGCGACGGTGAGCGCCTGGCGGTCCTCGAGCGCGGCGTGCCCCGCGAGGTCGCGCCCCAGTAGCAAGGGGTGGGCTCGCGCTCCCGCCGCGGGTAGGGGGCGCACACGGGGGCGTGGGCGACGCGGATAGACTTACAGGGTGACTCCAGAAGAACTCTCCGAGACCATTCGTGCCGCCATTCTCAGCGGAATCGACGACAGCGACTTCCAGCTGTCCCCCTTCGACGTACCCGAGGTGCGTGTTGACCGCCCGCGCCAGCGCGAGCACGGCGACTGGGCCACAAACATCGCGATGCAGCTTGCCAAGCAGGCAGGCACCAACCCGCGCGAATTCGCGGAGACGCTGTGCGAGCGGTTGGCCGACGCGGACGGCATCGACTCGGCGGAGGTCGCAGGCCCCGGCTTCATCAACATTCGCCTCGCCGCGGGTGCGGCTGGCGAACTGGCCAAGGGCATCGTCGACTTTGGTGACGGCTATGGAAGTGGCGAGTCGCTGACAGGCAAGACCGTCAACATCGAGTTTGTCTCCGCAAATCCCACCGGCCCCATCCACCTGGGTGGCACGCGCTGGGCTGCGGTTGGCGACTCGATCGCCCGTCTGCTCGAGTTCCACGGCGCCGAGGTGGTGCGCGAGTACTACTTCAACGACCACGGCGGTCAGATCGACAACTTCGCCAAGTCGCTGCTTGCAGTGGTGCTGGGCGAGGACACTCCGGAGAACGGATACGCCGGTCAGTACATCCAGGACATCGCGAACGAGGTCATGCTCGAGGCCGCCGCCGCAGGCGACGTGGACCCCATCGAGTTGCCGCGCGACGAGGCGCAGGAATTCTTCCGCGACCGCGGAGTGCGCCTGATGTTTGCTCAGATCAAGCAGTCGCTGCATGACTTTGGCGTGGACTTCGATGTCTATTTCCACGAGGACTCGCTGCACAAGTCCGGCGCCGTGACCAAGGCGCTCGACCACCTGAAGACCACGGGCTCGCTCTACGAGGAGGAAGGTGCGTGGTGGCTGCGCTCCACCGACTACGGAGACGACAAGGACCGCGTGGTCATCAAGTCGGACGGGAAGCCCGCCTACATCGCCGGCGACCTCGCGTACTTCAGCGATAAGCGCCACCGTGGCGCCGACCTCTGCATCTACCTGCTGGGCGCGGATCACCACGGCTACATCGCGCGCCTGAAGGCCGCGGCGGCTGCGTTTGGAGACGATGCCGAGACCGTCGAGGTCATCATCGGCCAGATGGTTAACCTGGTGAGGGACGGCGCCCCCGTGCGCATGTCTAAGCGAGCTGGAACGGTCGTCACTATGGAGGACCTGGTCGAGGTGGTCGGAGTGGACGCCGCACGTTACGCGCTGGCCCGCTCGAGCGCGGACTCGACCATCGACATCGACCTCGACCTGCTCTCGTCAAAGTCCAACGCGAACCCCATCTTCTACGTCCAGTACGCGCACGCCCGCACCGCTGGCGTGGCCCGCAACGCCGCCGAGTACGGCATCTCCCGGGACAAGGCATTCGACCCGAGCCTGCTCACTCACGAGGCTGAGGCCAAGCTGCTGGGCATCCTTGGCGAGTTCCCCCGCATCGTCGCGCAGGCCGTTGAGTTCCGCGAGCAGCACCGCGTTGCCCGCTACCTCGAGGACGTCGCCTCGGCCTTCCACGGCTGGTACGACCGCACCCGCGTGACGCCCCTGGGCGACGAGGAGGTCACCGACCTCAACCACACGCGCCTATGGCTGAACGACGCGACCGGCGTCGTGCTGCGCAACGGCCTGCACCTGCTGGGCGTGAGCGCTCCGGAGAGGATGTAACCATGGCCTCCGTCTGGTCCTCGTCCGTCAAGCGCTCTTCCGACGGCGCGATCTCCGTGGGCGGTGTTGACGTGCGCGAGCTCGCCGCCGAGCACGGCACCCCTCTCTATGTGGTGGACGAGGCGGACATGCGTGCCCGTGCAGCGGCGTTCCGCGACCACTTCTCCGCCGCGTTTGGACGCAAGGGCGCCGAGGTGGACGTGTACTACGCGAGCAAGGCGTTTCTGTGTTCCCAGGTCGCGCGCTGGATGCGCGAGGAGGATCTGTGTGTGGACGTCGCCTCGTTGGGTGAGCTAGAGATTGCGCTCCGCGGGGGTGTCGCGCCCCAGCACATCGGTCTGCACGGCAATAACAAGTCAGACGCGGAGTTGCGCCGCGCGCTCGAGGTAGGCGTGGGGCGCATCATCGTCGACTCGTTCACCGAGATCGAGGTGCTAGACGCGCTCGCCGCGGAGCTCTCCGTCTCCGCGCCCGTCATGGTGCGCGTCACCACTGGAGTGCATGCGGGCGGGCACGAGTACATCGCCACAAGCCACGAGGACCAGAAATTCGGCCTGTCGTTGGCGACCGGCGCAGCGTACGAGGCGCTAGTCGCGTGCCACGACGCCGCAAATCTCAACCTATTGGGCATCCACACTCACATTGGCAGCCAGATACTGTCGCTCGCAGCGTTCCAGGAGAGCGCGGAGCGCATGCTCGGGCTGCGCGGTGCCTTCACCGCGGACACTGGCGCCGAGCTTCCCGAGGTGGACCTGGGCGGCGGCTACGCGATCGCGTACACCGAGACCGGCGAGGCCCTCGAGACCCGTGACGCCGCCTACGGCATCGCCGATGCCGTGGAGGCGGCCGTCACAAAGGTGGGCGGCACCTGGCCTCGCTTCAGCATTGAGCCCGGCCGTGCGATTGCCGGCCCCGCTGGCATGACGCTCTACACCGTTGGCGTGGTCAAGCAGGTGCAGCTCGAGGACGGTGGCGGTCGTCAATATGTAGCCGTCGACGGCGGCATGAGCGACAACATGCGCACCATTACCTACCAGGCCGAGTACACGGCCACGCTGGCCTCACGTCTCTCTGACGCCGAGTCGGCCCTAAGTCGCGTGGTGGGCAAGCACTGCGAGTCGGGAGACGTAGTGGTGCGGGATGTTCAGCTTCCCCACGACACTGCGCGAGGAGACCTGCTGGCGGTTCCCGCCACCGGTGCCTATGGCCGCTCGATGGCGAACAACTACAACGCCGCACTGCGTCCAGCCGTAGTTGCCGTGCGCGACGGCCAGTCCAAGGTGCTGATCCGGCGCGACACCCTCGACGACCTGCTGCGCTGGGACGTCGCGGCTGAATAGGCCAGTCCGCCTCCTTTTTAGGGTCCGCAGCCGGGGGTTCGTCCCGAGGCGCCTAGTCGGAAAGTCGCGCCCAGGCGGCGATCTCGGCCAGTGCATCGGCGATTTCGCCGTAAACGCGGTCGTACGTGGCCTGGTCTCGCGACCACGGGTCGTCCAGGCTGCGCAGGGGTGCGCGTTCGCGGTTGTGCTCGGCCCGTAGGACTGCCGCCGCGTTCGCTAGTCGTGCTGACGCAGTCTCGCCGTGGGGCGCCGGAGCTCGCGATGCGAGTTCCGCGGCCTGCTTCAGTCCGAACACGTGATCCGGAACGGTCCCAAACTCGCCCTCTATCCAGCGCCGGTGAGACTCGGTGGCCACCAGGACCAGATCTGCGCGCGCAATGAGGCCCTCGTCGAGTTGCGTGGGCTGGTGGCGAGGAATGGCGAGCCCCGCAGCGGAAGCCGACCTGCGCATCGGCGACGGGACGTCCATGCCAATCTCCGCGTACGTGCCGGCGGAACTGACCTCCGCCGCCTCGGCCCAGTTTCGCGCGGCGAGATAGTGCATCGCGGGGGAGCGGCAAATGTTGCCGGTGCAGACCATCAGTACGCGCGCAGTGGAAGTCATTGGTCAACCGTAAGGGACGTGTTGTCCCCAATGTGGCCGCTGAGCCGTCACGCGGCCGCGCACAAAGTTATATTGAGAGAGCGTCATGGTGACGCGGATCAAGGCGAGCGAGAGGCAGGCGACACGTGTCTATCTTCAAGCACCACGACAAAGGCAAGCCGGAGGACGGCGAGGCCGACAAGCCGCGTCGGAACGCTGACAACGATGCCGCCCTCGAGGAGCACTTTGACGGCACTGAGGATCCCATCCAGCGCGAACATGACGAGGCGGAGGCGCGGGAGGCTCGTGCTCAGATCCCTCCTAGGCCGCCGGGAATTTAATAGACTTTGAACGGGGCGGAATACTTCCGTGACCTATTCGTTATAACTAGTGAAGGCCCGCACAACGACGTCGTAAAAAGGAGTGGTTCCGATGACTGGTTCAGAGAACGTTTCCGCAACTGAGCATGAGAAGACTGCGGCCCTGCACGAGATCGCTGAAGAGGTAGTGAAGGAGCGCGAAGAGCGCGGACATTCACTACTGGACGGCGAGAAGGTCGTGAGCAATGAGCCTGACAATTCTGAAGGCAACGAGGACGCCACGCTCGCCGGCGATGTAGAGAGCATTCCCCCCGCCCGTCCGGGCGGCAACTAACGAGTTTGTGAGGTCCCCGCCTGCGAAGGCCCGACCTCACACAAGACCCCCACGGCCCCGGTGTATCCCTCAGCACGCCGGGGCCGTGGGCCTGTCCATGTCTGGGCGATGGTGAGTAGGCGACTCCCACCCTGGCCCGGACAACCGCTAAGGTGTAGCCGTGCCTCAACAGACTGCTGACCCCGTGAAAATCGCCATCCTTGGATGCGGAACTGTGGGCACCCAGGTGATCCGGCTGCTCACGGAGCAGGCCGAGGACATGGCCGCCCGTGTAGGCGCACCCGTCCAGATCAGCGGTGTGTACGTCCGCGACACCTCGGTGGAGCGGGATGCCGTGGTGCCCCGTGACCTCCTTACCTCGGATCTCGCCTCGCTTATTGCAGCCTCCGACATCGTGGTCGAGCTGATGGGCGGCATTGAGCCGGCCCGCACCGCGATCATGGGCGCGCTTGATGCTGGCAAGGCCGTTGTCACTGCAAACAAGGCCTTGCTCGCCCTAAAGGGAGCCGAACTCTACGAGGCCGCCGACTCAGCCAACGCGGATCTCTACTTCGAGGCCGCCGTCGCGGGCGCGATTCCGCTGGTGCGTCCGGTGCGCGAGTCACTCGCAGGGGACCGCGTGCAGCGCATCCTCGGGATTGTGAACGGCACCACCAACTACGTGCTCGACGAGATGACCACCAAGGGGCTGCCCTACGACGAGGTCGTGGCCGAAGCCCAGCGGTTGGGCTACGCCGAGGCCGACCCCACCGCAGACGTGGAGGGGCATGATGCCGCGGCGAAGGCCGCGATCCTCGCGTCTCTCGCGTTCCACCAGCGGGTCTCGCTCGACGACGTCTTCTGCGAGGGCATCAGTGCGGTGACGGCAGACGACGTTGCCGCGGCCACCGAGTCTGGTCACGTCATCAAGCTGCTTGCTATTGCGGAAAGTACAGACGGAGGAGTGACGGTTCGCGTGCACCCGGCTCTGGTTCCACTAACACACCCGCTCGCCGGAGTACGTGGCGCGTTCAACGCCGTGTTCATCGAGGCGGAGTCCGCGGGTGAGCTCATGTTCTACGGACAGGGAGCGGGCGGGGCGCCCACAGCATCGGCCGTCATGGGTGACGTCGTATCCGTCGCCCGCCACATCGCTGGTGGCGGCAAGGGGCCCCGTGAGTCCAACTACGCCGACCTGCCTGTGCTGCCGATTTCGGCGGCGCTCACGCGTTTCCAACTGCGACTCAATGTCGCGGACCGGCCGGGCGTACTCGCGGCAGTGTCCGCGATCCTTGCGGGTAAGGGCATCTCGATCGAGACAGTGCGTCAGAGCGCGGGTGCCGAGGGCACCGCCGAACTAGTGATTTCGACGCATCGAGCGCCAGAGAAGGACTTGGATCAGATGGTCTCGGACCTGCGCGCCAACGATGCTGTCAACGCAGTGCTGTCCGTGCTGCGAATTGAGGGGGAGTAATGGCGCACGTGTGGAACGGAATTATCCGTGAGTACATGGACCGAATGCCGTTTGACGAGGGTGACCGCGTGGTTTCGCTTGGCGAGGGTGGCACGCCGCTGATCCACGCGTCGACGATTTCGTCGATGGTGGGTGCTGAGGTTTACGTCAAGTACGAGGGCATGAACCCCACGGGCTCGTTCAAGGACCGGGGCATGACGTCCGCGATCACGCAAGTCGTCAAGGACGGAGACCACACGGTGGTGTGCGCGTCCACTGGCAACACCAGCGCCTCCGCCGCTGCCTACGCAGCACACGCGGGACTCCAGTGCGTCGTGATGATCCCGCAGGGCAAGATCGCTGCAGGAAAGATGGCTCAAGCAATCGTCCACGGCGCGAAGCTCGTTCAGGTAGATGGCAATTTTGACGAGTGCCTCGACATCGTGAGAGCCCTCAGCGAGGACTACCCCGTAGCACTGGTGAACTCGGTGAATCCGTACCGCCTGCAGGGTCAGAAAACGGCGGCCTTTGAGATAGTCGATCAGTTGGGCGACGCGCCAGACATCCACATGCTCCCCGTCGGTAACGCCGGCAACATCTCTGCCTACTGGATGGGCTTCAACGAGTACGCCGACGCAGGTATAGCGACCAAGCGGCCCAAGATTTGGGGCCTCCAGGCTGAGGGCTCCGCGCCATTCGTCGCAGGACACCCGATCAAGGACCCAGAAACCGTCGCCACCGCGATCCGCATCGGCAAGCCCGCCTCGTGGGACCTGGCGATTGCCGCCCGCGACGAGTCCGGCGGTTGGATCCGTGCCGTCTCCGACGACGCGATCCTGCGTGCCCAGGCCATGCTTGCAGCGGACGTCGGCGTGTTCGTCGAGCCGGCATCGGCCGCACCCATCGCCGGACTTCTGGCAGCATCGGCCGCGGGGGAAGTACCCAAGGGCGCGACCATTACCTGCACCGTCACGGGCAACGGCCTGAAGGACACCGCCACTGCGCTCAAGGGGCGCGAGGTCGAGCCTGAGGTGATCCCCGTCGATGTCGCGGCCGCGGCACACGCGCTGGGACTGTAACAATGCGACTGGGTGCTGACCATGTACGGGTCACCGTTCCGGCAACCGCCGGAAATCTAGGTCCCGGCTTCGACGCCCTCGGCATGGCGCTGGGCTTGGTGGACGAGGTCGAGGTGCGCGCGCTCGGCAGTAGCCAGGTAACAATCGAGATTGAGGGCGAGGGTGCCGACACCCTGCCGCGCGACGAGTCGCACCTGCTTGTGCAGGCGCTGCGTGCGGCCATCGATCACGTGAACGCCCCGCAGATGGGCCTGCACATCAAGGCGACCAATCGCATCCCGCATGGCCGTGGCTTGGGATCTTCGGCGGCCGCGGTCGTGGCTGGAATCTCTGCCGCGCGCGGGCTGATCGCGGAGCCCGAGGCGCTGTCTGCAGAGATCGCACTGGATCTGGCGACTAAGTTTGAGGGGCACCCAGACAACGCCGCACCGGCAATCTACGGCGGCGCGACGGTGGCGTGGCTCGACGAGGTAGGCGCTCATGCGTCCCCGCTCGCGATTGCTCCCGAGATCGAGACTGCCGTGCTGATCCCCGGCTCGGTACTGCCGACCAAGCAGGCGCGATCGGTGCTGCCCGCGCAAGTGCCTCACACGCATGCCGCGTTCAACCTTGGGCGCGCCGCGCTCCTGGTCAACGCGTTGGCGGGCCGTCCCGAGGACCTCCTTGCCGCGACCGAGGATAAGCTGCACCAGCACTACCGTGCCGACATCATGGCGTCCGCCATGGAGATGATGCGTTACCTGCGTGACCAGGGGCTGGCTGCCGTAATCTCGGGAGCTGGCCCTTCTGTTTTGGTGATGGGGGAATCGCTCGCGGACTCGTTCCTGACCACTGGCGACGCGAAGTGGGCCAAGGGCCTTGGCGGCGACGATTGGCGCGTGATCCACACGGTCGAGCGGGTTCCGGGAGCCACGGCGCTGCGCATCTAGCGCGGTTCCTTCACCCGCTCGCCTCCTCCACCTGCACCTGCGCGTCCACCTGCACCTGCGCGTCCACCTGCACCTGCACCTGCACCTGCACCTCCCTCGCCCTCACCACTCCCGCCCCACGTGCTCGACCACCCGCGCCTAAACTCCAGCGTTCAGGAAATGGTTGAACTCTGAGGCTCCGGGGCCCCTATGTTCACACCGTGGTTGATTTGCGATGCAGCAGCACCTTGATCAGCCTGGCGCGACACCATTCGGGACGTTGCATGACGTCCGAATATCCAAATCTCACTGTCAAGATTCCAATTGACGCGAGATCGGAATCGCGCCGAATATCCCGTTCGTGCGCAAGCTTGTCACTGTGAAACGCGGCGCCATCGAGCTCGACCGCCGTGCGCGTGGCGGCGTCATAGAAGTCGCATCGATATCTCTTTGTGCCAACTCGTAGCCAGTGTTGCTGATTCAGATGCGATAACTCGGAACAGTTGAAAACAAACCTGACGCCCTGGTACTCAAGGAAACTCTCCGAACCTCGCGCCGCAGCATCGGCCGCCTGACGTAGTGCTTGCCGGGCCCGGATGCGAGGAATGGTTCGCAGAGCATTGGCGAGGTCGGGGAGGTAGAGCAACCGCAACGCAACGGCGCGGAAGAGAACAGTGTCGCGCGATCTAGGTGCCATAAAACCGTATGACTGAGTCAGCGCGACCTCGGCGGTGACGATCGCGAGCCCGTGCCATTCGGCGGTGACGACGGGGTAGGTGATTCGCGTCATCTTCACCCATGACGGCGTGGAGCGACCGTTGCTGTGAGGAACGATGACCTGGATGACTAAGGGGGGCTGGTCGAGCAATCCCCAAAGAAACAGTGCTGACTCGCCGCCCAGTGCCGCCCGCGGACCTGCCCACCTCAAGACCGCGTGGGCGCGTGCGGCGAACGAGTCCTGATGTTCTGCCGCGATGAAGATCCCCGCGAAGGCGCGGATGAGCACACCCCGTTTTACCGCGGTGCGCAGGGTTTGGCGACTTGTCAGGGATTCCAGTTCGGCGCGCGAGTAAGAGCGCACGTCCCGGGAGACATACTCGCGAATAAGTTGTAAACCTAAGTGCTTTGCCATGCTTCGTTGCTACCGAATACGCGCGGGCGCTCGCTTCGTCCATTCGATATCTGTGGATGGGATCAACCACCTGGTGAACATGGGGACACAAGTCGTGCGGATTTCCACCATTTCCTGAACGCTGAGTTCTGGGGCAGGGGCAGGGGCAGGGCAGGGGCAGGGCAGGCAGAGGGCGCTAGCGTGGGGGTATGACCATTCGGCCCGCAGTCCCGGCAGATCGCCCCGCGATTGAACGGATCTGCCTCCTCACCGCGGCGGCTGGCGGCGATGCCACGGGGGAGCACAGCGACCAGACGATGCTGTCCGACGTCTACGCCACGCCTTACCTTGACGGGCCGGGCGGCTTCGCACTCGTGTGGGACGAGGGCGAAGGCCCGCTGGGCTACATCCTCGGTACCAGCGATACGGTGGCATTCCAGGAGTGGTTCACGGGAGTCTGGTGGCCGTCGGTGACGGCATCTCACAGCGAGAGTAACGACGCCGACCGCAAGCTTCTCGCGTCGGCCACCAACCCGGTCCGCATGCTGACGAGCGTGCTGGCCAATTACCCCGCGCATCTGCACGTTGACCTGCTTCCCGAGGCCCAAGGCAGGGGAGCGGGGAGGGCCCTCATCGAGGCAGCGTGCGAGCTCCTCGCGGAGCGTGGCGTGTCCGGCGTGCACCTGGAGGTCGATCCCGCCAACGTACGGGCACTTGCGTTCTACCCGCGAGTTGGCTTTGATCTGGAGGCAGATCAGCAGGGCAATCCGGTCTTCTGTAGGCGCCTCGCAGTTGCGGAGTGAGCGCTCACTCACTAAGGTCAGGGAGTGACCACCAAGCCTCCCCGTGCGCGCCCAATGTCCGTCGAGGATCGGCGCGAATCGATTCTCGACGCGGCGCTCCCTCTGCTGCGGGAGAGGGGTGCCGACGTCACCACGCGCGAGATCGCAGACGCCGCGGCCATCGCCGAGGGCACCATCTTTCGCGCCTTCTCCGACAAGCAGGAGATTATCGATACGGCCGTCGCACGTGCCATCGATCCGGCGCCCACATACGAGAGACTCCGTGAGATCGACCCGGACCTGTCGCTCGAGGACACCATCGCGAGCATTGTGGGCATCCTGCGCGAGAGGTTCGCCGGGCTTGTGGGCCTCATGTCCATCCTCGGAAGGCGCGAGCACCCGGACGGCAAGCACGCCCACGGCGACCACCCGCACGACCACCCCGAATCAGCGGGCGCGACCATCATGGCTGCCCTCCTTGAACGTCACAGCGACCGCATGCGCCTTGATCCTGCGTCCGCAGCTCACGTGATTCGAGTCTTAGTGTTCGGGGTCTCGATGCCGCTGTTCGGTACTGAATCTGAGCTCACTACAGACGACATAGTCGACTTCGTCCTTCGGGGCATCGTCAAGGAAGGGGCTTAGCCCATGCTCTGGAATCTCCTGGTCACGTCCGTCAAGCCCTATTGGCAGTTGCTCGTAGGCGTGGTCGTCTTCCAACTCGCGCAGTCCATCGCGAATCTCTTCCTTCCGAGTCTGAACGCCGACATCATCGACAACGGCGTGGCAGTAGGAAACATCGACTACATCTGGCAGGTGGGCGGCATCATGCTGGGCTTGTCGTTCGTGCAGGTCATCTGCTCGATCGTCGCGGTGTTCTTTGGAGCAATGCTCGCGATGCGCGTGGGGCGCGACCTGCGCGCACAGATCTTTGGACAAGTGGGCACGTTCTCAGAGAACGAAGTGCAACACTTCGGCGCTCCCTCGTTGATCACGCGCTCGACCAATGACGTCCAGCAGGTGCAGATGCTCGTGCTGATGAGCTCGACCCTGTTGGTCACTGCGCCGTTCATGGCGATCGGGGGCGTGATTATGGCGATGCAGCAGGACGTGACGCTTTCCTGGATCTTTGTCATCGCCATCCCAGTGCTGTTGATCGCAGTCTCGCTGATTATCGTGCGCATGGTCCCGCACTTCCGCCGCATGCAGAAGCGGATCGACGCTATCAACCGTGTGATGCGTGAGCAGTTGACGGGCATCCGCGTGATTCGCGCTTTTGTGCGCGAGCCTGAGGAGCGCGCCCGATTCGGCAAGGCGAACGAGGAAGTCACCGACTCCGCGCTGCGTGCAGGCCGACTCATGGCAGCGATGTTCCCTGTCGTGACCCTGGTCCTCAACGTGTCGTCGGTCGCGGTGCTGTGGTTCGGTGCAGACTTGGTCGACTCGGGAGAGATGCAGGTGGGCGCGCTCACGGCCTTCCTCACGTACCTGATCCAGATTCTGATGGCCGTCATGATGGCCACTTTCCTGTTCGTCATGGTGCCCCGCGCGACAGTCTCAGCGGACCGAATCGGCGAGGTTTTGGGAACCGACTCGACGGTTGTCCCGCCTCTCAATCCCGTGACCGAACTCCACGAACCGGGGGCCGTCGAGCTCAAGGACGTGACGTTCCAGTACCCGGGCGCCGAACAGCCGGTGCTGTCCCACATCACCTTTTCTGCCAAGCGCGGTACGACCACCGCGATCGTTGGCTCGACCGGCGCGGGAAAGACGACGCTCCTCAACCTGTTGCCTCGCCTCTACGACGCGACTGCCGGTCAGGTCAGGATCGCCGGCGTTGACGTCGCAGACGCCGACCTCGACGAATTGTGGAAGCGGATTGGCATCGTCCCTCAGCGGCCTTACCTTTTCAGCGGAACCGTTGCCTCCAACTTGCGATACGGGAACCCCGATGCCACTGATGACGAACTCTGGGAGGCCCTCAGCACCGCGCAGGCGAGGGACTTTGTCGAGGCGATGCCGGGTCAACTCGAGGCTCCCATCGCGCAGGGCGGCACTACCGTCTCTGGCGGCCAGCGACAGCGACTCTCAATCGCCCGAGCGTTAGTCCGCAAGCCCGATATCTTCCTCTTTGATGACTCGTTCTCTGCACTGGATACCGCCACCGACGCGCGCCTACGCAGGGCGCTCAAGGCCTCAGTGGTGAATGCGACCATGATCGTGGTCGCGCAGCGCGTTTCGTCAATCGTCGATGCCGACCAGATTCTGGTCCTGGACGACGGGGTCATCGTCGACCGCGGCACTCACGACCAACTCCTTAAGACGTCTCAGACCTACCAGGAGATTGTCAGTACGCAGCTCCGAGCGGAGGATGCGGCATGAGCAACCCGACACGTACGGAGGTCCCTGAGCAGGATCCACAACACGAGGACAAGGTCCCGGACCGTCCCCGGGGCGGAGGCCACGGCCCTTTTGGCGGCGCTCAGATGCCCGCCGAGAAGGCGATGAACTTCAAGGGTTCAGCCAAGCGACTCATGGGCCACCTGCGCCCAGAGCGCACACTGGTCTTTGCCGTGATCCTGCTGGGCGCTGTCTCGGTCACCCTGTCCGTGATCGGCCCCAAGATTCTTGGAGAGGCCACCACGGTCATCTACGAAGGCTTCATCACTCAGACTCCCATCGACTTTGGGCGTCTGCACACCATCCTGTTGTGGGTAGTGGTGATCTACGTCGCCTCGTCGCTCCTCGCACTCGTGCAGGGCTACATCCTCAACGGCGTTACGCAGCGCACTGTCTTCCGCCTGCGCCAGCAGGTTGAGGCCAAGATCCACGATCTACCGCTCAGCTACTTTGACCGCCACCAGCGCGGTGACCTGCTCAGCCGTGTGACCAATGACATCGACAACGTGTCGCAGACACTTCAACAGACACTGAGTCAGCTATTCACCTCGGTGCTGACCATCATCGGCGTGGTCGTGATGATGTTCGTTATCTCACCTCAGCTCGCCCTGATTGCGCTGGTCTCCATCCCGCTGACGCTCGTGATCGTCGCCGTGGTGGCGAAACGCTCGCAAAAAATGTTTGTGGACCAGTGGAAGCACACGGGAACACTGAACGCCCAGATCGAGGAGACTTACACCGGCCACGCACTTGTCAAGGTGTTTGGCCGCCGCCGCGAGGTCGAGAGCCGTTTCGAGGACAAGAACGAGGAGCTTTACAAGGCCAGCTTTGGCGCTCAGTTCGTCAGCGGCATCATCATGCCGGCAACGCAGTTTGTGGGCAACCTCGTGTATGTCGCGATCGCCGTCGTCGGTGGGGTAATGGTCGCCAATGGCGCCCTGCCGCTCGGCGACATCCAGGCCTTCATCCAGTATTCGCGTCAGTTCTCGCAGCCGCTGTCACAGCTCGGCTCGATGGCCAACCTGCTGCAGTCCGGCATTGCCAGCGCCGAGCGTGTCTTTGAGCTGCTCGACGCCGACGAGCAGAGCGAGGATGTGGACCCACCGCAGACTCCCGGCGCGCTTAACGGCCGCTTGGTGTTCGAGGACGTCAACTTCAGTTATACCGAGGACACCCCCCTCATCGAGGACCTGTCGCTCGTGGCCGAGCCAGGCAAGACGGTCGCGATCGTGGGGCCGACTGGCGCGGGCAAGACCACGCTCGTGAACCTCATCATGCGCTTCTACGAACTCGACAAGGGCCGCATCACACTAGATGGCGTAGACATCGCGAAAATGACCCGCGACGACCTCCGTTCGCGCACGGGCATGGTGCTGCAGGACGCGTGGACGTTCGAGGGCACCATCCGCGAAAACATAGCCTACGGCCGGCCGGATGCGACGGACGAGGAGATCCAGGCCGCCGCTGAAGCGAGTTACGTGGACCGGTTTGTGCACTCGTTGCCAGACGGGTACAACACCATCCTGGACGACGAGGCTGGCAACATCAGCGCCGGCCAGAAGCAGCTGCTCACGATTGCTCGGGCATTCCTTGCGAGGCCGTCGGTACTGATCCTGGACGAGGCCACGAGCTCCGTCGACACCCGTACCGAACTGCTGGTCCAGCACGCGATGAGCGAGCTGCGCCGCGACCGCACTAGCTTTGTGATTGCCCACCGCCTATCCACGATTCGTGACGCGGATTTGATTCTCGTGATGGAGAGCGGCCACATCATGGAGCAGGGCACGCACGCAGAGTTGCTCGCTGCGAACGGCGCGTACTCGCGGCTGTACGAGGCGCAGTTCGCGGCGCCCATTGATGAGGTGGACGGCCCCATCGACGAGATTAAACCGCCCAGCATGGAGACGCCGGTCGCCTTCGAACACGCCGATGTCCCGCACCCGGACTCACCTCCGCACGCCGGCGAAGAGCCAAGCGCATAAGCCAAGCCATACGGCGGCCCATGCTGGGGCCGCAAGGTCTCCCCAGCATCGGCCGATGCTGGGGCTGGCTTTGTAGGGGAGCCAGAAACACTGAAGGCCGCCACCCCTGTCGCAGGGTGACGGCCTTCAATGAGGAGGTGCGTCGACTATGACCGACGCGGTGGTGAGCGCTATTTACTACTTGTCTCACGGTTTGCGAAGCGCTGCTGCAGGAGCACCGCGACGACGATGATAATGCCCTTGGCAACCAACTGAATCGAGCTGGAGAGGTTGTTCTGGGTGAACACGTTGGTCAGCGTGGCGAAGAGCATGACGCCCAGCACGGTGCCGCCAATGGTGCCGCGACCGCCGATGAGCAGGGTGCCACCTACTACTACCGCGGCGATTGCGTCTAGCTCCAGGAGCTGACCGTGCGTCGAGGTGCCGGCCGTAGTGCGCGAAAGCAGCATGGTCGCGGCGATTCCGGCAGTGGCTCCACAGAGCATGTACAGGTAGACGGTGTGGCGACGGACCTTCACACCGGCGAGGCGCGCGGCCGTGGCGTTGCCACCGATGGCGACGGTGCGGCGGCCGAACGTAGTGCGGTTGAACAGCAGCCATCCCAGGACGGAGACCAGGGCGAAGATCCACACGACCCAGGAGATGCCCAGGAAGTCGCTGCGGAAGAAGTTGAGGAACCCCGAGTTGTCCACCACCTGCGTCTGGCGCTGCGAGATGAGCTCGGCGAGGCCACGCGCCGCGACGAGCATGGCGAGTGTTGCCATAAAGGCGACCACCTTGCCGTACGCGATGATCAACCCGTTCAGGAGCCCGGCGATCACACCTACGGCGATGGCGACGAACACCATGAGCGGCCAGAAGCCCGATGCTGCGGTCTGGATGGCGCCGAGGCTGGCGACCACCGACGCGAGTCCGAGGACTGAACCGACGGAGAGATCGATTCCGCCAGCCGTGATGACGAACGTCATGCCGATCGAGACGACACCGATCACAGAGGCGTAGCGCAGGATGACCAGGAGGTTGTCGACGCTCATGAAGTTCTCGCCGGCCGTGACGGCACCGATGATTACGAGAACAACTAGCGCGACGATGAGGCCGATGCTGCGGCCAAATCCGCTTGCTAGGAAGCGCTTGGAGTTGCTTGGCTGGGTAGTCGACTGATTTTCGTCGGCCACCGCGACCGCTTCAATCTCGTCGTGGGGGGTGGGGGTGGTGGTCGGCTCGCTCACGCGGCACTTCCCTTCATGACCAAGTCGAGCACTCCGTGCTCGGTGATTTCGGTTGCTGGTTTCTCGGCAATGACGCGTCCGTCTGCGATGACGAGCACGCGGTCGGCCAGGCCGAGTACTTCTTCAATCTCACTCGACACCACGACGATGGCCGTGCCGGCCGCCGCGAGCTTACGAATGAGGGCGTAGATCTCCATGCGAGCGCCGACGTCGACGCCACGAGTGGGCTCATCGAGCAATAGCACCTTGGTACCGTGGATGAGCCAGCGAGCGAGCATGATCTTCTGCTGGTTTCCCCCGGAAAGCGTGCGGGTGATGCGGTTCGGCTCTGCGGGGCGCAGTTCCAGCGCCTTCATCTGCTCCTCGGTCGCTGCACGCTCGGCCTGCTCGTCCAGGAATGGTCCCTTGGCAAAACGCGTGAAGGTTGACAGCGTGGCGTTGCGGTAGATGGGCTCCTCGAGCATTAGCCCCTGGCTCTTGCGCTCCTCGGGGGAGAGGCCCATGTCAGCGTCGACAGCGGCGCTAACTGATCCGAGCTTGAGCGCTTCGCCGCCAATCTTGACGGATCCGGACGAGGGCTTGCGTTCGCCGTAGATAGCCTCGAGGATTTCGGAGCGACCCGAACCCACCAGGCCCGCGAGGCCGATGATCTCGCCGGCGCGCAGGTCGAAGCTCACGTCGCTGAACGTGCCGGGTGCGCTGAGGTCGGAGACCTCAAGTACCACGGGCGCGTCTGAAGCCAGCGGAACCGCGGGCGGGAACACATGGTCCATGTCGGTGCCGGTCATGAGAGAGATGAGCTTCTTAGTAGAAGACCCCTTGACCGGAAGCCCCGAAGCGGTACTCGCGCCATCCTTGATGACGCTAATACGGTCACCGATACGCGTGATCTCCTCCAGACGGTGGGAGATATAGACGATGGCTATGCCCTGCGACTTCAGCTCCGCTACAACGCGGAAGAGGTTATTGACCTCCTCCGAGTCGAGTACGGCACTCGGCTCGTCCATGATCATCAGCTTGACGTCGTGGGACAGCGCACGCGCCATTGCCACGATCTGCTTGTTGGCAGCGGAGAGCGTGCCCACCTCCCTGTTGGGGGAGAGGTCGGCGTGACCCAACCGCTTCATGAGATCACGCGTCGCCTGAGCGGTCTCGCGTAGGTTCGTAAACCCTCCACGAGTTTTCTCGTGTCCCAGGAAGATATTCTCGGCGATCGTGAGTCCGTCCACGACGTCGAGCTCCTGGTACATGGTCGCGATACCGAGCTCGATAGCAGCGATCGGATCGGAGATGGTGACGACGTCACCATTCCACCGGATCTCGCCGCTATCCGGCTGGTGCGCGCCCGCAAGCACCTTGATAAGGGTGGACTTCCCGGCACCGTTCTGCCCAAGCACGCAGTGCACTTCACCCGCACGCACGTCAAAATCGACGCCCTTGAGGGCTCGAGCGCTGCCGAAGCTCTTGGTGAGCGCGGTAACTTCGAGTAATGACTTTTGTTGGTCGTCTTTGATCACGCGAGAAACATAACACAGGCCAATTGGTGACGGGAAGAGATCGACATACGCGCCAAAACGGCGGCTATGACGCGAATTTGCGCGTATTTACGCACGAACTGGCTCCGGGGGAACCCCGAGGCGCCAAAATTTCTGTTGCCAAATAGTTATGATTTTGACCAGGCAAAAGTTGCACAACGCGGTTGTCCTTCTGCTAGGTTGACGATGTCAGTGTGGACAAAGCACATGGAAGCGAGAGGTTCGTGGACGTGAGCAACTCGCTCCTTATTTCTGGCAACGACGACAGTAATCAAACAGGAGGAAACATGAACGCATCACGTACCAAGCGCATGCGCATTTTGGCAGCAGGCGGCGCAATTGCAGCACTCGCCCTTGTGGCGGGCTGCAGCTCAGACGCGGATGACACCGCGTCGTCCGCACCGGAGGCCAGCGACTCCATGGACGCTGGCACCGACGCTGGCACCGACACCGGCAGCGGCGAGAACGTCGTTATCGGCTTCTCCGGCCCCGCGGCAGACCACGGTTGGTTGGGTGCGATCAACTCCGCAGCCATCGCCGAGGGTCAGAAGTACGACGACGTCGAGCTCAAAGTTTCCGAGGGCACGAACGACGCGAACCTTCAGATCAGCCAGGTTGAGACCTTCATCAACGAGGGTGTCGACGCCATTGTGTTGCTTCCCACGGATGGTGCAGCACTGACCGAGGCCGCAACTAAGGCCATGGCCGCGGGTATCCCCGTCATCAACGTTGACCGCGAGTTCTCTTCGACCGACGCATCGCGCGTCACGATCCTCGGTGACAACTACGGCATGGGCGTGAGCGCCGGTAACTACATCTGCGAGCAGCTCGACGGAAACACCGACGCTGTCGTTGCAGAGATCGCCGGCATCGACTCGCTGCCGCTGACCCAGGACCGTACGGCAGGCTTCAATGACGCACTCGCTGAGTGTGGTCTGAGCGTAGACGCACGCGTCGCCGCTGACTTCACCATCGCTGGTGGCCAGGAAGTGACCGCGCAGCTGCTGTCGGCAAACCCTCAGATCGACGCGATCTGGAACCACGATGACGACCAGGGAATCGGCGTCCTCGCGGCAATCGATGAGGCTGGCCGTGACGAGTTCTTCATGGTGGGTGGCGCTGGTTCGCTCAACGCCATGAACGACATCAAGGCTGACAACACGGTTCTCAAGGCGACGGTTATCTACCCGTCGACGCAGGCAGCGGACGGCATCGCGCTCGCCCGTCTCGTGGCTCAGGGTGGCAACATGCCCGGCCTCGCATCGCCCGGCGTCCCGGTTCGCATCGTCCTCGATGCTCCCGTGGTGACCGCTGACAACGTCGATGAGTACATGGAAATCGGCTTCAAGTCCTAGTAGGAAGCGGGGCGTCCACCTCCTCGGAGGTGGACGCCCTTTTCCACCCCTTTAACACTCAGAATCTTTGAAAGTAGGACAGTATGTCAGCGTCGCTTCGCGTCGGAATGATCGGTAACGGCTTCATGGGCGCCGCGCACTCGCAAGGGTGGCGCGTGGCTCCCCGGTTCTTTGACTTGCCCGCGACGCCGGAGATGACCGTCATGGTGGGACGCGATGCGGTGAAGAACGAGCAACTGGCACAGAAGTGGGGCTGGGCCGAGACCGCACACGACTATCGCGAGGTACTCGAGCGCGACGACATTGACATTGTTGACATCGTCACTCCCGGCAACACTCACGCCGAGATCGCTATCGCCGCCCTCGAGGCGGGCAAGCATGTCCTGTGCGAGAAGCCTCTCGCCAATAGCGTCGACGAGGCCCGCCGTATGGCTGAGGCCGCCGACGCCGCAAAGGCCAACGGAGTTTTCGCGATGGTGGGCTTTACCTACCGCCGAGTTCCCGCTGCGACGTTCGCGCGTGACCTAGTGGCGCGAGGCGCCGTCGGCAACATCCGCCAGATCCGCGCTCAGTACTTGCAGGACTGGCTGATCGATCCCGAGGCTCCGCTGACATGGCGGATGAAGAAGGATCAGGCAGGCTCGGGCGCGCTCGGAGACATCGGCGCACACGCCGTAGACATGGCACAGTTCATTTCCGGCCTATCCCTGACCTCGGTGTCGGGCATCCTCGAGACCTTCGTCAAGGAACGTCCCGTCATGGGTGAAGGCATTGGCCTGTCGGGCACTGCCGGCGAGGGCCGCGGCGAGGTCACCGTTGACGACTTCGCGTCGTTCACGGGACGTTTCGATAGCGGCGCTTTAGGCACGTTCGAGGCGACTCGCTTCGCGACGGGGCGCAAGAACGCGCTGCGCGTGGAGATCTCGGGCGACAAGGGCGCGATCCTCTTCGATATGGAGGACATGAACGCCATCCAGTACTACGACGCCACGGCGCCGGGAACCGAGTTGGGCTTCAAGCGCATCTTCGTGACGGAAGCGGACCACCCGTACACAGGAGCGTGGTGGCCCTCGGGTCACATGCTGGGCTACGAGCACGGGTTCTCACACCAGGCCAAGGACTTGGTCGAGGCAATCTGCGCGGGCACTCAGCCCACGCCATGCTTCGCCGATGGTTACCAGATTCAGCGCGTCCTCGATTCCGTGGAGCGCAGCTCAAACGACGGCAGCGCATGGACGTCAACGGCCGTCTAGGTCGCATCACTTCGAACAAGTATCAGTAGACAAGAAAGGTAAAAAGCAATGGCGCGACCAATCACTCTGTTTACCGGCCAGTGGGCTGACCTTCCCCTCGAGGAGGTGGCCAAGCTCGCTTCGGAATGGGGCTATGACGGCCTCGAACTCGCATGTTGGGGAGACCACCTCGACCCGTGGCGCTGGGATGAGCCCGGCTATGTCGAGGGCAAGCTGGCACTGCTTGAAAAGTACAACCTTAAGGTTTGGGCGATCTCGAACCACCTCAAGGGACAGGCCGTCTGCGACGACCCGATCGACCAACGTCACCAGGACATCGTTGGTGCTCACGTGTGGGGCGACGGAGAGCCCGAGGGCGTGCGCCAACGTGCCGCGGAGGAGATGAAGAACACCGCGCGTCTAGCAGCTGCGCTGGGAGTCAAAGTTGTTATCGGTTTCACTGGTTCTTCGATCTGGAAGTACGTGGCGATGTTCCCGCCGGTCTCGCAGGAGGCAATCGACGCGGGCTACCAGGACTTCGCGGACCGATGGAACCCCATCCTCGATGTCTTCGACGAGGTAGGAGTGAAGTTTGCGCACGAGGTCCACCCGAGCGAGATCGCTTACGACTACTGGACTACGGTTCGCACGCTCGAGGCGATCGGCCACCGCGAGGCCTTCGGCCTGAACTGGGACCCCAGCCACATGGTGTGGCAGGACATCGACTCCGTCGGCTTCCTCCTGGATTTCAAGGACCGCATTTACCACGTGGACTGCAAGGACACCCGCAAGCGTATGGACAACGGCCGCAATGGTCGCCTGGGCTCGCACCTGCCTTGGGCCGACGCGCGCCGCGGCTGGGACTTCATCTCCACCGGCCACGGCGACGTGCCGTGGGAGGACGCGTTCCGCATGCTTAACCACATCGGCTACGAAGGCCCCATCTCGATCGAATGGGAAGACGCCGGAATGGACCGGCTCGTAGGTGCTCCCGAGGGGCTCGCGTTCGCGCGCCGGTTGGCGTTCGATGCCCCCGACGGCGCGTTCGACGCTGCGTTCTCAACTAAGGACTAATTTCTTGCCTTAGACGGGCCCGCCTCACCTACGGGTGGGGCGGGCTTTCTCGCTGCCGATGCAGTTATGCTGGTCTCTCTCGGGTATTTCTGTGAAGGGGCAGGGAATGAGCAAAAGAGTCTTGATCGTGCGTGGCGGCTGGGAAGGTCACAACCCCATCGGAGCGACGGATGTTTTCATTCCCTCGCTCGAGGCCGAAGGGTTCAATGTCGATATTGAAGACACCCCAGAAATTTATGCCGACGCATCGGCAATGAGTGCGTATGACCTGGTAGTGCAGTGTCTGTCGATGACGAGCGCCACAGTCGACGAGGTCGACGGACTGCGCCGCGCAGTGGCCGCTGGTACCGGTCTCGCGGGCTGGCACGGGGGTATCATCGACTCATTCCGGGCCTCAACCGACTACCTCCAGCTCGTGGGCGCCCAGTTTGCCGCACACCCGCACGCCGCCGCTGATCGCGGTCGCACCGACGTCGAGCCCTACCGCGAGTACACCGTGCGATTCACGGAGGCAGGGGCCACACACCCCGTGACCGCGGGCATGACGGATTTCGATGTCCTGACCGAGCAGTATTGGGTGCTGGCGGACGGTCTCAACGAGGTGCTCGCTGACTGCTCGCTGGTACCAGGAGACGGCGACGAGTGGCCCGAGGCGGTCACGATGCCGGTGGCTTGGACGCGCAGGTGGGGCTCCGGCCGTATCTTCGCAACGTCCCTGGGTCACACCGTGGACGTGCTGTCCAACCCCGCCGTCAAGCCCCTGGTCGAACGCGGAATGATGTGGGCCGCGCGCCATTAAATTGTCTGCCGTGTTGAGGCGGTTAGGCGTCCACTCGGATGAGGGCTTCGACAGACTCGATGGAAAGTACCTGTTGGATCGCCATGGCCGAGGCACCTGAGACTGCGGCGTCCTGACTTCCGCGTGACCGGACTATTTGCAGGTTGCCGGCAGCCAGGGGCGTCGCGCGCGTATAAATAACCTCACGAGCGCCCGCGAGCAGGTGATCCCCCGCATTAGCGATGGGCCCGCCGAGCGCAATGACTGCGGGGTTGATAAGGCTGACGCACGTGGTCAGCACTCGTCCGATGATTCGCCCCGCTTCTCGGACTTCCCGTACGGCGTCGACATCGCCACGTCGCACGGCGGCAACGATATCCGCCGTGGTGTGGACGTCAACTCCACGCGCCCTCAAATTTGCCGCAATGGCTGGTCCAGCTGCGACGGCCTCGAGGCACCCTTGCGAGCCACACCGGCATTGCATGCCATCCGCCTCCGGCACCCAAATGTGTCCAATGTCCCCGGCAAGTCCTTGGGACCCGCGGTGCACGCTACCGCCGATGATGACGCCTGCGCCCACTCCCGTCGCGACCTTAATGAAGAGCAAGTCGGCCACGTCTGACCAGTGATCGTGATGCTCTCCGAGGGCCATGACGTTGACGTCATTGTCGACGTAGGTGGGCACTCCGAGGGCTTCGGTCAGTACTCCTGGAACGTCGAATCGGGCCCAACCAGGCATGATGGGGGGATCGACTGGGCGTCCAGTTGAGTGCTCAACCGGCCCTGGCAGGCCCACCCCGATCGCTTGCAGCGTCAGGTGACCGCGGAGAGGCGCGAGCAATTCGCGACCGTTCTCAATTACCCAATTAAGAATGATGTCTGGCCCCTGCGCGACGGCGAGGTCGTCGTAGACCTCAGCGACGGTAGTGCCATCCAGATCCTTGATGGCCAGATGCACGTGAGTGGCGCCGATGTCGACACCGAGTACCACGTGCTGGGTTCCGTCGAAGGCGAACTGGCGTGATGGCCTTCCGCCGGTAGAGGCGGCGTCCGCAACGGGAGCGATGAGTTTGACACGCAGGAGTGCGTCGACGCGAGCAGCCACCGTGGACCTCGCGAGACCCGTAAGAGTTGCGAGCTCAGAGCGGGTGCGGGGCTTGCCATCACGCAAAATCTGAAAGATCTCCGCTTGTGCGGCACCGGTGAGTGCCTCTTGGCCGCGGGCATCAATCATGCGTAGATCCTATCGCGCAAGGCCCGCGGCTGGGTGCCGGAGGCGAGCATTTTATTCAACTTTTGCCTGACTTTCGTCAAAAGTGTATTTCCGTAGCTCTTATGCGAAGAGTTGTGACGCGTGCTCGAGCCGAGCGAAACACTCCGATGGCGCATCGGGCGATGAGCCTGAAGGCGTTAGGCCGACTCATCCTGCGACTGGGAACTTTGCATACGCGTCAGACGACGGGCGCGACGCCTGGAGGTGGGGGTCGTGCGGTGCGCGCGGTCGCTCGGCCGCTGGGCGCGGCGGATTCTTAGTTCGTAGGCACGACGCCGTGGCTGCGGAATTGTCCAGTGGAAGAAGCGCCCGGTGACCCGCATTGCGACGGTGGCGACGATCGCGAGCACCAGGGCGACCACGGGGAGTTCCAGCGAATAAAATACCGAGTAGACGAGTGCCCCGGCGAACCCGGCAACGGCATTCGGCGGACCCACATACATGATCGACGAGGGGCGTCCCTGCAGCACGTCGGCCAGAATGAGGCCGCCTACGGAGGCGCAGGTGCCGATCAAGATTGCAGGCAGTAACTGGAGTCCTGCGATGAGAGCTGCGTTGGCGCCGACGCAAGCGAAAAGACCGATCGCCAACGAGTCCAATACCCACAGCGCGCGTTCGACGCGTCGCAAGTACACCAACGCAACTCCGGCGACCAGCGTGGCGACAGCCGCGGTGATCAGATAGGACGGGTCTCGAAACGCAGCTGGCGGCAGATTGCCGAGAAGGACGTCGCGAACTAGGCCCCCGCCAAAGCCCATGGCGGCCGCGAGCGTGAACATACCGACGAGGTCGACGTGTTCCTCCTCGCCTGCGCGTAGAGTGCCCACGAGCGCACCAACAAAGACAGCTGCGAGGTTAATCGCGAGCGGAATCTCGAGCGCGGCAGAGTCGAAGGGCACGGCCCAAGCCTAGAGCCCGCTCGGCCTGCGCCGCGCCCTTAAGACTCTGCTACTGGACGGCGACGATTGGGCCCGATGAATCGAACGAATACGAGGGAATGAATTCGAGCGTGATGTCGTCGACATTCAATCCCGACTCGCGCATCTTCGCGTATACCTGCTCGACGTCGGGCAATGGTGGCTCGCCCTTCACGATCACGTGGATGCGTTGTCCTTCGAGCGGTGTCACCGAAACGATGGTCCACTTGGTCCCATCCGTGACCTGCTCGACGTACTCCTGCACCTTGGAAACGCGGTCCCGGTTCTGAATCACTTGTGTCGTGGAGTAGGTGAGCGGGCCGGCGACCAACAGCACCATGACGGCGGTGGTGATGTACGCCTTGACACGACGACGGCGCTCGGCCTCCAGGTCCTCGACTTCCAGCAACCGGAGTTTGGAGAAACCGTAGATGGCCATGATGATCGACCCTGTTGCCAAAATCGCAGCAACGTTGGTGACGAATAGCAGGATCGCGCCGAGTGCCTGACCGTAGGCGCCCGACTCCATAGCAAGACCCGCCACACATAGCGGCGGTACGAGCGAGATCGCGATCGCCACGCCTGGCAAGGTGTCCGAGATGTCGGAGCGAATCAGCGCGATGGATCCGACGATTCCTGTCGCAAGAGCGGCGAACAGATCGATTAGTCCGGGGGAGACGCGGGCGGCCACCTGAGGATTGGTCGCCGCGGTGACATCCTGGACGACGATGAGTCCTAGCAGAAAACCCACCAGAACCGCTGCCGTCGCGCCCGCCACCATGATGATGATGGATCGCGTCAGGTTGCGCCGATCGCCGAGGACGGTTGCGAGCATCGTGCCCTGAATTGGCCGCATGAGCGGCGCCACGATCATCGCACCGATGACAGTGGCGGTGGAGTCTGCAACGATTCCGGCCGTCGCAATGCTCGACGCGAGGATCAGTAGCAGCCAGAACCGCGTCTGCTGGGACCGGACGGTCGGTCCCTCAAAGAACACCGCCTCGCGCATGTAGTCGACGGTGTTGAGCTTGGCTCCCCAGCGCGTCTCACGCACCAGGGAGCCCCAACTGGTCATGCCGAGAGAAGCTTTGCCTTGGCAGCGGCGAATTCTGCGTCGCTGAGGATCCCTGCATTCTTAAGTGTGGCGAGCTCCTTGAGCTGTGACATCAGGTCGTCTCCGCCATCAGTTGCGGGCGCGGGTGCGGCCTGCTGCTGGGCGTTGAGCTGGGCCTGCATCGAAGCGATCTGGGCCTGCGACTCCTTGAGTGCCTGATCCTGCTGGATCTCACCGTACTGAGCTTGCTGCTGAGCCTGCTGCTTGCTTGCGGCGCTTCGCTGCATGCCGCCTGACACGGCAGTGGCGGTTCCGGCGATAACGGCGGTACGGGCCATGGTTCCTACGAGTCCGGGACGTCCCATCCTGCGGCGCATGTCTACTTCTCCTCTTCTTCGATTTCCGCGACGGTGTCGAGGATTTCCTGCACGACCATGCCGGGGACCCGGATGGTGTCTACGAGCTCGCCACCGGCGTTGACGACGGCGTCACGCAGCGGCTTAATCCAGGTGTGCTCGAAGACGAGCACGGCGGCGGCGGAACCGACAGGTAGCGACTCAGTGAGGATATCGATGTCCTCGTCGGAGATCAGCCCCTCGACTCGGTCCATGATGCTCGCGACCTTCGCGACATCGCTGTCGACGTCGACCTGATCGAGCTCAACGAATTCGGTGGTGTCCTCCGCGACCTTATTCACGAACAGGCCATCAATGATGCTGATGGTGCCGGCATTGACGAGCGTCTCGAGCTCCGCCACGATCTCGCCAGTAAAATTCCCGGATTCAAATCCGAGAACTACGATTTCAATTGGCCCAAGCGTCATGGAAGTAGCCTCCTATTGGCACATCGCGCGCACCCGTTGCGCGCCCTAGTCTGCAGGCTAGTGCCATGGCAGTCCGCGCGACAACAGGACACTCGTGAATCGCTGCTCACTGGGGCGCTCGGCAGGGCGCGGCGTCCGTGTATATGGCTCACCTTTGGGCGGTGCTATCCTGGAGGAGCTTCCCCCGGAAGGCACCTAGCCCCGGCGGACAGCGATCCCAAGAATTAAGCGTCAGTGAACGACGTCGTACGCGCATACGCGAATCTTGGGAATAACCGCACTACTTTAGAGCCACCCGGGCTCGTGCGATGGAAGGACAAGTGTGACCAACACATCCGTAGGCGCAGATCAGACTGCGACCCTCAGTGCCATGAAGATCCCCCAGCTGCAGGCACTCGCCTCCGAGTTGGGCGTATCTGGCACCACCAAAATGCGTAAGAGCGACCTCGTCGAAGCCATCAAGAATGGCGGCGTAGTCAAGCCCAAGGCCGAGGCCCCCAAGCAGACGGAGGTCGCCCCCAAGGCAGCCGAGTCGGGCGAGGGCGAGGCCACTAGGCCGGCTCGCGGACGCGGCCGTGCCCCCAAGAAGGGCGTGGCCGATGCCGCGGCCGCTCCGGTGACCGACGCCGGCAAGACCGGCAAGACTTCGTCTAACACGGAGAAGTCGAGCGACGCCGATGAGCGTGCCCGCCGCGCTGCTGAGGCCGTGTCACTGGCCGCTGCGGGCGACACCGGCCGCAACGAGTCGAGCAAGAAGGACTCCGGCAAGAGCAACTCCGGCAAGAGCGGCTCCGAAGGCGACGCACCGCGCGGACGCGGCCGCAGCAACAACGGTGAACGCAACAACAACGGCGACCGAAACAACAACGGCGACCGAAACAACAACGGCGACCGAGCCAACAGTGACCACGAGTCAGCCGAGCGCGGCAATACCGACCGTGAGGACGACTCGCGCGGTGACGGTGGACGCCGTGATCGCGGCAACAATAATGACCGTGCGCAGGGCGGCAACAATCGCAATGGCGCCGAGCGCAACAACAACGATTCGACGGACGACGAGCGCGGACGCCGCCGTAGAGGTCGCGGACGCGGGCGGGGACGTGAGGGCGGCAACGACCGCGTCAGCAACAACGGTCCGCGCGACTCCTACGAGGACGACGACGTGCGTGAGGACGAGGAGCTCTCTCCCGTAGGTGGCATCGTCGATGTCAACGACAGCTACGCCTTCATCCGCACCACGGGCTACCTGCCTGGCAAGTCGGATGTGTATGTGTCGATGAATCAGGTGCGCAAGTACGGCCTGCGCAAGGGTGACGCGATCTCCGGCACGGTCCGCCCTCCCCGTCCGGGCGAGCGTGGACAGCGACAGAAGTTCAACGCCCTTGCGACTGTCGAGAAGGTCAACGGTCTCGATCCCGAGGCCGCCAAGGACCGCCCGGTATTCGGCGACCTGACCCCGCTCTACCCCCAGTCACGTCTGCACCTCGAGACTGAGCCGCGCAACATGACCAACCGCGTGATCGACCTCGTAGCCCCGATTGGTAAGGGCCAGCGTGGCCTGATCGTCTCGCCGCCCAAGGCCGGCAAGACCCTTGTGCTGCAGTCACTCGCGAACGCGATCACCACCAACAACCCTGAGGTTCACCTCATGGTGGTTCTGGTGGACGAGCGTCCCGAGGAAGTCACGGACATGCAGCGCACGGTCAAGGGTGAGGTCATCGCCTCGACCTTCGACCGTCCCGCAGACGACCACACCACGGTGGCGGAGCTCGCGATCGAGCGCGCCAAGCGCCTTGTGGAGATGGGCCAGGACGTCGTCGTTCTGCTCGACTCAATCACCCGCCTGGGCCGCGCCTACAACATCTCCGCCCCGGCATCGGGCCGTATTTTGTCGGGTGGTGTGGACTCGTCCGCGCTGTACCCGCCCAAGCGTTTCTTCGGAGCAGCCCGCAACATCGAGCACGGCGGATCACTCACGATCCTGGCGACCGCGCTGGTGGAGACTGGCTCGAAGGCCGACGAGGTCATCTTCGAGGAGTTCAAGGGCACCGGCAACATGGAGCTCAAGCTCTCGCGCACGCTGGCCGACCGCCGCATCTTCCCTGCGGTGGATGTCAACGCGTCCGGCACCCGTCGCGAGGAAATCCTGATGAGCCCTGAGGAGCTCAAGGTCATGTGGAAGCTGCGTCGCGTGCTCACCGCGCTCGAGCAGCAGCAGGCCATCGAGTTGCTCCTGGGCAAGCTCAAGGAGAACCAGACCAACGCCGAGTTCCTGTTGCAGGTCGCCAAGACCACGCCAGGACACGACGAAGAAAAGTAAGTCAGTTCACGCGTAGTGCCCGGGAAGCTAAGGCTTCCCGGGCACTACGCGTTTACTCGGCACCCTCAGCTATCCCCAATGCGTTCTTGCAGTACTTGAGTGCTGATTCTGGAAGGATCTCGGCACTCAGGTACTGCTAGGGCGCGCAAGGCGGGACTCGAGTGCGCGAAGCAGTCTGTCGCGACACCATGCGGGGCGTCGGAATAAGTCATTCCATCCAAAGCGGACCGTCAAGAAGCCGGCCGCTGCTAGATCCGTTTGTCGCTCTCGGTCGGCATCGCGCGCCTCGCGGGTGGAGTGATACCGATCACCGTCGAGCTCAACCACCAGGTCGGCCTTGCGGTGAAGCATGTCGACCGTAAGGTGGCGCTGCCCCAGTCGCAGCTTGACCTGCCACTCGAACTCTCTGAACCGCACATTGGCGAATGTTTCGTGCTTGGCCAGGACCTCAAGCGGTGTCGTCGCGCCTTCCGCGAACCAACCGAGCAAGAGTTCCAGGTCCCGGCGACCGGCAACCCTTGGCGTTCGATTGAGTTCGTGCTGGAGTTGCCTCCAACTACAGACTCGCGCCCATAATGACTCGTAGAGAAGGCCGCGCCGGAGAGCTGGCTTCGCAAACCTCCAGGCATCCATGAGAGCGCGTTCCGGCGTGACGCAGTGGACCCCTTCCGCACTTCCTCGATAGCGCGGGAGCCCGGTCTGATGGACTCGTACCCACCGCGGCGCGTGCATCGCGTCGCCTTGTGCGACGACAAGGTCAGCGTAGGTGGGTGCCTGAAGTCCGTTGGCGTAGAGGTGGAGTGCCAACTCCCCGGTCACGAGACCTCGAGGGCACCACAAGTTCGCTGCCTCGCCCAGCACAACTGGGTTCGACGCATGCACGCGTGCCGAGTAGACGCCTGGAAGCACGCGAACGATGGAACTGGAGCGTACGGAGGAGTCGAGTTGATGGCGCGACCAGTCCGCCACAAGGTCGGCGCGAGAGAACGCGTGGGCATTCGCTGCGAGAAAATCGCTCAGGCAACCGCTGGGCTCAGGAACTCCAGGTATAAGTCGCATGAGTCCATGAAATCCGCGGGCGCGAGATGTTGGCACCTCATCCGCACGATCTGTGGAGAACTAACGCGCTCTAGCAGTACTTGAGTGCCGAGATCGGCGGAATCTCGGCACTCAAGTACTGCTAGAGCACAATAGGGAGCGATAGTCCTGCACAGGTGGCGCAGGGACCGTGCACGGAATAGGCGTTGGCGGCTAGGCGTTTGCTCTGGCACAATAGAACGCTGGCCGTCCGGTTCACCGCACGCGAAGTACGCGTATGGACCCGGAGGCATCTCTAAGGGAGATTCATGAAGAAGGATATTCACCCCGAGTACGTGACTACCACGGTCACGTGCACCTGCGGCAACACTTTTGAGACCCGCAGCACCGTCAAGTCCGGCACCATGAGTGCGGACGTCTGCTCCGAATGCCACCCCTTCTACACGGGTAAGCAGAAGATCATGGACACCGGTGGACGTGTCGCGCGCTTCGAAAAGCGCTACGGCAACAAGTAACCACCCCTGTAATACGACGTGGCCGAAGCCTTCGCTGCCGTCCTGCCTTTGCTGGACGAGTACGCCGACATTGAGAAGCAGTTGTCCGACCCAGCTGTCCATGGGGACGCTGGGCGTGCACGCACGCTCGGACGGCGGTTTGCGGAGCTCGGCCGCGTCGTAGCAGCCCACCACGCGTGGGAGGCCGCCCAGGGAGACCTGGAGGCCGCGCAGGAGATGGCAGAGGCGGACCCCGAGTTCGCCGCCGAAATCCCCGCGCTAGAGCAGCAGGCGGAAGAAGCGACAGAAACCTTGCGCCGCATCCTCATCCCGCGTGACCCTGACGACGCCCGCGACGTAATCCTCGAGATCAAGTCCGGCGAGGGTGGCGAGGAGTCGGCGCTGTTTGCCGGTGACCTGCTCAAGATGTACCTCAAGTTTGCTGAGAACAAGGGCTGGAAGGCCGAAGTTCTCGAGGCTAGCGAGACCGACATGGGTGGCTATAAGGACATCTCTGTCGCCATGAAGTACAAGGGCAACCCGCAGCCTGAAGACGGCGTGTGGGCCCAACTCAAGTACGAGGGTGGCGTTCACCGCGTCCAGCGCGTGCCCGCGACGGAGTCTCAGGGCCGCATCCACACTTCTGCGGCCGGTGTACTCGTCTACCCCGAGGCCGAAGAGGTCGAGGAAGTCGACCTGGACATGAACGAAGTGCGCGTCGACGTGTACCGCTCGTCAGGCCCCGGCGGCCAGTCCGTCAACACCACCGACTCCGCCGTTCGCCTCACTCACATCCCCACCGGAATCGTCGTGAGCTGCCAGAACGAGAAGAGCCAGCTCCAGAACAAGGAGTCGGCGCTGCGCATTCTGCGCGCTCGCCTCCTCGCTGCGCAAAAGGAAGCGGCCGATGCCGAGGCTTCCGACCTGCGTAAGTCCCAGATTCGTACGGTTGACCGCTCGGAGCGCATCCGTACCTATAACTTCCCCGAGAACCGCATCGCGGACCACCGCACGGGTTACAAGGCGTACAACCTGGACCACGTGTTGAGCGGTGACCTGCAGCCGGTCATTCAGTCGGCTATTGATGCAGATGAGGCGTCTCGCCTCGAGGCGCACGAGGACTAGCCCCGTGGAGATCGCCGCGCTTGTGCGCGACACCACGCAGCGACTGAGCAGGGCCGGAGTGCCCTCCCCGGACGTCGATTCGATCGTGCTCGTGGCGCATCTGCTCGGCAAGTCCGCCAGCGAAATCCGCACGGCCGCCGCGCGCGGGGACAACGTGCCCCAGGATGCTGACCTCGACACCTTCGCCACGCGGGTATTGCGCCGCAGCGAGCGCGAGCCGCTCCAACACATCACCGGAGTATCCCACTTCCGTGGCATCGACCTCGAGGTCGGAGCTGGCGTCTTCATCCCGCGCCCGGAGACTGAGATGGTTGCCCAAGCCGCCATCGACGCCGCCCGCCGGTTGGGACCGGGCAAGGACGGCATCGTCCGCGTGACGGATCTTTGTGCCGGTTCGGGGGCTATCGGCCTGGCCGTCGCCACCGAGGTTCCCGAGGCACACGTGAGCCTGCTTGAAGCGAGCGACGAGGCGGGGGTTTACCTGCGCATTAATACGCGACGTCAGCCGTCTGACGTGCACTCCCGGGTCCGGACTATGACAGGCGACGCGCGCCGATGCTTCCACCAGTTTGATACCTGCGCGGACGTGGTGGTCTCAAACCCTCCCTACATTCCGCCAAACGCCGTGCCGCGTGACCCTGAGGTGGCCGAGTATGACCCGCCGCAGGCGCTGTACGGCCTGGGTGACGACGGCCTTGAACTTCCTCGCGACATCATCAACGAGTCGGCCCGTCTGCTCCGGGTGGGAGGCGTGCTCATCATGGAACACGCAGACACCCAGGGCACCGCACTAAGGGAGTTTGTGGACTCCTCTCAGTGGTGGGACGACGTACAGACACATCAGGATCTGACGGGACGCGACCGTTACCTCGTCGCCACACGCGTGGGCGTCTGACAGACTGACTCCGTGATTTACCCTTGCTCCGACCCGACCACCTGGGGTCCCTCGCTCGACGCGGCCGTCCACGCGGTACAGCGCAACGAGGTCATTGTCTTGCCGACGGACACCGTCTATGGAGTGGGCGCCGATGCCTTCGCGCCCAATGCCGTTGCCAGGCTACTGGCGGCCAAGGGCCGGGGCCGGCAGATGCCTCCTCCCGTCCTTATCCCAGATATCCGCACGGTTGATGGCCTCGCGCGTGAGGTACCGAAGTCCGCGCGGGCACTCATGGAGCATTTTTGGCCTGGGGCGCTCACCGTCATCGTTTTTGCCCAGCCCAGTCTCGCGTGGGACCTGGGGGACACGCACGGCACCGTCGCGCTGCGCGTCCCCGACCATGCGGCCGCGCGAGCACTGCTAGCGCGCACCGGCCCGCTTGCCGTCACCAGCGCTAATAAGACTGGTCAGCCAGCTGCCACCACGGCGGCCGATGCCGAGGCCCAGTTGGGAGCGTCCGTCGCCGTCTATCTCGACGCGGGTTTGAGCCCGCTTGGCCTGTCATCGACGATTGTCGACGCGACTCACCCGGCCGGGCTGCGCATTGTCCGTGACGGGGGAGTGCCCCTCGCCGACATCATCTCCGTCGTGGGCGAGGACGCACTTTTGAGTTCCACGGAGCCCGGAGCTGATGCTGGGGGCGAGCCCCGCAAGTGAAGGTCTACCTGATTCTGATGGCGGTGGCGGCCCTGGTCGCATACCTGTCGACGCCTGCGATGCGTCACCTCGCCATCAAAGTGGGTGCAGTCACCGCGGTGCGTTCGCGAGACGTGCATTCGACCCCCACCGCACGGCTGGGCGGAATCGCAATCTTTGCGGGCATCTTTGCGGGAGTAGTCATCGCCAGTTCGATCCCGTTTCTTGGAGGCGTATTCGAGGCCTCGCATGCGCCCTGGGCGGTGGTCGCGGGTGCGGGGCTCGTGTGCGCGCTCGGCGCGGCTGATGACATCTGGGACCTGGACTGGATGGCCAAACTCGCCGGCCAGGTTCTTGCCGCGCTGGTCATGGCCTGGGGCGGCGTGCAGCTCGTGACAGTGCCGATCGCTGGCATTACCATCGGCTCGAGTTACATTTCCCTCATCGCGACGGTTCTTGTGGTGGTGATTGCGATGAACGCGGTCAACTTCGTGGACGGGCTCGACGGCCTCGCGGCGGGCATGATCGCCATCGGCGGCCTGGCGTTTCTCACCTATACGTATTTGCTAGCGCGCAACGCCACTCCCGGTGACTACTCGTCACTCGCGACCCTGGTGCTCGCGGTGCTGGTGGGTGCGTGCTTGGGGTTTCTTCCGCACAACATGCACCCCGCGCGGATCTTCATGGGCGACTCGGGCTCGATGGTACTGGGCCTGGTGATCGCCGGCGCGGCCATCATCGTCACTGGCCAGATCGATCCCGAAGTGGTCTCCGAACGCGAGCGGATTCCAGCGTTCATTCCGATTGTGTTACCGCTCATGGTGGTGGCCGTGCCATTGATCGACATGGGTTTGGCCATTATCCGTAGGACCTTGCGCGGGGAATCGCCCTTCGCCCCCGATGCGCATCACCTGCACCACGTGCTGTTGAGGTTCGGTCACTCTCACCGTTGGGCGGTGGGAGTGCTCTACGTGTGGACGGCGGTTCTGTCCTTCGGCACCGTGTCGATCGTCTTCCTGCCGGCAGGGTGGGCGGCCGTCGTCATCGGCACCGGAATGCTGGGCGCGATCCTCATCACGGCCTCGCCGGGGTTGCGCAAGCTGTTCTCCCGCACTTGGCGCCGGGCGGGACGCTCCGCCGCTCCCTTACGCAAGGTGACGCCTGAAGGGCAGGATAAAGCCGAACTCGAGACGGATTCCCCCGTCCTAGAAGTTCTTCCCAAGGAGAAGTCATGACTACCAATCCAACCCCCGCTGGGGACCTAGAACCCGAGTCCCATGCGGACCAGGAGACAGCCGAGGCGCGCGTGTACCGCACCGCGCTACGTCGCACCGGGCTAGGTCTCCTTGCACTTGCGATCATCGCAATCGTGGTGGGAGCCCTGGTTGCTGGCGGCAGGGGAGTCGTCGCGGGCTTGGTCGGCGTGGGCGTTTCCGCGCTAGCGGGGCTAACCACGCAGGCCGCGATGTCCTGGGGACACAAGCGCTCGACCGACCAAATGACGATGGCTGTAGCGGGATCGTGGTTGCTCAAGATGGTAATCATCGTTGCCGCATTATTAATACTTCAGAATATTGAAAGTTTCCATAAGCAGCTCTTCGCGATATTCGCGGTCAGCGGGGTTTTATTAACGCTTGCGGTCGACTTTTGGGTGTTACGTGCATCGCGAGTTCCGTACGTCATCCCGGGTTCGAAATAGGCCAGTTCATAGGTTAGGCTTACCCCAGTTCCGGCAACTCTCCCGACCCGCTGTCGCGCGCGTTCGGGCCAAAAACCAGTGGAGTATCTGTGCGAATTCTCGCTCTCGAAGGAGCCCTACACGCGGCTGTAGCGCAAACGAGCGACGACGCTTCTAGCGACTCGTCTGGATTCTTTGGGTGGCTCTTTGGCTCCGATGGCTTCCACGCCCCGTCCATAAGCGAGTTCTACCCGGATGCACTTGCGTTCGCTGGCACCATCTTCGAGTTCAACCGCATCGAGCTAGTCCGCGTCATCGCCGCGTTCTTCATGATCCTGATCTTCTGGCTCGTCGCACGCAGCGCCAAGATCGTGCCCGGCCGCGGCCAAGCAGTCGTTGAGATGGTCCTCGACTTTGTACGAGTGCAGATCGTGGAAGAGGTCATGGGCAAGGAGCGAGCCAAGCGCTTTGTGCCGTTCCTCACGACTCTGTTCATCGCGATCGTGTTCTTCAACATGACGGGTGTGATTCCGTTCCTGAACATCGCCGGCACCTCGTTGATCGGCCTACCGATCATCATGGCGCTGTGGGTCTACGTGATGTACTTGTCGGTAGGCATCAAGAAGCACGGCCTCGGCGGTTACCTCAAGGCGAACCTGTTCCCTCCGGGAGTCCCCAAGCCGATCTACCTGCTGCTGACGCCCATTGAGTTCCTGCAGGTGTTCATCCTGCGGCCCGCGACGTTGGCGCTGCGACTCGCCGCCAACATGATTGCCGGCCACCTTCTCCTCGTGCTCTGCTTCGCCGCCACGCAGTACTTCTTCTTCGAGGCGACTGGCGCACTCAAGGCAGCAGGCGTCGTCTCGCTTGCCGCCGGCTTTGGCTTTACCTTGTTCGAAATCTTTGTCGCGCTATTGCAGGCGTACGTCTTTGTCATGTTGTCGTCGGTGTACCTCAACATGGCCCTGGAAGAAGAGCACTAAAAAATAAGCTTGTGCGGCCGAGTGGCCGCACATCAATGGAAGGAAAAACAGTGGATACCACCACTCTTGCCGAGGTTTCCGGCAACGTTGCGACCATCGGATACGGCCTCGCGGCCATCGGCCCCGGCATCGGCCTGGGCATCCTGATCGGTAAGACCATCGAGGGCATGGCACGCCAGCCCGAGGTCGCCGGTCAGCTCCGCACCACGATGTTCATCGGTGTTGCCTTCGTTGAGGTGCTCGCGCTCCTCGGCCTCATCACCGGCTTCCTGTTCACGTAATGCTCAGCCTCAGCACCATCGTGTTGGCGGAGTCCGAAGGGACTACGTACAACCCGATCATTCCCGCGCCATACGACCTACTGTGGTCGACGGTTATCTTCGTCGTCATTGTGGTCGCATTCGTGAAGTTCATTCTGCCCAAGCTGCAGAAGGTTCTTGACGAGCGCGCCGAGCTGATCGAGGGTGGCATCTCTAAGGCTGAGAAGGCACAGGCCGAGGCCGCCGCCGCGCTCGAGGAGTACACGGCTCAGTTGACCGAAGCACGCGCCGAGGCAGCACGTATCCGTGAGGACGCGCGCGCCGAAGCTACTCAGATTCTGAGTGAGTCGCGTGACAAGGCATCGGTCGAGGCCGAGCGCATCGCCGCGACTGCGCAGAAGCAGATCGAGGCGGAGCGTCAGCAGGCAGTTGTGTCGCTGCGTACCGAGGTGGGTTCGCTCGCCACGGAGCTCGCGTCGAAGATTGTCGGCGAGGCACTTGCCGACGACGCTCGTCAGCAGCGCATCGTCAACGGCTTCCTCGACGACCTCGAATCCACTGTGAAGGCGGAGGCGTAAGTCATATGCGCGGAACGAGTCAGGCGTCTCACGACGCAGTACTGCGGGGCTTCGAGCTCGTCCTGTCCGCATCGGGCAAGGACGGCCTGAGCATTGGCGACCAGCTCTTTGCTGTGGTCGACACGCTCGACTCCTCGGGCTCGTTGCGTCGCTCCTTGACCGACCCGGCTCGTCCGGGCGCGGACAAGGGTGACATGGTCACCTCGCTGTTCGGCAAGTTTGACGCGCGCGTCCAGGATGTCCTGGTCGACTTCGTCAACGCACGCTGGTCGGAAGAGCGCGACCTCGCCGAGTCCATTGAGGACGCCGGTGTGGCTGCGGTGCTCGCCTATGCGGAGTCCACGGGCAAGCTCGTCGACGTGGAAGACCAGCTCTTCCGCGTGGAGCGCATCCTGAGCGGCGAACGCGATCTGTTGGTTGCGATGAGCAACCGCTCGGCCACCAAGGAAGCGCGACTCGCGCTCTTCGAGGGCGTGCTCGGCGGAAAGCTGCTCCCAGTGACCCAGTCTCTGCTCAACCGTGCCGTGGGAATGCCGCGTGGCCGTCGACTGGTGCCGGCCATCGAGGCCTTCATCGCATCGGCCGCGGAGCGTCGCAATCGCTCCGTTGCCCACGTGACTGCGGCCGTCGAGCTGAGTGCCGCTCAGCGCAAGCGCCTAGCCGGCATCCTTACGGGTGCGTACGGCCGTGAAGTTCAGATCAATGTTGCTGTTGACCCCGAGGTCATCGGCGGAATTCGAGTGCAGGTCGGTTCGGAGGTCGTGGACGGTACCGTCCTGGCCCGACTCGACCAAGCACGACGACGACTTGTCGGCTAACGCCGACGCAATCTCCGCTCGCGCGGAACTGACAGGAGAGATGTAATGGCTGAGTTGACGATCAGTCCCGACGAGATTCGGGCGGCGCTCGACAGCTACGTGAAGTCTTACGAGCCCAAGGGTGTCGTGACCGAAGAAGTCGGTCGCGTGACCAGTGCTGGTGACGGCATCGCGCAGGTCGAGGGACTCCCCGGCTGCATGGCTAACGAGCTGCTTCGTTTTGAGGACGGCACACTCGGCCTCGCGCTTAACCTCGACGTTCGCGAGATCGGTGTCGTGGTGCTCGGTGAGTTCACCGGCATTGAGGAGGGCCAGCAGGTGCAGCGCACCGGCGAGGTTCTCTCCGTGGAGGTCGGCGACGGCTACCTCGGTCGCGTCGTGGATCCGCTTGGCGAGCCTATTGACGGCCTCGGCGAGATTGAGACCGACGGCCGCCGCGCCCTCGAGCTTCAGGCTCCTGGCGTGATGGACCGTAAGTCCGTTCACGAGCCCATGCAGACTGGTCTCAAGGCCATCGACGCTATGGTGCCGATCGGCCGCGGGCAGCGTCAGCTGATCATTGGTGACCGCCAGACGGGTAAGACGGCGATCGCTATTGACACGATCATCAACCAGAAGGCGAACTGGGAGAGCGGCGATGTCAACAAGCAGGTCCGCTGCATCTACGTCGCAATCGGACAGAAGGGGTCGACCATCGCCTCCGTGCGTGGCGCCCTCGAAGAGGCCGGCGCACTTGAGTACACGACCATCGTCGCGGCCCCCGCATCCGACCCTGCCGGTTACAAGTACCTTGCCCCGTACACCGGCTCGGCCATTGGTCAGCACTGGATGTACCAGGGCAAGCACGTCCTCATCGTGTTCGACGACCTGTCCAAGCAGGCCGAGGCTTACCGCGCGGTGTCGCTGCTGCTGCGTCGCCCGCCGGGCCGCGAGGCGTACCCGGGTGACGTCTTCTACTTGCACTCTCGTCTGCTCGAGCGTTGTGCCAAGCTGTCCGACGCCATGGGCGCCGGTTCAATGACGGGTCTGCCCGTCATTGAGACCAAGGCCAACGACGTCTCCGCTTACATTCCGACCAACGTGATCTCGATCACCGATGGCCAGATCTTCCTGCAGTCTGACTTGTTCAACGCCAACCAGCGCCCCGCAATCGACGTCGGTATTTCCGTGTCCCGCGTGGGTGGCTCGGCGCAGATCAAGGCAATGAAGAAGGTCTCCGGAACCCTGAAGATTGACCTGGCGCAGTACCGTTCGCTCGAGGCCTTCGCGATGTTCGCATCCGACCTCGACGCCGCATCGCGTCAGCAGCTCACCCGTGGTGCGCGTCTGATGGAGCTGCTCAAGCAGCCCCAGTACACGCCGTACCCCGCGGAGGAGCAGGTCGTCTCTATCTGGGCCGGTACCAAGGGCAAGCTCGACAAGATCCCGCTTGCGGATGTTCTTCGCTTTGAGCGCGAGCTCATCGACCACCTGCGTCGCAACACCTCGGTGTTGACCGACATCGCCTCGAGCGGCAAGCTCGAGGACGACACCCAGGCGGCGCTTGAAACCGCTGTCGACGACTACGTGTCGACGTTCCTCGCAACCGAGGGCACTGAGCTCTCGACCGACTCCTCGATCGCCGATGGCGAAGACGTGGATGTCGAGCAGGAGACCATCGTCACGAAGAAGAAGTAGCTCATGGGTGGCCAGCAGCGCGTCTACCGGGGAAAGATCCGGTCGACACAGTCGCTAAAGAAGATCTTCCGTGCGATGGAGCTCATCGCGGCTTCACGCATCGGCAAGGCGCGTGACCGTGTGAAGGCGGCGTCGCCGTACTCGCAGGCAATCACGCGTGCGATTAGTGCTGTCGCTACTCACTCGACCGTGTCGCACCCGTTGACGATCGAGCGCACGGACACCAATAGGGTGGCCGTGTTGACTGTCAGCTCGGACCGAGGAATGGCGGGCGCCTACTCGGCGAACGTTATCCGCGAGGCCGAGCGTCTGCGCGAGCGCTTGACGGAAGACGGCAAGGAAATTGTGCAGTTCGTGGCGGGCCGTCGCGCCCTCTCGTACTACAACTTCCGACACCGCGAGATCGCCGGTGAGTGGACGGGTGGCTCAGATGCTCCCGACGTTCGGGTTGCCAAGGAAATTGCCACGGCGCTCTTCAACGCGTTCGAAGCGAAGGCGGATATGGGTGGCGTGGGTGAGATCCACATCGTCTATACCCACTTCAGGTCGATGGTTGCTCAGGAGCCGCGCGTGATTAGGCTGCTCCCCCTCGAGATTGTTGAGGGAGTGGCGGAGTCTGACGCGGAAGTTGAGCCGCTGTACGAGTTCGAGCCCTCGTCCGACGAGGTGCTTGACTCTCTGCTCCCGCGCTACATCGAGTCCCGCATCTACAGTTGCCTGCTCCAGGCGTCTGCATCTGAACTTGCCGCGCGTCAGCGTGCCATGAACACGGCGACCACTAACGCCGAAGACATTATTCGTCAGTACACCAGGCTCGCCAACTCGGCGCGTCAGTCTGAGATCACCCAGGAAATCAGCGAGATTGTCTCGGGCGCCGACGCGCTCGCGGCCTCGTGACCGGAAGCGAGAGACACATGACTCCCACTGCGAAGCCCGCCGCCAAGAAGGCGCCGGCAAAGAAGGCTCCAGCGGCAACGAAGCCTGCCGCCAAGAAGCCCGCGGCTGCGAAGAGCGCGCCCACGGAGGCCGTCGTTGGCCGCGTGGCCCGCGTCATCGGCCCGGTTGTCGACATCGAGTTCCCTGCGGACGCGATCCCCGACATCTACAACGCACTGAAGACGGAGATCGACCTCTCCGCTCAGGGCGAGGGTGAGGGCGACGGCATCCTCCACATGACGCTCGAGGTTGCTCAGCACCTCGGCGACAACATGGTGCGTGCCATTGCGCTCAAGCCCACCGATGGCCTGGTGCGCGGCGCCAAGGTCACGGATACAGGTGCTCCCATCTCTGTCCCCGTGGGCGACGTCACCAAGGGTCACGTCTTCAACGTGATTGGCGAGGTCCTCAACGCGGAAGAGGGCGAGACCATCGAGATCGGGGAGACCTGGCCGATCCACCGCAAGCCCCCGGCATTCGACCAGCTCGAGTCCAAGACCTCCATGTTCGAGACCGGCATCAAGGTTATCGACCTGCTCACGCCTTACGTGCAGGGTGGAAAGATCGGCCTCTTCGGTGGTGCCGGTGTCGGCAAGACCGTGCTGATCCAGGAAATGATCTACCGCGTGGCGAACAACCACAACGGTGTATCGGTGTTCGCTGGTGTCGGTGAGCGTACGCGTGAGGGCAATGACCTCATCGAGGAAATGACCGAGTCGGGCGTTATCAAGCAGACGGCCCTAGTCTTCGGCCAGATGGACGAGCCGCCGGGAACGCGTCTGCGCGTTGCCCTGTCCGCGCTGACGATGGCCGAGTACTTCCGCGATGTCCAGAAGCAGGACGTGCTGCTGTTCATTGACAACATCTTCCGCTTCACTCAGGCCGGTTCGGAGGTGTCGACCCTGCTGGGCCGCATGCCTTCCGCCGTGGGCTACCAGCCCAACCTCGCCGACGAGATGGGCCAGCTTCAGGAGCGCATCACGTCGACCCGTGGTCACTCGATCACGTCACTTCAGGCCATCTACGTGCCTGCTGACGACTACACCGACCCGGCTCCGGCCACCACGTTCGCGCACCTCGATGCGACCACGGAGCTAAGCCGTGAGATCGCCTCGCGCGGTCTGTACCCGGCCGTGGACCCGCTGACGTCGTCCTCGCGTATCCTCGACCCGCGTTACGTGGGTCGCGACCACTACGACACTGCGACGGACGTCAAGACGATTCTGCAGCGCAACAAGGAACTCCAGGACATCATCGCGATTCTTGGTGTGGACGAGCTCTCGGAGGACGACAAGATTATCGTCGCCCGTGCCCGCAAGATCCAGCAGTTCCTGTCGCAGAACACGTACATGGCCGAGCAGTTCACGGGTGTGGCCGGTTCGACCGTGCCGCTGACCGAGACCATCGAGGCCTTCTCCGGCATCGTGAACGGTAAGTACGACGAGATCTCTGAGCAGGCGTTCTTCAACATCGGTGGTCTTGAAGACCTCGAGAAGAACTGGTCTCGCATTCAGAAGGAGATCGGCTAGATTATGGCCGATGCCCTTACTGTCGACATCGTCGGCCCGGACCGCGTGCTGTGGTCCGGGGCGGCGAAGAGCGTCTCCGTGCCTACCGTCGAGGGCGAGATTGGCCTGTTGGCCGGTCACGTCCCAGTGCTGTCAGTGTTGAGGCCGGGCTCCGTCAAGGTTGTGGCGAGTGCAGACGGTGGCCACACGCTAGACATCACCGGCGGCTTCGTCTCGTTTGACCACAATGTGGTGACGATCGTTGCCGATGTGGCCGAGCCCGCCGAGAAGTAGCAAATGCGCGTAGTGATCGCACGGTGCGCCGCGCGATACAGCGGGAGGCTCAACGCCCACCTGCCGCTCGCCACCCGAGTCATCATGGTCAAGGCCGATGGCTCGGTTTTGCTGCATTCAGACGGCGGCTCGTACAAGCCCCTGAACTGGATGAGCCCGCCGTGCACGTTGCGCGTGGGCCCGCCAGACAAGGAGGCGGCCGATGCTGGGGTCACCGAGGTGTGGGCCGTTCAGCACGACAAGTCGGACGACCGACTCGAGATCGAGATCCACGAGATTCTGGCTGATGCCCAGCATGACTTGGGCGTAGACCCCGGCTTGATTAAGGATGGGGTGGAGGCTCACCTGCAGGAACTCCTGGCAGAGCAGGTGGGTCTGCTGGGGATCGGCCACACCCTGGTGCGCCGGGAATACCCCACCGCGATTGGGCCAGTGGATATCCTCGCCAAAACCAAGGCCGGAGCGACTGTCGCGATCGAAATTAAGCGTCGTGGAGACATCGACGGTGTCGAGCAGCTCACTCGCTACCTCGAACTCCTCAACCGCGACCCGCTGCTGAGCCCCGTCGAGGGCGTGTTCGCCGCGCAGGAGATCAAGCCGCAGGCTCGGGTGCTCGCCGAGGACCGTGGCATTCGCTGCCTCGTCCTCGACTACGAGGCCATGCGCGGCGTCGACACCTCGTCAACGCGCCTGTTCTAGCGACTGGCGCGCAGCAGGCTCCCGGCCATTCCGTGCGGTCGGAGTGTCTGACACCGCGAGGGCCGTCTTGAGTAGTGCCTTGGCGCGCGCGTAGCCACTTTGCACGGTAGATGCGGCCACGGCCTCGAGAGTCGCTATCTCCGCCCGAGAGAATCCCTCCCAGTGCACCAGCCTGACCGCCACCGCCAACGCCGTGGGCAGCCGGCCGATGGTGTCTCGCACTTCGAGGCCTGAGTCGGCCGCAGGTGCATTGGCTTCGGTCTTGCCCGAGATTGTCTGTAGCCGGTTAGCGAGGCTTTGCCTGCGAATCTTGCCACGCACCGCATTGGCGAGTACGCGCTTGGCTATGCCGAAAAGCCACTTGCGCGCTCGACACCTCCCGGGGTCGTGCACCGCTCGCCCGCATCATATTGACGTTCGAGCGCGGAGTCCCCGCCTAGGTCGTCGTTCATCGTGCCACCTCTGTGGTTGGTGATGTCTGGTGGACGTCCGAACGGCGACTAAATGCCGAGAGTAACTTTTGTGTACGCTGAATCTTATGAAGCGGGTGGGACCAGCTCGGGCATTGCATCGGCCCCCTGGAATATTTCTGACCGCTTGGTAGGAAAAAGTCGAAACGATTCGTTAGGATGTACGTATGACAACGACGCCTTCCCACTTCCCAGCCGACTTCCTCTTTGGTGCGGCCACCGCTTCTTACCAAATCGAGGGCGGTGCCCATGAGGGCGGCCGGGGAGTGTCCATTTGGGACACCTTCTGCGCTCAACCCGGTGCCGTCGTTGCTGGCGACAACGGCGACGTGGCCTGCGACCACTTCCACCGCTGGGAGTCCGACATCGACATGATGGAGGAACTGGGCCTGCAGGCCTATCGATTCTCCATCGCCTGGCCGCGCGTTCAGCCGCTCGGCACGGGCGACTTCAATGACGAAGGCATCGCGTTCTACCGCGGCATCGTGGACCGACTGAAGGAAAAGGGCATCAAGCCCCTCATTACGCTGTACCACTGGGACTTGCCGCAGCCTCTCGAGGATAACGGCGGCTGGCTCAGCCGCGACACCGTGGATGCCTTCGTGGTCTACGCGACGCGCATGGCTGAGGAGTTCGGCGCGGATGTTGAAATGTGGACCACGTTTAACGAGCCGTGGGTCTCCTCCTTTGTGGGCTACGGCGCGGGGGCGCACGCCCCCGGGCACACCAGCGACGCTGAGGCCCTGGAGGCCGCACACCACCTCAACCTGGCGCACGCGCGTGCCTACAAGGCCATCAAGGCGGTCGCGCCGAGCGCCCAGGTTGGCCTGGTCAACAACTGCCACACCCCCCGCCCGTGGGACCCTTCGAGCGAGAAGGACCGCGCGGCATCGGCGCACATCGACGCCTTGGCGAACACGATGTTCCACGAGCCCTTCATCGAGGGAACCTACCCCGCCATCCTGAAGCCGAATACCGCGCACATCACGGACTGGACCTTCGTCCACGAGGGTGACCTCGCGGAAATGAAGGGCGCGGTCGACTGGTTCGGCGTTAACTACTACGCCTCGCACCTGGTGCGCCACAACCCGCACAAGGCCGCCCAGCAGTCGGAACTCGCGACCCTCGCGGACGGGCACAAGGCCGGCGGGAACTCCCCGTGGCCCGGTGACGAGGAGATCGAGTTCATGCTGCCCCCGGGCAAGCTCACTTCGATGGGTTGGAACCTTGATCCCTCCGCATTGCACGCGCACCTGCTCAAGATCCACCGCGAAACGGGCAAGCCGATCTACGTCACGGAGAACGGCTCCGCCTGGGAGGACAAGGTTGATGACGACGGGCGTGTGCGCGACACGGACCGCGTCGAGTACTTCCACGGCCACATCGATGCTGTACGCAAGGCCATCGCCGAGGGCGCTGACGTACGCGGATACATGGCGTGGTCACTCATGGACAACTTCGAGTGGGCGCAGGGTTACGCCAAGCGCTTTGGGATGGTCTGGGTCGACTATCAGAGCCTGGAGCGCCGTTGGAAGGACTCGGCGTACTGGTATGCGGAGACCGTTCGCCGCCGTCAGGTGGTTCCCGTCGAGCAGATCGAGTCGCTGGTTCAGACACCCCCGCGCACTCGGTAGCGGCGGGTTCTGAAGTGGTCTCGCCCGTGCACGGCGAGGCCGGCTCAGTCCCCCTATTGGCAACCGCGTAGACTTTTCGCATGCCCTCGAAGCGCCGGTCCTCCAAGCGACCGTATGGGCAACCGCACCCCGAGCTCGACATGAATCGGGCGCGCGGCGGCGGCGCACGCCAGGAGAGCGGGCCGGGCGGTGAGGACTACCTCGTCGCGACCCCGCGCCTCACCGACAAGACGTTTGTGTGCCCGAGTTGCGGTCGGGATATTCCCCCGCAGACGGCGCACGTGGTCGCATGGGCGGCCGATGGGCTCTTTGGTGCGGAGGCCGCTGCGGCTGATCGTAGGCACTGGCACACCTATTGCTGGGAAACATTTGGGAGAACACGTGGCTGACAAGATTGAGTTCGAAGACCTTCGGTCGATGACGGTGCTGCCGGCAGACCGAGAGGAGATCACACTCACCACCGAAGACGGACTAACGCTGGTGGGAGAGTTGTCCCTGCCACGCTCCGGCAACGTGTCTGCAACGCTCATCACGCTGCACCCGCTGCCGACTGCGGGCGGCTTCATGGACTCGCACATCTTCCGCAAGGCCGCCTGGCGCCTGCCCTACCTGGCAGATGTCGCGGTGGTGCGCTTCAATACTCGCGGCACATCGTCACCTCGAGGCACCTCCGAGGGCGAGTTCAGCGAGGGGATTGCCGAAGCAGCCGATGTGAGGGCCGCCGTGGACTTTGCCGCTGCGCAGGGCCTTCAGAATCGATGGCTGGTGGGCTGGAGTTTTGGTACGGAGCTGGCGCTTATGCACGGTGCCGACCTGGATGTTGAGGGAGCCATATTGCTCTCCCCGCCACTGCATCGGGCAAAAGACGCTGACATGGAGCGTTGGGCAGCCACGGGCAAGCCTGTCACCGCGCTGGTGCCCGAGTTCGACGACTTCCTGCGGCCCGACGAGGCGCGCGAACGCTTCACGCCGCTGACTCAACTGGAGATGGTGCCAGTCGAGGAGGCCAAACACCTGTGGGTAGGCGAGAAGTATGTGAGAGTGGTCTTGGACGCCATCACGGCGCGGGTCGCCCCGGACCGCTCGCCGCTTCCCGACCGCGTCCCACAGGAGGACGTCGCATGACCTCTCTATTGCCGACCGCAGCGCCGCTGGTGCTACTCAACGCGTTTCCCGTCGACCGTGCCCAGTGGGAGCCGCTGATCGCGCTTTTGGGTGACTTTGACGGCGACATCATCTCCTTTGACATGCCCGGCATCGGCGAGATGCCGCTGCCAGACGAGGATCCGTCACTCGACCTCATCGCCGATGCCGCGGTGCTCGCCATGCGCGAGGCTACGGGGCACGATGCTGCGGTGTGGGTGGGGTGCTCGATGGGCGGCTATGTGGCCTTGTCCGTTGCCGAACGCTACCCTGATGCCGTCACCGGGCTGGGACTGCTGGACACTCGCAGCACGGCCGATGACGAGGCCGGCGTGGCCAAGAGGCTAGGCCTTGCCGATAGCCTAGAGGGCAAGGATGGCGCCGAGGATCCGCGAGCGATGGCCGAGCCGCTGGTGGGCACTCAGGGAGATGCTCGCGAGGACTTGGTAGCCGCAGTGGCGGCAAATATTGCCCGCCACTCGGGAGACGGCATTGCGTGGGGTCAGCGAGCTATGGCCGCACGTCCCACCCGCACTGAAGTATTGCGGCTGGTAGATGCACCATCGGTGGTGATCTACGGCGAGAACGACACCATCACCAGCCTCGAGGACGCGCGGATCATGGCTGACGCGTTGGGTGTCGAGGTCTCGGTCATCGCGGGCGTCGGACACCTGAGCGCCTACGAGAATCCACAGGCGGTCGCGGATGCGATCGCGCCGCTACTCGGCCACTAGCCAGTCGCGCGTCCATAGTAGTGAGTTTACTAACTACTGTTACCAGTCGTTGCCGCCGTCCAGGCGCTTCTCCAGCGCAGTGGCGATGGGCATCGACTCACCGTCGCGGCCACCCTTGCCCAGTTCGAGGGGCGGGGGAGAAGGCTCAACGGTAGTACCCGTAAAACGCGACATGAACCGCGGGGGAGCGGTCAAGACATAGAAGTTGCCGTCCGCGTCCACCGCAACTGAGTGATTCTGCTTGAGGTACCAGCCGGTCAGGTTGGTGCGGTATCGCGAGTTGCCGTCGTACGACCGCGCCGACAGCGGCTCGGGGGTAATCCCGGCCGCCACGGCATCGGCCACAAACTGCTTGATCAGCTCCGCGGCCTGACGCGACTCACCCGCCTCACGGCGGGCAAGCGCATCGGCCTTGCGAAGTGCTGCTTCGCCGCGCTCGTCCGACCACGCTGAGTCGGTCATGGGTGGACTACTTCACGTCAGACGTGTCGGACTCGGCAACCTCAGCATCGGCGGCGGGAGCCGCCTTTTCCGCTGCCTCGTGCTCGTCCTGCAACTTCGCGGCAGCGGCGAGGTTAGACACCGGGTCCGCTCCCAGCAGGCCGCGCAGGTCGTCGAGGTAGCCGGTGATTGACTCGCGCTGGCGGTTAAGCTCGTCCACCTCGCGCGATGCCATAGTGCGCTCGCGCTCGGCGTCGCTGACGGCCTCGGAGATAATCGTCTCGGCGTGCTCGCGGGCGTCCGAAACAATCTCGTCGGCGTTATTGCGGGCATTGCTGAGTAGGGTCTGCGAGTGGACCTCCGCTTCGGAACGCACGGTCTCCGCGCGCTCGAGAGCGGCAGCGAGTCTTTCCTCGGCTTCGCCTGCACGCTGTTCCGCATCCGCGACCAGGGCGGCGGATTCGTTCTTGGCGTCCTCGTAGCGTTGCGAGAGCTCCTGTTCGGCCTGCTCGCGACGCTGGGCGACCTCCACCTGCAGGTCCTCGCGTGTTCGGCGCGCATCGTCACGAGTGGACTCGGCCTCGCGGTGCGCATCCGCAAGTTCCTGCGCGGATGCGGCCGACGCCGCCTCGGTGGCCTCCTTGGCGTTCGCCTCGGCGCGAGCCGTGGTCGCCTTTGCGTCGCGCTCCGCGGCGGCACGCAGCTCAGTCGCCTGCTGTCGAGCAGTGGCCAAGGTGTGCTGCGCCTCCGCAGTGAGCTGCTGGGCCTGCTCCTCTGCCTGCTCGCGCTGGGCGGTGACGTCGGCATCAGTGGTGGCACGCAGGTCGTTTGTCTCTGCCTCCGCGGTGGCCCGCAACTGCGAAACCTCCGCGTCGGCAGTGCGACGGAGCGTGGTGGTGTCGGAATCAGCCTTGGAACGCAGCTGATCCGTCTCTCGCTTGGCTGTGGAACGAAGTTCGCCAACCTCGTCGCGTGCGACGGCACGGAGATCGGCGACCTCGGCCTCGACCCTGGCGCGCAGTGACTGCGTCTCCTCGTCGGTGACGGCCCGTAGGTCATCGGTTTCCCGCTTGGCGGTGGCGCGGAGTTCCGCGACCTCGCGCTCGGCCGCTACGCGCTTGGCCTTGATGTCTTGGTCCGCGCTGGCGCGCAGTTCCGCGACCTCCTGATCGGCTGTGACTTGAAGCTCTGTCACCTCATCCTGGACTGCGGTGCGAAGTTCGTTGGTTTCGCGCTCGGCACGGCTCCGTAGCTCGGCTGCGTACTCGTCAGCCGCGGTGCGAATGTCGTTGGTCTCGCGCTCGGCACGCGTACGTAGTTCGGCGACCTCGTCCTGAACTGCTATACGCAGTTCATTCGTTTCACGTTCGGCACGTGCCTGAAGGTCGGCCACTTCATCCCGAACATTGGTACGTAGCTCGTTAGCCTCGCGGTCGGTGCGGTTGCGTAGCTCCGCGGTCTCCGCCTCGACGGTAGCTCGCAGTTCCTCGGCATCGCGCTCTGTACGCGTGCGCAGCTCGTCTGCCTCGCGAACCGTCCGGGAGCGTAGCTCGTCGGTCGCACGCTGGGTTTGGTCACGCAGCTCGTCCATCTCGTGCTCGGTGACGGCACGTAGTTCGCTGGTCTCGTGCTCAGTGACATTGCGGAGTTCGTCTGTCTCACGCTTGGTGGCGCTGCGAAGCGAGTCGGTTTCCGCCTTAGCAGTGGCGCGTAGCTTGGCCACCTCGTCTCCGGCCTCGGTGCGCCATCGCGAGACCTCAGCGTCGGCCTCCTCGCGCAGTCGAGCGGTCTCCGCGCCGGCCTTGGTGAGCGCGGCGTCGGCCTCTTCGCGTAACGTCGCTGCGTCGTTCTCGGCGGTGGCGCGGATGTCCGATGCCTCGGCCTCGGAGATTTCGCGCAGGCGAGCGATGTCGCTGTCTGCTTCCTTACGCAGGCGCGCTGCTTCCGCGGTCGCGGCCTCAAGGCGGCTCGCTGCCTTGGCCTTTTTGTCGGCGGACTCGGCGCGGGCGCCGTCCTTGATGCGGATAGCGTCATCCTTGGCGGCGGCGAGTAGCGCAGCGGCCTCCTCGCGAATGCGCGCGTCCTCGCTGGCAGCCTCGGCGGCAACCTTCTCGGCCTCCGCACGCGCGGCCTCGGTGAGTTCGCTTGCCTCGCGCTGGCTCTTGACTCGGAGCTCGGTTGTTTCGCGCTCGGCTGTGGCGCGCAGGGTGTGGACCTCGCGCTCAGCGCCGGCACGGATCTCCGCGACCTCTGCCTCGATCGATCCACGGACGCGCTCGGACTCGCGACGTGCCTTGTCGACGAGTTCGGCACTCTGCCGGTCGGCGGACTCGCGTACGGACGCTGCTGTGCTCTCAGCCTCCGTCTTCACGGTCTCCGCGGTGCGGCGGCTCTGCGCCAGAATCTCGGCGACCTCGTTGTCGGCGCGGGCACGCAACTGCTGTGCGGCAACAGTGGCGCGGGCCACGGCGTCCTGGGCGTGTGTGTTGGCACGCGCGACCACATCGGAGGACTGTTCCTCTGCGGAGCGGAGCAGTTGCTCAACGCGTGCGCCGAGGCCCTTGTACGTAGGTTGATCGTTCTCTCGCAGGGTCTTCTGGGCCTCGTCTAGTGATGCCCTTGCCTGCTGTGCTTCGCTGCGCGCGGTCTCTTCAGAGCGCTTGGCGTCGCGAACCGAATCCTCGAGCCGTGCGATGTGGGCGGCGACCGCTTCGCGGTCAAAGCCACGCATCGTCACGGGAAACGGGAGGTTCTCTTCCGACATATCTTCTCCTTCGGCGCCTTACGCGCAGTCGTACCCAGGGTAGTGTGCCCGCTGGGGCGTGACAAAGCGACATTTCGCCACCGTCGCGCGTTTACTCCTAGAGTGTTCTTGAAGGAATGGAGATTTTCTTGTCTTTACGCACCACTGGGCTGATCGCTGGAGTGATCGGCGTGATCCTACTTATCGTGGGGTTCGTCGCTGATTCAGTGCGCCCGCCAGAAGACGTCGTGGCTCACGCCGACGTGTCAACGTCCGTTGTTGTCGTCCAATCTGACTTCCTCACGATCTCTCCCGAGGGGACGCTTTCTGTTGAGGGTGACGGCGAGATCGTCGCGTACACCGCTCGCCCCGTGGACGCGGAGGCCTGGCTCGCCGAGGTGGATTACACCGAGGTCAACAGCCTGCCCGATTGGGAAGTGCTTGGCACGCGCGATGTCGCGGTCCCATCGCCCACCCCTTCTCCGGAGCCCTCGAGTTCCACCAGCGCCTCGGCGTCTGCGGAAGCAAAGACGGACGAGAAGAAGGAAACTCCCAGCCCTTCTCCGTCACCGGAAGAGAAGGAATCTTCGAGTGCTTCACCCAGCCCCTCGGCGAGCCCCGAGCCGGCCATCGTTCCCACGGAGGCCGATCCCTTTATCGCCACCGAGGGCCGCTCGACGGACCTGTGGCGCAACTCTTTCATTGCTACCAACCGCCTCGATATTGCAGTCGATAGCGTTCCCACCGGACTCACCTTGGTCGTCATGACTGAGGACGGATCCGCTCTGACCGGTACTGACCTGACGCTCACCCGTGTGGTGAACGACGACTGGATCACGCCCCTGTTGTGGTGGGGTGCTGTCCTCGTAGTGGCGGGTCTCATCGCGCTGGTCGTCCTCTTCATCGATCTGCGACCCGCACAGGCACGTGGCGAGTCCTGGATGGCCTCGCGTTCGGCAGAGAAGAAGGGCATTGAGAAGGACGGTTCGCGCCGTTCCCGCCGGGCCGCCGGGGCAGCCATCCCCCAGGCGAGCCTGGACGATGCTCCAGCAATTACGGCCGATGCCGCGACGGCTGAGGAGGTCACTGAGGCTGAGGCCGACGCCGAGTCAGGCGTCGACGCATCGGCTGAGTCCGACGGTGTCCTAGCCGATCGCGATCGGGCAGCCGAATCCGACGGCGTCCATGGCGACCAAGACACTCACGCGGACGCGGAGTCCACGGAGGGTGTGGAAGCTGGCGTTGACCACGTGAACGACGCGACGGAGGGCGGGCCCGACGACGGCCCGGCACCCGACGGAACGGAGGATCGCTCATGAGGCGCATCACAGCGGTAGCGATGGCCGCCGCGGGTTCAGCAGTCCTGCTCGCGGGTTGCACACCCGCGGTCCCAGTAGCGGGTGTCGCCGAGCCCGTCGAGGTGACGGCAGCCGTGACCGATGACCAGAGCGCTCGCGTCCAGTCGCAGACCTTCGAGGAACTCGCCGTGGCCGACGAGGCCAAGTCGACCAAGACGCTCGATGTGCGCGTCGGCGGTGACGCCAAGGTGGTCCGCGGTGCTGAGTACAAGCAGCAGTCGGCCGATGACGGACCCAAGCCTGACGTGTTGCCGGCCGACATGCAGGCCGTGTACGTCACGAGCGCAGACACCTGGCCCCGCGTGATGGTGGGAGTCTCCGACCAGCCGAGCGAGGACACGACGCCCGTGGTGTCGGTGTGGGTTCAGGACGACGTTGATACGCCGTACCAGTTCCGCAACTGGGCGCACATGGTGCCTGGCGCGACGCTGCCCGCGATGCCCGGGCCCACGGTTGGTGCGGACGAGCTCTCCATGGACTCGACCATCGGGGATGACACGCTGCAGTCGTACGTGGACAACTACCTTGAGTTGCTGCGCAAGGGTAAGGACGACGACCTTAACGAGACGTTCGCGGACGATAGCTATCGCGACCAGCTCTTCACCGCACGTGGCGTCCTCACCGAGGCAGCTAAGAAAGCCGACGGAAAATACGTCGATACTGTGGAGCCCGAAGAGAAGTCCACGTACGCCCTTGCTACCGCGGACGGCGGAGCGTTGATCTTTGCTCCTCTACGCATCGACTCGTCGTTCTCCGTTGAGGACGCGAAGGTGTCCGTGCCCGCGGCCGACGAGCCTTTGGTTGATGGCGACTTGGTAGACAAGGTGACGCACGAGTACCTTGACATGGTCGTCATGTACGTCCCACCGGCGGACAGCGAGGATCTTCCCGCGGTCGTGGCGGCTGACCACCACCTTGTACGAGTGAGCCCCGACGGAGCAAAGTAATGGCAGTTAGTCCCGACCCGGTCTCGATGCGCGGCGCGGTTGATCTCGCAGCGCTCGCGGCACAGCAGCAGCGCGCGGCTTCGAAGCCTGCGGATTCCACCTCGATCGAGTTGACCGAGGAGAATCTTCAGGACGTCGCACAGCAGTCCGCGCAGGTGCCGATCGTGATTGCCTTCGTGTCTGCGACATCGCCTGCGAGCGGTGAGCTGGCCGCCCGGCTCGACGTGCTGGTGGCCGAGTACGCCGGCAAGTTCCTCGCCGCGCAGTGTGACGTCGACGCCCAACCAGGCATCGCCCAGGCCTTTCAGGTTCAGGCGGTCCCGGCAGTGATGGCACTCATCGGGGCCCGCCCCGCACCGCTGTTCCAGGGCAGCGCGTCCGACGAGCAGATTCGCGAGGTGCTCGACCAAGTGCTCGACGTTGCTGCCCAGGCTGGCGTGACCGGCACCGGGGCGGCCCCTGATGCGGCCGTAGAGGCCGCCTCAGAGCCCGAACCGGAGCCTTTGCCCCCGTTGCACCAGGAGGCTTTCGACGCCATTGAGAGCGGCAATTACGAGGCTGCCGAGGCAGCGTACGACCGCGCGCTGGTGGAAAACCCCAAGGATGCGGATGCCCGTGCTGGTCGCGCCCAGGTGCGGCTCATGGCTCGTACCCTGACGGCGGACCTTGGCGCGGTGCGCGCCGCGGCAGCCGAGCACCCTAACGACCCGTCGGCCCAGATGGCGGTTGCCGATATGGACGTCGCCGGCGGCCAAGTCGAAGACGCCTTTGTGCGCTTGCTGGATACCGTGCGTGTGACGCAGGGCGACGAGCGCGAGGAGCTACGCCAGCGCCTGCTCGAACTCTTCGACGTGGTGGGCGGTGCCGACCCGCGCGTGCTTAAGGCGCGCCAGGCCCTCGCCTCCGCGCTGTATTAGACCAGAGGCGAGTACAGCGCCGACACATGGTCGGCGCTGTACTTCCTAGCCCTGCTTGGGGGCGAAGACCACTGCGCCGAGTGGAGGCAGCCGCACGGTTGCCGAGGCGGGGAAGCCGCCAGCGGCCTTGCTCTTGGCTTTCACCTGACCGAGGTTTCCTACGCCCGAACCACCATAAGCTTCGGAGTCGCTGTTGAGCACCTCGTCCCACTCGCCGGCCAGTGGCATCGGCAGTTTGTAGTTCTCGTGCGGGACGCCGGCAAAGTTGATCACCACCACTACGGGGTTGCGATCGTCGTCGTAGCGGATGAAGGACAGCACGCAATGCTGTGCGTCGTCGGCGTCAATCCATTGGAAGCCTTGAGGGCTGGAGTCGTCCTGCCAAAGAGACGGGTAGCGCTTGTATAGCCCGTTGAGGTCCCGCACGAGGTCCTTGATTCCGGCGTGGAGGGGGTCTTCGAGCTGCCACCAGTCAAGCGATCGGCCCTCGGACCATTCGGCCTCCTGGCCAATCTCGCAGCCTTGGAAGATGAGCTGCTTGCCGGGGTGGGTCCACTGGTACGCGAAGAGGGCTCGAGCGCCGGCAGCCTTCTGCCAGGCATCGCCGGGCATCCGCTCCCAGAGGGAGCCCTTGCCGTGAACGACCTCGTCATGGCTGATGGGCAGCATGAACTGCTCGGAGAAGGCATACATGAGCGAGAACGTGACTGAGTGGTGGTGGTGAGATCGGTTGACCGGATCCTCGCCCACATACTTCAGGGTGTCGTTCATCCACCCCATGTTCCACTTGAGCCCAAAGCCCAGGCCACCGCTGCTGGTGGCCTGCGTGACACCGGGGAAGGCGGTGGACTCCTCGGCGACCATGACAATGCCGGGGCAATTGCGGTACGCCGTCGCGTTGGCCTCCTGCAGGAAGGCAATGGCGTCAAGGTTCTCGCGGCCACCGTGGATATTCGGGCGCCACTGGCCTGGCTGACGGGAGTAGTCCAGGTAGAGGATCGAGGCGACGGCGTCTACCCGCAGGCCGTCGGCGTGGAATTCCTTGAGCCAGTAGATCGCGTTGGCGACCAGGAAGTTGCGGACCTCGGGACGACCGAAGTCAAAGATGTAGGTTCCCCAGTCTGGTTGTTCGCCGCGGAGAGGATCCGGGTGCTCGTACAGGGGGGTGCCGTCAAAGCGGCCAAGTGCCCACTCGTCCTTGGGGAAGTGTCCGGGGACCCAGTCCAGCAATACGCCGATGTCTGCCTGGTGGAGTGCGTCCACTAGGAAGCGGAACTCATCTGGAGTGCCAAAACGCGCAGTAGGCGCGTAGTACGACGTCACCTGGTAACCCCAGGACCCACCGAAGGGGTGTTCCATGACGGGCATGAACTCGACGTGGGTGAACCCGAGTTCCTTGACGTACGCGACCAGCTCGGTTGCGAGGTCGCGGTAATTGAGCCCTTGGCGCCACGAGCCAAGGTGCACCTCGTAGACGCTCATTGCCTCGCGATGCGGCTCGCTGTAAGCGCGCTTCTCCATCCACTCGTCGTCGTTCCAGGCGTATGCCGTCTGGGTGACGATCGAAGCAGTTTGTGGCGGCACCTCGGTGCGACGTGCCATGGGGTCGGCCTTCTGCTGCCAGCGGCCGTCCTTGCCGAGCACTTCGTACTTGTACGGGGTGCCGTCGCCAATTCCGGGTACGAACAGTTCCCAAACTCCGGATGCGCCCAGCGAGCGCATGGCGTGGGTTGCCCCCTGCCACATGTTGAAACTGCCAACGATGCGAACGGCGCGGGCGTTAGGCGCCCACACTGCGAAGGCGGTGCCGTGGACGTCTCCAAGCACGGAGGGGTACGTCTTGACATTCGCGCCCAGCACGTCCCACAGGCGCTCATGGCGCCCCTCGCGGATCAAGTGCAGGTCGAGTTCACCGGTGGAGGGCAGGAAGCGATACGGATCGTCAGTCACGACCGGCTGGCCGTCGTAAGTCACGTGCACGCGGTAGTCGGGAGCGTCAGTGCCGGGTAGGTGTGCGACCCACACCCCCTCATGCTCGTGGGTTGCACTGTAGGTACCGTCAAGCGTCTCTATCTCGACTACGGAGGCCAGCGGCCGGAGCACGCGGATGGCCACGCCGTCTGCGCCAACGTGTGGGCCAAGGACTGCGTGGGGCTCGTGATGCGTGCCAGCAGCGATGTCGTGAAGAATTGCCTTGTCTACGCCGCTAGGCATGCTTAACCACCAACCAATAGAAGGACTGCGGACCAAACGTCAGACGTAGTGTGCCATCGTCGCCGACGTCCTGGAATGGCGTCTTTGAGATGATGGTTTTGACTTTACCGCCGGCGTAATCCTCGAGCGTGAGTAGCGCTGATGATTGGTGCGTGGAGAAGTTCATCGCCACCAACACAGACTCGTCCTCGTGGGTGCGCAGGAAGGAGAACACGGCAGGGTTGTCCGACGGCACATCCTTATAGCCACCATCGGAAAACGCGGGGTGCTCGGCTCGTGCCTTGAGGAACCGCCGCATCCAGAAGAGCAGCGATGTGGGCTGCATGAGCGAGCGCTCGATGTTGACCCCGTTGTAGTGGAACAGCAGCGACTGCACAGTGGGCAGATACAGCGCACCCGGGTCAGCGTCAGAGAACCCCGCATTGCGGTCGGGTGTCCATTGCATTGGCGTGCGCACCGAGTCTCGATCGGGTAGCCAGACGTTGTCGCCCATCGCGATCTCGTCGCCGTAGTACAGGCAGGGCGTACCCGGCAGTGACAGGATCAACGCGTGAGCGAGTTCAAGTGCCTGCTCGGAGTTGTCCAGCAGGGGCGCGAGCCGGCGACGAATGCCGGTGTGCGCCTTCATCTGTGGATGAGGCGCGTACCAATCGAACATCTGGTGCCGCTCGTCCTCACTGACCATCTCGAGCGTGAGCTCATCGTGATTGCGCAGGAACGTTGACCACTGACCCTTGGCCGGAGGCACAGGGGTGTCGTGCAGCACTTCTCGCAGACGCGTCGCGTCCTCTGCCTTGAGGGAGTGGAAAATGCGGGGCATGACTGGGAAGTGGAAGCACATGTGGCACTCCGGCTCTTCCTCAGTGCCAAAGTACTCGGCGGCCTCGTGTGGAGGCTGGTTGGCCTCCGCAAGCAGCACCGCACCGGGGAACTCGGTGTCCACCATTTTGCGCAGGTCACGCAGGAACTGGTGAGTACGGGGGTCGTTTTCGCCGGAATTGTCCTCGTCCTCGAACAGGTACGGCACGGCGTCGAGGCGGAAGCCGTCGATGCCCTTCTTGAGCCAGAAGCGAGCAATGTCGAACATCTCCTGCTGCACGGCGGGGTTCTCAAAGTTGAGGTCCGGCTGGTGTGAGTAGAAGCGGTGCCAGTAATACTGCTCACGATGCGCATCCCAGGCCCAGTTGGACGTTTCGACATCGGTAAAGATGATGCGCGCATCGGTCCACTTCTGGTCCGTGTCTGACCACACGTAGTAGTCGCCGTAGGGGCCGTCCGGGTCGGTGCGTGACGCCTGGAACCAGGGGTGCTGGTCCGAGGTGTGGTTCATCACGAGGTCGATCGTGATGCGCATGCCGCGCTTGTGGACTTCCTTGATGAGCTTCTCGAAGTCGCGCATGGTGCCGTAGCGGGGGTCGATGCCGCGGTAGTCCGCGACGTCGTAGCCGCCATCGCGCATCGGCGAGGGGTAGAACGGCGGCAGCCACAGCGCGTCGACGCCCAGCCACGCAAGGTAATCAAGTCTCTTGATGAGGCCACGGAGATCGCCGATGCCGTCGCCGTCGCTGTCGTGGAAGGCGCGGACCATGACCTCGTAGAACACCGCATTGCGGTACCAAAGTGGGTCGTTAGTGAGATCGCGGTCTCGTTTTGGAAGGGACTTCAGCAATTCCTTCATGAGTTATCTCACCCCTGCAACGTGCGCCGTTGTCACCGCGGGGTCAAGCCGCACGTAAAACTCGCGACCCCAGGTGTAGGTTGCGCCGGTGAGAGCGTCATCGACTGTGATGGCGTCCTCCTCGGTCAATCCGATGGCGGCCATGTCGAAGGTCACCACTGCATCGTGCACGACGTCGGTGTCGAAGCTCACAATCGTAATGACCGCATCGGCCTTGCCAGTGGGTGAATCCTCGGCTGAGACATACCGGCTGAAGCAGAGAATATTTGGGTTGTTCGTGGTGTGAACGTGCAGTCCACGCTGCCGGCGCAGCGCCGGGTGAGCTGCTCGCTGCGCGTTGAGAGTGGTGAGCAGCGTCTCAAGACCGTAGTCGTCTGCTCGGGACCAGTCGCGCGGTTTGTACTCGTACTTCTCGTTGTCGATCTGCTCCTCGACACCGGGCCGCGGCACGTTCTCGACGAACTCGTAGCCGGTGTAGATGCCGAACGAGGGGGAGGCTGTTGCCGCGAGCACTGCCCGCATCTTGAACATGGGCGCGCCGCCGCGTTGCATATCCGGCGTCAGAATGTCGTGCGTAGTGGGCCAGAAGTTAGGGCGCATGTAGAACGAGCTCTCACCCGCCAATTCCTCGAGGTACTCTGCCATCTCCGCGGCGCTCTGACGCCACGTGAAGTAGGTGTAGCTCTGGTGGAAGCCAATCTTGGCGAGCGTGTGCATCATCGCCGGCCGAGTAAACGCCTCGGACAGGAAGATCACGTTGGGGTGGTCCCTGGCGATGTCCGCGAGTAGCCATTCCCAGAAGGTCAGCGGCTTGGTGTGCGGATTGTCCACGCGGAAGAGCGTGACGCCGGCATCGATCCACACCTGCAGCACGTCGCGCACTGCTTGGGAGACGCCCTGCGGGTCATTGTCGAAGTTCAACGGATAAATATCCTGGTACTTCTTGGGAGGGTTCTCCGCGTAGGCGATGGTTCCATCGAGCTGCGTGGTGAACCACTCGGGGTGGTCCGTGACCCAAGGGTGGTCGGGGGAGCACTGGAGCGCGAGGTCCAGGGCCACCTCGAGGTCATTCTCGCGGGCCTTCTTGACGAAGTTCTTGAACGTACGCATGGTGCCCAGGTCCGGATGGATCGCGTCGTGACCGCCCTCGGCTGCGCCGATCGCGTATGGACTTCCTGGGTCGCCTGGCTCGCACGTGAGCGAGTTGTTGCGGCCCTTGCGGTGAGTGGTGCCGATGGGGTGGATCGGCGTCAAGTACACGACGTCGAACCCCATGGCGGCAATGCCGGGCAGGCGCTTCGCCGCGGTGGTGAACGTGCCCGATGTCCACGCACCGGTGCGCTTGTTCTGTCGCGCCCCCTCGGAACGAGGAAAGATCTCGTACCAGGACGACGCGAGAGCACGTTCGCGCTCAACGAGCAGTGGGTACGTGTTCGAGGTGGTTACCCAATCGCGCAACGGCGCGGCGGTGAGGACATCCTTGACGGCACCAGACACCGCTGGGGCGAGCCGCGCATCGGGCGCCAGCATTTTGTTTGACAGTGCGGCAACGGCCGACTTCAGTAACTTCTGACTGGCGGCCGGACGCTTGACCTCGGCAATAGCGCGCGTGAGCACCTCAACGCCCTCGTCCAGCATCAGTTGGACGTCGACGCCCGCGGCAACCTTGAGCTCAGCCGCATGGGCCCACGTGGAGTAGGGATTTGACCAGGCCTCAACACGGAACAGGTGGGGGCCCTCGTGCTGAGGGACGAATGACACCTGGTAGCGGCTGTTGCCAAAGTCGTCGAGCGGCATCGGCAGAATATGCTCGACGCCGCCGGGAACGGTGACAACGACCGTGGCCCCTTCGGCGTCGTGACCCTCGCGGAAGATGGTCGCCGTGATGGGGACGGCCTCGCCGACGACGGCCTTGGCGGGCCAACGTCCCTCCTCGAGCGAAGGCTGGACGCCTACGATCGGGATGCGTCCAACGGACATGTCGCTTGAGTGCTCCATGCACCGAACCTACCGGTCATCGGGCTTGCTGGGTAGCCACACGGCGGGCCTGAGCACAAAGGTTTACTTAAGTGCTGTCGCGGACCACCAGGCTTGTGGGAAGCGTGACGGACTTGCTGGTGCCGCCTTCAATCACGTGCAGCAGCAGCCCGACCATTTCCGAGCTGATCTGTTCGAACGGCTGGCGCATGGTGGTCAGCGGCGGCTCGACGGTCAGGGCGAGCCCGGAGTCGTCGAATCCAATCACCGAGACATCCTCAGGAATGCGCTTGCCAGCCTTGCGGAGGACGCCCACCGCGCCTGCGGCCATGGAATCAGATGCGGCGAACACGGCGTCGATGTCGGGGGCGCGCTCGAGCAGCGCCGCCATTGCTGCGGCGCCGGACGCCATGGAGTAATCGCCGGGCTCGACGAGGTTCGGATCAAAATTGTCGCCCAATTCCTCGCGGAAGCCCACGAGTCGGTAACGGCCGCCGGGGGTGTCGGCGGGGCCTGTAATCATGCCGATGCGCTGGTTACCGCGCTCCACGAGGTGGCGGGTGGCGGTGCGCGCGGAGACAATCTCGTCCACCGAGACTGTGGGCATGTCACTCGCGTGGCCGAGCGGGATTCCACAGGCGACGGTGGGCACGCCGGTGGCGATCAACGACTCGAGCAGCGGGTCGGACTCGTGGGAGGAGATCAGCAGCACGCCGTCGACGTGGCCAGCACCCAGGTACTGCGCCACATTAACGTGCTCCTCGGGCGTTCCCGCGACGAGCAGGACCAGGGTCATATGACGCTGCGAAAGTTCCTGTGCTGCACCTCGTAGGAGCAGTGAGAACGTGGGATCCGCGAACAGCAGGTGCTGTGGCTCAGTTAGTAGAAAGGCGACCGAGTTGGATCGACCGGTGGCGAGGCTGCGGGCGGCCGCGTTGGCGTAGTAGCCGGTGGTCTTGATGGCCTGGTCGACGGCGGCCTTGGCGTCGGGCGAGACCCAGTGGCCGCCGTTGATGACGCGGGAGACCGTCCCACGGGAGACGCCAGCCGCCGCCGCGACATCGCGGATGGTCGGCTTGCGTTTGCTTGTCGGCGTGGTTTCCACGTGGTGAGCCTAGCGGCATTTCTGGATGCTCGCATGAAAGAAGGCAACAGAACGCTGGGAACGGTCACAGTTCGGTAACGAGGCGGCTTTCGACTTGCGGGGCGGCGTCAATCTGGGATAGAACTGTGACCGGTCACAGTTTTGACACAGTTCCGACACAGTGACTCGACCGAAAGCCCGAATCAACACAAGGGAGTGGCATGACGACGCAAGGCAGTTGGCCAAGCGTTCCAGGCATCGCCTACGGCGGGGACTACAACCCCGAGCAGTGGCCGCGAGCAACTTGGAACGAGGACGTCGCGCTGATGCGCGAGGCCGGGGTCAACCTCGTGAGCGTTGGCATCTTCTCGTGGGGTCTGATCGAGATCAGCGAGGGTGTGTTCGACTTCGCTTGGCTCGACGAGGTCATCGACCTCCTCCACACCAACGGCATCTCCGTTGACCTGGGCACGCCCACCGCCTCGGCCCCTGCCTGGATGTTCGCGAACTATCCCGAAGCGCGCGCCGTGCGTGCGGACGGCGTTGCCCTGGGTTTCGGCTCGCGGGGCATGATGTCGCATTCGCACCCGGCGTACCGCACCGCGGTGGCTCGCATCGCCGGCGCACTTGCCGAGCGCTACGCAGCCCACCCGGGCGTTGTCATGTGGCACGTGCACAACGAATACGGTGTGCCCGTGGGCGAGGACTTCTCGCCCGCATCGGTCGCGGCGTGGCGTGAATGGCTGGCCCACCGCTACGGCTCGCTCGACGGTCTCAATGCAGCATGGGGCACCGCCTTCTGGGGCCAGCACTATGACCAGTGGGATCACGTGATCGCCCCCGCTGTTACCGCCTCGACCCCTAACCCCGCGATGAAGCTCGACTGGGCGCGGTTCACCGACGACCAACTGCGTGCCTGCTACCGCGCCGAGCGGGACGCGATCCGTGCCTTTAGCGACAAGCCCGTCACCACCAACTTCATGGCACACCAGTCGTGGAACCTCGACCTGTGGAAGTGGGCTCGCGAGGTCGACATCGTCGCCAACGACCATTACCTCTGGGCTCAGGACCCCGAGTCCCACGTGGGCCTTGCGCTCGCGGCGGACCTCACGCGCTCGGTCGCGGGCGGTGCGCCCTGGATTCTGATGGAGCACTCCACCTCCGCCGTGAACTGGCAGGGCCGCAACATCGCCAAATCTGCGGGCGAGATGTGCCGCAACTCGCTTTCCCACTTTGCGCGCGGCGCTGATGCAATCCTGTTCTTCCAGTGGCGGGCCTCACGTTCCGGCGCGGAGAAGTTCCACTCGGCGATGCTGCCGCACGCCGGCGCGGACTCCCGCGTGTTCCGCGAGGTCGTGGACCTTGGCGGACGGCTTGGAGCGCTCGAGGAGGCGAAGGGATCGCGCGTCGACGCCGATGTCGCGGTGTTGTACGACTGGGAGTCGCTCTGGGCGCAGGATCTCGAGTGGCGTCCGTCCGACGACGCGCAGTTCCGCGAGCGCATGCGCACCTACTACGAGCGGCTGTGGCGGGACGGGGTGACGGTGGACTTCGCACACCCCACTCAGGACCTCGGTAAGTACAAGATGGTGGTGGCTCCTGCCTCCTACCTCCTCACGGCCGATGCCGGCGAAAACCTTGCGCGGTATGTCGAGGCAGGTGGCACGCTGGTGGTGTCGTACTTCTCGGGAGTCGTCGACGAGCATGAGTCTGTCCACGAGGGCGGATACGGCGCACCCCTGAAAGCTGCGCTCGGGGTGACCGTCGCCGAATACCTGCCGATGCGTGAGAGCGAGACCGCAAAGATCGCCTGGACCCACGGAGATGGACTGACGCTTGCGGCCGACACCTGGCAGGAGGACCTCGTGCTCGATGGCGCAGAAGTCATCGGCACGTACGTCGACGGACCCGCCGCCGGATCGCCCGCGATCACGCGCAATTCGCACGGCGCCGGCCATGGGTGGTACGTCAGCACCCATCTGAGCGTCGACGAACTCGGACCTTTGATGGCGGCGGCCTACGCCGACGCTGGGTTGGTCCTCGCAGGGAGTCCCGAGGGGCTCGAGGTTGTGATGCGCCAAAGCCCTGAGGCCGACTACCTGATAGCAATCAATCACTGCGATGCGCCCGTCACAGTGCCCGCATCTGGCATTGAAATGTTCACCGGTCGCAGCGTCGCCCGGGAGCTCACCATCGTCGCCGGCGGATGTGCCGTTGTGCGTACCGCGAAGTCACCCGAAGGCGGTGAGCGCTGACCTGACTTCCTAGGCGCTGGTGTCCTAAGCATCGGCGCGTTCACACTCTCCACCCGCGGCCGGGTCGCCCGACCCGTCGCTCGTAGTACCCAATCGCAATGTCGCGATCTCGCCAGAGACGCACAGCGCGACCTCACTCTGGAAGGAAAATCCATGCGTAACAAGTTTGGAATTGGCGTCGCATTTGTCGCGACCGCAGCCCTGATCGCCGGGTGCAGTTCTGACCCGGAGCCCGCGGAGTCGGCATCGACCGCGCCTGCCGCATCGACGTCACCGTCCGACGCTCCTGCAATCGACGGCACCGGTGCCGAGCTGGTGGTGTGGACCGACGCTGAGCGCGAAGGTGCGCTCAAGGCTGCGGCTGAACAGTTCGAGACCGACACGGGTGCCACCGTCACCTTGGTTCAGAAGAACTTCGAGGACCTCCGCAACGATTTCGTGGCTCAAGTGCCTACGGGGGAAGGACCCGACATCACCGTTGGCGCACACGATTGGCTGGGCGCACTTGTCACGGCCGGGGTGGTCGACACCATCGACCTTGGCGACAAAGCAAATGATTTTCAGGAAGTCGCGCTCGACGCCATGACGTATGACGGCCAGCTCTATGGCCTTCCGTACTCGACCGAGGCGATCGCGCTCATCCAGAACGCGGACCTGGTGGGCGACACCGCTCCCACGACGTGGGACGAGATGATCACCATGGCCAACGAAGCTGGCTTCGAAGACCGTCCCTTCATTCTGTTTACCAACGGTGCCTCGGGCGACGGCTACAGCGCCTACCCGCTACAGACGTCATTCGGCGCACCCGTGTTCGTCCAGGACGAGTCCGGGTCCTACACCAACGAAGTCGGAATGGGCGGCGAGAATGGCGAGGCCTTCGCTCAGTTCCTCTACGACAACGGCGCCAAGGGCACCGGAATCTTCTCCGACACGATTGACTACGACACCTCCAACCAGCTGTTCTCTGATGGCAAGTCGCCGTTCATCATGCAGGGTCCGTGGATGCCGTTCTTCGACGGTGGTGACATGAACCTCGTCGTCTCGCCGATGGTCTCCGCCGGCGGCGAGACTGCCGCGCCGTTCGTCGGTGTGCAGGGCTTCTACCTCAGCTCGCAGAGCAACAATGCTCTGCTTGCGAACGACTTCCTGGTGAACTACATGGCTACCGCGGAAGCACAGCGCACGCTGTACGAGGCAGACCCTCGCCTTCCCGCGCTATCGGTACTCGCCGATGAGGTGTCGTCCGACCCCATCACCGCAGGATTCGTCGCATCGGCCGCCGCTGGTGTCCCTATGCCTTCCATCCCCGAGATGGGCAACGTGTGGGACCTGTGGAACGCCGCCGAGATTCAGATCATCACTGGTGCAGAGCCGGTGTCGACCTGGGACAACATGGTGACCGAGCTCGAGAAGTCACTCGAGGGTTAGTTCTTTGAGGTGGGGCGGGACGCCCCGGCGTTTCGCCCCACGCACCACCTCTTCGCGCTTGACGGCCGGCCTACGGCAATACTGATTGAAATTCCAGGAGACATAATGTCGAAAGACGCGGCAGCCGCGGTGAACCGGCCCGGCCAGCACCCCGAGCCTCGGGTGTCCCACGCGCGTAACCTGCATGGCATGGGCTGGGGCTTCTTTGTGAAGCTGCTCGTGATGGCAGTCATCAACGCGCTCGGCATCAGCATCATCATGTCGGCCATTAACGTCGAGGCCTGGGTCATCCTGGGTGCCTCCGTCGTACTCCTGGTCGTCGCCGATGTGGTCTATTTCACCAAGCGGGCGATGCCGCTGAAGTACATGCTCCCTGGCCTCGTGTTCCTCTTTGTCTTCCAAATCTTCACGCTTGGCTACACGGGCTATGTGGCCTTCACGAACTACGGCACGGGCCACGCCGGAAACGAGCAGCAAGCGGTCGACGCAGCGCTCATCCAGGCGGAGCACCGAGTGCCGGATTCGGTCTCCTACCCCCTCGCCGTGGTGCGTGACGGCGACACCATCGGCTTCGCGATCAACGACGACGGGTTCGTCGAGGTCGGAACTGCGGAGGACCCCCTCGCACCCGTCAACGGTGCGGCAGTCGATGCCTCGGGGACTCCCACGGAGGTACCCGGCTGGGAGATCGTGCCCCGTAGTGACCTCTTTAGCGACCAGGACTTGCAGGACACCGTAGTTAACCTGCGCGTTCCCGTCTCCGACGATGCCGAGGACGGATCGATTCGCACCCGTGAGGGGCAGACGGGTGCGATCTATAAATCGACGATGGAATGGGACCCCGACGCCCAGACGCTGACGGATACAGAGACCGGCACGGTGTACGAGGCCTCGGCGAGCGGCAACTTTGTTGCCGAGGACGGCACGATGCTGCCGACGGGCTGGGTCGTCACCGTTGGCTTTGACAACTTCCAGCGCGCCGTGACCGATACCGCGCTTGCGGGGCCGCTGCTCGAGGTGACTCTGTGGACCTTCGCGTTCGCCATCCTGACGGTGCTCACGAGCTTTGGCCTCGGGCTCCTGTTCGCGATGATTTACAACGACCAGAGGGTCAAGGGACGCAAGTTTATCCGCACCCTGTTCATCCTCCCGTACGCGTTCCCGGCATTCATGTCGGCACTCCTGTGGCGGGGCATGCTGAACAAGGAGTTCGGGGTCATCAACGACCTGTTCTTCTTTGGTGCGGATATCAACTGGCTGGGCGACGAGTGGCTCGCGCGGTTCGCGATCCTGTGGGTCAACCTATGGCTGAGCTATCCGTATTGGTTCCTAGTCTGTACTGGCGCCTTGCAGGCGCTCTCCGGAGAAACGATGGAGGCCGCGAAGATTGACGGTGCCGGGCGCTGGCGTCAGTTCCGCTCCATCACGCTGCCGCTGCTCATGGTGTCCACTGCGCCCCTGGCCATTGCCTCGTTCGCGTTCAACTTCAACAACTTCACGATTATCTACATGCTCACCGAGGGAGGTCCCGCCTTCCCAGGCACTAGTGGCCTCGGCTCCACTGACATCCTGATCTCCGCGATCTACAAGATCTCCGGCGTCTCGGGTGGTGTGGCCGACTATGGCCTCGCGTCGGCGCTGTCGATCATCGTCTTCGTGATCGTGGGAATCATCTCCGCAGTCGCATTCCGTCAGACCCGCAAGCTCGAGGAGATCTAGAGATGTCCGAGCAAACCGTCAAAGTAGCCCGTCGCTCTCCCACGCGCCGCAGTCGCTGGTGGGCCGAGGTGGGGTGGAAGTATCCGCTCGCCGCCATCATCGCGTTCTATGCGATCTTCCCGCTGGTCTACGTGCTGTCGGCGTCGCTGTCAGAATCGGGGACCCTCACTGGCTCGAGCAACCTGTTTAGCGACATCTCGTTCGCCAACTATCAGGCACTGGGCGAGACCACGTTCTGGACGTGGGTGGGCAACACGCTGATCGTCGGCGGCGCCACCGCCGTAGGTGCTGTCTTGATGGGGGCGGCGGCGGCGTATGCCTTCTCACGCTTCCGCTTCAAGGGGCGCCGGCCCGGCCTGACCACGCTGCTGATTGTTCAGATGTTCCCGCAGACGGTCGCGTTTGTGTCCGTTTTCCTGCTGCTGACGGCACTGGGAAACGTGGCCCCGGCACTCGGAATCAACTCGAAGATCGCGCTCATCTGTGTGTACCTGGGCGGCGCATTGGGCGCGAACACTTTCCTGATGTACGGCTTCTTCAACTCGATTCCCAAGGAAATGGACGAGGCCGCGAAGATCGATGGGGCCACGCATGCGCAGATCTACTGGCGCCTGATTATGCCGCTCGTGACTCCCATCCTCGCGGTGGTGGCTTTGCTGGCGTTCATCTCCGCCTTTGGTGACTTTATCCTCGCCAAGATCGTGCTCGTGTCGCCGGACCAGTGGACGCTCGCGGTGGGCATGTACCAGTGGGTCTCCAACCAGCTGACCAGCAACTGGGGGCTCTTCGCCGCCGGCGCCGTGGTCGCATCCTTGCCGGTTCTGGCGCTCTTCCTCGCCCTTCAGAAGTACATCGTGGGTGGTCTTACCGCCGGATCCGTCAAGGGCTAGCACGCAATACTTATGAGACAACGAGGTCTGTGGATTGGAGGCGCCGTCGTGGCTGTAGCCGCCATTGGAGTGGGCGCGGGCATACCCGCGACGACCGGTACCGATTCCGGAGTGATAGACGCCGGAATCGTTGTCGACAAGGTCGACGGCCTCCCCACGGACTTCATCAACGGAGTCGACGTGTCCTCAGTGCTGGCGCTCGAAGCCAGCGGCGTCATCTTTCGCGACGACGCCGGCACGCCCGCGGATCTCTTCGCCGTGCTCGCCGAGCACGGCGTGACCGACGTGCGCGTACGCGTGTGGAACGACCCGCACGATGCTGATGGCCAGGGTTACGGCGGCGGCACCACCGACGCCGCTCGCGCGACGGAGATCGGCAGACGCGCGACCGACGCTGGCCTGCGAGTGCTGGTCGGCTTTCACTATTCGGACTTCTGGGCGGATCCTGCAAAGCAGCGCGCGCCCAAGTCTTGGGAAGAGACGTCGGATGAAGAGCGTGCCGCAGTCGCGGGGGAGTTCACCCACCAGACCTTGACCACGATGAAGGACGCGGGGGTCGACGTTCGTGTAGTCCAGGTGGGCAACGAGACCAATAGCGGCGTCGCAGGCGTGACCGCGTGGGCTGGCATTGCGGCCATCTTCTCCGCGGGCAGCGCGGCTGTCCGCGACGTGTATCCGGACGCTCAGGTGGCTGTGCACTTCGCCAACCCCGAAAAGGAAGGCGCCTACGCGAGATACGCCTCCATCCTCGACTATTTTGACGTCGACTACGACGTCTTTGCCAGCTCGTACTACCCGTTCTGGCATGGCACCACGGAGAACCTCACCGCGGTGCTCAGCGACATCGCGAACACCTACGGCAAGCAGGTCATGGTCGCCGAGACCTCCTGGGTGCGTACCCTCGAGGACGGCGACGGCTCTCCCAACGTCGTCGGCACCGCTGATCTGGCGACGGCCTACCCAGTGAGCGTGCAGGGACAGGCAACCGCCGTGCCGGGAATCCTCGTGGGTGAGGATGGTGTCGCGACCATCGCGGTCACCGGCACGCTCGGCGGCGAGGACTGGGGCTTCATCGATGGATTTGAGCTTCGCCCGGAGGATGCGTGATCGCGGCGTCGCCGCGAGTCCGAGTTAGGACCCCGCGGGTCACCTAGTAGCAGTAGCCGGCCGTCAATCGACGCGCCGAGTCAGGTCAAAGAAGATCAAGGGAGATGCAATGCGCAGCAGACTGGGAGCGGTCACAGCCGCCAGTGCCATGGCGATGGGGATGGTCGCGATAGCGCCCGTTGCCGTCGCAGCGGACGATGACCCCATCGAGGCCGGGATTACCGTCCCCAAAGTTGAGGGCATGGGCGACAACTTCATCAACGGGGCGGACTTCTCGTCAATCTTGTCGCTCGAGGAGTCGGGCGTGATATTCCGCGACGACTCGGGCGCGGAGGCGGACCTCTTCGAGGTGCTCGCGGACCATGGCGTGAATTATGCGCGCATTCGCGTGTGGAATAGCCCGTTTGACGATGACGGCAACGGATACGGCGCCGGCAACGTTGACGCCACTCGCGCCACGGAGATCGGCAAGCGCGCGACCGACGCGGGCATGAAGGTGCTCGTTGACTTCCATTACTCGGACTTCTGGGCGCACCCTGGTCAGCAGGTCGCGCCGCGGGACTGGGCCGGACTGACGCTTGAAGACCGCGCCACCGCACTTTATGACTACACAGCACAAACGCTGCAGGACATGGATGACGCCGGTGTAGATGTGGGCATGGTTCAGATCGGCAACGAGACCACAGGCGGTCAGATTGCCGGAACCAGTGGTTGGGACAACACCGCTCAGCTATTTCAGGCAGGCTCCGAGGCGGTGCGAGACACGCTAAGCAGCGACGTCAAGGTCGCGGTCCACTTCACCAACCCTGAGCGCGCTGGTCAGTACGCGACTGTCGCAAAGGCTCTCGACGACCGCAACGTGGATTACGACGTCTTCGCGAGTTCGTACTACCCGTTCTGGCACGGCACCCTCGACAACCTCACCTCGGTGCTGGACCAAATTGCGACGACCTATGACAAGGAGGTTGTGGTCGCCGAGACCTCCTGGAACTACACGCTCGAGGATGGCGATGGGACCACTAACGTCATCAAGGCCTCCAACGCAAGTAGTGCCTATTCCTCCTCGGTTCAGGGACAGGCACTCGCCGTCCGCGACGTCATGCAGGCGGTGGCAAAGGTGTCCGACGGCAAGGGACTGGGAACTTTCTATTGGGAGCCCGCGTGGCTCCCGGTGGGCCCGCCGTCCGACTACGACAGCAACTGGGAGAAGTGGGAGGAGTTCGGCTCCGGTTGGGCGACGAGTTACGCCGAGCACTTCTACGACCCGAATGACGAGGTCGAGGGCCCCGCAGACGCGTATGGCGGCTCCGGTTGGGACAACCAGGCACTTTTCGACTTCAATGGCTACCCTCTCGAGTCGCTCAACGTCTATGAGTACGCACGCACCGGTTCGGTCGGCCCGCGCGAGTTCGACTCCGTGGTTGCACCGTTGATCACCGTCACCGACGGCGACACCGTCACCCTGCCGTCCGCTGTCGACGTTCGCTACACCGACGGAGTGACGGAGTATCAGGACGTGACGTGGTCCGCCTCCACCGCGTGGATCACGGGGCCCGGCGTCTACGCCATCAAGGGAACGACAACCGCTGATATTGCGGTTACCGCGAGTATTACCGTGCTTGAGGCGGGTAGCTCTGGCGAGAACTTCGTGTTGAACCCCGGCTTTGAGAGTGGCGTCGAGCCATGGACAGGTACCGGTTCGGGATACACGATCAGCGCCAACGACGACCCGTTCGAAGGGTCAAAGTCGACGCATTTCTATTCCTCGAATGCGTTCAGCTTTGGACTTCAGCAGGTAATCACCGGAGTTCCAGCAGGCACCTATCGGCTGTCAGCCAAGATGCAGGGTGACGGCGGCACGACCGGCGTCATTAGCATCGCGGCGGCGTCGGGGATCTCGACCGTCAACGCTCCGGCAACGCTCGACGGGTACCTGAACTGGCAGACTCCCACCACGGAACTGCTCAACGTTGGCGCCGATGGTGTTGTCACCATCTCCGCGAGTTTCAACCTGCCAGCAGCCTCCTGGGGCACAATCGACAACTTTGCACTCGTTGCCGACTCGGAAACTGTGACCGCAGATACCTCGGCACTCGAGGCCCTGGCAGCCGAAGCCGATGCGATCGACCGCGAGGGCTACACGGTGTCCTCTGTTGCCGCGCTCGACAAGGGTGAGCGCCGAGCTCAGTTCGTGTTCGACTCGCCCGCTCCGAGCAAGGCTGCCGTTGACGCCGCCTGGACTCAGTTGCGAGGTGCCATCGATGGACTGACCACGGGCGAGGCCACAGTGCCAGACCCCACGGTTCACCCTGCAGTGGTGGAGTCGGTTGAGGGGGACGAGATTGTGCTTCCGGGCACGGTGACGGTGGAGGCCTTTGACGAGTCCACCACCACGGAGTCGGTGATCTGGAACGACGTGTTGGACCTCATCACGTCGCCGGGCACCTACGTCGTCCATGGTGTGTCCCAAAACGGCTGGGCAGCGACCGCCACCGTAACCGTGACGGCTCGCAACTGGATCCTCAACGGCGGCTTCGAGAGCGGCGTCGACGATGTGACTCCGTGGCAGATCATCGCTGACCCCTGGCCCGCCAACGCGGATACCGGGACACTTTGGGTAATGGACACCGGCGACGCGTTCGGGTCTTTCGCCCTCAACATGTGGTCCGACGCCGCGACAGGGGAGCCTTTCGAGTTCAGCGCCACTCAGGAAGTCAACGGTCTCGCACCCGGCGTATACCGCCTGAGTGCGGGATTGATGGGCGCGGACGAGGGTGAGGCGAGTGCCGCAGTCGAGCTCGTCGCCAACCCCGGGGACGCTGAGTTGACGGTGCCAATGGAGTTGCTGGGCTGGGGCAACTGGTCCACGCCGAGCGTCGATGCAGTTGTTGGCGACAACGGCATCCTCACCGTACAGGTGAGGGGGGACTGGGGTGTCGGCGACTGGGGCTGGGTTGACCAAGTTTCACTGATACGCGTGGCTGACGCCAGCGGCGTCGATGCGGCAACGCTCGAGGACGCAATCTCAACTGCGGGTGCCATCGACAGAGAAGCCTTCACGGCGGAGTCTGTGGCCTCCCTCGACGTGGCTGTGAACCGCGGTCAGATTGTGCTCGCGGCGTCGGGACGGACTCAGCAGCAGGTGGACGACGCCACAGTCGCGATCACCACGGCGCTCGGGGCGTTGGTCGAGGCCACCGACCCGGAGGACGGTACGGATCCCGACGACGGCACCGGTACAGACCCGGACGATGGCACCGACGGGGGAACCGGCACGGACCCAGACGACGGATCCGGCACCGGCGGCGACTCAGGTGCGGACGGGGACGCCGGCGCGGGTGGGGGTGCGGACTCTGGAACCGATGAGGACTCGGACTCGACCCCGTCGGCCGGAGCAACGTTCCACGTGCCGTTCACCTCGGTGGTCCCGGGTCAGACATTCGACCTCACGCTCACCGGACTCACCGGTGATGAGGTCGAGGTCGGCATCGCAAGCACCTACCAGCAGCTCGCGACGGCCCAGGTGGTTAACGGTGAGGCGACCGTCACCGTCACGATCCCAATGAATCTCGAACCTGGCGTGCACCACCTCCAGGCCTACGACGACGCGAATAGCCTCATCGCCGAGTACGAGATCACGGTGGTTGCGGCCGCTGATGACACGGCGGACGCACCTGTCTCCACGGACGACGATGCGTTGTCCACGACGGGTACCGATGCGGCGGTGATGGTAGCAATCGCGCTGGCGCTGTTGGCGGCAGGTCTACTCATCACGCGTCACTCAAGGCGCCGCACGAACTAGGCCAGAGTTGTGGTGGCCGGGCGCACTCCTCCGCGCCTGGCCACCACGCTCTACCAGCTCAGATAGAGTCGCATGCTTGCGGCTGCGAGCTCCTGCGACTGACCTGGCTCCACAAGTTCCTCGGTTGCCTCAGAGGGCGACTCCCACGCACTGTCCCACACCAGTTTCCACAGCGGACCATTGTCCGCGGGAATGGTGACTTCGGCATCCTCGCGGGAGCCATTGATGACCACCAGTGCATCGGCTTCACCGTCGGTGATCGTGGAGCGCATGAACTGCAGGGTTCGCGTGGCGGAGTCGTCCCACCAGCCCTCGTCCTCGTGTGAGCCGTCGGCCTTGAACCAGGCCGAGTCCGCGCGGTACTTGTTGTCGGTGGGGTCCTCGTCCACCCCGTCATAGAACTTGGACGGCCGCAGTACGGCGTTGTCGCGACGCACGTGAATGAGGTGGGCGATCGAGTCGCGCAGTTGGTTCTGCCAGTCGGCGAGCTCCCAGTTGACCCAGGAGATTTCATTGTCCTGACAGTAGGCGTTGTTGTTTCCGCCCTGGGTGCGGCCGATCTCGTCGCCTCCCAGCAGCATCGGCGTACCAGCGGCAAGCAACGTGGTGCCCAGCAGGTTCCGTAGGGACTTGCGTCGCGCCGCCAAGATGTCAGCATCGTCCGTGGGTCCTTCAACACCGTGGTTGTACGAACGGTTGTTGTCCGTGCCGTCGCGGTTATCCTCGCCGTTGGCTTCGTTGTGCTTGCCGTTGTAGGACGTGAGGTCGTAGCCGGTGAAGCCGTCGTGCGCCGTCACAAAGTTGACTGACGCGACGGGGCCGCGCATGCCCCACGGTTCTGAGTGGCCGAACAGGTCCGAGGACCCCGCCAGTCGCGTGGCGAGCTCCGGGACGGTGGGGTGATTACGGGCGCCAGTCTGCAGCCACCATGTGCGGGCGTAGTCGCGGAAGCGGTCGTTCCACTCGGACATGGGCTGAGGGAAGTTCCCCACTTGCCAGCCGCCCAGACCCACATCCCACGGCTCCGCGATCAGCTTGACGCCGCTCAGTACAGGGTCGGTGATGAGTGCGACCAGGAACGGGTGATTGGCAGAGTAACCCTGCCCGGTGCGCCCCAGGGTCGCCGCGAGGTCGAACCGGAATCCGTCCACGCCCATCTCCTTGACCCAGTGGCGCAGCGAGTCGAGCGCCATCTGGGTTACGCGCGGGTGGCCAAAGTCCAGGGTGTTGCCCGTGCCGGTGGTGTCGTCGTAGTGCGCGGGGGCGTGAGTCTGGTTGCGGTAATAGCTGAGGTTATCCAGGCCCTTCCAGCTGAGCACGCGGTCGGTTGAGGAGCCCTCGCACGTGTGGTTGTAGACCACGTCGAGGATGACCTCGAGACCCGCCTGGTGAAGTAGATCCACCATGCCGGCAAATTCCTCTTGCACGGCCTGGGCCCCGGCCTCGCGCGCCTCGGCCGTCGCGTAGGCGGCGTGGGGAGCAAAGAAACCGAGCGTCGAGTAGCCCCAGTAGTTGGTCAGCCCGGAATTCTCGAGGTGAGGTTCGTTCGCGAATGCCTGGATGGGCAGCAGTTCCACGGCCGTGACTCCCAGGTTCACCAGATACTCGACGGACGCCGGGTGCGCGAGGCCCGCATACGTACCGCGCAGGTGCTCGGGTACGCCCGGCATGAGTTGCGTGAAGCCCTTGACGTGGATCTCATAGACCACGGAGTCCACCCACGGCACGCGCGGCTTGGGATGCTTCCAGTCGTGGCCTGTCTTGGTGGTAATGACTGAGCGAGGCATCTCCGGCGCTGAGTCTGCGGGGTCGCGGTTGCTGAGCAGCACCTTCGCAGCCGGATCGCTCATATTGGTCATCTGGCCGTCGATTCCACGCCCGTAGGGGTCCAGCAACAACTTGGCGGGGTTGTAGCGGTGGCCGTGCTTGGGGCGCCATGGGCCGTGCGCACGCAGGCCGTAGTGCTGACCGGCGTCGAGACCGGGGATAAACGCGTGCCAGTTCCCGCTTTCCGGACCCACGAGGTCGACACGCGACTCGTTTCCGTCATCATCGAACAGGCAAAGTTCGACGCGGGTGGCGTGTGCCGCGTAGACGCCTATGGTCGCTCCGCCGTCAACGAGGTGTACTCCCAGCAGGTGTGGAGTAGGGGAGGGCTGCGTGGTGTGCGCGTTCGCACGCTCAGTTGTCATGTCCTCTATTGTGCAGGACGCCCGTGACAGTGAGGTGAATGCGGCGTAGCGCGCGCCGTCCGACCGCTTGCCGCGTGCCCTAGCCTGGGGTCATGCACAGTGCGCGGTTTATTCGGATGAGACGTGAGGCGATCGGCTTCGCGATCGGCTCGCTGTTCTTCTTCATCGGCCCATGGCCCTGGTACGCCGATGCCGTGGGTGCGGTCACCGCGAATCTCACCTTCTTCATCGGCTCGCTCTTCTTCACGACCGCCGCGCTGCTTCAATTGCTGCTCGAGGGTCGACGCCCGCCGTGGAAGTCCACGACCACGGGCGACGTATTCGACTGGTGGGCAGCCGCCATCCAGCTTGTGGGCACGGCGCTGTTCAACGTCAGCACCTTCCAGGCGTGGCGGGCGGCCGTCGCGACTCCAGATGCCGTGGGCATCGGGTGGAGGGCAGACCTGTGGGGCTCGGTGGCGTTCTTGATTTCTGCCGGGTTCGCGCTCGCGGCATTGCGTCGCCAACACGAACTCTGGGACTTCTTCGCGCGCACGCCCGGGGCGGTATGGACCGGCTTTGCCGGGTGCGTCGCGTTCGCGATCTCCGCCGCGGGAGCCTACGTCATCCCGGGCACCAGCGAGGCGCTGAACCTCGCCTGGGCGAACATTGGCACCATCATTGGTGCGGCGTGCTTCTTCGCGGCAGCGGTGGCCACCCGCCCGGCAGTTACCGAGCGGGAGGCCGCACCAGTCGCTAGTGAGTGAAGCCGGGTTCCACGTGCTCGGAAGGAATGGGGCCATCGAGCCCATCCAGCCAGGCCACGCACTCCTCGATGTCCGCGAGGAGGTCTCGCGCAAGGTTGTAGCCCAGCCCGTTGCGCACCACGATGCGCTGAACGATCACGTCCTCGAGGTCTTCCGGCAGGGGGTAGGCGGGGATCAGCCAGCCCTTTCCGCGCAGGCGGTCGGACAGGTTGTAGAGGTTCCAGTTGTCCGTGTACCCCTCCTTGAGCTTCCATGCGAATACAGGAATGTCCGAGCCGTCGCTGACCAGCTCAAACGCAGGCATCTTGCCGATGTGCTCGGACAGGTGCATGGCAACGTTGCGGGTCGCGTTCTGCACGGCCGTGTATCCCTCGCGGCCCAGGCGCATGAACAAGTAGTACTGCAGCAGTACCTGCGCGCCGGGACGGGAGAAGTTCAGTGCGAGTGTGGGCATGTTGCCGCCCAGGTAGCTGACGCGGAAGATCATGTCCTCGGGTAGGTACTCCTCTGAGCGCCAGATCGCCCAGCCTAGGCCGGGGTAGACCAGGCCGTACTTGTGGCCGGAGGTATTGATCGACACCACGCGCGGCAGGCGGAAGTCCCAGACCAAGTCAGGCTGCACGAACGGCGCGATCATGCCGCCCGATGCTCCATCGACGTGCACTGGCACGTCCAGCCCGGTGCGTTCCTGCAGGTCGTCCAGCGCGGCGCAGATCTCCTCGACCGGCTCGTACACGCCCGTGTAGGTGACGCCCATGATCGCGACGACGCCGATGGTGTTCTCGTCGACGAACGGCAGCATGGCCTCGCCGTCCATCGCGGGGTGCGCGGTGGAGACCGGCACCAGGCGCATCTCGATGTCCCAGTAGTTACAGAACTTCTCCCAGCACACCTGCACGCCCGCACTCATGACCAGGTTGGGGCGGTCGATCGACTTGCCAGCCTCGCGCCGCTTGGTGCGCCAGCGACGCGTCATCGCCAGGCCGGCAAGCATCGCGGCCTCTGAAGAGCCCACGGTCGAGGTGCCGATGGACTTCTCGGGGTCTGGCGCGTTCCATAGGTCCGCAAGAATCCGCCAGCAACGGGTCTCAATCTCCGCGGTCTTGGGGTACTCGTCCTTGTCGATCATGTTCTTGTCGACGGTCTCCGCGTAAAGCTTCTGTGCGGCGCTATCCATCCACGTGGTGACAAACGTCGCGAGGTTGAGGCGCGCGTTGCCGTCGAGCATGGCCTCGTCGTGGACCAGTTGGTAGGCGATGTCCTTGTCGAGTTGGCCCTCGGGGAGCGTGAACAACGGAATGTCGTGCGTCTCGCCGTCGGACGCGAAGATGGCATTGACATCGACGTGACGGGGCTCACGGCCCTCGGGTGCGGGTGCGCTACTCATGTGTGGGTTCCCTCGGTTGAGCGCGCCCGCGTGCCTCGCGCGACGCTTGTCGTCTCAACCTAGCGCCTATCTGGGACTCGCGCGCCGGGACATCGGTTCTTCGCGTCCCGGCACGCGTCCTGCCTACTAGATTGCACGTCCGGCGGCTGATGCGATGCCCAGCCAGGTGTGCTCGACGCCCTGGAAACACCAGCCGAGCTTGGGTGAGCCGGCAGAGATCCAGATGGCGGGCACGCGGCGGTTGCCTTCGTGCGAGCCGGCCAGCATGAAGCAGTGATTCTTGATGAGTTTGCCCGGGAAGGCGGCGTTGAAGGACAGCCCCTCCGCGATGGTCAGCACGGTACGCCCGCGCTCGGCGATCACCGGCGTGGCGTTCATGGGCTTGACGTTCTTGAACTCGTCGCCACGCTCCACGTCGAGCAACAGGTACACGGGGGCATCGGGCACGTCGAGGCCATCGACCACGCGGTAGGACGCGAGGCCGCTCTCGCCGTAGTTGCGGTCCAGGATGCCCTCCTTCTTGCCGCGGCCGGCCCGAAGCAAAGGCACGCGCAGCTCAGGCGATATAACCGCGTCGGAAACTACCGCGACGAACGGGACGCGACAGTCGGTGACGGCCAGGTCCAAGCCGGCGGCGACAGCATCGGCGAGAGGCTGGGCTAGCGGCTCGAAGAGTGCGCGAAAGGCCGCCTCTTCTACGCCCGCTAGCGCGGGGTAGCCCATGGCCACAAAGGCGTCGACCTGACGATTCAACTCGGCGGTGGGGTCTACTACTTGAGGGGAATCGGCGGTGGAGGTGGCGGCGGCAGGCATGGGCGCTCCTTGCGATTGAGGGGGTGAGATGTGAACGCCTGCCGTGCCTGCGGCGTTCCCGCCTGATGACGTGAGGCAGCCTGGTGACGTCGCACGCGCGCGCCGCTAGTCTGTACCCATGCGAATTCTGGTCACAGTCAAGTTCACCCCAGACCTTCAGTCACAGCGCTCGTTCACCGACGGCACCGTGACTCGTACCGCAGACGACGGCTCGATGAACGAGCTCGACGAGAATGCGGTCGAGGCGGCACTGCAGCTGGTCGAGGCCGCGGGCGAGGGCGAGGTCTACGCGCTCACCGTCGGCGGGGCCGATGCCGTGGCCGCCGTTCGTAAGGCTCTTCAGTTGGGCGCCAATCACGCGATTCACGTCAATGACGATGCCGTGGCCGGTTCCGACGTCTTCGGCACCGCCGCGGTCCTCGCCGCAGCGATCCGCAAGGTTCACGATGAGAACCCACTCGACCTGGTCATCACCGGCATGGCCGCGCTGGACGGGTTGACCTCGATGCTGCCCACCGCGCTCGCGGCTGAACTGGACTGGTCGCAGCTCACCCTCGCCTCGTCGTTGGAGGTCGGCGATGGCAATGCCACCATCGTGCGGCACCTGCCCGACGCGCACGAGACCGTCACCGCGCCGCTACCCGCGGTCGTGTCCGTCACCGACGAGTTGAACAAGCCGCGTTATCCCAACTTCAAGCTGATCATGGCGGCCCGCAAGGCCGAGGTCATGCAGTGGTCGCTCGCGGACCTCGGCGTGGACGCTGCGTCCGTGGGCGCCGGTGCGTCCCGCACCACTGTGGTGGACGCCTCGCCGCGCCCGCCACGTGCGCATCAGCAGATTGTGACCGACACGGGAAACGGTGGCAACGCCTTGGCCGCGTTCCTCATTGAGAAGGGCCTCGCATGAGTACCGCAGACAACCCCATTGCCGTCCTGGTCGAGTTGCGTGACGGTGCGGTCGCCCGCCCGACGCTCGAGGCACTGACGCTCGCACGTTCACTCGGGACACCCGTGGCCGTGTGGCTGGGCACAGAGCCCGACGCCGATGCTGTGGCGCAGTTGGGTGAATTCGGCGCGGCAGAGGTTCGCGTCGCCGCCATTGGTGCGGAGGCCCGCTACCCCGCGAAGGCCGGCGCCGCCATTGCCGCTGCGACCGAGGATGCATCGCTACTCCTGGTTGTTTCCACGTTCCTGAACAAGGAGATCGTGACTCGTCTGGCCGTGACCACCGGCGCTGGTGTCGTGGTGGACGCTGCAGGCGTCGAGTTCGTGGACGGCGAGGTCGAGGCGTTCCAGACCGTCTTCGCCGCGACCTGGAACGTGCGCACCCGTATCGCCGGCAAGGCGATCGTGGGCGTGCGCCCCAACACCACCACAGCATCGGCCGCAGAAGCGCCCGGTGCCGCGAGCATCGTGCCGATTTCCGTCCAGCTTCCCGCGACACGCGAGACCGTCACCGCGGTCGAGCCCGTCGCCCAGATCGAGGGCGTTCCGCTGGCGGAGGCGCCTGTGGTGGTCTCCGGCGGTCGCGGCACTGGCGGCGACTACGCGCTGGTGACCGAGTTGGCGGAGCTGCTGGGCGGCGCCGTGGGTGCGAGCCGCGACGCCACCGACGAGGGCTGGATCAGCCACGAGCACATGGTCGGCCAGACGGGAACGACCGTGACTCCGGCGCTCTACGTGGCGTGCGGCATCTCTGGGGCCGTTCACCACCGTGGCGGCATGCAGGCCTCCGGCACCATCGTGGCCATCAACATGGACCCGGACGCGCCCATCTTCGAGATCTGTGACTTTGGCGTGGTGGGCTCACTGTTCGACGTGCTCCCGCAAGCCATCGAGGCAGTCAAGGCTCACCGCGGAGCGTAAGACCCGCACGGTAGTTTTGAGGCATGCCTCAAAAACTGATTGACGTCATCCGTCCCGACTCAGTCAGGGCGATCGTATTCGACTGCGACGGGCTGCTGGTGGACAGCGAGTCGGCGTGGACGCGCGCGGAGACCCTCCTCTATGCGGGGCTCGGCGTCGAGTTTGCCGAGCAGCACAAGCGTGACATCATCGGCCGATCTGCGTCGGCGGTGCTGGAGGTCATCGAGCGACACCTGGACCGACCCGGAGACGGCGAGGTGCTGTGGAGCGAACTGCTGCGGCTCTATGAACAAGAGGCCGAACACGGCCACGGCGAGATGCCAGGAGCGTCCGAGATGGTGCGCCGATGCGCCGCGCGCGTACCCGTGGCCGTCGCGTCGAGCGCGCCCAGGGAACACCTCGACAGCAACATCGCGAGCTTGGGGCTCGACGACCTCCTCGCAGTAAGGGTGAACGGTGAGTCGGTGAAGCGCCTCAAGCCCGCGCCGGACCCCTATCTACTGGCATGCGAGCGGCTCGCAGTCGACCCCACCACGGCGGTCGCGTTCGAGGACTCAGCGACCGGCGCAGCCTCCGCGATGGCGGCGGGGCTTCGTGTCATCGCGGTGCCTACCGTGGCTGGATCCATCGACGACGCGGCCTGGGTCGCGACGTCCTTGCAGGACGCGGAAATAGTCGCCTGGGCCAGCCGTCTCGGCGCTAAGTGAGTAACGTCACACTACGTTTACCAGGTGTTTGCATCGCGTTCAGCGTCTAGACCTGCAGTTGTCGGTAGCGCCAGCTAGCGTGGCACATACCGGACAAAAGGGAGATTCACGAATGCAACGACGCATCATCGCCACGACCGTACTTTTCGCACTGGGGGTGACCGCTGCATCGGCCATACCCGCTAGCGCGGAACCCACCACCGACGCCCAGGCATCAGACTTGTTCTTCTCTGAGTACATCGAGGGAAGCTCAAATAACAAGGCGCTGGAGATCTACAACGGCACTGGTGCCGATGTCGACCTGGCGGAGTACGCGATCGCCCAATACTCGAACGGTTCGGCCGATGCCGGCTCCACCTTTGCGCTGAGCGGCACCGTCACCACGGGCGACGTCTTCGTCTTCGCCCACAGTTCAGCCGACCCTGCGATCCTCGCGGAGGCGGATCAGACCACCGGTTCGGGGCTGTTCAACGGCGACGACGCGCTCGCGCTCGTCCATGGCGCCGACACTCTCGACGTGATCGGCCAGATTGGCTTTGACCCAGGCTCGCAATGGGGAGAGGGACTCACCAGTACCGCTGACAACACGCTGCGTCGCAACGAGGACCTATGCGCCGGCGACACGGACGGTTCCGACGCGTTCGACCCTGCTGTCGAGTGGCAAGGTTACGAGTCCAACACGTTTGATGGGCTTGGCGCTCATGCCGCGACCTGCGACGGCACGGATCCCGGTGATGGTGGCGGTGACGGCAATGGTGACGGAGACGGTGATGGCGGAGGGGAAGTCGCCACGCCGGCCCTGATCAACGCTATTCAGGGCGCGGGCGAAACCTCGCCCATGCTTGACCAGTTCGTCACCATCGACGGCATTGTGGTCGGTGACTACGAGGGTCCGCAGCCGGCCTTGCGCGGTTTCTACGTGCAGGAACAGGATGCTGACACCGATAGCGATGCCGCAACGTCGGAAGGCATCTTTGTCTTCAATAACGGTGCGGACCAGGTCAGTCTTGGTGATCAGGTGAGCGTTACGGGAACAGTAGGGGAGTACCAGGGGCAGACTCAACTCTCCTCTGTAACCGAGGTCACGGTTGAGGCATCGGACCAGGTGGTAACGCCGGCGACGGTGTCGCTGCCGTTCGCGGCGGCCAACTCTGCCGAGGCCTATGAGGGCATGCTGGTCACCGTTCCGCAGACGCTCTATGTCACAGAGATGTACTTGCTCGGGCGCTTTGGAGAACTGACAATTTCCGGCGACGGCAGACTGGACCAGCCCACGGCCGTGGCCCAGCCTGGCGCAGCCGCGAACGCGATCCAGGCCGCCAACGACCTGAACCGAATCAAGGTCGACGATGCTACGCAGGCTCAGAACCCCGACCCCATCGTCTTTGGCGGCGGGGGCGACCCATTAAGCGCGATCAACCCGCTGCGCGGAGGTGACACGATAGACGGCCTGACCGGAGTAATGACCTATTCCTGGGCTGGTAACTCGGCTTCGGGGAATGCGTACCGTATCCGTCCCGTGGGTGACCTGAGTGACACCGGGCTGGTGCCGGGCGGAGTTGTTCCGAACTTCGAGTCCGCGAACCCCCGCCCTGCCGGGGCACCCGAGGTCGGTGGCTCTCTGAAGTTCTCCAGCTTCAACGTGCTCAACTACTTCCTGACGTTGGACGCCAACGGAAGTCAATGCGGTCCCGACGGAAACAAGCAGGGCTGCCGTGGCGCGAACACCACCGAGGAACTTGACCGCCAGCGCGCCAAGTTGGTGTCCGCCCTGGAAAAGATCGATGCGGACGTCATGGGGCTCATGGAACTCGAGAACACCACGGGTGTCGAGCCCCTCGCGGATCTGACCTCGGCACTGAACGACGCGATTGGCGAGGATGCCTATTCCTACGTCGACACCGGGGTGATCGGTACCGACACCATTCGGGTCGGAATGATCTACGACACCCGCGCCGTCGCCCCGACAGGCGACTACGCAGTGCTCGACTCGTCGGTAGACCCGCGATTCGACGACAGTCGCAACCGGCCGTCCCTCGCCCAGTCATTTGAGCAACTGTCCAACGGCGAGACGTTCACGGTGGTTGCCAATCACTGGAAGTCCAAAGGCAGCTGCCCTGACTCGGGTGCGGACGCAGATCAGGGCGACGGGGCGGGGTGTTGGAACGCGAACCGCACCGACGCGGCACACGCCGTGGTGGACTGGATTGCCTCTGACCCCACCGGTGTCGACGACTCAGACGTCCTCCTCGTGGGAGACCTGAACTCGTACGCTATGGAGGACCCCATCGAGGTGCTCCGCGATGCGGGTCTCACGGACCTAGGGGCCGGCGACTACTCCTACGTCTTTGACGGCCAGTGGGGAACCCTCGACTATACGTTCGCCTCGGCGAGCATCGTCGACCAGATCACGGAGGCAGCCGAGTACCACCTCAACTCCGACGAGTCCTCCGCGCTGGACTACAACACGGACTTCAAGACGCCGGCCCAAGTGTCCAACCTCTATGCGCCGAACGAGTTCCGTACCTCCGACCATGACCCGGTGGTGGTGGGCCTCAATCTCGCTAGCGAGGAACCGGTTCCCACCTGTGCGGTGGACTACACCGTGCACGGGCGATGGCCCGGCGGCTTTATCAGCCAGGTCTGGATCACCAACCTGTCCGATGAATCCATCAACGGTTGGGATCTGGCCTGGAGCTTCGGCAACGGCGAGAAGATCACGCAACTGTGGTCGGGTCAGGTGAACCAGAGCGGTGCGGACGTGACGGTGAGCAACCTGTCCTGGAACTCCACCATCAAACCCGGGCAGCGCATCACCTTCGGGTTCCTCGGATCTCAGACCGCCGGCATCGGCGAGCTATCCAGCGTTGAGCTCAACGGTGCGGCCTGCGCCGTTAATTGACTGCCATCCGGCGCCCACCTGCCCGCCCAGCGTCAAGCACGGTGGGCGCCGGGTAGTGTGGTGCGGCGACCTGCCCTAAAATCGTGAAGATGACCACTCATTACCTCGACCACGCTGCGACGACTCCCATGGTGGAGCCGGCGCGCATGGCGTACTTCGAGGAGTTGGCGCGGGTCGGAAACCCGTCGGCGCTTCACAAGTCTGGCCGCCTCGCACGTTCGATTGTCGAGGATGCTCGTGAGCGGATGGCCCGGGCACTTGGCGCGCACCCCACGGAGATTATCTGGACATCGGGCGGCACCGAGGCGGACAACATCGCCATCAAGGGCCTGTTCTGGGCTCGCCACACGGCGGATCCTCGTCGCACGCGCATCGTGACGACCGCGATCGAGCACCACGCGGGCATCGACCCCGCGACCTGGCTCGAGAATGAGCACGGCGCGACGGCCGTCATTCTGCCCGTAGGTCGTGACGGCATCGTCGACCTCGCGGCGCTGAGGGCCGAAGTGGCCGCGCACTTTGACGAGATTGCCTTGATCTCGGTGATGTGGGCCAACAACGAGATGGGTGCGATCCAGCCCATCCAAGAGATCGTGAACATCGCGACCGAGCACTCCATCCCTGTGCATTCCGATGCAGTACAGGCTTTGGGCCACGTGCCGGTCGACTTCCGCGCCTCGGGGCTCGCGACCATGGCGGTCAGTGCGCACAAGCTCGGGGGGCCAGTGGGCGTGGGCGTCCTCGTGGCGCGCAGAGAGCTGACCATCACGCCGCTGACGCACGGCGGAGGACAAGAGCGCAAGGTTCGCTCCGGCACTCTCAACGCCGCGGGCTTCCACGCCGCGTCGATCGCCGCGGAAACAGCCGTCGCGGAACTCGACTCAGAGTCTGCGCGCCTGGGTGCGCTGCAACGAGACATGATCGAGCGTATTCGCGAGGCCATTCCCGACGCTGTCCTGTCCGGCCCCGAGCCCGGGCCCAAGCGACTTCCCGGCAACGTGCACTTCGTCTTCCCAGGATGCGCGGCCGAGGCAATGATGTTCGTGCTCGACTCGCACGGTGTCGAGGCTTCCAACGGGTCCGCTTGTACGGCGGGCATCGCCCAGCCGTCTCACGTGCTGATGGCGATGGGACGCACCCAGACCGACGCGGCCTCCACGATGCGCTTCTCGCTTGGGCACACTTCTACTCAGGCCGACATCGACGCGCTCATCGAGGTCTTGCCCGATGCGGTGGAGCGGGCGCGCAAGGTCGCCGGAAACTTCCATACAGAGGTCTTCGGGTAAGCAGGTGCGCGTATTCGTCGCGGGGGCCACGGGCGTCATCGGCGCGCGTATGCTGCCGCTGCTGGTAGCCGCCGGCCACGACGTGGTCGGCATGACGCGATCGGCCTCCAAGACCGCGCAGATCGAGGCGGCGGGGGCATCGGCGGTCACATGTGACGTGTTTGATGCCGCCGCGCTCAATGGGATCCTGGCCGCAGTCACCCCGGACGTCGTGGTGCACCAGGTCACGGATCTTCCCGACTCGCACGCAGTGCTCCCACTCAAAGTGCCCGCCCTGAACCGCGCACGCCGCACCGGCACCGACCACTTGGTACAGGCCGCCCAGGCCGCAAATGTCCCGCACTTTCTAGCACAGAGCGTGGCCTTCCACTTGCCCGGAATCGCCCAGCGTGCCGTGGACCACCTGGAGGAGGCGACCCTTGGCATCGGCGGCGTTGCGGTGCGCTACGGCCTGTTCTATGGGCCCGGCACTTGGTACGACACGGCCCCAAAGGGCGACAAGGTAGTCCATGCTGACGAGGCCGCGCGGCGCACTGTTGAGCTACTCGACTCGCCGTCGGGCATAGTTGAAGTTCTCGACCCCACGTAGCTCAATCCAGCCATTTCACCCAACGAAAGCGACCGATGCTGTGAACGGACTTCCAGAAGCTGCACCTCACCTCGCGAATGCTCGCGACCTCGCCGATGCCGCACCGGGTTTGCGCCACGGAGTTGCGTTCCGCTCGGACGCCCCACAGGACGGTGACGAGCCACCGGCGGGTCTTTCTCCGTGGCCGCCCGCGACCGTGCTGGACCTGCGCGGAGCGGACGAGAAGGGCCAGCCCAACTCGCTCGCCGCGACGTCTCGGGTGGTTGATCTCGACATCCTCGCCGATGCGAATCTCGCGGGTGATGCCGCTCAGACATCGCTTTCATCGCTGGCCGCGCTCTACTCGACCATGATCGAGGGGGTGCCTGCGAGTGGGCTTACCCGCGTCGTTGCCGAGGTCGCTCGCGATGAGGCGCCGGTGCTCTATCACTGCTCGGCTGGCAAGGATCGGACGGGGGTCTCGTCCGCGCTTATCTTGCGGCTGCTCGGGTACGACCGGGACGTGGTGGTGGCCGACTACACGGCGACCGCGGCGAACATGATGGGAGTCATCGCTCGCATCGTCCGAGGACTTCCTGAGGCTCTGACCGCTGCTGGCGGGTCACCGCTGTCGGCGGTACCCCGCGAGATCCTCGACGCGCCAGCGTCCGCGATTGAGTCCGTGCTTGACGCATGGGACGCACACGAGGGCGGCACGCTGGGTTGGTACCTCGCCAATGGCGGTGATGAGGTCACGCTAGTCGCTCTTCGCGAGCGCCTGGTTGCGTAGGCTGCTGCACTGGTAGTGCGCGCGGCGCCGTTACCAGGCGCGGTATTCGCCAAGCGTGCGGTGGAATCGTCAGGTGACCGCTGCATCGGCCCCCGGTTTGCACCCCTCGCTTACACTTGATGGGTTCATCAATCTGGAGGTTCCCTTGCGCGTTCTGGCCGCACTTTCTGGCGGAGTTGATTCTGCAGTCGCCGCAGCGCGTGCTGTCGACGCCGGACACGACGTGGTGGGCGTGCACATGGCGCTGTCGCGCAACCGGGACGAGTACCGCTCGGGCTCGCGCGGGTGCTGCTCGATCGAGGACAGCAACGATGCGCGCCGTGCCGCAGACATCTTGGGTATCCCGTACTACGTGTGGGACCTGAGCGGAGAGTTTCACGACTTGGTGGTGAAGGACTTCCTCAGCGAATACTCGCAGGGCCGCACCCCTAATCCGTGCGTGCGTTGCAATGAGCACATCAAGTTCGACACCCTACTGGAGCGAGCCTCCGCACTGGGATTTGATGCTGTCGCTACCGGGCACTATGCGCGGATCGACATTCGCGAGGACGGGATTCGTGAGCTGCACCGCGCCGCGGACTTGGCCAAGGACCAGTCCTACGTACTGGCCGTCATGGGTCCGCAAAAGCTCGCGAAGGCGATGTTCCCATTGGGTGAAATCGCGACCAAGTCGGAGGTGCGCGCCGAGGCCGCCGCACGGGGACTCGGGGTCTCCAACAAGCCCGACTCCTACGACATCTGCTTTGTGGCCGACGGCGACACCAAGGGCTTCCTGGAGCGCGCGCTCGGTCAAGAGGACGGCGAGATTGTGGACGAAACCGGCGCCAAGGTGGGAGACCACACAGGCGCCTATGCGTACACGGTGGGTCAGCGCAAGGGACTCGGCATTGGCCGCCCCGCCGCGGACGGCAAGCCACGCTACGTCACCGACGTCAACACGACCACCAACACAATCGTGGTCGGTCCCGAGACGCTGCTGAGCGTCTACGAACTCACCGGCGAGGACGTGGTGTGGCTGGCTCCCGACGTGCCTGCGACGGAGTCGACAGCGTGCACCGCCCAGGTCCGTGCCCACGGCGACGCGGTGCCGGCGACGGTGCAGCGCGTGGTGGACGGCGAGGGTCGCGACCGCATGATGGTGAGCCTCATCGAGCCGATGCGCGGCGTGGCGGCGGGCCAGTCGCTGGTGGTCTACCAGGACACTCGCGTGATTGCTCAAGCCACGGTAGCCAAGCGCGCTCTCTAGACCGCGCGCCTAGACCTCGCGGCGGTCGGCCCAGCAGAACAATACAAGCGCCAGCAAAATCACGAGGATCGGTACTCGTGCCGCCCACGGTATGCGGGTCGTCTCCACGATGCTTCCCCACCGGCAGACACGAACAAAGCCAGCCTAGACGATGCCGCTCAGCCATAGCATCGGCCGTCATTGGGCATAGTTTGAGGTGTCAGGACGTTGGCACCACCGGACCCCATCCATCACGAGAGGCTCACTGATGACCTACCTTGCACACGAGAACCGCTATGACGGCCCGATGACCTACCGCCGCACGGGCCGCTCCGGGTTGGACCTGCCGCTACTGTCACTCGGTCTATGGCACAACTTTGGTGGCGACCGTCCCTACGAGACGCAGCGCGAGATCCTGACGCGTGCCTTTGATCTAGGCATCACACACTTCGACCTGGCCAACAACTACGGACCTCCGTACGGCTCGGCCGAGGAGAACTTTGGTCGCATGATGGCCAGCGACTTCAAGCCTTATCGCGACGAGATGATCATTTCCACCAAGGCAGGTTGGGACATGTGGCCCGGACCCTATGGTCAGGGCGGGGGAGGGCGCAAGTACGTCACCGCGAGCCTGGACCAGTCGCTGAGCCGACTTGGCCTCGACTATGTCGACATCTTCTACAGTCACCGCTTTGACGCGACCACCCCGCTGGAGGAGACCGCGGGCGCGCTCGATGCAGCGGTGCGCGCAGGCAAGGCCCTCTACGTGGGCATCTCCTCCTACGACGCGGAGCGCACCCGTGAGATGGCCGGGATTTTGCGCGAGCTCGGCACACCTCTGCTCATCCACCAGCCCTCGTACTCGATGCTGAACCGCTGGATCGAATCTGAGGGACTGCTCGACGCGACGGACCAGGTCGGTGCCGGCGTCATCGGCTTCTCGCCGCTGGCCCAGGGCATGCTGACCCCGCGCTACCTCGACGGCATCCCTGCGGACTCGCGAGCGGCCGAGGGGTCGTCGCTGGACAAGGACTGGATCACCGACGACATGATCGAGCGATTGCGCTCGCTCGACGCGACTGCGGAGAAGCGCGGCCAAACGCTCGCGCAACTCGCGCTGGCGTGGGCGTTGCGGGACGAGCGCGTGACGTCGCTTGTGATTGGAGCAAGTTCCGTCAAGCAACTCGAACAGAATGTGGGTGCGCTCGACAACCTCGAGTTCACGTCCGCGGAGCTTGCCGAGATCGACGAGTACGCGACTGACGCCGGAATTGACCTGTGGGCGGGTGCGCGCAAGGGCGAGATCTAGAGGGTTACCCTCGCCGACGCCACAATGCTCGCCCAGGCCGCGCCTCTTCCGGAAATCGGCCAAAGTGTCACAGATCGGGCGCGACCGTAACGTTTCGACTCTCATTCGTAACGATTCGGTGACGAAACGATACGAATGGGCCTTTTTGGATTGACACCTCTTGCAGGCCGGGCATACCGTGAACTCGATTCGTGGGAGCGCTCTCACGCACAATGAGAGCGCTCTCCTCGAGTCTGGACATTAACCCTTACTCACAAAGGAGTGAACGTGACCTTCTCACGTCGTAAGACTGCACTTGGCCTCTCGGCCGGCGTAGCAATTCTCGCTCTCACGGTTGCAGGCTGCTCCAGCAGCGACGACCCTGAGCCCAGCACGTCCGCGACCGGTGGCGCCATGGAGTCCACCTCGCCCGATGCGAACGCTGAGCCCGTTACGCTCACGCTCGCCACGTTCAACACCCCTGGTTACAACTCGATCGAGCAGCCTGACGCCGACTACGAGTTCGACCTCATCCAGGAATACATGGATGCAAACCCGAACGTCACCATCACCTACGACCGCAAGGCCGAGTCCGGTGACGCGCGCACCAACTTCTTTGCAAAGCTCGGCCCGGGTGGCCTCGCTGACGTCGAGATGGTCGAGGTCGACTGGATGCCCGAGGTCATGCAGTACTCGGACCTCCTCGCAGACCTGACGGACCCGTCGCTTGACGGCCGCTGGCTCGACTCCAAGGTTGCCGACGCTACCGACAAGGACGGCCGTCTCATCGGCGCCGGCACCGACGTTGGCCCGCAGGCAGTTTGCTACCGCTCTTCGCTGTTCGAAGAGGCCGGTATGGCTTCCGACCCCGCTGGTGTCGCTGACCTTCTTGATGGCGACTGGGCGAACTTCTTCGACGTTGGCCAGCAGTACTTCGACGCCACGGGCAAGGCATTCTTTGACTCCACGGGCGGCATCTGGCAGGGCATGATCAACCAGATCGACCCCGCATACGAAGACGCTGACTCGGGCGACATCATTGCGCTCGACAACCCCGAGGTGAAGGCTGCTTACGACCAGCTCACCGCTGCATCGAAGGACCAGTCCACGCACCTCGGTCAGTGGAGCGAAGACTGGTTCGCCGGCATGCAGAACGACGCGTTCGCCGTCATGCTTTGCCCGCCGTGGATGCTCGGCGTGATCTCCGGTTCGGCTGCTGACGCTACCGACTGGAACATCGCAAACGTCTACCCGAACGGTGGCGGTAACTGGGGTGGCTCATGGCTCACCGTTCCTGAGAACGGCGCCAACGTCGACGAGGCTAAGAAGCTCGCTGACTGGCTGACCGCTCCCGAGCAGCAGGCCAAGGCATTCGCTAACGCTGGCACTTACCCCAGCCAGCCTGCCGCATACGAGGACCCGCTGGTTGCTTCCGCATCCAACGCGTTCTTCAACGACGCAGCCACCGGCACGATCTTCGCAGACCGCGCCCAGGCTGTTCTCCCCTCGCCTTACAAGGGTACGTACTACTTCCAGGTGAACACCGCTATCACCGACGCGCTGACCCGCGTTGACGATGGCACGGACGCTCCCGATGCATCATGGGACAAGGCCGTCACGGACATTAACAACATCGGTTAATTCCGTAACACCAGTCAGGGTCGCCTCCTCACGGAGGCGGCCCTGACTCTCCCCTTGAAATCGTCCTTGACCTGAAAGAAGCTCATGTCTACCACTGACTTGGACACCGCTACCGAGACACCGCGCGACCTTTGGCGTCAGCGCCTCGGCAGGTGGGACCTCAAGGCGTCCCCCTACCTCTATATCGCGCCGTTCTTCATCGTGTTTGCCCTTTTTGGCATCTTCCCCATCATCTACACGGCCGTCATTTCGATGATGGACTGGGACACGATCCGCAACTCCGGTGAGTTCATCGGGTTCGGCAACTTCGACTTTGTTTTGCATGACCGCAAGTTCTGGCTTGCTCTGCGCAACACTTTCTCAATCTTCCTGCTGTCATCTATTCCGCAGCTACTGATGTCCACGTTCATCGCCGCGATGCTGGACCACCACCTGCGGGCCCGCACCTTCTGGCGCATGGGCGTGTTGGTTCCTTACGTTGTCATGCCCGTCGCCGTTGGCATCATCTTCTCCAAGCTGTTCGCAGACGAGAGCGGTGTCTTCAACCAGTGGCTCGGAATGATCGGCATTGACCCGATCGGTTGGCATAAAGAGGTGCTTCCCAGCCACTTCGCGATCGCCACCATGGTGAACTTCCGCTGGACGGGCTACAACGCCTTGATTCTCCTAGCCGCCATGCAGGCGATTCCGCGTGACCTCTACGAGGCGGCGGCGATCGATGGTGCTGGCCGACTGCGGAGGTTTATCTCCGTGACGATTCCGCAGATTCGCCCGACCATGATCTTTGTGATTATCACCGCGACCATCGGTGGCCTGCAGATCTTCGACGAGCCTCGCATGTTCGACAACACCGGTAGCGGTGGCGCGGACCAACAGTGGTTGACCATCACGATGTACATGTACAACACCGGGTGGGGCCAACTCAACTTTGGTCGAGCATCAGCTATCGCCTGGCTCCTATTCCTCATCATCGTGATCTTCAGCCTGATTAACCTCTGGATAACTCGAAGATTCATCAAGACCGACAAATCAGGAGGCATCTAATGGCGCTCCGCCGAACTAGTGTCATTTCGCTCAGCAGGCCTACGTGGTTTGTTTACGCGGCCCTCGCGGTTGTCCTCATTGCCTCGCTATTCCCGCTGTACTACACGTTCCTCATCGGTTCCGGAGACGCGTCTACGGTCACCGATCAGAACCTGTCGTGGATACCTGGGGGCAACTTCCTCTCGAACGCTGCCTCGGTGATCAATAACCCCGCGGTGAACTTCTGGAAGGCGCTGGGGAACTCGATTATCGTCTCGACCACGGTCGGGCTGTCAACGGTTATCCTTTCCACCATTGCGGGATTCGCCTTCGCCAAGTTGAACTTCAAGGGCAACAAGGTTCTCCTCACCTCAGTGATCGCAACCATGGTTGTCCCCGTGCAGCTCGGTGTGGTGCCGCTGTACATCTTGATGAACAACTTTGGCTGGACGGGTTCGCTCGGAGCAGTTATCGTGCCGGCGCTGGTGACCGCGTTCGGAGTGTTCTGGATGACGCAGTACCTGCAGCAGTCGCTGCCGACTGAGCTGATCGAGGCCGCCCGTGTGGATGGTTGCAACATGCTTCGCACGTTCTGGCACGTGGGCGTTCCCGCTGCGCGACCGGCCGCTGCGATGTTGTTCCTCTTCACGTTCGTGACGGCATGGAACAACTTCATGTGGCCGCTGATCATCCTCGATCAGTCCAACCCCACTCTGCCGCTGGCCCTGTCGCTGCTACAGGCGAACTTCTTTGTGGACTACTCGCTGGTGCTTGCCGGCGTCATGCTCGCGACGATTCCGTTGCTACTCCTGTTCGTCTTTGCTGGTCGCCAGCTCGTGTCCGGGATCATGGCGGGGGCAGTCAAGGGCTAACGCTCTCGACGAACCCCGATTGGAGCCGACAATGAAGTCGTCCGACAGTTTGAATGCTCGTCGTGGTGGTGCCCACAATGTTGTGGTGGGCACCACGCGACGAGTGGCAAGGACAACTTCGTGAACGGGATTCGCACCGCGGCGCCCACCCTTGAGATGGTCGCGGAGCGTGCCGGGGTTTCCCGCGCCACGGTTTCTCGCGTGGTCAACGGCTCGCCTAAGGTGCACCCCTCGAGTGCCGACGCGGTACGCACCGCTATCGCGGAACTAGGTTACGTCCCAAACCGAGCGGCACGCTCGCTCGCGAGCCAGCAGTCACACGCCATCGCTCTGGTGGCCCCGGAGGACGTGACGCGTTTCTTTGGTGACGTCTACTTCGCATCCATCGTGGCGGGCATCCACAGCAGGCTTGACCAGAGCGACTATGTGCTCAACCTGATGGTTGCGAGCCCGGATCCCAGCGCCAAGATGATGCGCTACCTCGCCGGCGGTGCGGTCGATGGAGTGGCGGTGGTGTCCCACCACACTAGCGATCATTCGCTTGAGCAGATCAGCGGCATTATGCCAATCGTCTTTGGCGGACGGCCTGCAGTCAACGGCGTCGATGCGTACGTGGTGGACGTCGACAACGTCGCGGGTGCGGCCACTGCAACGCGGCGGCTCGTCGAGCGGGGCTGCCGACGCATCGCTTCCATCACTGGACCTGCATCGATGCAGAGCGCGCTCGACCGTATCCAGGGCTGGCGTCAGGTGCTCGAAGCGAATGGGCTCGAGCCTGGACCATGTATTGATGGTGATTACACCGTGCTCGGTGCACAACGGGCGATGCGCGAAGTTCTAGACCGTGACCCCAGTATCGACGGCGTCTTCGTCGCCTCTGACCTCATGACGACCGGAGCGATGCCAGTTCTCATGGACCGCGGCTACGCGATCCCAAGCGACGTGGCAGTGGTTGGGTATGACGATAGTCCCGCAGCAGACGTATGCGAGGTGCCGCTGACGACCGTCCGCCAGCCCTCGGTCGACATGGGCCGCATGATGGCCGACATTTTGATCGATGTGTTGGCCGGCAACGTCGACAGGCCGCGCACTACCATCATGCCGACCGAACTCGTGGTGCGTAGATCCGCCTAAGGCACCACGACGATCTTGCCGCGTACGTGTCCGCCCTCGAGCTCGGCGTAGGCATCCGCGGTGTCGGCGAGCGCGAAGGTATTCGCGACCTCGACCTTGAGTGCGCCGTCGTCGATGAGTTCTGCGAGTTCCTCTAGGTCCGTAGAGTCGGGTCGCACCCACACGTAGTGGCCGCCGAATTCGGTTGCCGCCCTAGGGTCCGCGACAGACGCGACTACGCCACCCTTTGTGAGCAATTCTGAGGTGTGGTCGAGGGAGGCGCCACCTGCGTAGTCGAGGATGATGTCGTAGCCAGCGGGGGACTGCGCCAGTGCGCGTTCCACCAGACCGTCGCCGTACTCGATGGGCGTGACGCCGAGGTCGCGCAGGTAGTCATGGTTCGTGGCCGATGCCGTACCCACCACAGTTGCGCCCGCATGGAGGGCGAGCTGGACGGCAAACGAGCCAACGCCGCCGGCTGCGCCGTGGACGAGGACGGTCTGTCCGCTCGCAACGCCCGCGCGGCGCACGGTCTGTAGTGCCGTGAGTCCGGCGAGCGGAACGGCAGCCGCCTGCTCGAAGCCGATGCTAGAGGGCTTGTGTGCTGCAGTTCGGACGGGCACTGCGACGAGTTCGGCGAGAGTTCCCCCGCCTATCGAGTCCTTGCGAGCATAGGCGTACACCTCGTCGCCCACCTGAAATTCAGGGGTATCTAGGCCCACCTGCGCCACGACACCGGCAACGTCCCATCCAGGCACCACCGGGAATTGCGTGTCGATCAGTCCCGCGAGGTATCCCTCGCGAACCTTGTAGTCGACGGGATTGATGCCGGCCGCCTTGACCTCAACCACGATGCTGTCGGGTCCGGGGTGGGGGTCCGCAACTTCGGTGAGTTCAAAGACTTCGGTATTGCCGAACTGTGCATAGGTGATTGCTTTCATGTCAGAGCAAACCACGCCATCGGCTGTGGCATTCCATAGAGCGTCGTCGACCATGTAACGGCGAAGACAACCGCGCCAGGGCAGTGATGCCCTGGCGCGGTCGGGGAATGTTACTTGGTGATGGTCCTGCGGCGCTTGGCGACCATGAGCAGCATTCCGCCGATCAGTGCAGCGCCGAGTCTGGCGAGTCCCATCCAGATGGTGCTCTCCTCGACTCCCGCGCCTGACAGATGGCTGGGCAGACCCGGGGGTGATGCGGTCGGGTACCAGGTTGGGCGCCGCCGTGGGCGTTGGGTGAGGAACCTGATTAGGAGTGAGCAGCAGAGTCCGGCCGTTTAGCGCTAGCTAGTGCACTGTGTCGCGGTCGTGACGGTGGGGCGGGTGTTCATGGGTTACGCCCGCCCCACCGCCAACCAATTAGGCCGCCGCGACTTGGATGCGTCGTGGTTTGGCAGACTCAGCCTTAGGTACCGTTACCGTGAGTAGGCCATCCTTGTATTCTGCCTTGATCTTGTCGGCGTCCACTCGGTCGGGGAGTCGTACTGCGCGGTGAAAGCGGCCAAAGCAACGCTCGACGCGCTTGAAGCCGTCGACGTTGGCGTCGCTATAGAACTGGCGCTCTCCCGCAATCGTGAGAACACTGTCCTCGATAGACACATCCACTTTGTTTGGCGATACGCCCGGGAGCTCGACGTGAAGGGTGAAACTCTCATCACCTTCTTCAACGTCGAGTGCGGGGCTGAATGCGCCTGCGAGAGACGCTTCCGAGTCGCCGAAGAACTGGCGCACTATGCGCTGGAAGTCTTCCGGCCAGGGGGAAACCACACCGGTGGAGTTAATGCGAGCGATATCGCGAGCCATGACGAACAACCTCCTTGAACTCTTCTGGGAACCACGCGGGCGGGCGCCCACGCGTCTTGAGCGCGACTGACCGCGATCTACAAGATGACAGAAGGCCGTAGTCTGAGCGTCGCGCTCGATCACATAATAAGACTTGAGCGAGGTTCGCTCAAGTCTTTCTGTTTACCCTGGTAAGTTATCTATCTCGAAGCGAATCAAGTCATCAGGCGTGGTATCGCGCTACGTATCTGGACCTTGTTTTGGCAAGGTGGTCGTGTGGCGTGGCGCAGTCCCGTTAGCCTTTCTCAATGAGACCAGAACGCTTCGACACCGTACTGCGCCACGCGCGCATCACCGGTGGCGCAGACTCGACCGTGGACGTGCTGATTCGGGATGGACGCATCGCGCAGATTGCGCCGGTGATCGAAGCCGGAGACGCCGTCGACACGGAACAGGTTGACCTCGACGGTCGCTTCTTGGGGCCCGGCATGTGGGACAACCACGTGCACTTCGCGCTCTGGGCGCGGACCCGCAGGCGGTTTCACGTCGCGGGCGCCTCATCCGCAGCTGAGGTGTGCGCGATGGTAGCCGCGCGCGTCGCTGCCGAACCGGAGAACGACGCGACGCTCGTGGGAGTGGGGTTCCGCGATGCCCTGTGGCCCGACGTTCCCACGACGGAAGCGCTCGACGCCGCGTCTCGTCATCGGCCGGTAGTGCTGATCAGTGGCGACGTGCACTGCTGTTGGGTCAACTCCGCGGCCGAGCGCCACTACGACTTGGCGCACGCCGGGCTGCTTCGCGAGACTGAGGCTTTCGAGTTGCAGCGCAAGCTGGAGGTCGAGCCTGACGACGACGAGCGTATTTACGCGGTGGAGGCCGGGGCTTCTGCGGCCGCCCGCGGCACCGTGGGCATCGTTGATCTCGAGATGGCGGACAACATGCGGCTTTGGGTTCGCAACTGCGCTCAAGGGCTGGGATTACTGCGGGTGCGCGCGGGCTTCTACGAGGACATGTTCGACACGATGGTGGAGCGAGGCGTACGCACCGGAGACGTCGTTGAGAAAACCAACGGCCTGGTCACCGTGGGGCCGTTCAAGATCATCACGGACGGCTCGCTCAACACCAAGACCGCGTACTGCCACGACCCCTACCCGGGGACGGCAGACCACGGCATCATCACGGTGCCGCCCGCTGCCCTCGAGGACATGCTTGACCGTGCCACGCAGTACGGTTTCGAGGTGGCCGTGCACGCGATCGGAGACCTAGCCAACACGTCCGCGCTCGACGCCTTTGCCGCCACGGGCGCGCGAGGTTCAATTGAGCACGCGCAACTGGTCCAGCCAGAAGACATCGTCCGCTTTGCTCAACTGGGAATCACGGCAAGCGTCCAGCCCGAGCACGCGATGGACGACCGCGATGCAGCCGATGTGCTCTGGGCCGGGCGCACCGACCGCTCGTTCCCGCTCGCAGACCTCCACGCCGCGGGCGCCCGTATCGCCCTGGGTTCGGACGCCCCCGTCGCGACGCTCGACCCGTGGATCTCCTTTGCCGCGGCGGTGTCGAGGTCACGCGACGGACGCGAACCGTGGCACCCCGAGCAGCAACTCTCGCGCGAGGCGGCCCTCGCGGCATCGACATGTAGCGCTCGCGTGGAAGAGGGCGCACTCGCGGACCTCGTTATTACTGACGCCGACCCGATGACGGCTGAGCCTGACGTGCTACGCCGAATGCCTGTTGCTGCGACCCTCGTCGGAGGCGCGTTTACTCACACGCGCCTGTGATGGCGTTCCTCGACGAGGAATGAACCTGCAGACATGGGCGTTGGCGACGGGGAGTTCATTTCGTAAATATTGAGGAGTAATTCGTGGTCAAGGTTGAAGTCTGGTCCGACGTTGCGTGCCCGTGGTGCTACATCGGCAAGAAGCGCCTGCAGGATGCCATTGCAGAATTTGATGGCCCCGTCGAGGTTCAGTGGCGTAGCTACCAGCTCGACCCCACGCACCCCAAGGGTGAGGTCATGACGCAGCCCGAAATGTTTGCCAAGCGCGGCATCGCGGCGGACCAGGTCGCGCAGATGAACGAGCGGGTGACCGGCATTGCGGCCGAGGTGGGCCTCGACTACGACCTCGGCTCCTACCTGGTGTCCAACACCAAGGACGCGCACCGACTGTCTCACTTTGCGGACTCGCGCGGCGTGGGCGACCAGATGCACGAGCGCCTGTTTCAGGCTCAAATGATGGAAGGCAAGATCCTCGACGACGCCGATGTTCTGGTCGGCCTGGGTGAGGACGTCGGCATTCCCGCCGAGGACACTCGCGCCATGCTTGCGTCGGACGAATTCGTCTCGGCCGTGGACGCCGACATCGCCGACGCGCAGATGGTTGGAGTGCAGGGCGTGCCCTTCTTCGTCTTTGACCGCAAGTACGCGGTCTCCGGTGCGCAGCCCAAGGAGATGTTCACCCAGGCACTCGAGACCGCCCGCTCGGGCGACGTTCCCGCAGGGCAGTAGTTTCCCATCGTCGCCTGGGAGTAACTATGTCTATCCTGAGCCTGTGAACACCATTACTCATGTCGGTATCGTCGTCAATCCGTCCAAAACCAGCCGCGAGGACATCGAGGATGCGTTGAGCTCCATCGACATTGACCTCCCGTCGCCGCGCTTCTCGTGGTTTGAGACCACCAAGGAGGATCCCGGGCATGGGATGACGCAGGAGGCCCTCGAGGCGGGGGTCGATCTGGTGATCGCAGCTGGTGGCGACGGTACGGTGCGAGCCGTGGCGGAATGCCTCGCGGACAGCGAGGCGCAGGCTGAACTCGGCATCGTTCCGCTGGGCACTGGCAATTTGCTGACGCGAAACCTTGAGATTCCCCTGAACAGCATCGCCAAGGCGCTCACGGTGGCGCTTTCCGGAAGGTCGCGAACCATCGACCTGGCCTGGGCTCAGGCTGACATGGGCGATAGCGATCAAGATAAGAATCAGCGACTGGCGTTCACCGTCATGGCGGGCGTAGGCGTTGACGCCAACATGATCATCGAGACCGACGAGGACCTAAAGGGCAAGGTCGGTTGGCTGGCCTACGTCGAGTCCCTCGGGCGGGCGCTGTCGGAGAGCGACGTGATTGACATGGAGCTCGCCGTAGACGGCGCTGAGCCGTCCCGCAGCGAGGCGCACACGCTGATTGTTGGCAACTGCGGAATCCTGACCGGCGGCGTCACGCTGTTGCCTGACGCGGACCCCGCGGACGGCGAGCTCGACATGCTGGTGCTAAGCGCCGATGGCGTGGCGAGTTGGATGGACACGTTGCGCACCATGGTGTGGGACAACGGAATCAAGCGCATGGTGACGGGAAGCGATGCGGCGGAAAGCAGCGAATCAGTCGCTCACCAGCGCGTCACCTCCGTCATCGTCACCTTGAGCGAGAAGCGAGTCCTGGAACTGGACGGCGACGACGTGGGGGAGTGCTCTCGCATCGAGTTCAGCATTCAGCCCGACGCCATCAAGGTACGGGTCCCGCAGGACTAGCCCGGCCGTTGCGCCTCCCCCAGAGTTCAGACGCGGGTATTCAACAGTCCAGCGCACTGAGCAGGGCGCCGCGGTCGTACCGCTCACCTCGGCGTTGCTGAGCGCGGGCCTCATGAACGACACGCCCGGGTCGGTCCGACAGCACCACAATGCGGTCGGCCAGAGTCATTGCCTCGTCGATGTCGTGAGTGACCAGAACCACGCCTGAACCCGACTTGGAAGCGTCCCCCACCTCAGCATCGGCCGCCGCAGCCTTCTCCGTCAGGTGAACAGTGGCGAGCCAGGCGTTCATGCGCCGACGCGTGACGGGGTCGAGTCCGCCGAAGGGTTCGTCGAGCAGCAGCACCGGTCGCTCCGCCAGGCACGTCCTGAGCAACGCGAGACGCTGGCGCATCCCGCCGGACAACTCGTGGGGCCACGCGCGCTCAAAGCCTGTGAGGCCAAACTCCTTGAAAAGATGTTGTGCTCGAGGTTTCGCGCGATCGCGAGGTACCCCGGCCGCGATCGCCCCGACCATGGCGTTCGCCATCGCCCGTCGCCAGGGAAGCAGGCCGTCGCGCTGTGGCATCCACGCGGTGGCTCGCCGACCGGAGGCGTCCGAAGGGACGGCGATAGTGCCCTCGACCCGAGCCCTAGCATCCAGGAGCCCGCCGAGTGCGCGCAGCAGGGTGGATTTACCGCAGCCCGATGGTCCGAGCACGGCCACAAATTCGCCATCGTGTACTTCGAGACTCAACGCATCGAGCACGGTCAGGCCACCGTCCTGCCTGCCGCCACGCCCCCCGCGCGAGGCGGGGAACGTGATGGTCAGGTCGCGCACGGAAAGGATTGGTTCGCTCGATCGATGAGCCTCCGAGGTCCGATCCGTGTTGCTAGCCGTTGTTGTCATTGTTGTACTGGCAGAAACTCGTTGGTCCACGCGCCGTCGACGTTAGGGTCGCCGTCCAGCATGTCGTTGTCGGTGAGCCATTGGGAGAACCGGTCCCAAGTTGTCCCATCCTGCTGTCCCCACGTCTGGGGTGACTCCGCGTACTTGTCCGCGAGCCAGTCAGTGCTCGCGGTGACGAGGGCCGAGTCGAGCTCTGGGGCGGCGACCATCAGCGCATCCGCGGCCGCGGTGGGGTCATCCATTGCCTCGGCGTAGCCACGCGCGGTGACGTCCACAAACGCACCCACTGTTTCCGGAGCAGACTCAATCTCCGCGCCTGATGTTGCGAGTAGTGGCGTGTACCAGTCGGGGATGCAGTCGAACCAGTCGCGGAACGCGATCGTGTTGACGTCCATGCCGTCAACCTCGCCCAGCCTCAAGGTGTCCCACGCGTCAAACACCCACGCGGTGTCGAACTGGTCCTGAGTGAGTCCGATGCGGAAGTCGTCGCTGACGAGCGGCACGTGGTCGACCTTTGCGGGGTCGCCGCCGTCGCACTCGACCAGACTGGAGATGATCGCGGTCTCCAAGTCAGATCCGTACGAACCGTACTTTTTGCCCTCGAGGTCCCGAGGCCGGCTGATGCCTTCGTCCGCCAGCGACAGCAGCGAGGACGTGTTGTGCTCGATGACGGTCGCCACGGAAACCACGTCGGCGCCGGCGGCACGGGCGGGCAGTAGTCCCTCAGCCACAGAGAACGCGAAGTCGGCCTGTCCCGCGGCGAGCAACTGCAGTCCGGACGTTTCGCCGGGTTCGATGACTGTGACGTCGAGTCCCTCGTCCTCGTACCACCCGTTGGCGAGTGCCAGGTAGAGACCGGAGTGGTTGGTGTTGGGCGTCCAGTCGAGCACCACGGTGACCGGTGTGAGGGGCTGAGCCGCGTTGGTTGCGGAGTCCAGTGCCGCCTCGTCCTTCGTGTCGGTATCGGTGGATGAGCAGGCGGCGAGCGCGAGGGCGGAACCGGCGGCGAGTGCCGCGAGTCGGGTGAAGTAAGTCATATTTTCTCCTGAATGAAAGTGGGAAGGGGAGGTTGGTCAGGTCGAAACGAGGTTGATCTGCCAGGGGGTGGCGACGCGTCTCAGAGCGACGATTGCCGCCACCATGAGAGCCGACAGAATTGCGATGAGGGCGATGCCGACGAAGATCTGGTCGACGGCGTACGCCTTGCGCGAGCGCTGAATGAAGACGCCGATGCCGGACTCGCCGGCGAGGTATTCGGAGACCACGGCCGCGCCCACGGCGTAGGTGGCAGCGATCCGTAGGCCGGCAAGCGCACCGGGCACTGACGCGGGAAGCCGCACCAGCAAAAGCTGATGTACCTTGCCTCCACCGAGTCCCGCGACGGTGTCGGAGTACTCGGCGTCCACGTCCCTGATGGCCGCGGTCGCGGCGACGAGAACGGGGAAGAAGACGGTCAGCGCGACCAGGGTCACCTTGGGGGTGAGCCCGTAACCGGCCCACAGGATCATCAGCGGCGCGAGCACCACCGTGGGAATGGTCTGACTGAGTAGCACCACAGGCTGGGAAATCTGCCCGCTGGTGGGAAAGGCCGAGGTGAGGACGGCGAGCAGCCATCCCAGCATCGTCCCCATGGCGAGCCCAAGTACCGCCTCGGTCGCCGTGGTGGCGACGTGTTGGCCGAGCAGGGGAGCCTGCTCGATCGCAGTGGCGACCACCTGGGACGGGCTGGGCAGTACAAACGGCGGCAAGTCGCCGATGCGCACGGCGGCCTCCCACGCAGCGATGAGTACGGCGACGGTTCCGGTGCCGATGAGCGCGGCGCGTAGTCGGGATCCGTGCGCGCGCCCGCTTCGGTGAGCATTCGCGGTCAACGGCGGTGCTTGCCCACCAGATCCTGGACGGATGGGCCGTCGTCGGCCGCGCTGCCCGAGACCTTGATGACGGACAGGCACCCCTCCGCTCCGGCGGTGAGCGTGGCCTCGTGGACGGTGCGCAGCAGCGCCCAGATCTGGTCGGGGGTTCCCTCGATGGTGGTTCCCATCCCGCCAACCTTGTAGGACAGACCGGAATCGCTGATGGCAGCGATGGCGGTGTCGACGTGGGCGTAGCGGTTGTCTGCGGTGCCGATGGGGCGGGGTAAGACTTGGATTTCTGCGATCATGTGTGACTCCTGGATTGAGACCAGGGTGCAGCACAGCGCTCGCACTACTGCATCACATGCAGTCGCCATCCGGCACGGGGAGTACACCCGGCGGGTATTGCAAATGCGCTGCCGAGCCCACGCCCGTGCCTTCGACACGTCCTTACGCTGGCATTACCCAGGTCAAGTTATCGGGTCAACAGCGCACTGATGGCTGTTTTCTCAGCTCGGCTGCCCCGAGCTCCCCGCGTTGGCTCTTGAAGCATAGCCACATTGTCGAGAAGGAGTCCAACAAGGACACAGGGTGGCCTGTGAAGTCCGCTCTGTTCTTTGGAGGTACGCCATATACTGGCCGACTATGAGTCCCAGATTGGACATTCGAGAGTCTCGACAGCACCGTTCACGGCGACCCGGACTTCATCCACGACCTCGCGGACGGCTTGACAACGTGAAGTCCGCCATCGAGACCGCTGACGTGCAAATGACGTGGGACTCCGCCACTGGCACCCCCAAGACAGGACCATGATGCTCCCGACCAGGTTGCGGGTTTCGCTCGGACGCACCGCCCCTAGCGAGACCCTGCGCCCACTGAAGACGTGGGTCATTCCCGTGCTCATTGTCGCGTTGGTGGTCTTGGCCGCCTTCGCCATTGCAGACTCCGGTGAGACGCCTCTTTTCTTGGTGGTCGCGTTGGCAGTGGTGGCGTTGGCGGCGATCCTGGGATCCATGACTGGGCTGCGCTGGCTGTCGCCCAAGGTCGTGAATGTCGAGCGCAGTGAGGGACCCCTGGTCATGACACCCCCGGCGGCCCTGCAGATTCTGGTGAATCTCATGGCGGGGCTCGCGCTGCTGTCCGTCGTGGTGCTGTGGGTGCAACCTGATCAATGGGCGGATGCACCGTTCTACACCCGCGGCGTGATTTTGGGAGGGCCGGTGGTGGGTGCCCTCATGACCGGGCAGACATTGCTGTCGCTGCGTCGGCCCGCTGGACTTGGCTTGGATGACTACGGCTTGCGCGGGGTGAGGGGCGGTCCTCACGTGGCACTGAAGTGGTCGCAATTGGAGGACATCAGGGTGATCGAGGTGAAGAAGACTCGGACCTTGGTGTTGGTGACCGTCGACGGTCCAGTACAGGTGAAGGAGGGAACACTGAGCGGCGACGTCTACGCGGTCGCGACGGTCGTGGCCTACTACCTGCACCACCCAGATGAGCGCGCCCGACTGAGTAGCGGAGTTGATGCTGTCCGTCACGTCGAGGCCGAGGTGCTGGCCGGGCAGTTTGCCGCCCTCTGACAGAACGCTACCGCCGCATGAATTGACATCGACATCATGCTTGTCAAGAAAGAAATGTCGGTTGCGGATTTCTCGACACGAGTGGGGCTTGACGTTGAAGGCATCAGTTGCCCAGCAGCTGCCCCGAGCTCCCCGCGTTGGCTCTTGAAGCATGGCCACATTGCTGAGCTCGAGTCCACACGCCCCTTGGGGGGTGCCTGCGCCTACCTACCAGGTGAGCCGTCGCCCAGGTCGGTACAGTCCACCTCGACGGTGAGGTGCATGCGCATGTAGTCGCGCGCTCCCGCGTCGCCGTGAGCCGCGGCCGCGACATCGCGCCAGTGGTCACGGCCTATCAGTACGGGATGCCCTGGCTGGCCGTTGACATTCGCCCGCGCTATCGCCTCACGCCCGTCGTTGGTGCCCGCGGCGATGACCCGCATGCCCGCGCTAGCGGTCTGTTGGGGAAGCTCAACGAGGGTCAGCAACACGGCATCGGCCGCAGAAGTTGCCGCCGCTGCGAGCCCTACACGTATCGACGCTGCCTGGCCTTCTTCCCAGTCGGTGGCGATGACGGGAAGCGCCCGTGGAGGGACGAGGGGTGCCGCGGCATCGGCTTGCGCTCCCAGCACCACAATGACCTCGCGGCAGCCTGCGTCGCGAAGAGCGTCGCAGGCGAGCGTCACCCACGGCACACCCTCCGGAGTCTTGCTGAGCACTGGGGGCCCTTCTGCACGCGATCCCGCACCCGCCGCTAGCACCACTCCTGTCACGTCCATGCCATCCATCCTAGGATGAGTGCGCGGTGCATGGCCGAATGCGATGACTTCAGTAGCCGCGCGCTGAGTGCTGAGTGCTGAGTGCTGGGCCGATGCCGATGCCGTTGCGGCTTTCGCTTCCACGGACGCCGCTCGGCGCTTACTGCGCAGAGGTAAAACTGATCGCGCCTGCGACGTCGTGCCAGGCCGCACTGGCCCGCTCCTCGTCCTGATACATCGACCATGTGAGGGGGGTGACGATCCAGCCGCGCTCCCTGGCGTCAATGAGCACACGGGTCGGTGGCTCGCCGTCCGCGTAGGCGGTGGCCCCGGAGATATTGGGCTCCCAGGTCGAGGCATCCGGGGGTGCCGACACGGCCGGCGTGGGGGCGATGTGGAACGAGTATCCGTAGGACGCGTCAGCCTCGGCTGGGGCCGCATCAAGGGTGAGGTCAAAGCCCCCGTCGACCGCATCCACCCGCCAGGTATCCGAGACGGTGATCCCGAGTGCTGCTGCCGATTCACGTGCGGCAGTGTCGCTTCCAGACGGCTTGAAGGCTAGCCAGGCAAGGAGAACAGCAACCGCCAAGACGACCGTCATAGCGAGGAAGACTATCCAGACCTGTGGTCGCGCACTCGCCGGCTGCGAATCATCCCCGTGAGGAGTAACACCGGGGATACGAGGATCTGAGGTAGGCGTCGATCCATGATGCGCGGCCGGCATGATGCGGCGGTAGGACGGCATAAAACCTGGCACCTGACCTCCCTCCTCTCAGCGCGGATGCTTCGACCTTACAAGTAAAGGCAGTGGGGGAGTGGGCTATGTGGGAGAGTTCTCGCCGAACTTCACATCGACCACGTCGTGCCACGTGTGATCGTCCGCAAGACCAGTACGCACCAACATGTCCCTCCAGTCTTCCTGGGCATGCTCGAGGGCGTCCTCAAACATGGACTGATTGCCTCGCGATGCCAGCAGAATTGCCGCGTGGATGCGTTCGGGGTCCACCTGGGGAGAGACTGGGATCCGACCCAGCGTGCTCAGCATGGAGGGCGCGGAGGGACCAAAGTCGGCGGAGAGCCGCTCGGAGATGCGGGGACTGGGGACGGCCATGGGCTGAAGTCTGGCACGCCTCAAGCGTCGTGTGTGACCGTTATTCAAGCGACCTTGCGGGCGTCGAGTCGCGCCGCCAACGACTACTCGCGGCCCCACCGCGGGGCCGCAGCGGGGGACTCGCCGTTCCTGCGCCTTTGACCATGCCGTCGAGAACCTCGGCGACCGTATCCAGTGCAGTGTGGCGCGGGGCCCAACCCAGAACGGAACGTGCTCGTGCGGTCGACATCAGAGTAAACGTCGCCGCCATGTCGACCCAGCCTGGGCTGACGGGCAGGATGCGCGCATTCCAGCCTGCCGATACTGCGGCCCGTACTGCCAACGTGGGCACCCTCTGAAATCTCCCATCGGAGAGCAGGCTCGCGATGTGGGGCCCGCCCAGCACGTCGTCGGCGGCGACATTGAGCGCCCCGCCGGGCCTGGTTCTGACGGCCCCGAGATATGCCTGGGCGACGTCGTCAGCGTGAAGGGCCTGGATTCGGGTGTCGTCTGGCCACGTGATTGCGGGGAGGTGTCCGTTGAAGGCAATGCCGGGGACCAGGCGCCCTATGAAGTAGCGCATGATCTCCGATCCCGCGTCATGCTGGAAGATCATGGCGGGCCGCAGTCGCGTGATGAGCACCTCGGGGTGGTCGTGCTGATGCCGGTTCAGCAGTTCCTCGAGGTCGGCCTTGTCAACGCTGTACTCGCTGGTCGGGACGCCCATGGTGGGCCAGCTCTCGTCGTGAAACTGGTCGTCGTGGCACGGCGAATAGGCGCCCACGGAGGAGGCCACCACCACGTGATCAACTCCGGCGGAACGTGCCGCATCCAGTACCCGCGAGGTACCAAGAATGTTCGTGCGACGCAAGCGGTCTCGGTCGTGATTGGGCTGAATCGCCCAAGCGAGGTGAATCACGGCGTCTGCGCCCTCCATGGCGCGGGCGAGGGTGCGGGTCACTTGGCGGCCGTCGCGCGAGCCGATGTCAACGCTAGTCCACGTCGCTATGTCGTAGGGAGCAGGAGGGGTGCGTCGTGGGATTCGTCGAGCGACCGCTGCGACTTCCGTCACGTCATTGGCGGCACGCAACGCACGCAATACAGCCGTACCGACATTTCCACTGGCGCCCAGGACGACGACCTTCATGGTTTCTCCCAATTCTGGTGACAGGTAGATGGCGTGCAGATGCAAGAGCGCACCGTTTGTTTCAACACATTCGCCTGCAAGGTTATGCCTAGAGATGGACGCGAGAGGTTCCCCACGGTCACCGGAATAGTAAGGACACCGCACCTGTTGGCCCAAGCATGGCTTTCACTCACAAGACCCCATCCATCAAACTCAGCGACGGTACTTCAATTCCGCAGCTCGGCTTCGGCACCTTTCAGGTTCCACCGGCCGATGCCGTGGAGACCGTGGGTGCCGCGCTTGAGGTTGGCTTCCGACACATCGACACTGCCCAGGGCTACCAGAACGAGGCGGAGGTGGGCGAGGCCATCGCCAACTCCGGAATCGCCCGTGATGAGATCTATGTCACCAGCAAACTCACCAACAGTAAGCACGCTCGTGAGGACGTGATGCGATCCTTCGACGAGACGCTCGAGAAGTTGCGTCTGGACAGGCTCGACCTCTTCCTCATCCATTGGCCGTTGCCGACTAAGTACGACGGGGACTTCGTTTCGACGTGGAAGGCGATGCTCGAATTGGTCGAGGACGGCCGCCTCACCTCCGCAGGTGTCTCCAACTTCGAGCCCGCGCACCTCACCAAGATCATCGAGGAGACCGGGGCAACGCCCGTCGTCAACCAGATTGAGGCGCACCCGTTCTTCCGTAACGATGTCGCTCGACGCGCCTCTCACGAGCAGGCCATCGCCGTCGAGGCATGGGGACCGCTGGCCAAGGGCGAGGCCCTCAGTGACCCCGTCGTGAAGGCAATTGCCGCGGAAACTGACCGCGCTGCATCCCAGGTTGTCCTGCGCTGGCACGTTCAGCGTGGCGACATCATTTTCCCCAAATCGATGCACCGCGAACGAATGGCCGAGAACCTCGCGATTTTCGACTTCGAGCTCTCGGACGACCAGATCGCCCGCATCGATGCTCTCGACAAGGGCGACGAGGGCCGTCAGGGGCCCAACCCCAATACCTTCGACAAGGTGTAGTCCCACCGCTGACGCACGGCGGGCCCTCTAGGCTCGGCGCACTAGTTGGGTCCGCGGATCCCGCCCTCGACTACCGCGTGCGCATTTTCTCCCACTCCACGGAGCTGTCCTTGTCGCCACCTCCGCGCATTCCTCGGGGCAGTGGAGCATCGCGATCTCACCGGGTGCAAGCCCCTCACGGGGTTCGCTAGGGGGGGGCGATACCGGGTCGCAACGGGCGCGTACGAGTCACCGAGAGCGGTGGCAATCTACGGATTGGCGGCCGCGCCACCGGCGTCCGACTCCCTATCCGTAAGGCTTGTGGCTACTTGCGGTTGGCCTGGTAGTAGGCGATGAGCGCCTTGGTGGACGCGTCCTGGTCGGCCAGCGCAGCCGCATCACCCTGGATAGCCGGCGCGATCTGGACGGCGAGCTGCTTGCCGAGCTCCACGCCCCACTGGTCAAAGCTGTTGATGCCCCAGATGACGCCCTGCGTAAACGTGATGTGCTCGTAGAGCGCAATCAGCTGGCCAAGCACCTGAGGGGTGAGCGCGGGGGCAAAGATCGAGGTGGTGGGCTTGTTGCCCGCGAACGTGCGTGCGGCGACGAGCGGACCCTCGGTGCCCTCGGCCTCGACCTCGGCCGCGGTCTTGCCGAAGGCCAGCGCCTTGGTCTGTGCCAGGAAGTTGGCGAGGAATAGCGAGTGTGCGTCCTGGTCGCCGTCCACCAGGGGATAGGCGGGGTTGACTACCGCGATGAAGTCTGCGGGGATCAGCTTGGTTCCCTGGTGAATGAGCTGGTAGAACGCATGCTGGCCGTTGGTGCCGGGCTCGCCCCAGAACACTTCCCCGGTCTCGGTGGTGACGGGGCTTCCATCCCAGCGCACCGACTTGCCGTTGGACTCCATAGTGAGTTGCTGCAAGTACGCAGGGAAGCGGTGCAGCTGCTGCGCGTAGGGCAGCACGGCGTGCGACTGCGAGCCAAGGAAGTTGCCGTACCAGACGTTCAGCAGGCCCATCAGGACCGGCACGTTCTGCTCGAGCGGGGTGGTGCGCACGTGCTCGTCCACCGTGTGGAAGCCCGCGAGCAGGTCGCCGAACACGTCGGGGCCGAGCGCGATAGACAGCGATAGGCCAATGGCGGAGTCGACCGAATAACGGCCGCCCACCCAGTCCCAGAAGCCGAAGGCGTTGGTGGGGTCGATGCCAAAGGCCTCGACCTTGTCGAGCGCCGTGGAAACCGCCACAAAGTGGTGGGCCACAGCATCGGCCTTGGAAGCAACGTCGCCGGAAATCGCATCGGAGGCGGCCAGCGCGTCCCACATCCACTGGCGGGCCAGGCGTGCGTTGGTGAGCGTCTCGAGAGTGGTGAACGTCTTGGAGGCCACGATGAACAGCGTGGTCTCAGGGTCGAGGCCCTTGAGCTTTTGCGCGATGTCGGTGGGGTCGATGTTGGACACAAAGCGCGCGGAGATGCCAGCGGTCGCGTACGGCTCGAGTGCCTCATAGACCATGACTGGGCCCAGGTCCGAACCGCCGATGCCGATGTTCACAATGTGCGTCACGCGCTTGCCGGTGACGCCGGTCCACTCGCCCGAGCGCACGCGGTCCGCGAACTCGGCAACCTTGCCCAGGACTTCCTGGACGTCTGCGTCGATGTCCTGACCGTCAACGACCAGGCCAGGGGACGCATCGGCCGGACGGCGCAGCGCAGTATGCAGCACCGCCCGATCTTCGGTGGTGTTGATGTGTTCGCCGGCGAGCATCGCTGCGTAGCGCTCGGCGACGCCGGTCTGCTCAGCCAGCTTCACAAGGCTGCTGAGGATCTCATCGGTGACCAGGTTCTTCGACAGGTCGACGTGCAGGTCGCCCAACGGTAGAGACATGCGCTCGACGCGGCTCGCGTCGGAGGCGAACCATGCGCGTAGATCCGGCGCGAAGGACTCGTGGTGGGCGGTCAGTTCCGCCCAGGCGGAGGTGGACGTGGCATCGATGGGTGCGTTCATGCCTCCTATGCTAGCGACGCGTACCGCTCCTCATGCCTGGCACGACTGGTCGATGCTGTTGAATGCGGCTAGACGCGAACGGATCCAGGTGCAGTGCGGCACGGAGGGTGAGCAGCCCCGCGTGATGTTGGTGGTGACCGCCGCGATTGCCGTGCGGGCCTTCCATCAGCGTCAACGTCGGCTCGGTTTCGCTCTACCGGCGGCGCTACTCGGTCTTCCGGTCTGGGAGACATCTCAAAAACTGGTGGAGCGCCCCGTCCGTCGTCCGCGTTCAGCGAATCCATCTCCTCAAGGGGGTACGCGTATCCCACGGGGCACACCCTGGCGATGACGCTGTTCGCATGGGTTTTCGTGGCAATCTCGAGCGCGCAACTTTGCTCCGTGGGGGACTTTGCGGCACTGGCAACTCTGGGGCGTACCCGCTAGTTGACGGGGGCCACCACGTTCGCGCCGCACAGCATGACGCCGATGCGACTGCCGGGTTCTGGCACCCAGCGCCCGGTCATCAATGCGGCGAAGGGCGCGGCGACGCCCGGCTCGACGATCACCCGGAGCAGGCGCCAGAGGCGGGCTTGGGCCACGGAGACGTCGTTGTCCGTCACGACCACAGATTGCACGTTCGCGTCGCTGAGGGCGCGCCAGGGAACGTCGCCGATGCGCCGGGCGCCCAGGTGGTCGGCAGCGACTCCCGAGATGGGCACGTCCACGGGGTGGCCTGCCTCGACGGCAGCGGCGAACGACGCGGTGCCCACGGTCTCGCAGCCCACTAGTTGCATGCGATCCCCGCACCACGCGGCGGCACCACCCGCGAGTCCGCCGCCGCCGACCGCGAGCATCATCGCGTCGAGGGGCCGACCAGCCGGGGTCCGGGCGTCGAGGTCGAACTCGCGCGCGGCGGTCCCCGCGCCGGCCATCACGACCGGATCGTCGAACGCCTCGATCGACGTCGCGTGGTTCTGCATGAGGTAGTCGGCGGCCGCATCCTTGGCGTCGCCGTAAGTCTCACCGATGCTGTGAATGTGCGCGTCGAGGCCTACCAGCCTGTCGACCTTGGAGGGGTTCGCAGTGGTGGGGACAAAGATGTGAGCCTGGTGCCCAAATTCGCGGGCCGCGTAGGCGACTGCTGCGCCGTGGTTACCGCCCGATGCGGCGACCACCCCAGCATCGGCGATGGACTGGGTCGCGACGTAATGGCACGCGCCGCGCGCCTTGAAAGCGCCGGTGACCTGGAGAAACTCGAGTTTGAAGACCAGCGTGGCATCGACGCCGATTGCGGATCCCGGGACCTCGATCACGGGAGTGTGACGCACGTGGGGCGCGATGGCCGCCGCAGCTCGGTCGATGTCGTCAGAAGTCACGTGCGTTGCGTCGATCATGAGTCCATTGTGTCCCCGCATTGCCTGGTGCGCAGAACAGGCGGTGGCGTGGGTGCCCGCGTGCGTCAGTCCTTCGTGGTGAGATAGTCCAGTGAGCGACAACAGCCAAAAACGACCAGCGGACGATGCCCGTGCCCGGCACCAGGAATTGGTTCAGGAGATCGAGGCGCACCGGGCGGCGTACTACGGCGACGATGCTCCGACGGTGTCTGACGCCGAGTACGACGCGCTTGAGCGTGAACTACGCGACCTCGAGGCGCTACACCCAGAGTTGGCGACTCCAGAGAGCCCCACCAAGACGGTGGGGGCGGCGAGTGCGCCCACGGGATTCGCGTCAGTCAAGCACCGCGAGCGGATGATGAGCCTCGATAACGCCTTCGGGATCGACGAGGTGGAGGCGTGGCTCACACGCGTGGGCAAGGAAGCCGGCGACGAGGAGATCGTGTGCGAGCCCAAGATCGACGGGCTGTCGATCTCGCTGACCTACGTGGACGGCGAATTGACTCAGGGGGTGACCCGCGGCGACGGCACCACGGGAGAGGACGTGACGGCCAATGTACGGACCATTTCCACGATTCCGGCACGGCTCACTGGGTCTGCCCCCGCAATGGTAGAGATTCGTGGCGAGGTGTTCCTACCCGTCGCCGCGTTCGAGGCGCTTAACGCGGGCCTGGTCGCTGAGGGCAAGGACCCGTACGCGAATCCCCGCAACACCGCCGCGGGCTCGCTACGCCAGAAGAACTCGGAAATTACCGCGAGTCGTCCATTAGACGTGACGACCTACGCGCTCGGAGCGCTCGACTGGGGCAGCGCTCCGGTGGACGAGCGAGCCTCGACTCAGTCGGGAATCTATGAGGTCCTTGCTGACTGGGGGCTCCCGGTCAGCGAGTTCACCGCCGTCTTGCGTGGACGCGAGGCCATCGAAGCCTACCTAGCCGACCTCGAAGCAAAACGCCACGACCTCGTGCACGAGATTGACGGCGCAGTACTCAAGGTGAACAGCCGCGCGGCGCAGGCAGAACTGGGCTTCACGAGCCGCGCCCCCCGTTGGGCGATCGCGTACAAATTCGCACCCGAGGAGGTGCACACCACCCTCGAGGACATTCGGGTGGACGTGGGCCGCACGGGACGCGTCACTCCCTACGGCGTCATGACCCCCACCGTCGTCGCCGGATCCACGGTGACGTTCGCTACGCTGCACAACGCTCATGAGGTGGCGCGCAAGGGCGTTCGCATCGGCGACACCGTGGTGCTGCGCAAGGCGGGAGACGTGATCCCGGAGATCGTGGGACCGGTGGTCGCGGCACGTACCGGCGACGAGCGCGAGTGGACGATGCCGGCCGAATGCCCGTCGTGCGGGACCGCTTTGGCCGAGCAGAAGGAGGGCGACAAGGACCTGCGCTGCCCCAACTCTGAGTTCTGTCCCGCGCAGATCGTGGACCGCATCGCCTTCATCGGCGCACGGGGAGCCTTTGACGTCGAGGTGCTGGGAGAGAAGGCGGCTCACGCGCTAGTCGAGTCAGGAGTGCTCGCGAACGAGGCGGGGTTGTTCTCGCTTACCGAGGACGACCTGCGGCGCGTACCGTTGCTGACGTATGAGGCGGACCAGAAACTCACCAAGAAACAGGCGGAGGCGGGTCAGGCGGGACGGCTCGCTGGCGACGTATCCGCCAACGGGCTCAAGCTGCTCGACAACCTTGAGCAGGCTAAGTCACAGGCGCTGTGGCGAGTGGTGGTGTCGCTGAGCATCCGGCATGTGGGACCCACGGCGTCACGTGCGCTGGCCACTGAGTTTGGCTCGATGGATGCCATCCGGACGGCCGATGCTGAGACGCTCGCCGCCGTCGAGGGCGTGGGGCCCGTGATCGCGGAGGCGGTGCTGCAGTGGTTCTCTGTGCCGTGGCACGTGAACATCGTCGACAGCTGGGCTGCCGCGGGAGTGCGGATGGAGGACGAGCGAGACGAATCGGTGCCGGCGACGCTTGCTGGCCTGACCATCGTCGCCACGGGATCGCTCGAGAACTTCACCCGGGACTCCGTCAAGGAGGCGATCATCGCGCACGGCGGCAAGGCCGCATCGTCCGTGTCCAAGAACACCGACTACGTGGTGGCCGGCGCAGGTGCTGGCTCGAAGGCGGCCAAGGCCGAGCAACTCGGGGTGACGATCCTCGACGAGGCCGCGTTCGAGGAGCTACTGGAGCAGGGGCCGTCAGCACTCTAGTCGCGCAAAAGGAAAGAGCGTGTCGGAGCAACGCACCACTGCTCCGACACGCTCACCTCGCCTCAGCGGATAGTCTCCGCCGCGAGGTTGTTCCCTACTTTTGTGGCGCTTGAAGGGCCAACTCGGCGGGCACTTCGCTGGCCTTGCCATCGTGAAGGTGGCAGGCGACCAGACGCTCTGGTTCCGACATCTTGAGGGCGGTGCGCGAGAGCGCGGGGTCCTCGGTACGGCAACGGTCCATCACAAAGGGGCAGCGGTCTGCGAACCGGCAACCGTTCGGAAGTTGGGCCATGTCGGGAGGTGATCCGGGGATGCCCTGCAGCTCGCGACGCGGTCCACGCAGGGGTGGGAACGAGTTGAGCAGACCCTTGGTGTACGGGTGACGGGGGCGCAGGTAGGCGTCCTTCGCATCCGCGGCCTCGACGATCTCGCCCGCGTACATGATGGCGATGCGGTCGGCTACCTCCACGAGGAGCGAGACGTCGTGCGTGATGAAGATCACCGAGAATCCCAGGCGATCACGCAGGTCCGTGATCTCCTCGAGGATCTGGCGCTGCATCACCACGTCGAGTGCGGTGGTGGGCTCGTCCATGATCAGCAGCTCGGGCTCGAGCACCAGGGCCATGGCAATCATGACGCGCTGGCGCATCCCGCCGGAGAGTTGGTGGGGGTACGCCTTGAGACGGTCGGCGTTGATGCCCACCATCTCGAGGACGTAGGCCGCACGTTCACGAGCCTCCTGCTTGGTGGCGGTCTTGTCGTGCGCCTTGATCGCGTCGATCAACTGCGTGCCGACCCGGTGAACCGGGTTGAGAGAGTTCATCGCGCCCTGGAACACGATCGCGAAGTCACGCCAGCGAGCGGTACGCAGATCCTTGTCGTTCAGTGTGAGAATGTCCGTCTTGACGCCGTCGCGGCCGGTGAAGATCACCTCGCCGCCACGAATCACGCCAGGAGGGGGGAGCAGCCGGGTTGCCCCATAGGCGAGCGTGGACTTGCCACATCCGGACTCACCCGCGAGACCCAAGACCTCGCCGCGGTTGAGCGTGAGCGAGACGTCCTGGAGGACGTGGGTGGGGTCGTCGCCGAACCCGTAGTCAACCGACAGGTTCTTGATCTCCAGGATGGGATCCGCGGCCTGAAGCGTCGCGTGGGTAAGCGCAGGGGCGGTGGTAGTCATGTCTAGCCCTTCACGTTCGTAGAGGCGGGTGTCTCGCCGGGAGTTTCCGGGGCGGAGGAATTGCCGCCAGGTGGACTGCCGGGTTGCGACTTCGCGACCACTCCGCCGTGCGTCGTGCCGCGGTCGATGGGAGTGAAGCCAACGCGGGCCTGGACGCCACGCTTGCGGAGCACGCGGGCGTACCTGCCCGTGGAGCGCAGGCGCGGGTTGACGAACTCGTCAATTCCGAAGTTGATGAGCGCGAGCGCCACACCCACGGCGGCGATGCAGAGGCCGGCGGGGACAAACCACCACCATGCGCCACGGGCAAGTGCCTGGTTGCCCTGTGCCCAGTAGAGGATGGTTCCCCAGTTCCAGTCGGTGGGGGAGGTCACACCAATGAACGCGAGCGTGACTTGAGTCAGGATGGCGAAGGTCACGGTCGCGACAAAGCTGGACGCGATGATCGCGGTGAGGTTGGGAAGAATCTCTGCGAGCACGATGCGCCAAGTGGATTCGCCGTTGGCGCGAGCGGCCTCGACGTAATCGCGCCTGCGGTGTGACATGGTCTGTGCCCGCAGGACGCGTGCTCCCCAGGCCCACGCGGTGAGTGAGATCACCACGGCGATCACCAGCATTCCGCCATCGAGTGAACTCGCGACAATGATGAGCAACGGCAGCGCCGGGATCACCAGGAAGATGTTGGCCAAAAGGGACAAGCCCTCGTCGCTCCAGCCCCCCAGGTATCCGGCGGTCACACCGATGACAATCGCGAGAATTGTGGCAAGGATGCCCGCAGCGAAGCCCACGATCATCACGTAGCGAGTCCCCACCAACAGTTGAGACAGGACGTCCTGACCCAGGTGAGTCGTGCCGAGCCAGTGCTCCCACGACGGCGGTGCGACAAGCTGGTCGCTGAAGGCATCGGGGTCGTAGGGGGCGATCCAGGGACCGATGATCGCGATGATGACAAAGAAACCCAGGATGATCATGCCGGCAATCGCTTTGGAATTGCGCAGGAAGACAAACTGCGAGCCCTTCTTGGGCTTGGGCGGGCCTTGCTTGGTGTGCGAGACGCCAGGCGCATCCGGACGAGGGAGCTCCTGTGGTTCCAGGTTGTTCGTGTCGACAGTAGTCATAGCTAGCCTTCCTGCCTAGTGCGAGGATCGAGGAATGCGTAGACCACGTCCGCCATCATGTTTGCAACCAGAATCGCAAGCGTGATGACAAGGAAGCAGCCCTGCATGAGGGGGTAGTCACTCGCGTTTACGGCCTGATAGAGCACAAAGCCGATTCCCGGATACGAGAAGACCATCTCCATGACCAACGTGCCGCCCACAATGAAGCCGAGCGCGAGTGCGAAACTTGAGATCTGCGGCAGCACCGCGTTGCGGGCCGCGTAGCTGACCATGACACGGCGTTCCTTCAGGCCCTTGGCCTGGGCCACAGTCACGTAGTCCTCTTGGCCGACGGTGACCATCATGTTGCGCATACCTAGGATCCAACCGGAGATTGAGGACACCACGATGGTGAGCGCGGGCAGGGTGCCGTGCCACAGCACGGAACTGATGAACTCCCAGTTCCACGCTGGGACGAGTCCGGGCTGGTAGCCCTTCGAGGCGGGGAAAAAGTCCCAGGTGACGGCGAACAGCAGGATAGCGATCAGGCCGAACCAGAAGTAGGGGACTGCGGAGAAGAAGGTCGCGACTGGGAGTACCGCATCTGCTTTGGTGCCGCGGCGCCAACCAATCAGCGTTCCGACGGTCGTCCCAAGGATCACGCTGAGGATGGTGGCAATACCAACCAGGCCCACGGTCCAAGGAAGCGACTGCTGAATGACGGCACTCACAGGGGTGGGGAAGAACGCAAATGATAGCCCCAGGTCGCCGCGGAAGAGCTGACCCCAATACGAGGTGTACTGCTCCCAGAGACTCTGGCCGTTGTCGAGGCCAAAGAGCACCTTCAGCGAGTTAATCGCATCGGGGCTGATCTGACCGCCCGACTTGATGATCGCGGAGGAAACGGGGTCACCGGGCATGATGCGCGGCAGGAAGAAGTTTAGGGTGACGGCGGCCCACGCGGTGATGATGTAGAACGTGCCGCGGCGTATAAAGAAGCGCATTAGATGGTCTCCTTGACGGACTTGGTGACGCCGGAGACGTCTGGCTTGGTGTCGCGGTCGGAGTAGCCCCAGCAGCGTGCCGCGCGGTCATCTCCAGGCACGTTGAACAGTTGGGGTGTCTCTGAACGGCAGAGGTCGTTGGCGAACGGGCAGCGAGTCGCAAAGCGGCATCCCGGAGGCGGCGACACTAGGCTCGGCGCCTCGCCGGAGGTGGAGCGCTCGGCGCGGGCGGGGGCGTCGGGGTCCGGGGCGGAGTCGATGAGCAGTCGCGTGTACGGGTGAGCCGGAGTCTGGGTGATGTCCTCGCTCGACCCCTGCTCGACGATCTGGCCCGCGTACATCACCATCGTGCGGTCCGCGAAGTAGCGCGCGGAGGCGATGTCGTGCGTGATGTAGAGAATTGCGACGTGCATGTCGTCGCGCAGAGTCTTGAGGAGGTTCAGGATTCCCAGGCGGATGGAGACGTCGAGCATCGAGATGGGCTCATCGGCTAGAAGGACGTCGGGGTCGGCTGCCAGGGCGCGCGCAATAGCGACGCGCTGACGCTGGCCTCCGGAGAGTTCGTGGGGGAACTTATCGATGTAACGGTCAGCGGGTGTGAGCTGGACGCGGGCGAGGAGCTCCTGAAGCGCCGTCTCCAACTTGTCTCCGCGGAGCTTTCCTTTGTGGATCCGGACGCTTCGCGTGAGCGTGTAACGAATGGTGTGGATGGGGTTGAGTGATCCGAAGGGGTCCTGGAAGATCATCTGGACGCGCTTGGAGTGGCGGCGGAACGCGCGCCTTCCGCGACCGTCAACGCTCTTGTCACTGAGGCGGATGTCGCCTCTGGTGCGGTGGATCAGCAGCGAAAGAAGCTTGGCAATGGTGGACTTGCCCGATCCGGACTCGCCTACGAGTGCGACGACGGAACCCCGCGTCAGTTCAAGGTCGACCCCGTCGACGGCGTGCACTGCCTTACCGCGCGCCATCCCGCGCAATGGGAAATGCTTTGTCAGGCCCTGGGCCTGGAGGACGACGTCGCCGGCCGTCTCGACCGCGGCGGCGCTGCCGGCGGGAGGAGTGTCTGTAGGCATTCGCTTTCCTTGCAAAGTATTGGAGTGAGTCGTGGGTGACACCAGAGTGTGGTGGGGGCGAACTCTTGCGAGCTCGCCCCCACCGGTGTAGTTAGTCGGTCGCAGGCTTCAGTTTCATGAGAATCTGAGAGGCCTGCGGGCCGGTGGGCTGTGCCTGGTTGTAGGGGTCCTCATCCGAGGGCCATCCGGTGTAGTACTTCGAGGAGTACTCGGCGGATGCGGGACGTCCACGGACGATGATCGCGGGTTGGTCCTCCACGAAGCGCTTCTGGACTACGTCCATGGCCTCCTGGCGAACCGAGTCCTCGGATGCGCTCGAGAAGTCAGCGAGTGCCTTGGTGGCCTCGTCATTGTTGTAGCGACCGAAGTTCCAGTTGGCGGCTTCGCCCTGCTCCAGGTAGTAGGCGCCATCCATGATGTCGCTGTACATGTCGTAAGGAGTGGGGCCTCCGTCGGTCCAGTGCAGCGATGCCTGGAAGTCGCCGGCCGCGATATCTCCGAACCAGGAGTCAGCGTCGGGGGTGTCGACCGTTGCTTCGATGCCGATTTGGCTTGCCATGTCGGCAATCTGCTGCAGGGTGGTGACGTAGTCGTTCCAGCCGGCGGGGTCGGTCAGCGTGAAGGTCACCTGCTCGCCGTCCTTGTCGAACAGCGTGTCGCCCTCGTACTTGTAGCCGGCGTCGGTGAGAACCTTCTTGGCTCCTTCAACATCAACTGAGTACTCTTTGCCCTGGTACTCGGAGGAGATGAACGCGTTGCCAGCAGGGGTCGGCATGCCGGTGATCGAGGTGACCTCCGGGAAGGCCTTCTCCGAACCGATGTTGAAGATGGCGTTGCGGTCGGTCACCATGCTGAGCGCCTGGCGGACGGCCACGTCATTGAACGGCTTGGTCTCGTTGTTCAGGTAGAGCACGTCGACGGCCAGGCCCGAAGGGGTCCAGAAGTGGTTGTGCTCGGGGTCCTTGGCGATGTAGACATTCTCGTAGTCCGAGATGTTGGTCCAGCCCCACTGCAATTCGCCGGCGACGAGTGCCGTCGTCATGGCCGCGTTGTCCGTATAGGACGTGTAGAGCAACTCGGGAGCGGCAGGAGTGCCCCCCCAGTAGTCAGCGTTGGGAACGAGTTTGACAGCCTCGGGGGTCCAGTTCTCAAGGACGTAGGGGCCGGTTCCGATCGGGTCCTGGTTGAGGTCAGTCGTCGGGTCTGCGATAGCTTCCCAGATGTGCTTGGGCACCACGAACGTGTTGAGCACGCGATTCGCCTTAACGAACACAGGCTGCGTGAAGCCAACATTGACCATGTTGCCATCGACAGTGATGTCGCCGTAAGGCAGTGCGGTGTTGTTGAGTGCCTCGTTGTCCTTGCGGATCTGGAACGAGAACGCCACGTCGTCGGCAGTCAGCGCGGTGCCGTCCGACCAGTTCACGCCGTCACGGACAGTGAACGTGACGGACGTGTAGTCCTCGTTCCACGCTGCTTCAGTGGCGAGCCAGGGCTCCGGAGGTGTGTCCGAGATGTCCGTGGTCTGAAAGAGGGGCTCGTAGATCGCGTAGGCGTAGCCGAGTGACTGTGCCGAGGACGTGTTCACGAACGGATTCGAGTTGTCGGTCTGGGTGCCGTTCGGCATTCCGATGGTCAGGGCTTCGGTGCCGACAGCTCCCGCGCTAGCGGAGTTGCTGGTTGAGGGCGCGGGGGAGTTGGTGGAGTCTTCGTTGGAATTATCCGAAGAGCAACCAGCAACCACCAGTGCGGTGGCGAGCCCAAGGGCTACGGCCGGGATTAGTCGGTTAGACATCATGTACCTCTCTGTGACGTGATGCGGATCATGTTTTAGGTGAGCAGTGGGCTACTCGTGGTGGTGAAATTCGAAGCCAGCGAGTGCCAACTCCTTCTACCCGTTCGTCAGCCGGAATGATCCGTCTGAGTTAGGGCGCTTGCCTCTCTCGGTTTAGTGCGCACGGCGGAAGCGGTGCTGCCGGGGGAGGGAAGACTAATGAGGGCTCGGGTCCTGAGGTCTCGGACGGAGCGGCCAAGGGCAATCGTGTAGTCGCCGCTAGGTAGTACCCAGGAATGTGAGGAGATGTCCCACACCTCAAAGACGCGGCGGGGAAGGCGTACACAGACGGTTGCCATATCGCCCGCGTCAATGGTCACGCGGGTGAAACCGCCGAGCCAGCGGATGGGACGCTCGATGCCAGCCGGGCTGGGCGAGGGCGCCTCGACATAGGCCTGTACAACCTCGGCGCCTGCGCGGATACCCGTATTGGTGACGTGAAGCGTCACGGCGACCATGCCATCGTCGGAGACGGCGGCCGATGCGTCGGTTCCGTACTCGAAATCGGTCCAGCCAAGGCCGTGGCCGAAGGGGGCGGCCGGGGCTTTCTCGGTGCGCTCCCACTCGCGGTATCCCACGTGGATGCCCTCGGGGTAGTGCAGCACCATGTCGGCGTCTGGTGCCGTGTCCATGATGGGGACGTCAGACTCGGAGAGGGGCAGCGTCCAGGGCAGACGGCCGGCGGCCTCGGTCCTCCCAGTGATGACGTCGGCGATCGCGTTGCCGCACTCTTGGCCGGGAAACCAGGCCCACAGGACAGTCTTGGCCTTGTCGAGCCACGGCAACAATACGGGTGCACCCGCGTTGACGACCACGACGGCATCCGGGGCCACCTCGAGCACGCGGCGAACTAGTTCGTCCTGACGGCCGGGAAGTGCCAAGTTTACGCGGTCCCAGCCCTCAGACTCCACCTCGGAGTTGGTGCCGACAACCAGTACGGTGAGGTCGGAGGTGCGGGCGGCCTCGACGGCCTCGCGGATCTCGTCTTCTATAGAGGGGCCTGGACGAGCGTGACGAAAATCGGCGCGCACCCAGCGTCCGTAGCCACCCGCGTCGACGGTCTTCAACTCGACGCGAAGGCGCACGGATCGCGGGCTGTCAGTCGACACTGCCAGGCCCACGCCGAGGGGCGAGTTGGCGCTGGAGTCGAGGATCACGCTCGCGTCTACCTCAACGTCCGATTCGGATACGAGGTTGTCGTCTATAAAGATGCGGTGGGCACCTACTACGCCAATGTCGATGCGGTGCTCGCCTGCCTCGCGCAGAGCTAGGTCGGTCTCAAGCGTCACATCGGTGCAGTCTTCGGACGGATCGTTGTGCCAGCCGGACCACGCGGGGTTCACCAAGGACTTGATGATCTCGCCGGCCGCGTTCAGTTCGGTGACGGCGATGCCCGGCTCGCCCGTGGCGGGGACGGTGACGTCTTGGGTGAGATCTGCCGGTGGTGTGTGTACCAAGGCGGACCCCCCACGCAGGAGCGTGATGTCGGCGCCGGGGAACGCCTCCGTGAGCCCCGACTTGGGGCTCACCACGTAATGCGGGTGAACCGTAGAACTGCCTCCACCTAGTACGTAGGCGTTGACCGCATTGGGGCCGATGAGCGCAATGCTCTTCACGTTCGCTGGGTCCACGACGTACTCATCGCCGCGACGCAGAACAACCGTGGCCTCCGCCGCGAACTGGCGCAGGAACTCCGCGTCGTCGGGACGCGAAGGCGCGGGTATTGGTTCGCCAAATCCGCCGGCGCGCTTGGCGAGAAGGAGGATGCGGGTGACCTTGTCGTCGATGACGCTTTCGTTGACGTGTCCCCGGCGCACTGCCTCGAGGAGTTTGCCCTCCCATGGACCGCCGGGTCCGGGCATCACGAGATCGAGGCCGCCGTTGGCCGACTCGACGGTGGTATTCGTGGCCATCCAGTCGCTGAGAACGACGCCATCGAAGCCCCACTCGCCCTTCAGCACGTCGTTGTTCAGGTGACCATGTTCCGTCATGGGGGCAGCCTGGTCGCCGACGTCGGCGCCGTTGTATGCGGCCATGACCGACCACACACCGACGTCGGTAACAAGGTGCTCGAACGGTGCCATGTAAATTTCACGCAGCGCCTGCTCGGGGACCCGCGACGTGTACTCAGTGCGGTAGTTCTCCGAGTCGTTGGCTACGTAATGCTTGACACACGCGGCTACTCCCGCATCCTGCATCGCGCTGACCACCGCAGCGGCAATTTGAGTGGTGAGATGGGGGTCCTCGGAGTAGCACTCGAAGTGGCGACCGCCAACGGGAGTGCGCTGAATGTTGACTTGCGGGGCGAGGACAATGTCCACGCCAAGCCGGCGGGCCTCGGTGGCGAACATGATGCCGGCGCGGCGAGCGGTGTCAATGTTCCAGGTGGCTGCGAGGCCACTCGGAGAAGGCATGAGGAGACTAGTGGCACCGGGGATCTCCCCAGTTCCGCGAACTCCCACGGGGCCATCGGAGATGGCGAGTGAGCGCAGACCGATGCCGGGCATCGCGTAGAGGCGCCATGCGGTCTGTCCCGTGAGCAGGCGCACCTTCTCTTCGAGGCTGAGTGTAGCCATGAGGGGTGCAATGGACTCGTCGACAGCGTTGCTGGCGGCAAGTGCATCCTGGGACTCCGTCGTCACTTTTTCTTCTCCACATTCACATCGTTGGGCGGGATATCTGGAACCTTACTTACTAGTTAGTAAGTTTGGCAACCCTCCCAATCAAAGTCACGAAACCGTTATGTTTCCGTTACTGTGGCGGCATGACTGAAAGCGCAACGTCGCGGGTGGCCAAGCCGCGCGAAGAGACCCTGCGAAAGCGCGAGGAGATTCTCAGTGCCGCGATGGTGGTGTTTGGAAACAAGGGCTACAAGAACGGCTCCCTGGCGGAGATTGCCGAGCAGGTGGGCATGACTCACGCAGGGGTTTTGCACCACTTCGGGTCCAAGGACCAGCTATTGCTCGAGGTGCTGCTCTACCGTGACCGCACAGACGTCGAGCACATTGAGGGCCAGCACATTCCTGACGGCTTGGAGCTGTTCAACCACCTCGTGCGCACCGCCAGAATGAACGAGCAGCGTCCTGGAATTGTTCAGGCGTTCGCGGTGCTTTCGTCCGAATCCGTGACGGACAACCATCCCGCCAAGCAGTTCTTTATTGAGCGATACGAGACGCTGCGGGGCGAGGTTCGCGCCGCGCTGTTGGAGGTGTGTGACCCTAGTGATCAGCCGTCAGGCGAGGAGATTGATCACGCAGTCAATGGCATCATCGCGGTGATGGACGGCCTTCAGATTCAGTGGCTCCTCTCTCCGGATGTCGTGAAGCTAGCGGACTCGTCGGCCTTTGCGATCAACGCGATTTTGTCTTCGGTGGTGTCCGGCCACACGCGACGCATTCTCAGTTAGCGCCGATCACGCGCAAGACTCGCTGGCGTAAAGATGGCGCGAGCGAACAGTGCGGTCTAGATTGGTGGCAAAGGTTTCACCAATGACGGGCAATGTCCGCGAAATAAATGGGGCGCGATGAGCAAAATTCTCGATTGCCGCCAACAGACGAGGAGAGTCCTATGACTGAATCAATCCGCGAGGTCTCGCCCAATGAGTCGAGCCGGATCTCTGAGATCGGCGAACTCACTGCCTTGGCGTACTTGGCCGACGGTTTGGTAGACCAGGCTCACCCTTACTTGCTCGCGCTTCGAGACGCGCAGGCACGCGCTGAAAGTGCGCATCTGCTCATGATGTCCGATGGTGAGGCCGGGGCGGGTGCGATTGTCGGCACCCTCACCGTCGTTGCCCCAGGAAGCCCGTTCATCGAGGTGGCCGGCGAGGACGAGTTTGAATTCCGCATGCTCGCGGTGTCTCCCATAGAGCGGGGGCGTGGCCTTGGCGCGAAGCTCACTAAGGCTGGCATGGACTTTGCCGTCGAGCGCGGCGCCAAGCGCATCGTGCTGTCGACTATGGCTCACATGCACCCTGCTCACCGGCTCTACGAACGACTTGGATTCGAGCGCCGTGAGGACCTTGACTGGGTTGTCATCGACCACCCTGATGGATCCGTTTCTAGGATTCCCGCAGCTGAAGTAGCAGGGGCCGCGGGCGAGGCAAATCGGGGCATCCAGCTCATTGGCTACTCGTGGGAGCCGCGCTAGACCCGAGCAGTGCTCGTGGGCCACGACAGCCGACTGATGCGGTGCGGCTAAACCATTAGACTCGCCTCATGTCTTCCCTTGAACGCTCCGATGTGGCGCGCCTCGCGGCGCTCGCCCGCATCGACATGACCGACCAAGACCTCGACCGCATGGCGGGTCAACTCTCCGCGATCGTGGACGCCGTAGCCAAGGTGGCCGAGGTCGCCGATTCGGATGTGGTCGCGACTTCGCACCCCATTCCCATGGCGAACATTCATCGCGAGGACGTGGTCCGTCCGTCCCTCACGCAGGAGCAGGCGCTCTCTGGCGCGCCCGCCGCTGAGGACGGCCGCTTCCGCGTTCCGCAGATCCTAGGGGAGGAAGCATGAGCGACCTCACCCGTCTGACGGCCGCGCAGATGGCCGATGCCATGGCAGCGGGGGACATCACGTCTGTCCAGTTGACGCAGGCGCACCTGGACCGCATCGGCGCCGTTGACGGCGACGTTCACGCGTTCCTTCACATCGACGCGGAGGGCGCGCTGGCCACAGCGGCAGCAGTAGATGCTGACCGCGCGGCAGGCGTAGAGCTGCCCGCGCTCGCGGGTGTGCCGATTGCACTTAAGGACTTGTTGGTCACCAAGGGCCTGCCCACTACGGCCGGCTCCAAGATCCTCGAGGGTTGGATTCCGCCCTACGACGCGACGGTCACGCGTAAGATCCGCGAGGCCCGCATGCCGATCCTCGGCAAGACCAATCTTGATGAGTTCGCGATGGGCTCTTCCACGGAGCACTCGGGCTACGGTCCCACGCACAACCCGTGGGACCTTGAGCGCATCCCTGGTGGCTCCGGTGGCGGTAGCGCCGCGGCGCTTGCCTCCTGGGAAGCTCCGCTGGCGATTGGCTCGGACACGGGCGGCTCGATCCGTCAGCCTGCGTCCGTCACTGGCACGGTTGGAGTGAAGCCAACTTATGGCGGCGTCTCCCGCTTTGGCGCAATCGCCCTGGCGTCCTCTCTTGACCAGTTGGGTCCCTGCGGCCGCACCGTGCTCGACACGGCGTTGCTGCACGAGGTCATCGGTGGGCATGACGAGATGGACGCGACCTCTCTCAACGAGCCAGTGCCGGCCGTCGTGGCCGCCGCCCGCGAGGGTGCGCTCGGCGACCTGACCGGCGTACGCATCGGCGTCGTGAAGGAACTGCGTGGCGACGACTCAGGGGAGGGCGGCGGCTATCAGGCCGGCGTCAAGCAGCGTTTCCAGGAGAGCCTGGACAAGCTGCAGGCGGCGGGTGCAGAGATCGTCGAGGTCTCGTGCCCCAACTTCGAGTACGCGCTGGCCGCTTATTACCTGATTCTGCCCTCGGAGGCCTCGAGCAACCTGGCTAAGTTCGACTCGGTGCGTTTTGGACTCCGAGTAGAGACCGGAACGATCGAGCGCACTATGGGTGCGACGCGTGCGGAGGGCTTTGGCGACGAGGTTAAGCGCCGCATCATGCTTGGCACGTATGCCTTGAGTGCCGGCTTCTATGACGCGTACTACGGTTCGGCACAGAAGGTGCGCACCCTGGTCCAGCAGGACTTTGCCGCCGCCTTCGAGCAGGCTGATGTCCTTGTGTCGCCCACGACTCCCACCACGCCGTTCAAGCTGGGGGAGCGCATCGACGATCCACTGGCGATGTACCTCAACGACGTCGCGACTATTCCCGCCAACCTCGCGGGAATTCCCGGCATGTCGCTTCCTTCCGGAGTCGCACCCGAAGATGGGCTGCCCACCGGCTTCCAGATTTTGGCACCCGCGCACGAGGATGCACGCCTCTACCGAGTCGGCGCTGCACTTGAGGCCGCGCTCGCCGCCGAATGGGGTGGTTCGTTGATGGACCAGGCCCCCGAACTGGAGGTCCGCTCATGAGCTATAACTACGAATCCGCGACGCGCGACTTCGACCCGGTGTTCGGCATCGAGGTTCACGTCGAGTTGAACACCAAGACCAAGATGTTCTGTGGCTGTGCCAACGAGTTTGGCGCGGAGCCCAACACGCAGGTGTGCCCGGTGTGCCTGGGGCTGCCTGGAGCGATGCCGGTGCCCAATCAGAAGGCAGTGGAGAGCGCGATTCGCCTGGGGCTGTCCCTGGGTTGCTCGATTCGCGAGTCGAGCCGCTTTGCGCGCAAGAACTACTTCTACCCGGACCTGTCCAAGGATTACCAGATCTCGCAGTTCGACGAGCCCACGTGCTACGAGGGCGAGCTCGAGGTGGTGCTCGACGACGGCACCGCTGTGATGATCGGTATTGAGCGTGCGCATATAGAAGAGGACGCCGGCAAGAACACTCACAAGGGTGGCTCGGGAGGAATCCAGGGCGCCGATTATTCGCTCGTGGACTACAACCGTGGCGGCGTGCCGCTGGTTGAGATCGTGACCCACCCGATCGAGGGCATGGGAAACCGCACGGCCGAGGTGGCTCGCGCCTATGTCGCGACTATTCGCGACATTGTGAAGGCGCTCGGAATCTCCGACGGTCGCATGGAGCAGGGGTCGGTTCGCGCCGACGTCAACCTTTCTCTCCGTGCCAAAGCGGCCGATGGTGAGGACCAGTCCGCAATCGAGTTCGGAAAGCGCTCGGAGACTAAGAACGTGAACTCGCTGCGCGCGATCGAGAACGCGATCCACCACGAAGCGGGGCGACAGGCGGACCTACTCAGCGCGGGCAAGCCTGTGGTTCAGGAGACCCGCCACTGGCACGAGGACACTAAGTCCACGACGCCGGGACGCTCCAAGGAGCAGGCGGAGGACTACCGCTACTTCCCCGAGCCGGACATGTTGCCGGTGCAGCCTTCCCGGGAGTGGGTCGAGGAACTACGCGCGACCATCCCTGAACACCCGGCCAAAATGCGTAAGCGTCTCCAGGCTGACTGGGGATTCGCGGACATGGAGATGCGCGACGCGATCAACGCCGATGCGCTCGACCTGATCGCGGACACGGTCGCTGCGGGCGCCAAGCCGCAGGCGGCACGCAAGTGGTGGATGGGCGAGCTCGCGCGTATTGCCAACGAGCGCGAGGTGGCCATCGCCACGCTTCCCGTCACCCCGCATGACATCGCGGAACTTCAAGGACTCGTCGATGCTGGCACCCTGAACGACAAACTCGCAAGGCAGGCGCTCGAGGGAGTACTCGCGGGCGAAGGCTCCCCGAAGGCTGTTGTCGAGACGCGTGGACTCGAGATCGTGTCCGACGATTCCGCGCTCGAGGCCGCGGTCGACCAAGCACTGGCAGCGCAACCGGACGTGTTGGCCAAGCTTCAGGACGGCAAGATCCAGGCGGCGGGCGCGATCGTGGGCGCGGTCATGAAGATTACTCGTGGACAGGCCGACGCCGGTCGGGTGCGCGAGATCATCCTGCAGCGCGCGGGAGTCAGCGAATAGCGGCATAAGAACTAAGCGAGCAGTAGACAAAAGAGTGCCGAGGCAGCGGAGCCTCGGCACTCTTTTGCGTTGCACACGCGTGTGAAGGTTAAGAGCTCGTCGCAGGCCTACCTTGGCGTTTCAAACGAAACGGTGGCCGCGCGTTGGGTGAATCCCCACTGAGACGTCACGGATGCGTGGAGGGAGGTCGGAAAATTCTTCACATTAGTTTGGCTCGGAACCGCAGCCGCGGGTCATCTTTCAGGCCGTGCTCCGCAGACAATCAGGGTGTTTACCTGGGATTATCCACGCAAAACGTCCT
>NZ_BBRE01000004.1 GCF_000975115.1 Demequina oxidasica | reverse complement strand
GTCCTTACGAGGGCGCGTCCCGCGCCGCGACGTCAGCGTTCCTGTTCCGCGGGTACGGCCGGGCCTCGTACTCGCCGCCAAAATGGGTGGAGCCGGAGGTTCCCTGGAATCCGAGCGAAATCATCTCAGTCGCCAGGTCACAGGTGGGTTACACCGGAAACAATGACAATAAGTACAACGATTGGATCAACGGGAGCAACGCGTGGTGCCAGGTCTACGTCGCATGGGTCTTTGAGAAGGCGCTATACCGCGGCTATGTTCCTAAGGAGCCAGTCTTTTCCAACGCATTCCTCAAACCGGAGAATGTCGGTAAGTACAGCACGTACGTTGGAAAACTCAATACGGCGGGAGTGCTCGACCAGAACGTGAGCCTCGGCGACCTCAAGCAGGGTTATGTGGCGTTGATTGATTGGGGTTCCGGTCGGGGCACGTCCCATACAGGAATTGTCGACCGGGTCGACGGCAACGGCGCCTGGTTCTACGAGGGCAACACCACGGCTGGCAACGGAAATCCGGCTGCAGGAGTGTTCCACCGCTGGCGGCCGTTGTCCTACATTAAAGCTGTCTACGACCCGCGCGACTATTACGACGTCACGCACTAGGAAACCCGTGGGCGTGGTGTGTGAAGCTCAGTTTGCTTGAGCGTCGTAGTCGCCACGGCGGTAGGCAATGCGGATGAGCTCGCGAAGTACCGCCTCGTCAAGGTCGCTCAATCGTGTCGCGTAGACGCAACCGACGCCAAGCGAGTGTTTGCCGAGGTGGGCAAGGTGTGCCGCGGCATCGGTCGAATCCTGAAGTCCGTAGAGCGAGAGGCGGGCTTTACGCGGCGAGAATCCCACCTTGACGGTATCTCCCTCGCGGCCGGTGGCGTAGCGGTAGTGCATCGTCCCGAAGCCGACGATGCTTGTCCCATACATGAAGCCTTGCTCACCCGTGACGTCCCGCATCATCGCAAGCAGTGCGAGACCTTCCTCGCGGCGGCGACGGGGCTCGACACCCGCGAGGAATTCTTCAACAGGGACGTCAGTGGGCTGAGTTTTGTTGGCCATGGCAACAGCGTATGCCTAAGGTGTGGCCCCGGCGCGGGGGACCCGTGCGGGTGCTAACGTCGCAGGCAGTGGGCAAGCGAGTTCGATGGGTGGAGATGCGTGGCGGCAAAGGCGAAGCATCAAAAAGGCGAGTCGACATCTAAGGTTGGCGCGGCAATGCGGGACAGCCTGCGCAGCCGGTTTGATCGTAAGACGTTGAAGCAGGACGCCTCTGCCGGGACGGTGCTGGGGATTGAGAGCATTCCCGATGGCCTTGCAAATGGCATTCTCGCTGGCGTCAACCCCATGGCGGGGCTCTATGCCTACATCTTCGGCCTCGCGGGGGGCGCCTTCTTCACCGGCTCGGCCTTCATGGCAGTAGGAGTCACGGGCGCGATGGCGTTAGTAGTGGGCGACACCGACCTCGCGCGGTATGCGGATCCCAACCGTGCCATGTTTACCTTGACGTTGCTCGTGGGCGTGGTCATGATCGTCGCCGGAGTGTTAAGGCTCGGGAAGCTGGTGCGCTTTGTTCCTACAGCCGTGATGACCGGGTTTGTGGCCGCAGTGGGCATCAACATCATGCTCGGGCAGCTGGGCAACCTCACCGGCTACGCGCCCGATGAGGGAGGCCGTATCCTCAACACGCTCGCTACCTTCCGGCACCTATTTGATATCAGCTTGTGGACCACCTTGGTAGGAGCCGCGACCATTGCCATGATTGTGGTGCTGAGCAAGACGCGGCTTGGGGCCCTAGGCATGGTGGTCGCTGTCGCGCTGGGCACGCTCTTGTCCTTTGGCTTTGAACACTTCCTGAATGCGGACGTGGCCACGGTTAGCGACATCGCTGACATCGAGCCCGGGTTGCCATTTCTTGGATTGCCTGACTTCGGCGCAGTGGTGACCTTGATTGTTCCCGCGCTGTCGCTGGCCTTCGTGGGGCTGATCCAAGGGGCCGCCGTCACGGCAAGCGTCTCCCAGCACGGTGCCGGTCCGCGCCGGATGTCCAAGGACTTCATCGGCCAGGGCGCCGGAAATGTGATGTCCGGCCTTTTCCAAGGAATGCCGGTAGGCGCCTCCATGTCGGGATCCACACTGGTGGCCAAGTCGGGTGCCAGGTCGCGGACGGCACTGCTCGTCGCATCCGGAATCATGGCCACAGCGGTGATGTTCTTCTCCAAGGTCGTAGGCGTGGTGGCGATGCCGGCCCTCGCCGCCCTGCTGATTGTGGTCGGGTGGAGCGCTGTTAAGCCGGAAAAGGTCCGCTCCGTTTTAAAGACCGGGATGTTCCAGACCACGCTCATGGGAATCACATTTGTGCTCACACTGGTGATTCCACTGCAGTTCGCGGTGCTCGTGGGGGTCGCGCTGGGACTGGTCCTGTTTGTCGCTCAGGCGTCGAACAAGCTGGTGGTCCGACAACTCAACATTCAGGACGACGATTCGATTCGTGAGTCGGTACCCGTGACCACTCTCGAGGCGCGGGATGTGGTGGTGCTTCAGCCGTACGGCAGCTTATTCTTCGCCAGCGCTCCCACGTTCGACCAACAGCTTCCCAAAATTACGCGTGCGAGCAAGGGGGCCGTGGTGATTGTGCGCCTGCGCGGAGTGGATGAACTGGGCTTGTCGCTGATCAACGTCTTGCGACAGTATGCGGCGCGCCTGATGGCCAACGGTGGATCGCTAAAGCTGGTGATTAGTAGTCAGCACGCGCTGCGCCAACTGGATCGCGAGGGCATTCCCGCACTGATTGGTGAAAACAATGTGTACATGGGAGGCGAGTGGCTTGCCAAGACCACCATCCAGGCATTCCGTGATGCGGTGGCGGCGCAACGTGAGCCGGAGGATTCCGACTAGTGGGGGAGAACGACTGTCCAGCGACGGTCGTGATCCAAACCGCCGATGCTGGGGCCAACTGGTGGCCAAAAGTGTCACGGATAGGGCGCCAGGCACGGTAACATTGGTGACCGTGCCCACTACGGTGGGAACGAGCCACGGGCTGTGGCGCAGCTTGGTAGCGCACTTGACTGGGGGTCAAGGGGTCGCAGGTTCAAATCCTGTCAGCCCGACGTGGAGCACAGGAACCGAGTTTCTCGGTTTACCTGGGCAGATAGATCGAAACGCCCCTTCCTGACTACTACCGGGAAGGGGCGTTTTGCTGTCTCTGGTCACAGGATTGGTCACAACCGCCGACGATGCTCGCTACGGCTACTACTCCGAGCGTTCACCCTGGTGGCTAGGGCTATATCGCTGACAGACCGGTGGCGGTACTGAGCGCAGCGGCGGCAGCTGCGATACCGTCGGCTCCTCCCTCGGGAAGGTACGTGTTGAGGTGAACCTCGACCGTGTGACCCAGCAGAGCGGCGGCTGCGGCAGGGGTCACACCTAACCGGTGCAGCCAGAACGCCAACGAATGGCGCACGCTGTGGAGCCGGATCACCGGCACCTCCGCCCGTGAGCACAGTCGACGGAAGCGATCCGAGTACACCTCCGGCCGTATGCCGTTTCCGAGCTCGCTCACGACGACTAGCCCCGTGTCAACCCACGCCGGCCCCGCTAGAAGCTTCCACCGCGCTTGATCAGCCTTGAGCGCCCGCAACAGCACACACGTACCCGGGTGCAACTGCTCAACTGGGACGGTACGACGGCGCTGAGCACTCTTGGGTTCGTCAATCTGATCGCCCTTATCCAGCGCCACGCGTCCCTGGCGGATTGTCACCGTGCCGACGTCGAGGTCTATGTCGCTCCAACGCAGGCCCATTACGTCAGCGCGGGTCAGACCCGAGAGCGTCAGGCGCCATGCACCGCCAAGACTGTCTGAGTCGGCCGTTGCGCGGAACCGTAGCAACTCGGCTGGCTGCCAATGCTCCAAGTCCACTCCAACGCTCTGTCGTTGACGAGGCCGACGTGCGAGCCGCACGACATTGCGGGTGAGGCGATCCTCGCGCATGGCCATATCGAACGCCTGACCCATTGCGATGAGCGCTGCACGGACAGACCGTGGTGACAGCGCCTGACCGCGGGAACCACCCTCCGTGGACATCCACACGGCGAGAGCCTCAACCTCCGTCACCGTTACCTCTGCTACAGGCCGTGAACCAATGCGCCGTAGCGCGGGCGCCAGCGCGCTGTGGTAGCCCTGGCGGGTTACCTCGCGAATGTCGGTCCGCGACGCCAGCCAAGTCGCACAGAGGTCTGCAACCGATTCCACAATTGGTGGTCCGTATGTGCCTGCGTGGGCCACCTCGTGCCGCACGTCCATGACAAATGTGCGCGCCTCGGGCAACGTCAGGAACCTGCGCGCCACCTGGCGGCGGTGACTATCTCCGGCGGGTGTAGCGTCGACCACCGCACGGAACCGGATGGTGCCGCGCTTCGTTAACTCGCGGCGGATCGGCTCACCCCAGGTGGGGCAATTGGGGCACGTCCAGCCCGCGACGCGTTCAATGCTGTCCATGCCAGTCGTGGTGACCTGATGCCACCCAGTGCGCCGCTTGCCGCGTGCCTCGCCGCACGACGCGCACGCCTTGTCGTTCTCCGGCAGTCGGCGACGGCTACCCGCCCGACTCGTTTTGGTTTCCTGTAGTGCACTCATGCATCGCTCTCTTCATTGGAGGTGGTCCCACGCGCGTCCAGTGGCTGGGTTGTATTGGCACGAGGGCGACCAGTAGTGGGTGGATCTATGAGGTCTTGATCGCGCGCTTTGCGTGTCCAGCGGTCGATTGTTACGAGTGAGACATGGAAGTGCTCGCTGAGCGCTTTGCGTCGCCCGGGCTTGGGTGTTGTGCGCCAAGCGTCCGCGAACAATTCCGGAGTGGGCGCAGCCGAACTTCGAATGTCCGCTTCAGCGCGCGCGTTGGCCTCATTGTGCGCGTCCTCGAGGTGTGAGCCCTCCAGTTCCATGTGTTCTCCGATGTGCCGCGAGTACTTTGCGGCGGTAGTCCGGAGTTTGCGCAGGGGCATGGACCGCATCGCGAGCTGGTCGAGGTCGCGTCCAGATACCGACACGGAAGTTAGGCGGTCCCCATCAATGGTGGCTTCCCAGGTGAGGCCACGTGGCTCGTCGAACAGCACCACGACCGGCTCGAGATGCCCGAGGTCAAACCGGACACCCTCGTTGTCAAAGTCGTAAGCCTGTCGTTGGTATCCGCTCACTCGGGAGTTTGTATCACTTAGATTCATGTTGACAAACTACAGGCTGGACTTACATCACACAAGCTGAGACGCTTTGCTGAGTGGCAAAAACGCCTTGTTTCGCCCAATGATTTGAAAGGACCAATCTGACATGGCAAGCGATGAAGTCTTGAAACCTGAAGCTGTCTTGCGAGTGCGCGACGTCGCCCTCCACCTCGGTTGCACAAGCGATACGGTCTACGGGCTGGTGAATGCCGGCGAGATGCGAGCCATTCGTGTCGGGCGTCTCTTACGTATTCCGGAATCTTCACTGCGTGACTTCATCGCGCGTGGCGCCTAGTGAGCGACGTGTTGATCCGCGACGCTGCACTCGGGCTAACTGCGGCCGGCTGGGAGGTGTTGCCGTGCAGCCCGCAAACCAAAGCCCCACTGACTGCCCATGGACATCTCGATGCCACGCAGAGCGCAGAAGTCATTGGACAATGGTGGATGCGGTGGCCCGGCGCACTCATTGGTGTCAAGGTGCCAGCCGACGCAGTGGTGCTCGACATTGACCCGCGGAATGGTGGCTCCCTCGATACGCTCCTAGCTGTGTTGGGACCGCTACCTGACACCATGTCAGTGCTTTCTGGACGCGGAGATGGCGGCCAGCATCTCTACTACGCTCGTCCCCCAGTCACGCTTCGTGGGCGCCTGCCCGGGATGCCCGGTGTCGATATCAAAAAATCGGGCTATATGATCGCGCCGCCATCGCCTCACCCGTCTACGGGCAAGCCTTATCGCGCAAACATGAAGTTCATCCCGAATGGATTCCCCGGATTGCCGGGGCGCGCGGTGGAGGCCCTCACCGTGCCCGCGCCACGCAAGGAAGCGTTCTCTGGTGAGTATGCGCTTACGCCTTACCGCGTGGAAAAACTGGCAGGCGTGGTTCTTAGCGCGCTGCCCGGCGAGCGCAACAGTATTCTGTACTGGGCAGCGTGCCGCATTTTTGAGCACGCAGACCCCACCATTGATGTGAACTCATGTCTCGACGCTTTAGCAGACGCCGCGCAAGGGAGTGGGTTGTCGCTGCGAGAGATTGAGTCGACGGTAAATTCCGCGCGCAAGGCGTCCGGATCATGAAGGCGACCGATGGAAGTGAGTGGAAACCGCACGATGCGCAGAACGACCGTAGTGCACAGAGCGATGGCGCGTCACATGAGGAGGATGTGAGAGGGGCCTCGTGGCGTGATCGAGGGTTGGGGGATGTGATCCGTGATGTGACGGACGGCACTTGGATTCGCCCAGTCCCTTCCGTCTGCGTGATCGAGGGATCCGATTGTGGCCTCTTCTATCCAGGCAAGGTGAATGGCATCCACGGCGTCGCGGGCGTTGGCAAGTCGCTGTTGCTGGCATATTCGGAAGTGCAGGAGATCAATGCTGGGCATCACGTCGTGCACGTTGATTTTGAAGATGACGAGTACACCCTAGTGAGCCGGCTGTTGGACCTGAATGCGAAGCCCGAGAACATCGAGGAGTACCTTCACTATAAGAAGCCCGAGGAAAGCTCTCGCTACGGCATCACCTTCTTTCACGACACCATCACCAAGCACAAAGTGGCCTTGGTTGGGATCGACTCCACCGGTGAGTCAATGGCGATGGATGGCGTCAAAGCTAACGAAGACCATGAGGTTGCCCGGTGGCTGCGTCTAGTTGGCCGCGCCGCCGCTGATCTCGGACCCGCCGTTGTACTGCTCGACCACGTACCCAAGGCTGCCGAAGATGCGCTTATGTCCATCGGTTCCCAGCGCAAGAGTGCGGGAATCAATGGCGCAATCTACTCATTGCGCGGCGACAAACCATTCGCACGCGACAAGTCAGGCTCTGTGCGGATAGTTTGCGGTAAGGACCGTGGCGGCAACTACGCCAAAGGCTCCACGGTCGCTGAGTATCACTTCAACGCTAGCGACGCTAGCTTCACCCTGCGCGATCCGGAGCCCGTCTTCCGCACTGCAGATGGCACGGTCAAGCCAACCCGCCTTATGGAGCGGGTATCGCAGTTCCTTGAGGCTAACCCCGGTAGCAACCAGTCCGCTACGGCTACAGGATGCAGTGGGCGCAAGGGTGAAGTGGTCTTCGCGCTGTCGTGCCTTGAAGAAGACGGTTTCGTTGTTCACTCGAAAGGCCCGCACAACGCACGCCTTTATAAGGTCGTGAAGCCATACCGCGCACCGAAGAATGCCGGTGGGCACCATTCCTGACTTGCTGTTCCGAAACGTCGGAACCACGCAAGTGGGGAAAAGGGCTTGTCCTGTTCCTGTTCCTAAGATGGGAACAGGGGAACAGGACGCCGACAGGTTCCCGGAACAGCGGGAACACCGGGAACAACCTGCGTGTCTTGCATGCATTAGGCACTCAGACTTGCGCGCGAAGCAACCTGACGGCAAGCAAATATCCGCCGAACTCGTAGTGGCTAGAAGTACTCCCGCACGTACCCGAGCGCCTTCTCGAACACGTCGTTGTCGCGGATCTTGAACTGCACGTACAGCGTCTTGCGTAGGGCCTGGCGGACTTCTTGGTCCCCACGGATCGTGGACTGCCAACCATCGAACCGCACTGCCACAACGACCTCATCGATGCGGTTGACGACGTTGGTGACGATGATGGGGGTGTCCTCGCCTCTGAGGGCCTCGAAGAGTTCCGTGAGCGCCGCCTTGCCTTGTTCTTCGCGGGGGACCTCGTGTACTGCTTTCTCTGCAGCAACGGTGTCGCGCGCCAATTCCAGCAGGTCTCTCAGGAACTCCAGGCTGGACTGCTGGATATCCGCGTACTTGTCACGAAGGGTGTTGAGGCGCTGGCCGAGCTCTACAAATACAGGATTGTTGAGGTGCCGGGCAATCCGCGCGGTGATCTGTCGCTCAACCTCCTCGGTGGGGATATCGTTGCGCTTACCGAGCATCAGGTCCTCGATGGTCTGCGCATCCAGAACGATCGTCTCAGCACCTTGCGGTAGCTCGACCTCGACGTGCTCGTTGATGAGGTCGATGGTCTTGGCGCCAAGCGCGTGCCACACGAGCCGACCCGCAATGTCTGAGGGACGCACGGATTCGTAGACGTCCGTCAGCCAGCGGTATTCCTCCCGATACGGCGCGAGCATCGGGTCGGGGCTGAGGGCCTCCCAGAGTTGAGAGACGATGCTGTACGCCAACCCGAACGCGTCCTTGGTCGTCTCGTCAGCAATCGCCGACTGCGCCTGGATGAGACCGTCATACCCGCCCACCGTGCGGTCAACGCCGGGGAAGAACGCCAGCGCAGTAGACATGGCTGGCGCGAGTTGGTCCTTGAGTTCGCCGATGTTGGAGATGACCTGCTGCACTGACTTCTCGTCGAAGGCGAGCGACTTGGCCACATCATCGAAGATTCCCAGGTAGTCGACGATGAGCCCGTGTGTCTTGTGCGGTGGGTAAACGCGGTTGGTCCGCGTAATCGCCTGCAAAAGCGTGTGCTCCTTGAGCGGCTTGTCGAGGTACTGGCAGAACAGGATCGGGGCATCGAACCCGGTGAGCAGCTTCGAGGTCACGATGATGATCTTGAGAGGGTCGGCGGCATCGTTGAACCGCGCCATCACCTGCTCCTGCGCCACAGCTCCGGGGGTCCACTCCGCCCAGTCCGGTGAGTCACCACGTGATTTCGACATGACGATGGTCGAGGCGTCGGTGCCGAGATGCTTGTCGAGTTCTGCCTTGTATGCAACGCAGGATGCCTTGTCGTAGACCACCACTTGCGCCTTCAAGCCACTGGGCTCGACCTTGGCGCGGAAGTGATCGGCAATGTCGCCCGCGATCTTGGCGATACGGGACGGAGTCTTGATCAGCACCTCGATCGACGCAGCTCTCTTGGACAGGGTGATCTTGTCGCCTTCGGAGAGGTCACGATCAGCGGCGAGTTCCCCGAAGGCGGCATCGATCGCGTCCTGATCGATATGGATCTCCGACAGGCGCGGCTCGAAATGCAGCGGCAACGTCGCCCCGTCGCGAATCGAGTCGTGGAAGGAGTACCGCGACAGGTAGCCGCCAGCGTCGTCCGCCGACCCGAACCACATGAAGGTGTTCCGTTCACGCTTGTTAATTGGCGTGCCCGTGAGGCCAAAGAGAAACGCATTGGGCAGTGCCTCACGCATCTTCTGCCCGAAGTCGCCCTCCTGCGATCGGTGTGCCTCATCGACCATCGCGATGATGTTTTCACGCGCGTCCAGCACGCCCGGCGCTTCGCCGAACTTGTGGATGGTGGTGATGATGATCTTCCGGGCACCCTGGCTCAGAAGGGTCTGCAACTGAGCCCGCGAGTCGGTCGAGACCAAGCCGGGGACGTCGGATGCGTTGAAGGTGCCCGTGATCTGGGTGTCCAGGTCGATGCGGTCGACGACAATGAGGACCGTCGGGTTGGTCAGCGCCGCCTCGGCGCGGAGCTTGAGTGCGGTGAACACCATCAGTAGCGACTTGCCCGAGCCCTGGAAGTGCCAGATCAGCCCCTGCTTGATCTGGCCCAAGAGCACACGCTCGACGATGAGGTTGGTCGCCTGGTATTGCTGGAATCGCGCGATGATCTTAATCTTGCGGTGCTTCTTATCGGTCGCGTAGAGGGTGAAAAAACGCAGGAATTCCAACACGGCTGCGGGATTGAGGACGCCCTCGACAGCCTCTTGAACAGCGGTCAAACCGATCTTGGCAGGTGCGTCAACGTCGGTTGACTCTTCGCGCCACGGACCCCACATCTCTACGGGCATGCCCACGGTGCCGTACCTGAAGTCCTTGCCCTCCGTGGCGAACGACAGAACGTTGGGCACAAAGAATTGAGGGACGCTCTGTTCGTAGTCGCCGTGCAATTGCGCTGCGCCATCAATCCACGTGTATGCCGACCTGACGGGCGTCTTCGCCTCGCCGACCACGAGCGGGAAGCCGTTGCACCACAGCACGAGGTCGAAGCGTTTCCCGACTCGCCCCTGCTCGAAACTGACTTCGGTCGATATCACCCACTGGTTCGACGAGTCATCGTCGAGGTGGTCGAAGTCGATCAGTCGGACCGTGGTGTGCTCGCCGTTGGGACCGAAGGGCATCGACTTCTGCCCGGTCAGCCACGCCATAAACTCCTCGTTCGCAACGACAGGGTGCGGGGTAGTGCGCGCGGCGATGAGAACCGCTCGGAGGTTGTAGATGACCTCATCAGCCTTGTCAGGGTCAACAGCAATGTCAGGGTTCAGCCTGACAAGCGCCGCCCTGACTACGCCTTCGAGAAGTACTTCGTCCGTGCCGCGCGGCAACTCGTTACCCGCCACAAACTGCACATCGGTCGACTCGGCCAGATCTCGCACGAAGTCCCGCACCGTGTTCGCCTCGTCGAACTGTGCCATCAGTTATCTCCAAAGATGTCTGCGGCCAACGCCGATCGAACGCTTTCGAAGGAGGCCATTTCCAGTGCGCGGTCGTTAAGCGCCATTTCCAAAGTCTTCACGTCGCCGAGCATGCGCATCTGCTCCTCGCGGGGCGGGACGATGATTTGGCGCGCAAGGTAGTCCGGGACCGCCAAGTTGGTGATGTTGGTGGTGCGCCTCGAGTAGTTGCGCGTCAAGCCCTCGAGCCAATCGAGACGTAGCCGCCAGAAGAGGTATGTGGGCTCAACAAGGTCAGTATCCGGTCGAAGCAACCTTTGAAAATCCGTAGGAATGCATGACTGAAGTGCGTTTCCCGCGATGACAACCCTCCCCACTGGCTGTTTAGGCGATCCGCCGGACCGTTCGAGGATGATGTCGCCTTCACGAATCAGCCGGGAATCGGCCTGCTTTCGGGTGATTGACCTTATTGGCGACCCCGCCGCCGAGAGCACAGTCGCGTCGGCGGCATAGACGCGGGGACCGAGAGCCAGCACATCGACCTCGTTCTTGCCCTCGGGCAATCCCCAAATGCCTCCAACCACCGAAGAGCAGAGGTCCGCGACTTTGAATACCTCGCCAACTGCATCTTCGAAACGCGTACGGAGTAGTTGCCTCAGCGCCTCAGTTTCTGACTTCAAGTGAGCGGCTAGAGCTCGCCGATGGTGCTCCACGGCCCAGAGTAGGCTGGCGATGCGCTTCTGTTCTTCGAGGGGCGGGAGGTCGAACTCGAAGTTCGCCAGGTCGCGCCAGTTCGTACGCGGCGATAGCGATCCAGCCGATGTGTCGAGTGCGTGGTCGAAGAACTCGTTGGACTGAACGAGGAACGGCAGGAATTCGGGGAGTAACTGCGCCTCATCGGCCTCGAATGTATAGATATCTCCGGAGCAGATCGCGTCGAACTCGGCGTACGCCACCTTGCGTTGGTAAGCGCGACGCTTACCGAAGAGGGTCTGACCTGGCGTCACGCGCCGTGTGAACGTGGTGCCGTCGTCGGCGTCGCCCCAACGTTGGATCTTGAGCTCACTGCGGTCCATGTGCTCCATGGCGATGATTCGATCAATCCCCGCCGCCTTCGCATCCCGCACGGTCTGGTTGACGTTGTTCACGACGTCGCCGAAAGAAACGCGCGTCCAAGTGGACTTGTCCAGATTGAGGCTCATGACTTCACCTCCGCGCGCAGGAGTTCGAGAACATCGGCGATAGCAGCGTTGGATTGCTCAGCAGCCGAGCGCCAACTTGCGAGGGCGTCGACGACGTCAACCTGTTCCTCGGAGTTGCCACTCTTTGCGCCCGCAACGTAGAGCGGGATTGCGAGGCTGTAGGACTTCGACCCGATCTGGTCGAGGGTCGCCACGTTTGCGAACTGTTCGGCATCGGCGAAGTCTCGGTACGCACCGAGGATCTTGTCTTGGTGCCGATCGCTCAGGAACGACTGTGCCTGCTCACGCGAGACTTCGTCCACCGCGTTTATGAAGAGCACCTTGCCCTTGTGTTCGGAGGGCTTCTTGGCGCGCAAAATGATGACGACGGCTTCCATCGGCGAGTTGTAGAACAGTCCCGCTCCGAGGCCAAGAACGCACTCGATGAGGTCTGACTTGACCAGCGCCTCGCGCAGCGCGGCCTCCTCGCGGCGAAACAGCACCCCGTGCGGGAAGAGGATTGCGGCACGACCCGTCTTCGGGTCGAGGCTCTTGGCGATGTGCTGAAGGAACGCGTAGTCGGCGCGCCCTTGTGGTGGCACGCCCCACATGTTGCGCCCATACGGGTCATTGGCGAAGGCGTCGCGGTTCCACGCTTTGATGGAGTACGGCGGGTTAGCTAGCACCACATCGAAGGTTTGGAGCCGACCCTCGGAGTCGTGGAACGCGGGCCGAGCCAACGTGTCGCCGTGAGCGATCTGGCCGTCGACAACGCCGTGCAGGAACAGGTTCATGCGAGCGATGGCCGAGGTTCCGTGATTGAGTTCCTGCCCGTACAGCTTCAGATTGCGCCATTCCCTGCCTTGGCGTTTCACCTCAGCGGCGGTCGAGATGAGCATGCCTCCGGTGCCGCAGGTGGGGTCGTAGACCGACTCGCCGGGCTGGGGCTCGAGCATCAGCGTCATCAGGTGCACCAGGGTGCGATTGGTGTAGAACTCCTGAGCGGTGTGGCCGGAGTCGTCCGCGAATTTCTTGATCAGGTACTCGTAGCCGTTGCCGAGTTCATCTTCGGGCAGATTCGCGATCGACAGCCTCTTGGTAGAGAAGTGCTCGATGAGGTCGGCCAATGTGGAGTCGGGCAGCAGGTTCTTGTTGCCCCAGTCGCCGTCGCCAAACACGCCCGGCAGGGTGTCTGGATTGGCGGTCTCGATGGCACGCATGGCCTTGAGAACCGTGGTGCCGATGTCCTGGGTGACGGCACGGAGGTCGCCCCATCGGCAGCCTTCTGGAATGGCGAAACGGTGGTTCTCTGGCAGGTCGGCAAGTGCCTCGTCACCGTATATTTCCATCGCGGCGGCGTGCTCTTCGTCATAGACGTCCGAGATCCGCTTGAGGAAGACGAGGGGGAAGATGTACTGCTTGTAGTCGCCAGCGTCGATGAGGCCGCGCAGGATGACGGCGGCACCCCAAAGGTAGTTCTCCAGCTCGCGTTGAGTGATGCGCTCGCTCATGACGCCACCTCCTGTTCGAGGCGCCACTTGGCCAACTCCGCTTCGACGTCGGCGCGCGTCTTGCGTGTCGCCTCGTGTGCGGCTTCGAGGTCGGCGAGAGCCTGTTCCAGCGTCAGCTTCTCTCCCGTGTCGACTGGCGCGACATAAAGCGGGATGTTGAGGTTGTTGTCGTTGGCTGCGATCTCGTCAAGGCCCACGACGCAAGCGAGACTATCAATCGCCTCGTAAGACCGGTAGGCGGCGAGCAGCGTCCGGGCATGCTCCGGCTCAAGGGTGTTTTGATTGCGGCCACGCTTCAGCAACCCCTCGCCATTGATGAAGAGCACCTTGCCCTTCCGCTCGACGGGCTTGTCACGTGTCAGGATCACCACGCACGCCGCAAGTCCGGTGCCATAGAACAGGTTGGGGGCAAGACCGATCACCGCATCGACCGCGTCGGAGCTGAGGATGTGGGTGCGGATTCTCGCCTCAGCGCCCTGGCGGAAAAGCGCGCCCTGCGGAAGCACCACGGCCACGCGGCCCGTCTTGAGGCGCGAGGACGTGAGCATGTGCTGTACCCATGCCCAGTCGGCGTAACCTTTTGGCGGGACTCCGCCGAGGCTGTTTCGGCCCCACTTGTCGGTGGCCCACTCGGGCTCTCCCCAGTTCTTGAGAGAGAATGGCGGGTTGGCCACGACGCAGTCGAACTGGGCGAGGCTGTTGCCGCTGTGGAACGCAGGGCTGCGCAGCGTGTCTTCACGGATGATTTTGAAGTCCTCGACGCCGTGGAGGAGGAGGTTCATGCGCGCAATCGCCGACGTGGCGAGGACCTTCTCTTGGCCGTAGAGCTTGCCCCAGAGAGTCTTGGGGCTGCCTCCCGCCGCTTTCACATGCTCGATCACCTCGATCAGCATGCCGCCTGTGCCGCACGCGGGGTCGTACACGGTCTCGCCCTCTTGCGGGTCGAGGATGTTGATGAGTAGCCCGACCACCGAGCGTGGCGTGTAGTACTCGCCTGCCTTCCTGTTGGACAGATCGGCGAAACGCTTGATCAGGTACTCGTACGCGTTGCCGAAGACATCGGGAGCGACGTTGGCGTTGGAGAGCCTCTTGGTAGAGAAGTGCTCGATGAGGTCCGCGAGTTTGCGGTCCGGGAGCTTGTCCTTGTTGTTCCAGTTGGCGTTGCCAAAGATGCCGTAGAGGGTCTCAGGGTTGGCCTTCTCGATCTCACGGAAGGCTGTTTGCAGGGCCGTACCGATGTTTTCGGTGCGGCCACGGACGTCGGCCCACAGGTTGCCCTCAGGAAGAGCGAACCGGTGGTTCTCGGCGAACGATGCAAACTCGTGGTCACCGCCCGACTCATCGAGAGCCTGCTCATACTCTTCAAGGTAAACGTCACTGATCCGCTTGAAGAACATCAGCGGGAAGATGTATGCCTTGAAGTCAGCCTGATCGATGCTGCCACGGAGAATATCCGCTGCCTTGGCGAGGTACTGTTCTAACTCTTGGAGCGAGATCGGGTCAGTCGGCACGCGGATCCTTCGTTGGTCTTTGCTGGGCTGACTCCAGACTACGCAAGACTTCCGACATCGGAGCGAGCGGCGCACCGACCTCCGGAACGCTCTCGAGAATTGTCGACACTTGTTCAGGAGTCAAGTCGTGACCGCGCATAGCCCCAGGTAGTACGTAGTTCACGTTGTCTCGGTCACAAGATCGAACACAACGGAACGCGAATATCCACCGTTATTGGGACTGGAATGCGAGTCGGCACCGCTTGCGAGGCGCACCATCAGATCTGGATACTGCTCGCAATGCGACTCGCGAGAGGCAAAATCGACTAAAACCGAAGTTAGTCATGTGCATTACCGTACTACCGGGCCAGATTTGTGTGCGGGGACTACTTCTTTCAAGGGAGGGGGGCGATGCTCGAATTTGCGGCACCAGCTCGCGAGGAGTTCGTACTTCGTCCCGCTTGGCTTACATTTGTCCACCTCTAGCGTCACCTGACGACGTAAAAAGGGAAAACTCGATTGCGATTGGATGGCATCATGACCGATCCCACCTCCGATGGCCTCATGAAGGCCGTCGTGGACCGATATTTGAAGTCAGGCGACTTCAACGGTCTCTACCTGGATACGGACGTCGATTCCGAGCTTGTGGGCGTAGCGAAAGGGCTGGTCGCCGACGGAAAGTTCCAGGTGATGGTGTCAGAGGTTGACTACCCGAATCCGCACATTCGACCGTGGCCTTCGCGGCGCACTATCGAGTCGCAGATCGAGTCGCTCGACGAGTTGAGCGGCGCGGGATATGGCGTAGTGCTATATCCCACACCATTGGCGCTGAAGGGCGTGCGCGTTCCCGCTCGTCTGAAGGGGCTTCCGTTCGCCACGGCGATGGCGAAGGGCCGCGGCACGCTCGAAGTGGCCTACTTCAGCTTCGACGTTCTCGAGCCGTATCGAAACGACCCGCGGTATCGCTTCCGTTACGGCGACTTCGGTGTCGATATGGGCATCGGCGACGAAGCCTATCTCGACGAGACTGAACTCGAGCGGGACAAGGTTTCACTGAGCCATCTTGGATTCGCATACGACCTCGCTGGTTACGACCGGACCGACGAGGAAACGCCAATAGTGCGCCGCGTCGCTGCCTTTTACGGTGACCTAGCCAAGCTAACTCCAGAGCATCAGCAACGCTGGAAGTCGTACCAAGTGGCTGAAGATGGCCTTGAACCACACCCTGCTTGGTGGATGACACAGATGGGCCATTGGGCGGACGGCATCGGCCCGTTCGACTATCTGTTTCTTCAACTTGAGAATCTCAATGCTCTTTGGACCGGTGCCTTCGGCGAAGCGCTGTTCAAGCACACCGACCGGCCAGAGGAGTTCGGTTGGCTGCTTCGGCCGTCGCAGCGCGAATGGGACGAGTTCATCGTTCAGCTTGACAAGGTGCTCTCGGAAAATATTCGTCACGATGCGCTGGACGCCGTCGGAGCGCCCCGCAAGGACAAGAGCGATCAAAACCTCGGCACCCTCAGCCGCCTGTCCGCCTTCCTTGAGGATAAGGGCATCGAGTCGGCCACCGTGAAGGACCTGATGCAGCCGTTACGGTCAATTCGTCAGGCCAGGCAAAGGCCAGCCCACGCCCTGCGGGCCAACATTACGGACAAGTCCTTCGTGCATCGCCAGGTGGCGTTGCTCGAGGATTTGAACGACACGCTCAGGGAGCTGGCCAGGTGGTTGTCTACGCACCCTAAGAACCGAGGGTGGAAGTCGCACTTCGAACCGGACAATTACTACAGGATGTAGGACGCCTACTCGGCGGGGGCGTCCTGGCCGACATACCGCCGCACGCAAGTGATGCCCGTGGCCTCAGGCTCATCCGGCGTATCGCAGGCGATCGCGGTCACCGTGTCTCCTCCCCGAAGGTGATCCCCGAAGAACGCATGGACGCGGTGAGAATGGCGAAATGCGTGGGCGGGACATGGTCGCGAAAAACGAGAGCGCACGCAACCCATTGAGCGTTATAGCCCGCGTCGCCCGCAATGGGCCACCCGTTTCGATGAGTAACAGCATGACCCTCCGCTAGCCGAGCTTTGTAGGCTTCATAGGCGGCGTCCCAAGCGTCCACCATGGCGGCTTTTCTGGCGTCGTACATCGAATCGTCGTATGCAGGCGCGGCTTGAAGGGCTGCTATGGCCGAGTCCCAAGCGTCGCATCTGGCCTCGTCCCACGATTCGCGTGAGGAGGTATCACAGGACTGCCACTGCGCCAGGGTTAGGGCCCTAGATGCCTCTATGAAAGCGATAACCTGGGCCGTGTTTGGGCCGTAGATGTCGGCGACAGCCATTCCACCACCTCTGCGGTCACACCGGGAGTGGCCATTGCGTAATTCTAACCATGCGCCAACGGCTGATGGACGCTAGTCTTTCGCCATGGATCCGATTCTGTTCTGGTTTGAAGAGCGCTACGGCGACAACGCTGCTTACGAAGTCAAGACCTATCGCCTCAATATCCGACAACGGGAGGTTGAGGTCGAGGTTCGCAACTATGGTGCGAGCGCGTTGAACGGTCAGTATGTTGCGTATGCACGGCTGGCGACCATACCCGAAGGCAAGGAACTCCTCATGAACACCTATGGAGAGAGCCTTGGGAACGGTGACTACACGCCCGAGGGCGCACTATTTAACATTCACTGGGAAATCTTCGATCAGGACTAACGCCAGTGTCATGTCCACCATGACGCCTGAAACGGCTCGCGCTTACTGGCGCGCGCTCATAGAGGACGCCGACCGGCTATGTATGTAGCCTCGTTCGCAGTCGCTCGTCGTGCTCGCCCACGAGGAGATTGAGAATACGGAGTGGGGGGCAGAGTGCGCGGCCAGCAACCGCGGTTGGGCGCGTTCCGACAACCTCGTCAAGCAGAGGGGCTTCTACGTACACCTTGACAGCAAAAGGGCGTCACTACGCCCAATACCGTGTCCAGACCCACCCTGCGGCTTGACGTTTGGGCGACGGCAGGCTTGGTGCTCTCAACCATCGAAGATGCGCAGTTTGGCGCGAGCGTGCGTGGCACCGTGTTATCGGACCTGTCGGAAGCCGAGGCGATTGAGAGGGCGGTGGCCGCGAAGTACTGGGATAACTAGTTGTGCTCCCAGGGGCGTGGGGTTCGGTTCCAGCTTCCTCGTAATCGCACAACCACGCCGACAGGAGGGCCGACGTAGCAAGCTCGTCGCGCGCATAGCAGGCGCACGGATTCACCGATATTGTTCGTAACGGAGAAGGATCGAGAATGTCTTTGATCCTGAAGGGAGTTCCTAGATGATTCTATTCAGGCGCATGACCGGCCCGTCGAGCGGGCCGAAGTGACCGCGACTCCGCAACCGTTTATCGCATCTACGTCTTTCGGCCAAAGTGCGGACGGGTTTGGTTGGCTCAATGCTAACGCGGAAGCGCTCCAGGCGATCGGTTCAATTGCCGCACTCTTGGCGGCGGTCATCGCCATCCTGGCACTAGTTCGCGCAGGCTTAGATAGCGCGGCTCGGACGCGGCCCTATGTCGTCGTTGAGTATCGCGTCCCTGAACAGGGCATGTCGCGCTTGGACCTGGTGGTGCGGAACGTGGGCCCGACTGCTGCGCGAGATATCTCGCTCAAGTTCAGACCGTCGCTCGCTTCAGACAATCCCGAGAGGCGCCTGGCGAACTTGGCGGCGGGGCGATTCGAGGACACTGTGTCGGTGATGGGGCCTGGCCAGGAACTGTTCTCGGTACTTCAGGTTGACGACAAAGATGATACGAAAAGCGACGTGGGCCCAGTGCTCACAGTTGATGTGTCGTACAGGTCACCGTGGTGGCGTATCGGGTCCTACACCGACCGTTTCGAACTCCAACGCTCTGTATACACCGGTCACGTGTTCACGAGAAGTTCAGATTCTGTCCTTGGCCGCCTGAGCAAAATCGCCAAGGACCTCGGGAAAATTGAGGCCAACCAGAAGGGCGCGACTAACGCAACGCTTATGCTGGCCAGTGCTGTCGAGATGGGATTCAACCGCGTCGCTTCTCCGTGCGCCGGGGTGCAGTGGGGCCATCAAAGGGTTGGGCAGAACATACATCGGGTCGAGAACATCGGCGATGCCGTTGCCGAGAACGTGACACTGACCGTTGACCCGACAATGTTCCGCGACGGCGATCCTTTCGACGGCGCACAGACCGTGCATCCGGGCCAGCGCTTGGAGTTCGTGGCAGAGGCATCGCTGGCCACTGCGGATAGTACCGTCCTAGTCTCCTGGACCGAAGGTTCCGGTTCCGAGGTCGAGGAATGGCGATTTAAGGCTTAATCGTCGAAACGGTTGTCTTGCGAGGCGTTGGCTTCACCCGGTCACAATGTGATCACAAACGCCGCGAGGTTGTATAGGTTTCTACGTCACGAGACCCGGCGAAAGGGCCCTGACTCGAAACTGCGCAGCTCAAAACCGTACGAAACAGGTCTACTCCGGCGTTCTGGGGGTCAAGGGGTCGCAGGTTCAAATCCTGTCAGCCCGACCGATGAGGGCCGTTTACCTGGGGGAACCTGGGTGGGCGGCCCTTTTTGTTTGTGTGGCTCTGAACGCGTGTACGTCGGCCGTGCCCGAGGAGCTGAGATCTCCAGATACGCCCCGACTACGAAGGCTCGAGGTGTACTCAGCGTCGCCTAGAGACAGTCACCGTGAACTTTGCGTTGCGGGCGACTTGCTGGGTGGGTCCTACAGTGCCTTCGAGCAGCGGGCGGTAGGCCAACGACGAATTCCACACGCACCAGAGCTCTCCTCCGGGACGAAGTACTCGAGCTGCATCGGCGAAGAGTCTGGGCGCCAGCCGATCGGTCACGGCTGCGCCCGAGTGGAATGGCGGGTTGAGCGCAATGAGAGAGGCACTAGCGGGAGGTCTCGCGGAGAGTGCGTCGTCGCGCCTTACCTCGACGCGTGTGTCGATGCCGTTGGCGTTCATCGTCGCGCGAGCGGACCTGACTGCTATTGCCGACTGGTCGCATGCGTAGACATGAGTATTCGGATGCCGCGTCGCTAACCACGCGCCCACGATGCCAGTCCCGCACGCGAGGTCAATATAGGGATCATCGGCCGTCCCTCCTTTAAGTTCCGCGGGGAGATTGTCCAGCAACAACCGCGTGCCGATGTCGAGGCGTGCGCCAGCGAATACGCCGCCGAAGGCCCGCACTTCGAGACCATCGACTTGCGCAGCCGCCGGCTCTGGATCGCGCCCATCGTGAGGCTCACGGGCGAGGAGCACGCGGGACTTTTGCCGGGCGTGGGTGACGTCCAGCCGCCCAAAGAACTCACTGAGCACCTCGTTCATTGACAGCGACATGTGCTTGAGTCGGCCACCGGCAAGCACGACCACGTTCGGAGCCGCATGTGCAGCAATCAGGCCGGCGATATCTCGGAGTTCGTCTAGGGACCGGGGAAGGCGCAGTAGGACCACTCGCGCATCGTGGACCAGTTCGGCATCAAGCGCGAGGGTGCGGAAGTGTTCCGCCATGCCTGCGTGCTCTGCGTTGGCCGCGAGCGCGCGTTCACTGTTCAGGGAGTCAAGGTGCGTGCGGATGGCAGTTGCTCCCGCGTCGGCAGCGCCGAGTGTGAGGGCTCCGTATGCGTCGCCGATCACCACTATTTCGCCGACCTTGGCACAAGCGCGCAGCGCGGCAGACTCATCCAGAATCAAACGGTCGGCCGCGTCAACGGCGACAAGTCCAGGCGCTTCGACGTCAGGCCAGCGCCGTAGTTCATCCAGGACGGCGCTCACGGCGTCACGCCACCATCGACGCATCGAACGTCAGCAGGCTCAAGGTGGTTGACGCAGGCGGCGAGCACTCGCCAGTGAGTTCTGGACATGGTGGAAAGCCTAACCTCGCGAGACAAGGTGAACTACGGCGTCGATGCCGTCCAGATCTCCTCCATGGCGACCGCGCGCCCCAAAATGTTCTCAGCGGCACGATGTCCCGACAGCAGTGCGGCAGTGACAGTCGCGGGGTCGTCGGTCCAGGTAGCTTCGCCTGCGAGATGCAACACGCCGCCGATGGGAGTCGCGAGCGCATCGTGGTCGGCTGTGGTCGACCCCACTGTCATGTAGGCGTATGAACCTCGCGCGAACTGGTCGGCGTGCCAATTGGTAACGGTCACGCTGGATGGCGCCATGGCGCGGTCGCCGTAAAGCCGACGCAATTGCGCCATGACTGAGTCGACAACACGCGACTCGTCCCAACCGCGCGTCCCGATGGCGCCGCGGCCCGCGGCGAACGTCATCAACGTGGGCGTGTCATGTAGCCGCGTGAGGTCGTACCAGGAGTGCCACCAGTGCCCCTGGGCGCCTTGCTGGCGGATGGCATAGACGTCGTCGTCCCAGAATTTTTTGGGGAATCGCATGAAAACCTTCTCGAAGTCGTTCATGGCAAGACGGCTCAGCGCGCCAGCGACGGGCTCGGGAAGGGGCGGTTGGATGGCGAGGTCGTCGGATTGAAGCACTCCCACTGGCACGGTGATCACTGCGCTAGCCGCTGCAAAGTTGCCCTCGTCGGTGAAGGCCACCACGCCATCGGCCGACCATTCGACACGAGAGACGATGTGATTGAGCCGCACATCGAGGTCACGGGCGAGGCCCGCAGGAAGACCGTCGTAGCCGTCGGGGAACACCACCTCGTCACCCTCGATCTGGTCGTCGTCCAGACCGTGGGCGGCGAGGTTCTCAATCCGGGCCCCGTACTGTTCTTCCGACCGATGTTCGAGGTACTCGCGTACCCGCTGTGTGCGATCGTCGGCCCAGCGAAGGGTAGCCAACGCCTCATCGGTGACGTCCCTGTACGAAGCATTGGCGGCCGATGCAGCGATCACCTTGACGAGCGCGGCATCGAGCGCGTGGACATCCTTCACGAAGCTAATCGCACCCTTGTCGTCCAGCCTGGCTCCGTCAGGACCGTAATAGGCGATGGGTCGACTGTCGGGCTGATAGCCCCCGACGGTGAACTCGACGGTCCGTAGCCCGAAGGCCTCGGCCGCGGCGGCTACGGGGGAGTCGGTTATGCCGTGGATCCACGACGCTCCCAGATCGGTGGCGATGCCGTTGGTGCGCTCGGTGGACACTCGGCCACCCACACGGTCGCGTGCTTCAAGCACCACTACGCGATGGCCAGCTTTAGCGAGCAGCCGTGCTGCAGTCAGGCCCGCCACTCCGGCGCCGATGACGAGGGTGTCGTAGTGATCCATGGGCGACCATCCTCCACTCGTGTGCGCTTTAGCGCGCACACTGACACTACCGAGTGACGCGCGACTTGGCCCGGACTTAGCCACGGCCAGGGGTGCGCGTCGCACGGCCACGCCCTACAGCGCGCGAGCCCACATAGTGCACATTCGTTCTCAACTAGCAGCCGACTCTGTAAGGATGAGGGAGTGAGCGACCCAAAAGAGAGAAGTAGCACAAAGCGGTGGCCCGCGCCGGGCAGCCGAGTAGTGGTGCGCTACTTGATCGCCACGGGACAAGCGACGGACGCTCTTGGAGAACTGCTCAGTGCCGACGACCAGACGGTGGTGATTGACGGAGTGCGCGGCGTCGAGCGGATTTCCGTTGGGGACATCATCGCCGCGAAGGAAGTCCCACCGCCGCCGATGCCGCGGCCCAGACGGTCCTGACGCTGGCTCCAGCGCGCGACGGCGTGCCAAGATCGTGCCTCGACGAGGCTGAGGTCAGTAGCGTACTCGCGCCGAACGGTCTTGGAACGTGACGAGGTCGCCGTCCTTGAGCTGATAACCACGCCGGAGTTCGGTCGCTCCGTTGACGAGCACGTCGCCGTCCATGACGGCTTCCTTGGCATTGGCCCCGGAGTCAATCAGGCCGGCCAGCTTCAGGAACTGACCGAGCCGAATGACCTCCCCGTCGACTCGGACGTCTTCCACCGGTTGGTTTGTTGTCATCTCTGAATGCTAACGGTCGGCAGCGTGTCGAGATTTACATTCCTGGTAATGTATCCATCAATGGAAGGGGTGAGATGGTCGAGTCGATCTTCGCTGATTTGGTGCGCGTAGAGATTCAAACGTGGAACGTCGTCGATACTGCCGTGCGCCGCGAAGCAGGAGTGTCTCTGGGCGACTACGAGGGTTTGAAAGTGATCGAGGACCGCAGAACCTCCCGCGTCAACCAGGTCGCCGAGGACCTGGTCATCACTGTGGGGGGCGCGAGCAAGCTCGCTGATCGGCTGGAACGCGCCGGGCTACTGATTCGGCGGCAGAACGCAGAGGATAGGCGTTCCTCAGTCCTCGAGCTCACGGACCATGGTACGGCAGTGCTGAATCGCGCAGCCAGGGTCGTGAGCGCGGAGCTCCACCGCTACTTCGATGCCAGTATCACCGCAGAGGAACTTCACAAGCTTGGCCTCACCCTGCGCAAGCTCCGGAAGTCTGCCGCTGTCGCCACCGAGACGCCGAGCGCCAAGAGCAAGCTCCCCACCAACTAAGCCACCACCAAACAGGCAAGGAACCACATGACGATCGCAGTTACGTCCGCCTCCGGGCAACTAGGCGCGGCAGTAGTTCAAGCGCTTCAGGCGATGGACATTGAAGAGCAGGTGATCGGCCTCGCCCGGACTCCGTCCCGCGCCGCTGGGCTTGGAATTGAGGTACGCCCTGGGGACTACTCGGATCCTGAGCAGCTGACCAAGTCACTGGAGGGAGTAGACGCTGTTCTGCTGGTCTCTGGCAACGAGCAACCCGACATGCGAATTCAGCAGCACCGCAACGTGCTTAATGCGGCGAAGACCGCCGGCGTGGAGAAGGTCGTCTACACGAGCGTGCAGGGTGCGGAGGAGGGCAACGGCTTTTCACCAGTGGTGCAGAGCAATCGACAGACGGAGGCGGACGTACGAGCCAGCGGCATGGAGTGGGTCATCGGCCGCAACGGCATCTATATCGAACCTGACCTCGAGAGCGTCGACGCATACAAGTCTGCTGGGGAGGTCGCCAACTGCGCGGGTGACGCAAAGTGCGGATACACGACTCGCCCTGAACTCGCCTTTGCGTACGCGCGACTGCTCACCGAATCTACGAATGACGGGCGAACCCTCGCGCTCAACGGCGAGCCCATCAGCCAGGCCGAACTGTCCGCGTTCCTCAACACTGCGTTTGGAACCCAGCTCACCTTCCGCTCAATGAGTGTCGAGGACTATCGGACTGACCGCGTCAACGAGCTCGGCGATTTCCTGGGCACTGTCATCGCAGGCATCTACGAAGGCATCCGCCAAGGAGCGAACGATACGCCTAGCGATTACGCCAAGGCTGCGGGCCGACCCCACCAAAACTGGGACGAGTACTTCGCCTCCGTCGCGCACTAACCGAGTCGTCGCGGGGTTCGACACCGCGCGGCATCGGGCGAGTTGCCGGCACCACTCTAGAACGCGTTCTGTAGCTCACAGATGACGTCGGCGTTGATTTCAGTCCCGTCCTCGAGGACGCCGGCAAAGCGCACTTCGACGATGTCGCGGCTTCCGTCTGCGCCGCGCGGGCCCTTCTCCGTCATCGTGAGGATTTCGCCCTTGTTGCGAGGTCCGCCTACGCCCGCTGCCTCCAGTGGATCGCCGAACCTAAACCTTTCTTCATTAATTGCGACGTAGTTCATGGCCATGTCCTCGTGGGCCTTGACGTTGTCAATGGCGATGATCGCCGAGATATCGCCCTCATTGAGATCGCCGACGTCCTTCTTGCCGTGCTCGCGGCTGATCTCGCAGTCGCCCGTGAAGTCGTTAAACTCAACGCCATCGACATAAAGGGTGGCGTTGCCGACGTCGTCGGGAATCGGTCCGCCTGCGCCGGGTGCCTCCTCCGTCGCCTCGTCCGCGCCGTCGGCTTCGGAACTCTCGTCCACCGGGCCAGCATCCAGAGTGTTGGAGTCCTCCGCAATTGCATCGGTGAGGTCGCTGCCCGCTGTTGCGGAAGGCTGTGCGTTCGAGGTGGCTGGCTCATTCTCCGAGGAGGGAGAGCAACCGGCCAGGGCTACGACCAGGGCCAATCCGACGGCGGCAGCGCGTGTTTTGCGCGCCCATGGGAGCGAGTCTCTGGTGATGGCGGAGTGGAGAGTTGTCATGTAGTCAAGGTTGCCAACGGGCACACGAGTCCCGCAATACGGCTTTCGCCGTAGGCGCACGGGTAGTGTGGAAAGGCATGGGACTAAGCGATGACGATGCGCAGGCGGTCTTGCGTGCCGCAGGGCGTTTGACCGAGTATCCGCCCGTGGGATTCGCCGAGGTCCTTGAGACCCTTCGCGAAGTGATTGACTGCGACAGCGCGTCCTTCAACGACATGGTCTTGGAGACCCGTGATTTTCGCTACGCGATCGTGCCTGCCGCTGACGCAGTGCTAGCAACGCGTCTCAAACCTCAGTACGACAAGTACTTTCACGAGCATCCACTGATCACGGCAGCGAACTCGACGCGCGGGCTTGGCGCTATTCGATTCTGTGACGTCGACGGCGGGGCGGACATCACGTCCACTGACTTATATCGGCACTTTTACGAGCCCTTCAACGTCCGATTCCAACTGGTGGTCGAACTTCCTTCCCCGCCAGATGTGGTGGTGGGTTACGCCCTCAATCGGAGTGCGACACGGGGAGAGTTCAGCGATCGCGACGTTTCCGTCATGAATACGCTCAGCGGACACCTCGCCATGCACCACCGATCAGTGTTCGACGGCGAGCGCGCACGCCTCGTGGACGCGGAGATGGATCGCTATGCCTGGGCCGTGGTCTCGGTGCGATCGGATGGCGTGGTCGAAGCCTCATCCTCCCACGTGTTCGAGGCGGGCACGCGAGTCCCAGAAAGCCTCCTGTCGATTGTGGTCGACAAGTCGTCGCAGCCAGGGGAGGAGGCGCGGCATGAGGTGATGATTGGGTCACAACGTTGGCACTGCATCGTCCATCCGGTCCGGCTCGGTCCAACCGTGTTGCTTTTGCGCAAGCAGCAGGACGTAGCCGCGGATTCCGAGGTCCTCATGAGGGCTGGTCTGACTCGGCGCCAAGCGGATGTCGTGGTGGCCCTCGCTCGCACGGGCGGTTCCAATAATGAACTCGCCCGTGACCTCGGCATGTCGGAGGCGACCGTCAAGAAGCATCTCGAGGCAATCTTCCGAGTTCTTCGGGTCACGAGTCGCGCGGCTGCGGTCCTTCGACTGCGCGAGCTATCGGAACCGGGGGTGGGGCATTCACGAGACAGATGACATCGGGACAGCCGCTCAAGTAGGGCGGTGGTTTATTGCCGTTCTCGGCAACAACCTGTAGCGTCGGACACGATGGATGCCGAGTGGGCCACACGGACCGTATTGTTCGTCACGATGGTCGGCTCCGGAATCTTGATGATATGGCTGGCGCAACGTGCCGCCACCGGAAACTTGAAGCGAAATCATCTTGCAGGGATTCGGACCACCGAGACTATGGCGAGCGAAGAGGCATGGCTCGCGGCGCATCGGCGCGCGCTGAGCCCGACCCGTAGCGCCGGGACTATCTCGGTCCTCAGCGGAATGGTGGCAATGGTGCCCATCCCAGTGACAATCGTGATTCTCTTGGTGCTGGCCTCTGGATTGGCGATGCTGGCCTTGGTCGTCTACGGAGCTCATCAGGGAGTAAAAGAAGCGCGGGCGCTAGTCTGAAGCAATGACACTTGAATCAGTGTTCAACGCGGTGCCGCGCACTATCCGCACGCTCGCAGCCACCGGTCACCCTGAGGGGTATCACGGCGACTACCAGCGCGGTAGCCAGTTCTTCGAGGGCTGGTACGTCAAGCTGATCTCTGCGGACAAGACCGCCCGCATCGCGATCATTCCCGGAGTGTTCCTAGGCGAGCACGACGAGGCGTTCGTTCAGGTGCTTGACGGGGTCACCGGACGGTCCTGGTACGAGACATTCGACGCGCGAGAATTCCGCGGCGCCACCAAGTCCTTCGACGTGAATGTGGCCGGAAACACCTTCAACGACAGGGGAGTGGGCGTGAACCTGCCGCTGTCGGGCCTGAACGGAAGCGTGCGCTTCACCTCTCCGATGGACCCGTGGCCGGTGACCGCAACGTCTCCGGGAATCATGGGGCGCTACGGGTGGGTTCCCGTGATGGAGTGCTATCACGGGCTCGTCTCGTTTGGCCACGATCTGGCGGGATCACTCACACTCGATGGAGTGGAGCAGTCATTCGACGGCGGCCTTGGCTATATCGAGAAGGATTGGGGACGTGCGTTTCCGGCGGGCTACGTGTGGATGCAGACCAACCACTTTCAAATGCCCGGCGTGAGCCTCTCCGCCTCGATAGCACTGATCCCGTGGGGACGCAGTCGGTTTCGAGGCTTCATCGTTGGCTTGCGTATGCCCGGCCGCGACGGAACGCCCGTCCTGCACCGCTTTGCCACCTACACGGGTGCGGAGACCACGATGCTGAATGTGGACGATGAGCTGGTGACGTGGACGCTTCGCAATATTCAGGGCGCGGAGCTACGCATCCGAGCAGAGCGCCGGCGCGGCGGTTTACTGCACGCGCCCACGCGTACCAAGATGCATCGTCGGGTCGAGGAAACTCTCGACGGACGCGTCCACGTGGAACTGGTGAACCCAGCAGGGCGCACGGTTTACAAGGACGTGGGTGAGGCAGCCGGACTGGAGGTGCATGGCGACATCTCGGATCTCACCGCGATGTCCTAACCGTTGGCCATGCGCTCTCTCGCGGTCATTTGATCTCGGAGAGCAGAGCCTTGAGTGAGGCACGTGTGGACTCCAGTTCGTCGAGCGATTCCATCATGCTCACGGTGACCGTCACGACGGACTTGTCTCCGCGAGAGCCGACGTCGACGCCAATCGCGCGGCCGTCTTCCAATTTGCCACGCCAGCGCCGCCATTTGGCAGTGCTTGAGGTGGTGGGGGCCTGAGTGAGTTCCCGCCCAGCCAACGTCGCGCGATTCTCGACGTGACTGATCCATGCCGCAAGTGCGTCGTCGAGAGATCCGGGAAGTGTGCGTGACGCTGACACCTCGAAGGTGCCGTCCGCGCGCTGGCCCGGGACGCGACGCCCAATTTTTTGCTCGTAGGCCACGGCGACTCCCTGGCTCCACCATTCGCGGTTGCCTGTCACGGGCGGCATGAACTCATGGGCGGCGGTGGCTAGCTGGGTGTGGTTCAGTTCGCGTCCGCCCAATGCGTCGAGGTGCGTCACCCATTGCGCCCAAGTCAAGCCCGTGGCCTTCGCGATGGCGTGAGTGTTCATGGCCTTGGTCATTCTTTGATGCTAACGGAACGCCCCCCGTCGGAGCCGTCGCCTTCCGCTACAGCCACGATACGGTTCACCATGCCGCTAAAGATCAGGCCATGGAACGGCAGCATCGTCAACCAGTAGAGGCGGCCGGAGAGCCCCCGCGGAAAGAAGACGGCGCGTTGCCAGTATTCGGAGCCCTCCTCGGTGGGGCGAACTCCGAGTTCAAGCCACGCCTTGCCCGGCACGCGCATCTCGGCGCGAAGCCTCAGCAGCTTCTCGGGTTCGGCGACCTCGACACGCCACACGTCTACGACGTCACCCACAGTAAGTCGAGAGTAGGTTCGACGGCCTCGCTGAGAGCCCACACCGCCCGCGACTCGGTCGATGAGCCCACGCGTTGCCCACAGCACCGAGGCGGAGTACCAACCCGTGGCCCCGCCAATTTGGGAGATGACTCGCCACACCGCGGCCGGGTCCGCGGACGTCGTCTTATGGCGCTCGTCCTTGAAAACTGTGCGTCCAGCCCAGTCAGGGTCGCTCGGCATGGGGTCGCTGGGCACTCCGGAAACCCTGGCGTCGAGCGAGCTGGTCTCCACCTGATCGATCTCGATACGGCCCAGCGCCAGCCGAACGGACTCTCGGTATCCCGTGAGGCCTCCGGGAGGCGGCGGCACCAACCGGTCGATCGCATCGTCCTTCACCACACACGAGTGCAGGAGAGACTCCACGAGCGGCATTGCGAGCGCCCGCGGAACAGGGGTGACGAGTCCTACCCAATGCGACGCGAGCCACGGAGTCATGACGGGCAGGGCTGCGATGTGGCGCTGCGGAAGTCCCGCCTCGCGGGCATAGCCATTCATCATCTCCGAATAGCGGAAGACGTCCGGACCGCCAATGTCATACGTCCCGTTAACGTCTCCCGTGGCACGCGCCGCACCTAGGAGGTAATACAGCACGTCACGCACGGCGATAGGCTGAATTGAGTTGCGCACCCATTTGGGAGCGGGCATGTAGGGCAGGACCTCCGTCAGGTGGCGAATCATCTCGAACGACGCGGAGCCCGAGCCGATCACTACGCCTGCTTGAAGCACCGCGGTCGGCACGGCTGTGGCAAGCAGGATGTCGCCCACCTCTTTGCGCGACTCGAGGTGCGCGGCGAGTTCGACTCCGTCCGGGTGGAGTCCGCCCAGGTAGATGATGCGGCTGACGTTGTTGGTGCGCGCGCTACGCGCGACGTTGAGAGCAATAGTACGATCAAGCTTTCCGTAATCGTGTCCGGCGGTCATGGAGTGAACTAGGTAGTAGACAATGTCGACACCATCCATTGCGGTGTCCATTGAATCCCGAGCTGCCGCGTCACCGTCTACGACGTCAACCTCGTCACCCCACGGGAGTGCTTTAATGCGACGGCTGTTTCGCGACAGCGCGCGCACTCGATAGCCGCCGGCGAGAAGGCGAGGGACAAGCCTGCCGCCGAGGTACCCGGTAGCGCCCAGCACTAACACCAGCGGGGCGTCACCGTTGGCGAGGGGCCGGGCGCGTAACGCTTCCTCAGACCCACGTGGACTACTCAGCTCATCAGCCGTTGGTGCATTGCAATTGTTTCTGCTCACCGAAGGGCTCCCGTCTCGCTCGCGTCAGTGAATCTGCGTGCTTACGTCAACCGCATCTACGCGGAGGTCATTCCTTGCGCTTGAGACGCGATCCCACCGCACGCACACTGCTCGAAGCCGCACCCTTGATGGCCGAGCCGGTGCGCTTCACCGTCGTGAGTGCTCGGGCCTCGTCAGGGATCCCGTCCCCATTGGTGTCGACACTACGGAACACCCCCGCGACATCCGTGGCCTTGCCCCAGGATGCCTCTCCAAAGTCTGCTGCCTTGCTTTTGGCGGCTTGAAGGGCCTTCGCCGCACGTGACGCTTCCACCGTTCCCGGATCTGGCTTGTGGAAGTCAACCAGCCCGCCGGGAAACTCCGAGGGCGGCGCCGAAAAGGCTACCCTGGCCGCCTTCACCACATCACTGCCAAACTTGAAACTCGCGAGTCCTCCGGCGGCGGCGCCAATGCCAAAGGGAATGACCTTGCCCAACGTGCCGGCCCCAAACCGCGCACCCGCAGTCAGAGCCTCCCGTGCAATTACCGTCGCGACTGGCACGAGGGCCGAGTCAGGGAGCTGCTGGGTGAGGACCTTGCCCCAACCCTCGGGAAGTACCTGCGCAACCGTGCCATCGGCTGCCGTACGAGCCTGAGTAATGACGCCCGCCCCGGATGCCTGCAGCACGATCTTTGACAGTTGACTTTGCGACTTCTCTCCCAGCATCACTCCAAGAATGAGGGGTCGGGTGCGCTCGATGTCGCCCACTTCCGTTCCGTGGAGTTCTGCGACGGCAAGGACGTACAGCGCTGATGCCTCGTAGAAGAACACCAAGTCCGCAACTCCGAGTCCAAGGGCGACGGGGATGCCCACAACGGGTATTGCGGCCGATGCGCCGACGCCCGTGCTGGCAACAGTCACGGTCGCGACATAGCGTCGGTCAAGTTCCTTCAGTATCTGCGCGGGTGTGGCGCTCGGCTTGTCGCGCCGGACTGACTTGAGGTATTCAAGCACCACCGGCCGCTGCACGGCAATGGCCTTGTACAGCTTGGACTGGAAGTCGCCCGAGTCTTGAGCTTCGTCGGCGTTGTCAGCGACAACGGCAAGAACAAGTTCCTCATCCGAAGAGCCAGCGGGTGTCTTTTCGGTGGGCATCGGAACTCCATGTGGTGAGATGGTGAGGGCGCTAAACACAGCTTTGCTGCTGGGATATAGCCTAATCACTAGCGCCTGACAAAGCGTGCACACTGCCGTCGCCGCAGGTATTCGCCAAACCGGGATCTGCCAGGGCTTTGAGACGGCCTCGGGGCGGACCCGGTGCTATCGTGAATGAACGCCGCTCGTAGTCGCGCAGCTCCGGTGGGCTCTCCAGCCCACCGCCTGTGTTTCTACGGCCTCTGCTTTGAGGGCGGCCCTCACTACGAGCTGACGGGGTGCAGAAATGGGATTTATTAAGGCCTTCGCGGGTGCAATTGGCGGCACATTCGCAGACCAGTGGAAGGACTTCTTAGTACCGCCGTCTGGGCTCGCCCCGACCGCCGCGATCTTCCCAGCTGTGCCGCAGGGCCAGAACGCGGGCCGGGGCTCGAACACCAAGGGCTCTGAGCACATCATCACCAACGGAAGCCGGATTGTGGTCCCCGAGGGCTACGGGCTAGTGACGTTCCAGGATGGCGCACTCACCGGATTCATCGGCGAGCCCGGCGGATTCATCTTCACGAGCGAGGACCAGAACGCACAGTCCATGTTTGCGGGCGACGGGATTATCAGCCCCACGGTCAAGACCTCGTGGGAACGATTCAAGTTTGGCGGCCAACCCGCATCGCAGCAGCTCGCGTTCTACGTCAATCTCAAGGAGATCCCGAACAACAGGTTCGGAACTCAGTCCGAGATCTACTGGGACGACGCGTACCTAGGCACTCAGGTCGGCGCCATCACTCGCGGTAGCTACTCGCTGAAGATCGTCGATCCCATCCTGCTTGTCAAGAATTTTGTTCCGCTGACCTACCTCAGTTACGACGCAAAAGTGTTTGATTTTTCAGACCTCGACAACGATGCGGCCAGCCAGCTCTTCAATGAGGTCGTGGGTTCGCTCGCGGCAGCATTCTCGTATTACACGAACGACCCCAGCAAGGGAAACCGGATCGCCAAGATCCAAGGTGACGCGATTGGCTTCGCACAGTCACTGAGCGCCGCGGTTGACGATGGTTATCAGTGGACCACCGACCGCGGGCTCACCATCGCAAAAGTTGCGCTTCAGTCCATTGAGTACGACGAGGACACACGTGCATTGCTGAGCGACGTCAAGAAGGCCGATGCACTGGGAGGCGCCCGCGGCAATTCCTTCATGCAACAAGCGGCCGCACGTGGCTTCGAGGCGGCAGGGTCCAACGAGGGTGGCGCCGGCGGGGGAGCGGGAATGGCCTTCCTCGGCATGGGCATGAACGCTGCGGGCGGAGCCGCCGGTGGTCTCCAACAGCCGGCAAATCCGACTCCACAGACACCGCCCGCCCCTGGGGCCGCCGCTCCGGAAGCCGACGACCCGATGGCCAAGCTTAAGCAGTACAAGGACATGCTCGACAACGGGCTCATCACCGAGGCTGATTACGACGCCGCCAAGGCTAAAGTACTCGGCTTGTAGGGAGCGATCCCCATGGAGAATCCCGACCCAACGTCGCGTGCGCCCGAGCAGCAACCTCTAAGTTCTCCCCAGGACCAGGCGCCTCCCGCGGCGCCTGAGCCAGTCGCGGCCACGAACCCGGTCAGCGATTCCTGGGCAAGAGGTGCCGACTCCTCTGAGGCGCCTACGCCAGAACCCGATGATGATGCGACGCGAGTGATTCAGACGGATGAGGGTGCCACGGACGGGCTCGCAAAGTGCTCCCGCTGCGGGGCGACCGACATTTCTCTCAATGTCGCAACAGGGAATCTCCGCTGCAATTTCTGTCGGTTCGAGTGGTCAGCGGAGAGTGCGAACGACGCTTTTGATCTCGACGGTGACATTGGGAAGCTCCTAGGAGTCACGGTTGGTTCGGGTTCTAGTGACATCGTGCCGTCCACGGACGAAGTGATGACCTTCAAGTGCAGCGCTTGTGGGGCGGAGGTATTGATTGACACCGCGAGCAGCACTCAAGCGCGCTGCCACTGGTGCCGCAACACTCTCTCCATGAACCAGCAAGTGCCCAACGGCGCAGTACCCGACATGATTCTGCCGTTCAAGGTACCTAAAGAGACCGCGATTGCGAGCATCAATAAATTCGTTCAAAAGCGCAGGTTCTTTGCCCACCCGCTCTTCCGTGCCGAGTTCACCGCGGAGAACGTGATGGGCGTCTACCTGCCTTACATGGTGGTCGACATTAACGCGCACGCGCGCCTCAGCGGTGAGGGGGAGCACCAGACGCGGTCCTATACGGTCAAGGTGGGAGACAGTCAGCAGACCAGGTACGACGCGGATCTTTACAACGTGGTCCGAGACTTCGACGTCCATGTGAGTGACCTCACTGTCGAGTCGTCGAGCGACCGGCTCGAGCAAATCACCTCACAGAATTCCAACAACATCATCAACACGATCATGCCGTTTGATGTCGAGAATGCGGTGCGTTACGACTCGAACTACATGAAGGGTTTTACGTCGGAACGCAGAGATAGCAATCTTGACGAACTGTCTCCGATCGCCTTTACCCAGGCGGAAGACATCACCCGCAACCGCGTGAATAGCACCCTCGGTTTCTACGACCGCGGAGTGCGCTGGACTCAACAAGACGTGAACGTGCGGGGCCAGCGCTGGGTATCCGCCTACTTGCCTGTATGGCTCTACAGTTATCAGCAGCACAAGTCCAATGGCAAGACCTTTCTGCACTACGTTGCGGTCAATGCCCGGACAGGAGAAACCATGGGAAGCGTGCCTATCCACCAGGGCAAGTTGCTCCTGGTCTCCGGCGGCGTCGAGGTGGCCGGAATCATCGCCGCAATTGTTCTCACGGCGTTAGGAATCTGATGACTACCTCTGCCATGGTGCTTGCCGTACATGACCAAGTTCTAGCCTCGGGAGGATCCTCAGGGGATGATGGCGGCTTTATTGGATTCATCTTCCTACTCTCGGGATTCGCCTTCTACGCGCTCATGTACTTCAGGTACCGCAACGCGGATAAGCGACACCGGCACGAGTCCGAGACTGAGGCAACATTGCTGAACATGAAGAAGGGGGACACCTTCGTGCGCTCTAAGACCGGAATGTCCAATAGCAGAATGTCCGGTGCCAACAGCCACGAGGTGCGTGGCGCACGCAGAAAGTTCTTCTGACTAAGAACCGACGGCCGAGTCGTGAGCATCTTGCTGCTACCCGCACCATTAAGCGAGGATCCTAGAGTGACCCAGGTTGTCCCATCGCGGGTGCTTCAGGCACTTGAACGCTCCTACCTTGACGCGTCCGGTGATGCGTCTGGAACCGTGTCCAGCGTGTACCCGGTGCTCGCCGACGCAGAGCCGGAGCTGTTCGGAGCCGCGGTGGTTGAGATCAGTGGAGAGATCGCCGAGGTCGGCGACTGCGGTGTGGGCTTTTCCATGATGAGTTGCGCCAAACCGTTCGTGTTTGCGCTTGTGGCCCAAGCACGAGGGATCTCCCTGGTGCGCGAGCGTGTAGGTGTCAATGCCACAGGGCTACCTTTCAATTCTGCTACCGCGGTCGAACGCGATCCCACGTCTCGGACCAACCCGATGGTGAACTCAGGGGCGCTCGCCACCATTGCCCTGACGCCAGGTGACTCCGTCGACGACCAGTGGCAGAACATTATTCAGGCGGTATCGGAATTCGCCGGCCGTGCCCTAGAAACTGATCCCGAGGCATACGCCTCGGTGTCCGCCGCCAATCACCAAAATCGCGCGCTTGCGCACTTGCTCTCTGCTCGTGGGGCACTGGCGAGCCCGCCGGGGGACGCGGTGGAGCTCTACACGCGTGCCAGTTGCCTCGTCGTGTCTACACGCGACCTAGCGGCGATGGGAGCAACTCTCGCAAATTCCGGAACCAACCCGCTCACGGGTGACCGCGTTGTCGACGGAGACATCGCCAGAGCGAGCGTCGCTGTGATGGCCACCTCGGGCCTCTATGAGACCACGGGGGACTGGATGATGAAGGTGGGCCTGCCCGCCAAGAGTGGAATCAGCGGCAATATTGTTACCGTGGCGCCGGGCAGGCTGGGTCTGGCGAGTTATGCACCCCGACTCGACGCGGCGGGCAACAGCGTCAAGGGCGCAGGTATCGCTCAGAGCCTGGCGCGTGACCTACGCCTCGATATCTTTTCCGCATAGCGACGGACGAGTACGGAACCGGCGGACCTCCCCTAGGCCGAACCCTCGCTCTCGTCGCGCGACGCGACGAATGCCGCAACGCAGCGGCGAATCTCCGATTCGGAGTGCGCCGCGGACAGTTGAACCCGGATTCGTGCCTTGCCCGTGGGAACCACGGGGTAGGAGAAGGCCACCACATAGACGCCGTGATCAAGCATTCTGTCCGCGACGCGTGCCGCAAGCGCCGCGTCGCCAAACATCACTGGAATGATCGCGTGCTCACCGTCCAAGAGGTCGAAGCCTGCCTCTGCCATGAGGGAGCGGAACAGGGCGGCGTTGGCCATGAGTTGGCTGCGCAATTCGCCGCTGTGCTCGATGAGGTCCAGCGCCACTAGCGTGGCGGCCGCGACTGCCGGCGCAACGGTGTTGGAGAACAAGTAGGGGCGAGCTCGCTGGCGCAGCATCGCGACAATCTCCTTGTGCGCTGCAACGTAGCCTCCGGAGGCGCCGCCCAGAGCCTTGCCGAATGTCCCTGTGTAGATGTCGACACGGTCGGACACGCCCATCAGCTCTGGGGTCCCGCGCCCGTTCTCGCCCATGAAGCCCACGGCGTGAGAGTCGTCCACGAGGACCAGGGCGCCGTACTCTTCCGCCAGGTCACAGATGCCACGCAGCGGCGCGAGGTAGCCATCCATCGAAAAGACGCCGTCAGTCACGATGATGCGCTGACGGGCGCCCGATGCCGCCTTGAGTTGTTCCTCGAGGTCGCCGAGGTCGCGGTTCGTGTAACGCAGGCGCTGTGCCTTGCATAACCGGATGCCGTCGATGAGCGACGCGTGGTTGAGCTCGTCCGAGATGATGGCGTCCTCGGGGCCAAAGAGGGATTCGAAGACACCGCCGTTCGCATCGAAGCAGGACGAGAACAAGATGGTGTCTTCGGTGCCGAGAAATGCGGAGACACGCGCCTCGAGCTCGAGGTGCAAGTCCTGAGTGCCACAAATGAAGCGGACGCTCGCAAGTCCAAAGCCCCAGTCGTCCATGCCCTTCTTGGCAGCCTCCACCAACCGTGGATCGTTCGCGAGACCCAAGTAGTTGTTGGCGCAGAAGTTCAAAACATCGGCGCCTCCGGCAGCAACGACTGACGACTGGGGCCCTCCCAGCGGCCGCTCGCCCTTGAGTGTGCCAGCGGACTGAATCTCGCCGAGTGCCGTTTGCAACTGTGCCTGCATACTTCCGTACATGGGGTGTCCTTTCCCGGCCCGGCGTTAACCCGGAGCCTCGGTCCAATCGAGTACAACCTTGCCGGCCGAAGCGGTGCGCGCGACCGCAAATCCCTGTTCCCATTCGCTCACGGGTAGGCGGTGGGTGATGACCGTGTCGAGCGCAACGCGAAGGTCTGCGCTCGACTGCAGCATTGCGCTCATGGCGTTCCACGTCTCGAACATCTCGCGGCCGTAAATGCCCGAGATAGTGAGCATGTGCGTCACGACCTTGGCCCAGTCGACGTTGATCGGCTCGGATGCCAGGCCGAGCATCGCCACACGCCCACCGTGGGTGAGATTCTCGATCATCTCGGGTAGCGCCGTGGGGTGGCCACTCATCTCCAAACCCACGTCGAAGCCCTCGCGCATACCCAACATTTCCTGAGCATCGGCGATCTTGTGTTGCGTCACGTTCAGGGCGATGTCGGCACCAACGATGCGTGCCAGTTCGAGTCGGGGTTCGGAGACGTCGGTGACGACCACAAAGCGGGCACCAATGTGACGGACGACGGCGGCGGCCATGAGACCGATGGGACCCGCGCCGGAGATGAGCACGTCCTCGCCTACGAGTGGGAACTTCAGTGCGGTGTGGACCGCATTGCCCAGTGGATCGAAGACGGCCGCGTGGTCAAGATTCATGCCGTCAGGATGGACCCACACGTTCGATTCGGGAAGCGCGACGTACTCTGCAAAGGCCCCGTTGCGGTTGACGCCAAGACCCGAGGTGCGGTTGCACATCTGCCGACGTCCCGCGCGACAGTTGCGGCAGGTGCCGCACACTATGTGGCCCTCACCGGAGACGATTGCCCCCACGTGGACGTCGCGAACCGCGGAGCCCACGGCAACGACTTCACCGCTGAACTCGTGCCCCGGCACAATCGGCGGCATCAGCGTTGACGCCGCCCAGGCGTCCCAGGACTCGATGTGCAGGTCGGTGCCGCATATTCCTGTGCGCAAGACCCGAATGGTGACGTCCGCATCGCCCGCAATTGGCTCTGGCACGTCTGCGAGTTCGAGCCCTGGGCCCGAGGTCGCCTTGAGCAGTGCGCGCATGTCGCCTCTCGTGTCGCAATAGGTGCACGTTCCCACCGGATGTTTGGCTCCGAAACTGTGTGCAGGTCTGCTCTCCAGTCTATCGACGCGTGAGTCTCACAGTCCGAGTTGAACGATGAAGTTGGCACGTCCTGGCCGCGATATTGTCGAGGTCACGCCATCAATTAAGGAGAAGTCATGCCTGTCCTCGCGATTATTGGAGCTGGACCTGGACTCGGGGCGGCGGTGGCCCGTCGGTTTGGGCGCGAAGGCTACGCAGTCGCGCTCATTTCACGCGACCAAGACAAGCTAGACAGCCTCGCAGCAGAACTTACTAATCGTGGAGTCGCGGCCCGCGGCTATGCCGCCGATGTCCTGGAACCGGAGTCACTCGAACACGCTCTTGCGAGCGCGGCCAACGAACTGGGCCCCATCGACGTACTGCAATACAGCCCACTCCCGGCCCGCAGCTACCTAAAACCGGTCCTCGACCTCACGCCTGAACTCGCAGTAGAGGCATTGCGGTTCTCTGCGATTGGGCTGATTCGCGCGGTCCGTGCCGTCCTTCCCTCCATGAGAGCGGCCGGCCGGGGCAGCATCGTTCTCATCAACGGCGGAACCTCCATTCAGTCGCGCCCGGACTTTTCCGGTACATCCGTCGCCTTCCCCGCGGAGACCGCCTATGGCGAGATGCTTCACGCGGCCCTGGAAGGAGAGGGGGTTGGCGTGCACCAACTGGTCATTCCCGGAGGAATCCCCAAGCTCGAGCTGCCCCACGGCATTGACGACGTTGCGGACAGGATTTGGCACCTGCAGGACACTCCGGCGGAGTTCCGCACCATGCTGATTCCGCTCGAGGAAGGCCGCGAGTAGAAATCCGAGTTTGGACTAGCGCGTTAAGCGCTAGCGATATATCGTTAAGTATCGTTCACTACCGACACGGGAGGTCATCATGAGCGGATCGTTCAAGACCAGCAGTTTCGACCCAAGCAAGGGCGCCGAAAACATGTGGCAGGCGATGGACCAGTTGCGGTCACAGTTTGAGAAGCGCGTCGGCACGCGGATGGGACGCGGAGATGTTCGCGTCTCGGTGCTCGCGCTGCTCAAGGAAGAGCCGATGCACGGGTACCAGATCATTCGCGAGATTGAAGAGCGCACCGAGGGAAGTTGGAAGCCCAGCGCAGGATCGGTGTATCCGACGCTTCAGCTTCTTGCCGACGAGGGGCTCATTACCGCCGAAGAGTCCAACGGACGCAAGACCTACACCCTGACCGATGCAGGGCGTGAGGCGGCCGAGGGCCCCGACGTGACGCCTCCGTGGGAGGCCACCGGTGCTCGCGACATTCACGCCATGGGCGAGCTCCCCAAGGCGGGTATCAATCTCGCCCAGGCCGCCGCTCAGGTAGGCCGTCAGGGCACGCCTGAGCAGGTAAAGGAAGCGGCGAGCGTTCTCGACGAGACGCGCCGCCGCATGTACGCCATTCTCGCCCAGGACTAGCGGGTTGACGCCAGCGCCTCCACGCCCGGCCCCGGAATACGCCGGCGCCGGGAACACGCGCGCCCGTTACCGGCGCATCATGAGGTTTGCTACGTGGAACCTCGTGGTGACGTGGTGGTACGAGATCCTGCTGACGCGCATTGGCCTGTCGAGGGTCGCTGAGCGCACCAGGGCTGCACGCATGCAGCGTGTTGCCCAGCGGTTTCACGGCTTGGCTGTGGACCTCGGCGGCCTGATGATCAAGGTCGGGCAATACATGTCGTCGCGCCTCGATGTGTTGCCGCCTCAAATCACGGAGGAGCTCGCTGGTCTGCAGGATGAGGTGCCGCCAGTACCGTTCGAGTACATTCGTGAACTGGCCGAGGCGGAGCTCGGCGTGTCACTGGATCGTGCGTTCGCTCACGTTGAGGAGACACCCGTCGCGGCGGCCTCTCTGGGCCAGGCACACCGGGCACGACTTGGTTCAATGGATGCGTCCGACACAGGGCTCTCAAACGTCATCATCAAGGTGCAGCGGCCCGGCATCGACGCGATCGTTGACGTCGACCTCGCCGCGCTGCGCAAGGTGGGTGGTTGGCTCAGCAGACTCCGGGCCGTGAACCGCAGGGTCGACCTGCCAGCGCTGATCGAGGAGTTTGCGCGCACCAGTCGCGAGGAAATCAACTACCTCCACGAGGCCGCAAATGCGGAACGTTTCGCGGAGGAATTCGAGGGAGACGACAGGGTTTCGGTGCCCGCGATTGCATGGGAGCGAACCTCGAGGCGAGTGTTGACGCTCGAGGACGTGACCGCGATCAAGATCTCGGACCTGCCTGGACTGCGGGCCGCGGGAATCGATCCCGCCGACGTGGCGCATGACTTTGCTGAGGTCATGTACGACCAGTTGTTCGGCAATGGATTCTTTCACGCCGACCCACACCCCGGAAACGTCTTCGTCACCCCGACGCCCGATGCGCCGGGCGAGCGTTCTTGGAAGCTCACCTTCATTGACTTCGGCATGATGGGCGAGCTGCCGAACAGCACTCGCGGGGGACTACGTCAACTTCTGATCGCCGCTGCCACCAGGGATGGCAAGGGCCTGGTCCAGGCCGGTCGCGATTTGGGAGTGCTGCTACCTTCCGCGGATACCGTCGAGCTCGAGCGCGTCCTCAAGGAGTTGTTCGCGCGCTTTGGAGGAATGGGCTTTGCCGAACTGCGCGATGTTGACCCCAACGACTTCAGGGAATTCGCGGTGCAGTTCAACGATGTGGTGCGGACGCTGCCTATCCAGTTGCCCGGGCACTTCCTGCTAGTAGGCAGGGCGATGTCGCTTACCTCGGGCGTCTGCAGCACGCTGAACCCCGCGTACAACCTGTGGGACTCCGTCGAGCCCTATGCGGCCCGGCTGTTGCGCGAAGAAGGCAGCAACGTCGTGAAGGACCTGGGTAAGGAGGCGCTTGATGTGGCGGCGGTTACCTGGGGTCTGCCCAAAAAGATCGACGGGCTGGTGACCAAGATCGACGAAGGTCGACTCGCCATCACCATGCCCCAGCTTGAACGCCGCATGGAGCGTCTCGAGAACTCCGCACGCCAAGTGATGTCCGGGTTGCTGTTCGCGGCACTGCTCTTCACGGGTGCGACCCTCAGACACGACGACCCGTTCCTTGGCAACCTGCTGATGATCGTGTCCGTTCTGCCGCTGATGCACGCGCTGTTTTCTGGCCGGCGCAGGCGCTAAGCGAGTTGCGCGGTAGATTCTCGCTTATGACGGTGCCGACACGACCATATGTGAGGCCGGCGATTAGTCTCCCGGTGTTCCACGATGCGTCGGGCGCGGTAATCGACTACGGAAATCGATGGGGCATAGCCGGGCCTCCCGAAGATAGTTATAGCGTGACCTCCAACCTGGAGCGTTTCGCGCCTGTGCATACGAGTGCTGATGCACTGATCAACCACCTCACGACGCGCTACGACGCGGTCGTCGACGAATCCGTGTCCTACGCAGCGGATCTCCTCAATGAACAAGAAGGCGTCACTCGAGCAGTTCGGGTCACTCCGACGTCCGCTGATGCGGCGGGGATCACGTTCGTGTTCACCGCATTTCCAGGGGTCATTGTGCACGCCGGCGTGCTCCAGGATTTGAGGTTCCCCGACTGCGGCTGCGACGCATGCGACGAGTCAGGGGTCTATCAGGCGGAGGAGTTGGAGTGGCAGGTGCTGGCAGTTGCTGCAGGCGGCTTTCGCGAGACGATGACGTCGAGGCCACGAGCGAAGTACGCCATGGATCTCAAGTACCCAGGTGGTTCCATTGGGTCCCACGGTAGATCGCTGTCCGAATACCCCACGGCAAGGGTCCGCGCGGCCCGGGAGACACTCAAGGGCTTGGCGGACGGCTGGCAGCCCTGGCCTGAACGCGCGGCAGGGGGAGTGACATGACCAAGGCGCCCATCGAGGAGTTCATCGTTGCCGACGCGAACGCATGGCGTGAGTGGCTCGACAAGAACGAAACAGCATCGGACGGCGTGTGGCTGGTGCTGGCAAAGAAGGGCGCCGAACACCCCACGACGCTGCGCTACGATCAAGCCCTCGACGAGGCGCTGTGCAGCGGCTGGATTGATGGGCAAAAGCGCGGCCGTGACGCTCACAGCTTCCTGCAACGCTTCACGCCCCGACGCAGGGCGTCCATGTGGTCCCAGCGCAACATTGGTATCGTCACCATGCTGACTGAACAGGGCCGCATGCGTGCGCAGGGTCAGGCGGAGATTGACCGGGCCAAGTCGGATGGACGGTGGGATCGTGCGTACGCAGGGCAAGCAACGGCCGAGGTGCCAGCGGACCTGGCTGCAGCCCTCTCGACGTCACCACAAGCCGCTGCCGCCTTTGCCGCGCTAACCAAAGCGGAGCGTTACCAACACATCATTCAGGTGGCCACGGCGACTACGCCCGCGACCCGCGCCCGGCGCATCGCCAAGAGCGCCCGCGTACTTGAGGAATCGCAGCAGGCGGACCAGAAACAGCGATAGCGCGGTCGGTGGGCTACGAGGCGTGCGATTATGAGGACATGAACCGCGACGTAAATTCCGAACTTGTCTTGGACGTCACGTCCACCGCCGACATCGTGTTGTCCGTCGCCTGTGCCGACGTGGAGTTGTCCGGTGGTTCCGAGGAACTCATTGTGGAGCTGAATGGCGAGTCGTTGCCCACGTTGGAACTGCTGGATCGTCACAGCACTCGGCTGCACAGGCTCACCACGGGGCCAGGGGAACTCAAGATCCGCTACGCAGCGAACATCCCGAGCCGAGTTGAACCCGAGACGGCCGACGAGGCGGACATCATCCGCTATTTGCGCCCCAGTCGTTACTGCGAGTCGGACTCGCTGGGACCTACCGCATTCGCGACATTTGCTGACCTCACCGGAAGTCAGTTGCTGGAAGCTGTGGGGTCGTGGGTGGGCACCAAACTCTTCTATGTCTCGGGCTCCAGCCTGCCCACGGACGGTGCGGTGCGAACGCTCCTGGCGCGCGAAGGTGTGTGCCGCGACTTCGCCCACCTGTGCATCGGGCTGTTACGGGCGATGAATGTCCCCGCACGCCTCGCGTCGGTGTACGCGCCAGGCCTGAGTCCCATGGACTTTCACGCCGTGTGCGAGGCGCATGTCGACGGGCGATGGCTAGTCGTTGATCCCACCACACTCGCACCGCGTTCGTCCATGGTGCGCATCGCGACCGGTAGGGATGCCGCGGACACCGCGTTCCTTACCGTTCTGAGCGGGACGCTTGACCTTGAGTCGCTCAGCGTCACCGCAGTTGTCGACGACCTCCCGTACGACGACGTGCGCGAGGCCATCCAACTCGGCTAGTACGACGACCTAGTCCTGCTCGAGTGGCTCCCGCGCCCCATCCTCGTCCTCGTCCTCGGCGATGGTCTCGAAGACGTTCTTGATGGGGTCGAGCAATACGGGTGCTTCGGGGGCGACAAAACGGCCAACCTCGGGTGCTACATACTCAAGGTGCCAGGACTCTGGCAACGATCCACCCGGGCGCGCCCAAGCGGGGTGAACCCAACCGAATTTCGCGCCGTTAGCCGTCAGCCAGGCCGCAGACTCGGGATACAAGTCGACCGCCATGCCCCAGCCGTGATTCGACGTGCCAGGAGGGGCGGCCATATGGCCCTTGCGCGCCTTGGTGATCACCTGAGACTGGTAGGTGCGGTACGAGTCCGTCATCCTGAGGTGTGTGCCAGTCTCAGAGAAATACGCCTGGTCAGCCGCGTCGAGCGCGGCTGCGGCGTCACATTGAAGCGAGTGGCCGATGGCGAAGGAGACGGCACATAGTGAACTGCTCGCAAGCCGTCCGTTGGAACCCGACGTGCCGGCAGGCATCCCTGTCCACCCATTGCTGCGGCTCGTGACGAAATCCAGATTCTGTCGCGTATGGTCAGCTAGCGCCGTGGCGAGTTCGTCTTGGTGCTCTTCGATGCGCTGATCGTTGAGTTTATCGCGGCGATCATTCTCAGCATCGATCCAGATCTGATGAGATGTGCTCACCGCGTCGATCGACGCGTCCAGGCTGTAGGTGGCGCTGCTAATGCGAGTGAGCTGCTTTATCACTGATGCTGGATCCGTGCGGTCGATTTCTTTCGCTTCTGCGGCCGCGCTACTGAGCTTCTCAATGCTGGTGCGCACGGTGGAAAGCGTGGCGCTCGATTCGACGTGAAGGCCCACAGTACTGAGGATCTCCGATGCGGATTCCGTGGACAACGGCACTTCTTCAATGGCGGCGTCGAGGTCGTTGACTTTGAGAACCAGGCTCGCCTTGGCGGTGACGTCCTCAACGGCATCAGTGCTGGCGTCAACTTCCTCGAGCGCTGCGTCGAGAGCATCGCTCACCTCAGTGAGTTTTGCTGTGGCGTCACGCGCGGCGTCGATGTCCTTGACGTCTCCAGCAAGGACCTTCTCGACCTCCTCGTCCTCGACCACGTTGGCGAGTTGATCGTCCGCAACGGCGGTTGGCGTGGTGGCGACGGGAGTGGATGTCGTGGGCAGTAGCGTGGGAACCTTGGCCACTGGGGTGAGCGTGAGCTTTACGGGCGCTGCCGCCACCTCGACGGCATTCTCGCTGGCGACGGATATGGCGTCACTTGAGGCGATTGACAGCGATGCCGCGGCGTTCTGGACCTGCGCATCGTCCGCCACGGGAGCCGCTGACGCGGCAACATCCTGTGCGCGGGTAAGTGATACCTCGAGCGCCTGTCGTTTGTCGTCAACTTCGCGTGCCGCGGCGAAAGCTTGGTTGACAGCTCGATGACTCTCGATGCTGTGGGCGCCGTTTGTGCTGGCATAGCCTGCGCCGAAGCACGCGAGCGCGACACCGGCGACGACGACATGGGACTTGTGAATCGGATTGCTCATAGATCTCAGAACTCTCGGGGCAGGGAGGTTCTCAACGGCGCGATGCAGTGACGCATACGTGTTGAGATGCGACTGTCAAAGGCGCCAGTGTCGCTGCGGTGGCTCTAGGCAGTCTTTGAGACTGCGCGCGCTGCCCTAATACGCTCGCGCACCATTCGAACCTGTGTCCTGTGACGCGACGCAAGACATATGCGACATTTCTACAACGCCCAAGGTGGTCGAGACGTTCCCTGCCTCAACCTACGTACATGCCTACATCCATTTCCTGCGTTTGAAGACCCAGTAGAGAATGCTGGCAAACCCCACCATCATGGCGAGAGCCAACGGATATCCCAATAGCCAGTGTAGTTCTGGCATGTGTGTGAAATTCATCCCGTAAACGGCGGCAATCAGCGTTGGTGCGAACAGGATCGCAGCCCAGCCGGAAATTTTCTTCATGTCCTCGTTCTGGCGTTGGCCCACGAGTGTCGCGTTAACCGCGAGGATTTGAGTAAGCGACTCCCGTAGCTCGATGACTTCGGTGTCCACCCGTGCGAGGTGGTCGGACAGGTCGCCGAGGTACGCCTGCAGGTCGCCAGTGACATGAAATTTCTTGTAGCCACCGGTGAGAGTTGCCACCACGCCACTCAGGGAAGAAATTGCCTGCTTGAGGTCTATCACCTCCTGACTAAGACGATAGATGCGCTCCGCTGCAGCGGCGTCGCCGCTGAAGACCTGGCGCTCAATCTGATCCTTGTCGACCGCAAGTCCCTCGAGGACAGGGACAAAGCCATCGACGATGCTGTCGAGGAGGCGGTAGGCGACGGCGGCGGGGCCCAGGCGCAACATGATCGGATCGGACAGCAGGTTTCCTGAGCGTACGTTTGGGGAGAGTTGGGCGTCGATGTCGAGAGTGGTGATATCGGTGCCGCCAATCCATCGACCGTCCTGGCAGATGACCACCACGGCATTCTCACGCAGTAGTACGTGGAACTCCGCGAACTCAACGATCTCTTGGTCGTCGACGTACCAGGCGGAGCGCGCCACCAAAAACACGACGTCGTCGTAGCGTTCGATCTTCGGCCGTTGCCTACCCTTGATGAGGTCCTCGACAAGCAAGGGATGTAGGCCCCAGGCGGTAGCCAGTTCGTCGATAGTGGCCTGCGCCGGCTCCGCGTAGAGCAGCATGGACATCCGACTGGGCGCGCCGCTCGCGTAGTCCATGGCATCTTTGACGCTGGCGTGCTCCGGAGCCCGCGACACCTCTCCGTCCTCAACGAACCGGGCCAGGCGCAGAACGTCCTTGGTGGGGAGGGGACTCGGCGCGCCCTGGTCACCGGGGCGGCGTAGGCCGATGTGAGGTCGGTATAGTTTGCGTCGCGTAGCCATCCGCAGTCTCCGAACGTCGTAGGTGCTGCTGGCCAGCCTATGGCACACGTGATCCGGACCCGAGCACGCTTCGCCCCTGACACGCCGTGCGTCTAGCTCGCTGTTCCCAAGTGCGCCGCGGCCTCACGAAGTGCCGTCACGACCACCCTGATCGCGGGGTCCGCGAGCGACGATTCGCGCATGGCCGTGAACACCGTGCGGGTGGGTGCCTGGGGAAGTGAATGCATCGCTAACGCAGGATCCGCGTCAGTGAGCATCAGATCCGGCAGCAGTGCCACCGCCTCTCCGGCCCTTACTAGGGCGACGTGTGCCTGCAGATCAGCGGTCACGAATCTCACGTCAGGCTCGAACCCGGCGACCCGGCACAATTGCTCGGCGAAGTGGCGCGACGCAGCGCCATGCGGCTCCATCACCCAAGGTGTTGCCGCGCATGAGCCTATGGTGGATCCTTCATGAGTCAGGGGAGTGGCGAGTCGAACGGCATCGGCGACCAGCGTGTCCCGGACCAGCCCCGCGTAGTGCGGCGCCGAATGATGCGGGTACTCCTCGGCTACCACTAGATCGAAGTCGCGAGCCCAGGTGTCCTCGAGCGCTTGCGCCGGCTCGCTCTGAGTTACTTGCACGCGTAGTTCGGGTGCGACGCGTCGAGCATTTCCGAGGGCAAGGGGCAACAGGGCCAGGGCTGCCGACTGAAACACTGCGAGTCGAACGGTGCCCGCCACGCGGGCATCCGCTCCGCGCACCGCCGATTGGGCGCGCTCCAACGCCGACAAAACATCATCAGCCGATGCCGCAAGTCGTTCACCCGCCGGCGTCAGGATGAGTTTCCGACCCACTCGGCGAGTAAGTGCTGTGCCGGCCGCGCGCTCAAGCGAGGTGAGTTGTTGGGAGACGGCCGACGGCGTGTAACCGAGAGCGTCTGCGGTTGCGGCTAAAGTGCCGCGGCGAGCAAACTCGCGAAGGGTTCTGAGTTGGTTGGCGTCGAGCATGTCTTAGTTAAGCATGGCTTAATGAAATTATGCAGATAGAGGAACTGGTTCTATGCAATAAACGAGTAGAGACTTGGGGAATGACCACTTCACACATGAAGTCAGCCGGGTTCAACGTCGTGCCCGGTTCGCCCAATGACCAGGCCGCCGCCGACGCAGCTGTCGCACAGGTACATACGTGGCTCGACGCCGTCCATAGCGAACGGCAACGACCCGCTGCGAGGATCATGACGCAGGCGCTGTCCTCGCCAGGCGGACTCCGCTATTTGACGGAGGTTGTGGACGGGGTGGTGCGCCCCGAGGACCTTCGTGTCGCAGCCCGAGAATTGGTGCGCGCGAGCAAGAATGCCGAGCTTCACCTTCCGGGCGGAATGGCGTTTCTCACCAAGATGGGCGGCGTTGCGGCGCGAGTCGCGCCTGTGCTCACCGTCCGCATTGCTCGTCGCTTTATCCGCGCGCTGGTGGGTCACCTGGTGGTTGACGCCACACCCGCAAAACTGTCGGGGAACTTGCGAAAGCTCCGTGCGGGTGGTGCCCACCTAAATGTGAACCTGTTAGGTGAGGCTGTGCTGGGAAAGAAGGAAGCACTGAAGCGCGTGGCCGCGACACGTGACCTGATTCGCAACCCTGATGTCGACTACGTGTCCATCAAGGTTTCCGCGGCCATCGCCCCGCACTCGCCATGGGCAGCGGAGGAAGCTGTCGAGCCCATCATCGCGACTCTCACTCCGTTGTACGAGGCCGCTCTCGAGAACAACAGCACGTTCGTCAACCTCGACATGGAGGAATACCGGGACCTGGATCTGACGGTCTCCGTTTTCGAGAAGCTCATGATGACGGAGCGCTTCATGGATTTGCGCGCCGGGATAGTCATCCAGGCATACTTGCCCGAGTCGAGTACCGCATTGGAGCGCATCCAACACCTCGCGGACTCCCGGGTGGCCGCTGGGGGAGCGCCCCTGCGGGTACGAATCGTGAAGGGCGCGAACCTTTCCATGGAACGCGTCGAGTCTGAGGTTCGTGACTGGCCCCTGGCGACGTGGGGCACCAAGCAGGAGTCTGACGCACAGTACAAGCGGCTCCTGGACCGAGCTCTGACGCCACAACGTACGCGCGCGCTCAAGGTTGGCATTGCCGGTCACAATCTGTTTGACATCGCCTTGGCGTGGTCGCGAGCGCAAGAGCGTGGCGTCATGGATGACGTTCAGTTCGAGATGCTGCTGGGAATGGGGGAGCACGTGGCCACCGCGGTCAGCGCGGATGTCGGCACGCTCCGGCTTTACACGCCCGTGGTCAATCCGCGTGACTTTGACGTTGCGCTCGCCTATTTGGTGCGTCGTCTTGAGGAGGTCGCGAACCCCCAGAACTTCTTGTCGCGTCTCGCCACCATGTCCACCAGTAAAGAGCACTTTGACCGTGAAGAGCAGGCCTTCCGCACCTCGTTCACGGAATCCCTTAAGCCGCAGATTGTGGAGACACGCCGCGACGTGGATTCTCAGGCCACCACCGGCGCCGGGTTCGTCAACACCCCCGACCAGGATCCCGCCCGCGCCTCTGTTCGTGACTCTGGTAGGGCGATTCTGCTCGCAGCCCGAACCTCGCATGCTGGCGAGGCGTCGTTGACGGTCGCGCACCTTGAAGAACCCGAGCCGCTAGACCGCGTCATCTCCGCGGCCCACGCCGCTGGCGTTCGTTGGGGTGGGGTGCCGGCTTCTGAGCGTGCCGATCTCCTGGAGAGCATCGCCAACCAACTGGAATTGCACCGGCACGATCTCATGGAGGTCATGGCATCCGAGGCCGGAAAGACTCTCGACCAGTCGGACCCCGAAGTGTCAGAAGCAATCGACTTCGCTCGCTACTACGCCGCACGTGCACGCGAGCTCGACTCGATGGCGGGAGTTACCGCGGCTCCACGTCCGCTCACTCTCGTGACGCCACCGTGGAACTTCCCCGTGGCGATTCCCGCAGGTTCCGTACTTGCATCGCTCGCGGCCGGTTCCGCCGTCATTCTGAAGCCGGCCCGCGAGTCACGTCGCTGTGGGGCAGTGCTCGCTGAGGCGATGTGGGCCGCAGGGGTGCCCAAGGATCTGCTGACGCTGATGACGATCAACACACGCAAGATCGGGGATAACCTCCTCACGGACAAGCGCATTGATCAAGTCATCTTGACCGGTGGGTTTGAGACCGCGGAACTATTTCTGAGCAAGCGACCGGACATGAGGCTGCACGCCGAGACATCGGGCAAGAACGTGCTGATTGTCACGCCAAGCGCGGACCTCGACCTCGCGGCTAAGGACCTGGTGGCTTCGGCCTTTGGCCACGCTGGCCAGAAGTGCTCGGCTTCCTCGGTCGCGATTCTGGTGGGTTCGGTCGCAGACTCCCGCCGGTTCCACGACCAGCTGCTCGATGCCGTCAAGTCGCTGCACGTAGCCCGCGCCACTGAGATCACTGCGCAGATGGGTCCCGTGATTAGCGAGCCAACTGACAAGTTGCTGCGGGGGCTCACTGACCTCGATGGCGACGAACAGTGGTGGGTGGAGCCTCGGCGCCTCGCCGACGCCTTGTGGACTCCAGGAGTACGAGGCTGGGTCGAGCCAGGCTCCTTCATGCACACAGTGGAGTGCTTTGGTCCCGTACTGGGCATGATGCGAGCGGACACGCTCGACGAGGCAATTGATCTGGTGAATCGGATCGATTACGGCCTGACGTCTGGAATCCACACGCTGGACGAGGCAGAGATCCGCCACTGGATGTCTGGCATCCATGCTGGCAATCTCTACGTCAACCGGGGTACCACGGGTGCGATTGTGCAGCGCCAGCCCTTTGGCGGATGGAAGCGCTCGGTCGTCGGGCCCACCGTCAAGGCTGGTGGACCTCACTACGTGCAGACGCTGACCGGATGGACGCCGACCGACGCGGGCGAGCCAGAATCCGCCTCAGTTCCGACTCGCGTGGCCCCACTAGTTGATCTGGCCGGACAGGCTTGGGTGCGCAGGGGAGCGGAACTGGATGCTGCCGCGTGGGTCGAGCGCTTTGGGATCGGGCACGATCCCACGGGGCTCGTGAGCGAACGCAACGTGCTCCGCTACCTGCCGGCGCCCACCGTGATCCGTTGGGACGGCGAGAACGCCGCGTACCTGGCTCGGGTTGCCTCCGCGTCGGTCGCTGCACATGTCTCCACCGAGGTCTCGGTGGCCGCAAATGTGGCCGATGACGTCGCGCATGCCCTTGCCAAGGTGCTGGTGCCGGTGATTGTAGAGGACGCATCGGCGCTGGCAGATCGTGTGGCTGCGGTGCCGGGCGGTCGCGTTCGGACAATCGGAACTGTTGAGAACGAGTTGCGAGGACGTCCAGACGTCGCGGTATTCGACACTCCGGTCAGTGCGAATGCCGAACTCGAAATGATGCCGTTCCTGAGGGAGCAGGCGATCTCCATGACGGCGCACCGCTACGGAACGCCATTTGCCCCAGCAGAGGCCATTGGTGACGAGTTGGTGGCGCGCCGCTCACGGGAAACACCGGAACTCCACGTGCGCTGACGTCGGCAACAATGGAGGCTGTGACCTAAGCCTCGGTTGCGATCCGTACCAACACCTGGAGTATCAGCCTTGTCAGCAGTAGTAGAAGCACCACGGGCCGAGAAGCACGCCCTCTGGGAGGACGCGCTAGCGATTCCCAGTGGCGCCTTCCTTATGGCCTTTGGTCTATTCCTGCTAGGCCAGATTGGGGGCGTCTCGGGAGGTGTCGCCGGAGTCGCCATCCTCGGAAGCTACTGGACTCATTGGTCGTTTGGCCTGATCTACTTTGTGCTTAACATTCCATTCTTTGTGTTCGCCATTTGGCGTATGGGATGGCTATTCACCTCGAAGACAATTATCACGGTCTCGCTGATTTCGGTGTTCGAGTGGGTTCACGAGCATTTTCTTGACGTGAGCGCCATTAACCCGCTGTACGCCAGCATCTTTGCGGGGTTGGCTGTGGGCGTAGGCATGATCATGATCTTCCGTCATGGCGCATCGGCGGGCGGATTTGGCATTGTCGCCGCCTATCTCCAGGAACGCAAGGGAATCCGAGCGGGCTACACGCAAGGTGCGTTCGATGTGGTGGTGGTGGTGGTTGCCGCGTTGTCGACGGTCTCGCCATACATCCTGATTGTCTCGATCATCGGCGCGGTCTTCCTCAACCTGATTCTGGCGATCAACCATCGCCCCGGTCGCTATTTAGGCTAGGGGCGGTCCCGTTTAACGCGTGTTCTTCTCGATCTCCTTGAGAGTCGCCAGAATCTTCGCCATTAGATCAGTCTGCTTGCGCTGTTCTTTCTGGACCTGCTCGATGTCGTGGAAGTAGCTCGCCAAGTCGTCTCCTCTGAAGGTGTTACCACCTTGGCGCATGCCTCTGACATGGCGTGAGGATGAGAAAAGACGACGCGGCGTTGGATGCCGAACGACGCGAACCAGAGGACCAGGTCGGTAAGGATTTTCGCGGGCAGTAGTGCCAAGCCATACCCGGTCAGAGTAAGCAGACCGAAGTAGCTGGCCCCCGCCACCACCGCGGCGAGCGCGATGTACTTGGCCACCTGTGGCAACAAGCTGCCCCTCGCCCTGAACACGGTGCGCCGATTCAATGCGAAGTTGGCGGATCCACTGATCAGCCGTGCACCCAGGACGGCGACCGCCAGAGAACCGGTCGCGGTATTCAAGGCAAGCAACGCAATGGCGTCGATAGCGAATGAAGCCACGGACGACGCGCCGAATAGTAGTAGTGGTGCGAGCACCAAGAGTGTGTCGACGACCGGTCGGAAATGCGACGACTTGTTGTTCTCGAGGTACACCGTCTGGATGGGAACCTCCACCATCGCCACATGATGCTTTGACGCGTCCAGCAGCAGCCGCAATTCATACGCGAAGCGCTCACCGCGTACGCCAATTGCCCAACTCAGCAGCGATGGCGGGTAGCCTCGTAGCCCCGTCTGGGTGTCGGTAATGCGCCTGCCGAGCGCTGCGCTCACCAGCGCGGTGCTGGCGCGGTTGCCGAGGCGTGAGCGAACCGGAACGTCACCGACGAACGAACGCGCGCCCAGAACGACCGCATCGGGACTGCCCTCGCGCTGGCGGCGAGAGAGTTCGGCCCCCACCCGCAGGATGTCTTGGACGCGGTGTTGGCCGTCGCTATCCGCGCAGACCACGGCCTCGCCTTCGGCGTAGCGCTGCAACCATTCAAAGCCGATGCGCAGGGCCTCGCCCTTTCCCTGGTTGACGTCCCGCGTCACGACCACACCGCCCACCTCGGTGACATTGTCGAACAGTCCTGCGTATGCCGGCCCCGAGCCGTCGTCAATAACCAAGACGGGGCTATGGGGCAGCAGTGTCCGGACCAGTTCTACCAAGCGTGAATCGGGCTCGAACGAGGGAATCAGTATCCACATGGCTCAGCCCACCCACAGGATGTCGGAGACGCCACGTTCGCGACCTTTGCCGAGCGGGTCGTTGACGAGGCCACCGTCGCTGACCATTGCCGATGATCCGCCACCGTCCAGGTTGTAGGCCTCAGTCGCACCGAGGTCCTTCATGATTTGCGCGAGCTCCGGAAGTGTCACGCCTACACTTGAACTTGACCGGCCATCGACGACCACAAACACGTAGTGATTGTCAGCAACCATCCCGATGGCGGTGCGCGGCTGGTCCCCTTGAATGGAATGGTTTCCAAAGTTGGTGTCTATCTCCACCTGGTCGATGCCTTCGACGATCTCGCCGTCGTCCACCAGAGCTGGCCCGAACGAAAGTGTCTGCCAAGCACCGTTGGCGACCAATTCATCGGCCGTCGTGGCGGTCTCGTCGTAGATATCCATGGTCCCGTCGTCGTAGATCACTGCGCCGGTGCGTGCGCCGTCGTCGCGGTAGGCAACGCCGTTGCGAATCTCGATTCCCGTGTCGCGGAAGCCGTAGTAGTCGCCGTTGACCGCGAATTGAGCGCCAACGTCTGCAGCAATGTCCGAGGGATCCTCAGTGATGTTGAGGCCAAAGGAATCCTGTGCGAACGCTGAACGGAGCTGGTCGATGTCAGAGAACGTAACGTCCGCGACAAAGTAGTTGGCCTGATCCGTTCCGGTGCCGAACGTGTATTCGGTGATATCGATGTCTGGGGCGTCGGTGTCCGAGGTATTGACGCCGGCGGAGGTCTCTGTCTGGGGCGTAGGGGAGGGGTCAGCCGGGGATGCGGTGGTGGCCTCGTCGACACCAGCAAGGGAGGCTTCATAGGACGACACGTCGGAGACTTCAACGTGCTCGAACACGTAGCGATTGAGAGCCCACAGGGTCGCGGATCCTAAGATTACGAGCAGTGTAAGGACTGCGCCAACGACAATGCGGCGGATGCGGCGGCGGCGCGCCCCCGCCCGTACGGGGTGCTGGGCAGGAGGAGCATGTGGAGTGGTCACATGATCGAAACTAGAAACCGAATCTGAGTTCGGACCATGAGGATCCTGGGGAATTCCTGGGAATCGGGAGCCGGCCGGCGAGCAAGGGCACTCTTTCTACCGCCTGGTAAGTGCGGTATCGTTGAAGCGCTCACCGTTGCGCACTGTCCTTCAGTTGTCTCCATTTAGATCGGTGTCGCATGTCCACACTTAGCCCGGCCCGCACCAAGCTCGCGCTGTTCGCACTAGCGTTAGGCGGCTTTGGCATCGGCACTACGGAGTTCGTGGCAATGGGGCTCCTGCCCAATATCGCGGCAGACCTGCTCCCCGGACTCAACGCAGTGGACCCTGAGGCCGCCATTGCGCAGTCGGGCGCGGTGATCTCGGCCTACGCGCTCGGCGTGGTGGTGGGTGCGCCCACTATCGCCGCTTTCTCGGCGCGTTTCCCTCGCAAGCGCCTCCTTACAGTTCTCGCGATCGCGTTCACCTTGGCGACGGTTGCTTCGGCCCTGGCTCCCACCTTCAACACGGTTCTAGCTGCACGTTTCCTCGCAGGCCTGCCTCATGGCGCCTACTTTGGAGTGGCTGCTTTGGTCGCGGCGAGCATCATGGGACCCGGTAAGCGAGGTCAGGCCGTCGCGTTCGTGCTGTCGGGACTCACGATCTCCAATGTGATTGGCGTCCCCGCCATTACGTTCCTCGGTCAGAACACCAACTGGCGTGTCGCCTACATGGCCGTGGCCGCGATCTTCGCGCTGACGACACTCGCGATTCTGTGGTTCCTCCCATGGCAGCAGGGAGACCCCTCCGCAACCGTGCGACGCGAGTTGGGGGCCTTCAAGCGGCCCGCCGTCTGGCTTGCCCTGCTCACTGGCGCACTCGGATTCGGCGGGTTCTTCGCCGTGTACACCTATGTCTCACCGCTGATCACCGAGGTTACCGGCGCGAGCGAATCCTTCGTGCCCATCGCGCTGATCACACTTGGGCTGGGCATGACCTTGGGTAACTTCATAGGCGGACGCCTCGCGGACCGCGGCGCCATGCGTGCGGTCTTTATTCTGTTTGGAGCACTCGCCGCGGCCATGACCGTACTCATCCTGACCGTTCACGGAGTTGCCGGACTGCTCCTGGGCGTCTTCCTTGTCGGTGGCGCGGCGGCGGCGCTGTCGCCCGCGATCCAGACGCGACTGATGGACGTGGCAGGAGATAGCCAGACCATCGCGGCGGCCGTCAATCACTCCTCATTGAACCTAGGCAACAGCCTCGGCGCCTTCTTGGGTGGCGTCGTGATCGCCGCTGGCTGGGGTTACGTCGCACCGGTCTGGCTAGGGCTCGCGCTCTGCGTTCCCGGTGTGCTCTGCGCGTTGGCCGGCTGGGCGATTACCCGCAACCGCCCCATCCCACCCCACACCCACTCCATCGAGGAGGATGCGGACGTGCAGATGGGTGCGAGCGCGTAACTTCGCTTGGCCTGACTATTCGGCGGCGGCCTCCGCGTCGAGATCCTTGAGCGCGCGACGCAGCACCTTGCCAACATTGGTCTTGGGTAGCTCGGCCACGAAGACGATCTGGTGAGGCCGCTTGTAGCCAGCAAGGCGCTTCTTGAGGAACTTGCGCAACTCGTCGGCAGTAAGTGAGTCGTCTCGCTTGACGACATACAGCTTGGGAACCTCGCCAGCGTGCTCGTCCGGAACCCCTGTGGCGCCGGCTTCCGACACCTTGGGGTTTAGCATTGCCGCGTCCTCGAGTTCGCCAGGAAATACGTTGAAGCCGGAGACGACGATGATTTCCTTCTTGCGGTCGACGATGCGCAGGAAGCCGTCCTCGTCCATGGTCGCGATGTCACCGGTCAGGAGCCATCCACCGTCAAACAGCACGTTGGCCGACTCTTCGGGATTGTTCCAATAGCCACTCATGACCTGCGGCCCGAGCACGGCAAGTTCACCGGGCGCGCCGAGTTCGACGTCCTGGTGATCCTCGTCGACGATGCGCACGTCCGTGGACGGCAACGGAATGCCGATGGTGCCGATGCGCGGGGGCATGTGGGTGGGGTTAACGGCAACTACGGGCGACGCCTCGGTGAGGCCGTATCCTTCGGTGATGTCCTTGCCGGTGATCTTCTTCCAGCGTTCACCGACCGATGAGCGCAGCGCCATGCCCCCGGCGACGGTGATGCGCAGGCCGCTGTGGTCGTCCTTGGCGAAGTCCTCGTTGTCCATGAGCGCTGCGGCCAGCGTGCTGACTAGCATCAGACCGTCGGGCTTGGACTTGTGGATGGTCTTAACAAAGCCCTTGAGATCGCGCGGGTTGGTGACCAGGACGTTGTGCGCCCCAAACCGGTAGAAGCCGATCGCATTCACCGTGAGCGCGAACACATGATAGAGCGGCAGGGCGGCGATGATCACCGGCTGCTTTTCTTCACCAAGGGTGTCGCGGATCTGCCCCATGAACTGTTCCTGGTTGTTCAGCAGGTTCCAGTGCGACAGGATTGCGGCCTTGGTTCCGCCTGTGGTGCCGCCGGTGTACTGCAGCAAGGCCACGTCCGCTGGAGTTAGTTCCGGGTCCTTCCACGTCGCGGCGGCACCCTGTTTGAGTGCCGTGACGAATGAAACCGCATTGGGAATCGAGTACTTGCGGACCATGTGCTTGATCTTGTCGGCCGCAAAGTTGATAATCGCGCGCTTGGGCTGCGACAGCATGTCCGCGGCGTCTGTGATCACGACGTGCTCAAGTGAGGACCCCTCGAGCAGTTCCTCAACCTTGAACGCAAAGTTGGAGAGCACCACTATGGCGCGCGGTTGAGCGTCATGGACGGCCTCCTTGAGTTCAGTGACCGTGTATAGCGGGTTGGCGTTGACCACGATCAGCCCCGCCCGCAGCGCCCCGTAGAACGCGACGGGAAACTGCATGAGGTTGGGCATCTGGATAACGATGCGATCGCCCTTGACGAGCCCGAGTTCGGTCTGCAAGAAAGCGGCGAAGTCAGTCGCGAGACGGTCAACGTCGTTAAACGTAAGCTTGCCGCCCAGGTTAGAGAAGGCGGTCTTGTCTCCGTGGTGCTTGGCCGCATTGCGGACCATGTCGCTTAGTGAGCGTTCCTCGACCGTCTTGATGACCGAGGGCACTGCCTCGGGGTAGTACTTGAACCACGGACGGTCCTCGCCGCCTACCGGGTCGGCGGAGGGAAGCGGGGTGTTAGCGCTAGCAGTCATTGTCATCCTCGTTGATGGGTCGCATGTATGGGAACAATGATGCTGGTCATTGCCCCTCTGGCACAACTAGGGCGCGCCGGTGACGCCCATGAGCAGGTGTGCCTTAGTTCCGTCGCGGTTAGTGACTGCGGCGTCGAATCCCTGTGGTGTTGGCGATGCGGCGAATCCCACGGTTCCGGGCAGCAGGATGGGCCGCAAGAAGCTGACCGATGCCGAGTAGGTTTCTGGTAGGCGGCCCTCGAGAGCGGACAGTGCCCGGGCATGAGTCCACATACCGTGAATGAGTGGGCGCGCAAATCCGAACGCCTTGGCGGCCACCTTGCTGGTGTGAATCGGGTTCGGGTCATGCGAGACCCTGCGGTAGCGCCGTCCCAGGTCCTTTGCCAACCGCCACTTGGCCTGCGGCTGGAGGGGGTCGAAGGGCTGGCGCTCAATGTCCTCGACCTCACCGGGGGCACTCATGCCTGTCGCCAAGTAAGTGCTAGTCCCGTTCCACACGGTCTCGTCGCCCACGCGAATCTCACCGAGGAGGTCAATCATCGCGCCGCGCTTGTGAGGGCGCAGGTTGTCTATGTGCACACGCACCTGCAATTTCTCTCCAAGACCTACTGGCCGGTGCAGCGTCATCGAGTTGCTTACATGTACCGCGCCCACCAACTTCACTGATGAGTCAGGCGCGCCCAGAAGGTGGACGTGTAACGGGAACGTCAGTACATGGAGCCACGTGGGCGGCACTGAGTCCCGTAGCGTGAATCCACACACTCGGTTGTATTCTGCGAGCCGAGCGAGGTCCTGCCGCTGGTCCTCGACCACGGCGACGTGCTGTGGAATCTTGGCCGTTTTGGCGCGGCTCGGAACCAGGGCGCGCGCGAAGGCTGACCCCATAGAGGGCAATTCGTCGAGATGTTCCTCGCGCCTATCCATCAGGCACCCACCAGGTTTTGACCGCACACCCGAATAACCTGTCCGTTGACTCCGGCCGATGCCGGGTCCAGTAGGTAGCCAATGGCCTCGGCTACGTCCTCGGGCTGGCCACCTTGGCTCAATGAGTTGCTGCGACGGAAAATCTCTCGCTGGATGAACGGAATGCGCGCCGTCATAGCTGTCTCGATGAAGCCGGGGGCCACTGCGTTCGCCGTGATGCGACGGTCAGCTAGATCCGGAGCCATTGCCTCGACCAGTCCTGCGACTCCGGCCTTCGACGCGGCGTAATTGGTCTGGCCTTTATTGCCGGCGAGACCCGAGGTGGATGCGATGCCTACGATGCGGCCACCGTCCTCGACCGAGCCCGGGATGGCAGGATCGAGCAGCACCTCATTCATGCGAATCTGCGCGGCCAAGTTGACGTCCAGCACCGAACCCCAGCGTTCGGCATCCGTGTTCACGAGCATCTTGTCACGAGTGATTCCGGCACAGTGCACCACGCCGTAGATTCTTTCGCCGCGCCTAGCGACGTGTTCCGCGATGGCTGCCCCAGCATCGTCTGCCGTGATGTCGAGTTGCAGCGCAGTGCCTCCGACCTCGTTCGCTACCCCCGCGAGTGACTCGCCGGCGGCGGGAATGTCGACGCCCACGATCGTGGCCCCGTCGCGGGCGAGGATGCGAGCGATCGACGCGCCGATGCCGCGAGCTGCTCCCGTGACCACGATGACGCGGTCCTTAAGCGGCTGGTCGGAGAGCGCGTCGACGATGGAGGAGGCGCCACCGACGTGCCACGTCTGTCCGTCCACAAAGGCGGAACGCCCCTGCAAAACGAAGCCGAGGGTGGAGAGCAGGTCGTTTGGCGTCGCGTCCGCTGACACGTAGACCAGGTTGGAGGTGGCCCCCCGGCGCAGTTCCTTGCCGATGGTCCGGTTGATGCCGTCCAGAGCACGGGTGACTGACTTGCTTTCCCAGTTGCCGGAAGGCTCGCGCGCCACGATGACGACGCGTCCAGAACCCTCGAGCGCCCGTACTGCGGGACGAAGCACTGCCCGCAGGTCTTCGAGCCCGACGATGGTGGTGAGGTCCGTCGCGTCGATGACTAGCGCGCCGATTCGCGAGCCGTACCCGGGAGGGGAATCGGCAGGCGCATCGACGATAGGATCTGAGGTCTCGAGTCCCAGCAGGTCCAGGGTGTCGGCAACCAGTGTCGACGCGCCTAGCGGTGCGAGCACCATGGTGCCATCGGGCCACGTGCGACCGCGACGGAGCGTCGGAGGATCGGTAAGCCCCGCACGGGTAGAGACGGCGTGACCGACGGGGGAGTAGAACAGCTTCTCGAGCGCGCCCATCACACTGCCTCCAGAATCGCGACGACGCCCTGTCCGCCGGCGGCACACACCGAAATCAGGCCACGCTTGCCGGGGCCGAGGTCGTGGAGCATCTTCGCGAGGCTTGGGACGATGCGCGCGCCCGTGGCGGCGAAGGGATGGCCCACGGCCAGCGAAGATCCCATGGTGTTCAATTTGGAACGGTCGAGGGTGCCGATTGCGCCCTTGAGCCCCAGGCTGGTGCAGTACTCCTCGGATTCCCACGCCTTAAGCGTGGCCAGGACGGTGGACGCGAACGCTTCGTGAATTTCGACCAGATCGAAGTCCTCGATGGTGAGGCCGTTGCGCTCAAGCATGTGGCCCACGGCACCTACTGGTGCGAGGAGCAGGTCATCACCCGCGGGGTGGTCAACTGCGGCAACGTTTGCGTCCACGAACTTCGCGAGCACGGGGAGATGGTTGTCCTTAGCCCACTGCTCGTTGCTAAGCAGTACTGTGGCGGCGCCGTCAGACAGTGCGGTGGAGTTGCCGGCGGTCATGGTGCCCTCTGGTCCGCCGAAGGCGGGCTTGAGCTTGGAGAGCTTCTCGACTGAGGTGTCGGGTCGCAGGATCGAGTCTTTTGCGACTCCGAGGAAGGGGGTGACGAGATCGTCGAAGAATCCGTTGTCCCATGCAGCCGCGAGGGTGTGGTGCGACGCCGCGGCAAGCTCATCCTGCGCCTCGCGAGTGACCTCCCATCGTTTGGTGGTGAGGGCCTGGTGCTCACCCATCGAAAGCCCTGTACGGGGCTCGTTCACTCCAGGTGCGAGGGGCTTGAGGTGGCTGGGACGGATGCGTGCTAGCGCCTTGAGCCTGTCTCCCGTCGAGCGCGCGGCATTTGCTGCGAGTAGTGCCTTGCGGAGCGGCTCGCTGACGGTGATGGGTGCGTCGGACGCCGAGTCCGCGCCGCCTGCAATACCCGAATCGATCTGGCCGAGCGAGATCTTGTTGGCGATATAGATGGTGGCCTCGAGGCCGGTGCCGCAGGCCTGCTGAAGGTCACACGCGGGTGTGGTCGGTGCAAGCGACGAACTCAACACTGCCTCGCGGGTGAGATTGAAGTCCCGAGGGTGCTTGAGGACCGCGCCAGCAGCAACTTCGCCGAGTTGCTTTCCGCTCAGTCCGTATCGCGCGGCGAGTCCGTCGATTGCGGACGTGAGTAGGTCGTGGCTCGAGGCCTGCGCATAGGGTCCGCCCGCCTTGGCGAACGGGGTGCGGTTACCACCTACGATGACGGCGTTGCTGTTCATCATGCCTCCATTGGCTTGTGAATCGAGTTGAGGGACTGCTCGTAAACATGTCTCCGATACTCACGGTAGCAGATACTGCGAGTATCGGTTATGGTTTGACCATGACTGAAGACGGTCGCAACACTCGCTGGGATGCCCACCGCATCTCACGGCGCCAGGAGCTGGTGTCTCATGCTTTGCGCGCCATTCGCGTGAATGGCGCGGGGGTGGGCATGGACGAGATAGCGGCCCGTGCTGGCACATCCAAAACAGTCTTCTACCGGCATTTCGGGGACCGCGCAGGACTCTACGAGGCCGTGGTGCAGTCCGTGCATGACTACATCGAGCAGGGGCTCACTGCCGCGATCGCGCAGCACGAGCCCGAGAATCTAGACCGCCTCGCCTCAACGCTCGCGGACGCCTATTTGCTGCTCGTCGAACGCGATCCGCACATCTATCGCTTTGTTATGAACGGCCCCATGCCCGGGTCAAACGGTGCGGATCCCTTGGGTTCCATGCCGATGCGCATTGGTGACTACGTCGGGGGAGTGATCTTCAATAACGCGGGCGCTGCTGGCGTGAGCCTGGAATGTGCCGCAACATGGGGCCACGGGCTGGTGGGATTCATTCGCGCAGTCGCCGACAGATGGATGGACTCCGCGCAGCGGGAACCTCGCCACCAAGTGGTTGACCACGTCTCCAGGCTTTTCACACCGGCCTTCGCCGGCGCTATGACAACACCCTGAATTCAGCAACACATAAGGAGCAACAATGACGTTGACCGATGAGAGCCGACCCGTGAAGAACGAGGAACGACTCACCACACTAGGGGCGTCATTGCGCCGCGCACTTGATGGTCCGTACGCGGACGTCCGCGCCATGAACCGGGAGAGCTTCCCGGCGACGGATCTGCTTCGTAACCCCGAGTACGACATCGAGTCCTCGCGCGTGTGGACGCTGGACCGACTACGGTTCCTCAACGACAACGGACTTGGCTCGGTAGGGGTGCCTTCCGGCGCCAACACGGTGTCCGACCCCACGTCTGCGGTGATGGCCTTCGAGATCTTGAGCCATGGAGACCTCTCGGTAACGATCAAGTCGGGAGTGCAGTTCGGGCTCTTCGGCGGTGCCGTCACTAACCTCGGAACCACGTGGCATCACGAGACCTTCCTGCCCGACATCACCTCGATGAAATTGCTCGGCGGATTCGCTATGACCGAGCTGGGTCACGGTAGCGACGTTGCGAGCCTGGAAACCACCATCACTTACCTGCCGGAGACCGACGAATACGAGGTGCACTCGCCCACACCCACCGCGGCTAAGGCGTACATCGGCAATGCCGCGCGGGACGGCAGGATGGCGGCGGTCTTCGGCCAGTTGCACGTGGGCGGCAAGTCGCAAGGTGTCCATACCATTCTGGTCCCGCTGCGGGACGAGGACGGCACGGTTTTGCCAGGCATCACCATTGGTGACCAGGGCCACAAGGGCGGCCTGATGGGGGTCGACAACGGCACCATCATCTTTGACCACATTCGTGTTCCACGCCGCATGCTGCTGGATCGCTATGGCGGAGTCAACGAGGCGGGTGAGTATGCGTCGACGATCGAGAATCCCAATCGCCGGTTCTTTACGATGCTGGGGACACTAGTACGAGGCCGCGTCTGCATTGGCGCCGGGGGCGGGATTGCCGCACGCAGGGCGCTCTCCACCGCGACCAGATATGCGCTCAAGCGACGCCAGTTCCCCGAGGCGGGACGTCCGGGAGGAGTACTACTTCTTGACTACCTGGTGCACCAACGGCGTCTGCTCCCACGTGTCGCCCGCAGTTACGCGCTTGGGTTCGCGCAGAATGAACTCACGCAGATGCTCGTGCATATTCAAAGTGGCGGTGAACACACCGAAAGTGATCAACGTGAACTCGAGTCTCGCGCGGCGGGCCTCAAATCGGTCACCACGCGTTTCGCCAACGAAGCTGTCCAAGAGGCGCGCGAGGCGTGCGGAGGATCGGGATACCTCAGTGAGAACCACCTCACCGACCTGCGCGCCGATGTCGACGTGTTCGCGACCTTCGAGGGCGACAACACAGTGCTGATGCAGTTGGTCACCAAGTCTCTCCTGTCCGACTACAAGCGCGCTTGGGGCGAGTTGGACCGAGGCGGAGTGGTCCGCGAGACCGGCCGCGTGGTCAGTGAGACCATGATGGAACGCACGGCGGCATCGGTGATGCTCGACAAGCTCGCAGCATCGGCGCGCCGCAAGCCAGACGAGGCGTCCGTACTTGACTCTTCCTGGCATGCGCTCATGTTTGAAGAGCGTGAACGTCACTCGCTGGAGTCGCTGGCACGTCGCTTTAAGGCCGCGTCGCAGGAGAAGGGTGACTCGTTTGAGTCCTTTAACGCCTTGGGCGATCACGTTCAGTTCGTGGCGCGGGCACACATGGAACGGGTAGCCCTTGAGGCGTTCGTCGCCGGGATCGATGCTTGCAAGGACAAGGACGCCAAGCAGGTGCTAGAAACCCTGTGCACGCTGTTCGCGCTGACGAGCATCGAACAAGACCGTGCGTGGTATCTCGAGCACAACCGCATCAGCGGTTCCAAGGCCAAGGCTATTGGCGGCCAGATCAGCGAGATGTGCCGCAAGTTGCGTCCCAACGCCCTGGCGATCGTCGAGGGCATGGGAATTCCAGAGGAGTGGCTCCACGCTGCGATTCTTGAAGATTAGACGTAGATGGGTCCGGGGCTTACAAGCCCCGGACCCATCTTTACGTCTTCAGTACGCCACTACCATGCGGTCGTGCCGCTAGCCTCTGTCGTGACGCGGCTTGCGCGGCGGGCGCTTGTCGTAGCTGCCTTTATCGGTGTCACGATTCAAGGTGCCACCACCGTGCGTGCTGCCCCCTGAGTGGTGGGTGCCTCGGTCAAGTTTGAGGTCAATCAAGATGCCGCTGATGCGCGTCTTCTGTAGTTTGCGGAACGCGTCCTGCGACAGATTTGACGGCAGGTCGACTAGGGAGAAATTGGGGTGAATCTTGATGGCGCCAAAGTCGCTACGACCAAGGCCACCTTCATTGGCGATCGCTCCAACGATTTGACGGGGCTCGACCTTGTGGCGCTTGCCCACGGCGATGCGGTACGTGGCCATGGGACCGGACGGGGGGCGGCGGTCGTTGCTGCGCGAGCTGCGGCCGGTGCCCGAGGCGGAGTCCCGGCTGCCCCCTTTGCCTACAGGACGAGTGTCAAACTCCTGCTTGCGCGGTTCCGCGGCGGGGTCGATCAACAGGGGGGTGTCGCCCTGAGCCATCACGGCGAGGGCCGCGGCAACGTCCGCCTCGGGAACATTGTGGTGTTCCACGTAGTGGTCAATGATGTCGCGGAACTTTGAGATGCGTTCCTGCTGCTGAAGCGCTGCTGAGATCGAGTCGTCGAAGCGCGTCAGCCGAGTCGCGTTGACGTCTTCTGCAGTGGGCAGGTGCATCTGAGTCAGCGGCTGGCGCGTGGCCCGCTCGATGGAGCTCAGCATGCGCCGCTCTCGAGGTGTGACAAAGCTGATGGCGTCGCCGGTACGGCCCGCGCGGCCCGTACGTCCCACACGGTGCACATACGACTGAGTGTCAATAGGCAAGTCGAAGTTCACCACGTGGCTAATGCGGTCGACGTCGAGCCCACGTGCAGCCACGTCGGTGGCGACCAGGATGTCGAGCTTGCCATCCTTAAGTTGCTTAATGGTCTTCTCGCGCTGCGCCTGCACAATGTCTCCGTTAATGGCGGATGCCCCGTACCCACGCGCGCGAAGCTTCTCGGCCACCACGACGGTGTCGTTCTTAGTACGCGTGAAGACGATCATCGCCTCGAAGTTCTCCACCTCGAGGATGCGGGTCAGCGCATCGACCTTCTGCGGGAAACCGACGATCAGGTAGCGCTGGGTGATCGTTGCAGAGGTGGTGGTCTTGTCCTTGATGGTGACCTCTGCCGGGCTATTCAGGTACTTCGCAGAAAGGCGGCGGATCTGGGACGGCATGGTCGCGGAAAACAACGCGACCTGCTTGCTGTCCGGCGTCGACGCCAGAATCGTTTCAACGTCTTCGGCAAAGCCCATCTTCAGCATCTCGTCGGCCTCGTCGAGCACCAGGTACTTTAGCTCGGACAGGTCGAGAGTGCCCTTGTCGAGGTGATCCATGATGCGACCGGGGGTGCCGACCACAATGTGGACTCCGCGACGCAACGCCGACAGTTGCACGCCGTAGCCCTGGCCGCCGTAGACCGGGAGGATGTGCACACCGGCGCTGTGGCCCGCGTAAGTCTCGAAGGCTTCGCAGACCTGGAGTGCAAGCTCGCGCGTCGGGGCGAGGACCAGTGCCTGAGGCTTCTTCTGAGTGCGGTCAAGGCGGTCCAGGATGGGCAGTGCGAATGCCGCCGTCTTGCCTGTTCCGGTCTGCGCGAGTCCGATGACGTCGCGTCCCTCAAGGAGGTGTGGAATGGTGGCGGCCTGAATAGCAGAAGGGGTCTCGTAGCCGACGCCCTTCAGGGCCTTCAGTACTGCGTCACCCAAGCCCAAATCGGTGAACGTGACTGCATCGGGGGCTTCGACGGGGCTATCAGGGCTCGCATTATCGGGTGTAGGCATAGGTATACGGTAGTTCGTTCTGCCCTCCGCCGAGGACCTAGACACCCTATGTCTCTCGCATCGACGGTATGGGAGGCTCTACACATGACCGATGCACCCCCTCCGCAGGACCCGAATCGCGATCCCGGCGAGGCATGGGTCGAGGCTGCCACGGGCGAGAGGTTTTGGGGCCGATTCGGAGCGGCCGGACTGCTCGCGGTCGACGACGAGCGCGGTGTGCTGATGCAGCATCGGGCGCTGTGGAGTCATCACGGCGGTACGTGGGGAATCCCAGGTGGTGCGCTCCACGAAGGCGAGTCGGCCCTTGCAGGAGCACTGCGTGAGGCAGGGGAGGAGGCGGGCGTTCCGGTCGACGCGGTACTTCCGTTTGCCGCCATTGTTCTTGATCGCCAGGTCTGGACATACACGACCGTACTCGCGCGCGTCACGCTTCCGTTCACGCCGGTTGCGGGAGACGCCGAGTCCCTCACCCTGGCATGGGTACCCATTGATGACGTCGAGAGCCTCCCCTTGCATCCCGCCTTCGCAGCCTCCTGGCCGCAACTAACGCGCGTACTCGACCTCGACTACGCGAGCGAGAAGCACGCGGTAGCGGCGGCCGCCAAAGCTCCCCTTGTCGGGGTTCAGTACGAAGACGCGGACTTCACGGTCCACGATGCTCCGTGGCTGAGCCAATCTCAGCGTTCACGTAACCTGGACTAACCATGCTCTGCGTTGTAGACCCTAGGGCGAAGACATGGCCTATGCGTGATTGAGGGATAGGTGCGTTGCACTATGGCAAATCCAACTCGAACTGGCGTGACGAGCGTGACGCGAGTGACAGCCCTCGTCGCGGCCGCCGGGCTCGCTCTAGTCGGCGTGGCCACTGCCGCTGGCGCTGTCCTACCTGACGACGTTCCACTGCCCGGCGACGATGGCATTCTGCCTGGAGGCAACCCGGTGGGGGGAAACTGGGGTGTTTGTGAACCACCTGCCGGCGACACGTGCGACGACAATACTTGGGGACTGGCCGATTCATACCCGAGCTTCCAGGGCACCGACAATGCAGCAAACGTCATAGTTGGCGGCAATTTCGATGCCATACCCGGCTCGTCCGAAACTGAGGGCTTACTTGTTGTGGCCGGAGATTCGACCTTTGAAAACGGCGGCAGTTACAGCATCGGCTTCGTTGGAGGCGGTTCCTTTGTGACACCCGCAGACAGAGCAGATATGTATGTCGCGCAGGGGGACGTGACCGTGCCATCGGGTCAAAACGTTGCGGTAGGTGGCAGTTTAGACGCCGAGAACCGCTTTGGCACCGTACGCACAGGTGGCGCTAGGAACTTTCAGGACCCTACCGGCTCGCCGAGCCCCACTTGGGGCGCGCTGGGTTCGGTGGATTCGGCGGCGGATCAGTCCACACTTCAGTTCTTTCAGAACCCTCTCTACGAGATGGGCACCTCCTTCGATGTCTTCGATCCGCTGCTAGGCGACGGCGGGCTGATGAATGTGTATTCGCAGTTGTGCTACGCCGAACTTGCGACGGACGCACCCGGAGTCGCCGTTAACGCGAGCGGAGATCAGTTGTCAGTTGCGCGTGGCACCGTAAGCGTGGATGCACAATCAAGCACCATGACTCTCACCGGTGACGGTGTCGCCGATATTCAGACATTCGACATGAGCTCAGAGGACCTCGCGGCTTTGCCCGTGGCGTCGCACGTCGAGTTCGCAGGCGTGCCCGCTACTTCTGCGGTGCTCATCAACCTAGGCGGGGCCACAGTGGACGTCGCCTTTCAATCTTTCGAAGATCAAGTCTCTTATCAACAGCGTTTGCTCTGGAACATCCCCGATGCCATTGAGATCTCAGTGGGTGGCACGGCGCAATACCCCGGCTCTTGGCTTGTGGGAAATCCTGCCTCAACTACCACTATGTTCGGTTCCGGTTTCAACGGTCGCGTATACACGCCCGGAGACCTTGTGCACGGTGGGGACGACGAGGGTGACGCAGGCTCTGAGTTTCATGCGTATCCCTTCACCGCCTCGTTGGGTTGCTTTGCCGACACCCCTGACGGCGGAGATGCCGTCGTCACGAAGACGGTCACAGGTGACGGCGCGGATTTGGTTCCCGCTGACACGCTGTACACCTTGACGTACACAGCACAGGCTACGGGTGGAGCAGTAGAGGACCGTGAGTTGGAGCTAGAGGCGGGTACCCCAGCGATCGTGGAGAACGTGGTGCTAGCGGAAGAGACCACCTTCACACTCGTGGGTGAGGAAGAGCCTCCGGCCATCGACGGCGTGACGTGGGGCGTGCCAACATTTACCCTCAACGGAGAGGCCGTCACCCCCGGCGAATCTGTGACTTTTCCCGCGGGCCCGCTACCGGATCAGACATTAGCGATTACCAATGTTGCGAACCTTGACCCCGTCCCGCCGGTAACTGAAACCGGCGACTTCTCGATTAGCAAGGAGATTGACGGTGAGGGGGCTCTCTCAGTGCCCTCAGACACACTCTTCACCGTTCAGTATTCCTACATAGATGGACAAGGTGTTGGTCAGAAAGACACGCTCGAGGTTCCCGCTGATGGCACCCCTGTGACTTCACCTGAACTTGCTGTGGGCACCGTGGTCACTCTGGACGAGCTGTCGCCACCCACAGTCGATGGCATCACATGGGGCACCCCGGAATTCGTGGATGCGGATGGCGCTGCTTCGTCGACCACCACTGTGGTGGTCGGTAATGACACTACGGTGGCGGTGACACTGATCAACGAAGCCAACCTTTCGCCAGTTCCCAGCCTGACACCGACGCCCAGCCCGACACCGACTCCTGCACCTTCACCGGACAACGGAGGGGGAGCCCTGCCGCTGACTGGATCTGACACGTCGGGCTGGGTCACCGCATCGCTATTGTCCCTCATCGCAGGTGGGCTTCTCTTGCTAGCTCGCAATCGCTTGCGCGGCTAGCGCTACGGCGTGGCTGTGCCTTGAGGAGCGCCCGTAGATCATCACGGAGTAAGCCATGGCGTGTGATGCTTAGCACAGCGACTGTGGCTCTGACGGCGATTGCGACTAATCTCTAAGCGTGTTCAACATCGAGACTTTGCGCTTTATCTTGGGGGTGTTGTCCCTTCTTGTCTTGGTGCTGTTTTACGCGGGTGTCTATCGCCCTACCAGGTCGTCCTTTGCTGGTTGGTGGTCACTCGCTCTCTTGAGTTCCGCGACGAGTCCCGCGCTCCTGTTACTCAACGGCACAGAAGCACAGGTGATCGCAAACCCTTTGTCGAGCCTGATCACGGCCGTGGGCGGGGTAGCAGTATGGTTCGCCACGCGGTCCGTCCGCGGGCTGGACCCCGTGCCGTGGGTAATTTTTGTCGCCCCAGCGATAGTTTTCGCTATTGCAATGTTCGAGGACCCGATGTCCAACCGCTGGGCCGGCAACGGCACGTTGTACTTCCTGATGGGTTTGTCCTTCTCGTTGAGCGCACGCGAGATGTGGCTGGCATGGAGCGCACGCAGGCAATCCCCAGACTGGGATCACGATGGCGAGGCACGCGTAGCGCTCATTGTGAGCGCTTTGGCTGCGAGCGTTCTCGCAGGCTTTTATGTGTGGCGCTTTGTCCTCTATGTCCTGGTGGGACCGTATCACCAGCTCTTTGAAACCACCGTGGGAGGCGGTCCGACTGCCGTGGTGCTGCTGGTCTCGCTTATGGCGGTCACCTTCTCCGCCGCAGCATTGGGCTATGACGAGCAAACCCGCGAACTTCGCCGCCGCGTGGCCCTCGATGACCTGACCGGTCTGCTCGCTCGCTCGGCATTCTTTGAACGGGCCAATGTTGCCATCGCTAAGCAGACCGCCACTAACGGCTTGTGCATCCTGGTAGTAGGCGATCTCGACCATTTCAAGAACATCAATGACAACTACGGTCACGCCGCAGGCGACCAGGCCCTTGAACTGTTCGCCTCTGTGGTGCGGATCGAACTAGATGACCGCGAATTGGCGGGGCGCCTCGGGGGCGAGGAATTTGCGCTCTTGCTGTCAGTCGCTTCTGTTGAGGAAGCGCGGTCGCGTCTCCAGGAACTGGGAGGCAAGTACCTGAAAATGGGCGAGGCGGCCGATGTCCAAGTTCCCACGGTGAGTTTTGGTGCAGCGGTCGCGGCAGTAGGCTCGCCATTAGAACGAACGTTGGCGCAGGCTGATCGAGCGATGTACGAGGCCAAGGCGGCTGGTCGTAACCGCGTGGTGGTATCCAGCGCGAGCTAGGTGGGGAGAGCAGCAATTGAGCAATTGGCGTACGATCGTGGCCCGGCTCCCTCAGCGCATTTGGTTTAGGCTGGCGATCTTTACTGTCATCGCTGTGGCCCTCGCCATGGTGGCCGGGATGGTTGGCCCCTACCTTCCCGACGCGGTTTCCGTTGAGTTCGGTCAGGACTCTGTAGAAAACATCCTGCAAATCCTCGCGACTTCGATGCTCGCTGTGACAACCTTCTCCCTGACCGCGATGGTGTCGGCGTACGCTTCCGCGGCAGCGCGCGGGACACCACGGGCAACTCAGTTGCTCATTGCGGACCGGACTTCTCAGAACGCACTGTCGAGTTTCTTGGGATCGTTTGTTTTCGCGATCGTCGGGATCGTCGCATTATCTACCGGATACTACGGCGAACAAGGCCGGGTCATTCTGTACTTCGGCACACTCGTTGTCATCGCCGTAGTGGTGGGCACGCTCATGCAATGGATCAGCCACCTCACGGGCTTCGGCCGGATGGCGGATGTCATAGACCGGGTAGAGACCGCCGCGTCTGATGCCGCATGTGAGTATGCGCGACGCCCCCGGCTCGGTGGTGCTGCCCACGTCGATGTGCCGGCTGGTGCAGAGGCAGTCGCTTCCACAGAGGCGGGTTGCCTCACGGGCATTTCAATGAACGTCCTACAGTCTGTCGCCGCTGACGCCAACCTTCGCCTCCATGTGGCAACTATTCCTGGTGTAGCGGTTGATCACGGTGCAGTCCTGGCATATGTCGAGGGTTCGCTTTCAGATCAGCAGCGGGATCGTGTCAAAGGTGCATTCCGGATAGAGAATCATCGCACCTACGAACAGGACCCTCGCCTCGGCTTTGTAGCGCTAGCCGAGATCGCAAGCCGCGCGCTCTCGCCGTCAACCAACGACCCGGGAACTGCGATTGAGGTTCTCAACGCGATACAGCGCGTGTTCACGCAGGTCCTCACCACCCAGGCCGAGGAGGGAGTTGAGTTCTCCCGAGTACACGTGCCCGAGACGGCGTTTGCTGACCTGGTTGAGGATGCATTTAGGCCTATCGCGCGAGACGGTGCGCCGATGGTGGAGGTCGACCTGCGGCTGCAGAGCGTTCTCGAGGCGCTCGTCAGAATTGCGCCCCCGGCTGCGCGTGAAGCGCTCACAAAGACGTCACACGATGCGGAGACACGGGCCATAGCGGGCCTGTCGTCGGCCGTAGACGCTGACCTGGTGCGAGAGCAGTCGCTGAGGGCACGCCAAATCTGAGCAGCCTCGCATCGAGTGCTAAATAGCAGGTAGCGCGGTCTCGATAGCGGCAATGATCTCGGGAGCGTTGGGCTTGATCTTGGGGCGAAACCGTGACACCTCGCCGCTCGGTGCGACCACAAACTTTTCGAAGTTCCACTTGACCTTTCCGGCCTTGCCATCAGCATCGGCGTGCGAGGTGAGCTCCTCGTACAGGGGGTGTCGATGACGGCCGTTGACCTTGATGGTCTCGAACATCGGAAACGTGACGCCCCACGTGGCGGAGCAGTACTCCTGAATCGCTTCGGTGGAACCGAGCTCCTGGTGAAACTGGTTGCTGGGAAAGCCCAGCACGGTGAAGCCGCGATCGCCATAGGTCTTTTGCAGCTCCTCGAGCTGCTCGTACTGAGGAGACAACCCGCAGCGGGAAGCGACATTCACAATCAACAGCGCCTTGTCGCTGTAGGCACCGAGCGTGGTCGGTGTGCCATCGATGGTGGTCAGTTCGATCTGGGCCAGCGCGGTGTGGTTGCTCATGAAACCTTGAACAAACTGGGGCGGCAATGTGTTCCGCCGTGCACCCAATGCGGCTTCGGAACTACCAGGCGGACGGGGCGTAGTCCTTGAGGAATATTCCGAACAGGTCCTCGCCAGCCTCACCGCGCACCACTGGGTCGTACACGCGAGCGGCACCGTCGACTAGGTCGAGCGGCGCATGGAACCCTTCCTCGGCGAGGCGCACCTTGGTGGGGTGAGGTCTTTCGTCCGTGATCCACCCCGTGTCGACACTCGTCATCAGGATGGAATCGGTCTCGAACATCTCGCGAGCGCTGGTGCGCGTCAGCATATTGACGGCCGCCTTCGCCATGTTGGTGTGCGGATGCCCGGGCCCCTTGTAGCCACGGGCAAAGACGCCTTCCATCGCGGACACGTTGACGACGTAACTACGGCCCGAGCCAGTCTCACGGGACGCTCGCGCAGCTGCGGCCATTTGAGGACGGAGGCGATTGATGAGAATGAACGGGGCGGTGCTGTTGCACAACTGAACCTCGAGTAGCTCGAGCGCATCCACGTTGCCCACTGCCTGTACCCAGGAGTTCACGTCGTGGAGATCTGGGACGAGTCCGCCCGCATCGATTGCGCTACCGTCTGCGAGCTTTTCGAGCGAGGACGAACCGGGAGCGAGCGCCAGCGAGGTGAGGCGACGGGCGTTCTCGGAGGCGGTGGCAGCATCGGCCGAACGTTCCTCTTTTGCCAAGGTATCGCCGGCCGCCTCCTCAGCAGCAACCTCTGTCCTGACGCCGGCTGCGCGTCCTACCTCGGCGGAGTGCGCGGAGGCGAGCAGGGGGTGTGCTGCTACGGACTCCTCAAGTGCGTGGGGGTGCACATCGCTGGCATGCCCAAACGTCAACATGGAGGGGCCACGACCTTCGGGCCATAGGTGGGGCTCGACGGGAACCGATTCGGCATCCGCAAGCGGTGCGTACGAGCCGGGGGAGCGGCGAACCGTCTGGGCGGCATTGTTGATGAGGATGTCCAAGGGACCCTCTGCGGCGACCGCATCGGCAAGCGACACCACCTGCGATGGATCACGCAAATCGATGCCCACTACCGTCAGGCGGTGAAGCCACTCTCGCGAGTCGTCCATCGCGGCGAACCGCCGCACGGCGTCGCGGGGGAAACGGGTGGTGATGGTGGTGTGCGCTCCGTCACGCAAGAGTCGCAGCGCGATATGCATGCCGATCTTGGCGCGACCGCCAGTGAGTAGCGCACGCTTGCCACGTAGGTTTGTTCGCGCCTCACGCTTTGCGTGCCCAAGCACGGCGCACGTGGGGCAGAGCTGGTGGTAGAACGCGTCGACCACGGTGTACTTCTGCTTGCAAATGTAGCAAGGACGAGCTTTGGCGAACGTGCCCGCGGTAGCGGCCTGCGACGTCGCAGTCAGGGTGAGACCTCGCGTCTCATCGTCAATCCTGTCCGCCGCACCTGTAGCAGTCGCCGCGACGACAGCGTTGTCTGCGGCGGTGATCGCTGCCCGTTTCTCGCTGCGACGGTTTTGCTTCACGGCCTTGATCATGCGTGCGGTGGCATGACGCACCGCGATAAAGTCTTCATGTTCCTCGTCGACCTGGTTGAGGCTTGCGAGTACCCGCAACGTCGTCGCGAGGTCGTCGGGATCAATTGCGCTGCCGGTTGCACTCGCGTCAGCGGGAACGTTTGAGGAGGCGTCGTTGTTGGAGGCGTTAGGGTCGTTGGACACGTGCCAGAGCCTACATTCAGGACGGCACCTGTTTCACGACAGCACCCGATTGACCGCAGGACACGCTATTCAACACAAGACACAAGGAGAGCACCATGGCAGTATCAAGCAAAGCTCACACCACCTGGTCGGGAGACCTTCCTAGCGGCTCGGGCCACACCTCGCTCACGTCATCGGGCGTCGCTGACTTTGACATCAACTGGAACTCTCGATCCGCAGGCGGTGGCAGCGCAGTCACCCCAGAGGAGCTTCTCGCCGCCGCTCATTCCTCATGCTTCGCAATGGCGCTCTCCCACGCCCTCGGCGAGAACGGAACGCCTCCCACTGAGCTTGCAGTAGACGCTGAGGTAGTTTTTGTTCCAGGCGAAGGTGTCAAGTCAAGCGCGCTCACTGTGGTGGCCTCCGTGCCAGGACTCTCCGCCGAGGAGTTCGCGCAGTTCGCGAACGATGCCAAGGCCGGTTGCCCCGTGTCGCAGGCCCTGGCGGGCATTGAGATTTCGCTCGAAAGCGTCACGTTCAACTAAACGGCGCACCAATCCAGGAGCGGGCGGCTCACTCCGCTAAGTTGTAGCGATGACCGCAACCGTGGGGCGCACGCGCCGCTTGCTGGCACGTTCCGGGGCGTCTGGCTTCCTGCTGGGCGCCTCGTACGTGTGGCGCGGCTTTCGCACCTGGTCAGCCAACCCGCGGCTTATGGGCTGGGGTCTATTGCCAGGTGTGATCGCCTTCTTGTTGGTCGCAAGCGTGGTCGTGGCCGTTGCGTTCCGGGCGGACGACGCCGCCAGTTGGATCCTAGCTCGCGCCGCCGCTGGGATCACGGGCCCTATCGCCACCGTATTGTCGGTCCTGCTCGCCATCGCCATCTTTGGCGGAACCCTGGTTGCCGCGCTTTATACGTTTACCGCGCTCACGCTTTTCATAGGACAACCCTTCTTCGAACGCATCTCACGCCATCTCGATTCCGAGTTAGGTGAGCCAGCAGTCATCGATGCGGAACCGTGGTGGCGCTCAACCCTGCGGGGCCTCGCCGAAGCAGTGAGGTTGCTCGCCCTGACCGGTGTGCTGGCGATCGGGCTCTTCCTTGTGAGCCTCATCCCGGTTGCCGGCTCCGTCGCGTCTTTCATCCTGGGCGCGATCCTGGGCGGCTGGTTCCTGTCGCTGGAGCTTACGGCCTACGCGCTGTCACGGCGAGGAGTCGTCACCTTGCGCCAACGACGTCGCCAGTTGGCGTCGCAGCGAGCGGTGTCGGTGGGCTTCGGCACCACGGTCTTCCTCCTGTTCCTGCTGCCCTTCGGGGCGATAGCGACGATGCCCGCGGCCAACGCAGGGGCCACGCTGTTGTCCCGGCGTCTCATGGGCGAGGTGGGGGCTCCTAGCGAGCAGGCGCGAGCCAAGAAATTGGAGCAGGCGTCTCACGCAAGGCAGCTCACTGACGCCGAAGATTACTCGGCAAGTTAGCCCAACCGCGTCATGATCTCTTTGGCCATTGCGCGACCAGCGCGGTTGGCGCCGATCGTGCTCGCCTGAGGACCATAGCCGGCAAGGAATAGTCCTGGTTTATCCACAGACTCACCGTCATACACAGGGATGCCTCCTCGACTCGTGTCCATCGCCAACTGATCGAGGTGGTCCAGTTCGGCATCGAACCCCGTAGCCCACAGCACGGCATCCAGGGGAACGTGGATGCCATCAGTCGTGACGGCACCGTCTGACACGAGCCTCGCGAACATGGGCCGCCGACGGAGGGCGCCGCGGCCTTCGAGCCGGCGTACGCGTGCGGTGCGCGGGAGACCGGTGGACCCAGCGATGCTCGGTAGCCGTCGCCCCGCCTTCGCCGCCTCATCCTGGCGTTGCACTGCGGCCAGCGCACGGTCTCGGCCCAGGTCTGACCCGCTGTCAGCGAAGACTGGCTCGCGTCTGGTGAACCATTCGGTGTGCGCGCCCGCGGCCGACAGTTCGTCCAGAAAGCCCAGCGCAGAGGTGCCCGCCCCCACGACCGCCACTCGCTGTCCCGCGAACTCACTCGCCTCCGAATACTCGGGAGTGGTCACCTGCCGCCCCTCAAAGACGTCGCGCCCCGCGACGGCGGGGATCCGCGGCCGATGCCAGGTTCCTGAGGCATTGACCACTACAGCGCTCCGGTACTTTAGCAACCCGTCCTCGGTGCGAACGGTGACGAGAAACCCTGGTCTAGGCGCGGCATCGGCCGTAGTGAAGCTTGAAGCGGGTGACTCGACCGCGACTACGGTGGCCGGGCGGATCACCTCGAGGCCGAAGTGCCGCTCGTACGCGTCGTAGTAGCGGCGCACCACATCGCGTGCGGGTTCGTCGTGCGGGGCGGATTCGAAGGACAGGCCCGTCTCGCTCATTCCCGGCAGATCATGAATCCTGTGGGCGTCGCCTACACGCAAGGCGCTCCATCTATGCTGCCAGGCCCCTCCGGTGGACGGTCCACGGTCAATCACGTGGACGTCGACGCCGGGCCGTAGACCGAGCCGCACCAAGTGATACGCGGTCGACAGACCCGCCTGGCCCGCGCCAATAATGACGACCTTGGTGTCGGTGATGCCATCTATTGGCAAGGACGGAAACACGGCGTCGGCACGCTCCCTAATTGAACGCCGCATCGACCTGGGGCTTGATGCGCGTACCCAGCAACTCAATGGCCGTCATCACCTCGGGGTGAGGAACTCCCGCCCAGTCCATTTGCAAGATGTAGCGGTCGGCACGGGTGAGTTGGCCCACGGAGATAAGCCGCTGCGCGATCTCGTCGGGCGAGCCCGCAAAGATCATGGAGGCACCGTCCACCATGCGGTCATAATCCACTCGGCCGGGAACAGACCAGCCACGCGAGGCGGCGCCCCACTCCATCACCTGATTCCAGTACGGGTAGAAGGTGTTCTTGGCGTCCTGCGAGCGTTCGGAGATGAGGCCAATGGCGGTCATGGTGACGTGCTGGGTGGACGCCGGGTGACCGCTCTGGGCCGATGAGCGGCGGTAGAGATCCACGAGGGGTGCGAAGCGTTCGGGCTCGCCTCCGATGATCGCGTAGACCACCGGGGCTCCCAGGGCGCCGGCCCTCACCGACGACTGCGGGTTGCCGCCTGTGCCAATAGAGACTCGCAGTCGCTCTCCGTACGGGCGGGGGAGAACCACCGCATTGTCCAGGTCACTGCGGAACCGCCCCTTCCAGGTGATGGGTGACTCCTCGTTGAGTTGCAGTAGAAGCTGGATTTTCTCGTCGTAGAGGGCCTCGTAGTCATTGAGCGAGGCTCCAAAGAGCGGGTAACTCTCGGTGAAGGATCCGCGGCCGGCCATAATCTCCGCGCGGCCCTCACTGAGTTGATCCAGGGTCGTGAACTGCTGAAACAGTCGAACGGGATCCTCGGTGCTCAGTACCGTGACCGCGGTGCCTAGGGTGATGCTTTCCGTCACGGACGATGCTGCGGCGAGAACGGTTCCAGGGTTGGAGATTGCATATCCATCGAGGTGATGTTCGCCAAGCCCATAGAAGTCGAGGCCCACCTGCTCCGCCAGCCGGATGCGCTCGATTTGCTCCTTCAGAGCCTGCGCTACGGGGACCCGCGTGCCCGTAGCGTGATCGAGCCGGAGATCCCCGAAACTCATGACACCTAGTTGCATAGCGAGCGGTCCTCTCCCTGGGCAGGCGTTCCCGCGACGGCTCTTCGTTGCCGGAATACCCGAGCGACCCATCATGTTGCTGTTGATATGTCAACGAATGCTCGGCCGCCGTATTCCCCGGCGCGACTGTCGTCGAGCCGTATCTCCCCGTGGCCGCTAAGTGAAGATTCAGCATCCTCTCAGGAGAACGAACCCACCGTACGGACGGTCGCGATCTTCGGTGCCGGACGGGTGGGCACCGCGTTAGCACGCGTGCTGGTCGCCGCTCAGTACGACGTACGCGTCGTAGGCTCCGGACCAGCGAGCGCCATCGAACTCATTGTGAGTGTGCTGGCCCCTGGTGCTGTCGCCCTGGACGCAGCCGCAGCCGTCGACGGAGCCGACATCGTCATCCTTGCTGTCCCGCTTCACAAGATCGACTCAGTCGAGTTCGCATTGTTGCGAGGCAAGGTGGTGGTCGACGTCATGAACTACTGGGAGCCAATCGATGGTTCGCTGCCTGACTTTGCCGGCGTTCAGGCGACGTCTCCGGTGGTGTCGGAGATGCTTGCCGGCGCTCGGGTGGTCAAGGCGTTCAACCACATCGGCTACCACGACATCGACACTGACGGGCGGGAGGTAGGCCACCCCGAGCGTCGTGCGCTTGCCGTCGCTGGCGACAACGAGGAAGCCGTCGCTTTGGTGCTGGAGATGGTGCACCGCGTGGGCTTTGACGCCGTGTATGCCGGCGGACTGGCGCAGTCCGGTCTACTCGAAGCGGGCGGTCCGGTGTTTGGCGTGCGGCTTGACCGCGCCGGACTTGAACACCATGTAAACCAGGACGTCCCTGCTAGTCGTTAAAGTAATGAGGTGACCGAGTACACCAATCACCTACCCGGACGCCTGAACGGCTGGGTAGATGCGTTGAGGCTCGACTATGGCGGCGTCCTCCTGGGTCTCGTATTCCTCGCCTTGTCACTCACCCCCTCCCTTCTGCCCAGACCGCAGGTAGCGCAAGGTGTGATTTCAGGCTTGAGTTTTGCGGTCGGCTATGGCGTGGGCGTATTGCTGTGGTACATCCTGCGGCGGGTAATCTCTTGGCGTAACCCCGCGTTGGCGCGCTGGGGTTGGCCGGTGCTCGGCATCGTGATTGTGACGGGGGCAGTGATTCTGGCGCCCTTCGTCGTGGCGTGGCAAAACGGGATTCGCACAATGGTTGGGTTACCCACCATCACTGGATACTCGTGGTTTCTGCTCCTCATCGTGGCCTTTGGCGTCGCCGTGCTTGCTATCGCCATTGGCCGGGGTTTACGACTGGCTTATCAGGCGGCAGAACGGCGCAGCGGGCCACTCGTCCGTCGGGTCGCAGGTGCCGAGGCGCGTGAGCACGAGCGTGGCGTCGATGTGGCAACGGACGCGACTTCTCTGGCCGTGGTCGTGTTGATAATGGCGGCCTTGTTGTGGGGCACTGTCGCGTCGGGACTGCAGTTCTTGGATCGCGGCTGGAGTGAGTCGAATGCGCACCCAGACCCCAACCTTGCGGCGCCTACGTCGTCATTGCGGTCAGGGGGCCCAGGGAGCCTCGTTGATTGGGACGACCTCGGCTTTGCAGGTTCGGAGATAGTCGCGAGTGGCCCCGATGCGCATGCGATCGAAGCATTGACTAACCAGAGCGCGAAAGAGCCAATTCGCGTCTATGTGGGACTCGAGTCGGCGCCCACGTATGCCGAGCGCGCTGCGATAGCGGTGAACGAATTGCAACGTACCGGTGCAACTGACAGATCGGTGTTAGTCGTTGCAGCCACGACGGGTACCGGTTGGCTCGACCCGCAGGCCATCGACGCTGTCGAGTACCTTCATGGAGGGGACACCGCGCTCGTGGCGCTTCAGTACGATGACAAGCCGAGTTGGCGTAGCCGCATATTCAATCCAGTCCCACCAGCGGAGGGCGCGAGCGCCCAGTTCTATTCCGTTTACGCGTGGTGGAGCGGGTTGCCCGCCGACCACCGCCCCGCACTCGTGGTGTACGGGCTCAGCCTCGGGTCGTACGCCATGCAGTCCGCGTTCCCCGACCTTGAGACGCTGTTGGCACGCTCAGATGGCGCCGTGTTTGCAGGCACTCCCGCGCGCACAGGTCTATGGGAAGGGCTCACGGCCCGTCGCGATCCGAGTAGCCCGGTCACGCTGCCCACACTCGACGATGGTTCCCAGGTGAGGTGGTTCTCCAACCCCGCAGACTTTACGAACGCCGCAGGGGAGTGGGACGCTCCGCGGGTGGCCTACCTGCAACACGGCAACGACCCGGTGGTGTGGTTGAGCGGATCAATCTTCTGGCAGCGTCCCGAGTGGCTCGAGGACGGTCAACGTTCCCCCGTGGTTTCGCCCGACATGCATTGGATTCCGGTCGTTACCGGGCTGCAGGCTGTCATCGACTTCACAATGGGTACGGCGGTGCCGGACGACTCCGGTCACAAGTACGGTTCCTTGACCCTCGAGGCATGGATCGCGGTCACGGGTAATGGTGGCCTGAACGCTCAATCTTTGGATGCCATCCGTGCCACGATCGCGAGTTACGACACTCTGCCACAGGTCGACCAGTAGCTCTAGCGCGCGCGGCTGGACGCGGCGCCGTAGAGGAGAGGTGCCTCTTCAAGTGCGCATCGTCCAAGCTCAGTTTCGTACACGCAACCAGCGCGGAAGTCCACCTCGCACTCGCAACGTAGAAGCGGATGCCGGACGTGGTGGTTCTATCGCGACGTCGTTACCTCAGCGGTGGCGGTCGTGGTGGTGCGCTGGCCCGCGCTGGTCGTAGGGTAGGCGCATGTCCTTGTGCCACTCGGTGAGTCAGTTCCCAGGTGTCAACCATGCCTAGTTCCTCACAGTGGAACGAGCGATATGCCGCAAAGGCATTGTGGTCCGGCAAGGTCAATCCCACGCTTGTGATCGCGGCAGGGGAGTTAGAGACCGGTTCAGCCTTGGACGTGGGCTGCGGAGAGGGCGCCGATGCTGTCTGGCTCGCCTCGCAGGGGTGGCGAGTTCGAGGGGTGGACTTCTCACAGGAGGCGCTCGCGCGGGCCGCGGACGCTGCAACGCGCGAAAACGTGGCGAACCGGTGCGAGTGGATTCAGGCGGACCTCAGCGTGTGGACTACTAACCGTTCCTACGACCTGGTGACCTGTCACTTTCTCCACGAAGAAGCGGCAGTGCGGGGCCGAGCCTGGCGGAGCGCTGCAGCGGCAGTAATATCAGGTGGCACGCTGCTAATTGTGGGCCACTCCCCGGATGAGCACGAGAGTTTGCCGGGACCTCCGAGCGACGTGCGATTCTCCGAGGACCAGATCATCGCGGAACTTGGGCTGTCATCTGGGTGGCATGTCGAAGTCAAAACAAAAGCGCGTGAGACAGGTGCTGACGTGTACGACCAACCTGGGCCACAGCGTGGGCGTCGCGACGTCGTGCTCACCGCCAAGCGCCTAAGTAATTAGTTCCCTCGGCGCGCGCTTTCAGGACGTTGCGACGTAGCCTGGAGGTACCAACTTAGGTTTAGGAGTGCGCCATGACCGACACGAATGCCACAGAGACGCGTCGCTACCACTTCGAGCAGATCCGGGCGCGAGAACTCGCTCGGGGCGCCAGTGAGGACGAAGCCACGCGGATCGCCACGAATACCGTCGACACGGTGATGGATAAGGCTGCCAGTTCCAAGAAGTAGCGCTGGTGGCTCAAGACCCCAGCACAACCGTGGCTGTAGTGGCTCTAGACTCGGCGTGTGACGACACCAACGCCAGACGCGGAACCGACTGACACCGCAGGTAGAGACGACGTGCCGACCCGGAGCGCGCCTATCCAAAGCGACGCCGGGACCTCGGATGCGTCAGAGGAAGTGCTGAGCGACGCGGTCTGGACCATCCCCAACGTAATATCCGCGTTGCGCATCGTCCTTATCGTGGTCTTCACGGTCCTACTGGCTACTCACCACGACGCATGGGCGATTGCCGCGCTGGCCGTAGCGGGGATAAGCGACTTCCTGGACGGCTACCTTGCACGTCGCTGGAACCAGGTCACCAAGCTCGGCCGTGTGCTCGATCCCGCCGCCGACCGGATTCTTACCGTCGCGGTCGTCATCGGGCTTGCCTTGCGCGGCATCGTCCCATGGTGGCTCGTTGTCATCCTGCTTATGCGCGATGTGGTCGTCGGAATTGCCTTGGCGCTCGGCAAGCGTCACGGCGTCCACACGCCGCAAGTGACGTTCCTTGGCAAACTGGCGACCCTCTTGCTCTACTTCGCTCTCCCCATTGCGTACCTCGGCTATGAGCGATGGGAGATTGTTCACACGTGCGCAATCGTCCTTGCGGTCGTCGCGGCGGCACTCTATTGGTGGGCCGGCATCGGCTACGTCGCAGACGTACGCCGCCGGGTGCGAGCCACGCCTACTGCTGGGTAGGAAATCCAGCCGCCAAATTGTGACTCTAAGTTGCTGGTAGGTCGTAGACTGTTGAGACGGATCGACGCACAACGCGAACGGCACGAGGAGGCACCATGACGTACGACGAATCACCAGCCGAACGGACAATGTCCCTCGACGCTCAGATGCCCTTTGACGACAATCCTCCCGCGCGCCTGTCTGCTCAGGACCAGGCCGCGGTTGATGCCCTCGACCACGACAATGCGTTGCTCATTGTCCACCACGGACCTAACCAGGGTGCCCGCTTCCTGCTGGACGTGGACGTCACGACCGCGGGCCGTTCCGTGTCGGGTGACATCTTCCTCGACGACGTCACCGTGAGCCGCGAGCACGTGCAGTTCATTCGCAGTGGTGGGACGTTCTCGGTGAAGGACTCGGGGTCGCTTAACGGCACCTATGTGAACCGCGAAAGCGTGTCTGAGCGCGAGTTGCGTTCAGGGGACGAGGTGCAGATTGGCAAGTACCGTCTGACGTTTTACCCGGGCTCGGCCAAGTAGTTCGCGAACCAGTAGGCTGGCGCCATGTCTGAGCTCCGAGCAATCGCATCACCCGAGCCGGACCCCACCCACGTTGCCCCCGCGGCGGATCTCGGCACCGACGATTCCCTTGAAGGCACCTGGCCCCACGCGCTATCCCACGAGCCGATGCTGCGGGTCAGTGACGTCCTGGCTCAGGTTCAAGCCGAGTTCCCGGCACTCAGCACCTCAAAGCTGAGATTCCTGGATAACAATGGACTGGTCACGCCTTTCAGGACCACCTCTGGCTACCGCCAGTACTCGCCCGCGGATGTTGAACGCCTGCGTTTTGTCCTGCGGCAGCAGCGCGACCAATACCAGCCGCTGGGTGTGATCGCGGGCCACCTCGAGGCTCTGGATTCCGGCCGGATGCGTATGGCCGTCGCACCTCGCGCCGTGGGAGACGAGGCTGACCAATATCTGGGGGCTGGCGATTTCGCCGCGAGCGCGGGCGTCGAGACCGACCTCGTCGAGCAACTTGACGATGCTGGCCTGCTAACGCAATCGGTGCCAGGCCGCTACGACCGCCGCTGGTTGCCGCTGGCAACTGCGGCTCAGGCGTATCTCAGCAGCGGGGGAGACCTGCGTACCCTTAAGTCGCTTGTCAGCTCCGCAAGGCGCGAGGCCGATCGAGCCGATGCTATGGGCCAGCCTGACAAGATGCGGGGCCGAGCGGGCGCCGCGGAGGACGCAGCGAACGAGTTTGCCGAGGCCTCCATCGCAGTATTTTCCGCTTCTGTTCGCGGACAAGTCAGCCGATAGACCTGACAGCCGCCAATCATTTGCGACACGCGGTACCGTGAAGGTGCAATGTCGTTGACCTGAACGCCTACCGGCAATAACGTTGAACCCAAGGTTGAAAGACGAACGAGGAGGCGAAATGACCGACGACAACGGCCACGAGCTGACCTCGGTGCGCGATCAGGCTAGTGGCGCCGATCAGGGCATCCTGTTCGATGATGGACTTACTCACCTAGACGAGAATGCCGGTTACCGCGGCCCTACGGCGTGTAACGCAGCCGGCATCACCTACCGTCAACTGGACTATTGGGCTCGCACCGGATTGGTTGAGCCCACCGTGCGCAGCGCTACGGGATCGGGAACTCAGCGCCTCTATGGCTTCCGGGACATTCTGGTGCTACGAGTCGTCAAGCGACTCCTCGACTCGGGCGTCTCACTTCAGCAAATTCGCAGTGCTGTAGAGCATCTTCGTGAACGAGGTGTCGAAGACCTGTCTCGCATCACGCTCATGTCAGATGGAGCCTCCGTCTACGAATGCACCTCTGACGACCAGGTCATTGACCTCGTTCAGGGCGGCCAGGGCGTGTTCGGCATTGCGCTGGGTAAGGTCTGGCGCGAACTTGAGGGCTCGCTCGCGACGCTCCCGGCGGACCGCGGGCAGGCTCCCGATGTTGACGCCCCCGACGTCGTCGATGAACTCGCCGCGCGCCGCGCTCGCCGCACCAACGCAAGCTAAACCCGGCATCGGCCGCTGCAATAGACGCCGCCACGCATTTTTTACCTCTGTGGGGCGCGCGAAACTGTGACTCCCAGACGAAACCTGGCAAGATAAAGCCAAAGTCGAAGGGAAGTCAATGTTCTCCAAGGTCCTGGTAGCTAACCGTGCCGAAATTGCCGTGCGTGCATTCCGTGCCGCGGTCGAGTTAGGGTCGAAGACGGTCGCCGTCTTCCCGCACGAGGACCGGATGTCCGAGCACCGTCTCAAGGCCGACGAGGCCTATCAGATTGGCGAAGAGGGCCACCCCGTTAAGGCGTACCTCGATGCCGACGAGATGGTGCGGGTTGCGAAGCTTGCCGGCGCCGACGCGATATACCCCGGCTACGGGTTCCTTAGTGAGAACGTCGAGTTCGCGACCAAGTGCCGTGAGGCCGGACTTACCTTTATTGGACCGCCCCCCGAGGTGCTCGACAACGCAGGTGACAAGGTGGCCGCCCTCAAGGCGGCGAAGTCCGCGGGTGTGCCCGTGCTGGACTCCTCCGAGCCCTCTCAGGACAAAGACTTCCTGATCTCTGAGGCTGACCGGATTGGCTTCCCCATCTTCGTCAAGGCCGTCGCCGGTGGTGGCGGGCGCGGAATGCGCCGTGTGGAGAGCCGCGAGGACTTACCCGAGTTGATGTCGGCCGCGATGCGCGAAGCTGACAACGCTTTCGGGGACGCCACCGTGTTCCTTGAGCAGGCAGTGCTCGCGCCTCGTCACATCGAGGTGCAGATCCTCGCCGACAACGAAGGCAACGTCGTTCACCTGTTTGAGCGCGACTGCTCGGTGCAGCGACGTCACCAGAAGGTCATCGAGATCGCCCCGGCACCCAACCTCGACCCCGAGATTCGCGATGCGCTCTGCCGCGATGCCGTGAAGTTCGCCAAGTCCATTGGCTACATCAACGCGGGAACCGTCGAGTTCTTGGTGGACACCGAGGGTGAACGCGCCGGACAGCACGTGTTCATTGAGATGAACCCACGTATTCAGGTGGAGCACACGGTTACCGAAGAGGTCACCGACATCGACCTCGTGAGCGCGCAGATGCGTATCGCGTCTGGGGAGACCCTCGAGCAGATTGGCATCCGCCAGGAGGACGTGCGGGTCAACGGCTACGCCGTGCAGACGCGGATCACGACCGAGGACCCCTCCAACGGCTTCCAGCCCGACACCGGACGCATCGTTGCCTACCGCTCGCCGGGCGGCGCGGGCATCCGCCTCGATGGCGCGACCGGAATGGCCGGAAACTCGATCTCGGGTCACTTTGACTCGATGCTCGTCAAGCTGACGTGCCGCGGCCGCGACTTCGACACCGCCGTGCGCCGTGCCTCACGCGCCCTAGCGGAGTTCCGCATTCGTGGGGTGACGAGCAACATCAAGTTCTTGCAGGCCGTGCTGGCTGATCCCGATTTCCAGGCCGGGGGAGTGCCCACGTCGTTTATTGACAAGCGCCCTCACCTGCTCGAACTCGCTGAAAGCAAGGACCGTTCAACCAAACTGCTGCAGTTCCTCGGTGACGTTACGGTCAACAAGCCCAATGGCGAGCACGCCGACGAGTTCGTTCGCCCGGCAGACAAGCTGCCCTCGATCGATCTAGATGTAGAGCCCCCTGCGGGCTCGCGTCAGCGATTGCTGGAGCTTGGCCCCGAGGGCTTTGCCAAGGCTCTGCGCGACCAGAAGGCGCTTGCGATCACCGAGACCACGATGCGCGATGCTCACCAGTCGTTGCTCGCGACTCGCGTGCGTACCTACGACCTGCTCGCCGCGGCTGGTCACGTCTCACGCATGACTCCGGAGTTGTTGTCGATGGAGGCGTGGGGTGGCGCGACGTACGACGTCGCGATGCGTTTCCTGTCCGAGGACCCGTGGCTACGCCTGGCCAACTTGCGCGAGGCCATGCCCAACATCGCCATCCAGATGCTGCTGCGCGGTCGCAACACCGTGGGCTATACGCCTTACCCTGACGAGGTCGCGCACGCGTTCGTCCAAGAGGCGACCGAGACGGGCATCGATATCTTCCGCATCTTCGATGCGCTCAACGACGTCGAGCAGATGCGGCCCGCCATCGAGGCTGTTCGTGAGACCGGACAGGCTGTCGCCGAAGCGACACTTTGCTACACCGGCAACATGATCAGCCCCGAAGAGGACCTCTATACCCTCGACTATTACCTCAAGTTAGCCGACTCACTTGTTGACGCTGGCGCACACATCTTGGCGCTCAAGGACATGGCAGGGCTGCTGCGACCCGCCGCCGCTTACACGCTGGTGTCCGCGCTGCGTGAGCGTTTCGACGTTCCTGTGCACTTGCACACGCACGACAGCGCCGGCGGACAGATAGGCACGCTGCTCGCCGCGGCCGAGGCTGGGGTTGACGCCGTCGACGTCGCGAATGCTGCGATGGCGGGGACCACATCACAGCCGCCCATGAGTGCACTGATCGCCGCGCTTGAGCACACCACTCGGGACACCGGCATCTCGCTGAAGGCAGCCCAAGACATGGAGCCATACTGGGAGTCGGTGCGCCACCTGTACGCACCCTTCGAGTCGGGCCTACCGGGCCCCACCGGCCGCGTCTATATGCACGAGATTCCCGGCGGCCAGTTGTCCAACTTGCGTCAGCAGGCGATCTCGCTAGGTCTTGCCGACAGGTTTGAGCAGATCGAGGACATGTACTCGGCGGCGGATAAGATTCTCGGCCGTCTCGTGAAGGTCACTCCGTCCTCCAAGGTCGTCGGTGACCTCGCGCTTCACCTTGTCGCGAACGACGCCGATCCGGTTGACTTCGCTGAGAACCCGGACAAGTACGACCTGCCAGACTCGGTGGTGGGCTTCCTGTCCGGCGAGCTCGGGACTCCTCCCGGTGGGTGGCCCGAGCCATTCCGCACCAAGGCGCTCCAGGGACGCACCTTCGAGCCTAAGTCGCCCGTCCTCACGGACGACGACAAGGACAAGCTCACGCAGTCGGGTGAGGTGCGCCGCCGCAGGCTCAACCACCTGCTGTTCCCCGGACCGGCCAAGGAATTCGACGCCGCGATTGAAAAGTATGGCGACATCTCGGTCATCGACACGTTCCACTACCTTTACGGCATCAGCTCGGATAGCGAGGAGGAGGTCACGATCGACCTCGGTCCAGGTGTTCGGATGATCACGTCTCTCGAGGCGTTGGGTGAGCCCGACGACCACGGCGAGCGCACCGCGATGTTCAACTACAACGGCTCTATTCGCCCGGTTCAGGTACGCGACGAGAATGCTTCGGTTGACGTCGTGGCACGGGAAAAGGCCGATGCGAACGTCGAGGGGTCAATCGGTTCACCGTTCTCCGGTGCCGTCACGGCGTCTGTCGAGGTCGGCGCTCAGGTTGACGCGGGCGCGACGGTGGCGGTCATCGAGGCCATGAAGATGGAGTCCTCCATCACCACGCCCATTGCTGGCAAAGTCGCGCGCGTCGCAATCAGCGGTACCGAGACCCTCGCGGGTGGCGACCTCGTCGTCGTCGTGGAGTAGCGGTTTCAGATTCACCACTCGGCTCTAAGCGAAAGCGCATCTCCTTGCGGGAGGTGCGCTTTCGTCGTTCTTGCGTGCGTTCCGAGTCCTTAGCTGCACGTGTCACTACTGGGCGCGATTGAGCAATTCGTCAGTGGAGAGGGGAGCGGGCCCCTGCCCAGCCGACCGATGCTGTCGCGGCGTGGGCTGCCAATTCGATTGCGTCATCGAGGGTTGAGCGCGTTGCCAAGGCCGCCGCGAGTGCGCCGACAAACGTGTCGCCAGCACCAGTGGTGTCGACCACCGTGCTCGCCAGAGTCGTCGCGTGATGACGGACTCCGTCGCCGTCGGCGATCACCGAGCCCGCGCCTCCCAGCGTGACCACCACGGACCGAGAGCCGATCTGATCGAGTAGGGCGCGCGCGAGGGCGAGATGCTCCGCGGGTGGGATCACCTCGCGAAGAAGATCAGCCGCCTCATGTTCATTCACGACCAACGGGTCGGCATAAGCAAGGGCAGCATGGGAGAGCCCCACCACGGGGCCGTCGTTGATCACCAGGCGGGCACCCACACGCTCGGCATAGGCGCACACCGCATTCACCTCGCTGGCTCCCACCTCGGTCTGGGCAACAACGACCGTCGGCGCCATCACGTTCTCGACGGCAGCGGCGGAGAGGTGTGAGTTTGCCCCGGGCGCCACCACGATCGAGTTCTGACCCGCATCACTCACGGTGATGTAAGCCCGACCGGTGGGAACGCCCGAAATGGTCGCCACCAGAGCCGTGTCCACCCCCGCGGCCTGCAACGATGCAAGGGCGGACAGCCCGGCGTCATCGCCCCCGACTGCGCCAACCATCTCAACGGTCACAGCGTCACTACCGGCAACGGCGGCCGCATATGCCTGATTCGCGCCTTTTCCGCCCTGGAAGGTATGAGAGGAGGTCGCTATTACCGTCTCGCCGGGTAGTGGATGACGCGCCACGCGGGTGACTTCATCCTGATTTATGCCACCGAACACGAGGATTCGCGGTGCGTCGGTCACGAGGTCACCCTCCTTTGAACTTCACGTCAATTTTGCTGGTACTTGCACTATTCCTAACACGGAACGTGCCCACATCGGCGTGCCCGACGGGAAAGTGGATTCAGTTGCAGTCCTCGAAGGCGTTACGTGACACCTCCACGTGAATCTGAGCGTGACCCGCGTACTCGTGAGCCTCGTTGAGGTCATCGGAGGCGAGGGCGAGGGACGCCCACCCGAAAACTCGTTGAGGGTGGCTTGCCAAAGCCGGCATGGTGTTCTTGGATGGCGTCCAGGTGTCGACGGCCGCCAAGGCCTGAGCCCATCGACCTTGCGGATCCTCCCAGGACCCACCCAGCACATCCGCCTCGACGCACGGATTCACCGGGGGAGTCTGCGCAAGGCCGACCTCCCCAGCCAGTCCTGGCAACAGGCCTTCCACCACGTCGCCGCTGATCTTGCCATCGCCGTCCGCATCACCGTAGTTGGGGCCGTCAGCGCCCACGACAAGGTTGAGCGCAGTCTCGGCAGCCCCGTGGGCATCGGCTATTGATTCCGCCTCTCGCCATCGTGTCACTGCGGTCTCGATGTCGTCGATGCGCTCAATTGCTGCTTGGTTGATCACACCGGGGGAGTTGCTCGCTGGGCTTGCCACGGGATCGACATTGGACGGACCGCATCCGGACAGGAGTCCTACCAGTGACAATGCTGCGGCAGATGCTGCAAGTTGGCGATACATAGTGTCCACCCTACGCGGAGGCCGAGCGACTCAGAGGGGGAGGAGCACGGGACGAACGTCCTCCAATGGGGCGCGTGAGCGGCGAGACAATCGAGGTACAGAAAGAGGTGTCTTCATGAAAGTTTTGGTAGCGGTAGGTTCCAAGTACGGTTCAACTCGTGAAATTGCCCAGGCGATTGGCGCAGAGATTCGTTCCATCGGCTTCGACGTCGACGTTGAGGATGCGTGCGGAGTGCTCTCCGTCGAGGCGTACGACGCGGTCATTGTTGGCAGTGCGGTGTACGGCGCTCTCTGGCGGCGGGACGCATCGGCGCTCGTGCGGCAGCACGCTGAGGCTCTTAGGGTTCGCGATGTCTGGTTGTTCTCCACCGGGATTCGCGAGCTCAAGGAACCCGGATACGCGACGAGTGAATCGGAACAGCTCGCCAGCCTCGCCAATGCGCAGGAGCACGTGACCTTCGCGGGTGCGATTGACTACGACCGGCTCAACGTCGGTGAGCGTGCTGTCATGCATGTCATCAACCCGCCGCTCGGTGATCATCGCGATTTTGCGGCGGTACGTGACTGGGCGCACGGCATCGGCGTCACACTGCTGTACTTGGCTCTCGCCTAGCCGACCGATACCCCGCGGGGTCCACGACCCGTGGCGTCGCAGAGTTTCAGGACACGCAGGGTAGCGGTTCCGGCTCGCGCTCCCCACACGTAATGACATAATGTCAATTATCGGCGTTATGCAGATTTGTGCTTCTGAACGGCACCTGTGGCGTCTGAGTCATCACCAAGCGCTCCCGACAATGCCCTGAGGCTATTCACCAACATCGCACGATGCTGCTCGGACAACGGCTCGAGAATTCTACGTTCGTTCTCGAGGTGCGCGACCTGTGCGGCGTCAAAGACCATTCGGCCCGCGTCAGTCAGCATCACGTGCACCACGCGCTTGTCGTCCTCGTCACGACGGCGCGTGACAAACCCACGCTGCTCGAGCTTGGTGATGCGGTGTGTAGTAGTTCCCGACGTAATCATCATGGATCGATCCAGGGACCCCGGCGACAGTTCATGGGGCGAGCCAGCACGCACGAGCGTCGCCATGACATCGAACTCCCATGCCTGCAGGTCGTACTCGGCAAAAACGGCATCCAGACGCACCTGCAACAACGCGGCAAGCCTGGACACCCGTCCAATGATCGCCATCGGACTCACGTCAAGATCCGGGCGTTCCGTGGCCCACTGAGCCAAATAGCCATCGACCGCGTCCGGTTTGTCCGTCTCGCTCGTCATCAGTCCACTCCGATCGGTGTACCTAAACAATTATCTCTTGACATCAAGATAACACCGACGTAGCCTGGCCGCAATAGTTATCTTGACATCAAGAGATTGGCACATCATGGCATCGAGCCGCAGCTTACTCGCCACCACGGCGTTCGCGCCTGCCCTGTGGGGCACGACCTACTTGGTCACCACTGAGTTCCTGCCGCCGGATCGTCCCTTCCTCGCGGGAACGCTCAGAGCGCTGCCGGCCGGACTTATCCTGCTCGCCCTCATCCGTACGCTCCCCCGCAACGACTGGTGGTGGAAGGCGCTCGTGCTTGGCACTCTCAACATCGGCGCCTTCTTTGCCTTCCTGTTCATCTCGGCCTACCGCCTTCCGGGCGGAGTCTCCGCGACGCTCGGGGCCGTGAATCCCATCATTGCCACACTGCTCGCCATGGTCATCCTTCACGAGGCAGTGCGCCGCAATGCCATCATCGCTGCGCTGTTGGGAATTGCCGGGGTAGGAATGCTGGTGCTCTCCCCCGCCGCGCAGCTCGACACCATAGGAGTCATCGCCGGACTCCTTGGTGGCACGTCGACCGCACTGGGCGTGGTGCTCACCAAGCGCTGGGGTCGTCCGGTGCCGCTCCTTACGTTTACAGCCTGGCAACTCGTGGCCGGTGGACTGGTGCTTCTGATTCCCACCCTCGCCTTCGAGGGCCTGCCGGATGCCCTCAGCGTCGGAAACCTCGCAGGCTACGCCTGGCTCGCCATCGCGGGCGCGGTCGTCTCGTACCTGCTGTGGTTCCGTGGAATTCTGGCGCTACCGGCCTCGCGAGTCGTCATACTCACCTTCTTCGCGCCCCTGGTGGCGACGATGCTGGGCGTGGTCGTGCTTCACGAATCACTGTCGGCCGTGCAGTGGGCGGGTGCGGGCGTGATTCTGTTCTCCGTGTGGCTCGGCAGCCGCAAAGGAAGTGTCACTACCTCGGATGACTACCCGCAGGAGCCACCGGTGGGGGTTGCGTCACCGGACCGACCGTCGGCCACACCTGTCGCAAAGCCAACCCCAACTGAGGCCAGGGTGGGCAGCGCCACGGGCTGAGGACTTTGAGCTGTGCCGCCGCAGCATGATTCCGCGACACCGTCTCCCTGAGTCTCGCCCATGTCCGTGTTGCACACGCCCGTCGCCGGCAGATTGAGCTGAACCAGGTCGGCACTCGCCCGGTCACCGGCCAACGCCGCCGCAACCGAACGCACCTGCTCGTATCCTGTGGCGAGCAGGAATGTTGGCGCGCGCCCGTACGACTTCATGCCGGCCAGGTAGAAGCCGTCGTCCGGGTGGCGCAAGAGCGCCTCTCCGTGAGGGGATACGGTGCCACACGAGTGCAGATTCGGGTCGATGAGGGCCGCGAGGCCAGTGGGCGATTCGACTATGGGATCGAGATCGAGGCGTACCTCACGCAGCATGTCGAGGTCGGGCCGGAACCCTGTCGCGTTGACGATGACATCCACCTCAAAGTCGAGATCGCCGGCACGCGTCGAGCCCACCACCCGCACTGAGTGCGAACCTGCCACGAGCTGCTCGATCGACACGTGCTTGATGAGAGAGACCTCCCCGGCATCGGCGGCCGCTTGGAGACGGGTGCCGAGTAGCCCGCGGGCGGGCAGTTCATCGTCCGCTCCCCCCCCGGTCAGTCGCCGGGTCGATCCGCCACGAATGGCCCACGTGAGCGAGGTGCCCTCCTCTGACTCGCCGAGTTCGAGGAGCTGCAGGAGCGTGTTGGCGGCCGAATGTCCCATCCCCACCACCAGCGTGCGCTTGCCAGCAAAGCGGGCGCGATCACTGCCGAGGACATCGGGAAGGGGACCTGCGACAAACGCGGCGGCGTCGTTTTCGCCGTGCGCCGGCATGCCGCTGGCACCGAGTGGGTTTGAGGTCGTGAATGTGCCTGAGCAGTCGATCACGGCCCGAGCACGAATGTCTTCGACTCGCCCATCCGTGTTCAGCGTCCGAACACGATAGCCGCGCCGCTCGCGCCCCAGGGAGCGGGTCTTGTCGGCACCATCTCGAGCTACCGCCAGTACCCGCACTCCAGTGTGCAACCGTGACGAGATCTCGGCCGTCGCGGCCAGCGGCGCAACGTAGTCGCGCACAAGCTCAGCCCCTGTCGGAAGTGCATCGTCGGCGGGCGCCGTCCATCCGGTCGCGTTCAGCAGGCGCCTGGCCGCGTCGTCGATGTTGTACTGCCAAGGAGAAAACATTCGCACATGTCCCCACAGACTCACCGCCGAGCCTGCGGACTCTCCCGCCTCCAGCACTAGCGTCTCCAGGCCGCGCTCAAGCAGGTGAGCGGCGGCCGCGAGGCCGACCGGCCCCGCCCCAATGACCACTACAGGCAACTCTTCGCGCGGATCCAGGTGCATGGGCAACTCCTATATCGATAGGTATCAATGTTACGGTGCTCCCCACCATATACTGTTCGTCGCCTGCGGGGTCCCACAAAGCCACACTTCGGTTATTGAACGCTCGCGCGCACACCCGGGTCAGTCACCGCTACAGTGGCAGAAGCAGGGGTCATGCGGGTTTTGGCGTGGCCCGTTAGTCCTCCGGGCGCCTTTGCGGCGCAACTTGACCCAGCATCGGCCGATGCTTTGGTCCCAACCATCGATTCAGGGAACAAAGCACGCTCCGCGCACGTTCCCGTAACGAGTGGGCACACCCCAGCCCACACTCTTGGAGGCTGACATGGCTGATCGCGCACTTCGCGGAATGCGACTGGGAACCCAGTCGATGGAAACCGCAGCAAATGCTGAACTCGCGGCACGTACCGAACACAAGTACGACTGCCCTAACGGCCACATCGTGACGATGCCGTTCTCTGTTGAGGCAGACGTACCGCTCTCGTGGGAGTGCCACTGTGGCGCCCTCGCACTACTTCGCGACGGCGCCCAGCCCGAGGACAAGGACGTAAAGACCGCACGTACCCACTGGGACATGCTGCTCGAGCGTCGCACCATCCCCGAGCTCGAAGAACTTCTCGAGGAGCGTCTGGAACTCCTCCGCGCTGGCCGTCGGGGCTAAACCTCGACCACACCCGGACCACTCGTCAGCGAGCAGAGTCTGGACAGCGTAGTCCACAAAAGCGGCGCCTCACTACCCCCCTTGTGAGGCGCCGTTTTTGCGCCCCAACGCTCCCGTCACCTGTTCCCAGCGATGCTTGGCACCCCACTGTGTGACCTTGACAAGCGCCTCCTGAATGATGTCACCACTCATCTTTGAGGTGCCAAACTCGCGCTCCACGAACTCGATGGGCACCTCGCGCACAGTGCCGCCGTTGCGGATAACGCGCCAGCACATATCCACCTGGAAGCAATAGCCCTGGGACTCGACTGAAGCCAGATCCAAACCCCGTAGAGCATCGGCTGTGTATGCCCGGTATCCGGCGGTCGCGTCCTTGACGCCGATGCCCAAGGCCAGTCCCACATAAGTGTTGGCTCCCGTAGACAGCCATTTGCGACGAGTAGGCCAGTTGACGACGGAGCCACCCGGCACCCAGCGCGAGCCGATGACCAGACTGTATTTTCCCGCGTGTTCCAGCAAGCTTGGCAATTGCTTGGCTTGGTGGGAGCCGTCAGCGTCCATCTCTACCAGCACGTCGTACTCCCGCTCGAGGCCCCAGGCGAAACCGGCCAGGTAGGCGGCGCCAAGGCCTTGCTTGGAGGAGCGGTGCAGGACAAACACGTGGTCGTCGTCCTCTGCGCGCTGGTCCGCCCACTCCCCTGTGCCGTCCGGCGAGCCGTCGTCCACCACCAGGATGTCGACGTCGGGGGATGCCGCGCGCACCCCATCAATCTGTATGGGCAGCGACTCACGCTCATTGAACGTGGGAATGATCACCACGGTCTTGGCTACCACTCGTACCTCTTTGCAAGCCTGCCGCGCACGGCGAATAGCAAGATGAACCACGGCACAATGAGGAAGCCCCAGTGAATCACCGGGCCAAAGCGAACCGCCGGCGTGACCTCGGTGCGCAACGCGACGTCCGCGTACATTTGCTCCGCCGTGAAGAGTCCAGTTTCCTGCAGCACGCGGCCGCGCGGGTCGATCACGGCGCTCACGCCCACGGTCGAGTCCTGAATGGTGACGCGCCCCGTCTCGATGGCACGCATGCGAGCCATCGCCAGCTGCTGCGTGCTTTCAGCAGTGAAGCCGAACGACGCATTGTTGGTCTGAACAATCAGCAGCTCGGCACCGTCCGCCACCGCATCGCGAACGATCTGGTCGTAAGCCACTTCGAAGCAGATCACTGTGCCGATGCGCACTTTTTCTCCCCTACTCGCAATAGGCACATCCATGGTGGCCACGCCTACGCCAGGAATCACGTCCTGTGTGACCCGGTCCACCTCCGGCGAGAACATGCGGGCAATCTCCCGGATCGGAATGTACTCCGCGAACGGGGCGGGACGCTGCTTGCTATACGTGTCGAGGACGTCACCGGTGGTACTCCACAGGACAGAGGTGTTGTAGCGCCCCTCGGCCGGTGTGTAATCGACGGTGCCAAACAACAGTGGCGCATCGGCTAGTTGGGCCGCCATGGTCACGTCACCGGCACTCTGAGCATCGCCCCGTGGATCGACATCGACGGCGTTCTCCGGCCACACGAGGAGGTCAATAGGACCGGGATCGGAATCCACCAACGCTTGGGTTCCCGCGAGGTGATTCTGCGTGACGAGACGCGCCTGGCTAAAGCTATCGAGCCCGTCATTCGGGACGTCACCCTGGATGATTCCCAGGGCGATCGAGCCATTCTGAGCCTGAGTGTTGATGGGCAGTTGAATGCCGCCAAAAAGCGCTGCTACCGCGACAAAGAGGGCAATGGCAGCGGGCAACGCACGGCGCAAGATCAAGAATTCCAGGAAGAGCGCGATGAGCACACCAATGAACACAGCGATGAAGCTGGCAAGTGGAACGCCGCCGAGCCACGCGAACCGTGCCGTGGGCGAGTCAGCAAGGGCGTGAGCGATGCGTCCCCAAGGGAATCCCCCAAACGGGAACATCGACCGAAGCTGCTCCACGGCGACCCATAGTGCTGCGAAAGCCGGAGCCATGGCCCACTGTCGCTCCTCGAACATCCCAGAACGACGCACGTGCGCCCAGGCCATGCCAAAAAGGGCGAACGCCAGAGCCTCGGCTATGGTGAGCGCGATCCACGGCACGGGGCCGACTGCCACGAACGCCCACCACAGCAACGGCGCAAGAAAAACGATGCCGAACGCCCAGCCTAGGAAGAACCCACCCCAGGCGGTGGCGCCGCGCAGCGCAAACCACAGCACGGTGATGGAGAGGAAGGCGAGCGGCCAGATACCAAAGTCGGGGAACGCGAGGGTCATCAAAATGCCAGCGAACACCGCGGCGATGAGGTTCACAAACTTGGACACCACGCAAGCCTAAACGAGCCGGTGGCGGGCGCATTACAGGCGCGACAGCTGATGCCAAACCGAGACGCCGAACAACTGCGCTAGTACGCGACCACTCCCCGGCGCATGCCGTCGATCGCGGCACGTGCCCGCCCCTGGACCACTTCATTGGGGGCTACCTGCGCCACCTGATCAAGAATGTCGATCACCTGCTTGCACCAGCGCACCATATCGCCCGGCGCAGTGTCGGTTCCTTTGAGTGAGGCAGCGAGGCTCTTGCCCTGTGCCCACCCGTGGATGGCGCCCACGATCCCCCAATGAGGCGCGTTGAGCTCAGGCAGGTGATGGGCGCCTTGGAGGTCGTCAATGCGCGACCAGACTCGTACTGTCTCATTGAGAGCAGTGCCCAGCACGCCGTGCGGTCCGCCTGGAATGTTCGGCGTGCGGTTCTCATCCTCGCGCCGACCGTTGTACAGCAACGTAGATACGGCCGCGGCGAGTGCAGGTGGCGTCAGGTCGTTCCACACACCCATTCGCAGGCACTCGGACATCACGAGGTCGTTCTCCGAGTAGAGCGTGCGCATCATGGCGCCCGCCTCCGTCACCGAAATCTCCGTCCCGGAGCCCTCGACATATCCAAGGTCGCCCAGAACAGCCAGGCGGCGGTCAAAGATGCGCGCGATGGAACCGGTCGCGCGGGAGATCTCATTAGCGATCTTGTCCTTGTCGCGCAAAGTACGGAAGTAACGCTCGGCCCATCGGGCATGTGACTCGCGGTCTGGGCAATGGTGACAAGGATGTGCACGCATCTTGCGCCTCAGCGCCTCGGTCTCGCGTTCGAGTCCACCAGCGTCAGCGATCCCTTGACGTTTGGCCTTCTTGTGAGCGTTGAGATCAAAGGTGGGTTTGGCGTTAACGACTACCTGAGCAAGCTCGCTACGGCTGCGCGCATTCCTGGAGTCGAACTTCTTGGGCACTGGGACTGCACCTGCGACGTCGAGCCCATGATGAAGTTCGGACAGCGCGAGCCGGAAGATTCGGCCCTGGTCGGTGACGACAGTGGGACGGGGAGCCGAGGCATCGGCGTCGGGAATGACCACCACGGCCAGTCCGGCGCGGCGGCCGCCGCCAATCTTGACCACATCCCCGCGGCGAAGCGCCGACAGCGTGTCCGCGGTGGCCTCGCGCATGGCAGCCTTAACCTGCTTGGCGCTTCCCTTCTGAGAGCGCGCAATCTTCTCCCGCAACGCGGCGTACTCCATAAAGTTGCCCTTGGAGCACGTCACCGCGTCCTTGTAGCCAGCCAACGTAGCGTCCAGATCCTTAGCACGCCGGGCCTTGCCCACCACGCCCTGGTCCGCCTGGTATTGCGCGAAGGACATCTCGAGCACCTCGCGCGAGCGCTCAACGCCCGACGACGACAGCAGGTTGATGGTCATGTTGTACGACGGCTGGAAGGAACTAATCAACGGGTAGGTGCGCCGCGACGCCAAGCGTCCCAACTGAGCGGCGTCGAAGCCGGGGTGCTCGACCACCACCGCGTGACCCTCTACGTCGATTCCGCGGCGACCGGCACGGCCAGTCAACTGCGTGTACTCCCCCGCCGTGAGGTCCTTGTGCCCCTTCCCGTCCCACTTCACCAGCTTCTCGAGCACTACGGACCGTGCCGGCATGTTGATACCTAGTGCCAGGGTCTCCGTCGCGTAGACCACCTTGATCAGGCCGGCCCCGAACAACTCCTCCACCACTTCCTTGAAGAGTGGAATCATGCCCGCGTGGTGTGCGGCGATGCCCGCCTCGAGGTGGTCGCGCCAATGGTCAAATTGCAGGGCGCCCAGGTCCTCGGTGGGGATGCCGGCGCAGCGCTCGTCAATGATGTCAGCGATCCGCCGGCGCTGGTGCTCGTCGGTCAGCACTAGGCCGGACCTGCGCACCTGGTCCACCGCGTCTTCACAACCCGCGCGGGAGAACACGAAGACGATGGCAGGCAGCAGCGCTTGCTGGTCGAGTACGTCGACTACCGCGAACCGCGGGGGGCTACGGCGCCCTCGCGGTTTGGAGTCGCCGCCTCCCGGGCGGTGACCTCCGGACCGATGCTGGTGGCGACCGTGCCGGCCCTGATTGAAGCTACTGCGGCTGTCGCGCGTGCGGTCCCGGCGCGTGATCGCCTCGATCTCGGGGTTCAGTGCGGGAGTGGGACCAGGGTTTTGGGGGTCGACTCCCGGCGAGTACAGGTCGAAGATTCCCTCCCGCATCATCACGTGGGGCCACAGCGGTACGGGGCGTCGCTCGGAGACGATGACGCGCGTGTCCCCGCGCACCTCGTGGAGCCAGGCGCCAAATTCCTCGGCGTTGGAGACAGTGGCGGAGAGCGCGACAATTGACGTGCGCTCGTTCAGGTGGATGATGACCTCTTCCCACACCGAACCGCGGAAGCGGTCTGCCAGGTAGTGAACCTCGTCCAGCACCACCACGCCAAGGCGATCCAGGGTGCGCGAGCCGGCATAGATCATGTTGCGCAGCACCTCGGTGGTCATCACCACGATGTCCGCCTCGGAGTTGATGGACGTATCCCCTGTCAGCAGCCCCACATTCTCAGCACCGTAGACCGCGCGCAGGTCCTGAAACTTCTGATTACTCAGCGCCTTGATAGGCGTGGTGTAGAACGCCTTCTCTCCCTGATCAAAAGCGTGACGCAGTGCGTACTCTCCCACGATGGTCTTGCCGGCGCCTGTGGGGGCCGCCACCAACACCGAGTGGCCGTCTGCTACTACCTCGCAGGCCTCGCGTTGGAAGTCGTCGAGCGGGAACTTGAGAGACTGAATGAAGAGCTCGAGGTCACCGCGCCGGGTGCGCGCCTTAGCCGCGGCGTACCGCTCCGCGGGTGATGGTTCGCTAGCGCTTGAGCTGTCGCTGTCCGCTGGAGGTGTCATGCATCCCAGGCTACTTGGCTAGCGTCGCGCCCAGAACGCGCAACGCCCCAGGCGCAACAGTGACGGTCATCGGGGCACGTCCCACCTGCTCGCCGTCGGCGAAGGCGGGTGGCAACGCCGCTCCCTGACCACCCTCAACGTCCCCAAACGGCGTGATTTCGATCTTGGTCGCTGGGATGACGCGGATCCGTTCATCTGCCAGGTGAGACCCGTCGTACAACTTAGGAAAAAGCTTGAGGATGGAACGCCGGCTGAGTGGCTCCGCCAGCACGAGTTCCAGCACACCGTCGTTGAGCACTGAATCCGGGGACACCTTGAGACCACCGCCGAAGACGGTGCCATTGGCGACTGCAACAAGAGTGCAGCGCTGGGTCCACTCGTTGCCGTCAACCTTGACCCGTACACCGTATGGCTTAAAGCGCGGCAACTCTCGTAGCGTCGCGACTTTGTATTTGAGCGGTCCGCGCGGGAAGGTCAGGTTTGACCCATAAGCCGCGATTGCCGCATCGATTCCTGCGGACAGCACCGCGATGAAATATCGCGGCTTGGAGGGGAAGTCGACGGTAGCGCCGGTGATCACGCCCAGGTCGATCCGGGCGACTATCCCAGAGAGTCCCTCATGGATTCGCCTGACTGACGCCTCGATGTCATGGATGGGGAGCCCCAGGCTCTCCGCCGCATCGTTTCCGGAACCTGCCGCGACGATACCGAGCGGCAATTTGCGTTCGCCACACACTTGAATGCCGAGATGCACCATGCCGTCACCGCCGACCACCACCAGGGCGTCCAGGCCCCGCCGATGCTCCATGGCCGCCTCGTACGACGCGGCCCAGGTCCCTCGGGATAGGTCACGTATCTGGTGTCCGCTTGCAGACAACGCGGTCAGCGCCTCAGCGCCCCAACGCGCTCCGCGGCCGGAGCCGGCAGTGGGGTTGGTGATGACGCCGATGCGGCTCATGCGTCGGCGGTACGTCCGGAGTTCACGGCGTCCTCTCGCGCGGCCCGTGACCGTAGCAAACGCTCTCGTAATGCGCCCACTCCGATAGCGCCAAAGTACAGGCCGCACATGGGGATAGCCATGATGATCATCGTGATGGCGTCGGGCGTGGGAGTCATGATGGCGGCGAACACAAAGATGCCCATGACTGCCCAACGCCATCCCTTGAGCCACGTCCGTGAACTGACAGTGCCAGCCCAGGTGAGCGCGACCATAACCACGGGAAACACAAAGGCGAAGCCGAACGCCAGCACCAAGCGCATTGCAAACGTCATGAACATCTGAGCATTAAGCAGGTTTGCGGTGTTCTCGGGGCGAAAGTCGGTAAGAATCTGGACCGCGTGCGGGAACACCCACCATGCCAGAGCCACACCTCCCAAGAACAGCGGGACCGCGGCGCCCAGGAACGCTCCGGTGTAGCCACGTTCCTTGCGGTTCAGTCCGGGCGAAACGAATGCCCATAACTGATAGAGCCACCAGGGAGAGCTGGCCACCACACCAATGACCACAGAGACTTTAATCTGCATGTCCAGCGCCGTTGCTAGACCCTCAAAGTTGATGGATACCAGTCCATTGCCCTCTTCGGCGGCAGCAAGAACTGGCGCCTGAAGAGCCTCGAACACCGGCGTGTAAAAGAACCAACCGGCCACCGTGAAGACGGCTACGCCAATGGCGACCAGGATGATGCGCTTGCGAAACTCCGCGAGGTGTTCCCGCAGCGGCATCCGCGCGTCGGGGTTTAGCTTCCGGCGCGCAGACTTACTGGCCACGCGTCTCGGTGTCGCCGTTGGGCGACGTCGAGCTCGGGTGGACCTCGGTGGGTGATGCGTTCGCCGCATCGTTCGTGGTCTGCGCGTTGGCGGGAGGCGTCGCGGTCGACGCCGGGTGAGTGGGTCCCGGATTTGCCTGAGTCGGCCCCGTGGCCTCGTCGTCATCATTGGTGAGCGACTTCGCCTCGTCCTTGAGGATGTGCAATGACTTACCGATGGACCTCGCCAGCTCGGGAAGCTTGGGCGCGCCAAACAACAGCAAAACGACTACGAGCAGGACAACAATGTGCCAGCCCTTCAATGCACCCATGATGTACTCCCTTAAATGTCGTTGAGACAGTCTAACCGGCGACGGTGGCCAGCACAGCATTCGCGTGTTGGGCGAGTGCAGCACGTACAGATTTAGGCTCTACGGCACGCAGATAGGGAGCGATGGCCAATAGCCTGTCGGCCACCCAATCCACGTCAACGACGTCGAAGGTGGCCCGTACGTCATCGCCCACATCCTCAATCTTGACCCCGGGGAGGTCCTCGAGTACCCAGCGTGAGCCCCTGGCGGCCACTACCGTTGCCTCGAACTGCGAAACCAAGGTAAAGCCACTGGAGTCCGCGGGCGGGGCGATGACTTCCTCGTTGCGAACCTGAACGCCCACAATGCGGCCGATGCGCAGGGTGCGGTAATCCTGCGCTCGCCGGCAGAAGCATTCGACGTACGCCACCCCATCGATTGCGACCAAGCGGTGGGGCTCAATGGTCCGCGAAGTACGATGATCGGCTGCGTCCACATACTCGACATCGATCACGCGGCCGCGGGTCACTGCGTCTTGGAGCGATGCCGTGATGTTGTGGTCGACGTCTGCGATGGGTTGCACCACAACTGGGTCGTCCGCACCCAGCATCTCGCCTATCTTGTCCCTCGCGCTAGAAGCAACCGCGGGGGCTGCGCCTGAGGCGATCATGCTTGCCAGTGCTCCCACCAGGGCCACGCCCTCTCGTGTACTGAGCCTGACCTGGGTGACGCCTTGGCTGTCAATGATGGATGCGACGTCCTGGTCAAAAAGGTAGCTGTCGAAGTCGATGAGGTCGCCGCCGGCATAGCCAGGCAATCCCGACGCCCAGAGCGCGTTGATGTCCTTGCGAATGGTCTCGACGCTGACGTCAAACTTCTCCGCGAGGTCCACGAACGGCGCCTCACCCTCGTCTTGCACGTAGGTCATAATCCCGAGCAGCCTAGTCAGTCGCGGAAGTGCCTTCTCAGCCACGGGCCACCTCCAGCGCCTTACGTGCGTAGTCGACAACCGAGGCCGCCAGCGCCTCGGGCATAATGACCTTCGCTGCACCCCGCAGCGACAGAATCTCGTCCCGCAACAGGTCAAGGTGCTCGTAGTGCACCTTGAAAAGCTCCCACTGCCCCGGTGCGTGCTCGTTCGCAAGCTCGGTTGCGGTGACCCCAATGGAGGCGGACTCCACTGCGATCTCACGTGCCGCCGACGTATCAAGCGCCGTCGCTCGTGCACGGAGCGCGTAGCCGGATTCCGGACGTAGCGCGATAATCGCGTCGCCCCCCACCGCGTCGCTGAAGATGGAGTCGGGGACTACCTCGGGACGCTCAAAAGACCCCGGTTCGCCGACGAGCTTGATCTGACCGTGAACGCGACTCACGCGATACGTGCGGGTTTCGCCCTTGTCGATGTCGAGGCCCACTAGGTACTCGGTGCCGCCGCGCACCAGCAGGCGCCACGGTTGGACGTTGCGGATTGCGCTTCCCGAGGTCACCGACGTGTAATCGAAGCGGACGCACTGACGCTCGTGGATTGCGTCAACGAACGCCGACGTGGCGTCGCGAGACGACGTGGAAAGGGCCGACCACGGCATCGGCTCGGTGACCTGGTGAGGGGTGTGGGAGGCCAACTTAGTCAGCCCCAGGCGCGCATCATCGCCAAGAGTGGCACCTTGCCAGTACTCAGCGGCCAGACTGAGCACCGCGACCTCGGAGGCGGTGAGGTCGAGCGTAGGCATTGCGGCATCGGCGGCGACGATCTTGTAGCCAATGTCGGCACCGTCAAGAGGATCCGTGACCGTGCTCAGCGGCACCCCTAGTTCGCGAAGCGCCTTCTTATCGCGCTCAAACATGCGCTCGAATGCGTCGTCGGAACTCTTTGCCTCTGCAGCATTGGCGCCATGAGGACGCGGGGAATAGCCCGCCACTGTGTTCCTGATCTCGTCACGAGTCATGCGGCGAGGCGCATTCGTGAGCGCGATGATCAGGTTGAGTAGGCGCTCCGCCGCGTCCGCCTGGGCCATGACTAGACCCGCACCGCGAGGAGTTCGGTTGCGAGAATCGCCCGCGCACCGGCGGCATACAACTGGTCCATGATCTGGTTCATCTCGACGCGCGGAATCATCACGCGCACCGCGTGCCAGTCCTTGCCGTGCAACGGCGTAACGGTGGGGCCCTCGGCTCCTGGTGAGACGGCGATCGCGGCGTCTAGTTTCGAGTTGGGCACGTCGTAGTCGACCAGGATGAACTGGCGCGCCATCAGGACTCCGCGAAGGCGACCGGTAAGCACGGCGATGTCCTCCTCGGTCGCGTCAGCGCCGCGAATCAGGATGGCCTCGGACTTGAGCAGTGGCTCCCCAAAGATCTCCAAACCGGCAGCACGAAGGGTGGTGCCGGTGGAGACAACATCGGCGACCACATCGGCCACCCCGAGGCGGACGGAGGACTCGACGGCGCCGTCGAGGCGGACCACCTTGGCCTCCACGCCAAAGGACTTGAGGTGATTCTTGACGAGGTGCGGATACGAGGTTGCGACGCGCTTACCCTGAATCTGCTCGATGTCGGTGATCTCGCCGGCAGGAGCCGCGTAGCGGAAGGTCGACCCACCAAAGCCGAGTTCGAGAGTCTCGACAGCCTTCGCTCCGCTGTCAAGGAGCAGGTCACGGCCGGTGATGCCAGCGTGGACGGTACCGGCCCCAACGTAGACCGCGACGTCGCGCGGGCGCAGGAAGAAAAACTCAACTTCATTGCGGTGGTCAACCAATACCAGCTCGCGGGGGTCCCGGCGCTGCTTGTAGCCGGCCTCCTTGAGAAGTTGGCAGGCCGGGTCAGACAGTGACCCCTTGTTGGGGACGGCGATGCGAAGCACGGATCTCCTTATGGATGCGAAAGATTAAAGGTAGCGGCCCACGTCTTCGAGCGTGAGTCCGCGCGCGATCATCATGACCTGCGCGTGGTAGAGCAACTGCGAGATCTCCTCGGCGCAATCGGCGTCGGTTTCATACTCGGCAGCCATCCAGGCCTCAGCGGCCTCTTCGACCAGTTTCTTGCCGATGGCATGCACCCCGCCATCGAGGAGCGTCACGGTGCCGGAGCCCTCGGGACGTTCTACGGACTTGGCGGTGAGTTCAGCGAAGAGTTCGTCAAAGGTTTTCACAACGACAGCCTAGGGCAGGCGACGCCGCGGGCGCGAACACCTAGCCGCCCAAGTCGCCATCCGCCCAATCCACACCAACGTCCGCACCCTCAATTGAGCACTCGAAACGCGGCTTGTACTTGAGCAACATTGACAGTGCCCAATTTGCGGTGCGGACGTTCCAGGCAGGTGGGGATCGCAGGTGGGGGCGGTGCGCTGTGGACCTGACCTAACTATCGCGAAGGATGAGAGCGGTGGACAGCGCGGCCTCAACGGCCTCGGCGCCCTTGTCCTCTTCGGAATCCGGCAACCCGGCCCTGGATAGCGCCTGCTCGTCGTTGTCGACGGTCAGGATGCCGAAGCCCACGGGGGTCATGTGGCTACGTGCCACGTCATTGAGCCCAAGTGTGACGGCCTGGCATACGTACTCGAAGTGCGGCGTCGATCCACGCACCACGACGCCCAGCGCGGCGATCGCGTCCACCCCGTCCCGTGCAAACTTCTCCGCCACGACGGTGAGTTCGAAGGCGCCCGCTACGCGAGTCACCCGATACGTGGCGCCTGCCTTCTCCGCTGCGCGCACCGCCCCGGCGACCAGCCCATCCATGACGGCTGTATGCCACTGCGACGCGACAATTTCGATGTGCAGACCGCTTCCGTCCACCGCAATGGTGGGTGCTCCCTCGCCGCTCATGCTGATTCTCCTTGAGGTGTGATGATGTGTGACCGCACGAGTGTGCTTAAGAGTTGTCTCCCAGCAGATGCCCCATGCGAGCCACCTTGGTGCTGCGATAGAACGCATTCTCGGGCGTAGCGCCCACGTGATGAGGGACGCGTTCGGCGACCTCGATGCCCGAGGCGCGCATGCCCTCGACCTTGGCGGGGTTGTTGGTGAGCAAACGAATGCGAGTCAGGCCCAGGTCCGCCAAGATGGCGGCCGCCGCACCGTACTCTCGCCGGTCTACAGGCAACCCCAAATCCGTATTGGCATCTACGGTGTCTCGACCCTGATCCTGCAACGCGTACGCCTGAATCTTTGCCAAGATGCCGATGCCTCGCCCCTCGTGGCCTCGCAGGTAGACCACCGCGCCGCCCTCGTTGACGATGCGCTCAATCGCGTGGTCGAGCTGTGGCCCGCAGTCGCACCGCAATGAACCAAACGCGTCCCCGGTCAGGCATTCCGAATGCACCCGTACCAACGGAGTAATGCCGTCGCGGTTGGGCGCAATCAGGGCGACATGCTCATCGCCTGTACGCGCGTCGCGGTAGCCACGAATAGTCACACTGCCGTGCACTGTCGGAAGCGAAGACTCACCCTGGAAGACCACTCGGTGGGGAGCGGGCTCAATGGCCAATGGCTCGTCACCCTTGGCCTTGCGGTACTCGATGAGGTCGGCGATCGTCATGAGGATCAGACCCTCGCGATCGGCGACCTCGGAAGCGTCTCCTAGACGCATCATCGTGCCGTCGTCGTTGACCATCTCGGCGATGACGCCGACGGGCTCGAGTCCGGCCAGGCGGCACAGGTCCACGGCAGCCTCAGTGTGGCCGGGACGATGCAGTACTCCCCCGGCGACGGCGCGCAGCGGCAGTACGTGGCCGGGTCGGATCACGGAGTCAGGATTCGCCTGGGGCTCCGCGAGCACCTGCAACGTACGTAGACGGTCAGCCGCGGAAATGCCTGTGGTCACGCCACTCGCGGCGTCGACGGACACCGTATAAGCGGTGCGACGCGGGTCCTGACTGCTCGGAACCATCAGCGGCAGGTTGAGGGCGTCGGCCTTAGGGCCCGGCATGGGCGCGCACAGATAGCCGCTCGAGTGTCGGATGCCCCACGCCACCCACTCCACCGTGGTGGTCTGGGCCGCCATAATGAAGTCCGCCTCGTTCTCACGGTGACGGGAGTCGGCGACCAACACGGGTCGGCCCTGGCGAAGTTGCTCCAACGCCGCCTCCACGAGCGCTATCGGATCTTCGGTCTCGCAGTCCGGATCGTTCTCCATCGCGAGCAGATCCTCGGCATCGGAGTTGACGTGCGGGGTGTCGGTCATGAACGAGCCCCGATCATGGACTCAACGTACTTAGCGATGACGTCCACCTCGACGTTAGCCACCAGGCCCACCTCGGCGTCACCAAACGTGGTGTCCGCAAGCGTCGTCGGGATGAGCGACACGGTGGCGCGATTTCCGTCAAGCCCTGCCACGGTCAGGGAAACACCATTGAGCGCAATGGACCCCTTGGAGACCACATAGCGCAAGATTGACTCGGGAATCTCGAAAGTGAGGTCGTCCCAGTCGGGCTGTGAATCGCGCGCGACCAGCGTGGCTGTTGCGTCGACGTGGCCCTGCATGAGGTGTCCACCCAGGCGTCCATCCACTCGCATGGCGCGTTCGATATTGACGCGCTGGCCCACCTGGACGCCGCCGAGCGACGTGGTCTCACGCGTGATGCGCATGACGTCGCCAATCCATTCGTCTCCGGTGTGCTTGGCAACGGTCAGGCAGACGCCGTCGACGGCAATTGACTCGCCGTGCTGAAGGTCGCCGCCAAGGCCTGGCGAGCTGACGGATATCTGCGACTGGTCGCCAAGTTCGGTCACGGCTGTAATGGTGCCGATTGACTCGACTATCCCGGTAAACATCAGGTTCCTTTCGCCACGTGTGCGATGACAAGGGTATCCGCGCCCAGTTGGCGCGTTGACACGTCCTGTCCCCTCAACGCCCCATTCATCGTCGAGATTCCCAGGTCGCCCACTGCCGACGTGCCAGCCCCCAGGATTGCTGGCGCAATATACGCATGAATCTCGTCCACCAAGCCCGCTGACAGGAAGGCGGTGGTGATCGCCGCGCCACCTTCGATCAACACCACGCGGGCCTCACGCGCCTGCAGTTCGGCCAACACCGCCGCAGGATCGTGAGTGTGTAGTGCGAGTGCGTTGTCGTCGCGCCAGACCTTCTTGCCTGCAGTGTCACGTAGACCCATGACCACGCGTAGCGGCTGGTGTCCGGACTCTGACCCGCCCACACGAGCTGACAATGACGGGTCATCAACCAACACCGTGCCGGTCCCAACCACGATCGCGTCGACCTCGCCACGGACCGAATGCGCATGCTCGCGCGCCTCGTCCCCCGTGATCCAGAAACTGGTCCCGTCGACCGCCGCTGTTCGGCCGTCAAGAGTTGCCGCCCACTTTGCAACCACATACGGGCGGCCGATGCTGATGCTCGCCAGCCATCGCGCGTTGAGTTTGGCTGCGCCGGCGTGGGGCGCGAAGGCCGCGTCGATTCCGCGGTCACGCAGCACCTGGCCACCACCCGCGGCAGCGGGGTTTGGATCCTCGACAGCGAAGCGTACGGAAGCGACTCCGGCATCTGTGAGTGCGTCCGTACACGGCCCCGTGCGTCCGGTGTGTGCGCAGGGCTCGAGCGTCACATAGGCCGTCGCACCGTTGACGTCGTTGCCGCGCGTCACGGCATCGGACAAAGCTGCGGGTTCGGCGTGCGGTGTCCCGGCGCCCCGATGCCAGCCCTCCCCCAACACAAGCCCCGATGCGTCGGTGATCACGCAACCCACTCGAGGGTTGGGTCCGTGAGCAGGACCGCGCGCGGCGAGTTCGACTGCCCGGTCGAACGCCTGAGAAGGCTCAAGGGCCGCCGAATCGTTGGACCCCTGCCTATTGTCATCGCTTGAGGCCGCACTACTCACTGCCGAATTGCCTTCACCTGCCGAACCGGATTTCAGCATCGGCTCATCGTGGCCGGAACCGGCCGTGCTCCGTTCCGTGCCATCCCCCGGTAGCTCAGTGATGGTGCGCTCCTGGGCCGCCGCTGGCGGGAACCCCGTTGATGGTTTCGGGTCCGTTCGCGACTTCACGCAGCGCAGCGATCGCGGCGGCGCGGTCATCTGCCCCGTAGACGGCGGAGCCGGCAACGAGGACGTTCGCACCCGCGGACGTCACGCTGTGCGCGGTGTCAGGCGCGATGCCGCCGTCCACCTGAATCCAGGGTGCGATGGCGAGGGAGCCGTCCGCTACGCCGCGATCGACGGCAGCACGGATAGCCTCGATCTTGGGGAGCATCTCGGGCATAAAAGCTTGGCCGCCGAACCCAGGCTCGACTGTCATGACGAGCACCATGTCGAACTCTTTGAGGTCGTCGATGATGGCTGAGGCGTCGGTGCCGGGCTTGAGTGCAACCGAGGCACGCACTCCAAGGGCACGCAGGTCGCGGGCGATAGCCACGGGATTCTTTGCCGCCTCGTAGTGGAATGTGACGGACGCGGCGCCCGCCTCGGCGTACCGCGGGGCCCAGTGGTCTGGATCTTCGATCATCAGATGGGTGTCCACCGGGAGTGACGACACCTGTGCGATGCGCTCCACGATGGGCAAGCCAAGGGTCAGGTTCGGCACAAAGTGCGCGTCCATCACGTCGACATGCAAGAGGTCAGCGGCGGATACTGCCGCGATGTCTCGCTCAAGGTTCGCGAAGTCTGCGGACAGAATGCTTGGGGCGATCTGAATAGCCATACTCCGAGCCTACTGCCTGCCAGGTTCGTCGCCCTAGGGCGACGACGCTAGCCGCGCGGCTTGCGTAGCAGGGCCAAGAACATCGCGTCCGTGCCGTGCGCGTGCGTCCACATCTGAACGTGCGGTCCCGCACCCCACTCATGTGGCTCGCGCGCGGTGACCGCGGCGACCGCGTCGCGGGCATCCACCTGCTCAAGGCCAGCATGGACTAGGACAGCATCGACCACCTCACGGGTCTCTGCGAGAACCGGCGAGCAGGTCACGTAGGCGATGACTCCGCCCGGTCGCACCAGGCGCACGGCTGAGGCGAGAAGTTGGCTCTGCAGTTCGGCCAGTTCCGCCAGGTCCCCGGGGCTGCGGCGCCAGCGCGACTCTGGACGGCGGCGCAGTGCACCCAAGCCGGTGCACGGCGCGTCAAGCAGCACGCGATCGTAGGAGCCGTCGGCACCCCAGGTGCGACCGTCTCCCACGTGGACGTCCACTACACCATGTGGGAGCGCCCGCGTGGACTGTCGCACCAACTTGGCCCGGTGCTTGTGGAGTTCGAGGGCGTCAACCGTGGCGCCGTACTCGTCAGCCAGGGCACCGAGTAGTGCGGTTTTGCCGCCAGGTCCCGAGCACATGTCAAGCCACCGCTCGCCCTCGGCCACGTCCTGTGCCGCGACCATTGCCGTCGCTACTACCTGGCTTCCCTCGTCTTGCACCGCGACGGTGCCATCCAGCACTCCAGAAATGGCACCGGGGTCGCCACCATTCAGCGCCACGCCATACGGAGAGAGTTCAGTGACGTCCGCATCGCCGATGCTGTCTGCCACGTCGTAAGGGTCGGCCAGTCCGGGACGGGCCACAAGAGTCACACGCGCCGGGGTGTTGTTGACCGACAGGAGGTCCTCAAGCTCGTGGCCGCGTCCGTCAGCCTGGAGGGACGCCGCGAGGGCATCGACAATCCAGGCGGGATGCGAGTAACGCTTGCCGAGTGAGGGCAACTTGGTGCCGGGAGCGACTAAGTCCAGCCATGCCTCTGGCTCGCGTTCCGTGACACGCCGCATCACGGCATTGGCGAACTTGGCTGCGCCCACGTTGGACTGCGCCTTCACCTGCGCCACAGTCTCGGACACCGCGGCGTGCGGGGGCACGCGCATGGCCAACACCTGGTGAGTGCCCATCCACAGGGCCGCCCGCACGTCAACGTCGAGTTCAGCCGGGGCGCGTTTGGAGGCCACAGCAATGACCTCGTCATACAGGCCCTGCATGCGCAGGGTGCCGTAAGCGAGTTCCGTGGCGAAGGCGGCGTCACGTCCACTCAGTCCGGCGTCGCGCAGAATCGAGGGCATCACCAGGTTCGCGTACGCATCATCACGGGTCACGGTCAGGATGCACTCATACGCCGCTGAACGCGCGCGGTCTCTTGTCAGCGTCACTCCGTGGTTTCGGGTGGCGGCGTAGCCGTCACGTGTTCCGACGGAACCGGTGCCATCACTACCAGCGTCCCCAAACTCCGCGTCGTCAAAGGCCGAGCCGTCGTAGCTCTCATCCTCAATATTGCTACTCATGACTCTCCCAAGATCGCCGCTTCGTCTAACCGGGCGCCGCGCCACCAATCGGCTGCAAGCATTGGCTTCTTTCCGGCGGGCGCTATCCACGACAGCGCCACTGGGTGAGTCCCCGTGCCGACCAGCACCATATCCGTGAACTCGGCACGCATCGCGGCGGTCGCGGCGGAGTCGCCCGGCTGATCCATACCCGCACCCCACCGGACCTGTCCAGGAACGGTGGTGGGTGCATCGGGAACCAAGGTGACGGGGCCAAGTTTGGCGACCGACCCATCGGGCAACGTAGTCCACGCGCCTGGTGCGGGCGTGCAGCCGCGAACTTGCCGATCAACCACATGAGCCGCACGGTCCCACCGCACGTATGCGTCGTCCCGAGTGAGCTTGTGCGCGTAGCTGATTCCTTCCGGCGACTGCGCGACGGGGCCAGCGTGTCCCGTATCTAGTGCCGTCAAGGACTGCACCATCAGCGGCGCACCACTGACGCCCAGGCGCTCAAGGAGGTCTCCGCTCGTGTCCGTGGGGCGCACGCGCTCCGTCATGGTGCCAATCACTGGTCCAGTGTCGAGCCCCGTCTCAATAATGAACGTGCTCGCGCCGCTAATCTCGTCGCCCGCCATGATGGCGCGCTGGACAGGCGCTGCGCCGCGCCACTGCGGCAACAAAGAGAAGTGCAGGTTGACCCACGCGATTCGCACCGCGTCGAGGAGTGCCGGCTTCAGTATCTGGCCGTAGGCGACCACGGCGGCGGCATCAGCTTTGTACGAGGCGACCTGTGCGATGACCTCCGGTGCCGACGCCTTCTCGGGAGTGAGAACCGGTAAACCGTGCTCAAGTGCGGCCACTTTGACGGGGCTGGGGTGCAGGGTCTTGCCGCGCTTTCCCCTGGCATCCGGCTGGGTCAGCACCGCGACCACCTCGTGCTCGCTCGCGAGTAGCGCTTCGAGGGTGGGAACGGCGATCTGGGGAGTTCCGGCAAAGATCAGACGCATGTGCCCATCGTAGGCGGGACGCAGGGAGCCCATGGACAGATTGCCGTGGCTCCGGTGCCGTTAACGCCTTCGTGCCTTGTCGTACGAATCAACGAGGGTATCCACCCCGATGCCGGAGCGCCCGACGGCTAGAGTTCCAGTGGCCCGTCCACCCGCAGGCGCAATTCGCCATCGCCAGACTTGGACAACTCAAGTTGCACGGACCTGACAGCGTCGACTGCGGCGGCGGTGACGCGCCGAGACATGAGGAGCGTCACGCCGTCTCGTGTGGGCACCACGGTGATGTCCGGATGACGTTCGATGCGCTCTCCCTCAACCGCGACGCTCAGCGCGAGGCTTAGCGCCGCATCGTCTCCGGTGACAGCGAGCGTACGACGAGCCGGAGGCAGACCAAGTCCCGCTCGCTCCGTATACGCATCGTGGGCCGCGTCGCCGGGAGTCCAGGACACGATTGCCTGGCGCACTGCATCCGGCAGGTCCCCGACCAGCGTGACCGCTCCCCCGCGCTCGCGTGAACGGACCAGCGCGGCTGTATTGAGCCACCAACGAATCGCCTGTAGCTCTGCCCCCAAGCCGCCCGAGGCCGGAACATCAGCCCCCACCACCACCGCGTGTGCATAGCCGCCGCGAACCGCGGGCAGTGCGCCGGGGGTCGCCACGACGATTCCTTCGGCAATCTCATCGTCCGGCAACGTGCCCATGGCGGCGGCCGACACATGAACAGGCGTGCCCTTTGCCATTGCCTTAACCTGCTCGGCGATGCGTTCCACGCCCTGGCGGGCCTGCTTCACAGCGCGCGAATGGCATTCGGTGCAGTGCCAGTCGACCTGATCGGCGGCACAGTCCACACACACCAGTGGCGCCGACACGTGTGATTGGCTAAGTGAGCCCTCGCACTCGCGGCACTGCGCCCACGTTCCACACCTGGCGCACGTGACGGCACGAACGTAGCCGGTGCGAGGCACCACGATCGCCACGGGCCCCGAGGGAAGCGCCTTCGTGACTGCTCTCCACGCGCTGCCGGGCATCCAGTGCCAGCCTGAGCCGCCCTCGGCCTCGCGCCTCTCCGCGGTCAGGACGTCGACAGTCGGCGTTCCCGCGCGCACGACGGCGCGATCCGAACGCTGAAGTTCGGCCCAGCCGTGCGCTACCAATGCCATGGCCTCCACGCCGGGGGCGTATGCACCCAACAACGCGCCAGCTCCGTTGAACTCCACACGCATCGCGGCTAGCGTGCGAGCATTCGGGTACGGCGCGTGAGGGTCATCAAAGACTGACGATGAATCGTCCCAGATGGTCACAAGACCCAACTCTGGAACGGGCTGCGTGACAGCGGTACGGGTGCCGATGATGAGGCCGACCCGCCCATGCATCGCGGCTAGGTATGCCGCGTAGCGGGGAGACGCACCCTCGTCGGAATCCAGCACCACAAAATGCCCACCGGAGCGAGCTGTCCATCGGGTAAGTCCCGCCTCGTTCAGCGCCGTCTCGACGCGCTTGACCGCGCGCGCATCTGGAACGACCACGATCGCGCTGAGGCCCTTCGCCGCGACCTCCACGGAAGGAGCCAGAAGCGCCGCTGCCGGTATCGATGAGGGAGCCGCTGGGTCAGGAGAGGCCTCCCACACCACCCGTGCGCCCTCGGCAACCTGCGCATAGTCGAGTCCGGCAGCGTCCGCCGCGAGACGCAAGGTGGCAGCCGTCTCTACGAAGGCGCTCCTACTGAAGCGTTCGTCTCCCCAGTCACGCGCCTCAACGCTCGCGACGCGGGGCGGGGCCATCAAACGCAAGACGTCCCACAGTGATCCGCCGTAGCGACGTGCCACGCCGCGGGCAAACTCGAGGGAGTCGGCCGTATAGGACGGCAACGCAGCTGCGGAGTTCAAAGGAGCAAGCTTTCCATCGAAGTCGGAGGTGTCAGACGTCTCCACAACGACGGCGCTAATGAGCCGTCCCGCAAAGCGCACGCGCACCCTGGTTCCGATGTGCACCACGTCATCAAGTTTGCTCGGTATGGCGTAGTCAAAGGGCCGATCCAGATGCGGCAGCGCGCTGTCGATGCACACTGTTGCCACCCGAAGCGGCTGCCCCTGCGAGGCAGCTTCGGCCGCAGTGCGCTTGTCGTTCGCGCGCTTCGATGCGTGGGTTGCCGAGGTGGACCGTGGCGGCGCGGCAAAGAGGGCGCCGTCCTCAAAGTCTGCGGAGTCGTTGTCACGTGCACCAGCCGACTGCGGAAGGTCGGCGCCAGCACGCGACGTGTGCGCGGTCCAGCCAATCGACCCCTCAGTTGCCATGGTGCCTATTGTGCCGCCTCTCTAGCCCGCAGCGCTCACCAACGCGGCTGCGCGGTCGGTGCGCTCCCACGTGAAGTCGGGCAGCTCGCGCCCAAAGTGTCCGTAAGCCGCTGTCTGCCGGTAGATGGGGCGCTGCAAATCTAGATCCGCAATGATGGCCTGCGGGCGCAGGTCAAACACTTCACGGATGGCGCGCGCAATCGCGGCCTCCTCGACCGTCGCAGTTCCGAATGTCTCGACGTATAGGCCCACCGGGTGTGCGGTTCCGATTGCGTAGGCGACTTGAACCTCGCAGCGGGCGGCGAGGCCGGCAGCCACCACATTCTTGGCTACCCAACGCATCGCGTATGTCGCCGACCGGTCTACTTTGGACGGGTCCTTGCCGGAGAAAGCACCCCCACCGTGGCGGGCCATGCCCCCGTAGGTGTCGACAATGATCTTGCGCCCCGTCAAGCCTGCGTCGCCCTTGGGGCCACCGATCTCAAAGATTCCCGTGGGATTAATCAGTGACCGATGACCGGTCGCGTCCAGGTCGTAGCCCGCGAGAACCGGGCCGATGACGGCCTCCTCGATTGCACCTCGAAGTGCCGTCATGCTCATGCCCTCGGCGTGCTGGCTCGACAGCACCACGGTATCGACAGAGACGGCCTTGTCGCCGTCGTACCCGATGGTGACCTGAGCTTTACCGTCGGGGCGCAGACCCTCGACGGTTCCGTCCCGCCGAACCTGGGCGAGCCGCTGCGTGAGACGGTGCGCGATCGAGATCGGCAATGGCATAAGTTCCGCAGTATCTTGGCACGCGTAGCCAAACATCAGGCCCTGGTCGCCGGCGCCCAACTGCTTCTCGTCGACGTCGGTCGCAGAACCTACCCCCTGCCAGATGTCCGGTGACTGCTCCCCAATGGAGACGGAGATGCCGCACGAGTCGCCGTCAAAGCCCACCTTGGAAGACGTATAGCCGATGTCGTTCACGACACCACGAATGGTGCCTGGAATATCGACGTAGGCCTCGGTGGTCACCTCACCCGCCACGTGCACCAGCCCAGTGGTCACCATTGTTTCCACAGCAACGCGTGATAGTGGATCTTGACGGAGCATCTCGTCGAGGATCGCGTCGCTTACCTGGTCACAGACCTTGTCGGGGTGACCCTCGGTCACGGATTCGGACGTGAATAGGCGCAGATTTGTCATGCCGGTAAGCATAGCCAAAGCCGTCGATGCCACGTCCTCACTGGCGGCTGCCCGTGAATCGCCTCACTGGACCACTCTGCGTAAGAAACCTCCGCACCCTCAATTGCCGCTCTCGAGGTGATCGTGTGCTCAGCCTCCGGCTCGCCACACCGCTTTAGGGTGCAAACGTGGCGGCTGGTAGGTGAAACGTGAGCGGGGGCCATCCCTCGCGATGCGGAGGTGGCGGTGTCGAACCGTTGAGAAATGGTGGCGTCGAAAATGCGGATGTGTTGCCGTAGCGAGGCGCCAGAACCCGAATTGTCAGGAACGCATGGAGACCACGCGGTCGAGAATCGCGTGGGCGACGGCCAGCTTGGACCCGGCCGCCTCCGCGACGGCTTCGCCGTTGACGTCGAGCATCGTCACCGTATTGGGGACGTCACCAAAGCCCAGTCCCCCGCCTACGGGATTGAGGATCAGCAGATTTGCGCCCTTGCGACGAGCCTTGGCGGCGCCGTGCTCGAGCACGCTTGAGGTGCTATCCCCGGTCTCGGCTGCGAAGCCCACCACCGTCTGGTGTTCGGGGCGCGCAGTCACTAGCGCGGCGAGGATGTCCTCAGTCGGCACTAGTTCAAGAGTCAGCCCCGCCTGATCGGTGGCCGCGTCGCCAGACTTCTTGATTTTGGTCGCACTCACCTCGCGCGGACGGAAGTCGGCGACTGCGGCGGCCATGATCACGACGTCGGCGTCCTTCGAGGCGTCCTTCACCGCCTCAGACAACTCCGCAGAAGATTCCACGTCCACGCGGACGATGCCCTCGCCAGCCGGCAGCACCACGTTGGCTGCCACCAGGGTGACCTTCGCGCCGCGGTCGGCCGCGGCCTGAGCCAGGGCAAGGCCCTGGTGTCCGCTGGACCTGTTGCCCAGGAAGCGCACGGCGTCCACGGCCTCGTGCGTGCCGCCGGCGCTCACCACCACGCTGACCCCGACCAGGTCACCCCAGCCAGCTTCGGTTGCGCCAGAGCCAGCCCCAGCATCGTCCGCCTGGGCAGGTTCCACAGGCAAGCCTTGCCCCTCGGCGACGCCGTAGAGGGCGGCGACCAGGTCATCGGGCTCGGGAAGGCGGCCCGGGCCGGAGTCGGCGCCCGTGAGGCGGCCCACGGCCGGATCTATCACGTGAACCCCCCGCTCGCGCAGGGTAGCCACGTTTGCCTGAGTCGCCGCATTCAGCCACATCTCGGTGTGCATGGCTGGAGCGACGACCACGGGCGCCTGAGTCGCGAGCAGCGCGTTACCCAGCAGGTCCTTGGCGGTTCCCTGGGCCATCGACGCGAGGAAGTCGGCGGTCGCGGGGGCGACCAGCACGATGTCGGCACGCTGACCCAGTCGCACGTGCGCGACGGAGGGAACGTCCTCGAAAGTATCGGTGGGCGCGGGATGCCCGGACAGTGCCTCCCACGTCGCGCGGCCCACGAAGTTGAGCGACGCGGCGGTGGGGATGACACGCACCGAGTGCCCGTCCTCGCGAAGGCGGCGCAAAACGAGCGCAACCTTGTAGGCGGCGATGCCGCCCGTCACGCCCAGTAGGACGCGCAATTTAACCTGTGTTGGGTGGGGCGAACGCGTTACGCGTCGTCGCCCAGCACCAACAGCGAGCCTTCGTTGATCTCGCGAAGTGCGACGGAGAGCGGCTTGTCGGTCGAGTCGGCCTCGACTAGCGGGCCAACGTTCTCGAAGTGACCCTCGCCGAGTGCCTCGTAGTACGAGTTGATCTGACGCGCACGCTTGGAGCTGTAGATCACCAGGGCGTACTTGGAGTCGACCTTCTCGAGCAGCTCGTCGATGGGCGGGTTGGTGATTCCGATGGGATTGGCAATCGTTCCGGCCATGGTTACTCCAATGCTTAAGGGGTTTGCTTGGGTGAGCGTCGGCTCAAACTTCCACTATCTTACCGTGAAGGGAGCAGCAGGCGCTCCAAGGCGTCGGCCGCGTCCATCACATTGTCATTCACGATGACCTCGTCGAACTCGCCCTGCGCGGCGATTTCCTCCCGCGCGGTGGCTAGCCGGCGCTCGCGTTCACGCTCGTCCTCCGTACCACGACCCACGAGTCGGTCCACCAACACCTCGAAGGACGGCGGCGCGATGAACACCTGCAACGCCTCGGGCATCGACTCGCGCACCTGACGCGCGCCCTGCAGGTCTATCTCCAGGATGCACGGGGTGCCTTCGGATAGGCGATCCTCCACGGGGCCACGCGGCGTCCCGTACCGATTGCCACCAAAGACGGTTGCCCACTCCAGCAACTCGCCGGTCTCAACCATGCGAGTGAATTCGTCGTCGCCCACAAAGAAGTAGTGCTGGCCGTCGACCTCGCCGGGCCGAGGCCCACGCGTCGTCGCGGAAACGGACAGCCACACTTCCGGGTGGCGGTCACGCAGGGCGCGAACCACCGTGCCCTTGCCTACCCCGCTGGGACCGGCAAGAACGACGAGTCGATTCACCGACTCTCGCGTTCCAGCAGCGCCTCGACCTGGTGCGTGCCAAGCCCACGTACACGCCGCGCGGCGGAGATACCGATCTCCTCCATCGTGGTGGTCGCACGCTTCGGTCCCACGCCGGGCAGGCACTGCAAGAGATCGTGGACGCGAATGCCCGCGAGGGCGTCGTCCGCCTTGGCCCGTGAGATCGCCTTCTCAAGCGTCATCTCTCCGCGCGAAAGCTCTTCCTTGAATACGCGTCGCGCGGAACGGACGGCTGTCGCCTTGACGAGTGCCGCTGCCCGCTGTTCGTCGCTGAGCTCTGGAGTAGCCACTGTGTCTCCTTCTACTAGAACTGATTGTCCCAATGCATTAAGACGGGGTTTGCAGGAGTGATTGTGCTTCGGTCGATGCCGAGTCGATTGCCTCGATCAACCTGTCAACCGACGGACCAGCCTGCAAGACGCCCCGTGATTGATTGACGAGTACGCACCGCCGTGCGTTCCCGAACACCTGCTCAAGTTCTGCAGGCCCCGCTCCTTGTGCGCCCACGCCGGGTGCCAGGATCGGCCCATTAAGGGCCGATAAATCTATGCCGAGGTCCGTCACTGCAGACCCGACGGTCGCCCCAATAACCAAGCCGATGCTGCCCAGAGGCTCCGTTCCGGCGTTCAGCTCCGCGGCGGCGGCGGTCACGGCCGCGGCCACCGCCACGCCATCCGCGGACTTCGCGTGCTGCACAGTGTGCCCCTCGGCGTTCGAGGTCAGCGCGAGCACAAAGATTCCCTTTCCGTGCTTCTGAGCGAGGTCGAAGGCTGGTTGGAGCGAGCCCACACCCAGGTAGGGCGACAGCGTCACGGAGTCGGCCTCGAAGGGTGCCCCCGGCACTAGGAACGCCTCGGCGTAGGCCTGCATCGTGGAGCCGATGTCGCCCCGCTTCGCGTCGAGCACCGTCAGCAGTCCGGCCTCGCGGCAGCGTCCCAACAGGTTCTCGAGGACGCCCATGCCGCGCGAGCCGTGCCGCTCATAGAAGGCAGCGTTCGGCTTTACTGCCGCGGCGCGGCCAATGGCTGCGTCGATCACGGCATCGCTGAACAGTTGCAGCGAGTCGGCGTTGTCCGGGAGGCTCCAGGCTTCAAGTAGCCCCGGGTGCGGGTCGATTCCCACGCACAGCGGCCCGTGCTCGTCCATCGCCAGCGCCAGTCGGGAGCCAAAGGTCACCGCAGTCTCCTCCACAAGTAGTCGCCCAAATCGTTCTATGTAGGCATACTACCTGCGATGACTCGCGGGTGTGCGGTTGGAATATGTTGACGTATGAGTACCTTTAGCGAGCCTCAATTAGCTCCGCACGTGTAGGCGGCTGCGCCCCCCGCCTGCCAACGGTGATGCTTGCCGCAGTGACACAGTCAAGTAGCAGGTCGCGTGCCTCCACTTCGGAAAGTGAGCGTGCTGGCCCGCGCGAGCTGTCTCCCACAAGCTCCAGCCACCCCGCGATGAGCGCCGACATGAATGAATCACCCGCCCCGACCGTGTCGACGACGACCGCCTCGCGGGCCGGAACGAATACGCTGCCGAAACTGCCAAGAGCCCAGGCGCCGACCGCGCCTAGGGTCACGACGACCAGGCTCGGTCCGCACTCGAGCCACCTAGCGGCGACACGCACGGGGTCCTCCCCCGGTGCCATCCAGGCGATGTCCTCGTCGCTAGCCTTCACGACATTCGCTCTGGTCAGGCATGCACGAATCTGCTGAAGCGCGGCGTCCCGGTCGTGAATCAACCCCGGCCGGATGTTCGGGTCAAAGCTCATGGATGCCACTAGAGGGCCCCTAATGACCGACGCCACTGCATCGGCTCCCGGCCGCATGACTGTCGCAATGGAGCCCGTATGGAGGTGTAGTGGCGCTCGCGTGGCCACGACCTCTTCGAGCGCGGTAGCACTCAGATTCCAGGCAATAGCAAACTCATAGGTGGCCCCGCCATCGGAGCCAATGGTGGCGGTTGCCGTCGAGGTGGGCGTAGCCGTATCAACGACGACAATGGTGGCACCCGTGGACTCAATATGAGCGCGAATGACCGCGGCCGCATCGTCCTGACCCAAGTGCGTCACGAAGGTGGGACGGATGCCCAGCCGCGCGAGTCCTACGGCCACATTGGCGGGGCTTCCACCTGCAATTGCGGTCACTTCTCCTGCGGTGTCATTGACCACGTCGAGCACGGACTCGCCCACGACTAGGACGTTCACCGCGTGCCCTCGCCCTTCGAGGCGGCACGGGAGGCGTGGTCTTGGCTTAGGCTCGAGCCGCGGGCCAAAGCCGTGGCAAACGAAGGAGCGAGCGGGACATCGGGCCACAGTGCGGCCTGGTAGGCGTGGTAGGTGTCTGGCTTGCCGGGCCACACCGAGGCTGCTCGTCGATTGCTTGAGTTGAGTTCGTGATGCCACGATCCGAACTCCTCGTCGACGAGGAAGTCGTCCACGAAGCCCCACCACTTCTCCGCGTCCTCTGTGTAGCGTTGTTCGCCCGTCGCGATAGCAAGTGCATGAGCTGCCCCAATCGCTTCTGCCGCAACCCAGTGCATGCGCTCGCGAACTACCGGCCTCCCGTCCCAGTCCGTGGTGTAGACGAATCCGGAGTCGCCGTCTGCGTGCCAGCCGTCACTCACGGCGCGCCCGTAGAGCTTGCGGGCGCCCGCCGCCAATCCCGCGGGCGCCTTGTCGTCAAGAGTTGCATCGACAGAGAGGAAAAGACGTGCCCATTCCAGACCGTGTCCTACCGTCGCCCCGTACGGTCGGAATGGGTCTGCAGGAATGTCACGGTTGTGCTCAAGCATCGGCCGCCAGTCCTCGTCAAAGTGTTCAGGGATCCGCCATTCATTGGACTCCGACCACGACAGCACTCGGGCCGCGATGCGTCCCGCACGCTCGTGCCAGACCTTGTCGCCGGTGGCGTCTCCGGCGGCGAGATATGCCTCGACTGTATGCATATTGGCATTGACGCCGCGGTAGGTAGCTAGTGTCGTCCAGTCCTGGTCCCATTCCTCGACGGAGAGGCCATGCGAGTCGTCCCAGAACCTACGCTCACTCACCCGTAATGCCCGCTTGAGAAGGGCGCGTGCACCTTCGGCTCCGGCAAGGAGAGCCGATGAGGCCGCCAGGACGACGAACGCGTGCCCATAAGCCTGCTTAGCTGTATCGACAGGGCCGGAGGCGTCGACAGCAGCAAACCAGCCGCCGTTTTCCTGATCCTCGAAGGCACCACTCAGCGCGCGCACGCCGTGACTAACCAACGCCCTCAGCTCCAATTGGTGTGGCCCTGCTGGCTTTGGCTCCTCATTCGCGAGGACTCCTAACGCCGCGATGTGGGTCATGCGGCATGTGATCCACAGTTCCTCGGGCTTGCCACCAAGCACGTTCCCACGCTCATCAAGCCAGCCAAATCCGCGATCAGTCTTGGCGGCCTGCGTGAACCTCAGTAGGTCCGCGCGCTGTTCGGCTCGCACTCGGGCTCGCTGGTCCGGCCTCATCACGGCATCACCAGCGCCGTGCCGGCACACAGCAGGCTCCGCCACTCGTACGCGGCGAGGGTGGCGCCCCCCATGCGGGTCACCGTGAAAGTCGCCGCCTCGCCAGGAAGCAACGTGAGCAATTGACGATCCACCCTCACTCCCTCGAGCGCGGGATGCGTCTCCGCGAGGAGCGATAGGTCCCGAATCAGGTGCTTGGCCACAACGGTCACGCGCACGACGTCCGATGCCGCGTCAGGGTTGATTTGCACGCTCGCCAATGATGCGGCCGGGTGCTCCAGCGCATCGTCGGCCACCAGCCATCGCACTGCGCGCTTGTCCTCGACGTCTACGACTACGGCCACTGTGCCTTGCGGCAGCCGTGAAGGAGCGATCTCGGCATGCCCATCAGCAGCGATGTGCAGCCCGATGCGTTCGTCAAGCAAGACGTCTCCAGATTCCGTCACTGTACGGATTCGCGCCATCGCCTCCCACGTTTGCGGCACGTCGTTCACTACTGTGAGCGCGTGCGGTGTCTGTGGCGACGTCGCGATGATGGCACGGGGTGCCATGATCTGGGCCGACGCGTACCACCCCAGTTTGCGGGCACCGGTCACATCGACTACCGCCCACGACAAAGCGGGCCAGCAGTCATTTAGCTGCCACCACAGCGTGCCGGAGCACGACTCGTGGAGCGAGCGGAAGCGCCCGATCGACGCACTGATGGCACGAGCCTGCATAAGTTGAGTGGCGAAATACCAGCCTCGTCCATCCGTGGGCAGGTGCGCCACGTGGTCCGCGATTCCACGGGCCAGCCCAGCCTTGCCCTCGGGATGCTTCTGAAGGCGTTGCAGGCGGGGATCGTCACCGCTGGTCGGCTCTGACCCCATGGCGCGGGTCAGCGTGTGCCAGGCGGCGGGTGCCTGCCAGCCAAACTCGGAAGCGAACCGTGAGGTCTTGTCCTCGAAGGCAGTGTAGTCGAGCTGATTCCAGGTATCCCAGTGGTGAGTGGTCCCCTGCGTCGGATCGTTCGGATGCACTCCGTCGTCAGGCGAGAAGGGCGATCCCGGAATGTAGGGACGGCGAGGATCGAGCTCGGCAAGCGCTTTGGGGATTACCTCGTGATAGAGGTGCGCACCCCAGACGCCATCCTCCCCCAAGGTCTCCTTCCAACCCCAGTCTTCGAAGCCCCAGAGGTTCTCGTTGCAGCCGCACCACAGCGCCAGCGACGCGTGGTGACCGACGCGCCTGACGGCATCGGCCACCTCGCGCTGGACCCGCATCATCTGCGCGTCATCTTCTGCGTACGCCGCACAAGCGAACGAGAAGTCCTGCCACACCAGTACACCGGCCTCGTCGCAGGCCTCAAAGAAGTCCCGGGACTCGACGACGCCTCCACCCCAGATGCGCAACATGTTGGCGCCCGTGTCCACCGCCTCCTGAACCAGTTCGCGAGTACGCTCTCGCGTCACTCGCTCCGGCAGAACGTCAGCAGGAATCCAATTGAACCCGCGCGCCCAGACACGCGCGCCATTCACGTGTACTTCGAAGGAGCGCCCGATGTCGTCCTCGTCTTGCACCAGTGAGACGTGGCGAAAGCCCACCCGACGATGCGTCGAGTCCAGTTCCGCTCCCGAGTCGTCAACCACTGAAATGTGCACGTCGTAGAGCGGCTGATCGCCACGGTCCACCACGTCCCAGCGTCGGGCTTGGGGCACCTGGAGGTCAAACTCGAGGTGGCCGTGGGCAACGTCAAACCGCTGCGACGCGAGAGCCTCGCCCCCGCCCGCGGGAACCACGGTGGCAACCACCGCATCGGCCGTTCCCTCGATGTCCAGACGCGCGCTCAGCGAGGCGCCGTTACTCCAGTCGGTCGTGAGAAGAAGCTGGTCGATGGAGGCCTGACAACGGCGCGTGACCGTCGCTCCGCGCCACAGACCGGCAGTGATGGTGGTGGGACCCCAATCCCATCCGAATGAACAGGCCATCTTGCGCACCTGGTTGAAGGGGATCTCGTACATGTCGGCACGAGGCAGCGGGTCGGACGCCTCGAGCGCGTTCGCCACCGGTAGCACGGGGTGGAACTCCACCTCCACGCTCCACTCTTTGCCCGCAGAGAGGGCGGGGATAACGGCGGAGTCGCCGGTGTCGTCGGAGGACGGGTGCGCGTGGTGCGCGTCGTCCGTGAGTTCGATGCTCCAGGCATGAAACATGTCGTCGGTCTCGAGTACGGAGTTGCCGTCAACGCGCACCGTGGCCAACGTGTCAACGCCCTCGAAATCGATTGTCACGTGGGCGCCATCACCCAGGCGCGGAACAGAGGTTCGGTAGATCCACGTGCAATGGGTCGCCCAGGCGACGTCCTCCTCGAGACCGTCGACTGTGACGTCCGACGCGAGTCCGGCCTCAATCAGGGTGCCCAGGACGCTGCCTGGCACCGTGGCGGGAATGCCCTCTGTCAGGGCCGCAGTAACACCGGCGGGAGCGGACTCGGAGTCGGCACCCAGGAACAACCGCCAGATCGTCAGCGCCTCGCGAGTGGTCGCACTACTATCGCGCGTCACTTGGTCGCTCCCTGCGTGAAGCCGCTGTAGATGAACCTCTGCAGCAGGACGAAGATGATCAGGGTGGGGATGATCACGATGATCACACCCGCGGCTATGACCTCCCAGTGGGCACCAAACGGACCCGTGAAGCGGAACAGGGAGGTCGAGATGACGCCCAGGTCCCGCGAGGGCATATATAAGAACGGTATATAGAACTCGTTGTAGGCCGCGAACCCCTTGATGATCACCACCGTCGCGATAGCGGGCTTGAGCAGCGGGAAGATGATCTGCCAGAAGATTCGGAACGGTCCTGCGCCCTCGAGCTTGGCGGCCTCGTCAAGCTCACGAGGCACGGCCCGGATGAACTGCAGGAAGATGTAGATCGAGACGATGTCGGTGCCCATGAAGAGCACGATGGCCGCCCAGCGCGTGTTGTAGAGGCCAAGGTTATTCACGACCTGGAACGTGGCGACCTGTGTGGTCACCGCGGGCACAAGCACCGCGAACAAGAAGACTCCCACCACGACCTTGCGGAAGCGGAACTCGAAACGGTCGATCGCATAGGCGGTCATGGCACCGATGATCACGGTGCCGGTGATCGACACCAACAGAATGATGCCGGTGTTGAAGAACGCATGCAGCATGCCGCCCTTGGTGAATGCCTCGACATAATTCTCGAAGCCGAAGCTTTCTGGCAGGTCGAACGGTCCCGACTCCTGAAACTCCCGTGAAGTCTTGAAGGACGCCATCACGATGGTGACGAGTGGAAGCAGCGTCACGAGCGACGCCACTATCAGGGTGAGGTACTTGAGTCCTCCAAAGGTTGCGCTTTTCACGTCAGGTTCACCTTCTCGTCGGGTACAAGTCTTCTTTGGATCCAGGTGATGATCAGCACGATCAACAGCAGGATCACAGCCATGGCAGACGCGAGTCCTACCTTGTTGAACTTGAACGCCATATTGATGGTCTGGATGACAAAGGTCATGGAGCCGTTGGCCCCGCCAGTCATGATGTAAGGGATCTCAAACACCGCCAACGAACCGGAGATCGCGAGAATCATCGACAGCCCGACGATGGGCCGGATGCTCGGCAGGATGATGTAGCGGAATTGCTGCCACTTGCCGGCACCGTCGAGGGAAGACGCTTCGTAGAGTGACGGGTTGACGGACTGAATGGCCCCCAAGAAGAGCACGAAGTTGAGGCCCATGTAGCGCCATACCGAAGTGCCCGACAGGGAAAAGTTGATGAGGTCGGGGTTGCCGAGCCATTGCTGCTGGAACTGTTCGAGTCCAAGCGCGGCGAGGGAGGCGTCGAGCGTGCCTCCGGGCCGGAAGAAGTAGAGGAACGTGAAGCCGATGGCTACACCGTTGATGAGATACGGGAAGAACAGGATGCCCTTGAACAGGTTCTTGAACCTGGTGTTAAAGGACAGGATGGTCGCGAAGTACAGCGCGAGGCCCATCTGAACGAACGAGGCGACAAAGTAGTAGAGACTCACGAGGAAGACGCGGAAAAGCTCCGGTCGCGTGAAGAACTCAATGTAGTTGCCGAGTCCCACGTACTCCTTGTCCTTGCTGAGTCCATTCCATTCGGTGAACGAGTACCAGATCATGTTCGCCACGGGAAGCAGAGTGAACAGGCAAAGAAAGATCAGTGGGACGATCAGGAACAACCACGGTGTTGCTCCCTGGAAGAACCGCTGACGGCCGCTTCGCGAGTCCTGCGCGGCGCGCACTGCGTTGGGACGCACCGGCGTACTAAAGAAAGACATGACTTCTCCGACGTGAGAGGGGTAGAGGGAGGGACGTCACTCGCCCCGGCGGGCTTGCACCGGGACGAGTGACCTCTGACTAGCCTTCGACGCTCGCGCGGGCCTCAGCCCACTTCGAGTTCAGGTCGTCAAAGATGTCCTGCTTGGTCTCATCGCGAGCACCGCGGGCGGCGTCCACAATGCGCTGACGGTAGTCAGGGCTCCAGAGACCAATCTCGGCCGCGTTGTCGATGTCGCTGACCAGGCTCTCCTGGCCGGCGGGCGGCGGGGTCAACTCGATGTACTCGACACCAGCGGCGTCAAAGTCCTTCAGGGTGTCGGGCGTCGGTCCGTCGAGGCGAGGCGAGATTCCACCCTGATCGGTGGCATATCCGGACTCGTCGGCGAACCAGTCGATCCAGGCACGTGCCGCGGCCTTGTTCTCCGAGTGAACGTTGATGCCATTCTTGTAGTCGCCGCTGATCACCGAGTGGAACGTGCCGTCAACCTGGTTGGGGAACGGCATGTACCCGATGTCAGCCGCGTCGTCGGCCGCTTCCTGCATCTGCACAATGGCCCACGAACCGAGCGCCATGGCTCCGATCTTGCCCGTGCCGAGGTCCGTCTTGGACTGCTCCCAGTTGGTGGTGGTGGGGTCTTCCTCGATGTTGCCAGCGGCTGCTGCGTCGAAGATCAGCGAGTCAATGATGTAGTGATCCATGCCCTCGCTCCACGGGGCGTCCGTGTCGGCGAGCTCATTGACAGCGTTCGCGTTGGCGGTCACCCCTCCGCGGTCGGACTCCCACTGCGTCAGAGGCCAGCCATCGGCGTAGTTCGTATAGAGCGGCGTCGCATCCGTGTTGTCGGAGATCATTTGGAGATCCTTCTGGAACTCCTCGGGCGTGGTCGGATCCGCGGTGACGCCTGCATCTGCCCATACCTTCTTGTTGTAGACGAGACCGTTGGCGTTGCCCGTGATGGCGATGCCGTAAGACTGACCGTCGAAGTTGGCCTCAGAGCCAATAAAACGGTAGGTCTGCGAGAGTTCGTCGACCGAGCCGAGCGGCTCAAAGAAGTCCGGGTAGTCGCTTGCGTTCACCGAGTTGGGAATGAGCAGCACGTCACCATAATCGTCGGTGCTCATGCGGGTAGCGACTTCACCCTCGTAGTCGGTAATCGCCTCGAACTTAACCTCGACATCGGGGTACTTTGCCTCGAACGTTGACTTATAGTCAGCGAAAACGGTGTCCACCAGGTCGGTGCGGTTCGTCAGGACCGTGATCTCGCCGGCAACCTCGGCCATGGCCGAGTCGCTGGTCGTTGAGGATGACTCCGGTGCTGGCGTATTGCTGCCGTCTCCGTTGTCGCTACTGCCGCTGCACGCTGCGAGCGTGAACGCCAGGCTGGTGGTGGCCGCAACCATGGCGGCTGTGCGCATCTTCATTGATGTAACCCCTTCAGGATTTTTGCTCTGTCCGTAGCGTCCTCGCCACAGTGCCGCATCGCGACTAGACACGACTTTAACGATTAAGTGAGAGCTTCACAACCCATTTTCGCCCGTTTCGGCAGCGCGTTACTTAATCGTTATAGTAGACGCTTCCTCGCGCACATCCATATGAGAGCGGGGCGGATCCACTTACCCCGCTGGTCCCGTGGAATAGGTGGCAGCACGTGGAGGCCGCGTGCGAGCGCGCACGCCGGTGCCCCCCTCGATGGCGCCCCGGCGGACCTGTGCGGACGCTACGGTACTTAGGCCCCGTCACGCCTCGTTGCGTCCTGAGTCGGCCAGGACCTCAAGCCCTTCATCGCGGCGCGGGGCCGAGCGTGCCACGGTCAACAAGGCGGGCCACGGAGGAGCGCACCGACTTCACATCGGTCGACCCATCCACGACGTTCAGCAGCATCGTCGCCGCATCGGCTCCATAGGCAGACACGTCACGACTGAGGGCACTGAGCGCGGGAACGGTCAACTCACACAGCGGTGAGTCGTCCCAGGCGAGGACGGAAAGTTCGCCAGGAACGTCGACTCCCCTACCTGTCGCGGCTCTGACCGCTCCGAGGGCGGTCAGGTCGTTGTCGAAGACCATCGCTGTGGGCGGATTAGCCGCGTCGAGCAGCTGGTGACAAGCAGAAGTTCCGGCTGCGACGGAGTAGTCAGTGTTGACCTCGGCCACTACCTGAATGCCTAGGCGCTCTCCGGCGCGCGCCATGGCCTCGCTCCGTACATGCGTATGCACAAAGCGCTCGGGACCGGTGATGTGGGCCACGCGCTTGTGACCCAATTCCGCGAGTCGTTCCATGGCGGCATTCGCGGCGGCGGCGTCGTCGCTTCCGACGGCGGGCAGACCATCGGAGTACTCGGGGTCCCCGACCACCACGACAGGTAGGCCGATCTCATTGACAATCGGCAGCCGCTGATCGTCAATCGCGAGGTCCGTCACGAAGATTCCGTCCACCCGGCGAGCGGACCACCACTCCCGGTAGGTCTGTAACTCACGCTCGGGGTCGGGGGTCACCTGCAGAAGCAACGCATAGCCCCGCGCGGAGATCACCTTCTCAATACCAGCGACAAAAGACATGAAGAAGGGCTCAATACCCAGGACGTCAGGCTCGCGGGTGATCACCAGCCCAAGCGTGGCAGTGCCTCCGCCTCGCAGCGCCCTCGCCGCGGTGCTGGGAACCCAACCCACCTCGCGAGCCACCTCGAGGATGCGCTTGCGAGTCTCGTCGGATACGCCAGGGCGTCCGTTGAGCGCATAGGACACGGCCCCGGCGGACACCCCGCTCTGCTTGGCGATTTCCGCGATCGTCGGCCGGCTGGGCGGCTTGCGCATCGCCATGCTTTTCTCACTTCCGTTACGAGGACGCCGAGCAGATTGCCCTGCACGACATGCTTCGTTGCCGTCGCGTCACTCCATCAATTGCCTATAGTGTGTCACTACTCAATCGATTAAGCATACGAAAGGTGCCACCGATGTCGCCAACCGACACTCCTGTTTCCGCCAAGCGCCCATTGCCTGCCGTTCCATTTCATGCCATGACGTGGGGGTGGACCGGCGTCCGGGGTACGTGGACGACTCCCCAGGCGGCCGCGTCACTCGACGCGATGTTGGACGTGAAGCCCAACTGGGTGGTGCTCGCTTACGCCGCGTTGCAGGACACCGCGCAGTCAACCACCATCAACTGGCGCGACCGGCCCTCGCTGACAGACGACGAGATCCGTGCCGGGGTTGCCGCAGCCCGTGAGCGCGGCCTGCTGGTCTGCCTCAAACCCACCGTCAATGTGGCAGACGGCACGTGGCGCGCCCACATCGGCTTCTTCGACAAGGACGCGCCCGGCGAGCCCACCTGGGACGAGTGGTTCGACAGCTACGACGAATACATCCTTCACAACGCCGTGCTCGCGGAAGAGGTGGGCGCGGATCTTTTCAGCATCGGCTGTGAGATGGTGCGCGCGGACACACGCGAGGACCGTTGGCGCAGCCTGGCAGCTCGTGTGCGCGAGGTCTACTCCGGACCCATCACGTACAACTGCGACAAATACCAAGAGGAGAACGTCACCTGGTGGGACGCGGTGGACATCATCAGCTCTTCCGGCTATTACCCCACCGGGGACTGGGACGCGCAACTTGCTCGAATCAAAGCCGTGGTGGACGCACACGGGCAGGAGTTCGTGTTCCTTGAGGCGGGTTGCCCCAGCCGCGACACGTCGCCTGCGCGCCCCAACGATTGGGCGCTCGCGGGAGAGCCCAGCGAGCAGGCGCAGGCCGACTATCTCGACGAGATGCTCTCGGCCATCGAGGCGGCCGACTGGGTATTGGGCGTGGCGCTGTGGGACTGGCCGCCGGCGCTCTATCCGATCAGCGAGGCCTCCACCAACGATGACTACTGCATGTACGGCAAAACCGGCGCCGATGTGGTGGCGCGGCACTTCTCGCTGGGCAACTAGTTCAGCACGGACCAAGCACCGCGATCCGCACCCAGCGGCCATCGGGGCGAGCGATTACGTTCGATGGGTACACGTACGGCGGCGCAGGGAACCTCTCCCCCGTGCCGCCGTATTGTCGCTCAGAGTTTGCGGTGACTAGCTGGTAGCTCCCGCGGGCGCCTGAGCCTCCTGAAGGCTCATGACCTCGAACGTGCCGTGCTGGATGACTTCAATTGCCTGCACAGCCGCTGACAGCTGCTGCGTAGTGGTGATGATCGCGGCATCGGCCGCCGTGGCCGCCGCACGAATCTCGTAACCGTCAGCACGCGCACCCTGACCCGAGGGCGTGTTGACCACCAGGTTGACCTCGCCGTCGTTGATCAGGTCCACGATGGTGGGCTCGCCGGCCTCTCCCCTGCCCTCAGAATGCTTGCGCACCACGGTGGCGGGGATACCGTTGCGGCCCAGTACCTGGGCGGTGCCGGCAGTCGCGAGGATCTCGAAGCCCAGCTGGTGCAGGCGCGCGATGGGGAACGTGATGGAGCGCTTGTCGCGGTCCGCCACGGACACGAAGGCCTTGCCGCCGGTGGGTAGCCCGCCAATAGCAGCGGCCTGCGACTTGGCAAAGGCCAGCGGGAAGGTCGAGTCGAAGCCCATGACCTCGCCCGTGGAGCGCATCTCCGGGCCGAGCACCGAGTCGACGACCAGGCCCTCGTGCGTGCGGAAGCGCCGGAAGGGAAGCACTGCCTCCTTGACGGCGATGCGCTGCGACATGTCGATGTGCGCCGCGTCGAGTTCAGGCAAAACGCCGTCGGACTTCAGTTCCGCGATGGACTTGCCCGCCATGAGCAACGCTGCGGCCTTGGCGAGCGGCACGCCCGTGGCCTTCGCCACGAACGGGACCGTGCGGCTGGCACGCGGGTTGGCTTCCAAGACGTACAGGACATCCGAGGCGAGGGCGTACTGGACATTCATCAGTCCTCGCACGCCGATTCCCTCGGCCAGCAGTTCCGTGGAGCGGCGAATGCGCACGAGTTCGTCCGCGGACAGGGTCACCGGAGGCAATACGCAGGCCGAGTCGCCGGAGTGAATACCGGCCTCCTCGATGTGCTCCATGACGCCGCCCAGAAACAGTTGCTCGCCGTCGTAGAGCGCGTCCACATCGATCTCGATCGCGTCGTCAAGGAAGCGGTCCACCAGCAGCGGCGCGTCGGTGGCGTGGTCGCCCACCGAGGCCATGCGGGTGCCGTAGTCCTCGAGCTGAGCGCGATCGTAGACGATCTCCATGCCGCGTCCACCCAACACATACGACGGGCGCACCAGCACGGGGTACGAGATGCGCTCGGCTATCTCGATGGCCTGTTCGATGCCGTGAGCGGTGCCGTACGCAGGCGCGGGAAGCTCGGCGGCGTCCAGGACGCGGCCAAAGGCCGCGCGGTCCTCGGCGTTGTCGATCGCCTCAGGCGACGTACCGAGAATGGGCACCCCGGCATCGGCTAGTCGCTGTGCAAGGCTCAGCGGCGTCTGGCCGCCCAGCTGAACGAACATGCCCTTGACCGGACCCGCATCAACTTCCGCCTCGTAGACGGCCATGACGTCCTCGAACGTGAGCGGCTCAAAGTAGAGCCGGTCCGCGGTGTCGTAGTCGGTGGAGACAGTCTCGGGGTTGCAGTTCACCATGATGGTCTCGAAACGGTCCTTGAGAGCCAGCGCGGCGTGGACGCATGAGTAGTCGAACTCGATTCCCTGCCCGATGCGGTTGGGGCCCGATCCCAGGATGATGACGGCCTCGCGCTCGCGCTTGGCGACCTCGTTCTCCGAGTCGTACGTCGAGTAGTAGTACGGCGTGGTGGCGTCAAACTCGGCGGCGCAGGTGTCCACGGTCTTATAGACGGGCTGCACGCCCAGCTCGGCGCGGGCCGTGTAGACGTCCTCGACGGTCATCTGGCGCAGTTGCGCGATTTGTTCGTCTGCCAGGCCGTTCTCCTTGGCGCGGCGCAGCACCGCAGCGGTCAGCTTGGAGGCCGAGGCGGTCTCGTTCGCGACCTCGTTCATCAGCAGGATCTGGTCAAGGAACCACGGGTCGATCTTGCACGCGTCGAAGACTTGCTCCAGCGTCGCGTGACCGGCGCGCACCGTGCGCAATGCCTGCTGGACCTGGACCATGCGGTCCTCGGTCGGGATTGAAATCTGCTCGAGCAGCGCGTCAAAGTCCGCGCCAGTCGGGAAGTCTCCCTTCCAGTGGAAGTTGACTCCCTTCTTGTCGATAGAACGTAGCGCCTTGCCCAGAGCCTCGGTGAAGTTGCGGCCGATGCTCATGGCCTCGCCCACCGACTTCATGGTGGTGGTCAGCACGGGGTCAGCAGCCGGGAACTTCTCGAACGCGAAGCGAGGCACCTTGACAACGATGTAGTCGAGCGTGGGCTCGAAGCTCGCGGGGGTCGAGCCCGTGATGTCGTTGGGGATCTCGTCGAGCGTGTAGCCGATGGCCAGGCGCGCGGCAATCTTCGCAATCGGGAAGCCCGTCGCCTTGGAGGCCAGCGCCGAGGAGCGCGAGACGCGCGGATTCATCTCGATGACAATCAGGCGGCCCGTCGCCGGGTCGACGGCGAACTGCACGTTGCAGCCACCGGTGTCGACGCCCACCTCGCGGATGATCGCGATGCCCACGTCGCGCATGCGCTGGTACTCGCGGTCGGTCAGGGTCAACGCGGGGGCCACCGTGATCGAGTCGCCGGTGTGCACCCCCACAGGGTCCACGTTCTCGATTGAGCAGACGACGACCACGTTGTCGTGGTGGTCGCGCATGAGCTCCAGCTCGTACTCCTTCCAGCCAAGGATTGACTCCTCCAAGAGCACCTCGGTGGTCGGCGAGTAGTGCAGGCCCGCTCCGCCGATGCGGCGTAGGTCCTCCTCGTCGTAGGCGAAGCCGGAGCCCAGGCCACCCATGGTGAAGGACGGGCGCACCACGACGGGGTACTTCAGGTCCTCGGCCGCCGCGAGCAGCTCATCCATCGAGTTACAGATGCGCGAGCGGGCGCTCTCCGCGCCACAGCGCTCCACTACGCCCTTGAACAGCTCGCGGTCCTCGCCCAGGTTGATGGACGCGATGTTCGCTCCGATCAGTTCGACGTTGTACTTGTCCAGAATGCCGGCCTCATCGAGCGCGATGGCCGCGTTGAGCGCGGTCTGGCCACCCAGCGTAGGCAAGATCGCGTCGGGGCGTTCCTTGGCGATGATGGTCTCGATCACCTCGGTGGTGATGGGCTCTACATAGGTGGCGTCCGCAAACTCGGGGTCGGTCATGATGGTGGCCGGGTTCGAGTTCACGAGGATGACACGGATGCCCTCGGCCTTGAGCACACGGCAGGCCTGGGTGCCCGAATAGTCAAACTCGCAGGCCTGGCCAATCACGATGGGGCCGGAGCCGATGACCAGGACGGACTTAATATCTTCGCGGCGTGGCATTAGATGCGCGCTCCGTTCTTGGCAGCGCCTTTAGACGCCGCCATCAGGTCGACAAAACGATCAAAGAGGTAGGCCGCATCGTGCGGGCCGGCGGCGGCCTCCGGGTGGTACTGGACGGAGAAGGCGGGAATGTCGAGGCACTCGAGACCCTCGACCACGTCATCGTTCAGGCACACGTGGCTCACGCGCACGCGGCCGTAGCCCGAGGGCGACTGAGAGTCGCGGTCGGTGGGCGCATCAACCGCGAAGCCGTGGTTGTGCGCCGTGATCTCGACTTTACGGGTCTTACGGTCCATCACCGGCTGGTTGATACCGCGGTGGCCGAACGCCAGCTTGTAGGTCCCGTAGCCGAGGGCGCGGCCCAGGATCTGATTGCCGAAGCAGATGCCGAAGAATGGCACGTCCGCGTCGAGAATCTCGCGCAGGGTGGTGACGGCACGCTCTGCCGCACTGGGGTCGCCCGGTCCATTCGAGAAGAAAACTCCGTCAGGTTGCTTGGCGAGGATGTCCGCGGCGGTCATGGTCGACGGGACTACGGTCACCCGGATGCCGCGCTGCGCCATCATCTCTGGTGTCATGGCCTTGATGCCAAGGTCCACTGCCACTACGTCGGCGATGCATTCGGTGCCCTCGGGAGGCTCGACCACGTACTCGTCCATCACGGACACGGCATCGGCGAGGTGAGCGCCAGCCATTGACTCGGCGGCCTTGACTCGTCCCAGCAGTTCTTCGGTTGTAGCCGCGTCCGTACCGGCCTTGGCGCGTGACCCGGCCGCAGCATCGGCGTCGTAGCCGGCATTGAGTGCGTCACCCGAGAAAATGCCAGCACGCATCACGCCTGCGGTGCGCAGAATGCGGGTGAGTTGGCGGGTGTCAATGCCGGAGATGCCGACGACGCCCTGGGCCTCGAGGTCCTCGTCCAGCGTGCGCTGTGCGCGCCAGTTCGAGGGCTTACGTGCAGGATCACGCACCACGTAGCCGGCGACCCAGATCTTGCGGGACTCGTTGTCCTCGTCGTTCATGCCGGTATTGCCGATGTGCGGCGCCGTCATGGTGACAATCTGGCGGTGATAACTGGGGTCGGTGAGGGTCTCCTGGTAACCGGTCATGCCGGTGTTGAAGACGATCTCGCCCAGGGTCTGGCCGGCGGAACCGTACGTGCGTCCCTCGAAGGTCTGCCCGTCCTCAAGGACGAGTACCGCCCTGTTGTCTGCATCGGTCATCACCGTGTCATTCATGCAAAGATCCCTTCGAAACGAGCATCAAGGTAGGTGGGCTTGCCACGCAGGAAAGTCGCGACGGCGCGCCCCGGCAGCTCGACGCCGCCAAAGGGTGAGTTATTGCTGCGGCTCGACGTCGCCGCGGGGTCAACGGTATACGTGGCTTTGGGGTCCACGAGCGTAATGTTCGCGGGCTCGCCTTGGTTCAGCGCCAGCCCCTGAGTCTCCTCGACGCGGCCAATGCGGGCGGGCAAGTGAGACATGCGGAAAGCGACGTCGGCCCAGGTCATCAGCCCAGTGTCGACCATCGTCTTCTGGACGATGCCCAGCGCGGTCTCGAGGCCGATCATGCCCATGGCGGCAGAGCCCCACTCGCAGTCCTTATCCTCGTCCGGGTGCGGCGCGTGGTCGGTCGCAACGATGTCGATGGTGCCGTCGGCTAGTCCGGCGCGGACCGCCTCGACGTCCTGCTGTGTGCGCAGGGGCGGATTCACCTTGAATCGCGGGTCGTAGCCGCGGACGGACTCGTCGGTGAGGAGTAGGTGGTGCGGCATGACCTCGGCAGTCACGTCGATGCCCTCTTCCTTGGCCCAGCGAAGTATCTTCACTGAGCCGGCGGTGGAGACGTGGCAGATGTGCACGCGCGAGCCCACGTGCTTGGCCAGCAGTACGTCGCGCGCGATAATCGACTCCTCGGCGACAGCGGGCCAGCCGGTCAGGCCGAGCTCTGCCGAGACCACACCCTCGTGCATCTGCGAGCCCTCGGTCAGGCGGGGGTCCTGCGCGTGCTGCGCCACCACGCCGTCAAAGGTTTTGACGTACTCGAGAGCGCGGCGCATCACGACCGGGTCGTGGACACACTTGCCGTCGTCGCTGAAGACCCTCACCCTAGCCTTGGACATGGCCATGGCGCCCATCTCGGACAGCTGCTCTCCACCCAGGCCTACGGTGACCGCGCCCACGGGATGAACGTCGACCAGGCCGACCTCCTTGCCGCGGCTCCAGACCTGTTCCACCACACCGGCGGTGTCTGCGGTGGGGGTCGTGTTCGCCATCGCGAAGATCGCGGTGAAGCCTCCGGCGGCGGCGGAGCGTGAGCCGGACTCAATGGTCTCGGCATCCTCACGACCGGGCTCACGCAGGTGCGTGTGGATGTCCACGAGTCCGGGAAGCGCAATGAGTCCGGAGCCATCGATACGCACGGCGTGCTCGGGGATCTCTTCAGCGCTCAGCTCCGTATCAGAGCCTCGCACCAACGTGATGTCGCCGTCCTCGACCACTAGGTGGGAGTCGGTATGGCCGAACAGCGACACGTTCTCGATCACAAAAGACTGGGGCTCAGAAGTGTTGTTCTCAGACGACTTGGTGATGGACGGGCTCATTCGCCGCCCTCCTCTCCGGCTAGCAGCAAATACAGGGAGGCCATGCGGACGGCGACGCCGTTGCTGACCTGTTCGACGATGACCGAGCGAGGGCTGTCCGCCGCCTCGGCAGTGATCTCCAGCCCGCGGTTCATGGGTCCGGGGTGCATGATGATCGCGTGCTCGGGCAGGCGCCGCATGCGGTCGCCGTCCAGTCCGAACAGGCGCGTGTATTCGGCGGGGCTGGGGAAGAAAGCGTTGCCGCCACCGGACATGCGCTCCCGCTGCACGCGCAGCATCATGATCGCGTCGAGGTCGTACCTCTCAAGCGCCACGTCGAGGCCGTGCACCACGTCCACCGGCCACGTCTCAATGCCGACCGGCACTAGCGTGGGGGGCGATACCAGGACAACCTTCGCACCGAGTGTGGTGAGCAGCGCCACGTTGGAGCGTGCGACCCGCGAGTGCAGGACGTCTCCCACGAGGCCGATGGTCAGGCCAGCGAGGTCGTTGCCCGTTGCGGTTTTGAAGTGGGCACCGGGGCCCGCTTCTGCACCAATGAGGTGCTTGCGCATCGTGTACGCGTCCAGCAGTGCCTGGGTGGGGTGCTGGTGGGTGCCGTCCCCCGCGTTCAGGACTGCTCCGTGCATCCAGCCGGACTCTGCCAGGCGTTCGGCCGCGCCGGACGCCCAGTGGCGGATGACCACGGCATCGGCGCCCATGGCCTGCAGCGTCAGGGCGGTGTCCTTGAGGGACTCTCCCTTGGAAACGCTGGAGCCCTTGGCGGAGAAGTTGATGACGTCGGCGCTCAGGCGCTTGGCCGCTGCCTCGAAGCTGATGCGCGTGCGGGTGGAGTCCTCGAAGAAGAGGTTGACCACAGTCTTGCCGCGCAGCGTGGGGAGCTTGCGAATCTCCCGCTCCTGGGTGGCGGCCATCTGCTCGGCGGTATCAAGGATACGGATGGCGTCCTCACGGGACAGGTCGGAGGTGCTCAGCAGGTGCTTCATGCGGTCACTCCCCCGCTGGGCTTGCCGTCGCTCAAGATGACCGCGTCCTCACCATCGGTCTCGGTGAGCAGGACGCTCACCCGCTCGGTACGGGCCGTGGGGATGTTCTTGCCTACAAAATCTGCGCGGATGGGCAGCTCGCGGTGGCCGCGGTCCACGAGGACGGCGAGCTGGACGCCTCGGGGGCGCCCCTCGTCCTTCACCGCATCGAGCGCCGCACGAATGGTGCGCCCCGTATGGAAGACGTCATCTACCAGAACCACCACGGCATTGTCGATGCCGGCGCTCGGGAGCGTCGTAGTGCCCAGGTTGCGGGTGGGGTGCTTCGCGAGGTCGTCGCGGTACATGGTGATGTCGAGCGAGCCGCAGCGGGCATCGGCGTCAAAAGACGGCTCTACCTCGGCGATACGTGCCGCGAGGCGGTGCGCCAGTGGCAGTCCCCGAGTGGGGATACCCAGCAACACCAGGTTGTCGGCTCCGCCGTTTCGCTCGAGGATCTCATGTGCGATTCGTGTCAGCGCCCGAGAAATATCGGGCGCGCCCAGAATGGTCCCAGTCATCTGGTGACCTCCTTCCCCGCCTCACAGGACGGTACTTAAAGGATGTCTATCGGCTCGCGGCTGGGTGAGCTACGGGCGTCAAATTGCTTCTCGCTACTGTACCGGAGATCAGTCCTGCAAGTGTGTAGGTTCCGGCGCCTCGGCAGCATCTTCCGAGCCGGACTTTGCGCCGTCAGCCGTCGCGGCATCGACCGTCGAATCTAGTTCAGCCACATCAACCTCACTAGCTACATCAGTATCAGTTGCTACGGCTGACTTTTCCGCCTCCGCGAACTGCTCTGCGTCACGCATGGGCACCAGCGTCGCCTCGCCGTCGGCAAGCAGTCGCTCGGCCCACTCCTTGGCGAGGTCGTCGGATAGGCCCGAGTCTGCGAAGTCGTCGTCCGCGTCTGGCTCGTCAGCATCGTCGTCTGCACTCAAGATGGGATCAGCGAGCAACGAGTCGAAAATCGCGGCGCCATCGGCGCTCTCGACGTCGTCATCGTCATCATCGGCAGCACTGGCAGCGCTCGCCGCGGACGCGTGGGACAGAGCGGGCGCATCCTTCGCGATCGTCGACAGCAGTCCGTTAACGAACTTGGCCGAGTCATCGGTGGAGAGCTGTGTCGCCAAAGTCACCGCCTCGTCGATCGCGACCGAGGTGGGTACGTCGTCGTTGCAGAGGATCTCCCACGTGGCGATGCGTAGTAGCGCACGGTCAACTCCGGGCATGCGCGCCATGGTCCACTTGGGCGACGCATCTTGGATGATCGCGTTGATCTCAACCCAGCGGGATACGACACCACGCACAATCTCGACGGCGTAGACCGGAAGCGGCGTCTCGCGCCCTGACAGCAGGATCCGCTGGTCGAGCGTGGAGGAGGCGTTGTAGCCACGCTGGTCCGCCTCGAAGAGTACGTCCAGGGCGCGCTTGCGTGCCTTGGTACGGGCTCCCACTAGTCGTTCACGCGGGAGAGGTATGCACCGCTACGGGTGTCGACCTTGACCTTGGTGCCAACGTTGAGGAACAGGGGAACCTGGATCTCACGGCCGGTCTCAAGCGTCGCAGGCTTGGTTCCACCCGAGGAACGGTCGCCCTGCAGGCCGGGCTCAGTGTAGGTGACCTCGAGGACCACTGACATGGGGAGCTCGACGAAGATCGGGTTGCCGTTGTTGGAGCCGATCTGCGCCTTCTCGTTTTCGAGCAGGAAGTCTTTGGCGTCACCCATGATCTCAGGGCTGACGGGGACCTGGTCGAACGTGTCGGGGTCCATGAAGATGTAGTTAGCACCGTCGTTGTACAAGTACTGCATGTCGCGGCGATCCACGGTCTCGAACTCGACCTTGGCACCGGCGTTGTAGGTCTTGTCGACGACCTTGCCGCTGAGGACGTTCTTCATCTTGGTGCGGACGAAGGCGCCGCCCTTGCCGGGCTTCACGTGCTGGAAGTCGGTGATCGTCCAAAGCTGACCGTCGATCTTGAGCACGGAGCCGTTCTTGATGTCGTTTGAGGTAGCCACGAGTGTCGTCCTTGCAGTACTTGGTTGCGTAAAGGTGTTCTGAGGTTCAGAAGTCCGTAGACGATTCTAGCGGACGCAGGGCGGGGCTCCCCCAATCTCCTGCTCCGTTTTAACGGTAGGTGCCAGACGGCTTCAGCCAAAGCGGTCGGATTAGTGCACCCGTGCCGCGATCGCCTCAAGAGCCAAGCGGTATGAGTCCGCGCCAAATCCGGCGATCGTGCCCGTCGCCACACCAGAGATGACCGACGTGTGGCGGAACTCCTCGCGGGCTGCGGGGTTGGTCAGGTGAATCTCAATGAGCTCGTGTCCAGCGGCAGGCACTAGCGCGCAGGCGTCACGCAGCGCATAGGAGTAGTGAGTGAAGGCCGCCGGGTTGATGACCACGTGCCAGCCTTCGTCCACGGACTCGTGCAGCCAGTGCACCAGGTCCGACTCGTCGTCGCTCTGTCGGACTAACACCTCAAGGCCGAGATCACTCCCCCACTGCATCGACTGCGCCACGACTTCTTGGTGGGTGGTGTCGCCGTACTTCTCGGGCTCGCGCGATCCGAGTCGTCCCAGATTGGGGCCATTGATGACGAGGACTGTGCTCATGCGGGTCAGCCTACTAGGAGAGACTCCGATGCAGGTGTTGCTACGCCGCTAACGCAAGGTGCGCCTTGCCTCCGATACGCTCGGGCTGTCTTCGTCCATCAACTGGAGCTGGCTGGAACCACACCTGGCCGTCGCGGATAGCGATCCCCCACCCATCGCGGTGGATCCGGTGGTGACAGGACGTACACAAAAGCACGCCGTTGCTCAGGTCCGTTCGGCCGTTGTGCTTGGCCCACCAGTTAATGTGATGCGCCTGGCAGAACGATGGTGGCGCATGACACCAACTGCACCCTCCGTCACGTTCGGCGAGCGCCAGACGCTGGGCCCTGGTGAAAAATCTGTCGTGTTTCCCTACGTCAAGAGGCAGGCTGTCGCCGCCCATCACCATTGGTACCACTTGAGCGTCCGCGGCCATCGCCCGCAACGTTCCTACCGAGATGGGGCCACGGACTTGGTCGCATTCGCCCAGGGCAAGGTCATCCTCGAGGTCCTTCACGTCCATGCGCAGCACCACAGTGGTCTTCACGCCAGACGTGGGCTTGTCGCAGTCGAGGCCGTGCTGCGCGAGCGACACAAGTGCATCAATGCGGATCTGGCCTGCCGTCCGCTCATCACTCAGCGCGGCGGCTCGCGCCCGGCATCGCTCTACCGCAGATAGGCGACCGAGTCCCCGTCCCTCACCAGCCACAACGCCTTCGCCCTCGTCGAGACCCTCGTCAACAATGTCGTTCCCGTCGGCCCTGGGAGTCTGCCGCCGCTGTTGGAACGCCCAGCGCACCTGCGCCTCAACCCACGCCTTCAGTGGCGCGGCAGAGGCGGCGTCTAGCCTGGCCGTCAGCACGGTCATACCGTCCGCGTCTTCGGTGAAGAAGAGGGTGCGCGCTTCGCGTTGCCTTTGCTCACGCGCCGCCACATCCTTGGGGGACAACCACGCCCGTTCACGATCGCAGGCCCTTCGCAGCTCCCTGATCGACAGTTCCTGGGCCTTGTCGACAAGGCGGCGCTCATATTCGCGGAGTTCCGCATGGGCAAGTTGTTTGGCTTCGGCCTGCTGATCCGTTTCACCGTTGAGGCTCCCACCCGAAGCAGTCGCGTCAAACTCCAAAACTTCATCACCGGCGCCGTTTGGCTCAGATCCAATCGGCGTGTGTTCACCGGCATGCGCGTCACTATTGGTTTCACCATCCGTTGCATCACGGAGCTTCACCAGCGCGTTGGAGCGCAGTATCGGTTCGATTGCGTTGAGCGTCTTGGCCACCAGCGCGGCCGCCTCACTCCCAATAGCGCCCGCTGCCACCGTCTTGGTCAAGTACGGATGCTTCTCAACAAGAACGAATCGCCGCGCGTTCTCGTCGCCACGTGGTGACGAACCATCGCGATAGTTTGCGCCCTGATCACCGGCAGCCTGCTCGGAACAATCACCAGTTGGAGGGGCCTCGCCAAAGCCCGCATGATCCGGCGGAGCTTCTCCTCCAGACCCCGGATCGCCCATTCCGAGTGAAAAGTCAGGATCCCCAGTCAAACCATCCACATGTGCTGAGTCACCGCCACCCGGAGCGACCCCAGACTCAAGCGTGTCACCTCCGGGAACGTATTCCTCCACCCTCACGGCAAGAGCCTTGCCCACATCCAGCAGTCGCTTCGCGTCGTAAGTAGAAGCGCCAAGAAGCTTTGCGAGCATCTCCTGCGGGGTCGAGAAGCCCTCGCGTCGAGACAACCCAGCAACACCGAGCTGGGGTGCGCATCGGCTTCCAAACTCCCCCGCCACGTCAATCACGAGCGCATCAAGGGACCGGCGAACCTTTCCCAGCGCGACGATGATGTCGTGCAACTGAGCCGGAGCGAAGTCCGCGCTCTCCACGCCGTCGAACTGGCTCACGGCAGCCAGTTCGCGAACGAGGAGTTTCGGGGAAAAGGTCATGACTACAGTCAATCACCGGGGTCTGACAAACAACATCAAAACCCATCAAACAGTGGAAAAGTTCTTCCTACGGAATCCTGTGGACATCAGTCAAGTCGCGACGGGCGCTTGTGGAGGGATGCCCGCGGCAAGTGCGTCCTAGCGACGCCAGTCCTCTGGCGACCGCCCCGCCAGAAAGCCGAGCGGAAGGCGCGGCAGAATGCCGAGTGGAACGCCACGTTGAAGGCCCAGCCGAAGTCCCAAGAACTCGCAATAGCTGCACAACCGAGTAGCGTCGTCGTACGCCTGGCAGCGCACGAACCCCAGCCCTACCGCGAAACGGCGTCGTAGGCGGCAATCAACAGCGTCGGATCCGGCCCCTCGAACCGCACCGGATTCCCGATCCCCTGCAGGATCACAAAACGCAGCATGTCCCCACGCGTCTTCTTGTCACGCTTCATGGCGAGGTGCAGCGCATCCCAACGCCCACCTGCATACGTGACGGGCAAACCGAGCGCGGACAGCAGCGAACGGTGCCTCTCCACCTCCGCCTCGGTCAATTTGCCGGCAAGTCCTGCTAGCTCGGCCGCGTAGACCATGCCCACGGACACCGCCGCGCCGTGACGCCACTGGTACCGCTCGGTGTACTCGATCGCGTGCGCGAAGGTGTGCCCGTAGTTCAGAATTTCGCGCAAGTGCGATTCCTTAAGATCCGCACTCACCACGTCAGCCTTGACCTGCACCGCGCGCCGGATCAGTTCCACAAGAACAGGCACGGCGGCCGGGTCCAACGATCCATCACCGGCGGCCGATGCCCCAGAAACCCCAGCGCCCGTCTCGCCACCGGCACGCGAGCCATCCTGCGCGTCTACGGAGCGCAACAGCTCAATATTGTCCTCGGTCAGCGACAAGATCGACAGGTCGCGGATAAACCCGACCTTCACGACCTCGGCCATTCCGGCCACAAGGTCGTTGCGAGGAAGGGTCGACAGGAACGACACGTCGCACCACACCGATAGCGGCTCGTGAAACGCGCCCACCAGATTCTTGCCCTCAGTAATGTTGATGCCGGTCTTTCCTCCGACAGCAGCATCGACCATCGCCAGCAACGTCGTAGGAATCTGAATGACTCCCACGCCGCGTAGCCACGACGCCGCCACGAACCCGGCGAGGTCCGTCACCGCCCCGCCGCCCAGCGCGATCACCACGTCGGTGCGCGTGAACTCGCTCTTTCCCAACACTCCCCAGGCAAAGGCGGCGACCTCGGCGGTCTTGCCAGCCTCAGCATCGGGAACCTCGACCAGAACCCCAAGACGCCCAGACTCATCGATGAGTCGCTTCAGGTAGTCAGCCTTGCGCTGCAGCGGCTGCGAGTGCACCACCAGGACGCGCGCGGCCTCAGCGGGAACCGATGCGACGGCCTCCTCGAGCAAGTCCGTTCCTACCGTGACGTTGTAGGGCGCGGCGCCGGTCACCGAGATGACGTGGCGAAGGTCTGAGTCACTCATTCGGTCGGTTCCGTTCCCGCAATCTCGTGGGCGATTCGCTTGGCGTTCAGGTGATCCGTGCTGACAGTCCGAGTGGCGAGGCGCTCATAGATGGGCCTGCGCTCCGCCATCAAGGTCGACCACTGCCTGCGTGGATTGCCCACCAACAGCGGGCGCGCATTATTCAGGCCCACGCGCGGCGCGGCCGCAGACAGCGACACGTCGAGGAAGATCACGTCCCCCCCGGCCTCGGCGTACTCCGTGAGCCGTTCCTGTGTGGACTCGTCGAGGATCGCTCCCCCGCCCAGTGACAGCACGCCCTGGTGCTCGGCGAGCGCAGTAGCTACCGCAGCAACCTCGAGCGCGCGGAACGCCTCCTCGCCGTCGTCCAGGAAGATGTCCGAGATCGACTTGCCGGACGTGCGCACAATGTCGTCGTCGGTATCGCGGCGCTGCACGCCCCACTCCCGGGCCAGCCCCTTCGCAACCGTGCTCTTCCCGGAGCCGGGGGGACCGATCAGGACCGCTCGCGGTCCCACGGCCGATGCTGCGGCTGCCTTTGCCTCGGAACCACCGGCCGATGCCGGGGTCACCTTTGCGCTCGGGGGCGCCTGGGCGACCAGCGGGTGCTTGGGCGGTTCAGGCTTGGGATGGCCGGGCGTGGAATCCGGCATCAGCGCAGCGTGTCAGGAATGGCGGCGACGTAGCTCTCGATGTTCCTGCGCACCTCGGCGACTGAATCCCCGCCGAACTTCTCAACCACGGCATCGGCGAGTATGAGGGCAACCATTGCCTGGGCGACCACGGCGGCCGGAGCCACCGCACAGACGTCCGAGCGCTGGTGAATGGCCTTAGCGGCCTCGCCGGTCGCGGTGTCAATGGTGTCGAGCGCGCGGGGCACGGTGCTGATGGGCTTCATCGCGGCACGCACGGTCAGCGGTGCGCCGTTGGTCATTCCGCCCTCGACGCCGCCGGCACGGTTGGTGCGACGGGTCACGCCGTTGTCGCTGTACTCGATCTCGTCGTGAGCCTGCGAGCCGCGGCGTCCGGCGGTGCGGAAGCCGTCGCCGACCTCGACCGCCTTAATGGCCTGTATGCCCATGAGCGCTCCGGCGAGTCGGGAGTCAAGACGACGGTCCCAGTGCACGTGGCTGCCGAGTCCGACGGGAACTCCGTACGCGACAACCTCGACTACGCCACCCATGGTGTCGCCGTCCTGCTGGCATGCGTCGATCTCTTCGATCATGCGCGCGGAGGTTTCCTCGTGGAAGCAGCGAATGGGGTCCGCGTCCAGCGCGGACGTCGCGTCAGCCGGAGGCAGCGGGGCGTCCTCGGGGACCGCGATAGGGCCTACCTGCACCGTGTGGCTCACCAGTTCGATGCCTGCCACCTGACGCAGGAACGACTCGGCCACGGTTCCGAGGGCCACGCGGGCGGCGGTCTCGCGTGCCGATGCTCGCTCCAGGACCGGGCGGGCGTCCTCAAAGCCGTACTTGGTCATGCCGGCAAGGTCGGCGTGGCCGGGACGGGGGCGCGTCAGGCTTGCCGCACGGGCGCCCTTGAGCTCCTCGGGATCCACGGGGTCCGCTGACATCACGGTCTCCCACTTGGGCCACTCGGTATTGCCCACCATGATCGCGACAGGACCACCCTGGCTAAGTCCATGGCGGACGCCGCCCAGGAACGTGACCTGGTCCTTCTCGAACGACATGCGCGCACCGCGGCCATAGCCGAGTCGGCGGCGAGCCAGCGCGTCCTGAACCTCGGCCGTGGTGATCTCCACTCCAGCCGGAAGTCCCTCGAGGGTGCCCACCAGTGCGGGGCCGTGCGATTCTCCTGCAGTGAGCCATCTAAGCATGGGCTTCATTCTGCCATGCAAAAGCCGGGCCCCCGGCAGGGGCCCGGCTTCGCGTGGGCTTGGGTAGTGGTTGCGCTTAACCCTCTGCCGATTCCTCGGTGCCGGGTAGTGGTGCGAAGGCGTTGGGAACCTGCTCGTTGGGCGAGTATGGCGCAATCTCGCCCTCGTTGTCCCCCGGGAACGAATACAAGGGGTCGATCAGCGAGAACACCAGTCCGGAGATGTTGATCGTGACGTCCTCTTCCGTCAGCGCAACGCGGCCAGGTGATTCCTCTGTGACGTCAGCCTTGGTGATCGTGAAGTTGGTCGCAGTGTAGAAGCGATCGATCTGCGTCTGCATCTCCTTCATGAAGCTCAGCACCTTTACCGGGTCGCCTTCAGTCGCGATGGTGACCGGAATCCCGACCAGGCCAGCAAAGGCCGGCTCCGGTACACCGGGCGCGACGGGTGGAGGAACCTCAGACTCCCCCTCGGCTCCCTCTGATGGGGCGACGCTAGGCTCTGCGCTCGGCGACGGAGACGGAGACGGCGTAGCGCCCTCCTCGTCGTCTGACGTAAGCGTGGGTGGCTCGTAGCCCTCGGTGAGCGTGCCAATAACCTGCTCCGGGCGACCGTAAGTGACCTCCAGTGAGGGAAGATCGTATTTGGCGAGCGTCGAATTAATCAACCGCTCGAGATCGGCCTGCTCCACCGTAGGGGGCATGTCCAGCGAGATCTTGCCGATCTCTTCCTCCCACTCGGGAACCTGCTGTTCCTTAGTCTGGGCCGCCAATATCTGAATCTCGAGCAACTCGTTATCACTCATTGCGAAGGCCGCGTTCTCGCGGGCCACCGCTCCCTTGTCAAGCTCCGGGGAGATGAGCAGGAAGTAGGCAAGCGCCGCTATCACGACCGCGACCAGGAACGCTCCGAGGAGCCAAAGTCCCGTTTGTTGTTGCTTCATTAGTTGGTCTCCTCTTCCGTGGTCTCCACGGGCTCTTCCCTCACCGGCGCCGTGGGTTGGGTGGTCACCGTGCGGTCTGAAAGCGCGGTAAATGACACGCGAGTGGCACCGGCGTACTCCCAGTACACGGTGTCGGTGTCCTCGTTCGATTCGAGCTTGTTGACCTCGATCCACGTGTCGTAGTACCCGGGCACGGCGTTAATCGCCTCGACGAGATCGGCAGCCAGTTCTGGAGAAGCCGCCTGGCCGGTGAAGTTCAACGTGCCCATGTCGTTGAGACCAAAGATGGTGCCGTCGGAGCCAGCCGGCCCATAGGGGGTACCCTGCGCCATCACCACGTCGGTGAGCGACATGTCCTCAGGAACAACGTCCAGCAGTGCGGCGGTGTAGTCGCCCCAGATGATGTCCGATGATCCGGCCCACTGCCGGGCGAGGACCGAGTTGTCCTTCTGGTCCTCGATCACCTTGACGTAGTCATAGGAGGCGAGAGTCTCGACTAGCTCGGGCCGTCGTTCCTGTTCGTAGGCGAGGTCCGATTCCGCGGAGGTCCGAGCCGAGTACGCGAGGAACCAGGCGGCGCCCAGCATCAGCACGAACAGCACGAGCCCCACGGCAATCATCACCTTGGCGCGCCCCTGGGTTCGCTTTGCCTCAATCTCCGGAGGAAGCAGATTCACCTGTGCCGAATGCGGTGCATTCACACTTGCTGGAACGGGATTCACGACGCCTCCCCAAACGCTAGGCCAATGGGCAAGGGCAGTTGAGCCTCACGCCCAGTGAGCAATTCACGCGGAACCTTCTTGCCTATAGTTACGCGCGCAAAGGAATTTCCGTAACTAACGGAGAGCCGGATAGACGACGCAATAAACTGTCCGAGGCCAGGCAGGTGGGAGCCACCACCGGTGATGACTACCTGCGCGATCTGCTCCCCCGGGTTGTTGCCGGAGTAGTACACAAAAGTGTTGCGGATTGAGTCGAACAGCGACCTGGACGTGGCCGTGACGGCATCCTGACCCGCCTGGAAGTCGGGGTGAACCTGCGCACCAATAGACATGTTGCGCTTGACGTCGTCGGCCTCTTGCGCGGAAATGCGCAGAGCGGTCGCCACCGCGTCAGTCACGTCCTGGCCACCGTTAGGCAGGATGCGCACCAGTCGAGGCATCCCGCCGTTCGCGATGATCACGGTGGTTACGCGGGCACCAATGTCAACGAATGCCACAATCTTGCTGCGCAGCTCGTCGGTCATCTGCGCCCGCATCAAGGCGAACGCATTCAAATCGACCATCACCGGGCGTAAGCCCGCATTCTCGATTGCGAGAATATGCTGCGACACCGTGGCCTTGGGAGCGGCGACGAGCATGCCGCGAAGCAGTTTTGTGCTCTCCCCCTCGCGCTCGGCGGTTGGGAAGAAGTCAAGGAGCGCCTCGTCAGTCGACATTGGCAGCAGCTCCTGAACCTGGAAAGGCAACGATGTCCGCAACTGATTCATGGGAAGTTCCGGTAGATCGATCTCACGCACTACCACCCCAGCGGAGCCCACTCCAATGTGCACCTCTTTTGAGCTGAAGCTAGAGCCGGCGAATGCCTTCTTGATGGCCGTACCCACTGCAGTGACATCGACAATCTCGCCGGCCTGCACCGTGCCGCGCGGGAGCTTCTCCGCTGCGAAGCCAATGAGCGTCCCCGATCCGGTCGCAGGAGTGCTCTTTCCTGAAAATTCAACCTCTGCAACGCGCACCTCTGTCGCGCCGATGTCGAGGCCTATTCGCCTGACTGCCACGTCGTCTCCTTTGTCAAAGCTTCGGTCATGCTTATCGGTCTGTTTGCCGTTTTACTCAAGTTCACAAGAATCACTACCCGCCCCACGAGAGCGCCCAATCGATGTACCACTGCGCGATCGCGTCGCCGGCGAGGATTCCCACCCACGCTCCGCCAATCAAAGCTGGCCCATACGCTAACCTGACTCCCTTCACGGACCGGTGGCGCGCAATAGCGATCACCGCGCCCACGGCACCCAGAAGTGGCCCGGCAATAGCGCCGACTGCCAACGTTGACCATCCCAGAGCACCCAAGACCAGGCCGAATAGTACGCCCGTCTTTACGTCGCCGAACCCAAGCCCCTTGGGGTACGCAAACCACATCGCGAAATAGAAGCCGCCCAGAATGAGGGCGCCTAGAATCGCGCGGGCGAGAATCCACCACTCCCCCTCTACCCATGTATAGGCAAGTAGCGCTACCGCGGAAACCACGATCGACGGCAGCACCAGCTTGTCGGGGAGTCGTTGATGCTCTAGGTCTATCGCCACCAAAGCCACTGAGATCACGACCAAGTAGGCGAGCAACACTGCCAGAATGGACAGCCCGAACTGCAAGGCGACCAACGCGAACATCGCGGCCACGATCAACTCGACTAGCGGGTAGCGCGCGGAGATAGGCCTCCTGCAGTGCCGGCACCTGCGGCCCAGCCACAGCCACGACAACACCGGAATGTTGTCGTACCACGCGATTGCGTGCTGGCAATTGGGGCATCGACTGGAGTCCTTGACCCAGTCCATCCCCGAGGGTATCCGCGCTATCAGCACGTTGGTGAAGGAACCACATAGGAGTCCAAGCGCAGCAGCGACAGCGACCAGTGGCCACGCGCCCAACTACGACACCTCTCGCTTGTACAGTAACTCCACGATGAACCCTGAGGAGGACTCCGCAGCGGACACGAGGTCCACTCCAGGCACGCCGACGTTCATGTACTCAAAAGTCGCCGGAGTGTGGATCGTGAGATCGCCACCGTAAACCTGGCCGATAAAGGCGCTGCTGTTGTTAATGTCTACGCGACCGGGTGCGTACCAGAACGACTCAATGGGCGAGTTCACCGTCATAGGCGTGCTGTTCTTGATGAAACCGGTACCCGTGCTGTGCGGAACGATGACCCACAGCTTGTGTGGTTGGCCGTCTCCTGAACTGAAAGTCAGCGGGTTCGAGGTGGTGAAGCTATTGGTGAAAATCGCCGTGTCCGCGTAGAGGTTGAAGGCGAATCCACTTTCAGTCTTGAAACCCGATGGGCACGAGCGCATGTCAAACACCGTATCGGTGGCAGGGAGATTGATCGGCCCCTTGATCGAACCAATCCAGCCCGCGTAGTTGCACTTGTCAATCTCGGAACGCTCCCACGGCTTCATGGGGTACTGAGTGTTGATCTGATTCGCCAGGTCCGCCTTGTCGAGCTTCTGGAAGCCCGCCCAGTCCGACGGCGTGTAGTTGATGACGGGCAGACCCACGGGGGCGATGTTCGGGATCGAGGCAGCCCCCACGTTGTATCGCGCGCTGCCCTCCGCGTTGGCGGGGTGGTAACCCACCTTTGAACCGCCAACAAGGATGTCGCCACCCACATAGAGCGGGTTACTCGTGGTGAGGTCACCGCTACGCACCGTCAAATTTCCGTCCACGGAGTACGTGCTCGACGCAGTGGAGTCGTTCTTGAAGCCGTTCTGCGCCCAGGCGTTTCCGCCAACGTGGCACTGCGAATTGGGGAACCGAATGGAACCTTGCGGCACAATGAGCGAGCCGTCGAGCTTGGCGCCACCGCTGCAGTCCCAGTCACCGTCATCTAGCCACACGTCTGCGCCTTCGTCGAGGATCTTAGGGGACAAGGTGAATCCTGCACCTACCCCGATGTCAGCTGCGGAGAAGATCGCGGCGTCCTGCGAGAGATCAGTCCGCGGCACCAGGCTCAAGTTGGCTTCGAGAACGCGAACCGGATCTAACCCGGGGCTGTCCTCCTCGCCCACCGATGTCGCGCGCACGGTAGCCCTGGTGGGTAGACCGGCGAGGGTCCCCCCCGCGCAGCTGATCGGGGTCGCGGACAGGTCGTTGTAATAGGTGATGTCAACGGTCACATCGGTTGCTTGCGTACCGCTGCCGAAGTCCTGTGGCGCGATGGTGCACGGGGACTCCGTCTCCAGCTTGGCCATCGTGGCGTCGATAGCAGCCTCCGCGGTGTGAATCTCCGTGGTGCGCAGTCGGTCACGGCCGGAGTCGTTCGAGGCTGTAATAGTTTGCGCGATCACTAAGGAGGCCACCAGAATCCCAACGAGCGCTACACCCATGGCAGCGACGAGTGCAACACCACTGTCGTCATTGGACTGGCGAATCCTGGTTCGAATCATCTTTGAACTCCTCATACCGATGGAATTGATGCGCAATAGTCTGGTGAATAGCCGAACACCGTGTTGCGTCCCGTCACCACCGACGTCACCGATGCAGGCTTGGCGTCTGGGTCCGACTTAGGGTCCCCCATGCGCAGCGTGATACGAATGTTCTGCGCCTTAGTGTCGATGGTGCCCGTCGCGGTGGTCGTGTCAACCCAGAAAGGCGGGTAGGTGGTCACGTCACCGGACACAAACGACCCTGCCGGCGCCTCGACGTTGTTGGCGACGCTCGACCAGTTGGTGGTCGACGACGGGTCGCCCGCGTCCCATTCCCGGAACTCCAGTCTGCCGAACTTATCTGCCGGGGCGTCAAAAATGACGCGCCACTGAGCGCACTTATCTTCGCCATTTTCCTGCGTGTACACCCGCAGGGAGTAATTTGATGGCACACCCGCCTCGGTGATGCCATCGAGAGATGGATCGAGGATCACATTTCCAGAGCGCACCTGGCGGTCGATCTGCGAAATTCCGAGTCGTGCCTGTTCCACGGACCGAGTACGAGCGAAATTATCGTTGCTTTGGTTCAACATTGTGATGAAGAGCCCAAAAATAAGCGCCATCAGAATCGAAAAGATTGTCATCGAGATGAGCAACTCGACGAGGGTGAAGCCCTTATCCTCTCGCAAGGACGTCTTGCGCCCTATGGCGCCGCGGCTAGGCATTGTCCTCGGGTTCCTTGTACGAGGCCGCTGCCTGCGATCCGTTAATCATGGTGCTCACGGAGAGGTCAAACGGAGCAATCGACGCGTCAACGGGCACCACGTAATATTTAACGTTGACGGTGATGGAGCCATTACGGGCGTCGATTGCGCAGGCGGTCAACTTGCACGCTGGGTCCGTTCCCTCGGTGGTGGTGGAACTGGGCGACACCACCACACTTCCGCTCGCAGTGACCGATGCAAGCGGCGTCGTCCACGTCGCTGCACCCAACGCCCTAGTGACGCTCTGATTCACGGAGGCGCTAATCGTCGAGTAGCCACTCCCGTTCCAGTAACTGACGGTGGCGTTGCGGGTGATGGTAGGCGCTGCAGAAGTCTGCTGGGATCCTCGTTGGGCACTCACGTTGTCGTGATACCCACTCACGGTCACGAGACCCTGAGGTGCGTCGCCGTCATCCCACGAGGTGGACCCGGTAATGACCGCCCCGACGTTGATATCGCCAATGGATCTATCCGCTCCGGCGGACACGCAACCGGCGTCTGAGAGCACCTGACAGCCCGTCACGGAGTTCCCCGCCACGCCAGGCGCGAAGCGACCGGACCACGCTGTCTCCGTGCTCGTCCCCGACTCATGCTTAACCCTGCCGAGCCGCAGCGATTCGGAACCGAAGTTGAGCGACATGTAGCCCGAATTCACGTTTGAGGCGCCAAGGACGGCGGATGCGCAGGGATTCGAGGCTGGCACGGTCGCGGCCCCTACGCCTGTGTTGCAGGCCTGCAGCACCGAGGCGTCAAGATTGCCCTGGCGCCTGTCGTCCGAGCGTGCGTCCATGGACATGCCCACCCCTGCACCCGCGGAGATTGTTTCCGTCGAGTTCGAGGCAGACGCTGTGACGTCAGTCGGATTGGGCGGCGCGGCGCCTACGGTTACCAAGTCATCCGAGGCACGCAGCGTAAAGGAGCCGTACCCGTTGGTCCAGCCCTTTTCCTGCGGGCGGTTAGCCACGATGTTGTCATCGCGGAGCGTGCCGCCGTACCGCACGTACGAGTCGACTATGCTCACCTGCTGGCTGGAGGCGCGCGCGGCGACTCCACTGGTTGACATCTCGAAGGAGTAGAAGGAACTTCCGGGCAGCAGGGGAAGCTGGTTCCCGCGGTTGGGCACGGTGCCGGGGTTGTCTGGATCGTCTGCCACCGAGGACGTCGCGGACATCACCACGTTGGAGGACGTGGAGGCCGAATAGAAGAGCGCCTGGCATGACGCGAGGAACGGCGCGTTGTTGAGGTCACCGCAACCGCCCGAGGGCGCATAGGCAGTAGAGAAAAGTACCGTCGAGGAGACCTCGCCATTGGTGCGCTGAGTCCATTCCACGACGACGGCCAGACCGCGAGCGGCATCGTTACCCGCCTGATCAACGGTGACGTAGGACTTGACGACGTACTCATCGCCGCGACCCGAGGGGTCAAACTTGATCGCGATGTTGGAACCCGTACCGTCAAAGAGTGGCGCCCAGGGTTGCGAAAGCTCCTGATCGTTGGAGCCCGCGGCGGCGACCACCAGAGGGACCGACACGCCCTCTGCGGTCAGGGTGTTGCCCGCCACCAGCGGATCGCTCTGTCCTATCACAGCTGAGCCAGCCGCGAGGTAATTGCTGGCCATGCCCCGCTTGAGGACGTTCCAAGGGATGGAACGCATTTGCTCCATCGCCTCGTTGGCGTACGTGGTCGCCTGCTGTCGGGATCCCGAGTCCGCGTTGGTCGTGAGCGCGCGGCCCTGGATAAAAATGATGGCCATAAGGACGATGGCCATTACGAGCATAGCGACGATCAACTCAACGAGCGTGAAACCTTCGTCACGCTCGCTCAGCAGACTGCGCCGGACTCGATCCTGCATCGCGCTCTCCCTTTTGGACAAGTACGTAGTTTTGAGTGGAACTGCATTGTGCGGGTGAGGTGCTCAATGGCACCTCACCCGCACAATGCACTAGGTAACTATTAGCAGGTACCGTCTTCGAGGCCACCCTGTGCGGAGTACTTCACGCCGGTCGCAGACACGTCGCCCTTGGAGTTAGAAACATCAACACACCAGTTGGTTGAGTCGTTAGCGGACTGGTCGCCCGTGAGCAGCAGTACGTTGTCCGATGCCTTGCTGACGGTCACGCCACCAATGGTGTAGTCAGCGCCAACCGAGGCCTGCGCAACAACGGGGCCCGTGGGCGAGTCAACAAAGTACGTTGCAATCTCCTTGCCGAGGGTCGAGACGTCTGCACGTGCCGCGGTGTCCTCGGCCTTCTTCCGCTGCGAAAGGAAGATCGGGATAGCGATAGCCGCGAGGATACCGATAATGATCATGACGACCAGCAGTTCGATGAGGGTGAAGCCCTTGTCCTTCTCGTTAATGCTCTTCTGAATACGCGCAATCATGGCGTGCTCTCTTTCATTTTCAATGGGTTAGTAAATCAAAGAACTGCCACATGGGTGACAGCTCCCTTGGTGGTGGTCGCTTACGCTCGCGCCGCCAAAGTCTGTGTGTAGTTATGAGGTCAAAAGAATCAATTGATCAGCTCGAATACGCCGAAGATTGGCATGTAGAGCGCGATGATCATGCCGCCAATCACGCCGCCGAGCACCGCGATCATGAGTGGCTCGATCAGCGAGGTCAGGGCGTCAGTGGTCGCCTCTACCTCTTGGTCGTAGAAGTCGGCGATCTTGTCGAGCATGTCGTCGAGTGCGCCAGTGTCCTCACCCACCGCCATCATCTGCACCACCATGGGCGGAAAGACGGGGTGCTCAGAGAGTGGCTTCGCGAGTGAGTTTCCTTGACGCACGGATTCGCGGACGTCCTTGGCGGCGTGCTCGATCACGATGTTGCCGCTGGCCTCACCCACGATGTCGAGGGACTGAAGAATCGGCACACCTGCCCGCAGCATGGCGCCCAGGTTGCGCGTGAACCGCGATACGGCGATCTTCTGGATGAGCGTGCCGAAAACCGGAAGTTTCAAGAACAGCGGTTCCACCTTCTCGCGGAACTCGAGCTTCTGACGGTTCTTCTTCCACAGGAACATGCCAACAAAGATGGCGATCACGATGGGCACAAACCCCACCTTGAGGAACGTCGATAATCCCACAAGAATCTTGGTGGGAGCCGGAAGCTCGCCGCCCAGGTTGTCGAACATCTCCACGAACACGGGGACGATGAACAGCAGCATGCCAATCACGGCGACAATGGCGATGATGAAGACCACCACGGGGTACGTCATGGCCGACTTGATCTTGCCGCGAAGCTTGACCTCGTCCTCAAAGTTCTTGGCGACGGACTCGAGGACGCTGTCCAGGAATCCACCGACCTCACCGGCGCGCACCATGTTGATCATGAGCGGGGGGAACGTCTCGGGGTGCTTACCGAAGGCGGCGGAAAGCGATACGCCGGACTCGACGTCGTTGCGCACCTCGGCGATGATTCGCGCCAGAGCAGGGTTCTCGGTCTGGTCGGCGAGGATTGATAGGGAGCGCAGCAGCGACAGGCCGGAGGCGATCATGGTGGCCAATTGGCGCGACAGGATCGCAATGTCCTTGAGCTTGATGCGGTTGGAGATTCCCGGGATATTGATCTCGGTCTTCAGCCCACCGGTCTTGACCTCATTAATCGCGACGGGCGCGAGGCCCATCTCGCGCAGGCGCCCCGCAACTGCCGCCTCCGAAGGCGCCTCGATGGACCCCTTCTGCATCTTTCCCTGAGCGTCGCGGACAGAGTAGTCAAACTTCTTTGTGGCAGTTGCCATCAGTTCGCCCCCTCCATCGCGTTCGAGTTCTGGCCCCGCCCGCAAAGGCGGTTGAAGTCCTCATGGTTGTGGCACGTGTCAAGACCCGACTGATAGGAGATGCGTCCCTGACGAACGAGTTCGGAGAGGTGCTGGTCCATGGTGTGCATGCCGAGTCTGGAGCCCGCCTGCAAGCTCGAGTAGATCTGGTGTGTCTTACCCTCGCGAATCAGGTTTCGGATGGCGGGAGTGGCGACCATGACCTCGGTGGCCACAGCTCGTCCCGGGCCGTCCGAGCGGCGGCATAGCGCCTGACACACCACTCCCTGGATGGCGGTGGCGAGCTGTGTGCGCACCTGTCCCTGCTGCCCCGAGGGGAACACGTCGATGATGCGGTCGATTGTCTGGGCGCTGTCCTGAGTGTGCAGCGTGGCAAACACCAGGTGACCGGTCTCGGCGGCCGTCAGGGCCACCTGGATGGTCTCCAGGTCTCGCAGCTCACCGATGAGGATCACGTCGGGGTCCTGACGCAGCACATGCTTCAGAGCCGCGCCAAAGGAGTGGGTATCCTCTCCCACTTCGCGCTGGTTGACCAAGGACTTCTTGTGACGGTGCAGAAACTCAATAGGGTCTTCCACGGTCATAATGTGTCCCGCACGCTGGCGATTCACCAGGTCTACAAGCGAGGCGAGCGTGGTCGACTTACCGGAACCCGTGGGACCCGTGACAAGTACCAGACCTCGAGCCAAGCCGGCAAAGTTGCTGACGCTCGGAGGAATTCCCAGAGACTCGAGCGGCTTGATCTCATACGGGATGACGCGGAACGCCGCACCAATCGAGTCTCGCTGCTGGTACAGGTTGACGCGGAACCGCGCCTCGCCCAGGAGTGCGTAGCTGAAGTCCAGCTCGAGGTTCTCCTCGAAGGTCTCGCGCTGCTTCTGGGAAAGAATGTTGTAGATGGAGCGTTGCATGCTGTCCGGCTGCTGAATTCCGAACTCCTTGAGGGGCTGGAGTTCACCATCCAGGCGCACCATGGGCTGCGCGCCCGACGTCAGGTGAAGGTCCGACGCACCGACTGCGAGCATTCCACGCAGCGCTGCCTGGAGATCGAGGTCACCTGCACGGGCATCGTCAATACGACGGCCGGGTTCCACGGAAGAACTCTGGGGTACGACGGGTGTCGCGCCCGACTGAGGCTGCCGGCCTGGAGTCTGGGTAGGCACCTGCCCAGACGCGGGAGGCTGCGTAGGTAGCTGTCCAGAAACCGGCGGCTGCGAGGGCGGCCGAGCCGCTACGGGCTGGCGCATCGGGTCCTGACCGGAAACCGACTGACGCGGAGGAGCCTGGTGCGTTTGCGGTGTGGGCGCTGGCGACTGAGCCGGTGCCCCAGGCGCCTGAACGCCGAACGATGTGCGTTGCGGAGCGCTACCAGCCATGCGCTGAGCGGCCATCTCCTCGAGAGCACTCGACGTCGCTACCCGGGGAGTCGCAGGAGCTACTGGCGCCGCCATGGGTGCGGGCATAAATGAGCCCTGACCAGGCATATTCGTGTCATTCACTGTAGCTCCACTCTCGGTCACTCCATCGTGAGTGACTCCAGGGTACGGTTGAAAACTCTGGCTCATCGCCACTCCCCAGATGTATCGGAGTGCGCGTGCACAACTTGAGACAAATTCCTCATTTGACCACTCGCAAAAGTTCTTCCACAGACGTCAGGCCCTCTTGCGCCTTTTCCCAGCCGTCTTCGAGCAGCGTCTGCATTCCCGCTGCAAATGCGGCACGAGCGACCTCCGCAGATGACGCACGAGCTACCGCGAGGCGCTCGATCTCCTCGTTCACCGGCATAATCTCGTGCAGAGCGAGCCGACCGCGGTAGCCCGTGTTCGAGCACCGCGAGCATCCCGTTGGCTTGAACAACTGAGGCATCTCCATGTCCTCGGTCCATGAGAAACGCTTAAGCTCGGGAATCGTGGGCGTGTATTCCTCGCGACAGTTGGTGCACAAACGCCGCGCTAGGCGCTGGGCGACCACGCAGTCCACCGCGGAACCCACGAGGAACGGCTCAATGTCCATCTCAATCAGACGCGTAATGGCCGAAGGCGCATCGTTGGTGTGAAGCGTGGAGAGCACCAGGTGACCGGTAAGGGCGGCCTCGATCGCGATCTGGGCAGTCTCGCCGTCACGAATCTCACCGAGGAGCACCACGTCTGGGTCGGCACGGAGGATGGAGCGCAACGCGGACGCGAAGGTGAGACCCGCTTTGGGATTCACCTGCACCTGGTTGATGCCCGGAATTCGGTACTCGACCGGGTCCTCGACCGTGATCACATTGATCTCCGGTCGTGCCACCTGGTTGAGCGTCGCGTAGAGCGTGGTCGACTTTCCCGAACCCGTGGGGCCAGTGACCAGAATCATTCCGTAAGGCTTGGAGTACGCCTCTTCGTAGAGCACCCTGTTGTGCTCGCGAAGTCCCAAATCCTCGAGATCCATGGTGGCCGTCGAGTTGTCCAAAATACGCATGACGACCTTCTCCCCCCACACGGTGGGAAGGGTCGCGACACGGAGGTCGATCTTGCGGCCTTGGTGGTTGACCGAGAGGCGGCCATCCTGGGGCTTGCGACGCTCGGCAATGTCGATGTCGCTCATGATCTTGATGCGGGAAATCACGCCGTTCTGGACGGACTTGGGAGCGGTCTGCATCTCATGGAGCACGCCGTCGATGCGGTAGCGGACGCGCATCTCCTTCTCCTGCGGCTCGATGTGAATATCCGAGGCGCGGTCCTGGACCGCCTGGGTGATCAGTAGGTTTACGAACCGGACAATGGGGGCGTCATCCTCGATCACGGCGCCCATGTTGCTGAGGTCAACGTCCTCAACATCATCGATCTCGCCCTGGAGGTCCTTCAGCTCGGAGTCCGAACGGCAATACCGGTCAATGGCCGTCAGGACATCGTCGTAGGCGGCCACCACGGGCAGGATCTCCATCTTGGTGATCTGGCGCATATCGTCGACCGCGACTACGTTGCCGGGGTTGGACATCGCTACCTTCAGCAGCGGGCCGTCAATCTGGATGGGAAGCGCGGTGTGGCGTCGGCACACACTGTCAGGAACCATGGCGACGGCAACACGGTCCACGGGGAAGTCGGCAAGTTCGACATACTCCATGTCGACTTGGGCGGCAAGGGCGCGCACCAATTGGGACTCGGAGATGAGGCCGATCTCGACGAGGGTACGACCGAGTGACTGTCCGCGCTTTTGTTGCTCATCAATCGCGTCCATCAGCTGATCCTGCGTGACGAGCCCGTCCTCTAGCAGAATCGATCCAAGCTGCTTCACTAGCACTCCCTCAGCGCTGTGTCGCTCACACACACGGACATGTCCGCGCCTACAAACGTCACTGTCGTAGCTAAATCAAAAAGTCATTGTCAAAGGTTTTCAAGGCACTGCTCGCGGCCCCAAGATTACTTCGGCAACCTAGTACTGCTCCATTAGGTTGCGCGCAAATCAAGGCCACGTCAAGCGTGCCCCCCGTTTGGGGGGTACGAATAGGAAACTACCACCCAAAACACCTCATAGGAACGCTGGTGTTACTAATTCAACACGGCGTTAAGTTTCCGTAACATTTGGGCAATCGGGGCTTCTTTACCAGTCATGAGCCGCACCTGCTCGCCGGCCTGGTGGGCGAGCATCCGCTCTCCCCCCACACGTACTCCCCCGAGCTCAGCCCATCGCCTACCGAGTGGCGTCACGAGCGGGCTGTAGATCACATCAAGCAATACGGCGGACGATGCCACGGCAGCGAGCTGCCCCGCCAAAGTCTCCCCAGCATCGGCCGGGATCGTGGACACCACCACCTCAGCATCGGCCGCGAACTCGTGGGCGGTATCGAGGCTCACGAATCGTGGCGCGACGCCCATCTTGGTGGCTGCGCGTAGCAGTCCTCCCGCGCGTGCGCGATCGCGCACGGCCACCACGGGTGCGGTGACGCCTAACTGACCGAGCGCCGCCATCGCCGACGTCGCGGTCGCTCCCCCGCCAATGATCACGCCGCCAGTGGCCTGCGTGAGGCCGCCCTCGCGCAGCGCGGCAACGATGCCATAGACGTCAGTATTGGCGCCCACCAGGTGGCGGCCTGCTCCTGTGGTCTGAATGAGCACGGTGTTGACGGCACCCACGAGTTTGGCCATGGGTTCGACGAAGTCCATGTGGCGCACGGCCTCGACCTTGAGAGGCATGGTCAGGGACAGTCCCGCCCACTCATCGCCGAGGGAGCCAACAAAGCCGTCGAACTGCGGCTCTGTGACGTCGTGAGCGTCGTAAGACCAGTCAAGGCCCAGCGCCTCATACGCCGCGTTGTGAAGCACCGGTGACAGCGAATGGGCAATCGGGTGCCCCAGTACCGCGGCGCGGCGAGTCGTCACTGGTTGCTGCTCGCTAGGCGACTAGTTCGCGTCGGCTTCGGGAGAGGGACTTGCCGACTCGTCGGCATTCTCCTTGACCCACGCCTGCAGGACCTTGACGTTCTTCTGGTGCTCGTCAAAGGTCTTTGCGTAGGCGGTCTCACCGCTGTTCAGGTTGACCGTCACGAAGAACAAGTTGTCCGAGGGCTCAGGGTTGACCGCTGCAGCGATAGACGCTGCACCGGGACCGGCAATAGGACCAGGAGGGAGACCGGTGAACTTGTACGTGTTGTACGGGGAGTCGGAGTCGCGTTCTTCGTCGGAGGTGAACACGCCCTTAGTCGGAGACACGTACTTCACTGTGGAGTCGAACTCGAGCTTCATGTCCTTGTCGAGGCGGTTGTAGACCACTTCAGCAATCTTGGGACGGTCCTCATCGAGCTTAGCTTCGCGCTCCACCAATGAAGCGACGGTCAGGATCCTCTCGCGATCCTCAGGAGCGACACCCTGCGCGTCAAGCTGCTTGACGGTCTGCTTGACCATCTCGGCGAGCACATCGGTGGGAGTAACGCCTGGGTTGAACTCATAGGTCGAGGCGAACAACCAACCTTCGAGATTGCCATTGGCTTCGTCAGGAAGGCCAATTGCTGTGGTGTTCTTAGCCGCCTCCTCGACGTCTGCCTTGGAGTACTCAGTTAACGCGGCGATTTTCTCGTAGTACGCCTCGACGCGCAGTCCCTCTGGCACCGTGAGCGTGCGTAGGTCGCGGTTGTCTGGGTCGAGCAGGCTCTGAAGCGCGAAGGACGCCTTCATCTCTTTGTGCATGAAGTAATAGCCGGGAATGATTCCGGACGACGCCGAGTCGGTATTCCACTCTTGCACAAAGGCCTCCGGGGAAGCCACAACTCCAGCGTCATATAACGCCTGAGCCATCTCCGTTCCCGTGTCGCCCGGGTTGATGACCACCTGGACTACACCCTGACCGGCGCCGTCGTAGTCGGCGATCTCGGTACTCTCAGCGGGGCTGAGGGTCTGCGCGAAGTTCCACGCGATGTTCACACCCACGGCGAAGATTACCAAGCCGAATGCCGAGGCAATCAGGGTCCACTTGCGACGCGTGGCACGGCGCTGCTTGCGTTGCAGGCGGCGCATGTCCAACGACGTAGTAGTCGTGGATTCGGCTTCAAACAGGTCAGTCACTTATTTCCCCTCGGGCGGAACTTCACTGGTTACCTTACCCAGTTTTCCGTTTTTTTCGGTGTCTAATGCGCTCTCCAGGATCACCACTGCCGCCGCCTGATCAATCACCTGGCGCTGCTTCTTGGAGTTCCTGCCGGCACTTCGCATCGCTGCCGATGCGGTCGCCGTGGAGAATCGCTCGTCTATCAAACGAACCGGTGCCGACGTTAGTTCCGCGAGTTCGGCGGCGAAGACCCTGGCATCCGCCGCACTCGATCCCTCCTCGCCGGAGAGCTTGCGGGGCAAGCCAACGAACACCTGAACAGTCTCACGTTCCGCGATGAGGGCCGCTACTTCTGCAGCAGCGGTGGGCGTGCGTTGCACGGTGCCGACCGGGAAGGCCATGCGGCCCTCGGGGTCGCTGGCTGCCACTCCCACCCGCACGGTGCCCACGTCTATTGCCCAGCGGGCGCCGCGGGGGAAGTTCTCCTCCGCGGGCGCACCAGCAGCTGTTGAATCCTTCATACACACCCTCGCGCTAGCGAGTGCGCACCGCCTCAGTGACCGCAGTCAGGGCGTCGCCAATCTTGCTGGCATCCTGCCCGCCACCTTGCGCGAGGTCAGGCTTGCCACCGCCTCCACCGCCCAAAACGGCCGATGCTGTCTTGACGAGGTTTCCGGCCTTCAGTCCGGCATCACGCGCCGCCTGGTTGGTGGCAACCACAATCTGCGGTCGCCCGTCAATCTCTGCGGCCACTGCCACGACAGCAGGCTCACCTTCACCCAAGCGAGCACGCACGTCGGTGACGATGGTGCGAAGGTCGTCAGCATCGGCCGCGTTGACGGACTGGTGCGCGATGACGCGCACTCCCCCGGCATCCTGCGCGGAATCCACCAGAGTCGCGGCTACCTGCTGCATAGCCTGCTGGCGATACCCGGTGAGCTGCTTCTCAGCGTCGGCGACGCGCTCCAGTAGCTTCTCCACGCGGGACTTCAGTTCGTTGGGCTGCACCTTGAGCGTGGTGGTAAGTTCACTGACCAGCGCGCGCTCGGCGGCGAGCTTCTGGAAGGCCTCGAGGCCCACGAAGGCCTCGACACGGCGCGAGCCGGAGCCCACGGAGGACTCCGACGTGACGGCCACGAGGCCCACTTGGCTGGAGTGGTCCACGTGCGTTCCACCACAGAGCTCGCGGGACCATTCACCGCCAATCTCCACCACGCGGACTTCCTGGTCATACGTCTCGCCGAACAGCGCGACAGCACCCCACTTCTTTGCCTCGGGCAGCGTCATGTACTGCGCACTGACGCCCAGGTCCGAGCGGATGGCACGGTTGGTGACTTCCTCGATCTCGCTGCGCGTCTCGGGGCTTAGTGCCGAGGGCCAGCTGAAGTCCAGGCGCAGGTAGCCGGGCTTGTTATACGAGCCGGACTGCAGCGCCTGCGGTCCGAGCACCTCGCGAAGAGCCGCGTGGACCAGGTGCGTTCCGGAGTGGGCTTGACGGGCGCCGGTGCGCCAGTTCTGGTCCACCTGAGCGGAAACCTCGTCACCGACGGCGATCTCACCCTCGGTCACGTTGACGGTGTGGACCACTAAACCCTTGATGGGGCGCTGGACGTCCAGAACGTCCAAGGTGCCGCCCTGGGACTGGATGACCCCAGCATCGGCTTCCTGGCCTCCAGACTCGGCGTAGAACGGAGTCTGGGGCAGGACGACCTCCACCGTGTCGCCCGCGACGGCGACTGGGACGGTCTTGCCGTCCTTGAGGATTGCCTGGATCTGAGTGGCGGTAACGAGCTCGTCGTAACCCTTGAACTCGGTTCCGCGCTCATCCTTGATGCCGTGATAGACGGCGGTGTCAGCGTGGCCGCCCTTCTTGGCCTTGGAGTCCGCGCGGGCGCGCTCCTTCTGCTCCTGCATGAGCTCGCGGAACTTCGCCTCGTCGACCTGAACGCCCTGCTCGGACGCCATTTCAAGCGTGATGTCGATGGGAAAGCCGTAGGTGTCGTGCAGCGCGAAGGCATCCTTGCCGGAGAGGACCGTGCCGCCCGCCTTTTTGGTGTCTGCTACGGCGGTGTCGAAGATCGTGGTGCCGGACACAAGCGTGCGACGGAAGGCGTCCTCTTCGTTGTAGGCGACGGCCTCGATGCGCGGGAATTCAGCGTCGAGGTGTGGGTAGGACAACTTCATGGCGCCGTAGGACGCGGGAAGGAGGTCTGGCAGCGCATGGCCGTCCACTCCCATGAGGCGCATGGCGCGTACTGTGCGGCGGAGCAGCCGGCGCAGAACGTAGCCGCGGCCCTCGTTACCAGGCTTGATGCCGTCGTCAATCAGCATGAGTGACGAGCGAACGTGGTCGGCGACAATCCGCATGCGGATGTCGTTCTCCTCACTCGATCCGTACGCGATGCCCGTCATTTCCTCGGCCTTCTGGATGACCGGGAAGACCTCGTCAATCTCGTACATGTTGTTTACGCCCTGCGTGAGGTACGCGATGCGCTCAAGACCTGCACCGGTGTCGATGCACTTCTTGTCGAGTTCGTGAATGAGCTCGTAGTCCTTGGGGTGGCCGCTGGTAGGCGTCGCTCCACGCAGGTACTGGTCGAACACCAGGTTCCACAGCTCGAGGTAGCGGTCGCCGCCGGGGTCGACCGTGCCTCCCTCGGCCTCGGGGCCAAACTCGGGACCGCGGTCGTAGTGCCACTCTGCACAGGGGCCTGCAGGTCCAGGCTGGCCGGTGTCCCAGAAGTTCTCAAAGCGCGTGAGCTTCACGATGTGCTCCGAGGGAACGCCGATGTTGCGCAACGCCGAGTGTGCCTCGTGGTCGCCGTCCCAGGTGGTGACCCACAGGCGCTCGGGGTCGAGGCCAAACTTGCCGTCGGCCTCGGACCCGGTCAGCAGGTCCCACGCGTAGTCAATCGCGCCTTCCTTGAAGTAGTCACCGAAGGAGAAATTGCCCATCATCTGGAAGAACGTGCCGTGACGGGTGGTCTTGCCGACTTCCTCGATGTCCTTAGTACGAATGCACTTCTGGACCGACGCGATTCGCGGGTACTGCGACTCTTCCGTGCCGATGATGTACGGAATGAAGGGGACCATGCCGGCGACGGTAAACAGCAGGCTGGGGTCCGGGGAGACCAGCGACGTGCTAGGCGCGATGTGGTGATCCTTGCTCGCGTAGTAATCGACCCAACGCTGGCGGATATCGGCAGTGCGCATTTTGGTGGTTCTCCTCGGGGGTTAAACGACGATACGCACTGCCCAGGGACAGTGCGTATCGCGTTAAGACAGTCGCTCCTGGGCTGGTGAACAGCCTAGTTGTTCTGTCGCTATATGTAGTTCTCTTGGTGCGAGTTACGCGAGCTTTTTAGCGAGCGTAGAACTCAACGACCAGCTGCACTTCGCAGGTCACGGGGACCTCGGCGCGCTTGGGGCGACGCGACAGCTTGGAGGAGAGCTTCTCGAGCGAGACGTCCAGGTAGTCCGGGACCTCGGGGAGTACATCGCGGTGCGCGCCAGCGGCGGCAGCCATGTAGGGCTCCATGGTGACGGCCTTGGGCTTGACCTGAATGGTCTGGCCGGGCTTCACTCGGAAGGACGGGCGGTCGACGATCTGGCCATCAACCATAATGTGGCGGTGCAGAACCGACTGACGCGCCTGCAGGATGGTGCGGGCAAATCCCGAGCGCAGGACGAGTGCGTCAAGACGCATTTCGAGCAGCTCGACGAATGCCTCACCAGTCAGACCGTTTTCCTTACGAGCTTCCTCGAAGACACGGGTCATCTGCTTCTCACGAAGGCCGTACTGGGCGCGCAAACGCTGCTTCTCGCGAAGACGAACCGCGTAGTCGCTTTCCTTACGACGAGCGGTGCGGCCGTGCTCACCCGGAGGGTAAGGGCGCTTCTCGAAGTGCTTGACGGCCTTGGGGGTCAGGGCAATGCCCAGAGCGCGTGACAGGCGTACCTGTCGGCGCGCGCGCTGTACTGAAGTCAAAATTTATCCTTAAGAGTGATGAACGCGCTGTCTGTGTCGCTTTGACGCAGGCGTGTTCGTTTGCCATACATATATGTGAGTTTTCGCGGGGACAGCAGCCAACCGCCCGCGAGGGCTTCGTCAATGGTAGCAAACTCTGGGCCCGTGCGGCTTCAGACTGATGGGCGCGTCGACATGGGCCTGAACTCCGGAACTCGCACCTGCGCGCCCCCACACTCGCACCACCCACGTATTGGTCCGATTTGGCGCAACTCTTAAAGCCCTCACGCGCTATTGCACCTTGTCGGAACCGTGCGAGCGAGGCTCCGGGATGCCCTCTCCGACGCCGCCGGATCAAATCGGACCATCAGCAAGCAGACCCGAGTCTAGCCGGGCCAAATCGGACCAATAGGCTGCGCGCGGGGAGCGAAGCGTCTACTTTTCCCTGCCGAGCATGTTGCGGATGATGGTGAGTCGCTCGGCGACGGCGCGCTCGTATCCGTGATCCGTGGGCTTGTAGTAGCGCTCCCCCGCCAACGACTCGGGAAGGTAGGTCTGGTTGGCCACGCCGTGGTCGGCGTCATGGGAGTACTTGTACCCCTTGCCGTGCCCCACTCGTTCTGCACCCGCATAGTGCGCATCGCGCAGGTGGTCTGGCACTACCCCGGCCCTACCGGCCCTCACGTCCGCGATCGCTGCGTCGATGGCGTGGTACGACCGGTTGGACTTGGGTGCGAGGGCCAGGTAAGTGGTCGCCTCTGCAAGGGGAATCCGGCCTTCGGGCATGCCGATGAAGCTGACTGCGTCGGCAGCTGCCTGCGCGATGACCAGGCCTTGCGGGTCCGCCATCCCAATGTCCTCCGCGGCCAGGACTACCAGCCGGCGGGCGATGAAGCGGGGGTCTTCCCCCGCCACGACCATGCGTGCCAGGTAATGAAGCGCGGCATCGACGTCGGAGCCGCGGACAGACTTGATGAATGCGCTGATGACGTCGTAATGCTGATCGCCGGACTTGTCGTAGGCGACGAGCGCGGTGTCCATGGTGCGTTCGGTGATCTCAGCGGTGATGACCTTGTCAGCGCGCGCGGCCGCGTCCGCGACGGCCTCGAGAAGCGTGAGTGCTTTGCGGGCATCGGCGCCGGCAACGCGGACGATGTGCGCCCGGGCCTCGTCGTCGATGGTGATCTTGCCTTCGAGACCACGCTCGTCCTCGAGTGCGCGTGTAATGAGGTCGTCGATGTCCGAGCCGGCGAGGGGTTGGAGCACAAGAAGGAGGCTCCGGCTAAGCAGGGGGCCCACCACAGAGAAGCTCGGATTCTCGGTGGTCGCGCCGACGAGCGTGATCCAGCGATTCTCCACCGCGGGCAGAAGAGAGTCCTGTTGGCTCCGGGTGAAGCGGTGGATCTCGTCGATGAACATCACAGTCTCGCGCTCGCCGGTGGCGATGCGTCGCTTGCTGTCCTCGATCACCGCGCGCACATCCTTGACGCCTGCCGTCACAGCGGAGAGTTCCACAAAGCGGCGCTTGCCTGCGACCAAGTAGGCAAGGGTGGTCTTACCGGTGCCGGGCGGACCCCACAAAATCACGGAGGTCGCGGGAGCATCGTCGCCGATGAGGCGGACCAGTGGGCTGTTCTCGTTAAGTAGGTGAGCCTGGCCCACGACCTCCTGGAGCTCGCGCGGGCGCATCCGGACGGCGAGCGGCGCGTTGTCGCCGGGGGTGGGTACGCCGCTTCCCGTGCGGTGGGCCGACTCGAACAAATCCATGGGTTTAGCCTAAGCGCGGCGCGGGGGTGGTGAGTGCGAACAATTTTATCCACACCCTCACCTTCCAGACTGCATGAGTTGGTGGACTTCGCTATGGTCGTGGTCATGGATGCGAAGAATGCGGCAAAGATGCTGGCAACCGGCGGTGCGATTGCAGGGATCGCCGTGGGACTCGTGGGATGTGGCGCGTCCGACCCAATAGCCACCTACACGCCGACTCCTACTGAAGCCGTCTCGCCTAGCGAGAGCGCCTCAGTCTCTGAATCGCCTAGCCCGTCTACCTCCGCGACTGAAAGTGCGGCGGGGCTGACCGACGAGGAACTTCTCGAGATCCTGCCCGCTGGTGCTGAAATCCCCGATCTCCAAGGAGCGGTTTATACAGCGCCATACTTTCTCACGGAGTACGCGCGAATGTTTCACACAGGCGACAATTCAGTTTGGACGGCGCTCTCTGCACCGAGCTGCCAATATTGCTCCTCAGCACTTCAGAACGCGATGCAGGTTCATAGGGACAACCTCAATGCCACCGGTGGTGAAATTGTTCCGCGTGACAACACAGTCGAGGCGAATTTGAGCGATGACGGTTCGGTCTATGTGACGTTGACCGCCGATCTCAATGAAGCGAGGCTCGAGTCTGTGGAAGGCGAAATTGTGGTTTCTGAACCCGCTGGGACCGCGGTATTCACTATGAAGCTCGACCGACTAGGCGACGTATGGCGCGTTAGTGGTGTTGCGGTCGATGGATAGTTGGTTGCGCACTCGGATCGCTGCGATCGCGGCAGTCGCGTGGCTTTCTTTACTGTGCGTGAGCGCGCCTAGTAAAGCGGATCAAGAAGGCCCGTCCTTCGGTGGTCGTACGACTGAGACCGAAGATCGCTATGTAGTCGAGGGTGAAAGTAGGGCGCGTCAGCGGTCCGACTCCCAACCGATAGCGCAACAAAAACGCTCAAAGGATGAAGCCGTAGTCGAGTACGCCCGCGCAACTGGCTGCGAACTCCGGGCTTACAACTACGACTGGGCACCTGGGTGTGAGACTCAAGGAGACGTCGAGGAAACTTGTCCAGACGGCGCGCTCGCACAGCAACCACTCTTCGCCCGCACCCAGCAAGCGGATGGCAACTGGTCCCGTTGGGAAATGCTGTCCTGGTATGTCTGCGCCGACAACACGGACGAGTTACTCGCGGCGATCGAGCATGAGTGGGCCACGCTGACTCCCACCCCGAGTGCGGCGAGACTGCAACCTGACGCTGCCTGGGTATACGCGAACGTCCCCACTATCGCATTGGCCGACGACACTCCGGTCGTCCACCGGGCTAACCTCCTCGGTGAGGATGTTCAAATCCGTGCCACGCCCGCGAACTTTACGTGGACGTGGGGTGACGGCGAGAGCACCGTCACAGACGACCCCGGCTCGCCCTACCCCAACCCCACTTTGACTCACACGTACGCCCACCAGGAGGGCCACGTCACGGTGAACTTGGGGACAAGTTGGAACGGTCAGTACCGCATCGGTGACGGCGAATGGGTTCCATTCGGCACCGCGATCACCAGCGAGTCGCCACCGATAACCATCGAAATTCGCAACCCCCATTCTCAGCTGGTGGCCTGCGACCTCAACGGCAACTGCCGGTAGCCAGCGGCACCAATCGGCGAAGTTGCTGCGCCGGTACCCGCGTTCTTTCGGGAACATCGGAGGCGTCCAAGCCTCAGCGGACTCTCCGCAGCGCGGACCGCGGCGCCGCTCAAGTTTGCCACCTCGCAACCGTTGCCCACAGGGCTCCAGAGGAGCAACGTTTCCACAGATCCACCAAGCATCACCCCTGATGTCAGACCCTTTTGATTGAATTGAGTCATGACTTCAACCACCAGTGTTCTCCAGCGTGACACCGCTGAAGCCTGCGACTTGTTGGGGTCATTAGAAAGTTCCGCATCCTCGCTTGAGGAGTTCGAGTCCGCTCAACTTCTCAATGCTTTGAGCGCTTTCAGCAAAGTTCGGCGTGATGTCGATGCCGTTCTTGCACAATTGTCTGGGGAAATTGGCCGCAGGTCCGCACCGGAAGCCGGAGCCGGGGGCTTAGCGAAGAAGTCAGGCTTTGCAAACCCCGAATCGCTAGTTGCGAGAGCAACGGGCGGGAGCCGTACGGAAGCCCGCCGTCTTGTTGAGGTCGGCAAGGCAGCAGCGTCAATGAACCGTCCAGGCTCTCCCGACCTGGCCACTGCCAGCGACGCCCTAGAGAACCTCGCGGACGGCGACGTACCGGAGCAGAGCCAGCCTCCACGCTTCCGATTCCTACGCAGCGCGCTGTTCGCAGGCGAAATTCATACCGATGCGTCGAACATCATTATCGCGATGCTGGATCGCACGGAGCCTGTTGCCGACCCTAGCCTTTGGGTTGAGGCCGAACGTCGGCTGGTCAATTGCGCCCCCACCATGACCCTTGAAAATCTCTCGAAGTTTGCACGCCAGTTAGAAGCGCAACTAGACACTCGCTCCGTCGTCAAGACAGAGGAACTTCTCAAGCAGGATCGCTACCTAACTATGACCGAGGACCGCGCTGGTGCAATCAACATTCGTGGACGGCTCGACCCAGAGACGGCTGCGCCTATCAAGGCTGCGGTCGATTCTCTGGTTGCGTCGACACTCCACCGCACTCGTGGTCAGGACCCGAAACGCTCGGATCAACGAGAACCTGCCCAGATGCGAGCCGATGCACTGGCCGAGATTTGCCGCCATGCACTTGGCTGCACTCAGACCTCCACCACTTTGGCGAAGACGACGGTCGTGGTTCGGCTAACTCTAAGCGATCTTCAGTCCGGTGCTGGCTCAGCCCAGATCGACGGACTTAGCCAGCCAGTGAGCGTGGCGACCGTACGTCGGATGGCGGCAGACGCCGAGATCATTCCTCTCGTACTCGGAGGCGAGGGAGAAGTTCTCGACGTTGGACGCGCCAGGCGTCCCTTCAACAAGGCTCAACGAATCGCGTTGGGCGAGCGCGATGGCGGCTGTGCCTGGTGTGGAGCGCCCCCTAGCTTCACTGAAGCCCACCACATCACATGGTGGCGCAACGGTGGGACCACGGATTTGAACAACGGACTACTGCTTTGCGTCGCCTGCCACCATCGAATACATCGCGACGATTGGGAGATCTCTGTCAAAAACGGTGAGGTCTGGTTTACCCCTCCCAAGCATGTAGATCCCGCGCGACAACCACGAATCGGCGGCCGCAAGCACTTCGACGCACCAGAGTTGGGCGAGGAACTGCTGATGGAGGCCACGTGACGCAACGCAGTACGGGTAAGGCGTGCTCACGTGCTCACGTGCTCACGTGCTCACGTGCTCACGAACTCACGAACTCACGAACTCACGAACTCACGAACTCACGAACTCACGAACTCACGAACTCACGAACTCACGAAAAGTACAGCCCACTACCCGATCAACGCTTCACATCAACCGGATCAAGCCGCCTCTACCTGGTGCGCTTGCGCTTCTCGCGGACGCGCACCGACACCTGAATGGGAGTGCCCTCGAAGCCAAAGTTCTCGCGAAGGCGACGCTCGATGAAACGACGGTACTGCGGGTCCAGGAATCCGCTCGTGAAGATCACAAAACGAGGCGGGCGGGTCGAGGCCTGAGTGGCGAATAGAATCTTGGGCTGCTTGCCCGAACGCACCGGGTGAGGGTGCTCGGCGACAAGTTCACCGAGGAACGAGTTCAACTTGCCAGTCGAGATTCGCTGATCCCAGCTCGACAGCGCGAGGTCAAGCGACGGCACCAACCGGTTGGTGTGCCAGCCGGTCAACGCAGAAAGGTTGACTCGCGGCGCCCAGGACAACTGAACCAGGTCCTGCTCGATCGAGCGCTCCAAAAGGAATCGCTCGTCCTCGCCCACCAAGTCCCACTTGTTAAACACGAGCACCAGTGCACGGCCCGCATCAACCACCTGAGTGATCACGCGCAAGTCCTGGTCGCTCAGCGGCCCGGAGGCATCGAGCAGCACCAGCGCCACCTCGGCGCGAGAAATCGCGGCTCCGGTACGTAGCGAGGCATAGAAGTCAGCACCCTTGGCCATGTGAACGCGGCGACGGATACCGGCAGTGTCCACCAGCGTCCACTTGCGCTCGCCAAACTCGACAATCTCGTCCACGGGATCACGCGTGGTACCGGCCAACTCATTGACCACCACACGGTCCTCGCCGGCAAGCTTGTTCAGCAGTGAACTCTTGCCCACGTTGGGGCGACCGACCAATGCGACGCGACGGGGAGCATCGGGGTCGATGTCGACTTGAGGCATCTCCAGCGGTAGCGACGCGACGGCTGCGTCAAGCAGGTCACCGGTGCCACGGCCATGCAGCGCGGAAACAGGCCACGGCTCGCCGAGTCCCAGGTTCCACAGGGCCGCTGCCTCGAGCTCGCCCTGCGGGCCATCCACCTTGTTGGCGCACAGCACCACAGGCTTCTTAGCTGCACGTAGCAACTTGACGACGTGCTCGTCGGTCGCGGTCGCGCCTACGGTCGCGTCCACCACAAAGATGATCGAGTCGGCCATGTCAATAGCGACCTCGGCGTGCTGCGCGACGGTCAGGTCCAGCCCCTCAACCTTCGCCTCCCAGCCGCCGGTATCCATCAGCATGAAGTCGGTACCGGCCCACTCGGCCGGGTAGGACACGCGGTCGCGGGTCACGCCCGGCATGTCCTCGACAACCGCGAGGCGCTTACCGATGATGCGGTTCACCAGAGTGGACTTGCCGACGTTCGGGCGGCCGATAATGGCGATGGTGGGAAGCTGCGCCTCGGTGGAGGCCTCAGCATCGGCGTCGAGAGTCGCGAAGTCTTCCTCGGAGAGGTCGTAGGCCTCAAGTCCGGCTCGCAGCGCGTGCTCGCGGATCTCGTCCATCGACTCCTCAGGATCAGAGTCACGAGGTGCCGGAACTGCGTCGTCTCCCCTGCCACCGACGGGTACTGCACTCAGCCCGGAAAAGTACTCCTCGTCAAACGCATCGCCTGCGTCAGGGTTGGCGCCCTGCTGGTCGTCGCTCATGCGTTCTCCTTTGGTTCGGAACTGCCGCCACCCTTGGGGCGGCTCCGCTCCGGGGTATCGGTGGGAAGTTTAAGATCTGTGGTGGCAAGCGCTGCCGTGACCTGCCGGCGCAATGCCGCGGCCACCTCGCTCTCGGCCCAAGACTGCTTCGCGCGCCCCTTCAACTCCGAGGGCGCCTCCAACACAACGGGCTCGCCAAACTCCACGAGGATACGCCTTCTAGGGCGCGGCCACACATTCACGCTCTCTCCGGTGTGCCGCGTGCCGATCAAAGCGGTGGGAACAATCGGAGCTCCGGACTGCAGTGCGAGCCACGCCGCGCCCCCGTGAACTGAGTCCGCGGACCCCGCCCCGCGCGTGCCCTCAGGGAAAACCCCGACCACACCGCCGCGCCGCAAAACGGCAAGCCCCTGTGCCAACGCCGTGCGCCCAGCGCCCTCGACCTTGATCTGGCTGGCCCCCTTCAACAACGGCCCAATCGGACCCGTGAACATGTGGTCGGAGATCAGAAAGTGCGAGCCGCGGGGGATCACGCCGTGAATGACTGGCCCATCAATAAACCCAAGGTGGTTGGCGACCACAATCGCGGCACCCTCGGATGGCACGTTCTGCTTGCCGCGCACAGTGGTTGCCCACAACCCACGTGCGAGTCCGCGCCCTACCCACCGTGACCAGCGGGGACCCCACTCGCTCGGTGCGTCCGCGCCGCTCACGACTGAACCTCGTGGGCTAGCGCAATAACGGCGTTCACCGCCTCGTCGATCGTCAAATCCGTCGTGTCCAAGGTGACCACGCCATCGGCGGCAGTCTGGAAGTTCACCACGGTGGCATCCTTCTTGTCACGCCCCAACACTGCTTCGCGAACAGTCGCCACATCGGCGCCCTCGCCGGCCCGGCGTGCCACACGCACCTCGTCGTCGGCGGTCATGAGGACACGCAGCTCAGCGTCAGGGGCGATCACCGTGGTGATGTCGCGGCCCTCGGCGACGATGCCCTGGCCCCCGGAGAATCCGCCGTCCCGCTCCCCTGCGATCACCTCCCGCTGAAAGCGACCAAGCGCGGCCCGCGCGTCAAGGTTAGTAGCCACCCGCGATACCGACAGCGCCACCTCGTCCGTGCGAATCATGGCGGACACGTCCTCGCCCTCGAGCGTGAAGCGCGGGTTGTTGGGGTCAAGAATCAACTCGACATTCATAGTCTCGATCATTGCCGTGACATCCGCGTGGTTGTCGAAGTCGACACCTTCACGCATGCACCACACGGTGGCGACGCGGTAGGTGGCGCCGGTGTCGAAATATGCAAGACCAAGACGACGCGCAACCTCGCGCGACACGGTCGATTTGCCGGTGCCCGCGGGCCCGTCGATCGCGATGACAATTCCACTCATGACGCTGCTATCTCCCAGTTCTTGTCGCTCAAAATCTCAGTCAGTTCCTTGGCACGCGCGCTCACCACGTAAAGCGTGGTCAGCCCCACGGGCTGGCGCGGCGAGTGTTCAATTGCGATATCCTCGACATTCACGCCCACGGACTCGACGTCACCCAAAAGGCGCAGTAATTGTCCTGGAGTGTCAGGCACGATGACGGTGACTGCGGTGTAGTCGCGTTGAGCGCCGCCGTGCTTGCCGGGAATCCGCGCCACCTCGATGCGGCCGCGCTCAATGAGGTCCGTGAGGGCCTCGCCGATGTCGTCGGCCTCCTTGACGTCCTCTAGGTCGCCGATGATGTGATCCAGCGTCGCCACCAACGCATGGTGATTCATGCGCGCGATGTCCGCCCACATGCCGGACTCCGACGCCGCAATGCGCGTCACGTCGCGTAGGCCCTGCCCGGCGAGTGCCACATCCGCGGGACTCAGCGTGCCCAGCGCGGCTGCGACTGCCGAGGCCGCCACCTGAGGCGCGTGCGAGACCCGGGCCACTGCCGCATCGTGCGCCTCCGCGTCCATCACCACCACGTCGCACTGCAGCGCGGCGGGCAGGAGCTTGACACGCGCGAGAGCCTCTTCGGCGCTGCCGTTAGGGCAGATCACCCAAGGCCGCGCCTTGAAGAGGTCGCCCTGAGCGCCCAAGCCCCCAGATACTTCGCGCCCCGCCATCGGGTGCGAACCCACGTACCGATCGCCGTGGCCGGAGTCGTGCGCGGCCTTCGCGATGGGCGCCTTGACGCTCGCCACGTCGGTGACTGTGGCATCGGGCCATGTTTTCAGCGCAAAACTCACCACGGCCGATGCTGCGGAGGGCGGCACGGCGACCACGACGAGTTGGGGATTCAGATCAGTTGAGGGACGACTACCAGCGCCGATGCTCTGGGCAAGTCGCGCCGCGTCCGCATCATTGTCGTCAATGGTCACTGACCAGCCCTCTGCTACGAGGCCGATGCCAATGCTCGCCCCAATGAGACCCGCACCGATGATGTGGGTGGTGGGTGTGGTGAGGGGTTCAGGATTCGACATGGGGTCTTACTGTGCGAGATCGCGGCGAAGCGCCACGGCGTCGTGGAGGTAAATGTGCTGGACGTCATCGCGCGGCGTCTCCAGGTGCGCGTGCATCATGACCCGGACGACCAGGGGCAACGCGCCTGGTACTGCCATCTCCTGCGCGCACATCAGTGGCACTGCACCCAGGTCTATCGCGCGCGCGGCGGCGGCCGGAAAGTCACTCACAATGTCTGGCGTGCAGGTGAAAAACACCGAGATCAAGGCGTCAGTGTCGAGATCGTTTGACTCGAGCATCGCCAGCACCAATTCCTGGGTGCGTTCGTGCAGGTGGTCACGTTCATCGGCGGTCAGCGTGGTGGCGCCGCGAATAGCCCGGATTGTCATGCGCCTATCGTATCTGGCACGTGCAGGCAGTTCGCACGGGTGGGATGGGTTAGAGCCCCGCCACGTTCATGAGTGCGCCCACGTCCTCGCGGCCCAGTTGGCGAACCTCGCCCGGCGCGAGCGTGCCTAAACGGATGGGACCAAACTGCGTGCGCACCAGTTCGAGAACCGGGAAACCGGCGGTGGCAAACATACGCCGCACAATGCGGTTGCGCCCCTCGTGCAACTCGACCTGCACCAGCGAGTTCTGCTTCCCGGTGTCGAGCACCACGCAGTCAGTGACGCGCACGGGGCCGTCATCCAGGTCCACGCCCGCACGGAGCGTAGTGCAGATCGACTTGGGTACGACGCCCTCCACCTTGGCGACGTAGACCTTAGAAACTCCATGCGTGGGGTGCGCGAGACGGTTGGCGAGGTCGCCGTTGTTGGTGAGCAGAATCACCCCGGTGGTCTCGGAGTCCAGTCGACCCACGTGGAAGAGTCGCTCGGTGTAGTTGCTGACGTAACGGTCGAGCGCGGGCCGGCCTTGCGGGTCACTCATGGTCGATACGACGCCAGAGGGCTTGTTGAGGACCACGGTGATGTTGGAATCGTCCACGGAGATGCGCTTGCCGTCAACCTCGATGACCACCTCATCGGGGTCAATTCGCACGCCCAGTTGGTCCACGACGTCGCCGTTGACCTTGACGCGGCCTGCCTCGATGAAGTCCTCGCACTTGCGGCGTGAGCCGACGCCCGCTGACGCGAGCACCTTCTGCAGGCGAATGCCCTCCGGGCGGTGAATCTCAAGCTCCACTAGCGTGCCTCTCCATCAACGTCGGACAACTCGGGCAGGTACGGCGCAAGCGGCGGCAACTCATCGAGAGAGGCAACGCCCATGCGCTCCAGAAACTCGGTCGATGTGCCGTACTGAACGGCACCGCCAATCTCACCCACCTCGGTGATCAATCCTCGAGCACTCAGGGTCTTCATCACGGAGTCAACGTTCACTCCGCGAATCTGAGACACCTGACCTCGAGTCACCGGTTGACGATACGCCACCACGGCCAAAGTTTCGAGCGCCGCCTGCGACAGACGCGCGCTCTGGCCGTCCACGACGAACGCGCCCACCACATCTGCGTAAAGCCTGGAGCTGTACATGCGCCACCGGCCATCCACGTCGCGTAGCTCGAATCCGCGAGGTGCGGACGCATCCGCATACTCGTCGCGCAGCGTGTGCAACGTGGCAAGTACCTGGTCTTCCGGCTCGCCTATGGCCGCAGCGAGATCCGCGGGAGCGACGGGCTCGTCGACCACCATCAGGATGGCCTCGAGCGCCCCGCGCAAGTTCACGTCAATCGTCACGTTAGTCATTCTCACTCCCCTGGTGCGCAGGTGCACCGGCCACCAGATCGTCGCCTGTTATCAAGCTTTCACCCGGCTCTAGATCATCACCGTCAAACTCATCTGAAACATCAACTGGCGCGTCGGACCCGGTCCACCGCACGGTCAGCTCGCCTAGCGAGCGCATCTGGTCAAACGCCACCACGGATTCGCGAAACAACTCCAGTAGCGCGAGGAAGCGAGCGACCACCACGTTCACGTGGTCGGCATCCTGAACCAACGCACGGAAGGACATCACCTTGTCGCGCTGCAGCCTGCCCGTAATGACGGCCGCCTGCTCGCGGACGCTCACCGCGGGGTTGTGAAGGTGCGCAAGACTGACCCCGGCATCGGCCGCCTTAGGTTGTAAAGCGTGAGCCGCGAGACGAGCAAGGTCGTCAGGAGTGACCCGCCACACCAGTTCCGGCAGCAGCATCGCGAAATGCGGCTCGAGCGGCACGTCGCGCGGCACCCGTCGGGGCTTCTCGAAGGCCTCGCCGAGCGAGCTGGCGACCTTCTTGAAGGCGCGGTACTGAAGCAAGCGTGCGAACAGCAGGTCTCGTGCCTCGAGCAGTTCGAGGTCCTCGCGGTCGTCAACCTCGCCCTGAGGCAACAACCGTGCGGCCTTAAGGTCCAACAACGTCGCGGCGACCACCAGGAATTCCGATGCCTGGGACAGGTCCCATTCGCCTTCGTGCGTGCGCACGGTCACCAGGAAGTCATCGGTGACGGTGGCGAGCGCGACCTCGGTGATCTCCATCTGATGCTTGGAGATCAGCGATAGCAGCAGGTCGAACGGACCGTCAAAGTTGTCGAGGTGAACCTCGAAGCCCTGAGGCGAGGGCGTGGCGGCGGTGGCCTCGGCGGTCACGTTACGCAGCGACCCCGCGCACCACGAGCTCGCACGCGAGCTGACGGTAAGCCTTGGCACCTGCGTGCGTGGGCGCAAAGGTGGTGATGGGCTCGGAGGCAACCGAAGCATCGGGGAACTTCACGGTGCGGTGAATCATGGTCTCGGTGACCTTGTCGCCGAAGGCCTCGCGGACGCGCTCCACCACCTCCTGCGAGTGCAGCGTGCGGGCGTCGTACATGGTGGGCACTATCGCGTCCATGGTCAGCCGTGGGTTCAGCCGGTCCTGCACCTTGGTCACCGTGTCGACGAGCAGCGCGACGCCACGCATCGCGAAGTACTCGCTCGCGAGTGGGATCAGCACGCCGTGCGCCGCGACCAGCGCGTTGACGGTGAGTAGGCCGAGCGACGGCTGGCAGTCGATAAGGATCACGTCGTAGTCGTCCTCCACGCTGCGCAGCGCGCGGGCGAGGGCACTCTCGCGTGCGACCTCACTGACCAACTGCACCTCGGCGGCGCTCAGGTCTATGTTCGCGGGCAGTACGTCGAGGTTCTCGAAGTCCGTCTTCATGATGACGTCGGCGGTCGGCACATCGTTGCGCATCAGTAGGTCGTACACCGTGGTGTCGAGCTCGTGTGAGTTAATCCCGAGGCCAGCCGAGGCCGCACCCTGAGGGTCGAAGTCGACCAGCAGAACCTTGCGGCCGTACTCGGCGAGGGCGGCGGCAAGGTTGACGGAAGTGGTCGTCTTGCCGACGCCGCCCTTCTGGTTACACAGGGCCACAATGCGTGCGGGGCCGTGGCTCGACAACGGCGCAGGTTCGGGGAAATCAGTCACGTAGGTCACATTACCGTTTTGCATGGGGCTGGTTTGCCTGGCGCGCGGGTAACTACCGCGACCTCCTACCTGGCGCGCGGGTGGGCGGCGGCGTAGACCTCCCGCAACGTGTCTCGCGTCACCATCGTGTAGATCTGCGTGGTCGTGACGGACGCGTGTCCTAGCAGCTCCTGCACCACTCGAATGTCTGCACCCCCGGTCAACAGATGCGTCGCAAATGAGTGCCTCAGCGTGTGCGGCGACACGTTGTCCACGCCCGCCCGCTCCGCCGCGTCCTTGAGGATCGCCCACGCGCTCTGGCGGGACAGCCGCGAGCCACGCGAATTGAGGAAGACGGCTGGGGTGCCCTTGCCCTTTGACGCGAAGGACGCGCGCCCACGCACCAGGTACGCCTCCAGGCGGCGGGCGGCGAAACTACCGATCGGCACCACCCGCTCCTTGCGCCCCTTGCCACGCAGCAGCACTGACTCCTGCCCTGGTTCGAGCACCAGGTCGTCGACGTCGAGCCCTACCGCCTCGGATATGCGCGCGCCCGTGGCGTACACGAGCTCGAGCAGCGCCGCGTCGCGCAGTGGCCCGGCACCATCGCCGGTCGCGGCGACCTCCAAGATCGCCGCCACTTGATCAGTCGAGATCGCCTTGGGAAGACGCTTGGGGATGGCGCGCGGCTTGACCTCCACCGACACGTCGGCCAACACCCACTGCTCCATCAGCGCAAAACGATGCAGGCCGCGCACGGCGACGATGGTGCGGGAGGACGATGCTGGGGAGAGGGCAGGGCGGCCGTCATCGCCGGTGCCGATCACCTCCGCAAAGCCCGCCACGTCGCACCGGTTGACGTCCACGAGCGACGCGACGTCGCGATCTTCGAGGAACGCAACATAGCGAGTGAGGTCGCGGCGATAGGCGGCGACAGTGTTGGTGCTCAGCCCACGCTCGACCGTGACGTGCGCCAGGTAGGCGTCGCGCTGGTCGGCAAGTCCTCGCGGCGCCTGGACCATCTACGGGCGGTGGCTCATCAGCTCGGCCAGACCGTCCATGCATCGGGGAGGAAGGGGTCCACCAGGATCGCGGCGAACACCACCGTCAGGTACATGATCGAGTCCCGGAACAGCCGCATCTCGTGCAGCTTCTCCTTGCCGGCCGCCGAACGGCGGTAGAGGCGAACGCATCCCGCGGTGAACCACGCGCCGGCGGCTACAGCGATGATCGCGTAGACCCAAGTCATCGAGGCCAGAGGAACGAGCACCACGGTCGCCAACACCATCGCTACTGCGTACGCGACCATCTCGACGGCCACGTGCTTGCTGGACGCGACCACGGGCAGCATCGGGACCTCGGCCGCCGCGTACTCCTTCTTAAACTTCATGGACAGCGGCCAGTAGTGCGGCGGCGTCCACAAGAAGATGATCATGAACAGCACAAAAGGCGTCCAAGAAAGCGACTGGGTGACGGCCGCCCAGCCGATGAGCACAGGCATGCAACCGGCGGCACCGCCCCACACGATGTTCTGTGCAGTGCGCCGCTTGAGGACCATCGTGTAGATCACCGCGTAGCCAAAGATCGCTGCGACGGAAAGCCCCGCGGCCAGCGGCGAATCCACCACAAACCAGAACCACGCGGTCGATACGACGGCGAGCACCCAGCCAAAGGTCAACGCTGCGCGCGGCGTCACGGCGCCGGTCACCAGCGGTCGCTGTTGAGTACGCTTCATGATTGCGTCAATGTCACGGTCGATATACATATTGAACGTGTTGGCGCTTCCGGCGGACAGCGAACCGCCAATGAGGGTAGCAACCATCAACCAGGTGCCGGGCCAGCCATCGGCGGCGAGGACCATTGTGGGAAGCGTCGTGACCAGCAACAACTCAATGATGCGGGGCTTGGTCAGCGCGACGTATGGGCTCATGCGACGGGTCAACTGACGCCAGCGGGGTGCGGCGGGCGCGGGTGCGCCAGCAATGTCAGTTGAAGCGGTGGGCATGCACCAATCTTAACGCCGGATACCCGTTCCCAGTGCCCCCGCGCTCCCGCTAAGGTAGACAAGGAAAAAGCCCCGTCAAAACACCTTGGAGATATCTGTGACCATCAACTGGACAGACCAGGATCACCGCGCGGTGGACACGCTGCGCGTTCTCGCAGCCGATGCAGTGGAAAAGGTTGGCAGTGGCCACCCCGGAACCGCAATTTCCCTTGCACCCGCCGCGTACCTACTCTTTCAGAACGCCATGACGCACGACCCGTCCGACTCAAAGTGGATCGGTCGCGACCGCTTTGTGCTGTCCTGCGGTCACTCGTCGATCACTCTTTACCTACAGCTCTTCGCTTCCGGTTACGACCTCAACATGGACGACATCAAGTCGCTCCGCGTTGCGGGCTCCCGCACCCCCGGCCACCCCGAGGTGGGCCACACGGACGGCGTCGAGACCACTACCGGGCCGCTTGGCCAGGGCCTCGCGACCGCAGTGGGCATGGCTATGGCCGCCCGCCGTGAGCGCGGACTCTTTGACCCCGAGGCACCCGCTGGCGAGTCCCCCTTTGACCACCACATCTTTGTGGTCGCGTCGGATGGAGACATGCAGGAGGGCATCACCTCCGAGGCCTCCTCGCTCGCTGGCACGCAGGAGTTGGGCAACCTCATCGTCATCTGGGATGACAACAACATCTCCATCGAGGACGACACCGACATCGCGTTCACTGAGGACGTTGCTGCACGGTACGCCGCCTACGGCTGGGACACGCACCACGTGAACTGGAAGGCAACTGGCGAGTACAAGGAAGACATCGACGCCCTAGCCGATGCCATCGCCGCGGCTAAGGCTGAGACTGGCAAGCCGTCCTTCATTCGCCTCAGCACCATCATCGGTTGGCCTTCGCCCACCAAGCAGGGCACTGGTGGAATCCACGGCTCCAAGCTGGGCGCGGAGGAGTTGGAAGGCCTCAAGAAGGCGCTCGGCTTTGACCCTCAGAAGCACTTCGAGGTCGAGCCGGAGATCCTGGCCCACATGCGCGAGGTCAAGGACCGCGGCCAGGCTGCCCACTCTGAGTGGAACGGCGCATTCGCGCGCTGGCAGGCCGAGAACCCGGAGCGTGCGGCACTTTTGGCACGTACCAGCGCCGGCGAATTCCCCGAGAACTGGACGGACGCTCTCCCGGTGTTCGAGGCTGGCAAGGGCCTCGCGACTCGCGCCGCCTCTGGCTCCGTCCTCAACGCCCTCGCACCCGTGCTGCCTGAGTTGTGGGGCGGCTCTGCCGACCTCGCGGGCTCAAACAACACCACCATGAAGGGCGAGCCCTCATTCCTGCCCGTCGAGCGCTCCACGGAGGCGTTCGCAGGCAACCCCTACGGCCGCACGCTCCACTTCGGAATCCGCGAGCACTCCATGGGCGCCATCCTCAACGGAATCGTCCAGCACGGCCCGACACGGGCCTACGGTGGTACGTTCATGCAGTTCTCGGACTACATGCGCGGCGCAGTCCGCCTGGGCGCCCTCATGAAGGCCCCCAGCATCTTTGTGTGGACACACGACAGCATCGGCCTCGGCGAGGACGGCCCCACGCACCAGCCGATCGAGCACCTGGCCGCACTGCGGGCGATCCCGGGTCTCGCGGTTGTCCGTCCCGCGGATGCAAATGAGACCTCCTACGCTTGGCGTGGAATCCTCGAGCGCACCGACGGCCCCGCCGGAATCGTGCTCACTCGTCAAGGCGTCCCCACGTTCGACCGTGACGGCGAGTTCACCTCGGCAGAGGGCGTCCTCAAGGGTGGCTACACGCTTCTCGACACGGACGGCGAGCCGGACGTGATCCTGATCGGTACCGGCTCCGAGGTTCAGTACGCCGTGGGCGCACGAGATCTGCTCGCCGCGGAAGGCATCAAGGCGCGCGTTGTTTCGCTCCCCTGCCTCGAGTGGTTCAACCAGCAGTCGGACGAGTACCGCGAATCAGTTATCCCTTCCGGCGTGAAGGCCCGCGTATCGGTTGAGGCCGGCATCGCACAGGGCTGGCGCGAGCTGGTGGGCGATGCCGGACGCATCGTGTCGCTCGAGCACTATGGCGCCTCCGCCGACGCCGACTTCCTCTTCAAGGAGTACGGTTTCACCTCCGACAACGTGGCGGCTCACGCCCGCGAGAGCATCGCCGCGGCCAAGTGAGCGAATTCCTCAGCACCTGGGTAGGTGTGGACGACGCGGCCCACGTGGCAGTCACCGTTTCCGGTGACGCTGCGCAGGCCGCGTCGCGCCTGAGTGAGGAATTAGTAGCGGACCGCGTTGCCTCGAGGATCGCGGCCAAAGACTCCACGCTGTGGGGACCGGATGCCGAGGCTGAGGCCACTATGCGGTTGGGGTGGACTGACCTTCACGTCTCCTCACGCGAGTTTCTACCCCGGCTCGAGGCCCTGGTGGGCAATACGCGTGACGAGGGTAAGACTCACGTGGTGCTCGCGGGCATGGGCGGATCATCGCTCGGGCCCGAGGTGATCTGCGCGACGTACGGCGTCCCGCTGATCACGCTGGACTCGACCGACCCGGACCAGGTACGCGCAGCGCTTGGCGGCGACCTCGACGAGACGATTCTGGTGGTGTCGTCTAAGTCCGGCGGTACCGTGGAAACCGACTCACAGCGCCGGATCTTCGAAGAGGCGTTCGAGGCTGCGGGGCTCGACCCACGCCAGCACATCGTGGTCGTGACCGATCCGGATTCTCCGCTTCACCAGCATGCTGTCGCTGCCGGATACCGGGCCATCTTCTTGGCCGACCCCAACGTGGGTGGGCGATTCTCAGTGCTTAGTGCCTTCGGCCTGGTGCCATCAGCGCTTGCCGGGGTTCCAGTTGCGGAACTGTTGGATGAAGCGGACGCCGTCGCGGCATCGTTCGCCGAGGACGCCGCCGCCAATCCCGCGGTCGTGCTGGGTGCGGCCATTGCCGGTTCGGACCGCGACAAGTTGGTCTTCACCGACGAGGGTTCCACCCTGGTGGGTTTCGCAGACTGGGCTGAACAGCTCATCGCGGAGTCAACCGGCAAGGACGGGCTGGGAATTCTGCCCGTAGTCGCCGAGACCGGCGCACCCGAGGCCCTCGCGACCGACGTGATCGACGTGCGACTCGTCGCTCTTGCCGCCGATGCCGATGCATCGGGCCACCAGGTGGTGACCGGGGGCACGCTAGGCGGCCAGTTCCTGCTGTGGGAGTACGCGACGGCGATTGCCGGTCGTGTGCTGGGGATCGACCCATTCAGCCAGCCCAACGTGGAGTCGGCCAAGGCCGCCTCCCGCACGCTGCTCGATGCGCTCCCCGAGCCCGAAGCCCCCGACTTTGTCGATGACGGCATCGAGGTTCGTGGCACGGTGGGCCTCGTGGACGGGATCACTACCGTCGAGGACGCGATCACCGCGCTCTACCAGCAGCTCGACCCGCATGGCTACCTCGCGGTAATGGCCTACCTGAACCGTGAAGGCCACCCCGCGCTCCCCTCGGTGCGTCACGCGATCGCGGAACGCACCGGCAGGCCCACCACCTTTGGCTGGGGGCCTCGGTTCCTTCACTCGACCGGACAGCTTCACAAGGGCGGCTCCCCCGTGGGTGTCTTCCTGCAGATCACCGGCACGTTCGCCGGCGACCTCGACATTCCCGCGCGCCCGTTTTCATTCGCGCAACTCATCTCAGCCCAGGCCGCAGGAGACGCGAAGGTGCTCGCCGAGCACGACCGTCCCGTCCTGCGCCTTAATCTCACCGATGCATCGCACGTGGCTCGTGTGGCCGCGTTGCTCGAAGGGAAGAACTAAGTGAATAACCCCCTCCGCGATCCCCGGGATCGCCGACTTCCGCGCATTGCTGGCTCGTGTGGCCTGGTGATGTTCGGTGTCACCGGCGACCTGGCACGCAAGAAGCTCATGCCCGCGGTGTACGACCTGGCCAACCGTGGCCTCCTGCCACCGGCCTTTGCCCTGACCGGTTTTGCCCGCAGGGAGTGGGACCGTGAGGACTTCCAGCAGGTAGTCCACGACTCGGTGAAGCAGTACGCCCGAACCCCGTTCCGCGAGGAGACCTGGAAGCAGCTCTCCGATGGCATTCGCTTTGTGCAGGGTACGTTTGACGATCCCGAGGCGTTCAACACGCTTCGGGAGACTGTCGAGGAGCTCGACCGTGAGCGCGGCACCGGCGGCAACCACGCGTTCTACCTGTCGATCCCGCCGTCCGCCTTCCCGCAGGTAGTGCGCCAGCTCCGTGACTCGGGACTGTCCGCGCCCAAGGAGGACACGTGGCGCCGCGTAGTCATCGAGAAGCCGTTCGGTCATGACCTCGAGTCCGCCAACGATCTCAATGACGTGGTCTCCGAGGTCTTCCCTCCCGATTCCGTCTTCCGCATCGACCACTACCTCGGCAAGGAGACGGTGCAGAATCTGCTGGCTTTGCGTTTTGCCAACCAGCTGTTCGAACCCATCTGGAACGCGCAGTACATCGACCACGTGCAGATCACCATGGCTGAGGACATCGGCATCGGTGGCCGCGCCGGGTACTACGACGGCATCGGTGCCGCGCGCGACGTCATCCAGAACCACCTATTGCAACTCATGGCGCTCACCGCCATGGAAGAGCCGGCGACCTTCGAGGCCGCAGACCTTCGTACCGAGAAGGAGAAGGTGCTCCGCGCCGCCAAGCTGCCGGAGGACTTGGGCGAGAACACCGCTCGTGGTCAGTATTCTGCTGGGTGGCGCGGCGGCGAGCAGGTGGGCGGATTCCTCGATGAGGACGGCATCGCTGAGGACTCGGGCACCGAGACTTACGCGGCCATCCGGGTAGACATCCCCAACCGTCGCTGGGCGGGAACCCCGTTCTACCTGCGGGCCGGCAAGCGTCTTGGACGCCGGGTCACGGAGATCGCACTGGTCTTCAAGAAGGCACCGAGTCCCTACTTCCAGCAGGTCGAAGGATCCGACGTCGGCAATAATGCCCTCGTGATTCGCGTGCAGCCCGACGAAGGTGTCACGCTGCGCTTTGGTTCCAAGGTCCCCGGGGCCGCGATGGAAGTACGCGACGTCACGATGGACTTCGCCTACGGCAACGCGTTTACCGAGAGCTCGCCCGAGGCCTACGAGCGTCTCATCCTGGATGTGTTGCTGGGTGACCCACCCCTGTTTCCCCGTCATGAGGAGGTTGCCCTGTCGTGGCAGATCCTCGACCCCATCACGTCATTCTGGGCCACCCAGGGCCAACCGGAACAGTACCGCTCCGGCACCTGGGGTCCCACTAGCGCCGACGCAATGCTTGCGCGCGACGGTCGCGTCTGGAGGCGCCCATGATCATCCCACTGCCGCACACGACGACGGGCGAAATTAACCGTCAGATCATCGACTCGCGCAAGGAGGGTGGCGCCTTCGCGCTCGGGCGAGTCATGACCCTGGTGATCGACGCCACCGGAGCGGACGCAGACTACGCCATCGATACCGCGAACGTCGCATCGCGCGAACACCCCTGCCGCATCATCGTGATGGCCCCACAGGACGGCGACGAGGATCGTCTCGACGCTGAGATTCGCGTGGGCGGCGACGCCGGTGCTTCCGAGGTCATTGTGCTGCGACCCTCGGGTGAGCAGGTCAACCACGCCGACACCCTGGTGACTCCCCTACTACTCCCCGATGCGCCGATCGTCGCGTGGTGGCCCGCGGGAGTGCCTGCGAACGCCTCGGAAACGGGGATTGGCAAGATGGCCCAGCGCCGCATCACGGACACCAAGGGCGAGGAGAATCCCGGAGACACGCTGTGCAAGCTCTCCGCGAACTACCGTGACGGCGACACCGACCTCGCCTGGACGCGCGTCACTCGGTGGCGCGCGCTACTAGCGGCCGCCCTCGAGCAGGTCACCGACCGCGCGGTTTCCAAGGCACGTATCCACGGCGACACCAACAGCGCCTCCATCCTGCTGCTAGGCGCCTGGCTACAGCGCAACCTCGACTGCGAGATCGAACTCACCTATGACGACAAGGTCGCGGGCATCCAGCACATTGTGCTCGAGACCCCCTCCGGAGAGATCGGCATTTTCCGTCCGGATGGCCACAACGCGACCCTCACCCAGCCTGGACAGCCGGAGCACGTCATCGCGCTTCCGGCCCGCAACCTTGGCGATTGCCTCGCCGAGGAATTGCGCCGCCTGGACGCTGACCGCGTCTACGGCGAGGTGCTCGCGTCATACAAGGAAAACCGATGAAGCGGCGGGTTGTCGTGCTGCCTGACGCAGAGGCGGTCGCTGAGACCGCCGCAGCGCGATTGCTGACCGCGATCGCCGACTCGCTGACCGTGGAGGATCGCGTGCACGTGGTGCTGACCGGCGGCACGGTGGGTATCGCGACACTGGCTGCCGTTGCGAAGTCGCCGCTGCGTGAAAGCATCGATTGGACCTCAGTGCATGTGTGGTGGGGCGATGAACGCTTTGTCGCCGCTGGCGATCCCGACCGCAACGAGGGCCAGGCACAGGATGCGCTCCTACGCCACGTCCCACTTCCGGAGGAGAACATTCACCGCATGGGCGATTCAGACGCCTACCCATCCGCGGAAGCTGCGGCAGCCGCCTATCACGGCGAGATTGCCGACCACGGCAATCCACAGTGGGACGTGCTCATGCTCGGCCTCGGACCCGACGGCCACGTCGCCTCGCTCTTTCCTCAGCACGAAGGCTTCACACAGGCCACCGCCAGCGTCATCGCGGTGCACGACTCCCCCAAGCCCCCGCCCACGCGCGTGAGTCTAGGCCTGAGCGCCATCACGCGTGCACGCCAGGTGTGGGTTGTCGCCGCCGGCGAGGGCAAGGCCGAGGCAGTTCGTGACTGCCTCGCGGGCAATGAATCTTACCCGGGCGCCGTGGTTCATGGCACCGAGGGCACACTGTGGCTGGTCGACGCTGCAGCCGCAGCCAAGGCTTAAGAGCGCCCCAGACGCACAGAAGCCGCCGACGACCTCACGGTTGTCGGCGGCTTCTTACGTTTCAGCGCTAAAGTCGCGCCTTGATGATGTCCACGATCTCTTCGATGCGGAACTCGTCGGGCTTGGTGTAGATCACGTCGCCGTCGGCGCGGAACGTGTACACGCCCTTGTTACCGGGCTTGAGCGTCACTGCGTCAATCTGCTCGCCGAACGTATTCAGAATGGTCTTTTGCGCATCGGATGCCTTATCCAGGTAGCCGCAAGGTACGCAATACTCAATCTCGATGTTCATGTTGTACTCCCTTCGTTGGGACAACCAGACCGGTTGCCTATTGATTCCGGTACGCGAGGAACGACGAAGCCGCCCTGCCAGGCCTGCTTGCGCCACTCACGTGACGAACAAGCGGCCCGGGGGCGGCAACGTGCTGACAAAACGAAAACTAAGTACCGGTGTGGTTACTCACCGACGGCGACCTGCCCGCGACGTACTTTGAGCGCGTCCAGCGCCTCATCGAGTAGCGCCTCACCCTCAGACTCGGTGCGGCGCTCCTTCACGTAAGCGAGGTGCGTCTTGTACGGCTCGTTGCGAATGGGCTCGGGCGGGTTGGCCGCATCGAGTCCAGCGGGCAGCCCACACTTGGGGCAGTCCCACTCGACGGGAATCTCCTGATCCTCACCAATAGCAAAGCTAGGTGAGTTCACGTGACCCCGCGCGCAGTAATACGTCACGGTTTGGCGAGGCGCGGACTCGCCGCGTTCGTCCTCGCCCATGGGTCCCGCACCTACGCGAGACCCTCGAATTGCGCTACCACCTGCCATGGTAAGCCCCCTTTAAACCTGGAAACGAGTGATGAGACCCAGAAGCACGATCACGACGAACCAAGTAATGGCGACGCCCCACGTAATACGCGTGAGGTTACGCTCACCTACAGCCGAGGACTGCACGCCTGACGCGAGTCCGCCTCCGAACATGTCGGTGATACCGCCGCCACGACCACGGTGTACGAGCACGAGGCCGATGAGCAGCAGGCTGGTGACAGCGAGCAACACCCACAGGATGTCATTCAGGATGTCCACAATTCTCCTTGATAGTAATGATCGTGTACCAGGATACGCGACCTAGGTCGCGTAGTGAACTCGTTACAGGCCAACCTGGTGTGCACGGAAGCGGGCAATCTTCGCAAACTCATCAGGATCGAGGCTAGCGCCGCCCACGAGGGCACCGTCCACATCGGGCTTGTCCATGATGGAAGCGATGTTCGAGGACTTCACCGAACCGCCGTAGAGCACGCGCACGCCGTCAGCCAACTCCGCGCTGTACAACTCGGTCAGGCGACCGCGAATCGCGCCGCAGACTTCCTGCGCGTCTTCGGGGGTAGCGACCTCGCCTGTCCCGATGGCCCAGACGGGCTCGTACGCGATGACGATCTGCTTGGCGCGCTCGGCGTCGAGGCCTTCCAACGCGCCGTCGATCTGCGCGAGCGTGAACTCGACCTGCTTGCCTTCCTTGCGCACATCCAGGCCCTCGCCCACGCAGAGAATCGGCACGATGCCGTTATCGAACGCGGCGCCGACCTTGGCCGCAAGGAGCTCGTTGGACTCGCGGTGGTGCTCGCGACGCTCCGAATGGCCGACGGCGACGTAGTCGCAACCCAGCTTGGCGAGCTGCGAGCCCGCAACCTCACCGGTGAAGGCACCGGACACGTTTGCCGAAATGTCCTGCGCACCGTACTTGATGTCGAGCTTATCTGCGTCGACGAGCGTCTGTACCGAACGCAGCGAGGTGAACGACGGCAGCACGGCCACCTCGACCTCGTTGAAGTCGTGCTTGGCGTCGCGCAGCAACCACGCGAGTTTCTGCACGGTGTGCGTCGCCTCGAGGTGATCGAGGTTGAGCTTCCAGTTGCCTGCAATGAGCGGGGTACGTGCCATGGTTCTATGCCTCCAGTACGGCCAGGCCCGGGAGGACCTTGCCTTCGAGCAGTTCGAGCGACGCGCCGCCGCCAGTGGAAATGTGACCGAATCCGGCCTCGTCGAAGCCGAGTCGACGCACGGCTGCTGCCGAGTCGCCTCCACCTACGACTGAGAAGCCGTCGGCGTCGATCATGGCCTGAGCCACGGCCTTGGTGCCACCCGCGAATGCCTCGAATTCGAACACACCCATGGGGCCGTTCCAGACGATGGTCTTCGCGTCGGCAATCTTTGATGCGAACAGCGTGGACGAGTCGGGCCCGATGTCGAGGCCAATGCTGCCGTCCGGAATTGCATCGGCGGCAACCACCTTGTGGTCCGCATCTGCGGCGAATGCTGCGGCTGCCTCGATGTCCGTGGGGAGAACGATCTCGACGCCGTTGGCCTCTGCCTTGGCAAGGTAGCCCTTGACGGTCTCGATCTGGTCCTCCTCGAGCAGTGAGTTACCCACGCCATAGCCCTTGGCCGCGAGGAACGTGAAGACCATTCCTCCGCCAATAAGCAGACGATCAGCCTTGCCCAGCAGGTTGGCGATCACGCCGAGCTTGTCGGAGACCTTGGAACCACCGAGTACAACGACGTACGGGCGTGCGGGCTCATTGACGGCGCGGCTGAGCGACTCAACTTCGTTCTGCACCAGCGTGCCGGCAGCAGCGGGTAGGACCTTCGCGAGGTCGTACACGGAGGCCTGCTTGCGGTGGACCACACCAAAGCCGTCGGACACGAAGGCGTCGGCGAACTTGGCGAGCTCGGCTGCGAGCTCCTCGCGCTCCGCGTCGACCTTGGAGGTCTCGCGAGCATCGAAACGCACGTTCTCAAGCATGACGACGTCGCCAGACTTCGCCGCGGACACGGTTGCGGCTGCGGACTGTCCCACCAGGTCATCGGCGAGCGTCACGGGCTGCTCGAGGAGCTCAGACAGGCGTGCGGCGGCGGGTGCGAGCGAGAACTTTGCGTCGGGAGTGCCACCGGGACGGCCCAGGTGCGCCATGACGATAACTGCGGCACCGGCGTCGAGCAGGCGCTTGATAGTGGGGACGGAGGCGCGCACACGGCCGTCGTCGGTGATGGTGGTGCCGTCGAGCGGCACGTTGAGGTCTGAGCGCACGAGTACGCGCTTGCCGGTGAGGTCACCGAGCGATTCGATCGTCTTCATCTGTCTTCCTTCAGTTCGAGAAAATCAGGAGCCCGGCGCGTGGGGAACGCTGCGCGAGCGAGGTGTTGCTAGGCGCGGGATTCGCCCTGACGTAGCAACGTCCGCACACGCGAGGCGTGTACGGACGTTACTGCAGTCACGGGAGTTAGATGCGCTCGCCGACGTAGACCGTGAGGTCCACGAGGCGGTTCGAGTAGCCCCACTCGTTGTCGTACCACGAGACAACCTTGACCTGATCGCCAATAACCTTGGTGAGACCAGCGTCGAAAATCGACGATGCGGGGTCAGTCTCAATGTCCTTGGACACGATGGGGTCTTCGGTGTAAACCAGGAAGCCCTTCATAGCGCCTTCGGAAGCCTTCTTGACGATCGCGTTGATTTCCTCAACGGAGGTCTCGCGCGAAGCGGTGAAGGTGAGGTCCGTTGCCGAACCGGTGGCGACGGGCACGCGAAGTGCGTAGCCGTCGAGCTTGCCGGCGAGCTCCGGAAGGACGAGCGCAACAGCCTTGGCCGCACCGGTGGAGGTGGGGACGATGTTGAGCGCTGCTGCACGCGAGCGACGCAGGTCGCTGTGAGGTGCGTCCTGCAGGTTCTGGTCCGCGGTGTAAGCGTGGATCGTGGTCATGAGGCCACGCTCAATTCCGATGCCGTCGTTGAGTGCCTTGGCCAGCGGCGCGAGGCAGTTCGTGGTGCACGACGCGTTCGAGATGATGTGGTGGTTCGCGGGGTCGTAGTCCTCGTGGTTCACGCCCATGACGAACGTGGCATCGTTGTTCTTCGCGGGAGCGGAGATGATGACCTTCTTAGCGCCGGCGTCGATGTGAGCCTTTGCCTTGGTGCCGTCCGTGAAGAAGCCGGTCGACTCGATGACGACGTCTGCGCCAAGGTCGGCCCACTTGAGGTCTGCGGGGTTGCGCTCCGCCGAAGCGTGGAACGTCTTGCCGTCAACCGTGATGGAGTCCTCGGTGTGCGTCACCTCGACGCCGATGCGACCCAGGATGGAGTCGTACTTGAGGAGGTGCGCGAGAGTCGCGTTGTCGGTGAGGTCATTGATGCCAACGACCTCGATGTCCGCGCCTGACGCGAGAATCGCGCGGAAGTAGTTACGTCCAATACGGCCAAAGCCGTTAATGCCGACCTTAATGGTCACTTTTTTTCTCCTCGGCTCGCGCCGATGCCCGGCGCGGTTGGTGGTAGATGCTTGCGCACCACTACGTGCGCTGGGGCCGGAACAAAGCCTGGCCACTGCCTTCTACCTTACTACTACCGAGACGCGCGATGCACGCGACTTTAGTCCCGAGTGTGCAGTTACCTGTCGAGTTCGAGCAACTGCTCCGCGATGCCGGCCTCGGTGTCGGGGATCCCAAGATCCTCAGCCTTCTTGTCTGCCGTGGCGAGCAGGCGGCGAATCCGGCCCGCGACGGCATCCTTGGTGAGCTGCGGGTCGGCCATCTTGCCGAGTTCCTCGAGCGACGCTTCCTTGTTGGCGAGGCGCAACTGACCAGCCTCACGCAGGTGGTCCGGAACCTCGTCGCCCAGGATCTCGAACGCGCGTTCTACACGCGCTCCGGCGGCGACTGCCGCCTGCGCCGAGCGACGCAGGTTCGCGTCGTCAAAGTTAGCCAAGCGGTTTGCCGTGCCGCGTACTTCACGACGAGTGCGCTTCTGCTCCCAGTCGAGCACCGAGTCGTGAGCGCCAAGGCGAGCCAGCAGGGCGGAGATCGCGTCCCCGTCTCGGATGACCACGCGGTCCACGCCACGAACCTCACGAGACTTCGCGGAAATTCCCAGTCGACGTGCAGCGCCGACAAGCGCCAATGCGGCCTCGGGCCCTGGGGATGTGACCTCAAGCGCGGAAGATCGTCCAGGCTCCGTGAGGGAGCCGTGGGCGAGGAACGCGCCACGCCACGCGGCAATCGTGTCCTCAATGGATCCGGCGACGACGTGCGGTGGCAAGCCTCGAACGGGTCGGCCGCGGTGGTCAAGAAGTCCGGTCTGACGGGCGAGCGACTCACCCTCCTTGACCACGCGCACCACGTAACGGTTGCCCTTCTTGAGGGCACCACCCTGGACCACGATGATCTCGCTACCGAGGCCATAGACCTCGTGGATGAAAGTGCGTAGGCGACGTGCGCCAATAGCGGTGTCTAGTTCGGCTTCAATGACGATGCGACCGGACACGATGTGCAGCCCACCAGCAAACCTTAGGGTGGAGGCGATCTCGGCTTTGCGCGCCGACACCTTCTCCGTGGGTACGCGTGCGAGTTCGTCCTTCACCTGTGCCGTCAGAGCCATGCGCTTATCTTGCCACTCAATGCTGTTGCTCGGGAACGCTTCCGGCCAATCGCGAGAGCAAGCCCTGATAAACAGCGCGCAAAAGTTCCGGGTTGTGGCGCGCATTGGCACCGTCGAGCGCGACATCTGCGGTCACAAGCTCGACGCCCCAGTCAGTCAGCTCGTCATGCAGTGTGGAGTCATCGCTGTGTCCGATGTCCGCAACCACCATCGCGGGGCGGAAGTCAGGCACCAATTCCCGCATGGCGCGGATGTCATCCACCCTGTCGGTTCCCGCGGTTTCGATGTCCTCGTGCGCCAGGTTGAGCGTCACCACGGTACGGCGGGCCGCGCCGTGTAGCGCCTCCGATACATCCGGAACAAGGAAGTGCGTGAGCACCGAGGTGTACCAACTACCCGGACCAAGCACCACCATGTCCGCCTCAGCGATCGCCGCGACCGTTGCACGGGGCACGGAGGGCCGTTCGGGTTCCACCCGAAACCCCCGAATGCGTCCTGGCGCCGATGCCACCTCGGCTTGGCCGCGTACCTCCACCACACCATCGGCCTGCTCGACCATGGCGACAATCTCAAGCGGCACATCCGCCTGAGGGAGCACCCTGCCGCGGGCACGCAACAGCCGTGCAACCCAGTCCAGGCCATCCACCGCAGAACCCGTGTGCTCCCACAGAGAGGCGATCAGGAGGTTTCCTAACGCATGACCGTTCAGCGGCCCGTCGGACTCAAAGCGAGACTGCAACACATCGCGCCACGTGCGTCCCCACTCGGTGTCTTCGCATAGCGCGCTCAACGCCATCCGTAGGTCGCCCGGGGGCAGCACCCCGAGTTCGGTGCGCAGACGGCCCGATGAGCCGCCGTCGTCGGCGACGGTCACGATTGCAGTCAGGGATGGACTTAGGTCACGCAGCGCGGTTAACGTGGCGTAGAGGCCATGTCCCCCGCCAAGGGCGACGATGCTGGGGTCGGGATTCATATCGTGGAGCGGTCCCGGTCCGTGGGACGGTCCCGGTGGGTGGTGCGCACGGAGTAGCCAAGCTCACGCAGCGCGTCTCCAAGCGCCTCCGCCATCGCTACGGAGCGATGCTTACCTCCGGTGCAACCCACACCAATGGTGACGTCGCTCTTGTCGTTAGCGCGGTAGCGATTGAGCGCGATGTCGATCACGTGCGCGTACGCGTCAAGGAATGCCTGGGCGCCATCGTCGGAAAGCACATGGTCACGCACAGCCGGTTCTAGTCCGGTCAGCGGGCGCAACTCGGGATTCCAGTGCGGGTTAAGCAGGAAGCGCACGTCCGCGATAAAGTCGGCATCCGCCGGAATGCCGTTCTTGAAACCGAACGACAACACGTTGACGTGGATGCGTGGCGTCTCCGCCGCCACCTCCGCGGTCACCCGGTCTCGCAATTGATGAACATTGAGAGTAGACGTATCGATGAGGTTGTCGGCACGCTCACGCACATTCGCGAGTTGGGTCCGCTCCCGCGCGATTCCCTCCAAAATGGTGCCGTCCTGCTGCAGGGGGTGGCGGCGACGCGCCTCCTCGTAGCGCGAGACCAGCGTGTGGTCTGAGGCGTCGAGGAAAATCAACGTGACAGGCACGTCGCGCGCCTGAAGATCGTCCATCACTGCCTCGAGATCCTGAAAGAACTCGCCTCCACGCACGTCGACCACCGCGGCTAACTTACGACCGGAGTCGCGGCCCACCATCGTGACTAGATTCGCGAGCATCTGTGGCGGCAGATTGTCGACTACATACCAGCCCAAATCCGCGAGCACCGCGGCCGCACGGGTACGCCCAGCACCGGACATACCGGTGAGGATCATGACCTCTGGCTTAGAGTGCGGTGCTTCCACGTCGGGCTTACGGATACCCGACGGATAGGTCTCAGGAACGGGCTCGTGGGTCATACGACAAGCATGCCACCCTAGGAGCGCAAAGCGGTATAGACCTGCGCCGCGGTCCCGGATCCGATTCCCGGCACTAGTGCGATCTGCTCCGGAGACGCTTCTTTCAGCTTCGCGAGCGAACCAAAGTGCCGGATCAGCGCCTTCGAGCGTGTGGGACCCACGCCCGGAATCGCGTCCACTGCAGAAGCCTGCATCGCCTTACCGCGCTTGCGACGGTGGTTCTTAATTGCGAACCGGTGTGCCTCGTCGCGCACCCGCTGCAACAGGTACAGCGCCTCAGACCCACGCGGCAGGATCACGGGGAACGGGTCGCCGTGAATCCATACCTCCTCGAGGCGCTTCGCGAGTCCCACCAGCATGACGTCTACGATCCCGAGTTCCTGCAGCACCTCCGCCGCCGAGTTCACCTGCGGGAGGCCGCCGTCCACCACCACGAGCTGTGGCGGGTACGCGAATCGTGCCGTCTCACGCTCCTCCGGCGGCAACTGCGACTCCTCCAGATACCGGCTAAACCTGCGCCGCAACACCTCCTTCATCGCCGCCGTGTCGTCCGTAGCATCGGCGATGGAGAACTGACGGTACTGCGCCTTACGGGGCAGGGCGTCCTCAAAAACCACCATCGAGCCCACCTGATTAGTGCCAGACGTGTGGGAGATGTCGTAACACTCGATCCGTAGCGGCGCGTCGGCCATGCCAATCGCGCTTTGAAGCTCCTGCAGAGCCGCAGAGCGGGTGGTGAGGTCGGACGCTCGCTTCAGCCGATGCTGGTCTAGTACCTGTTGAGCATTCTGGTGGCCGGTGGTCGCCAGTTCGGCCTTCTTGCCACGCGACGCCACGCGCACGGCCACGCGCGCTCCACGCACCCCGGAGAGCCAGTCACTCACACTGTCGGCCATGTCCGGGATGGCGGGCACCAGAATCTCGGTGGGGATGTCCTCCGCCACCGCCGACCCGTACGCTTCCTGAATTAATTGTGCGATCATGCCAGGGATTTCGAGCGGCTCGGGCTTGTCCACGACCCAGCCACGCTCCCCAGCAATACGGCCGTCTCGCACATGGAAAACGTGCGCGGCAGCCTCCATGTCATCGTCTACCAGACTAAAAATATCTGTGTTGGTGCCGGCGGGAAGCACCACTGCGTTGCGTTCCAGGACCGCGTTGAGCGCACGCAGTCGGTCGCGCGCCCGCGCCGCACCTTCGTAATCCTGCTTCTGCGAAGCGGTCTCCATGGCCGCGGTGAGGTCCCGCATCATCGTCTTCGCGTCGCCCCCCAGCACCGCACAGACACGCTCCGCCAGCGCACGGTGATCCTCCACACTGATGCGCCCCACGCACGGAGCGGAACATTTATCGATGTACCCAAGTAGACACGGACGGCCCTGACGTTCGGCCTTCTTGAACACACCGTTCGCGCAGGTGCGCACCGGCAGCGCCGTCAACAAGGTGTCGACGGTCTCGCGGATCGCCCAAGCCTTGGCGTAGGGGCCAAAGTAGCGAACCCCAGGCTTGCGATCGCCGCGCATCACCTGGATGCGAGGGTACTTCTCGTTGAGTGTGACTGCGAGGTACGGATACGACTTGTCGTCCTTGAACACCACGTTGAAGCGGGGGTCGTATTGCTTGATCCAGGTGTGCTCGAGGATCAACGCCTCGACCTCGGAGCGCACCACTGTCCACTCGACCGACGCCGCGGTCGTCACCATGAGCCTCGTGCGCGGGTGCAGCGCAAACAGGTCTTGGAAGTAGTTGCTCAGCCGCGCGCGCAGGTTCTTAGCCTTGCCGACGTACACCACCCGGCCGTGCGGATCGCGAAAGCGATACACACCGGGATCGGTGGGGATACTGCCCGGTGCGGGGCGGTAGTCGGCCGGATTCGTCACGCGTTCAGACTAGGCCGTGACTGCAACACCGAGCGACTCAGCAAGAAACCCGCCGGTATGGCTTGCGGCCACCGCGGCGACCTGCTCGGGAGTACCCTCGGCAACCACAAGGCCTCCGCCGGATCCACCCTCGGGCCCCATGTCAATCACCCAGTCTGCAGATTTGATGACATCCAGATTGTGCTCAATCACGATGACCGTGTTGCCCTTGTCGACCAACCCCTGCAGGACCCCGAGTAGCTTGCGTACGTCCTCGAAGTGCAACCCTGTAGTGGGTTCGTCCAGCACGTACACGGTGCGACCCGTGGACCGTCGCTGCAGCTCGGACGCCAACTTGACGCGTTGCGCCTCTCCGCCGGATAGCGTGGGAGCCGGCTGGCCCAGCCGCACGTACCCCAGCCCTACCTCGACCAGCGTGGTCAGGTGGCGCGAGATGGTGGGAATCGCCTCAAAGAAGTGAGCCGCCTCCTCGATGGGCATATCTAGCACGTCGGCGACATTCTTGCCCTTGAAGTGCACCTCGAGCGTCTCACGGTTGTATCGCGCGCCCTTGCAGACCTCGCAGGGAACGTAGACGTCCGGCAGGAAGTTCATCTCGATCTTGAGGGTTCCGTCACCAGAGCACGCCTCGCAACGACCACCCTTGACGTTGAAGGAGAACCGCCCTGGTCCGTAGCCGCGGACCTTGGCCTCTTGAGTGTCTGCGAACAGTTTGCGTACCTTGTCCCACACCCCGGTATAGGTCGCGGGGTTCGAGCGTGGCGTGCGGCCGATAGGGCCCTGGTCCACGTGCACGATTTTGTCGAGCTGATCCGTGCCGAGAATGCGCGTGTGTCGCCCCGCGACCTGACGGGCACCATTCAGCGTGTTGGCAAGCGACGTGTAGAGGATCGCGTTGACGAGCGTGGACTTTCCGGATCCGGAAACACCTGTGACAGCGGTGAAGACGCCCAGCGGGAACGACACCTCGATATCCCGCAGGTTGTTCTCACGGGCGCCAATGACAGTGACGTGCCGGTCTGGATCCACCTCGCGACGCTCGCCGGGCGCCTCGATCTTCATGCGGCCAGAGACGTACGCCCCGGTGATGGACTTCTCGTTGGTGAGTAGGTCCTCGTAGGTGCCCGCATGGACCACTTCTCCCCCATGCTCACCGGCACCCGGACCGATGTCGACGATCCAATCGGCGACGCGGATGGTGTCCTCGTCGTGCTCGACCACGATCAGCGTGTTGCCGAGGTCGCGCAGCCGCGTCAGCGTCTCAATGAGGCGCCGATTGTCACGCTGGTGCAGGCCGATGCTCGGCTCGTCAAGCACATAGAGCACACCCACCAAGCCAGAGCCGATCTGCGTTGCGAGCCTGATGCGTTGCGCCTCTCCGCCGGACAGCGTGCCGGCCGCGCGAGCCATGGTCAGGTAGTCCAGGCCCACGTCGAGCAGGAAGCCCAACCTGGCATCGATCTCCTTGAGCACTTGGACAGCGATCTGGCGGCCACGCTCGTCGAGGTCGGCCTTGAGCAGGAAGTCACGCGCGTCGGCGATGGACAGGTTGCAAACGTCCGAGATCGACAGTCCGCCAATGGTGACGGCGAGCACCTCGGGCTTGAGACGTGAGCCCGCGCACGTGGGGCAGGGCACCTCGCGCATGTAGTTCTCGTACTTCTCGCGCGAGAACTCGGACTCGGTCTGTGAATGCAGTCGCTCGATCCACGTGACCGCACCCTCAAACCCCGTGGTGTACTGCCGCTCGCGCCCATAGCGGTTGCGGAATTTGACGTGCACCTCGTAGTCCTTGCCCACCAGGATGGACTCCTGGACCTCCTTGGACAGGCTCTCCCACGGCGCATCCATATCGAACTCGAGATCTTGAGCGAGCGCGTTGAGCATGCGCGAGAAATACTCCGTCGCCATACTCGACCACGGCGCCACGGCGCCCTGGTTCAGGCTAAGTCCCGGGTCCGGGACCACCAGGTCGCGATCCACCTCGAGCTTGATGCCAATGCCGGAGCACTCGGGGCACGCGCCATACGGAGCGTTAAATGAGAAAGTGCGTGGCTCCATCTCCTCGAGCATGAGTATGTGGTCGTTGGGGCACGCACGCTTCTCGCTATATCTACGGGGCTCAATGTCGCTGTCCACGGGGTCGATGATGACCAGGCCATCCGCAATGCGCAGCGCGGTTTCGACCGAGTCGGTCAGGCGCTGACGTACGCCATCACGGGCCACCAAGCGATCGACTACCACCTCGATGTCGTGCTTGAGCTTCTTCTCGAGCTCGGGGGGCTCGGTGAGCTGGATAGTCTCGCCGTCCACGCGGGCACGAGCGAAGCCCTGCTGCTGGAGGTCGTCGAATAGCTCCGAATACTCGCCCTTGCGGCCTCGAATGACGGGTGCGAGCACCTGGTATCGAGTGCCCTCTGGCATCGCGAGCACGGAGTCCACAATCTGCTGAGGAGTCTGCGCCTGAATGCGCTCCCCGCACTTGGGGCAGTGCTGAGTACCCACGCGGGCGTAAAGCAGGCGCAGGTAGTCATAGATCTCGGTGATGGTACCGACGGTGGAGCGCGGATTGCGGTTGGTCGACTTTTGGTCGATGGACACCGCGGGCGACAGTCCCTCGATGAAGTCCACGTCCGGCTTGTCCATCTGGCCAAGGAACTGGCGGGCGTACGCCGACAGCGACTCGACGTACCGACGCTGCCCCTCCGCGAAGATGGTGTCGAACGCGAGCGACGACTTGCCTGACCCGCTGAGCCCGCTGAAAACGATCAGCGAGTCGCGAGGGAGGTCGAGGTCTACGCCCTTGAGATTGTGTTCGCGCGCTCCGCGCACCAGGATTCGGTCATTCACACGACTATGCTACGTGGGATTTGCGTCGAACATGTGTTCGAACGCGCCGATGCGGACATTACTGGCGCGATTTGTTTCGCGATGGTGCCACGCACCAGAATGAGGCCATGACGAACTACATGGTCGAGTACACCTACACCGACGACGTTGCCAACCGCGACGCAATCCGCCCCGAGCACCGCGCGTACCTGGAGTCGCTGGTCGCGACAGAACAGATGCTGGCCTATGGTCGTTTTGGCGAGGACGGCCCCGCCGGTGCCCTGCTCCTTATCGCCGCCGCATCGGCCGCCGAGGTTGAGTCCCTGCTTGCCGAGGATCCGTTCGTGAAGAACGGCATCGTTGACTCACACCGAGTGCGTGAGTGGATCGGCACCTGGGGCGCTGTCCCCCGCTAGCTGACCGGCTACTTCTGTGAGCCTTTCGGCGTATCGCCGTCCCCGAACGTAGCGTCGGTCACCTGAGGCGAGTGCTGCTGCCCCAGGTCCTGCAGCTCCGCCCCGCGCTCGTCCGCCTCAAGGTCGGCGACGAGTGCCTTCTTGTTTCTGGTGGCGATGAGGCTGGCAACGGTCGCTATGGTCAGCGTCGCCAGAATGACGATCAGCGACGTCGAAGTGGAGATCACCGGTGCCCAGTCAAAGGGCTGTCCGCCGTTGAGCCATGAGATCGAGTTGCTGTGGAGCGCCTCGAGCACCAGCTTGACGCCAATAAACGCGAGGATTGCCGCGAGGCCGTAGTGCAGGTAGACCAGGCGCTGCAGCAGCCCGTCCACCAGGAAGAAGAGCTGGCGCAGGCCCAGCAGCGCGAAGGCGTTCGCCGTGAAGACGATGTACGGGTCCTTGGTCAGCCCAAAGATCGCGGGAATCGAGTCAAGCGCAAAGAGCACGTCGGTGGTGCCCAGTGCGAGCACCACAATCAGCAGCGGCGTGATCATCCGCTTTCCTGCCTCGCGGACCGTCATGTGGCCACCGCGGTAGCCGTCGGTGACCGGCATGATCTTGCGCACGCCGCGGATCAGCGCGCTCTCCTTGTACTCCGGATGCGCGGCATCCTCGCTGTCCTCGCGCACCAGCCCAATCGCGGTATAGACCAGGAATGCGCCAAAGATGTAGAAGGTCCAGGAGAAGTGCTCGATGGCAGCGGCGCCCGCCCAGATGAAAAGTCCTCGCAGCACAAGCGCAATCGCGATGCCGATCAGCAACACCTTGGGTCGATACTTGGGCGGAACGGCGAATCGCGTCATGATCACGAGGAACACGAACAGGTTGTCGACGGACAGCGACTTCTCCGTCACATAGCCTGCGAAGTACTCGCCCGCATGGAAGTCGTCCCACCAAAAGTGCATACTCGCGCCAAAGATCAGCGCGATCCCGATGTAGAACAGTGACCAAAACACTGACTCACGGAACGTGGGCACGTGCGGCCGGCGAATTACGACGATGAAGTCGAAGGCGAAGAGGGCGACGATAAGCCCGATGGTCGCGGTCCACACAATTGTCTCGTTCACCCGGCAATACTACGGCCGCTTAGCACGGCGTCGGGCCAGGGGTGTCGAACCTTCGCCTGCCGAACGCGAACTAAGAGTCAGCCAGCGTCGAGCATATGACGCAACTCTTTCTTGAGCTCCCCGATCTCATCGCGCAAACGCGCCGCGATCTCGAATTGTAGGTTCGCCGCGGACTCGTGCATCTGCTCTGACAGTTCCTCGATGAGCCCGGTGAGTTCAGCCGCGGGGCGTTGCGCGTTGGAAACCTCTCGGGTGGAGGCCTTCTTGCCGCCCTTCTTAGACTGAGCGGCCAGGTCGAGCGTCTTTGCAGTATCCGCGTCCTCGCGTGCGAGCATCTCCGTGATGTCACCGATGCGTTTGCGCAAGGGTGTGGGATCGATACCGTTGTCGAGGTTGTATTGGACCTGACGCTCGCGACGGCGAGTGGTCTCGTCAATGGCCTTCGCCATGGAGTCGGTGATCCGGTCCGCGTACATGTGCACCTCGCCGGAGACGTTGCGGGCCGCACGGCCAATGGTCTGGATTAGCGACGTGCCCGAGCGCAAGAAGCCCTCCTTGTCTGCGTCCAGGATGCTGACCAGGGACACCTCGGGCAGATCCAGTCCCTCTCGCAGGAGGTTGATACCCACGAGCACGTCGAAGCGCCCCATGCGTAGTTCACGCAATAGTTCCACGCGCCTCAACGTATCGACGTCCGAATGCAGATACTCCACCCGGATATCCCGGTCACTTAGGAATTCGGTGAGGTCCTCCGCCATCTTCTTAGTCAACGTGGTCACGAGTACACGCTCATCGCGCTCCACACGCAGACGGATCTGTTCGAGCAGGTCGTCGATCTGCCCCTCCGTGGGCTTGACCACAATCTGCGGGTCCACGAGGCCAGTGGGGCGAATTATCTGCTCCACCACCCCATCGGCTCGTTCGAGCTCGTACTTGCCGGGCGTCGCGGACAGGTAGACGGTCTGCCCCACGCGTTCCTGAAACTCAGCCCATTTGAGTGGGCGGTTGTCCATCGCGGAAGGCAACCTGAATCCGTGTTCTACGAGCGTCCGCTTGCGAGACGCATCGCCCTCGAACATCGCGCCGATCTGCGGCACCGTGACGTGCGACTCGTCGAGGACCAGTAGGAAGTCGTCCGGGAAGTAGTCAAGCAGTGTGTGAGGTGGCGTTCCGGGGGCGCGCTGCTCCATGTGGCTGGAGTAGTTCTCGATGCCGGAGCAGGTGCCAACGGAACGCATCATCTCGAGGTCAAAGGTGGTGCGCATCTTGAGTCGCTGTGCCTCAAGTAGCTTGTTCTGACTCTCCATCTCCTGCAACCGCTCACCGAGTTCCTGCTCAATGGTGGAGATGGCGCGGTTCATGCGGTCCTGGCTCGCCACATAGTGCGACGCGGGGAAGATATGGACCTGCTCGCGTTGGGCAACCTTCTCCCCTGTGAGGGGATGGAGGGTGTACAGCGCCTCGATCTCATCCCCAAACATCTCGATGCGGATAGCGAGCTCTTCGTACACCGGGATGATCTCAATGGTGTCACCGCGTACACGGAAGGTGCCGCGCGTAAACGCCAGGTCATTGCGCGCGTACTGGTTGGCTACGAACTTGCGCAGCAACTTGTCTCGGTCAAAGACGTCGCCCACGGCCAGCGTCACCATGCCATCGATGTACTCCTCGGGGGTGCCGAGGCCGTAGATGCAGGACACGGACGAGACCACGATCACGTCACGGCGGGTCAGCAGCGAGTTGGTCGCTGAATACCGCAGGCGCTCCACCTCCTCGTTAATCGAGGAGTCCTTCTCGATGAACGTGTCCGTCTGTGGCACGTACGCCTCAGGCTGGTAATAGTCGTAATAGCTCACGAAGTACTCGACCGCATTATTTGGCAACAGTTCTCTGAACTCGGTTGCAAGTTGCGCGGCGAGGGTCTTGTTGTGCGCCATCACCAGTGTGGGGCGCTGCAGCCGCTCCACCAGCCAGGCCGTCGTCGCCGACTTACCGGTACCGGTGGCGCCCAACAGCACCACGTCCTGCTCCCCCGCCTGAATGCGGCTGGCGAGATCCTCGATGGCCTTGGGCTGGTCTCCGGAGGGCTTGTATTCCGAGATCACTTCAAAGGGTGCCTCAGAGCGGCGCAGATCAGAGTCAGTCATGTCTCAACGCTACGCCCCGGGTGTGACACGACAGGACACACGCTCCCCTAATGCGGAACGTGAATGGTCCAGAACTCGTCAACTTGGGCACGCAGCCGCTCCCGGGTTCCGCTGCCGTCAAAAACATGGTCGGCCACTGCTGCGCGCTCCTCGTCAGTCGCCTGCGAGTCAATGCGCGCCTGGGCGTGGTCATGGCGCATGCTGCGGGTCTCCATCAAACGCTTGAGGCGCACCTCGACGGGGGCCGCAACCGTCACGACCAGACCAAAAGCGCCACCCTGATTGGTCTCCACCAATAACGGAATGTCGTGCACCACGACCGCCTCGCCCGCCGCCCGAGCCTGCTTGTCCATTGCCGCGGCCATCGCCTCGATATAAGGGTGAACTATGCAGTTGAGACGTTCACGGGCACGGCCGTCCGTGAACACCAGCGTGCCGAGCGCCTCACGGTCGAGTTGCCCATCTACCACTACTCGGTCTCCGAAGGCGTGGACAATCTCCACGAGAGCAGCCGAGCCTGGCTCCACCACACGCCGCGACAGCACGTCATGGTCGACGACGTGCGCGCCTAGTTCGCCCAGGCGTTCGGCGACAACCGACTTTCCTGAAGCGATACCGCCTGTGAGTCCAATGCGAAGCATGCGGGAAGTCTGGCACCTCACGCAGTTGGAGGGCAACATGGTGTGGCAGATTCCCCACCTGAACGCAAGAACGGCCCCCACCGACAGGTGGGGGCCGTTCTTAGTTAAAGCTGTGGACTAGTTGCCCGTGAGCTTCTCGCGCAGTGCTGCGAGGCGCTCGTCCGATGCCAGCGTGCCGGCGTCCGACGAGGACTCCTCGTCCTGCGACGAGTAGGACGTGGGTCCGTCGTTCTTGGGGCCACGCTTCTTGGCTGCGGCGGCAACAGGAGCCGCCGTCTCTGCCTCGATAGCGGCGGCGTCTTGCTTGGCAACGAATGCCTTGTGCAGTTCCCAGCGCTCGTGAGCCTTGGCGTAGTCGGCTTCCCAGGCTTCGCGCTGCTCGTCGAAGCCTTCCTGCCATTCCTGCGTCTCGGCGTCGAAGCCCTCGGGGTACTTGTAGTTGCCCGCGGCGTCGTACTCGGCGGTCATTCCGTACAGTGCGGGATCGAAGTCCTCACCGTTCGGGTCGACACCCTCGTTGGCCTGCTTGATGGACAGCGAGATGCGGCGACGCTCGAGGTCAATGTCGATGATCTTGACGAAGACGTCCTCGTCAGCCGACACAACCTGCTCGGGCAGCTCCACGTGGCGCGTGGCCAGCTCGGAGATGTGCACCAGGCCCTCGATGCCCTCGAACACGCGCACGAATGCGCCGAAGGGAACCAGCTTGGTGACCTTGCCGGGAACGATCTGGCCGATCGCGTGGGTACGTGCGTACACGGCCCACGGGTCTTCCTGCGTTGCCTTGAGCGACAGCGACACGCGCTCGCGGTCCATGTCGATGTCGAGAACCTCGACGTCGACTTCCTGGCCCACGGACACGACCTCGTTCGGGTGGTCGATGTGCTTCCAGGAAAGCTCGGAGACGTGCACGAGGCCGTCCACGCCGCCCAGGTCCACGAAGGCACCGAAGTTGACGATGGAGGAGACGACACCCTTGCGCTGCTGACCGGGAGCCAGTGCGGTGAGGAACGTCGAGCGCACCTCGGACTGCGTCTGCTCGAGGAAGGCACGGCGTGACAGGACCACGTTGTTGCGGTTCTTGTCGAGCTCGATGATCTTGGCCTCGATCTGCTGACCGATGTAGGGCGCGAGGTCGCGCACACGGCGCATCTCGACGAGCGAGGCGGGGAGGAAGCCACGGAGGCCGATGTCCACGATGAGGCCGCCCTTGACGACCTCGATCACGGAACCGGTCACGATGCCGTCCTCTTCCTTGACCTTCTCGATGCTGCCCCAAGCTCGCTCGTACTGCGCGCGCTTCTTGGACAGGATAAGACGGCCTTCCTTGTCCTCCTTGGTGAGGACGAGTGCCTCGATGGTGTCGCCGAGGTTCACGACCTCATCGGGGTTGGCGTCGTGACGGATCGACAGCTCGCGGGACGGAATAACGCCCTCGGTCTTGTAGCCGATGTCGAGGAGGACCTCGTCACGATCGACCTTGACGATGATGCCCTCAACGAGGTCACCGTCATCGAAGTTCTTGATCGTTGCGTCAATCGCGGCGAGGAAATCTTCACTCGAGCCGATGTCGTTGACGGTAATAACGGTTTCTTCGGGGGTGGAGACGGACATGTAGTAGTTAACTCCGATATAGGTTGATTAAACGGATGGAATGGACATGACTCAGGGCAGGACGCACTGGGCCATCGACTATGGTATCGCGACCAGCCCAAACGACACAATGCGCGAGCATAATCGTGACCTCCGCGTTACGTGCGGCCTTGAAGAGAACCTTGCAAGCGGACGATGCTGGCTCGGCGGAGCCGCCGACAAGCCTTGTCGCTACAACCCGATGGCGGTGTCGAGTAGGTCGTCGGAGACGAACTTAGTCTTGCCCGCCATCACTTTGAACGGGCGCATTTGAACGTGCTCGCCACGCAGAGCGGTGAACACTCCCGTGTTGCCCTCGACCGCGGCGTCGATCGCCGCGACCCCAAAGCGTGTCGCAAGGAGTCGGTCGGTGGGAGTAGGCACTCCCCCGCGCTGTGTGTAACCGAGCACGGTAAGTCGCGTCGCAAATCCGGTCGCCTGCTCAATTGCCTGCGTGATCTGCGAGCCAATCTGTCCAGCGATGGGATTTCCCTTGGCATCGAGGGTCTCGGTGGGCTTCCATGACGATCCCTCAGCAGGCACAGCGCCCTCGGCTACCGCAACGATGGAGAAGTTGCGGTGACGGTGGCGGTGACGGATCTTCTTGACGATGTCGTCAATGTCGAAAGGGCGCTCGGGCGCCAAGATGATGTCGGCACCTCCCGCGACACCTGCCGCCACTGCGATCCAGCCCGCGTGCCGTCCCATGAGTTCAACGACCATGACGCGGTTGTGAGACTCCGCAGTTGAGTGCAGTCGATCAATAGCCTCGGTGGCGATGGATACCGCGGTGTCGAAACCGATGGAGGAGTCAGTGCCTACCACGTCGTTGTCGATGGTCTTGGGGATGCCGATCACCGGCACACCCGCATTGTGAACCTTGGACGCCGCCCGCAGGGTGCCGTCGCCACCGATGCAGATCAGTGCGTCGAGGTTCTCGCTTTGCGCCGTTTCGATGACCGCCTCGATGCCACCCTCGACTTTGTGAGGGTGACAGCGCGCGGTGCCAAGCATTGTTCCGCCGGCCACCAGGATGCCGCTCACGTCCTCGCGGCTCATCGGCTGTGCGTCGCCATCGATGACGCCCTGCCACCCGTTGTGGAAGCCCATGATCGACACGCCGTGCTCGGCGGTCCCCCGCTTCACTACCGCTCGGATGGCTGCATTCAGCCCTGGGCAATCACCGCCGCCGGTGAGGAGTCCAATACGCATGTACCTAGCCTAGTTGCACTCGGAGGGACAGCGGTCGCACCTCTGCCCTAGTGCCCCGCGGTGCGCCAGTTCTCTCCGACGCCGACGTTCACGTCGAGAGGCACCGTCAGATCCGCAGCGCCGTGCATCTCATCTCGCAGGATTGTCTCCACGGCGTCCGCCTCCCCCATCGCAGCCTCAATCACGAGCTCATCATGAACTTGCAGCAGCATGCGAGATTCCAGGCCCTCGGACCGCAGCCGCGACTCGACTCCCAGCATGGCGCGCTTGATCAGGTCTGCGGCGCTGCCCTGAATAGGTGCGTTAAGGGCCACTCGTTCGGCGATGTCGCGGCGCTGGCGGTTACTCGACGTGAGGTCGGGCAGATAGCGTTTGCGCCCAAAGATGGTCTCCGTGTAGCCGTCCTTGCGAGCCTGCTCCACGACGGACTTCAGGTAGTCGCGCACCGCGCCAAAGCGAGAGAAGTAGTCGTCCATGAGCGCCTGCGCTTCGTTCACCGGCAGCTTCAACTGACGCGACAGCCCGAACGCCGACAATCCGTAGGCGAGCCCGTAGGACATCGCCTTGACGTGGCCGCGCATCTCCGGCGTCACGTCCTCGGGCTTCACGCCGTACACGCGCGACCCCACAAACCTGTGCAGGTCCTCGCCGCCCTTGAAGGCCTCGATCAGCGCGCCATCGCCGGACAGGTGCGCCATGATGCGCATCTCGATCTGGCTGTAGTCGGCGGTCACCAGCGTCTCGCAGCCCTCTCCCACCACAAAGGCCTCCCGGATGCGATGGCCTTCCGGCGTGCGAATCGGGATGTTTTGCAGGTTTGGGTCCTTGGAACTCAGCCGACCCGTGGACGCGACCGTCTGACTAAAGGTGGTGTGAATCCGACCGTCGGAACGCACCGACGCGGCGAGCCCGTCGATGATCTGCGCAAGTTTGGTCGAGTCCCGGTGCGCGAGTAGCGCCTCGAGGAACGGGTGCGGGTTCTTCTCGTTGAGCTCCGCAAGCGACGCGGCATCGGTCGTGTAGCCGGTCTTGATCTTCTTGGTCTTGGGCATCTCCAGCTGGTCGAACAGCACCTCCTGGAGCTGCTTGGGAGACCCCAGATTTACTTCGCGTCCACCGATGGCCTCGTACGCAGCATCGGCCGCCTGTCCGGCCCGGCCCCGTGCCTGGTCGCTAAGTGACTGGAGGTGCTCGCCGTCGATCGCGATTCCAGCGTTCTCCATGGTGGCTAGCACCGCGATGAGCGGCACCTCCATCTCGCGATACAGGTCGCCCATGCCGCGCTCCTCAACCTGTGCCTCGAGGTCGAGCGCCAGGGCGCCCACGACGGAGGCGCGCTCGGCGGCGGAGTGGGCCGCAGAGTTCTCGAGTCCAAGATCCAACTCGCCACCCGCAGCCCCGGCGTCGATGCTCTGGCTCAGGTAGCGCTGAGCCACATCCTCCAGCGAGAATCCGCGCTGGTCGGCGTTGACGAGGAATGCCGCGATCTGGGTGTCGCCGACCACACCGCGCAGATCAAAGCCGCGAGCAGTGAGCGCGTGCCACGCGTCCTTGGCGCCGTGCAGCACCTTGGGGACGTCCTCGTTCTCGAGCCACGCCCGTAGCAACTTGTCCTCGGCGGCGCTGAGCGCTGTGAGATCAATCGCCCACGCCGCGCCGGGGGCATGGCAGACGCCAATGGCCCAAGCATCGGCATCGGCACCGATCTTCCCGTCCACATATATATAGGCCCGCGCGGCCGATGCCGCGACTGCCTCGACTGCCTTCTCACTCACCACTTCCACTACCTCGGACGATGCCGTCTCGGCGGGGGCGCCCGGGTCGCCGTTCGTGACCAGCGGCAACAACTTGTCGCGGAGCGTCTTAAATTGGAGCGCATCGCACACCTCGTGGATGGCAGTGGCGTCGGCTCCGCCGTATTCGAGGTCGGAAACTCCTAGTGGCAGGTCCAAATCGGTCACCAGGTGGTTAAGCTCGCGGTTGAGTTTCACGTTGTCGAGGTGAGCGCGGAGCGACTCCCCCGCCTTGCCCGGAACATCCTCGGCACGGTCCAAGATTTCCGGCAGCGAGCCGTACGTGTTGATCCACTTCGCGGCCGTCTTGGGTCCCACGCCCGGCACCCCTGGCAGATTGTCACTGGTCTCCCCCACCAGTGCGGCAAGCTCCGGGTACTGGTGCGGGAGTAGGCCATATTTCTCCTGCACCGCAGGCGGGGTGTACCGCACCAGGTCGGACACCCCCTTGCGGGGATAGAGCAGGGTGACGTTCTCGTTCACCAACTGAATCGTGTCCCGGTCCCCAGAGACCACCAACACCCTCATCCCGGCATCGGCGCCTTGCTTGGCGTACGTCGCCAGCACATCATCCGCCTCGAAATTTTCCTTGTCCACCACCTCGATGCGCAGCGCGGCGAGCATCTCGCGCAGCAGCGGCACCTGAGGTGAAAACTCGGGGGGCGTCTCGTCCCGCGTGCCCTTGTACGACGGGAGGCGCTCGGTGCGGAAGGTTCCGCCTGGCAGATCGAATGCCACGGCAATGTGGGTGGGTTTGTTGTCCTTGATGAGCGTCGCGAGCATCGTGGTGAACCCGTACACCGCGTTGGTGGGCACCCCCGTCGACGTTGCGAAATTCTCGACGGGAAGCCCAAAGAAAGCGCGGAACGCCATCGAGAAGCCGTCGATCAGGAGCAGGGTGCCATTGTTAGATTCACTCACAGGTGACAACCTATCCCCATGAATGAATCGATGCTCGCGGCACTCCAGAACATGCCCAAAGACAATCTGATCACTCGCATGGGGATCGAGATTCTGTCAGTCACTCCTGAGGCGGCAGTAGGGACGATGCCCGTCGCGGGCAACGTCCAGCCGTACGGGCTGCTGCACGGTGGAGCCTCGGCGGTACTGGCCGAGACCCTAGGTTCGTTGGCCGCGATGGCGCATGCAGGTGAGGGCAAGGTGGCGGTGGGCGTCGACCTCAATATCACCCATCACCGGTCAGTTCGTAACGGAATTGTGACCGGAACAGCGACTGCCCTGCATCGTGGACGAACCACCGCGACATACGCGATAAACGTGACAGACCAGGACAATCACAATCTTGCAACGGCCCGCCTCACGTGCGTGGTGAAAACATTGCCGTAACAACTGTGGTCTATGTTGGAAGCAACCCAGACGAGGAGGACTAGGTGCGGAACGCCGACCATGCGGGGCCAAAAGCCCGCCATTTTCCGCTGCGTATAGCCCTGCTATCGACATTGACGGTGGCAGCAATCACCGTGATCTCGGCAGTGCCAGCGCAGGCATCACAACTAGCTACTGAGGTAGCAGACACAGCCGGAGGGACTGAGACAAACCTCCTCCTACAGAACCTTTTGAACGGAATTACGTTCGGCCTCTTGCTGGCCCTCGCTTCCGTTGGACTCTCCCTGATTTACGCCACCACCGGGCTGAGTAACTTCGCACACGGTGAGCAGGTCACCTTTGGTGCCGCCGCCGCGTTCGCCGCAGTTACCGCCGGCGCCCCCATCCTGCTCGCCGCGGTCTTCGCGGTCCTCGCGGGTGGAGCGTCAGGTTGGCTCCAGGACACGGTCCTATGGTCACAATTGAGAAAGCGGCGCATCGCGCCGATGCAGCAAATGATTGTGTCGATCGGGCTCGCCCTGGCCGCGGTCAACCTGCTGCAGATCTGGATGGGCGCACAGCGCGTTCGCCTCTCCACCTCGATTGAAGTGCGGTACGAGTTCGGCCCGGTGTCGATTGGCCCGCAGACCATGATCTCCATGGCCGTCTGTATCGTCGCACTCGGCGCTGTGGGCTTCTTCCTGCAGCGCACCCGCCTGGGACGCGCAACCCGCGCCGTGTCTGATAACCCGGCCCTCGCATCGGCGACCGGTATTTCCGTGAACCGCGTGATCCGCATCGTGTGGATCATGTCCGGCTCGCTCGCCGCACTCGGTGGCGTACTACTCGCGCTATACGAGAACACGTCGGACTTCAGTGCTGGTGCTCGCATCCTGCTGCTCATGTTCGCCGCTGTGACACTCGGTGGTCTCGGTCACCCGTTCGGCGCGCTCGTGGGATCGCTCGTCGTCGGCATTGTCGCCGAGGTCTCGACCGTGTTCCTCCCCACGCCGGACCTCAAGTACGCGATCGTGATGGGCATGCTCATCCTGACGCTGCTGGTGCGACCACAAGGATTGCTCGGCCGAAAGGAAAGGGTGGGCTGACATGGACATCAACGACATTCTGCAGATCATCGTCTCGCCCACCACGGCAGCATTCGCGCTCGCCGCGATCGGGCTCAACTTCCACTATGGACTCACCGGCCTGCTCAACATGGGTCAGGCGGGCTTCATGCTCATCGGCATGTACGGCTACGCGATCACCATTTCTCAGGGTGGCTCGATGTGGCTCGGCATCCTTATCTCCTTCGTGGGTGCGATCCTGTTCGCGCTGTTCCTCGGTTGGCCAACGCTGCGACTTCGCGGCGACTATCTGGCAATCGTGACCATCGCGGCCGCGGAAATGGTTCGACTCATCGGCCGATCGCAGTGGCTCAAGGAGTGGACCGGCGGTAACACCGGACTTCGCGGTAACCAGTTCAAGGGACCGTTCGAGAACCTCTCTCCATTCCAGCCCGCGCGCATTGTCGAGATTGGGCCCTTCAGCTTCCACACCACCATTTGGTGGCTCATGCTGGTGGGCTGGGTGGCAGTCGCTGTGGCGGCTGCCCTGTTCTGGCGTTTGAACAAGAGCCCCTGGGGCCGCGTGCTCAAGGGTGTCCGCGAGGACGAGGACGCTGTGCGTTCGCTTGGCAAGAGCGTGTACTCGTTCAAGATGCAGGCACTGATCATCGGTGGTGTCCTCGGTGCCGCCGGTGGTGTGATCTGGGCGCACGGCAACGCCGTACAGCCTGACTCCATGGGTCGTGTCACCACGTTCTGGATCTGGACCATGCTGCTCCTCGGTGGTGCGGCAACGGTGCTCGGACCAATTCTCGGTTCGGTGCTGTTCTGGGCCATGTTCGTGTTCATCAAGCAGCTCGCGCCGCTAGTGCTCCCGAATCTGGCACCGCAGCAGATTGAGCCGCTCGCATTGGCATTCGTCGGCATCGGCCTGATTCTGCTGATTGTCTTTAGACCACAAGGAATTCTCGGAGACAAGAGGGAGATATCACTCAATGTCTGACACCAAACCAAACCTCTTTGAAGGCGTCGAGGCTAAGCCGGGTGCGGCGAAGCCCGACCCCATCATCATCGCTGATGGCATTACGCGTCAGTTCGGTGGTCTGACCGCTGTTGACGTCAAGCACTTTGAGGCTCAGCGTCACGCGATCACGGCCCTCATTGGCCCCAACGGTGCCGGTAAGTCAACGTTCTTCAACTTGTTGACGAGCTTCGACGTGGCCAACTCCGGATCCGCGCAGTTCAACGCTGTCGAGCCGGGAAAGCCTGACTCCGACGTGCGCACCATTGACCTGGGCGGTATGTCCTCGGCCAATGTCGCGCGTGCCGGAATGGTTCGCACCTTCCAGCTGACCAAGGCACTCAACCGCATGTCGGTCATAGAGAACATGCGGCTCGGCGCACAGCACCAGTCCGGTGAGAACGTGCTGAACGCGATGGTCGCTCCCCTGTGGCGTAAGCGTGAGAAGGAGATCACCGAACAGGCGGAGGTTCTGCTAGAGCGCTTCAAGTTGCTCGACAAGCAGGACGACTACGCAGGTTCGCTCTCCGGTGGTCAGCGCAAGCTGCTCGAAATGGCGCGGGCGCTCATGTCCAAGCCGTCGATGATCATGCTTGACGAGCCGATGGCCGGCGTGAACCCCGCGCTAACCGAGAGCTTGTTGGACCACATTGTTGGACTCAAGGAAGACGGCGTCACCGTGCTGTTCGTCGAGCACGATATGCACATGGTGCGACGCATCTCCGACTGGGTCGTGGTGATGGCCGAGGGCAAGATCATTGCCGAGGGTGACCCGCACGAGGTGATGGCCAACCAGGCGGTGCAGGACGCTTACCTGGGTAGCCACCACGACACCAACCTGTTCGAGGAGCGATAGTGACTGACCCGCAGACCATCATTTCCGCCGATCACCTCATTGCCGGGTACCTACCGGGCGTCGACATCCTCAACGGTTGCTCGATGGACGTCAAGGAAGGCGAACTCATTGGCGTGATCGGCCCCAACGGCGCCGGAAAGTCGACTTTCCTCAAGGCGCTATTCGGCTTGGTCCCCGTTCGCGAGGGCAAGGTCCAGCTTCGCGGCGAGGACATCACCAACCTCAAGGCGGACAAGCTCGTTCAACGCGGTATCGGGTTCGTCCCCCAGACCGAGAACGTGTTCCCTACCCTGTCGATCGAGGAAAACCTCGAAATGGGTGCCTACCAGGCTCCCAAGACGTACAAGGCCCAGCGCGCGAAGATGTACGACCTCTTCCCCGTATTGGGAAAGCGTCGCAATCAGCAGGCGGGTTCGCTGTCAGGTGGTGAGCGCCAGATGGTAGCCATGGCACGCGCCCTGATGATGGACCCCAGCGTGTTGTTGCTCGATGAGCCGAGTGCTGGTCTCTCCCCCGACCGCCAGGACGAGACGTTCGTGCGTACGCGTGACATCAACCGCACGGGCGTCACCGTGATCATGGTGGAGCAGAATGCACGTCGCTGCCTCCAGATCTGTGACCGTGGCTACGTCCTAGACCAGGGCACGAGCGCCTACACGGCGACCGGCCAGGAGCTGCTTGCAGACCCTAAGGTCATCGAGTTGTACCTCGGTACTCTTGGCGCGGACAAGGACGATGAGGACGACGCTGGGGCCGTGGTCGCTCCCGACGCCACCACGGAGAAGTCCGAGTAGTAGTCAGTATCTGATTCAGGAAAACCGCGATGTCCCCCAGGGGGCACCGCGGCTTTCTTTTTGGTGCTTCCGGCGCGGCCGGTGTCCCCTGTGCCCGCCGTGCATCCGGTCCTACCTTTGCTGGCGCGGCCGGGGTGACCTGCACCAGCCGCCTTTAGGTGGATTGGGCAGTGAGACGCCTGCGGGCTGCCTCCTGCGGGCTGGCATCTCAGATGCCGTGCGGCACCTCGCCCTAGCGGCGCCTGCGGCGCTTTTGGTGCTGGAGGGCGGGTTGGTGATACAAATCGGCCCACCAGGGCGCGAGAGCGGCTCTCAGCGTGTGAAATCGGACCAATACGGCGCTGGGTGGCTGGTGGGGCTACGTAGAACGCAAAGAAGCCCCCGACCTTACGGCCGGGGGCTTCTCTATGGAGCGTGTACTAGAGGTGAGGCTTTACGCCTCACCCTCCTGTGCACTCTGCCACTCAATGGTGTTGTCATTGAGGTACTTGTAGATACCGATGAAGGCACTCGACGGGTCGTTCTGGTCGTTCAGCGGACCCGAACCTGCCACCGTCTTGTAGTTGATCTCCTGACCGTCCTGCAGAAGTGCGAGGCAGTCAGCGTAGGTCGAGCACTCGTCTCCACCAGTTGCACCGGTCACGGCTGCGAGGTTCTCCTGAACCGTCGTACCGTCAGTGCCCTGACCCTTCTCAGCTGCGAGAGCAACAAGAATCGTTGCGTCATACGACTCGGGGCCGTATGCGAACGAGTCAAGCGGCGAAGGTGCGACCGAGTTGAGGCGCTCCTTGAAGGAGTCATCGGGGAATGCACCAGGAATCGTGCCCTGTGCGCCCTCGAGCACACCCGGGTCGAAGTCAGCCGAGTAGTCCGCGGTGTTACCGTCCGTCATGTATACGGCGCTCATGTCGGTCCAGCCAGCACCAACGAGCTCAGGAATGATCTGCTTGGTCTGGTCGAACGCGATGATCACGATCGAGTCAGGGTCTGCAGCCAGCACCGCCTGAACGTCTGAGGAGAAGTTCGATGCCTTGGGGTCGAACTCGTCACCGGGGTTACCGTAAACGAGCTCTGCGCCCTGAGGCTCAACAGTCTCCTTGATGACGTCGCGCAGCGATGTGCCGTAGTCCTCGTTGAAGACCAGAACACCGATCTTCGTGTGACCGTCAGAGACGATCAGGTTACCGAGAACGTTGCCCTGAACGGTGTCCGGCGGTGCCACGCGGAAGTAGAACGGTGAGTAGCCCGACAGTGCAGTCGAGGTGTTAGCCGGCGAGATCATCACAGTGGATGCCTTGGCGATCGTGTCAACGACGTTGAGCGAGACGGTGGACGAGGCTGCACCGACGATGGCAGCTGCGCCGTCGCCGAGTAGCTTGTCAACCGAGGTGCTTGCGATCGTGGGGTTGTCGGCGTCGGACGAGTCGGTGTGCTCAACGCGAACGTCCTGGCCCATGACACCGCCAGCTTCGTTGATCTCCTGGATAGCGAGGTCAACACCGGCGATCTCGGGCGGGCCGAGGTACGCAAGGCTTCCGGTGATCGGAAGCAGTGAGCCGATAAGCAGGCCGTCGCCGGATGCTGCAGGCGAGTCACTCGAGTCCATTGAACCCGTTGCCGAGCCCGAAGGCTCCGGGTCGCTGCTTGACGAGCAAGCAGCCAAGGCCAGCGCGCCAACGGCCACTACGGACGCTCCGCGGGCGATGGTTTTCCATCGTGCCATGTTGTTCCCTCCAACTCGATAGGGCGAACCCCATCGTTCGATTACCACGAGGACGGTCCTCGTGTGCAATACCTCGACGTTACCGCTTAAATATTTCGAATTGAGGTCCCGTTCATCACAATTTCGTGACCTCTTGCACGGAATACCTGGTGGATTTACTTTTTGCCCATCTGATCTATCACCGCTTCTGCCACTTCTTTCATGGTCAGTCGGCGGTCCATGGACGTCTTCTGGATCCATCGGAAGGACTCGGGCTCGTTGAGCTTCATGGTCTCCATGAGAAGGCCCTTAGCTCGCTCGACGAGCTTGCGTGTCTGCATGCGCTCGTTGATGTCCGCGATCTCGTTCTCGAGCGCACGGATCTCCACAAAGCGAGACGCTGCGATCTCTACTGCCGGCAGCAGGTCAGCAGGGGTAAAGGGCTTCACAACGTAGGCCATTGCGCCAGCGTCGCGCGCACGCTCGACGAGTTCGGTCTGCGAGAAAGCGGTCAGCAACACCACCGGCGCGAGGCGATCTTGCGCGATGTGCTCCGCGGCTGTGATGCCATCCATGACTGGCATCTTGATGTCCATCACGATGACGTCAGGCTTGAGTTCCTTCGCGAGAGCAACGGCCTCTTCGCCATTGGCCGCCTCGCCTACGACGTCGTATCCTCCTTCACGGAGGGTCTCGACGATGTCCATGCGAATCAGGGCTTCGTCTTCGGCCACAATGGCGCGGCGCTTCTTGGCGCCAGTCGTAGCGGCGGATTCTTGAGTGTTGTTGTCAGAAGTTTCGGTCACAAGCGCTAGCCTAGTGTGCGCGCCCCGATAGCCCAACTGGCAGAGGCATACGGCTCAAACCCGTACCAGTGTGGGTTCGAATCCCACTCGGGGCACATAGCGTGAGTTTCACGCGTAGAAGGCCCGTTCACCGGAGGCACTCGTCACCGGTGAGCGGGCCTTTTTCATGTCATTTGGCCGAACGCATAACTCTAGCCACGTGGCGTCACACCCGCGATACTTGAGCCATGGCCAAATCAAATGCGAAGCGCACCAACGACTCCAAGCGCCACATTGCGCTTGTCGCCCACGACAACAAGAAGGTCGATCTGCTTGAGTGGGCGGGCTTCAACGTCGGCACCCTGTCCAAGCATCACATCTATGCCACCGGAACGACGGGCACGATGCTGGAGTACGAGTTGGGCCTCAAGGTGACACGTTTTCTCTCTGGGCCAGTGGGCGGTGACCAGCAGATCGGCGCCAAGATCGCCGAGGGTGGAATCGACACCCTGTTCTTCTTCTGGGATCCGCTGGAGGCACAGCCCCACGACCCTGACGTTAAGGCGCTCCTGCGCATAGGCGCCGTGTGGAACATTCCGATGGCCTCGAACATGGCCACCGCAGATTTCCTCATCTCCTCGCCTCTTTTCGCTGAGCCTTACGACCGCGCCGTGCCCGACCTGGGAGACCGTGACTGGTCGGCGATGCGCGCGTCCGACTGACGTCAACAATGGCCGCGATCCGGCCTCCCTGGGCTCAGGGTGACGCGTACCGCCGCGCTCTGGACTACATGGCGGGCGTTGTGCGGAGGCCGTCGACGCCGAATTCACCAATGTCAGGATCGAGCGATCCTCCTAGTCCGTCGAGCCTCCCCGAATAGTCGATTCACGTCGCGACAGCATTGACAAAGCCCGCCGCCGTCCGAGGACGGGGCGGGCTCTGCGGTTGATCAGTGACCGCTACGCGCGGACCTGGCCTACCTTGTGAACGAAGATCGAGTTGGTCGTACCGGGGATTCCCACGGGGGTACCCGAAACAACAACCACATAGTCGCCGTCGACTGCCTTACCGGACTCCTTGAGGAACGTGTCCACGAGGCTCACCATCGCGTCGGTGTCTTCCACCTTCGCCACCAGCTCTGCGTCGATGCCCCAGCTCAGCGCAAGCATCTTCTGGGTGTGAGCATCGGGCGTGAACGCGAGCATCGGAACCGAGGGACGCAGGCGCGACATGCGCAACGCGGAGTCACCCGATTGCGTGAACGTGACGATGTACTTCACATCGAGCGTGTCAGCAATCTCGGCGGCGGCGTGAGTAATTGAGCCGCCACGAGTCTTGGGCGTCGTGAGGAATGGCGCGATACGGTTCGAACCCTTCTCCTCCGTGTTCTGGATGATGCGTGCCATCGTCTCGACCGTGATGATGGGGTACTCACCCACCGAGGTTTCGCCAGACAGCATGACTGCGTCTGCGCCGTCGAGCACCGCGTTGGCGCAGTCCGAGGTCTCGGCGCGGGTCGGAACCGGCGAGGAGATCATGGACTCGAGCACCTGCGTGGCGACGATGACGGGCTTGGCCTGGGCACGCGCCAGTTCGATGGCGCGCTTCTGGATCAGCGGCACCTCTTCGAGCGGCATCTCGACGCCCAAGTCACCACGGGCGACCATGATGCCGTCGAACGCGTCGACGATCTCGGCGAGATTGTCGATGGCCTGCGGCTTCTCCACCTTCGCAACAACAGGAAGGGTCTTACCCTCCTCGGCCATGATGCGCGCGCAGTCCTCGTAATCCTTAGCCGAACGCACGAATGAAAGAGCGATGTAGTCAGCGCCGAGCTTGAGGGCCCAACGTAGGTCCTCCTCATCCTTCTCGGACAGCGCGGGCACCGACACAGCGACGCCGGGAAGGTTGATGCCCTTGTTGTTCGACACGTTGCCGGGAACGACAACCTTGGTGATCACGTCGGTGTCGGTGACGGAGGTGACCTCAAGGCGAACCTTGCCGTCATCGATCAGCAGCGAGTCGCCGATGTTGCAGTCCGCGGGCAGGCCCTTGAAGGTGGTGCCGCAGATGTCCTTGGTGCCCTCCACGTCACGCGTGGTGATGGTGAAGACATCGTCAACCTCGAGGAAGTGAGGGCCGTTGGAAAAGCGCTCGAGGCGAATCTTGGGGCCCTGAAGGTCGACGAGTACCGCGACATTGCGTCCGGCCTCTTCTGCTGCCTGGCGAACGTTGCGATACACCGCCTCGTGAACGGAAAAGTCTCCGTGGCTGCGGTTAAGGCGCGCGACGTCCATACCCGCCGCGACCAGTGCTCGCATCTGCTCAATGGACTCTGTAGCGGGACCAATCGTGCAGACAATCTTTGCGTTTCGCATGTTCTCCAACCTAGGTGTTAAGCGCGGAGCGCGACCGTGCGCGCCGTCACAGGTGCCGGAAGCTCGGTGCTTCCAGTCAAGTATTCATCAATAGCGGCCGCCGCGGCGCGGCCTTCGGCAATTGCCCACACAATGAGCGAGGCGCCACGGCCGGCGTCTCCTGCCACAAACACGCCAGGCGCGCTCGTCGCATATGCGTCATTGCGCTGAATCTGCCGACGGTCTGTGATCGACACGTCCGCCTGGCTGGCGAGGGCATCGGTCTCCGGACCAGTGAAGCCCATGGCAATCAGCACCAGATCCGCGGGGATCTCGTGCTCGGTTCCGGCCTTGGGCGTACGCGACCCATCCGCGTTGTACAGGGTCTCGGCAACCTTCAGGGCCACGACGTGCCCTTCTTCGTTGCCGACGAATTCAACCGTGGAAGCGAGGTACTTGCGCTCGCCGCCTTCCTCGTGGCTTGACGACACCTCGAAAACTCGAGGATCGACGGGCCACGGCTCGTGCGCTGCGCGCTCTAGCGGGGGCTGTACGCCGATCGCGAGAGTCGTCACGGAGGCCGCGCCCTGGCGAAGCGCCGTTCCAATGCAGTCTGAGCCGGTGTCTCCGCCACCAATGACGATAACGTGCTTGTCCTTGGCTGTGATCTGATCGAGGACCTCGTCACCCGCGGCAGCCTTGTTGCCCTCAATGAGGTAAGGCATGGCGAAGTGGATGCCCTGAAGCTCGCGTCCCGGTAGCGGGAGTTCGCGCGGCACTGGCGCACCCGTGGCAACGAGCACGGCGTCGTAGCGCGCTCGGAGCGCATCCCAGGTGATGTCCTTGCCGATCTCGACGTTGACGCGGAAGCGGGTACCCTCGGCGCGCATTTGGTCGAGGCGGCGCGTGATGTGTCGCTTCTCCAGCTTGAAGTCGGGGACGCCGTACTGGAGCAAACCGCCGATGCGGTCGTCCTTCTCATATACGGCCACGGTGTGGCCGGCGCGGGTGAGCTGTTGTGCGGCCGCCAGGCCTGCAGATCCAGAGCCGACGACGGCAATGGTCTTGCCAGTCTGACGCTGTGGCACGTGTGGGCCGAGGTAGCCGAGTTCAAACGCCTTATCGACGATTGACACTTCGATGTTCTTGATAGTGACAGCTGGCTGGTTGATGCCGAGCACGCACGAAGTCTCGCACGGTGCGGGGCAAATCCGGCCGGTGAACTCAGGGAAGTTATTGGTCGCGTGCAGTCGATCGCTTGCGTCCAACCACTGTCCCTGGCGCACCAGGTCATTCCACTCGGGAATGAGGTTGCCCAGCGGGCAGCCCTGGTGGCAGAACGGCACGCCGCAATCCATGCACCGCGTCGCCTGGCGGCGCAGCACAGTCTCGTCCTTGCCCAACTCGTCCTTGACGTCCTTCCAGTCAAGAAGGCGCACCTCGACAGGGCGACTCGGCGGGAGCTCGCGCTCCCGGAACTTCATGAATCCGCGTGGATCACCCACTGGTCACCTCCAAGAACTCGGCCCAGGCTCCCGGTGCGTGCAGATCGCCACCGGATTCCTCGAGCTCGGCAAGCGCGTCACGTACCCGCGCGAATTGGGCGGGAAGCACGCGCGTGAAACGTGGCACGTTGTCCTCCCAATGAGCAAGCAAATCGCGCGCGAGCGGAGACTCAGTCTCTGCAGCGTGGCGCTCAACGAGCGCACGCACGAGTGTCACATCCTCGGCGTCGAGCGGGCTCAGCGTGAGCTCGCTCGCGGCCAGAGCGTCGGCGTTCACGCGTTGTTCGCGGAGGTCGAGGACGTACGCGGTTCCACCGGACATACCGGCGCCCAGGTTGCGGCCCGTGCGCCCCAAGATCACGGCAGTGCCACCGGTCATGTACTCGAGCGCGTGGTCCCCCACGCCCTCCACAACCGCCACGGCTCCGGAGTTGCGCACCAGGAAGCGTTCGCCCACCTGCCCTCGCAAGAACAGTTCGCCGCTGGTCGATCCATAGCCGATGACATTGCCTGCGATCACGTCGCGACTGTCATCGAGCATCGCCTCGCGAGCGGGACGCACCACGATGCGCCCACCGCTAAGCCCCTTGCCGACGTAGTCGTTCGCGTCCCCGTTGAGTCGCAGCGTGATGCCGTGAGGAATAAACGCGCCAAAGGATTGGCCAGCCGAGCCGGTGAAGTTCACCTGAATGGTGTCGTTCTCAAGCCCCGCGCCACGGTAGCGGCGGGTGACCTCATAGCCCAGCATCGTCCCGACCGTGCGGTTGACGTTGCGGATGTTCTTGGTGATTGTCACGGCCTCGCCACGCTCAAGTGCAGGCTGTGCCTCCGCAATGAGCTCATTATCGAGAGCGCGGTCCAGACCGTGATCCTGCGTGGTCGAGTTGATTAACGCGCTACCAGCCGGGGGTGCCGCGAGAATGCGCGTGAGATCGAGTCCCTGCGCCTTCCAATGGTCGATCGCGGCACTGGTCTCGAGCACCTCGACGTGGCCGACGGCCTCGGCGATAGTGCGGAATCCCAATAGCGCGAGGTTCTCGCGCACCTGCTCGGCGATGAACTCCATGAAGTTCACTACGTGATCTGCCTGACCGGTGTAGCGGTCGCGCAATTCAGGATTCTGCGTCGCTACGCCCACTGGGCATGTGTCCAGGTGGCACGCACGCATCATGATGCAGCCCGTGACAATGAGCGGTGCGGTCGCAAACCCGAACTCTTCTGCGCCCAACAGTGCGGCAATCATGACGTCGCGGCCGGTCTTCATCTGGCCGTCTACCTGAACCACAATGCGGTCACGCAAGTCGTTCATGACGAGAGTCTGCTGAGTGTCCGCCAGGCCGATCTCCCAGGGCGCACCCGCGTGCTTAAGAGAGTTGAGCGGGCTAGCGCCCGTGCCGCCATCCTGTCCGGAGATGAGGACAACGTCGGACTTGCACTTGGCAACTCCCGCGGCGATAGTCCCCACGCCAACCTCGGAGACGAGCTTGGTGTGAATACGCGCCTGGGGGTTGGCGTTCTTCGCGTCGTGGATCAGCTGCTTCAGATCCTCGATCGAGTAGATGTCGTGGTGCGGCGGCGGCGAGATGAGCCCCACGCCGGGCGTCGAGTGGCGCGTCTGTGCAACCCATGGATAGACCTTGTTGGCCGGCAGCTGGCCGCCCTCGCCGGGCTTGGCGCCCTGTGCGAGCTTGATCTGAATGTCCTCTGCGTTCACCAGGTACTCGCTGGTCACGCCGAACCGGCCCGACGCGATCTGCTTGATGGCGCTGCGACGCTCAGGGTCGTACAGGCGCTCGACGGACTCGCCGCCCTCCCCCGTGTTCGACTTGCCGCCGATGCGGTTCATGGCGATAGCCAACGTCGAGTGCGCCTCTTCGGAGATTGACCCGTAGGACATCGCGCCGGTGCTAAAGCGCTTGACGATCTCGCTGACGGGCTCGACCTCTTCGATCGGAATCGACTGCCGGTCGGCCTTGTACTCGAAAAGCCCTCGCAGCGTCATGGCGCGCTTGGCCTGGTTATCAACGCGATCCGTGTACTCCCGGAAGACGTCGTACTTGCGTGTAGCCGTGGCGTGCTGCAACTTAAAGACCGTCTGCGGGTCGAAAAGGTGCTCCTCGCCGTCACGGCGCCACTGGTACTCACCGCCGGTGTTCAGCCGTGCGTGGACAGGCAGTTCGCCCGATGCTGGGTAGGCGTCCGCGTGACGGGCGGCTACCTCTGCGGCAATCACGTCGATGCCGACGCCATCAATCTGGCTGGGGGTGCCGGCAAAGTGACGCGCCACGAACTCGCGCGACAAACCAACTGCCTCGAACACCTGTGCGCCGCGGTACGACGCAATGGTGGAAATGCCCATCTTGGACATGATCTTAAGAACGCCCTTACCGAGCGCCTTGATCAGGTTGGCCGTAGCCTGCTGCGGAGTGGTGTCCTCGAAGTACCCGCGTGACGCGAGGTCCTCGACGGTCTCCATCGCCAGGTACGGGTTGACGGCGGCGCAACCGTAGCCGACGAGCAACGCGACGTGGTGAACCTCGCGTACGTCACCTGCCTCTGCCAGCAAGGAAACCTGCGTACGCGAGTGGTGGCGCACCAGGTGGTGATGAACGGCGGATACGAGCAACAACGAGGGAATAGGCGCGAGGTCCTGGTTGGAGTCGCGGTCGGACAGGATGATGAAAGACACCCCGTCCGCGACGGCCTGGTCGACCTCGGCAAAGATCTCTGACAGGCGTGCCTCGAGTCGGTTGCCTCCCTCGGCGACGCGATAGAGCCCGCGAATCTTGCGCGACGAGAAGACTCCACGCAGCGTGGGATCCATGTCGATGTGCTCGATCTTGGACAGCTCGTCGTTGTCGAGCACCGGGAAGTCAAGGATGACCTTGCGGGCGTGAGCCGGCGTGGCCTCGAGCAGGTTCGGCTCGGGACCGATCGCGCCGCCAATGGCCGTGACGATGTGCTCACGGATCGAGTCCAGTGGCGGGTTCGTGACCTGCGCAAACATCTGCGTGAAGTAGTCGAAAAGCAGGCGCGGGCGGGTCGACAGAACGGCAATGGGGGTGTCCGTACCCATGGCGCCGATGGGCTCCATCGCGTTCTGGGCCATCGGAGTCAGGAGGATCTTGACTTCCTCCTCGGTGTAGCCGAAGGCGCGCTGGCGGCGCTTGACCGATGCGCGCGAGTGCGAGATGTGCTCGCGCTCGGGAACGTTCGCCAGGCGGACGGCGTTCTCCTCGACCCACTTCTCGTACTCGTGTTCGGCGGCGAGCTGAGACTTAATCTCCTCGTCCTCGACGATGCGGCCAGCGGCCGTGTCAACCAGTAGCATTCGGCCCGGCTGGAGGCGGCCCTTGCGGACCACCTTGGCGGGGTCTATGTCAAGCAGGCCGGCCTCGGAGCCAGCGATGACCATGCCATCGTCGGTCACCCAGAACCGTCCGGGACGCAGACCGTTGCGGTCAAGCGTCGCGCCGATCAGCGTACCGTCGGTGAAATGCAATGCGGCGGGACCGTCCCACGCCTCCATGAGAGTCGAGTGGTACTCGTAGAACGCGCGCCGAGCGGGGTCCATCTCGGTGTTGTTCTGCCATGCCTCGGGCATCATCATCAGCACCGCGTGGGGCAGCGAGCGGCCGCCGAGGTGCAGGAGCTCGAGCACCTCGTCGAACGAGGCGGTGTCGGAGGCCGACGGCGTACAGACCGGCATGAGGTCGGACATCTCGCCGAGCACGTCCGATTTGAGCATTCCCTCGCGGGCGCTCATCCAATTGCGGTTTCCCTGAACGGTGTTGATTTCGCCATTGTGGGCGATGTTGCGTAGCGGCTGCGCGAGTGGCCACGACGGGAAGGTATTGGTCGAGAACCGCGAGTGGACCAGCGCCAACTCAGAGGCGAAGCGCTCGTCGGTGACGTCAGGGAACACCTTCTCCAGCTGATACGTAGTCAGCATTCCCTTATAGGTCAGCGTGCGCGAGGACAGCGACGCAAAGAATGGGCCACTGTTCTTCTCTGCACGCTTACGTACGCGATACACGCGGCGATCGAGTTCAACACCAGCGAGTCCCTGCGCGGCCACAAATACCTGACGGAAGGTGGGCATCGACTCGCGCGCCGACGGGCCAAGAGAGTCGGGGTTGACGGGCACTTCTCGCCAGCCCAGCACCTGCGCGTTCTCCTGGCCAGCGGCCGCCTCGAACGCGGCAATTTCCTGGTCCTCGACGCCTGGGGTGAGGAACGCGATACCTACCGCGTAGGCGCCCTGTTCGGGAAGGTCGAAGTCAACGACGTCGCGTAGAAAGGCGTCCGGAACCTGGGTGAGGATGCCGGCACCGTCGCCAGTCTCTACCTCAGCACCCACGGCACCGCGGTGCTCCAGGTTCTTCAGTGCAGTCAGGCCAGCCTCGACGATGTCCCTGCCGGGCTTGCCACGCAGCGTCGCCACAAAGGCAACACCACACGCATCGTGCTCGAACGCGGGGTCATACAACCCGTTGGTGGGCTGTTTGGCGCCAAGATACCCGGCCATTGCACCGTCCTTAATTGTTCGCGACCGCAGCCGCGAATTCATTGATTTCGGGGCGCCGTCGACCCGGCTTACACACGGGTAAACAGACTACCGTGTGTTGGGCAAGGAATGGAATCCGTCAGGCCTTCTCTTCTTTGCCGTCGGCGTCGTTGGTGCCCGCTTGAGCGGCCTCAGCACCATCAACCTCAGACGTAGCGTCCGTCGTCAACGGGTCCGCAACGTCCTTAACCTGGCTGTCACCTGGGGCGACGTCCGGCGTCTTCTCAGCCGAAGCACCGTCGGCCAAGTCATCCTCCGCGTCAGTTTTCGCCGTCGCTCCGGACTCAACCCCAGCATCGGCCGTTGAAATCTCGGAATCGTCCCCGGGCGTGTTCCCTCGTGGGGCTGCCAATTGAGAACGCGGCACGCGTTCGGTAAGCCTGGATTGAGAACGTCCGAGCATCACGAATGTCATCAGGGCGCCAAGCAACACGATGATCGAGACCCACACGTTGACGCGCAGCCCAGCGATGTGAACGGCCTCGTCAATGCGCACGTTCTCGATCCACAGGCGACCGGTGGTGTAGACCACCACGTACAGCCAGAACACGCGTCCGCCGCGCAGGTCCCACTTCTTATCGAGGTAAATAATCAGCGCAGCGCCAGCCAGGTTCCAGAGCAGTTCATACAAGAACGTGGGGTGGAAGGTCGCGAACTGCTCGTAGCCGTCGGGACGGAATGCGGGGTCAATCTCAAGTCCCCACGGCAGCGAGGTAGGTGCGCCAAAGAGTTCCTGATTGAAGTAGTTGCCAAGGCGGCCGATGGCCTGAGCGATCAGTACAGCGGGTGCGGCGGCGTCTAGGAAGGCCGTAAACGACGCGTTGGCGCGACGGGCGCCAATGTACGCACCCAGCGTTCCGAGTGCCACGGCGCCCCAGATGCCCAGGCCGCCGTTCCAAATCTCGAACGCCTTCCACGGGTTTCCACCCTCGCCAAAGTACGCGGCAGGTGAAGAAATCACGTGGTAAATGCGGCCGCCGATGATTCCGAACGGGATCGCCCAGATGGCAATCGAGCCCACAGCGTCGGGGTCTCCCCCACGCTCCACCCAGCGGCGCGTGGTGAGCCAAAGCGCGACGAAGATCCCGATCAGAATCATGATCGCGTACAGATGAACTGTCAGCGGTCCGAGCGAGAGAGAACTCCACTCCGGAGGCGGACTAGGAATGCTCGCGTGCATCAGGCGTTGCCCCTCACGCCGGCAGCCAGCTCCGCCACTTTGAGGCGGAGCGCGTTCAGACCGGCTTCTTTGTCTTCGTTGTCGGTGAGGCACCGCACCAGCGCGGTCCCCACAATCACACCATCGGCGTACTTTGCAATTTGCGCCGCGTGCTCACCTGTGGACACCCCCACCCCCACACACACATTTACCGCGCCCGCCTCGCGTGCCTCGTTCACGACTCGCTCGCCAGCGCCACCCACGGCCGCGCGTTCACCGGTCACACCCATGAGCGGCGTCGCGTAGACGAAGCCTCGTGACGCCTGGGCGGTGAGATGCATGCGCTCGCGGGTCGTCGACGGAGCGACGAGGAAGATGGTGTCAAGGTCGTGAGCTCGCGCGGCAGCGACCCAGTCCTCGCCAGCGTCGGGCGTGAGATCCGGCGTGATGACCCCGGCTCCACCAGACTGAACTACATCTGCGGCGAACTGGTCGAGCCCGTGCTGGAGCATCGGGTTGAAGTAGGACATGACCACGGGAACCGCACCGGCGTCGGCGACCGCACGCACAGCCTTGAACGTGTCCGCCATGCGCACGCCGGCCTCGAGGGCCCGTGCCACGGCGAGCTGAATCACGGATCCGTCGAGCACTGGGTCCGAGTAAGGCGGGCCAATCTCAACGATGTCCGCACCCGCCTCAACCATGGCGACCATGGCACGTATAGACGTGTCGACGTCGGGGTAGCCCACGGGCAAGTAGCCCACGAGCGCGGCACGGCCTTCAGCACGGCACGCATCCAGGCGGTCGGTCAGCGCGCTCACCCGCGCTCTCCTGAAGTTGCTGCGTCCGAACCGTCACCACTCGGGAGCATGTCGAACCATTGAGCCGCCTGTTCGACGTCCTTGTCTCCGCGGCCGGACAGCGTCACCAGAATCGTGGCCTCGGGTCCGAGCTCCTTGCCAAGCTTGATCGCGCCGGCCAGCGCGTGCGAGGACTCGATGGCGGGCAAGATGCCCTCTGTACGGCTCAGCAGGCGGAAGGCCTCCATCGCCTCCGCATCGGTCACGGGCCAATACTCGGCTCGACCAATGTCCGCGAGCCAGGCGTGTTCGGGTCCCACACCCGGGTAGTCCAGTCCCGCCGAGATGGAGTGAGAGGGCATCGTCTGCCCCTCCTTATCCTGCAAAATATAGGAACGTGAGCCGTGCAGCACGCCAGGTCGGCCACCTGTGAGCGTCGCTGCGTGACGGTCCGTGTCCACTCCATCGCCGGCGGCCTCGCAGCCAATCAGGCGTACACCAGCGTCATCGAGGAACGCGTCAAACGAGCCGATCGCGTTCGAGCCGCCTCCCACGCACGCGAGCACCGCATCCGGCAGGCCGCCAAGGGCAAGCATTTGCTCGCGTGCCTCAACGGAAATCACTCTCTGGAAGTCGCGCACCATGGCGGGGAACGGGTGCGGGCCCGCGGCGGTGCCAAACACGTAATTGGTGGTCTCGACGTTGGCAACCCAGTCACGGAAGGCCTCATTGATCGCGTCACGCAGGGTACGCGTCCCCGTCGTGACCGGAATCACTTCAGCACCGAGCAGCCGCATGCGGGCGACGTTAAGCGCCTGACGCTCGGTGTCTTCCTCGCCCATGTAGATCACGCACTCAAGATCCATGAGCGCGGCAGCGGTGGCGGTGGCGACACCGTGCTGTCCCGCCCCCGTCTCCGCAATCACACGCGTCTTACCGATGCGCTTAGTCAGCAGCGCCTGGCCCAGAACGTTATTAATCTTGTGTGAGCCCGTGTGGTTAAGGTCCTCACGCTTAAGGACCACGCGCGCGCCACCCGCGTGCTTCGCGAAGCGTGGCACTTCCGTGACAATGCTTGGTCGGCCCGTGTAGTCACGTGCGAGTCGGATGAGCTCCGCCTCGAAAGACGGGTCCACGCGGGCCTTGTCGTAGACGTCAGTGAGTTCGTCGAGAGCGGCAACCAGCGCCTCGGGCACAAATCGGCCACCGAACTCGCCAAAAAACGGTCCCGGCGCCGACTGCAGCGACGACGCTGCCGACGGTCCTTCGGTCACGGGCGCACCGCTCGTAGAGCTGGGTGGGAGCCCGCAGCAACCATCTCCGCGACCGCCTGTCGGGGATTGTTGTCCTTAACAAGCGCCTCGCCCACGAGCACTGCATCGGCTCCCATGCGCGCGTACTCGACCACGTCGTGAGAGTCACGGATCCCGGACTCAGCGATGCGCAAGATACCGTCGGGAATAGTGGGTGCGACGCGCGCGAACGTGTCGCGATCCACCTCGAGAGTGCGTAGGTTGCGGGCGTTGACACCGACCACACGTGCGCCGGCATCCGTGGCGCGCTTGACCTCGAGCTCATCGTGCACTTCCACCAGCGCGCACATGCCGAGCGAGTGAACACGCTCGATGAGGCTCTCGAGGGCCATCTGCTCGAGCGCAGCCACGATGAGAAGTACCACGTCGGCACCATGTGCCCGTGCCTCCCACACCTGGTAGGGCGTGACCACAAAGTCCTTGCGAAGAATGGGAATGTCGACCTTGCGACGCACATCGTCCAGGTCCGCAAGCGAGCCGCCAAAACGACGTTGCTCGGTCAGCACCGAGATCACTGAGGCGCCACCCGCCTCGTACTCGGTAGCGAGTGCCGCGGGATCCGTGATGTCGGCAAGGTCGCCCTTTGATGGGCTCGACCGCTTCACCTCCGCAATCACCGCGACGGCCTCCTGCGCGAGCATCTGGCGTGCGTCGAGCGCACCCGGAAGCCGCGCGGCGCGAGCCTTCAGCGCCTCCATCGACGTCTGCTCTTGGCGAACCGCTAAGTCCTCCTTGACGCCAGCGACAATGCTGTCAAGAACGTTCATGAATCCACCCTTCCCCTGGCATCCATCGTACCGGCGCCAGCGTGCGCAAATGACCGCCAACGGCAGCTTCCCCGGGCCCTTGCTTAGGGCGCGAGCAATGGACCTAGTACCGGAATGTTGCGGCCCACCGTGAATGCCACGATGCCGGCGAGGAGTAACCAAATGGCCCACGGGGGCGCGAGGCGCCGTTGACTGGGCCGCCCCAGCGTTTCCCCCAGCCAACTTCCCCAGCGCCAGATCAGGAACGGAACGGCGATCACCACCAGAACATTCATTCCGAGCGCGCCCATCACGTCGCCGTGAGCAAGATTGTGGAGCGCCCGGAGTGACCCACACCCGGGACACCAAAACCCGGTGACGAACAGTGACGGACACGTGGGGTAATGGCCGGCCTCGTGGGGATCAACTGCCGCGACTACCGTCGCCGCACATAGCGCCGCGACACCCACAGCTATAGGGCCCCAGTAGGGGGCGGCGCGGGTAAGGCGCGCATGCACGGTAGGAGTCATAAGGCTGATCAGAACGAAGAGTTGACGCCCATGGTGACCCCAAAGAGGAAGTAGATAGCGATGACGCCTGCAGAGACGCCTGCTGACACGATGGCCCACTTCTTAGCGGCGGCCGAGGACGCATACGCGCCTGTGATGTCACCACCGGCCCACTTGGAATTGACCTCAGCAGCCTTAATGATTGACACGATTCCGAAAGGCAGGCAGCACAGGATCGTGGTGAGGATCGCCCAGACCAGATAGTTATTGGGCGGCGTCCCGTAGTTGGGCTGCATGGCGCCGAATCCTCCGTATCCCCCGTTGCCTGGGGGAAAACCGCCGGGCGGCGGATACGAGCCATTGGGCGGTGGCGGAATTGCGGACAAGTCATCTCCTCAGTAGGGCGTTTCCCGCCGTGCTCGGTCGCGTGAGTGGTGCGAGACGGGCACACGGTGGGCGCGTGCCAATACTGTAGCGAACACCACACGGCACACACGCCGAAGCGTGCCGAATTCTGTGCAGAGGTTCGGGGACTAAGGCGCGAGCCAGGGCTCGAGCGCCGGGATGTTGCGAAGCACCCAGAAGACTCCAAGGAACGCTGGTAGAGCCCACCCAGCCGCCGTGGAAATTGTGAACCGCGGCACGCGAACGCCCGCCGCCGCCAGCATCCACCACGCCATCCCCACAATGATCAGCGGGATAATCACCAGGACGACCACCGGATTCATACTCATCGCGGCACCAAAATCACCACGAAGCAACTCATGTGTAGCTCGCAGGCCACCGCACCCGGGACACCAGTGCCCTGAAACCGCGAGAATTGGGCAGTCAGGAAAGAACCCCTGTCTATAGGGGTTCGCCAACGCGGTGTACACCGCGCCTGCCGCCAGCACGGAAAACACCGCAACCGGCCCCGCGAGCCGGTGCTTCAGCACCCTGCTCGCGGCGGCCAATTGCGGTGAATCCACGGCTGCCACCGTTGTCTACTAGGCGTTAAACGCGGCGACGTTGACGAAGATAGCGATAGTGATCCAGATAGTTCCCAGAACCGCACCGATGATGCCCAGGATGAAGCCGATCTGTCCCAGGTTGCCATTGGTCGCTAGACCCTGTTCCTGAGCTTCCTTGGACTTCTTACCAAGGATGATCGCGGGGATGCCTGCCAGCAGGCCGCAACACACAAGTGACACGATGCCGAGCACCAGGGCCCAGATTCCGAGTGAGTTCTTCTCCTCGCCCGGATTAACGCCGGGAGTGCCCATGGGCACTCCGGAGTTTGGCGGAGGGGGTGGGGGTACTGCGGTCATCGCTATCTCCTCTGATAGGGCTGATGTACGCGAATGCCGCGTACGGGAACTACCCTAGCGACTGGCCGTGGCCGAGCGCGCGCAAAACCCCACCTGCAATGGAGCCGATGACGGCAATAGCGCCGCCAATCCACAGCAGCGGCGCATTGGAAATCGCGAAGCCGATGCACATCAATAGCGCGCCAAAGGCGATCGACCCATTTGTCACCCAAGCGGCCTGGGTACGGCCATGGTTATGGGGAGCGACGTCCGGTAGGTCCTGCGGTTCGAGGTGAATGCTCGACATGTGTACTCCTTGGCTTAGGTTGTCTGCGGGACAGTCTAGCGGCGGCCGGCGGGCCTGAGTCGGGAGGCAAGGCTGACGGCGCGCACCATCGCTGCCGCCTTGTGCTGCGTCTCCTGCTCTTCGGTCTCCGGCACGGAGTCTGCGACGACCCCGGCCCCGGCCTGCACGTGCGCGACGCCGTCCTTGATCAGCGCCGTGCGGATCGCGATGGCGAGGTCCATGTTTCCGGCGAAGTCGAAGTAGCCGGCTGCCCCGCCGTAGAATCCGCGCCGCGCTGGCTCGAACTGGTCGATGAGTGCGATCGCACGTGGTTTGGGCGCTCCGGACAGGGTGCCGGCCGGGAACGTTGCCGTCAGCGCATCCAGCGGGCCATACTGCGGCTCGAGCTTGCCCACCACCGTCGAGCAGATATGCATGATGTGGCTGTACTTGTTGACCTGCATGAAGTCGACGACCTCCACCGAGGTGGGCTCGCACACCTTGACCAGGTCATTGCGCGCAAGGTCGACGAGCATGACGTGCTCAGCGATTTCCTTGGGGTCAGCGAGCAATTCCTCCTGAAGCGCCTTGTCCTGTTCCGGTGTGGTGCCTCGTGGGCGGGAGCCGGCGATCGGGAACGTCGTGACTGCACGGTTGTGGACGGTGACGAGAGATTCGGGACTCGCGCCAACTACTGCGAACTGTCGCCCCTGGGCATCCTCGAGCTCGAAGTAATACATGTAGGGACTTGGGTTAATGGTGCGCAACACCCGGTAGACGTCGAGCGGCGACGCAGTGCACTCCACGTCGAAGCGCTGCGACGGCACCACCTGGAACACCTCGCCCTCACGGATGGCATCCTTGGCCGCCTCGACGGCCTTCTCGTAATCCCACGACTCAGAACGGCGATGAATGCCCGGTGCAACATCCTCTGTTGTCACGACCGACAACTCCCCCGCCTGCGCGCCTTGCAAGTCACGCTGCATCGCGTCCAGGCGTCCAATCGCGGCCTCGTAGGCACCGTCAATTCCGGTCTGCTGCGCGTCGGCGTTCACCGCATTGGCGATCAGCCACACGGAGCCGTCGTAGTGATCAATCGCCGCAATGTCGGTCGCGAGGCACAGCAGCGCGTCGGGAACGTCCAGGTCGCTGACCGCATTGTGCGGCAGCGTGGGCTCCCACTGCCGGACGATGTCCCAGCCCATCACCCCCACGAGCCCGCCCGTGAGCGGGGGCAGCCCTGGAATCGCCTCGGACCTAAGTTCGTCGAGTGCGAGCTGAATGCTCTGCAGAGGAGTGCCATCTGCGAGGCCTACGGGGATATCTCCGGTCCAACGCGCCTCGTCTCCGTCGATGGTGAGAGTCGCACGCGAGCGCACGCCCACAAAGGAGAACCGCCCGCGCGAGCCGTCTGGCTCGGCGGACTCAAGAATGAAGGTACCGGGGCGTGCCTGAGCGAGTGCGCGGTACACCGCAACCGGCGTTAAGCCATCGGCGAGGATGCGGCGCGCCACTGGAACGACACGGTGCGTTGCCCCGAGCTCAACGAACTCAGCAAGCGTGGGCCAGGTCTGACCCCAGTCGAGTGACACTGGTCCGGGTGCGTCGGTCATGACTTGGCTCCCACAACGGCACCAAGATCGCCGCCGGCCTCGAAGCAGGTGCGAGTGCCCGTGTGACACGCGGGTCCGTGCTGGTCGACCTTGAGCAAGATCGCATCGCCGTCACAGTCGAGCTCGGCGGACTTGACCCACTGCGAGTTGCCGGACGTGTCGCCCTTGCGCCACAGTTCCTGACGTGAGCGACTCCAGTACACAGCGCGGCCGGTGGTGAGCGTTTCCGCGAGCGCCTCGTCGTTCATCCAGGCAACCATGAGGACCTCGCCGGTGTCGTGCTGCTGCACTACGGCGCAGACGAGTCCGGCGGGGTCGCGCTTGAGGCGTGATGCGATGCTGGGATCCAAGGGCATGCGCTTATCTTTCCACGTCCCGGACTCAATCAGTCACGCGTCTGTGAGACCCACGCGGCGTAGAGCTCCGCGTAGATGCCGCCGGCGTTAACGAGGTCCCGGTGTGGGCCCACCTCGACGAGTTCGCCGTGCTCCATGACGCCCACAATGTCGGCGCGCTCGGCCGTCGACAGCCGGTGCGCGATGACAACCGCGGTGCGTCCGCGCATCAGACCCTCGAGGGCACGCGAGATGCGCACCTCGGTGGCCGGGTCGACCGCGGAGGTGGCCTCGTCGAGAATGAGCAGGTCCGGGTCGCGCAGGTACGCGCGGGCAATGGAGATGAATTGTCTCTCCCCCGCTGACATCAATTCGCCGCGAGGCCCCACTGGCGTGTCGATGCCCAGGGGAAGTGTCGCAAGCCAGGCCTCCAAACCCAGGGACTCGAATGCCGCCAAGGCGCGCAGCTCTAGGTCCTCAGCCGTGGCATCGGGCCGTGCATAGGCGAGGTTGGAGCGAATCGTGCCGTCAAACAGGAAGCCTTCCTGAGGCACAACGGCTACCGAGCGTCGCAGCGAGTCCATTGGAACGTCGCGCACGTCCACGCCGCCCACACGGATCACGCCCTCGGTGGGGTCGAAGAACCGTGACATGAGCCGGGCCAGGGACGTTTTGCCCGAGCCAGTCTGGCCGACCAGCGCGATGCGCTTACCTGCCGGGACATTCAGGTCGACGCCCTTGAGGACCTCCGGACCCCCTGGGTACGTCAGCCGCACCCCAGCGATGTCCAACTCGCCGTGACCGTGCGGGATGTTGGTGCCCTCGGCGCCGGGGTCGGCCACCGTCACTTCGGCGTCGACCAGTTCGAGCACGCGGCGCCAGCCCACCATCGCGCGCTGCATTTCAGCGAGCATCTCAATGATCCACATAAGTGGGCCGGAGAACATATAGACGAGGAACGCGTACGCCACCACGGTGCCGACGCTGAGGTCGCCGCGCAAGCCAAGCCCGGTTCCCACGATGAGCGCGAGCCCGGTCGCGAGCGACTGGCCGAGCACGGTTGAGGAGAAGGTGAAGGCGGCAACCCGCGAGGCACGTCGCTCGGAGCGCAGAATCGAGTCGATCTCACCATGCAGTTGATCGCGCATGCGCTGCTGGGCGCCGTAGGAGCGAATGGTGGACACGCCAACGATCTGCTCCGAGGTGCGGCCAAGTAAGTCCCCCATCTGCTCGCGTACCCACTGGAAGGCCTGTCGAACGCGTGGCTGGATCCACAGCAGCGACAGCGCCATCGGGGTGAAGGCGAGCAGAACCACCAGTGACAACTGCCATGAGTAAGCAACCATCACGCAGAAGACCACGACGGACTCGAGCGCGGCGATGATCATCGCCGCGCCGGTCCACTGCATCAGGTCACGCATAGTCTCGACGTCGCCGGTCACTCGCGACACGTAGCGGCCGCGCTGTTCCTCGTTCTGAGTCAGTACGGAGAGTTCGTGGACCTTCTTGAAGGCGCGCACCCGCAAGGTCGCCAGACCCGCCTCGGCGGCTGTCACCATGCGGGTCCGCACTCGCCAGGCGAGGATGGAACCGATGATCAGCACCACTGCACCGGCAAGGGCGTAGCGAACCACCAACGTGGTGTCCACCCCGTCCTCGGCAAGTAGCCCCTCGTCCGTGATGCGTTGCATCAAGAAGGGCACGGCGGCGCGGCCCATCGCGGCGATCGTGGCAAGCGCTAGTGTCACGCCGAGTCCCACGCGGAACTCGGGGCTGACGGACAGCCCCTTCTTGAAGGTGGTGGCCAGGCTGGGCGCCTTGGCGATCTTGGGCTTGCGCTGCGTGGACGTCTTAGGGGTCTTGGGCACCTCTGCCTGCGGCGAATGGGTCATCCGACGTACCCCCGGTCCTGAGCGGCCTGACGCTGCGAGTCTTCCTCGTACGCGAGCACTAGTGATCGATACCCGCCGTCGCGCTCAATCAACTCAGCATGTGAGCCTGAATCTACGACCCTGCCTGCCTCGACGTGCACCACGTGGTCGGCGAGCAGGATGGATGCGAGACGGTAAGCGATGATCAGCACCGTGGGACCGCGACCGTCCGCGCCTAGCCCGCGCAGAATCTGCTGTTCAACGCGCGGGTCTACGGCCGATGTCGCGTCGTCGAGCACCAGGACACGGGGCTTACGCACCAAGGCGCGGGCGAGGGCGAGTCGTTGTCGCTGCCCGCCAGAAAGGTTCATGCCGCGCTCGGCAAGCACGGCGTCGAGAGGCTCCACGCCCTCGCGCGCCAGCTTCTCGACCACATCAATCACGTTCGCCTGGCGCAGCGCCTCCCATACCTGACTGTCAGAGAAGGCCTCTCCCAGCGTCACGTTCTCGCGGACCGAGCCTGAGAACACGAACGCCGACTGCGGTACCAGCGCGACATGGTCGCCCAGCGCAGCAATAGTCGACAGGTCCGTGTCGTCTAGGCGGATCTCTCCCTCAGTGGGTCGCGCGAGGCGCGTGGCGGCGAGGGCAACGGTGCTCTTTCCGGAGCCGGTCGCACCGACCAATGCGGTGATAGTGCCCGGCTCGAGGGTGAGCGACACGTCTCGCAGGATCACCGCGAGGTTGCCATCGCCATCGTCGGCGCCGATGTCCGTGCCATCGAAGACCATGCGTCCCGCGCCCACGGTTGCGACGGTCACTGTACCCGGCTCGTCAACCTCGGTGGCCGCCTTCGCGATCTCGCCTACGCGGCGGAAAGCGACGAGTGCCTGGGGCATCTGGCCCAGCAGCCAGCCCAGACCACGAATCGGGACGGCGAGCAGCGTCACCAGGTAAATCGCGGAGACAACGTTGCCCACGCTGACGGCGCCGGCCTCGGCACGGTAGGCGCCCACGATCATGAGCGCGACAGAACCCAACGGCACCACGACGTCCATCATCGGCTCGAACCACGCGGAGGTCTTGCCCACGCGGGTGTCGGCGTCGCGCAATGCATTCGCCGCGGCCGCGAAGCGCCTCGCCTCGATGTCCTCGGCGCCCAACGCCTTGACCACGGTTCCGCCCTCGAAGCTCTCGTGCGCAATGGTCGATACCTCTGAGCGCAGGCTCTGACCCTTATCCCACCGCGGCGTAATAATCCGCTCATACGCGACATTGATCAGGAAGATCACCGGGACCACGGCCAGCCCGGTGAGCGCAAGCCACGGATCCATGATCCACATCGAGTACCCGGCGGCAAACATCATCACGAACGAGCCAAGGGTAAAAGCGAAGGGGTGCAGCGTATCCGTCGCCGTCTCGGAGTCCGACGACATCGCGGACAGCAAGCGACCCGAGGGGTTCGCCCGGTGCCAGCCAAGTGGCAAGGCCGCCAAAGCATCGGCGATCACCCTACGGTGACGCGCGCCCACCCCAGCAACCGCTCCCCCCTGAACTGCGCGACGAACGCCCACCAGGACCGCGTTGACAATGCCGATCGCGAGGAACGCGCCACCGGCGAGCATGATGGCCACCTTGGGGTCCTGCGAGAACTCACCCCACGAACCCTCGATGGGGTCACCGGCGATTCCCGGAATCACCACCTCGTCCGTGATCTGACCCAGCAGGGTGCCAAAAAGTACGGTGAGGAGGCTGAAGGCCGCGGCAGCTGCCACGGCGATGCCAAAGCGCCAGGGCTCGGTCTTGATGGCGTGCTTGAGCAGTCCGAGCGCGCGACGGGTAAACGAGCCGTGAAGGTCGTAATCCTTGGCGGCGTCCCCGGCGGCGCGGGTCACCGCACCTCAATTCCGGCGCCGCGCATGTGTTCCTTGACGTCGGCGATCGTGAACTGGCCAAAGTGAAACACGCTCGCGGCGAGCACGGCGTCGGCTCCCGCGCGAACGGCGTCGACAAAGTCCTCAGGACGCCCGGCGCCGCCGGACGCGATCAGTGGCACGGACACCACATCCCGCACGTCCCTGATCATCTGCAGGTCGAAGCCGTCGTGAGTGCCATCGGCATCCATCGAGTTCAGCAGAATCTCTCCCGCGCCCAGCTTCGCGACACGCTCCGCCCATTCGACGGAATCGATTCCGGTGCCTACTCGCCCTCCATGGGTGGTGACCTCGTACCCAGACTCGGTACGGGTGTCGCCTTGAACTCGGCGCGCGTCGACAGACAGGACTAGTACCTGGCTACCGAAGCGCTGTGCAATCTCGCTGATGAGTTCCGGGCGCGCGATGGCGGCAGTGTTGACGCCCACCTTGTCCGCGCCGGCACGAAGCAACGTGTCAACATCGTCGGGGCTGCGCACTCCGCCGCCTACCGTCAGCGGGACAAAGACCTGCTCAGCGGTACGGCGCACCACGTCGTACGTGGTTTCGCGAGAGCCAGACGATGCGGTGACGTCAAGAAACGTGAGTTCGTCGGCCCCGGTCGCACCATAGGTCGCAGCGAGCTCGACGGGGTCGCCCGCGTCGCGAAGGTTCTCGAAGTTCACGCCCTTGACCACGCGACCGGCATCGACGTCGAGGCAGGGAATGATGCGAATTGATACAGCCATTAGATCCCCGGATTCCACACATCGAGCACGTCAACAACAAAGACAAGGGTACCCATGTCCGGATAGCCTGCCTCGGGCGGCACCACGATCTCCACCTGGGATCCGGCCTCGACGTCAATCAGCGACTGATCCCAGCCCGCGATGACCTGGCCCACCCCGATTTGGGTCTCGAACGGGGCGTTTTCCGATGGCCACGAGGACTCGAAGATGTCCCCCGCCTCCCAGGATTCCTCGGCGTTACTACCCTTGTCCCAGTGCACGCCAACGTAGTTGACGGTAACGAAGGAACCGGAGGTGATCTGCGGCCCAGTGCCCTGAATCAACACCGCCGACGTCACGTCGCCCGGCGGGTCGGTGTCGGGAATGGAGATGGTCGGCTCACCGGTAGCGCTCAGCGTGACCTCGGGCATGTTGGGGTCGACGGCGCTCGTGGTGCCCTGGGCCCGGATAGGCAGAACATCCACCACGATCGCCACGGGCGGCTTCCCCTCATCGTCAGCACCCGCGGGCGAGACTTGAAGAATGCGCGCACCCACGTTGACGGTCTTGAGGACGTCATACAGGTCGTCTCCCACCACCTCGGGCGCGAGCAGGAATGATCGCGGTAGTCCGTCATACGTATTGATGAGCTGTGTGTGGTCCTGGAGCGACTCGCCGTAGATGTCCAGCAGCAACGGCTGCCCCTCTTGCAATGGTTCCCCATCGCCCTCCCACTCGACCCGGTATTCGGGCTTGGGGTACGTGAGTCCAGGGACAAAGTCCAGTGTGGGCGCGAGTGAGTCCGACGAGCCAATGGCGATCGCTTCGATCTGTCCCGTAGCCGATGCCGTGGCCGACGGATCCTCAGAGGAAGCCGACGAGCACCCTGCCAGCGCCAGTGCGGCGGCAAGGGTCAAGGCAACGAGGCGGCGCATGCGCGTCCTTTCCGGGGGGTAAGCGTTTATTCTACTGGCGCTGCGGGCGCACCAAGCATCCCCAACAGAACGTCTACGCGCTCGTCCTCGTTCCTGAACGGATCCTTGAGGAGCACAGTGCGGCCGTCGCTACCAGTGATCTTGAGGTGTACCCAGTCCACGGTGAAGTCACGTCCGGCGGCGAGCGCCGCGGAAACGAAGAGCCCTCGCAGGCGGGCACGAGTTGTCGCGGGGGCGTTCGTGACCGCAAGGTCGATTTGCTCGTCTGTGATGATGCGCCGCACCAGACCCTGGCTCTGCAACCGGTAAAACAGGCCGCGCTGCGGAGAGATGTCGTGGAACGCCATCTCGAGGCGCGCGAGGCGTGGATCGTCGAGTTCGCACTCGAGCTTGCGCTGGTAGCGCTTCACCACCCGGTACTTGATGGCCCAGTCCAGTTCGGTCTCTACCAGCGTGAAATCCTGCGTTCGCACCGCGTCGATCCCCCGTTGCCACAGGTCCAGGATGGACTCCACCTCCGCGGTGGGGGCGATGATCCCGCCCACGTGAGCGCGCACCGCGTCGAGGTAGGTTTGTTGCAACTGAACCGCGGTGAGCATGCGCCCGTCGGTCAGCTCAACAGTCGCCTGACCGGTGAGGTCGTGTGCGATGTCGCGAATCGCCTGCATCTCATGCGCCAATGCCAGCTGCGGGAATTCCGCACGGGCCTCCATGATGCGCAGGACCAAGTCGGTGGCGCCTACCTTTAACAGCGCGGTGGGCTCCGCCATCGTAGAGTCACCCACGATGATGTGCATGCGTCGGTACAACTCGGCGTTGGCGTGTGGTTCGTCCCGGGTGTTGATCATGGGCCGCGAGCGCGTGGTCGCCGAACTCATCCCCTCCCACATGTGATCCGCGCGCGGGGAGAATGAGAAGTGGGCGCCTTGGGGCGTGCGGGTGATGCAACCGGCTCCCGTCACGATCTGACGAGAGATGAGGAACGGCAGCAGATTCGAGGCGAAGGCCCTGAAGTCCGAGCGGCGACGCACCAAGTAGTTCTCGTGGCAGCCGTAGCTATTGCCGGCCGAGTCCACGTTGTTCTTGTACAGGTGAATGGTGCCGTCGATGCCCGCCGCTCGCAACCGCTCCTCGCCCCCTGCAATCAGGTTGTGCACGATCCGTTCGCCGGCCTTGTCGGCCGCGATCAGGTCAGTCAACGAGTCGCATTCGGCGGTCGCGTACTCGGGGTGCGCGCCCACGTCGATGTACAGCCGTGAGGCATTGGGCAGGAACACGTTAGAGGAGCGGCCCCACTGCACCACGGAGTGGAAGAGGTGACCAGCAACCTCCTCGGGCGTGACGGAGCGAGACGTTGCGGAGTCGAGGTGCAGACCGAATTCGGTCTCGAGCCCAAAGATGCGGCGGGCGGGGTCGACGTCTAGGGGCGCGGGGATATCCGTGGAGATCATGGCCGAGGCGGAGCCCGGCGGGCCTACTCGCCGCCCTTTTGCACAAAGGAACGTACGAACTGCTCCGCATTAACCTGCAGCGAGCCATCGATCTCGTCGAGCAGGTCGTCGAGCGCATCGGTGCTGGCGACCTGGGTAGGCGCTGCGGGTGCGTCGGGAACGTCGTCCTCGTGGGACTGGCTGGATGAGTGAGTCTGAGGCATGTTCCGAGTCTATCCCCCGATCAGGGAGTCGAGAAGGGCGTGCGTGGTGGCGAGCGGGTCGTCCAGGTGGACCACCTCGAGGTCGCCGTGCTCGGTCTCGCGGTCGAGGACCACGGAGGACCATCCGGCCGCGTCGAGAAGGTCCGGTCGGGCGGCCACCATGTCTCCACGCAGGCGTGCCCGGGTGTCGCGGGGCGCAGTGCGCATTGCCGCGGCGACGTCCTCGTCGGACACCACCCGCTCGAAGGATCCGGCACGCTCGAGGCGTGCAGCGAGTCCCGTGCCGAGCTGGCTCCACTGCACGTCCGCTGCCGCGAGGCGCGCATCGTCCCATGGCACTTCCTGCACCCCTCCCAGTTCGTCGACGGGAGCGTACTTTGAGCGCATGCGGCCCAGCAGTTGCAGTTTGGCGACCCACTCCACCTCGCGAGCGGCGGAAAAGATGTCGCGGTCCAGCAGGTCGAGCACGCTTTCCCACCGAGTAATCACATACGCGTCAGTGGCGCTCGCGACGTAGGTGCGGCAGATTTCCAACAGGGCGCGCTGAATCTGCAGCGCCGTGGCCGTTTCGCCCGATGCTAGCTCCAGTGGGGCACGCAGCGTCAGGTCTCGCGACACTCGCTGGACGTCGCCCACCGGCTCGCGCAGTTCGCAGGCACCCAGGCGCGTGTCTGCCGCCTCGATGGCGGCTAACACCAGCGCCGTAGTGCCGGTCTTGAGCAGGATGGGCACATCCATGCAGTTGGCGTCGCCGATGATCACGTGCAGGCGGCGCCACTTGCTGCGCTCCGCGTGCGGCTCGTCACGGGTGTTGATGATGGGCCGGCGCAACGTGGTCTCGAGGCCCACCTCCGCTTCCATGTAGTCGGCGCGCTGGGACATCTGGAAGCCGGCAACTTCGCCACGCTGTCCGATCCCGACGCGGCCGGCGCCAGCGAATATCTGGCGGGTGACCAGGTGCGGGGTGAGGTGGTTGATGACGTCGTCAAAGTCAGTGTCGCGGCGGATCAGGAAATTCTCGTGCGTGCCGTAGCTCGCTCCTTTGCCGTCCACGTTGTTCTTGTACAGCGCGACCCGCTCATCCTCCTCACGCTCGTACTCGACCGTGGCCGCGAGCGCGATCGCGTCGCCGGCGCGGTCCCACAACACGGCGTCGCGCGCGTTGCTCACCTCGGGGCCCGAGTACTCGGGATGCGCATGATCCACGTAGAAGCGCGCGCCGTTGGCGAGAACCGCGTTGAGGTGCGCGGGGTCCTCCCACGAGCCGCGGCGCCTGCGCAGCGTGACGGCCTGCACCGCCTCGTCATACTCCGTGGCGTCGGTCAGCATGTCCGAGGTCGCGGACGCCCGCGATCTCCGCATACCGCGCTGATCCTGCAGTGGATCCTCGCCGCCGTAGTCCCACCGGGTGGTGGACTGCCCTGCCCACGCACGGCAGGCCTGCACCAGTCGTGAGGACATCAGAATGGGGTTGGCGCCGGAGCGGTCCGGGTTGGTGATGCCGTATTCGGTCTCGATCCCCATCACGCGTGCGGCACCGAGTCCACCTGCTGCGTCCTCCACCTCCACGGGCTACTCCCCCGCCAGCGAGCCAGCTGCTACGGCACGCGCCTCGACCAGTTCCTGGTCGCACGCCTGGCGTAAGTGAGCCGCGGTGATGCCGCGCTCGCCGCCGGAGATCAGCGACTTGATGGCCCCCGTCTTTGCGCGGTCCACGACGTTGCGGATCAGCGCACCCGAGACGTACTCGGGGGTGTCCGGGTGGGCGAACAGCGTGTCGACCGCCACGGCGTTGAGCGCGCGCGCCGTCGCCACAGCATCGTCGCCGTGCTGGGCGAGTTCGCTGGGGGCCATCGGCACCGATGCGGTCAGGTACTTGCTGAAGATGTCGGCCGCGGACGCAGGGCCGGGTCGCGAGACCTCTATCTTTACGTCTAGGCGGCCGGGGCGCAGGATGGCCGGATCGATCATGTCCTCACGGTTGGAGGCTCCGATCACAATCACGTTGCTGAGCCCCTCGACTCCGTCCAGCTCGGTGAGGAGCTGAGGGACGATGGTGGTTTCCATGTCGGAGCTCACGCCGGAGCCACGCGAACGGAACAGTGCATCCATCTCGTCAAAGAACACCACCACGGGAGCGCCGGAGGACGCCTTGGAACGGGCGCGCTCAAAGATGGTGCGAATGTACCGCTCGGTCTCGCCCACGTACTTGTTGAGGAGCTCCGGGCCCTTGACGGAAAGGAAGTAGGAACGGTCCGCGCCCACGGCCTCACCCAACGAGTGTGCGACGGCCTTGGCGATCAACGTCTTGCCGCAGCCCGGAGGGCCGTACAGCAGCAGCCCACGCGGCGGGCGCAAGTCATGTTCGATGTACAGCTCGGGATGACGGATAGGCAATTCGATCGCGTCGCGGATGCGCTCGATCTGCGCGCCCAGGCCACCGATCGCGCGGTAGTCCACGTCAGGCACCTCTTCGAGCATGAGCGCCTCGACACCGCTGCGGTCCACCTTCTCCGAGGCAAAGCCGGTGCGCGGGTCGATGATGACGGTGTCACCCTCGGACACGCGCGAGCGGGCGTCGCCGCCGATCATGATGACAATGCGCTCGTCCTCGCCACGCGAGACCACCAACACGCGGTCCGCATCGATCACCTCGCGGACAATCGCCGCCTGGCCGGCGCGCTCGGGCTCCGCGGTACCGACCACCACCATCATGGCGTTGAGCAGCACCTCGTCCCCTGGCTCCAGGTTCTTGCCCAGTGACGGCAGCACGGTGACGCGCATGCGGCGGCCACTCGAGACGATGTCCGCGTGCTCACCCGCCCACTTCACGAAGGTGGCGAACGTCTGCGGCGGCGCCGATGCCTCGGCGAGCTTGACCTTCATCTCGCCCAGCTGGTCGCGCGCCAAGGTCAGCAGGCGCTGCAGTTCACGGTTCTGACGCTCGGCGGTCGCGAGCTTGTCCTGGCCCTCTGCCACCATCAGCTGTCCTCTCCTGCCATAGTCGTCTCAGCATCGGTCGTCGCGTCTGTCGTGGGCGTCGCGTCGAGCGCGCCGCGGCGCACCTTGCGGATCTTCTTCTCACTCACAGGGCGCTCGCCCAGATCCTCGGGCGTCCATTCGGCATCCGCGGTCGGGTAGGCGCCCTTGGCGGGGCGGCGGTGACGCAGCGGGGCGTCCACGCCGGGAGCCATGCGGCGGGCGGTCATCAGGAAGCCGGTGTGGCCAATCATGCGGTGATCGGGGCGTACGGACAAGCCCTCGAGGTGCCAGGTGCGCAGCAGGTTCTCCCACGCGTGCGGCTCGGTGAAGCCGCCGTGGTCGCGCAGGTCCTCCGCGAGGCGAGACATCTGAGTGGCCGTCGCGACGTAGGCGAGGAACACGCCGCCGGGAGCCAGCGCATCAGCCGCGGCCTCGATGTTTTCCCACGGTGCGAGCATGTCGAGGATGACGCGGTCCACGGTGCCGGGCTCGGCGACCAATGCCACCTGGTCAGCGAAGTCGCCGATCTCCAAGCGCCACGCGGGGTGCGGACCACCAAAGTGGGATTCGACGTTGGCCCGGGCGATGTCCGCGAAGTCCTCGCGACGCTCGATCGAGATCAGCTCTCCGCCGTCGCCCACTGCACGCAGGAGCGACATGGTGAGCGCGCCGGAGCCCACGCCGGCCTCGACTACGCGCGCCCCCGGGTAGATGTCAGCCATCTGAATGATCTGGCCGGCGTCCTTGGGGTAGATCACGGCGGCTCCGCGCGGCATGGATAGCACCAGGTCGCTGAGCAGCGGGCGCAGCACCAGGTAGTCCACCCCGGCGGTGTTGCGGATCACGGTGCCTTCGGGCTGACCGATCAGATCGTCGTGCGTGAACTGGCCGCGGTGCGTATGAAAAGTCTTACCCGCGATGAGGGTGATGGTGTGGTGGCGTCCCTTGGCATCGGTCAATTGGACGCGGTCGCCTACGCGGAGGGGTCCGCGGCGCTGGTCGGCGCCGGTGGGCGCTGAGGTCGGTGAAGTCATGCGCCCAGTCTAGGGCGCGTTACTGCAGGGCTCCCTGCACGTCCTGGGCTCGCACGACGCCGATGACGTGGCCGTGTTCGACGACGGCCCACACCTCGGTCTTGCCCCACCACTGCTGCAAGAAGTTGACGAACTCGCGACCCTGGAGGTCCGGGCTCATCTCCGCCCCGCGCGGCATGGGCATGGTGACGGACTGCAAGTGCGTGTGTGCGCGCTCGGACTCCGGCACGGCATCGATGAGTGACACCGGGAAGTGCCCCGCCGGCGCGCGGTCCGCCGCGAGAACGACCACTTCGAGGGCTCCGGCGCGGGCGGCGAGCTCCGCGGCTTCGTGGACGGTGGCGGCGAACGGGATGGGGACGGCCGTCACCATGAGCGACCGGGCGCCGATGCTGTCCACCCGGGACATGGTCTTGGCCGCCTTAAGGGCGTTCGATGCCGCAGGCCAGAGCAAGCCAAAGATCAGGACACCCCACAGCATGCTGAAGATGCTGGGCGTGTAGCCGCGCAGGAAGGGCACGCCAATCGCGAACACGAGGACGCCGATCGCGACGACGCGGCCGGCCCAGGCGGCGACCATGGTGCCGCGGTTACGGTTTTTGGTGGCGCCCCAGACGATTGCCTCCAAAACGCGGCCGCCGTCCATCGGAATTCCGGGAAGCGCGTTGAAAGCGGCGAGCAGCAGGTTGGCCCACACCACCCACCACAGCGCAGCGCCCAGGAGTCCGCCCGGCGTGGTGACCTGCAACTCGAGAGCGACCACGCCGGCGATCAAGAGATTGGCGAAGGGACCCGCGAGTGAGACCACGCCATTGACGAGGGGGGTGAGATTGCGCGAGTCGAACGAGGTGTGGCCACCCCACAGCGTGAGGACAATCTCGTGAACATCGCGATTGAACGCGCGGGCGGCGATTGCGTGGGCGACCTCGTGGAGGAACACGGAGACGATGAGCGCGGCGGCCAGAATCAGGCCAATCGTGAAGCCGCGCCGGGTGATGCCGTCGTCGGACGAACTCAGCAGGAACGCGAGGATCACGAGCATCACGAGGGTCGAGGGCTGGACCACGACACGCGCGCCGAGCACCCGACCAAAGGAGATACCGCGGGTGCCCTGATTCTGATCTGCCATGTGTCCACCGTAGATGGTCGCGGGGCCTATTCAGTCTCCCGCTCGATCTTCGGCGACCCTGGCCCGAGTTCTCCGGGCGGCCTCAGCCCGGATGTCACCTCGCCGTCCTACTGTGGTGGCATGAGTGACACCACAAAACCGACCGGCACCGAGCACCATGAAGCCGATGCGATCGTGGCCGTGACCGCCCCCGCCAAGTCCGCGCGTGGCAGAGGCCCGCGCAAGCCGGCACTGTCGCCCTCGCGCGCCGGCGACTTTCGTCAGTGCCCGCTGATGTTCCGCCTGCGCCTGGTCGACAAGGTGCCTGAACCGCCCTCGCCGGCGGCCACGCTAGGAACGCTGGTGCACGCCGTGCTCGAGGACCTCTACGACCTTCCCGCGGGTGAACGCACCCTGGAGGCGGCATCGGCGATGGTGGAGCCCAAGTGGCAGGAGATGCTCGCCAAGCAGGCCGACCTGGCAGAGCTGCACGCTGACGATGCCGCGCTCAGGACCTGGTTCGCGACCGGCAACGAACGGCTCGCTACATATTTCAGGCTCGAGAACCCGCAACGACTCGAGCCAGCGGCACGCGAGGAGTTCGTCGAGTTTCAGCTCGAGGACGGCCCGCTGTTGCGCGGCTTCATCGACCGAGTGGATGTCGCGCCTGATGGCGCCATCCGGCTCATCGACTACAAGACAGGCAAGAAGCCGCTGCCGCAGTACTCGACCAAGGAGCACTTCCAAATGCGGTTCTACGCGCTGCTCGTGGAGCGGCTCCGGGGACGCCGCCCCGCGCTGCTGCAACTGCTATTCCTGCGTGACGGCGGCACCATTGAGCTGCGCCCGGACGCCGGTGACCTGGAGAAGGTTGAGTTTGAGATTCGTGAACTGTGGAACGACATCTCGGCTGCCGCACGCGCGGGTCAGTTCAGGCCCAAGAAGTCCAAACTGTGCGGTTGGTGCAACTTCCAGTCGCTGTGCCCCGAATTCGGCGGCACGCCTCCCCCGCTGGATGCCGCGGCGGTGGAACGCTCGCTCGGCGTCAAGGTCGACGCAACAGGCTGACGCTAGTTGTCCGAACCGAGTTGGTCGATCATGCGGCCACCCGCAATCTCGGCCAATTCGTCTAGGCCGATGCCGTGAAGGCTTCGCACGCGGCTGAGGCCGGGGCGCGCGTCTGTCAAGGGCGTAAGACGCCTCACAGCGATCGTGTGCGCTCCCGAGGCGTGGGCCGCCGCGACACCCGACGGCGAGTCCTCGATAGCCACGCAGTCGGAGATCGGGACACCGAGGCGCTCCGCCGCCAGGAGGAACGACTCGGGGTGAGGTTTTCCGTGCGTGACCTCGTCGCCGGTCACCACGGCCGCAAAAGCATCGGGAATCCGCGTGATCGCCGCCTTAGCCAACGACGAATAAGACATGGTGACCAGAGCGCACGGAATGCCTGCGCTCACCACCAGGTCGAGCAACTCACGAGCGTCCTGCTGCCAAGGGGTGTGCGCGCGCACGTCATCGGTGACGCGGCGCAACAGGTACTCGATGATGTCCTTGACGCTCATGTCGACGCCGTGTTCCTGTAGAACCCGCGCGGAGACCGTCAGCGGGTTGCCGACCAGCTGCAATCCATCCTGGTCAGTCCACTCAACTCCGAATCGCGACGCGAGTTCTTTTTCTGCAGCGATCCAGTAGGGCTCGGAGTCAATAAGGGTGCCATCGAGATCCCAGAGGACGGCGGCAGGGCGCACGGGTGAAGAGTTCATAGGCGCTTAAGTCTAGGCTGGGCGCATGAGTAGCGAGAATGACCCATTGACGCTTGGTCGCAACGAGTCGATCATGATCGCCGCCTTCGAGGGCTGGAATGATGCTGGGTCGGCGGCCTCTGCCGCGCTTGACCACCTCGTACAGGGGTGGAACGCAGGCGAGTACGCGACCCTCGACTCCGAGAAATATCACGACTTCCAGGTGAATCGACCGACCATCTCGCGGCTGCCGTCAGGAGACCGAGTGGTGTCGTGGCCCGGCACCATCGTCTCTACTACGTCGGGCCCTTGGGACTCGGACCGCAAACTCGCACTCGTGCGCGGCATCGAGCCATCCATGCGGTGGCGCGGCTTTGCGGGTGAGATCCTGGACCACGCGGCGGATCTAGGCGTAACGACGTTAATCACGTGCGGCGCGCTGCTGGTCGACGCTCCACACACACGCCCGCTTCCCACGTTCGTTACCAGCGAGGACGCCGAGGCGCGCCAGCGCTTTGACCTGGAGCGGTCTGACTACGACGGCCCCACTGGCATTCTTGGCGTGCTGGGACACGAGGCGAGCCTGCGCGGGATCCGAGTGCTGTCGATGTGGGTCGGCATTCCCCACTACGTGGGTCACCCGCCCAGCCCCAAGGGCACCATGGCGTTGCTGGGTCAGTTGGAGCGTTTCATTGGCGAGCCGATCGACCTCGCGGACTTGCCGTACGAGGCCGAGGCCTGGCAGCGCGGCGCGGACGAACTCGCCGAGGAGGACGAGGAGGTGGCTGAGCACGTCAAGCAACTCGAGGAATTGATGGACGAGACTAGCCTTCCCGAGGCCTCTGGAGACGCCATCGCCGCCGAGTTCGAGCAGTTCCTCCGCCGACGCGATGGCGGACCCAACAAGTAGTTCCGAACCGGCTAGGTCGCGGCGATCGTGCCCGTGGCGAGCAGCGCCACGATGACCGCGGCAAAGCCCAACCGGTAGACCACGAACGGCATAAACGAGTGGTTCGTGATCAACTTAAGGAACCACACGATCACGATGTATCCCACAACGAATGCGACGACGGCAGCCAAGATGGTGTTAGCCCAGCCCACTCCGCCGGTCGCGGTGATCTCCTGGTAGTTACTGGCCGCCTGATAGAGCCCCGAACCGAGGACCGCGGGGATTGCCAACAGGAATGAATACCGTGCGGCCGCCTCGCGGGTGAGCCCCAGGAACAGACCCATCGAGATGGTGCCGCCCGAGCGCGAGACTCCGGGTATGAGGGCTGCCGCCTGCGCCAGCCCAAGCAGGACCGCGTCTTTGCCCGTGAGCTCGGACAATTCTCGTTTCTTGGCTCCAACCTTGTCTGCCCAGCCGAGTACCAGGCCAAACAGTGCGAGCGTGATCGCAGTGAGATAGAGGTTGCGCAGAGTGGTCTCGATTTGAGTCTGGAACAGCAGGCCAAGTACCACGATGGGGAACGAGCCGATGATGACCCACCACCCCAAGCGCGCATCCGGGTTGTGTGCACCCAGGCGCGCGCGCCGGTCAGAGCCGTCCCTGCCGCGCAACGCGTTAATCCACGCGCTGATGATCCGCACGATGTCCTTGCGGAAAAACAGCAGCACCGCGGCCTCAGTACCAATCTGAATGATGGCGGTAAAGGCCGCACCTGGGTCGCCGCCACTGGGCAACAGCGGACCGATGGCCCGGATGTGGGCGCTGGAGGAGATCGGCAAGAACTCCGTCAGGCCCTGGACGATTCCGAGGACGATCGATTCCCACCAATTCATAATCGCAACAGTAATACCCGCGCGCCGCCTACGACCGTCGCCACGCGCGCGGTAAGTTCGCACACATGCAGCGCAATCGAGTCGGAACCAGCGGCCTTGAGGTGTCGGAGCTCGCGCTCGGCACCATGACCTGGAGCCGCGACACGAACGCAGACGAGGCGGGCGGCCAGTTGGACGCGTTCCTCGATGCTGGAGGCACGCTTGTCGATACCGCCGCCTCTTACGCGGAGGGCGGCTCCGAAGCCCTCATCGGCGCGATGTTGGGCGGCACCGTGGCGCGCCGAGATCTCCAGATCTGCACCAAAGCCGGCATCCGTCGCACCGCATCGGGCGGTTTCGTGGACGCGTCTCGCGACACGATGCTGGACACCCTGGACGATTCGCTCGTACGCATGGGCACCGATCACGTCGACCTCTGGCTCGTGCACGCGTATGACTCCCGCACGCCCCTCGAGGAAACGCTTCACGCCCTCGAGATCGCGGTAAATTCCGGCCGAGCGCGCTACGTCGGGGTCTCCAACTTCCCGGGCTGGGCCACTGCCCGCATCGGTACTCTGGCGACGGGTCGTCCGTCGATCGCCGCAACGCAGGTCGAGTACTCGCTTCTCCAACGCGGAATCGAGCGCGAAGTGGTGCCAGCAGCAGTGGAGGTCGGCATGGGCGTCATGGCCTGGTCTCCCTTGGGCCGCGGAGTCCTGACCGGCAAGTACCGCTCGTCAATCCCTGCCGACTCCCGCGCCGCATCCGAGCACCTCGCAGGATTCGTTGACCCGTACCTGAACGACCACTCCACGGCGGTTGTCGACGCGCTCACCACTGCCGCTGAGGGACTCGGCGCGACCGCCCAGGAGCTCGCGCTCGGGTGGGTGCTCGCGCAGCCACACATCGCCTCCGCAGTCGTGGGCGCTCGCACTGCGGAGCAACTGGAGCTATCGCTCAACGCGACGCGCAACCGCGTCCCCGCTGCGATTGTCGACGTGCTAGACGAAGTCACGGCTCCACAGTTGGGATACCCAGAACGACGCTAGGCGCGAGCCGCAAGGGCCAGCAGGAGGGGAAGGTGGTTGAAGTGCACACCCTCCCCCGTGCCGCGCTCTACCTCAGGTCGAACTCGTCGAGGTCATCGTCCAGGTCGTCTTCGTCTTCCTCGGCGTGGGGATCGATCTCTTCGCCATCGTCGCCGGTGGCGTCAGCATCGTCGTCCTCATCGCCTTCGTCGTCGTCCTCATCGTCGTCGTACTGGTCGTCATCCTCAAGCACCAGCGGCAGCGACTCCGCGAACTCGACGTCGAGCGCCTCCTCATATACCTCGAAGGCCTCGGCCACGGCATCGTACGCATCGTCGGCCGCGGCATCGACCGGACTGCGACGAGTCGCGACTGCGTCCAGGTGTGTCTCCATCGCTGCGACCAGAAGTCGCAGAGCCTCGCGCGCTTGTGTGCTCATGGTTATGACGGTACCCGCGGAACCGATTAAATGGGAGGGATGATGAAAGAACCTTCAACTCGCACGGACGCCCACGTGGTGTCGCCGCGCCGCACGCGCGATTCGCCCAACCGCCATTTTGAGTGGCGAGTGGTCGACATCGCTCGGGATGTCTCCTACTCCGAGGCACGCGGCATCCTTACCGAACAGGCCGAATACGGCCAGTGGGAGCTCGCCCGATCAGTGCTCTACACCGGCGGCGCCCGCCGCGTGTGGCTACGTCGCAGGGTGATCAGGCTTCAGCGCACCGACGCCTACTAGTACCCACGCCCTCACGGCCGATGCCGTGGCTGGCTGGATACGGAGGTAGCTGTAGGTCGCGCTAGCAGTCCTTAAGGAACGTGGTCAGCACGCGCTCGCCAAAGTGCAGACTCTCCACCGGGATGCGCTCGTCGATGCCATGGAAGAGCGACGGGAAGTCGAGGTCCTCGGGTAACTGCAATGGCGCGAACCCGTAGCCGGCGATGCCGATGGCCGCGAGGTGCTTGTTGTCGGTGCCGCCCATGAGGGCGTACGGCAACACGGGCGCGTCCGGGTCCTCGACACCGAGAGCCGCGATCATCTTGTCGACGAGCGGTACATCGAACGGCACCTCGAGTGAGCGCTCGGTGATGTAGTTCTCCACCTTGACGTGTGTGCCGGCGAGTTCCTCGATGGTGCGCAGGACGCTCTCCTGGTGGCCTGGTAGGTAGCGCGAGTCGACAAAGCCCGTGGCGGTGTCAGGAATCACGTTGGTCTTATAGCCGGCGTCCATCATGGTGGGGTTCGAGGTGTTGCGGACGGTCGCGGCGATCATGCGCGCGTTCGCGCCAAGGCCGTCGATCAGCTTGGCGACGCACTCCTCGGTAGGCTCAAACTCAACGTCCGTGAGGTCGGCGATCCCACGTAGGAGTTGCTCCACGGTGGGAGACATCTCGAGCGGCCACTCGTGTTGCCCAATGCGTGCCAGGGCTCCCGCGAGGTGCGTCACCGCGTTGTCGGAGTGGATCAGGCTGCCGTGTCCCTGCTGGCCGTCCGCGACGAGGCGCAGCCACTGAATGCCCTTCTCTGCGGTCTGGACCAGGTAGGCACGACGGCCGTTCACGTACGTGGAGAAGCCCCCCACCTCGCTGATGGCCTCGCTGGCACCGCGGAAGTCGTCCGGGTGGTTCTCCACCATCCACTTTGCGCCACGGGCTCCCCCGTGTTCCTCGTCTGCGAAGAACGCGATCACGATGTCGCGTGCGGGCTTAATGCCGGCGTCGATCATGTTCGCGACGGAGGCAAGAATCATCGCGTCCATGTTCTTCATGTCCACGGCTCCGCGACCCCAGACCATGCCGTCCTTAATCTCGGCACCGAACGGATCGACCGACCAATCGTCGGCGAACGCGGGCACCACGTCTAGGTGGCCGTGAACCACCAGCGCCGGGCGCGCGCGGTCCGCGCCCTCCCAGAGGCACGTCAGCGAGGCACGGCCGGGCTCGGCCTCACGGATGACGGGGTCGAGTCCCAGGTCCCTCAGGAATGCGGCGACGTAGTCAGCGGCCTCTCGCTCTCCTGGCCCGTCCTCGTCACCGTAATTCGAGGTGTCGATGCGGATCAGGTCTTGGCAGATGCGAACGACGTCGCGCGAGGCAGTCATGGAACCAGGTTATCGCCGCCGTGGAAAGGCAAAGGACCCGAGCCAATATGGCTCGGGTCCTTTGCGAGAAGTACTGGTGCTGAGGTCAGAAAATACTGACGCCACCAGGTCCTACTAGCAGTCCGACAACGATGAGGACGATGCCCCACAGGATGTCCTTCTTAATGAGTCGCATGATTCCGAGAACAACCAGAACCACGGCCAAGATCCAAAGTAGTGCGTAGAGCATTGTGAGCCCCCTTTATTTCGTTCGGATACTGCTCTGTCGTACTGGTCAACCTCGTATCCCCCCTGGCTATTCCCGGACCGTTACCGGAACGAGACATTCAACCGGGATTGGGGCAAACAAAAAGGGCCGGAGCTTTCGCTCCGGCCCTGCTGGTGTCCGAGGGGGGACTTGAACCCCCACGCCCTTGCGGGCACTAGCACCTCAAGCTAGCGCGTCTGCCAATTCCGCCACCCGGACAGGTGGATCGAGATTCTGTTTCCAGTGCCTCAATGCGACGGTAATCGTAGCACGGCAAAAGGGCGTCCAAGAAACCACTCGGGGTACGGAATCACCTAAAGTCACGACTCTTGGCCGGCACCTTGAGGCTCAGCGGCGCCAGGTGCTCCGCGACCAGGTTGGTGGCACCGTCTGCCCGCTCGATGCGGCCGCGGATCACGAGCGCGGGCGAACGTCTCGCGACGGCCTGGAATCTCTTCCATACCCCCACAGAGCAGATCACGTTGAGGAATCCCGTCTCATCCTCGAGCGAGATGAACGTCACCCCCTTCGCGGTTCCCGGTCGCTGTCGGTGCGTCACCACCCCGGCCACCGAGATGCGGCGCTCCGCGTCGTGGTGCAGGACCTCATCCACGGTCAGCACCCCGTTGCGCTCCAGCCCCTCTCTCACAAAGACGGTCGGATAACTCTCCGTCGACACACCCGATGCCCATACGTCAGCCACTGCTTCCTCCACCTCACTCATTCCGGGCAGCATCGGTGCCGCCACTCCTGTTGTCACGTCCGGCAGGGTGTCCGGCCCCTCGCGGGCCAGCGCTCCGGCCGCCCACAGCCCCTCCCTGCGGCTCACTCCGAGCGTCTCCAGCGCACCCCCGGTCGCCAGCGCCTCCCACTGCGCTGTTGATAAACCTCGTGCTGTCGACAGGCCCATGCCGGGGGCGATGCCCGCGTCGCCCTTCACGCCCTTGGGAGGCACTCGTACCCGCCGCGCCATGTCCGTGAGCGACTCGAACGGCCCCTGTACCCGTGCGTCGACGATCGCTTGTGCGGCCTCGGTGCCAAGACCCCGCACCGAGGTCAGCCCCATGCGCACGGCCAGGGTGGGCTCCACATGGGCGAGTGCCGCGAGGTCCTCGCGGCGTTCGCTCGGCGCCGATGCTGGGGTCGCCAGCCGCTCCACCCTCGCCAGCACGTGGGAACGGCTTACGCAGGGTCGCAACACCGTCTGCCCGTGGCGGCGGGCATCTGCCGCGAGCGACTGCGGCGAATAAAACCCCATCGGCTGCGCCGCGAGCAGCCCTGCGTAGAACGCAGCCGGTTGGTGCACCTTGAGCCAGCTGGAGGCGTAGACCAGGTACGCGAAGGAGTACGAGTGCGACTCGGGGAACCCAAAGTCGCTGAACGCCTTGAGCTTGTCGAAGATCTGCACCGCGACGTCCGCCGAGATCCCGCGTCCATTCGCGCCCACCATGAACTTGGCCCGCAGCGCCTCCATGCGCTCGGGGCTGCGCTTGGAGCCCATGGCGCGGCGCAGCTGGTCCGCGAGCGAGCCGTCGAACCCGGCCGCATCCATGGCCATCTGCATCAGCTGCTCCTGGAATAGCGGGATGCCCAGGGTCTTCTCGAGCGCGGGCTTGAGCAGCGGATGCAGGTAGGTGACCTCCTCGCGGCCGCGCGCACGGTTGATGTAAGGGTGCACCGAGCCACCCTGGATGGGACCGGGGCGAATCAACGCGACTTCGATCACGATGTCGTAGAAGCGGCGCGGACGCAGGCGCGGCAGGGTCGCCATCTGCGCGCGCGACTCCACCTGGAACACCCCTACCGTGTCCGCGGCGCATAGCAGGTCGTACACCTCGGGGTCCTCCTGCGGCAACGAGTGCAGACCCAGCTCCTGCCCGGTGTGCTCGCGGATGAATTCAAAGGCGTACCTCAGTGCGGACAGCATGCCCAGGCCCAGCAGGTCGAACTTCACCAGACCCGCGTCGGCGCAGTCGTCCTTGTCCCACTGCAACACGGTGCGCCCGGGCATGCGCGCCCACTCCACGGGGCAGACGTCGATCACCGGCCGGTCGCACAGCACCATGCCTCCCGGGTGGATGCCCAGGTGCCGGGGCAAGCGCATGAACTGCTGCGCAAGATCCAGCACTGGGTCGGGAATGTGGTCGAGGTCCTGCGGTGGGTTCTTGTTGGGCGACTGGTCGTCCATGTTCAGATCCGGCCAGGCCGCGCTTCGAGCCTCAGCCGCCTCGGGACGCGAACGCGCGCGCGGCTCGGCGGCCGGCTCGGGCCAGACCGAGTCGCGGGTGACTACGGCCTGCTGCTCCTGCTTCTCGGGCGAGACGCGCAGGTCGCCCCATCGGTCGATGCTCTTGGACCACGCGTCCTGCTGGCCAACGTCGTAGCCGAGCGCCTTGGCGGCATCGCGTACCGCGGAACGCGGCCGGTACTGGATCACGTTGGCGACCATCGCGGCGTTGATGCGCCCAAAGCGCCGGAACACGTACTGGATGACCTCCTCGCGGCGGTCCGACTCGATGTCCACGTCGATGTCCGGCGGCCCATCACGCTCGGGCGCGAGGAACCGCTCGAACAGCAGCCCGTGGGTCACAGCGTCCACCGCGGTGACCCCTAGCGCGAAGCAGACCGCACTGTTGGCGGCCGACCCACGCCCCTGGCACAGGATGTCCGACTCGCGGCAGAAGCTGACGATGTCGTGGACTATGAGGAAGTAGCCGGGGAAGTCTAGCGCCTCGATCACGTTGAGCTCGTGCTCAAGCTGCTTCCAGGCCCCCGGCACCCTCTCGTCGCCGCGCGGCCCGTAGCGCGCGTGCGCGCCTCGCAGCACCAACTCGCGCAGCCACGAGGCCTCCGTGTGGCCGTCCGGCACCGGGTACGGCGGCAGCTTGGGAGCCACCAGTTTGAGGTCGAACGCGCACTCGGCGGCCAGCTTCGCAGCCGTTGTCACCGCCTGGGGTGAGCGCCTGTGCCGGTACAGCATCTCCGCACCGCTACGCAGGTGCAGTCCGGAGGACGAAGGCAGCCAGCCGTCCATGTCGTCGAGCGAGGACCGCGCCCGGACCGCCGACAGCGCCGTCGCCAACTCTGCGCCACGCGGGTTCGCGTAGTGCGCGTTGGTGGTCGCGACCAGCGGCAGGTTGGCGTCAAAGGCCAGGTCGCTCAGGGCATCGTTGCGCTCGGAGTCCAGCGGGTCGCCGTTGTCCGTGATCTCCACGGCCACGTTGTCACGCCCAAAGAGTCCCGCCAGCGTGTCCACCTCGCGACGTGCGGCGGCGAATCCCTGCGCGGAGACTCCCCCGCCCAGTGCGCCCTGGGCGCCGGGCACCCCCATCCCAGACAGCGCGCGCCGCACGTTGCCCTTGCGGCAGCCGGTCAGGACCAGGAACTCGCCGTCGCCGGTCTCCGCGAGCGACTCGAGGGTGTACCTGGCCAGGCCCTTCTCGGCGGTGGCCAAGTGCGCCATGCCGATGGCGTGGCTGAGCCGCGCGTAGCCCGCCGGCCCGCGTGCGAGCACCACCAGGTGACTCGAGCGGGGATCCGGCTTGCCGGTAGGCGCCTCAAGGACCGGCGCTCCCCCGCGCACGTCGGCCACTGGCAGGTGCAGTTCGGCCCCGAACACGGTGGGCATGCCGATGGCTCGGGCGGCATTCGCGAAGCGCACGGCGCCGTAGAGGCCGTCGTGGTCCGTGATGGCCAGTGCGCTAAGTCCCAGCCTGCCTGCCTCCGCGACCATCTCCTCGGGCTGGCTCGCACCGTCGAGGAAGCTGAACGCGCTGTGTGCATGCAGCTCCGCGTAATCGGTGATGTCAGTCATGGGCGCACCGCGTTTCCAGTAAAGGCCCCCGCCGAATTAGTCATAGACCGCCTCCAGCGCCCAGGCACCGCCGGAGAAGGAAGCGAGCACCGCCGGCCCTTCTCGCACCGCGATCTGCACGTAAGCGCCGCGCGTCGAATCCGGCGCCCACCAGCGCTCCACGACAGGCCAAGGCCCGGCCCACGACTCGATGGGCTGGGGCAGCCCCCACGAGGGTTCGCCCACGTCGCCCACGTGTCCCGATGACGGGTGTCTGCGAGCGGCGGCCATCCTCTCGTCACGAGGGTCGACGGGCAGGCGTACCCACGTGGGTGGCGCGCTCATGCCCAGGCGGCGGTTGACCGTGACCGGCTGACCGCCGGCGTCCAGCAGCGCCAGCGGCTGCGAGCTCACCAGCACCGTCGCAGGCGCGGGGTCGGGGATGCGGCCCGGCCACGGGTGTTCGATGCGCCGGCTGGGCGTGGACTCCTGTCCCCACGGCAGCGCGAGGACCCGGTCCCGCGGGTCGCGTCCACCCTGCTCGCGCACGGACAGCACGCCGTCTGCCCCGATCAGACCCTGGATCCTCTCGAGCGTGCGGTGAGCACGAGCATCGGCGCCGGAGACTCCACCCCACAAGTAAGCCTGCTCACTACCTAAGGTGATGACGTCCTGGGCCGTGACCGTCAGGGAGACCAGGGGCGCGGGCTCGGGTCCCTGCGAGGTACCGGACAGCCAGCCCTCGAGTTGCCAGCGCACGCGGTCCGCCATGTGCTTGGCGAACGCGCCGGACCGGCTGCCCACATCGGTGCGCCACACCCGCTCCAGCGAGTCGCCACGCTCGGTGCGGGCCGCAATGCACACCCGCCCGCACCGCACCCCGGCCTCCAGCAGCGCCGCATCCAGCTGACCAGCCACGTGCGCGGCAACCAGGGCGAGCTGCTCGACCCGCTGGGCCGGCTCCTCGAACACGTATTCCACCGCGATGTCGTCCTCGCTGCGGCGCAGCACCGGTGGCCGCACGTCCTCGCCGCGGCCAATCCGGTAGGCCCACATCCCCGCCGGGCCGAACCGCGCCAGCACGTCCGCGCTGGGCAGCGCCGTGAAGTCGTGCAGCGAATACAGACCCAGCCTGCTCAGCACGCCGGCCAGGTCCTCTACTGCTTCCCGGTGTTGCCGCTCCATGGCCGCCAGCACCAAGGTGTCGATCGGCAGCGAGGCGAGGTAGTCGGCGGATCCACCAACCGGCACCAGCGCCGAGTTCCGGGCAGCGACGATCGCGGCGAGCAACCCGTCCGCGGCGCCCACCGAGCACTCGTACCCGGCGTAGTCAGCAATGGAACTCACGAGCGCCTCGGCCAGCGCCTCCTCCGAGCCGTGAAAGCGCGCGGCACCATCGGCAGGAATCATCAGTAGGCCGGGCCGGGAGACCTCCACCCCCGCCACCACGCGTTCGGCGGCCGCGGCGACCGCCTCGAATTCGCGCGAGTCCCGGCCCTCGTCGTACGGCAGGATCTCCAGCTCGGGGCAGGCGCGTTGCGCGAGCCGCTTGCGCATCCCCCGCTTCACCCCTGCCGCACGCGCCGCGGCCGAGACCGCGACCATGCCACGCCCGTGCAGGACCGCGGCCGGCACCTCGGAGCCCAGCCCCGCCGCGGTCATCGCCGCGGCTACGGGCCAGTCCGGGACCCACAGGACAGCACGACGCACCGTGGAGACGGTGGCCTGACCTACTCCGCGCGGAACATCCGCCCGGGTACTCACGCGACCTCCTCATCAATGACGGTGCGTGCACCGGGACGGGCCCACGCCACACCGGGGTCGACGTCGAGGGTGACGTTCACGCGCCGCCGCGACCCCTGCGAACGACCCGACACCACCACCGTCATCTCACGCTCACGCAACCGCCCGTCGCCTGAGCCGAGCCCGCGCCATCGGCTGCTCTCGACTTTCAGGGAAACGTTCGCTCCATCCCACTGCCCCGCAACAATCAGCACGCTGCCGCGCTCCCGTGCCCGCGAGGCGAGCCGGCGCCGGTCCGCGTGCGACAGCGCCAGTCGGGGCCCGAGCATCACCACGTCCATGCCGTCCACGCACGCGCCCACCACCTGCGCGGCCTGAACCCCCGGGTGCGGCATGAGCGCGAGGCGCGACAGCTCGATCCCCCGCCGCGCGGCCGCCACCACGCCCACCCTGGGCAGGCCCACGATCGCGGTCCACGACCCGGCAGCCGATGCGGCCGCGCCCAGCGCGAGCATCAGCGAAGTCGCACCCTCGACGCTCACCACCTGGCCGCGCCGCAACCCCTGGGGAAGGAGCGCCCCGAGCGCCTCGGCCAGCGGCAACGCGGGCGCCTCGTCGGGCACCCGTTCCACGCCCACCTTCTGGTGGACGGCCCCCAGTGCGGCTCGCGCTCGGGCAAGGCGCGTCTCGGTGCTGTCCCCACTCATCACGCCTCACCTCGCTTCACCTGCGACGGCGCCATCTCAACGACGACACCATTCGAACACTTGTTCGATTATCGCATTGAACGCCGACATCGGCGCACTGTCAAACGAGAAAGGGCAGCCCCCGTCGCCGCGAAATGGGCGCGCCGTCGGCAAGGTATAAGTCACGCAAAGGCGAAGGCTCCGCAACGGTCCAGCCCGTGGGCCGCATCGTCCGCTGCTCGCCCCAAAACGAGGCCCGAACCTGAGGTTGTCCGAATAGGGGACGCGTTTTCGCGCCGGCGCGGACGTCTCGGATCTAGAGCATGGAGCCGAGGTCGGATCCGACGGTGGGGTAAGCCGCCGTCGCGGATTTGAGTTGACGGGTGGTCAGGCCGAGCTTGATGGCCATCCCGAAGGTATTGATCAGTTCGCCATACTCGGGTCCAATCAGGTGCGCTCCCACCACGCGGTCGCTCGACCTGTCGACCAGAATTTTGGCGGCAGCGGTGCCTTCGCCGATCCGATAGTTCGAATACCAGCCGCTCGTGTCGGAGTAGCGAACCTCCAAATCGATCCCCTGCTCGCGAGCTTCGGCTTCGAGCATGCCAACGCGGGTGAGTTCCGGGATGGTGAAGACCGCAGAGGGAATGCCGACGTAGTCCGGGGTGGAAGTGGTGCCCTTGATCATGTTGGACGCGGCGACCTTTGCCTCGGACACGGCGACTGGAGTCAGCGGCATCCCGGCGGTGTCCGCCGAATCTCCCGCGGCCCAAACGGCCGGGTTGGTGGTGCTTTGCAGGTGACCGCCCACACTTACCCCTCGTTCGCCCCACTGGACCCCGGCGGAATCTAGATCTAGCCCTGCGAGGTCAGCCACGCGTCCCGCGCCGTGCACCACGAGGTCAGCCTCGATTGTTTCGGAGGCCCCGTCGCGTTCGACGGTGACTCGGAAGCCCCGATCCGCCCGCTCGACGGCCACGACGTGCGTCTCGCGTCGCAGGTCGACGCCGACCTCCCGACCGCGATCGACGAGGAGTTCCACAAGGTCCGGGTCGAAGCTCTTCAACGGGCGTGAGCCGCGGTCGACGATCACCGCGGAACTCCCCGTGCGGGCGACGATGTGAGCGAACTCGAACGAGATGAAGCCGCCACCGATGAACAGGACCCGCTCGGGGAGGGCGTCAAGATTCAGGAACTCGGTGCTGTCGATGAGGTGCTCGTGGCCGGGAAATTCCAGCGTCCTCGGCCGCGCCCCAGTCGCGACGAGGAAGCGCTCGGCTTCATAACTGGTTCCGTCGATTTCGATCTGGCGGGCGCCGGTGAAGCGTGCGTGCCCGTGGAGAGTTTCGACGCCGTTGCCCATCAGGCCATCTTCCATGCGCTGCGGGAGAGGATCGGTAAAACCATGCTTGTGCGTCATGAGGTCGGACCAGTTGATCGACAGACCGTCGTCCTCGATGCCCTTACCCCGCATGAGACGAGCGGCGTCGACGATCTCGGCGCCACGCCGCAGGATCTTCTTAGGGTCGCACCCCCGCAGCGCGCATGTCCCGCCATACGGGAGAGGGTCCGCGATTGCGACCTTCCATCCCTGGCTTGCGCACTTGTTCGCGGCGGCGATGCCTGCCATGCCCGCGCCGATGACGATCAGATCGTATTTGCCGTTCATATTTGACTCTCCTTTAGTTGAAGCCGGCGCCGCGGTCACGCCAAGGTCACGCATCGGCGAGTGCCGCGCGGAGTTGGTCAAACGTCGGAGCGCCCCGGTATCCATCTGGGGTCGAATACAGGCGGCACGTCATGCCGACCCGTGCACCTGGCTCCGCGAACGCGTCGACACCGTTGACCTGAATGCTCGGCGAACCGAAGAATCCGACACGGCTCGCTTCCTCGGGGGTGTCGACCATCTGGTGTTTGACGACGATGCCGGGACGATCGGCCGCGACGAGGCGCAACCTCTCGTCCGCAACCTTCCAGTTGGGGCATCCTTCAAAGTAGAGCAGGGTGACGTCCATACGAGTCACGCTAAACCTTGAACCCGGGTATAAGGTCAAGCGCGTAGTGTCGAGATCATGCGCATTGGAGAAGTTGCCGCCGCCGTGAGCGTTGAGCCCCAGACGATCCGCTACTACGAACGCAGGGGCCTGCTCCCGGAGCCTCGACGCGATCCGAGCGGCTACCGCACCTACGACCCCTCAGTTATCACCCGACTCCAATTCATCCGAGCGGGTCAGGGCGTCGGCTTCACCCTCGTCGAGATCGCCTCCATCCTTGACCTGCGTGGCGACGGCGTGACGCCCTGCACCCACGTGCGGGACCTGCTCTCGGCCAAGCTCCGCGACGTCCGCAGGCGACAAAACGAACTCGCGATCATGGGAGAGGAGCTGGAGGGCCTCATCAGTCGAAGCGATCAACTTGATCCCGTCGACTGCACCGACACCGACACCTGCCACGTCATCCCGCGGCCGACGACCTAGATTCTCTGCGACCCCAGTAATCCGACACGGTTCGCTTCCTCGAGGGTATCGACCATCCGATGTTTGACGCGGCGCGCAGCGCCCCTCACTACCCCCGCCCCTCCGCCCAGCCTTCCCTCGTGGGGACCCGCCCGGCGATGTAAGCGTTTGCTAGTGCGCCACCAAAGCAACTCGCCCCAAGCATCGTCCGCATGAGCTCTGAGGGAAGGCAGTAGTCGATTTCTGTTGCGCACGCCAATGCAAGCGCATACGCTACGGGCGAGACCTGCAATGAAGGAGGATCGACGTGAGCACCGCCGCCCGTTACAAGAAGCCCCTAGCGATCACCGCGATTATCGCCGTGGCCGCACTCGTCGTGGTCGGCATCGCCACCGCACAGGACAGCCCCAACGAGCCGCACGCGGTCCCCCCGCTGCGCGAGGCCGCCACCGACCAGAACTTCTACTTCGTGATGGCGGACCGCTTCGCCAACGGCGACACCGCCAACGACGACGGCGGCCTGGGAGAGGACCCCATGGTCTCGGGCTTCGACCCCACGCAGGCGGGCTTCTACCAGGGCGGCGACCTCAAGGGGCTGACGGACAACCTCGACTACATCGAGGGCCTGGGCACCACGGCGCTCTGGCTCACCCCCAGCTTCACCAACAAGGCCGTGCAGGTCGAGGATGGCTCCGCCGGCTATCACGGCTACTGGATCACGGACTTCACGAACATCGATCCGCACCTGGGCACCAACGAGGACCTCGCGACCCTGGTCGACGCCGCCCACGAGCGCGGCATGAAGGTCTTCTTCGACATCATCACCAACCACACCGCGGACGTCATCGGCTACGAGACCAACCCCCGCGAGGCGTACGTATCCAAGGACGAGCAGCCCTACACCGACGCCGATGGCAACCCGTTCGACGACCGCGCCTACGCCTTTGGCGGCGCCGATGCGGCGGAGGACTTTCCCGCCCTCGACGCCCAGACCTCGTTCCCGTACATTCCCGTGCTCGAGCCGGGCGAGGAAGACGCCAAGACCCCCTCGTGGCTGAACGACGTCACGCTCTATCACAACCGCGGAAACACCACCTTTACCGGGGAGGACAGCCAGTATGGCGACTTCTTCGGACTCGACGACCTATTGACGGAGAACCCCGTGGTGGTGGACGGCATGATCGACATCTACAGCACGTGGATCGAGGACTTCGGCATCGACGGCTTCCGCATCGACACCATGCGCCACGTGGACGACGGCTTCTGGCAGCGGTTCGGGCCCGAGGTGCTGCAGTTCGCGCACGACCAGGGCAAGGAGGACTTCTTCATGTTCGGCGAGGTGTTCGACACCTCGCGGCCGTACACGTCGACCTTCACCACCGCGGACAACATGCAGGCCGTGCTCGACTTCCCGTTCCAGGACGCGGCGCGCACGTTCGCCTCGACCGGGGGCGGCGCGCAGGCGCTGGCCGACTTCTACGCGGACGACGACTGGTACACGGACGCGGACTCGAACGCGTATCAGCTGCCCACCTTCCTGGGCAATCACGACATGGGCCGCATCGGCAGCTTCATCGAGGCGGACAACCCGGGCATCGCGGACGACGAGGCCCTCGCCCGCGACACCCTCGCCCACCAGCTGATGTACCTGACGCGCGGCAACCCGGTCATCTACTACGGCGACGAGCAGGGCTTCACCGGCGAGGGCGGCGACATCCAGTCGCGTCAGCCGATGTTCGCCACCCAGATCGACGAGTACGTGTCCCAGGACCTGATCGGCACCGACGCGACCCAGGCCGAGGACACCTACGACACCGCCCACCCGCTTTACGCCACCATCGCTGACCTCGCGGCGCTGACCAAGGAGCACCCGGCGCTGCGCAACGGCGTCCAACAGAATCGCTACGCCGACCCCGGCGCCGGCATCTACGCGTTCTCGCGCCTGGACCGTGAGCAAGGCGTCGAGTACCTGGTCGCGGTCAACAACTCCGACCAGGAACGCTCGGCCGAGGTGCCGACCTGGTCACCGTCCACCGACTTTGCGGGCATTTACGGCGCCGATGCCGTGGTGACGTCCGACGCGAACGGTCAGGTTGGCTTTGTGGTCCCGGCGATGTCCGCCGTGGTTTATCAGGCGGCAAAGCCAATCCCAGCATCGGACGCCGCGCCGGGCGTCACCATCTCCGACGCCGCTCCCGCACCCGATGCCCCCGGCCGCCTGCGCGTGGCAGCCGACGTCGACTCCGATACCTATGTGGAGGTGTCCTTCTGGGCCGACTCGGGGGACGGCTGGGAGTACATCGGCACGGATGACAACTCGCCCTACGTGGTCTACCAGGATGTCTCGTCGCTCGCGCCGGGCACCGAGGTCGATTACGTGGCCGTTGTCGCGGACAACGCGGAGAATACCTCAATGTCCGACGCGATCACCGCGCAGGTCGCAGCTCCCGACGTTGACATCACCTCCCCCGAGATCGGCTCGACGCTGGGCGCAGCCCCGGTGATTAGCGCGACCGTCATTCCCGACCGCCCCGGCACCTCGGTCACGTTCGAGCGCCAGGTCGACGGCGGCGACTGGGAGCCGATCGGCACGGACACGTCAGCGCCGGTCTACACAGTGATTGACGACGCGTCCGAGCTCGACGCGGGAGCGGACGTGCTGTACCGAGCGACCGCGACGCAGAGCGGCGTCGCCACGCAGTCGTTGGCGTTGTCCACCCGGGCGGGAGCGCTCGCGCAACCTGACGAGGTGGCCCTCCCCGGTTCGCTGAACTCGGCCATGGGTTGCGGCGAGGACTGGGCGCCGGCGTGCGACCAGGCGCAACTCACTCTGGATCCGGAGTCCGCGACGTGGTCCATTACCGTGGACCTGCCCGCGGGCGACTACGAGTACAAGATCGCGATCGACCGCGCGTGGGACCTGAACTATGGAGTGGACGGTGTGCCTGACGGCGCGAACATCCCGCTGTCGCTGAGTGCGGACTCGACCGTGACGTTCACCTATGACAACGAGAGTCACGTGGTGACTGTCAACGGCGCTGGTTAGTCGGAGGCAATGTGCACAGTAGGACCCCATTGTCGAAGTTGCTAGCGCACTTCAGTCCCGGTCGTGAAGAGTCACGTGATAACCATCCGGGTCAGCAAAGGTGAAGGTCCGGCCGAAGGGGCCATCAATGGGTGCTGCGATGATCGTGTGACCGTCCGCGGCGATCGCATCGTGGATGGCCTGTACGTTCGTCGCGTGAAGCCAGATCGCTACGCCTACCCCCGGCTGACTAGCCGCCGCCAGATCGGTTCCCGGAACAACGTCTCGGAGCGCGAAGGCGATCGGCTTAGTTTCAAACACCACCGCATGGGGAGGCCCCACTTTGGACCGCACCAGCCCGAGGTACTGCTCGTAGAATGCCTGCGCAACGTCAAGGTCGCGTGATTGAAGTGAGATGAAATCGGGTCCGATGGCGGGCACGTTGCTACTCCTTAGATTGGTGTCAGTTAACTGACAAGAGGCACTGTATGTCAGAATATTGACATGAGTCAAGATAGTGCCGGCGTCAACCTTGAGACTTCACTGGGCTACCTGCTGAAACAAGCATCGAGCTCACTCCGCGCGGCCATGGTCGAGGCACTGCGACCCCTCGGGATGACAGTGACGCATTACTCCTGCCTCGAATTGCTCTCTCAGCGACCGGGCTTGTCGAATTCGGAACTCGCACGAGGCAGCTTCGTGACCCGACAGTCAATGAACGTGCTGCTCCAGACCCTCGAGCGTGAAGGCCAGGTATCGAGGCCCGCCGAGCCGCCTGCGGGGAGGGCCCTCCCCACTCAACTCACCCCGGCGGGCCGCGAGGCCCTCGCCGAGGCAACCGCGGCAGTCCGGCAGGTTGAGGTCCAAATGCTCGCTGGCCTCACCGACGAAGAGCAGTCGACCGCCTTCCGCATCCTTCAAAGCATGACCGACTCGCTGCGCGACGACAGCACCGGCGCATGACGCCGATTCCGGCGCCGACAAATTAGCCCTTGAGCCCGCGCCGCTCCGAAACTACACCGGCCACCACGCGCCAGCCGATGATGGTCGTGGCGAGGAACAACGCTGCGACGATCATGAACGAGACCGCCACCCCCTGACCGCTGACCGCTCGCAACAGCATGCCGCCAACGAGCGCGGACGCCCAGACGATCACGCCGGTGGGCCACCACGCGCACGGCTTGCGCCACGCCTTAGCCAGCACCCAGCCAGCGGCGGCTCCCACAAGGAACGGCCACAACGTGCCAAGCAGCCCGAGCCCGTTGCCACCAAGGATGCCCTCGTCGTGGGTCGCGCGCCCGACCACCGCGAAGACCAGGATTGCCCCCGCGTCCAGCGCAGCCGCACCGCGCGCCGCCCGCTTCAGATTCATGTTGAGCCTTTCGGAAAGTCGACGTGGCGCACCGCCACGGCCACGTCTTGAGTGTTAGCGGACGCGCAGTTCCCACAGCGCGACGGCCGATGCCGCGGCCACGTTCAGCGAATCCACTCCCCCGGCCATGGGGATCACCACGGGCACGTCGACGTGGGCCAGCGCCGCGCGGGTCATGCCGTCACCCTCGGTACCCATCACCAGCGCCACGCGCTCGTCGGCCCGAGCAGCAAACTCGTCGAGCGCCACCGCACCCTCCTCGAGCGCCATGCCGGCCACCACGAAGCCTGCTTCGCGCAGTTCGTCGAGCACACCGGGCCAGCTCTCGGCCCGCGTCCACGGGACCTGAAACACGGTCCCCATCGACACCTTCACGCTGCGGCGGTACAGCGGATCTGCGCAGGTGGGAGACACGATGACTGCATCTGCGCCAATCCCCGCGACCGAGCGGAAGATCGCCCCCACGTTGGTGTGGTCCACGATTCCCTCGAGCACCACCACTCGCCTGGCGTCTCGCACCAAATTGGCAACAGAAGGCAACACCGGCCGATGCATCGCCGCCAGGGCGCCACGGTGCACCTGGTACCCGGTCACCTCCTCGAGCACGTCGTCCGGCGCCACATACAGCGTCACGTCGGTCGCGGCCGCTCCCAGCGCCTCGACGATGCCGTCCACCCACTTGGGCGTCATCAGCAGCGAGCGCGGAGAGTGCCCGGCACGCACGGCACGCGCAATCACCTTGGCCCCCTCGGCCATGTACAGCCCGCGCTCAGCTTCGAGTGAGCGGCGCAGCGCCACGTCGGTGAGCCCGCGATAGTCGCTCAGGCGCGGGTCGTCGGCTACTTCAATGGGGATGACAGGCATGCGCCCATTGTCCCAGGTGAGCGGCGCCGCTCGGTGTCGAGCACGGTCAGCCCCGGACGCGCAGAAGCCCCGGCGGGCAAAACCCGCCGGGGCTTCTGAAACTGACTACAGCATCGGCCGCTAGTTCTGGCCCTTTTCTGCATTCGGGTCCATACGGCGACCCGACTTAGTTCCAGCATCGGTCGCGTCGGCCGTGGCGTCCTCAACCTCACGGCGTGCTGCGGCGAGCGCCTCACGCGGGTCCGCCAGAGCGGACGTGATGTTGCTGGGCTTACGATCCGGCGAGGCCTTGAGGGGCTCGGCGCCGTCCTCGTAGCCGAATCCGGCAGACACTGCCTTAAGCGCACCCGTGAATTCGGTGGGCACAAACCAGATCTTGTTGGACTCGGTCTTGGCGATCTCCGGAAGCATCTGCAGGTACTGGTACGCGAGCAGCTTGGAGTCGGCGTCACCCTGGTGGATGGCGTCGAACACCTGGAGAATGGCGCGGGCTTCACCCTCGGCACGCAGAATCTTGGACTGTGCGTCACCTTCTGCGGTGAGGATCGCGGACTGCTTCTCACCCTCGGCGGTCAGAATCGCGGACTGCTTGACACCCTCGGCCGTAAGGATCGCAGCACGACGGTCACGCTCGGCACGCATCTGCTTCTCCATGGAGTCCTTGATGGACATGGGCGGCTCGATGGCCTTCAGCTCGACGCGGTTGACACGAATACCCCACTTGCCGGTGGCCTCATCCAGGATGCCGCGCAGCTGACCGTTGATCTGGTCACGGCTGGTGAGCGTCTGCTCGAGGTCCATGGTTCCGACGATGTTACGCAGCGTCGTGGTGGTGAGCTGCTCCACACCAGTGATGTAGTTCGCAATCTCGTACACAGCGGCACGAGCATCGGTCACCTGGAAGTAGATGACGGAGTCGATGTCGACCACGAGGTTGTCCGAGGTAATCACGGACTGAGGCGGGAACGAGTACACGAGCTCGCGGCGGTCAACCTTGTGGCGAACCTTGTCAACGAACGGCACGAGGAAGTGCAATCCAGCATCCATGGTGCGCGAGTAGCGACCCAGTCGCTCCACGATGTACGACTGTGTCTGGCGAACTACGACGATTGCCTTGGCAATGGTGACGATTACGAAGATCGCCAGCACAATCACGGCAACGAGCCCAACAATCTGGCCAGTGTTATCCATGTCTTACTCCTTCTCTGGTGCGACGATTGCCGTCGCGCCACTGATGGCCACCACTGTGACCTCGGAACCTTCGGGAATGACGGGTGCGTCGTCCGGCGTGCGGGCGCTCCATACCTCGCCATTGAGCTTGACTCGCCCTGACGTCTCGGTGACCTCATCAATGGTGCGGGCCTCACGGCCAACCAGCGCGTTCGAGTTCATCTCGACCAGGGGGCTCTTGATGCGCAACACGGTGATGAGGTACGGACGCAGCAAGACGAACAGCAGCGCTGACACCACGGCGAAGACGATTGCAGAGACCCACCATTCGACGCCGAATAGGGCGACTCCGCCTGCCGCGAGAGCGCCGCCCGCGAGCATCGCGAACGTCAGATCAAGCGTAAAAACTTCGACAATTCCCAGGGCCATTGCCCCAACAAACCACCATAACCATTGCATGGCATACCTCCTTGTAGGAAGGCTACCAAGCGGCGCCTACCTGGGCTATCGTCCCACGGTATGACTCAGCGGTCTGCGACAGGTCATCCCACCGCACGATGCTGCGGCTGGCTTTACAACCAGCAACGCCTGGGGTTAGGAGGCGCGTCGCGCGGAATAGCGCCCGCCGTCCTCGCGCAGATCCACGGACATGTCATAGAGCGAGGACAGGTTCTCCGACGTCAGCGTCTCCGCAATTGGTCCGGCCGCGGCAATCTTGCCGTCACGGATGAGCGACACGTGCGTGAAGCCCACAGGAATCTCCTCGACGTGGTGCGTCACCATGATCATTGCCGGCGAACGGTGGTCACCGGCCAGTTCGGTGAGGGCAACGAGCAACTCCTCGCGCCCGCCTAGGTCAAGGCCCGCGGAAGGCTCGTCGAGCAGCAACAACTCTGGGTCGACCATGAGAGCCCGCGCGATCTGGGCGCGCTTGCGCTCGCCCTCACTCAGGGTGCCGTACTGGCGCCCGGCGAAGCCACTCATGCCGAAGGCGCCCAGCAGCGCATCCGCGCGCTCCTCGTCAATGCCTTCATACTCCTCACGCCAGCGACCGGTCACGCCATAAGCGGCCGTGATGACGACGTTGCGGACGGTCTCGTGGGAGGGAATCCGGTCGGCCAGCGCCGCACTGGACAGGCCAATGCGCACGCGCAACTCAGTGGTGTCGGTATCTCCAAGGTGCTCACCCAGGACCGTCACGGAACCCGAGGTGGGGAACATCTGTGCGGCAGCAAGCGACATCAGCGTGGTCTTGCCTGCACCGTTAGGTCCGAGGATTACCCAGCGCTCGTCGGCGTTCACCGTCCACGAGACGTCGTGCAGGATTTCGTTGTCGTCACGCCGTAGCGAAACACCCTCGATGCGCAGTACCTCAGTCATGATCCGAGCCTATCCGAGGATCTCTCGGTACACGCCCAGAGTTCGCTCGCCGATGGTCTCCCAGGAGAAGTCATTGGTCGCGCGCTCGCGTCCCGCCCGCCCCCACCGCTTGGCACGCTCAACGTCGGACACGGAATCGGTCAGCGCGGCCGCAAGGTCGCTCACGAACTCGTCCGGACGCAGCGGCGTTCCGGTGCCGTCAGTCACCTGGTCGATTGGCACCAAGATTCCGGTCTCGCCGTGCACCACCACCTCGGGGATTCCCCCGGTAGCCGATGCGACGACGGGCAGTCCTACGGCCATCGCCTCAAGGTTGACGATGCCGAGGGGCTCGTAGACCGACGGGCAGACGAAGGCCGTGCACGCGTCGAGCACGGCGACGAGCTCTGCGCGCGGTAGGTGCTTCTCGATCCAGATCACGCCGTCGCGGGTCTCTTGGAGCTTGGCGACCGCACCAGAAACCTCGGCGGCGATCTCCTTGGTGTCGGGAGCGCCAGCACACAGCACCACCTGAATCTCCGGGGGAAGCTGCTCGACGGCCCGCAGGAAGTACGGCAAGCCCTTCTGACGAGTGATGCGCCCCACAAAAACCAGTGCCGGGCGATCCTTGTCGATCCCCCAGTGCTTGACCACGGCATCGGCCGCGGCCTTCTCTTCGTCTGTACCGGGTGCCGCCCAGGCGTCGACGTCGATGCCGTTGTGCACCACGCGCACCTTGTCCGGGTCGATAGTCGGGTAGCAGCGCAAGATGTCGTTGCGCATGCCGCCACTGACCGCGATCACGCCATCGGCGGCCTCGTAGGCCGTCTTCTCGATCCAGGAGGACACCGCGTAGCCGCCACCGAGCTGCTCGGCCTTCCATGGGCGCAGCGGCTCGAGGGAGTGAGCGCTCAGAACGTGCGGGATGCCATGCAGGCGGGCCGCAAGGTGACCCGCCATGTTCGCATACCAGGTGTGCGAGTGAACCAGGTCGGCGCCCGCGCAGTCGTTGGCCATGGGCAAGTTGTGCGCAAGGACGTCGAGCGACGCATCACCCACGCCCCCGCCCAGTGCCGAGTAACCCGTCACGTGTGGCTCGTCACGCTCTCCGTCAAAGGCTCGCACCTCCACGTCGATGTGCTCTCGCAGTACAGCGGCAAGCTCGGTGACGTGGACTCCAGCGCCTCCGTAGATGTGGGGCGGGTATTCACGAGTGAGGATGTCAGTGCGCATGACTCCCACGCTAGTGCGTCTAAGTTGCGCGCGCCCCTTTCACACGCGGCAAGACCACAGTAGGCTGGCAATATGTCAGATCCCAAGGTACTTGCCATCGTCCTGGCCGGAGGCGAGGGCAAGCGCCTGATGCCCCTGACCGCTGCCCGCGCTAAGCCTGCAGTCCCCTTCGGCGGCACTTACCGCCTCGTGGACTTCGCACTGAGCAACCTGGTCAACTCCGGGTATTTGCACGTTGTGGTGCTCACTCAGTACAAGTCGCACTCGCTGGACCGCCACATTGCCCGCACCTGGCGCATGTCGCCGCTACTCGGCAACTACGTGGCTCCCGTGCCCGCGCAGCAGCGTCGCGGCAAGCACTGGTACCTAGGTAGCGCCGACGCCATCTACCAGTGCGTCAACATCATCGAGGACGAGCGTCCCGACATCGTGGTCATCGTGGGGGCCGACCACGTCTACCGCATGGACTTCTCGCAGATGGTCGACGAGCACATCGCCTCCGGCGCAGAATTTTCCGTGGCCGGCATCCGCCAACCCATCGCGCTTGCCAGCGAGTTTGGCGTCATCGACGTCGACAAGGACAAGCCGGGCATGATCAACGCCTTCCTCGAGAAGCCCCAGAACCCCGAGGGCCTGCCCGACAGCCCCGGCGAGGTGCTTGCCTCCATGGGTAACTACGTGGCCAACGCGGATGCACTACTCGAGGCCCTGACCTCGGACACCGACAACGACGACTCCAAGCACGACATGGGCGGCGACATCGTGCCCTACTTCGTCAACAAGGGCACGTGTGCGTTCTACGACTTCCAGAACAACGACGTCGCAGGCTCCACCGACCGCGACCGCGACTACTGGCGCGATGTCGGAACCATGGACTCGTACTACGACGCGCACATGGATCTCATCGCCGTGATGCCCATCTTCAACGTCTACAACTCCAAGTGGCCGCTGCATCAGGGGCTCATCACCGAGCCCCCTGCCAAGTTCATCCACTCCGAGGAGGGACGCCTTGGCCACGCCGCGGACTCCGTCATCTCCCCCGGCGTCATCGTGTCCGGCGCCACCGTCACCGGCTCGGTACTCTCGCCCGGCGTGCGCCTGCACTCCTGGTCGAGTGTGTCCGACTCGATCCTGCTCGACCACGTCATCGTCAATCGTCACGCCCAGGTGCACCGCGCGATCATCGACAAGAACGTGATCATCGAGGAGGGTGCTCGCATCGGAATTGACCGCGAGACCGACATCGCCCGCGGCTTCACCGTCACCGAGTCCGGGCTCACCGTCGTCAGCAAGGGCACTGTGGTCAAGGCATGACCCGACTCTGCGTGTTGGATGTTGACTCCACGCTGATCACCGCCGAAGTAATTGAACTCATCGCAGAACGCGCGGGAACGCGCGAGGAGGTGGCGCGAGTGACCGAGGCCGCCATGCGCGGTGAGCTCGACTTCGGTCAGTCCCTCGCCGCCCGCGTCGCGACGCTCAAAGGCCTGCCGGCAACGGTGTGTGCCGACGTGCTCGCCGAGGTGGAGTTCACCCCCGGCGCAGAGAACCTCGTCGCCACCCTGCAGGGAGAGGGCTGGCTCGTCGCCCTGGTCTCCGGTGGATTCCGCGAGATCGTGGAGCCCTTGGGCGCACGCATCGGCATTACGCTGACGCGCGCCAACGGGCTCGAGGTTGACGAGGATGGGCTGCTGACCGGCCGCACGCACGGACCGGTCATTGACCGCGAGGCCAAGGCCGAGGCGCTTAAGGAATTTGCCGCCGATGCCGGGGTCGACTTGAGCTCGACCGTCGCCATTGGCGACGGCGCCAACGACCTGGCGATGATGAAGGTCGCCGGCTTGGGCATCGCGTTCAATGCCAAGCCCATCGTTCAGCAGCAGGCCGATGTGGCGCTGAACTCCCCGCGGCTCGATGCCGCGCTCGAGGTCATCGAGCGCTAGTCGTCCTGCAGGACCAGGCCCTCAAAGCCGTCGATGCTGCGTGAGTTCTTGCGACCCCAGTACTCATTCATGGCGTCATCATCTCGCGAGCTCGCCCAACGGTCGAGCGCATCGCGATCTGATTCAAAGGTCATGAAGGGGACAGCCATGCCGCACGAATCGCTGATGCGATCGGCCGTCACCACGATCACCGCGCGGGCACCGGGGTTGTCGGGGAATTGCGCGTAGGCGTGTTCCCACTCCGCGTGACCCTTGGGAATCACCCGAGCGCTCCCGTGCACGCGCACGATGTTGGGCTTGCCCTCAAAGGCGCACCACATCAGCGTGATGCGGTTCACTAGCCGTACGTGCGCGATCGTCTCGATTCCTGAGCCGGTGAGGTCCAGGTAGGCCACGGTCCTACCGTCGACCACTCGCAACATGTCGGTGCCGCCCTTGGGGGACACGTTGACGTGTCCGTCTGCGGCAGCGGTCGCCACAAAGAACACGTGCTGACGCGCGATGAAGTCGGAGAGATAGCCGTCAAGACTCTGATGCTCGGTAGGCATGCGGGATCCCGTCGGTTCGGGCTAAGGAGTAGCGCCTAGTACAGCGCGCGGGTGGCGTAGATGCCGTTGAGGTTTGCGGCACTCGTGTCCAACGACGCCCACGTGCCTTCGAAAACCAGCGTGGCCGCGTTGCCCGTGGGCAGGCCCTGCGCGATGCGCTGGAGCGAAGGCGTGTCGGAGTCCGGTCCCGCAAAATGAGCGGCCGTAGCGGACATCGTGGGCTCGTGACCAACGATGGCGACGATGTTGGGCTCGCCCTCAAGCGCTGCGAGCAACTCCTGCACGCCACCCACGTGAGTCTCGTACAGCTCCTCCTCGACGCGCACATCCGCAGTCTCCAGCGAGGAGCTCATGAGCTTCCAGGTCTGCTGGGTGCGTACTGCCGAGGACACCAGGACGACGTCGGGGACGAGTCCGGCCTCAAGCAGCACCTCGCCCAACTTGGTCGCTGAGGAGCGACCGGGCAACGTCAGCGAGCGTTCGTGGTCCTGCAGGTTGTCCGAAGGCGGCTCGGCCTTGGCGTGACGAATCAGTAGCAAAGTAGGCATGGTAATTACTGTCCCATCGCGTGTACGCCACCGTCGACGTGAATCATCTCGCCGGTGGTCTTGGGGAACCAATCCGTCAGCAACGCGGTCACGGTGCGTGCGGTGGGCTCGGGGTCTTCGGAGTCCCAGCCGAGCGGCGCGCGCTCGCCCCACTTGCTCTCCATCTGGTCAAAGCCGGGGATGTGCTTCGCGGCCGTAGTCTTGATGGGGCCGGCGGAGACGAGGTTGCAACGGATGCCCTTGGGGCCTAGGTCACGGGCGACGTAGCGCGAGGTAGCCTCGAAGGCCGCCTTCGCGACTCCCATCCAGTCGTACACGGGCCACGCGAAGCGGCCGTCAAAGGTCAGCCCCACAATGGATCCACCTTCCGACATCAGCGGTGCAGTGGCGACAGCGAGCGACTTGAGCGAGTACGCGGAGATCTGCATCGCGGTAGCCACGTCGTCCCACTCGGCGGCCATGAAGTTTCCGCCCATCACGGACTGCGGCGCGAAGCCGATCGAGTGAACCACCCCGTCGAGGTGCGGGACGTGCTCGCGCACGTTGTCCGCAAGCTGCTCGAGGTGCTCGGGGTTAGTAACGTCCAGTTCGACTACGAGGGCCTCCTGCGGAAGCCGGCGGCCCATGGCCTGGGTGATCTTGAGCGAGCGGCCCATGCCGGTCAGCACTACCGTCGCACCCTGCTCCTGGCACAGACGCGCGACCGAGAAGGCGATCGAGCCCTCCGTCAGCACCCCGGTGACCAGAATGTTCTTACCGTCAAGCATGCCCATCAGTGTTTCCTCCGTGTGGTGGCGCTTAGGTCTCGAGCCTAGCGCGCTGTCGTGAAAGTGAAGTGGGGCAAGGGTCCTAGTGACCCATGCCCAGCCCGCCATCAACGGGGATGACCGCGCCAGAGATGTATCCAGCATCGTCCGACGCCAGGAACCTCGCCGCCGAGGCGACCTCGTCCGTCGAGCCAAAACGCTTGGCGGGGATGTTGGCCTCATACTGCTTGACGACGTCGTCGCCCAGCTCAGCGGTCATCGCGGTGGTGATGAAGCCTGGTGCGATCACGTTTGCGGTGATGCCGCGAGCGCCGAGCTCACGCGTGATGGAGCGAGCCATGCCCACGAGCGCGGACTTGGACGCGGAGTAGTTGACCTGGCCGGGGTTGCCCAGCAGTGCCACGACGGAACCCACAAGGACGATGCGGCCGTACTTCTCCCGGATCATCGACTGCGACGCGCGGCGCACGCAGCGGAACGTGCCGGTGAGGTTGACGTCGATGACGGACTCGAAGTCCTCGTCGCTCATGCGCATGAGCAGGCCGTCCTTGGTGATTCCGGCGTTGGCGACGAGCACCCGCACGCGGCCGTGCTTGGCCTCGAGTTCGTCGAACGCGGCGTTCACGGCATCCGTGTCCGTCATGTCCGCGATGGCGCCCGTGACGCCCTCGGGAAGGTCTCCGCCGCGGTAGATCGTGCTGACGGTGTCTCCCGCCTCCACAAATGCTTCCGCGATCGCCCTGCCAATTCCGCGGGCCGCGCCGGTCACCACTACGTGTCGAGTCATAGCCGCAACCGTAGCGGAAGCCACCCACGGGCGGAAACAGCACCGCCGGTCTACACAACGCTCCACCGCAACGGACGGTGTGGTGTGGCGGGACCCGGACGGAGCAGGCTCCCGACGCGATTACCATCGTCAGGTGACGTCATCAGATTCTCGCGAGTATGCGCCGTGGGTGCGCATCACCGGAATCATTCTCGTGTCACTGCTCGTGAGCGTGGCTGCCATCTTCCTTGGTCGCTGGCAGTATCACCGCTACGAAGTGCGCAACGAGGCGTTGCATCAGTACAACCTCGGCCTCGAAGAGGAACCGAAGCCGCTGAACGAGCTCATCCCTCCCGGTTCGACGGACCTGCCGCCGCACACGCAGTGGCGCGAGGCCGTACTGGTGGGGCACTTCGAGGAAGACTCGACCACGGTGCTGCGCAACCGCCCGGTCGACAGCATCCCGACGTGGCAGTACCTCGCGTGGTTTGACACCACCGACGGGCGGTCCATGCTCATCAACCTTGGCTGGATTCCGCTGCCTGCCGCGGGCGTAGACACCGCCGACGTTCCCTACCCGACCGAGGAGACGACTATCACGGTCATCACGAGGTCGTGGGAGGACGACGACGGCAAGCGCGGCGACGGCGCCACGCGGGTGACTCCGGAGCAGGTGCCTTCCCCCACCTACGACCCTGTGCCCGGGTACGGGATGCTGCGCGAGGTGTGCATCGACTCCGGCTGTGCCGAGGTCGTCGTGGGTGATCAAACTCCCCTGCCATCGCTCAGCACCGGGCCACACCTGTCCTACGCGTGGCAGTGGTGGGTGCTCGCGGCCATGGCGCCCGTCGGCGCGATCATCATGATCCGCCGTGAGTTCGCGGGCCCCGACGAGGAACCCACCGACGCCGATGCTGAGGCTGACGCCGCCAACGGCGCGAGCCCAACCCCTGCGCAAGACGGTGGCGCGGCCTCCTCCCCCGCCCCGGCATCGGCCGGCCGTGGACGTCGCAAGCGCAGGCTCAGCGACGAGGAAATCGAAGACGCGCTCTAGGCCAGCGCGATCAGGTCGCGGTAGGTGGCGTTCCAGAGGTCCTCGACCGCGTCGGGCAGCAGCAACACCCGCTCGGGCTCGAGCGCATCTACGGCGCCCTCATCGTGCGTGACCATCACGACTGCGCCCTCATAGTTCGCGAGCGCTCCCAGGATTTCGGCGCGCGAGGCGGGGTCGAGGTTGTTAGTGGGCTCGTCAAGAAGCAGCACGTTTGCCTTGCTGACCACCAGGGTTGCGAGCGCGAGACGAGTCTTCTCGCCACCGGACAGCACCTTGGTGGGCTTGTGCGCGTCGTCGCCTGAGAACAGGAACGATCCGAGCACCTTGCGCACGTCAGCGTCGCTGAGGTCCGGGGAGGCGTGCTTCATGTTCTCCAGCACCGTCTGGCTCATGTCCAGGGTGTCGTGCTCTTGTGCGAAGTAGCCGAGTTTGAGCCCGTGGCCGGCTTCGATGATTCCGGTGTCGGGCTTCTCGACCCCAGACAACAAGCGCAGCAACGTGGTCTTACCCGCACCGTTGAGCCCCAAAATCACCACGCGCGAGCCGCGGTCAATGGCGAGCTCCACGTCGGTGAAGATTTCCAGTGAGCCGTAGGACTTGGACAGCTCCCAGGCGCGCAGTGGCGTCTTGCCACACGGTGACGGAGCGGGGAAGCGTAGCGCGGCGACCTTGTCCTGCACGCGCACGTCGTCAAGCCCGTCGAGTAGCTTCTGGGCGCGCTTGGCCATGTTCTGCGCGGCCGTAGCCTTGCTCGCCTTGGCGCGCATCTTGTCCGCCTGCGCCATGAGCACGGTGGCCTTCTTCTCAGCGTTGTCGCGCTCGCGGCGGCGGCTACGCTCGTCGGTCTCGCGCTGCTTGAGGTAGAGGTCCCAGTTCAGGCTGTACTGATCCATCTCGCCGCGGTTCGCGTCCAAGTGGAACACCTTGTTGACGGTCTTGCGCAGCAGCTCGACATCGTGAGAGATGACCACGAGCCCGCCGCTGAAGTTGGACAGGAAGCCACGTAGCCACACGATCGAGTCGGCGTCGAGGTGGTTGGTGGGCTCGTCAAGCAGCAGCGTCTGGGCATCGGAGAACAGGATGCGCGAGAGCTCCACACGACGGCGCTGGCCACCGGACAGGGTGCCGATGGGCTGGCTCAGCACACGCTCGTCAAGGCCGAGGTTCGCAGCAATGCGAGCGGCTTCAGACTCGGCGGCGTAACCACCCGCGGCGCGGAACTCCTCCTCAATGCGGGGGTACTTGTTCATGGCCTTCTCGTGGACGGCGGGGTCCTCGCTTGCCATGCCCTCCTCGGCGGCACGCAGCTTCCTCATCACTGTCGCGAGGTCGCGGGCCTCGAGGATGCGATCCATCGCGTGCTGCTCGAGGTCTCCGGTGCGGGGGTCCTGCGGGAGGTAGCCAAAGGTGCCCTTGTGGGTCACGGTGCCGCCCGTGGGCTGGCCCTCGCCGGCCAGAATCTTGGTGAGAGTGGTCTTGCCGGCGCCGTTTCGACCCACGAGTCCGACCCTGTCGCCGGGGGCAATCTGGAAGCTGGCGGGGTGCAGAAGCACCCGCGCGCCAATGCGCATTTCGAGGCCATTAGCCACAATCACGGAAATCTCCTTGCCGGCCCGCACCGATCTTTGTAGGCAATCCACAGCATTTTGCCAGGAATCGGGGCTACGGGGCCCTTTTCTTTGTAGGACAGGTAGTGTTTCCGCCAGAAGCCAACCAAGGAGGCGCCATGTCGCTACACAAGTATTTTACGGGCACTAACGTTGCCCTCATTGCAGTGTTCGCCGGACTCATCGCGGTCTCGACCGCCGTGCCGGAAATCACGCTCATCTCGGGCGTGCCGATCTCACTGCAGACCTTCGCAACCGTCCTCGCTGCCATGGTGCTCGGCCCCTGGCGTGGACTCGCTGCCGTGGGCCTCTACATCGCGGTGGGCCTGGTGGGTGCCCCCATCTTCGCGAACGGCGTCGCGGGCTTCGAGATTTTCGCCCGCCCTAGTTGGGGTTACCTGGTTGGCATGCTCATCGCCACGATCCCCGTGGGCCTCATTGTGCGCGCACTACGTCGCCGCAACGCGCTGAACTTCATGTCCCTCCTGGGCGCAGGCCTGGTGTCGCTGCCGGTGATCTACGCATTCGGCATTCCGGTGCTGTCCAACAAGCTAGGCATCAACATGTTGACCCTGCCTGCCGGCTGCGAGGGCGTAGGCGACTTCGCCTCCGGCTGCGTCACGGGCCTCACCGTAGGTACCGTGCCCTTCCTTCCCGGCGACCTGGTCAAGGTCGTCATCGCGGCCGCTGTTGCGGCTGCCATCCACCGCGCCTACCCCTGGGTGCTTGGCACCAAGGCGAAGGCAAGCAAGCGCATCGATGAAGTCCCGGTCGCGACCCTCACGGACGAAGACTTAGATGCGAACCGCGAAAGCGCCACGACCGTCTAGCCTTAAGGCATGATCGAATTCAAGGCCGCGGCCGTTACCGCGCCCGATTCCGGTGTGTCGATTCTGGAACCCACCACGCTCACCCTGACCGAAGAGCGCATCAGCATCATCGGGGCGAACGGTTCGGGCAAGTCCACGCTTGCACGCCTCATCAATGGCCTTGTCCTGCCCATCACGGGCACGGTCGAGGTCGACGGGCTCGACACCGTGAAGCAGGGCGCGAAGGTTCGTCGCAAGGTGGGCTACCTCTTCACCGACCCCACCTCGCAGCTCATCATGCCAACCGCCGTCGAAGACGTCACACTCTCGCTGCGCCGGATCATCGACGACAAGTCCGAGCGCACCGAGGCGGCGCTGACCGCCCTCGAGGAGATCGGACTGGGTGGCAAGGGTGACGTATCGGTCAACGCCCTGTCGGGCGGGCAGCGTCAACTGCTGGCACTTGCCGGCGTGTTGGCTGTCACCCCCGAAGTGATCGTCGCGGATGAGCCCACTACCCTGCTCGACCTGCGCTGGCGCGCCCACGTGGGTGCCCTCCTACGCACCCTGCCACTGCAAGTCATCGAGGTCACACACGACCTCGACGCCGCATCGCGTGCCCACCGTACGATCGTGATCGACTCGGGAGCCGTGGCGTTCGATGGCGACCCCGCGGAAGCAGTCAAGTTCTATCGCGACCTCATGTTCGGCCGCCCCACTCGTACGGCGGACGCGTGATTTCACTCCTGGGGATCTATCGCCCCGGCACGACGCCGCTTCACAAGGCGTCTGCCGGGCTGAAGTCCCTGATGCTCCTACTGACCGTTATCGTCACGATGATGGTGGACGACCCCGTCACGAGCGTCGGCATCATGTGCGCCTGCCTGCTGCTCCTCGTCAGCACCGCTCCCCCCGCCAAGGCCACCCTGCGCGCCATGGGCATCATCATGGTGGTCGCCGTGTTGACCGTCAGTTTCCAGTTGTGGCGCGGCGAGGTTGAGCGTGCGATTGACGTCGCAGCTGACCTGACCGCCATCGCTGCCCTCGCACTCGCCATCAGTTGCTCGACGCCCATGGAGTCGATGCTTGACCTGGTATCCCGCATGGTCCGCCCGTTCGGGCGTATCCTGCCGCCAGAGACCATCGGCCTGATGTTTGCACTCACGTTGCGTGCTATCCCCGAAGCCGCCCGCATCTTTATTGACGCCCGCACCGCCGCCCGCGCACGAGGCCTCGAACGTGACCCCCGGGCCGTCCTGATCCCCGGCGCTACCCGGACCGTGGGCTTTGCGCTGCAGTTAGGTCAGGCACTTCACGCCCGCGGCATCGCGGAGGAGGCCAAGCCGGAACGCACCGAGAAGAAGCCCCGCAGGGATCGCCGCAGCGAAAAGGCCGCGGCCAAGGAACACGCGGCGGCGCAGGCGACGGCCGATGCAGAGACCAGCGAGACTCCCCTGGTCACCTATTCCACAACTAAACCTGCCAATGATGTCGCCGGACCAACCACCGCGCCTGAGGGAAACACCTCCGCCTCATAGTTGTCGCAAAGGAGCGCCAATGACGTTCAACGAAGGTTCGCGCATTGATTCCTCGCGCGTGCAGCGCCGCGGCCGCTCGGTAAGACGCGGAAGTGGAATTGCCATCGGCGGCGGTGGGCTCGGACTCGTCGTGCTGGTTGCGTTCCTGCTACTGGGCGGGGACCCTGCCGCCTTGACGACGGGAGAGCTCGCGGGTGGCGCTGGGCAGGACCCAGCCATTCAGCAGCAATATCAGGATGAATGCGAAACCGGCGCAGATGCGAACCAAAGCTCCGACTGCCGGGTTGCTGGAGGAGTCAACTCGCTGGATGCGTACTGGGGCGCCGCGCTAGCCGACTATGGTGTCGAACTCGACTACCCGGGCATCGTTGCTTTTGACGGGGCGACATCGACTGCCTGCGGTCAGGCCACCTCGTCCACAGGGCCGTTCTACTGCCCGTCCGACCAGACCATCTATCTCGATGTCGTGTTTTACCAGGTACTGGCCGATGATTACGGCTCGTCGGACGGTCCGCTCGCTGAGCTATACGTGCTTGCGCACGAGTACGGTCATCACATAGAGAACCAGTTGGGTGTGTTCGACGTCGCGCAGCGCGTGGACACCGGCACTGACTCCGACAGCGTCAAGGTCGAACTCATGGCGGACTGCTTCGCCGGCGTGTGGGCCGGGCACGCGTCCACCGTCGCGGACGAGTCGGGCACTCCCTTCTTGCAGCCCCTCACACCCACCGACGTCGCCGACGCCATGTCGGCGGCCGCAGCCGTCGGAGATGACTCTATCCAGGAGGCTGCCCAGGGGTCAGTGGATCCGGACAGCTTCACGCACGGCACCAGCCAGCAGCGCCAGGACCAGTTCGAACTGGGATACTCCACGGGAGATCCCGCTCGTTGTGACACCTTTAACGTCTTCAGCTAACGACCACTGCCGCTGACGGCAGTTCCGCCCACCGCACAGGGGTCCCCATGGTGTTGCTCACCGCCGTGGTGGTGGGGACGATGGTGGGTGCAGGAAGGCCTGTCAGACGTTGAAGCCGAGCGCGCGCAACTGCTCGCGGCCGTCGTCGGTGATCTTGTCCGGGCCCCACGGCGGCATCCATACCCAATTGATCCGGAAGCCGTCGACAATTCCCTCGAGCGCCTGGCCGGTCTGATCCTCGAGAACGTCGGTCAGCGGGCAGGCCGCCGACGTGAGCGTCATGTCGATGACCGCGTGGCGGTTCTCGTCGATCGAGACGCCGTAGATGAGTCCGAGGTCTACGACGTTGATGCCCAACTCGGGGTCGATCACGTCGTACATAGCCTCCTCGACATCGGCCGCGTTAGACGGTGCTTGCGTAGTTTCGGTCATGCTGGGGCTCCCTTCTGAGCCTGAATGATTGCGTCCTTAAGGGCCATCCAGCCCAGGAGCGCACACTTAATCCGGGCAGGGTACTTGCCCACGCCCACAAAGGCGGTGGCGTCGCCGAGCATGTCCTCGCGCTGCTCGTCGAGTCCCTGTCCCTTGGCATGCATCAGCGCCTTGAAGGCGTCAATAGTCTCATCCGCCATCTCCAGGTCCTCGCCTTCGATCAACTCCGTCAGCATGGAGATCGAGGCCTGCGAGATCGAGCAGCCGGAACCCTCCCAGCTAATCGACTTGATGGTGTCGTCGTCGAGGACTACGCGCAGGCGTACCTCGTCGCCGCAGGTGGTATTGACCTGGTGAGACTCCCCCGTGTGCGGCAGGCCAAGGTCCACGAGCCCACGCCCGTGCGCCTCGCGCGCGTGATCCATGATCACCTGCTGATACATCTGTTCTAGTGCGCTCATGCTGCTACTCCAAAGAATGTTCGTACGTCCGCGAGGGCCGCGATCAACGCGTCAATGTCCTCGGGTTGCGTGTATACGTGCGCCGATGCTCGGGTCGAGCCGGCAATTCCAAAGTGGCGGTGCAACGGCTGGTTGCAGTGATGCCCCACTCGCACGGCAATGCCGCGGTCGTCCAGCACCTGACCTACGTCGTGCGTGTGGACGCCGTCCACCACGAAAGCCGCAATGGCAAGCATGTCCCCGGCCTCAGCATCGGCCGTGACGGGACCCAGCAAGCGGACGCCCGGGAGGTCGGCCACGCCCTGGCGAAGCCTCGTCGCCAACTCTTGTTCGTGAGCCTCGACCGCCTCCATTCCCAGGTCGCTCAGGTACTTCACGGCCGCGCCCATACCGATGGCCTGGGCGATGGGCTGCGTGCCCGCCTCGAACCGATGCGGTGAGTCCAGCCACGTGGTGGTGTCCATCGTGACCACCTTGACGGTGGAGCCTCCGAACTGCGACGGCGGGAGCGTGTCGAGCAGCTCCTTGCGGCCGTAGAGCGCGCCGATGCCTGTGGGACCGAGCATCTTGTGTGCGCTCATCACCAGGAAATCCACGTCGAGTGCTTTGGCGTCGACGGGCAGATGAGGAACGGACTGGCAGGCGTCGAGCACGGTCAGCGCGCCCACAGCCTTGGCGCGCGCGACTAGCACGTCCACGCGAGAAACGATCCCCGTGACGTTGCTGGCATGCGTGAAGGCGAGCACCTTGCAGCGCTCTGTCACCACTGACTCCAGATTGTCGAGAATCATGCGGCCGTCGTCGTCCACGTCGATCCAGCGCAGCGTGGCGCCGGTCTTGGCCGCCAGCATTTGCCACGGGATGAGGTTCGCGTGGTGCTCTGTCTGGGTCACCACAATCTCGTCCCCAGGACCCACCCGGAAGCGGGCGGACTCAGTGCCGCCGATGCCCACGGACGCGTTGGCCATCCCGTTCGCCACCAGGTTGATGGCGTGCGTGGCGTTCTCCGTCCAGACGATCTCGTCAGGCTCGGCACCTACAAACTCTGCGACCTGGGCGCGGGCGGACTCGTACATGTCCGTCGCCTCCTCCGCCAGCAGGTGAGCACCGCGCTGAACCGCGCCATTGTGGAACTGGTAGAAGTCCGCCTCGGCGTTGAGCACCGCGTGGGGCTTCTGCGCCGTCGCTCCCGAATCCAGGTACACCAACGGCTTCCCGTTCCGCACTGTGCGTGCGAGGAGCGGGAAGTCGGGGCGCAGGTCCGGGAGCAACGGCATCGGCTTGTGTTACGCCTTAGTCAGGTAACGGTCGTAGCCCTCGGCCTCGAGGCGCTCGGCGAGCTCGGGGCCGCCCTGCTCGGCAACACGACCATCCACAAACACGTGGACGAAGTCCGGCGTGATGTAGTTAAGGATGCGGGTGTAGTGCGTGATCAGCAGAACACCTACGTTGGTCTTGTCCTTGACGCGGTTGACGCCCTCCGAGACGATGCGCAACGCGTCGACGTCGAGTCCGGAGTCGGTCTCGTCAAGGATGGCAATCTTGGGCTCAAGAAGCTCCATCTGAAGGATCTCGTGGCGCTTCTTTTCTCCACCGGAGAAGCCCTCATTGACGTTGCGCTCAGCGAACGCGGGGTCCATGCGCAGGTCAGCCATGGAGCTCTTGACGTCCTTGACCCAGGTGCGCAGCTTGGGAGCCTCGCCGTCGATCGCGGTCTTGGCGGTGCGCAGGAAGTTCGACACGGACACGCCGGGAACCTCGACGGGGTACTGCATGGCCAAGAAGATTCCTGCCTTGGCGCGCTCGTCGACGCTCATCTCAAGCACGTCCTCGCCGTCGAGCGTCACGGTGCCCGAGGTGATCGTGTACTTGGGGTGGCCAGCGATCGAGTAGGCCAGCGTGGACTTGCCGGAGCCATTGGGGCCCATGATGGCGTGCACGTGACCGGAGTCGATGGTGAGGTCTACACCGCGGAGAATTTCCTTGGTGCCTTCTGGGGTCTCGACGCTGACGTGCAGGTCGGTGATGACGAGTGTTGACATTTAGTTCTCCTTCAGGGCAGGTACGGGGGCGTCTACGTCGACGACGATGTTGCCGTCAACGATTGACACGGAATAGACGGGAACCGGCTCCATGGCCGGAAGTTCAGTTGCTTCGCCGGTCTTGATGCTGAAACGGCCACCGTGGGCCCAGCACTCGACCTCGTCACCCTCAACGTCACCCTCACCCAGCGAGACCTCGCCGTGTGTGCAGGTGTCGCCGATGGCGTAGACGTCACCAGCAGACTCGCGCACCAGCGCGACGGGCACGGAGGTGCCCGCCTCGTTGGTCACGTGGACCGTGGTCGCCTTGCCAGGGGCAAGGTCGTCCAGACTCAAAACGATCTGGCTACTCATCGTCGGCCTCCACCATGTCGAGCTCGAGCTCGATCGCGTTCATGAGGCCCTTCTCGACCTCGGGGACACCGATCTCCTGAATCAGGTCGGCAAAGAATCCGCGCACCACGAGCTTGCGTGCCTCTGACTCCGAGATACCGCGTGAGCGCAGGTAGAACATCTGCTCCTCATCAAATCGGCCCGTCGCTGACGCGTGTCCCGCGCCGTCGATCAGTCCGGTCTCGATCTCGAGGTTAGGCACCGAGTCCGCGCGCGCACCGTCGGTGAGGACCAGGTTGCGGTTGAGCTCGTACGTGTCAGTACCCTCGGCCTCCTTGCGAATCAGCACGTCGCCGATCCACACGGTGCGGGCCGATGCGCCGGCAAGGGCACCCTTGTACGTCACCCGCGAGCGGCAGTTGGGAACCATGTGGTCCACAAACAGCTGGTGCTCCTGGTGCTGACCCGAGTCGGCGAAGTACAGGCCGAACAGATCTACAGAGGAGCCCTCGCCTGCGAGCGATGCGGTGGTGTTCAGGCGAACAACCTTGCCGCCCAGGGTCACGACTGAGCCGCGCAGGCGGGCGTCGCGCGAGAGCTTGGCGTGAACCTCGCCCGAGTGCACGGCGTCGTCTTCCCAAGTCTGCAGCAACACCAGGTTGAGGCCGGCATTCTGGCCCACGTCCACGGAGATGAACTCCGAGTAGGTGGCGCTGCCGGTGCGCTCGATGACGACCGACACCTCGGCGTTGGCACCCACCTCGACCAGCAGGTGACCGCGGGCCTCGGAACCGTCGCCGTGCATCGTGATGGTGATGGGCTTGTCGATAACGCTACCGGGCGCCACGGTCAGCGCGCGGGCGCCTCCCGAGTGCGCAGCTGCGATGGCTGAGGCACGGTCACCCGGTTCGGAAACCGAACGCTCGCGAGCGTCGGCGACCGAAACTTCGGTCAACCTGACGCCGGCAGGAAGCGCGTCAATGCTCCAGGCCAGCGAACCGTCCACGGGCTGGTCGACGAACAGCGGCGCGAGGTCACGCACAGCGGAGAACCGCCACTGCTCCTCGCGCCCACTGGGCACGGGGAACACGTCAAGCTCGAACGACTTGGGTCGGTCGGCTCGCGACGCATTGGGCGGGGTGGACGCGAGTCCGTGCGAGTGAGCCTCGTCTGCGGTCGCGCGTGAGTGGTCTGTGGTCAAGTCAGTGGTGGTCAACCGACGGATCCTTCCATCTGAAGTTCAATGAGGCGGTTAAGCTCGAGGGCGTACTCCATGGGCAACTCGCGCGCGATGGGCTCGACGAACCCGCGCACGATCATGGCCATTGCCTCGAACTCATTCATGCCGCGAGACATGAGGTAGAACAGCTGCTCCTCGCTGACGCGCGAGACCGTGGCCTCGTGACCCATCGAGACGTCGTCCTCGCGGACGTCGACGTAGGGGTACGTGTCTGAGCGGGAAATCTGGTCCACGAGCAGTGCATCGCACAGCACGTTGGACTTGGAACCCTTGGCACCCTCGAGCACCTGGACCAGTCCGCGGTAGGACGAGCGTCCACCGCCACGTGCCACCGACTTAGACACCACGTTGGACGTGGTGTTAGGGGCTGCGTGCACCATCTTGGAACCAGCATCCTGGTGCTGGCCCTCGCCGGAGAAGGCGACGGACAGCGTCTCACCGTGGGCGTGCTCGCCCATCAGGTAGATGGCCGGGTACTTCATGGTGACCTTGGAGCCGATGTTGCCATCGACCCACTCCATGGTCGCGCCCTCTTCAGCCACGGCACGCTTGGTGACGAGGTTGTAGACGTTGTTGGACCAGTTCTGGATGGTCGTGTAGCGAACACGCGCGTTCTTCTTCACGATGATCTCGACCACGGCGGAGTGCAGTGAGTCGGAGGAGTACACCGGCGCGGTGCAACCCTCGACGTAGTGCACCGAGGAGCCCTCGTCAGCAATGATCAGGGTGCGCTCGAACTGGCCCATGTTCTCCGTGTTGATACGGAAGTAAGCCTGCAGCGGGATGTCGACGTGGACGCCCGGGGGGACGTAAACGAACGAGCCACCGGACCACACGGCCGTGTTCAGCGCGGCGAACTTGTTGTCGCCTACCGGAATGACCGTGCCGAAGTACTGCTCGAAGATCTCGGGGTGGTCGCGCAACGCGGTGTCGGTGTCGAGGAAGAGGACGCCCTGCTCCTCGAGGTCCTCACGAATCTGGTGGTAGACCACCTCGGACTCGTACTGAGCCGCAACGCCGGCAACCAGCTGCTGCTTCTCTGCCTCGGGGATGCCCAGGCGGTCGTACGTGTTCTTGATGTCGTCGGGCAGGTCCTCCCACGACGTGGCCTGACGCTCCGTGGAGCGCACAAAGTACTTGATGTTGTCGAAGTCAATTCCGGTGAGGTCTGCACCCCAGGTCGGCATCGGCTTCTTGCCGAACAGTCGCAGGCCCTTGAGGCGCAGTTCCAGCATCCACTCAGGCTCATCCTTAAGAGCCGAGATGTTGCGAACCACTTCCTCGTTCAGACCGCGTCGAGCATTCGTGCCCGCGCCGTCCTCATCGTGCCAGCCGAACGCGTAGTTACCCAGCGAGGCGATGGCCTCATCCTGAGTAAGTTCCCCGGTTCCGGGGGCATTCTCCGTAGGAGCGCTCATTGTGATCCTTCCTTCGTGCCCGCGACTGCGAGCGGGATGGTTGTGGTGCACACGTGCGCGCCACCTGCCAGGGTGGACAGGCGTTGCACGTGGACGTCTAATATTCGTGAAAACGCGCGGGCTTCGGCCTCGCACCACTCTGGTGCGGCCTCAGCGATGGATTGCACAGGGCAGTGACCCTGGCACAACTGGACGGTGTAGCCACCGGGGCCGGGGCGCACCGACGTGGCATAGCCCTGATCACCCAGCGCCCGCGAGAGTGCATCTACGCGCTCCCCCAGGGTGCCGTCAGCAGGAACCGATGCCGCGAGCGTCTCCTCGAGCTCAAGCGACTTCTTCTCCACGAACTCGTCGAGCCCACCGTGCTCTCGCATGAAGGCGAGAGCGTCAACCGCGACGCCGGTATACGCCGATGCGAGGGCCTGCTGACCCTCGTTCGTCGCAACGTAGGAACGCGAGGGTCGCCCGCGCCCCCGATTCACTGGGCCCGGCTGGTCGTGCTCGGTGATAAATCCGGCCTCGGTCAACGAGGTCAGGTGACGGCGCACGCCAGCGGGCGTGACGCCGAGCTCGTTCGCGAGCGTTGCCGCGGTGATGGGGCCGGCTGACGCTATCAGGCCGAGTACACGGTCACGCGTGGTGTCAGTGCTCATGAAGCCTCCTCCGGTCGCCGTTCGGCACTGGGATACGCGCCCACAAAGAGGGCTGCGCAATAGATAACATTGTCGTTGCTTAATCTGTTCCACGCAAGCAAGGCGCCCCTTACCCACATGTCCCCGCGCGACCACCTGCGGGCCGGAACTTCACCTATGGTGTACGCATGACCGACTCCTACGACTCTTACGACTCCGTGGCGAGTCAGCAAGATAGTGCGATCAACCAGTTCCGCAACGCCGTAGCGAAGGCTGCCCCTGCTGAACTGGAGGTCACCGCGTTGGAAGCCGGCTTCGATGTGGTCTACCGCGAGCAACTCACCTTCAAGGGAGTTCTCCTGCAGATTGACTCCACTTTTCGTGTCGAGGTGCGATGCGACTCCGCCGCACGCACCTTCACCATGACCGATGTAGGAATAGTGAGCCGCAGTAGCCTCGCGACCCTGAGCCGTACGACGTCCCGCTTCCGGGGCCGCCAACACGCAATGCGGATGGTTGAGGCAGTGGGACTCAAAGACGATGGCACGATTGGCAGGGTGAGTACTCAGCGTCAAGACACCCGAGTTCTTCACTCCGCCGTTCGCGAACCGGCCGTCGCACTGGGGTGGACCGAGCGTCAGCCCAAGGTAGCCACGTTCGGCAAGTGGGTCGCCATCATGACGGGTTGTGGCCTTGTCGTTGGCGCAGTGGTGGTCGTCGTTCTCGCGCTCACGGGCGGTCTCTCTTAAGGAACCAACCGCGGCCACCGACTACTTCGCGGTCAGACCTTCACTAGGTCTCGACAGCCTAGGATGAACGGGTGAATCTCTCCACCATTGCTAAACCCATCACTCGCGGCTCTCGCGCCACCACCGGATTCCTCGGCAATTACGTCCATGGACTCGCGATGGCCAACATCGCGGCACAGATCGGCATCATCGTGACGGGTGGACTGGTGCGACTTACCGAATCCGGACTCGGCTGCTCTGACTGGCCTCACTGTGAGCCGGGTTCATTCACTCCCGAATACCACGCAGCGGCGGGCATCCACGGCTTCATCGAGTTCGGCAATCGGCTACTAACCTTCGTTCTGGCGATCATCGCGCTGCTGCTCGCCATCGCGATCTGGCGCGCACGCCCCCAATTCAAGTGGCTAGGGCTGGTGCCGGGTCTCGGTATCATCGCGCAGGCCGTCTTGGGTGGCATCGTGGTCCTTCTACACCTGAACCCCCTGCTCGTGGGCCTGCACATGTTCATCTCCGCGGGTCTGGTGTGGATCTCTGTGCAGATCGGCCTGAAGGTGCGAGATGCACCGCGGCGCAATGGTCGACCCATTTCCGGCATCCTAAGCGCCTCGCGTGTTCTGCTCATGATTGTCGTCGTTCTTGGAGTCCTCACCACCGGTGCCGGCCCTCACTCGGGAGATGCGAACGCCACCGAGCGTCTCGCGCTGGATCCCGCCATCATTGCCCAAATCCACGGCTATGCGGTGGTGCTCTACCTTGCCGCCATCGTCTGGATGGTCGCGCGGGTGCGTGACGACCGCAGCATCGGCGAGAGAGACGAGGTCCGCAAGGCATGGCTCGTCCTGGTCACGATGACGCTCGCGCAGGGCTTCGTGGGGGTCACCCAGTACTTCACCGGCCTCCCCGAGTTGCTCGTAGGCGTGCACATGCTGGGGATCGGCCTGCTGGTCGCCGCCCAGTCGGCCGCCAATTATCTTTTGAAAGGCACCCCGTCTTCGGCTACGTCCGTACCCTAAACTGCCGTCTAAGCCGCGCGGCACCGCACAAACGCTTTGCCCAGACCCGAAGTAGGGTGCGGACGTTCCCGCGGGGTGCGGCTGAGTATCTCAGTGGTAGTGGCTGCTAGCGCCGTAGGTGTGTGTTTGCCGAATGCAGTTCCGCGCCAGCTCGAGCGCCGACGGTGACGAGCTTGGCGATTCCGCCACTGCGACCGCATGGGGCGGACAGCGCCCAGGCCGCGAGCGAGCATCTTGAGCTGGAGTGGGGTTGGGCACCTGACGGCACCGGGGCCTACCTTGATGCGGCTGGAACTACTCCTGGAGCGGCGTTGTAGCCCCGCAGTGCCGCGCTGACACCCTCCTGATACGCAGCGACAGGGTCGTCGGTGAGCGTTCCTGGACCAGTCAATTCGAGCATCACATATCCATGCTGGGTCGCCCACAGATGGGTGGCAATGGCGCGTGCATCCCCCTCCAGGGCACCCACGCGCACGAGTTCGCTGAACAGGTCGACGAGCGCCTCGAACGTCGGCTGCGTCGACTCGACCAGCTCCGGCGACGGCGTGTAGCCGCTCGCGCGGAAGGCAAAGATCAACAGGTAGCGCGAGGCATTGGCAAGTGCCCAATCCCGGTAGGCGCGCATGGCGTGATGCGCCCTAGCCACTTCGTTGCCTGGCACTGCGTTGATATACAGTGCCAGGTGAAACTCAGCGAAGGCCTCCGCGTAAAGGGCATCGAGAAGACCTTGCTTGCCACCAAAATACGTATAGATACCGGTGGTTGAGCAACCGGCCCGTTGAGTCACGGCGCGCACGGTCAACCCCGAAGCCCCTTGGTCGATCACTACGGCGCGAGCCGCGTCCAGAATCGACTCTCGGCCAACGGATGTGTCGCTCATAGACACCCACCGTAACGGGTGTGGTGTAACTTTGTTTCCGTAACTTAGTTACAGCATGGGGTGAGTCGCCGGCAGGCATCCCCGTGTGCCCCCTCAACGTCTCACTTCAAAGGAGAAGCCCAATGCCCACACTTCGGCTCAAGGCCCTATCAATCTCTGTGTTCGCCGCCACCGCTCTTTCATCATGCGCACCCGACGAGCAGCCATCGGGCCAAACCGAGGCGAGCGGCGCTCCGGTGAGCACGTTCTCCGTCACCAGTTCCGACCTGTCCCCCGACGGAACCCTGAACCCCACGATCATCGGTGCGGCCTTGTACTGGTGTGATGGCCCGGGAGAGTCAATCGCACTCGAGTGGACGGAACCGCCTGCAGGGACGGAGTCATTCGCCATCGTGATGGAGAACGAGACTCGCCCGTTTTATTACTGGGGTGCGTATGACATCGATGGTGAGATTCGCGAAGTCAAGCACGGCGAGGCCGAGTCACTTGGTGCAGTCACAGCCGTCGCCTCGATGGGAGGACGTAGCCGCATCTCGCCGTGCCCCGAGGTGGGCGAGACTCACACCATCGCGACGACCGTCTACGCGTTGAGCAGCAAGTTCGACCAGGAGGGCTTGGGCACTGGGCAACTCGAGGATGTCGCCGGGGACACGATCCTCGCCAGCGCAACAGTACGCGGCACGGTAGCCGGCGACCCCGAACCAGAAGTCGAAGATCTGAACCTTTCCAGCATCGACTTTTCTGACGGCGCAATGATTCCGGACGCCGTGACTGCTCACGCCTTCGGTGGCGCCTGCACCGGAGAGAACCGCAATCCCGAGTTCAGTTGGGACCAGGTGCCGGGCGGCGCCGCCAGCTACGCCCTGACAATGAGGGATTCCTCGCACAACGACTTCGTGCATTGGATCCTTGCCAACATTCCCGCAGACTCAACAGGAATAGCGGCGGGCGAGCCCTCGCCGGAGGGCAGCGTCACGGGGCGAAACGGGCTCTCTCACAGTGAGTACATGGGCCCCTGCCCATTGGGTGGAGGAGACCACGAATACGTCTTTGAAGTCTGGGCCTTGGACGAGGAACTCGCTCTGGAAACCAGCTTCACGTACGACCAGCTGGTGGACGCCGCAGAGGGCCATGTGATCGGCAAAGGCAAACTCATGGGACTTCGTGCGCGCGACTCCTAGCCATACTCGAACACCCGATCACGACGGGCTCAAAACTCAAAGATCTGCGCCAGGGCGCGCCTTGCTTGCGTTACTCGCGAATCCAAGGCGCGTCAGCCGGGCGCAAGGTGGCCCATCCATCACGACGCGCGGCATCGAGCGCGAAAGCGCCCACGAGCAGCGGCGGGCAGGCTACGTCGCCCAGCGTGATGGCCTTCAGCACCTCGTCGAGCGGCACCCACCGGCCGCCCATGTCGGCCTCCTCGTCCTCGCGGACGTGACGCTCAGCGAGGGGCACCTCGGAGATATCACGCGCGAGGAACACGCGAATCGCCTCGGAGCTACCCCCCGGGGACGTGTAGAAATCGATGAGGGTATGCCACGTCGCAGCGCGGAGATCCGCCTCCTCGTAGAGCTCGCGCGCGGCGGCGGCCTGTAGCGCCTCTCCCTCGACGTCAAGCAGACCCGCCGGGGGCTCCCACAGTTCGCTCCGGACGGGGTGACGGTACTGGTGGACCAGGTAGACCTCACCGCGCTCGTTGAGCGCGAAGATCGCCACGGCGCCCGGGTGAGCCACGTAGTCCCGTGTGACGCGACCAGCCTCCCCTAGGTCGATGTCATCCGAGTCGACGTTCCAGACGCGACCCTCAAAGACCGTCGATGTGGCGATGACCGGGCGCGGGGAGCGCCTGTCGGCCAAGCGGAAGCCATCGGACTCCATCTAGCGAACCCTTAGGCGTTCTGGTCGGCGACCACGGCATCGTCCGCAGCCTTGGCCTCGGCCTGCTGAGTGATGGCGGCGCCGATGAGACCCGCGAACAGCGGGTGTGCCTTGGTGGGGCGAGACAGGAACTCGGGGTGAGCTTGCGTCGACACGTAGTACGGGTGTGTGTCGCGCGGAAGTTCGACGAACTCGACCAGCGAGCTGTCAGGCGATTGACCCGACACCACTAGGCCCGCGTCTTCGAGCTGCTCGCGGTACGCGTTGTTGACCTCGTAGCGGTGACGGTGACGCTCGCCCACGGTGGTCTTGCCGTATGTCTCGGCGACTACCGATCCGGGCGTCAACACGGCCTGGTACTCCCCCAGACGCATGGTGCCGCCCAGGTCTCCCTTGCCGTCGACGATCTCCAGCTGCTCCTCCATGGTCGCGACCACGGGATGCGCGGGGTTGTCGTCGAATTCGGAGCTCGAGGCTCCCTCGAGGCCAACGACGTGACGCGCGTATTCAATCACCATGCACTGCATGCCGAGACAGATTCCGAGTGTGGGAATCTTGTTCTCGCGTGCGAACTTGAGTGCTCCGAGCTTTCCTTCGATGCCACGAACGCCAAATCCGCCGGGAACCAGTACCGCATCAACGTCGCCAAGCGCCTCCCGTGCACCCTCAGGGGTCGCACAGCGATCGGACGCCACCCAGCGGATGTTCACGCGGGCATCGTGCTGGAAACCGCCGGCACGAAGTGCCTCGCTCACCGACAGGTACGCGTCAGGAAGGTCGATGTACTTGCCGACCAGCGCCACGGACACCTCGTGCTTGGGGAAGTGCACGCGGCGCAACAGGTCGTCCCACGCGCCCCATTGGACGTCGTGGAAAGGCAGGTCAAGGCGGCGCACCACGTAGGCGTCGAGGCCCTCGGAGTGCAACACCTTAGGAATGTCGTAGATGCTGGGCGCGTCCTTGCAGGTCACGACGGCCTGGTCTTCGACGTCACACATCAGCGCTATCTTGTTCTTGACCGACTGCGGGATGTCACGGTCCGAGCGACAAACGATCGCGTCGGGCTGGATGCCGATGCTGCGAAGAGCTGCCACGGAGTGCTGCGTGGGCTTGGTCTTCAGTTCACCAGAGGGGCCGATGTACGGCACCAGTGAGATGTGCAGGAAGAACACGTGGTCGCGGCCCACCTCGTGGCGCACCTGACGCGCAGCCTCAAGGAACGGCTGCGACTCGATGTCGCCTACGGTACCGCCGACTTCGGTGATGATGACGTCGACCTCAGGGCTGGCTTGTGCGCGCATGCGACGCTTGATCTCATCCGTGATGTGCGGGATGACCTGAACGGTGTCGCCTAGGTACTCGCCGCGACGCTCCTTGGCGATCACCTGCGAGTACACCTGACCGGTAGTTACGTTCGAGGATGCCGCCAAGTTGACGTCGAGGAAGCGCTCGTAATGGCCAATGTCCAGATCCATCTCGGCACCGTCGTCGGTCACAAAGACCTCGCCGTGCTGGAACGGGTTCATCGTGCCCGGGTCCACGTTGAGGTACGGGTCGAGCTTCTGCATCGTCACCCGCAACCCACGGGACCGGAGAAGTCGTCCGAGGCTTGACGCCGTCAGACCCTTTCCGAGGGAGGAAACAACGCCTCCCGTAACAAAGATGTGACGGGTGACATGGTCCGATCCGGACGAAAATCTAGTTCTCTCCACGGGCTTCAACGCTATCACCGCACAGCCCTGCGCGAGACCCAAGCCGCGCCAAAAACGTCGCTCGCCGCACAAAACTTCTCAGAACTGGTCCGGGTTGTCCTCGCCCCCCAGGTCCACACCGGGCGTGTCGCGCTGGGCGTGTCGGATCCAACATCCCCTCCGTCGCCCCGAGAACCGTCCTATTCGCCGATGGGCGGCGGCGCGGCCGCGGAGTCCTCGCCTGGGCCGTAATGCCCCACCCAGCCGTCGAATTGCTCTCGCAACGCGAGCGCTACGGTTACTTGGCTGAACGAGGTCTGTATCCACGACACGGTTGAGATTCGTTGCGCCAGACCATCGGTATCCGCAAGCACGTCCGACACCAAGTCTCCATCGACATCGGGCCCATTGGCGGCAACCACGGCCACGTCGAACTGGGTCACCACGCTGGCGAGCGTGATGTTCGCCGTGGCCTGCAGGCTCGTCTCATCCTCGCCAGCCGGCGTCTCCCCCGCCACCATGACCACCGCGTTCGCTAATCCGTCGCGCGTGCCTGACACCAGGTCCGCGTCGGTGAGCAGCGTCCACAGCACCTGAGCGTGGTCCTGCGCGGCGGCGTCCGGCGGCACCTCTAGTTCCCCCTCGTCACCGCCGGACACAGGGGGGAGCAAGGACTGCGCGAGCGCCTGCGCGAACAACTCGTCCACGCTCTCGGTGCCGTCGAGCCCGGAGATGGACGGGGCGAGTTGAGGTGCGAGTGCGGCACGGAAAGCAGACTGATTGGGGTCCGTCCACAGTGATTCGATGGTGACTGATGCCACCACTGAGCCTCCCGCCTCCCTCACGTAGCCCTGCGCGGCACTCACAGCATCGGCGTCCGCGTCGTCGACGGAGATGAAAGCGACGTTGCCTCCGGCCAGGGTGCTGCCTAGAAGTTGGGGCGCCGTACCGGCGACCCAATCGTCGCCATAGTCATTGGTGACGTTCGCACGGTCAGCCTCAAGCTCGGCGGCCGCAACCTCTTCCTCCAGCGAGTCCACCTGAGCGCCCAGCGAGCCGATGAGCGCGGTGCGCAGCGGACCGGATCCAAGCACTAATCCGATGGCCATCGCGAACATTGCCACCACGACGGGGACTACCCATCCGCGGCGGTCGTGCTTCACGACAGACCCAACCAGGTGGACACGGTGTCCCATGCAGAGGAGACCCATGATCGACCACCCGGAGTGGCGGCCAGCGCCAGAGCGAGGGCAGCAAATCCGGCCACCACCAGACCAAACACGGTCCAGCGCGAGTAACGGTGCCGGTAGACCTGCGCGAGCGTGCGTGCGTCCACCAGTCCCCCGCCGGCTTGCAGCCGGGTCAGGAACGTGCCCGCGTTGAGGTCGCTAGAACCCTGCAGATAGTCGATAAGTCGGGTCTCCATGCCGACGGTCACAATGACCTCGGCGCCCTGGGCGTGGGCCAGCAACACCGCAAGGTCGCTGCTAGCGATGCCCGCGTCGGACGTGGTGCGCGAGACTCCGAGGGCATCGGCGCGCGTCATCCCCGCATCGGCCCCAGCCGGATCGTGAACGACCACCGTGGCCGCGGCACGCATGGCCCGCTCGGAAACCGACTCGACGTTGCCGACGATGATCTTGGCCGCGTACGCGTGCTCCATGGCGGTGTCTGCAGAGTCACCAATGGCGATGATGACGGGCTTACGTTCGCGCAAGTAGGTGCGGATGTCCTTGAGCTGCTTGGCGTAGAGCATCCCGCCGGTCACGATCATCACGTGACGTCCTTCAAGGTCCACGTCGACAGCTGGCAAGCCCCGGCCGTCCAAGAGCAGTGCAGAGTCACGCTCTACGTAGTCCATCGCATTCGCGGTGAACGCCGAGAGCTGCACGTGCATGTTTTGGGCCGCGTCAGTAAGCGCGATTTCAAGGGCTTCGTCGGTGAGGATGGCCCCGGTGGCCAGCTGCGTGTCACCACGGAACACCGCGTCGCCATCAATGCGAATGCGCGAACCGTCGCGGATGTTCATGACGTCGGCGCCAGCCTTGTCGATCAGCGGAATCGAAGCAGCGGCCAGCACCGTAGGTCCGCCGTTCGGGTAGCGACCGGAAATAGACTCCTGCGCGTTGATCACGGCGGAAGGGCGACAGGCCGCCAGTTGGGACGCAGTGCGCTCGTCGAGGTCGAGGACGTCGATCACCGCGATGTCGCCACGACGCAATCGCCGCGTCAGAGCAGTAATCGAATGATCCACGCGGGCCGTTCCGTTTAGCGGGGAATCACTGCCCGCGGACTCGTTTCGGCGCGAGAATTTACTCATGGCATCATCGTGCCACGGCGGATGCCTCCAGCAGCTCAAGCGCGTGGGCGCGTGCCGTAGCCGAGTCTTCCTGACCAGACAGCAGGCGCGCGATCTCGGCCACCCTGTCCCCCTCCGTGACCTCGACGACCGCGGTGGTGGTGATGGATCCATCGGTCGACTTCTGCACCACGACGTGGGTGTTCGCGAAGGCCGCCACTTGGGCGAGGTGCGTGACAACGATCACCTGGTGCGTGCGGGCGAGCGCTGCGAGTCGGTTACCGACTGCGACGGCCGCTCGTCCGCCGACTCCCGCGTCCACCTCGTCAAAAACGAACGTGTGCCCGGGCGCCGCAGCACGATCCGCTAACGCCACTTCGATCGCCAGCATGATTCTCGACAGTTCACCGCCCGATGCCGCCTCAGCCACTGGCCGTGGTGCAGTACCTGGGTGCGCAGCGAGGGTCATGACGATGGCATCGGCGCCCGAAGGCCCGGGCTCGACTGGCTCGACGTCAATTTCAAAACGCGCGTCGGGCATGGCGAGCTGCCCAAGTTCACTATTGACGGCCTCTGCCAACGCCGTCGATGCGCGCGTCCTTGCTTGCGAGAGCTTGCCTGCGAGCTCAACGACAGTGGCTTTGGTGCGCTCGACCTCCTCGCGCCGCTGGATCAGCGTCTCGTCCCACGCATCGTCCTCCGCGACTCGCTCTCGAGCGTCTGCCGCGTACTCCAAGATTCCCGTCACATCGCGGCCGATGCGGCGGCCCAGCGAGGCGAGCGTGCTGCGGCGCCCGTTGAGAGCCTCTAGGCGGCCAGGATCAGCGTCGAGCGCGTCCAGGTAGTGCACCAAGTCGCTCGAAATGTCTGCTGCGGCGTAACTCATCTCAGCCAGCCGCTTCTCGTGTTCGGCAAGCACGGGATCGTGACGCGCCGCGTCCCCAAGAGCCCGGCGGGCGGCCTCTATCGCGGCCACCAGAGACATCTGGTCGGAATCGTTGTCGATGGCCTGGCCCGCCTTCGCCACCCCGGTGCGAACCGACTCTGCGTTCTCGAGCACCATCGCCTCCGCGGTGAGGGCCTCGTCCTCGCCTGGCTGTGGGCCTACTGCGTCAATTGCAATGAGGTCTTCGCGGAGCCTCGCTACATCCGCGCGCGCTTGGGTGGCGCCTGATTCCATGCGCTCTAGTTCCGTTTTGGCGTCGCCCCACGCGGCCCAGGCCACGCGATAGTCCTCCAGCAGGCGTACCTGCTCCGGCCCTGCGTACTCGTCGAGCGTCGCGCGTTGGCGTGCCGCGGACCGCAGGCGCACCTGGTCACTCTGCCCGTGAACGGTGACGAGATCCGATGCGATGTCAGCGAGAAGGGTTTGGGGGGCGGTGCGACCCGCGACAATTGCCCGTGAACGCGTCGTGGCACTCACGGTGCGTGCCACGATCACTGTGCCGTCGTCCTCAAGCTCAGCCCCGGCATCGGCCAGCGCGGCGCGGGCCCGCGAGTCATCGGGGACATCGAGCACTGCCTGAGCCACGGCCTCATCCGCTCCAGTGCGCACAGCGGAGGGGGTTGGCTTGCCGCCCAGAATTAGCCCCAACCCGGTCAACACCATGGTCTTGCCGGCGCCGGTCTCCCCCGTGAGTACAGTCAGGCCGGCACCAAAGGTGACCCGCGCCGACTGGATGACTCCGAGGTTATCGATAGACAGTTCGTGAAGCACCGCTAGCCGTCCTCGTCAGGGGGCGTGTTCGCGCGTGACGGGCGCTCGCCGCGCCACCCGTTGGTGGGTAGTGAGAACTTCTTGACAAGACGCTCGGTGAATGGGGCGTCATTGGTGCGTGCCAGCAGCACTGTCTCATCGCCTCGGCGTACCTCGAGCCGGCCCCCGCGGGGCACATCGATGCCTCGCGAACCGTCCAGAATCACGTTGCCTGGAGAGGCAGTGCCCTCCATGACCTCGACAGCGAAGTAGGAGTCCGGGCCGACCACCAACGGCCTCGCGAAGAGCGCGTGGGCGGACAGCGGCACGAACAGCAGCGCATCCACGTTTGGCCACATTACCGGACCCCCGGCAGAGAAGGCATGCGCAGTGGACCCGGTAGCGGTCGAGACAATCACTCCGTCGCATCCAAAGGTTGATAGCGGCCGGCCGTCGACCTCCACCGCAACCTCCAGAGTCGAATGCAGGTCGGTGCGTTCCAGGGTGGCCTCGTTGAGAGCCCAGCCCTCATGACGAGCGCCGTCAGGGTCGATAACGGTCACCTGAAGGGTGCGGCGCTCCTCAACGTGATAGTCGCCTGAGGCGAGTCGGGTAGCCGCATGCGCGACATCGTCTCGCTCGAGTTCCGCGAGAAATCCCACGCGGCCAAGGTTGACCCCAAGCAACGGGATCTTGGTGCCGTGCGTGACGTGTGCGGCGTGCAGCATAGTGCCGTCGCCGCCGAGCACGATGGCGGCCTCGATAGGTGCACTTACGTCAGGGTTGAAGTCGAAGCACGGCTCGACTCCTTCAGCCTCGAGTGCGCGCGCGGCGATCTGACCCGCCTCGACCGTCTCGGTTCGGTGCGGATTGACCACAATGAGGATGCGGCGTGTCATCACTACCCCTTCGCTACTTCGCGGTCAATGGCCGCCGCGGCGGCACTGTCATCAAGAACCGGACGCTCGCGGGCGCCGGTCACGTCGGCCAGTTCATTGTCGCTGGCATGTCCGACATCCCCAGCCTGCCATGCCGAGGAGCCCCACACGAAGAATTCCACATTGCCGTGTGGACCCGGGAGCGCGCTGCGGGACACGTGGTGGATGGTGAGCCCTGCGGAGCGCATGGCCGCAACCACCCCAGCCACGGCATCGGCGCGATCGACTTGGTCGGTGACGACGCCGTTCTTACCCAGCTTCTGGCGCCCCACCTCGAACTGAGGCTTCACCATCAGGACAAAGTCCGAGACGGGCTCCACCGCTCTCACCAGCGCGGGGATCACCATGGTGAGTGAAATGAATGACAGATCAGCGACCACCACGTTGGTGTCGTCGCGCAGGCTTCCTGGTTCGAGTTCGCGGACGTTAACGCCCTCGACCACGGTCACGCGGTCATCAGCGCGAATCGGGGCAGCAAGTTGGTCATGGCCCACGTCGATTGCCGTCACATGGGCGACCGAGCGCTCTAGCAACACCTGCGTGAAGCCGCCCGTGGACGCGCCAGCATCGAGGGCCACCCGGCCAGCAACGTCAAAGCCGAGCGGCGCGCACTCGTCCAAAGCACCAATCAACTTGTGCGCGGCGCGGGAGACGTAGTGGTCGCTAGGGCCTGCAAGCTCGATCACCACGCCGTCGCGGATAGTCAGCGCGGGCTTGGAAGCGACAGCACCGTCGACCAAAATTGATCCGGCCGCAATGAGGGTCTGGGCGTGGGTTCGCGAACGAGCCAAGCCGCGAGCCACGACCGCGAGGTCGAGGCGCATCGAGTGCTTAGGAGTCCTCGCGGAGCCGCGAGGCAAGGGCGTCTTGTACCTTGTCGTAAAACTCCGCCTGCTCGTCGAGGTCCTCAGGCAACTCAGTTACTGCCTTGAGTGCCTCACGGACTTCGGCGGGGTACTCGACCTGTCCCAGCGTGGTGCGGGAATCATTGATGTCAGCCATGTTCAGAAGGTTACTCCCAGGTGGGGCAAGGTCTCAACCACGACCTTGTGACCGGCATCGGCCGCTGCCCATGCCGCGACGCATGCGGCGCGCACACGATCGATGCCGGTGCCGCCGTCTACGAGGAGGTGGCCCTCGGTCACGCGGGCTCGGGCCTCGCCCACATGGACCCACTCGCCGGAAACACTGGGCTCCGGATGTGCCTCAGCCAAGCAAGTGAGATCTGCCCCAATGAAGCTGGGCCGCTGATCCGCGGGCGCCAAAAGCGCATCTCGAGCATCGTTCACGCCGGTCAGAACCATGAGTCCGGGGATGTTTGCCGCACGCGCACCTTTTAGATCCGTGTCGAGTCGATCGCCGATGGCAAGCGGACGCTGAGCGCCGGTCCGCGCGGCCGCCATGTGGAACATCGCTGGCTCCGGTTTGCCAGCAGCGAGGGGGGTCACTCCGGTTGCAGTGGCGACAACGCTGACCAGGGCGCCATTGCCGGGAGCCATGCCACGGTTGGTCGGAAGCGTCATATCCAAGTTGGTCGCGAAGAAACGTGCGCCCCCGTGGATGGCGTAGGTCGCCTCCGCGAAATCCCTCCAGCCAATCTCAGGTGCGTATCCCTGGATCACTGCAGCGGGAGCATCGTCCGCACTGTCGACCACCTCGAAGCCGGCAGCGGAGACGGCAGTACGCAGGCCTTTACCGCCAATCACCAGCACGCGCGAGCCCTTAGCGACATGCTCGGTCAGCATGATCGCGCCAGCCTGGGCGGCGGTCATGACTTCCTCAACCTCCGTCGGAATGCCAAGGTTGGTCAGCTGACCCGAGACCTCCTCGGGCTCGCGGCTCGCGTTGTTCGTCACAAAGATCAGCTGCAGGCCAGCTCCGCGGGCCTCGGCCAACGCCGGTGGCGCGGACGGGATCGCGTCAGGTCCCTTGTAGGCGACTCCATCCAGATCGACGAGTGCTACATCAAAGAACTCTTGGAGTGGCTTGGTGGTGCCATGCAATGTGGCGTCAGACATTCTTTGGCTCCTCAGGGACGTTCGTGTCCTTATGAGTGCCTGCCGACTCGTCGTCTGCAACTACGGTCATGGTGTCGGCTCCATTGGCATCTCCCGATGCTGGAGTGACGCTGGCATCGTCCTCGCCGGCGCTCTCAACCGGTGCCACATACTCGACGGGCTCCGGGAGTTCCTCTGTGTCGTAGAGGTACACCTCGTCAGCCCAGGTCGGCTCGTCAGCCCCTTCTGCAGGAAGGGTCGCCTCGAGTTCGTCGGCTTCGGTGTTGCGGTCCAGTGCCCGCAGCACCGCCACCTTGGCCTCCGAAATGCGCACGCGCGCTTGCGAGTCTTTGGTGGAGATACGCGCCAGAGTCATGAGCGCGGCCTCGGCGTTACCCATATCCATCCGCGCACCGGCGATCACGATCTGCAACTCAACCGAAGCCTCTGCGGAGAGCTTCTTCGCCTCCGGTTCCTGAGCGAGCGCAATAGCGCGCTCGGGCCTGCCAAGCCCACGCTCACAGTCCGCCATCAGTGGCAGGTGCTCGCTTGAACCGTTCAGCCGACGCACGGTACGGAACTCGCGCAACGCGTCGGCATATCGGCCGGTGGCATACGCCGTCAGAGCCGCTGCCTCGCGGCAGATGTCTACGCGACCACCACGCGCCACCGCGACCTGCGCGTGCTGGTAGGCCCGCTCGGGGTCAATGTCGATGAGCCTGCCGGCCATGACCAGGTGGCGACCGACATCCTCGGCGTTATCCTTGCTCAGCGTCCGCAGGCTCGCGCGAGCGGTCTTGTCGAGCAGGTCAAAAGTGATCTCATCGGGGATGTCAGGGGCGATAGGCGCCTTGCGCACTAGACCCTCGTTGCGAGGAGCGCGGTCATCGTCGTCGCGACGGTCGGCGCCCTTGTGCTTAGGCGCGCCCTTGCCCAAATACCCAGTGCGCTGAGGAGGCCGGTCGCTACCGGCACGGTCGGGGCGGCCCTGGTAACCACGAGAATCACCACGGTCAGGCCGGGCGGACCCTGCACGGTCAGGACGACCCTGGTAACCACGAGAATCACCACCGGTGGAACCGGACGCGCCCCGGTTACCGCCAGCACCGTCAGACGGCGGGCGGGAAGAACTGTTCAGTGGACGCGACGAGGAAGAGTTGCCTCGATCGGTGCGTGGGGGACGCGAGTCCGAGGAGCGTGGTGGCCGGATGCTGTCATCCCGGCTCGGACGCGTGTATCCCTTTGACCTGCTCGTTTCCGCGGGCCTTGAATTGCCAGTAGGTGGACGTGACGCCCGCTTCTCGCGGTCGTCCGCTGGGCGATCCTTTTCCTCGTTGGCCATCATGCTCCGATCTTGAGGTTTCAAAAGTACTCCGGAACACCTTAGTGGTGTTGCCGTATAAGGGACATTG
>NZ_BBRE01000005.1 GCF_000975115.1 Demequina oxidasica | reverse complement strand
CGACACGCCCGGGTTTCGTGTGATTTGACGGTTTGTTCATCTGGCCGTAATGTTTCATCTGTTGCCAACGACGGGACGCTTTACCGCAGGACTGAAAAGGCCGCGGGAAGTCCTCTTGACAACCACTTCAACGTTTCTGAGCTTTGGTCGCTGACGCGCCTTGAGTGAGGTAAGGTTGAGAGCCCCCTAAGTTTGAAACACTCCGACAAGGTGTGTTGACGGCGAGGGATGAAGGGTGTAAGATCGTAGGGTTGCCCTAAAACGGACTCGGAAGAGAATGTTTTGGTGCGCGTCCGAAACTTGAGAACTCAACAGTGTGCCACATAAGTCGATGCCAAATTGTTTGGTATTGCGTTGATGCGAACCTTCGGTTTGTGTTGTCGTGATGCTGAATACCTTTGGTAAAGAAATGAATGTCAGTGACATTCGTACTATTTGCTGGAGATTAAACTGGTTCTTCGGAACCGCTTCGTATGTCGTTAAACCGCTTTGCGGATTAGCTATAAACATTAACGGAGAGTTTGATCCTGGCTCAGGACGAACGCTGGCGGCGTGCTTAACACATGCAAGTCGAACGGTGAAGCAGAGCTTGCTCTGTGGATCAGTGGCGAACGGGTGAGTAACACGTGAGTAACCTGCCCCAGACTCTGGGATAAGCCTTGGAAACGAGGTCTAATACCGGATACGAGACGAGATCGCATGATCATTGTCTGGAAAGTTTTTCGGTCTGGGATGGACTCGCGGCCTATCAGCTAGTTGGTGAGGTAATGGCTCACCAAGGCGACGACGGGTAGCCGGCCTGAGAGGGCGACCGGCCACACTGGAACTGAGACACGGTCCAGACTCCTACGGGAGGCAGCAGTGGGGAATATTGCACAATGGGCGAAAGCCTGATGCAGCGACGCCGCGTGGGGGATGAAGGCCTTCGGGTTGTAAACCCCTTTCAGTAGGGAAGAAGCGAAAGTGACGGTACCTACAGAAGAAGCGCCGGCTAACTACGTGCCAGCAGCCGCGGTAATACGTAGGGCGCAAGCGTTGTCCGGAATTATTGGGCGTAAAGAGCTCGTAGGCGGTTTGTCGCGTCTGCTGTGAAAGTTCGAGGCTCAACCTCGAATCTGCAGTGGGTACGGGCAAACTAGAGTGTGGTAGGGGAGACTGGAATTCCTGGTGTAGCGGTGGAATGCGCAGATATCAGGAGGAACACCAATGGCGAAGGCAGGTCTCTGGGCCACAACTGACGCTGAGGAGCGAAAGCATGGGGAGCGAACAGGATTAGATACCCTGGTAGTCCATGCCGTAAACGGTGGGCACTAGATGTGGGGCTCTTTCCATGAGTTCCGCGTCGCAGCTAACGCATTAAGTGCCCCGCCTGGGGAGTACGGCCGCAAGGCTAAAACTCAAAGGAATTGACGGGGGCCCGCACAAGCGGCGGAGCATGCGGATTAATTCGATGCAACGCGAAGAACCTTACCAAGGCTTGACATATACGGTTTATCTCTAGAGATAGGGAGTCCTTCGGGGCTGTATACAGGTGGTGCATGGTTGTCGTCAGCTCGTGTCGTGAGATGTTGGGTTAAGTCCCGCAACGAGCGCAACCCTCGTTCTATGTTGCCAGCACGTAATGGTGGGGACTCATAGGAGACTGCCGGGGTCAACTCGGAGGAAGGTGGGGATGACGTCAAATCATCATGCCCCTTATGTCTTGGGCTTCACGCATGCTACAATGGCCGGTACAAAGGGCTGCGATACCGCAAGGTGGAGCGAATCCCAAAAAGCCGGTCTCAGTTCGGATTGAGGTCTGCAACTCGACCTCATGAAGTTGGAGTCGCTAGTAATCGCAGATCAGCAACGCTGCGGTGAATACGTTCCCGGGCCTTGTACACACCGCCCGTCAAGTCACGAAAGTCGGTAACACCCGAAGCCAACGGCCTAACCCGCAAGGGAGGGAGTTGTCTAAGGTGGGATTGGCGATTGGGACTAAGTCGTAACAAGGTAGCCGTACCGGAAGGTGCGGCTGGATCACCTCCTTTCTAAGGAGCACTTGGCGCCCTCTTTGGGGGTGTCCAGGACTTCGTATTGTTCTCATATGTAGAGCAGCGAGGGCTCATGGATGGAACATCGACTATGGCAGCTGCTCGAGAGAGTCTTCTTAGTACGCCCCTTGCGGGTTGGAACAGTCTTAGATTCTGGGAAGTGACTGCATGGCACACTGTTGGGTCCTGAGGGATCGGGCGAAAGCTTAGATACTCAGGCCAGTCGAAAGACAGGCTGGACGGACTATCGGATTCGGATGAACCACCTCGCAGAGACATTACTGTTTCATGAGGTAGGCGCCGGATGAAGGTAGGACCGCCCGTACCTTGAGAACTGCACAGTGGACGCGAGCATCTTTAAATTCGAATGTAAATTTGAATGTAAGTTAAGTTTTTAAGAGCACATGGTGAATGCCTTGGCAGTAGGAGCCGAAGAAGGACGTTGTAGCCTGCGAAAAGCCTCGGGGAGCTGGCAAACAAGCTTTGATCCGAGGATGTCCGAATGGGGAAACCCCGCTGGAGTCATGTCCAGTGACTCTCGCCTGAACACATAGGGCGAGTAGAGGGAACGTCGGGAAGTGAAACATCTCAGTACCGACAGGAAGAGATATTCCGTGAGTAGTGGCGAGCGAAACCGGAAAAGGCCAAACCGTTAGCGTGTGATAGCCGGCAGGCGTTGCGTTAGCGGTGTTGTGGGACCTTTCGGATGGATCTGCCGATCCGTCAAGGAGTCAAAAATCTGCGTGATAGTCGAAGGGCATTGAAAGGCCCGGCATAGAGGGTGTAACCCCCGTAGACGAAATTTCGTAGACTCCTGAGAGTCATCCCAAGTAGCACGGGGCCCGAGAAATCCCGTGTGAATCCGCGAAGACCACTTCGTAAGCCTAAATACTACCTACTGACCGATAGTGAATCAGTACCGTGAGGGAAAGGTGAAAAGTACCCCGAGAGGGGAGTGAAATAGTACCTGAAACCGTGTGCTTACAATCCGTTGGAGCCTCCCTAGCAGGGGTGACAGCGTGCCTTTTGAAGAATGAGCCTGCGAGTTAGTGGTATGTGGCAAGGTTAACCCGTGTGGGGTAGCCGTAGCGAAAGCGAGTCCGAATAGGGCGTTTGAGTCGCATGCTCTAGACCCGAAGCGAAGTGATCTATCCATGGCCAGGTTGAAGCGCGGGTAAGACCGCGTGGAGGACCGAACCCACTTCAGTTGAAAATGGAGGGGATGAGCTGTGGATAGGGGTGAAAGGCCAATCAAACTTCGTTATAGCTGGTTCTCCCCGAAATGCATTTAGGTGCAGCGTTGCGTGTTTCTTACCGGAGGTAGAGCTACTGGATGGCTAATGGGCCTCACCAGGTTACTGACGTCAGCCAAACTCCGAATGCCGGTAAGTGAGAGCGCAGCAGTGAGACTGTGGGGGATAAGCTTCATAGTCGAGAGGGAAACAGCCCAGAACACCAACTAAGGTCCCAAAGCGTGTGCTAAGTGGGAAAGGATGTGGAGTTGCCCAGACAACCAGGAGGTTGGCTTAGAAGCAGCCACCCTTGAAAGAGTGCGTAATAGCTCACTGGTCAAGTGATTCCGCGCCGACAATGTAGCGGGGCTCAAGTACACCACCGAAGTTGTGTCATTCATATATTAGCCAGGCCTTCGTGGTCCAAGCGTATGGATGGGTAGGGGAGCGTCGTGTAGCGAGTGAAGTCGCGGGGTGACCCAGCGGTGGACGCTACACGAGTGAGAATGCAGGCATGAGTAGCGAAAGACGGGTGAGAAACCCGTCCGCCGAATGATCAAGGGTTCCAGGGCCAGGTTAATCCGCCCTGGGTAAGTCGGGACCTAAGGCGAGGCCGACAGGCGTAGTCGATGGACAACGGGTTGATATTCCCGTACCGGCGAAGAACCGCCCATGCAGAATCAGATGATGCTAAGCGCCAGAAACAGCTGAACCCTTCGGGGGAATGTCTGTGGATCGCGCGACCCGAGTCTGTAGTAAGCAAGCGTATTAACAGGGGTGACGCAGGAAGGTAGCCGAGCGTGGCGATGGTTGTCCACGTTTAAGGGTGTAGGGCGAGTCGTAGGCAAATCCGCGACTCACATAGCCTGAGACCTGATGATGACAGCAATAGCTGGAAATCGGTGATCCTATGCTGCCAAGAAAAACCTCGGCGCGAGGTTCTAGCCGCCCGTACCCCAAACCGACTCAGGTGATCAGGTAGAGAATACTAAGGCGATCGAGATAATTATGGTTAAGGAACTCGGCAAAATGCCCCCGTAACTTCGGGAGAAGGGGGGCCTGAGGCGTGACGGAACTTGCTTCCTGAGCGTTCGAAGGCCGCAGAGACCAGAGAGAAGCGACTGTTTACTAAAAACACAGGTCCGTGCGAAGTCGCAAGACGATGTATACGGACTGACGCCTGCCCGGTGCTGGAAGGTTAAGAGGAAGGGTTAGCCGCAAGGCGAAGCTCAGAATTTAAGCCCCAGTAAACGGCGGTGGTAACTATAACCATCCTAAGGTAGCGAAATTCCTTGTCGGGTAAGTTCCGACCTGCACGAATGGCGTAACGACTTCTCTGCTGTCTCAACCGTAAACTCGGCGAAATTGCATTACGAGTAAAGATGCTCGTTACGCGCAGCAGGACGGAAAGACCCCGGGACCTTTACTATAGCTTGGTATTGGTATTTGGTGTGGTTTGTGTAGGATAGGTGGGAGACTTTGAAGCCGATACGCCAGTATTGGTGGAGTCATTGTTGAAATACCACTCTGATCATTCTAGATATCTAACCTCGGTCCGTAATCCGGATCAGGGACAGTGCCTGGTGGGTAGTTTAACTGGGGCGGTTGCCTCCCAAAAAGTAACGGAGGCGCTCAAAGGTTCCCTCAGCCTGGTTGGCAATCAGGTGGCGAGTGCAAGTGTACAAGGGAGCTTGACTGTGAGACTGACAGGTCGAGCAGGGACGAAAGTCGGAACTAGTGACCCGCTGGTGGCAAGTGGAAGCGCCAGCGCTCAACGGATAAAAGGTACCCCGGGGATAACAGGCTGATCCTGCCCAAGAGTCCATATCGACGGCATGGTTTGGCACCTCGATGTCGGCTCGTCGCATCCTGGGGCTGGAGTTGGTCCCAAGGGTTGGGCTGTTCGCCCATTAAAGCGGTACGCGAGCTGGGTTTAGAACGTCGTGAGACAGTTCGGTCCCTATCCGCTGCGCGCGCAGGAAATTTGAGAGAATCTGTCCCTAGTACGAGAGGACCGGGATGGACAAACCTCTGGTGTGCCAGTTGTTCCGCCAGGAGCACGGCTGGTTGGCTACGTTTGGAACGGATAACCGCTGAAAGCATCTAAGCGGGAAGCCGGTCTCAAGATGAGATTTCCATGGACTTCGGTCCTGAAGGCCCCCAGCAGACCACTGGGTTGATAGGCCGGATGTGGAAGAGGGGACTAAAGACCCTTGAAGCTGACCGGTACTAATAGGCCAATAACTTAACTTCATTTAATTATGCTACGCGTCCACTGTGCGGTTCCCGAGATACGGTCGGGAAACCGAAAACCCAAACACTTGGGTTGATATCTCCATAGAGTTTCCGCAGCCATAGCGGGAGGGAAACGCCCGGCTCCATTCCGAACCCGGAAGCTAAGCCTCCCTGCGCCGATGGTACTGCACTGGTGACGGTGTGGGAGAGTAGGTCGCTGCGGGACATCCTTTACACGAAAGGCCGCCCAACGCTGGGCGGCCTTTCGTCATTTCCGGAA
>NZ_BBRE01000006.1 GCF_000975115.1 Demequina oxidasica | reverse complement strand
CCAACGCCATACGCATGTTCTGTCTTACGTGAGCAAACATGTTTGCTCCTTTCATGAACCTCGTGTTCGCGTCACCGGCCGTGGGCCGCAATCAGATCCACGTCCTATGCCGCGCGTTTTTCTCAGCACATCGTGTCAGGGTACATAGTCCAGCGTCGCCTTTGGTGCAGGCAGGGCTCAGCGTCTCTGCAACTGCTGCCGTCAGTTGTAGTGGGGCGCGCTAGGCAGTTTGAACTGCTCCTCAAGAGTCTTGACTCCGTTGTCGTGCATGTACGTGGAAAGATCCACTCCCACGTACCTCACGTGCCATGGCTCATAGATGTACCCCGTGACGCTCGTCTTGCCTGCGGGATACCGGATCACGAAGCCATACTTGTGGCCGTTCTGCGCAACCCACTTTCCCACTGTCGTGTCCCCAAAACACTTGCTGATGCGGCAACCGCCACCGTCCGACAGGTCCGCAGTCCACCCGGTCTGATGCTCCGAGTAGGACGGACGGGCGCTGAACGTCTCCGCTCTCGCAACTCCGTAGTTGGCCGCGTAGGAGTTAAACAGGCTCTTCTGAGTGGCGTAGGACCGGTACGACGACGCCACGGAGAAGTACAGGCCCTGCGCGGACGCTGCCTTGTACATCGAGGCAAGCGCGGTGGCCGCCTCGCGCCTCATGCGCTGATTTGACCCGCCAGGTACAGGCGATACAGCCACCAGGTCCGATGGTGCGTACGTAGCGGGGTTGAGCGGCCGAGTCTTATTGACTACAACAAGAACGGAGGTTGGGTCACCGAGAAGCTTGCTCACGTTCCGTGAAGGGTCCCACCCCTCAGGAGCGATGTATTTTGGCGGCGAGTACGAGGCCCGGCCGTACCCGCGGAACAGGAACGCTGACGTCGCGGCGCGGGACGCGCCCTCGTACGGCC
>NZ_BBRE01000007.1 GCF_000975115.1 Demequina oxidasica | reverse complement strand
ACCTCGACGCCTTGGATGACGAACTACCCGAGTGGGGTTGCTACCAAATCGATATCTACTTCGACACTCAAGAGACGAAGGACCTCATCGATGGCGGAGTCCTCTACGGACCCAACAACCCCACCGAACACTTGATCCCCGGCGGGCACAACACAGCCTGGAAGTACGTCAAGAAGTCCGAGGACTGCATGAAACCAGTGGTGGTTTGCAACACTGAAACCTGGCAGCCCATGGAAATTGCTGGTTCGCTTTACAACCACGACGACTACACCATCTACAACCAGGAAGACTGCCAAGCACCCAAAATTTGCTCCGAGATCGAATCTGAACTGCTGCTGAACAAGGCACAGAGCAAGGACATCCTGTCCGAAGACAACGGATGTTTCGTGATCGCCGCATGGAGAATGCCCAGTTGGGAAAACTCCCTCCTCGCGACTTGGCCACAAACACTCGTCACCAGCAAGGACCAGGTCAACCCCGACCTGGCAGGACTAGATGACGAACTCAACGACATCGGCTATGGCTGCTACCAAGTCGACATCTACTGGGACACCGCAACCACCGAGAGCCTGCTCGCCGGCGGAGAACTGACCAGCCCCAACAACCCCGCCGAGGACCACCTGCCCAACGCAGGCTTCGGCACCACCTACAAGCTCGTCAAGATCGGCAACTACACCCACTGCAACGAACCCACAGACCCGGTGTTGTCTGGCACGGTTGTTGCTGAGTGTGTGGAGAACGTTCCGACGTTGAACTACACGATCACGTTGAACGACCCAGACGGTCAGG
>NZ_BBRE01000008.1 GCF_000975115.1 Demequina oxidasica | reverse complement strand
GGAACGTGCCGTCAGAGAACCCCGTCGTCATCCCCGACTTCGACAGCCACGTGACTTCCTTGTAGTACTGAGCACTCGTGGGAACGTCGCTGAACCGCGACTTCGCAGGCAGGGTCACAGAAGGCTTGTCCTCGTACCGATAAAGAAAGGCTGCCATCGCGTCACGCGTGATATTCCAACGAGGCCTAAAGGTGCCGTCCTCCCACCCCGTAGAAAGGCCCGTCGCAGCCATCCACACAATAGGCTTATAGAACTGAGAATCCTTCGGAACATCCTTGAAAGGCGACTTCGCCGGCAAAGAAACTGAAGGCCACCCCGCTAGCCGATACATGAACGCAGCAAAAGCCTCGCGAGTCACCAACTCCTCAGGACGGAACCGCTTATCCGCATACCCCGTCGCGATACGCTTCTCCGTCATCCAAGAAATTTCCTTATAGAACTGGTAACTACCAGTCACATCCCTATACCCAGTCGTCGCCGCCTGCGACGGCACTGCAACCAACGGCACAAAAAGAACCGCAGCCAACAACGCCACCAACGCCA